>JAHHGT010000002.1 GCA_019359745.1 Aphanothece saxicola GSE-SYN-MK-01-06B
CGTGGGCGGTCCAGCCAAAAGCCAGTTGGTGCACGAGGTGGATGCCCTCGGGGGGGTGATCGGCCGGCTGGCGGATGCCACCGCCCTGCAGAAACGGCTGCTCAATGCCAGCCGCGGCCCCGCCGTCTGGGCCCTGCGGGCCCAGACCGACAAACGCCAGTACGCCCGCCAGATGCTGCAGCTGCTGCAGCACACCCCCAACCTCGCCCTGCGCGAAGCCATGGTGACCGGGCTGGAGGTGGAAGGGGATCCCGGCGATGCGAGCGGCCCTCCGGCCCGGGTGATCGGCGTGCGCACCTACTTCGGCAGCGTCTACGGCGCCGGGGCCGTGATTCTCACCACCGGCACCTTCCTGGGCGGCCGCATCTGGGTGGGCAACCGCTCGATGGCGGCGGGCCGGGCCGGTGAACAGCCGGCCGAAGGTCTCACCGAGGCCCTGCAGGAGCTCGGCTTCCGCACCGACCGGCTCAAGACCGGCACCCCCGCCCGCGTCGACCGGCGCAGCGTGGCCCTCGACCGCCTCGAGGAGCAACCCAGCGACGCGGCCGATCGCTTCTTCAGCTTCGATCCCACCGCCCGTGTGAGCGGCGAGCAGATGGCTTGCCATATCACCCGCACCACGGCGGCCACCCATCAGCTGATCCGCGACAACCTGCACCTCACCCCCATCTACGGGGGCTTCATCGACAGCAAGGGGCCCCGCTACTGCCCCTCGATCGAGGACAAGATCGTGCGCTTCGCCGGCAAAGACAGCCACCAGATCTTCCTGGAGCCGGAAGGACGCGACACGCCCGAGCTGTATGTCCAGGGCTTCTCCACCGGCCTGCCTGAATCCCTGCAGCTGGCCCTGCTGCGCACCCTGCCCGGGCTGGAGGCCTGCGTGATGCTGCGCCCCGCCTACGCCGTCGACTACGACATCCTGCCGGCCACCCAGCTGGAGCCCTCCCTGGAGACCAAGCGGGTGCGGGGCCTGTTCTCGGCCGGCCAGCTCAACGGCACCACCGGCTACGAGGAGGCCGCCGCCCAGGGGCTGGTGGCCGGGCTGAACGCCGCCCGGCTGCTGGGGGGCCAGGACCCCGTGCATTTCCCCCGGGAGGGGAGCTACATCGGCACCCTGGTGGACGACCTGGTGACCCAGGACCTCAAGGAGCCCTACCGGGTGCTGACCAGCCGCAGTGAATACCGGCTGGTGCTGCGCGGTGACAACGCCGATCGCCGCCTCACCCCCCTCGGCCACCAGCTTGGCCTGATCGACGAACGGCGCTGGCGCCTGTTCGAACAGAAACAGGCCGGCATCGATGCCGAGAAGCGACGCCTGGAGACGGTGCGGCTCAAGGCCTCCGATCCGGCCGCCGGTTCCGTGGCCGCCACCACCGGCGCCGGCATCAACGGCTCCATCACCCTGGCCGACCTGCTGCGCCGGCCGGGCCTGCATGGCGAGGACCTGGTGCGGCTGGGGCTCTGTGACCCGGATCTGCCGACCGACGTGCGCGATGGCGCCGAGATCGACATCAAGTACAGCGGCTACCTGGCCCGCCAGGAACAGCAGATCGAGCGGGTCCGGCGCCAGCTGGGGCGGGCGATCCCTGTCGGCATCGATTACACCGGCATCCGCACCCTCTCGGCGGAGGCCCGCGAGAAGCTGACGGCCATCCAGCCCCGCAGCCTCGGGCAGGCCTCCCGGATTCCCGGGGTCAGTCCCGCCGATGTCAACGCCCTGCTGCTCTGGCTGGAACTGGAACGGCGGCGGGAGCCCCAGGGCCCTCGTCAGACCGCTGAACCATCGTTACAGTGACGCACGCCTTCGCCGAGGACTGCACGTGAGCCCCTCCCCTCGGCGTCCCCTGCGCGGCATTCCCACCTCCCGTGCCTACTGGGAGCTGAAGGCCGAGCAGATGATGAACCGGGTCTTCGACCCTGAGGCCACCATCGATCTCGACGTGGCGGCCCAGGCCGAGCCACCACCACCACTGCCGGTGGCCACCCCCATCCGGCGGCTGCGGGGCCGACCGGCCACGCCATCCCCTTCAGCGGCCCCCGCCCCGAACCGGCCCGACCGCCACACCCTGCTGCTGACGGCGATGGGCGGGGTCTGCATGATCAGCGTCGCCAGCTCGGTGCTGTATCTGACCCACTCCAGTCGCATGCAGCAGGCCCTCACCCAGGAGCGCAGCCTCTTGCTGGTGGAACGGTTGCGCAGCCTCGGGCCGGCCAATCCGGCCCCGCTCGGGGCCGTGGGAGGCACCAACCTGTCGAGCAGTGGGCAGCCCATGCTGCCCCTCTCAGGCGACCAGCTGCCGCCACCCCCGGAAGAACCCTGGATCGAGCAGCTGTCCCAGCTGCCCCAGCAGGAGGGGGCGAGGGCCCCGGTCCTGCGGGTGCCGGTGAGCCCGAAGCTGGCCGCCGCCGCCCCCCCCGCCAGCGGCGGTGGTGGCTATGCAGAGCGCAGTGCCGCTCCGGTCGGCGGTGGCGGGGCCGTGCCGGAGCTGGTGGGTGTCGTGGGCTCGGCGGGACGACCTGCCTCGGCGATCTTCCAGATGGGGGGAAGTTCCACCAGCGTCAACGCCGGCGAAGCGATCGGGGGCAGCGGCTGGCGCCTTCGCTCCGCCGATGGCGATGCCGCCCTGATCGAGCGGGGCGGCGAAGTGCGGCGCATCTCGATCAGCAACGGCTACTGACCCGAACGGCTACAGACCCAAGCCCCACCCGCCATGACCATGCACTCCGGCGGCCTGTGGCCCTCTCCCGGCTTTCTGTGGCAGGCCAGCGCCGGCGAACGCCAGGAGCTCCCGGCCGGCCGGGAGCTCACCGGACCCTGGAAGCTGCTGCTGCTCGGAGACGGGAGCCCGACCCGGCACCTGCAGCTGCTCACCGGACTGGCGGTGGAGGTGGAACTGATCGCCATGGCGGCCGAACCGGAGCTGGCCCCCGGAGCTCCTGCGGAAGTGGCCCACCTGGCGGCGCCCCTGCTGCGGCGGCAGGTGTGGCTCACCTGCGGTACGCAGGCCCTGGGCTGGGCGGAGAGCTGGTGGAACCAGGCCGAGGCGGAGGCCCATCTGCAGGATCGCCGTCTGCCGATCTGGCGCAGCCTCTCGGCCGGACGGGCGGAGCTTTACCGGGAGGTGGATGGCTTGGGCCAGGTGCAGGAACCCTGGCTGGCGGAACGCTTCGGCCGCGATGGCCCCTTCTGGAGCCGCCACTACCGCTTCTTTCGGCAGGGGAGGGAGCTCACGGTGATCCGGGAGGTGTTTTCCCCGGCGCTGGAGCGCTGGCTGGGCCCGGCCGAAACCTGAATTGTTCGTAAAGTCTCATCAATTCGGTAACACCATGTGGCGGTTTCCTGTTGACGAATTGACGCTGCAGGGTCATTGGCCAGGATTCGGTTACTCGATTCCGCCTCCATGTCCATCCGCCATAGCAACCAGACCCCGCCGGGAGGGGACTGGCTCACCCTCACCGAACTGGGCCGCCGCTACGGCGTCTCCGCCGTCCACACCGGGAAACTGCTGGTGGCCTCAGGACTGCGCCGCAGCAGTGGCGAACCCACCCCCGAAGCCCTGGCGGCCGGCCTGGCCATGCGCCCCCAGCCCGGCCATCACCACTCCAGTCTCTGGCTGCATCAAGGATGTGCCCCCCACCTGGAACGGCTGGGCCTGGTGCCCCAGGCCCAGCGCACCATGGTCAGTCTCTGGGCCGACCTGCTCAGTGCCCTGCAGAACGGCTCGCCGTCGATCAGCATTTCGGCGGAGGAAATGGCCGATGACGTTCCCAGCGACCTGGTGAAGCCGGTCAACAGGGAATTGCGTCAACGGGGCTGCAGCTTCCGGGTCAACCCGAAGCTCAGGACAACCGCAGTCCCTGGGCCTGCTTGCTCGCCTGCTCGAGCATCTGGCGCAGCCGGTCCTCGTCGGTCGTGCTGAGGTTGGTACGCAGCAGCTTGGCGTGGGGGGCGTGAACCCTGAGGCGCTCGATCAGCCGGTCGGGGGTGGCATCACGCAGCAGCAGGCAGAGGGCCGCACTGCCGGGGGGGAGGGTTTCTCCCACCTCGCGCATGAAGCCGTCATTGATGCCCAGATCCGACAGGGATCCTGAAGCGGCCCCCAGACCGGCGCCCACGGCGGCCCCGAGCAGGGGATTGAGGAACAGCAGACCCACCAGGGTTCCCCAGAAGCCACCGCCGAGGGCTCCGGCTTTGGTGAGATTGAGCGACTGGTGCAGGCGCACCTTGCCGTCCGGCTCCGCCTCCACCACCACGGCATCTTCCAGGGCGATCAATTCCTCCTTCTGGATCTCCACCAGCTGGCGCCGGACCTGGTCGGCTTCGGCCACGGACGGAAACCCAACGACCACCAGGCTGCTCATGGCCGACATGCTTTCGATGACAGGGGTATTCCTAACCCACTTCGGCCCGAAATGGTGGTGTCGACGGTTCAGGGACGCCGACGGCTGGAACGCGGCAGGGGTCGGCCGTCGGCCGGTGGGTTGGCCACCGCTTCCGGCGGGGCGGAACGCTCGCCGCCCTGGGAACGTTGCCACCTCGGCAGGGTGAAGCTGGCGTCATCGGGCCAGTCGCCGTCGTCGTCGGTGGTGGTGGCGGTGCCCGTGTTCAGACGGGGTTCCGGAGCCGGCGGCTGGGACAGGGAGGGTCCTGGCCGGCCGCGACGGGAGACCGCCTCCAGCTCCTGGCGGCGTGGACGACCCGGAGCGGCGGGCTGCTGCTGCGGAGGCGGCGATGGCTCCGGCTGGTTGCGTTCGGACTCCTGCCACGGTTCGCGCCAGTCGTCCCCGTCATCAAGCAGCCAGTCGAGGCGCCCCTCCACCCAGCGGCCGAGCTCGTCCATGCGGGGCCGCAGCGGGGGGCGGCGGTCGGCGCCCCGAGGCGCCGGACGGCCGCCGGGGCGCGAGCCCGCCACCCCCTCGACGAACTGGCGCCCAGCCGTCACCCAGCGGTCGACCCGTTGATCCAGCGGGTCGCTGCCGCCCCTTGGCCGCCGGGACAGGTCTCGATCACGTGACTCACGGTCTCGGGGATCACGTTCTCTGGATTCCCGTTCGCGGCCGTAGCCCTGATCCGTCGTAGGCATCGGAAAAGTTTAACGACGCCGACCGGAGAGCCAGTGCTCCCGGCCCATCCCCACCAGGGCAATGGTGAAGCCGCCCCATTCCAGGGTCCACAGAAACGTCGCCATCGGCCCCAACACCTGCGGCGAACCTAGGCGGTGTTGGGCTCGAACACCAGCAGACAGCTCGCATCCCAGCGGCCGCCATGGAGGCGCTCGCAGCAGTGGCGGCAGGCCAGGCCCTGGCGGCGGCGCTGGTAGGGCGTCCGGCTGCCGCAGCTCGGACAGCGGGCGATCCAGCGGCTGGCGACCACCGGCAGGGGGTAGCGGTGCCGCAGGCTCACCACAAAAGCGTCCTGGACCTGGTTGATCGCCGCCATCCGGGCCCGGAAGTGGGGGCCGTGCACCTCCCGCACCACCAGCACCCGGTCCACCCAGGCGTGGATCATTTCGTGGCAGAGGGTGCCCAGGGTGGCCTGCCGGGGCAACGGCTCCAGCAGGGGCCGGGACAGGACGATCTCGCAGAGGTCACGCCCGTCGGCCAGACGCCCGCGCCGGTAGAAGCCGGCGGTGCGGGTGAGGCGGCCGTCGCTCCAGCGCACGTCCACCAGCGGCCGGTCGTCGCACGTGAGCTGGCCGTCGAAGTGCTCGCGATTGAGCCGGTGGAACAGGGGCAGCAGCGGTTCCAGGGGCATCGGCCCATTCTGGTGGGGTCGTCCGTCAGACTCTGCAACGCTGCGAACGGATGGGATCACCATGGACTGGGGACTGGCCCGCGACATCGGCACCAAGCTCCTGCTGGCTGGAGCCGGCGGCTTGCTTCTGTACTGGACCATCTCGGCGGTCCGGCTGGTGCTCAGCGCCCGGGGCATCAATCCGCTGCTCAAGCAGTTCTTCACCCAGGTGGCCTCCGGCCAGGTGGACGGGGCCTATCTGCTCACCACCCGCAACTACCGCTCCCACGTCAACCGCCAGCAGTTCATCCGCTTCCTGGCCGGGCTGCAGCTGAACAAGTACCGCAACCTCAAGTCCGGCCGCCCGCGGCTGCAGGAGGGACAGGTGATCCTGACGGTCAAGCTCAAGAGCGATGGCAAGGAGGAACTGCCCCTCGACTTCACCTTCGTCAAGGTGGAGGAGGCCTGGCGGGTGGATCGCATCACCAAGCTGGCGGCCGCCTGAGCCGTGGCCCAAGCCCGGGCAGAAGAACTGCGGCGCCTGCTCAACCGCGCCGCCCATGCCTACTACGTTCTCGATGCTCCGGTCATGGAGGATCCGGTCTACGACCGGCTTTACCGGGAGCTGGTGGCGCTCGAGCAGGCCGATCCGGCGCTGATCCAGCCCGACAGCCCCACCCGCCGCGTGGGCGGCGCCCCGGCCGAAGGCTTCACCAGCGTGGCCCACCGGGTTCCCCTGCTGAGCCTCGATAACGCCTTTTCCCTTGGGGATCTCGACGTCTGGTACGGCCGCCTGCTGAAGGTGCTCGACAGGGAACCCCAGGAGGGCGCCCCGACGCCGGCCCTGCCGCTGGTGGGCGAGCTCAAGATCGACGGCAACGCCCTGGCCCTGAGCTACGAGCAGGGGGTGCTGGTGCGGGCCGCCACCCGGGGGGACGGGGAGCGGGGCGAGGAGATCACCGCCAACGTGCGCACGATCCGCAGCGTGCCCCTGCGGCTCAACCTGGAGCAGCCGCCGGCCTGGGTGGAGGTGCGCGGTGAGGCCTTCATCCCCGACGCCACCTTCGCCACCATCAACGCCGAGCGCGCCGAACGGGGCGAGTCCCCCTTCGCCAACCCGCGCAACGCCTGTGCCGGCACCCTGCGGCAGCTGGATCCGAAGGTGGTGGCCTCCCGCGGGCTGTCGTTCTTCGCCTACACCCTGCACCTCCCGGAAGACTGGCAGGGCGGGCCCCGCAGCCAGTGGCAGGCCCTTGGCTGGCTGAAGGCGGCCGGGTTCCGCGTCAATCCCGACTGCGCCCTCTGCCCCGACCTGGCGGCGGTGAAGGCGTTCTGCGACCACTGGGAGCAGGAGCGCCGTGGCCTGCCCTACGCCACCGATGGGGTGGTGGTGAAACTCGACGACCTGCGCCTGCAGGAGGAGGCGGGCTTCACCCAGAAGGCCCCCCGCTGGGCGATCGCCCTCAAGTACGCCGCCGAGGAGGCCCCCAGCCGGCTGTTGCGCCTGACCTGCCAGGTGGGCCGCACGGGGGTGGTCACCCCGGTGGCGGAGTTCGAACCGGTGCCCCTGGCCGGCACCACGGTGAGCCGCGCCACCCTCCACAACGCCGACCGCCTGGCGGAACTGGATCTCTGCGCCGGCGACACGATCGTGGTGCGCAAGGCCGGCGAGATCATCCCCGAAGTGGTGCGGGTGCTGGTCGAGCTGCGGCCCGCGGGGGCCAGGCGGCTGGAGCTGCCGCCCACCTGCCCGGAGTGCAGCTCGGTGCTGGTGCGGGAAGAGGGGGAGGCCGCCACCCGCTGCGTCAACAACGGCTGCCCCGCCATCCTGCGGGGCTCCCTGCGCCACTGGGTGAGCAAAGGCGCCCTCGATGTGGACGGCCTGGGGACCAAGCTGATCGAGCAACTGGTGGACCGGGGCCTGGTGGCGTCGATCCCCGACCTCTACGGCCTGGATGCCGCCCTGCTGGCCAGCCTGGAGCGCATGGGGGACACCTCGGCCGCCAAGTTGGTGGCCGCCCTGGAGGCCTCGAAGCAGCAGCCCTGGCACCGGCAGCTCTATGGCCTCGGCATCCACCACGTGGGGGAGGTGAATGCCAAGGCCCTGGCCAAGGCCTTCCCCAGCGCGGCCGAGCTGGAGGCCGCCGCGTTGGCTGCCGATGACAGCGGCGCGGCAGCGGATCCGCTCACGGCGGTCTTCGGCATCGGCCCTGAGATCGCCCAGTCCCTGCGGCAGTGGTTCGCCACGCCGGCCAACCGGGCGCTGCTGGAGCAGCTCGGGGCGCTGGGCTTCTCCCTGGCCGCCCCCCCGGAGCCGGATGGGAGCGGCGATGGGGGGCCGCCAGCGGCGACGCCCCTGGCGGGGCTGACTTTCGTGCTCACCGGCACCCTCCCCTCCCTGAGCCGCGCCGCCGCCCAGGCCCTGATCGAGGCCGCCGGGGGCAAGGTGAGCGGCTCGGTGAGCCGAAAGACCAGCCATGTGGTGGCGGGCGAGGAGGCCGGCAGCAAGCTCACCAAAGCCCAGTCCCTGGGGGTGAGCGTGCTGGATGAGGAGGGTCTGCGGGCGCTGCTGGGAACCAATCCGGTCTGAATGGTTTCCGCTCTTCCGGCGTCCCCGCCGGCGGCTGCGGCCAGAGTGGGATGGCACGTCTGCAGCGGGGCCATGCGACGACGGCAACTGATTCTTCTGGCCGTCGTCGGGGCCCTGGGCTGGAGCGTGGCGCGGGCTCTGCCACCGCCGGGCGCGCCGAAGACCCTGCAGGGCCTGGCGGCGGCGCGCGGCCTGCGCTGGGGCACCGCCGTCACGAACGCGCAGCTGCAGAACCCCGACCTGCAACGCCTGGTGACCAGCCAGAGCGGCCTGATCGTGCCCGAATCGGAGCTGAAGTGGGACGGGGTGGAAGCGGCGCCCGGGCGCTTTGATTTCAGCGCCCCGGACCGGCTGCTGGCCTTCGCCCGCGAGCACGGGCTGGTGATGCGGGGCCACACCCTGGTGTGGCACGAGCAACTGCCCGCCTGGGTCAAGGCCCTTCCGGCCGCGGATCTGGACAAGGCCCTGGCGACCTACATCCGCACCGTGGTGGGCCACTACCGCGGCAGGTTGCCGTCGTGGGATGTGGTGAATGAGCCGATCGCCGACGACGGCACGGGCCTGCGCCGCAACCTCTGGCTGGAGCGGCTGGGCCCCGACTACGTCGCCCGCTCCCTGAGCCTGGCCCACCAGGCCGATCCCGCCGCGGCCCTGGTGATCAACGAGTACGGGCTGGAGGGTGATGACGCCAAGACGCAGCGCAAACGGCAGGCCTTCCTGAAGCTCCTCCGGCAGCTGCGCGATCGCGGTGTTCCCCTGAACGCCGTGGGGCTTCAGGCCCATCTCTATGCCAACGGCAGCGGACCCACCACCTTCCGCACCCTGCCCGCCTTCCTGCGGGAGCTGGCGGCCCTGAATCTCGACATCTACGTGACCGAACTGGATGTGAACGACCGGGAACTGCCCGCGGCCATCCCTGAGCGGGACCGCGCCGTGGCGGCGGTCTACGCCGGCTTCCTGGCAGCGGTCCTGCCGGAACCCAGGCTGAAGCTGATCACCAGCTGGGGATTGAGTGATCGCACCACCTGGCTGAATTCCTTCCTTCCAAGGGCCGATGGTCTGCCCCAACGGCCGTTGCCCTTCGATGCAACTAACCAGGCCAAACCAGCGACAATGGCTATAATGGCGGCCCTGGGGAAGCCGTGAGCCAGCCAGCGTTGATCCCGCCAGATCAGCGCGACCCAAACAGCAGGCGAGGGCATTAATCGTAAGTCCACAAATGGGCTTATCCCCTGGAACAATTGCTGTTCTGGTAAACTAAAAAAACCACAGTGAACCGCCGGAATGTCTTCATCTTCCGCTGGCGCGAACGACCTTGAACCTGCCAGAGCCGCCGGTCCCGGCCCTGACGCGCCAGCGACGGATGACGACGACGCGATTCCCAGCTCCCGCCGAGCCGATCTCACGATCCTGCTGATTTCGGCTGGCTTGCTGATCACGGCCCTCGCCATCGTGATCAATTTCTTCACCGCACGCTCCCGCGATGCGGTCATCAATGCCACCCCGATCGTGCTCAGGAGTCCGGTCACCGGCATCCTGGAAAGCCTCACGGTGGGAACGGGGGTGGAGGTCCGCTCAGGCCAGACCGTGGCGATCGTGGTGAACCCCATGGCCACCCGTGATGCCCTCACGAACCTGGAGACCCAGCTGGAAACGGCCCGGGGCCGGCTGGCGGAACTGCGCACACGCCGGGATCTGCGCCAGAAGCTCGTGGCCCAGCTGAACCTGGACGCCAGGCAGCAGCGCAGCCTGGAAATCTCCCGCGACCAGAACGAGCGGGACAACCTCGGCTTCGCCCTGGATCGGGCCCGCAAGGAGCTCGCCTTTGCCCAACGGGAAACCGTGCGGCAGGACGCCCTGTTCCGGACCGGCGCCGTGGCCGCCAATGTGGTCGATCGGGCCCGCACCACCGAACAGCAACGTGCTCGTGAAGTGCGGGGCCTGGAGGCCCAGTTGGCCGGCCAGGCGGCGGTTCTGGAGGCCTCCAAAAACGATCTCACCCTGCGCAACAACCGCAGCAACTCCGATCCGGTGGTGCGGCTTCAGGAGGCCACCATCGCCCTGGAGAACGCCGAAGGCGATGTGCGCACCCAGACGTTCCAGGTCAGCGGCCTGGAGCAACAGGTGAGCGTCGCCAGGAAGGAATGGCAGGAGCGCAGCCGTTCCCGACTTGTCAGCCCCAGGAAAGCTGTGGTCTGGCAGCTGGGGGCCCAGCGGGGAGATTCCGTTGACGCGATGCAGACGGTGATCCAGATGATCGACTGCAGCCAACGCTGGCTGACGACCACGGTGGCGGAAAACGATCTCAACCGGATTCGACTGGGCAGCAAGGCCAGGATTGAACTGGTGGGCAACCGCGACAAGCTGCGGGGCGAAGTGATCGGCATCCGTTCCGGCATCGGCCGGACCCAGCTGGGCGAAGAAGCTCCCCAGCCCGTGCCGATCAATCTGGCCAGAGAAAGCGAAGTGAAGATCCGCATCCTCAATGATTTTCCCGCTCCACCCGGGGAGTTCTGCTACGTGGGATTCACCGCGAAGGTCAGCTTCGAACGATGAAGCTTCTCCACTCGTTGACGGACACCACGGGCAACACGAGGATTTCGCCCTGGGTCTGGATGGTGTTGCTGCTCTCCGGGGCCAGCCTGGTGTTCGCGGTGCTGCTGGCCAATCTGCAGTTTTCAGTGGTGGCGATCGGGCTGCTGAATCCGCTGAGTTTTCGGGTCCTGCCCGAGCTGTGGCAGGTGCGGGACGTATGGGTGGACGTGCTGCTGCCCCTGGCCCTGGCCGTGGGGATCTGCCTGGGGGCGAACCTGCTGCCCAGGCGACCGGCCTCCTATCTGCTGGCCACGGTGCTGCTGTCGGCCTTCGCGATTCGCTACTTCATCTGGCGAGCCACAACCATCAACACGGCCCACCCAGCCAGCCTCGTCTTCAGCCTGATCTTCTTTCTCTGCGAATTCACGTACCTCTTCACATCCGCTCTCCAGTTCTATCCCTCCCTGAAGTACAGACCAGAGCAACGGCGGCGCCAGGCGGATCAACTGCTGGCCTGGGCAAAGGAGCATCAGCCAAGTGTTGACCTGTGGATTCCAACCTACAACGAATCTCCACGCATGATTCGGCGCTGCATCATGGCCTGCGCCAATATCCAGTACACCAACAAGACGATCTATGTGCTCGATGACGGCCACCGCCCCGCCATCGCCGCCCTGGCTCAAGAGCACGGCGTGCAGTACCTGAGCCGACCTGACAACCTGCACCGCAAGGCCGGCAACCTCAACTACGCCTTGGCTCACTCCCACGGTGATCTGATCGCCGTTTTTGATTGCGACTTCATTCCCTTCAGCCGATTCCTTGATCGCACAGTTGGCTTTTTCAAGGATCCAAAGGTGGCCCTGGTGCAAACGCCGCAGCACTACTTCAATTCTGATTTTCATAATCGCAATCTCGGTCTGGACGTCCTGGTCCCTGACGACATGGACTATTTCTTTCGCTATGTCCAGGTGATTCGCGATCCCTTCAATGCCGTGGTGTGCTGTGGCACCTCCTATCTGGCCAGGCGATCTGCCCTGGAGGGCATCGGAGGCTATGTCACCCATTGCATTGTCGAAGACAATCAGACCGGAACCCGACTGCTCACCCGTGGCTGGCGCATGGTCTATCTCGATGAGATCCTGAGCCTGGGGGAGGTGCCCCGAACCTTCCGGGATTATCTCGAACAACGGCTGCGCTGGATGCAGGGCAACGTGCAGGTGTTCACGTCTCCCAAAGAGCTTCCAATCTGGAAGACCTTGAATTTCTGGCAGAAGGTCTTTTACCTGAACCTCTTTCTCAGTCTTCTGACTCCTGTTTTTCGTGCCGTCTACATCATTTTCCCCCTGATGTCGATGCTGATCGGCTTCACGCTGATCGCAGCACCTCCCGTGGAATACATGGCCTACGGACTGCCATTTGTGATCATGCTGTATTTCCTGCCGTCCTGGCAGACCAACGGCCATTACTTCCATTTCTGGACGGAAGTCTATGAGTCCCTGTTCTGCTTCCCGGCACTGAAAAGAATGTCCCAGATTCTGTTCCGTCCGTTCCGATCCGTCGGCAGCCTGGTCACCAACAAAGACGTCAACAACCCGAGGCAGACGCTGGACCTACGTTTTGCCTGGCCTTTCCTCACCTATCTGTTTCTCTTCGTTGGCGTGCTGATCTTGAATTACGGCCTGCCTCTGCTGGACATCCGCTGGTCAAGATCTCTTTTCGAGGGCGAAAGTCTGATGCTCGCGTGGAATCTGTACAACGGCATCCTGATGTTCATCTGCCTGCTCGCCTGCATCGACAAACCGATCCGCCGTCAGGCCGACCGCTTCCCCCTCGGGCTAGTGGCCTGCCTTGAAGTGGAGGGCACGGAGTACTGGGGCATCACCAATGACGTCTCCGAGCAGGGGGCGAGCCTGCTGCTCAATGACCCTGGCCCGGGACAGGGGGAGTCCCTTGGCCTGCTGCGGGTGCCCCAGTACCACCTGGAGTTGCCTGTCCGTCTGATGAGGACCAGCCGGCTGCGGCAGCACCATCTGTTGGGACTCAATTTCGAGATGCCGGCCCGCGAGACGGAAGCCGCCCTGATCCAGCTCATCTATGGCGAGAATGCCTGGTTCCAGAAGGTGAAACGGGTCGGCAGCATCGAGGCCCTCTTCCTGCTGCTGGGCAGTGTGGTGCGCGCCGAACCGATCTTGCGCCGCTCCTGAGCCCGCGGCGCTGCGCAACCGCTACCGATACATCTGGATTGGCGGGTCCAGCCCCAGAATGCCTGCGTGTAAGCCGATCCTGTGGCCGTCGCCCACCCCTTGGACCACGACATCAGCCTTGATCCGCCCGTGCGCCCCTCGAGGCCACCGGTGCTGGTGGAGGTCAAGCCGCTGCCTGACATCCCGGGAGAACTGCGGCGTCACCTCGCCCGCCACCAGCTCCTGCTTCCCCTGCTGCGCCAGTCGGTGATCGCCAAGGCTGTGGCGGGGGTGACCCTGACCGAAGAGGAGCGCCAGCAGGCCCAGCAGGCCTGGGGAAGCAGCCACGGCCTCCGTTCCGCAGACGACCTGAAGAACCACCTGCAGCGGCACGAACTCTCAGAAGCCGATGTGCTCTGGCAGGCGGAGCTCCCCACCAGGATCGAGCGCCATTGCCAGGAGCATTTCCTGCACCGGGCGGAGCAGCGTTACCTGGCCCGCAAGAACCAGCTCGATCAGGTGATCTACAGCCTGTTGCGGGTGGAGGACGGGGCCCTGGCGCGCGAGCTCTACCTGCGCATCGCCGAAGGGGAAGCCGATTTCGCCGAACTGGCGGCCACCTACGCCAAGGGGCCCGAGCGCTCCACCCGCGGGGTGGTGGGTCCGGTGCCGTTGCTGCAGGCCCACCCCTCCCTGGCCGAACTGCTGCGCACCAGTCGCCCGGGTCAGCTCCATCCCCCCTTGCGCATCGACCGCTGGTGGCTGGTGGTGCGGCTGGAAACGCTCCGCTCGGCCAGCTTCGACGACGAGATGCAGAAACGGATGGCGCGGGAGCTGTTTGAGGAATGGGTCGACCAGGAAGTGGCCCTTCAGCTCCGGCCAGGGCAGGGACGATGACCTCCACCGTCCCCGGGCGCACCGACTGGCTCACCCTGCCGCCCTTTGACGGCCTTTCCGCCGCCGGCCGGGAGCGGTTGCTGGCGGAGGCCCATCCATGCCGGTTCCGCGTCGGCGAAGACCTCAGCAACGCCGGCAGCATCGGCGACCGCGTCCTTGTGCTGCATGAGGGTGAGGCGAGGCTGCTGGGGGAACGGGACGGCCGGCCGTTCACCCTGGAGCGGCTGGGGCCCGGCGCCATCGTGGGGCTGGTGTCGCTGTTGCGCGCTGAGGGGATCGAAGCGGTGAGCGCCGCCTCCGAGCTGTTGGCGACGGCGGTTCCAGACACGCTGATGCTCGAGCTGCTGCTGACCGAGAAGGGGCTGCGGGAGTGGTGTGGTCGCCACCTCTGGACCGCCGAACTGCACCAACTTCTGCTTCAAAGGGAAGGGGCTGCGGCGGGGCGCTTTGATCCGCCCCTGTGGCGCGAAAAGATCGAACGCCTGCGCCTGCGGGCCCGGGGCGTGCTGCCGACGGGTGACCGGCCCATCGCCCTTCAGGACGGCGAAGAGCTGCTCCTGGCCAGCGCCAACGTCCCCGATCTGGCCATCGGCACCGTGCTGGCTGCGGCCGAGGCCCTGCCCCAGCCCCGTCCGCCCCTGCCGCTGCGGCTGCTGGCTCTGGCCCCTGCCGCGGCGCCCCCCCCCGTCACCGCCGGGGCAGACGAAGCCGTCGTGCCCATCGAGGCCGGCGGCCTGGCCCAGCCCAGCAGCCTCGACCTGGGCCAGGACCGGGCCGACCGCGGCCTCACCCTGGTGCGGGGCAACGGTCCGCTGGAGGAGACCCTGGCCTGCTTCCAGATGCTGGGCAAGCTGCTGGAGCTGCCCTACCGCCGCGACGCGGTCGACAAGATCCTGCGCGACAAGATGCGCCGCGGCCAGCCGCCGGATCTGCAGCTCTGCGGCCAGATCGCCGCCATGCTCGGCCTGCTGGTCACCGGCGCCAAGGTGCCGGCGGCGTCCGCCACCCGCCTGATCACTCCCTGCCTGGTGCCCTGGAAGGAGGGCTTCGCCATCGCCACGGCCAGCAACGCCGCCGGCCTGCGGCTGGCCTCCCCGGCCGAGGGCTGGGTGCAGCTGAGCCCCGCCCAGATCGCCGAGCACTACCCGGAGGGGCTGGAGCTGCTGCTGCTGGAGCGCAGCATCGACACCCCGGAGCAGACCTTCGGGCCGGGCTGGTTCTGGCCGGCCCTGAAGCGCTACCGGGGCATGTTGCTCCAGGTGCTGCTGGCCTCGTTCGTGGTCCAGCTGTTCAGCCTGGCCAACCCCCTGCTGATCCAGGTGATCATCGACAAGGTGATCTCCCAGCGCAGCCTCGACACGCTGCAGATCCTGGGCATGGCGCTGGTGGTGGTCACCCTGATGGAGGGGGTAATCGGCTCGTTGCGCACCTTCCTGTTCACCGACACCACCAACCGCATCGACCTGCGCCTCGGCGCCGAGGTGATCGACCACCTGCTGCGGCTGCCGCTCGGCTATTTCGACAAGCGCCCCGTCGGCGAGCTGGGCACCCGGATCGCCGAGCTGGAGAAGATCCGCAACTTCCTCACAGGCCAGGCCCTGATCACCCTGCTGGATGCGGCCTTCTCGGTGATCTACATCATCGTGATGGCGATCTACAGCTGGCTGCTGACGCTGATCGCCCTGGCGGTGTTGCCCATCCAGGTGGGACTCACCCTGCTGGGGGCCCCCCTGTTCCGGCGCCAGTACCGCCAGGCGGCCGAGGAGAACGCCCGCACCCAGAGCCACCTGGTGGAGGTGCTCACCGGGATCCAGACCGTGAAGGCCCAGAACGTGGAGATGGTGAGCCGCTGGAAATGGCAGGAGCTCTATGCCAGATACATCTCCCGCACCTTCGAGAAAACCATCACCGGCACGTTCCTCAACGAGACCAGCTCGGTGCTCCAGAAGCTGTCCCAGCTGCTGGTGCTCTGGGTGGGCGCCACCCTGGTGCTCAAGGGGGAACTCACCCTGGGCCAGCTGATCGCCTTCCGGATCATCAGCGGCTATGTCACCCAGCCCCTGCTGCGCCTCTCCTCCATTTGGCAGAACATCCAGGAGCTGCGGGTGTCGTTCGAGCGCCTCGCCGACGTGGTCGACACCCCGGAGGAATCGAGCGAAGCGGATCGCGGCCACATTCCCCTGCCGCCGGTGAAGGGCGACGTGGTGTTCGAGAACCTCAGTTTCCGCTTCAACCCAGGCGGACCCGAGGTGCTCACCAACGTCAGCCTGCACGTCCCCCCCGGCACCTTCACCGGGATCGTGGGCCAGAGCGGCAGCGGCAAGAGCACCCTGATGAAGCTCGTGCCCCGCCTCTATTCCCCTTCAAAGGGCCGAATCCTCGTGGACGGCTACGACATCGACAAGGTGGAGCTCTATTCCCTGCGCCGCCAGGTGGGCATCGTGCCCCAGGATCCCCTGCTCTTCTCCGGCACCATCAGCGAGAACATCGCCCTGACCAATCCGGAGGCCCCCAGCGACGCCATCGTCGAGGCCGCCCGCATCGCCGGCGCCCACGACTTCATCATGGAGCTCTCCTCCGGCTACAGCACCCCCCTCGGGGAGCGGGGCGCCTCCCTTTCCGGCGGCCAGCGCCAACGCATCGCCATCGCCCGCACCCTGCTGAGCCAACCCCAGCTGCTGGTGATGGATGAGGCCACCAGCGCCCTCGACTACGACACCGAACGCCAGGTGTGCGACAACCTCCGGGAGGCGATGAGCCAGAGCACCGTGTTCTTCATCACCCACCGGCTCTCCACCATCCGCCGCGCCGATCTGATCGTGATGATGCACCAGGGCGCCATCGTCGAGACCGGCAGCCATGAGGAACTGATGGCCCTGAAGGGACGCTATTTCGCGCTCTATCGCCAACAGGAGGCGGGCTGATGGTTCCCCCCACGCCAGGAAGCCTGCTGCGCCGGGCCCAGAACAGCCTCGAGCGCAGCATCCACACCGACAGCGATGACGTGGTGCTGCAGCAGTCACGCTTCTGGGCCCGCTCGATCACCTGGACCCTGATGGGGGTCACCCTGTTCGGCCTTGGCTGGCTGGCCTTCGCCCAGACCGAGGAGATCGTCACCGCCCCGGGCAAGCTCGAGCCCCTGGGGGTGGTGAAGGACATCCAGATGCCGGTGGGCGGCGTGGTGGAGGCGGTGCTGGTGAAGGAGGGCGAGCGGGTGAAGAAGGGCCAGGTGCTGCTGCGCCTCGACACCGAGACCACCCTCGACCGCCAGGCCAGCATGCACCAGACGATCCGGTACAAACAGCAGCAGCTGCGGCTCAAGCAGGTGGAGCTCGACCGCTACCTGCAGTTCAATGACACCGAGCAGCGGGTGCTGCGCCAGAGCCTGGTGCTGGAGAAGGACGTGCTCGGCCGCCTCGAGACCCTCAACAAAGAGGGCGCCACCGCCGAACTCCAATACCTCTCCCAGCGCAACAAGGTGCAAGAGGTGGAGGGCAAGCTGCAGGAGGGCCAGGTGGACCGGCTGCGCCAGCAGGCGATTTTGCAGCAGGGCATCCGCGAAATCCAGAGCGAGCTGGCCGACCTGCGCAGCAAGCTGACCGAACTCAACGTCAACATCCGCTACCAGGTGATCCGCTCCCCGGAAGCCGGCGTGGTGTTCGAGCTCAAGCCCCGCTCGAGGGGTTTCGTGGCCCAGACCAGCGAGCCGGTGATGAAGGTGGTGCCCTTCGACAAACTGGAGGCGCGGGTGGAGGTGCCGAGCCGGGAGATCGGTTTCGTCACGGAGGGGAAAACGGCCGACATCAGCATCGATTCGTTCCCGGCCACCGATTTCGGCGTGCTGCAGGGCACGGTGCGGCGCATCGGTTCGGACGCCCTGCCCCCGGACCAGATGAACAACTTCTACCGCTTTCCGGTAGACATCCGGCTCAATTCCCAGCAGCTGAAACTCAAGAGCGGCAAGGTGCTGCCGCTTCAGGTGGGCATGTCGCTCACCGCCAACGTCAAGTTGCGCAAGGTGACCTACCTGCAGCTGCTGCTGAGCGACTTCAAGGACAAGGCTGACGCTCTGCGGCAGATCTGAGCCGCTCCATGGCGAGGTAGTGGTCGGGGATAATGCGCGTGCGCAGCCCCACCAGGGGCTCGAGCCACGGCAGCAGCAGCCCGTCGAGGCCGCGGTTCACCAGCCATCCGGCCGCCCGGAAAGCCCGCCGCCAGCGGGCCTTTGGGGCGATCAGATGCAGGGCACGCTGGTGCACCGGCCCGTCGATGCAGACCAGCCAGGCCGGATCCATCCCCGCCTGGGCCATCGCCACCTCGAAGCTGCGGCGGCTGTGGAAACTGATGTGCTGGCCGTTGCCGAAGGCGTAGTACCACCAGTCCGGCCCGGGGATCTCCCCCACCGGGCGCATCAGGGTGGAGAAGACGAACAGGGGCGTGGCCCCAACCTCGTCACGCAGGAACCCGGGAGTGCCGGGCACATGCTCGATCACCTCGAAGGCGGTCTTGCAGCCGATGGGGCCATCACCCGGGGGCTCGCAGAAGGGGCGGATCAGCTCCATCGCCGCATAGGCGTCGGTGCCGTGAAAATCGAAGCCGTGGTCGCGCAGAAGGCGCGGCAACATGCCCAGGCCGGTTCCCAGGTCGCAGCCCGGCTCGCTGGCGCCGAAGCGACCCAGCCGACCGATCACCAGCAGCAGCCGCAGCAGCCGCGAGGCGTGCAGGTTGCGATCGACATAGCCCGTATCGCCGTAGAAGGACTCCTCGTAGGCCACCGCCAGCCAGGTGGGATCGGCCAGGAACAGGAAGTCGCAGGCGCTGCAATGGACGAGCTCAGCCTCCACCCGGGCCTTGCTCACCCGCACCCGTCGCACCGCGTTGAGGCGTTCGCCGCCGCAGTTGGGGCAGGTGCCGGCGGAGGAGCTAGGGGGAGTCTCGGCCGTCATCATCGCTGGCCTGCATCGCAACGTGGGAGGCTACCCCGCGTTCCTCCAGGGCCAGGCGCACCTGGTGGCCCACCAGCAGCACCGCCGCCAGGGTGGCCGCCACCCCCACCAGCCGCAGGACCCAGGTGACCCCATCGGCCGGGCCGGCCAGCAGCGCCGAAAAGCGGCGTGGATCGCCGGCCGCCGCCCCCAGGGCGCAGAACAGCACGGTGCCGGGGAGGATGCCGATCAGGCCGATCGCATAGTCCCGCTGGCTCACTTCGCTGAGGCCGTAGGCGAGGTTGAGCAGGCTGAAGGGAAAGGCGGGCGACAGGCGGGTGAGCAGCACCAGCACCAGGCCCTGACGGCACACGGCCCGCTCCACCGCCTGCAGCCGCGGCGCTCCGGCCAGACGGCGGCGGGCCCAGCCCCGCCAGCGGCCGCGCCCCAGCAGGAACACCGCCTGGGCCCCCAGGCAGGCCCCGGCGAACACCAGCACGCTGCCTGCCACGGGGCCATAGAGCACCCCGGCCAGCATCGAAGCCCAGACCCCCGGCAGCAGCAGGGTGACCCACAGCGCATAGAGGGGCACGAAGGCCACGGCCCCGAGCGGGGAGCGGAGCCATGGCAGCAGCTGATCCGACAACCAGAGCGGGTCCATGGGGCCACCGTATCGACCCTGCCTAGGCTTGGGCCCTCTGCCCGCGTCGCCATGGCTGACCCGTCGGAGCTGGCGCAGCAGGTGGCCCGGGGAGCCCTGTTCCGGGGGCGCCACAGTGTCACAGGCAGCGGCGAGTCCCTCGAGGCGGCCGTGGGCGGCACGGTGCTGGCGGCGGGCGGCGGCAGCACGGTGGGCTGGCAGCTCTGCCGCAGCAGCGAGGAGCTGGTGCGATCGCTGCACAACGGCAGCGCCATCGGGATGGGCCTGGGGCCCCTGAGCCTGCTGCGGGCCAAGCGGACGTTCCGCGACTCCCTGAAGACCACGGCCTTCAGCCTCTCGCTGGTGGTCTGGGCCCGCCAGGTGAGCGCGGCGCTGGAGGTGGGCCAGACCCGGCTGCTGGAGGGGCTGGCGGTGCCGGCCGGCGCCGCCGAGCTCGAGGCCTTCGTGGCCCTGCACGGGGATGGCTTCGTGGCGGCGGCGGAGGTGGGCGGGGAGTGCCATGGGGTGTTCACCTTCTACGCCCAGTCGCGGGAGCAGGCTCGGCTGGTGGAACAGGAGATCGGCGCGGCCCTGGGCCTGGGCGGCCTGTCCCTGAACCCCGCCCTGGCGGAGACCGTGACGACGGTCGCCCGCAGCGCCGCGGTGAACCTCGGCTTCCGGATGCAGGTGATCGGCACCCGGGCCCAGCCGCCGGCGGACGCCACCTCCCTGATCCCCTTCACCCGCGACTTCGCCAGCCTGCCGCTGGATCAGCCGGCCCTGATCGGCGTGCGGACCCGCGGCTACGAGACGGTGCCGGCCATCGGCGCCGCCTTCGAGGCGGTGGCCGCCAACCGACGGCTGTTCAGCGGCGGAGACTCGGGCGACGGCCTGCTGGAGCGTCGGGAGCAAGTTGTGGGACTGCTCCGCCAGATGGACTGGGTGGCGGAAACGTACCGGCTCTATGGCGTCACGCCGGACCCGGCGCTGGCCGACCGGCGCGCCGCCGCCACCGCCGATCGCCGCGCCATCGACGCCTGCCGGGCCGCCTATGTGGCCGCCGCCGCCACGCCCCTGGAGGTCCCGGCGCTGCCATCGCTGTCGGCGGGCAGCCCCGAGCTGACTGTGACGCTGGCCGAGGAGGTGCCCATGGGGGGCAACGGCGGCGCCCCCTTCGCTTTCCCCGGGCGGGCCGACGCGATCCGCCGGCGGCAGCGGCTGGTGGAGGTGGGCCTGCGCACCGGCTCGCGGGTGGATCAGATCCGGCTGCGCTATGCCGGCGAGGGCGATCCGCTGGAGCCGGAGGTCCATGGCGGCGGTGGTGGCGGCGACCGGGGCCACCTGGAGCTGGCCGAGGGCGTGACGATCCGCCGCATCGAGGGTCTCAGCGGCACCCGGGTGGATCGGCTGTTCCTCAGCAGCAGCGACGGCCAGCGCATCGGCGGCGGCGGCGATGCCGGCGACCGCCCGATCGACTGGACGGTGCCCGAGGACTGTGTGGTGCTGGGCTTCAGCGGCCGCAGCGGCCGCGAACTCGACAGCCTGCGGGCCGTGGTGGCCCGCTTCGGGCCCCTGATCTGGCAACCGCTGGAGGAGGACGGGGAGGGGTCAGAGCCCCGTTAGGTTGTCGGCCGCCGTGGGGCCGCGCCGATGGAGATCAGCCTGCTGGGCACCGGCCTGCTGGGGGCGGCGATCGGCGAACGGCTGCTGGGCAGCGGATACCGGCTCACGGTGTGGAACCGCCACGCGGAGCGCTGCGGGCCGCTGCAGGCCCTGGGGGCGACGGTGGCCGCCACGCCGGCCGAGGCCGTCGCCGCCGCTGCGCTGGTGATCACGGTGCTGAGCGATGCCCCCACCACGCGGGCCGTGCTGCTGGAGCAGGCCGGTGCGGCGCTGTCGGGCCGGCTGGTGCTGCAGGTGGCCACGATCGCGCCCGAGGAGAGTCGGGAACTCGCCGCCGCACTGGCGGAGCGGGGCGCGGAGCTGCTGGAGCTGCCGGTGCTGGGCAGCCGGCCGGAGGCCTTGGCCGGCACCCTGCAGCTGATGGTGGGCGGCGAGGCCGCGGCCCTGGAGCGGGCCCGGCCGGTGCTGGCAGCGCTGGGCAGTGAACCCCGCCTGCTGGGCCCGGTGGGGGCGGCACTGACCGCCAAGCTGGCCCTCAACCAGCTGATCGCCAGCCTCACCCACAGCTTCAGCCTGAGCCTGCACCTGGTGCAGCGGGCCGGCGTTGACGTGGAGGCCTTCATGGCGATCCTGCGCGCCAGCGCCCTGTACGCCCCCACCTTCGACAAGAAGCTGGCCAAGGAACTGGCCGACGACTACACCAACGCCAACTTCCCCACCGGCCACCTGCGCAAGGACCTGCTGCTGTTCCTGCAGACCGCGCGGGGGCTGGGGCTGGAGACAAAGGGCCTGGAGGGGCTGGCGGCGCTGCTGGAGCGCGCCACCGACGCCGGGCTGGATGAGCTGGATTACAGCGCCCTGCACAGGCTTACGGCGGGGGCTTAGCTGGGGGAACGGGACTCGTGCATCAGAATGAACAAGTGACTCACGGGTCCGAGAACCACTTGTTCATGGCGGACAATTCGTTCTGAAAGACTATGGCCTGCAGTGATGGTCAATCAACACCGACTTGCAGGCTCATGGTGGTTCACGGAAGCGAGGCGCGCCTCGGCTGTGGTTCACAGAACCACCCAATTAGTAGTTAGCCAGATCGCATGGTTGACAAAGGGCGCGCTTAGGTTGACAATAGGCGTTGAGCTGGTTGACAAAGGTTCGTGTCGAAAATCCGCGGCCGCGGGGAAGCGGTAAGAAACTTCATCCTTGCCAACGTAAAGGAGCATCCAAGTGACATCGTCAAGATTGCGATGGCAAAGTTTGAATGCTCTCGCCAAGCTATCCATAAGCACATTCAGCATTTAATTGAGGAGGGTGCAGTTACTGAAACTGGAACCACTCGTAACAAGCGCTATGCACTTGCGCCTCTTGTAGAATGTGACTTGAGCTTCGAAATAGACCCACAGCTAGCTGAGGATATCGTCTGGGATAGGGAAGTTGCTCCCAAGCTTGGGCCTATGGCTGAAAATGTGAAATCAATCTGGTATTACGGCTTCACCGAGATCTTTAACAACGCCATCGACCATTCCAGCGGCACACATATTAGTGTGCATATCTCAAAGACCGCTGCCGAAACAGAGATCGCAATTCTCGATAATGGCGTTGGAATCTTTAAGAAGATTCAGCACGCCCTAGGGCTTCTTGACGAGCGACATGCAGTTCTTGAGCTTGCCAAGGGAAAGCTGACAACAGATCCATCGCGCCACTCGGGAGAAGGAATCTTTTTTAGCTCTAGGATGTTTGATGATTTTGCAATTCTATCAGGAGAAGTCATCTTCTCGCATCATTTTGGAAAGAAGGAAGACTGGATCTTTCAGGCAAAGCAAGACGGTGCAGGAACATTCGTAACAATGAAACTGAATAACCACACATCGCGAACCACCAAAAGGGTGTTTGACCGTTTTTCCACTGGCGAAGACTACGGATTTACAAAGACAGTTGTTCCAGTGGAGTTGGCTCAGTACGGTGATAATAATCTTGTGTCAAGATCTCAAGCCAAAAGATTGCTTGCTCGAGTTGATAAGTTTAAAGTAGTGGTATTGGATTTTGAAGGGGTTAGGTCTATCGGTCAAGCATTCGCTGACGAGATCTTCCGAGTTTTTCCCCTTGTCCATCCCAATATTGCCTTGCAACATCTTAATGCCAATAAAGAAGTGATGAAGATGATTCTACGTGCAATGCATCATGATGCATAGAACATGGCTAACAAGCCCCTCGAGTGGACAGGCCGCCAACGATTTCCTTCCTGCGCTCTACACTTCTAGCCTGCCACTCAGGGGCAGCGTTAGGAAGACAAGCGAGATGTTTGATTCGTAAGCAATCAGGCCTACGCTTAAACGTACACAGCCTCTCCAGAGGATCGGCACTATGAATGAGCAAGGTACGGTCACCTTCTATTGGGTCTGCAGCGAAGGAAGCGCCAAGGACTTCGCGGCAAAGGTAGGCAGTGACAGCGGCACGGTGACGGGCATGATGCCCTTCGTGCCCGAACCCGAAGAAGCGGATCTCTACAGCGATGCCCAGTTTGACCCCCTGGTCGTGGTTGGGGTCGTCCTCGCGACAGGGTTGGTGCTGCGGTACGTGCGAGAGCTGATCCTGGACCTGAAAGGCCGAGAGATCGCGGTGGTCGACCTCACCGGGGAGACACCGCAGGTCCGCATCATTCCGGTTGGGAAGGCCTCTCTGGTGCTCGTCAAGGCTGCCGACGGCTCCGTGACGAAGTTTGCACCCTCCGAGATCGACAAGATTGAGCAGAGCCTCGCCGGACTACTTGGGAAGTAGGCAATGGCAAGCCGGAACCGCTACGTACCCGTATCGATGGTGGTGGATGTGGGAGAAGCCTGGACACCACCGCACCTCTTCGCCCTGACCGGGCCCAAGGACTGGCGTCCGCCCCTCTCACGGACGATTTTTCACGAGAGCGTCCATTACTGGCAGTTCATCGGTCACGCCCACCTGATCGAGTTGATGGCGGAAGACTGGGCGCGCCTGAGGCAGTTCGACGCGACCGGTGACACCGTGCCGCCGGGGCCTTTGCGACGAGCCTTCGCCCAGCGGATGGAGGGGGCTGGATTCAGCACACTGGACCTGATGGAAGCCCATGCGCGTTTCTGGGACGTGCAGGCCTTCGGCCCGCCACTCCTGATTGAGCTGGAGTTGCAGGCTCCCCAGCGCGACGTCAGCCAGGTGCTGACCCTCACGGAGTACGAGCAACTGAAAACCGACGGCAAGATCTGGCGCGATGTCGATGTGGACGGCGAGGGCGTGGGGTATTCCAGCCTGAGCTTCGATCTGGCGATGCGGCTGGCGGCGGGACGCTACGCAGTGCCCTACCTGCGGCTGCGTGAGCAGACGAACGAGCTGATCGCCGCCGCCCTGTTCCCGCTCTGCGTTCACTTCGCCCTGCACAGTGCGTCGCCGCCGGGCTTCTATCTCGCCCTCGTGGAGCGCCTTGTGCCGCAGATCGATCTGACGGCCGGACGTCCCATCGAGCACGCCTGGCGATCGCTCTATATGGATGTCCTGAGGGAGGCCATGCTGCTTCACCTCGATCGGCACGGCCGCGAGTTCCGTACCGGGCAGGCCACCATCCATGACAGCCCCCTGTTCCACGAGCATGTGGGTTACACCCTCGCCTACACGCTGCTCGCCCAGTCCTGCGACCACCTTGAGGCGAACCGTCCGCGGGACTTTCTGGTCGGTCCCCAGGCGATGCCGTCGGGAATGCGCGCCCTGTGGACCCTGGATTTCCTGCTCGGATGCTGCGGCATGGCGGCGAGCCGCACACCCGATCTGTTGGCGTTCCTGGCCCCACCGGTCATCCGCTTCGCCGATGGCCAGATATGGATTCCAGGCGCGCTCTTCGATGCGTTTCCTTTCGAATCCGCGGCGCCGGCGACAGCACAACAACCGCCACCCCGTTCCCAGGTGGCGGCGGCCCTCCTGGCGCTGGATGAGACGTGGAGCGCCATGCAGTTGAAGGTTCTGGGGGCCTGAGGCTCCAGCCCCCTCAGCCCAGATCCGCCAGCCGCTGCCGCGCCAGCGCCGCCTGGGCCTCGGCTTCGGCCAGGTTGGCCTTGCACTCGGCCACCACCTCCGGCGGCGCCTTGCCGGCGAAGTTGGGGTTGGCGAGGCGACCAGCCAGCCCGCTGATCTCCTTGGTGGCCTTGGCGATGTCCTTCTCGAGGCGCGCGCGCAGGGCGTCGAGGTCGACCAGGCCCTCCAGGGGCAGCAGCACCTGCAGCTCGCCGCTCACCGCCGCCAGGGCCCGGGCCGCAGGCCGCTCGGCTGCCGCCGCCGGATCCAGCACGGTCACGCTCTCCGCCTTGGTGAGGGTGGTGATGTCGGCGCTGCCCTCCCGCAGCACCGCCGCCAGCTCCTCGCGGCCGGTGATGAACAGCACCGGCGCCCCCTGGGAGGGCTTGAGCCCGGCCACCGCCCGCAGGTTGCGCACCACCCGGATCGCCTCGATCAGCTCGCCGAAGGAAGCCTCCAGGCCTTCATTGAGGGCGGCGCTGTGGGCCGCCGGCCAGGGCTGGAGGGCCAGGAAGGTGCCCTCGGGGGCGCCGGTGAGCCCATGCCAGAGCTCCTCGCTCAGGTGGGGCATCAGCGGATGCAGCAGCACCAGCAGCTCCGCCAGCACCTTGGCCAGCACCTGCCGGGCCACCCGCTGGTCGGCCAGGGCTTCGGGGCCCAGGGGCTCGCCTTCCACGGCGGGGCGTGGGTTGAGGCGGCGCTTGAGCAGTTCGATCGTCCAGTCACACACCTCGTTCCAGGCGAACTCGTACAGCCCCTTGGCGGCTTCCCCCAGGCCGTAGCTGGCGTAACGCTCGGCCGTCTCCCGCTTCACCCGCTCCAGCCGCGACAGGATCCAGCGGTCGGCCAGCTGCAGGTGCGCGGGGTCCGGGGCGCCCAGGCTGGCGGGCGTTTCACCGCCCAAGTTCATCAGGGCGAAGCGGGTGGCGTTCCAGAGCTTGTTGGCGAAGTTGCGGGCCGCCTCCACCGTCGCTGAGCTGCCTTCGGTTCGGTCGTAGTCGAGGCGGATGTCCTGGCCGGCGCCGGCCACCTCCCGCACCAGGGCGAAGCGCAGGGCATCGGCGCCGTAGCGCTCGATCAGCGGCAACGGATCGATGCCGTTGCCGGCGCTCTTGCTCATCTTGCGGTTGTTCTCGTCCCTCACCAGGCCGTGGATCATCACGTCGGCGAAGGGCATCCAGGCCTTGCCGGCGCCGAGGGGCTGCATGGCGCCGGCCAGCATCGTCATGCGGGCCACCCAGAAAAAGATGATGTCGAAGCCGGTCACCAGCACGCTGGTGGGGTACCAGCGGGCAAGATCGGCAGCGTTCCCATCGGGCCAGCCCAGGGTGGAGAAGGGCCACAGGCCGCTGGAGAACCAGGTGTCGAGCACGTCCGGGTCCTGCTCCAGCTGCAGTTCCCGACCGGCGGCCCGGGACGCCTCGCCGTAGGCCGCTTCGGCCTTAGCGGCGGCCTCGGCCCCATCGCGGGCCACCACGTAGGGCGTGGCCTCGGTGATCACACCACCGGTCTCGCTGACCACGAACCAGGCGGGGATGCGGTGGCCCCACCAGAGCTGGCGGCTGATGCACCAGTCGCGGATGTCGGTGAGCCAGTCGCGGTAGACCTTCTCCCAGCGCTCCGGCACGAAGCGGGGCGCACCGCCCTCGAGGGCCTCCCGGCAGCGGGCCGCCAGCGGCTCGGCCTTCACGAACCACTGGGTGGAGAGCAGGGGCTCCACCGGCACCTTGCCCCGATCCGAGAACGGCACGCTGTGGCGGTGGGGCTCCACCTTCACCAGGAAGCCCTCCGCCTCCATCGCCGCCACCACCGCCTTGCGGGCCTCGAAGCGATCCAGGCCGGCGAAGCGGCCCGCCGCCGCGTTCATGCTGCCGTCCTTGGCCATCACCGTGATCAGGGGAAGGCCGTGGCGGCTGCCGATGGCGAAGTCGTTGGGGTCGTGGGCGGGCGTCACCTTGACGCACCCGGTGCCGAAGGCCGGATCCACGTGCTCGTCGGCCACGATCGGGATCTGCCGGCCCACCAGGGGCAGGGTGATCGTCTGCCCCACCAGGGCGGCGTAGCGCGGGTCGGTGGGATGCACCGCCACGCCGGTGTCTCCCAGCAGGGTTTCGGGGCGGGTGGTGGCCACCACCAGGTGGTCGGTGCCATCGGCGGCGGGGCCGCCTGAGAGGGGATAGCGGAAGTGCCAGAGGTGGCCGTCGAGCTCCTTCATCTCCACCTCCAGATCGCTCACCGCCGATCCCGAGGCCGGGCACCAGTTCACCAGGTATTCGCCGCGGTAGATCAGCCCCTCCTCGTGCAGGCGCACAAAGGCCTCCGCCACCGCCGCGCTCAGGCCGGGATCGAGGGTGAAGCGCTCCCGGCCCCAGTCCACCGAGTAACCCAGCCGGCGCAGCTGGCCCACGATCGTGCCGCCGCTCTCCCCCTTCCAGCTCCAGGCCCGCTCCAGGAAGGCGTCGCGGCCCAGATCCTCCTTGCTGCCGCCTTCGGCCTTGATCTGCTTCTCCAGCAGCGTCTGCACCGCGATCGAGGCGTGGTCGGTGCCGGGCAGGCACAGCACGTTCCTGCCCTGCAGGCGCTGGAAGCGCACGATCGTGTCGATCAGGGCCGTCTCGAAGCCGTGGCCCATGTGCAGGCTGCCGGTCACGTTCGGCGGTGGAATCACCACCGAGAAGGGCTCACCCGGAGCGTTCGGATCGGGATGGAAGGCGCCGGCCTCCTGCCAGGCCACCTGCCAGCGCGCCTCGGTGGCGGCCGGGTCGTAGGTCTTGGGGAGGGAGGACTCGGTCACGGGCTGGGCGCGGGCAGTGCGCCCATGGTCTCAAAGCGGGCTGGCGTCAGCGCCCCGACTCCAGCTCCAGCTCCACCCGGTTGCGCCCCCGTTCCTTGGCCCGGTAGAGCACCTGATCCAGCCGTTGGAACCAGGCCTCGGCCGACTCCCGGGGACGTCGCTGCACCACCCCGGAGCTGATCGTTACCCGTCCCACGACCGCGAAGGGCTCCGCCTCCACCCGCCACCGCAGCCGTTCGGCCATCTGAAGGGCCTGCTCCGCCGTGCAGTGGGGCATCAGCACCAGAAACTCCTCACCGCCCCAGCGGCCAATGCCGTCGCAGCTCCGCAGCAGGGCTGCCACCCGTCGCCCCAGCTCCGCCAGCACGAGGTCGCCGGCGAGATGGCCGAAGTGGTCGTTGACGTTCTTGAAGTGATCGATGTCGAAGAGCACCAGGGACAGGTCATCGCCGTAGCGGTCGGCGCGGTCGATCTCCCGGCGCACCCGCTCATCCAGTTCCCGCCGGTTCCAGAGCCCGGTGAGGCCATCGGTGGTGGCCAGCCGCTCCAGCGCCCGGTTGGCGGCCAGCAAGGCCCGATTGGCCGCCTCGGCGTCCGCCCGGGCCTGCTGCAGTTCAAGCGCCGTGCGCTTGCGCTCCGTGATGTCGCGGCTGACCCCCAGCAGTTCCAGGAAGGCCCCCTGCTCGTCCAGCACCGGCAGGGCGATGACGTCCATCCAGACGGTGGAACCGTCGCGGCAGTAGTACTCCAGCTCGCCGCGGAAGGACTGCGGCGCTCGGCCGGCCTGCAGGTCCTCGACCAGCTGGGTGAAGTAACCCCGGGAGATCGCCAGGGAGTCGGGGGGGTGGATCTGCTCGATCGGCTGGGCCATCGCCTCCTCCGGCGTCAGGCCCCTCAGGCCCTCCACCGCCTGACTGACCGAGGTGATCGCGCCGTCAGGCGCCATGGTCCAGATCACATCCCTGGCGTTCTCGGCCAGAAGCCGGTGGCGCTCCTCGATCAGGCGCCGTTCCCGCTCAGCGGCCACCTCCGCATCCATCGTGCGGAAGATGGCGACGACTCCCTCGATCCGCCCGTCGCAGCGGCGATAGGGGCTGGTATGGATCTCCAGCCAGTGCAGCGCACCATCCCTGGCGCGGGCCTGCTGCCGGGTGAACACCGCCTGCCCGTTCGGCGACGGAACGCCGTTGACGCCACGCTGGATGTCCTCACCGCGGTGGCTGAGCACATCGCTGCCAAGCTGCCCGATCCAATCCGCTGGCTCCCAGCCCAGGGCGCCCGTGAGGGAGGGAGACACCCAGCCAACACGACCCTCCTCATCGAGCAGCAGCACCACCTCGCCCGAGTTTTCGGCCAACAGGCGGTAGTGCTGTTCCGAAGCCATCAACAGCTGCGCGGCTCGGTAGCGCTCGGTGACATCACGCCAGGACATGCTGAGGGCATCACCCACCTTCACAACACGGACGTCGAGGTGCCCCGTCACCCCATCGGGGTGGTGGTCATCGCAGACGTCGTCGAGCACCAGGGGCAGGCCCGTTTCGATCACCGCACGGCACGGCTCCAGCCATCCCGTGGCGGGAGCGGCAGGCAACAGCGAAAGGAGCGAAGCGCCCCGCATGTCCAGCTGCGTTCGCTGGCGGTCGGTGCAAGCGGCGGGATTGGCGTCCAGACACTGGAAATCGACAATCCGTCCTTCCTCATCGCGCACCGGCTCCAGCAGCAGATGGGGATCGAGCAAGGCCTCGAGGATGGCCGCCAGCCGGGCCCCGTCGCTGGCCAGGGCATCGCGGGCCTCTGCCAGCGCCTGGTTGGCCTCGCTCAACTGCCGGCGCTGGAGCGTCAACTCCTCTTCCTGCCTTTTGCGCTCACTGATGTCCCATACCGTCGAGATGAAGTACAGGGGTCGGCCCTGGTCATCACGCACCAGGCTGGAAGACACCACCGCGTGGACGATGGCGCCATCCCGATGCCGGTAGCGCTTCTCAAACACGGCACAGGAATCACCGCCCTTGAGGGCCTCGTGGATGTAGCTGGGGCTGAGTTCCCGATCGTCAGCGAGGGCCAAGTCGTTGACGGACATCCGTTCCAGCTCGGTCTTGCCGTAGCCGAAGATCTCGCTCATCCGCCCGTTCACCTCCAGCAACCTGCCCTCGGGACTCACCAGGCACATGCCGGTGTTGGCGGAGGCGAAGGCTCTCTGGAATGTCGCCTCGCCTGCCAGCGACTCCTGTTGTGGCGGGTTAGGCCTTGGCGCACCGATGACCGACATCGACCCAGGGCGACCGTTCCCCCATCCTGGGCAGCCATAGGTCCGCTGCATCGCCGCTTCGGGAAAGATTCACGCCGCTGACCCACCTCGAGCGCGACTCGGCTTCCGTACCCTGATCCCATGGCTGAGGGCTGGGAATCACGGCTGGAGCGCTGGCGGCAGGCGGGCCTGATCGACCCAGCCGGCGCCGAGGCCATCCGTGCCTGGGAACGGACCCAGCCCAGCCCCCAACGGCTGCGGGTGCCGGTGCTGGTGGCGGTCGCCCTGGGGGGCGTGCTGGTGGCCGCCGGTTTGCTGCTGTTCGTCTCCACCCACTGGCAGGCCCTGGCGCCGGGGCAACGCTTCGCCCTGCTTCTGGCGTTGGTGGTGGGGCTGCACGGGGGCGCCGCTGCGGTGGAGGAGCGCTTCCCGCCCCTGGCGGTGACCCTGCACGGCGTGGGCAGCGTGACCCTTGGGGCCGGCCTGTTCCTGGCGGGCCAGCTGTTCCATCTGGAGGTCCACTGGCCCCTGGGGCTGCTGCTCTGGACCATCGGCGCGGGCCTGGGCTGGGCGTTGCTGCGCCAGTGGCCCCAGCTGGCGCTGCTGGCCCTGCTGGGGCCCGCCTGGCTGATCAGTGAATGGCAGCGGGCCGTCGACGGCGCCACCGAGGGGCTGCAGCGGGGAGCCGGGGATCCGACGGCCGTGCTGGCCCCGGCGGCGGGCCTGCTGCTGCTCAGCCTCTGCTATCTGGCGGCGCCGGCGGGGCCGGGCCCTGTCGCACCGGCGCGGCGGGTGCTGCTCTGGCTGGGCGGTCTGGGCCTGCTGCCGGCGGGCCTGCTCTGGCAGCTGTTCAGCCACGGCGCTCCCCTCACCGCACCCCTGCCGCTGCCCCTGGCACTCGTCGGCTGGGCCGTTGCCCTGGGGACACCGCTGCTGCTGGCCCTGCGCCTGCGGGGCCGGCGCGCCTGGCCCCTGGCGGTGGCGATCGGCTGGCTGCTGCCCGGTGTGGCCATGGCTTGGAGCAGCCAGCAGGACGCCGGTGTGTTCACGTATCTGTGGTGGGCCGTCGGCGGCCTGCTGCTGGTGGCCTGGGGCGTGATGGAGGGCCGCTCCGAGCGGGTCAACATCGGCGCCGCCCTGATCGCCATCGACGTGCTGGCCTTTTACGTGTCCCAGGTGATGGACAGCCTGGGTCGCTCCGCCAGCCTGGTCGGCCTGGGGGTGCTGTTCCTGGGCGGGGGCTGGGGGCTGGAGGTGCTGCGCCGCCGGTTCGTGGCCCGCGCCCTCGGCCGGGGGATCCCATGAGTTCCACGCTGCGGAAGGGACTGCTGCTTGCCCTGCTGCAGGGCGGCCTGCTGCTGAGCCTGGGGGGCCAACTGCTGCTGGATCGGGCCACCCGGCCCCGGGGCTGGATCCTCACCGAGCCGGTGGATCCCCACGTGCCGATCCGGGGGCGTTAAGTGGACCTGGGTCTGCTGGTGCCCGCCCCCGACAGGGCTGACGGCCAGGCGATCCCCTGGTCGGGTGGGCGGGTGGTGCTGCGCTCCGAGGCCGCCCAGGTGCGGGCGACGCTGACCCCTGGCACCACTCCCCGTTCCCGAAGTCTCCAGGCGTCGCCGCAAGGGGAGCTTTGGCGCCTGGCGCCAACGGTGGCCTTCTTCATCCCACCCCGGGTGGCGGATCCCTCCCGCCGCCTGCCGGGCGAGCAGCTGTGGGTGGAGGTGACCCTGCCGGTGGAGGGCCCGCCGCGGCCGATCCGGCTGGGGGTGAAGCGGGGCGCTGGGCCGATCACTCCCCTGGAACTGCGCTGAGGCTGCACAGGGGGCCGGTCGCGATGGCGCGGTCGGGGCAAGAGCTGGTCGTGGGGCGTTTCGGCCCATTTCTGCCCGCCTAACCTCCGGCCATGGCCACCGCCCCACCGCTGGAGTTCCTGCCCCCCCAGCTCGATCGCCGGGTGCTGGCGGTGGGGCGGCTGGTGCTGCCGCTCTGGCTGCGCTGGCGCTGCCGGATCGACACCGTGGAGGTGGACGGCATGGCGTCGCTCGTCGCAGCGATGCGCTCCTTCCAGGCAGGAGAGAGCCGGCTGCTGCTGGCCTTCCGGCACCCCAGCCTCGACGACCCCCTCAGCATGGCCCAGCTGCTGTGGGTGGAACTGGCCAGGGCCGGTCGACGGCAGGGCCTGCCTTTCGATCCGGCGCCCACCGGCCAGTTCCTGTTCGACCGCGGCATTCCCCTCTGGGCCGGGGCGGGGATGGGTTGGTTGTTCACCCACCTGGGGGGCGGCTCGATCCAGCGCAGCAAGCTTGATCTGCCGGCCCTCCGCACGGCCCGGCGGCTGCTGCTGGACGGCCCCCATCCCTTCGCCCTGGCGCCGGAGGGGGCCACCAACGGCCACAACGAACTGCTCAGCCCCCTGGAGCCCGGCACCGCCCAGCTCGCCTTCTGGACGGCGGCCGACCTCGCCGACGCCGGTCGCCAGGAGCGCATGGACCTGCTGCCGATCGGCCTGCAGTACAGCTACACCACGCCGATCTGGGGGGCGATCGAGGCCCTGCTCTGCCGCCTCGAGCAGGGGGCGGGCCTGGCCCCCGATCCCGGCCACGAGCTGGCACCCAACCGGCTGTTGGAGCGACTGGTACGGCTCGGGGAGCGCATGCTCGAGCAGATGGAGGCCTTCTACCGCGACAAGGTGCACCTGCCCCTGCCGGACGGGGACGTTCCGGCGGAGGAAGTCGCCACCTCTCCCTTCGGGCCCCGGCTGCAGCGGTTGATGGATCTGTCGCTGCGGCGGGTGGAGCTGTCCTTCGGGCTGCAACCCACTGGCAGCCTCACCGACCGCTGCCGGCGGCTGGAGCAGGCGGGCTGGGATCGGCTCTACCCTCCCCAGCCCGCCAACGCCGCGCCCCTCAGCCCCCTGGCCCAGGGACTGGCCGACCGGCTGGCGGCCGAAACCGAGGCCCAGCTGTGGCACATGCGCGTGGTGGAGTCGTTTGTCGCCGTGAGCGGCAGTTATGTGCGCGAGCGGCCCAGCCAGGAGCGCTTCGCCGACACGCTGCTGCTGCTCTGGGACACCCAGTGCCGGATCCAGGGCCAGACCTCTAACCAGCGCCCACGGCTGGGCCGGCTGCGGGCGCGGATCAGCATCGACGCGCCGATCGTGGTGGACGAACGGATGGCGGACTACCGCCGTGATCGGCGCCGGGCGGTGCAGGCGCTGACCGAGGAGCTGGCCCTGCGGATGCAGCGGCTGATCGTGCCCTCGGCGCTGGGGTGACGCCTCAGCCGGCGGCGAGGCGCGCCACGTAGGCGTCCAGCGTGCCGGCATTGATCCAGCCGGTGGCGATGGTCTTGGTGTGGCTCTGGCTGACGCGACCCCGGTGCAGGTGGGACAGGCTGGCGGGAAAGATCGCCAGCTTCCCCTTGACCGCTTCGACGTGGTGGTCCTGCCAGTGGAATTCGGTGCCGCCGTCCGGCACCGTGTTGAGGTAGAGGATCCAGGCCAGCACGCGGCGGATCGGCTCGGTCGCCTCATCGCTGGTGTTCCAGTCGCAGTGCCAGCTGTAGAACCCCTCCCCGGGCGCGTAGCGCTGCAGGTTGAAGATCGGATTGACGAACAGGGAGCGCTCCGGGCAGCAGGAGAGGAACTGGGGGCGTTCGGCCAGGTAACGCTTCAGGCCAGCGGACACACCGCGCATGATCACGTCCGCCAGGCCCTGGGCCTCGGGGTCAGAGCGGTCGATCCACACCAGGCTGATGTCGGTGGAGACCTTGCCGGGGGCGTCCGGCGCCCCAGGAGCGCCATCACTGCCGAAGGAGAAGGCGACGCCGCGGCGCTGCAGGTCGGTGCGGCGGTCGAAGAAGGCCATCGCCGCATCGGCCAGGGCCAGATAGCCGGGATCCTCGAAGCTGCCGATCAGCCGCATCTGCGCCCGGGTCCTCTCGGACAAGGACCCTAGAACGGAGGCCCGACGGCCATCGCTGGTGTCGAGGGCGTCTTGACGGGGCCCGCAGGATCGGCAGAGTGCCGCCTGACGCCTCCTTCAGACCAACCTGCCGATGTCGCCATCGACGCGGACCGCCGCCTCCCGCCAACGCCCGCTCCGGCCAGGCCAGGGGCTTCTGGGCCTGGCCCTGGGGGCCTGGGCCGGGGTCGGCCTGCTGGCGGCGGGCGCCCCCGCCGACGCCGCTCCGTACCGGGCCCGGACCCTGGTGACGGGGCTGGAGAATCCCCGCGGCCTGACGATCGCCCCGAACGGCAACCTGGTGCTCAGCGAGGCGGGCCGGGGCGGCAGCGGCCCCTGCATCCTCGCCGGCAGCGGCAACACCCTCTGCTACGGAAACACCGGAGCCGTGGGCCTGTTCGACCGCTCCACCAACGTCTATTCCCGGGCGCTCGCCAACCTGCCGTCCCTGGCGGTCCAGTCCTCCCCCCTGTTCCCCGAGGGGACAGGCCTGGCGGACCTCGCGTTCAACAGCTCCGGCCAGCTGTTCGGGGTCTTCGGCTTCGGTGCCAACCCCACCCTGATTCCCGCCGCCGGCAGTCCCCTCTTTGGCCGCACGGTCGCCATCGACCTGGCCGCCGGCAGCCTGACGCCCCTGGCCGACATCGCCGGTTTTGAAGCGACCCAGAACCCCGACGGCAAGGATCTCAACAGCAATCCCTTCGCCCTGGTGGTGCGCGGGGACGACACCTACGTCACCGACTCGGGCGGCAACAGCCTGGTGAAGGCCGACGCCACCCAGCAGGTGTCGCTGGTGAACGTGTTCCCGGAGGAGCTCGTCAGCACCTCCCACCTGCCTTTCCCCTTCCCGTTTCCCGAAGTCCCTGCCCAGGCCGTGCCCACCGGCATGACCATCGGCCCCGACGGGGCGCTGTACATCACCCAGCTCTCCGGCTTTCCCTTCGCCCCCGGGAGCGCCGATGTGTTCCGCTACGACTTCATCAACCCGGTGACCAAGTTCGCGGGGGGCTTCAGCAACCTCATCGACATCGCCGCCGGGCCGGATGATGCGCTCTACCTGCTCCAGTACAGCAATGACTTTTTTGGCCCCCCGTCGGGCAGCGTCCTGAAGCTGGGCCTCGATGGCAGCGTCCGCTCGATCTTCGATGACCTGGTCAGCCCCACGGGCCTGGCCGTCGGCCGCGACGGCACGATCTACGTGGCCAACGATGGTGACGGCGTGAACGGCGAGCTGCTCGCCCTCACCCCGGTGCCGACCCCCGGCCCCCTGCCCCTGCTCGGTGTCGGCGTCGCCTTTGCACAGGCCCGGCGGCTGCGGCGCCGCTGCGGGGGCCTCAGCTCCGCCAGGGCACGGCGACCAGTGCCTCCAGCGACTGCCAGCGGAGACGATCGTCCGTCACCAGGGGGCTGAGGCCCACGGTCTCGAGGGCGGCGGCCACCCGCTCCGCAGTGATGGCCTGCGGGGCGCCGGGCACGGGCCCGACCTCCAGCGGCAGCAGCAGCACCTGCTGCTCGGCCGGATCGGCCATGACGCGCAGGTTCAGATCAGGCAGCTCCCGCTCGAAGAACAGCCGCCGCATCCGCGCCGTGAGCACTGGTCCGAGGGCCGCCGCGAAGGCCTCCAGGGCCCGGGCCTCACCGGAGCAGCCACAGCTCAGCGCCAGCCAGATCATCAGCTTCGCCCAGCTCTCGGCCGTCCACAGGGGCGGGAAGCTCTCGCGATGGCCGCGCACCAGCTCGGCGATGGCGAAGTCGAACAGGGTGCCCTGCAGGGAGGCCACCGATGGCAGGGGTTCCTGATCCATCCATCCATCCTGACGACCAGGCGGCAAACTGCAGAAGCAACGTCCGTCCCTGGAGACGCCCGATGGCCCTCGATCTGAACGATCCTGAGCTCGAGTTCGCCGATCTCGTCACCGCCTACCAGAGCTGGGTGATGGCCGTGATCAACGACGAGAAACTGGGGGGCGAGAAGCTCCTCACCGACGACATCACCGATGACGCCCTGAACGCGATGCGTTTCCTGCCGGATGTGGTGACCAGCGCGATCGAAACGACCCTGGCGCGGGTCTACGACGTGGACCCGGACGAGCTCGCCGAGCTGCTCTACCCGGAGGACTGACCGGCGCAGCAAGCGCCAGGGGTGGCCGTCGGCGCGAACACTCCTAACCTCCCGGTGTGATGCCCCTCCGCCGCCGCTCCCCTACCCCACCCACCCGGGGGCGACGGCCATGGGCCTTCAAGCTGGTCGCCACAGGCCTGGCTATTCCGTTGCTGACCTCCGTGGGTGGCTGCAGTGGCCATCGTCTGCAGCCCATGCTCCGCCCCCTCCAGGGCACCCTCTACATCGCGGTCGGTGTCAGTGAGGATGCCATCGACGGCGAACTGCAGAAGGAGATCCGGGCGCGCACGACCATGCTGCAGACCACCTTCCGCACCCTGCAGCCGAAGGTCCGGCTCCAGGTGGAGGTGTTCGCGGAGGAGAGCCTGCCCAACGAACTGCGGCTGCGCAACAGCACCGGCCTGAGCCCGGATCTGCTGCTGGTGAACGAGTCCACCGCCCGTGATCTGGCCCGGGAGAAGCTGATCGACACCGTGTCGTTTCCGGCCGCGCTCCTGGATCAGCTGGATGCGGGTTCGGTGGTGCGGGTACGGCGCTCCGATGGGACCCTGACCGGCCTCCCGATGGAGCTGCAGCCCCAGGTGGCCTGTTTCGATCGCCGGCGCGTGCCTCGTAGCCCCGCCACCCTGAGCGAGTTGCTGGCCTTCAGCGCCAAGGGGATGGAGGTGGGGCTCTCCCTCGATGCCATCAGCCTGGCCTGGACCCTGGGTCCCCTCGGTGCCATCGATGCCGTCAGCAGCCTTCTGGCCAGGGAGCCGGTGACGCCCGTCACCCGTCAGGGCCTGGCGAACTGGCTGGGGTGGCTGCGCCAGGCGGACCAGCAACAGCACGTCACCTTTTTCCCCACCGAGACCGAACTGATCAAGGAACTGACCGCCGGGACCCTCGACTGGATTCCCTGCCGCAGCATCAACCTCACCCGCGTCAAGGCAGGCCTCGGCCAGAACCTGGGCGTGGCCCCCCTGCCCTCTGGGCCCTTCGGCGGCGCCAGCCCGATCACCCGGGAGCGGGTGCTGGCCTTCGGGGTCAACTCGAGTCCGGTCCAGCGCCGGCTGGCCCTGGCCCTGGCCCGCTTCGCCATCAGCCCCCTGCACCAGCGGGACATCGTCCTGCGCAGCCAGTACGTGCTGCCGGTGAACCGGGAGGTGGCGCCACCGGTGCGCAGTTCCTCGGTGGTGGCGGCCATGGTGGAAGGCCGCCAGCAGTCACTGCAGCGATCGACGATCCGGCTGATCGCGGCCAGCAGCAAGGAACAGAGAGAGGCCTGGCAGGCCCTGCTCACCCGGTTCCTCTTCGATGATCTGAGCCAGCAGGACACCCTCAAGGGCCTGATCGAGCTCCTGGGCGGCGGGAGGTCCCGATGAACCTGCTGCTGCTGGAGATCGCCGGCTGGTTCGGCTACCTGCAGCGGCTGGAGGTGCGCCTCCAGGTGATCGTGCTGCTGCTGGTGTTCCTGGGCCAGGGGCCGTTGCGCCGCCGGCTGGCCCCCCGGGTTCCCCTGGCGCAACGATCCGACGTGGTGATCCCCCTCATGCTGGGTCTGTTTTCGCTGGTCCTGGGGTTGGCTGGCCTGCCCAACGGCCTGGTGCTGCTGGGCCTGCTCCTTTACCTCGGCTGGCTGGGTCTGGCGGGGGTGCGCCAGCTGCTGGCACGGTTCGTCCAGCCGCAGCAGCTGCAGGTGCTGGAGACCCGCCTGATCCGCCCGGCCTACCTGCTGGTCGCCGCCCTGCTGGTGATCCGGGTGTTCGACAACCCCCAGGATCTGGCCCTCATCCCCCTCGGCCAATGGTTCGGCTCCGAGGTCACCCTGGGCAGCTTCTTCCTGTCGGTGGTCATCGTCTATGTGCTGGCCATGGGCACCGGACCGCCGGCCCAGGGGGTTGCCTGGGTGGTGCAGCGCAGCGTGGGCATCAGCAACGGCAGCCGGCGGGCCCTGGCCCTGATGATCCGCTATGCCGCGGTGGCGATCGGGATCGTCTGGGCCCTTGATCATGTGGGCTTCAATCGCACGGCGATCCTGGCGGTGGCCGGTGGCCTCTCGGTGGGCCTGGGCTTCGGCATCAAGGAAGTCTTTTCCAATTTCGTCAGTGGTTTGTGGCTGTTGTTTGAGGGATCGGTGCGGCCCGGTGAGGTGCTGTTCATCGATGGTGATCCGTGCGAGGTGCGCAGCCTCGGCCTGCGGGCCGCCGTGCTCTGGCGCGACCGAGATAATGCCGAGCTGGTGATCCCGAACCAGACGTTCTTCACGAGCACCACCGTCACCTACACGGGCAGCGACACGTTGCGGCGCAGCCAGGTGCTGGTGAGCGCGGCTTACCACCATGATCCGGAGGTGGTGATCGCCCTGCTGGAGGCGACGGCCCGCAGCCAGAAACGCGTTCTTCCGAACCCGGCACCAAAGGGCCTGTTGCTCCGCTATGGCGATTCCTCCATCGACTACGCCCTGCGCTTCTGGATCGCCAATCCGATGGATAACGTCTCGATCTGCAGCGAAGTCCAGGCCGCCATCTGGCAGGCCTTCCGGGACCGGGACATCGAGATCCCCTTTCCCCAGCAGGTGCAGTATCAGGTGGAGGGACCACCGAAGAGCTGAAGGGTGCAGCCCCAGCGAAGGTCCCACGGCCGGGGACCGCGGCCCTGAGCACCGCCGGCGATGGCGGCCTCGTGGTTAGCCCGCCTGAGCGGATTGCGACCCTCCGGCCATGGTCATCGACCGGGGCCGGGCGCACAGCCGCTGACGCGAGAGCGGCCGGGATGAGTAGGGACAGAGAGCAGGGAAAGCCGAACCGCGCCCAACGGGCGATCGCAGGCCCGAGTTGTACAATTTCGCCCAATACCCACCGCCATTGCATCATGCTCAAAGGTGCCGATCTGCTCGCCAAGGTGAAAGAGCTGGGAGACGCTTCAAAATCGGATCTGGTCCGCAGCTGTGGCTACGTGAGCACCAAGAAGGACGGCAATGAACGCCTGAACTTCACAGCTTTCTACGAAGCGCTTCTCGATGCCAAGGGGATCAACCTCGGCGACGGCGTGGGCAAGGCGGCCACCAAGGCCGGCCGCAAACTCGGCTATACCGCCAAAGTCCAGTTCAACGGCAACCTGCTGGTGGGCAAGGCCTACACCGCCATGCTGGGCCTCGAGCCGGGCGACGAATTCGAGATCAAGCTGGGACGCAAGGCGATTCGCCTGGTGCCGGTGGGTGGCTCCGACGACGACGAGTGAGCTGACCGCACAACCGCGGCTGCCCTGTGACGGAATGTGCAGACCTGCGCTGTAGCCGTTACTGCCGATCTAGAATGATCTTGCGGGGCAGGGAGATTGATCAACTCCCCACTGCTTTCGCAAAGTAACCCCCTCGGGCCCGCCCCGAGGGGGTTACGCATTGATGGGGCAGGCGATCGCCGCCATGTGCTTTGGAATGCACATGAATGGGCCTGGCGTCAATCCATCCGCAACTTTCTGTTACGTTGAGGGCTGATGCGTGGTTCTACCCATGCCTTACCCCTCACCCCACTCCGCTGCAGCCCCCCACCCCGGCGGGTTCGTCCAGCTGAGCAGCCGCCAGGGCGGCACCTACCAAGTCATCAGCATCGACGAAGAAACCGACAGCTGCTGGGTGCGGCGCTGGCCCCTGACCCGCCACGGCTCCCCCGCCTTCTCCGTGGCCCTGCCGGACCTCCGCCCCCTGCAGACGACGGGCCGCTGAGCCTTTTCACCTTGCCCTGAAACGGAGCACTCCCATGATCCCGATGGGTTTCGTCGTCGCCTCACGCCTGTTCTGCCGGGCCGGCCGCCTGGTGCTGCTGGCGGCTTCCCTGGCCCTGCTCGGCGAGGCCCTGGCGCACGCCGCCTCCTGACGGCAGGGGGCCCGGGCAGCCTGGGTACCCTGGGCCGATGGCGGTGGACATGACAGAGGGATCGACCTTGGTGGAGTTGCTTCAGCTGCCGTTCATGCAGCGTGCTCTCCTCGGCGGTCTGTTGAGTGGCGCCCTGGGGGGGGTGTTGGGCAGTTTCGCGGTGCTGCGCCAGCTCTCGTTTTTCAGTGATGCCCTGGGGCATTCCGCCCTGCTCGGCATCACCCTGGGAATCCTGCTGGGCATCGATCCCACCCTGGTGCTGATCCCCTTCGCGGTGCTGTTCGCCCTGATGACGAACCAGCTGGTGCAACGCAGCCGCCTGCCGGCGGATGCCCTGCTGAACATCGTCTACTCGTCGTCCCTGGCCATGGCCGTGGTGGCTCTGAGCCTGCTGCGGGTCTACAAGGGCGGCATCCAGCAGCTGCTCTTCGGCGACATCCTGGGGGTCACCTGGCTCGACCTCTCCCTGATCGGGCTCCTGCTCGTCATCACCACCGGCTACCTCACCCTCACCCGCCGCGACCAGGTGCTGCTCACCCTTGACGAACCGCTCGCCCGCTCGCGGGGGGTCGCCGTCTCCCTGCACCGGCTGCTGTTTCTGATCCTGCTGGCCGTGGTGGTGGCCATCTCCGTCAAGGCCGTGGGGGTGCTGCTGATCAGCGCCTTTGTGGTCATCCCCGCCTGCGCCTCGCGGCTGGTGAGCCGCCGCTTTGACACCTATGTGGTTCTGGCCGCCGGGTTGGGGGCCGCCTGCGCCGTGCTGGGCCTGCTGCTCTCGGCCGCCTTCGCCCTGCCGTCGGGCCCGAGCGTGGTGATCGCCCAGCTGGTGGGCTTCCTCACGGCCCTGGCACTGGCTCCATGGCGGGGAATGGTGGCGCCAGGTGGCCGGTCTTGACCCAGATCAGGCAACCGCTCTGGCTGAAGGGGGCATGGCGGCTGCCGGGTGGGTTGCGCAGCCAGGTGCCCACCGGATAGGCACCCTGTTCGTCTTCGAACACCCCGTCGAGCACGAAGATCTCCTCGCCGCCGGGATGGGCATGCAGGGGGAAGCGGGTGTCCGGCTGCCAGCGCACCAGCGCTACATGTTCGGTGCCGAAGCCGTGCAGCGGCAGCACGCTCAGTCCAGCCACCAGGCCAGGCACGAAGGCTGAGCTCCGGGTGTCGATGACGACCCGGGTCTGGTCGGCCGGATCCATCTGCCGCAGTTTCACCAGGATGGTGCAGCCGGCCGCACTGCAGGGGGCATGGGCGGAGCCGACCGGGTTGCGCACGTAGGTACCCGGGCCGTAGTCGCCATGCTCATCCGAGAACACCCCCTCAAGCACCAGAAACTCTTCACCGCCGCCGTGGTGGTGGGGCGAAAAGCGGCTGGCGGGGGCGTAGCGGACCAGCGAGGTGGCCCGGGCGACTTCGCCGCCGTCGCGCTCCAGCAGGCGCCGCTCCACCCCGGCCAGGGGGGAGGGGTGCCAGGGCAGCGCCTCGCTGTCGACGACGGCCCGCTGGCCCAGATCGGCATGCACGCGCGTTGGGAGGGGAAAGACGGCCATGGATCAGATCGAACTGGTGAGCACCATGGGCCCCCTGGGCACCGTGCCGGTGGGGTCGCCCTCGACGCTAATGCTGACGCCGCTGGCCTCGCTGGTGGGCGACAGGGGGATCGGCATGGCCACCTGGCCGCGGGCGTTGGGCACGAAATGGACGCATCCCACGGTCCGCCCCTTCACGGTGGCCCAGAGCCGGTAGGTGTGATGGGGCGGCAGCGCCGGCAGGTCGGCGAGCTTCAGCAGGTTGTGGGTGCGGTTGCCGGTGACCAGCACCTCCCCCGAGGCCGTCTGGCCCGGCAGCGCCGCCTGCAGGGGCAACAGGCGGCGTTCACCGGGCAGGCCGGGCGGCGGCAACTGCCGCTGCAGATCAGCCAGTTGCTGGCGGGTCTGGTAGAGCTCACCGCCCAGCAGCAGCAAGCCGACGGCCAGCAGGGAGGGGCCCAGCCAGCGCCGCCACGGCCCCGGCTGGGGGCGGGGTTGCAACAGGCGCCGGCGCAGGGCGGGGGGGGGCTCCGCCGTGGCCGGCAGCGCCAGCGGCAGCAAGTCCAGGGTGGTGCTGAACTCCTCCAGGCGCCGGCGCAGCTCGGGCCGCTGCCGCAGCAGCACGGCCAGCTGGTCCCGCTCGGCTTCGTCCAGGTCTCCAAGGGCGTGGCCGGCCAGCAGGGCGTCGATTCGGGCGGCGTCGGAGGGGGTGGTCTCGGATGTCATGGCTGGTCGGGCGAGTCGTGAAGCAGGGCGCGCAAGCGGATCAGCCCCTGGCGGGCGCGGGTCTTGACGGTGCCGAGGGGCAACTTCAACAGCGCACCGATGGCCGACTGGCTCAATCCCTCGTAGTAGGCCATCTCCAGCACCTGGCGCTGGTTGGCAGGGATGGCCGCGAGCGCGCCCCGGACCCTCTCCGCCAGATCCTCGGCCTCGGCACTGTCATGGGGCGTGGCCACGGCCGCTGGAAACAGGTGCTGCGACCAGCGTTGCACCAGCTGCCAGCGGTTGGCGCGCTGGTTGAGGCGGTTGATCGCCATCGAGCGCGTCAGCAGCAGCAGGTAGGCCAGCACCGGGCCCCGGTCCGGGTCGTAACGCCCCTGCTGCCAGTAGCGCAGGAAGACGTCATGGGTGAGGTCTTCGGCTTCATGGCTCGAGCGGCACAGCCGCAGAGCCAGGCGGTACACCGGACCGCTGCAGGTGTCGTACAGCTCCGCCAGATCGCCGGCGGCGTCGGTGGCGCCCTCGAGGGCGCCCCGCAGGGGGGGGCGGCGGGGTGGAGCGTCGGCGTCGGAGGGTGTCACAACCGGGGGGGCAGTCGGCAGGGTTGCCGTTCTCCAGATACCGGCGATGGGTCCGATCGGATGGGGCGCGGCCAGCGACTGATGCCCACACCGGCCAGCACCAGGGCCGCCAGGGCGACGGTGGGCTGGGACAGGAAGAACACGTTGCAGAAGCTGATCGGGTTCTCGCCCTGCAGCGGATTCGCCGGGCCAAGGTCCTGCAGTCCCTTGAGCACGGCAGCCTCCAGCCCCCTCAGCAGCCCATCGAACAGCACCGTCATCTGCCCAGGATGGAGCGCTCCTACTGTTCCGGGCGTCGGCTTCGGGTCGTTGTTGTGCGCCTCCCCACCGTCCTGAGCCGGCTGTCGCGGCCGGTGTTCGTTCTGGCGTTTCAGCTGGACCCCGGCCATGGGGAGGCCGACGGGGTGATGGGGTCGTCCTTGCTCCAGGTTCACCACTAACGGTTGGAGGACATCCTCCGGGGCCGGACCTGCGCCGATCTGGTCTCCGAGGACAGCCAGGCTCGGCGGCGGGTGGCCATCGCAGCCCTCGACCGCACCCGGCCGATCGGCTGAAGGCCGCCCGGATCCAATCCGTTACGGACGCCCGGCGGTAGTTGCTGGCGAGCGGGACCACGGCGGTTCGACGCCCGGTTTCTGCCTCCCTCCTCACACGTGCCCCCCATCCCCATGACCCGCTCCACCCGCACCCTGCTGACCGGCGCCCTCACCCTGGTGGCTGCCACGGCCCTGTCCGGTGCCGTCCTGCAGGCCCGCAGCCTCCGTGATCCGATCTCCCCCGCCCTGGGCTCCCTGGCCCAGGCCATGGCGAAGGCCAGCGGCAGCTTCCGCAAGGCGGAGGCTCCCGTCAGCGGCGGCTTCTCGATCAGCGAGCAGGGCGGCAAGACGGTGCTCACCCTCAGCGGCGACTTCAAGACCAACGACATGGCTCCCGATCTCTGGGTGGCCTTCAGCCCCTCCGCCACGCCCCTGGCCATGAGCAAGGCCCCTGCCTTTCCCCTCAAGCCCGGCAGCTACACGCTGCTCTCGAAGCTGAAATCCAGCAAGGGGGCCCAGAGCTACGTGATCCCCGCCTCGATCGACCTCAAGGCCCAGAAATCGGTACTGATCTGGTGCCAGAAATTCAACGCCACGATGGCCTGGTCGCCCCTCAATCCCTGAGCAACGCAGGCCCCATCAGAGCCCGGCGAACCACTCATAGCCCCTGTCCTCCCAGGTGCCCAGCCGATCGCCCAGGCTCGTCATCAGCTCCAGGCCGGTGACCCACTTGCTCTGCTTGTAGCCGAGCTTGATGGGGCTGGCCAGTCGCACAGGAGCGCCGTTGGCCACCGGCAGCGGCGCTCCGTTCATGTGGGTGGCCAGCAAGGTCTGGGGATGCAGGGCCGAGGCCAGATCCCAGGTTTCGAAGTACTGGTCGGCGGAACGGATCGCCAGATAGGCCCCCAGGGGGGAGGGACCGGCCAGGGCCAGCACATCGGCCAGCCGCGGGCCCGACCAGGCGACGATCGCCGCCCAGCCCTCCACGCAGACATGGCGGATGACGCACTCCCGCTGGGGCAAGGCGGCCAGTGTCGCCAGATCCAGGTTCAGGGGGCGGCGCACCGCCCCGTTCACGGCGAGCCGGTAGCTGCCGGGCGCCAAGGTGGGCGTGCCGTTGAAGCTGTTGACCAGCAGGGCCTCGGGCTCCACCTGGCTGCGCCTGAACTCCGGCACTGGTCCCTTCCCCTGCAGCAGGCCTTCGATCCGTTCATTCAGCGGCTGGGTGGCCTCCCCCACCTGCGCGCTCCAGCGGTTGAGGGCACAGCCACCGAGCAGCAGGGAGGAGCCGCTGGCCAGCAGCAGGCCGAGGGAACGGCGGCGACTCAGGGCCTCGGGCGACGCCGCCATCTCAGAACACCATCGACCGCAGCAGCCGCAGGCCGCCCACCCGCCAGGAAAGCAGCACGTGCGCCACCAGCAGCAGCGCCATGGCGGGGATGGTGGCCAGGTGGCACACCCGCAGGGTCTGCCAACTGGAGAACCCGGCCGGTTCGGCGAAGGCGAACAGCGACACCAGCCACCACAACTGGGCCGGCTTGTACATCGCCAGGCCGCTGAGCAGGCTGAAGGCCAGCAGGATCAGCATCAGGGTGTAGGTGAGACGGTGGCTGGCCAGGCGACGGCGGGGGGAGCTGACGCTGGCGCGCAGGGTGTCCAGATCGCCGCTGCCGGCCAGGCGCTTATGGCGACGGCGCAGCAGCAGGCCGATCCAGAGCCCCAGGTTGACGGCATAGAGCCCCATGACAGCGAAGTGCCAGTCGCGGCCACCGGCCAGCCAGCCGCCCAGGGTGAACAGCTCCGGCACGGTGGCCCCTTCGCGACCGCCGAAGACCGGATTGGCGTTGTAGATCTCCAGGCCGCTGGCGGCCATCAGCAGGAGCAGCAGCAGGTTGAAGCCGTGGAAGGCCCTGGTCCACAGGGGGCTGGGGCGCATGGCCTCAGGCGGTCTGGAGCTGATCCAGTTGCTGCTGCAGGCGTTGCTTCATGCGGTGCTGCACCAGGTTGCAGAGCTCCTCCACCAGCTCGGTGTCGGCGCGGTAGATGAGCCGGACCCCGTCCCGGTCGCAGGTCACCAGGCCAGCCCGCTGCAACTGGGACAGCTGGCGGCTGATGTGGGACTGGCTGAAGCCGGTGGCCTCGATCAGGGAAGCGACATCGGCCGACCCCTGGCGCAGGTGGCAGAGCAGCTGGAGACGGGCCGGTTCACTCAGCAGGCGGAAGAACTGGCTGAACTCCTCCAGCAGCTCGGGACTGGGGATGGAACCGGGGCCGGCAACGCCCATGGCAGAAGGGTATGTCGCTAGAGGAATTATGCAGGCTTTCCCCGGCCTTGGCCCAAGCCGGATCGGTTCTGCAATGGAACCGGCCGCTGCAGGACGCCGCAACCGAGCCGCATCCACTCTTTAGCTGTTGTATGCGTGTATGGTCATAGCAGCCGATGTCGAAGGTTTCGATGGCGCCCGTCCCTCCGTTTCCGCTTGACGCCGCCGCCGGCGGGGGCCACCTGCTGTTCCGCCAGCTTTTCGATGCCGAGACCGGCACCTTCACCTACCTCCTGGCTGACGTCGCCAGCGGCGAAGGGGTGCTGATCGATCCGGTGTACGACCACCACCCCCGCGATCTCTCCCTGGTGCGGGAACTGGGCATCGATCTGCTGGCCTGTCTCGACACCCACGCCCATGCCGACCACGTGACCGGCAGCTGGCGGATGCACCAGGCCACCAGCTGCGCCATCGGCCTGGCCGCCGCGGCCCGCGCCCGGAATGTGACCCTGGCCCTGGCCCACAGCGATCAGGTGCGCTTCGGCGGCCGCCATCTGGAGGTGCGCGCCACCCCGGGGCACACCGATGGCTGCCTCACGTTCGTGCTCGACGACCGGAGCCTGGCCTTCACCGGCGACGCCCTGCTGGTGCGGGGCTGTGGTCGCTGCGATTTCCAGCAGGGCAATGCCCACACCCTCTACCGCTCGATCACCGAGCAGATCCTTGCGTTGCCGAACCGGTGCCAGCTCTACCCGGCCCACGATTACAGCGGTCGCCAGGTGACCTCGGTGGCTGAAGAGAAGGCCTACAACGCCCGGCTTGGCGGGGCTGCGAACGAGCGGGACTTCGTGGGGTACATGGAGAACCTGCACCTGCCCCATCCCCACCGGATCGCCGAGGCCCTGCCGGCCAACCTGCGCTCCGGCAAGCCCAGCGACGCGGACCACAGCCAAGAGGATGACTGGGGACCCGTCGAACGCAGCTACGCCGGCCTGCCGGAGGTGGCGGCCGCCTGGGTCGCCACTCACCGCGACCAGCTGACCCTGGTGGATGTGCGTTCCGAGGCCGAGGTGCTCGGGCCGGATGGCCGGGTGTCGGGCTGCCTGACCATTCCCCTGCCGGAGTTGGCGGCCCGCGCCGCCGAGATCCCCACAGGCAGGCCCGTGGTGGTGCTCTGCCATTCCGGCAGCCGCTCGGCCCTGGCCACCCAGGAACTGATGAAGCGGGGCCCCAACCCCGTGGCCAACCTGCGCGGCGGCCTGCGGGGCTGGCAAGCCGAAGGCCTGCCGCTGGAGGTGCCGACCGCGACCCTGGCCTGAAGCCGCCACCCAATCCATCGCCAGCCCCTTCCCCATTCCCATTGCCACCGCCAGAACCATGACCACCACCACCTCCCGGCGCTTCTCCCCCCGCGACCTCGCCAGCCACCGTCACGCGGTGTCGCTGACGCTGATCGACGTGCGCGAACCGATGGAGTTCGCCGCCGGGCACATCCCCGGCAGCCACAACATCCCCCTGTCACGGCTGGGCAGCGAGCCTCTGCCGGAGGGTCCGCTGGTGCTGCTGTGCCAGAGCGGCAGCCGCAGCAGCCGGGGGCTGACCACCCTGCAACGCCGCGGCCATCTCCAACCCCTGGCGGAACTGGAGGGGGGCTTCGGCGCCTGGCAGGAGGCGGGCCTGCCGGTGCAGCGGCAGGCCAGGGCGCCACTGCCACTGATGCGCCAGGTGCAGATCGTCGCCGGCAGCCTCGTGCTGGTGGGGGTGCTGCTCAACCAGACCGTGGCGCCGGGCTGGATCTGGCTGAGCGGCTTCGTGGGGGCCGGCCTCACCTTCGCGGGCATCAGCGGCTTCTGCGGCATGGCCCGCCTGCTGGCCGTGATGCCCTGGAACCGGGTACGCGCTTGAGCGCCACCTTGCTGCTGCTGATGGCCGGTGGGGGTGCCCTGATCGGCTTCCTGCTGGCGGTGCTTGGGGCCGGCGGCTCGATCCTGCTGCTGCCCCTGCTGATCAGCGGCGCCGGACTGCCCACCCGCGAGGCGGTGCCTCTCTCGCTGCTGGCGGTGACCCTGCTGGCGGTGGCCAATGCCGGTCCCTACCTGCGTCGCCGCCAGGTGGCTCCGCGGCCGGCCCTGCTCCTGGGGGTACCGGCCCTGGCGGGCAGCTGGATCGGCGGCACGGTGGTGAAGCACGGCCTGATTCCCGAACCGGTGCAGCTGGGGGTGTTCGCCGTCGCCGCCCTGGTGGCCGCCTGGCTGCTCTCCCGCCGCCCCGCCACCACCCGAACCGCTCAGGCGCCCCGGCCTTGGGGATCGCCGCTGGCACTGGCGGGCCAGGGGGTGCTGGTGGGCCTGCTGACCGGCATCGCCGGCGTGGGCGGTGGCTTCGCCATCGTGCCCGCCCTGGTGCTGCTGGCCGGGCTGCCGATGCCCCTGGCCAGCGGCACCAGCCTGGTGCTGATCGCCACCAACAGCCTGGTGGCCCTCGCCGCCCTGGGGCACTGGCCCGCGGCAGGCCTGCCGCTGCTGGGCCCCCTGGTGGCGGGTGGGCTGGTGGGGGCGATCGGCGGCCAGGCCCTGGCCCCACGCCTCTCGGATCGCCACCTGCGCCAGGGCTTCGCCGCCCTGCTGATCGGCTCGGCCCTGCTCACGGGCGCCGAAGCCTTCCAGCGCCAGCGCACCACCAGTTCCGCCGTCCCCTCCACCCCCACCGTCCCGCACCCGCGATGACCACCCCCCTCCTGTTCCAGTTCCGCCTCCAGAGCCGCCACGGGGCCGCCGGCGACAGCCTCAGCGTCGACGTCCGCAACGGCGAGCTGGAGCCCTGGCAGCCACTGGTGCCCAGCCTGCAGACCCCCGGCTTCCGGCTCTTCCTGCTGTCGCTGCTGCTCTGCCAGCACCACTACCTGGTGGCCAACGCCGTCGAGCGGCACCTGCCCCTGGCGGCGGTGGACGGGGTGCTCAGCGTGACGGCCTCCGCCGACTGGATGATCGAGGCGGTGGACGGCACCTTCCAGGTGCGGCTGGAGGCGCCCGAAGGCGCCGTGACCCCGGAACTGGATGAGCCCAGCCGGGCCTTTCTGGAGCGACGCATGAAGGTCTGTCCGGTGTCGCGGAATCTGCCCGGTACGGTGACCAAATCGATCGTGGTGCAAGCGGCGGGATGATCCGGGCGTACGAACCGGCCGACTGGCCAGGGGTGTGGGCGGTGCTGCAGCCGGTGTTCCGGGCCGGCGAGACCTTCCCCCACGACCCGGCGATCGGCAGCGACGCGGCCCGGCAGGCCTGGGTGGAGGCCCCCGTCGCCACGTTCGTGGCCACCGATGCGAGCGGCGCGATCCTGGGCACCTACTACCTGCGCCCCAACCAGCCGGGCCTGGGCGCCCACGTGGCCAACGCCGGCTATGTGGTGGCCGAGGCCGCCCGGGGCCGCGGGGTGGGCCATGCCCTTTGCCGCCACTCCCAGGAGGAGGCCCGGCGACGGGGCTTCAGGGCGATGCAGTTCAACCTGGTGGTGGCCACCAACGTCGCCGGCGTGACCGCCTGGAGCCGCAACGGCTTCCACACCATCGGCCGGCTGCCCGGAGCCTTCCGCCATCCCCGGCTGGGGGAGGTCGACGCCCTGGTGATGTTCAAGGCGCTGGCCTGAGTTCAGGGGGTCGGGTGGTCCTGGCAGGGCATCCAGAGGGCGCCCATGGCATGGGCCCCGTCGCAGCCGAGTTCCTTCGCCTTCCGCAGGGCCTCGTCGCGGCTGGGGTAGGCGTAGAGGTTCGGCTGGCCCTGGCTGTGGTTGAGGTCACGGCTGTGGTGGTGCACCTGGCCGCTCGGGCTCCCCAGCCGGTAGGGACCCATCCCCTCCATCCCGACCCACCAGACACCCATCACGTTGACGCCGGCGATCAGGATGCCCATGCCCACCACAGAGGCATTGATCACCCCCATCGCCACCGCCCCCAGGCTCAGCACCCCCATCGGCACGACGCCGATGCTGATCACCCCCATGGGGACGATGCCGATCGAGATGATGCCCAGCGGGGCGATGCCGAAGGCCACGATCTTCGGGCGGCCACCGCAGGCTGAGGGGCTTCTTGCAGGAGGGAGGCCGCCGGTGGGAGGGGTCTCCGGCGCGACCGGATCAGGCATCAATGGGAGCCGTGGCCAGACGGCCCGCCTTTGGTTTCGCCATGGGTGGCGCAGGGCATCCATTGGTTGCCCATCTTGTGGGCCCCGGTGCAGTGGAAGTGCTTGGCGGCGGCTTCGGCTTCCGCCTTGGTGGCAAAGACCGCCTTCTGGGCGCCAGGGCCAGGCTGCTGCGCCAGGGCGGGGCCGCCGCCGAAGGCGGCCAGGAGGCCGGCGGCGACCAGGGAGGCGAGGGGCGGCCGAAGGCGCGACACGGCGATTCCTGAAACGACAATCATTCTGGCAGAGGTGGTCTGAGGGGGTGTGGTCGCCGGGGAAGACGGGGCTCCTGGGGGGAAGGCGCCAGCGGTCACAGCGTGCCCGCCTCCAGCTGATGCAGATAGAGGAACTGCGGGGATTCGACACCGGCCTGCCGACGAATCTCCACCAGCTCGGGGGACTCGAAGAACGCCTTCGCCTTGGCCACCGATTCCCATCGGGAGAAGTGCACCACCTTGTTGGGGTCGCTCGCGTCTCGGAGCACCTGGAACGACCGCTCGCCGGCGTTCCGGCGCAGGGCGGCCGCCGCGTCAAACACCGTCTTCCAGGCCTCGTAGTCCCGTACGGCGTGGATGATCAGAACATGGTCCATGGGTTCACTCCAGAGGATCGCCATGACAGGACTGCGCCTGCGCCGCCTGCACGGCAAGCGTCAGATACGCCGCCAGAGGCTTTCCTTTGATGTCATCGATGCTGCTGAGTTTGAGGTGGCGTCGTCCCTTGCCTGATCCTTCAAGATGACCAGAGCCGAGGAGAAGGGCGCTGACGGATCTAAACACTGAAGGAGGGGCCAATGGGGAGAGAAAGGAAAGCGGTGCGATGACAGCGGGGACAAGCACCAATGGCGCAGGAGGTGACGGCACCCACACCAGCGCAGTGGTCAGCCTCATCGGCTGATGCTGCAGCCGGAGCTCAAGCATGGCGGGCCAAGCCCACCACACGCCGGCCATAGAGGATCGCGCCAAAGCCAGTGAGATACATCAGCAGGCTGTAGACCGCTGCAGGCACCGCCATGTCGGGGTTGTTGAGCAAACCAGCCGTGATGGCAATCGCCAGGGTTCCATTCTGAATTCCCACCTCAATCGCGATGCACACCTGTTGGGCCAGGGGCAGGCGGAACAGCTTTCCTGCCAGGAAGCCCACCAGCATGGCCAGCAGGTTGAGAAGCACGATCGCGAGTCCCACCTGAGCCAGGAACCCGGGCAGCTTGCTGCCCTCGCGGATCAACAACAGCAGGATGATCAGCGCCAGGAGGCCCGCAGCCAGGCGGCCCATGTGCTTTTCAAGGCGACGGGCCGGCCCTGGCCAGCGGTGACGGATGGCCATCCCGATCGCCGTCGGCAGCAGGGTGATCAGGACGATCTGCAGCATCGTGGTCCCCACCGGCAGGGCAATCGCCGCCCCTTCCCCCAGGAACTGCTGCAGGGCCAGGTTGGTGACCAGAGGAATCGTGAAGACCGTGACGATGCTGCTGACGGCTGTCAGTGTCACTGACAACGCCACATCCCCCCAGGCCAGGTAGGTCATCAGGTTGGAAGACGGCCCACCTGGGCAGACAGCCACAACCACCAGACCCACCGCCATCGCCGGCTCCATGGGAACGACCAGGGCGATGACTGCCCCCATCAGCGGCAACAGCAGGGTCTGACAGACCGTCCCCACCGCGACCGCCCTGGGGTAGCGCGTGATGCGCTTGAAGTCGGCGGGCACCAGGCTCAGGCCCATGCCCAGCATGACGATGGCCAGGGCCAGAGGCAGCAGGACAACCGTGAAAAAGCTGCTCTGCATCAGCGGCTAGCCATGGCCTGAATCACCGTTGCCATGATTCTCACCCGCGCCCAGCGAGGCAGGGGCGCGGGTCGTCTGCATCAACGACCTGGCAGCGCGTAATGCAGCTCTGCCAGACCCGAACCGATCTGGCGCACCGACAGCAACCGCCAAGGGGGGCTTGTCACCCGGCGGGGAAAGAGCGGCTTGCCCTGCCCAAGGGTGACCGAACCAATCTGGATGATCGCTTCATCCAGCAGCCCGGCGTCATAAAACTGCACCGCCAGGGCGCCGCCACCGGCAATCCAGATATTCTTCCCCGCCGCCACTTCCAGCATCCTTGGATGGAGGTCCTTGACATCACCTTGGACGAAGCGGATATCAGCTCCATCAATGCCGGGAAGCCCACGATGGGTGAACACCCAGCAGGGCTGGGAGAAGGGCCAGGGAGAACCAGAATCTGCCTGAACCTTGTCGGAATGGCGCAACATCCATTCATAGGTTGAGGCACCCATGGCAATCGCACCGATCTGCGCGATAAAGGCCGGATAGCCAGCTTCCTTGACATCACCGAGGGGGAACAGCCACTCCAAGGAGTTATCTTCGGTGGCAACGAAACCATCAAGGCTGGTAGCGGTGTAATACTGCGTCGTCATGGCGGCGTGGGACGCTCGGCGGCCTGTGTTCTCCTGACACTAGGTGGCGACGCTCCTGGTGATCGAAACCGAGACGTGCACAGCCGTTCTCTACCGAGACGCCATGGCCGGGACGACAACCGTCTGCTGATCGTTTCTATAGAGGCTGATGTAGACAAGAAGCCCAAGAATCACAAAACCAAGCTGAGCAAACAACGAGACCATGGAAAGCCAAGGGTAGGCATAGCCACCGGCAAGAAACGTCGAGATATCCCACATGCCGTGCGCCACCATCGCGGGCCAGATCTGACCTGTGTAGCGACGGAATACATAGAGGATGATGCCGCTCAGCGCTGCGAGCATGACCTGGAGGCCACCCAGGAGCCCCATACCCATGAAGATGTTGGGTACGTGGAAGAGGCCGAAACACACACCAGTCCAGATGGCTGCCGACGCCTCAGAGCGACCACCCTCTCGCAGGCAGCGCAGAAAGAGACCGCGGAACAGCAGCTCCTCGGCAAAACCCACACCAATGCCTGAGGCGATGATGGCCAGAAGCAATGCCGGAGGGACTGAACTCCAGGTGATGCCCACCATGCGGAAAGCAATCATCGCCCACCAGGCCAGCATCGCCACTTTCATCAGGCCTGTGCACTTCAAACGCACGGGATCTCGCCAGACCTGATCCCAGCGACACCACCACGTGAACAGGAGCAACACCAGACCGCCAAGGGTGAGCGGAATGACGGCCGTGTGCCACGCATGATCAGCGGACTTGAACCAATCGGCGTAGGGGATTCCGGTCTGGAGCTGAATGACGCCAGCCAAACCGCTGTACACAACCCAAGCCACAATTCCGATCCCAATGGATGGTTGAAGGCGAACACGACGGAGCCTCGGCGCCTGCTCCAGTCCCCTGATCTCGTTCATCAACCTTCAACTGTCAGAATCTTCGGGTGAAATCTAATCCACAGGCCAAGCCTACAACAACCTCATAACCAGTAAAACAATGAGAAGCAAACATCGACCCGCACTTCCAATCGCCGTTGAGTTCAATCACATGTTGATGGGACAGCGAGCAATCCACGCCTTACGAAGGCAGGACAGCTTCGCAACCGACCACCTCGCTGGCCTCACCGACACAAGCTGTACAATCACAAACCCTAGCCATTCACAGCATTGAAAAGTTTCCAGCTTCTTGCCGCTTCTCTGCTCAGTTGTGCTTCGGTGCTTGTGGCTTCGCCCGTGATGGCCGACACCGTTGATGCCCGCTGCGATGTGTTTCCGGCAGGTGACGACAAGGCCACCTCATCGGGGCTTTGCACCTTCTCACAGCGTCAGGGATTTGTGACCATCCGGCTCAAAGGCGGCCAGACCGTTGAGCTCAAGCCCAACGAGAACACGCCCAACGCGTTCTTTGATGAGCGCGGCGAACCCGCCAAGCGCGAGATGCTGGATGCCAATCGTGGGCAGGTCTACCGACTGGAAACACAGTCCATCTTCGTTTTCTGGGATACCGCTCCTTACAAGAAAGCGGCAGGCAGCTCCATACCGGCCAATGGGTCACCAACCGGAAGTCCACCCGAAATTGTCAAACTGCTTTTGGGCATCCATCAGGTGAAGTTTGATGGTGGCTGCCGAGTCAATTTCAACAAGGCCGGAAAGTACTTCAGTAAGACGTCTGCCTGCGACGCTGCCAAGGTTGGGATTGCCGAGGATGCCATTCAGCGCTACTTCCGTGAGCAGGGATCAATGAGCCATTGATGGCGGCAGGGTTCTCCACACCATGAGCGTTGGCGCAGCAGGCAGGCCATTGGGATTGTTCCTCATTGAGCACGTTCTCAACGTGGAAGGAATTCAACGGCAAACAAGACCTCCGATCGGCCCATGGCCTGTTGCGCAGACGTATCATCTCTTCACCGCTAGCCACAATTTGGTTGGATACCATGTGGTTCGTTCGCGACGACAATGAAACTCCGCCACCCAGCTATGGAGTTCCGAGTCAGGCTGGATTTGGCAGTGCTGTCTTTGAGGATCAGCTCAAGCCTGATAAAGACTTGGAATTCCTTGCTCGCCAGTACTATCAACACTTTGTCGGCGAGCTATGGGAGAAGTATGGTGAAGCTGCATGGATGAGTACCTGGAAACTCGTCTATGCCCGCTCCCCTGGACTCCAGCCGAACATTGTGGCCGAGCTCAAGGCGATCGCTGATCCACAAGCGATTCAGTTTATGCCTTTTCTACTCTTGACTGACACAGATGATAGGAGCAAGGCGCAGCAGGCTCTCGAAGCTGTTTTCAATCATCCACAGATCACAGATCTGAGAGTCTATGCAATTGGTGATGACGCCGCCATGCCTGGCTTGCTGGTTGCCGGCAATCGCTCCACAGGGGAAACGACGATTCTGGTTTCACTCTTGGATTAGAGCTTCATGCTCCCATCACATGGAGCCATTGGTGGTGGCCGCGAACAGGCACGCCGTTGTCACTGTCGCCAAGGTGGGTGGCACCTTGGCGATTGCGCCCAACTGCTGGATCAGTTGCGACGGATTGGGCCAGAGGTCTTGGCGTCGAAATCCGTCCAGCTGCTCTCATTCACGACGCGGGGATCGCCTTGAATGGTGTAGGTAATGAAGCCGACTTTGAACACCAAAGCGCCGTCACTGAGCTTGCTGGCAACGGACTTTCCATTCACCGTGACTCTGTTCTTGCCATCGATGCGGATCGTTGAAACGGTACGTCCGTCAACATTTTTGGCGATCCACTGGCCGGCATAGGTTGAGGCAGGGGTGGTCACCGTTCCGAAACCGGCTTTGGCGTTTTCGGCTTTGGTCTTGTTGATGTCACAGCCTTTCAGTTCTGTTGCCTGGGTGCAGCCAGACTTCTCAAGCTTCCTGGCATAGGCCGGATCGATGGCATGGGAAGCAGGCGGCACAACCATCCCGATGGTAACGATCGCGGCGGCGGCCGACATGATTTTCTTGAGTTGGTTCATCCTAGAGATTCCTTTGGAATGCAGCACGTGTAGGCCTCTGCGCTACAGAGCAGGACGCGGCTTTTGCAAGCCAACTGTACTGAGCACAACCAAGATATTAGCATGGCTATGCATACAGACCAGTCAGTGTCACCCGCAGTAAGCATCAAGGTCGTGGTACCTGGGCCATGGTGAAATGGTGGGTCTGCGAACTCAGAACAACGCCGTCTGAGTTCTCATGAACATTCCAGTCCCATCACCGAATGGCGCCATGGATGGCATCGGGGTTGAGAATTCTCACCGGTGCACCGGGCATCAAATCAAACCGTTTCAGTCTCATCCACAAGCACATTGGGGCCGGTTGTGATCTCGAAGAAGTCGCTCTTTTCGGCGCACCTCATCGCCGCGCGGTACTCCGTTTTGTAGAGACCAAGGCCCTTGCATGGCGCACCCAAGGGAACGGAGACATGGTGAATGATGGCCAACAGGCCTTCTACAGCGTCCCGCTTGCTCCTGGGTTCAGGGAGCGTCGCTGCAGGGTTCGGAAAAGTCTTGCAGCTTCAAAAGCGCGATCTGGTGCTCGTAGGTCGGATCGTTCGTCATGACTGGGTCGGCACGGCCGTGGTGAAGCTCACTTCGTCATGAAACACGGCATTCCAGTCGTGCTTCATGTCCACAACCAGCCAGCCGCAACCTGGTGCCTCCTTGAGGGCATCAACCAGCCTGCCGGTGCTTTTGGTCACGGCGTCGTAGGCATATTCGCGCTCAGCGTCGGTGTGGTGGACAAGCAGACCGAAGCTCGGTCGCGGATTGTTGATCGTGGTGTATTGCAACATGGCCAGGTCGCCATCACTATTGCCGCAACAAAGAATCGGCCGCCTACCGATGAACTGGTGAATCATCACTGGCTTGCCTTCCTTGTCGTTCACGAACAACTGATCGAGATTCTTTGTCAGTACTGGTCCGCCATCACGGAGCTCAAACGTCGTCCGTGCCGTCGAGCCAAGCACCTGCTCCGGCGGTATGCCGTAAACACGCTCCGCCCAGACGCGCATGAAATCCGTGCCACCACCAGAAACAATGAAGTTCTTGAAGCCATTGGCCCGCAGATGGCGCAGCAGCTCCTGCATCGGCAGATAGGTGAGATCCACATAGGGCCTGCCATAGCGCGGATGGGTGGCCGACGTGAACCAGGCTTCGACGGCAGCGTGGAACGCTTCGATCGTCATGCCGGCGTGGGTCAGCGCCAGGACCTGCATCAGCCCTTCAAAGCGATGGCCCTTCAGGAGTGTTTCCATATCGCCAGCCAGTGCGGCCTTGACCATGGGATCCGAGCCGAGTGCGGGCTCCTTCAGAACGCGCCGGCTTAACTGGTCGATGGCAAATGCGGCCTGGAACGGCATCGGATTCTCCGGCCAGAGTGTGCCGTCATTGTCATGAACAGCGATGCGTTCCGCCCTCGGCACGAAGCTGTCAGAGCCCTCCTCTGTCACCTTGGCAATGAACGCCAGCAGCCGCTGCTTGGCCGGGCCGTTGTTCCAGGAAGGCAGGGGATCAGCTGCTGAAGTTGCCATCAAGCGATCGTTGTGCAACAACATCATCCATCACCAGCATCCAAGGCTGGTGTCGACCTCGAAGGTCTTGGTTGACACCATGGGGCATTGCCAAGACTTCAGGCCGATCGTGGCTCGAAAGATCGGACTCTTGATTGCAGCTCATCTGCAATTCCGCAGCCAATCCATTCACCTTTTTACGGGCCATTTTGAGGATACCCGTACGTTGATCACGACGCCACCATGCATGGAATGGGTGGCGGCTGCCAACACCGGTGGCTGTTCCCGCTGCAAAGCCACCTGCTGGCTTCCCCGGCGTGCCATGGAAGGGCAGGAAGCCAGACCCGCCTAGCGTGAGAGGTCATGACCCAAGCCCTTGTATTGCTCGCGAGTGAGTCGCGCCACGAGGCGCTGCTCGAGTGGCTTGATCGTCAGGCCCTCGCGGTCGCCGGATTCCCCCTGATCGCCACCACCGAACTGGCCGGGAGGCTCCGGGACGATCCCCGCACGGCCCACTTGACGGTCACGGCCTTTGAGCCGCTTGCCGATGGCGGCGACATCCGGCTGGCCGCCCGCGTGCTCGCCGGTGGGGTGGATCTGGTGGTGGCCTTCCTCGATCCGGAGGCCTCGCCCGGTACGCCGCCCGACGCCCGGCTGCTGCTGCGCGCCTGTGATCTGGCCTCCGTGCCCCTGGCGCTCAGTGCCGCAACGGCCGATTTGCTTGTGCGCGGCCTGGCCCACGGCCGGGCCGCTTACCTGATCTTCAATCCCGTGGCCGGCCAGGGGGAACCGAATGCCGACCTGGCCCTGATCCGTTCGATCCTCGAACCCCAGTTCCTTGTCACGGTGCTGCTCACCCGGGCCGGCGTTGACCCAGCGGAGCAGACCCGGGAACTCGTTGATCTGCTGGCGTCTCGCCCCGCCGCCGATGCCGGCAACGTGATGATCGTGGCCTCGGGGGGGGATGGCACCGTCTCGGCGGTGGCAGGGGTGGTGGCAGGGACCGGCATTCCCCTTGGCGTGATCCCCCGTGGCACGGCCAACGCCTTCGCTTCGGCGCTCGGGATCCCCACCGACCTGGTCGGCGCCTGCGACACCATCCTGGCCGGCCACACCCTCGTCGTGGACACCGCCCGTTGCAACGAGGTGCCGATGACGCTGCTGGCGGGCCTGGGCTTCGAGGCCGGGATGGTGGACCGGGCCACGCGCGAGCTCAAGACGATGCTCGGTCCGCTCGCCTACGTGCTCGCCGGAGCCCAGCAACTCGCGACCCAGCAGCCGTTCCAGGCGCGCTTCGAGATCGATGGTGCCGTCACCGAGGTGCAGGCGGCCGCCATCACCGTGGCCAACGTGGCCCCACCCACCTCCGTGCTGGCCCAGGGCTTCGGGCGGGTGATCCCCGACGACGGCCTGCTGGAGATCACCATCGCCTCGCCCACCACGCGGTTGCAGGGACTCAATGCCCTCGCCTCTCTGCTGACGTCCGCCGTGGTGCAGTCGCCCACCAACCACCCTGATCTGATCTGCCTGCGGGTCAGGGAGATCACGATCACCACCGATCCGCCCCAGAAACTGGTGATCGATGGCGAGATGCTCGAGGCTGATCCGGTGACCTTCACCTGCGTGCCAGGTTCCCTGACGGTGTTCGCGCCGATGCCGCCACCGTGAACGGGGCCCCATGAACCTGGCCTCCGAAGCGGGGATCACCACCAAGATCCAGCGCATGGCTGAACGGGTGCGCTGGGGCCATCCCGAGTTCATCCGCCGCGGCATCGATCCCTGCCGCCTGGCCATCGAGGGGGATCCGCAGAGGCCCGAAGCCTTTTCCTTCCTCGTGCTGGGCGACAGCGGCACCGGGCTGCATCGTCGCCACAGCCCCCAGCGGCGGGTGGCGGAGCAGCTGCTCGCCCATGGCACGGACGCCCGCTTCCTGCTCCACACCGGTGACGTCGTCTACCAGGTGGGCTCCAGCGAGCAGTACCCGGATAACTTCATCCGCCCCTACCGCGAATGGATCGTGGGTGGTGAGGACTGGCGGCGGCTGCGCTACGACCAGCTGGTCTTCCGGGTGCCGTTCCTGCCGGTGGCCGGCAACCACGACTACTACGACCTCCCCCTGCCGCTTGGGCTGCTCGCCGGCCTGACGGGGCCGCCACGGCGACTGCTGCGTGCCTGGCTGGATCTGGACGTGGGCTGGCACGGTTCCTTCGTCGGTCAGGCCTGGGCGCGTGCCTTCCTCGATGTGCTCAGCGCCGTGTCGGAGGCCGACCTGGGGGAGCATCTGGGCTGCACCCGCTCGGCGACGGTCGATGGGGCCAGCTGCCTGCTCTACCGGCCCGGCAGGTTCACCCGTCTGCCCCACCGTTACTACACCTTCCGCTGGGCCGGGGTCGACGTCTTCGCCCTCGACTCCAACACCTTCAACCACCCGTTGCCGGCCGGCGCCGACGACGGGGAGCTGCAGCGGCGCCGCGGACAACTCGACGCCGAACGTTCGGAGCTGCTGCGCTCCCTCGGCCCCCTGACCAATGACGAGGACGCCCGCGCTGATCGGGCCACCCTGGCCGAGCAGATCGATGAACAGATCCGTGACATCGACAAGCAGCTCGCCAGCAGTGCCTCCGCCCGGGCCGGACGGACAACCCCGGTCGACGAAGGCCAGCTCGACTGGCTCAGCGAAGCCCTGATCGCCTCCTGGCGCAACCCTGACGTCCGCGGGCGGATGCTGGTGCTGCACCATCCGCCGTACGTCACAGAGGTCAGCAAATGGGACCAGGGCCAGACCAAGGCCGTCCGCACCCAGCTGCGCCGCGTGCTCGATCGGGTGGCCGCCGCCCTCGGCGATCTGCCCGCCGGCCGGCCCCTGCTGGATCTGGCCTTCAGCGGCCATGCCCACTGCCTGGAGGTGCTCGACACCGGTGACACCGGCCACGGTGACGCCCATATCCCCTGGGCGATCTGCGGCGGCAGCGGCTACAGCCTGCGCCGCCAGCGGCCGGAGGGGCCCGAGCTGCTGGAAGGTCCGCCCGGTGCCCAGCGTGTCGTGGCCCGCTCCCGCCTTTTCCTCGGCCGCAGTGGCCGGGGTTCCAGCCTGCGCCGCGCCTACTCCGCCCTGCGGGTGGAGGTGGCGGCCGGCACCCCCCTGCAGCTCACGCTCGTACCGCTGGTGGCCGAGAAGGCCGCAGGGGAATGGAAGCCCTGCCGCGGAGAGGGGATCGTGCTGTGAGGCTTTGCTCCCCAGCCGGGGTGGGCCAGAGGCCTACCTCGCCCTAGCGTCAGGGCCAACCGCAGCCGCTGGATCGGTGAGCCTTCCCATCGCCCTGCTCACGGTCTCCGACAGTCGCAGCCTGGCCGACGACCCCTCGGGCGATGCCCTGCAGCAGCGACTGGAGGCGGCCAGCCACCGGCTGGTGGAACGCACCCTGGTCCCCGACGACCGCTACCGCATCCGCGCCGAGCTGAGCCGCTGGATCGCCGATCCTGGCGTGCAGGTGGTGATCAGCTCCGGCGGCACCGGCCTCACGGGCCGCGACGGCACCCCGGAGGCGGTGGCTCCCCTGCTCGACAAGACCATCGAGGGCTTCGGCGAGCTGTTCCGGGTGCTGTCGTTTGAGACGATCGGCACCAGCACCCTGCAGAGCCGCGCCCTGGCCGGGGTGGCCAACGGCACGGTGGTGTTCGTGCTGCCCGGCTCCCTCGATGCAGTCACCACCGCCTGGGACCGGCTGATCCGCGCCCAGCTCGACGCCACCACCCGCCCCTGCAACCTGGTGCAGCTGTTGCCGCGGCTCACTGAATCTGCCGATCAGGCGCCATGAGGGCCCGCCCCTGGTGGCTCGGGGCCCTGGTTCTGCTGATCGCAATCGGCGTGTCCCTGTTGCCGCCAGCGGTGGCGGCAACAGGGACCGTCAGCAACGCTGGGGCCAGCGCGGCTCCGGTGTCCCCAGACGACCGCAACGCCGTGGTGGCGGCCGGCAGTTTCGAGCTGGCCAAGGTGAGGATCCTCGGCGTTCCAGCCATCACCGTGGCGTCACCGGTGGTGGGCAGCCAAGGCGATGCGCCCAACGCCCAGCGCCGCGCCGAGGTGATCGAAGGAAACCTGCGCCTGCTCTACAACCCCGAGCACCTCTGCAGCGAGAGCGAACAGATCGCCGAGTGGGTCCTGATCCGGGTGCTGGGGGGGAGCGGGGGGGCCTGTGAGCCGTCGCCGCTGCAGGGGGTGACAGGCAGCGCCCCCGAGCGACTGGTGGTGGAGCGCCGGCAGCTGCCGGGGGGCGATGTGGTGCTGGAGGCCCGGGTGCCGGAACGCTCCGAGCCCCTGCCCCTGCTCACGGTCACCCGGGCCGATGCCAGCCTCAACGGCATCAGCGCCATGGACCTGGGGGAACGCTGGCAGCAGCGGCTGCAGAGCCGTCTGCGCCATGCCCGCCAGGTGATGCAGCCGGCCGACATGCGCCGCCGCTGGCAGATCACCCTCACAGTGCAACTGGCTCTGGCCCTGGTCACCGCCGCCACCCTCTGGCTGTGGCGCCGGAACCGGCACCACTGCTCCGGGCTCATCCGCCGCCGCAGCTCCAGCCCTGACCGGGCCCTGGAGCAGCGCCTGCAGTTCCACCAGGTCATCGGGCTGGTGCTGCTGCTGCTGGTGCTGCTTCAGCTGATGGTCATGCTGGCCTTGGGGGTGATGGCCGTCCCGGGCAAGGTGCCCCTGGGGCTGCAGCTGTTGCTGCAACCGGTTCACTCCGTCATCAAGCTGCTGCTGGTGGGGCTGGCCGGCCTGCTGGCGCGCTCCCTGGCGACGTTTCTGCTGCACCAGTGGGCCGACGGCGCCCGGGTGCCGGTGGAGGAGCAGGCCCGCCGGGAGCAGCGGCACCGCAGCCTGCTGCGGGTGAGCCATCGCCTCATCGATCTTGCCTGCATCCTGGTGGCGGCCGGCTGGATCCTGGTCGACATCCCAGGCATCCGCGCCGCCTCCTCTTCCCTGCTGCTGGCCGGCGGCGCCCTGCTGGGCGGCCTGGCGCTGGTGTTCCAGGGGCTGCTGCGAGACTTCGTCGCCGGCCTCGCCGTGCTGATCGAAGACCGCTACGCCATCGGCGACTGGGTGGAGATCGGCGGCCTCGAAGGCGACGTGGTGGATGTCGGTGTGCTGAGCACCCAGCTGCATTGCCTCGACCACCGGGTGGCCGTGGTCCAGAACAGCGCCTTCGACCGGGTGGTCAACCACACCAAGCTGCGCTCCGGCGAGGAGGTGAAGCTGCTGATCTCCCACCGCTGCACCGCCATCGGCCAGGCCCTGGCGGTGGTGGCCGAGGAGCTCGCCGCCTTCCACGCCGACCTCACCTGGGGCCCCCGCCTGCTCGCGCCACCCCTGTTGCGGGGCGTCAGCGCCACCGGCCCGCTGGGCATCACCGTGAGCGCCCTGCTCACCACCGTGGCCGGTGAGCAGTGGGCCTGCTCCCGGGAGCTGCAGGGGCGGCTGGTGGCCCGCTTCCAGCGGGAGGGGATCCCCCTGGCCGATGGCCTGGAGCTGGCCAGCCGGAGCTGATCAGGGCGACCCCATCCCCCGCGGGTCGCGCCAGAGCAGCACGCCCTCGCGGCGCTGCGCGTGGAAATCGCCCGCCCGGCCATCCCCCCTGCCGGTGAGGCCCCCATCCGGGGCGCCGATCACCCGGCCTTCGGCATCGAAAAGCACGCTGGTCTGGTCGCAGCACTGGGGCGGCAGGTAGTACACCACCTGGCCCCGGTACCAATAGCGCCATACCGACTGGGGCGGGTTGCCCGGCGGCCTGGCCTTGATCTGCCCGATCAGCCGCTGCAGCCAGGACGGCGGGCCGGCGGGGGAGGCCAGGGCGGCAGGTCCGGCCAGGGCCAGGGCGGCGGTGGTCGTGGCGGCCAGGAGGATCACCCCCCCGGCCAGGCCGAGCCGAGCCAGGCACCGCCTCTTCTGCGGGCGCTCGATCATTCGCGGCACGACGACTGGCCTGGCCATCAACGGTACGCTGATTCGGCCGGAGGAAGGTGCATGGCTTCAACGATGGCAAACCACGAAACCTTCATCCGCCAGGCCATCCGGCTGTCGCGAAAAGCCGCCATCGATTACGGCACCGGCGGAGCCTTCGGCGCGGTGATCGTCAAGGACGGGGTGGTCATCTCCCAGGGGATGAACCGGGTCGTGGCCAGCCATGACCCCACCTGGCACGGAGAAATGGAGGCGATCCGGCTGGCCTGCATCACCCTGCAGAGTTTCAAGCTGCCCGGCTGCATTCTCTACACCTCCGCCGAGCCTTGTCCGATGTGCATGGCCACCTGCTACTGGGCAGGAATCGAGGAGGTTTACTACGCGGCGACCGTGGAAGATGCCCTTGAATACGGTGATTTCGATGATCGCCCGATCTACGAGCAGCTGGCCCTGCCCAAGGAAAAACGCTCGATCCGGCTGCACCAGATCCTGAGAGAGGAAGCGGTGGAGGTCTGGAAGGAGTACCAGGCCAGACCCGACCGGGTCCGCTACTGAGTCTTCCGGGGGTCTGCAGCGGTCGGGCGCTCAGGAGCTGGTGGCGGGAAGGACGCGGAACAGCTGCAGCATCAGCGCCAGGCTCGCCAGGAGCGTCACCAGGGTCAACCGGCGGCCAAGGCGGCTGCCGGTGCCCTCCAGCCAGGGCCGGCAGCGCCGGCTGATCCAGGGCACCAACCACCAGCCGGTGAGCGCCACGGTGCAGACATTGCCCAGCAGCAGGCCGGTGGGGCCATCCAGCGGCAGGGGCCGCAGCAGCACCCGCAACACCGCCACGGTGGGGTAGAGAACCACCAGCACCAGCAGGTTCACCTTCCAGATGGGCTCGGACGCCTGGCCGGCCGCCCCCAGCCAGCGGGCGTAGCCCTCCCAGTCGGAGCGGCCTTCGTAGCGGTAGCCGCCGCGCTCGGCGGCGCTGAGCAGATCGCGCCGTTCCTGGCAGTCCATCCAGCCCATGAAGGTGCCGGGGGTGGTGAAGCTCAGCTCCGACGCGTACAGCAGCCGGCCGTCATGGGGTTCACGGCCCAGGGGGGAGGGGGCGGTTTCGGCCACGAAGCCCGGATGGCGGCGGGCGGCCGCCATCAGCCGGTCCTCCATCGCCAGGAACGCCGCCAGCCCCGCCGGTTCGACGCGATGCAGGAAGCGGTGGGTGAACGGGGGCGCCGTCTCGCTGGGGTGGGCGGGCGAGGCGGGCATCGCGGCATCGCGGCGGCGGCTCCACCATGGGCCATCAGGCCGCCGCCAGCCAGCGGCGCCGGGCCCGGTCACTGAGGTCCTCGCCCACCAGGGTGAGCAGGGCATACACCGCCACCAGCGCCAGCAGCTGGTCCCAGGCAAAGGAGCTGAGGCTCTCCAGCAGCTGGCTGCCCAGCCCCGTGGCCCCCGCCAGTCCCACCACCACCGATTCCCGCAGGATCACATCGGCCCGGTAGGCGCCGTAGGCCAGGTAGGGCCGGGCCAGGGCGCTGAAGCGGCCGTAGAGCAGGGCCAGCCGTGGCCCGCTGCCGCCGCAGGCCAGGGCCTCCTCGGCGGCCGGATCGGTGGCGTCGGCGCTTTCCAGCAGCAGCCTGCCCAGCACCCCCAGGTTGTGGAACCCCAGGGCCAGGGCGGCGGTGATCACCCCCGGCTGCAGCACGAACAGCAGCAGCAGGGCACTCAACGGCGGCGGCCACAGCCGCCCCATGGCCCACAGCAGCCGCAGTCCCTGCCGGGCCCAGGCCAGAGGCGCCACCAGCAGCAGCAGCAGCGGCGCCAGACCCACCGCCAGGCAGGCCGCCAGGGCGGTGAGCAGCAGGGTGCCGCCCACCAGCCGCGGCCAGGGCAGGGCCGCGGTGGCGGCCCAGTCGCCACTGCCCAGGCCGGGCAGGAGTTGCCAGTGGAGCAGGGCCGAAGGATCCACCCCCAGGCCGCGCCCCACCAGAACGCAGAGGGGCACCAGGGCGGCCAGGGTCAGCAGCATCTCCCGACTGCGCTCCCCCACCCCCCGCCGGGCCAGCACGAAACGGCTGGGCACCAGCCAGCGACGGCGCAGCAGGCTGATGCCCGCCTCCAGGGCCAGCATCATCGCCAGCAGCAGCCACAGGCCGCTCCACAGTTCATGGAACTCCAGCGACTGCAGCGTCAGCTTGAGATCGGTGCCCAGGCCCCCGAGGCCGAACACCCCCAACAGGGTGGCGCTGCGCAGGGCGCACTCCAGCCGGTAGCCGCCATAGCTGAGCACCCCGGGCAGCAGGGCCGGCCCCAGGGCCGTGAGCAGGGCGGCCGGTGCCGGGGCGCCCGCCGCCCGCAGCGCCTCCAGGTTGGCGGTGGGCAGGGCATCGAGCAGGTCGGACAGCACCCGCGCCACCAGGGCCCCGAAAGGCAGGGCGATTGCCAGCACCGCCACCGCCGGCTGCAGCCCCACCAGCTGGAGCAGCAGCAGGCCCCAGATCAGTTCATGGATCGCCCGGGGCAGGGCCAGCAGCCGGCGGATCAGCTCCGCCGGCAGGGCGCTGCCGGTCAGGGTGTGCCACACAGTGCGGGAGCTGGCCGCCCCCAGCAGCAGCCCCAGCACCAGGCTGCCCGCCCAACCCAGCAGGGCCATGCCGGCCGTCACCCCCAGCCCCTTCAGCAGCGACGCAAGCACCACCGGATCCAGCGAGGGGGTCACCGCCGCCAGCGCGAAGTTGCCGATCAGCTCCCAGCCGCCCCCGTGCACCAGGGGCGGCAGCAGGACGGCCAGCGGCACCAGCACCAGGGCCGGCAGCAGCATCAGCAGTGGCGGTGCCGGCTTCAAGACGTCACGCCGGGCGGGGTTCCCCCGTAGAGGTCCGCCAGCAGGGCGGCATTCACCTGCGCCACCGGCCCGTCGAACAGCACCCGGCCGTCCTTGAGACCGACGGCCCGATCGAAGCCGTCGAGCAGATCGTGGCGGTGCAGGCTCAGCAGCAGGGCCCGGGGGGCCACAGCCTGGGCCAGCAGCAGGGCCAGCAACTCGCCGGCCAGGCGCGGATCAAGGCTGGCCAGGGGTTCATCAGCCAGCAGCAGCGTGGGCTCCTGGCGCAGCAGACGGGCCATCGCCACCCGCTGGCGCTGGCCGCCGGAGAGGGCCGTCACCGGCTGCTCCAGCAGGGCCGGCTCCAGGTCCATCGCCCGCAGGGCCACCACGCAGGCGTCGGTGTCGAGGGGCAGCAGCAGGTTGAGCAAGGCCCTGGGCCAGCCCCAGCGGGCCAGGCGGGCGGCGTTGAGGTTCTGCTGCACGGTCAGCTCCTCGATCAGGCGCAGGTCCTGCCAGAGGGTGCCGATGCGGGCCTGCTGGCGGCGCCGGCCACGGCGGGAGCGGGCGGGGGCCTGCCCCTCCCACAGCACCGTGCCCGCCGCCGGCGCCAGCAGACCGTTGGCCACCGCCAGCAGGGTGCTCTTGCCGGCGCCGCTGGCCCCCAGCAGCGCCACGCGCTCACCGGGGGCCAGGCTCAGATCAACGTCCTCCAGCCGGGGCCGCTCCCGGCCGCTGACGCGGATGCCCCGCAGCGCGAGCACGGCGGTGGGGGGGCCGGCGGCCATCGGGGGCGAACAGCGTGAACGTCGGGTCCAGATTGCCAGCCATCCGGCCCGGGTCCCGGGCTCGTCAGGCCGAAGGAAGCCCCAGCAGAATCAACCCCACAACCCCGTCCTGCGCCCGCGGCCACCGATGACCTCCTCCAGCCGATCCAGGCCATCGCTCCTCGATGGCATCGCCCGGGTGCTGCTCTGCCTGGTGTTCCTCCACGCCGTGATCGGCAAGCTGACGGGCTTCGCCGGGGTGGCCGGGATGATCGCCGGCCGGGGCCTGCCGCTCGCGCCGGTGCTGCTGGCGGCGGCCATGGCGCTGATGGCCGTGGGTTCGGTGCTGGTGATCAGCGGCGTCCGGGTGCGGCTCGGGGCGATCCTGCTGCTGCTGTTCCTGGTGCCCACCACCCTGCTCTTCCACAACGACGCGGGCGACCCCCAGGAGCGGATCGCGCTGTTGAAGAACCTCTCGATCATGGGGGGCCTGCTGCTGGTGGCGGAGCGTCCCCCGGCCTGATCGGCTGACGGCTCGCGGCGCCGCAGCCAGGCTGGTTCAACATGCCCTGGCAGGCTCCTCACCCCATGGCCTTCGCCTCCCCCCGCGCCTACATCCTTCTGTCGGTGGCGGCGGCGGTGGCCACGATCGTGCTCAAGACCGCGGCCTGGCGCTACACCGGCTCGGTGGGCCTGCTCTCGGATGCGATGGAATCCGGGGTGAATCTGGTGGCGGCCCTGGGGGCCTTCTGGGCCCTGAGCCTGGCCGCCAAGCCCGCCGACCGCACCCACCACTACGGCCATTTCAAGGCCGAATACTTCTCCAGCGGCCTGGAGAGCGTGCTGATCGTGCTGGCGGCGCTGGCCATCATCTATTCAGCCGTTGGGCGCCTGCAGCACCCGGAGCCGCTGGAACAACTGGGGCTGGGCATGGCCCTCTCCCTGGTGGCCACGGCGCTCAACGGCCTGGTGGCCTGGGTGCTGCTGCGGGCCTCCCGCCACTTCCACTCGATCACCCTGCGGGCCGACGCCCACCACCTGTTCACCGACGTCTGGACCTCCTGCGGGGTGCTGCTGGGCATCGGCCTGGTGAAGCTCACCGGCGTGACGATGCTCGACCCGTTGATCGCCATCGCCGTGGCGCTCAACATCACCCTCACCGGTTGGAACCTGCTGCGGGAAACGGCCTCCGGCCTGCTCGACCGCTCGCTTCCCATCGACGAGCAGGAACGGCTGGAGGCGCTGCTGGCTTCCCATGCAACCGAGGGCATCCGCTTCCACGCCCTGCGTACGCGGGTCGCGGGATCACGCCGCTTCGTGGCCTTCCACGTGCTGGTGCCGGGGCAATGGACGGTCCAGGACGGCCATGACCTCTGCGAGCGGCTGGAGCAGGAGATCGCCATCGCCCTGCCCCGCAGCGATGTGCTCACCCATCTCGAGCCGATCGAGGATCCCAGGGCCTGGGACGACCAGGGATTCCGCTGGGAGGAGGGTTGAGCCCCATACGATCCAGGCAGCAGCAAGCCCGTCCCCTATGGCCACCGTTCTGATCACCGGCACCAACCGCGGCATCGGCCTGGAATACTGCCGCCAGCTCCAGGCGAGGGGCGACACGGTGGTGGCGGTCTGCCGCGACCCGTCGCCGGAGCTGGAGGCGCTCGGGGTGCGCATCGAGGCTGGCGTCGATCTCACCGATGGGGCCGCCATCGCCGATCTGGTGGACCGGCTCGGCCCGCTGGCCATCGACGCCCTGATTCTCAACGCGGGCCTGCTGGAGCCCACCAGCCTGGACGACCTCGACGTCGCGAGCCTGCGGCGCCAGTTCGAGGTGAACGCTGTCGCCCCCCTGCGGCTCACCCAGGCCCTGCTGGGCCATCTCCCCGCCGGCGCCAAGGTGATCCTGATGACCAGCCGCATGGGCTCGATCGACGACAACAGCTCCGGCGGCGCCTACGGCTACCGGATGTCGAAGGTGGCGCTGTGCATGGCCGGCAAGTCACTGGCCATCGACCTGCGGCCCCGCGGCATCGCCGTGGCCCTGCTCCATCCCGGCCTGGTGCGCACCCGCATGACGGGCTTCAGTGCGCAGGGCATCAGCACCGAAGAATCGGTGCATGGCCTGCTGGCCCGCATCGATGCCCTGACCCTGGAGACGAGCGGCAGCTTCTGGCACGCCAACGGCCAGCTGCTGCCCTGGTAGGGCAGCCGTGAAAGCGCGATCAGACCGCCGCCGTCTGAGGCGGCACGTCGTAGTGGAGTTCAGCGAACGCCTCACCAAGGGCCTGCACCGATGTGAGCCTCAGAGGCGGGAAGGCGATCCGCCTGGGAAGGAGCGGAAATCCCTGGCCCAACGTCACGGAGGCCACCTGAATGATCAGCTCATCCAGCAGGCCGGCATCGAAGAACTGACCCGCCAATTCGCCCCCACCGGCAATCCAGATGTTCTTACCGTCCGCAGCGGCGACCATCTGCTGGTGCACAGGCGAGACAGCACCCTGCACGACGCGCAGATCCGCGTTCCGCACGGAGGCAAGCTTGCGGCTCGTGAAAATCCACGTGGGTTGTTCAAAGCGCCAGGGCTTTTCCTCCGATGTTCCAGCTTTGATGTAATGATCCACCAGCCACTGATAGGTGGCTGAACCCATGGCAATCGCCCCAACCTCAGCCAGGAAGTTCTTATAGCCTGGACCTTCCGCTTCACCGAACTGAAGCAACCAGTCCAGGGAGTGATCTGTGGTTGCGATGAACCCATCCAGGCTGCATGCGGCGTAATACTGAGTTTTCACTGAGAGGTTGACACAGTTGGTGATCGAGGTCAACGCCGAGGCCAAGGGAGCATGATCACATCGGCGAACCTCCATTAAAGGCTGCTGGTTTTACAGGGATGAGGGCAAGATGCTAAGCGCCATATGTGCCGCAGATCAGCACCTTGACTGCGTCTTCAGTAACCAGAAAAACTCCTTCAGTCGGCATGTCCTTCGCTAGGTTGATTCCAGCCCAAATAAATCGAACCGAAGATGGTGTTAGCCGACAAGGTCAACAGCCCCGAGGATATTGGTGCCAACCTGACTCCGGATGAGATCAAAGATTCCCTTGGCTCACTCCCAGGCTGGGATCTGGTGGATGGCCATCACTTGCACAAAGCCTGGACCTTTCAGGACTTCAGCTCAGCTCTCGACTGGGTGGGTCACGCTGGCGCCATCTGTGAGAAACAGGGCCACCATGCCGACTTCAAGTTGGGCTGGGGTTATGCGGAAGCGATCACCTACACCCACCAGTCTGAAGGACTCACCCGAGCTGATATCGCTCTGGCGACAGAACTTGATTGCATCGAAGGGGTCGACATGAGCTGAGGAGAACGTATTCCTCGATTCCGATCTGGCGGATCCATAGGGCCACCAGTTCGTGACGACATCTGCAGGTTGGGGACTTCCCACACCAAGACGGGATCGCCCCTGATCCCCAACCGGTTCTGCCTCTCCGGTACGGACGGCCGCGAGGGATCTCAGCGGCCCGGCAGGGTCAGCTGCAGCGTCAGCAGCCGCCCATCACGCCGCAGGGTGAGGCCCAGGGGCCGGCCCACGGGGTGGGCGGCCAGCCGATCGATCACCTGGCGGGCGCTGCTCACGGGCTGGCCATTGATCGCCGCGATGCCATCCCCGACCCGCAGACCGGAGCGCTCCGCCAGCGAACCGGGGGCCACCTGGCGGATCTCCACCCGGCCGCCGTGGGTCTCCAGATACACCCCGAGCTTGAGGCCTGCCGGTGGCGGTGACACCACCCCGAACACCGCCGTGGCCAGCCCCGGCTGCAGCAGGTCGCAGTCGAGACCGGCGTCCCAGGGCAGCAGCCAGGCCGCCTCGCCCAGCCCCAGGGCCCGCAGCTGATGGGGCACGCCGTGGCCCCCGGCCAGGTGGCCATGGCCGATGAGCCCCACCACCGGGGCGCCGGGGTGGCGACGGCGCCGCTCGGCGATGGCCTCGGCCATGGCCCGATCCCACAGCTGCTGGCTCTCCACGAAACGGACGAAAGAGGGATCCTCCAGGCCGGGCCGCCCCTGGCCGCTGTCGGGAACGAAGGGGTGGTGCTGCCAGAGCCGGTGCAGCTGGGCCCGGTAGGCCGCGCTGGCCGGTGCCGGTGGGCCCACCCCCTCCCGCTCGCTGGCGGGCACGGCCGCGAGCCCCTCAGCCCGCACCCGCCGCACCAGCTGGCGGTCCACGTTCAGGGCCAGAAGCGGCACGCGTCGGTCGCGGGCGAAGCGCAGGATCGGCAGGTAGAGGTTGGCGTCGTAGCCCCAGATGGCCGACCAGTCGAGGGCCTCAAGGAAGGCGCGCTCCTCCAGCTCCCCGGCCACCCAGCGGTCGAGCACCGGCTGGAGTCGGCGCGGCACCATCTCCAGGCCGAGGCTGAGGCTGGGGCTGCGCGCCAGCAATGCCTGGAGCGTGGCCAGCTGCCACTGATGGTGGGCGGCACTGTCGTGGCGTTCTCCCAGTAGCACCGCCGGCCGCCCGGCCAGGCGATCGAGCAGGTCGCCCGCCGCCACAGCACGGGGGCCGGCGGATGTGGGCTCCACCCAGGTGCCACCTGTCACACACACACTGGCGGCCCCAGGCCCAGCCGCGCCCAGCAGGGCGACCAGAACCAGCCCGGCGGTGCTGGTCCCGCGGCGGTGCCAGCGGCCGAGCGGGATCAGCGGATCTTGCCGATCTGGCGGCCCACCTGCTCGATCATGGTGTAGGCCTTGGCGTTGGCCCCGGTGAACTGCTGGGCACCGAACAGGGCCAGGATCTGCTTCTGGGTGGGGTTGCTGGCGCGCCAGCTGAGGATCGCCCGCTGCACCTTGGCGGTGAAGCCCTTGCCAAAGCGCTTGTCGAGGTCCGGCTGGGCGATCCAGTGGTAATCGGGGTAGCCCGTCGACCTCCAGAGGGCGATCACCTTGGCGGGGTTGGCCTTGCCGTCGCGCAGGCTGGCACTCCACACCTGCTCGTTCACGGCACCGGCGTCATAGGCGCCGCTCTGCACCAGGGCGATGGTGGCGTCGTGGCTGCCGCTGAACCCGGGCGAACCGCCGGCGAAGTCCGAGAGTTTCACCCCCGCCTTGGCCAGGAAGAACTGGGGCATGAGCCGGCCGGAGGTGGAGCTTTCGGAGCCGAAGGTGAAGCGCTTGCCCTTCAGTTCACTCAGGCCCTTGGCGTTGCTGATGGGCTTGAGGCCGCTGCGGCTGTTGGCGATGAAGATCGTGCGGAACGAGACGTCGATGTCGCGCTGGGCGATCACACGGGCGCCGGGTTTCTGCAGCCGGGCCTGTACGCCGGTGAGCCCGCCGAACCAGACCAGATCGAGGGCGCCGGTGCGGAAGGCGCTGACGGCGGCGGCATAGTCGACCACCGGCACATAGACCACCTTCACCCCAAGCTGCCGGCCGAGTTCATTTGCCACAAGCGGATAGAGGCGGTTGAGCTTCTCCGGCTTCTGGTCGGGGATGGCGCCGATGCGCAGCACCTTCTGGCTCTGCTGGGCCGCCGCCGGAGCCAGCAGGCTGCCCAGGGGCGGGGCGGGGGGCGCCAGCAGCGGAAGCAGCGCCAGCGAAACCCCCATCAGGGCGGCGGTGGCGGTGGCGCGGATCCGGAGTTGCATCGGGAGGGGGTAAGGGGTATCGGCCTTTGGACCACTATGGCGATCAGGTGGGTGCCGGCCCGGTCCCCTCTCTCTGCGTTGACCTCCCCTGCCTGTTTCCAGCACCGTGGCGGCCTGCCTCCCCATCGATGCGTTCCTGGCGCGAGGCGGCGCGCTGATCGACGTGCGCACGCCGGCTGAATTCCGCCAGGGCCACATCCCCGGGGCCGCCAATCTGCCCCTGTTCAGTGACGCGGAACGGGCGGAGGTGGGCACCCTCTACAAACAGCAGGGCCGCCAGGCCGCCGTGCTGCGGGGTCTGGCCCTGGTGGGTCCGCGGATGGAGGCCCTGGCGGCCGCGCTGGTGGCCTCGAGCGAGCGCTCGGCCGGGGCGCCCCTGCGGCTGCACTGCTGGCGCGGCGGCATGCGTTCGGGCAGCGTCGCCTGGCTGGCCCAGCAGCTGGAGCTGCCAGTGCTGCTGCTGGAGGGCGGCTACAAGAGCTATCGGCGCTGGGTGCTGGAGCTGTTCGACCAGCCCTGGCCCCTGCGGCTGCTGGGGGGCCGCACCGGCTGCGGCAAGACCGAACTGCTGCTGGCCCTGCGGGAGCGGGGGGCGGCGGTGGTGGATCTGGAGGGGCTGGCCCACCACCGCGGCAGCAGCTTCGGCGGGCTGGGGCTGCCGGAGCAGCCGAGCAGCGAGCACTACGAGAACCAGCTGGCCGCCGCCCTGGCCCCCCTGGCCGGGGCGGAACAGATCTGGCTGGAGGCCGAGAGCGCCATGGTGGGCCGCTGCCGCATTCCCGCTGGCCTGTGGCGCCAGATGAAGGCCGCGCCGGTGCTGGCGGTGCAGCGGCCCCTGACGGAGCGGGTGGCCCATCTGGTGGAGATCTACGGCGCCCAGGATCCCCTCGCCCTGGCGGAGGCCACCCGGCGCATCGCCAAGCGGCTGGGGCCCCAGCGCACCGCCCTGGCCCTCGAGGCGATCGAGCGGGGCGACTGGGCCACCGCCTGCCGGCAGATGCTCGATTACTACGACCGCTGCTACGACCACGACCTCGACGGCCATGCCTGTTCGGCGGTGGATCTCGGCGGTCTGGCGGCGCCGGAGGCCGCTCGGCAGCTGATCAGCCAGGGGTTGGTGACGCAGCAGCAGCCTGCCTGCGGCTGACCACCCGACCGATCAGGCGAGCCTCGGGGAAGCCAGCCTGATGCAGGGCGGCCAGGGCGGCTTGAGCCCGCACCGCCGGCAGGGCCGCCAGCAGCGGTCCGCAGGTCTGGGGGTCGATCAAGAGCCCCGCCAGGGCCGCCAGCCCACCGCCCCCCATCAGCCGCACCGGCCCCTCCAGCAAGGGCAGGGCCGCAGCGTTGGCGGCGGCCAGGGAGCTGGCGAAGCCCCGCTCCAGCAACTCCAGGGCGCCGGGATAGGCCGTGATGGCGGCCGCGTCGAGCTCCACGGCCACCGCCGCGCCGCTGGCGTCCAGCATCTCGCCCAGGTGGCCCAGCAGGCCGAAGCCAGTCACGTCCGTACAGGCGCCGCAGCCATGGGCGGCCAGCAGCGGCACCAGGGGGGCCTGGCTGTGCTGCATCGCCACCAGCACCGCCTCCATCCAGGCGGGGGCAGCGGCGCCGGCCATGGCGGCGGCGAACAGCACGCCGGTGCCCAGGGACCGGCTCAGCAGCAGGGCATCGCCGGGGCGCAGTGGCCCCTTGCCCCAGGGCACCGCCGGCGTGACCGTGCCGTTCACGGTGAGACCCAGGGCCAGCCCCGCCCCGTCGCGGCCCTCCAGGGTGTGGCCGCCGGCCAGGGAGGCGCCAAGGGGCTGCAGCACCGAGCGCACCCCGGCCAGGGTCTGCAGCAGCAGCTCCTCCTGGATGGCGGCGGCCGCCTCCGGCACCGTCACCAGGGCCTGCACACTTGTCACCGCCGCGCCGCTGGCCCAGAGGTCGCTGCAGGCATGCAGGGTGGTGAGCCGGCCGTTCAGCCAGGGGTCGTCCACCAGGGCCGGGAAGCCATCAACGCTCTGCAGCAGCAGGGAGCCATCGGCGCCGGTGCCCACCGCGGCCGCGTCTTCCACCGCCGGCGGCTGACCGCCTGGATCGAGCCTGGTCAGGGCGGCCGTCAGGGGGGCGGCCCCCAGCTTGGCGGCGCAGCCGCGGCAGGCCATGGCGGCCGCGGCCATCGGCTGGAGCGCGGCGAAGCGGGCCATGAAGGCCCGATCGATGCGCTGCTTCCAGCGCCAGATCCACCCCGCTGGCCCCAGGGCCCAGGGCCCGAGGAGGGCCAGGGCCCGGGGGCCAGCGGCCTGCCAACCGCCGTCGCCCAGCAACTGCAGGGCCCGCGCCTGGGGCCGCCAGGGCCGCAACGGCCTGGGGGGATCGCCCAGGCTGCGGCAGAGGTTGTCCGCCAGCACCGGCGCCGCCCGCACGGCCCACACCCCCGAGGGGGGCCGGGGATCGGTGGCGATCAGGCCGCAATCGCCGCTGGCGAACAGCTCCGGATGGCCAATCACCTGGAGGCTGGATGTGGTCAGCACCCGGCCAGTCGCCGGGTCCACCGGCAGGCCGGCGGCCGCCAGCCAGGCCGGGGCGCGGCTGCCGGTGCAGGCCAGATCGGCCGGGGCATCAGGCGGCGCCCGCCGCTGGACCGGGATGGCGGCCTCGGCCAGCATCCGTTCACCGGCCCGGTTCGCTGCCGTCGATCCCAGCTGCAGGCCCTCCCCCTTGAGCAGCAGGCGGCAGACCATCCCCCGGGCCCGGAAGGCCAAAGCCAGCTCCACGGCGGCGGCCCCACCGCCGCGGATCACCAGGGGCTGACCGGCATGGCGCCGCTCCGCCCAGGCCAGGAAGGGCTCCAGCGGCTTGACGGCCATCGCCTCCCCTGCCGTGGCGGTCACGGCGCCCAGATCAAGGCTGAGCCGGTCGAACCGCAGCGAGGGGCGCCCCGCCAGTTGCAGCTCCCGGGCCGCCGGATCCAGACCGGTGATCTCCGCCTGCACAAAGATGACGCCGGCCAGGGTGCAGAGGCGGCGCAGGTCGATGGTGGCGGCCTCCGGGAGTTCCAGCCCCGCCACCACGGCGGGCAGCAGGCCCGAATAGAGGGCAGTGCCGTGGCGGCTCACCAGCCAGAGGCGGGTGCGCGGCGGCTTGGTGCGCGGGCGCATCAGCCAGCGCCGCAGCACCAGCACGTGGCTGTGGCCGCCCCCCGCCAGGACCAGCTGCTGCCGCTCCAGGGCCGCGCTCATGGGCTGGGCGCGGCGATCGCCCTGGCCTGGTAGGCCGCGATCGCCGTGGGCAAGGTGGGAAAGAACAGGCGGGTTCCGATCTTCTCCACCAGGCCGGCCCGTTCGAGCTGGGAATAGAGGTCCTGCTTGACCCGCACCAGGCCGAAGGTGATGCCCTGGGCGGTCAGTTCCCGCTGCAGTTCCTCGAGCACGTCGGCGGCGGTGATGTCGATCTCCACGATCGCCTCGGCATTGAGCACGAACCAGGCCACCGGCTGGGGCTCGGCGGCGATCATCGCCAGCACCCGCTGGCGGAAATACTCAGCGTTGGCGAAACAGAGGGGCGCATCAAAGCGGAACAGCACCAGGCCAGGGATGGTGCGCGCCCCCTCCCAGTCGCGCACGTCGTGCAGGCCCGCCAGCCGGGGCACGATCCCCATGACGGCGTCGTGGGGACGCACCAGCCGGGCGAACAGGTCGATCACCGACAGCCCCACCGCCAGGGCCACACCGATCAGCAGGTCGGTGGCCAGCACCCCCACCAGGGTGATCAGGGCGAGCCGGAATTCGCTGGGGCGGAAGCGCTGCAACCGCAGGAACTCCGGGATGTCGATCAGGCGCAGGGCGGCATAGATGACGATCGCCCCCAGGGCCGCCGTGGGGAACAGGGCCAGCACCGGCCGCAGCCACAGCAACACCGCCAGCACCACCACCAGCGCCACCAGCGAGAACAGCTGGGAGCGGCTGCCGAGGGAATCACCGATGGCGGTGCGGCTGCCGCTGCTGCTCACCGGAAAGCCCTGCATCAGCCCATTGCCCAGGTTGCTGACGCCGAGGGCCAGCAGTTCCTGGTTGGCGTCGATGCGGTAGCTGCCCCTGGCGGCGAAGGCCCTGGCCGTGAGCACGTTGTCGGAATAGCCCACCAGGGAAATGCCCACCGCCGCCGTCAGCAGATAGCGCAGCTGGGCTGGTGAGACCCAGGGCGGCAGCGCCGGCTGGGGCAGCCCGGCGGGGATGGCGCCGATCACGGCCACGCCGCGCTGATCCAGGTGTCCCACCGCCACCACCGCCATGGCCAGCAGCACCGCCAGCAGCGGGCCTGGCGCCCGAGGGAAGCGGCGCTGCACCAGCAACAGGAACACCAGCACCCCCAACGCCAGCAGCAGGGTGGGCTGATGGATCTCCCCCAGCCGACGCAGCAGCTCCAGCAACTGGGCGGGGCTGGAGTCGGCCTGCAGCGTCATGCCACTGATCCGACCCAGCTGGCCGCCGATCATGATCAGGGCCACGCCGCCCAGGTAGCCCACCAGGATCGGTCGGGAGAGCAGGTCGGCCAGGAACCCCAGCCGGGCCCAGGCGCCAGCGCAGCAGACCAGCCCCACCAGCAGGGCCAGCAGGCTGCAGAAGCCGGCGTAGGCGAGCGGGTCCCCCGCCACCAGCGGCCCGACCGCCGCGGCCGTCATCACGGCGGTGGTGGATTCGGGTCCCACCGAGAGCTGGGGCGAGGACCCCAGCAGGGCATACAGAAACAGCGGTGGCAGGATCGCCCACAGGCCCGCCACCGGCGCCAGGCCGGCCACTTCGGCGTAGGCCATGCACTGGGGCACCAGGTAGGCGGCCACCGTGACACCGGCGAGCAGGTCCGGCCGCAGCCAGCTGCGCTGGTAGCCCAGCAACCTCGCGAGACCCGGCAACACACTGGCCAGGCGTTCGCGCGGCTCCATCAGCGTCCTCCGTCGGTGTTCATTTCCGGCGCAGCGGCAGCACCTGGCTGGGGCACAGGTCCTTGTCCTCCTCCACGCCCTTCATGCCGGCGAGCACCCCCTCCAGATCGTCCTTGGTGGAGGGGTCTCCACTGATGATGTCCAGCTGCGCCTGGGCCAGCTTGGCGCGGGTGGCCGTGGAGATGAAGCCGTCCTTTTCCAGGTTGCACAAGGCGCTCATGTAACCGGAACCCACCCCCACCATCACCATGAATTCCTCCCTTGGGCTGAGTTCCCCACCCTGTGGTTGCGCCGCGGCCAGTCCTGGTGTGGCGTTCAGAAGCGCCAGGAGCAGCAGTGCGAAGGGGGTGGGCATGCCGGGGCCAGGGCGTTGGAGTCAGGGTAGGGGTGGACTCCCGCTCAGGCCTCCTGGAACACCGACAGATAGACCGTGCCCTGTTCCACCAGCGGCAGCAGCTTGTCGCGCAGGTCCTCGTTGTGCAGCCGCACGCAGCCGAGGGTGGAATGCAGGGGCTGGCGAGGCGCCCAGGCCCCGGGCCAGCCGCAAGCGCTGCCGCCGCCGTGCACCATGATCCCGGCCCGGCCGAAACGCCGTTCCTGCCTCTCCAGATCCTCCAGATCAAAGCTGTACCAGCCGTAGCTGCGGCGGTCAGCGGAGTAGGTGGGGCTGGGATCCTGCTCGTAGTCCCGGTACACCTTCTTGGCGATGCGGTAGATCCCGGGCGGGGTGTCGGTGGACGTGTCCTGGTACTGGTCCTCCCGGCCCTGGCCACGGGCCAGCGCCGGGATCTCCCACAGCAGTCGGCCCTCCGCATCGAAGGCCCGGGCCGTCTCGCTGACGTCGTTGACCACCACATGGCTGTCGGTGCCGCTGAAGCCGAAGTCCTGGGGGGTCTTCTTCGGGCCCACCAGACCGGGCGGATCGACGGGGCGCTCGGTGGCGGGCGGGGCCGTGAGGGCCTTCGCCGCCGGAGCCGAACCGTCAGCCTCCTGCTTCAACCGTTGCTCCCAGGCTTCGCAATCGTCGGGCGTGCGGATCTCCCGCTCCGCCTGGGCACAGGCGACGGCGGGCTCCATGCCACCCCACACCAGGCCCTCGGCCCGGCGACGGCGGCCCAGCCCGACCTCCACCGTCTCGCCAGGGTTGCGATACAGCATCAGGGCCGCGGGAACGGCCCCCCAGCGGCGCTCCCGCAGGTGGCGGTCAAGGGTGTCGTGGTAGCCGTCGCCGTGAAAATGGGCGCCGTTGTTGTAGGCGAAGCTGCACAGGGCGGCCCGCTGCCGATCGGCCATGTCCGCCCAGAAGGGGATCGTGGCCTCCAGCACCTTCCAGAACCTTTCGCGGCAGTTGTGCCCGTAGAGCGCATCGGCCTGGGCCTGGGTGATCACATCCCCCAGCCGGATCGGGGAACCGTCCTGGTAGAAGGTGCTGCCCCAGCCGATCGTGATCGGCTCACCGCCGGTGCGGGGGTCGGGGTAGGCCTGCAATCGGCAACCCTCGTAGTGGTGGTTGAGCGCGGCCACCTCGGGGGGAAGCGGACCCTCGGCCGAAGCTGCCAGCCACGCATCATCGGGAATGATGAAGCGCACGGGATTGAGGTAGCGCTGCTCCCCGTCCGGCAGCGGCACCGTGCCCCCCGGACAGGTGTAGGGCCCCGCCAGCCGCACGATCGCCAGGTCCGTCCCGGAGGCCGGCCGCACCCAGGCCACAGCGATGCGGGAGCCGGCCGCCACATAGGAATCGGCATCGGCGGCGGCAGGACTGGGGCTGAGACCCGCGTCCTGGCGGGCGGTGATGTACGGCATCAGAGGCTTCCCCCCAGCCGGATCCGCTCCAGGGGGGTCAGGGCCGCTGCCGGCGGGGCCACGGGGGTGGCCGCGCTCACCTGGATCGGGGTGCGGCTGCGCTCGATCTCCACCCGCAGCCGCTCCACCTCCTCCAGCAACTGACGCAGGCGGGGATCTTCCGCTGGGGGCGAGACGGCGGCCGCAGCGGGCGGGCGATCCATGGAGCCGGAGACAGCGTCGAGCACCAACTCCCGCAGGCCGGAGCCCTTGAGATCACCGAGGCGCTGCTCGGCGAACTTCTGCACCACCTTGGGGGCAAAGGCCGCCAGCAGAAAGGCGAAGCTGATGACGATCCCGGTGTCGTCCCGGGGCGGCGCGGTGAGCGTCTCCTGGCCGGATGCATCCCTGGTCAGCATCGGCGTGCTGCGCACCATGGTGACCGCGGCGAAGCCGATCGATGCCAGCAGGGCCAGCAGACACATCAACCGCATGGCGGAACGGTTGCCCGGGGATTCCTCCAGAAACCCGGTCGTCGATCCGGCGGCACGGGTAGGGGCTGTCATGGGGGCGCCGGCTGGCACGGGCTGATTTCATTTTGAGCCGATCCACCCGGGTGTCTCCAGGACGTCCGGTTTCTTGATCTCCATCCACCCCTACATTCAGCAGATACGCAGCAGCGGCCGATGGAAGGACTCTCCCCCGAGGCCGGTGGCGACTCCAGCGGCCAGTGCCCCTTCCTGCACGGCACCCTCCGGGGCAGCACGGCCGGGGCCCGCTCCAACCGCGACTGGTGGCCGCGGCAGCTGAACCTGGCGGTGCTGCACCAGCACGTTCCCCAGGCTGATCCCATGGGCAGCGGCTTCGACTACGCCGCGGCCTTCGGCACGATCGACCTGGAGGCCCTGCGGCAGGACTTGTTCACGCTGATGACCAGCTCCCAGGACTGGTGGCCGGCCGACTACGGCCACTACGGGCCGTTCTTCGTGCGCATGGCCTGGCACAGCGCCGGCACTTACCGCATCCACGACGGCCGCGGCGGCGCCGGCTCCGGCACCCAGCGCTTCGCCCCCCTCAACAGCTGGCCCGACAACGGCAACCTGGACAAGGCGCGGCGGCTGCTCTGGCCGATCAAGCAGCGGTACGGCAGCGCCCTCTCCTGGGCTGACCTGATCATCTTCGCGGGCAACTGCGCCATCGAGTCGATGGGCCTGCCCACCCTGGGCTTCGCCGGGGGCCGCGAGGACGTGTGGGAGCCGCCGATCGACATCGACTGGGGCCCGGAGACCGAATGGCTGGGGGACCGGCGCTACAGCGGCGACCGCCAGCTGGAGGACCCGCTCGGTGCCGTGCAGATGGGCCTGATCTACGTGAACCCGGAGGGGCCCAACGGCGAACCCGATCCCCTCGCCGCCGCCCGGGACATCCGTGAGACCTTCGCCCGCATGGCGATGGACGACGAGGAGACCGTGGCCCTGATCGCCGGGGGCCACACCTTCGGCAAGTGCCACGGCGCCGGCGACCCTGACCTGGTGGGACCGGAACCCGAGGCCGCCAGCCTGGAGGAGCAGGGCCTGGGCTGGCGCAACCGCTTCGGCAGCGGCAAGGGGGACGACACGACCACCAGCGGCCTGGAGGGCGCCTGGACCGCCAACCCCGTGCAGTGGGACGGCGGCTACTTCGACAACCTGTTCGGCTACGAGTGGGAGCTGGAGAAGAGTCCCGCCGGGGCCTGGCAGTGGCGGCCCACCGATCCGGCGGCGGCGGGCACCGTGCCCGATGCCCACGACCCGTCGAAGCGCCACGCGCCGATGATGGCCACCACCGATCTGTCCCTGCGGGTCGATCCGGCCTACCTGGAGATCTCCCGGCGGTTCCATGCCCACCCCGAGCAGCTGGGGGAGGCCTTCAGCCGCGCCTGGTTCAAGCTCGTCCACCGGGACATGGGGCCGCGCTCCCGCTACCAGGGTTCCCTGGTGCCCGACGAGGTGATGCTCTGGCAGGACCCGATTCCGCCCGTTGACCATCCCCTGGTCGACGCTGGCGACATCGCCGCCCTCAAGGGGCGGATCCTGGAGACGGGGCTGCCCATCTCCCAGCTGGTGGCCACCGCCTGGGCCGCGGCCGCCAGCTTCCGCGGCTCCGACAAGCGCGGCGGCGCCAACGGCGGCCGGCTGGCACTGGCCCCCCAGAAGGACTGGGAGGTGAACCAGCCCGCCAAGCTGGCCCGGGCCCTGGAGGCCTACGCGGCGATCCGCCAGGACTTCAACGGCTCCCGCCACGACGGCAAGCGCATCTCCCTGGCCGATCTGATTGTGCTGGGCGGCTGCGCCGCGGTGGAGGAGGCAGCCCGGCGGGGCGGCCACGCCGTGACGGTGCCCTTCAGCCCCGGGCGCATGGATGCCACCCAGGAGCAGACCGACGTGGCCTCCTTCGCCGTGCTCGAGCCGAAGGCCGACGGCTTCCGCAACTACCTGCGGCCGGGCCTGCCGGCCTCCGCCGAAGAGCTGCTCATCGATCGGGCCCAGCTGCTCACCCTTACCGCCCCGGAGATGACGGCGCTGGTGGGGGGCCTGCGGGTGCTGGATGCGAACCACGGCAAGTCACGTCACGGGGTCTTCACCCACCGCCCCGAGACCCTCAGCAACGACTTCTTCGTGAACCTGCTCGACATGGGCACCACCTGGACGGCGACCTCCGAGGCCCAGGACAGCTTCGAGGGCCGCGACCGCCACACGGGTGATCTGACGTGGACCGCCAGCCGCGTCGACCTGATCTTCGGCTCCAACGCCCAGCTGCGGGCGATCGCCGAGGTGTACGCCTCCGCCGACGCCGCTGAGCGCTTCGTGGCCGCCTTCGTGGCGGCCTGGAGCAAGGTGATGGACCTGGACCGCTTCGAGCTGGCCTGAACGCCATGGGTCCTCTCCTTTCCCTGCAACCGCCCCCGGAACGCCGTGAGGCCATCGGCCGGGCCGGCCTGGGCAGCCTGCTGGCGATCGCCTCCGAGGGCGGGCCGCCCAGCCCCATCGCCCTGCGCACGATCACGGCCATCCGTGATCACCTGATCCACCTGCCCATCCCCCTCGATTCGCTGGCCCCTCTCACGCCGGAGGAGCTGGCGGCGGCGGTGCCGGAGCCCGAGTGGCGCCAGCGGATCCTGCGCGGCATGACCGTGCTGGCCCTGCTCGAGGACGACCCCGGCGAGGCCTGCCTGGCCCGGCTCGAGGCCACGGCCCGGGCACTGGCGATCGACGCTGCCCCGGTGCAGGCGTTCCGCCACGTGCTCGAGCACCAGTTCAACCTGGTGCGCCTCGACATCATGCGGCGGGGCTTCCAGCGGGGGGCCGCCGCGGCCTACCTGCGCGATGAAGGCCCCGCCGGCGCCCTGCAGATCGCCCGCTCGATCCTGAAACGGGAGGACCCTGCCCTCGCCCATCGCTACCGGGCCTTGGCGGCGTTGCCCCACGGCAGCCTCGGCCGGGCCTACCTGGCCTTCATCGAGGCCAACGGGTTCAGCGTTCCCGGCGAGCTGGGCGGGCCGCCGCCGCCGGTGGTGCGCCACGACTGCTGCCACGTGCTCGGTGGCTACGGCACCACGGCGAGCGAAGAGTGCGGTGTGCTCGGCTTCCAGGCCGGCTTCGGCCGCAACGACCCCTTCTTCACGATCCTGTTCGCCCTGGCCCAGTTCCAGCTGGGCATCGGCTCCACTCCCGTCACGGCGGCCGAAACCGGCCAGGCGGATCCCGAGGTGATCTTCCGCGGCCTGGAGCACGGCCTCGGCGTCACCCGGGACCTGATCAGCGACTGGGATCCCTGGGATGACTTCCCGTTGCCCCTGGAGGAGGTGCGCCGCCAGTACGGCATCCGCCCGCGTCAGGCGGTCTGAGGCGACGACGGGAGGGGCGGCTCCGCCCGGTGGAACTCCACGTAGAACCGCACCCCGGGGCCGGGCTCGGCCTGGTGCCGCTGGGTGGGCGCCACGATGCCGGGCCGTTCGGGCGTCAGCACCACCAGCTCCTCGTCGGGCTCCAGAAACCGGAACGGCAGCGAGCCCTCCAGCACCACGACCCGGGCCCACACCCCCGCTTTGGTGCTGTGCTGCGCCCGCAGACCCGCCGGCACGCTGTCGGCATCAAAGGTGGGCGTGCGCTGGTAGGGCGTCAGGCCGGTGGGCAGATCAGCGTGCATGGGTGTCTGCCCGTTGCCGCAGAAACGCTCGCACGGCCGGATCGTCCGCCAGGGCGATGGCGCGCCGGTAGGCCCATCTGCTGCAGCTGATCGACCCAGCGGCTGCTCAGGGGAGGTTGATGGAATCAACCATCACCTGCCGTTCCGTGATGTCCAGGCTGCTTTCCAGCTGGGTGAGGAGCCCAAGCGCATAGGCAGGGTCCCTGGATGAACTGGCAATCGCCAACATGATCGAGGCCTTTTTTCGACAGCCATCCCAGACATAGGTGGTGATGCTGCCGTTCTTGATCGTGGCTTCCTTGCCGTCGCCCTGACAGTGCGTATTGAGGTCCGCAATGTCACGACCGTTGATCCTCTGCGCATGCCTGGAGATTCTTATTTCGACACCGTTGGCGAGATAACTCTTGTTGAAAGCCCCTGGATCGGGGGCAGCCAGCCTGCGCACGTAGACGCGGTCTCCCTCACCCACGGTTTCCTGATCGCTGCGGCTCCAGTTGGTGGGAACCAGCATGTCGTAGCCAGCGAAGGAAAAGGAGGTGAAGCTTGTCTTCGTTCGCAGGGGATCGGCTTTGCCAAGGGGGCCCGCCAGGATCTGACGATCGGCACGTCGGTAAAGCTCCACCATCAGCGGCTGGTCCGGCCCCCGGGAGGCGATGGTTTCGCAGAACTGCGGCACGGAGTTCTGCGGCTTGACCGCCACGTTCTGGAGTGAGGTGATCAGATCCCCTGGCTCCACCCCGGAAAGGTTCGCCGGCGAACCCGCCTTCACGCTCGCCACCAGTAATCCGGTGATGGCACCACGGTAGGAGCCGTCGATGCCGATGCCCAGGGAGTCATCCTTCCCCTGGCGCAGGGATGGCAGCAGATTGGCCACCAGCCGGGAGGAAATCGCCAGGGGCTGTTTGTAGTCCCTGGCGCCGGCGAAATGGATGCCCACCACCTTGCCGTTGGGCCGCACCACGGGCCCGCCAGAGTTGCCGGGCTGGGAGTCGGCGGAATGCTCGAAGGCTTCCGTCAAGACGGCCGAAGGAAGATTCACCGTGCTCTTCAGAGTGCTCACCGCACCTGGTTTGAGGGTGTAGGTTTCGGTTCCCCTGGGGAAACCAGCCAGGAAAAGTGAATCCCCTTCCTTGATCGGCTGGCGAACGTCCAGTTCGAAGAAAGGAAGATCCCGACCCTCGATCTTCAGCAAGGCCACGTCGTTACACTGCGACGCCCCGACCAGGGACGCACTGCGGGGTGTGGGATCTCCATTCAGAAAGACTTTGAGATTGGGGGCGTTCATCGCCACGTGAAAATTGGTGAGGATCAGCCCATCAGCGGACACCAGAAAGCCACTGCCGGATCCCCCACCGGTCCCGATCTTGATCTCGCCGTTCTCCGCCCCTTCGGCCATGGGTCCCTCGGCCAGGATTCGAACCGTCGCCGCCTTCACTTCGTCGATGTTGTCGACGGCCCGGGAGCAACCGCCGGCAAACGTCAGGGCCGGCAGAAGGAGCAGCACACCCAAGCGGCTGCCTCGGCGGTGCACGGCCCGTTGACTCCGATCACGCGTTCGGTCCGTCCAACGCCGCATCGTCCGTCCTTCGAGGGGAGTGACCCTGACAATTCAGCCTGGCTTCAGGTTTCAGCTGCGTCAAGTCAGGCGCTTTGCCCCCCCGCCCGTTGCCGCAGAAACGCCCGCACTGCCGGATCATCGGCCAGGGCGATGGCGCGCCGGTAGGCCTGCTGGGCCGCGCCGGCCCGGCCGGTCCGCTGCAGCAGGTGGGCCCGCAGCGCCCACCAGGGCTGGTGCTCCTGCAGGGCCTGGTCGGCGGCCGCCAGCGCCTCCAGTTCGGCCAGGGCACGTTCGGGGCCGGCCAGCTCGGCCAGCACGGCGATCCGGCTCACCCGCCCCCCCGCACTCGGGGCCAGGGCCAGCAGGGCGTCGTAGAGCCCCAGCAGGGCCGGCCAGTCGACCCTGCCGCTGACGGCGCGGTGGGCATGGAGCGACTGGATCGCCGCCTCCAGCTGGAAGCGCCCGGGCCGGCCCGCCCAGGAGGCCTGGGTCAGGGCCGCCTCGGCATCGGCGATCAGGCCGCTGTCCCACAGGGCCGGGTCCTGCTCCAGCAGCGGCACGTAGCTCCCGTCGGCGGCCCGCCGGGCCCCGAGGCGCGCCTCGCAGTGCAGCAACAGGGACAGCAGGCCGAGGGCCTCCGGCTCCCCGGGCAGCAGGGCGGCGCACAGCCGCGCCAGCAGCACCGCCTCCTGCGCCAGCCCCTGTGAGCGGCCGGCCTCGCCGTGGCCATCCCAGCCGCTGGTGTAGGCCGCGTAGATCGCCTGCAGCACCGCCGCCGAGCGCGCCGGTAGCGCCTCGGCACCCGGCAGCACGAACGGAATGCCGGCATCGCGGATCTTGGCCTTGGCGCGCACCAACCGCTGCCCCATGGTGGCTGGCGCCACCAGGAACGCCGCTGCGATCCGGCCGGCGGTGAGCCCCAGGACGGTCTGGAGCATCAGCGGAGCCTGGAGGCCCGGGTCGATCGCCGGGTGGGCGCAGAGAAACAGCAGCCGCAGCCGCTCATCGGGGATCTCCATGGCGTTCTCAGAGGTTTCCGGATCCATGCCGGGGGCCGCGGCGTCCAGCTCCGGCAGCAGCTGCTCCAGGGTCCGGTCGCGGCGGGCCCGGTCGATCAGACGCCGGCGGGCCACCACCAGCAGCCAGGCCTCGGGGGCCCGGGGCACCCCCTCGCTGGGCCAGCGCCGCAGGGCGGCGAGGAAGGCGTCGCCGAGGGCGTCCTCCGCCGCCGCCACATCGCCGCAGCGGGCGGTGAGCCAGGCCACCAGCTTGCCGAAGGACTGCCGTGCCGCCAGCTCCGCCGCCCGCCGCCCCTCCATCTCAGGAGGCGGCCATGGCGAGCACGGGCCGCACCTCCACGGCGCAGCGCTCCGCCGCCGGGCAGCGGGCGGCCCAGGTGAGGGCGGCGTCGAGGTCGGGCACATCGATCAGGAAGAAGCCGCCCAGCTGCTCCTTGCTGTCGGGGAAGGGCCCGTCCTGCACCTGCCGCTCCCCGTGGCGCAGGCGCACGGTGGTGGCGGTGTGGGGGGACTGCAGGGCCTCGCCGCCCGCCATGTGGCCGGCCTCGGCCAGGGCCTGGGAGTAGGCGGCGTAGGCCGGCATCAGGCCGGGACGGTCGGCGAAGTCCTGCTCGCTTTCGTAGATCAGAACGGCGTACTGCATGGGGGGGATTCGCGGGGTTGGGGGGGGGGTGGCGCGCGCTCCCGGGGGGCGGGCGTCATCTCCATGACGTCCGGACCGGGGCCATTTCGACAGAATGACGAAACCCGACTCACCCGTGCCCTCCATGCCCAAGGTCGAGATCTACACCTGGCGCTTCTGCCCGTTCTGCATCCGGGCCAAGCAGCTGCTGGACCGCAAGGGCGTGACCTACACCGAATACGTGATTGACGGCGACGAGGACGCCCGCGACGCCATGGTGGCCCGGGGCAACGACGGCCGCCGCTCCGTGCCCCAGACCTTCATCGATGACGCCCATGTGGGCGGCTGCGACGACCTTTACGCCCTCGAGCGCCAGGGCCGGCTGGATGCGTTGCTCGCCGTCGCCAGCTAGGCGGCGGCGGCGCCCTTCCATTCCGCCAGCTCCACGGTGATGCCCTCCGGACCCCGGAGAAACACCAGCTTGCGGTGGTGGAACTCCATCACCGCGTTGCGGAGCTCCACACCCCCGGCCTGCAGCCGGGCCACCGTGGCCTCCAGGTCGTCGACGGCGAAGCAGATGTGGTTGAACCCCACCCGGGCCAGGTTGTCCATGGCCGGCTCGGGGAGGGGGTCCGGGTGGCAGTAGTGCAGCAGCTGCACCTCCAGCCGCGGCGTGGCGTCGGCCAGCACGAGCGTCACGTGGTCCGCCTCGAGGCCCTCCACCCCCATGTAGTCGGCGAACTGGGGCCCGCTGATCAGCACCGCCTTGTCCTCGACGAAGCCCAGCAGGCCGAAGAAGCGCCGGGCCGCCGCGAGGTCCCGCACGACGACGGTGACGTGGTCGAAATGGCGGATCATGGGGATCGACGCGAGGCCCGATTCTCGCTCTACCCGGCAGCATCCGGAGGTGGCCCCAGGCCCCACGCCGGAGGCCCAGCAGCCAGAGTGAGGGCCACTTCCGGCCGGCCCCATGAGCGACAACGCCAGCCCCGCCGATGCCGCCGCGCCCGGTCAGGGCGGCGGCTGGCCCCTGATCGACGGCTGGGCCAAGGCCACCCTCAGCCCCCGGGGCCCGAAGCTCTGGCAGACCCTCAACCACAGGAGCGCCTGCCTCTCCTGCGCCTGGGGCACCGGTGGCCAGCACGGCGGCTTCCGCGACGAGCTGGGGGAGCCGCTGCAGCGCTGCCTCAAGAGCGTCGAGGCGATCATGGCCGAGCTGCAGCCGGCGGTGAGCGAGGGCGTGTTCGGCCGCCGAAGCCTGGCGGACCTCCAGCAGCTCACCTCGATGGAGGCCGACCGCCTCGGCCGCCTCAGCCATCCCCTGCTGCTGCGCGAGGGTCGCAGCCACTACGAGCGCATCAGCTGGGACGACGTCTTCGCCATCGCCGAAGCCGCCTTCCGGGCCCCGCCGGAGCGGGTGGCCTCCTACAGCTCGGGGCGCTCCTCCAACGAGGCCGCCTACCTGCTGCAGCTGCTGCTGCGGGCCATGGGCTCCAACAACCTGGCCGACTGCTCCGACCTCTGCCACGCCCCCTCCACCGTGGGGCTGAATGCCGTCTTCGGCTCCGGCACCTCGATGGTGAGCCTGGAGAGCCTGCAGCAGGCGGATGGCGTGGTGCTGGTGGGCTCCAACGCTCCGGCCAACCACCCGCGGCTGATGAACGAGCTGATCAAGCTGCGCCAGCGGGGCGGCACGGTGATCGTCATCAACCCGGTGATCGAGGTGGGGCTGCTGAAGTTCGGTTCGCCGGCCTTCCCGGTCTCGTCGCTGCAGGGGGGCGCGGAGATCGCTTCGCTGTTCCTGCAGCCCGTGCCCGGCAGCGACACGGCCGTGTTCCTGGGGCTGCAGAAGGCCCTGCTGGAGGCCGGCGCCGTGCAGCGCGACTTTCTGGCCGCCCACGCCGAGGGCTGGGAGGCGCTGCTGGAGCAGCTGGAGAGCACCTCCTGGGAGGCGATCACCGGCGCCTGCGGCCTCAGTCGCCAGGAGCTGGAGCACGCCGCCGCGGTGATCGCCGGCTGCCGTGGGGTGGTGTTCGCCTGGGCGATGGGCATCACCCACCACGCCAACGGCATCGACAACGTGCAGGCGATCGCCAACACCGCCCTGCTCAGCGGCAACGTGGGCCGGCCCGGCGCCGGCACCATGCCGATCCGGGGCCATTCCAACGTGCAGGGCTTTGGCTCGATGGGGGTCACGGTCAAGCTGCGGGCGGAGATGCAGCAGGCCCTGGAACAGCTGATGGGCCGGCCCCTGAGCCGGGTGCCCGGCTACGACACCCGCGCCCTGATCGAGGCTGCCGCTGCCGGCCGGGTCGACAGCCTTCTGTGCCTGGGGGGCAACCTCTGGGGCGCCAACCCCGACAGCGGCGAGGCCAAACGCGCCCTGGGCCGGATCGACACGATCCTGTACCTGGCCACCAAGCCCAACCAGGGCCATTTCCACGGCCTGGCGGCCCGCCAGACCCTGGTGCTGCCGGTGTTCAACCGCTTCGAGACGCCGCACCGCACCACCACCGAATCGGGCAACAACTACGTGCGGCTCAACGAGCCCGGCTCCACCCACCTGCGCGGCGCCGACCTGATCAGCGAGGTGGCGTTCCTGGCCGAGCTGGCCCGGCGGCGGATGGGCAGCGACCCGGTCGACTGGGGGCGGCTGCAGGATCCGTCCTACGTGCGGGAGCTGATCGGCCGCACCGTGCCCGGCTACGGCCCGATCACCCGCATCGATGCCACCCGCGAAGAGTTCAGCGTCGAAGGGCGCCTGTTCGACACCCCCCACTTCCCCACCCCCAGCGGCCGGGCCCGGATGGCGCCCACCCCCCTGCCCGAGCTCACGTTGCCGGAGGCGGAGCACTTCGGTGGCCTGGGGCCGGGGGAAGCCGGCCTGGTGCTGGCCCTGATCACGGGCCGCAGCTACGGCCAGCACAACACCGTCGTCTACAAGGCCGGCGACAGCTACCGGGGCATGCCCCACCGCCACACGATCCTGATGAACCGCACCGACCTGCGCCGCTGCGGCCTGGCGGCCCACCAGCGGGTGACGGTGCAGGGGGAAGCGGGCGCCCTGGAGGGGGTGGAGATCATCCCCGGCGAGATCCGCGAAGGGGCGGCGCTGATGTTCTACCCGGAAGTGAACGTGCTCATGAAGGCCGTGGTCGACCCCCGCTGCGGCACGCCGGCCTTCAAGCGGGTGCCGGTGCTGGTGCGGGGGGCGGTGGCTCCAGCGCCCGGAGCCGCTCAGCCCCCCAGGTAGGCCATCTCCGCTGGTGCCGGCCTTTGGTCGGCCGCTTCCTGGCGCTCCTCGCTCCAGCGGTCGCTCCGGGTGCGCCACAACGCCTCCAGCGCCTGCTTCATCCGGGCCGGCTCGGGCCGGGGCCGCAGCCAGGGCTTCAGGTCGGTGCCGTTGGCGGCGAACAGGCAGCTGTAGGCCACTCCGTCGGCAGTGATCCGCAGCCGGTTGCAGTCGCCGCAGAAGGGCGACGTGATCGAGGCGACCACCGCCAGGTGCAGCCCGTCCCGGTCGCGATAGCGCCAGCGGTTGGCGGTGCCGTGCGGGGAGCGGCCCACCGGCTCCAGCGGCCAGGCCGCCCCGATGCGGGCCACCATCTCCGCCGCCGGCAGCACCTGCTCCGGCACCCAGCCGTTGCGGTTGCCCACGTCCATGAACTCGATCAGGCGCAACTCCAGCCCCTGCTGCCGGGCCAGTTCCGCCAGGGGCAGCAGCTGGTCGGCGTTACCCGAGCGGGTGATCACCGCGTTCAGCTTCAGCTCCCCGCGGGCCGGGTCGAAGCCGGCCTGGCGGGCGCTCTGGATCGCCGCCAGCACCTTCTCCAGCACGGCGCCGCCGGCGGCCGGGCCCGCCAGACCGGCCATGCGGGCGACGCTGGCCCCATCGGTGCCATCGAGGCTGAGGGTGATCCGGTCGAGCCCCGCCGCCTTCAGTTGCCGGGCCCGATCGGCACTGAGCAGCACGCCGTTGCTGGTGAGGGCGATCTCCCGCAGGGCGCCGCGTGGATCATTGGGTTCGCGCTGCCGCAGCGGCTGCAGGGCGGCGATCAGCTCCTCCAGGCGCCGGTGCAGCAGGGGCTCCCCGCCGGTGAGGCGCAGGGTGTGCACCCCCAGGCCCACGGTCGCCTCCACCAGGGCCAGCCGCTCCGCCAGGGTCAGCAGGTCGGGCGGGTCCTCGAGATCCGGGCAGCAGTAGGGGCAGGCCAGGTTGCAGCGGGCCGTCAGCGACAGCCGCAGCACCCCAAGGGGCCGGCCATGCAGATCCAGGGGACGCTCCGCCATGGCAGGAAAGCTAGGGCCACAGACCGGTGGTGTCGTCGGGCCGGTTGGCGTTACGCAGGCCCCCGGGCGGCAGGGGCACCGGCACCACCGCCTCCCCGGCCAGCCAGTCCTGCAGCCGCCGGCCACCGGCCGCCGTGAAGGCGCCCAGCCGCAGGCGGCGGCTGGGGTGGGCCGGGTAGACCCCCAGCAACGGCTGCAGCCGCCGGCCGTCGTGGGCCAGGTGGATGGCTGCGGGGGCCGCCAGGCTTGAGGAGGCGGCAGCCACCAGCGCCTCAAGGGTGTCCGTCTCCAGCCAGGGCATGTCCACAGGGCAGAGCAGCAGGTCCTGATCCGGGTGGTGCTGCATCAACCGGTCGAGGGCCAGCAGCGGCCCCTCCCGGGGTGGCGGCTCCTCCAGGACCGTGATCGGCTGGCCCAGCCCGTCCCGCAGGGGCCGCGCCAGGGCCTGGTGGGCCCGGTGGTGGCTGACCAGGGTGATCGGCACCGGCAACGCCGCCAGCTGGGCCAGGTGGAACTCCAGCCAGGTGCCGCCGGCGGGATGGGGCAGCAGGGCCTTGTCCGTGCCCATGCGGCGGCTGGCGCCGCCGCTGAGCAGGCAGGCCCGCAGGCCGCTCATGCCTCCAGGCCAAACTCGGCGAAGGCCCGCGGCAGGTTGCGGTGCTCGTGCCCCGGATGGCTGAGCTTCACCAGGGCGAAGCGCTGCAACTCATCGAGCTCCGCCCAGGCGTGCGGGGGCAGGCTCAGGCCCAGCTGCTGGCAGGAGGCGAGCAACACCTGGGGGGGGGCATCGCCCTGCTGCCACGGGGCACCGCAGGCGGGCTCCAGCCGGCCGGCGACCCCGGCGGCCATGGCGGCGGTGCGCTGGCCCAGCCAGTGGTCCAGCGCCGCCAGGGCACCGGGGTCGTCCGACCAGGCCAGCAGCCGCTGCCGCTCCTGATCGCTGAGCTCGCCCCAGTGGCTCAGCTTCAGCTTGACGCCCACCAAATCCAGCTTGCGCCGCACCGCCATCGGGATGCAGCGCAGGTCGCCGACGAAGTCGGCCTCGAAGCCGAAACAATGGTCGTGGCGGCCCATGGGCCCGGCCCTGAGTGGGATCAGCCTAGGCAGCCGGGGGCGGGGCTTCGGGGCTCAATCGAGCTGCAGCACGTCCCTGGTGCGCTGGCGGCGCTGCTGGTCCTGCTGCTCGAAGCGCGCCAGGCAGTCCCCCTGGGGCACCAGCACACAACTCACGTACTCGGAGGCGTCGATCAGGGCCGCCCTGATCGCCTTGCCGGCCGGGGTGCGCTGGGCCTGGGCCTGGTTGCTGCCGAAATTGAGCGTACCGGCGGCACCGGTGAGGGCCTGGCCGGTGCGACCCATGTTGGGTGCCATCCAGAGGGCGAGGCCGGCCGCCGGCAGCAGGTTGACCCCGCTGGAGCTGGCGCTGGCCGTGTTGCTGGCCCTGCCTTCCACGGTGCGCGAACCGATCACCTCGCCAGTGCTGCTGTCCACGACGCGGATGTCGATCGCCACGTAGTCCTTGGTTTCCACCTCCTGGTTTCGCTTACCGAAGCCGAGCAGGCCGAAGCTGCTGCCCGATTGCTTCTGCTCGACGTTGGTTTCATAGGAGGTGACCGTGCCGAGCACGATGTAACGCGCGCCGCGCATCTGACCCTTGCGGGCGGCGTCGGGCCCTTTCTTGACGATCCCCAGCTCGGCCAGCTCCTGTTCGGAGAGCACGTCCCGAAGCTGCTTCCGCTCCACCACCTGCAGCGTGCCCGTGCCCTGCAGTTCGTTGGCCAGGGCGGCGGCCAGGTCGTCGGCCACCGGCCCTTGCCACCACCAGGTGGGCTGGGTCACGGTGTTCTTGAAGGAGGGCACGGAAACGGTGGGTCGGCCCACGGGCTGTCGGTTCTGGGCCAGGGCGGACGGAGGGGATGCAACCAGCGCCGAGGCCAGGGCGACACCCCCCAACAGCAGACGCAGCGCTGTCTCCAGGGTAGCCATGGCAAGGGTCCTGCGAATCAACCGATTTCAGCCGCGTATTTAAGCAAGTTTCACCACCACTGGAACTGGCCCAACGCCTGCGGGCTTTCGTAGCCGATCTCACCGTGGGACCCCACCAGGATTAGGTTCACTGAAGAGAACGCAGAGGCTTCCCACGAAGTCGCTCCCATGACCGCCACCGTCCCGTCAAGAGACGAGCTGCAGGGCCGCCCGCCCACCGGGGCAGCCCAGGGGCCCCGCCCAGCTCCGATGTTTGAGCTGATCCCCTACGAGAAGTTCCGCGACACCCCCTCGGTGCGGTTCTTCGATATCACCGTGCCCACCTCGAACAAGCGGGATCTGGTGGTTCACTCGGGTCCGGCGGTCAGTCCGCCGGATTGCCAGGAGTCCGGCAGCTGGCAGTTCTATCTCCATCCCCATCAGGAAGACAACCTGCTGGCCATGCACGGTGGCCGCACCTTCTTCCTGGTCAACCTGGGCTGGAACTACCCGTATCACATCGTTCGCCTCGATTGCGGCGGCGACATTCTGCGCATCCCCCCCGGCACCTTCCACCGTTCCGTCTCCGATCCCGATGGCTCCCTGGTGCTCAACCAGGCCGTGCGCGAGGAAGGCGCCAGCGTGGTGCGCGAGTTTCGCGTTTACAACAGTCACCGCATCCCACGGCTGTTTGCCGTGACCTCCAAGACCGCCCCCCTGCCCAAACTGCACGGGGTGAGCTGGTAGACGCTGGCTTCAGGCGGCGGCGGCACCCCGCAACAGGGCACCGAAATCCTCGGCGGGCATGGGCCTGCCCAGCAGGAAACCCTGAAACTGGTCGCATCCCAGGTTCTGCAGCATGCGCAGCTGCTCTCGGGTTTCCACCCCTTCAGCCAGGGTCATCAGCCCCAGTTCCTTGGCCATCACGATCGTGGCTTTGACGATGGCCAGGTCGGCATCGTCGTTGCCGAGGCGATCGACGAAGAAGCGATCGATCTTGAGCTTGTCGAGGGGCAGGGAGTGGAGCATGGCCAACGAGGAGTAGCCCGTGCCGAAGTCGTCGATCGCCAGGCTGAATCCGCTCTCGGCGAGCTGCCGCAGTTGTTCGCCGGCACGGCCAGGGTCGTTGAGCAGGGCCGTTTCGGTGATCTCCAGTTCCAGATTCTGCGGAACCAGGTCGTAGCTCTGCAGCGCCCCGGCCAGCAGTTCGGACAGGGAGGGATGGTCGGCCCCCAGCTGCAGGGCCGAGATGTTGATCGCCACCTTCCCCGGCCGCAGCCCCTGGCTGTGCCACTCATGCAGTTGCCGGCAAGCCTCCTCGATCACCCAGAGGCCAATCGTGTGGATCTGGCCGGTCCTCTCCGCCAACGGAATGAACACATTCGGAGAGATCATCCGGCCGCTCTGGTCCCGCCAGCGCAGCAGGGCCTCGGCCCCGGCGATCCGGCTGCCACCCCGGTCGATCTGGGGCTGGTAGAACAAGCTCAGCTGCTCCCGATCAATGGCCCGGGCCAGGCTCAGCTCCAGCTCCAGGCGCTCGCGCAACTGCAGGCTGATCTCAGGGGTGTAGAAGCGGAGCTGGTTCTTGCCGTGCTGCTTGGCCTCCATCAGGGCCGTGTTGGCGCAGCGCAGCAGGGTGTCGGGGTCGAGACCGTGGTCCGGGGCCAGGGCCACCCCCAGCGAAGCGCTGGGCTGGACCGCCAGGCCCGTGCCCATCCCGGGGGTGTTGCCAAGGGTGCGGCGGATGTCCTCCGCCCACGGCAAAACCTGGTCCCGCTCAGCCATGGCCATGGGCCGCAGCAGGATGAATTCATCGCTGCCCACCCGGGCCAGCCAGTCGTCCGGGCGCATCAGGTGGCGCAGGCAGGTGCCGCTGGCCCGGAGCACCTGGTTGCCGATCTCATGGCCCAGGCTGTTGTTGATCGACTGGAAGTTGTCGAGGTCAAGGTTGATCAGGGCGATGCTGTGGTCCTTGCCGGCGGTCCGCAGCAGGCGGGCCAGCTGGCGGACGGCGGCGGCCTTGTTGGGCAGCCGGGTGAGGGGATCGACGAAGGCGATGCGCTCCAGCCGCTGCTGGATCTCGTGCTGTTCGCTGATGTCCTGAACCGTTCCCACCGTGGAAAGCGGCTGTCCATCGCCATCCAGGGTGGTCCGCCCACGCTCGAGCACCACCTTGAGCAGGCCGCTGCTGAGCAGCAGGCGGTGTTCGATCCGGTAGGGCCGGCCGGAGCGGAAGGAGTCCTGGAAGGTGGCATCCACCAGGGAACGGTCCTCGGGATGCACCGTCCTCAGGAACACCTCGTAGGAGGGCACCGTCTGCTCCGGGTCGGTGTTGAAGATGCTGTAGGCCTCGTTCGACCAGAGCAGCTCTCCGGTGCGATGGTTCAACTCCCAGCTGCCCACATGGGTGAGACGCTCGGCCTCCTGCAGCAGCGAGCCCAGCCGGGAGCTTTCCCGCAGGGCCGTGTCCAATTCGGTGCGGTCCCGGTGGCTCACCAGAGCCACCAGCCGACCCTTCAACTCCAGCACCTGGTAGCTCACGGACACATCCCGGCAGGTGCCGGAACGGGCCCGGTGGCGGGTGGCGAAGCTTCCCCTGGGCTGGTGCCGCATCACCCGCAGCTGATCCTCCATCAGGTCGTCGGCCCGGTCGCCGTCCGCCTGAATCGCGGCTGGATTCAGCGTGAGGAAATGGTCCCGTTCGTAGCCAAGCCGTTCGTGGGCAGAACGGTTGCAATCGATGAAATGGCCGCTGACGAGATCAAGGACGACGAGATCATCGCTGCCCAGATCAGCGGCAAAACGCAGGGCATCGCCGACGCTGTCGACGCAAGGAATCAGCCCCTGTTCTGCCGGGGTACTGAACCAGAAAGACTGCACTGAAGCTTCCATTCACCAGGGATGTTAGGCATCGTTTTCGGTGCTGACCAGGATGGGGAAGGAAATTCCCCATCACCCCTTGAGTGATTCGCGATAACTGCAGCTCTCCTGAAAATTGGACTGGAAATGTGGTCTGAGCCTGCCTGAAAAGTGAAGGAAAGAGAAGAATAGGAGGCCGCTGATCGCCAGTCCGGTCAGTGGTTTCGGTGCTTTCGCACCCCTCGCCCAGGCGATCAGTCGATCCTGAGGTCGATGGTGTGGTCGGTGGGGCGCTGGCGCCCCTGCAAGGCGGGCGCGCCGGGGATGGGCCCGGGCGCCCCCGCCTTGCAGGGGTCAAAGCGGTGGCCCTCCGGGTGCAGGCGATAGCCGAACTCCCCGCCGGGCGTGCGCAGCACGAGGTCCAGCGGCATGTGCGGCTCGATCGCCGGGTGCAGGCACGGGTAGAGACGCTGGAAGCGGAAGCGCACCGCCAGTACCTGGGCCTCCCCTGCGGCGGCGGGCTCCAGCGGCAGGGGCCGGCCGTTCACCAGCAGCTGGCAGTCGCGGCGGAACGACGGATTGGCCACCACCTCGAAGCGGCGCAGGGAACCGTCGATGAACCGGCTGGTGAACCCCCCCTGCACCGGGGTGTCGCAGATCAGTGGCCAGGGCTCGGGGGCAGGCCGCAGTTCCAGGAGAGGTGCCGCGTCGGTGGAGCCCGCCTCCCCCTGCCAGCGAAGCAGGGGCGGAAAGCGCCACTCCCAGATGGCCCGGAACGGTGCCGGGTCGAGGGCCAGCCCATCCTCCGCCAGGTCGGCCAGGATGCCCTCCAGATCAGCCCAGAGCTGGCTGGGCAGCAGCTGGCGGTCGTGCAGGGTGGAGCCCCAGTCGTGCAGCTGGGTGGGGCGGTGGCGGGGCTCCAGCAGGTGGGCCGCCAGGGCCGTCCACAGCAGGGCAATGGTGCTGCTCCACGCCATGCTGGGCAGGCTTTCCAGCGCCCGGAATTCCACCAGGCCAAGACAACCGGCCGGCGCCCCGGGGTTCCAGAACTTGTCGAAGCTGATCTCGCTGCGGTGGTTGTTGCCGCTGCGGTCGGCATGGAGATGGCGCAGCGTTTCACCGATCAGGCCCCGGACATCCCCGAAGGGTTCGCTTGAGGGCTGGCCCTCCGCCTGCTCGATGGCGCGGTAGGCCAGTTCCAGATCGAAGCATTCGCCGATCGCCTCGTCCGGCCGTGGCGACTGGGAGGAGGGACCCACCCCGGGGCCGCAGAACAGGTAGGCCAGGGACGGGTGCCGTTGCCAGTAACGCAGGATCCCCGTGAGCCAGGCCGGCCGGGAGAAGAAGGGATGGTGGGCCAGGTCAGGACCGCCCCAGAGCAGGTGGTTGCCGCCGCCGGTGCCCTCCTGGCGGCCGTCACCCAGGTCCTTCCAGCTGCGCAGTCCGACCCGCTCGCCGACCTCCTCCAGCCGCTGCAGCCACTGTTGATACTCCAGCCAGCTGTGGCAGACGGGCAGGTTGATCTCCAGCACGCCCGGATCGGCCGTCAGGCCCAGCACCTGCCAGCGCTCGCCCGCATCGAAGGGCAGCACGCCGCTGAGCCGTGGCGCCGCCAGGTCGCCGAGGCTGTCGGCCACCGCCTGCAGCAACAGACGCAGGGGTTCACGTTCCAGGGGCGGCAGGAACAGTTCCCATCCCTCGGGATCGACCTCCAGGGTGAGCACCTGGCGGGGCACATCCTCCGGCAGATGCTCCAGGGGCAGGCGCAGGCCGGCCGGACCGGGGGCGCCGGTGAGCTCCCGCAGGCTCTCCTCCAGGGGCCAGGGCGCCACCTTCCAGTCCACCGACCCCGCCTCTTCAGCAGTCTCGGAGGGGGCGACGCTCAAGGGGGCCGCCCAGGCCCGCCGTTCGGGATCGAGGGGATCCCGCAGCAACACGGGCTGGAGCCTGAGGCCCAGCAGCCCCCCCAGGCGCTCCAACCAGGCCGGGCCTTCGCTGGCCTTCAGCGGTGAGCCCTCCAGACCGGGCTGGCAGAGTCCTGGCCAGCGGACCGGCGCCGTGCCGTCGTCGCCCAGGAACAGACGCAGGGCCCAGCGGGGATTGACCTCGCCGTCATAGCGCTTGCCCGGGCAATAGAGGAGCGTGCTGCCGCGCCAGACCCTCTGCTGCAGGTCCCGGGCCATGGCCCGGGCGATGGTCAGCTTGGTGGGGCCGTCGGCCGTGACACTCCACTCCGGCCCCTCCGGTTCGAGGGGCACCAGGGTGGGCTCACCGCCGAGGGTGAGCTGGATGCCAGCGGCGCGGAGGCGTGACTCAGCCGCCTCCGCCACCTGTTCCATCCAGCTCATGCGGGCCAGCTCATGCGGGTTGCGGAAGGCTCATGGGGACGGCTGGGGAATCACGCTGCAGGAATTGACGGGGACCGGGACCACCTTCCAGATGCGTTCGGCGTACTCCTGGATGGACCGGTCGCTGCTGAAGAAGCCGCAGCGGGCGGTGTTCAGCACGGACATCATGCTCCACCGTCCTGCGTCGCACCAGGCGCTGTCGACCTCGTTCTGGGCGCGGCGGTAATCGCCCAGATCGGCCATCACCCGGAAGGGGTCGCTGCTGCAGAGGTTGGCCAGCAGCGGATGGAACAGGTCACGGTCGCCTTCGCTGAAGTGGCCCGAACCGATCAGGTCGATGGCCTCCTTGGCCAGGGCGTCGTTCTCCAGCCAGGGCATCGGGTGGTACCCGTTGCGGTTGATCGCGGCCAGCTGCTCGGCGGTGTGGCCGAATAGGAAGAAGTTGTCGTCGCCGACCCGGTCCCGGATTTCGATGTTGGCCCCATCGAGGGTGCCGATCGTGAGTGCCCCATTGAGGGACATCTTCATGTTGCCGGTGCCGGAGGCCTCCATGCCGGCGGTGGAGATCTGCTCGGAGAGATCCACCGCCGGATAGATCTTCTGACCCAGCTTGACGCTGAAGTTGGGCAGGAAGACCACCCGCAGGCGGCCGTCCATCGCCGGGTCGATGTTGATGATCTCCGCCATGCCCACGATCAGGCGGATGATCAGCTTGGCCATGGCGTAGCCGGGGGCCGCCTTGCCGCCGAAGATCACCGTGCGCGGCGGCAGATCCTCCCCGGCCCGCAGCCGCAGGTAGCGCTCCACCACCTGCAGGGCGGCCATGTGCTGGCGCTTGTACTCGTGGATGCGCTTCACCTGGACGTCGAACAGGGAGGAGGGATCCACCAGGACGCCGGTGTCCTGGCGGATCGTGGCGGCCAGGCGTTCCTTGGCCTGCTCGCGCACCCCCTGCCAGCGCTCCAGGAAGCCGGCATCGGTGGCCAGGGGCTCCAGCTGCCGGAGCTGGTCGAGGTGCCGGCACCAGTCGGTGCCGATGGCGTCGTTGAGCAGGTCGGCCAGGGGCGGGTTGGCCACCGCCAGCCAGCGCCGCGGCGTGACGCCGTTGGTGATGTTGGTGAAGCGCTCCGGCCAGACCTGGGCGAATTCCGAGAACAGGTTCTCCTTCAGCAGCCGGCTGTGCAGCTCCGCCACGCCATTGACCGTGTGGCTGCCCACCACCGCCAGGTGGGCCATGCGCACCTTGCGGTGCGGGCCCTCTTCGATCAGCGACAGCCGCTCCAGCAGCTCGGGCTGGCCCGGGAACCGGATGCGCAGGGTGCGCAGGAAGCGGGCATTGATCTCAAAGATGATCTGCAGCTGGCGGGGCAGCAGCTGCTGGAACAGTTCCAGTCCCCAGGCCTCCAGGGCCTCGGGCAGCAGGGTGTGGTTCGTGTAGCTGATCGTGGACGTGGTGATGCTCCAGGCGGTGTCCCAGTCGACCCCGTGGTCATCGATCAGCAGGCGCATCAGCTCCGCCACGGCGATCGCCGGGTGGGTGTCGTTGAGCTGCACCGCGAACTTGCGGTGGAACTCCGTGACCGGAATCCCCTGGCTGCTGAGGATGCGGAACATGTCCTGCAGGGAGCAGGAGACGAAGAAGATCTGCTGACTGAGCCGCAGGCGCTTGCCCTGCTCCAGCTCATCGTTGGGATAGAGCACCTTGGAGAGGGTTTCCGACTGCACCTTGTGCAGCACGGCCCGGGTGTAGTCGCCCGCATTGAAGGAGGCGAAATCAAAGGCGTCCGGCGCCTGGGCCGACCACAGCCTCAGGGTGTTGGCGGTGTGGACGCCATAGCCCAGGATCGGGGTGTCATAGGCCACGCCGATCACGGTCTGGCCGCCGATCAGCACCGGATAGCTCCATTCCGGCCGGATCACCTCCCAGGGGTTGCCGCGGGCCAGCCACGGGTCGGTGCTCTCCATCTGGCCGGTGGGACCGATCTGCTGGCGGAAGATGCCGAATTCGTAGCGGATGCCGTAGCCGATGGCCGGCAGCTCCAGGGTGGCCATCGACTCCTGGAAGCAGGCCGCCAGCCGGCCGAGGCCGCCATTGCCCAGGCCCGGTTCCGGCTCCTCCGCCAGCATCTCCTCAAGGGTGAGGCCGAGGGCGGCGCAGGCGGCACGGGCTTCCTCCCGCAGCCCGAGGCTCACCAGGTTGTTCTCCAGGTGGGGCCCCAGCAGGAATTCCGCCGACATGTACGTGGCGGTGCGCACGTGCTGGCTGGAGTAAGTGTCCACGGTGTCCACCCAGCTGGTCAGCAGGATGTCCCGTACCGCCAGTGACAGACAGACGTAGTGGTCGTGGGTGGTGGCGAGGGAGGTTGACTTGGCCTGGCTGGAGAACAGATGGCGGCGCATCGCCTCCAGGAGGGCCTGCCCCTTCGGTGGGCAGGGTGCGGGAGTGGAGCTTGCCATGGGGGAGATGCCGTGGGTGGCGACGTGGGACCTGTCCTGGCCTGGGGAGTACCGCAGCCGCTGCACCATCGGATACAGGCGGGCGCTCCTTAAGAGTGGCTTTCTTTCAGCGCTGCAGCACCCCGTGCCAGGAAGCGCCCATGGGAGCAGGCTCCAGCAGCTCCGCCTCGATGGTCCAGTCCAGTTCGCTTTCCACCCCGGTGGGACCCGAAAAACTGCCGTTCACGGCCGCCGTGAGGGTGGGCTTGGAGGAGGTGGCCAGGGTGATGTAGCGATCGTCGATGCTGCCCTTGCCACTGGGGTCGAAGCCCCGCCAGCCCGCACCGGGCAGGTAAACCTCCGCCCAGGCATGCAGGTCGTACTGCTTCGGCGCCGGCTCCACCAGGTGATAACCGCTCACGAACCGGGAGGGCAGGCCGGCGCAGCGGCAGGTCTCGATCATCAGCATCGCCAGGTCGCGGCAGGAGCCGACCCGCTCCTTGAGGGTGCGGCCCGCCGGCCAGGCCGGCCCCACGTGCCGCTGGGTGTACTTGACCCGGTCTTTGATGATCTCCACGAGCTGCTCAAGAAACATCAGCCCGCGCTGGTCGCTGCCCATCAGCGCTTCCTGGGCCAGATCCACCGCAGCGGGATCGTGCTGGCCATTGGGCAGCCACCCCTCAAGCGATCCCAGCAGATCGCCATTGAGGTGGCCCACGGGGTAGGGCAGCAGGGGCTCCTGGTCCTCCAGGCAGGCGGCGAGGGCCGGCGGCGGTGTGGTCTCCACATCGCTGATCGCCTGCACGCGGAAGTGATCGGTGCTGCCCTCGAAACGGGCACGCAGAATCTCATCGCCACTGGCCGCCACCAACGGATAGAGGAGGGACGGGTCCGGGCTGATGGCCAGGTGGAAATGGAGCAGGCGCTGGAAGCCGTGGCCCCGGGGCTTCAGGCAGAAACGGTGCGGACCCAGGAAGACCGGCGCGCTGTAGCGGTAGTTGAAGGTGTGGGTCAGGCGGGCTCGCATGCCGCCTCTTGCGTGGAGGTGCTACTCGGAGGAGCGATGAAATAGCGCGCTTCGATCAACGCATGCAGGCGGTTCAGATCCGACTGGAAGTTGTCGATGGCTTCGTGCAGTCCGGTGGAGACGAGTTCATCGATCCTGGTGAAACTCCAGTGGGCCAGGGTGAGCCCGATCAGGCATTCCAGGTCGTCGGCGGGCCGCGGCACCGAGCTGCCACGGATGATCCGCAACGTGTCGCTGATCCGCTCCAGGCAGTAACGCACCGAGCGGGGGAAGATCGGATCCAGCAGCAGGAAGGCGGCCACGGCCTTGGGTTCAATGGCCTGCTGGCTCGACTGCCGGAACATCTGATAGGCCCCCGCTGAGCGCAGCAGGGAGATCCACTGCAGCTCATCGAGCACCCCCCCCACCTCCTCGGGCGACGGCAGCAGCAGAAAGTATTTGACGTCCAGGATCCGGGTGGTCTTGTCGGCCCGTTCCAGCAGGCGACCCAGGCGACTGAACTGCCAGGAGAGGTCGCGGCTGAGGGTGGCGTCGGTGATCCCGTAGAACAGCTGGCAGGCGCGGCGGATCTCCCGCAGTTGCTCCTGGGGCGGTTGTTGCCAGAAGTGATCTTCCTGCAACGTCCAGTAGATGTCGTTGATCTGCTCCCACATCTCCGTGGTGATCACTTCACGGATCTGCCGGGCGTTCTCCCGGGCACTGCCGATGCAGTTGAGAACACTGCTGGGATTGTCGGCCTCCCGCACCAGGAAATGGATCACCGCCTCGGGGGTGACATCCGGGCAGAGCTCATCGAAGAGCTTGCGGTCGCCGCTGGCGTCGATCAGGGGAAGCCAGGGTTCGGCGCTGCCGGGGGGGCAGTCGAGGGCCATGGCCTCGCTCACCTCCACGAAGCGGGAGATGTTCTCGGCCCGTTCAACGTTGCGGTTGATCCAGTAGAGGGAGTCGGCGACGCGGCTCAGCATGGGGCTTCATCCACGATCCAGGTGTCCTTGCAGCCTCCTCCCTGGGAGGAATTGACCACCAGGGAGCCGCGCCGCAGGGCCACCCGGGTGAGGCCGCCGGGGCTCACCCAGGCCTCCTTGCCGCGCAGCACATAGGGCCGCAGATCGACATGGCAGGGGTAGAGCTCGCCTTCGCTGAGGGAGGGCACGGTTGAGAGTTCCAGGGTGGGCTGGGCAATGTAGTTGCGGGGATCGGCCTGGATCTTGATGGCGAACTCGGCGATCTCCGCCTGGCTCGCATGGGGGCCGATGAGCATGCCGTAGCCACCGGCTTCCGCCACCGCCTTCACCACCAGCTCCCCGAGGTGCTCGAGAACGTAGGCCTGGTCGTCGGGCCTGGAGCAGATGTAGGTGGGAACGTTCTCGATGATCGGCTCCTCGTCCAGGTAGTAGCGGATCATCTCGCCCACATAGGCATAGATGAGCTTGTCGTCGGCCACACCGGTCCCTGGGGCATTGGCAATGGCCACCCGTCCCGCGGCGTAGGCCCCCATCAGGCCCCGCACCCCCAGCAGGGAATCAGGGCGGAACACGGCCGGGTCGAGGAAGTCATCGTCGATGCGTCGGTAGATCACATCGACCGCCTCGAGGCCCGCGGTGCTGCGCATCCACACCCGGTCGCCTTCGCAGACCAGGTCGCGGCCCTCCACCAGCTGAATTCCCATCTGCTGGGCGAGATAGCTGTGCTCGAAATAGGCGCTGTTGAACACCCCGGGGGTGAGCAGCACCACCTTGGGGGTGTCGGTCCAGGGGGCCAGTTCCCGCAGGGTCTGTAGGAGGTGGGAGGGGTAATCGTCGATGGGCTGCACCGTTCTCCCGGCGAACAGGCTCGGGAACATGCGCTTCATCACCCGCCGGTTCTCGAGGAAGTAAGCCACCCCCGAGGGACAACGCAGGTTGTCCTCCAGCACCCGCCAGGTGCCATCGCCGTCCCGCACCAGATCCAGGCCCGAGATGTGGCACCAGCGGCCCAGGGGCGGCTGGAAGCCCTGCATCTGGGGCCGCCACCCCTGGGAGCTCTCCACGTCGGCCCTGGGCACCACGCCGTCGGCCAGGATTTTCTGGTCGCCGTACACGTCGGCCAGGAAGCGGTCGATCGCCTCGAGTCGCTGGATCAGGCCCCGCTCCAGACGCTCCCACTCCCGGGCCCCGATCAGGCGGGGCAGAGGGTCGAAGGGAAGGATGCGCTCCACACCCTTGCTGTCGGAATCATTGAGGCGGAAGGTGGCTCCGAGGCGCTTGAGCAGCATGCCGGCGGCCACGTGGTTGCGGTTCAACTGGTCGAGTCCCATCTGGCCCAGGGACGAGAGGAGCGGCTTCAGGGTGGCCCGGGGCTGGTCGGTGGAGGTGAAGTACTCGTCGTATCCCTGGTTCGGTTTGTACTGACTGAACATTCCAGACCCTTCCGCGCGGTTGGATCCTGCAGTGCCGCCGGGGTGGTCACCCGTTGCCGTTGTTACGAAAACCCGGGGCGTTATCGGGTCATGGTGCCCGCCAACTCCTGAGCAGCCGCCTCTCCAGCCAGGCTGGGCCCCTACCGCTGCATAGGAATAGCGTTTTGATAAGCATCGCCCGCCGTGGGACTCAGTGGGTTCAAGATGGACAAACAGGGAGAGGTTGCGCCGATGCTGGCCGACAAGACTGGGTCCCAGCCATCGCGGCCCTCCTGCGCACCGGGCGTCCTGCCGCGTGACCAGGACAGAAACGGCAGCCGCCGGGACAAGCGCGCCTACGCCCGTCATGCCATCGAGAGCTGCCGCACGATCGCCCTGCGGCGTCTGGATGACGATCGCAGGCCCAGTGGCCGCTGGTTCCTCGCCGACATCGTCGATGTGGGCGTCGGTGGCATGTGCCTGATCGCCTCCGAAGAGCAATCCCTTTCGCTGGGGCAGTGGCTGCTGATGGACCTGCGCGCCCATCCCGGCTTCGGCCAGTTGCGGATGCAGGCCCAGTTGCGCTGGCTCACCCGGGCCCACTTTGCCCTCACCTTCGGTGTGGCCTTCGCCACCCCCCTCAAGGAGGTGCCGATGCTGTCGGTGGAGCGGCGCAACCAGCGCCGGGATCCCAACCAGGAGGACTGGGCCCTCCAGGAAGAGCGGGAACTGGCGCTGTCCTGAGCGGACACCGGTGTGGCACACCGGCGGGTGTTCACTACTCTTTAGGAAACAGTGTCGCTGGAAGCTCCGTGATCCGTACGCCCAAACCTGAGGCAGGCTCGGTCGCTGCTTGCGTTCTCGCGGCGGGCCTGACGTTGGCGTCGGCACCGGCCCAGGCCATCGGCACCACCTTCAGCTTCAACCTTGGCGGCGCCACCGCCACGCCAGCCGATCCCCTGGCCTCGCCCACCAAGACCTTCACCGCCAGCGCCGAGGGGATGTCCCTCAATCTGGTCTTTCAGAACGCCCTGCGACCCAACGGCAACGCCAAGCCGGTCAGTGCGAGCGCCGACGGCCTCTGCATCTACAAAGCCGGCGGGGCGGGCCTCGATGACGTCGGCCGGACCAACTGCGGCCGCCGCAACCCAGGAAACGGCACGGGGGTGGCCAACCAGGAGTCCATCGAGTTGTTCTTTGACCAGCAGGTGGAGCTGCTCAGCTATCGCTACGGCAGCCTGCTGGTAGGCCGGGGCAATCCCCTGCTCACCTGGGGCGACCCCAACAGCCCGGTGGTTTCGACCGAAACCCTGTTCGACAAACAGATCGACACCAGCTACGACTTCACCAACCCCTTCATCGTTCAGGCCAACCAGATCCTCACGATCACCGGCACCGGCGGCGGCCGTGGCACCAGTTCCACCGAGGCGTTGCTGAGTGGGCTGGTGGTGCGGGCCTTTCCCCAGGGACCCCCTGCCACCGAAAGCGTTCCCGCTCCCCTGCCCCTGCTCGGGGCCGCGGCGGCCTTCGGCTGGAGCCGCCGACTGCGTTCCCGCCTGAGCCACGCAGGTCCCGCCGCTTCCCCATGTGATCGCGACGGATTCCAGGCTTGAGAACGGGGGCCCGTCGGGCCCCCTGTCATCGCTGGCTTCGATCCTGCTCGCCGCGGCCCTGGCCCTGGGGGGCCTGTTCGTCCTGGCTGTGGTGGCAGGGGCGCTTCCCGTTCAGGTGCTGCAACGCGACTGGCAGCAACGCTTCATCGAACTGGTGATCGCCAATTCCGGGTTTCCGCTTGTGGGTTTCGTGCTCGTGCACCTGGCGGCCCACGTGGAGCCGGAACGCCTCGTGCTCTTCCAGCTGCGCCAGCGGCTGCGGCGCTGGGCGGTGCTGATCACGGTTCTGTACCTGCTGCTCATCCCCCTGCAGCTCTCCGTCACCGTGCGGCAGTTCAGCGACCGCGCCGCCCTGCAGGCCCAGCAGCGGCGCCTGGTCAGCGATCAGTTCAGTGGCTTCGCAGCACTGATCCGCTCAGCCCCCGATGCCCCCAGCCTGCAGCGGCAACTGGCCGCAGCCGACGGACCAACCCTCTCCGCGGCCGATCTGGCCAAGCCGATGCCCCAGCTTCGCCAGGATCTGCTGGCCGCCCTGCGCCAGGCCGAGGCGGCCATGCCCGCCAACATCCAGCAGGCCACCCCCCTGGCTCCCCTGGTCTGGGCGGCCTTTCGCGATGGCCTGCGACTGATCGGCTCGGCCCTGCTGATGGCGGTCGCCTTCGCCGCCGGCGCCCAGGACCGCACCAGCAGCCGCACCCTGCTGACACGCCTGCTCATGGTCTGGCGGTCAGTCCGCCAGCGCCGCTACAGCAGGAAGTAGCGCTGGGCCATCGGCAGCACCTCGGCCGGCTCGCAGGTGAGAAGCTCCCCGTCGGCGAAGACCTCGTAGGTCTGGGGGTCCACCTCCACCTTGGGCAGGGCGGTGTTGTTGCGCATCTGGGCCTTGCCGATGTCCCGGGTCTGCACCACCGGCACGCAGGCCCGCTTCAGGCCGAGGCTGGTGGGCAGGTCGGCGTCGAGGGCGGCCTGGCTGATGAAGTTGAGGCAACTGCCGGCCAGTGATCCGCCGTAGGCGGCGAACATCGGCCGGCCGTGCACGGGCCCCGGCGTGGGGATCGAGGCGTTGGCATCACCCATCTGGGCCCAGACGATCGAGCCCCCCTTGATCACCAGCTCCGGCTTGACGCCGAAGAAGCCCGGCTTCCACAGCACCAGATCGGCCAGCTTGCCCACCTCCACCGAGCCGATCTGGCTGTCGAGGCCATGGGCGATGGCGGGATTGATCGTGAGCTTGGCGATGTAGCGCTTGAGGCGGGTGTTGTCGTTGCGGCCGCCGCGGGGACCGGCGGCGTCCTCGGGGAGGAACCCGCGCTGGACCTTCATCTTGTGGGCCGTCTGGAAGGTGCGGGTGATCACCTCGCCGACGCGGCCCATGGCCTGGGAATCGCTGGCGATGATGCTGAAGGCGCCCAGGTCGTGGAGGATGTCCTCGGCGGCGATCGTCTCGCGGCGGATGCGCGATTCGGCGAAGGCCACGTCCTCCGGGATGCGGGGATCGAGGTGATGGCACACCATCAGCATGTCGAGGTGCTCCTCGAGGGTGTTGACGGTGTAGGGCTTGGTGGGGTTGGTGGAGCTGGGCAGCACGTTGGGCTCGCCGCAGATCCGGATGATGTCGGGGGCGTGGCCGCCGCCGGCCCCCTCGGTGTGGAAGGTGTGGATGGTGCGGCCGCCGATGGCCCGGATCGTGTCCTCCACGAACCCTGCTTCATTGAGGGTGTCGGAGTGGATGCAGACCTGCACGTCGTACTTGTCGGCGACAGTCAGACAGCAGTCGATCGCCGCCGGGGTGGTGCCCCAGTCCTCGTGCAGCTTCAGGCCGCAGGCGCCGGCGCGGATCTGCTCTTCGATCGCCGCGGGGGTGCTGGCGTTGCCCTTGCCGTAGAAGCCGATGTTGATCGGCAGCCCCTCGGCCGCCTGGAGCATGCGGGCCAGGTGGAAGGCGCCGGGGGTGCAGGTGGTGGCGTTGGTGCCGGTGGCCGGGCCGGTGCCGCCGCCCAGCAGGGTGGTGACCCCGGAGGCCAGGGCGGTTTCGATCTGCTGGGGACAGATGAAGTGGATGTGGGTGTCGATCGCCCCGGCGGTGACGATGTGCCCCTCCCCGGCGATGGCCTCGGTGCCGGGGCCCACCACGATCGTCACCCCATCGGTGATGTCGGGGTTGCCCGCCTTGCCGATGGCGCAGATGCGGCCGTCCCGCAGGCCGATGTCGGCCTTGACGATGCCCCACCAGTCGAGGATCAGGGCGTTGGTGATCACCGTGTCGACGGCCCCCTCGGAGCGGGGGGTCTGGGCCTGGCCCATGCCGTCGCGGATCACCTTGCCGCCGCCGAACTTCACCTCATCGCCGTAGGTGGTGCAGTCGCTCTCCACCTCCAGGATCAGTTCGGTGTCGGCCAGCCGCAGCCGGTCCCCGGTGGTGGGGCCGTAGGTCTCGGCGTAGGCGCGGCGGTCAATGCGATAAGCCATGGAAGTTCAATCGAGGGGGCCGTTGACCAGACCGTTGAAACCGAACACGCGGCGGTCGCCGACGTAGGGCACCAGATGCACGTCCCGCTGGTCGCCGGGCTCGAAGCGGATGGCGGTACCGGCGGGGATGTCGAGCCGCAGGCCGCGGGCCGCCTCGCGGTCGAATTCGAGGGCGCCGTTGGCCTCATGGAAGTGGAAGTGGGAGCCCACCTGCACGGGCCGGTCGCCCCGGTTCGCCACCGACAGGGTGGTGACGGGGCGGCCGGCATTGAGATCGATCGTGCCGGGCTCGGGGATCAGTTCGCCGGGGATCAGGGGGGCCATGGCGGGGTGGGGGGTCAGCGGATCGGTTCGTGGAGGGTGACGAGCTTGGTGCCATCGGGGAACATCGCCTCGATCTGCACCTCGGGGATCAGCTCGGGCACCCCCTCCATCACCTGATCCCGGCCCAGCCAGGTGGTGCCCTCCCGCATGAGTTCCGCCACGCTGCGGCCGTCGCGGGCCCCTTCGATCACCTGGAAGCTGAGCCAGGCCACCGCCTCGGGATGGTTGAGCTTCAGGCCCCGGCCGAGTCGCCGTTCCGCCAGCAGGGCGGCGGTGACGATCAACAGCTTGTCTTTCTCCTGGGGGGTGAGGTTCATGCAGGCTGCGCTGGCCGCGCCCACTCTCGCAGCGCTCCGGCACCGGGTCAGGTTCAGAAGGAACGTTCGGCGCCCCGATCAGCGCCGCTGGAGCACCCCCTGGCCGTTGAGGTTGAGGTTGTCGATCCGCACCGCCGTGGCCCGGCCGTCGGCACCCAGCGTGAAGGTGACGGCGCTGGGGCCGTAGGCGTTCTCGCCGGCGGGCTGGTAGCGGAAGGTGTCGCCGCTCACCGGGGTGAGGGGAAAGGGGGTGAGGCGGGGCCCCAGCTGCAGCTCGAGACCATCACCACGAGGCACCACCGCAACCGGGCCCACGTAGGCATTGAAGTAGCTGCCGATGTAGGCGGCGGCGGGGCGGGCCGGCAGGGGCTGGGCTGGGGTGTCCACGGTGGGGTAGTCCTGCTCCAGCATCGCCTGGAACATCGGGCGCAGGGCGTCGAGGTAATCGAACCGGACCGCTCCGGTGGTGGCCAGGTCGAGGAAGCTGAGGCTGAGGGCCTCCGGCACCCCCAACGGCTGGCCGTTGGAGAGCACCACGATGCCGAGGGATTCCGCCGGCAGCAGGTAGACGGCCGTGGCGGCGCCGAGGTCGAAGGCGCCCGAATGGCCCAGCTGCACCGTGCCCCGGTCGGTATAGCCCACGTTCCAGCCCAGCCCGTAGAGGCCGGCCCGATCCGTGGCCGGATCGCGGGGCGGCTGGCTGATGGTCTGGGGCCGGTGGGTCTCGGCCAGGGCGGCGGCGTCCACCACCGCACGGCCATCGAGGCGGCCGCCGCCCAGCTGCAGCCGCAGCCACTGGCCCAGATCCCGCACGCTGGAGCTCACCCCGCCGGCGGGGGCCTGGGCATCGGCATCCCGCTGGTAGCGGGCCACCCAGCGCCCCCCCTCCGGCACGTGCAGGGAGGCACGGTTGGCGGCGGCCACGAAGTCGGCGTGGCGGGAGCTGGTGCGGGTCATGCCCAGGGGCTGGTAAAGCCGTTCGCTGGAGAGGGGCTCCCAGGGGCGCCCGACGGCGTTGGCGGCGGCCACGGCGCCGGCCGTGAAGCCGAAGTTGGTGTAGGCGTAGTCGGCGCGGAAGCGGTTGCCGGTGGGCAGCAGCCGCAGGCGTTCGAGGATCGTGGCCCGATCGAAACCCAGGTCCTCGAGGTGATCGCCGGCGTGGTCGGGCAGACCGCTGCGGTGGGCCAGCAGGTCGCGGATGGTCACATCAGGCGCGATGGCCGGCGTGCCGATCCGGGCCGCAGGGAGGGTGCGCAGCACCGGGTCGTCCCAGCCCAGGCGCCCATCGCCCACCAGGCCGGCCACGACCGTGGCGGCGATCGGCTTCGAGAGCGACGCCAGCTGGAAGATGGTGTCGGCATCCACCGCACCGGGCTCACCCACCCGCCGCAGGCCGTAGCCCTTGAGGAACACCACCCGGTCGGCGTGCACCACCAAGATCGCCAGGCCCGGAACACCGGTGCGGCCCAGCATCGCCGTGGCCAGGGCATCGAGCCGGGGCAGGGCGGCCGCCAGGCTGGCCGCCGTCACCTGGCGCGGCGGCGGCGTAGGCCCCGAGGGGGCTTCCGCGCTGCGGGCGGCACCCGGGGGCTGGAGCGCCAGGGTCAGGCCCAGAACCAGGGCGGCCGCCCCGGGGCGGCGCAGGACGCTTGTGGCCACGGCAACGCCGGCAACTCGGGGAAAGTTAGGCCTGGCGGAGGGCCCTTCCCGGTGGTCAGAAGCCGCCGCCACCGCCGCCGCCATCCCCGCCGCCGGAACTGCCTCCACCGGAGCTGCCGCTGGAGCTGCTGGAGCTGCTCGGTGACGACTGCATGGCGCCGGTGGTGGTGCTGAAGCAGTCCTCGAGGCTGCTGCCGAAATCCGTCAGATCGAAGTCACCGCTGCCGACGTACCAGCTGGGGGCCACTTCGAGGATCCCCTGGAACGCGGCTGTCCATTGCCGGGTCAGGCCCGCCACCATCGCGTAGGGCAGGAAGCGCTCGAACAGCTCCGGCGTCAGCACCACCCGCTCCAGCCGCGGCGCCTCCACCCGGCGCAGGAACTCCTGGAAGCCGAGGGTCTGGCGCAGCACCGCCGTGCCGCGGGTGGTGCGGCTGGGCATGATCCAGGCGAACACGCCCACCAGCACCACCGTCAGCGCCAGGGAGCCGAAGGTCAGCCACGGGTGCGCCTCCCCCTGCAGCAGCACGATGTCGTGGGGCAGCAGCATCAGGGCCGCCAGCACCGCCGCGCCGGCCAGTCCCAGGCCGCCGAAGAAGGTGAGGGCCCGCACGGTGCCGGGCCAGCGCCGGAAGAACCTCTCGTCCAGCACCGCCTGCTTCACCAGCCGCTCGAAGCCGGGCACATGCACGTAGAAATGGTCGCGGAGCTGGTCGGTGCTGACCGACGCCCCCGGCTCCACTGAGGGGAACAGCGTCTCGATCAGGTACGCCTCATGGGGCAGCAGCGCCCTCCGCTGGTCCGGCTCGCCCAGCAGGGTGAACACGTAGCGCTTGCCCAGGTTCAGGAACAGCAGCTTCCGCTGGTCCTGTTCGATGCGCAGCTGGCCCTTCACCGCCAGCGCCACCAGGGTGGCCGAAAGGGCGGTTCCGCTCACCTGCTCCGCCACCAGGCTGCCCAGCACCGCCGGGGGGAGGCCTTCAGGAGGTTCGTAGGCCACCGGCACGGCGCCCACCACTGGATCCCGGCCGATGCGCCACCAGAGCGGGCCCAGCACGCCGGCGCCCAGCAGGGGCAGCAGCAGGGCCAGCCGCCCCTGCCACCAGTCGATCAGCAGAGACTGGGCCGAGGGCGGCGGCACCAGCCCCTTGGCGAAGCCCACCGCCAGGGTGAAGCCCTCGCCGGGCTCCAGCCGCCGGGTGGTGCTGCTGGCCACCGTGTCGGCGCCGATCGTCAGGGTGGCGTTCCGGTCCTTCGCGCCGCGGGGCCCGGTGTACACCGAAGCGTGGAGTCCGGAAACAGCTGGCGGCAGCTGCACCAGGGCGGAGGCCCGCTCGATCGGCACCTCCCAGGCGTTACCGGTCACGTTCCAGTTGAACTCGTCGTGGTCCGGATAGAAGCGCAGACCCCGCTTCAGCCGGTAGGTGATCACGGCCGTGCGGCTGGCGTTCTCGGCGCCCGGGATCCAGATCTTCAGTTTCAGGTCGGAGCCGGGGTGGCTGCTCTCGTAGCGGTAGGGCCGGCCCTCGGGGTCGGTGACCGCAAGCACCCGCAGCCCGAGGGGTTCGAGCCCGCCGGGACGCCGGGCCAGCAAGGGGATCTGGCGCACCAGGCCGTTCCAGGATCCGTCGAAGCGGGCCGTGAGGGTTTCGCGCACCCGGACACTGCCGGTGGGTGCCACCACCGCCTGCATCTGGAAATCGGTGAGTGTCAGCTGGCGCTCGGCGGCGCTGAGGGCGGCACCGGCCCCCCAGGGGGCCAGGAGCAGCAGCGTCAGGGCCAGGCCGAGCAGCCCCCCCAGCCCCCAGCGCCAGCGGCGCCGCAGCCTCCGGGCGAGCGGAGGGCCCTCAGCCATCGAAGCGGACGGCGGGAACCGCCGCTTCGGCCGGGTTCTCCAGCTCGAAGTAGGTGCGTGGGCGGAACCCGAAGCCGCCGGCCACCAGGTTGGAAGGGAACTGCACGATCGCCGTGTTGAGATCCCGGACCACGGCGTTGTAGTAGCGGCGGGCGCTCTGGAGGGTTTCTTCGATCTGGCTGAGGTTGGTCTGCAGGGTCTGGAAGCTCTCCACCGCCCGCAGGGCCGGGTAGGCCTCCGCCAGGGCGAACAGCTGGCCGAGCGACGCCCCCAGGGCCTGCTCCGCCTGCTGCTGCTCCCGGGGCCCCCGGGCGGCCACGGCGGCGTTGCGGGCTTCGATCACGGTCCGGAAACTCTCCTTTTCATGGCTGGCGTAGCCCCGCACCGTCTCCACCAGGTTGTGGATCAGGTCATGGCGCCGCTTCAGCTGCACGTCGATGTCGGCCCAGGCGTTGTCCGCCAGCACCTGCAGCTGGGCCAGGCGGTTGTAGATCAGGATCAACCCGACGGCGGCACCCGCCACCAGGATCAGCAGCAGCGGCATCGGCGCAGAGGTGGGTGGTTCCCGAGCCTAGGGGGACCCCACGTTTCCTCAGGCGTTCGCCCCGTAGGGGGCGTCGTCGGCCGGCAGGGTCACCCCCAGCCGCTGCCGCCACTCCGCCACCGTCAGCTCCCAGCCCTCCTCCCAACGGGCCGTGGCGAAGGGACGGGCGGTGAAGCCGATCGTGGTGCCGTGGCTGATGGACCGGCTGAGGCTTTCATAACCGTCGAGCTTGAAGCGGAACCCGGCGATCTGGGCCGCATGGGTGAGGCTCACGTAGGCGGGGAAGCCGATCTGGGTGGCGGTGATGGCCAGCACGCCGTTCTCCCCTACCGGCGTCGTGCCGAAGCCGCTGACCACATGGTGGATGTCGTGAGTTGTGGCGATCCGCTGGGTGAGCCAGCGGCCCTCCGTGTCGACGGGGCGGGGACGGAAGAACTCGGGGTCGTAGTTGAAGCGGCGGATCAGGGCGGCGTAGGTGCGGCCCAGGCTCCCCTCCGGCAGCGCCTCGAGCCGCTCCAGGTCCGGCTGCAGGGGCGGAAAACGCTCGTCCATCATCGCCGCCCCGCCCGGCAGGGCCCGGAAGCGGGCGATGCAGGCCTCCATCTGGGGGGTGTCCAGGAAGCTGTCCACCAGGTCGGCGATCCGGGCGAGATCCCCCTGGCTGCGGCCCACGGCGATCAGGTGGCGCGCCTGGCCCAGGGCCTGCAGGGAGAGCTGGAAGCGATGCATCGGGGGGCTGCGCCTGAAGCGAACCTAGGCCCGCTGTTCCATCGGGCCGGTGGTCACCAGCTGCGGGCCGGGATCGCCAGTGGCGGCTCCTGGTCCAGGGGCTGCTCCTGGAACGGCCAGACCCGTGGCAACACGGGAGCCGCCAGCCCCCGCTCGGCCCGGATCCGGGCCCAGATCCGCGTGAACCAGAAGCGGGCGGCCTGGGTGGAGCGGCCCCGGTAGCGGGCCACCAGCCCCCGCTCCAGCCGCCCGCAGGCCATCTCCCCCTCCAGCCCGTGCCGCTCGGCGCGGCAGGCCTCCAGCAGGGACTCGCCCACCGGTCCGGGGGCGGCCCACACCAGGCTGGCAAACACCGGCTTCCCCCCCAGGCCGTGGGGGCTCTCCAGACTCTTGCCGCCCAGCTCGAGCCGGTCCACGAGCTCCCACTGGCCCTCCCGCCGGATCTCCAGCAACGAGCGCCAGCATCCGGATCCGAGCGTCTCGCCATCGGCACTGCGTCCCAGCCGCACCACCTCCGCCCCCAGCCAGCTGGCCCCTTCGGCCAGCTCCACCCGGCAGACCTGCTGGAACAGGCCATCCCGGAACACCACCAGTTCCTGGGGCAGCCATTCCAGATCGGCCTCCGCGGCGAGCCGGAAATCGAGGGTCTGATGGGTCCAGCTACCGGCGGGCACCCGCCGCGACCGGCCCACGGATCCGTAGACCTTCTGGGCCGCCACGCTGGTGATCAGGGCCCGGCTGCCCACGCCCAGGTCGGCGCTGATGGCCAGTTCGTCCCCGCCCACCAGGCCGCCGCCGGTGTGCAGCAGGGGCAGTTCGCAGCGGCCATCGGCGGCGGCGAAGGCCCGCTGGATCTTCAATGGGGCCGTCGCTCCGCCCTGGTGCCGGGTGGGACCAGCGGCGCCGTCGCTGGACTCGAAACGAAGCCGGGCCTGGGCTCTCCAGGGAGCGGGAGCAGTGAGCTGCATGACGGTGATCGTGGGGCCCGGGGGGCCTGAATTCAGTAGCAGCCGACACAGGGCCGCCCGCCAACGGCTGGCCAGGGTGGAGGGACCCCCATCAACCGCTGGCCTGTTCCATGCCCAGCCCCACTGTTTCCGAGGCCACGGTTTCCGACGCCACCGCTCCCCTGGTGCTGGTGCGGCACCTGCGTCAGGGGGAGGTCTCGGGGCCAGATCCATCGCCGCTGCCGGAACCGCCGTTGCGGTTGCCGCTCCGGGCCGACGAGCGCACCAGCCTGCGGGGCCATCGCCGCAGCGCCTGTGGGCGGGACCTGCTGTTGCAGCTGCCCCGCGGCGCGGCCCTGGAGCCCGGCGACCGGCTGGCACCGGAGGCCGGCGGGCCCCTGGTGGTGGTGGAGGCCGCCGCTGAGCCGCTGCTGGTGGTGCGGGCCGCCGATCCCCTGGCCCTGTTGCAGGCGGCTTATCACCTGGGCAACCGCCACGTGGCCATGGAACTGCACCGAGACGAACTGCGCCTGGGTGTCGACAACGTGCTGGAGGATCTGCTGCGGCAACGGGGTCTGGCCGTGGAGCAGGTCATGGGGCCGTTTCTGCCCGAACCCGGGGCCTACGAACCGTCCGGCCACACCCACGGCCACCACCATGGCCAGCCATGAGCATCGCCCGGCTGCGGCTGTTCCAACTCGTCAGCCCCGCCCTGCCGGTGGGGGCCTTCAGCTATTCCGAGGGCCTGGAGGTGCTGGTGCAGGCGGGCCAGCTGCCGGACGCCGCCAGCGTGCGCCACTGGCTGGAGGCGGAGCTGGACCGCGGCGCCCTGACGATCGAGGCGGCCAGCCTGGGCCGGCTGATGGAGGCCCTGGCCCGATGCCGTGAGACCCCGGGGGGGGACGCCTGGCACGAGGTGCTCGACCTGGACGGCTGGCTGCTGGCCCAGCGGGAGGCGGCCGAGGTGAGGGCCCAGCAACGGCAGATGGGCCTCTCGCTGCTGCAGCTGCTGGCGGATCTGGGCCTGCCCATCCCTGGGGATCGATCCCCGCGGCTGGCCTGGCCGGCGGCCTGGGCCTGGGCTGGTCTGGCCCTGGAGATCCCCCCCCAGGAGCTTGTGGAGGCCTACCTCTACGGCTGGATCGCCACCCAGCTCAGCGCCGCCGTGCGGCTGCTGCCCCTGGGCCCCACGGCAGCCCAGCGGATGCAGCTGGCCCTGGCTCCCGCCATCGCATCGCGGGCGGCGCTGCTGGCGGCCGCTGATCCCGAAACCCTCTGGAATGGGGGGGTGGGGGCGGGCCTGGCCCAGCTGGGCCATGGTGAGCTCTACTCGCGGTTGTTCCGCAGCTGATGGCCATTGCGGACGGGATCAGCCGGCGACGGGCCCTGCGTCTGCTGGGCGGTGGCGCAGCCGGAGGGGTCCTCCTGGCCGCCGGATGCACCCCCCGCTCCCGTCCCTCGGGCCCGCCCCGCCTCGGGATGCTCCAGTACGTCCGGGGTGCGGCCCCTGATGCCGCCCGCCGCGGGTTCGTGCAGGCCCTGGCCAGGGGCGGCTTCCGGCCGCCAGCCAGCCTGACGCTGCAGGAGCGCTTCGCCGATCGCAGCACGGCCACCAGCCGCGCCCAGGTGATCGAGCTGCTGGAAGACGGGGTCGACATGCTGGTGGCCATCGGCACCCCGCCCCTGGCCGCCATCCTGGCCATCGCGCCCGCCCGGGTGCCGGTGGTGTTCGCCTACTGCTCCAACCCCTGGGGGGCGGGGGCCGGCACCAGCTACACCAACCACCGGCCCAACGTCGTGGGCACGGTGAGCACCAGCCCCCTCGCCGAGCAGCTCGAGCTGGCCCGCCGGATCAGCCCTGGCCTGTCGAGCGTCGGGCTCGTCTTCAACCCCTCCGAGGCCAATGCCAGCTTCGAGGCGGAGTTGCTGCGCCGGGAAGCTACCCAGCGTTCGATCACGGTCGAGATCGAGCCGGTGTCCGGGCCGGGGGAGGTGGCCCGGGCCGCCGACGCGCTGGCCGCCCATCGGGTGGGAGCCCTGGTGCGGGTGGGCGACTACGCCACCAGCGTGGGCTTTCCCGCCCTGGCGGCGGCGGGCCTGCGCCATCGACTGCCGGTCTATTCCGTCGATCCCTCCGACAGCACCACGCTGGGCTGCCTGGCGGTGGTGGGCTGGGATCCGGAGGCCGATGGGGCCCTGGCCGGGGATCTGGCGGTCAAGGTGCTGCGGGGCCGCTCGCCCGCCGACCTGCCCTTCGAACCGGTGACCCAGAAGCTCCTGCTGCTGAATCGCCGCACGGCCCGGGCGATCGAGGTGACCTTCCCACCCGAGCTGCTGCGTCAGGCCGACCGGGTGGTGGGCTGAGCCCTCCAGCGGCCGCCAGGGCGATCAGGGCCTGCGGTCCTTCAGGTGGTCCCCGGGCCGGTCGATCAGCTCAAACAGCCAGCTCTCGTTGAGGGTCTTCACCAGGCGGTTGGTGGTGGCGGCCATGGTGGTCAGCTCGCGCAGGGTCTGGAGCAGCAGCGGGCGTGTCTGGGTTTCGGTGCTCTCCAGGCGCCGGATCAGGGCGGAGAGGTCGGCGGCGGTGCCGTCGGCGCGGCCCTCCAGGCGCTGCGCCAGCTGGCGGGTGGCGCCCAGGGTGCGGTTCAGCTCGCTGCTGCTGCGCTGGGCGTCGCTCTCCAGGCGGGTCGCCAGGCGGCGGCTGGCGGCCAGGGTCTGGTCCAGCTGGTCGAGGCTGCGGGGCAAGCGGGTTTCCGCCAGGCTGAGGCCGCTGCTGAGGGCCCGCTGCAGGGGGATGCGGCTGCTGGCCACCTCGGCGAGCAGATCCTCGAGATCAGGGCGACTGCTGAACACGATCGTCTCGCCATCCCCGATCGGCGGCTGGCCCACCGCCGCCGGATCGGGGGTGATAGCGATGTAGCTGTCCCCCAGGAGGCCGATCTGGGCCAGTTCCGCCCGGCTGCGGCGCCCCACCATGGAGCGGTAAGGATCGCGTAGCTCCAGTTCCACCAGCACCTGGGCATCGGGTAGGAGCAGGATCCGGCGCACCTGGCCCACGGCGAACCCCGAGATCCGCACCGCCATGCCTGTCTGCAGGCCGGCGGCATCGAGGGTGCGGAACTGCAGGCGCACGCTGGGCGCCAGCCAGTTGCCGGCACGGGCGATCCCCAGCACGAACAGCCCCAGCAGACCCACCGCCCCCGCCAGGAAAACCAGGCTCTGGGGACCGGGGCGCCGCGGCGGAGCGGTGGGTGTCACCGTCAGCGGCCTCCCATGCGCAGGGGGTCGACGCTGATCGTCCAGAGCAGGTCGAGGCAGACCAGCAACCCCAGGCCCAGCAGGAACGACCGTGACATCCGGGAGGCCATCGCCATCGGGCCAGCGGAGGCGCGCCGCGCCTGCTGCAGACAGATGGCGGCGGTGATCGCGCCGTAAACAGCCGCCCTGGCCAGGGCGGCGGCGAAACGGGCCGGCTCCAGCTGGCCGATCAGAAAGGCCACCTCCGCCACCACGTCGCCCTGGTTGAGGGTGAGGCTGGCGGTGATGATCACCGCCGCCATGAAATAGAGCAGCAGCACGACGCTGAGCAGGCCGCTGGCCAGCAGCTCGGGCCCCCAGGTGCCGGGGGACCGGCGTTCGCCGAGCAGCTGCGGTCCATCCCTCAGCAACAGCAGCAGGCTGACCAGCAGCGGCCCCAGGAACAGCAGGGCCCGCACCGCCAGCAGTTCGACCGTGACCCTGGAGAGCTGCTGCAGGGGACTGCGCAGTAACTCGATGAATCCGAGGCAGACCACCACCCCCGTCCCGGTGACGGTCGCGACGAGTCGCCCATCCAGACGCTCGAAGCGGCGAATCAACCTGGGGATCGGTTCATCACTCACCGCGGCCATCGGCGCTGGCGTCAGGATGGCACCCATCCTGAAATCGGGCGATGGGCAGCAAACTGCGGGTCGGGGTCGCGGGGCCGGTGGGTTCGGGAAAAACGGCCCTGGTGGATGCCCTCTGCCGCCGGCTGCGGGAACGGCTGCAGCTCGCGGTCGTCACCAACGACATCTACACCCAGGAGGATGCCCAGTTCCTCACCAGAGCCGGCTCCCTGGCCCCCGAGCGCATCCGCGGAGTCGAGACCGGAGGCTGTCCCCACACCGCCATCCGTGAGGACTGCTCGATCAACCGGGCGGCGGTGCAGGAACTGGAGGAGGCCTTCCCCGACCTGGACCTGGTGCTGGTGGAGAGCGGCGGCGACAACCTGGCGGCCAGCTTCAGTCCGGAACTGGTGGATCTCTGCATCTACGTGATCGACGTGGCCGCCGGCGACAAGATCCCCCGCAAGGGAGGGCCGGGCATCACCCGCTCCGATCTGCTGGTGATCAACAAGATCGACCTGGCACCCATGGTGGGGGCCAGCCTGACGGTGATGGAAGCCGACACCGACCGCATGCGCGGCGGTCGCCCCTGGTGCTTCACGAATCTGCGCAGCGGTGAAGGCCTGGATCGGGTCGAGAGCTTCCTGCTGCGGCAGCTGCCGGAGCCCGCAGCCGCCTGAGCCCTGAAGCCACTGCATATTCGCCTGTCACCCGTTCATCACCAAAACCGTAGGTAATGCAACATATCGACAGCTAAGGCACGTGCAAATCCTCACCGCAGCAAGCCCTCGGTCGCTTTCTGTCTCATTGGATACCGGGAGTAACCACGTCCTTCCTTACCTTTCATTCTGCCGTCGGTTACGGCGACTACAATTCATCTTGAACAGGCTTCAATGTCTCTGCATCTTTCAAGGCGACTGGCAGCTGCAATCGCCGCATCTGCCGTGAGCGTAACCCTCGTCTCCTGCGGGGGCGAGTCCGGGTCCGGCGGCAATTTCGACGGTGAAGTGAAGGTTGGCATCCTTCATTCGCTCAGCGGCACCATGGCCATTTCCGAAACGACTTTGAAAGAAGTCGAAGAAATGGCGATCAAGGAAATCAATGACGCCGGCGGCGTCAAAGTCGGCGGTAAGTCTTACAAGATCGTCGCTGTTGCCGAAGATGGTGCCTCCGACTGGCCCACCTTCGCCGAGAAAGCCCAGAAGCTGATCGACTCCGACAAGGTTGCCGTGGTCTTCGGCGGCTGGACCTCCGCCAGCCGCAAAGCGATGCTGCCGGTCTTCGAGTCGAAGAACCACATGCTCTTCTACCCGATCCAGTACGAGGGGCAGGAGTGCTCCAGGAACATCTTCTACACCGGCGCCGTTCCGAACCAGCAGGCCGAGCCTGCCGTTCAGTGGCTGATGGACAAGTTCTCCGACAAGCTCGGCAAGAAGGTGTACCTGGTTGGCTCTGACTACGTGTACCCACGTACGGCCAACACCATCATCAAGGAGCAGATGAAGGCTCTGGGTGGTGAAACTGTCGGCGAAGACTACATCCCTCTCGGCAACACCGAGGTGGCCCCGATCATCGCCAAGATCAAGAAGGCCTTCCCGGATGGCGGGATCATCATCAACACCCTGAACGGTGACTCCAACGTCGCCCTCTTCAAACAGTTCAAGGCCTCGGGCATTGACCCGGCCAAGTACCCGATCATGTCCTTCTCCATCGCGGAAGAGGAGATTCGTCAGATCGGTCCTGAGTACACCACCGGTACCTATGCCGCCTGGAACTTCTTCATGAGCCTGGACACTCCGGCTTCCAAGAAGTTCACCGCAGACTTCCAGGCCATGTATGGCGCTGATCGGGTCACCGGTGACCCGGCGGAATCCGCCTACAACATGGTCTACCTCTGGAAGAACGCCGTCGAGAAGGCCGGCACCTTTGAGGATCTCGACAAAGTCCGTACGGACATGATCGGGATCACCTTCGCCGCTCCCCAGGGCGAAATCAAGATGTTCCCCAACCACCACACCTCCGAGCGGGTGCTCATCGGCGAAGCCGAGAACAGCGGCCAGTTCAAGATCCTGTACGACAGCGTCAAGGCCATCCCCCCGATTCCCTGGAACCAGTTCGTTCCTGAGACCAAGGGCTTCACCTGCGACTGGACCCAGGATCGTCCTGACGCCGGCAAGTTCAAGATGTGATCACGGCCCAGTCCGTGCGTCCATGAAAGACAGGTGGTTCCTCCGGGAGCCACCCCTTTCCGGTTCAACACACCACCACGTTCGACCCGATCGAGCGCCGCCCAGGCGACGCTCGATCTAACGTTCAACACTCATTCCGTTGGAACTTTTCTTTTCTCAGATACTCGATGGCCTGAGCATCGGGTCGGTCCTGCTGCTTGCAGCCACGGGCCTGGCGATCGTCTTCGGGTTGATGGGCGTCATCAATCTCGCCCACGGCGAGTTCATGATGCTCGGGGCCTATGTCACCTACGTGGTGCAGTCGGCCTTCAAGCCCATGGGTGGTGTGATCTTCGAACTGTATTTCCCGATCTCTCTGGTTCTCGCCTTCATCGTGACGGCGCTCATTGGAGTGCTGTTGGAGAGAACGTTGATCCGGCAGCTCTATGGCCGCCCTCTGGAAACACTGCTTGCCACCTGGGGCGTCAGCCTGATTCTCATCCAGCTGATTCGTAGTGTGTCAACCGCCATGATGCTGGGCATCATTGTCGGCGTTGTGGTTGGTTTCCTTCTTTCAAAGCTACTCGGGGCCAAGTTCTCCGAGAAGCCCTTCTTCACCTATCTCAACGGACTCGGCTGGGCGATCGCCATCGGCATTGGCCTGGTCGCCGTCAACCTGTTCGACCAGATTCGGCCCCTCTCCAAGGCCTGGTTCGGCCCCCGCAACATTGACGTCACAGCGCCCAAGTGGCTGCAGGGAAGCTGGGGGATGATCGGCACCATTGAGCTGCCGGGTCTGCGCATCTTCATCATTTTGCTCTCGGCCCTGCTGCTGCTGGCCACGTATTGGTTTCTCAACAAGAGTGTCTGGGGGCTGCGAATCCGCGCCGTGACCCAGAACCGCCAGATGAGCAATTGCCTCGGTATTCCCACCGATCGCGTCGACAGCATCACCTTCGGGATTGGATCCGGGCTGGCCGGTGTGGCTGGCTGTGCCATCACCCTGCTGGGCTCGGTGGGACCGAACCTGGGCGCCGCCTACATCGTGTCCTGCTTCATGGTCATCGTTCTCGGTGGTGTGGGCAATCTGCTGGGCACGGTGTTGGCCTCGCTGCTGCTGGGCATCATCCAGTCGGTGATCGGTTCGGGCACCCTGCTGACCATCTTCCCGGACATGCCCCTGGCGGCGAAAGGAGTGATTGAGTTCTTCGCCACCACCAGCATGTCGCTGGTGCTGGTGTTCATCTTCATCATTGTCTTCCTGCAGTTCCGCCCCAACGGCATGTTCCCCCAGAAGGGTCGCTCGGTCGATGCCTGACCCGAACCCGCCCACGCTCTGCAGATTTCCGTTCCATCTCCCCACCAGGAGGCCCTACCTGTGAAACTCTTCCAACGACTCGTCCCCTGGATTCTCCTGGCGATCGCCCTGTTCATTCTTCCGGCGGCGCTCGACGATTTCCGCCTCAACCTCTTCGGCCGCTACTTCGCGCTGTCGATCACGGCTCTGGCGATCGACCTGATCTGGGGGTACACCGGTCTGTTGAGCCTGGGGCAGGGCATCTTCTTTGCCCTGGGGGGCTATGCGGTAGCCATGAACCTGATGCTCAACACCAAGAGCCTGGCGGGCGGCAACGGCATCCCCAAGTTCTTCGAGAACTACGGCGTTGATCAGCTTCCCTTCTTCTGGCAACCCTTCTGGTCGCCGGTGTTCGCCCTGATGGCCCTCTGGGTGATTCCTGCGGCGGTGGCTGGTGTGGTGGGTTGGTTGATCTTCAGAAACCGAATCAAGGGGGTGTACTTCTCGATCATCACCCAGGCGGCGTTGATGGTCTTCTTCCACTTCTTCAACGGCCAGCAGAAACTCTTTGACGGCACCAACGGCCTCAAGACCAGCACCACCGAACTGTTCGGCCAGTTGGTGGGTTCTCCCGACATGCAGGTCTGGTTCTATCGCCTCACGGTGGTTCTTCTGCCTCTGGCGTTCCTGGTCTGTCGTTATTTCACCAGCGGCCGCTTCGGTGATGCCCTGATCGCCATCCGTGACGATGAAAGCCGCCTGCGCTTCGCGGGTTTCAACCCCGTGCCCTTCAAGACGATCGTTTTTCTGGTGGCTGGGGCCCTCTGTGGCATCTCCGGGGCCCTCTACACGGTCCAATCCGGCATCGTGTCGCCCCAGTACATGTCGATCTCCTTCTCGATCGAGATGGTGATCTGGGTGGCCGTGGGTGGTCGGGGAACGTTGGTGGGTCCGATCATCGGCGCCACGCTGGTGAACTACCTGCGCAGCCTGGTGAGTGAAGCGCTGCCTGAGGCCTGGCTGTTTGTGCAGGGGGCCCTGTTCATCTTCGTGGTTGTTCTGATGCCCGATGGCATTTATGGCTGGATCACCAAGGGTGGGTTCCGCACCTTTCTGGCCGCCTTTGGCATCGCCAAGAAAGCAAAGACCTATCCCCAGCTGGACAAGGAGGCCATTCCGGTGGATTAGCCCACCAGGGAACCGGTCCTGGTTTGTCTGCTGTGACTGCTTTTTCGATTTCGCACCCTTCCGATGTCCATGTCAGAACCTCTACTCGAGCTCAATGACGTCAGCGTGAGTTTCGACGGCTTTTATGCCCTCACCGACCTCAGCCTGAAGCTCTACAAGGGTGAATTGAAGTCCATCATCGGCCCCAACGGTGCTGGCAAGACCACCTTTCTGGATGTGATCACAGGCAAAGTGCGGCCCACGAAGGGGACGGTGACGTTCAAGGGGAAGTCGCTGCTCGGCGTCTCCGAGCAACAGATCTCCCGAGATGGCATCGGTCGCAAGTTTCAGACCCCCCGGGTGTTTGAGAATCTCACGGTGTTGCGCAACCTGGAACTGTCTGCCTCACCTGAAAAGAACGCCTTCAGCCTGCTGGGCTCCGGCCTGCCCCAATCCTCGAAGGATGAGGTGCATCGGATCATGAATTACGTCGGTCTGACCCCGTTTGCGACCGTCAAGGCCGGCTCGCTCTCCCACGGGCAGAAGCAATGGTTGGCGATCGCCTCACTCGTGGCCCAGGCCCCCGAGGTGCTGCTGCTGGATGAACCTGTCGCTGGTCTCACCGACGAGGAAACCCTGCGCACCGCAGAGCTGATCAAGTCCCTGGCCGGCGACCACACCGTGGTGGTGATAGAGCACGACATGGAGTTCATCCGCGACCTGGGTTTTGACGTCACCGTCCTGCACCAGGGACAGGTGCTCACCGAAGGGCCGCTGGAGAAGGTCAAATCCGACCCGCGGGTGATCGAGGTCTACCTGGGGCCGCCCGAACAGTAATCGCTTTCCGACCATCACCCACCGACCCCATGTCCACCACCAGCGCCCAACCCCTGCTCCAGGTCTCCGACCTGAATGTCTATTACGGAGAAAGCCACATTCTCCGCAACGTTGACCTGACCATCCACGAAGGCAAGATGGTCTGCCTGATCGGCCGGAACGGCGTCGGCAAGACCACCTTCCTCAAGACAGTCATCGGCCTGTTGCAGCAGCGGTCGGGGACGATCAACTACCAGGATGGTCAGCTCACGACCCAGCCGCCCTACAGGCGCGCCCGTGCCGGGATCGGCTATGTCTCCCAGGGCCGGGACATCATTCCCCAGGTGACGGTCAAGGAGAATCTGCTGCTCGGCATGGAAGCCCTCCCCGGGGGTCTGGAAAAGAACCGCCACATCGATCCGCTGATTTTCGATCTGTTCCCGATCCTCGAAAAGTTTCTCAAGCGCAAGGGGGGTGACCTCAGTGGCGGTCAGCAACAACAGCTGGCCATCGCCCGCGCCCTGCTGGGCAAGCCCAAGTTGCTGCTCCTGGATGAACCCACCGAAGGCATTCAGCCCTCGATCATCCTCGACATCGAGCACGCCGTGCAGCGGATCATGAAGGAAACAGGTATCAGCGTATTGCTGGTCGAACAGCATCTCCACTTCGTGCGCCAGTCCGATTTCTATTACGCCATGCAGCGCGGCGGCATCGTCTCCAGTGGCCAGACCGATCAGCTGTCCGACGACGTGATCAAGGAATTCCTCACGGTCTGAAGCCAGCATCTCAGTCAAAACTCCCAGGCCAGGACCACCGCTGCGGTGGCAGGGTCTGGGAGTTTCCGTTCGTCAGCACAGATCGCTGGCGACGCTAGTCGCTCAGCAGCCCCGATTCAGCATCCAGGGACGGGTGCCGCTCTCCTTGAGCCGCTGCTTACCAGCTGGCTCTTTTGTTTCCTTGCGCACAAGACGCGGGCCGGACTGTTCCTGCTTCAGCCTCAGCGGACCGCTGAGCGACATCACAGGAGTGAAGACGCGGACGCCTTCCGCCGTGCAGGTCGGGCAGTTGGTTTCCTTCTGGCGCTCATCAATACTGCGCCAGACTTCGTAGTTATCGCAGCCATTGCTGCAGCTGTATTCGTAGACAGGCATGGTGCAATCGCAGAGAGAAACGGACGTAGAACGGTGGCACAAAAGAAAAGGGGCCTGACGCTCAGGCCCCCGCATTCCACTGTCTGATCAGCAGGGGAGAATGTCCTGATCGAAGATCGAGGTGGGGATGGCCAGGGTGCAACAGGCGTTGGGAATGTCAACGATGCCGCTGATCCTGCCTTCCACCGGCGCACAGCTCAGCAGCAGGTAAGCCTGCTCGCCGGTGTAGCCGAACTTCTTGAGGTACTCGATGGCATTGAGGCAGGCACGCCGGTAGGCGATGTGCACATCCATGTAGTACTGCTTGCCTTCGAACTCATCGACGGAGATGCCTTCGAACACCAGGTAGTCGCTGTAGTGGGGTTCCACCGGGCTGGTCTTGAACATCGGGTTGACCATCCCGTACTTGGCCATGCCACCTTTGATGATCTCCACATGGAGATCGAGGTAACCGGACATCTCGATGGCACCACAGAAGGAGATCTCCCCATCCCCCTGGGAGAAGTGGATGTCACCCATCGAGAGCTTGGCGCCTTCGACATAGACGGGGAAGTAGATCCGCGTGCCCTTGGTGAGGTTCTTGATGTCGCAGTTGCCACCATGCTCCCGGGGCGGAACGGTACGGGCGGCTTCGTTGGCCACCCGCTCGAACTCGCTGGAGGGGAGGGTGCCAAGGATGGCGCTGTTGGGGTTGGGCAGGGCCGCCAGCACCGGCTCGCTGCCGGAGAGGCCGGCACCGTAGGTGCGGCGGTCGGGGGCGGTCTTCACCAGTTCCGTCTCACGACGGTTCCACTCATTCAGCAGTTCCTGGGAAGGGGCGCAGCCGATCAGGCCCGGGTGGGTGATGCCGGCGAAGCGCACACCGGGAATGTGGCGGGAGGAGGTGTAAATGCCCTCCAGATCCCAGATGGCTTTGGCGGCCTTGGGGTAGTGATCGGTGAGGAAGCCACCGCCGTTCTCCTTGGCGAAGATGCCCGTGAATCCCCATTCATCGCCCTGCAGGGCGCCGACATCGAGAATGTCAACCACCAGGATGTCGCCGGGTTGGGCGCCATTGACCCAGATCGGTCCACTCAGGACATGGACGACCTCCAGATTGACATCTTCAATGTCCTTGGGGTCGTCGTTGTTCTTGATCTGGCCATCGGTCCAGTCCTTGCATTCGATCCGGAACACGTCACCAGGATTCACCGAGGCCACGGCCGGGATCTCGGGATGCCAGCGGTTGTGACCGGGCATGTCCTGCTGATCCATCGGCTTGGTGAGATCGACGGAGAAGAGTGTTTTTGGCATCGAGAGAGCGAGGCGCAATTTCCTTTCCATCCAAAAGGAAGGCCTGCGGCTCGAAAGTGTCTGTTGTTACCGGATACTGGCGGAATGGAGCCCGCTTGATCGGATCGAAGCAGGAATCATTATCAAGCCGACGCCACGGCTTTCGACAGCTTGGTCGACAGGGTGATCAGGTGTCGTCGAAATCGCCTTTCCTGCACAAATTATCCTTCAGTCGTGACACCCAGCCACGGGGTTCAAGCGTTCCGATCTTTTCCGTGCGACCGTCAAAATGGAACAGGTACTGCCAGCGATTCTTGACTGGGAATGTTCTTTTCGCGTTGAGATCGCTGATTGGATCTCCGAAGATGTTGTCATAGGTTTGCCAGCCCGGCTCTCCCTTGACGCTGCAGATCGCCGTGATTTCATACATCTGCCCCTTGCCATCTCCGGCATCTGTGGTGATCTTCACGACACCCTTGTGAAGCCCGTTGGCAATGCCTGGCGTGAAGGCTCTGACGAGCTCCACCCGGCTGCCGTCCACCTCCACGAGCAGGTCGCCCGGCTTGGCGTTCTGAATCGCCACTTCCTTGGACGTGGCGCCGCACCCGGCCAGGGCCAGGCCCAGACAGGCCAGGAGTCCTGCCAGGTGCTTCCGGGACCCCAGGCCCCCCACAGCGTCAGACAAGTTGATCGATCGAGTCTGGGGCCAACCTAAGCCGACGCCAGCAGCTGCTTCCACAGCCTCTCGGCCCCGCTCGGCAGGGGCAGATCACGGCCCTCGCAGCGGCGAATCGGCCGGAGGCCCAGGCTGTTGATCAGCAGGGCCCCCTCGCTGGCGAGCAGGTCGGCGACGCCGAAGGCGCCCTCCCGCACCAGCCCCAGGGCCAGCCCACGGCCCCGCATCACCCCCGGCAGGCAGCCGCTGGCCAGGGGTGGGGTGAGCCACTCACCCTTGAGGTGCACGAACAGGTTGGCGCTGGTGCCGCAGCAGAGGTGACCGCCGCCTCCCAGCAGCAGGGCATCGTCGGCGCCGGTGGCCCGGGCCTCGCGCAGGGCCTGGATGGCCCCGGCGTAGGCGAAGGTCTTGCAGCGACTGACCAGGCTGTCGGGGTTGCGCCGCTCCAGGCGGCTGACGATCACCGCCACCGGCGTGCTGGGGCGCCTCCAGGGGCTCAGCTGCAGCCAGAAGCGCGGCCGCCCCTGGGGTTCGCCCGGCCCCGGCAGGCCAAGGCCCCGCCCGCCGCCACTGCCCCGGCTCCAGTTGAGCCGCAGGGCGCCGTCGCCGCTGAGGCCACTGCGGGCCACGGCGTCCGCCAGCAGCGGCAGCACCCGATCGGCGCCGGGGGGTGGGGCCATGCCCAGGCTGGCGGCGGCGGCCTGCCAGCGCTCCAGGTGCTCCGCCAGCAGCCGGGGGCGCCCCGCCTGAACCAGCACCGTCTCGAACAGGCCATCGCCCAGCAGCAGGCCCCGATCGTTCAGGGGCAGGCTGAGCTGGTCCGGGTCGCCCCAGGTTCCTTGCGGCGCTGGCGCGTCGATCCAGGCGATGGACCCGGGCCCCGGGCCGGTATCGCCGCCGCCGCTCATGCCAGGGCCTCCAGCAGGGGTTCGATCTTCCAGCCCATCTCCCGGGCCTCCCCCGCCGGATCGGAGTCGGCGACGATGCCGCCACCGGCGTGAAGACGCAGGCGGCGACCCTTCTGCAGCAGGGTTCGGATGAGGATGCTGCTGTCGAAACCGCCATCGGCGCCGAGGTGGAACAGGGAGCCGCAATAGGGCCCCCGCGGCACCGGCTCGAGCTGGTTGAGGCGCCGGCAGGCGCGCACCTTGGGGGCCCCCGTGATCGAGCCCCCCGGCCAGCAGGCCCGCAGCAGGTCGACCAGGCCGCGGCCGCCGGCGAGCTGGCCCATCACCACGGAGGTGAGGTGGTGCACATGGGCGTAACTCTCCAGCCCCAGCAGCTGCGGGACATGCACCGACCCCGGCAGGCAGACCCGGCCCAGGTCGTTGCGCAGCAGGTCGACGATCATCACGTTCTCGGCCCGGTCCTTGGGGTCGCAGATCAGGGCGGCGGCACTGGCGGCATCGGCGTCGGGATCGCGGTGGCGCGGCCGGGTGCCCTTGATCGGCCGTGTCTCCACCCGCCCATCGGGGTGCAGGCGCAGGAAACGCTCGGGGGAGGCCGAGATCACCGCCTCCTCCCCGGCGATCGCCAGGCCGGCGAACGGGGCCGGACCATGCCGGACCAGGCGGTGGTAGAGCGCCAGGGGGTCGGGCCGCTGCGGCCGCAGGCTCTCGCAGCAGGCGGTGAGGTTGGCCTGGAACAGATCACCGGCGGCGATCCACTCCCGCAGGATCCGCACCTGAGCGGCGAACGCCTCCGGGGAGGTGTGCCAGTGCCAGGCATCCCGGGCGACGGCGGCCCCATCAGCCGGGCGCTCCCCGCTCGCGGCCACCTCTGCGGCCACCGCCGTGGCCGTTGCCGGGTCCGCCAGCAGCCGGACCATGGCCGAGAGGCGGGCAGGGTCGTCGCCCTCGAGCCAGAGCCGCTGCTCGCCCCGATCGAAATGGATCAGGGGGTCGTGGCGGGCCGCCCACAGGGTGGCCATGTCGGAGCCCTGCCAGTGCTTGGCGGGCTCCACCCAGGCCCCGGCCTCGTAGGCGAGCCAGCCCAGCCACGGCCCGCCCTGGCGCTCCAGATCCGCCAGGACGGCGAAGGGGTCGTCCGCCCCTGGGGTGCCCGGCAGGCCACGGCAGCTCACGCGGACCACCGGATCCACCCCAAGCACGCCGCGGCGGCCGAGGGGGCTGCTGTCGCCATCGAGCAGCACCAGCCCGTCCTGGCCGAAGCGCGCCGCCAGCACCCGGGCCAGGGACCGGGGCTCCAGCCAGGGGAGTGGCGCCTGTTTCAACAGTCGGCTCCGGCGCGGATGGCGGCTCCGGCCCGGACGGCGGCGCTGGTCAGGTCGGGCCGGCCGGCGGCGACCAGGGCGGCATCGCGGATGCGGCAGCTGTCGCAGCGGCCGCAGGGGAGATCCTCGCCGCTGTAACAGCTCCAGGTGGCCGCGATCGGCACCCCCAGCCGCAGCGCTTCGCGCACGATGGTGGCCTTGTCCCAAGCCACCAGGGGGGCCCACAGGCGAGCTCCCTGGCCCTGGCGCCCCGCCTTCGTGGCCAGGTCGGCCAGGGTCTGGAAGGCGGCCAGGTAGTCGGGGCGGCAGTCGGGATAGCCGGAGTAATCCACCGCGTTGACCCCCAGCACCAGGCTGCCGGCACCGCGGGCTTCGGCCAGGCTCAGCCCCAGGGCGATGAAGACCGTGTTGCGGCCGGGCACGTAGGTGCTGGGGATCACCCCCTCGCGCACCCCTTCTTCAGGAACGGGGATGGCCGGATCGGTGAGGGCCGAGCCCCCCCAGGCCGCCAGGTTCACGGCGATCACGTGGTGCTCCTCCAGCGCCAGGGCGCCGGCCACGGTGGCGGCGGCGGTCAGCTCGCGCCGGTGGCGCTGGCCGTAATCAAACGACAGGCCGATCACCCGGTGACCCGCCTCGATCGCCAGGGCGGCGGCGGTGGCCGAATCCAGCCCGCCGGAGAGCAGGGCGATGGCGAGGCGCGTGGGTGGGGGGGGCGTGATGGGGCTGGCGGGAACAGGGTGTCCCCATTGTGGAAGCGGCCGCAGGGGCCGGAGGATGCCATCGTGATCAGATGAGGATCCCCATGGCCCACGCCCTGCGCCGCGCCAGCGTCATCGTCACCCTGCCGTCCCTGCTCGCGGGACTGGGGGCTCCGGCCCTGGCCATTCCCCGGCTGGATCTCAAGCCCTACCCCGCTGCCGCCGCCGGCCAGACCCGCTGGGTCATCCAGCTGCCCGGTGTGCTGCCCCCCGGCACCGATCCTCGCCTCTCCCCCCACCCGAGCGACTGGCGGGTGCAGCTGATCCCCGGCCGGGAGATGGAGGTGGATTGCAACCAGCAGGCCTTCCGCGGCCGCTTCCGTGCCAACAAGCTGAAGGGGCTGGGTGTCAGCGTCTACACCGTGAGCGATGTGGGCCCGACGGTATCGACCCGCATGGCCTGCCCCCCCGGCCAGGCGAAACGCACGGTGTTCGTGCCCATGGGCAGCAAACCCTTCGTGGTGCCCTACGACGCCAGTCGGCCGATCGTTGTGTACACGCCCAAGGATCTGCAGCTGCGCTGGCGGCTCTGGAAGGCCGAGAAGGTGCAGCAGCCGGCCCAGGCCCTCTGAGGCTTCAGCGCACCCCCAGCCACTTGTGGCTCTGCAGGCTGAGCCGCCAGGCGGGGCTGCGGCGCACGTAGGCCACCGCCAGCTCCTGGGCGGCCGGCTCGTTCCAGACGGGCTGAAGCAGAAGCACGGGGCCGGGGCCGGTGGGCGCGCGCAGACGGCCCGCCTCGGCGGCCATGGCTTCGGCGAAGGACAGGTCGGCCGCAGAAGTCACCACCACCTTGAGCTCGTCGCAGCGGGCCAGGAGTTCGGCGGCCGGGGGCTGGTGGGGCTTGGGCGAGAGGGTGATCCAGTCGAAGCGGCCGCTGAGCTCGCCCACGCCACTGGTTTCCAGGTGCAGCAGCAGGCCCGCCGACGCCAGGGCGGTGCACAGGACGTCGAGGGGTTGCTGCAGGGGCTCGCCGCCAGTGATCACCACGAAGGCGGCACCGGCGGCGGCGGCGGCGCTGGCCTCGGCCGCCAGGTCGGCCAGGGGGCGCCGCGGATGGGCCTCCGCCGGCCAGGAGTGCTTGGTGTCGCACCAGGGGCAGCCCACGTCGCAGCCCGCCAGGCGGATGAAGAAGGCGCTGCGGCCGGCGTGGAGCCCCTCCCCCTGCAGGGAGTGGAAGGTTTCCACCACCGCGAGAGCGTCAGCCGTAGATGGGGCTGGCGACACGGTCCACGGCCTCGCTGGGGGAGCCGGGCAGCCGTTGCTGGGCCGCCTCGATCAGACCCCGGAACAGGGGATGGGGCTTGCCGGGACGGGAGAGGAATTCCGGGTGGTACTGGCAGGCGGTGAAGAAGGGGTGATCCTTCAGTTCGATCAGCTCCACCAGGCGGCCATCCGGGGAGGTGCCGCTGATCTCGTAGCCCGATTCCAGGAACAGGGAGCGGTAGGCGTTGTTGAACTCGTAGCGGTGGCGGTGGCGCTCGTAGACCACCTCCTCGCCGTAGAGGCGCTGGGCCATGGTGCCCGCCGTCAGCCGGCACGGGTAGACACCCAGCCGCATGGTGCCGCCCAGGTCCACCACGTCCTGCTGTTCGGGCAGCAGGTGGATCACGGGGTGGGGCGTGGCGCGGTCGAGCTCGGCGCTGGTGGCCCCTTCCAGGCCCGCCTGGTTGAGGGCCCACTCGATCACGGCGCACTGCATGCCGAGGCAGAGCCCCAGGAAGGGCACCCGCTGCTCCCGGGCCCAGCGGATCGCCGCCACCTTGCCGTCGACACCGCGGTGGCCGAAGCCGCCGGGTACCACCACCGCATCCATGCCCCGCAGCAGGGCGTCGGCGCCCTGGCTCTCGATCTGCTCGGCGCAGACCCAGTGGAGATCGAGGGAGGCGTCCCGCTCCAGGCAGGCGTGGCGTAACGCTTCAACCACTGAGAGGTAGGCGTCGTTGAGCTGCACGTACTTGCCCACCAGGGCCACCTTGACGGCGGGCCCCGGGTGGCGCAGCTTCTCGACCAGATCGGCCCAGCGCGCCATGTCGCTGTCGTGGTCGACCAGGGAGAGGACGTCGAGCACCTGGCGGCAGAGGCCCTCGCTCTCCATCGCCAGGGGCACCGCGTAGATGCTGTCGGCATCGAGGGCCTGGATCACGGCGCTGGCCGGCACGCCGCAGAAGCCGCCGATCTTGGCCTTGAGGTCGGTGCTGATGGGCCGGTCGCTGCGGCAGACGAGCACGTCGGGCTGGATGCCGATCGAGCGCAGCTCCTTCACCGAGTGCTGGGTGGGCTTGGTCTTGAGTTCGCCGGAAGTGCCGATGAACGGCAGGAGGGTGACATGGACATAGGCCAGATCCTGGCGGCCGACATCGCCACGGAACTCGCGGATCGCCTCCAGGAACGGCAGTGATTCGATGTCGCCCACGGTGCCGCCGATCTCCGTGATCACCACGTCGGCGCCGCTGTTGGCCGCCACCCGGTGGATGCGCTCGCGGATTTCGCCGGTGATGTGGGGGATCACCTGGACGGTGCCACCGTTGTAGTCGCCGCGGCGCTCCTTGTTGATCACCGCCTGGTAGATCGAGCCGGTGGTCACGCTGTTGAGGCGTGACATGGCCGTGTCGGTGAAACGCTCGTAGTGACCCAGATCCAGGTCGGTCTCGGCGCCGTCCTCGGTGACGAACACCTCACCGTGCTGGTAGGGGCTCATGGTGCCCGGATCCACGTTCAGGTAGGGATCCAGCTTCAGGATCGAGACGCTGTACCCGCGCGATTTGAGCAGCCGCCCAAGGCTGGCCGCCACGATGCCCTTGCCGATGCTGGAGACCACCCCGCCAGTGACAAAGACAAACTTCGCGGCATGGCCCCGCGTGGCGGACGGTGCGGTCATCGGGGGCAGCGCTGATCCCCCAATCTACCGACCGTTTCCAGTGCGCCGAAGGGCGCGGGCCGCTGCGCCGAGGCGCCGGCTCAGCCCTCCAGGACGCTCCGCAGCATCCAGGCGTTCTTCTCGTGCAGCTGCAGTCGCTGGGTGAGCAGGTCGGCGGTGGGCTGGTCGTTGGCCTCATCGGCCAGGGTGAACACCGAGCGGATCGTGCGGGCCACGGCCTCATGGCCCTCCACCAGCTCGCGCACCATGGAAAGGGCGTCGGGAAACCCCTGGGCCTCCGGGATCGAGGAGAGACCGGCGTAGATCGAGGCGCCGTAGGGGGCCGGCAACCCGAGGGCCCGGATCCGCTCGGCGATCAGGTCAAGGGCGGTCCAGAGCTCCGTGTACTGCTCCATGAACATCAGGTGCAGCGCGTTGAACATCGGCCCGGTGACGTTCCAGTGGAAGCCGTGGGTCTTGGCGTAGAGCACGGTGCTGTCGGCCAGCACGCGACCGAGGCCTGAGGCGATCTCCTGCCGATGCTCCAGGGAGAGGCCGATGTTGATGGCAGGGGCGGTGGCGGTCATGGCGGGGCTGCGGGAGGGATGGGGTGTTACAGCGAAGCTACTGAGGTTTGAGCCGTTCGTTTCGTCTTGCCGTGATCGCTTCGGCCTGGCCCGGAGGCGCCTAGCGCTCCTCCTCCACCCAGGTGCTGGCCACATGCAGCTCCTCCAGCTGCTTCGGCGCCACGTCGGCCGGGGCCTGGGTCATCAGGCAGCGGGCCTGCTGGGTCTTCGGGAAGGCGATCGTGTCGCGGATCGACTCCTCACCAGCAAGCAGCATCACCAGCCGGTCCATGCCGAAGGCGATGCCGCCGTGGGGCGGGGCGCCCATGTCGAGGGCCTCCATCAGGAAGCCGAACTGGCGCTCGGCCTCCTCCAGGGGCAGGTCGATGGTCTGCAGCACCTGGCGCTGCAGGGCGGAATCGTGGATGCGCAGGGAACCACCGCCCAGCTCCAGACCGTTGAGCACCAGGTCGTAGGCCTGGGCACGGGCCGTGGGCAGGGTGGTGGCCCACTGGCCGGGATCGCTGCCCAGATCCCCCGGGTTGGGGGCGCAGAAGGGGTGGTGGAGGGCTTCGAGCCGGTTCTCGCCGGCGTTGAACTCGAACATCGGGAAGTCGACCACCCAGAGGAAGTTCCACTGGTCGTTGTCCCGGTCGGCCGGCACCAGGCCGAGTTCGCGGGCCAGGTACTGCCGCACCCGGTCGAGGGCCTTGTGGACGGTGGCGGTGTCACCGGCACCGAACAGCAGCAGGGTGCCTTCGCTGGCGCCGGTGCGCTGCAGCAGTTCCGCCTTGGTCTCGGCGGTGAGGTTGTCCTTGATGGCGCCGATCGTGTCGATCTCACCGCCGGCCCGCACCCGGATGAAGGCCAGGCCGCCGGCCCCCGCCTTCTGGGCCTCGCTGAACACATCACCGCCCGGCTTGATGCGCACATTGCTGACGGCCTCATTGCCGCCGGCCACGGCGATGCATTTCACCGATCCACCGGCCGCCACCGCCCCGGAGAACACCTTGAAGCCCATGCTGGCCACCAGATCGCTCACGTCGGTGAGCTCCATGCCGTAACGGGTGTCAGGCCGGTCGGTGCCGTAGCGGGCCATCGCCTCGTGCCAGGTGAGGCGGGGGAAGGGGCGGGGCAGCTCGATTCCTTTCACCTGCTTCCAGATGGCGGCGATCAGGCCCTCGTTGAGCGCCAGGATCTGCTCCTGGTCCATGAAGCTCATCTCCATGTCCAGCTGGGTGAACTCCGGCTGGCGGTCGGCCCGCAGGTCCTCGTCGCGGAAGCAGCGGGCCAGTTGGTAATAGCGCTCCAGGCCGCCCACCATCAGCAGCTGCTTGAACAGCTGGGGGGACTGGGGCAGGGCGAACCATTCCCCGCCGCAGACCCGGCTGGGCACCAGGTAGTCGCGGGCTCCCTCGGGGGTGGAGCGGGTGAGCACCGGGGTTTCCACCTCGATGAAGCCCTCGCCCTCCAGGAAGCCGCGGGCGGCCCGCACGGTGGCGTGGCGCAGCCGCAGGTTGCGCGCCATGCGCTCACGGCGCAGGTCGAGATAGCGGTGGCGCAGCCGCAGTTCCTCGCGGGTGTTCTCCTCGTCGTGGACCGACACCGGGAAGGGGAGGTTGCCGCGCACTTCGTTGAGCACCGTGATGCCGGAGGCCAGCACCTCGATCGCACCGGTGGCCAGGCGTTCGTTGAGGGACGCGGCCGGACGGGCCCGCACCTTGCCCTCCACCCGCAGCACGGTCTCGTTGCGCAGCCTCTCGGCCACGGCGAAGGCGGCGGGGGCCAGATCCGGATCCACCGTGATCTGCACGGTGCCGCTGCGGTCGCGCAGGTCGATGAAGATCACGCCGCCGTGGTCACGGCGTCGGTCGACCCAGCCGCACAGCTGAGCGCCCTCACCGATGGCGTCGTTGCGCAGGTCGCCGCACCCGTGGCTGCGCATGGGTCAAGAACACATCAATCCGCGAGTTTCCCACAGGGCGCCCGCAGCCCGGACCTGCTCAGTCCTCCGTCCTCAGCCGCGCCGGTAGAAGGGCCGCCGCACCACCACCGCCGGCTCGGCCCGGCCGCGGATCTCCACCGCCAGCGCGGTGCCGGGCTTGGCCGCCGCCGCGGGCACGTAGGCCAGGGCCACCGCCTCCCCCAGGGTGGGGGACCAGGTGCCGCTGGTGACCTCGCCCACCGCCACGCCGTCCTGCAGCACCGGGTAGCCGTGACGGGCGATGGTGCGGCCCTGCAGTTTCAGACCCACCAGCTTGCGGCCCACCCCCTCGCTGGTCTGGCGCTCCAGGGCGGCGCGACCGATGAAGTCCGCCGGCATCTCCAGGTGCACCAGCCACCCGAGGCCCGCCTCCAGCGGCGTGGTGGCCGCGTCCATCTCGTTGCCGTAGAGGTGCATCGCCGCCTCCAGCCGCAGGGTGTCACGGGCGCCGAGGCCGCAGGGGGTGACGCCGTCGTCCAGCAGGCGCTGCCAGAGGGCCAGGCCGGCCTGGCGGCCCAGCAGCAGCTCGAAGCCGTCTTCGCCGGTGTATCCGGTGCGGCCCACGAACACTGGCGCGCCATCGATGGCCAGCTCCCGGTGGCCGAAGCGGGGCAGCCCCGCCAGGCTCGTGCCCACCAGGGCCTCGAGACGGGCGGGCGCCTCCGGGCCCTGCAGGGCCAGCAGCACCCCATCGCCCTTGCGGTCGGTGATGACGATCCCCTCCGGTTCCAGCTGGCTGGCGATCCAGGCGGTGTCGGCCTCGGCGCAGGCGGCGTTGATCACCAGCACCAGCTCGTCCCGCTCCCCCTCGGGGCCGCCCAGCCGGCCCCGGTCGTAGACGATCAGGTCGTCGCGGATGCCACCGGCGTCGTTGAGCAGCACCGTGTAGCAGGCCTCGCCGGGCCCGATGCGGAACAGGTCGGTGGGCACCAGCCGCTGCAGGGCATCCTTGGTGCCCTGCCCGCGCAGGGTGAGCACACCCATGTGGGAGATGTCGAAGACGCCGCAGTGCTGCCGCACGGCGTTGTGCTCCTGCACCAGGCCGGCGAACTGAATCGCCATCTGCCAGCCGGCGAAGGGCACCATGCGGGCGCCCGCGGCGACGGCAGCGGCGTCCAGGGGGGTGCGGCGCAGGGGGGTGGAAACCATGGATGGCGGCCGGCCGGCCAAGGGGACGCCGGTGCCCGGTGGGGCGATCCTATGGAGTGGCGGCCTCCAAATACCGAAGAAAGCCTGTCATTCGGCTTTCACCCCTATCACACTGGCGAAGAACTGCGTACTTTGAATGGCCCACTAGGTCAAGAGGATGGGCAACCGTCCCAACTGTCGCAGCTGCCGCCACTGCACCCCCCCTGCCGGGGTGGAGATGGGATGGTGCCAGCTGCGCCAGCTGCCCATTCATCCCGAACTGGTCGCCGACCTCTGGTGTCATCACTGGACGGCGCGACCGCCGCGGCTGCCCGTGGTGTCCCCCGACGGCCTGCTGAAGCCGGCGCGCCTCCCGATGGGCAGCCAGCAGCTCAGCCTGGCCACCGGCCTCACCTGACGGCGCCGGAAAGGTCGAAAATGTGACGGTTGATTCCGTTTTGACTTTCTTCCGTCGATTCTTCCCGGCTTCTCCTAGCGGAACGTCCCGTTTGGCCCTAGGAAGGCTCAACCCGTCCACCCCCACCACGGAGGTCCCCTGAATTGATCAGAACCGCCACATCCCCATCACCCATCGAATTGATGGCTGTTCATGTGGATTGTGAAACCTTCACCCTTCCCACAGGAGCCCACGTCTTCTCCCGCGGCGCCAGCGCCAACGCCATTTACGCCGTCCGTCGCGGCATCGTGGAGCTGGTGGGCGAGCAGGGAGAGAAAACCTGCTACCGCCCCGGGGAGCTGTTCAGTTACCAGGACATCACCTGGCGCGAGCTGAGCCACCGCAGTGACGCCTTTGCCCGAACGCCGGTGGAAGTGCTGCGGCTTGATCGACTCCGCTTCCTCAACCTGCTGCACAACCACCCCACCCTGGCCGTGCAGCTGATCGGACAGCAGCACACCCGCCTGCGCGAACAGCGCGCCAGCGGCACCTGCTGCTACTGAGCGCCGAGCAGCAGCAGCAGGCTCCGGGTCACCTTGGCGGCCAGCACGGCGCTGACACCGCTGGCGTCGAGCTGGGGAGCCAGCTCCACGACGTCGGCGGCCACCAGCTGGTGGTGGCGCAGCTCCTCCACCAGCTCGGCGAACTGGGGCCAGTGGAAGCCGCCGGGCTCCGGGGTGCCCGTGCCGGGCAGCACGGCGGGATCGAACCAGTCGAGGTCGACCGTGAGATAGAGCGGCCGGCCCCGCAGGGGCGTCAGCGCCGCGGCCATCGCACCAATCGGCACCAGCCGGCCGCTGCTGCGCAGCTCCTGGAACTCCTCACGGGTGCCGCTGCGGATGGCGATCTGGCGCAGCTCACCGCTGGGCAGCACCTCCAGGCAGCGGCGCATGGCGCAGGCGTGGCTGTGGTGGGCCCCGAGCCACTCCTGGCGAAGGTCGGCGTGGGCATCGAGCTGCACCAGCACCAGATCTGGGAAACGCTGCGCCACCGCCGCCACGGCGCCACTGCTGATCGAGTGCTCACCGCCCAGCATCAGCGGCGCCAGGCCCAGATCCAGCACCGCTGCGGTGGCCTGGCGCACCGCCGCCACCACCGGCTCGGGCGCGCCGAAGGGGATCGCCACGGCCCCCAGGTCGGCGAAGGCCAGGTCCTCGAGATCCAGGTCGAGCTGGGGGTCGTAGCTCTCCAGGCCGCTGCTCACCTCCCGGATCGCCGCCGGGCCGAAACGGGTGCCGGGGCGGAAGGAGGTGGTGCCGTCGTAGGGCACGCCGAACAGGCCCACGGCACAACCCTGGGGCTCGCGGCGGGCGCCCATGTAGATCGCCCCTTCGGTGTCGAACAGCTCCAGGCTCATGGCTGGACCGCGGCGTCGGCCAGCTGGCGCTCCACGAAGGCCGGCACCGCCTCGAAGGCCCCCCGCTGCCAGCGGGGCGACCAGATGCTGCAGCCCGGCGCCACCACCGCGGCGCGTTCCGCCAGGGGCTCCCGGTAGCGGGGGCCATCGGGGCAGGCGAAGGTCCAGCTCCACCAGCCGCTGGGGTACATCGGCACCCAGCCATACAGCGGATCGGCATGGCCGAACACCTCGCGAAGCAATTGCACGGTGTCGATGTGCACCTGGCGGAAGGCTTCGGGGGATTCGCTCTGGGTGGCGAACACACCGCCGGGGCGCAGCAGGCGGCGGCAGTGCTGGAAGAAGCTGCGGTTGAAGAGGCCCTCGGCCGGTCCGGCCGGATCGGAACCATCCACCAGAACGACGTCGTAGCTGGCGTCGGGGGCGGAGGCGGCCCAGGCGATGCCATCACCGACGGTGAGGTGGAAGCGGGGATCGCTCCAGGCGCCGCCGCCGAGGCTGGGCAGGTGCTTCCGGGAGAGCTCCACCACCAGCCCGTCGATCTCCACCATGTCGAGGTGGGCGACGCCGGGGTGGCGCAGACACTCGCGGGCGGTGCCGCCGTCACCGCCACCGATCACCAGCACCCGCTCGATCGAGGCGGCCGCGCAGAGGGCCGGGTGCACCAGCGGTTCGTGGTAATGCCGCTCCTGCTTCTCCGCGGTCATCCAGCAGCCGTCGAGCAGCAGGCCCTTGCCGTAGGTCTGGCTGTCGATGATCGTGATGCGCTGGTAAGGACTGGTGTGTTCCTCCACCACGGTGGCGGCGAGGCCGTAGCGCACCCCGCCCAGCTCCTCGTCCACCCAGGTGCCCGGTGGCTGTTGCGGTCCCATGCGGCTGGCTCGTGGCTTTCCAGCTAAACCTTCGGCAGGACCCCTTGTCACGGCGCCATGGCACATTCCAGACGCCAACTGTTACGGCTTCTCGGCCTGGCGGGCACCGGGCTGGCCCTGAACACCCTGCGGCCGGCCTCGGCCGCCGCCGCGGACGCCACCCTGTCGGAACGGCTGTCGGTGTGCCGTCCCGCCGGCGACCCGCTGCAGGAGCTGCTGCGCCGCAACCGCGACTTCTCCCGCACCTGGCAGGCGGCCGAGCGCAGCGACGATCCCCTGTCGCGGGCCACCCTGCTGCACGAGACCTGGCCGCTGCACTGCCAGGTGCGGCCCGATGCCCTGGCCGCCGGCCAGCGGCCCTGGGCCTCGGTGCTCTGCTGCGCCGATTCGCGGGTGGCGCCGGAGTGGATCTTCGCCTGCGGCGCCGGGGAGCTGTTCGAGGTGCGCAGTGCCGGCAACACGGCCTTCGACGCGGGTGTCGCCTCGCTGGAGTACGCCGTGGCGGAACTGGCGGTGCCCCTGATCCTGGTGATGGGGCACAGCGGCTGCGGCGCGGTGACCGCCGCCATGGCCAGCAACCCGCTCACACCCCTGCTGGAGGAGCTGGTGACACCGATCCGCGCCAGCCTGAAGCCCGGAGCTGACCTGGCCCAGGCGGTGCGCAACAACGCTGCCGCCGCCGCCAGCGCCCTGCCGCAACGCAGTGCCCTGCTGCGCCAGGCCCTTGCCGACGGCCGCCTGCACATTCAGGCCGCCTACTTCGACATCGGCAGCGGCGAAGTGAGCCTGGTGTGAGCGGCGATCTGCCCCTGGGAAACGGCCTGATGATCCCGGCGGCCGAGCTGGGCTGGCGGTTTTCGCGTGCCTCCGGCCCCGGGGGCCAGGGGGTGAACACCACCGACTCCCGGGTGGAGCTGGTGTTCGACCTGGCCGCCAGCAGCGCCCTGCCCCCGACCCTGCGGGAGCGGGCCCTGCGGCGGCTGGCCCCCCGGCTCACCCCGGCCGGGCTGGTGGTCGTGGCCTCGGAGCAGCGCTCCCAGTGGCAGAACCGTCAGGCGGCGCAGAAGCGCCTGGTGGAGATGATCCAGGCGGCGATCGCGCCACCGCCGCCCCCCCGCCGCCCGACCAAGCCCAGCCGCGGCTCGGTGGAGCGCCGGCTGAAGGCCAAGCGCCAGCGGGGATCGATCAAGAACCACCGCCGGCAGGGTCCAGCCGAGGACGGCTAGGGCCGAGCCCCCCCTCAGCGCGGATCTGGGCCTTGGCCGCCTGCCAGTGGACCTCCAGCTCCGCGAGGCGGCGGCCACCGAGGTCGCCGCCCAGGGCAGCCTCCACCCGGGAAAAGCGATCGAGGAAACGGCGGTTGGTGCCGGCCAGGCCCTCCTCCGGGTCGAGATCGCACCAGCGGGCCACATTCACCAGGGTGAAGAGCACGTCGCCCAGTTCCTCCTGGGCGTGGGCCCGGTCGCCGCTGGCCACGGCCTCCCGCAGCTCGTCCATCTCCTCCTGCACCTTCGCCCACACGCCCTCGATGGCGTCCCACTCGAAGCCGGCGGCGGCGGCCTTGCGGGAGATGGCCATGGCGCCGGCCAGGGCCGGCTGGCCGCGCACCTTCTGGGCCAGCCGCTCGCTGAGGGGGCTGGTGGTAGCTGGCTCCTGGCGTTCGGCGGCCTTGATCGCCTCCCAGCTGCGGCGCACAGCCTCGGGGTCGCCGGCCCGCTCCGCCGCCGGATCGAACACATGGGGGTGACGGCGCACCAGCTTCTCCGTGATGGCAGAGGCGACGGCGGCCAGATCGAAGTGTCCCGCTTCGCTGGCGATGCGGGCGTGCAGGACCACCTGCAGCAGCAGGTCGCCCAGCTCCTCGGCCAGATGGCCGTCATCGCCCTGGCGGATCGCATCGGCCACCTCGTGGGCCTCCTCGAGCACGTAGGGGATCAGGCTGCTGTGGGTCTGGGCCAGGTCCCAGGGGCAGCCCGCCTGCGGATCCCGCAGCCGGGCCACCACCGCCACCAGCTCGCCAAGGGCCGCCAGGCTGGCCCCGTCGGCATCAGAAGCGGAAAGCGGCCGGGAACCGGACATTCGCGGGAGGGCAGAACCACCACCATCCTTGGTGATGGAACCGCCCGGTGATCAGGCCAGGCCAGCCACCGCCTGCTGCAGGGCGTCGTGGCGGCTGAGGGTGGTGCGCTCCAAAGGCAGCTTGGCGTAGAGCCCAAGCTTCTCGAGCCGCTGGCGGGTGGTTCCGCTGGCCCCGACCACAAACACCTGGCGACCCTTCTCAATCGCTTCTTCGACGGCGAGCTCCACCGCCAGTGCCGCGGTGACACCGAGGTGGGAGACCTCGGTGAGATCGAACACCACGGCCTTGCAGACACCGATGGCGTTGTGCTCACGGCCGATGGCCTTGGCCACACCGAAGATCATCGCGCCGGTCAGTTGGAACAGCAGCACCTCGCCCTTGCCCTCGTCCAGCAGGGTCTTTTCCTCAGGGTTGAGCAACAGGTCACCGTCGCCGGTGGAGATCGACTTGACTGATTTGCTCTGCAGAGCACTCATCTTGTCGATGGTGAGGATGTTGGCGATGAACACGCCGATCCCCACAGCCGCGATCAGATCCACCAAGACGGTGAGGGCGATCACCAGATACATGATCAACGCCCCGGTGATCGAGATGCGGTGGGCGCGCTTCAGGAAGCCCCAGTCGACGATGTCGAAGCCCACCTTCAGGGCGATGCCGGCCAGAACGGCCTGGGGGATCTGGGCCGCCAGCCGGGTGCCGGCCAGGATGACCAGCATCAGGATCAAGGCACGACTGATACCGGAAAGGGCGCTGCGCCCCCCCGCCTGGATGTTGACGACGGTGCCCATGGTGGCGCCCGCGCCGGCGATGCCGCCGAACAGGCCGGAGGCCAGGTTGCCCAGGCCCTGGCCGATCAGTTCCTTGTTGGGATCATGCTCGGTGCGGGTGATGCTGTCGGCAATCACGGCGGTGAGCAGAGCATCAATGCAGCCGAGCATGCCGAGCACCGCGGCATCCACCAGCATCAGCTGCAGCTGGGGCAGCTCAAAGTGGGGCACCACCAGGCTAGGGAAACCAGAAGCGATCTCACCGATCCGGCGGATCTCTTCGCCATCGGCTCCAGCGACACCTCCGCCACCCGTGAGCAGGGTGAGGGAGAGGACCGTGCCCAGGACCAGAGCGATCAGCTGGGGCGGTGCCACCTTCTTGATCTTGCCGGGTGTGAACCAGAGGATCGCCAACGTGACCACCGCCAGGGTGACTTCAGCGGGCCGGGCGTTGGCCAGCAACGAGGGCACGTTGGTGAGGGTGCCGATCACACCGCCCTTAGGGATGGCCTGGCCGAGGAAGGGACCGAACTGCAGCACCATCAGGATGATGCCGATGCCGCTCATGAAGCCCGAAATCACCGTGTAGGGCATCTGGGTGACATAGCGACCCAGCTTCAGCATCCCGAAAACGATCTGGAACACGCCGGCCAGCATCACCACGGTGAAGGCCATGGCCAGGCCGTTCTCCGGGTCGCGGGCGGTGAGACTCGCAATGACGGCCGTCATCACCACCGTCATCGGCCCGGTGGGCTCGGAGATCAGGGTGGGCGTTCCGCCGAACAGGGCAGCGAACAGGCCAACCAGTACGGCGCCCCAGAGTCCGGCGGCGGCACCGGCGCCGGAGGCCACACCGAAAGCGAGGGCCATCGGCAGGGCGATCACCGCAGCGGTGACCCCTCCGAACAGGTCGCCCTTGATGTTCTGGGTGCTGATGTGATTCAGCAGCCGGAAAGGGGGAGGCCCTGGAGGGGACGAAACAGTTGCCATCACTACAGACCGGTGTGGTGGGCGCAACCATAGGGGTTAGTCAGGACGGCTGGGTGTCCCAAGGCTTCGCAGGACCATGGCCGAAGAAAATCTCAATCTTTCACTGCGCCGACCAGCCCTCCCTGTCGGCAGTTTCCCGCCTGCCTGCATCAGAATTCATCCGGCTTGGTTCGCGCAGCATCGCCCTTGGAGGCGTGCGGACTGGGAAGGGAGTCTGAAGAGCTTTTCTTGACCAAAGAAGCCGCATCCGGCCGGAGCATTGTGGCGGCTCCAGCGCTCTCTGCATGGGCCCTGATGCCTTGGCACAGCTGAGGTTCTGACAGAAGCGGCAGAACTGACGCGATCGGCCCAGGCCTCACTTTTTCTTTGCCCAAGCCGGTGAACCGAACGACCCTGAATACGAAGCGTAGGTGTGAATGGTGGACCACCAATACGCGACAGAAAACAGGGATCTTCAAGGACATTGCTGCACACATCTGTCGAGCAAGAACACGACTCGTGGCATGGATAGCCTGGTCGCTTATCTGCAGCAGAACATATGGCGATAACGATGCCTTATGGCTCATATCGCTTAAACGACGGCTGCATGCTTCTGCTACCTTCCACAGACTTAATTCAGGAGCTGCAGACTCACAACGTGAATTTCCTTTCCGACTTCATCCCGCTCTTCCTGGAGCAGCTTCAGTCTCCGACCCTCGGATTCCTGATCGGGGGCATCGTCGTGGCGTCGCTTGGCAGCCAGCTGGCCATTCCAGATTCGATCTACAAGTTCATCAGCTTCTTCCTGTTGATGAAGATCGGCCTGACCGGCGGGATCGCCATTCGCAATTCCAATCCCTCCGAGATCCTCCTCCCGGCAATCGCGGCTGTGCTGATAGGCATCGTGATCGTTTTCATCGGTCGTTACACCCTGGGCAAACTGCCCGGCATCTCGGTGCCTGACGCCGTGGCCACCGGTGGGCTGTTCGGCGCCGTGAGTGGCTCCACGCTGGCGGCGGTCCTGCCGCAGTTGGATTCCGCCAAGATCCCCTATGAGGCCTGGACGGCGGCCCTCTATCCCTTCATGGACATCCCGGCCCTTGTGACGGCGATCGTGGTGGCCAGCGTGTATCTCAGCAAGCGGAACGGCAAGGCTTCCGAAAAAGTCGAGATCTGGCCGATCATCAAAGAGAGCATGCAGAGCTCGGCCGTCACGTCTCTGCTCCTCGGTGTGGCCCTTGGCATTCTCACCAAGCCCGAGCCTGTCTATGAGAGCTTCTTCAACCCCCTGTTCCGCGGCTTCCTCGCGATTCTGATGATCATCATGGGGATGGAGGCCGCCCAGCGCATGAATGAGCTGCGCAAGGTTGCCCAGTGGTTTGCCATCTACGCCTTCTTTGCGCCCATCGTGCATGGTTTCCTGGCGTTCGGTCTTGGCCTTGTCATTCACAAGATCACCGGCTTCAGCATCGGTGGCGCGGTCGTGCTGGCGGTCATCGCCGCCTCCAGCTCGGATATCTCAGGCCCGCCGACCCTCCGCGCCGGCATCCCGTCAGCCAACCCCTCGGCCTACATCGGTGCTTCCACAGCCATCGGCACGCCCGTGGCGATCGCCATCTGCATCCCCCTGTTCATTGGTCTTGCCGAGATGATGGGATGATCATCGGTCGTTAAACTTTCAATTCCACCACCAATCGGAGGCTAAAGTCATGAGTCAACAGGTCTGGAAGCTGGTGATTGTTGCAGAGGAAATCCTCTCCAAAAAACTCATCAAGCTCATCAAGGCGGCAGGTGCCACCGGTTACACGGTCAATGCCGCGGGTGGCGAAGGAAGCCGCAATGTGCGCTCCACGGGAGAGCCCAGCGTGTCCCACACCCTCTCCAATGTGAAAATCGAAGTGCTCACCGGTACCCGCGAGCTGGCTGACGAAATCACCCGGGCGATCGAAGCGAAGTATTACGCGGACTTCTCCATCATCACCTACATCTACCAGGTGGAAGCCCTGCGCGATCACAAGTTCTGATCCAGCAGGCCCCCTGACTGCCAGGGCGTGAATGGAATGTTCCAGGACGTTGGCTGCCATGGAAACCTCCCGTTCCGTGGCCCTCTCGGCCCTCGGCTCCACCTTTCCGTCTCGATCGATCCTGGGCATCGATCACCACCACTGATCGGATGGATCACGGTCTCCTGTCGATACTGGCGCCATTCAGGCAACCGATCGTCCTGGATTCCACTAAAACTGCTCCCACCCCCAAACCCACCTGATGGATTTTTTGCCCACGCTGCTGATGGAAGTCGGCAGCCACCAGGTTGAAGTGACCGAAACCCTGATCGGGGTTGGTCGTTTTCTCGTGATCTTCGTGGCGGCCCGCTTCATGGCGGAGCTGATGGTGCGCCTGCAGCTCCCCACCATCCTGGGCGAACTGGTGGCCGGGGTGGTGATCGGCGCCTCCGGCCTGCACCTGGTGGTTCCCCCCGAAGCCCAGGCCGAGCTCAGCGGTGCCGTGCTCGGGCTGTTGAGCTCCCTGGGCGGGATGACGCCGGAGTCCGTCAGTTCGCTCTACAGCGAAACGTTTTCCAGCCTGAAGGTGGTGGCCGAGATCGGCCTCTTCTCCCTGCTGTTCCTCACAGGCCTTGAGAGCGAGCTGGATGAACTGGTGGCCGTGGGCGTTCAGGCGGGCACGGTGGCCTTCACCGGGGTGGTGCTGCCCTTCGCCGCCGGCACTGCAGGTCTCTACTACCTCTTCCACGTGCCGTTCATCCCGTCCGTCTTCGCCGGCGCCGCCATGACGGCCACGTCGATCGGCATCACGGCGAGCGTGTTCGGCGAACTGCAGTGGCTGAAGCGCAAGGAAGGCCAGATCGTCATCGGTGCCGCCGTGCTTGATGACATCCTCGGCATCGTGATCCTGGCCGTGGTGGTCTCCCTGGCCGGTGGAGGCTCCTTCACCCTTGGACCTGTCGTGCAGTTGTGCGTCGCGGCGGTGATCTTCGTGGCCGTTGCGCTGGTGCTCAGCCGTTTCGCCGCCCCAGCCTTCGACTGGGTGGTGGATCAACTCAAGGCCCCCGGGGATGTGGCGGTGGCCAGCTTCGTGGTGCTCACCCTCTGCTGCTTCGCCGCCCAGGCCATCGGCCTGGAGGCCGCCCTGGGGGCCTTCGCCGCCGGCCTGATCCTCAGCGCCTCCAAGCACACCCACGACATCGAAGCGGCGGTGAAGCCCCTGGTGGCCCTGTTCGCCACGGTGTTCTTCGTGCTGATCGGCACCGGCATGGACCTTTCGGTGCTGAACCCCTTCGATCCCGCCAACCACGAGGGTCTGGTGGTGGCCCTGTTCCTGCTGGTCGTCGCCGTGGCCGGAAAGGTCGCCGCAGGGTGGACCTACACCAGCAAGGACCCCACCAACCGCCTGGTGGTGGGTCTGGGGATGATGCCCCGCGGCGAGGTGGGTCTGATCTTCCTGGGCCTGGGCACCCAGGCCGGCATCCTCACTCCGGCCCTGGAAGCCGCCATCCTGTTGATGGTGATCGGCACCACCTTCCTGGCCCCGGTTCTGCTGCGGCTCGTGATCGGTGGTCAGTCGGAGCCCGCGGCCCAGACCACCTGAGCCGCCGGGCTTCCCGGCCCATCCGATTCGCCGCCCGGCCGGTATCTCCGGTATCCATCCCCTCCATCCATGGGCGTTGCCGATCTGACCGGCCCCACCATCACCCTGGCTCCACCGTTCCCGGCCCTGCGCCGCGGCCGGCTCGACACCCTGCAGGTGAACCTGGGCTACCGCTGCAACCAGAGTTGCAGCCACTGCCATGTCAACGCCGGCCCCAGCCGCACCGAGATGATGGATCCCTCCACCATCGCCCTGGTGGTGGAGGTGCTGCGCGCCCGGGACATCGCCAGCCTCGATCTCACCGGCGGCGCCCCGGAGCTGCACCCCGGCTTCCGCGACCTGGTGCGCCAGGCGCGCGGGCTGGGGGTGGCGGTGATCGACCGCTGCAACCTCACCATCCTGCGTGAGCCCGGCCAGGAGGACCTGGCCGCCTTTCTGGCCCAGCAGGGGGTGAAGGTGGTGGCCTCCCTGCCCTGCTATCTCGCCGACAATGTCGACCGGCAGCGGGGCGACGGGGTGTTCGAGCGCAGTCTCTCGGGCCTGCGCCAGCTCAATGCCCTCGGCTACGGCGATCCCGACGCAGGCCTGGAGCTGGATCTCGTGTACAACCCCCAGGGCCCCAGCCTGCCGCCCCCCCAGGCCGCCCTGGAAGCGGACTACCGGCGCGAGCTCGCCGATCGCTTCGGCTTGCGCTTCAACCGCCTGTTCACGATCACCAACATGCCCATCCAGCGTTTCGCGGCGGTGCTGCGGCAGCAGGGGCAACTGGAGAGCTACATGGCGCTGCTGCGCCAGCACCACAACCCGGCCAACCTGACCCAGGTGATGTGCCGCTCCACGATCAGCGTCGACTGGCAGGGCTTTCTCTACGACTGCGACTTCAACCAGATGCTCGAGCTGCCGGCCGGCAGCGGCCAGCCCCGGGCCCACCTGCGCCAGCTGCTGGAGCAGGGCGTCGAGGGCGAGGCGATCGCCGTGGCCGAGCACTGTTTCGGCTGCACCGCCGGCGCCGGCTCCAGCTGTGGGGGCGCCCTGAGCTGAAGCCCCCTGGGCCGCTCAGGGGCTCTGGCGATTCAGGTCCCAGTTGTAGGGGAGATAGGAGAAGCGGTACTCGCCCCCCAGGATCAGGGCGCGCTCCTCGGCCGGGAGGTAGCGGGCGACGAAGCGCAACACGGCACTCTGCTTCCGGTGGCCGGGCACGGCGGCGGCCTGCGGATCGGCGCGCTGCCAGTCCTCGGCGAACCACTGAAAGATCTGGGAGATCTGCACCGTTCCGGCGGCCCGGTCGATCTTCAGGCCCACGGGGCTGGCCAGCCAGAGGGTCGTCTGATCCTCCAGCTGCCGGTCGAGGGCCGGGCCCGTGAAGGCCTCGCGCCGCAGCGGCGGGCAGCTGATGGCGGCACACACCAGGGCCGCATGGATGCGGGGCTCGTTGTAGTCACGCCGCAGGATCTCGTGCTCGATCGCATCGAGGGTGAGGCCACGACCCATCAGCTGGTGGCGGCGGAATTTCCACACGCCGGGGATGGCCTTGATGCTGGGCCGGATCGGATCGTTTTCGATGATCGCGCGCAGGGTGAAGGCGTTGTAGGCGTTGATCAGGACGGCGATCTGCTCGGCTTCCGACCAGGAGGCGAAGCGCTCGGGCGCCAGATCGCCCAGTGCCTTGATGTAGCGATCGAGCTGGGCCGGATCCCGTTGCAGGGTGGCGTAATCCACCAGGCCCCGCCCATCCACCACCGTCTGCAGCACCGCGTTGAAGGGGGCAGGATCGAGGGGGGACTGGGGGGCAACGGCCGCCAGCGATGGGCGGTTGGCGTCGCCACCCAGCAACGTCGTGGCCGGCCCATTGCCGCAGCCCGTGGCGGTGATCAGCACCAGGCTGCAGGCCAGGAGCAAGGGGGTGCGGGAACGGGCGGGGACCATGGCGGAGCGGGGGTGCACCAGAGCTTTACCGGCGAAGGGGCGATTCGGTTCGGCCCCGGGCGCTGAGCAGAAGCCCCAGCAGCAGGGGCAGCCACAGCAGCAGCCGCTCCGGGGTGGTGAGCTGCCAGTCGGGCAGCCGCGAGGGCAATACGAAATAGACAAACGCGGAGAGGCTCACCAGCCGCGCCCCCCAGTTCTGGCTGGGCACGGCGAAGGGCATCAGCCAGATGAAGTACCAGGCGTGCACCACCGGGGAGAGCAACAGCAGGGCCAGCAGGTAGCGCCAGGCGAAGACCCCCAACCTGGCGCTGGTGGTAAGCAGCAGCAGGAGCACCAAGAGCAGCAGCAGCCCATGCACCGCATTGGTCTGCAGGGTCCAGGGCCAGAGCAGGCCGATCCAATGCGGCAGCCACTCGGCGCTGCGGCCGTGGCGGATGAAGCTGGAGCCGGTGGGCAACAGGGGGCAGCTGCGCGGGCCACAGAACAGGGAGGCCCCCAGCAGCAGCGGCGCCAGCCCCAGCAGCACGGTGCTGAGCACGGGCCCCGGCCGCCGAAACTGCCACCAGCGGCTCCAGGCCCGCTGCAGCAGCAGCGGCAGGGTGATCCATTTCAGGGCCACGCTCAGCCCCAGCAACAGGTCGACCCAGGCTTGCGGGCGCTTCCCCTGCGGCGGGGGATCCCGCTCGGCCAGCAGCCAGGCGGCCACCAGCGGCAGGAGGAACCAGCTGTCGTAGTGCCCGCCGCCGCTGATCCCGACGATCACCAGCGGATTCCAGGCGTAGAGCGCCGCCCGCGCCGTTCCAAAGCGGGCGGCGAGCAGGCCGCCGATCGCCAGGTCGGCGGCCGTGAACGACAGCTTGAACAGCAGCACCTGCTGGGCCACGGCGGCATGCAGCCGGAACAGCAGCTGCGCCAGGGGCGGGTAGATGGCGGTGGTGTCGGGGTGGTTGATCAGGGGCCACCACGGCGTGCGCAACCCCTCCAGCGCCGCGGCGTCCGGTGGCAGCGCATAGGGACTGAACCCATGCAGCTGGATCCCCCCCTCCCAGAGGTACCGCCAGATGTCGTCGCCGGGCTCCATGGCCAGCAGGGCCAGCCGTGTCAGCACCGCTACGGCCCAGAACAGGGCGCGCGGAATGGTGGGCAGCGACCAGGACAGGGCGAAACCCAGGCCCATCACCGCGGCCGCCCGCCAGAACGGCAGCAGCTGGGCGGCGTCGAACAGATCGCCGTGGGGGCGCATCAGCAGCGCCCCGCCGATCAGCAGCAGGGCACTGGCCGGCTGTTGCAGGGGCCGCAGCCAAGTCGTCAGGTCCATCGCTGAAGCCACAGCCGGCCCAGGGTGGTGAGGATCACACTCCCGGCCCGCAGACTGGCGCCCCAGCGACCGGAAATCTTCGAAGCGCCGGCCAGGCGCGGGCGATGGGAGATGGGCACCTCGCGGATGCGCAGGCCCAGCTCGATGGCCCGCACCTGCATCTCCAGGGTCCAGCCAAAGCCCCGGTCGCGCAGGGCCATCGCCGCGAAGGCCTCGCGCCGCACCAGCCGCAGCGGCCCCATGTCGCGGTAGCGGATGCCCCAGCCCAGGGTGATCAGCGTGGTGGCCAGCCGGTTGCCACCCCGCTGCAGGGGCGTGAGCGAGGCGCGGCCCACGGCGGTGGCGGTGCGGTCGCCGAGCAACAGGTCGTGGTCGTTGCGCAGCTCCAGGAAGCGCGGCAGTTCCTCGATCGGATCGCCGCCATCGCCATCGCAGAACAACAGCCAGTCCACATCGGGGGCGAGCTCGAGGCACCCCCGCCAGCAGGCGCGGCCGTAGCCGGGACGGGGTTCGCTGAGCACCTCCGCCCCCAGCTGCCGGGCGATGGCAGCGGTGCCATCGCGGCTGCCGTTGTCGACCACCCGGATGCGGTCGAGCCCCTGCCGGCGCAGCTGGCCGATCACGTGGCCGATCGTCTCGCGTTCGTCGCGCGCCGGAATCACCACCTGGATGGCCCCTATCGCCATGGCCGATTCCGGGTTGGGCATGGACGTCCCCTGCTGGTGAACGTACCGGCGAATGGAGCGAATGGATGGCCGCCCACCTGGGGCCGGGGCCATCCGAAACGCCGGCTCGTCGGTAGGGAAAGGGAACGGCTTTCCCCATGGACCCACCGCGCTCCCCATCCCGCTGGCGCCAGCTGCTGCTGCTCACCGCCATCGCCCTGGTGGTGGCCCTGTTCTTCGCGCTGGGCCTGCACCGCCAACTCACCCTGGAGGCCCTGCAGCGGGTCCATGGCGCCCTGCTGGAGCAGCGCCGCCAGGCCCCCCTGCTGGTGGCGGGCGCCTACCTGCTGCTGTACGTGCTGGTGGCGGCCCTGTCGCTGCCGGGGGCCGCGGTGCTCACCCTGGCGGGCGGGGCGATCTTCGGGGTGGGGTTGGGCACCCTGCTGGTGTCGTTCGCCTCCAGCATCGGCGCCCTGCTGGCCTTCCTGGTGGCCCGCACCCTGCTGCGGGAACCGGTGCGGCGACGCTTCGCCCGCCAACTGGCGCCGATCGAGGCCGGGGTGGCCCGCGATGGGGTGCCCTACCTGCTCAGCCTGCGGCTGGCGCCGGTGTTCCCCTTCGTCCTGGTGAACCTGCTGATGGCTTTGACACCGATCCGGGCGGCCAGCTTCTACCTCACCAGCCAGATCGGCATGTTGCCCGGCACGGTCGTCTACGTGAACGCCGGCACCCAGCTGGCCCGGCTGCGTGGGGTCGGCGGCATCCTCAGCCCGCCGCTGCTGGGGTCGCTGCTGCTGCTGGCCCTGTTCCCCTGGCTGGCCAAGGCGGCCATCGGCCGCTGGCAGACCTGGCGGCTCTACTGCCCGTGGCAGCGGCCGCGCCGGTTCGACCGCAACCTGATCGTGATCGGCGCCGGCGCGGCGGGGCTGGTGACCGCCTACATCGCCGCCACCGTCAAGGCGCGGGTGACGCTGGTGGAGCGCGGCGCCATGGGCGGCGACTGCCTCAACACCGGCTGCGTGCCCAGCAAGGCGCTGATCAGCTCGGCCCGGCTGGCGGCGCGCCTGCGCCGGGCCGACCGCTACGGACTCGAACCGATGGAACCGCGGCTGAGCGTGCGTCAGGTGCTGGCGCGGGTGGCCGCCAAGGTGGAGGCCATCGCGCCCCACGACAGCGTCGAGCGCTACGAGGGCCTGGGGGTGGAGGTGCTGCACGGTCAGGCCCGCCTGCTGGATCCCTGGACCGTGGCGATCCGCACAGCTGCGGGCGCCGAACAGCGGCTCACCGCCAGGGCGATCGTGCTGGCCACCGGCGCCGAGCCGGTGCGGCCCGACTGGCCGGGAAGCGAGGCCGTGCCCCTGCTGACCAGCGAGACCGTGTGGGGCTGGCTGGCCCGCTGCCCGCTGGAGCGGCCGCGGCTGGCGGTGCTGGGAGGCGGGCCGATCGCCTGCGAACTGGCCCAGGCCCTGGCCCAGCTGGGCCTGCCGATCACCCAGATTCAGCGCAGCAGCCGCCTGCTGGGCAAGGAGGACGCCGATGTGGCCGCCGAGGTGCAGCGGGGCCTGGAGGCCGACGGCGTCCGTCTGCTCCTGGGCACCCAGGTGCTCGGCTTCGAGCCGGATCCCGCACCTGGCGGGGCGGTGACGGTGCTGGTGCGGCAGGGGGAGCGGCAGGAGCGGATCGCCTGCGACGCCGTGCTCTGCGCCCTGGGCCGCCGCGCCCGGCTCACGGGCTACGGCCTCGAAGAGCTGGGCCTTCCCACCGGCACCACGATCACCACCAACGCCTTCCTGCAGACGCTCTACCCCAACATCTACGCCGCCGGTGATGTGGCCGGACCGTTCCAGTTCACCCACACCGCCGCCCACCAGGCCTGGTATGCGGCGGTGAACGCCCTGTTCGGCCAGCTGCGCTGCTTCAAGGTGGATTACCGCGTGATCCCGCGCACCACCTTCACCGATCCGGAGGTGGCAACGGTGGGGCTCACCGAAGCCGATGCGGCGGCCCAGGGGATGGCGGTGGAGGTGACGCGATTCCCCCTGCACGAGCTCGATCGCGCCATCGTGGAGAGCGCCGAGCGGGGGTTCGTGAAAGTGCTCACCTCACCCGGCAGCGACCGGATCCTCGGCGCCACGATCGTGGGCGAGCATGCCGGCGAACTGCTGGCCGAGATCGTGCTGGCCATGAAATGGGGCCTGGGACTGGGCAAGATCTTCGGGACGATCCACGCCTACCCCACCCTGGCCGAGGCCAACAAGTACACCGCCGCCGCCTGGAAGAAGCAGCGGGTGCCCCAGCACCTGCTGCCCTGGCTGCGCCGTTACCACACCTGGCGACGCCGCGGCTGAGCCCCACGCCACAGAAACACCCCCGTCCATCACCACCGCCCCGACGCCCCGCCATGACCAGCGCCACCGATCTGCACCGCAGCGTTCAGGAGTACTACGGCTCCACCCTCAGCAGCAGCGCCGACCTGCGCACCAACGCCTGCTGCGATGCCAGCAGCGTGCCGCCGTCGCTGCGACCCCTGCTGGCCAGGATCCACCCCGAGGTGCTCTGCCGCTACTACGGCTGCGGCCTGGTGGCGCCGCCGCTGCTGGAGGGCCTGCGGGTGCTCGATCTGGGCTGCGGCAGCGGCCGCGATGTGTACCTGCTGGCCCAGCTGGTGGGGGCTGGCGGCGAGGTGGTGGGTGTCGACATGACGCCGGAGCAGCTGGAGGTGGCCCGGCGCCACATCGACCACCACGCCGAGACGTTCGGCTACGCCAATGTGCGCTTTCTCGAGGGCCGCATCGAGCAGCTCGATCAGCTGCCCCTGGAGCCGGGCAGCTTTGATCTGGTGATCTCCAACTGCGTGGTCAACCTCTCGCCCGACAAGCTGGCGGTGCTGAACGGGGTGCGGCGACTGCTCAAACCCGGCGGCGAGTTCTACTTCGCTGATGTATATGCCGACCGGCGCGTGCCCGAAGCTCTGCGCCACGACCCGGTGCTGCACGGCGAATGCCTCAGCGGCGCCCTCTACTGGAACGACTTCCTGCGGCTGGCGCGCCGCGCCGGCTTCGCCGATGCCCGCCTCGTGGACGACCGCCCCCTGGAGATCACCGACCCGGAGCTGGCCGGGCGCACCGGCGCGATCCGCTTCTTCTCCGCCACCTACCGGTTGTTCCACATCGAGACCCTGGAAGATGCCTGTGAGGACCACGGCCAGGCGGTGATCTACCGCGGCAGCATCGCCAGCCATCCCGACGCCCTGCCCTTCGACAAGCACCACCAGATCGAAACGGGCCGGGTGTTTCCGGTCTGCGGCAACACTTTCCGCATGCTGGCCGAAAGCCGCCTGGCGCCCCACTTCGACTTCATCGGCGATTTCAACCGCCACTACGGCCTGTTCGAGGGCTGCGGCACGGCCCTGCCGTTCGGCGGGACCGAGGCGACGACGGCTGACTCACCCGCCGTGGCCACTCCCGCAAAGAGTTCGGCATCGAGCGGCTCCTGCTGCTGAAGCGGAGCCCCGTTCAGGGCCCCTCAGCCGGGAGCGACACCTGAGCGGCGCAGGCGCTTGATGGTGTCGCCCAGCCGGCGCAGGTTGGCCTGCGCCACTCGCCACTGGGCGATGGTGTGCAGAACGATGAACGCGAGAAAGGTGTAAGCAAGCCAGAAGTGCAGACTGCGGCCCACATCCACCATCGCCTTGTTCTCTGGGAACAGGTCGGGAATCAGAAGGCCGAAGAAAGCAACATTGCCTGCCCTGAAGGAATTGGACAGCAGCAATCCGGCCAGTGGAACCGCCACCATGAAGCCATAAAGCAAGGCATGCAGCAGCATGTTGCGCCACCACTTCGGGCTAAGACGGGGAAGGTGTCGGGTGTACTTCTTCCACCACACCTGAAGCAGCACCACAATCCGCCAAAGCAGCAAGGCGATGGTGAGCAGGCCGATCGATTTGTGCACGTCGTACAGGGAGCCTCGAAAGGACACGTCTCGACTCAGCTGGGCCATGAAGGCACCGCCGACGAACAACAACACATAGAGGCCTGCCATCCACCAATGCACCGACATCAATCGCTGAAAGGCCGAGGTGAGCCGTGGTTTTCGGGCTGTGGTGAGGGCCTGGTTCATGGGAGATGGGCTCAGGCAGCAGAAGAACTTGGCAGCTGTGACTGTCCCATCAGAAAACAACTCTCATGGCTGGTCGTGGGAGTTTATCTCCGCTTCACCGGACCCACTGTTCGCGCCGGTCGCTGCAAGAGCCTGGACAGTGATGTTGCCGCTGCCGTGCCGGCAACCACCCTCAAGCGCCAGGCCACATCACTTGGGGATTCGCCCCCTTGAGGGCTACCTCTGGTGGACAGGGCGGCAGCAGCGTAGCGATGGAGTTCCCCGTCGCCGACACCGTCCAACAAGCCTTGAGCGGCTACGGGCGAGGACCGGCGGGCCTCCGCCGCCGACGGGTCTTGCTCCTGAAGCGACGCAACAGGCGCGGCACTCGGGGGATCGGATCGCCGTCCTGGAGCAGGTGCAGCCAGCTGCTGGCCTCCAGGCCCACGAAGGCCGTCAGCAGCAGGGGCCGCTGGCTGTGCCAGAGCGCCTGGCCCCGCTGAAGCAAGTCTCCAAGCGGCGGAGCGCCCAAAGGCGCAAGGGCGGCGCAGCCGAGCAGCACCAGCAGCGCCAGCCACAGCAGCCGCAGGCTGGTGCCGAGCAGGGGGCTGTGGGAGAGCAGGGAGCGGTGGCTGAGCAGCCGCCGGTAGGGCCACCACAGCAGCCGCAGCGGCCCCCAGCGGCGGGTGGCGTTGGAGTGGGTGTCGAGGTCGGGGGAAAGCCAGAGGCCACCGAGCAGGAAGGCGCCGGCGGCCACGGCCATGCCCGCCGGCCCCAGGGCCGGCCACCAGAGCAGGCCGAACGGCAGGGCCAGCCGTCGGGTGGCGCGATCGTGGCTGCGGCCGCTGGCCATCGCCGGGGTCCGGACGCTCACAGCAAGGTACCGGCCGCCGGAGCGCGGCGCCCCTTCCGCCAGAATGCCGCCATCGCCCGATTAGCTCAGCGGTAGAGCGCCTGCCTTACAAGCAGGATGTCGCTGGTTCGAAACCGGCATCGGGCATCTCTCTCAGAACCTCAGATCCCAGGCCAGATCCTCCTTTTCCCAAGGGTTCTCGGCCAAGGCTCCTTGAGACAGGAGCGGACAGAATCGGACGGATTTAGTCCTTATGGGCTAGCTTTTTACCCAGGATTTACCAGGGGCGAAAAGCTGCGATGGCCTGCCCTCCGTGGCAACACGATCTGAGCCGCGCTTTCAAGCGGCATCGGGCGGGCCGCAGCGGCTGGTATCTCCAGGTTCACGGCGACCGCCTGCGGCTGGTGAGCAAGGAGTTTCCCCCCCGTCCTGGCGAGCAAGCCGCCGCCGGACCGAAGCAAAGGGCGCTCACCTTGTCCACTCCGCCAGGGCCCTCTACGGCCGCAACTGCCTTGGCCGAAGCCTGCGGGGTTTTCGATGCCGTCATGGCGGCCAGCTGGTCCTGGCCTCATCCGGATGCCACACCAGCGGCGGATGACCCTGGCCACTTAGAGCCCCGCCACCTCCGGCGCCTGACCCGTCAACTGCGCGAGCAGTTGGTGGGGGAACAGATGCAGTCCGGCACCTGGGAGCGGACCTGGCAGCCTTACCTCGACCGGATGGCCACCACGGCGGAGGAGCGCAACTGGGCCGACGGTGAGTCATTCCTGGCCGCCTTTCTGCGGGGCTGGCCGCCAAACAGCCGCAGCCGGCAGATGGCCTACGACCGTGCCCGCAGGCTGTGGAATAAAGCGGGCTGGAGCTGGCCGGAGGCGCTAGCGCCGCTTCGGGGGAACGGGAAAGCAACAGCAGCCCCGCAGGGGGTGCGGAGCTTCTCTAATGCCGAGATCGAGCAGCTCCGTACTGCGATCCACCAGAGCCGTCTGACGTCGGCTGATGGCGTGGCATGGGACTGCATGATCGTGTTCGGAATACGGCCGAAGGAGCTGCAGGCCATGGAGCTGCAGCAACGCGAAGGGTTGCTGGTTGCGGTCGTCAGCCGCAGCAAGCAGACCAGCAGGGGCAGCAGCGGCGCCCGGATCATCCCTGCAGTGCCCCCTGCCGGATGGCCAGCAGACTGCCATCGTCTGCTGGATCGGTGGAGAAGCCACGGGCTCCCGCCGGCCCTGCTGGGCGTTCGATCCCCTGGGCAGGCTCTGACTCAGCAACTGCGGCGCCTGCAACTTCCCGAGGAGCTGACCAGCTACGGCCTGCGCCATGCGTTCGCGCTGCGGCTGGGCCTCGACCTAGGCCTGCACGTCAGGGAAGCCGCCGAACTAATGGGTCACTCCCCGGCGGTCCATCTGGCCACCTATGGCAGGCGTCTGGATGGACCAGGGCTGCTGGCGAAAGTGGAAGGTCTACTTTCTTCTCGCGGCAATCAAGCTGCTCAAGCGGGGACGTCAGACAGTCGAGGGGCGGCCCTGCCCAGGCGAGAAATGAACCTTGCGTAAATCTCTGGCTTTATCTCGATGGATCAATTCTTTGAAGCAGCAATCGCCCTCGCGAGAAGAAAGGGCTATCTGAGATCGAGCATTGATGTGGATAGTGGCAGATCAAGGATCACAGACCAGTCATTTGTTCTCTCCGATCAGCATGGGAATGTGATTGCGCGGCTTTCCCTCGATGCCGTCGAGAAAATGGCAGAGGAGCTCAGCGAAAAGGCGGAGCAGAAAGATGCCCTTGAGAAGAATCAAGAAGTATGGAGAGAGCAGCGCATAGAACGCCAGGAGTTTGAGCGGTTTCGACAGACCGTAAAGGCTGACATGGGCGCTCCAGCTCTTGCCTCCAGCGGGCTAAGCGGCTGCGCTGCAATTGTGCTATTACCCATAAGCCTTGTGCTGCTATTGCTATATCCACTGATCGGCATCATTGTGCTGGTGTTCTTTTTCATCTTCTTCATCTCAGGACAGATGAATTACCATAGAAACCGCAATCGCATTGACGCCGCCAATTCCGTAGCATCGAGAGAATGGCGCGAACGGAAGGGTGGACCGCCTCCCAGATAAAACTCAGAGGCAGGCCATGGTCATTTGTGACTAGAAAGCTCCGCGTCATGAGCCATCTTTGCCAAGCGGCCTACAACAGACCGCGAAAGATTCAGCTCCGCCGCAATCTCTCGCACCGTGGCCCCCTGCGCCACCCGTTCATGCACAAGCCGGTGCTGGCCGTCGCTGTAGCTGGGCCGCCGGCCGCCCAGGTCGCCACCCGTCACCTTTCGATGGCGGATCGATTCGGCCAGCCGTTCGGCGGATAGGTCGCGCTCGAACTGGGCGATGGCGCCCAACATGCCGAACATCAGGCGGCCGGTGGGGGTGCTGGTGTCGATGCCTTGGGTCAGTACCTTCAGGGCGATGCCGCGTTCTTCCAGGTCGGCGGCGATCTCCAGCAGCTCCCGCAGGCTGCGGGCCAGCCGATCGAGGCGCACGATCGTCAGAGTGTCACCCGGTTGCAGGGCGGCCAGTGCGGCGGCCAGTTGCGGGCGGTGGGTCTTCCTGCTGCTGATCGTCTCGGTGAACACTTGGGAGCAGCCGGCGTCCCGCAGAGCTGCTCCCTGCACCTCAGGGTGCTGATCTGCTGTGCTCACTCGCCCGTAGCCGATCTGTTGCGGCAGGCGGGGGGCTTTGGGTTTGCTGCGGCGCAGGCGGGAGGGCGCAGCTTTCGAGCTGAGAATGGTTTGCATCGGTCGGTAGTGCGATCGGTCGCGGGTCGGGGTGTTCCACCACCGCCGGCCCAACCATTTCTAGTACAAGAATCGGGACAAGGGAAGCGGGACAGCTAAACCGTTGCGCTGCCGTCGCTGCCGGATCGTCCCTCAGCCGAACGGATACGGGACAGCTCAGAACCCCGTCAGCGGTCCCAGGAGTTCCCGTAGTCCCTTTGCCCATTCGCCCCCCATTGCGCACCAAAGTGGAGAAGGCGATCCAGGGCGTTGACGGCGGCGATCACCGCCATGGGCTGCTGATTCTTGAGGGCGATCTCAGCGGCCCGCTGGAGGCTGTCCACGGCGCTGGTCAACATGCTGGCCCGGTTGATCTGCCCGAACACGGCAGCGCGGGCGGCGTCGGCGTGCTGGAGCACCTTGTACGCCTGGGCCTCGGATAGCTGGTAGCGGTCCCTTACCTCTCTCATCAGATCCATGCGAGGGCGACCCTGTGCCATCTGCTGGAGCACCCAGTCGATGCGGCCGCGCATCTCGATGGCGGAGCAGGGACGGCCGGCCATGGTCAGACCTCTGCGCTGGCTTGCTGCGCCTCTCTGGCGCGCTTCGCCTCCAGGGAATAGGGGCTCACGTATCCGGGGCGATAGGGGGTGTAATCCTGTGCCTCAATCCAGGCGGCCTCCTCCTCGGTGACCTCGGCCAGGGCGTCCTGATCGCGGAGCCACTGGCGAACATCGTCGGCGTAGGTCTCACCGTGGGCTACGGCATAAACGCGAAGTTGCCAGTGCTGAGCCCTGGGCCTATCGGCCAGCTCTAGGACATGCTCCCGCCGCCTGTGGTCCCGCCATGCTGGATTCGTCCACAGGCGCCAGCTTGCGCCGTACTTCTCATAACGGTCGAGAAGTTCCTTCTCGCGGGCGTTGCTGGTTTCAGCGCCCATGAAGTCAAGGATGCCGGATGAGGCCTTCTGCCCCTGCCTGATGCCGTGATGGCGGCAGTATTCGGCGAAGTGCTCGGCCTTGCGGTAGTCGGCGAACTTGGCGTCTTCTGGCTTCACGGTGGTTAGGCCTACTGCTTCGCGCGCGGGGTCAGGATGTTGCCTTTGGCCTTATCGAGGATGGTTCCTTTGGCGCCATCAAGGATGCAGCCTTTGCCTTTGAACCGATCGAGGATGGTGCCTTTGGCGTTGCCAAGGATGCTGTCCTTGGCCTTGTCAGTGGCGGGAGCGGTCATGGGGTTAGGCCTGTCTGTGAGGGCTCGAAGGGCGGGCGGGGGAACCCTTGACCGGCGGGGTGACCCTGACGGGCACGGTCTTAGTGGGCGGTGGCGGCGGCGGACGTAGAGGGGATCCGGGGCGGTTGCTCACGGGATCTCCGGTGTCTCTCCTGCGGTGGTGAACGCGGTGTAGGTGGGACCCCAGAGCTGCTTCCCCAACGGGTGGAAGGGGAAGTCCTTTCGCAGCATCGAATCCACCGCTTTCTTCACGGCGTAAACGACACTTCCCACCGACCGGCTAGGCGGCATCTCGGCCAGCAGGTGGAGATGGTCGGCCTCGCCGTTGATCTCCAGTAGGTGGCAATCAAGCCTCTGTGCCTTGGCCTGGCAGGCCTCCAGCGCGCGCGCCAGCTCGGCACCGTGTAGGCCGTTGCTGTCGCCATTGAAGGGCAGCACCAGGCGGACGGTCAGGCGGGTAACGCTGTCAGGGCAGCGGCGGGGTTGTAGAGCTTGCATGGCTGGCATGGGTCAGTGGTGAACGGAGCGAATCCCTAGCGGTAGGTGGTGCTGGCGCCTTCCTGATAGAGGCCGTTGGCCGAGTAGCGACCGGTACGGGGGGGAACCTTGACCGGTGCCATGGGTTTGCCTTGATAGGCGGCGATCTCATCAAGCATCCGCTGCTTAGCCGCCTCCTGACGGGCGATCTGAGCTTCCCGCTGATAGTTGGGGGCCGTTGGCCGGTAGCCGGCGTCCTTCTGCAAGAACGCGAGCACGCCGCGATAGCGGGGATCATTCAGTGCGGCGGCCTCCAGCGCCATCCCCACGGTGCCGTTGCGGAACTCAGCCTGAAACGGGTTGCGAAGTTGGCCCATCTGTCTGTCCCGCTGGAGCCATGCTTTCGGCACCATGGGCAGCTCGGCGTAGAGGAGATCCAGCTCCCTGGCCCTGGCCTCGGTGGCCATGTCGTAAACCAGGCTCTCCCCGAAGTCGGCATTTAGGGAGTCGATCGCAAACTTCCGGGCGTCACCCTCGGTAGGCGAAGGGATGAGGGGGAAGGCCTCGATCGCCGGGATCTCAGGTTCTTCGGTCGGCCCGCCATGCTGGACCGTGACAGAGATTGGCTCCTGGGCTGGTGCGGATTGTTCAGGCATGGTGGATAGTGACAGGAAGGACGGCGGCGGGATAACGGTCTTTCAGAAACCTGCGGAACTGGGCCGAAGTGCGCGGATCATCCTCCGGCCTGGGCCGATCTTCAGGGGGACTCGGCACCCTTGGGCAATCGTCGTCGGTGTAAACCACTGGCGTAGACTCCAGGGATCTCTTTATTCTTGCACAGGTGATTTTAGCCCCCGTCCGTACCATGGCGACGGTAGAAGTTCAGGCGGCGCCGGTAAGGCTCGCGCTGCGGCTGGCGCCTAAGACTTTCGGTAAAGCAGTCCCGCGCGATCTGCAGATCGAGCCGCACGGCGAAGGGGTCCGGCTGTTTGCCACGGATGGTGTGACGGCGGTGATCATCGAAACTGACGGCCATTGCAGCCAGCGGGTTGCCATCCCGACTCAGGCGCTATCGAAGGTGCTGGAGCGTCATAACGATGCTGAGCTGCTGGCAGTGGCACCGACGCCGGACGGCGGGGACTGGGCCTGGAGGATCAAGACCTACAGCGACACGTTTACGGCAGTGGCAGAGATGCCGCGAGGGGAACCGCTGCATCCGAGTGGCGTGGAACGGGTGCTGGAGATTGCAGAGACTCAGGAGCGCAGTGAGGGGGGGACGTGGAGCGTCCTGGCGCTGACTTCGCTGGCGAAGCTGCTGGCGGAAAAGAACGGGGCGAAGCTCGACCGGGTGAGCCTCACAACGGTGGGAACGACAGGGCCGCTGGTGGTCACCTTCGCCTGCGAGGGCTTCACCGGGACGCTGCTGATCATGCGCTGCGGGGAGAAGGCGAAGTGATGGCCTCGACCGTGACGCTCCAGGTCTGGTGGAAGGGGCCAGGGCGGATGCTGCCCCGGTTTGCCATGGACGGGAAGCGGGTCAGCCTGCCGGCGCTGGCGAAGATGTACGGCCTGCCGGAATACGCCCTGCTGGCGCGGATCTCGCGGGGGTTGCACCTCATGCAGTGGCTGCTCCCGGCGGTCGAACTGAGCAGGGTGACGAAACAGGAAGGCCGGCGGGTGGCCTAGGCGCGGTCAGCCAGAGGGGCCGGTCTGGTGACATGCAGGCCAATGTTTGATAGTTTGAAGGAGTGGGGAAAACTGGGCTCCTCACCGCAAGCAAATTTTCTACTTATGCCACAGCTCTCTACTGCTCAAATTAGTATCATGAGTGCTGCTGGAGTCGCGATAACTGCAATGGTTGCAATTCCTGTCATTAATGCTAATCAGCAAATCCGTGTTCAGAAAGAAACCCAAGCTTTGATAGCCGCTCAAAAGCGGGAGGCCGAGGCGGAGCAAGCTTTACAAGAAAGAAAAGTTCAAGAAAGCTATGGTTGCGCCTCCGATGCAGCTGTGAGCGTAGTGAAAGCCTTTCTTCTTCAGAAGACAGAAGCTTCGGGCTTTATCACCGAGGGGAATAAGAGTGAAATCTATGCTGCGCTGAATATGAATACCATGATTCCCACTGCTGCCGAGGACACTTCTATTCACGAGTGGCAGTGCTCTGCTAATCTCCATGTGGCAGGCAAGACGTATAAAATTGAATACACAACCCAGAAAGATCCTCTTGGCAGTGATAATGTGGTGGTGGGCATGAGCAGGGAATACTGGGCTCCTGTTGATACATTCACTGAGAATGGTATCCAGCGAGTCAAGCCAGAGATGGCTCAGGCAATCTTCAATGTTGCGGCGGACATCTGGGGCAAGTCTGGTCAGTAGCCACCCGTAACTCCCTTTTCCTGTCAATCATCATGGCCCCGACTATTGCTTTGAGGATGAAAGGAGCAGTAGTATCACTTTGCTCTCCGGTCCACCACATGACTACAATCAAGGTCCTTGTCGGATCGGCACTCTGCGCCCTCGGCATGGCCGCAGGCTCGTTCCTGATTCCGCAGGCAGCATTTGCTCAGTGCGCAGCAGATGGCTGGTGTGTTGTAGATTCCCACGATGGCTTTATTAGCTACATAAAGGTAGTGAGTCGCAGTGGTAAATATGTCACCGCCGAAGAAAGACTAGTTCGAAAGAACACCAACGGTACGACCGAGGAAATACTGCTGCACCGCACAATATCCGATTGCCAAAATAGTCGATACAAGACAATTGCTCGGCTCATGGCTGGGGAATGGGTAGGCGAATCTAACCAGACTTGGGAGGAAGTCCCACCAAACACTGTTGGAGCGAAAGTACTCAACCTCGCTTGTCGATAGGGTCATCGGAGCTGACCGCGGACTGATTGAAGAAAGTCGAAACCTTGCTGCTTCGAACCCTAAAAGCTGAGAGAACCAAGGAAGCCCCTATCGTTGCAGTGACTGCCAGGAAGGATGACGCCCCTGCCACTGGGACGGATTGCCCTTACCCTTCACGCGCATCTTTAGAGCAATGACCCACTTTCGTCACCTCGCCACCTTCGCTGCTGCACTCATCGGTCTACTGCCAACATCTCTCCCCGCTAAGGCCCAGCAGTGCACGCCAGGGGGATGGTGCTTTATCCCAAGCGATAGTAAGAGTCGATTAATATACAGATATACTGGAAGATCAGGAAGCCATGTCTATGCCGATTCATACCTAGTATCTCCGTCTGGACGAGCAGGAGATATTGTTCAAATGGTACTTAATTGCAGTGATTGGACCACTCAGTTCAGGAGTGGGAGGCTTAGTTCGCAAGTTGACCCGATCGTCCCAGGGTCAGTAAAGGATCGCATTGCGCGCCATCTTTGCTGATACCCACTGCCTGCACCAGTTTCCCTGCCCCATGCCCGACCCGGCCCCCCGCCATGCCCGTCTGGCTGAGCTGCGCCAGCGGCTGGAGGCCCTTGGCCTCAGGATCAACGCTGCCCCGGTCGGATCACCGGAGCGGGACCGCCTGGCTGAGCAGTTCGGGGAAGTGCTGGGAAGGGTGCTTGCCCTGGCTGAGGAGCTGGAGGGCTGAGGCGAGTCCTGACACGTCTCAGGACGTGCCTGCCTCAGTCCGCTGTCATCTCGCGGAGAAGTCCGTAGCTTGCCTGCTGGCGCCGGGGAGGGGGCAGAAGCATGGGCGGGGGCTGCGTTCCAGCGCACTCCTCTTCCAGGCACTCCTCTTCCAGAGCAACCCATTGGCTGTCAGGAAGGGCGGCGGACCTGAGTGAGGAGGTCAATGAGGTGTACAAGGCGCTGTTCTGCCTCGCGATCTCGTCGTTCTGCCTTGAGATCTCGGACGCTTCCTTCAGCAAGGATTCGGTCTGCGAGCGCATCGAGCTGGTCTTCGAGCGCATCGCGTTGGTCTTTGAGCGCATTGCGGAGATCCACTCGGCTTCGCTCTGAGTCGTATCCGCGTCGGTAAACGCCATACGTAAGGACCGCCGCAAACAGTAAAAGCACCATAGGAGAAAACCATGCAGCAAACGGTTCGGGTGCTACATACAACTTCTCGGCTGGCAAAAGGAGTCCTGCTGGGACCCACCACCAGCGGCCCCATGGATGCCCAATAAGCCAGTCCCTGACTGAAAGGAGCCACTTGCCCTCCTCGACCTGAGCAAGAGCAGCGAGGGCAAGGGGGGCCAAGGCCACCGCCACGAAGCACCAGAAAAACGACTCAGTGTCCACAGGGGTCGAGCAAGCACCATGCGGACAGGCTATGGACTGCCTACAGCCCCGATCGCTAACCGTCCGGGACGGCCAAGGTCCGCTCACCTATGGGGTGGCAATCGGCGGGCAACACGGCGCAGGTTCGGTGCCAAGCCGTCTCGGGACGTGCCAGCCCAACCGTCACACCAGCGGGTGAGTCTCAGCAAGGACAGGGCTTCCTGGGCCAGTTTTGGACACGGATCCCACGGTGAGACGGAAAACGTGCCGTTTTCGGCAGGGATGAGACGGGCCACTGCAGGCAGCGACTGGCACCACTGGCACACCGACGCCTGCGTATCTGCCTTCGCGGACAGGTTGGCTAGAGGCCAGCCTCAGACCATCTCGGCGCGGGCCAGCTCGGCGGCAATGGCGGCCTCCTGCTCCTCCAGCGGCGGCACCGGCAGAGGCGGCGGGCACCAGGGCCTCGATGCAGCCGGCACCAGCCGGCGGGGGGGGCCAGCGGTCTACGGCCATCAGGGGGCCTCCCGGCGCGGGGGCCAGTGCGGATCGTCGTCACCGGAGAGGAGGGTTCCGGCAGGGGCAGTAGGGGGGGCAGGTAGCGGGCGGAATCAATGGAATCAGTGGAACCAACGAGTCAGGGCCTGGGGTTTCGTTGATTCCAAGGCGTGGAATCGTTGGAATCGTCCCGCCGGCCCCTGGTCTTGATTCCATGGATGCCAAACGGGTGGAATCGTCAGATCTGTTGCAGCAACTGGTTGATTCCATTGATTCCCTTGATTCCAAAAGCCGTGTCCCATGCGAGGAGATCCGGTAGGTCGATTCCCGACCCGCCGGCTCCGTGTCCACCAGCTCGTCGCCCTTCAGGCGGTTCAGCAGCCGCCAGAGTTCCCGCGCCTTCGGGTCCTGTCCTCGGTCGCCCCATGGCACTCCCACCGCCTCGCAGACGTCCCTGCGAGTCATCCACCCTCCGTGGTCTGCGATCGCCTGCAGCACCTTTCTGTCGCGCGTGCTGAGCCTGTTGGCAGCCTTCTCCTCCTCCGCTGCCTGCTGCGCCTGCTGCTGCCACTCGCAGAACTTCCCGACACGGTGGAAGGCCGGCTGCCCAGCCTCCCGGCTGATCACCAGATCAAACCCCTCCCCGCTGCGGGCCTCCCTCACCAGCCGCCGCTGCGGCGCATCCTTCAATGGCCGCCCGGCACCATCGGGCACGTAGTGCATGGTCAACACCGTGTTTGTGGCCCCTGCAATGGCGTTATGGCCGCTGAGGGCCTCGGTGCCCACCAGGCCATCGGCCTTGTTGCAGTGATGGATCACAACCGGCGTAGCGCCGGCCTCCGTGGTCGCCGCCTTCAGGTCGTAGAGGATCGCCCCGATCTCCGGGTCGTTCTCCCCGTGCTGGAGTGACCGGGAGATGGACCGCAGGCTGTCGAGGAGCAGCAGCGCGCCGGGGTGCTCGCGGATCGTCACCAGCATCCGGCCAATGTCCATTTCCGTCAGCCGGAAGTGACGCGACCAGATCAGGCGCGGATGCCCCCAGATCCCGTGGGCCTCAAGCATCTCGGCCGTGTCGGCATCACTCTGGTCGTCCGTGATCAGGATCACGTCACGGCAAGCCGGGGCCTCGAATCCCAGCGCCGGCTCCCCTTTCAGCACCGCAGCAACGAGCGCAATGGCCAGCCGGGTCTTTCCGACCTTGGGCCTCCCGCCGATGATCGTCATGTCTTCGGCGGGGATGAGGCCGGGCACCAGCCACCGCAAGATGGGCCGCTGCATCGCCAGCCGATCCGCAGCGGTAAGGGGGCGGAACGCGTGCCCCATCTGCTCATCCTTCGCCTCCAGGACCCTCTGGCTGATCTCGGCGCGGTTGATGTAGGGGGCCAGCCCTAGGTCCTTCGCTGCCTTCAGCAGTCGTGCTCGGCGGGTGAGTGAGTTCCTCTCCTGCTGCGCCTGGATCGCCACGCAACGGTCGAAACACTGCATTGCCCGCTTGTGGCTGAGCTTCCGCTCACCCCACCGCGCCTGGGAGTCTGGCCGGCGGATGAAGATCGAGGGCTCCGGGGCCCATGCCTCAGGGTTCATCCCGCCCGTGATCACTTCCAGTCGTGCCGCCCGGCGTGCGTCGTCCTCCTCTTTCAGTCGCCGGTTCTCTTCCTGCGGGGTCGCTGTCATGCCGGCACCTCCCAGCCCTTGGCGAGGCAGTGCCGCTGATACAAGGCCGCCACGATCCAGTGCGTCGGCCGGTAGTTGGCTGGCTCCTCCGTCCAGAGCGGTTCATCGGCCCATAGAGGCCTCACCACCACAGGGCGCCGGGGCAACCTCCGCCGCTCCTGCCGGCTTAGGTGCCGGTGGGGCTTGAGCATCGCCCAGCCGTCACGGTCGCCCAGAAAAGCGTATTCCTGCCCGTCAGCGCCGGGACCGTGATCGCCTGGCCTCCTCGCCCATTCCGGGGGCGAGTGCGTGCTCCCCCGCCAGCACAGCACCAGCTCGGCACCGATCCTGCAGGAGCCGTCGTGATGACGGCCGCACGATGGGCACGGCCGACCCTTACCGCTGGCGGACCAGCGGGATGCGTTGGAGGTCACCATCAGCGTTGCCCCCGTCCAACCTTGTCCTGAAGGAGCGTCCGCAACCCGTAGACCATCGCCAGCCGCATCAGAGCGGATCGACTCGCTCCCAGCTCTTCTGCAACTGCAGAAATCTGCTCCAGCTCCTCCGTAGCGAGCCGCACTGTGATTGGCCGGCCAAGCCCACGCGGCAGTAGATCAAGCGGCGAAAACATTTGTCTGCGGGCCGTACTCGCTAGCTTGCCGGCGAACAGCGAGCTGGCATCAGCGCCGTTGTGCACAGGCCCGGACGACCGCAAGCATGAAGCGTGGCTGGTAGTTCCAGCGGCTTGAGTTGATGCCTTCATCAGCTCACACCCATGCGTTTGGTGCGCACTTTCAGTGCGTCCTGCACAGAGGCCGGATCCCATCGGAGCCTCGGCCGAATGGAACCAGTGCCCACTGCGACGAAATGCTTGCCGGGGCGAAAGAAACCTTCAGCTCGAAGCCGCTGAAGAGTCTTTGTACTTACCCGCAGAAGGCCTGCGAGCTCTGCTGTAGACGAAGAAAACTGAAGTTGGATCTCCACGGGAATCGGTTGCCCGCCGAAGCGAGCGATCCCCCGCGTGGGGCAGCGACTGGAGTCAGGTGGCTGTCATACGGGGCTTAAACCCGTGCCGCGTGCGTACCCCGTAGGGCATTGGCGCTCCGCTACAGAACCTACAGATCCCTTGACAAGACGTCAAGAGACAAGAGCGGACAGGGAAGTGACAATGCCGTGATTTTACTACAGATTTACCCAGTCACCGACCGATCAGCCAGAAGCGACTGCAGCGCAGGCAGTCATGGCTGCAGTTTCCTGCCTTACAAGCAGGATGTCGCTGGTTCGAAACCGGCATCGGGCATCAGCCACAAGCGCTCCAGCACAGGGGTTCTGGGTCTTCGCTATGGAGCCTCATCAGATGTCTGAGGATGGGAAGTCCCCCCCCCTTTCCGGGGGTCAGGGACGCAGCTCAGGAACCATCGGACTGAGGATCAGCATCTGGCCGCGCCGGGCATTCGGCACCGCCAGCACCAGGGGACCCGTCCCTGCGGGCGTGCCGGCGGGAATGGTCTGGATGAGATAGAGCCAGGAATTGTCTCCATAGGTCAGCAGCCGCCACACCTGGTCATCACCGGCGCTGGTGACGTTGGTGGAGCGAACCGCCCGGGCCAGGAGTCGTTCGCCGATCAGGACGCTGCTATCCAGCGCCACGTCGGCGATGGGGTCACCGCCATCATTGATCACCCTCAGATCGGCTCCCAGCACCGTCTCCTGCCGCAGACCAACCAGCGCCACCACCGGCAGGGTGGATGTGCTGTTGACTGCATCGCGTTGCGCATCCTGCAGGCCCTGATGGTGGGAGAACCAGAACAGCAACGCAAGCACCCACCCCACGATCACCAGTTCGTCGATCAGGGAGCCGTAGGCGCGCAGGTACGTGCGATCCATCGCCTCCACCGGCACCAGCCGCTGCCAGAGGTGCACAAGGCGCGGGCTTAGGGCGAAGGCTCTGGAGACGACGCCGTAAAGACGATGCAGAATCGCGATCGAAATGAAGCTGAGCAGCGGGATCAGGGCCAGCACCAGGACCGTTCGAACAATGTTCTCCCGACTTCCCAGATAGATCTGCAACGGCACCATCAGAAATGACTGCACCGTGTAGTTCTGGGAGGTGACATCTATGCTGAAGTAGCTGAAGTAGGACCAACGATAGATCCACCCCGAAAAGAACAGGCAAATCGCGATCAGGCCAATAATGCTGGCAAATCCTGCGAGGAATGGTGTCGCCCTGCCCGATCCCGTTGACTGTGACATGCATCAAACCACCAGAACGGCGCCAAGTATGGCTTACATTGATCAGTCCGCCTTGGCATCAGCAAACTGATGAGGTCCCGTTGCCAGCGTGGCTGCTGTCTCAGCATGTTCGTCACCTGGGGTTCTGCAGCCCTGGCACTCGTGGCCCTTCAGGCCGCCAGCCTGCCCTGCGCAGCGGCCGAACGGCTCACGCTCGTTCTACCCGGTACGGCCAGCATCCAGCTCCGCAATCGACAGACCGTGTCGGGGGTGAAGCTACAGGATCTGTCCAGAAATTCGGTGCATTTCGTCAAGGGCTCGAGGCAGTCCCTACCGATGACCTCAGTGGCGGCGATCACGTTTGAAGGCAGGGTGATCGCACGCCAGAGTCGGGCCACCCGGGTACGCGGCGGGATGTTGCAAGGCTGCCGTTCCTTGCCCGACGTGCAGTTGAGTGCCAAAGGACTCCGCATCCAGGACGACGGCTCCAGCAGCTCTGTGAATCTGCAGCTGCTATCCACCGACTGGCGCCGACGCATCCGCCCTGTCGGCCCCGATCGCACCTTGGTGGTCACCGCCCTGCGCTTCGATTCGGCGGGCCACCAGGTGACCATGAGCTATGAGGACTGTCCAGCCGGGATCTGAGCCTGCGGCACCCTATCCCAGTTGCGATGCGGGTGCAGTGGTCCGTCCGCATAGGACTCGGCGGGGTAGGGCGAATACTCCGGAGCATGGAACTGCTGCACGACTTCATCGGCCACGAAGGCCCCCAAGGGCGTGAGCTCCACTTTCTCATCATCCTCCACGATGAGGCCATGTTCCTTGAGCCGCTCGAACTTGGCGGGAAACGCCTGATCGAAAGGAACACCGCCGGTCACGGTCTCGAAGTAGGACTTCCAAAGGGCCCGGTTCTTGAGGGGCAGGATGATCGCCCAGCGCATCTGCTCCTCGAGGTTGCGGAGAATGCCGCGGTTCAGGGGCAGCTTTCCTGCCGCGATCATGGCGTAATAGTCGTCAAAGTTCTGGGTGTTCAAGGCGAATCGGTCGCGCAGGCTGCTGAAGGCTGTCAGGCCGAAGCCGAGCTGATCCAACAGACCGCAGCACTGGTTATCGGCATAGTGGGAATAGTGATGCCGTTCCCGCGAAAAGACGCGCCGCAAATTCTCCCGGTAGCCGTGCTCAGCTAGAAGATCGATGGCCATCTGCTTCATCATGATCGTCTCCTCCAGCGTGGGCAACCGCTCGGGCTTGCCGCTGCAAAGCCCCTTGATCGGCCCCTGATAATCGCCATAGGCTTCGATCTTGAGGCGGTAGAGCTGGATTTCCTCCACATCGAGGGAAACCGCCAGCTCCATCACCTCCATCCAGTTCTCCAGCGTTTCGCCGGGATACCCGAAGATGAATTCGATGTTCACCTGGAAGCCGAGATCGCGGCAGTTCTGCACCGCCTCCAGCGTCTCCTGAATGCCGTGGTGGCGGTTCATCTGCTTGAGCACATGCTCATTCAGCGACTGCACCCCGATCGTCACCCGATCGACTCCATGGGCCCGCATCAGCCGCAGCCGCTCCAGCCCCTCGTCGCCGATCAGGGTGACCGGATCCACGTCGTAGTTGAACTGGCGGCAATCGGAGAGATCGACCCGTTGGGAGAAGAAGGTGAGGAACCGCGCCAGCTGATCCAGGGTCAGATAGGTGGGGGTGCCGCCACCCACCAGCACGGAACGGGCCTTGATCCGCTCGAGGCCGAGCAGCTGCATAGAGAGATCCATCTCCCGCTCAAGGGCCCCCAGGTAGCGGTCCTTCTCGGCGGAGCGCTCCCCCAGCTGAACTGGATAGTGGCAGAACAGACAACGGGAACGGCAGAACGGGATATGGGCATAGACGTCGAACAGGCCATCCTGCGGCGGTGTGTAGGTGGCGAAGAACGTCTCCTCCTCCACCGGCGGATACATCGTGATCGGCGGATAGTGCACCGATGGGAAGAAATCACCACTGCGACAGATCAGTCCGGCCTCCTGCAGACGCCGGTAGTCAGCCACCCTGGCCAGGGCACGCTCCACCATGGCCGCCCTTTCCGGGGTCGTCGTCGGGCGTGAATCCGTCACGGTCATTCTCGTTCTCCTGAGATGGGGCAAGGGACGGATTGTTCAGTATGGAACGAAAAAATCGTGGGGCATCGAAGCCGCACGCACGCCATCACAACTAGACGCAATCGATCCGCAGCCCGTTCACCCTGAACATCAACGGGCTGAGCAGAGCAGCACCACCCCGGCCATCGTCACCCCCGTTCCCACGATCGCCCGTCGCGACACCTGCTCCCCCAGCAGCCACACCGCCAGCGGCAGCACGAACACCGGCTCTGTGGAACTGAGCGTGTTGGCGATCGCCACATCCAGGTGCTTCAGGGCCAGCAGCGACAACCAGAAACCGCCGAAGGTGATCACCGCCACCGAAACGGCGAAGTCGCGGCACAGGATCGGATCGCGGAACGGCGCCATCCAGCCCCGCAGGCGGCCCCGCTCCGTGAGGCCGAAGCCGAGCATGGCGACCGTGCCCGCCGCCATCCGGATCCAGGTGCCCTGCAGGGCGGAGATCCCGGCCAAGCCTTGTTTGGCGATGATCAGAGAGCCCGACAGGCAAACCACCGTCAGCAAGCCGAACACCAGGCCACGCCTGCTCGTCGCCGGACGGGCGGATGCTCCGTTCCCGTCGCCCCGGGGCTGCCAGAGCACCAGACCCACGCCGAACAGCACCAGGGCGATGCCGCACCAGCTCAGCAGGGTGGGCCGCTCCCCCAGCCACGGGATCGCCAGCAGGGCCGTGAGCACCTGACCCAACATCATCATGATCACCAGGGCGTGGGCCCCCAGCTGCTTGAGCGCCTCGAAGAAGAAGGTGTCGCCCAGGCCGATGCCAACCACGCCACTGATCACCAGCAACAGCAGCGGCCCCGGCGCCACCGGCTGCAGCCCCGTCACCAGAACGGCGAGAGACAGCAGGACCACACTCAGGGCCCCCTTGGCCAGGGTCATCGCCGAGGAGGAGAGATCGGTGCCGATGCGCTTGAACAGAATCGATCCGACGGCCCAGGAGGCGGACGACCCCAGGGCCGCAAGGATGCCGATCGTGTCGCCGTCCATTGGGTGATCCCTGGCTCAGCGGCCCCTGCTCAGCCGAAACGACAGCAGATAGCGCTGGGGGGTGGCCTGGAAGTCATCGACGAGCTCGAATCCGTAGTGCTTCAACTGGGCGATCACCAGTTCCTTGGCGATGTACGGACCGTGGTACGGCGGGTCCTTGCCTTCCACCACGGCGTTATCGACGATCACCAGCCGGCCGTCGGGTTTCAGGGAACTCTTGATACTCTCCAGAAACGTCTCCCGGGCTGATTCGCGGTACACGATGTAGATGATGTGATATAGGGAGCACATGAAGGCCAGATCCACCTTCTGGCCGGGGGCGAGTCCGAGAGATTCGTTGTGGTTGTGGACCGTGGTGATGGTGGAGATTCCCTCCTGCCTGGTCAGCCGATTGATGTAGTCGAGGTGCTGCTTGACCGTATCAATGGCGAACACACGACCCTTTGGCCCCACCCGGCGGGCGAATTTGAAGCTGTAGTAGCCCGGGCCGCTACCGATGTCGGCGATCGTGGATCCCGGGGTGATGCCGAGCCGCTCCACGATGGCACTGGACTTCTCCCACTGCTCGCGGCGAGGGTTGCTGAACAGAATGGAGTCCTCAAGGAAAGCGGATCGATTTCTGCCTTTTTCGCTCTCTTGATCAGGAAACTCCTTGAGGTGATACTTACGCTGCAGATACTCCTTCAATACTGCATGATCATTCTCGGTGAAGAAACGGAAATAGCTGGCCACCAGCGGATCCTGCAACCTGGCTTTCCGTTCGGCCATATCCGCCAGGAAGACCTCGCTGAACCATTGCAGGGCCGTGTAATCGCCGCCGTGATTCTCCTTCGGAATGATCGCGGCGTAGATGCGCTGGGCCGACCGCAACGCGGCTGGATCACCCCCCGTCAGGTAACTCAGCAGCAGGCGCGCCGCCAGGGTGCCCTGCTCGGTGATGCCGAAGGAATCGATGCTCTCCAGATTGGCCAGGGAGCGCTTGGAGGTGATCCGGATCCAGTCACCGGAGCGATGGGCGTTGTCATCGCTCGTTGCCGACGCGTCGCCCGCCGCGGCCGCCAGGGGCAAGCCGGCGGACAGGGTGAGCGACAGAGCGAGCGCAGCGAGGGGACGGGACCGGAAGGGCAGCATCAGGAAAAGGATCAGCACCTGCCGGTCAGGTGGGGAGCAGGGCGGGGCGTGGCCGGGGTGCAAGCACCGCCCTGCGCTGCAGGCCCGCCGCCTCGATTGTGTCCAGGGCGTGCTGAAGACTGACGACGAAGCGTTCGTTGGAATAAATGTTGAACTTCTCCTGGAAGGTTCTGGGGGTGAAATTCACGGTCATCACGTTGGCGCCCGCCTGGAGGCCCAGCAGCTGACCGCCAGGCTGCAGCTTTTCCAGGGCGCTCACGTTGGGGATCAGGGGGGTCTTCAGGGCGATGCGGTAGATCGCCAGGGTGTTGAGGGTCAGCGCCAGGCTGCCGCAGGGGGCCGCCTCGAAGGGCGTCGAGGGATTGGGGATGAAGGGGGAGGCGCTCACGAAGTCAGGCTGGAGGGCGAGGGCCAGCTGGATGTCGTCCACCAACGTCTCCAGGCTCTGCCCGGGCAGACCGACGATGTTGCCGGTGCCCAGCGCGAAGCCCAGGCCCTGCAGGCTCCGGATGCAGTCAAGCCGACGCGCCAGGGGCGTGCGGGCGATCGCCTCGTAAAGAGCTGGATCAGAAGTTTCGAACTTGAGAATGTAGGAGTCGGCCCCCAGGGCCGCGAAGCGCTCGTAGGCCGCCTTCGGCCGCTCCCCCAGACAGAGCAGCACCTGAAGGCCGTAACGCGCCTTGATGGCGGGGATCACCTCCTCCACCAGCGCGTCGCTGCGGGGGTCCTGGCCAGCCTGAAGGAAGGCGATCGGCACGCCATGGGCATGGATGGAGCCCACGATCGCCAGGATGGCCTCGGCATCCATCCGGTAGCGCTCGAGCTCGCCGTTCGGACCGCGCATGGCGCAGTAATCGCAGCTCTTCTGGCAGTGGTTGGAGATCTCGATCACGCCCCGCAGCGTCACAGCCTCCACCCCCGCCGCGGCCCGGGCCTGCCGAGCCCACGCGAACAGCAGCTGCTGATCCGCCCCCTCCGCCAGCAGCAGCCGGCTGAGCCCGGTCCGTCCCAGGGTGCCGTCGGCCAGTTGCTGGAGATCGTCAACCAGGGACATGGAAAGCTCGCAGGGGGTCGGACCGCCGTCAGGGCGCGCAGGCGGGGGGATCCAGGCGGATCGGTTCCCCTTCCAGCTGCTTGAGGGTGGCCAGCTGCTCGGCGGTGAGCACCCCCCGGGTGCGCTGGCGGCTCTGATGCAGCAGTGGGTCGAGGCTGGTCCGATTGGTTTTGACCCCGGCGCACTGGGCCAGCGGATCGCCACTGCGGGTGCGCACGGGTTTGAAGCTGGTGCCGATGGCCTCCAGCCCCTCCGCCTGCGACGTGGCCAGCTGGCGCTGCTGCACCGGGGTGAGGCCCAGGGTGCTGACCAGGGCGGGGTCAGCCAGGGCGGCGACATCCACCTGCACCAGGATCTGCTTGAGCCGCTGCAGCTGCTGGGCGGTGAGGATGTCGGCCACCTGCTGGCGCGCCTCCCGCACCTGCTGATCGAGCCGGGTGCGCTGCGCGGCCAGCTCCTGGCTGCCGGGAGAAGTCCCGCGGGTGCGGCCTCCGGCCCGGAGCTGCCCGGCCAACTGACGCAGCTGGCCCGCCTGATCCTGGCTGAGGCCGAGGGCGCTGCGCACCTGATCGCTCTGCAGCAGCTCCATGGGGTCGGCCCCCGGCTGGGACTCCACGATCATGCGGAACTGTTGCAGCTGGTTGGGCTGCAAAATTTCGGCCACCTTCTGGCGCGCATCCTGCTGGGCCTGCTGCTGCTGCGCCTCATAGCCGCGAACGGCGCCGACACTGGGAGCCGCGCCAGCGCCGCCGCCGCGGGTGCGGGCCACCGACCGCACCAGGGCGCGGGTCTGGTCGTTGAGTTGCCGCAACCGCTCCACCTGGCTGGCCGAAAGGCCGAGGTCCTTCTGGACCTGACCGTTCTGCATCAGCTGTAGGGGGTCGGTGCCGGGCTTGGCCGCCCCCGGCAGCCGCATCGACACCGGATCCGGGATCTGGCCTTCGGCGGGAGCCGCCGCCGGCGCCGCCTTGGCCGGCAGGGAGAAGAGCACAGCGGCCAGGGTGATGGCGGCCTTGATGAGGCGTCGATCCATGGAAACGCTCCTGGAGAAGGGCCGGGTGGATCTGTGGGTGCGGCTTTCGGATCGCAAAGACCCATTTGCAAGTATGGGTCTTAACCCGAATCTCACCCGGATCGCCGCTGGCCTCGATACCGAATGCAAGGTTGCCCTTGGCTCACGATCCTGAACGGGATCCGCCCGATCTTGAGCAGCCGGATCGTGAACAAAGTGATTCCTTCACTTGCCTGGCCCTGCCGGCGCCCCACAGGATGAAGCCAGACAGTCGACGGACCGCCCCCCAGCCCGCCGTGGCGATCGCGCCCCAGAGGCACCGATGAAGCGACGACACTTCCTGCAGTTCGGAGGCGCCGCACTCACCACCCTGGGGCTTGGCGGCCTGGATCTGGTGACCCAGGGACGCCAATACGGCAGGGTGCTGGCCCAGAGCACTCCCCGCAAGCTGGCCCTGCTGGTGGGGATCAACGACTATCCGGCCACCTCAATGTTCACCCCGCTGCTGGGGTGCGTCACCGATGTGCATCTGCAGCGGGAACTGCTGATCCACCGCTTCGGCTTCCAGCCCAGCGACATCCTGATGCTCACGGATGGGGCCGCGACCCGCGCCGGCATCCTGCAGGCCTTCGACGAGCATCTGGTGCGCCAGGCCCGCCCCGGCGATGTGGTGGTCTTCCACTTCTCGGGCCATGGCTCCCGGGTTTCCGATCCCGACCGGGACAATCCCGATGGGCTCAACAGCACCTTCGTGCCGATCGACAGCCGCCTGCCGGCCGGCTTCCCCGAGCAGGGAGGCACCGTGCTCGACATCACGGGCCACAGCCTGTTCCTGCTGACCCGCTCCATCCCGACCGAATCCTTCACCGCCGTGCTCGACAGCTGCCATTCGGGCGGGGGGACGCGCGGCAATTTCCGCATCCGCTCCAGGGACGGCAACGCCAGGCTTCTGATCTCACCCCAGGAGCAGGCCCTGCAGGCGTCGTTGCTGGCCAGGGTGGGGCTCACTCCAGCCCAGTTCATCCAGCAGCGGCGCGTCGGGATCGGCAATGGCGTGATCGTGGCCGGCTCCCGCAGGGATCAGCTGGCGGCCGACGCCTCCTTCAGCGATGTGGACTGCGGCGTCTTCACCTATCTCCTGACCCAGTACCTCTGGCAGCAGACCCAGGGGGATGCCCTCCAGACCCTGATCCCCACCGTCAGCCGGAGCACGGTGCGGCTCTCCTCCACCCAGCAGGAACCCGCCTACGAAGTCAAGCCCAACAGCCCCAACGAGCGCCAGCCGCTCTATTTCATCAAGGCCCTGCATCAGCCGGCCGAGGGGGTGATCACCAGGGTGCAGGGGCAGCAGCTGGAGCTCTGGCTCGGGGGCATCGATCCCCAGAGCCTGGCGGCGTACAACCCCGGCTCCACCTTCCGCATCGTCGACGACCGGGGCCAGGTCGCCGGTGCGTTGCAGCTGACCAGTCGCCGCGGCCTGACGGCCCAGGCCACCCGCACCGAGGGCCAGGCGCCGCTGCGGGCCGGTCACTTCATCCAGGAACAGGTCCGGACCCTGCCGGACGACGTGGCGCTGACGGTCGGCCTCGACCCCTCCCTGGGCCCGGACGCTGCCGCCGCCCAGCTGGCCCTGAGCCAGCTGCCCCGGGTGCGGTCGGTGCCCCTGCTCAAGGGCGAGGTGCAGTACATCCTGGGCCGCCAGGGCGGTGCGATCGGCTGCCTCTCCGCCGGAGGCGAAAGGATTCCCGGCTCCTTCGGGCCGGCGAACGAATCGGTGGCTGCCGCCATCGCCAGGCTCAAACCCAAGTTCAAGGCCCTGCTGGCGGCCAGGATCTTCAAGCTCGCCCTCAACACCGACTCCTCCCATCTGGATGTGGTGGTGTCCTTGCGTCCCGAGGGCCAGTCCGGTTCCCTGGTGGCCAAGACCTTCCCCACCCGCGGTGTCGGCAAAACCACAGGTGCAGCGACGAAGCCCGCCGCCGGCGGCGATCCCAACCGCCTGCCGCTGGGAACACCCGTGGCCTTCGAAGTGGCCAACCAGGGGGCCGAGGCCCTCTTCGTCAGCCTGCTGGTCATCGACCCCACCGGGGAGATGACCGTGATCTACCCCAACAACTGGACCGCCAGCGAGGAGGCCACCCGGGTGGCGGCCGGCCGGACGATCCGGATCCCCGATCCGGCCACGGATGGCTTCAAGCTCGTCACCCAGGAACCCCGGGGCATGGTCGAGGTGCTGGTGGTGGCCAGCCTCACCCCGATCCGGCAGGCTCTCAAGGGCCTCCAGTCGATCGCCTCCCAGACAGGCCAGACCCGGGGCCCGGTGACCCTGGCCGACCCGGTGGGGGTCATCGACGACCTGCTGGCGGACCTCAGCGGCCCCGCGGGCGGCACCCGTGGCGCGCCGGGCACCCGGGGGCTGGCGGCCGTGGCGCGCCGCATCGACACCAATCGGATCGCCACCCTGTCGATGAGCTTCGAGGTGATCTGAATGGAGCGGATCCTTCCATGCGGCGAATGACTGGCATGGTGCTCGCCGCGGCCCTGGTCGCGGCGAGCCCGGGCGGGGTACTGCTGCCCTGGAGAAGCCTGGCCCAGCCCACCCCTGCGGCCCAGCCGAACGGCGCTGCGCCGCAAAGCGACCTGACAAACCGATCGGACCCGGAAGCCCTGTACCTGGAAGGGCTGAAGCGGTCGATGGCCTCCCAGCTTCCGGCTGCCATTGAGCTCTGGGAGATGGCGCTCCAGGGATACCGGGTCCGGGGGAATCAGGCGGGTGAAGCGCTGACGCTGTCGGAACTTGGCTTTGCCCAGTATTCGTTGGAGAACTACGACAAGGCTCTCCCGTTCTATGCCCAGGCCCTGGCGATCGAGAAGACAAGGGGGCGACGCCAGCGCGAAGGCCAACTGCTCTCCCAGATGGGCGACGTGTACTTCTTCCAGAAGAATTACGTCCAGGCTCGCCAGGCCTATGGGGCCAGTCTGCCCCTGCTGCGGCGGCAGCAAGGGGATGGGCAGCGACTCTGGATGACTCACTTCCGGCTTGGAGATATCCACTTTGCCGAGAAGCAGGATGTTCTGGCCTTGAAGGACTACCAGCAAGCCCTGGATCAGGCCCGTGCACTTTCGGATCAGGGGCTGCAGAAAACCACCTCCATCGCCATCGGCCTGACCTACCTGCGTCAGGCCCAGTACGGCCAGGTGATCAAGGTCCTCCAATCGGCCTTGAGCCTGAAGCAACCTGGCGCCACTGATGCCGATCAGGAGGATCTTCTGCAGATGATCGGCTTCTCCCATTACTGGCTCAATGACTATTCCCAGGCGATCGACACCTATGAGCAAGCGCTGAGCCTGGCCCGCAGCCATGCCAATGCCCGCACGGAACTACTGCTCCTCAATGGCCTGGGCGATGCTTACTTCTATGTGGGGAACATCGAAAAGGCACGCGGTTTCTACGATCAGAGCCTTGGCTTGGCCAGCAAACTCGGCGATCAACGTTCGCAGGCCATCGCCCTGATTAATCTCGCGGGCGCGGCCTACCAGCGCAACGATCTGCCGATGATGGAGCGCCACTACCGGCAGGGCCTGGATCTGGCCCGCCGCCATCGGCTGGCCAATCTGGAGGCCAATGCCCTGACGGGACTGGGCCGGGCCTATCAGGAGCGGAATGATCTCGCCAGAGCCCGGTCCTCCTATCTCGAGGGCCTGGCCATCTATCGAAAGATCGGCAATGCCTACAACACCGCCACGATGCACCGGGCGTTGGCCGACATCGAGCTGCTTCAGAAGAACTACCCCCGTGCCATTGCCCAGTTCCGCGAGAGTCTGTCCCTGGCCGAAGCCAACCAGGAGCTCTACGGCGAAGCCCAGTCGCTGACAGGGCTGGGGATCGCCCTGCACAAGTCTGGGAAGAATGCCGCAGCGGAAGTCGCCCTGCGCAGGGCCATCGACCGGAACGAGGCGATTCGCCACAAGCTGGGCCAGAAGGACGAGCTGAAGGTGGCCCTTTTCGATACCCAGGCCTCCCCCTACATGGCCCTCCAGGCGGTGCTCATCGCCCAGGGGAAACCTGAGCCTGCCCTGGAGGTGGCCGAACGGGCCCGGGCCCGGGCCTTCGCCGAGCAGCTCCAGTCCCGGAAGATTTCGGACTCCTCCCAGACGGCACGGCCTCTCACGCTGGCCGACATCCGCCGCGTGGCCAGGGATCAGCAGGCCACGCTGGTGGAGTACGCGATCGTTGGTCAGCGCCTCTACATCTGGACCGTGTCGCCCCAGGGAGTGATCGCGTTCCGCAGCACCGCCCTGCCCGACGGGGGCATGGGCATGGACCAGATGGTGGTGGCCAGCCGATCGGCCCTCGGGGTTCGCGGTGCCCGTGGCAGCCTCGGGGTCGTGGCCTCGGTGCCCGGCACCACAGCGCCGCAGCGGCAGCAACGCCAGGAGCAGATGCTGCAGAAGCTCCACAGGCTGCTGATCGAGCCGATCGCCGACCAGCTGCCCAGGGATCCAGACGCCCCGGTGATCTTCATCCCGCAGGGGACCCTGTTCTTCGTTCCCTTTGCGGCGCTCCAGGATCGCCAGGGCCGCCCCCTGATCGAGCAGCACGCCCTGCTCACGGCCCCGGCGATTCAGGTGCTCGATCTGCTGCAGGCGCAGGCCTCCGGCCGCAGCCGCGGCGCGACTCCGTCCAACGCCTTGGTGGCGGGCAACCCCACCATGCCGACGGTCCGGCTCCAACCGGGGGAACCGGCCCAACCCCTGCCGCCGCTGCCCGGGGCCGAACAGGAGGCCCGCACCATCGCCAGCCTCTTCCACACCCAGGCCCTGATCGGCCCTGCCGCCACAGAGACGGACGTGGTGCACCTCCTGCCCCAGGCCCGGTTCGTCCACCTCGCCACCCATGGCCTGCTCGATGACGGCGCCAACTGGGGACTGCCGGGGGCGATCGCCCTGGCCCCCTCGGGCCGCGACGACGGCCTGCTCACGTCGGAGGAGATTCTCGGTCTGCACCTGAACGCCGAACTTGTCGTCCTCAGTGCCTGCGACACGGGACGGGGACGGATCACCGGTGATGGCGTCATCGGCCTGTCCCGGTCGTTGCTGACCGCCGGGGCCCGCAACGTGGTGGTGTCGTTATGGGCCGTGCCGGATACATCAACCACCACCCTGATGACGGCGTTCTATCGCGAGCTCGCCAAAGGCACCGGCAAAGCGCAATCCCTCCGCCACGCCATCCTCAGCCTCCGGCAACAGGATCCCGACCCGGTCGCCTGGTCCGCCTTCCAGCTGGTCGGACCGGCACGTTGAGAGCGATCACATGAGGCGTCATTCCGCTGACGTAACCAACGGTTGGTCAGTCACGGATCCGAGTGACTCCGATCAGTCGGGAACAGCCTGGAACACAAGCTGCAGCGGCGAACTGAAAAGACGGAGTGATCGCTCAGGCGCATATGGATGCCTGGTCAGGAGTCAATACCGCAGACCGCGGACCTCTGGAACCAGCGTCACACCCTCAGCAGTGCCCTACCCCTGCTGAGGGTGCCGGGCACCACCCTTTCAGGAACTGGAGCGCGAGGCCATCACGGCACAGGACGGCCGCTCCAGGCGGGCTGCCGTTGCGCCTCCGCGCATGGCCTCGCTGCGTTCCCTGCTCACCCACGGGGCTGTGGCGGCCCGACCGCCGAATCGCTGGCTTCCCTTGACACTGGCTTCAGGTCCCAGGGGTGGGCGGGGATGCCCTGATCTGGAGAAGCACGGCGGCATGGGTAGAGCCAAACAGCACAGACACACCCATTCACACCTGACAGCTGACGGGTCATTCCGGGGTCACACGGCGTCGTCATGGTGGAAGAACAGCCGCCGTTACTCGCCGCGACGCCCTCCCGCCTCCTGCAGACCGACCTGCCGCTGCCGCGAACGGCGCCGCAACGCTGGCGGGTGATCGCCGCCGGTTCGCTGACGCTGTGCCTGGCGGGCGGGGGCTGGCTGACCTGGCAGCAGGGACAGAGCCGCGCCCGGCTGACGGCCCTGGCCGCCCAGACCGCGTCGGTGGAGCGCAGCAACGTGGTCCTGAAGGTGACGGCGGCCGGTTCGATCCGGCCCACCACGCCCGTGAACATCAGCCCCAAGCAGCAGGGTCGCGTCACGGCCCTGTACGTGGATCAGGGGGATCGGGTCAGCGCCGGCCAGGTGCTGGCGCGGATGGACGACAGCAACCTGCGGGGCACGGTGCTCAAAGCCCGGGGAACCCTGGCGGCAGCCGAAGCCAATCTGCAGAAGCTGCGGGCCGGCAACCGGCCCCAGGAGATCGAGGCCGCCCGGCGCAATCTGGAGGCGGCTGAGGCCGATCAGATCGCCGTTCGCTCCACCTTCCTCAGCAACCAGCAGCTGTACGGATCCGGCGCGATCGCCCGGGTCAGCTTCGATGCCAGCCGCTCGGCGTTCCTGGCCAGTGAAGCCCGGGTGCGGTCGCTGCGGGCCCAGCTGAATCTGGCCAGCGCCGGCAGCCGCGCCGAAGACATCACCAGTGCGGCCGCCCAGGTGCTCCAGGCGCAGGGGGATCTGGCCACGATCCAGGCCCAGGTCAACGACACGGTGATCCGCGCCCCCTTTGCCGGGGTGGTCAGCCAGAAATACGCCGACGTCGGGGCGTTCGTGACGCCCACCACCTCGGCCAGTGCCACCAGTTCGGCCACCTCCTCCTCAATCCTGGCCCTGGCCAGCGAACTGGAAGCGGTGGCCAACGTGGCGGAAGTGGACGTGGGCGCCATCCGGACTGGCCAGCCCGTGGACCTGCAGGTGGATGCCTTCCCCCGCCAGCAGTTCCGCGGAACCGTGCGACTGGTGGCGCCGGAAGCGGTGGTGGAGCAGAACGTGACCAGCTTCCAGGTGCGCATCACCCTGGCTGATGACGCCCGCAGCAAGCTCCGCTCCGGCATGAACCTCACGGCCAACGTGCTGGTGGGTCGGCGCTCGGATGCCCTGCTGATCCCCACCCCGGCGATCGTGAGTGAACGGGGCGGCACCGGGGTGATGCGGCCAGGCAACAACGGCGCGCCCACCTTCCAGCCGGTGCAGGTGGGAGCCACGATCGGCGCCCGCACGGAAGTGCTGCGGGGCCTGAAGCCTGGCGATCGGGTGTTTGTGTCGCTGCCGGGCCGGCGTCAGCCCAACAGCCGGCCGGTCTCTGGCTCCTCGCCCTTCCAGCAGCAACGGGGTCAGGGGAGGGCGCCCCGATGATGGGGCTCCGCCGGCGCGAGCGGAATGGTGGCGATCTGGCCGAGACGATCGCGCTGGCCTGGTCGTCGCTGCTGGCGAACCGGATGCGCTCGGCCCTGACGATGCTGGGCGTGATCATCGGCATCGCCGCCGTGATCAGCATGGTGACGATCGGACGCGGCGCCCAGCTCCAGACGGAGAACCAGCTGAAATCGCTGGGTTCCAACCTTGTCTTCGTGCAGAGCGGCGTGGCGGCCAGCGGTGGCCCCGCCTCGCGGGGTGCGGGCTCGGCCACCACCTTGATCTGGGAGGACGCCCAGGCGATTGCGGCGTCGATCCCGGCCGTGGCGGACGTGGCCCCGAACCTGAGTCAACGCACCCAGGTGGTGCTGGGCGATCGCAACACCAACACCACCGTGGTGGGCAGCACGCCGGCCTATGTGACGGTGCGCGACTTCCTGCCCCTGAGCGGGCGGTTCTTCAACCAGGTCGAACTCAACCAGGCCGCCAGGGTGGCCGTGCTGGGGCAGACCGTCGTCGACAGCCTGGGGTTGACGGAGCGAAGCGCCCTGGATCGCACGATCCGCATCCGCGGCGAGACGTTCACCGTGATCGGCACCCTGGAGTTCAAGGGCAGCACGGGATTCCGTGATCAGGACGATCAGGTGCTGATTCCCCTCACCACGATGGCCGCCCGGATCGTGGGTGTGAACACCACGGCCGGTGTGTCGGTGGAGAGCATCGCCGTGTCGGCGCGGTCGGCCCAGAGCATGGCGGCGGCCGAATACCAGATCACCAACCTGCTGCGACTGCGGCACAGGATCGTGCCGCCCCGGGAGGACGACTTCCTGATTCGCAACCAGGCCGATCTGGTCAATGCCTCCAACGCCGTCGCCAATGTGTTCACCGCGCTGCTCGGCGGATCCGCCGCCATCTCCCTGTTGGTGGGGGGCATCGGCATCATGAACATCATGTTGGTGTCGGTCAGCGAACGGACGCGGGAGATCGGCATCCGCCGCGCCATCGGGGCCCGTTGCAGTGACATCCTGCGCCAGTTCCTGATCGAATCGACCGTGCTTTCTCTGGCGGGCGGGTTGCTGGGGGTTCTGCTTGGCGTGGTGGCGTCGCTGACCATCAATGCGATCTTCGGCTGGAGCGCCGGAATCGCCTTTGATGCGGTGGGTTGGTCCCTGGCCTTCTGCCTGGTGATCGGCGTGTTCTTCGGCGCCTATCCCGCCAACAAAGCTGCCCAGCTCGATCCAATGACGGCCCTGCGAAGCGACTGAACCATGCTGCAACTGTGCCGAATCACGAAGAGCTATCGCATGGGGGAGATGGCGGTGGAGATCCTGCACGGCATCGATCTGACCATCCTGCGCGGCGACTACACGGCGATCGTGGGCAGCTCTGGATCGGGTAAATCCACGCTCATGAACATCCTCGGCTGCCTGGAGCCGCCAAGCAGCGGCCAGTACTACTTCAATGCTCGCGATATCACCCAGCTGAGCGATAACGAACGCACCGACATCCGCAATGTTCAGATCGGCTTCGTGTTCCAGCAATTCAACCTGCTACCGCGCCTGACGGCGCTGCAGAACGTGATGCTGCCGATGGTCTATGCCGGCTACGGCCGGGAGGAGCGCAGGCAGCGGGCGGCGGCGATGCTGGAGCAGGTGGGGCTGGCTGATCGCATGACCAACCGCCCCAACCAGCTCTCCGGCGGCCAGCAGCAACGTGTCGCGATCGCCCGCGCCCTGGTGAACCAGCCCGAACTGCTGCTGGCTGATGAACCCACCGGTGCCCTGGATTCACGCACCGGCGAGGAGGTGATCGAGCTGATGTCTGCTCTCCACGCCGATGGCCTCACGGTCGTCCTGGTCACGCACGACGCCTCGGTGGCCCAGAACTGCGGGAAGATCATCCGGATCCAGGACGGGCAGATCAGCAGAAGCGCCTAGGCAGGCTCAGAACGCTGGAAGAGGAAGACCCGGTCCGGCTCATCTTTCGCCTGATTCATCGCCAGATCGGCCTTGTTGAGAAGCATCTCGGCGGAAGAGCCATGGTCGGGGAAGATGGCAATGCCGACACTGGCCCGCACCCTTAGAACGTCCCCGTCAAGAATACAGGGTTCAGCCATACGCTCCACCATCTTTTTGGCGATGCGCATCGCATCGGAGTGATCTCCCACTTCCAGCAACAGGCAGACAAACTCATCGCCACCCCAGCGACTGACCATGTCATCCTCTCGCAGGAAAGACGTTAATCGAGATGCCACCATCTGCAGGACCTCATCACCCAGATCATGGCCATCGGGATCATTGATGCTTGTGTATTGATCCACATCAATGCAGAAGATCGCAAGCTGCCATCCATGCAGCCTGGCCTGGGAAAGGCCGTGCTCAAGACGCTGATCAAAGGCCAATCGATTGGGCACCTTCGTCAGTGGGTCTTTGATGGCGCTATGCCTGGCTTCATCCCTTTGCTGACGCGCCTCCGCCACATCATCGCGCGCTGCATCCAAGTCGGTCTTCGCTCCAGCAAGCTGAGATGCGAGAGTTGTCCGCTCCACAATTTCATCAGCAAGACTTTCATTCACCTGATCGATCTCAACAGCAGCCGACGCAATCTTTACTTCTGCGGCTTCATTCTGCGAGTGGGCGGCCCGAAGATCTTCCACAGGAACTTCTTCTTGCTTGAGCACCCCATTCACCACTGCGAGCTCGGTAGCTGCCGCCTCGACATCTCCCTTGATCTTCTGATTCTGATTCAGCAGACTTCCAAGCGGCGAATCCTTGGCCGATGGCTGTCTGCCGGCCTTTTCGGGCGTCATCCTCTTGCTCTCCACCACTTCCTTGAGCTTCTCAAGGCGAAGAGAACTCTGGGTACGGCATGCCGCCAGAGTGCGGCGCCGCCGCAGCGCCAACGCTTCGGGGCGGTTGCCCATCAGCGCCGCTGGCTGGTGATCACCCGACGCGGCAAGGCCATCGCACAACGGGTGCCCAGGCTTGCCGTGCGCGATCTCCTGCCCCATCAAGCCAGCAGCGGCGTAGAGACCATGCGAGCGCGGCGGCGGTCATTCTGGAGCAGGCCACCGAGCTCCATTCCGCTCCCGGGCTCAAGGTGCGCACGAAGGTCTTGAACCCCTCTCAGGCCGAGGCGCCGTTCGTGGGGGCCGCCCGGCCACTGGGGCTCGAGGCCCAGGTGATCGGGGCTGACTGACGCGTCGCTGGCGCCTAGCCCGCCGCGGAGACCCTGGAGCCCCAGACGGACTCAGGCCAGGCGATCATGGGGTCGATTGTTCTTTCGGCTGTGGACCTCACGGAGCTCATCCCGGGGATCCCCGCCCTGCTGGAAGAGCTGGAGGGAATCCTCGCCGGCCTGACCACGGTCGCCTGCCTGGAGCACATGAAATGGCTGGGGGCCTTCATGTGCATCACCCCGGTCCAGCGGAGCCTGGTGGGGGCCGCCACGACGGAAGAGGAAGGCTTCCAGCTGGTGGAGCGGCACCGGCCGTCCCTGCTGGTGGTCAGCCAGAGGCTGCAGGAGGGGACCGGGCTGGCGCTGGTGGAGCGGACCGAGGCGCTGGACCCCGCCATCCGGACCCTGCTGATCGCCGATGACGCCAACGAGGCCCTGGTGCGGGAGGCCCTGGCCCGGGGCTGCAACGGCATCTGCTTCGAGTCGGGCCTGTTCATGCCGGCGCTGCGGGTGGTGGCCGGTGGCGGCATCTACTACCCCCAGCCCGTGGCGGCGGTGCTGCGGCAGCAGCCCCCAGCGGCCCCGATCAAACCGCTGACCGAGCGCGAGCGAGTGGTGCTGAACCACCTGATGCTGGGCCTCACCGACCAGCGGATCAGCCAGGAGCTGGTGGTCAGCCCCGAGACCGTCAGGACCCATGTGAAGCACATCTTCCAGAAGCTCCAGGTGGACAACCGCACCAAGGCCGTCGTCAAGTCGATCGCCGCCGGGCTGATCAACCTGGAATCGGCCCTGGAGGGTCGCACCCCGGTCACCGGCTGAGCCACCGGATCAGCGGCAATCCCCCGTTCTGGGGATGCGGGCCGAGGGTGCTCCAGGGGAAGGTGGTCAGGTCCGGGGATGACCCGAGCGGCCTGCCGATGCCCAGGCGGGCCGCCGTCAGCCGTGACCCCCGGCACCCAGCATGACCCCAGCAAAAGCCCCGCGCACCATGGCCGTCCACCTCAGCTTCGCCGCGGCCGGTCACTCCCGCGTGTCCGAAATCATCCTGGCCGGCCGCACCGGCTTCTGGCTGTGCGACCCGGACCGGGTCCTGGCCCATGGCGTCGTCAAGCTGTACGAGCGTCACCCCGAGGGCGGCGATTTCGATCTCAACGACAGCGTCGTGGGCCCCTGGGTGGCCACCCTGACGGTCACCGGCGCCGACCGGATTCAGTGGCTCGACCGGACCCGGACGATCATCGCCTTCGACCCCGCCACCCTGACGACGGAGTACGTCACCACCGTGCCCGCGTTCAACGACGCCGGTGTGTACTACGACCCGGAGCCGATCGCCTGAGGGCGGAGCGCTCAGTCCATGGCCGCCACGAAGTCCCCGCTGCTGATCTGCTCGCCGTAGCCGGCGAAGCACGCCAGGGCCGCGGCATGGCGCTCCGGGGTCGCGGCCTGGCAGGCGTCGTGGACGCACACCACCCGGTAGCCGCGGTCGGCGGCATCCTTCACGGTGTGGTCGATGCACTGGTCGGTCAGCAGGCCGATCACCACCAGGGTGCGGACGGCCAGGTTGCGCAGCAGGTAGTCGAGGACGGTGGAGCTGAACGGCGAGGAGGAGCTCTTGGGGAGCACCAGCTCATCGGCCAGCGGCGCCAGCTCGGCGATCACCTCGGCGGCGCGGCTGCCGGGCGGGAAGCCCATGCCGCAGCGCTTGTAATCGAAACTGCGGTCCCGCCCGTCGGCGGTGAGGTTGGCGATCACGGTGTGGATCACCTCCAGCCGGCCCCCCCGCGCCGCCGCCAGCACCCGCTGGGCATTCGGCAGGGTGGTGGCGCGGAACCGGCGATCGAAGTCCGGATCCGGGCGGGGCTGGGCATCGCCGCAGGTGCCCTGCTGCAGATCCACCAGCAGCAGGGCGGTACCGCCGGGGTGAAGCCACTCCGCGGGTGGGAACGGCGGCATGCAGGCTCTGGCGATCCGTCCAATCATGGCGGCAGACGCTTGTCTGGCCTGTGTCCAATCCCCCCGCCCCCACGGCCGCGGCGCTGGCCGGCCAGGGGATCCGCTGGGTGGCGATCACCTGGATCAACCACGCCGGGGCGCCGCTGGTGAAGGTGGTGCCCCTGGCTGCGTTTGAGGCGGCGGTGACGGTGGGCGTGGGCTTCTCGCCGGTGGCCGATGCCTTCGGCGCCGACGGGTCCATCGCTGCCGCCCATCGCCTGGCCCGGCCGGACGGCGACCTGCGCCTGCGGGCCGATGCCGGTGCCCTGGCGCCGCTGGAGCCTGGCAGCGGCTGGGCCTGGGCGCCGGGGGAGCGCTTTGAGCGCAGCGGCGTGCCCTATGCCAGCGACCAGCGCCACCTGTGCCGCCGCCAGATGGAGCAGCTGCAACAGGGCGGGGTGGAGCTGCGGGCCGGCTTCGAGCTGGAGTGGCTGGTGGCCAGCCCCGCTGCCGACGGCTCGCCGGCGCCGGCGGTCCCCGGGGGGCCCTATGGGGCCGACCGGCTGCTGGAGGGCCTTGACTACGCCACGGCCCTGCTCGAGGCCCTGGAGACGGCCGGCCTGCCCTGGCTGCAGTTCCACCCGGAATATGGCGCCAGCCAGTTCGAACTGTCGCTGGCGCCTGGGTCGCCCCTGCAGGCCGCCGACCGGCTGGTGCAAGCCAGGTTGCTGATCCAGCGGGTCACGCGCCGCTTCGGCTGGCGCTGCAGCTTCAGCCCCAAACCCAGCCTGGAGCGGGCGGGCAACGGCGGTCACCTGCACCTGAGTGTGGAGCGCGACGGCGTCCCGCTCCTGGAGGGCGGTGACGGGGAGGGGGGCCTGGGCGCGCCAGGCTCCGGGGTGCTGGCGGCCCTGCTGGCGGAACTGCCGGCCTTGATGGCCCTGGCCTGCCCCCTGGCGGTGTCCTACCGGCGACTGGGCCCGAGCTCCTGGTCGGCCCCCTTCCAGGTGTGGGGCGTGGAAAACCGGGAGGCGGCCCTGCGGCTGATTCCCGCTGCGGCCGATGGCGTTCCTGCCCACCTGGAGCTGAAGGTGGCGGATCTGGCGGCCAATCCCTACCTGCTCCTGGGGGCCGTGCAGGCCGTGGTGGCCGACGGCCTGGCGCAGGCCCGGCCGCTGCCGCCACCGGTGGTTGGGGATCCAGCCGGGTTGCCCGCCGCTGCGGTGCCGCGCCTGCCCGCCAGCCTGGCGGAGGCCTCGGCCGCCTTCGCCGCCAGCGACCTGCTGCGCCGGGCCCTGGGGGAGGCGCTGCACAGCTCCCTGGGCGACAGCCAGGCGGCGGAGGTGCGGCGCGCGGCTGACCTCAGCGAGGCGGAACTGGTGGCGGCCGCGGCCTGGTGGCCGGTGGTGGGGGGGATTGGCTGAGGGGCCTTCCATCCCGTCGTGGTCGCGACGCTCAGCCCGCCACCATCACCCGGTTCCGCCCGGAGGCCTTGGCGGCGTAGAGGGCGCCGTCGGCGCTGCGCAGGCTGCTCTCCAGCGCGGCCAGGCCCAGCCCCTGCACCGGCGCCAGGCCGCCCGAAAGGGTGATGCGCCGCTCCGGCGCTCCGGGGTGGGGCACCATCGCTGCCGCCGCCCGCAGCCGCTCAAGCAGGGGGCGGGCAGCGTCGGTGTCCACACCGAGCAGCAGCAGCGCGAACTCCTCGCCGCCGATGCGGGCCAGCACGTCGCCTGGGCGCAGGGCGCCACGCATGGCGGTGGCAACCTCCCGCAGGACCGCGTCCCCCGCCGCGTGGCCCCAGTCGTCGTTGATGGCCTTGAAGTGGTCGATGTCGAGCATGGCGCCCGTCACCGGCCGGCCGTCGCGCGCGACGGCGGCGAGCGCCGCGCTGGCCGCTTCGGTGAAGCCCGTGCGGTTGGGCAGGCCCGTCAGCGGGTCGTGCCGCGCCGCAGCGGCCAGCTCGACCTCCAGCACGTCGCGCTGGCGCAGGGTGGCCAGCGCGGCGAGCACCTGGGCTGGGATGGAGAGGTCCAGCAGCACCCACACCCAACGGCGCCAGCCGATCGGCTCACCCGGCTGACCGAGCGCCACGTGCACCCCGTCCTCAAGGGCAAACACCCCGAGAGCCAGCATCACCACCGCGCCAAGGCAGGCACGCCAGCGCCGCTGACGCGCCTGGCCAGGCAACCGGGCCCGACGCAGCGCACCGCGGGCGGCCAGGGCGCAAAGGATGGCCGTCGCGCCGCGCAACAGCAGAAAGGCGAGATCAGCGGTGGTCAAAGGGTCACTGTCTCGGTCACCCCTGGACCGGGGCTCGGAGGGTGTTCGGCCTAACGCTAGGGAAGCCGTGGAGTGGCGCCAGGGGCAACGGCGGCCTGGCCCTCCCACGGCGCCCATCCCCGGCCAGACTCCCCCTACCCAGGCCCTTCGCTCGATGGCGTCCCTCCGCCCATGACCTTTGCGGTGGCGCTGGGGATGCTGGAGCGGGAGGGCCGCTGGCTGCTGCAGCTGCGGGACGACATCGAGGGAATCGTCCATCCGGGCTGCTGGGGCCTGTTCGGCGGCCACCTGGATCCGGGGGAGCGGCCGGAGCAGGCCGTCCTGCGGGAGCTGCAGGAGGAGATCGGCTGGGGGGCACCGTCGCTGCCGCTCTGGTTCGAGCACCACGATGCCCAGCTCAGTGCCTACTACTTCCGTGGCCCGCTCACGGTGCCCCTGGAGGCGCTGCAGCTGAACGAAGGACAGGACATGGTGCTGGCCGGCCTCGAGGCGCTGCAGAACGGTCAGATCTGGAGCCCCCGGCGGCAGGAGTGGCGCGGGCTGGCGCCCTCGCTCGAGCGGGCCGTGCGGCGACTTGGGCCAAAAAACTAAAAAATGGTGAGTGATACCTTAAGATCCGAAGTATCAGACGGCTTTCCTGCGTCTCATGGTTGATGAGGATGCGCTTCCCGGCAAGATTCGCGACACTTGCTCGGAGCTCTCGCTCAGAGGCTGTAAGCGCAGCCGGCCCTCCATGGCGCCATCAGGGCTGCCCTCCCGTCCCGATTTCCTCCCATGAGCCGCGCCTTGAAGGGGCCCCCCGGGGTGCAGCGATGACCAACGTCTGGTGCGTGCGCGCGGGCGGCGGAATGTATGCAGACAATTTCCTCAGGGGCGGCTTCGTCGGCATCGGCTGGCGGGAGATCAGCGAGGATCTCGGCCCCGTCCAGACCCGGGAGCAGCTTTATGCGGTGGTGCGTCGCTACTTCCCGGACATCCAGAGCGCGATCCTGCTCTCCAATTACGTCAATGAGATCCATCGCTTTCTGTTTGAGATCCAGCCCAACGACCACGTCATCATTCCGTCGTCGGACACCGACCTTCTGATCCACGGCGTCGTGGACGAAGGCACGCCCTATTACGACCCCAGCGGAGACGACGGCTGCCCCCTGCGCCATCGGCGGCCCGTCACCTGGGCGGCCGAACCGATCCGGCTGGACCACTTCTCCACCCCGTTCCGGGATTCCATCCGAACCCTCCTTACCGTCCCGGCGCACACCCGGATGCGGTCGCTGTTGACGGTGTTCATGGTGGAGTACGAGGCCGAATTCATTCAGGCGATCCGTCAGACGGACACGGTGGCCTCAGCCCCGCCGGCCACCCGGAAGGAGTCGCACCGCATCGTGCTGGAACAGCTGATGCAGCTGACGCCGCCTGAATTCGAACGGCTCGTTGTTCATCTGCTCGACGCCCTGGGCTTTGAGGACTGGGAGCGGGCCGAGCACCACGGGGCGCTGCGCGATGTCTTTGATGCCTGCGGCGACATCAGCCTTTCGCTGCCCGCACGCATCCGCATCCATGCCCGGTTTCACCGCGGCAACCTCGGGGCGCGGATCGGTGCCGATGCCGTGCGGGAACTGCGTCAGTTCATTCCCTTCGGCGGCCATGGCATCTACATCACCACCGCCGATTTCCAGCCGGCGGCCGCGGCGGCGGCCGGGGAGGAGGGCTTCGCCAGGATCAGCCTGGTCAACGGCCAGCAGCTGGCCGACCTGATCGCCCGCCACTGGACCCATCTCCCCGGTGAGCTCCGGGACCGTCTTTCGCTCGAACAGGCCCTGGTGAGGAACTGAGGCCATGCCGCCGCGATCCCGCCGCCTGCCACCAAAGCCCGGCAAGTCCAGGCCCGCCAGCCTCGCCAATGAGCCCGGCGGCCTGCGCCAGCGCCTGCAGATCCTGGCTGGGTTCCTGTTGCCGCTGCTGGTGCTGAGCCTCTGGCTCAACTCCCGCGGCTTCTTCGGCAGCCCCTGAACTCAGGGGAACGTGGGGCCACTGCCGAGCAGCTCCACCTCCGGATCGTCCCGGAAGATGGCCAGCAGCTCGCCGTGCAGGGTCTCCGCCCAGGGCGTCGTGTCGATCCAGCCGAACGTCCGCCAGTTCCAGATCCGCTCGGCGCTGGCCCCGTCGGTGCAGCAGAACTCAGCCCGATCCCCGTCGCTGGGGAGGCTGTAGACGCAGACCCCGAAGCGAAAGGGGGTGCCGGCCAGCTCCACCCACCAGCCCCAGTCTTCGCAGCAGACGAAGGGCACGTCCCGACCCAGGCGCTGCAGCTTCTCCTGCAGGTAGAGGGCCAGAGCTTTGCCCACCAGGCCCTCGTTCACCATCTCCTCGGCTTCGCCAGGCAGCAGGGGAAACCGGGCCGACCTCAGGTGGATGAATTCCTTCATGGCCCCAGCAGGTGGATCCAGGTGGTCCCTGGGCGGACGGTAGGTCCTGCTACCGGAACTGGCCCGCTCCGGCCCGCAGAGTGGGCAGGCAACAACGGGTCTCGGGCGTGCAGGAGCTGGTGGGGACGGTGCAGACGCTGTGGCGTTACCCGGTCAAATCGATGCTCGGGGATTCTCCCCAGCAGCTGGATGTGGACCCCCGGGGCATCCGGGGCGATCGGGCCTACGCCCTCTGGGACCACGCCAGCGGCCGGGTGGCCAGCGCCAAGAACCCGCGCCTCTGGAAGGATCTGCTCGGCTACCGCGCCCGCTTCCGGCAGGAGCCGGCGCCGTCCGCACCCCTGCCTCCGGTGTCGATCAGCCCCCGCGAGGACGACGGCACCGCCGAGCTCTGCAGCGACGTCGCCGATGTCGGCGCCTTCTTCAGCGCACTGTTCGGGCGCCGCGTGAGCCTGCTTGACACCCCCCCGGAGGGCGCCAGCCTCGACCAGTACTGGCCCCCGGTGGAAGGCCGCGCCTTCCAGGACGAAACCAACGCCCTGGAATTGCCCGCGGGCACCTTCTTCGATGCCTGCCCCATCCACGCCATCACCACCGCCACGCTGGAGCAGCTGCGGCAGCTCGAACCCCAGCTCGACTTCGCCGTCGAACGCTTCCGCCCCAACCTGCTGATCCGCACGCCCGAGGGGGCCGAAGGCTTCGTGGAGGGGGCCTGGGACGGCGCCTGCCTGCAGATCGGCGAGCAGCTGGTGCTGCGGGTCGATGGCGGCTGTCCCCGCTGCGTGGTCACCACCCTGGCCCAGGGCGCCCTGGGCGAAGACCTGGAGATCCTGCGGGCCACCGCCCGCCACAACGGCGTGGTGGCCGGCGTCCGCCTCAGCGTGGTGACCCCCGGCCCGATGGCCGTGGGGGATCCGGTGCGGCTGGTGGCCTGAGTGGCCGCGCGGGCCGCCGCCGACTATGGCGGCGACGCCAGCGCCAGCCCGGCCGCGAAGCGATCGAGGGCCTCCTCCAGCAGACCCTTGGAGGTGGCGAAACTCAGCCGCACATGGCCCGCGGCCCCGGGGCCGAACCAGCGGGGGCTCCCCGGCACCAGCGCCACCCCGTGCTCCCGCCGCAGCCGCTCCACCAGCTCCTCGGGGCTCTCCCGCAGGGGCGGCAGGCCGACGAACAGCACGAAGGTGGCCGCGGGGGGCTGCACCCTCAGGCCGGGGATCGCCGCCAGTCGGTCGACCGACTGATCCCGGCGGGCCCGGAGGTGGCGCAGAAAGGCCTCCAGCCAGGCGAGGCCGTCGGGGCCATAGGCCGCCGTGGCGGCCACCTGGCTGAGGGTGGCCACCCCATCGACGGTGGACGGCAGCTCGCTGTCGGCCAGAAGCCTGGCGGCCGCCTCCGGATCCGCCATCGCCACGTAGCCCACCCGCAGGCCGGCCAGGCCGAAGGACTTGGAGAACCCATGCACCACCGCCCCGAGGCCGGCCAGTTCCGGATCCAGGGCCAGCCAGCTGGTGAAGGTGGCCGGCGGGTAGACGACATCGCTCCACACCTCATCGCTGAGCACCCGCAGGCCCCGCTCCAGGCAGAAGCGGCCCAGGGCTTCGAGCTCGTCACGGCGAAAGCAGCGGCCCAGAGGGTTGTGGGGGTTGCAGAGGCAAAGCACCCGGGTGCGGGGGGTCACCAGGGCCTCCAGCGCCGCCAGATCCAGGGGGGCCTGGGGATCGATCCGCCACAGCACCGGCACCGCGCCAGCCCCTCGAACCGTGTGGGCGAAGAGGAAGTCGACCGGATCCCAGACGATGGCCTCGTCCCCGGGGGAGAGCCAGTGACGGGTCACCAGGGCCAACCCGGCCGCCGCGCTGTTCACCGCCAGCACCGCCTCGGCCGGCACCGGTGCCCCCCGCTGCTGGAGATAGCCGGCCACCGCCTGACGGAAGCACGGCAAGCCCCCGGCGGGGCCGTAGCTGAACACACCGGAGCGGGCATAGTCGGCGATGGCGTCGCGGATGGCCGGGGCCGCCGGGAAATCCGGATCGGCGGCGGTGAGCGGGATCACCCCGGGAGGCTGCTCCGCCCAGCGCAGGTTGTGGGCCCGCTGGCGCAGCAGCTCAAGGGGGACGGCCCCATCCAGGAAGCTGTCCGCGAAGCGGTCGCTCATGCCATCAGCGGCAGTTGGAGTCGTCTCGCCGGCGGCTGGACGAAGTCCCGGGCCATCTGGCGACCGGCATCGACACAGCCGAGGAGCGCGGGACGCCGCTGGCGTTCGTAGACATCAAACAGCTCCGGCAGCTCGCCGGGATCCCGGCAGCCCAGCAGCAGATCACTCAACAGCACCGCATCCTCCAGGGCGGCGTTGACCCCCTGGCTGGTGAACGGCAGCAACGGATGGGCGGCGTCCCCGGCCAGGACCACGTTTCCCTTGCTCCATCGGGTCGCCGGTGCCTCATCCACGGTGTGCCACAGGTGGGCACGGGCCGGGTCCGTGGCGCCCAGCACATGGCGCACCACCGCGGGGAACGGGCGGATGAGCTCCTCAAGAAAGGCCCCCAGCTCGCAGGGTTGCGGAACGGCGAATCGCTGGCTGTCGAACTGCAGGAACCAGATCAGCCGGCCATCGCCCACGGGCACCAGACCCACCGCCAGCCCTCCGGCAGGGTCCAGCACCTTGAGAAACCTGTGGCCCAGTTCGGCGGCGAGCAGGGGCTGGCGCACATGGGCCACGATCTCCTTGACCCGGCCGGGGGTCGTCATCGCTCCGCATCCCAGCGACAGCCGGCAACTGGACCGTACGCCATCGGCAGCGATGAAGGCGTCGGCCCGGTGGGACCGGCCGTTCTGGAAGCACACCGCCCGGGCCCGCTCCCGGTGCCAGACGAAGCGCTCGAACCCGTGGTTGTAATGCACGAGTTGGTCTGGAGCCCCGCGCAGAAGCGTTTCGAGAAGCTGGTGGCGCAGCATCGCCACCGCTCCCTTGAGCGGCTGATCGACCAGCACCTCTCCCGTGCAGCACACCATCCTCACCGACGTGATGGGGTGGCCCCGGCTGTCCTCCGGGTCGCAGCCGAGCCGGCGCAGGGCGGCAAGACCATTCGCCAGCAGCAGAAAGCCATGGCCATTCAGATGGGACGCCATCGCCCGTTCGTAGACCCGCACGGGGTGACCCCGCTGCCAGAGCCCCCGGGCCACGGCGAGCCCGCAGGCCCCACCTCCAATGACGGCGGTATCGATCACCGCTGACGACGCCGCAACGGGACCGGATGGAGGACGATCACGCCAGGGTGTGTTGACACAACCAATGGAGTCGTGATGTGTGCCACGCCCACGGACTGAACAACGGAAGTGCGCAAATGTTAGGGGTGAAAGCAATCCTGTGGACGTCGCTGACAGCACGTTCGACAGCTCAGCGCCAATGGTTGAGAATTCACTGAAATGCGGTGAAAAGACACAGGAGAAAGAGGGGACGTCGGGTGATATCCAACGGGTATCGGTTAGGCCGATTCAGCAGCAACAACCTGCCCGCACGACCGGATGGCGCCAGCCTCATCGCCTCGACCGATGGGCGGACCGCCTGCGGGGCCACCCAGGATCGTTGGCTAAGGTGAGGGCGGCGAGGGAGGAGCATGCGCAGCAGCCGCCCATTGATGCTCATCAGTGGAGCGCTTCTGTCAGGCACCTCCTTTCTGATCGCTCCGGGGGGCCTGGAACAGCGCAGTTCCAACGACTTCCGCCGTCTCCATGATCCTGCCGTCACGCAGAGGTGCAAAGACTCGCCGCCTGGCCTCGCTGCCCAGCGGCCGGATCCGGCCCCCTGGAACGACCCTGCCAGCCTCTGCCCGCCAGCGACTCCGGCGACCCTGCTGCTCGTCGGCGCGGGCCGGGATCAGAAGGTTGGGCTGAAACCGGCGCCGGGGCCATCGCCCCTGGATGGCGGACTCACCCTGGCCCTGATTCTGGGCCTGCTGGGGGTCGGCCTGGGCACCTTCATCGCCCGCCGTGCCAGCCGCAACAGAAGGAAGGGGCCCAACGTGGTGGCGGCCAGCCAGCAGAACGGCAAGACCACGTTTCTGACGCACTATGCCCTGCTGAAGGATCTGGAGGATTCGTCACAGAAACACCAGGCGGAGCACGGCGATGTTGGCTTCCTGGTGACGATCGACTTCCGCTACCTCGAACGGCAACGGGGCTATCTCAGTGAAGTGGAGATCAATGACATTCTGGTCAAGGCTTGTCGTGCGATTGACAAGGGATGGGCCTTACATCCTGGCTTCGACTTCTATCACATCTCAAAATCCAAGATCGCCCTGATCGTTCGCGCCTCGGGGGGCATCCCCATTGCCGACAGCAGCGCCTGTGAAGCACTGCTGGCGCGACTTCTCGGCATTGTCTCGGGTTCGATTCAGATCTCCAGCGATTCCGTTCTGGCCTGGGATGACGTGATCATCACCGGCCAGCAGTTTCCCTTGGAGGCACCACCCGGATCCCTGATGGCGCTGCAGGCCTGTGGAGAGATGCTGGCGGCCGAAGATCGGCGCTCTTACCGACTGGTGAAGAGCGGCGATGACCTTCTGGTCAAGGACAGAGGCGAGATCAGAAGCCAACTCACTGGCTTGAAAGCCAGTGATCTCGAGCTCCACTTTCAGCCGATTCTTCAGCTTTGCAATCCTTGTCATTTCGGCCTCGAGCTGCTGATTCGGTTTCGTCCTCCGGCCCTGAAGAGACTCGGAACGGGCAAGGTCATTCAGCTGGCCCATGACATCGGCATCACCCACAAGATCGACGCTCTTGTCATCAGCAGGTTGGCGGAGGTTCAGCAGCTGATCAATGAATCGGAGTTCCTCCATCACCGTATCGAATACATCTCGATCAACATCAGCTCCGATTCCGTGGCCACCGATCAACGACTGAATCAGCTGATCAGCCTTTTCAAACGGCATGAGATTGACAGCAGCATCTTCTGCATCGAGATCACGGAGATGGCCGCGACTGACATCCTGGCGGGCTCCGAGGGTGTGACGACGGCATCAGAACGCCTGATGCGGGAATTGAACTTCAGAATTTTCATCGACGACTTTGGATCTGGACTTTCGAACTACAGACGAATCAGCGAAGCTTGGTATGACGCCATCAAACTTGATATTGATCTGATCAGTGGGATTGATCGTTCCTTCAGACTGCAACGCTATGTTGGCTCCTTCATCGATACGGTCCACGCGCTCGGAAAAACCGTTGTCTGCGAAGGTGTCGAGACCCACAATGAACTGAGCGCCGTGATCCGACTGGGGGCCGATGCCATACAGGGCATCCTCATCTCGCCTCCCGTCACCCTGCAGGAAGTGGACGTTTTCATCCGATCCTCGCAGTGGGCAGACCGCGATTTCCTGCAACAGACCCTGGACACGATCCATGCCGCATCAAGATTGCGGGCTTCCGTCCACAGCGATGAGATCAAGGCCCCCGGGAAGAGAATTCCCCTGGAGCGATACATCATTGACAACTGGTCAAGGCTGCGCAGCTTTGAGGAGTTCGTGCTGCTCTTCGTCAACGAACTGAAGTCCTGGGGCTTGGAGATCTATCGGTTTTCCCTCGCCTTTCTCCCCGATCAGGATGACATTGATTGTAGTCAGTATGTCTGGATCAGCTCTAGACCTGGCCTCGTCGCCACCCTGCGGATGGAGCGTGATTTTCTTGAGCAGGAGGAGCATCTAAGCAGTCCGCTGCACTTCATCGCTACGCGCAGCAATGTGTTTCGCCAGCAACTGAACGCCAGCAAAGACATCGCCTTTCCATTTCTGGAGTCCTTGAGAGAGACGGGCTGCAGTGACTACCTCGGCATCCGTCTGGATTCCCGCGGGGTCTCGATCCCGGTTCTCACGATTGCCCTTCACGAGGGCAGCGTGTTCAGTGACCACCAGGTGCATCGCGTTGAGGCCATGAGCAGCCTCCTGAGTCTGTTGTTCTATGCCTTTGAGAGCGAACGCTCGAAGCGGCTGGCAATGCTCGATCCCCTCACCCAGCTCGCCAATCGCCGCAGCTTCGACTCCTTCCTGAAAAGCAATGTCTCGGCGTCAAGGGCTGCCCAGGTCAACCTGTCCCTGGCCTTGATCGATATCGACCAGTTCAAGGTGGTGAACGATGTGCTGGGCCACGCCTATGGCGATCGATGCCTCAAGGAGATCGCCGATGCCCTCAGGGCGTGTCTGCGCCGGAAGAGCGACTTCGTAGCACGGCTGGGCGGCGAGGAATTCGCGATCATCCTGCCCAAGACCGATGCCACATCATCCTTGCGCCTGTGCGAGAAGCTGCGCCAGTCGATCCTTGACACCGCCATCTATCACCCTGGTGTCGCCACCGGCAACATCGTCACCGTCAGCATCGGCATCGCTGTGTGGGATCCCCTCTCCATGGCCGAGTGCGACGCCGACAGGCTGCTGCAGCTGGCCGACGACTGCCTGTACGAAGCCAAACGCCGCGGCCGGAATCGGGTGGTCTGCCGGTCCCTGCTCAACCAGGTCGGCCTCTCCCCCTGAGGTCCAACGCCGCCGGCGCCGCCGCGGAGGGCTCCTGACCGGGTCGTCGTGGCAGCGATCCTCCAGCAGACTGCTGCCGGGCGCATTCGCCACAGCCCTCACCGCCATGCCGAAGGCCCAGACCCGGGAGACCCCATGAGCCACCAGGCCGCCCCCCCCGACGGCGTGGTTCGTGTGCGACTGTTCGCCGCCCTGCGGGAGCAGGCCGGCTGGGGCGAGCGACAGATCCGCCTCGAGGCCGGCACCGCCAGCGCCGCCGATCTCTGGCGGCAGCTGGCCCTGGGGGCCGACGTCCCGACCACGATCCGGGTCGCCATCAACCAGGCCTTCGCCGCCCCCGACACCCCCCTGCGCCCCGGCGACGAGGTGGCCTTCCTGCCCCCGATCACCGGAGGTTGAGCGATGCCGACCCCCAGCCCAGCAGGACACCCGATCGTGGTACGGCTCCTGGAGGCCCCCTTCCAACCGCTGGAGCTCCTGGACGCCTGGCAACGCAGCCGGGAACCGTCCATGGCCGTCCAGGCCGCCGAAAGCCACTTCATCGGCCGCGTGCGCCCCACCACCGCCTCAGGCGCGCCCCTCGAGGCCCTGGAACTGGAGCATTACCCCGGCATGAGCGAGGCCCAACTGCAGTTCCTCGCCGAGGCCTGCGCGGCGCGCCACGGGGCGGGGGCGGTGCTGGTGGCACATCGGGTGGGGCGGATCGCACCGGGGGAGGCGATCGTGCTGGTGGCCGTCCAGGCCGACCGCCGCGGTCCCGCCCTGCGCTGCGTCCAGGAGCTGCTGGAGGATCTCAAGCACCACGCCCCCTTCTGGAAACGGGAGTGGAGCGGCGGCAGCGGCACCTGGGTGGCCGGCAACACCCCCCTCTGAAACCACCTCCACCGCCCCCCTCCCATGGGCCAGTCCTGCGACGCCCTCAGCGCCGACCACATCACCTTCATCGCCGCCCAGAAGCTGTTCTTCGTCGGCACAGCCACGGCGGACAGCACGGTGAATGTGTCCCCCAAGGGGCGGGATGCCCTGCGGGTGCTCGACGAGCGCCGCGTGGTCTGGCTCAACCTCACCGGCAGCGGCAACGAAACCGCCGCCCATGTGCAGGCGTGCCCGCGCATGACCCTGATGTTCTGCGCCTTCGAGGGCCCGCCCCAGATCCTGCGGCTCTACGGCACTGCCCGCACCATCCAGTACGGCGAAGAGTGCGGCGAGGACGGCTGGGACGAGCTGTACGGCCTGTTCGAGCCCCTGGCCGGCGCCCGTCAGATCTTCGATCTGGCCATCGACAGGGTCCAGACCTCCTGCGGCATGGCGGTGCCGAAGTACGCCTATGGCGGCGATCGCACCGCCCTCGACAGCTGGGCCCGCCGCAAGGGGCCCGAGGGCCTGGAGCGCTACTGGCAGCGCAAGAACCGCCGCAGCATCGACGGCCTGAGCGCCCCGATCCCCGCCCCCAGGTCCACCCGCGACGACACGGCCTGACTCAGAGCAGGGGCAGCCGCAGCAGCTGGGCCCACAGCTCCGCGCCGGCCTCCAGGGCGCCGGTCTCGGCGGGGATCTCCAGCAGCAGGTCGGCCCCCTGGAGCGAGCCGATGCGGGAGGAGGCCTGGCTGCCTTCCACCAGCGCCAAAAGGGCCCCGTCGCCATCCACCTGCAGCCGGGCGCGGGCCAGTTCAGGCCGGCCGGCGCCCCGTTTCAGCGGCGACGCCAGGCGCACCTTCAGCCGCGGCAACGGCACCACCTCGCCCCCCTCCAGCTGTTGCAGGGCCGGCCAGAGCAGCTGCAGGGCCGTGATCGCCGCGGCCACGGGATTGCCGGGCAGGCCGAAGAAGGGCCGCGTCCCCAGCTGGCCGAAGGCGAAGGGCCGGCCGGGCTTGAGGAACAGCTTCCAGAAGCCCACCTCCCCCAGTTCGGCCAGCAGGGGCCGGATCCAGTCGCTGTCGCCGGCCGACACGCCACCGGTGCTGACCACCACGTCACAGCCGCTGGCCAGCTCCAGCAGCGCCTGGCGCAGGGCGGCAGGATCGTCGGCCACCACCCGCTGCTCGCTGACGGGGTAGCCCAGCCTCTGCAGCAGGGCCCGCAGCAGGGTGCCGTTGCTCTCCCAGATCTGCCCCGGCCCCCGGGCCGCGCCGGCTGCCACCAGCTCATCGCCGCTGATCAGCAGCCCCACCCGCGGCTGGATGTTCACCTCCAGCGCCGCCACCCCGCAGCTGGCCAGCCGCCCCAGGGCAGCGGCCCCCAGGCGCACCCCGGCCGGCAGCAGGTCGTCGCCGGCGGCGGCCTCCTCCTCGGGGGCGCGGATCCAGGGGTTGGGCCCCGCCTCCCCGGTCAGCACCAGGCTGTCGGCGCCAGGATCGGCGGTCACCAGCTCCTGGGGCAGCACCCGCTGCGCCCCCTCGGGCAAGGGAGCACCCGTGAGGATCCGGATCGCTTCTCCCGCCGCCAGCACCCCCCCGTAGGGATCTCCGGGGGCGGAACGGCCCACCAGGCGCCAGCGGCGGCCAGGGCTGGGAGCCTCGGCGTCGGCGATGGCATAGCCATCCATGATCGAAGCCCGGAAACCCGGCACGGCCTCGGCGGCCCGCACCGGCGCGGCACTCACCCGGCCCAGGCACTCTCCCAGCGGCAGCCGCTCCGTGCCCTGCAACGGGGTGATCGCCGCCAGCACCCGGCGCCGTGCCTCCTCCAGGGGCAGGCCTTCGCGGGGGAACGGCTCAGCCATCGTTCTCCCCGGCCGGGCCCCGGACGTCGGGGTGCTGCCAGGGGCCGCGGCGCCCCCCTTCCTTGCGCAGCAGCCGCACCGGGCCGATGGTCATGGCCGGATCGGCCGACTTGACCATGTCGTAGAGGGTGAGCAGGCCCACCTGCACCGCCGTCAGCGCCTCCATCTCCACGCCGGTGGCGCCGTTGGTGCGGGCGCTGGCCTGCAGCCGCAGCCCACTGCCGTCGGCGTTCGGCTCGATCAGCACCTCCAGGCCCGTCAGGGCGATCGGGTGGCACAGGGGAATCAACTCCCAGGTGCGCTTGGCGCCCTGGATCGCCGCCACCCGGGCCACCGCCAGCACATCGCCCTTGGCCGCCCGACCCTCCAGCACCAGGGCCAGCACCTCGGGCGCCATGGTGATGTGGCCCTCGGCCACGGCGCGGCGGTCACTGGCGGGCCGGTCGCCCACCTCCACCATGTGCACCTGGCCGGCGGCGTTGAGGTGGGACAGGCCGGGCTGGCTCATGCCGGAGCGGACGGGATCGGGCAGGGCCCAGCATGGCGCCCCTGCCGGCGGGAGGGGCCTCAGAAGGGTATCGGCATCGCCACATCGGCGGGCGACGGCGCACAGGACGGCACCCGCTCCTGCACCACCGCCCCCACCACCACGATCGAGGGGGAGGCGAACGCCTCGGCCTCCACCCGGTCGGCCAGCACCTCCAGGGTGGCCACCAGCTGCCGCTGGCCCCGCACGGTGCCCTGCTGGATCACGGCAGCGGGCGTGGTGGGGGCCAGGCCCCCCGCGACCAGCTCCGCGACGATGTGGCGCAGGTTGTGCAGGCCCATGTAGATCACCAGGCCGTCACTGCTGCGGGCCAGGCCGCGCCAGTCAACGCCGGGGCGGCGCTTGTCGATCTCCTCGTGGCCGGTCACGAAGGTGACGCTCGAGCCCGCCCGCCGGTGGGTGACGGGAATGCCGGCGTAGGCGGGGGCGGCGATGCCGGCGGTGACCCCGGGCACCACCTGCACCGGGATGCCATGGGCGGCCAGATGCGCCGCCTCCTCACCGCCGCGGCCGAACAGGAACGGATCGCCGCCCTTGAGGCGCACGATCAGGCGCCGCCGGCCGGCCAGCTCCCGCAGCACGGCGTTGGTGCTGGGCTGGGGCACCGAGTGGTGGCCGCGGCGTTTGCCGACGAAATGGCGCTCGCACCCCTCCGGCACCAGATCCAGCAGGGCGGTGGGCACCAGGGAGTCGTAGACGAGGGCATCGCACTGCTGCAGCAAGCGGTGGGCCCGCAGGGTGAGCAGGTCGGGATCGCCGGGGCCGGCCCCCACCAGGTACACCGTCCCGGGGCCGTCGTTCGCCGTGGGGACCAGGGTCTCGTCCGTCATGGCAACGCCATCAGCGCCTCCAGCAGCACGGCCCGGAACCGGGGCCGCTGCAGCAGCGGCACGCCCAGCGGCGACGGCAGGGCGTCGGTGAGCCGGTTGGCCGCCAGGGCCAGGGGCAGGGCAGGGCCAGGCAGGGGCAGCGCAGCATCCGCAGGGTTGGGGGCACTGTATGGAGTGGCGCGGCAACGGCCACCCGTCACGGCCTCCAGATGGGCCAGGAAAGCCGCCCCCAGGGGGCCCTCCAGGGGGTGATGCAGCAGCCACGGCCTCTCCTTCGCCTGGGCCTTCAGGGCCGCCAGTTCGTCGGCCAGGGCGCCCTGCCAGGCGGGCCAGGAGCCCAGGAAGGGCAGGCGCCGCAGCGGCCCGCGACGACGGCAGCGCGCGGCGATCTGCGGCACGTCCCGGCGCACATGGCTGCCGGGCAGGAGAAACAGGGGCACCAACAGGAGGGTGGCCGCGCCGCTGCCGGCCGGCAGGTCCGGGGGTTCCCCGGCGGTGAGGGCCTCCAGGGCCACCGGAACCCCGCGGGCCCCTTCCAGCTCCCTGGCCAGGTCCTGCAGTTCGGTGGGGATCACCCCACCGGCACGGCCATGCACCACCAGCAGGAGGGGGCTTGCGATGATCCGGCGCATGCCCCTCACCCTAGGGATCACCCCATGGAGGCCGCCGCGCATGTCGACGCCGAGCTCCCGTGAGGCCTGGACGCCGCAGCGGCGTCAGCAGCAGGGCGACGCCCTGGGCCCCGACCGCTGCCGCTTCCGCGAGCTGGTCGCCGCCCTGGGCAGCGGCGAACGCAGCGGCCGGGCCCTGAGCCGGGCCGAGGCCGGCGAAGCCCTCGATCTGCTGCTCGACGGCCGCTGCAGCGACGCCCAGGCCGGGGCCTTCCTGATCGCCCACCGCCTGCGGCGTCCGGAGCCCCAGGAGCTGGCCGGCCTGTTGGACGGCTACCGGCAACGGGGACCCCGGCTGTCGGCGACGCCGCGGCGGGTGCTCAGCTTCGGCGTGCCCTTCGATGGCCGCAGCCGTTCCGCGCCGCTGCTGCCCCTGGTGGCCCTGCTGCTGGTGACGGCCGGCGTCGGGGTGGTGCTGCACGGCGGCGGCCCGATGCCGGTGAAGTATGGCTTCACCACGGCCGAGGCCATGGCCGCCCTCGGCCTCGATCGCCGCGGTCTCCCCTGGGCCGAGGTGAACCGCCGCTTCGCCGCGGAGGGGCTGGCCCTCCTGCACCAGCCGACCCACTTCCCGGCGGCCGAGCGGTTGGTGCCGCTGCGGGAGCAGATCGGCAAGCGCCCGCCGATCGCCACCCTCGAGCTGCTGTGGAGCTGCCACGACGGGCCCCACCTGCAGGTCAGCGGCTTCGTTCACGCGCCCACAGAACGGCTGGCCCGCCTGGCCCTGGCCGCCACCGGCCAGGACGAGCTGCTGCTGGTCAAGGGACTGGAGGGCGGCGTGGAGCTGCCCACCAACCGGGTGGCGATCGCCTCCCACCGGCGGGGTGGGGACTCGGAACGGCTGATCCTGCGGGCCCGGGACCACGGTCTGGGGGCGCCCGAGGTGCCGCTGGAGAGCGTGGTGCAGTGGCAGGGGCAGGCCCTGGACGCCCTGGCCGCCTCGGGGCCCCTGGCGGCCGGGCTGATCTGGAACGGTGGCTTTCTGCTCTGGCGCGCCGGGATCAGCGAAAGCCTCCAGGCGGGGCTGACCCGGGCGGAGCGGCTGCTGGAGGATGGGGCGGTGGAGCAGCGGCGCCGCCAGCTGGCCGGCGAGCTGGCCCTCACAGCAGGGGATACTCCCCCAGCAGGGCACAGGCCCGATCCAGCAGGCTGTTGATCAGCCGGCGCCCCTGGCGCTCCCCCTCCTCCCCCCAGCGCCCCTGGCCGGAGCGCACCTGCTCCACCCCGTCGGGTCCGAGGGCCTGGCGCACGTAGTCGGCGTCTTCCTCGAGCCAGGTCTGCAGGGCGGCGTCCGTCACCTCGACGTGGAACTGGAGCCCATGGGCGTGGTGGCCGATCCGGAACATCTGTTCAGCGCAGAGGGGCGTGGACCCCAGCAGGGTCGCCGCGGCCGGCAGCTGGATCCGGTCCCCATGCCAGTGCAGCACCGGCAGGCCGGCACCGAGCCCCGCGAGCACCGGTTCCTGCCCCTCGGGCCGTGTCCAGGCCACCGGCCCCCAGCCCACCTCGTAGGCGCGCACCGGGGGCTCCCCCGCCATCAGCGGCACCACCTGGCCCCCGGCGGCGAAGGCCAGCAGCTGGGCCCCCAGGCACAGGCCGATCACCGGGCGCTCGCAGGCCAGGCACTCCCGCAGCAGAGCCACCTCCGCCTCCAGCCATGGGAACGACGGCGATCCGATGTCAGCGACGCCCATCGGTCCGCCCAGCACCAGCAGGGCCTGATCGGGCCCGAGGCGGGGCATCGGCTCCCCCAGGTCGGGCCGGCACACCGTCACCGTCCAGCCCCGGCGCAGGGCCTCCTCGGCGAAGCGGCCCGGTCCTTCCCGCTCCAGGTGCTGGAGCACCACCAGGTGGGTCATGGGTGGGCAGGACGGCGATGGGAGCCCCAGCATGGGGGCGTCCACCGCTTCGGGCCAGGATCCATGGCCAGCGATCCCAGCCTCCGCCAGCTGCTGATGCTGGTGATCGGGTCGGTCGGACTGGGCTACATGCTCTACGGCAGGAAGCAGGCCCACGCGGTGGCCCTGGGCTGCGGGGTGATGCTGGTGGTGATCCCCTTCGGCGTCAGCCACCTTCCCGCCCTGGTGGCGGTGGCTCTGGCGCTGATGGTGCTTCCCTTTGTTTTGCACCGATTTCTCGCCTGAGCCATGCCGATTCCGGAAGAGGTCCTGCGCTTCTGGTTCGAAGAGACCCCCGCCGCCGCCTGGTTCCGACCCGGGGCCGACCGCGACCGGATCGTGCGGGAACGCTTCGGGGAGCTCGCCGAGCAGGCCCTGGCCGGCCGCCTGGAGGCCTGGGGCGAGACCACCCCGGACGCCCTCGCCCTGCTGCTGGTGCTCGACCAGTTCCCCCGTCAGATCTGGCGCGACCAGGCGCGCGCCTTTGCCGGCGATACCCAGGCCCAGGCCCTCACCCTGCGGGCCCTGGAGGCCGGCTGGGTCCAGGCGGAGCCGGCAGCGGAACGGCGGCCGTTCTGGCTGATGCCCCTGATGCACAGCGAGGATCTGGCCCTGCAGGAGCTGGGTCTGCCCCTGTTCGAGCAGCACACCGATCCCCGCACCGTGGAGTTCGCCCGCCGCCACCGGGACGTGATCGCCCGCTTCGGCCGCTTTCCCCATCGCAACCAGGCCCTTGGGCGTCCGAGCACCAGCGAGGAACTGGCCTTCCTGCAGCAGCCCGGCTCCCGTTTCTGACCCGCGCCCGATGGACTCCTCCACCGATTCTTCAGGCGCCGCCGCGACCCTGCGGGCCGCCGAAGCCACCGCCCACCGGCTGGCCGGCGAGCTGTTTCCCTGGGACCTCACCAGGGCCCTGGAGCTGGCCCTGCTCAAGACCTTCTGCGTGCCCTCCATCTCCGGCCTGCTGGCCCGCACCGGGGAGTTCGAGCGCCGGCCCCGCAAGCGCTACGACGACACGGGCCTGATGGTGGCCGAGCTGCTGCGCCATGGCCCAGACAGCCCGGCCGGGGCTGCGGTGATTGAGCGCATGAACCGCATCCATGGCCACTACGCGATCGGCAACGACGATTTCCTCTATGTGCTCTCCACCTTCGTGGCCGAGCCGATCCGCTGGCTGGCCCGCTACGGCTGGCGGCCGCTGACGCCCCTGGAGCAGGAGCACCTGTTCCGGTTCTGGTGCGGGGTGGGCGAACGGATGGGCATCGCGACCCTTCCGGCCAGCCTCGAGGCGCTGCTGGCCCTGAACGAGCGGGTGGAGCGGGAGGCCTTCGCCCCGGCCACCACCAACCGGCGCATCGCCGAGGCCACCCTGGCCATGCTGCTGGCCGACTGGCCCGCGCCCCTGCGCCCCGCCCTGCGTCGAGGTCTGCTGGGCCTGCTGGATCGTCAGACCTGCGTGGCCCTGGGCTGGAGCACATCGCCCGACTGGATGCAGACGCTGGTGTTGCAGGCCCTGAGGACCCGCAGCCGGGCCGCCGCCCTGGTGGCCAGCGGCCGCCGCCGGCTGGGCCGGCCGGCCGCCGCCCGCTTCTATTCCCAGCGGCCCACCCCCAGCTACGGGGCCACGTTCCGGCTCGAGCAGCTGGGCCCACCGCCGTTGCTGGCGGTTCTGGCTAAGCAGGAGGTACAGCTCCCTTCCCGCCAGCCCATGGTCGCCCCCTTCCAGTCCCCCCACTTCGCCGTCGCGCGCACGGAGGACGGCTGGATCATCGAGGCCCGCGTCACCAAGGATCAGCAGGGCGACTGGCTGCTGAGCCGCCACGAACTGGAGGAGCTCCAGGCCCTGCTGGAACGCGTGATCGCCTCCTGACCCCTTCCCCTCCCCCCGATCCGGTGCCCCCGGAGCTGGAGTCGCCGGGCCGCCTGCTCAACGTGCTGGGGGTGACCTTCGGCATCGCCGGCGCCGTGGGCGGCACCATCGGCGCCGGCATCCTGCGCACCCCCGGCCTGGTGGCCGCCCAGATGGGCAGCGGCCCCTGGGTGGTGGCGGCCTGGCTGGCCGGCGGCCTCTATGCCCTGCTGGGCGCCATCGCCGTGGCGGAGCTGGGGGCCAGCCTGCCCCTGGCCGGCGGCTGGTACGTCTACGCCCGTCGCTGTTTCGGCGATGCGGCCGGCTTCAGCGTGGGCTGGATGGACTGGATCGGCCACTGCACCGGCATCGCCTGGGTGGCGATCACCATCGGTGAGTACGCGCTGTTCCTGCTGCCGGGCCTGGAGCTGCCTGGAAAGCTGCTGGGGCTGGGGGTGGTGGCCCTGTTCACCCTCATCCAGCTGCTGGGGGTGGAGGCCGGCAGCGGCAGCCAGAAGTTGCTCAGTCTGGCCAAGGCGATCGCCTTCCTGGCGGTGGTGGCGGCCTGCTTCCTGCTGGGCGGACCCGACAGCCGCGCCGCCGCCGGCGCGGCGATCCCCACCACGGCGACGGCCCTGGCCACCCCGGCCGGCTGGACGGGGATGGCGGTGGCGCTGGTGTTCTCCCTGCAGGCGATTGTCACCACCTACGACGGCTGGCACAGCCCCATCTACTTCTCCGAGGAGTTCAGCGAGCCCCAGGAGGACCTGCCCCGCTCCCTGATCGGCGGGGTGCTGGCCGTGATCGCCATTTACACCCTGTTCAACCTGGCCCTGCTGCGGGTGCTGCCCCTGAAGGTGATCGCCGTCTCGAGCCTGCCGGTGGCGGACGCGGCTGCCCTGCTGTTCGGCGCCTTCGGCGGCCAGGCGATCACCGTGCTGTCGCTGGTGTCCCTGGCCGGGCTGATCAACGCCTCGATCATGGGGGCCCCCCGCATCCTCTACGGCCTCAGCCGGGACAAGCTGTTCAGTCCCCTGGTCGACCGGGTCAACAGGGGCGGCACCCCCACCGTGGCCCTAATGCTCACCAGCCTGGCCTCGGCCCTGCTGGTGCTCTGCGGAGACTTCACGATCCTGCTCGGGCTGGCGGCGTTCCTGTACGTGAGCCTCTACCTGGTGGGGATCGTCTGCCTGTTCGTGCTGCGCCGGCGGGAGCCGGAACGGCCACGGCCGTTCAAGGCCTGGGGCCACCCGTGGAGCACCGCCATCGTGCTGGTGGGGTCGATCGCCTTCCTGGTGGGTGCCCTGCTCAACGACACCGCCAACAGTGGCTGGGCCCTGCTGCTGATCGGCGTCAGCGTGCCCCTGTTCCAGGCCACCCGGGCCCTGACGCCGGCCGAAGCGCCATGACGTCCCGTTGGCCGCCGGCCTGGTGGGACGGCGCCCTGGCGGGGGAAATCCTGCAGCGCAGCGGCGAGCACCTGCTGCTGGTGGGCACCGCCATCGGCCTGGCCCTGGCGATCAGCCTGCCGCTGGGCCTGTGGATCAGCCGCCGGCCCCGCTGGGCCGGTCCGGTGCTGGCGGTGGCCAGCACGGTGCAGACGGTGCCGAGCCTGGCGATCTTCGGCCTGCTGCTCACCGTGCCGCTGCTGGGGGGCATCGGCACCACCCCGGCGATCGTGGCCCTCACCCTTTACGCCCTGCTGCCCCTGCTGCGGGGGCTGGTCACCGGCCTGGCCCAGGTGCCCCCGGGGCTGAAGCAGGCCGGCCAGGCCCTCGGACTCAGCGGGCGCCAGGTGCTGCTGCGGGTGGAGTTGCCCCTGGCCCTGCCCACCCTGATGGCCGGCCTGCGGGTGGCCACGGTGATCGGCGTTGGGGTGGCCACGATCGCCGCCGCCATCGGCGCCGGCGGCCTGGGGGTGTTCATCTTCCGGGGCATCGCCACGGTGAACAACGGCCTGATCCTGGCCGGGGCCCTGCCGGCCGCCGCCATCGCCCTGCTCGCCGATGGCGGCCTGGGGCTGCTGGAACGACGGCTGGCCCAGCCCCGGGCCAAGGGAGCCAATGGCGGCCGGCGGCGGCTGCTGCGGCTCGCCTGGCTGCTGGCGGGCCTGGCCCTCGGGAGCGTGCTGGCGCTGCGGCTGCTGCCGCCCGCCGGCACCGGCACGGTGCGGATCGGCAGCAAGAGCTTCACCGAGCAGCTGATCCTGGGGGAACTGCTGGCCCAGCAGATCGAGGCCGCCACGCCGTTGAAGGTGCAGCGGGACTTCGGCCTGGGGGGCACCGGCCTCATCCACGCCGCCGTGCGCAGCGGCCGCATCGACGGCTATGTGGAGTACACCGGCACCGCCTGGACCACGCTTCTTGACCAGCCGCCGCCGCCGCCGGACACGCCCGATCCAGCGCGGCGGGTGTTTGAGGAAACGCGCCGGCTCTATGGCGAACGCTTCGGGCTCAGCGTGTTCCCCTCGCTGGGGTTCGAGAACAGCTTCGCGATCCTGGTGCGCCGCGCCGAGGCCAGGCGGCTGGGGATCGCCACGATCAGCGAAGCGGCCCCCCACACCCCCAGCTGGCGGGCGGGCTTCGGCTACGAATTCCTCAACCGGCCCGACGGCTTCGCCGGCCTGGCCCGGCGCTACGGGCTGCGCTTCGCCCAGCCGCCCGAGGCCATGGATCTGGGCCTCACCTACCGGGCCCTGGCCGAGGGCGCGGTCGACCTGATCGCCGGCGACACCACCAACGGCCTGATCCCCGCCCTCGACCTGCAGCAGCTGCGGGACGACCGCCACTACTTCCCCCCCTACGACGCCGTGCCGGTGTTCAACGCCGCCACCCTGCGGCGGCGCCCGGAACTGGTGCCCGTGATCGAAGCGCTGGCCGGCCGGATCTCCGCCGCCACGATGCAGGGCCTCAATGCCCAGGTCGACCTTGACGGTCTGGGTGTGGCGGACGTGGTGCGCCGCTGGCGGCTTCAGCAGGCCGGGGCGGCCGGGGTGGAGGGAGCCTCGTGATCGTTGCCGGCGGCGGCCTCGGGGCGCCGGAAGACGAGCACGGGCAGGTCGGTGTGAGTCAGCACCTGCTGGGTCTCGCTGCCCAGCAGCAGCCCGGCCAGGCCGCGGCGGCCGTGGGAGGCCATGAAGATCAGGTCGCAGCCGTGGCGGCTGGCGGCCTTGATGATCGCCTCGTAGACGACCGGATGGTCGCCCACGGCCGTGTCGCAGCGGACGCCCGCCTCCTCGGCCATGGCCCGGGCCCGATCCAGCAAGGAGGCGGCGTAGGCCCGCTCCGCCTGGCTGAACCGCTCCACCACGGCGGGATCGAGCAGCACCGGATCGCCGTAGATCGACGCCTGCGGCGGCATCGCCAGGTTGGCGAGGGCATGGAAGAAGGTGATGGTCGCCCCGGTCTCGCGGGCATAGCTCACCGCCCGGCGGATGGTGCCATCGGAGAGATCGGAGCCGTCGGTGGGCACCAGCAGGTGACGGAACATCGGCCTCGCCTCATGGGCGCTGGGGTGACCTCCATGATCACCCGGCCGCCGTGACCGGACCCGCCCCGGCGAGGCGCCGCTCCACCCGTTGGGCCAGCTCCGGGGCCAGCCGGCCCCGATCGAGGCCCGCCAGGTCCGTGCGGCCCTCCGGCAGACGGGCCAGCAGGTCCACGGCGGTGGCCGCCAGGGCGGAATCGAGATCCCCGATGAGGTGGCGCAGGGACTGCCGCAGGGGCGCCGCCGGCCAGGCCGCCAGCCCCACCGCCAGACCCTCGAGGGCCGCGCGGCGCTGCAGCAGCGGCAGGGGGGCCAGGGCCCGCTGCCGCAGCAGCGCGAAGTCCGCGGGATCGCGCTGGTGGCCCAGCAGCGGCAGCAACAGCTCGCTCCGCCCAGCGCCGGCGCCGGCTCCCTCGAGGGCCTGCCGCAGCAGGGTCCGGCAGCGGGGGTGGCGGTGGCGGCCGATCACGGCCAGCAGGGCGGGGTCGGCGGCGGGCTGGGCCAGCCACCAGGCCAGCAGCCGTGCCGCCGCCGGGCCGTCGAGCCGCTCCGCCAGGGCGCCCAGCAGATCCGTGGCAGGCACCAGCCGGCCGCCCTCCACCGCCTGCAGCCAGGGCTCCAGGTCGACGTCCCGCGACCGCCGCAGGCACTGCAGCCAGGGCCAGCGTTCGGGACTGCCGCTGGCGGGCAACTGGAGGGGATCCCAGGTGGCGAGAGCGGCCCTCACGACGCGGTCCGGCGCCGGGCGCCGAACCGTTCCACCAGCAGCACTTCCAGCACGTCAGCGAGCTCGGAGAGGGGCACCGCCTTCTCATGCAACTCGGCCAGCTGCGGGTCCTGATCCAGGCGGCCCCCCAGGAAGATCTTGGCCGCCTCCACCATCTGGCCGTCCTGGCGGGCCTTGGCCCCCATCAGGCCGATCTGGCCCATGTAGGGCTGGCCGCAGGCGTTGGGGCAACCGGTCCAGTGGCTGCGCACGGCCTCGGGCAGCTCCAGCCGCCGCTCCAGCTCATCGATGACAGCCTGGGCGGTGCGCTTGGTGGGGATCAGGGCAAAGCTGCAGTAGCGGCTGCCCGTGCAACTCACCGCTTCGGCCTGCAGGGCGCCGGGCTCCAGGCGGAACCGTTCCAGCAGCGGTTCGGCCTCCAGGTCCCCGAGACGATCGGTCGGCACATTCACGATCAGCACGTTCTGGGCCTCGGTGAGGCGCAGCTCACCGCTGCCGTAGGTGCGGGCCAGTCGGGCCAGCTCGAGCATGGAGGCGGCGTCGAGGCGCCCCATCGGCACGTGCAGCCCCGCCCAATGCAGGCCAGCCTGCTTCTGGGCCTGGAGGCCCAGCCCGTCGCGCGGGGCCCGCACCACCAGATGGCGGCCATCGTGGGGCAGGGGTGCCGGCGCTGACTCCCCGGCCAGCTCCCGGTAGGCCGCCACCACGGCGTCGCGGTAGGCCTCCAGCCCCAGCCCATCGACCAGATACATCAGCCGGCTCTTGTTGCGCTGGACCCGGTTGCCGTGGGCGTCGTAGTGGCGCAGCAGGGCCAGGGTGAAATCCGGCAGCTGGTCGGGCCGCAGCCAGAGGCCCAGGGGGACGGCCAGCTCGTTGCGCTGGGCCGAGAAGAAGCCGCCCACCATCACCGTGAAGCCGAGCGACGCGGCCGGATCCTGGGGGTGGGGCGCCGGCAGGAAGGCGAGATCGTTGTGCAGCAGGAAGCTGTCGGGGGCGCCGCCCACCGCCACGTTGAACTTTCGGGGCAGGTTGCGGGGGCCGCCGTCGGCCAGCAGCCGGGCCTGGATGGCCTCCACCAGCGGCCGGGTGTCGAGCAGTTCCTCCGGGTCGAGGCCGGCCAGGGGGTTGCCCGTGATGTTGCGGGGGTTGTCGTGGCCCGACTGGCGGCTGGTGAGGCCAACGGCCTCCATCGCCGCCAGCAGGGGTGGCATGTCCTCCAGCAACAGGCCCCGCAGCTGCAGGTTCTGGCGGGTGGTGACATCGGCGCTGCCGTGCTCGCCGCAGCGGTCGACCGCGTCGGCCAGCACCTCCAGCTGCTCGGAGCGGATCACGCCGTTGGGCAGCCGCAGCCGCACCATGAAGCGACCGGGGGTGACGGGACGGAAGAAGATCCCCAGCCACTTCAGCCGGATCGTCAGGGTGGCCTCATCCAGGTTGTCCCAGCCCGCCGCGGCCAGCTCCGCCAGCCTGGGGGCCAGATCCAGGCCGCAGAGCTCGGCCTTGGCCTGTTCCACCTTGCTGAGGCTGGGTGCTGGCGGCGTGGTGAGCCCGGAACCGGTCTCGGTGCTGGTGTCGGTGCTGGTCATGCGAAAACGGCGATCCGCATGGCCGGCCACGCGGAGGATCCCTGCCTGGCAGGAGGACGCAAGCAACCCCCGGGGGGGGTCGTCTGAAGCCGGGACGCCGATGAGAGCTGCGTCGTCGGAAAGGATCGTCTGTCGGGGAGCGCCAGAGAAAGCTGCGCAGACCCACCGATCAACAACGGTTAGTTTCCGACATGGAACCGTCCTCCCATGTCGTCACTGTTACCAGAATCGACCAGCCTGGGGCCCGACACCGCGGAGGATCGGCGCCAGGTCCGCCTGCGGGCGCTCGGCCCCGAGCGGGCGCGCTTCCGTGAGCTGATCGGCAAGGTGGGCAGTGGTGAACACACCAGCACCGGCCTGGATCGGCAGGAGGCTGCTGAGGCGATGGACCTGATGCTCCAGGGACTGGTCGATGGCGCCCAGATGGGGGCCTTCCTGATCGCCCACCGCATCCGTCGCCCCCACCCCACCGAGCTCTCCGGCATGCTCGACAGCTACCGACGCCACGGCCCGGTGCTGGAAACACCCGGCCGGCAGCCGCTCTGCTTCGGGGTGCCCTACGACGGCCGCAGCCGCACCGCCCCCCTGCTGCCCCTGGTGGCCCTGGTGCTGGCCAGCGACGACGTGCCGGTGGTGCTGCACGGCGGCGACCCGATGCCTGTGAAGTTCGGCGTCACCCTGGCCGAGATGTTCGAGGCGATCGGCATCCCCTCGACCGGCCTGCCGCTGAGCGAGGTCCAACAGCGCCTCGACCGCCATGGATTGGCCCTCACCCACCAGCCCGACCATTTCCCCTGGGCCGAGCGACTGGTGCCGGTGCGGGACGCCATCGGCAAACGGCCACCGGTGGCAAGTCTGGAGTTGCTGTGGACACCGCACCGTGGGGAGCATCTGCTGGTGAGCGGCTTCGTCCATCCCCCCACCGAGACCCGCGCCTGGCAGGCCCTGCAGGACTGTGGCGAAACCGACCTGCTGACGGTCAAGGGCCTGGAGGGCTCCACCGACCTGCCCACCTCCCGCGCCGGCATCACCGCCCGGGTACGGCAAGGGGCCACCGAGCGGATCCTGCTCCACCCTCGCGACCACGGCATCAGCAGCGCCGAGGTGCCCTGGCACGGCCTGGAGCTGTGGCGATCGCAGGCCCTGGAGGCCCTCTGCGGCGAAGGCGCCCTGATGCCGGCGCTGCGCTGGAACGTGGCGGCCTACCTGTGGTTCGCCGGGCGCTTCGAACGCCTCGAGGAGGCCCTCGAACGGGCCACGGGCCTGCTGCTGGCCCGCAGCGGCGAACGCCTGCGGCAGCAACTTCTGAATCGGTAACCAACGCGACTCTTGAGGGGGCAGTTGCCGTGGTCTCTTGATTCGTGACTGGTCAGCCTGTGCGCCAGCCCATCAATCTTCGCCAGCACGGTGCCCTTTGTTGTGAGGCCCGTCCTGAGAACACATGCACCCGAAGGTGCATTCCTCCGGTCCTCCCTGGCTCTCCCTCCGGCTCCATGTCGAATCTTTCCCGTCGCAAGTTTCTGATCACCGCCGCCGGCACCACCGCCGGCGCCATCTGGCTGAGTGCCTGTGGCGGCACCAAGGAAGCGGCCGCCCCCACCCCCACACCGGCCGGTGGTGGCGCCGATGCGCCTGAAGTTCCCGGGGTGACCCTCGGCTTCATCGCCCTCACCGACGCCGCCCCGCTGATCATCGCCAAGGAAAAAGGCTTCTTCGCCAAGCACGGCATGCCGGAGGTGAAGGTGATGAAGCAGACCTCCTGGGCCGTCACCCGCGACAACCTGGAACTGGGTGGTGCGGGCGGCGGCATTGAGGGCGCCCATATCCTGACGCCGATGCCCCTGCTGCTGGCGGCGGGCAAGATCACCAAGAGCCAGAAGCCGCTGCCGATGGCCACCCTGGCGCGGCTGAATACGCAGGGCCAGGGGATCTCGGTCTCGAAGGACTTTCTGGCCAACAAGCTCACCATCGACAACAAGGCGGGGCTCACGGACGCCGTGGCCGCCACGGCCAAGACCGGCAGGAAGTTCAAGGCGGCTGTCACCTTCCCCGGCGGCACCCACGACCTCTGGATGCGCTACTGGCTGGCCGCCAACGGCATCGACCCCAACAAGGACGCCGACCTGGTGGTGGTTCCCCCTCCCCAGATGGTGGCCAACATGCAGACCGGCACCATGGATACCTTCTGTGTGGGCGAGCCCTGGAACCAGCGCCTCGTCAACAAGAAGCTTGGCTACACCGCCGCCGTCACGGGGGAACTCTGGAAGTTCCACCCCGAGAAATCCTTCTCGATGCGTGCCGACTGGGTCGAGAAGAACCCCAAGGCCACCCAGGCCCTGCTGAAGGCGGTCCTGGAGGCACAGATGTGGTGCGAAGACCCCGCCAACCTCGACGAGCTCTGCGAGATCACCTCCAAGGACAAGTACTTCAAGGCCAGCGTGGAGGACATCAAACCCCGTCTGGCCGGCAACTTTGACTACGGCGACGGCCGCGTCGTGACCGACAGCCCCTACCGGATGCGGTTCTGGAGTGAGAACGCCTCCTTCCCGTTCAAGAGCCACGACCAGTGGTTCGTCGTCGAGGACATGCGCTGGGGCTACCTCCCCGCCAGCACCGACATTGACGCCCTGGTCAACCAGGTGAACCGGGCCGATCTCTGGAAGGAGGCGGCCAAAGCGATCGGGCAGGACAAGGCCATTCCCGCCAGTGATTCACGCGGCAAGGAAACCTTCTTTGATGGTGTCGTCTTCGACCCGGAAAATCCGAAGGCTTACCTCGACGCCCTGAAGATCAAAGCCATGTCCTGAGGCGGAAGACGCCCTGCCCGCTCTTCACAACGCCCCATTCCCACCTTTCCCCCATGGCCCTCAGCGCAACAGCACCGCACAAAACGTCCAGAAGGATCACGCCGATCTGGGTCTCCCGGGTGTCCCCCTATCTGATCTGCATCGGCGCCTTTCTGTTGATCTGGCAGTTGCTGTCCCTGATCCTGGGCGTCGGCCGGCTGCCGGGACCCATCAATGTCGTCATCGACACATGGGACCCCTACATCATTCATCCCTTCTTCGATGATGGAGGCACCAGCAAAGGTCTGGTCTGGCAGATCCTGATCTCTCTGCAGCGGGTGGCCGTGGGCTACGGACTTGCCGCTGTTGTCGGAATCACCCTCGGTGGAATCCTGGGGATGAACCGCTTCCTCGGCAAAGGCTTCGATCCTGTGATTCAGGTGTTGCGGACCGTCCCCCCCCTGGCTTGGTTCCCCATCACCCTCATGGTGTTTCAGGACTCCACTACATCGGCCATCTTTGTGATTTTCATCACGGCGATCTGGCCGATCATCATCAACACCGCTATTGGCATTCGCGAGATCCCCGAAGACTATATCAACGTAGCCAGAGTCCTGAAACTTCCCAAGAGTTCCTACATCAAGGATATTGTTGTTCCTTCAACCATTCCCTTTGTTTTCGCCGGTCTTCGCATCGCCGTTGGCCTGGCCTGGCTGGCCATCGTTGCTGCCGAGATGTTGAAAGCCGACGGAGGCATCGGCTACTTCATCTGGGATGCTTACAACGCTGGCGGTGATGGCAGTTCCAGTCAGATCATTCTGGCCATCATCTATGTGGGCATCGTGGGCCTGCTGCTGGACCGCCTGGTGGCCTTCACCGGGCGCAAGCTCAGCAAAGGAGCCGCCTGACCATGGCCACCCTGTTCACGGTTGACCACGTCAGCCAGGTCTTCCCCCTGCCTGGAGGCGGCGACTACGTCGCCCTCAAGGATATTTTTCTGGATATCGCCGAAGGCGAATTCATCTCCCTCGTCGGCCACTCCGGCTGCGGCAAATCCACCCTGCTGAATCTGCTGGCCGGCCTCACCACGGCCACCCAGGGTGGCATTCTGATGAACGGCCGTCAGGTCACGGATCCAGGGCCCGATCGGATGGTGGTCTTCCAGAACTATTCGCTGCTGCCCTGGCTCACGGTTCGCCAGAACATCGCCCTGGGGGTGGACAACGTGATCGCCTCCAAGGATCGCCAGGAGCGGGAAGCGATCATCGAGCACCACATCCAGCTGGTGGGCCTGAAGGCCGCCGCCGACAAGTACCCCCGTGAGATTTCCGGTGGCATGAAGCAACGGGTCGCCATCGCCCGGGCCCTTTCCCTGCGGCCGAAGCTGCTGCTGCTGGATGAGCCCTTCGGCGCCCTCGATGCGCTCACCCGGGGCAATCTGCAGGAGCAGTTGATGCAGATCTGCCAGGAGGCCAAGGTCACCGCCCTGATGGTCACCCACGATGTGGATGAGGCCCTGCTGCTCTCCGACCGGGTGGTGCTGATGACCAACGGGCCCGAGGCCCACATCGATCAGATTCTCGAGGTGCCCCTGCCCCGGCCCCGGACCCAGCTGGGGGCGGTGGAGCACCCCCGCTACTACGGACTGCGCGGCGAGATCGTGAACTTCCTCTCGGAACAGCGCCGGGCCAGACAGCAGCGGCTCAAGCCCGCCGAGGCCATCGCCGCCAACGGCCTTGAGAAGGTGAACCTGGAGCTGGGCTTCATTCCCCTCACCGACTGTCTGCCGCTGGTGGTGGCGCAGGAGAAGGGGTTCTTCGCCAAGCACGGCCTGAGCCAGGTGCGGCTGCGGCGCGAAAGCAACTGGAAAACCCTGGAGACCCATGTCCGCCAGGGCGTGCTGGATGGGGCCCTGATGGTGGCTGGCATGCCCATCGCCATGACCCTCGGGTGCAACGGCCAGCCGCCGATGCCCATGGTCAGCGCCCTCACCTTGAGCTGCAACGGCAATGCCATCACCCTGCACCGCCGCTTCCACGACGCCGGGGTGACCACCCTGGCCGGGCTCAAGGACTGGATCGTGGCCCACCCGGACACCAAGCCGGTGCTGGCCGTGGTGCATCCGGCCTCGATGCACAACCTGATCCTGCGGGCCTGGCTGGCCTCGGCGGGAATCCATCCTGAGCGCGACGTGGAACTGCTGGTGATCCCGCCGCCGCAGATGGTGGCCGCCCTGAAGGCGGGCACCATTGATGGCTACTGCGTCGGCGAACCCTGGAACTCCCGCGCCGTCAGTGAAGGACTCGGCACGGTGATCGCCACCGATGTGGAGCTCTGGAATGGCCACTGCGAGAAGGTGCTGGGGGTGAAGGAGGCGTGGGCGGCCGCCTACCCCCGCACCCACCAGGCCCTGGTGCAGGCGCTGCTGGAGGCCTGCCGCTACTGCGACGACCCGGTCCACCGCAACGAACTGGCGGAACTCCTCTCCCAGAGCCAGTACGTGGGCACCGATGTGGCAACGATCCGGCCGGGACTCGTCGATGCCTACGACCGTGGCACCGGAGCTCCCACGGTGATGCCGTCGTTCAACCGCTTCTTCGGCCCTGAGGTGAACGAACCCCAGCCCAGTGATGCGGTCTGGATCCTCAGCCAGCTGGGGCGCTGGGGCCTGGCCAGCTTCCCCAGCAACTGGCAGGAGGTGGCCGACCGGGTGCAGGACCGCGCTCTGTTCCGCAGCGCCGCTGCTGCCCTGGGACTGCCGGCCAGCGAACGTCCCCCATCGCCGGTGGTGGCCTTCAACGGCGACCGTCTCGACCCGGTCGATCCCCTGGGCTACCTCGACCTTCTGGCCGTCAAGGGCCGGGTGACGGTGGCCCCGGCGCCACTGCCCGCCCCGGCCCGCCGCTGACGCCCCTCGCTTCCCCTTCCCCCTTCGCCTGCATGCAGACCCTGACGTCGGCCCCATCCAGCCAAGCCGTGTCCCATGAACCGTTCCTGGTGATCGATGGCGTCAGCAAGGTGTATCCCACCCCGAAGGGGCCTTACACCGTGCTCGACAACATCAGCCTGGAGGTGGCGGAAGGCGAATTCATCTGCGTCATCGGCCATTCCGGTTGCGGCAAATCCACCCTGCTCGACCTGGTATCGGGCTTCGGCCAGCCCACCAGCGGAGAGGTGCGGCTGGAATCCGTGCCGATCCGCGAACCCGGCCCTGACCGGATGGTGGTGTTTCAGAACTACTCCTTGCTGCCCTGGATGTCGGCCGCCGAAAACGTGGCCCTGGCCGTGAACACGGTGTTCCCCCACCTCAAACGCAACGGCGACGCCAGCCGGATCGTGGAGAGCCACCTGGCGATGGTCGGGCTGAGTGAGGCGGCCGACAAGAAGCCGGGCAGCCTGTCGGGGGGCATGAAGCAACGGGTCTCGATCGCCCGGGCCCTGGCGCTTCAACCCAAGGTGCTGATCCTCGATGAACCGTTCGGTGCCCTCGATCCGATCACCAAGGAGGAGCTGCAAGAGGAGCTGCTCAAGATCTGGCAGGAGCACAAGGTGACCGTGCTGATGATCACCCACTCCATCGATGAGGCCCTGTTCCTGGCCGACCGGGTCGTGATGATGACCAACGGCCCGGCGGCGACGATCGGCGAGATCCTCGAGCTGCCCTTCCCGCGACCCCGCCAGCGGGCCCAGCTGATGGAGATGCCGGAGTACTTCGACGTCCGCAACCACGCCCTCGACTTCCTCTACCGCCGCTTCGCCCACGACGATCAGTGATCTAGCGCCTCACTCGGCCGCACCTTCACCGCGGCGGCCTTGAGTTCCGGCTGCTGCGAGATCGGGCAGCCCAGGGCATGCATCAGCCGATTGGCCTCGCAGGCCTGCTCCTGGGACGCCCCCCAGTGCATGGGCAGAAACACCGTGCCCTGGCGAATGCGCTCGGTGATCTGCACCGTGGCCGTCACGGCGCCCCTGCGGGAGATCACCTCAGCGCGGCCAGCATCGACCAATCCGTGGGCCAGGGCGTCGACGGGATTCACCTCCAGCAGCGGCGCGCCCCGGGGTCGCAGCAGCCGCTCGACGTGGGACGTGCGGGTCATGGTGTGCCACTGCTCCAGGTAGCGGCCGACGGTGAGCACCAGGGGGTAGTCGCCATCGGGGGGTTCGCCCAGTCCCATGGGTTGCTCACTGATCAGGCGGGCGCGGCCGGAGGCCGTGGGGAAACGGCCCGTGGTGTGCAGGCGCGGCACGCCACCGCCGGGGGGCGTGCCGGTTGGGAACGGCCATTGCTGGGGGCCGTGCTCGTGCAGCAACCCATGGCTGAGGCCGCTGAGGTCGCACACCCGGCCCGCCGTGATCGCCACGAACTCGGCGAACACCTCGGCCGCGGAGCCGTAGCGGAACTGCTCCTCAAATCCCAGGCGCCGGCCCAGTTCGGCGAAGATCGCCCAGTCGGCTCGGGCCTCACCCGGGGGCGTGCGGAACGCCGGGCAGTGGGTGACGCGGCGCTCGGAATTGGTCATCACGCCGGCCTTTTCGCTCCACTGGGCCGCCGGCAGCACCAGGTGGGCGATGGCGGCGGTTTCGGTGCCGGCATAGGCCTCGTTCAGCACCACCATCGGGCAGCGGGCCACCGCGGCGCGCACCCGATCGAGCCAGGGAAGGCTCACCAGCGGATTGGTGGCCGCCACCCACCAGAGCCCCAGTGCATCCCGCTCCATCGCCTCGATCTGCTCCCACACCGTGAGCCCCGGCTCCGGAGCGATGGCACCGGGCACCAGGCCCCAATGGCGCTCCAGCTCGGCCCGGTGCCCCGCGTCGGTGACGGAGCGGTAGCCCGGCAGCAAGCGGGCCAGGCCACCGGCTTCCCGGCCCCCCATGGCATTGGGCTGGCCAGTGAGGGAAAAGGGCCCCGCACCGGGCCTGCCGATCTGGCCACTGACCAGATGCAGGTTGATGATCCCGGCCACGGTGGCGGTGCCCTCGACGCTCTGGTTCACCCCCATCGACCAGAGACTCAGCACCGCGGGGCTCTCCGCCCAGCGGTCCGCGAGCTGGTGCAGCTGCCGTTCCTCGATGCCGCAGAACCGGCTCACCGTCTCGGGTGTCCAGAGCGCCCACAGTTCCGCCAGGGCCTCGAAACCCTCCGTGGAGGCCTCCACATAGGCGCGGTCCACAGCGCCCCGTTCCAGCAGCAGGTGACCGAGGCCATGCAGCAACGCCAGATCGGTGCCGGGCCGGATCGCCAGGTGCAGGTCGGCCGCGTCGCTGGTGGCCGTGGCCCGGGGATCCACCACCACAATCTGCAGGGCCTGCTTCTGCCTGCGTTTGCGCTTCAGCAGGCGCTGGAACAGCACCGGATGGCACTCGGCCGTGTTGGTGCCGATCAGCAGCACCGTGTCGGCCTCATCCAGGTCGTCGTAGCAACAGGGGGGGCCGTCGGAGCCGAAACTGCGGACATAGCCCGACACGGCCGAACTCATGCACAGGCGCGAGTTGGCGTCAAAGTTGTTGCTCCCCAGCGCCCCCTTGATCAGTTTGTTGGCGACGTAATAGTCCTCGGTCTGGAACTGCCCGGAGCCGTACATGGCGATGCCGGAGGGGCCCTTCTCGGCCAGGGTGCGGCGCACCTGGGCCTCCAGCAGGTCGAAGGCCCGATCCCAGCTGATCGGGGTGAAGGGTTGGTCAGTGCGTTGCCGGTAGAGCGGCGTGGTGAGGCGATTGCGATGCAGGGTCTCGCCCACGGTGGCCCCCTTGACGCAGACCTGTCCCAGGGAGGAGGGGTGGTGGCGGTCGCCGCGGGCCGTCCAGATCGCCTCACCGCCGCTCGCCGCTGCCGCCCCGGGGGGCTTCATCTCCAGGCCACAGCCCACCCCGCAGTAGGGGCACTGGGCCCGGGCCGGGCCGTCAACGGGGGAAAGAGGCGTAGGGAGCTGGCTCAAGATCGCGGGCGGACGACAGAGGCTGGCAACCTCCCGGCGGACGTTCGGGCGACAGCAGCGGCCACCACCATCACCGCCCTGGCCAGAGCGCCGAGCTTAAGTGAGCAGCACGACGTTTTTCCGTGAGAGCCCTGCCGTGACAACGTTTCAGAACGGCCCCACCTCCCCTGCCGAGGTGGTCCTCATTCGCCACGGCGAAACGGCATGGAGCCTCTCGGGCCAGCACACCGGCAGCACCGACATCCCCCTCACCGAGCGGGGGGAAGCGGCGGCCCGCGGGCTGGCCCCGCTCCTGGCGGCGCGCCCGTTCTCCCTGGTGCTGTCCAGCCCGCTGCAGCGGGCGCGGCGCACCTGCGAACTGGCGGGCCTGTCCGCCCAGGCCTGCCTCGAGCCCGACCTGGTCGAGTGGGACTACGGGGCCTACGAGGGTCTGACGAGCACGGAGATTCAGCGGGATCGGCCGGGCTGGATGGTGTTCCGGGATGGCTGCCCCGATGGGGAGAGTCCCGCCCAGGTGGGGGAACGGGTCGAACGGGTGATCCGACGCCTGCGACAGAGCGGCGGCCGGGTGGCCCTGTTCGCCCACGGGCATCTGCTGCGGGTGTTCGTGGCGCGCTGGATCGGGCTGCCGCCCAGCCACGGCGCCCACTTCCTGCTCGACACCGCCACGCTCACGGTCCTGTCCGATTACCGAGGCATCCCGGCCGTGAAGTGCTGGAATGCCCCCCTGGCTCCGCCGAGCTGAAGGCGGCAACGCTTCCCTTTACCTGCGACAGGTAGGAGGCTGGGACGATTCCGGTAGCCCCAACCCGCCATGACCTCCACCCACCCAAGCGGGACCGACGCCTTCCCGATTGATCTGGCGGCCTACCAGCCCCTGGCCCTGGATCCCACCCAGCCGGAACTGAGCCCGTCCCAGCGGGAGGTCCTGCGCGCCAACATCCAGCTCTGCCGGGACGCGGTCGTCTTCTTCACCGCCACCGGCGCCGCCCGGGGGGTGGGCGGCCACACCGGTGGTCCCTACGACACCGTGCCGGAGGTGATGATCCTCGACGGCTTTTTCCGCGGCGCCCCGGAGCGCTTCGTGCCGGTCTTCTTTGATGAGGCCGGCCACCGGGTGGCCACCCAGTACCTGATGGCGGTGCTGCGGGGCCACCTGCAGGCCACCGATCTGATGCGGTACCGGGCCGCCCATTCGCGCCTCCCCGGCCACCCCGAGCTTGGCCTCACCCCCGGGGTGGAGTTCAGCTCGGGGCGGTTGGGGCATCTCTGGCCGTTCGTGAACGGGGTGGCCCTGGCCCATCCCGGCCGGATCCTGTTCTGCCTCGGCTCCGATGGTGCCCAGCAGGAGGGGGATGACGCGGAAGCGGCCCGCTTCGCGGTGGCCCACGGCCTCGACGTGAAGCTGGTGATCGACGACAACGACGTCACCATCGCCGGCCATCCCTCCCAGTACCAGAAGGGCTACGACGTGGGCCGCACCCTGGCAGGCCAGGGCCTGGCCACCCTCAGCGGCGATGGAGAGGATCTCGACGACCTCTACGGCCGGCTCTGCGCCGCGGTGGCCACCGACGGACCGGTGGCGGTGATCAACAAACGGCCGATGGCCGTCGGCATCGCCGGATTGGAAGGGTCCACCCACGGCCACGACGTGATCCCCGTCGACCTGGCGATCGCCTACCTGGAGCAGCGGGGCCAGGACGCCGCCGCCGCCTACCTGAAGGCGATCGAGACACCCGTCAATCCCAACGTCTACCTGGGCTCCAGCCGCACCACGGCGGCCAACCGCAACATCTTCGGCGACACGGTCGTGGCGGTGCTCTCCCGCCTGGACTCCGGCGAGCGCAAGGACACGGTGCTCTGCGTCGACTCCGATCTGGAGGGGTCCTGCGGACTGAGCCAGATCCGCAAGGCCTATCCGGAGATCTTCCTCAGCGGCGGGATCATGGAGCGGGCCAATTTCTCCGCCGCCGCCGGCTTCGGCATGGAGAAAGGGCGTCAGGGCCTGTTCGCCACCTTCAGCGCCTTCCTGGAGATGTGCATTTCGGAGATCACCATGGCGCGCTTGAACGGCGCCAACGTGCTCTGCCATTTCTCCCATGCCGGCGTGGATGACATGGCCGACAACACCTGCCATTTCGGCCTCAACAACCTCTTCGCCGACAACGGCCTGGAGGACGATCACCATCCCACCCGGCTTTACTTCCCGGCCGATGCCGGGCAGATGCGGGCCTGCGTGGAAGCGGTGTTCCACGACCCTGGCCTGCGGTTCATCTTCTCGACCCGCTCCAAGGTGCCCCATCTGCTGGACGAACAGGGCAACGACCTGCATGGAGAGGGCTACGTCTTCGAGCCCGGGCGGGACGAAGTGGTGCGGGACGGGGAGGCCGGCACGATCATCAGCTTCGGGGACTGCCTCCACCGGGCCCTCGATGCGGTCGAGCGGCTGCGGCTGGAAGGCACCGCGGTGCGCCTGATCAACAAGGCCAGCCTCAACGTGGTGGACGAAACGATGATGGAGACGATCGGCCGCTCGCCGTTTGTGCTGGTGGTGGAAGCCTTCAACCGCCGCACCGGCCTGGGCAGCCGTTTCGGCACCTGGTTGCTGGAACGCGGCTACCACCCCAGATACGCCCACCTGGGCACCTGGCGCGAGGGGTGTGGCGGCCTCTGGGAGCAGGCTCCCCACCAGGGCATCGACAGCGACGGGATCCTGGCCCATGTGCGCAACCTGATGCGCTGAGCGCCTGCGGCGGCACCACGGGGACTCGATGTCGGATTCCTGACTCCCCCGAAGCAGAGCCGTTGAATTACCAACTTTTTAACGCGGGCAGGCGAAAGTTGAGCCCACAGCCCCCTGCATGTGACGGCCATGACCATCTCGACGATGGCGCCCTTCGAGGCCCAGGCCATGACGCCGGAACTGGAGCAGGACCTCTCCCTGATTGATGCCTGGTGGCGCGCCGCCAACTATCTGGCCGTCGGGATGATCTATCTGCGGGACAACCCGTTACTGGCCCAGCCGCTGCGGCATGAGCACGTCAAGGCACGGCTGCTGGGGCACTGGGGCTCCTCTCCTGGCCAGGCGTTCATCTGGGCCCATGCCAACCGGGTGATCCGCCGCCACGACCTCGACATGATCTACCTGTCGGGGCCGGGGCACGGCGCCCCCGGGGTCCTCGGCCCCACCTATCTCGACGGCAGCTACAGCGAGGTCTATCCCGACAAAAGCCAGGACGCCGAAGGGATGCGGCGCTTCTTCAAGCAGTTCTCCTTCCCCGGCCACATCGGCAGCCACTGCACCCCGGAAACCCCCGGTTCGATCCACGAAGGCGGCGAACTCGGGTATGTGCTGTCGCACGCCTGCGGGGCGGTGTTCGACAACCCCAACCTGATCGCCCTGGCCTGCGTGGGGGATGGCGAAGCCGAGACCGGCCCCCTGGCCACCTCCTGGCACATCAACAAGTTCCTCAATCCGATCGGCGACGGGGCGGTGCTGCCGGTGCTGCACCTCAACGGCTACAAGATCGCCAACCCCACCCTGCTGGCCCGCATCCCCCACGAGGAACTGGCCAGCCTGATGCGGGGCTACGGCTGGGAGCCGATCTTCGTCGAGGGGCACGAGCCGATGGCCATGCACCGGGCCATGGCCGCCGCCATGGACCAGGCGACCGGGCGCATCCTGCAGATCCGCGCCGAGGCCCGCGCCAGCGGCGAAGCGGTCCGCCCCGCCTGGCCCATGATCGTGCTGCGCTCGCCCAAGGGCTGGACCGGTCCGGCCTCGCTGCATGGCAAGAAGCTGGAGGGCTTCTGGCGCTCCCACCAGGTGCCCCTGGCCGCACCGAACACAGACCCCGAGCAGCTGCAGCTGCTGGAGGAGTGGCTGCGGAGCTACCGGCCCGAGGAGCTGTTCGATGAGCACGGCACCCTGAGGCCGGATCTGCAGGCGCTCTCCCCGCAGGGGAACCGGCGGATGGGCTCCAACCCCCACGCCAACGGCGGCCTGCTGCGCCGCAAGCTGCAGTTCCCGCCCCTGGAGGACTACGCCGTGGAGGTGCTGGCCCCCGGCGCCACGGAGGAGGAGAACACCTACCCCCTCGGTGAGCTGTTGCGCGACATCATTCGTGCCAATCCCACCTCGATGCGGGTGTTCGGCCCCGACGAAACCGCCTCCAACCGTCTGCAGGCCATCTACGAAGTCAGCAAGAAGGTGTGGATGGAGGAGTTCCTCCCCGAAGACCTCAACGGCAGCGAACTGTCCCGAAGCGGACGGGTGGTGGAGATGCTCAGCGAGCACACCCTGGTGGGAATGATGGAGGGCTATCTGCTCACCGGGCGCTACGGCTTCTTCCACACCTACGAGGCCTTCGCCCATGTGATCGCCTCGATGTTCAACCAGCACGCCAAGTGGCTGGAATCCTGCCTGCTGCATGCCACCTGGCGGGCCCCGATCGGCCCCTGGAACTGCCTGATCTCCTCCACGGTGTGGCGGCAGGACCACAACGGCTTCACCCACCAGGACCCGGGCTTCATCGACCTGGCGGGCAACAAGAGCGGTGACGTGGTGCGGGTGTACCTGCCGGCCGATGCCAACTGCCTGCTGGCGGTGGCGGAGGAGGCCCTGCAGGAAACGAACGTCTGCAACATCATCGTCTCCGACAAGCAGAAGCACCTGCAGTACTTCACCCTAGAACAGGCCCGGCGCCATGTGGCCAAGGGGGTCAGCATCGTCGGCTGGGCCAGCAATGACGACTGCGGCGTCACGCCGGATGAGCCGGATGTGGTGATGGCCTGCGCCGGCGACATCCCCACCAAGGAGACCCTGGCGGCGGTGGAGATCCTGCATCGGGAGATCCCAAGCCTGCGGATCCGGGTGATCAACGTGGTCAAGCTGTTCGCCCTCACCGAGCCGAACGAACATCCCCACGGCCTCAGCGACCGGGACTTCGACACCCTGTTCACCACCGACCGGCCGGTGATCTTCAACTTCCACGGCTATCCCTGGCTGATCCACCGGCTCACCTACCGCCGCACCAACCACGCCAACATCCACGTGCGCGGGTACAAGGAGAAGGGCAACATCAACACGCCGCTCGAGCTGGCGATGAACAACCAGATCGATCGCTTCAATCTGGTGATTGACGTGGTCAACCGGGTGCCCTTCCTGCGCTCCCGCGCCGCCCATGTCAAGGAGCGGATGCAGGACGCGATCCTGTCCCACCGGGCCTACGCCCATACCCACGGCACCGATGCCCCGGAGGTGACCGAGTGGCGCTGGAACCCGCCCGCCGCCACCCACTGATGGCAGCGACACCGGCCGTGGGGGAGGTGCTGGTGCTGAACGCCGGCAGCTCCAGCCTCAAGGTCTCGGTGCACGGACGCGACGGACACCGCCTCTGGAGCGACCAGCGCAGCTGGAGCATCGCCGCCGCCGAAGGCACCGCTCCCCACGAGCGCCTGGAGGCGGTGCTGGACGCCTGGTTGCCTGAGGCCCTGTCAGCCTGGGCGGAGGGGCTGATCCGGGCCGGCCATCGGGTGGTCCATGGTGGCGAGCGCTTCACAGCCCCCATCCGGCTGGAGGCGGAGGTGCTGGAGGTGCTGGAGGTGCTGGTGCCCCTGGCTCCGTTGCACAACGGACCGGCCCTGCGGGTGATGCGCTGGTTGAGCAACTGGAAGCCCGCGATCGAGCAGTGGGCCTGCTTCGACACGGCCTTCCACAGCACCCTGCCGCCGGAGGCCCGCACCTACGCGATCCCGGCCCACTGGCGTGCCGAGGGCCTGCGCCGCTTCGGCTTCCACGGCCTCAACCATCAGCACGTGGCCGAAACCGTGGCCCGCAGCCGCGGGGAGCTGAGGCTGATCAGCTGCCACCTCGGCGCCGGCTGCTCCCTGTGCGCCATCCGCGGGGGACGCAGCATCGCCACCACGATGGGCTACACCCCAATGGAGGGCCTGGTGATGGCCACCCGCAGCGGTTCGGTGGATCCGGGGCTGTTGCTGCACCAGCTGCGCCGGGGGGCCACGGTGGAGGAACTCGCCCACGACCTGCAGCAGGAGAGCGGCCTGCTGGGCCTCTCGGAGCTGAGTCCGAGCATGAAGGACCTGCGCCTGGCCGCCGCCGACGGCCATGGCGGGGCCCAGCTCGCCATCGCGGTGTTCCGCCACCAGCTGCTGCAGGGGATCGGGGCCATGGCCGCCAGCCTGGGAGGGGTCGACGTGGTGGCCCTCACCGGGGGCATCGGCGAACACGATGGGGCGCTGAGGCAGGAGCTCGAGCAGGCGCTCGCCTGGCTGGGGCCGTTCGAGCTGCTGCAGATCCCCGCCGATGAGGAGGGCGTGATCGCCCGCCACTGCGCTGCTGCGGGCGCCTGAAGCCTCAGGCTCGCCGCCAGGATTCGCGGTGCATCCAGCTGATCCAGTCGGCGGAGATCTGCTTGGGGCAGGTGGCCTCGCATTCCAGGTGACTGCTGCAGCTGCCGAAGCCTTCGCTGACCATCTGCGCCTGCATCACCCGGGCTCGGTGGCGCCGCTCCGGCTGGCCCTGGGGCAACTGACCCAGGTGTGCCAGCTTGGCCGCGACGAACAGGCTGGCGGAGGCATTGCGGCAGCTGGCCACACAGGCGCCGCAGCCGATGCAGGCCGCCGTGTCGAAGGCCTGGGCCGCCTGCTCGCGGCCGATCAGCAGGGTATTCGCTTCCGGCGCACTGCCGGTGTTGGTCGAGCAATACCCGCCGGCGGTGATGATCCGGTCGAAGGCGGAGCGATCGACGGCCAGATCCTGCAGCACGGGGAAGGCCCGGGCGCGGAAGGGTTCCAGGGTCAGCAGCTCACCATCACGGAACTGGCGCAGGTAGAGCTGGCAGACGCTGGTGGCCCGCTGGGGCCCCTGGGCCTGGCCGTTGACGAGAAACCCACAGGACCCGCAGATGCCCTCGCGACAGTCGTGCTCAAACCCGACAGCACGCCCCCCGGCGGCGATCAGCCGTTCGTTGAGCAGGTCAAGGGCCTCCAGAAGCGAGAGGTCGGTGGAGACCCGATCGAGGCGATGGACCTCAAAGTCGCCGGGCTCGCCGGAACCGGCCTGGCGCCAGATCCTCAGGGTGAGGGAGATGGTGGACATCGAAACAGACCTGCCAGGGGCGTCACCGTGGGCGGTACCAGGAGGGCGCCAGGGCCTGGGTTGATTCTGCCGCTCGGTGGGTGGAGATGGTGTCATTCCGCCTCATCCCCGCAGCAGGCGAGCCAAGGCGACGGGAAAGATGCAATACTCAGTAAATTTTCAGTTTTGATCCGCCCGCCCCATGCCCGACCAGGTTCCTGCCGCCGCGTGAACGACCAACGCAAGCTGGTAGCGGAACTGCGTCGGTCGATGGGGAGGCTGGAGGCGGCCCTCGGCACGATCAGCGACGGCCTGGTGATCACCAGTTGCGAGGGGCGGGTGCTCTGGTGCAACGCCAGCTACGCCCAGCTGGTGGAGCGGACCCCTCCGGCGCTGCTGGGTGAATTGATCTACGACCAGCTCCCCCGGGACTGTGACGGCGCCCCCCTGCTGAACCCGGAGCAGGTGCTGGCCAGCGGCGACCAGGGGGGCCGGTTCACCAAGGTGTTGCATCGCCTTGATCTGCGCGCCATCGAGATCGAGTGGAAGCCCGTCCGCAGCGAACGGCTGCGGCCCCTGATCTTCTGCTTCCGCGACGTCAGCGCCCTGCTTTCCTATCAGCAGCTGCGGGTCGAGGCCGAGCGAATCGAACGGCGGCGGCAGCAGACCGAGAACCTCAACCGGGCCCTGGAGCTGGAACGCCTTGCCCTGGCCACCAAGGTGATGGAGTGTCCGGTCACCGGCCTGCCCAATCGCCGCGGCCTCCACGTCAGCATCCGTGCCGCCCTCAAGACCCAGCGGGAGAACGGCGGCCGGATCAGCATCCTGTTCTGCGATCTCAATTCCTTCAAGGAGATCAACGATCTTCATGGCCACCAGATCGGCGACGACCTGCTGATCGAGATCGGCCGCCGGCTGCAACGATCCCTCCGGTTCGGAGACATCCTGTCGCGCCTCGGCGGCGACGAATTCGTGGTGCTCACGATGGGCATTTTCGACGAGGGTGATGCCCTCCAGCTGGCCATGCGCCTCAACGACGCTGTTGGTCAGACCTGGTCGGTGGAGGACCATACGATTCGCCCGTCGATGAGCATTGGCATCACCATTTCGGATGATCCGGAGATTTCCGTCAATGAGCTGATCCGACGGGCCGATCTCGCCATGTACGAAGCAAAGACAAATGGCGATCAGCACATTTCTTTTTACCACCCCTCCATCGACAAGAGGGTCAGAAAGAACATCCACCTGCGCCATCAGCTGGAGGGGGCGCTTCAACACGAAAAGCTGTTTCTCGCTTACCAGCCGATCGTGGAGCTGGACGACCGCGCGGTGGTGGGCATGGAAGCCTTGCTGCGCCTCGGAGCCATCGCCTCGCCGATCGCCACCCCGTCAGAATTCATTCCCCTCGCTGAGCGCACGGCCCTGATCCTGCCGATCGGACGCTGGGTGATCAGTGAGGCTCTCAAGCGCCTGTGCCAGCTCCGCGCCGAGGGCTCGGAGGTCACCATGGCGATCAACGTCAGTCCCCTGCAGCTGAAGGAAAGCGGACTCAGCGACTTCTTCCTCAGCCAGGCGGAACGGGTCGGCGTGGATCCTTCCTGGACAGTGATCGAGGTGACCGAAAGCATCCTGATCGAACATCCCGACCTGGCCACATGCGAGTTGCGCCGTCTACGGGAGGCCGGCGTCAAGGTGCATCTCGACGACTTCGGCACGGGTTATTCCAGCATGTCCTGGCTGGCACGACTGCCGATCGACACGATCAAGGTGGACCGCACCTTCATCGCTGATTTTCTCCATGATCATCGCAAGGCCGTGGTGCTTGAGGCGATGATCCGTCTCTCCCGCGACCTGGGCCTGGGCCTGATCGCCGAAGGCATCGAGACCGTCGAGCAACATGCCGGCTTGCTCTCCATGGGTTGCGTCCGGGGTCAGGGCTTTCTCTTCGGCCGACCCGAGCCCCTCAGCCGTAGCTGCGCGGTCCCGGCGTGATGGATCGGAACACGAGCGGCTCGCGATGGCGCACGGGAGTGGCGCCGGGCCGGTGTTCCCAGGCGGCGATGTGGGCGAAGCGTTCGTCATCCCGCTGGGCCTCGCCGGCCGGGGTCTGATGGTCCTCGCGGAAATGGGCGCCGCAGGATTCCTCCCGGGCCAGCGCGTCCCTGAGCATCAGATCCGCCAGTCCGAAGAAATCCTCCAGCCGCAGGCCCTTGGTCAGCTCACCATCAAGGCGTCCGTCCGCCTCTGGAATGCAGACCCCATGCAGAAATTCCAGCCGTAGCGCCTCCAGTTCGCCGAGCGCCGATGTGAGCCGATCCGGGCGGCGGCTGATGCCGCAGGCGTCGATCATCAGGTGGCCGAGTCGCCGGTGGAACCCATCCACGGGTTGGGTTCCGCCCGTGCCGCGCAGGGCTTCGATGCGTGCCTCCACCGCCGCCAGCGCCCCGCGGCAGGCCGGGTGGTCGGCCGTCAGGGCGCCGGTGGCCCGTCCCGCCAACCAGCCCGTCACCGTCGCCGGGGCGATGAAATAGCCATCGGCCAGCGCCTGCATCAGGGCACTGGCCCCCAGCCGGTTGGCGCCATGCTCTGAGAAGTTGGCCTCGCCGAGCACGAACAGCCCCGGCACCGTGCTCATCAGGTGGTAATCCACCCACAGCCCGCCCATCGTGTAATGGGGCGCGGGGTAGATCCGCATCGGTGTGGTCCGGGGGTCATCGCCGGTGATTCGCTCGTACATCTCGAGCAAGTTGCCGTAGCGGGCCTCAATCGCTTCGGTGCCGTCCCGGGTGATGGCCCCGGCCAGGTCGAGGTACACCGAACGCCCGCCGGGGCCGACGCCCCGGCCCTCCAGGCAGAGCTCCCGGGCGCGGCGTGAGGCCAGGTCCCTGGGCACCAGATTGCCGTAGCTGGGGTAGAGACGCTCCAGGAAGTAATCCCGCTCCGCTTCGGGGATCGCCGCCGGCGGCCGGTCGTCGCCGGTCCGCAGCGGCAGCCAGATCCGCCCGTCGTTGCGCAGGCTCTCGCTCATCAGGGTGAGCTTGCTCTGGTGGACATCACCGCTGGGAATGCAGGTGGGGTGGATCTGGGTGAAGCAGGGATTGGCGAAGCAGGCCCCACGCCGGTGGGCCTGCCAGATGGCGGTGGCGTTCGACTTCAGGGCATTGGTGGAGAGGTAGAACACGTTCGAATAACCGCCGCTGGCCAGCAGCACCGCATCGGCGCTGAGCACCTCCAGGGCGCCACTGATCTGGTGCCGGCAGACCACGCCCCTGGCCACACCGTCGTGCACGACCAGATCGAGCATGTCCCGGCGGCAGAGCAGCTCCACCCGACCGGCGGCCACCTGCCGCAGCATCGCCTGGTAGGCGCCGTAAAGCAGCTGCTGCCCTGTCTGGCCCCGGGCGTAGAAGGTGCGGCTCACCTGGGCACCGCCAAAGCTGCGGTTGGCCAGGGTGCCGCCGTACTCCCGCGCGAAGGGCACCCCCTGGGCCACGCACTGGTCGATGATCGAACCGCTGATTTCGGCCAGCCGGTGGCAGCCGGCCTCCCGGGCGCGGAAATCACCGCCCTTCACCGTGTCGCGGAACAGGCGCTCGACGCTGTCACCATCGTTGGCGTAGTTGCGGGCGGCGTTGATGCCCCCCTGGGCCGCCACCGAGTGGGCCCGGCGCGGGCTGTCGTGGTAGGTGAGCACCTGAACCCGGTAGCCCTGTTCGGCCAGACTGGCGGCCGCCGCCGCGCCGGCCAGGCCGCTGCCCACCACCAGGATCCGCAGCCCCTGCTTGCGGTTGGGGCTGATCAGCGGCAGGCTCTCCCGGCAGCGCTGCCAGGCGGTGGCGACGGGACCGTCGGGCAGGCGCGGATCCAGGTGCGGGGTGGGGCTCATCCGCCTGCCAGCAGCGGAGCCGCGGACCGCCACACCAGGGCGAGGGGAAGAAGCGTGAAACCCGCTCCCAGCAGCAGGGCCAGGCCCCGCCCGCCCAGCCGCAGGGCCACCGCATTGGCAGGCTCGAGAAGTCCCAGCCGGCGCACGGCACTCTCAGCGCCGTGCAGCAGGTGCAGACCCGCCGCGGCCCCGGCCGCCACATAGAGGGCCAGGCACCAGGGCGCCCGCAGCACGGCCAGGAGCGCGGCCAGTTCAGCCCCGGCTGGCGGCCGGTGCCAGCGCAGCTGCGCCAGGTGGACGGCAAGGAACAGCAGCAACAGCGCGCCACTCCAGGGGATCAGCCTGGCCGCCATGGCCGCCAGCGGCTCCCACGGCCCCTGGCGGCGGCTGCGCAGCGGGCTGGAGGCCGGGCCCCTGGCCTGGGAATTGGCACGGGCCCGCTGCAGCGACAGCAGGGGATGGCCGAGGCCGGCCGCCAGCAGGGCACCCTCCATCCAGGGGAGCCAGGCCTGCTGGTGCAGGGATGTGGCGAAGCGTTCGAAGCCCATCGGATCCAGCAGGGCCATCCCCGCGCCACCCAGGTGAATGGCCAGAAACAGCACAAGCCCCAGGCCAGTGACGGCGATCCAGAATCCGACGATCATTCAGCTGAAGGTGAACTCCCCAGGAGGCAAGGTGGCCGGAAGCAACGGGTGGCTCGGGTGATGGTCACCGGAAGGGCGACAGCGATGCAGCGGTGTGGTCCGTTCCCTCTTGTCAGCGTCATCGTACCCAACTACAACCATGCCGCCTTTCTCGGTGAACGCCTGCGATCCATTCTCAACCAGACATTTCAGAATTACGAGCTGATCATTCTGGATGACGCCTCCCCGGACGATTCCCTGACGGTGATCAAGGAACAACTGAAAGATCTGCCCCACCAGCTGATCTGCAACGCGACCAACTCAGGCGAGCCCTGCTCCCAATGGCTGGCTGGTATCAGGAAGGCGACAGGTCGCTACATCTGGATCGCAGAGTCGGATGACACCTGCTCACCGCTGTTTCTCGAACGGATGGTGGGCTGTCTTGAGCAGGGAAGTGTGCTGGCCTACTGCCGCACCACCTCCATCGATGCCGCAGGCGAACCGATCACCGACCAGACCTTCTGGCCGGATGCCCTGGACCCCGACCGTTGGCAGCACTCCTTCACGATCCAGGCCGAGGACCTGTGCCGTGACTTCATGGATCGGGGCAATGTCATCGCCAATGCCAGTTCCGTGGTCTTCCGCAAACCTGACGATGCACTACTGCAAACTCTTGGGCCGCTAACAGCCAAACGGCGCTGCACCGGTGACTGGCTCTTCTGGACTCACTATCTGATGCGAATGGGTGGATTTGTGAGCTTCGAGTCTGAAACACTGTCCTGTTTCCGTTGCCACGACCAGAGCACCCGCAGCATCGACAGTCGCCGTCGGGAAAGACTCCGCTTCGCCGAATACTCGTCCGCCATCGCTTCGGTTCTGCAGATCACAAGGCCTTGGCCCCGCTGCCGTTGGCATGCAGTCGCCACCAGTGGAGGCTGGGACTGGATTCTGTATGAAGTCCTCTGGCGCTACAGACCTTCGCGCACCGAAAAGCTCTGGATTTCAATCATCCACGGCCCCCTGCGTCTGGGAATCTACGCACGGCTGCTCCAATCCCGGGCCCTGCGGCAGCGTTACTGGCGCTGGCCCACGGGTTGAATCGAGCGCGCTGGCCCCGGGATAAAGCCCGATGCCATTGGTATCGTTGGTTTCTGAAGCCTTGAACAGTCGTTGAGAGTCGCCTTTGCCCATTACAGCCAGGAGGATGACATCAGCGGCGTCACCACCTGGGTTCTGGGTCTCGCCAGACGATTGTCAGCTGATGGTGTGACTGTCGCCATCCATTTCGTGGTCACGCCTGCAAAACCACGCCCTGATCCATGGATTGAGCCACCGCTTTTTGGGGACTTACGTCGTCAGGGCATCGACGTGTTTTCCACACCGCGGCGCGCCAGCCTGAAGGAGGATGTTCAGGACACCTTGGCCTTTCTCAACGATTGGCAGCCCACGGTGTTCCTGCCCCAGTGCAAACCGGCCCACTACGCGGCGGCGGCCCTGGCCGGTGCCCGGGGGCTGCCCTGGGCACTGACGCTGCATTCGGATGATCCCGATTACTGGGCCACGGTCAGGGCCTTCGGAGCCTCCAACCAGGGAAGTTCCCTGGTCTGCGTGTCCCATCACATCCGCGACGAACTCAACCGCCGGCACAGCGATCGACCCGCGAGCGTCATTCCCTACGGCGTCTCCGTTCCCATGGCGCCGGCGCCGTTCTGTACGGAACCCTTCCGGGTGGTCTTCAGCGGCCGGATCTGGGAACACCAGAAACGGGCCTCGCTGGTGATTCAGGCCTTGATCAGAGCCTGCCGCTCCAGCGGCTCCCTTCGCGCCACCCTGATCGGCGATGGCTACTCCCGAGGCACCTGTGAACAGCAGGTGGCGGAGGCTGGCCTGAGCGGGGCGATCAGCTTCACCGGACCCCTGCCGCCCAGCCAGGTGCAGGCCAGGCTGCTCGAGGCCCAGGCCATCCTGCTGATGTCCGACTTCGAGGGCCTGCCGATCGCCCTGCTGGAGGCGATGGCCGCCGGGGTGGTTCCGGTGGTGCGTCGCATTCCCAGTGGCATTCCCGAACTCGTGGATCACGAGCGCACGGGCCTGCTGGTGTCGGACGATCCGGCCGATGCGGCCCGAGCCCTGCTGCGACTGGCCGACGATCCCGACCTCTGGCGGCGTTGCTCTGCGGCGGCCAGGCATCTCGTCGCCCAGCAGTACAGCGCCGATGGGAGCTACCGGCAGTGGCGCCATCTGCTGGAGGGCCTGGACCGGCAGTTCCACACGGCCCCAGCCAGCCCCTATCCGATCGACAGCCGCCGGATCGACAGCCTGAGGCGGCTCGAACCCAGCTTTCATCAGGACTATGTCCGACCTGGGTCGCCGTCCATCTCCCTGCGGCAGATCCTGCGCACCGCCATCGCCCGGGGCAAGCATCGGATCAAGCACCTGCTGCGCCGCCACCCCTGATCCGCCACCCGGCATGGGAGGGTGCCCTGGATCCCCGGCTGCTGGCCGCCGTGCGCCTCACGCGCCCCTCCACCCTCTTCTGCGCCTTCCTGACGCTGCTCAACGACCGGCTCGGGGAGAGCATCGTGTTCCCGCTGCTGCCGTTCCTGCTCGCGGACTTCACGGCGGACGGCCGCACCCTCGGTCTGCTGGCGGGCAGCTATGCCATCGCCCAGTTCGCCTTCACCCCCCTGATCGGCGCCCTCAGCGACCGCTTCGGCCGTCGGCCCGTGATCATGGCCTGCGTGGCCGGTTCGGTGCTGGGCCTGGGCCTGTTCGCCCTCACCGTGATCCTGCCCTGGGGCCGCCTCTGGCCGGAGGCCGCCGCCAGCGGACTGCCCCTGGCCCTCCTGTTCGCCGCCCGCCTGATCGACGGGGTCAGCGGCGGCACGGCCGCCACGGCCGCCGCCGTGCTGGCGGACATCTCCACCCCGGAGCGGCGGGCCCGGGCCTTCGGCCTGATCGGCGTGGCCTTCGGGCTGGGGTTCATCCTCGGCCCGGCCCTCGGCGGCCTGCTGGGCCGCATCAACGTGAGCCTGCCACTGCTGCTCGCCGTGGGCTTCGCGCTGCTGAACCTGGTGGTGGTGGTGACCCTGCTGCCGGAAACCCATCCGCCCGAGGCCCGCCTGCCCCTGCCCAGGCACTGGGAGCTGCAGCCCTTCGGCCAGCTGCAGCGGGTGTTCGCCAATCCCCGGGTGCGGCGCCTCTGCGCCGCCTTCTTCCTTTTCTTCCTCGGGTTCAGCGGCTTCACCGCCCTGCTGGTGCTCTATTTCAAGCAGGTGTTCGGCTGGGGGCCGGGCCTGTCGGCCGGCGCCTTCCTGGTGGTGGGGGTGGTGGCCACGGTGGTGCAGGGTGGGCTGATCGGTCCGCTGGTGCAGCGGCTGGGGGAGTGGCGCCTCACCCAGATCGGCCTGGCCTGTGTGATGGCGGGCTTCCTGCTGGTGCCCCTGGCGGAGCGGCAGAACGCGGTGCCCCTGGTGTTCACGGCGGTGGCGATCCTGGCCCTGGGCACCGGTCTGGTGACCCCCAGCCTGCGCAGCCTGGTGTCGCGGCGGCTGGCCGACAGCGGCCAGGGCGCCGCCCTGGGCAGCCTGCAGGGGTTGCAGAGCCTGGCCAGCTTCCTGGGACCGCCCCTGGCTGGACTGGCCTACGAGACCATCGGCCGCCGCAGCCCGTTCTGGCTGGGGATTCTCCTGATGGCAGTCGTGGTATGGCTTGTGGCGGCAGGATCCCGCTCGGGATCCCAGCGTCAAGCAGAGGCGACACCCTGACGGCGGGATCGCCATTGCTACGTTGCCGTTTCTCATGCTCGCGGAGCCCCGCCGTATGTCGTCGCAGCCGGTCGTCGCTCCCGATCTCTATATCAATCGCGAGCTGAGTTGGATCGACTTCAACCATCGGGTGTTGTCCCTGGCTCTCGACGAGCACACACCCCTGCTGGAACAGGCGAAATTCAGCGCCATTTTCAGCAACAACCTCGATGAGTTCTTCATGGTGCGGGTGGCTTCGCTGAAGTCCCAGCTGGAGGCCGGGGTCACCAGCCGCAGTGACGACGGCCTGACGCCCCAGGAACAGCTCGACGCCATCCACACCAAGCTGCGGCCCCTGCTGGAGATGCAGCAGCAGCATTACCGCCACTCCCTCAAGACCCACCTGGCCGAGTACGGCGTCCAGCTGCTCGACTACCTGAGGCTCAACGAGTCCCAGAAAACCTGGGCGGACGACTACTTCCGCAAGGCGATCTTTCCGGTGCTGACGCCCCTGGCGGTCGACCCGGCCCACCCGTTCCCGTTCCTGAGCAACCTGAGCCTCAACGTGGCCGCCCTGATCCGTGACCCGGACACCGGACGGCAGCAGTTCGCCCGGGTGAAGGTGCCCCAGAAGATCCTGCCCCGGTTCGTGCCCATTCCCACCGAGTTGAGTGGCATCGTGCCAACGCCGGGCTTCACGGCGGTGCCCCTGGAGCAGCTGGTGGCCTTCAACCTGCGCTGGCTGTTCCCCGGCATGACCATCGAGGGGCACTACTTCTTCCGGATCACCCGCGACGCCGACCTGGAGCTGCGGGACCTGGAGGCCGACGACCTGATGGAGGCCCTGCAGGAGGGCCTGCGCAAGCGCCGGGTCGGCGGGGAGGTGGTGCGGGTGGAGGTGGCCGACGAGATGCCCGAGGAGGTGGTGCAGCTGCTGATGGAGGGCACCGACGTGGAACCGCAGGACATCTATCGCACCAACGGTCCCCTCGGCCTCGACGATCTGATGAGCCTGATGGCGATCCCCCTCAGCCAGCTGCGGGACGCCCCCCACAAGGGACGCACCGCGCCATCCCTGGTGCGGGCCCAGCGCAGCCAGCTGGAGGACGGCTCGATCAAGCAGGAGGAATTCGAGAGCATCTTCTCGGTGCTGCGCCGCGGCGATGTGCTGCTGCACCATCCCTTCGACCTTTTCTCCACCTCGGTGGAGGAGTTCCTCAGCCAGGCCGCCGCCGATGCCTCGGTGCTGGCGATCAAGATGACCCTGTACCGCACGTCGAAGGACTCGCCGGTGGTGGCCTCCCTGATCCGGGCCGCCGAAAACGGCAAGCAGGTGATGGCCCTGGTGGAGCTCAAGGCCCGCTTTGACGAAGACAACAACATCCAGTGGGCCCGCCAGCTGGAGCGCTCCGGAGTGCACGTGGTGTACGGGGTGCTGGGGCTCAAGACCCACACCAAGGTGCTGCTGGTGGTGCGGCGTGAGAAAGGAGCCCTGCGCAGTTACGTGCACATCGGCACCGGCAACTACAACTCCAAGACCTCCTCGCTGTACACCGACGTCGGCCTGCTCACGGCCCGGGAGGATTTCGGCCAGGACCTGGTGGAGCTGTTCAACTACCTCACGGGATTCTCCAAGCAGCAGAGTTTCCGCAAGCTGCTGGTGGCACCCGTCACCCTGCGCAAGGGGATGGAGGGGTTGATCCTGCGGGAGATCGACCATGCCAGGGAAGGTCGGGGAGGACACATCCGGGCCAAGATGAATGCCCTGGTCGACCCGGCCATCATTGCCCTGCTGTACGAGGCCTCAGCGGCGGGCGTGCGGATCGAGTTGATCATCCGCGGCATGTGCTGCCTGCGCCCAGGAGTGGAAGGGGTCAGCGAGGGCATCAGCGTGGTGAGCGTGATCGGCCGCTTCCTGGAGCATTCGCGGCTGTTCTGGTTCGCCAACGGCGGCCAGCCGGAGATGTTCTTCGGCAGCGCCGACTGGATGCCCCGCAACCTCGACCGGCGCGTCGAGGCGGTGGCACCAATCGAGGATCCACGCCTGCAGAAACAGATCGAGGCCTTGCTTGACCTTTACCTGACCGATACGGGCGCCTGGCACATGCACAGCGATGGACACTTTTCGCAGCGTCAGCACTCCGGCGAGGCAAAACTGACGCAAATGCTGCTCATGGAACGCTGGCGCGGCGGCCTCACGACCGAAGCCAAAGCGTAGCCATCACGACATAAGCAACATTTTTCAGACAAACTACATACAATCTTCCGGCTGAAACTGGTTTCATCCTTCCTGCGGTGCTACATTCCGGCCAAATTCATTCGGGAGCCTGGGGTGATGGGGACACCTCTGCATTCCGCCCTCTCTCTGCTGAAAAGCGGTGCAGACGGGGCTTCGTCCAGCAGGACGAAATCCAGCGGCGGTTCAGTCAGTTCCAAGACAACGGCCCGCCAGGGAGGGCGCCTCAGCGCCGATTCCATTGGTTGGTATCTCAGCACAATTGGCCGTGTGCCGCTTCTTACACCGGCTGAAGAGATCGAGCTGGCCCACCACGTCCAGGCCGGCAAGAAGTTGCAGGCCCTCGTCGACGGGGAGCTCACGGCGCGGCAGAAGCGGCAGCTGCGCATGGGTCAGCGGGCCCGCGACCGCATGATGGCCGCCAATCTCAGGCTGGTGGTGAGCGTGGCCAAGAAATATCAGAATCAGGGTCTGGAATTGCTCGATCTGGTTCAGGAAGGTGCGATCGGATTGGAGCGGGCCGTGGACAAGTTCGACCCCGCCATGGGCTACAAGTTTTCCACCTACGCCTACTGGTGGATCCGCCAGGGCATGACCAGGGCCATTGATAACAGCGCCCGCACGATTCGTCTGCCGATTCACATCAGCGAGAAGCTCTCGAAGATGCGGCGCATCACCCGCGAACTTTCCCACCGGTTAGGGCGCCAGCCCAACCGGCTGGAGCTGGCCCACGCCATGGGGATGCGGCCCGAAGAGCTCGAGGAACTGATGACCCAGAGCGCCCCCTGCGCTTCCCTCGATGCCCATGCCCGGGGCGAGGAAGATCGCAGCACCCTGGGGGAACTGATTGCCGACCCGGCCAGCAACGAGCACTTCGATTCGATGGATCGCCATCTTCAGAAGGAACACCTCGGTGCCTGGCTCTCCCAGCTCAACGAGCGGGAACAGAAGATCCTGCGGTTGCGCTTCGGACTGGAGGGCGCCGAGCCGCTCACCCTCGCGGAAATCGGCCGCCAGATCAACGTCTCCCGTGAACGGGTGCGGCAGCTGGAAGCCAAGGCGATCATGAAACTGCGTTTGATGAGCAATCTCCACCAGGCCGCCTGACCCCACCCTCCCTGCTGGCGTTGGTCCTTCCGCCACAACAGGGCGGGGTTACCCAGCTCATCGGGGTGCTGGTGGTGGCTGGTTGGCTGGCCCTGCTCAGCACGGCGGCCCTGCTGCTGCGACGCCGCTGGCCCGAGCAACGGGAATGGAGCCGCAAGCTGGTGCACATCGGCGCTGGACCGGTGGTGTTGATCGCCTGGGCCTTTGGGGTGGACCAGCTGATCGCGGTCCCCGCCGCCGGCGCCATCACCCTGCTGGCGGCCCTCAATCACCGGGTGCGGGTGCTGCCGGCGATCGAGGATGTGGAACGACGCAGTTACGGCACGATCGCCTACGGCGCCTCGATCACCCTGCTGCTCTGGCTCTGGTGGCCCGCCCATCCCGCCACGGTGGCGGCCGGTGTTCTGGTGATGGCCTTCGGTGACGGCCTGGCCGGTCTTCTGGGGCCGTTGATTCCTTCCCCGTCATGGACGGTGTTCGGGGAGCGGCGTTCCCTGGCGGGCACCGGCGCGATGGCCCTGGCCAGCCTCACCGTGCTGCTGGCCCTGGGGCAGCTGGGCGGTGGCCCCGCGCCCGCACCGGCGCAGATCGCCCTGATCGCCCTGGTGGCCACGGGGCTGGAGCAATGGGCCCTGCTGGGCATCGATAACTTCAGTGTGCCGATGGCGGTGGCCGGTCTGTGGCGGGTGCTGAGCTGATGGGACCGATCGAGCGGATCCTGATCGCTCTGGCCCTGGTGGCGGCCTTGCTGGCGATAAGGCTCGCCACCCGCCGTTTTCGCCTTCCGGCCCCGCCGCTGCTCATGCCTCTGCTGGCGGTGCTGCTGTGGTGGGCGCTCGGCACGACAGCCCGACCGGCCGGGGTGCAGTGGCTCGGCGCCTTGGACGAACTGGCCACCGCCTATGCCCTGATCGGCCTGCTGGCCTGGCTGGCCCTGGAATGTCCGGAGGCCCTGGGCTGGTGGCGGCCCACCGCCAAGATCCTGCGCGACCTGCTCAGCCTTGGCCTGTCGGCGGTGGCCACCGTGCTGGTGCTGCAGCGGCTGGCCAACCTCAACCTGGTGGGCCTGGTGACCACCTCAGCCGTGCTCACCGCCGTCATCGGCCTGGCGGCCCAGGAATCGCTCAAGGATCTGTTCGCCGGCATCGAACTGCAGCTGGATCCACCCTTCCGGGAAGGGGACTGGATCAGCGTCGGCGAGGAGAACGGCGTGGTGGAGTCCTTGCATCTGATGAACACCCGCCTGCGCCGCAGGGATGGCTCCACCGTGACCCTGCCCAACAACACGGTGGCGGACAACCCGATGCGGCGATTCGGCCAGCACGAGCCGGTGGGGAACCTCTTCGAGATCGCCCTGGGCTATGAAATTCCTCCGGCCCGGGCCCGCCAGCTGCTGTTGCGGGTGATGGCCGACAACCCCCTGGTGCTGATCGATCCCGCGCCGGATGTGCAGGTCAGCGCCTACGAGGACTCCCTCATCCGCTATGAGCTACAGGCCTACCAGCGGGGGCCCTCGGAGGGAGATCGGATCCGGTTGCGCAGCGCCCTGCTGGAGCAGATCTGGTATGCCCTGGAACGGCAGGGCTGGGAGCTGCCCTATCCGGTGCGGGAGCTCAAGCGCCGCCAGACCAAGCGCGATCCAGCCCACCCCACCGGTGTGGATGCTTCCCTGACGGCGGAACTGCTGCGGCGCAGCTGGCTGTTCGCCCAGCTGGACCCCGAACAGGTGAATCGGCTCGCTCCGGAGGTGCGCTGCCTGCGCTTCGGCTCAGGCGAAACGATCGTGGGCGAGGGGGAGGAGGGCGACGCCCTGTTCCAGGTGGTGGATGGCGAGGTGGAGGTGTTCAAGGCCGACGGCTCAGCCCTGGGACGGTCGGTGGCGGTGCTGGGCCGGGATCAGATCTTCGGCGAGATGACGGTATGTACAGGCGAACCCCGCACGGCCACGGTGCGGTCGCGCGGCGAATGCGTGCTGCTGGAGGTGGAACGGGAGGACTTCATGCCCCTGGTGGAGGACGACGCCGGCGTGCTGGATGCCCTGGCGGCGATCGTGGGCCAACGACGCTCGGAACTGGAGAAGCTCTCCTCCCCGGATGCAGCCCGGCGCCAGACCTCGATCCTGGAGCGCATGCGGCACCTGTTCGGCATCCAGGTCGACTGAGCCGGCCGCTGGCCCAGACGTCCCGCGGGAGAGGCTCAGGCCCGCAGGAGCTGCTCGCAGCGGAATTCCCAGTCGCGCTGGGTGCCGATCCCAGCCACGAGCATCCGCCCGGCCGGCTCCTCCCGCAGCCGCAGCTGCCACTGGCGGATCACATCGGCCCGCTCCATCCAGACATCGAGCACCAGCCGCTGGATGGCCTCGCCGTCCCAGCAGCGGCCCCGGGCGGTGTCGAGGGCCCAGCCCAGCAGATCATCCAGCTGGAAGGGGCGGAAGCCGCCGTAGATCGGGCCGGGGGTGGGACTGTCAGTGACGGGGCTACCGGAGACCGGACCGGCGGAATTCTGTTCGAGGTAAAACAACTGCAAGGGATCCGACAACCCGCAGAACTGCAGGAGATAGGACATCAGCGAACCTCGTTGATCTTGCCGACCCAAACGTACCCAGGGTGCGCCAGTCAGCTGTTCATCAAGAACAGTCTGTTGCAGACGATCGAATCAGCACTCCCATCATCAGAGTGCTGATTCGTCCCTCAGGCCAGGGCCAGGCTTCGTGCCTGGGCCTGCTGGACGGCCTCGGCGAGTTCAACCAGCAGGCCCAGGGTGGTGTCCAGATCGATGCAGGCATCGGTGATGCTCTGGCCGTAGGTGAGGGAGGAAAGATCGGCGGAGATCTTCTGGTTTCCTTCCACCAGATGGCTCTCCACCATCACCCCCATCACATGGACAGAACCCTGGCGCACCTGGTCGGCCACCTGCCGCAGGACCTCCCCCTGGCGGCGGTAGTCCTTGTTGGAATTGCCGTGGCTGCAATCCACCATCAGCCGGGCCGGCAGGCCGTCCTTGGCCAGCAGGGCCGCCGCAGCCTCGACGGCTTCGGCGTGGTAATTGGTGCCGCTCTTGCCGCCCCGAAGCACCAGGTGGCCATCCGGGTTGCCGGTGGTGGACACGATCGCGGCCTGGCCGTCCTTGTTGATGCCCAGGAAATGGTGCGGCCGGGCGGCCGCCTCCATGGCATTGATGGCGGTGGCGGCGCTGCCGTCGGTGCCGTTCTTGAAGCCGATCGGCATCGACAGGCCCGAGGCCATCTCCCGGTGGGTCTGGCTTTCGGTGGTGCGGGCGCCGATGGCGGTCCAGCTGATCAGATCGGCGAGGTACTGGGGCACCACCGGATCAAGCACCTCGGTGGCCGCCGGCAGGCCCATCTCCGCCAGGTGCAGCAGCAGCGAGCGGGCACGGCGCAGGCCGGTGTTGATGTCGTAGCTGCCGTCGAGGTGGGGATCGTTGATCATTCCCTTCCAGCCCACGGTGGTGCGGGGCTTCTCGAAGTAGACCCGCATCACGATCTCCAGCTCGCTTCGGTGGCGGCGCTGGGCCTGGGCGATGGCCTCGGCGTACTCGCGGGCGGCGGCCACGTCATGGACCGAACAGGGGCCGACGATCACCAGCACCCGCTGGTCGCCGGCATGCAGGATGGCCTTGATGCGCTCACGCGCCTGCTGCACGGTGCGGGCGGCCTGCTCGGACAGGGGCAACTCCGCATGCAGCACCGCCGGCGGCACCAGCGGCCGGGTTTCCACCACGTGGAGATCGGAGGTGGGGATCATGCGCGGCGGCCGGCGGGGATTGGTCAGACCCCCCAGCCTACGAACTGACGTTCCAGAGACCCTTCGCCAGCCTGGCGCCATGGCTCGCAGCGCCGACTTCTGCAGCCGTCGTCACCAGAGGGCGGCCCCGCGGGGAAGAACAATGGGGGTCATGCCCAAGCCAGCCGGGGGTACGACCCGGACCCACGCCCCCATGTCCGCCTCCCCGAGCCCCGCCCCCCTGTCGGCCTCCGAGCTGCTCCCCACCTACCGCGAGGCCACTGCGGCCCGCGAAGCCCTCGGCGTGCCGCCCCTGCCGCTCACGGCACCCGAGGCCCAGGCCCTCACCCAGCTGCTGGAGCATCCCCCCGCCGGCGAGGAGGCGTTTCTGCTGCACCTGCTGAGCGAACGCATTCCGCCGGGGGTGGATGAGGCCGCCTATGTGAAGGCCGGCTGGCTCAGCGCCGTGGCCCAGGGGGCCGCCACAAGCCCCCTGGTGAGCCCCCTGGAGGCCACCCGGCTCCTGGCCACCATGATCGGCGGCTACAACGTCGGCGCCCTGATCGCGCTGCTCTCCAGCCCGGAGGCCGCCATCGCCGCAGAGGCCGCCCGGGGACTGAGCCGCACCCTGCTGGTGTACGACGCTTTCCACGACGTGCTGGAGCTGGCCGAGACCAACCCCCTGGCCCGCCAGGTGGTGGACAGCTGGGCGGCAGCGGAATGGTTCCACGCCCGGCCGCCCCTGCCGGAGGCGATCACCGTCACAGTGTTCAAGGTGCCGGGGGAAACCAACACCGACGACCTCTCGCCGGCCACCCACGCCACCACCCGCCCGGACATCCCCCTGCATGCGATGGCGATGCTGGAGACGCGGATGCCGGAGGGGCTCGGCCTGATCGCCGAGCTGAAGGCCAAGGGCCACCCGCTGGCCTACGTGGGCGATGTGGTCGGCACGGGCAGCTCGCGCAAATCGGCGATCAACTCGGTGCTCTGGCACATCGGCACCGACATCCCCCACGTGCCCAACAAGCGCAGCGGCGGGGTGGTGCTGGGCAGCAAGATCGCGCCGATCTTCTTCAACACCGCCGAGGACTCCGGCGCCCTGCCGATCGAGTGCGACGTGAGCGCCCTCAACAGCGGCGACGTGATCACGATCCGGCCCCATGCCGGCACGATCGAGCGGGCCGCCGGCGAGCCGGGGGCCGGGGAGGTGCTGGCCCGCTTCGAGCTCAAGCCCAGCACCATCGCCGACGAGGTGCGCGCCGGCGGCCGCATCCCCCTGCTGATCGGCCGCTCGCTCACCGACAAGGTGCGCCTGCAGCTGGGCCTGCCCCCGTCGGAGGCCTTCATCCGGCCGGTGGCCCCGGTCGACACGGGCAAGGGCTTCACCCTGGCCCAGAAGATGGTGGGCAAGGCCTGCGGCCTGGCGGGCGTGCGCCCCGGCACGAGCTGCGAACCGCTGATGACCAGCGTTGGCAGCCAGGACACCACCGGGCCGATGACCCGCGACGAGATGAAGGAGCTGGCCTGCCTGGGCTTCTCCGCCGATCTGGTGATGCAGAGCTTCTGCCACACCGCCGCCTACCCCAAGCCGGTCGACCTCAAGACCCACGCCGAACTGCCAGACTTCATCAGCTCCCGGGGCGGCGTCGCCCTGCGGCCCGGCGACGGCATCATCCACAGCTGGCTCAACCGCATGCTCCTGCCGGACACGGTGGGCACCGGCGGTGACAGCCACACCCGCTTCCCCCTCGGCATCTCCTTCCCGGCCGGCTCCGGCCTGGTGGCCTTCGCGGCCGCCATCGGCGCCATGCCCCTCGACATGCCCGAGTCGGTGCTGGTGCGCTTCTCCGGCTCCCTGCAGCCGGGCGTCACCCTGCGGGACGTGGTGAACGCCATCCCTTACGTGGCCATCCAACAGGGCCTGCTGACGGTGGAGAAGGCCGGCAAGAAGAACATCTTCAGCGGCCGGATCATGGAGATCGAAGGGCTCCCCGACCTGAAGCTGGAGCAGGCCTTTGAGCTCACCGACGCGACCGCCGAGCGCTCCTGTGCCGGCAGCACGATCAAGCTGAGCGTCGAGACGGTGAGCGAATACCTGCGCAGCAACGTGGCGCTGCTCAAGAACATGATCGCCCGGGGCTACAGCGATGCCCGCACCATGGCGCGGCGGATCAAGGCGATGGAGGCCTGGCTGGCGGATCCGGTGCTGATGGAGGCCGATGCCGACGCCGATTACGCGGCGGTGATCGACATCAACCTGGACGAACTGAGCGAGCCGATCCTGGCCTGCCCCAACGACCCCGACAACGTCAAGCTGCTGAGCGAGGTGGCCGGCGACCGGATCGATGAGGTGTTCATCGGCTCCTGCATGACCAACATCGGCCACTACCGCGCCGCCGCCACGGTGATGGATGGGGCCGGCACCAGCGCCGCCCGGCTGTGGGTGTGTCCGCCCACCCGCATGGACGACGAGGTGCTGCGGGCCGAGGGCTACACCGCCAAGTTCGAGACCGCCGGGGCCCGCATGGAGCTGCCCGGCTGCTCCCTGTGCATGGGCAACCAGGCCAGGGTGGAGGACAACACCACGGTGTTCTCCACCAGCACCCGCAACTTCAACAACCGCCTCGGCAACGGCGCCCAGGTGTACCTGGGCAGCGCCGAACTGGCAGCGGTGTGCGCCCTGCTGGGCCGCATTCCCAGCCCGGCCGAGTACCTGGAGATCGCCGCGGCCAAGATCGACCCCCTCTCCGACCAGCTCTACCGCTACCTCAACTTCGACCAGATCGATGGCTTCGAGGATGCCGGCCGCGTGGTGAGCGTGGAGGAGGAGGAGAAGGTGCTGGCGGAGGTGTGAGAGGGGAGGCCGTCAGGTGTCGGGTTCCGCTCGCACGCTCGGGCGACTCCAGGACGGTGGGACGATCGCGCCGCGCCTCACGGTCAGCACCAGCATGGCCATGGTGAAGGTGATCGCCGCCCGACACGGAACCGGAATACACCTTGCCCATCGTGTAGTTCCAGGCGAGGTGCAGTCCTGTGCCCATCCACAGGCGCCGGGTGAGCATGAACGGCGCTGCCAACATCGGGCCGTAGACGATGGCGATGGCCGCCAGGCCTGCGAGGGTTTCACCCTCATTGCCACTGTGGACGTAGCCGAACCACAGGGAAGAGAGCACCAGGGCCACCCAGCCGCCGAACACCTCCTCGAGAAGGCGAAACACCACGCCGCGGAACTGCAGCTCCTCGCCGAAGGGTGTGGTCACTGTCCCGGCCGTCACCCCTGACAGCAGATTCTGCCAACGGTCTATGCCCTCAATGCGGTAGAGACCGAGGGCCATCCCGATCAGAAAGCAGGCCGTCATCAGAGCGAAGCCGAGCAAGAATCCGATGCCGAGTTCAGGGCCCATACGGAACAGGGACAGTTCCGTGGCCGATCGACGCTCCATGGCCCGCGTATAGCTCCCGTACACGATCAGCAGGTTGCCGATGATGAAGATGCCGGCTCCATAGGGCAGGAACGGGCCAGAGGCCAGGAGCAGGGGGCCCAGGGAGTTAGTACCGAACGTCAGGATGTACGCATTGCCTGACCAGTGCACATAGAACACGAGGTTGTAGAGCACCAGCAGGCTGACAAACGGATTGCGCAGGATGCGCAGCAGCAGGCGGAGCCTTGGTGTCGCTTGCGGTTCAACGGCTGGCTCGGTTTGTCTTTCCATGAAGATCTCCCGAGGGGGAAGCCTAGGTCTACCCATCACTGGCCGGGATGACGGCCATGCCGCCGTGAATCGAATCAGAAAGATTCCTCCTGGACCATCCTCACGCAGACGGCATCGACATGTCTTTCTGCTGGAGAACCCGGAAGAAAAGAACACCGAGAGGTCCCAGAGGCTCAGCTTCAACTGAGCCGCGATCACGTCCATACTGGCAACAACCCGGTGCAATTGGCATGTCGTTGTCTTCACAAAGCTTTCACGGCATGACCATGGGAGAAGGCTGACGTGATTCGCCAGCGTCAGCCCGCCTGCATCGTGATGGCTCTGGTCACGTTCGCCGTCGCCTTCGCCCCCAGGGTCCACGCCATCCCCCCGCCGCCCGAAGGGCCGGTCCGCAGCTACCCCACCCGGTTTCCCCTCTCCGAACCCAGGTACACGGGCAAGCGCCGGCGCGATTTCAGCGCATTCGAATCCGCGCTGAGGGCATTGTCCCCTGAGCGGCGAAAGGTACTGGACACGCTCCTGCTGGAAGCCACGGTGCCTGCCATGCAGGACCTGCTGGCGCAGGGTGCGGTGACATCCGAAGAGCTGGTGGTCTATTACGTCGATCGCATCCGGCGCTACGACCTCAACCAGTTCAATTCGGTGATGGAGCTCAACCCAGAGGCCCTGGTGATCGCCCGCAACCTCGATGACGAGCGCAGGCAGGGAAACCTGTGGGGGGCAATGCATGGTGTTCCGGTGTTGCTCAAGGACAACATCACCACCGGCGATCGCATGCACACCACGGCGGGAGCCGCTGCCCTGAGGGATTGGCGGGGCAATCGCGATGCCCAGTTGGTCAGAAATCTGCGCAACTCCGGCGCCGTCCTTCTCGGCAAAGCCAACCTGTCGGAATGGGCGAACTACGTCGACCCCGCCATGCCGAGTGGCTTCAGCGCTCTGGGTGGCCAGACGCGCCATCCCTACGGTCCATTTGACCCCCTGGGCTCCAGTTCCGGTTCGGCAGTGTCGGTGGCGGCGAACCTGAGCGCCGTGAGCGTGGGCAGCGAGACCCAGGGTTCAATCCTCAAACCGGCCGCCACCAATGGGGTCGTCGGGTTGAAGCCAACCCACGGATTGGTCAGCGGCGATGGCGTCATCCCACTGGTGGATTGGATGGATGTGCCCGGCCCCATGGGACGCCGTGTGGTGGATGTGGCCACGCTGCTCACCGCGCTCACCCGTACCGATGAGGGGGCGGAAGAGAATCCCGATCCCGCCGTGGCCAGGCTTCAGGGCACCGACTTCACCCGATTTCTCACCCTGGAGGCGGCGCGGCAGCGGCGGGTGGGCGTGGCCACCTTCACCGATGCGGCCCTGGCCGAGCTGGAACGGCTGATCATCGCCAATCCGATTCCCCAGATGTCCGAGGAGCAGGTGCTGAGCACGTTGAACAGATTCAGGGCAGAGCAACGGACCTCGAAGCTGGTGATCGCCGCCCTGGCCAGGCAAGGCATTCCAGTGGTGGAAGTCGATGCAGGAAGTCTTCCTCCGGCCCCCCCTGTGGATGAAGCCCTGCGCCTGGGCTTCAAAGCCTCCCTCAATGCCTATCTCCGGACACTCCCCCGGCCGCCGGTTGCCGCCCTGATCGATGTGGTCGCGTTCAACTATGCCGATCCTGCCAACCGGGCGCCCTACGGCCAGCGGCATCTGGAACTGTCCCAACGCGCCGACAGCCCCTCGTGGGACTACACCAAGGTGCGCGAGCGGAATCAGAGCACCTCCCGAGGGCTTCTCGACCCGATCTTCGCCGCGGCGGGGATCGACGTGCTGATCGCGCCAACCCAGATCTATGCGGCGGCCGGCTATCCGGCGATGACCGTCCCGATCGGCATGGCTGAATCCGGGGAACCCCAGGGCCTGACGATGATTGGCAGACGACTGGGGGAAGCGGATCTGCTCGCCGTTGGCTATGCCATCGAGCAGGCGACCCAGGCGCGCAAGCCCCCTGACCTTGAGGCCGCACTGGCGACGTTCAGGCGGCTGAAGCACGCAACGGCAACCACCCCGTAGCAGGGCCCCCCGTTCCTATTCGCCGCCCTGAACGGCCAGCAGCTTGCGCTGTTGCTTCCAGCGCAGCACCTGCCAGACCAGGAACACCATCAGCAGCGGCAGCACCGCCACCAGCACCACGAACCGGAAGGTGTTGTCGACGATCTCACCGCCGGCGGTGGCGGCCAGGACCTGCTCCACCAGATAGAGCCCGTAGAGCCCAAGCAACAGCCAGCCCTCGAGGCGGGAGATCGTTCCGTTGCTCCAGAAGATCGGCAGGCAGGCCAGGGTGGTGGCCACCATGATCGGCAGGTCGCGGCTCACCATCACCGGATCCACCGCCAGCCCCTTGCCGCCGGACACCACGGCGCAGAGGCCCAGGATCACCACCTGGTTGAGCAGGTTGCTGCCCACCACGTTGCCGATGGCCAGGTCGGCCTTGCCCCGGTAGGCGGCCACCACGGAGGTGACCAGCTCGGGCATGGAGGTGCCGGCCGCCACGATCGTCAGGCCGATCACCGTCTGGCTCACCCCCAGGGCCACGGCAGCCGTGGTGGCCCCCTTCACCAGCAGCTGGGAGCCGAGCACCAGCAGGGCCAGGCCGGCGGCCAACTTCAGGCCGGCCACCAGCGGGGTGGCCCGTTCCGCTTCGTTGTCCTCATCGTCCTCGGAATCCTCCGAGGCGGTGCGGATCTCCCAGACGAGATTGGCCACCATCGCGAACAGCAGCGCCACCCCCGCCTGCCAGGTGAGCCGGCCCCCCGAGGCCATGCCCCACACCGCCATCGAGATGCCCAGCAGCAGGGGCACGTCCCGGCGCACCAGACGGCTCCTGACCTTCAGCGGAACGATGGCCGCACTGGCGCCCAGCACCACCAGGATGTTGAAGATGTTGCTGCCCACCACATTGCTGACGGCCAGGTCGGCATCGCCATTGAATGTGGAGATCAGGCTCACGAACAGTTCCGGGGTGCTGGTGCCCAGCGACACCACCGTGAGGCCGATCACCAACTGGGGAATGCCCAGCAACAGGGACAGGGCGACGGAGCCGGCCACGAACAGCTCCCCACCGCCGAACAGCACCAGGATGCCGAGAATGATCTCAACGGAACTCGGCAGCGATGGCATGGGCGGCCGTTGTAAAGCGATCGATCTTAGGGAGACGCCACCGTGTCGTCTGAAGTGACACGCTGGACCTCCCCCTCCCCGCCGACTCCCTGAACCAGGAAACCCTGCTGTTCCAGCCGGCCCAGCCGGTCGCCGATGCCCTGCGCACCGTGCTGGCCTTCCCGAGCAGCTATTCGGTGGGGATCACCAGCCTTGGCTATCAGGTGGTCTGGGCCAGCCTGGCGCGCCGCAGCGACCTCGATGTGCGCCGCCTGTTCACCGACCAGGGGGACCCGCCGCACCGCCACTGCGACCTGTTCGGTCTGTCGCTCAGCTGGGAACTCGACGGCCCCGTGCTGCTCGACCTGCTCGAGCGCCAGGGGATACCCCTCTGGAGTCACCAGCGCGGTGAAGACGATCCGATCGTGTTCGGCGGCGGGCCGGTGCTCACCGCCAACCCCGAACCGCTGGCCCCCTTCTTCGACGTGGTGTTGCTCGGCGACGGCGAACAGCTGCTGCCCGCCTTCATCGACGCGCTCCAGGCCGGCCGCGCCCTGTCCCGGCCCGAACGCCTGCGGCACCTGGCCCGTGTTCCCGGGGTCTACGTGCCGGCGCTCTACGCCCCCCGCTACGACAGCGAGGGGGCCCTGCTGGCCGTGGAGCCCCTCACCACCGACCTGCCGGCCACCATCGCCAAGCAGACCTGGCGCGGCAACACCCTCAGCCATTCCACGGTGATCACACCGGAGGCGGCCTGGCCGTCGATCCACATGGTGGAGGTGGCCCGCAGCTGCCCGGAGCTGTGCCGCTTCTGCCTGGCCAGCTACCTGACCCTGCCTTTCCGCACCGCCTCCCTCGACGACGGCCTGATCCCGGCGGTGGAGACGGGGCTGGCGGTGACCCAGCGCCTCGGCCTGCTGGGGGCCTCGGTGACTCAGCACCCCCAGTTCGCCGACCTGCTGAGCTGGCTGGATCAGGACCGTTTCGAGGGCACCCGGGTCAGCGTCAGCTCGGTGCGGGCCGCCACAGTGACCCCCCAGCTGGGGCGGATCCTGGCCCGGCGGGGCAGCAAGTCACTGACGATCGCCATCGAAAGCGGCAGCGAGCGCATGCGCCGGGTGGTGAACAAGAAGCTGAGCGGCGAGGAGATCTTCGCCGCGGCCCGCTACGCCAGGGAGGGTGGCCTCAGCGGCCTGAAGCTCTATGGCATGGCGGGGCTGCCCAGCGAGGAGGACGCCGACATCGAGGCCACCGCCGACCTGCTGCTGGACCTGAAGAAAGCCACCCCGGGCCTGCGGCTCAGCCTGGGGGTGAGCACCTTCGTGCCCAAGGCCCACACCCCCTTCCAGTGGCAGGGGGTGCGCCCGGAGGCCGAAAAGCGCCTGCAACGGCTGGCGCGGCGCCTTCAGCCCAAGGGCATCGAGCTGCGTCCGGAGAGCTACGGCTGGAGCGTCATCCAGGCCCTGCTCTCCCGCAGCGACCGGCGCCTGGCGCCGGTGATCGCCGCGGCGCGGGGCCAGCACGACAGCCAGGGCGGCTGGAAGAAGGCCTATCGGGCGGCCCGGGCCGGCGAGGTGGCCGCACCGGCGGATCTGCCGTTCCCCCTGCCGCTGCCGCCCCCCTGGGAGGAGGTGGTCCACGCCACCTGGGGGGAAGAACGGGTGCTGCCCTGGAGCCACCTGGAGGGGCCCCTGCCCCCGGCCACCCTGCTCAGGCACCGGCAGGAGGCGCTGGCTGGCGATAGCAACGCAGACCCGCCAGAAGCACCCAGCCCGCCACGTTGACGCGGCTGTCGTAGAGGGGAATGTCGGTGGCGTGCAGGGCCACCAGCACCAGGGTCGCCGCCCACCAGGCCCGATCGAACAGGCTGCCGCCGGCCATGCCCAGCCAGCCGGCCCGGCCCAGTAGCCACAGCACCAGCCCCACCACGAGCACCGCGACCGGCACCCCGTGGCTCAAGGCCAGATCGATCGGCAGGTTGTGGGGGTGGCCGTGCCAGAAGCCGGTGCGCATCGGGTAGATGATGCTGAAGGCGGCCGCCCCCCAACCCAGCCAGGGCCGTTCCGCGATCAGCCCCACGGCCACCTGCCACTGGGCCAGGCGGGTGATCGCCAGCGGGCGCTGACCGCCGTGCTCAAGGTCGATCAGCCGGCCCCAGATCGCCTCGGGCACCAGGTGCCGGGCCAGCTCCTGCGGGGCCGCTGGCACCCAGGGCAGGGTGGAAAGGCCGATCACCACCAGCACCACCAGCAGCACCGGCAGCAGCCACAGCCAGCTGCCCGGCCCCGCCACCAGGGGCACCGCCAGCATCAGGGCCCCCCAGGCATTGCGGGAATCGGTGAGGAACACCGCCGCCACCAGGCTGGCGGCGATCACCAGCACCACCCCCCGGCGCCCCCAGCCCTGGCGGGCTTCGAGCAGGGCCGCCAGGGTGAAGGGCCAGGCCAGCACCATCCAGGCTCCGGCGATGTTGGCGTAGTCGAACAGGCCCGCCAGCCGCTGCGGCGGATTGCCCCCGGCCTTGATGTGCCAGATGATCAGGCCCCCCAGCGCCTGGAACGGTCCGCTCCAGCCCCACCAGAGCTGGCCCAGGCCGGTGAGGATCACCGGCACCGTGCCGGCCACCAGCGCGAGGGCCACCCGGCGGCGGGCGGCGGGGGTGCCGAGATACACCTGGAAGCCCCAGAAGCCCCAGAAGAAGGGCAGCCAGTTGCCCATCCCCAGCCAGGCCAGCCCGTTGCTGGCGGCCCGGAAGCAGCCCAGCACCATCAGCACCGCCGCCACCAGCAACACACCATTGACCCGGTCGTCCAGGACGGGGCGGCGGCCGCGGCTGCCCAGGATCAGGGCCAGCAACAGGGCCAGGCCACCCAGAAAGGCACTGCTGGCCAGCAGGAACATCCCCAGCTGGAAACAGCGCCAGCCCAGGGGGGTGGCGGCAGCGGGCCGATGCGCCAGCAGGCGGTCGTCGAGGGCGGAAAAACGGTTCACCGGAGCAACGGCTGGTCCCGGGGGAAGGCTCAATCAAACACAGCGGTTCGGCCGCGGTAGACCATCACCTGTCGCCGCAGAAACAGGCGCACAGCCCGGGCCAGGGCCAGCCGTTCGGTGTCGCGGCCTTTGCGGATCAGGTCCTCCACCTCGTCCCGGTGACCCACGTGCATGGTGGCCTGCTCGATGATCGGTCCCCCGTCCAGCTCCTCGGTGACGAAGTGGGCCGTGGCGCCAATCAGCTTGACGCCGCGCTCCCAGGCGCGGTGGTACGGCTGGGCCCCCTGGAAGGCGGGCAGGAAGGAGTGGTGGATGTTGATGACCTGGGAGAAGCGGGCCAGGAACGCCGGGCTGAGCACCTGCATGTACTTGGCCAGCACCACCAGCTCGATCCCCTCCTCCGCCAGCAGGTCCAGCTGGGCCTGCTCCACCTCCGCCCGGCAGGCCGCCGTGATCGGCAGATGCACGAAGCGGGCGCCGAAGTCAGCCGCCAGCGCCGCCAGATCCGGGTGGTTGGAGACCACCAGGGGCACCAGCATCGGCAGTTCCCCGGAGCGGGTGCGCCAGAGCAGGTCCACCAGGCAGTGGTCCTGGCGGCTGGCGAAGATCGCCACCCGGGGCAGGGCATCGGAGAAGTGCACCTGGCCCTCGCCGCCGAGGCGCCCCGCCAGGGCCGCCACCGCCGGCACGATCGCCTCGCGCGGCAGGCCGAAGCCCTCCAGGGCCCATTCGATCCGGCTCAGGAACAGCCCCGCCCCCGCATCGGTGTGGTGATCGGCGTGCACGATGTTGCCGCCGTTGGCGGCCACCCAGCCCGAGAGTTCGCTCACCAGCCCTGGCCGATCGGGGCAGATCAGCTGCAGGATCGCCGTGGGAGAACGCATCGATGATTCCGGAACGGAGCGTGGTCGGGACCGTCATGGTGGCGCAGGCGTGCCGGTAAAGTCACGGCGCCAGCCACGTCACAGCACCGTCCCATGGCCGTCGCGTCGATTCCTGCGCCCATCTCCCTGATGGCTGGCCTGCGCCGCCTCGCCCTGCTCGCCGTGGCCCTGCTGCTCAGCGTTTCGCTGGTGGCCTGCTCGGGTGACCAGACCCGCAAGCCCCCGACGATCAGCCCCGCCGACATGACCCTGATCGCCCGTCAGGCCGAAGGGTTCCTGGCCTCCAAGGAGCGCCTGCCCGAACTGGCCGATCTGGTCAACGACCGCAACTGGGTCTTCACCCGCAACCTGATCCACGGTCCGATGCAGGATCTGGGTCGCCAGATGCTCTACATCAACCAGCGCCTGCTGCCGGCCGACCGCGCCGAGGCCGGCAAGCGGGCCACCAAACTGAAGGTCTCCCTGGCCAAGCTGGATGAGGCCGCCCGTCTTCAGGACGGAGAGAACCTCCGCAAGGACTACATCAAGGTGGCCACCGGCTTCAGCGCCTACGCCGAGGTGATCCCGGCCGAGGCCGTCGCCATGGCCGAAGCCTTCGCCGCCGAAGACAAGCTGTCCAACGCCGTGCCCCCGGCCCCCTCAGCCTCCACCCCCGCTCCCCAGCCGGTCTCTGTGAGCAACGCCGACGCCTGAACCCAGACCCCCGCAAGGGCCGCCAGCCGGCGGCGCCTCCACCACGGTGATCGTGGTGGGGGCGGGGATTGTGGGCCTGGCCTGCGCCTGGTGGCTCCAGGGCCGGGGTCACCAGGTGCTGCTGCTGGATCCGGCCCTTTCCGGTGATCCCCCGGGCGATCGCGATCCCGGGGGCGAGTGGCGCAGCGGCAGCCGGGCGGCCCTCGGCGTGCTGATGGCCGACAGCTTCCACCGTGACCGGGGCCGGGCCTGGGACCTGCGTCAGCGCAGCCTGGAGCTCTGGGGCCAGTGGCGCCGCGAGCTGGCGCAACGGGGATATCCGATCCCCTACCGGGCCGGGGTGCTGCTGCTGGCCGCCGATGGCGCCGAGCAGGAGCGTCTGGCGGCGCTGGGGGCGCGCAAACGGGCCCTGGGCCTGCCCCTTGAAACTTGGGGCCTGGAGCGGCTGGAACCGCTCCAGGCCACCCTGCCCCAGCCCTGCCTGGCGGGACTCCACTGCGCACGTGACGGCCAGCTCGATCCCGGCTCCGCCCTGGCCGCCCTGGCGGCGGATGGCCGGGAGCTGGGGTTGGCCCTGCGGGCGGAGGCGGCCGTAGCCCTCGAGCCCGATCAGGGCGGCTGGCGGGTGGCGTTGGCCGGCGGGGGATCGGAGCAGGCGGCCTGGGTGGTGCTGGCGGCAGGAACCGCCGCCGGCACCCTGCTGGAGGGTGTCTCTGGCACCGAGCATGGCCGCTGGACCCTGGAGCCGGTGCTGGGCCAGGCCCTGGAGCTTGACCTGGAGGCGCGCCTGCCCACCGAATGGCCCGGGACGGTGGTGTGGCGCGGCGTCAACCTGGTGCCCCGTCCCGACCTGGAGGGCGGCCGGCGGCTGTGGCTGGGGGCGACCCTGGAACCGGGTGACAGGGCCGAGCCTGACCAGCTCAGCCAGCTGCGCGACCTGGGCGGGGCGGCGCCGGAGTGGTTGCGGGGGGCACGGGTGGTGCGCCACTGGCAGGGCCTGCGGCCGCGGCCCGTGGGCCGGCCGGCGCCGCTGCTGGAGCAGCCGGCGGGGGGGCTGCTGCTGGCGGCGGGCCACTACCGCAACGGCGTGCTGCTGGCGCCGGCCAGTGCCGCCTGGGTGGCCGACCGGATCGAGGCCGGCCGCCACAGCGCCTGAACGTCGCAGCGGCCCATGAAAAAAGCCCCCCGAGGGGGGCCTGGTGCGGAAGGATCCGGGCCGGGCGGCCCAGGGATCACTTGCTCTCGGTGAACTCGGCGTCGATGACGTCATCGGCGGCAGCAGAGGTGCCGTTGCCATTGCCACCGGGGGCGGCGCCGGCGGGAGCACCCTCGGCCCCGGCCTGCTGGTACACGGAGGCACCGGCGGCATAGAGGGCCTGCTGGAGCTGTTCCAGGCTGGCCTTGATGGCCGGACTGTCGTCCTTCTCAAGAGCTTCCTTGAGGTCGGCGGAGAAACCTTCCACCTTGGCCTTGTCCTCGGCGCCCACCTTGTCGCCCAGTTCGCCCAGCTGCTTCTCGGCCTGGTAGATGAGGGTCTCGGCCTGGTTCTTCAGGTCGATCTTCTCGCGCTTCTCCTTGTCCGCGGTGGCGTTGGCCTCCGCGTCCTTCACCATCTTGTCAACTTCGTTGTCGCTGAGGGTGGAGGCGCCGGTGATGGAGATGCTCTGCTCCTTGCCGCTGCCCTTGTCCTTGGCGGTGACACTGAGGATGCCGTTGGCGTCGATGTCGAAGGTGACTTCGATCTGGGGCACGCCACGGGGGGCCGGAGGAATGCCGTCAAGGCGGAAGGTGCCCAGCGACTTGTTGTCGGAAGCCATCTCGCGCTCGCCCTGGAGCACGTGGATCTCCACGTTCGTCTGGCCGTCGACGGCGGTGGAATACACCTCCGACTTCTTGGTGGGGATGGTGGTGTTGCGGGTGATCATCTTGGTCATCACGCCACCGAGGGTTTCCACGCCCAGGGAGAGCGGGGTGACATCAAGCAGCAGGATGTCCTTGACCTCGCCGGCGAGCACACCGCCCTGGATGGCGGCACCCACGGCCACCACCTCATCGGGGTTGACCGTCTGATTGGGGGTCTTGTTGGTGATCCGCTTGACCAGCTCCAGCACCGCGGGGATGCGGGTGGAACCACCCACCATCACGATCTCGTCGAGCTCGCTGGTGGAGAGCTTGGCGTCCTTGAGGGCCTGCTCCACCGGCACCCGGCAGCGGTCGATCAGCTTGGAGGCGAGCTCCTCGAACTTGGCCCGGGTGAGGGTGAGGTCGAGGTGCTTGGGGCCTTCGGGGGTGGCGGTGATGAAGGGCAGATTGATCTCGGCCTGGGTGGCGCTGGAGAGTTCGATCTTGGCCTTCTCCGCCGCCTCGGTGAGGCGCTGAAGGGCCTGCTTGTCCTGGCGCAGGTCGATGCCTTCGTTGGCCTTGAAGTTGTCGGCCAGGTGATCAACGATCACCTTGTCGAAGTCGTCACCGCCCAGGTGGGTGTCACCGCTGGTGGAGAGCACCTCGAAGACGCCATCACCCACTTCCAGCACGGAGACGTCGAAGGTGCCGCCGCCGAGGTCGAAGACGAGGATGCGCTCGTTGCTCTTGCGATCCAGGCCGTAGGCGAGTGCCGCGGCCGTGGGCTCGTTGATGATCCGCAGCACTTCCAGGCCGGCGATCTTGCCGGCATCCTTGGTGGCCTGGCGCTGGGAGTCGTTGAAGTAGGCGGGGACGGTGATCACCGCCTGGGTGACGGTTTCACCCAGGTACTTGCCGGCGTCCTCGGCCAGCTTGCGCAGCACTTCGGCCGAGATCTCCTCGGGGGCGAACTGCTTGCTGAGCACCGGGCACTTGATCTTGACGTTGGAGCCGGCTTTCTCGACGCCGTAGCTGACTTCCTTCGACTCCTCGTTCACCTCATCGACCCGGCGGCCGATGAAACGCTTGACGGAATAAAAGGTGTTCTCCGGGTTCATGACCGCCTGGCGCTTGGCGATCTGTCCGACCAGCTTGTCCTGGTTCTTCGTGTAGGCGACCACGGAAGGCGTCGTGCGGAAGCCCTCGGCGTTGGCGATCACCGTGGGCTTGCCGCCCTCCATCACGGCGACGCAACTGTTCGTGGTGCCGAGGTCAATACCGACGACCTTGCCCATGGATGACCGACTCCTGGTGTGAATGAATTTCTGGCTTCCGCCATCTTCCGCATCAGGGGTTGACCCAGGCGAGGGGTGGTTCCCGAACCGGTGCCGTACCGGAACGGGGCCGGCGGCCTGTCGGAGCCTGGGATCCGGCGGATCTACGGTCGGGCGGCAGCAGCCCGCGCGAGCCCATGGTGACCCCCCCGACAGCACCGGCGATCGGTGGCGGCACCGCCCTGGTGGGGGTGCTGGGGGATCCGGTGCGCCATTCCCTCTCGCCGGCGATGCACAACGCAGCCATCGCCGCGCTTGGCCTCGACTGGGCCTACCTGGCCCTGCCGGTGGCGGCCGCCGACCTGGCCGTGGTGCTGCGGGCCCTGGCGGCGATCGACTGCCGCGGCCTCAACGTCACCCTGCCCCACAAGCAGGCCGCCGCCGGGCTGGCGGATGCGCTGACGCCGCTGGCCCAGCGGCTGGGGGCCGTGAACACCCTGGTGCGGCACGAGGGCGGCGGCTGGCTCGGCACCAACACCGATGTGGAGGGGTTTCTGGCGCCGCTGCGACCCCTGGCCGCCCGTGAAGCGCTGGTGCTGGGCTGCGGCGGCAGTGCCCGGGCGGTGGTGGCCGGCCTGGTGGAGCTGGGCCTGGATTGCATCCGGGTGGCGGGCCGCGACGCCACGCGCCTGGAGCCGTTCATCCGCTCCTGCGCCGACTGGGCCCCCGGCCTGGTGCCCCTGCTCTGGGGACCGGACGGCACCGGCTCAGCGGACCCCCTGGGCGCGGCGTTGGTGAGCGCTGATCTGGTGGTCAACACCACGCCGGTGGGCATGGCCTCCACGGGCGATCCAGCCGCCGCGCAACGCTCGCCCCTGCGCCCTGACCAGATCGCGGCCCTGTCGCCGGCGACCACCGTCTACGACCTCATCTACACACCCAGACCCACGGCCCTGTTGCGTCTGGCCCGCCAGCAGGGCTGCCGCACCATCGACGGCCTCGAGATGCTGGTGCAACAGGGGGCCGCCTCCCTGCGGCTCTGGAGCGGACGGCAGGAGATGCCGGTCATCGCCATGCGGGCCGCGGCTCTGGCCAGGTTGGGGGGCCCCTAGCCTGCGGTCACTGTCCTGCGTCTGCCCGGAGTCCCCATGGAAGGTCCCCCGATCTGGCAACGACTGCTGGGCGCCCTGGCCTACCTGCTGCCCCTGAGCGACGCCCTGCGCTTCGGCCAGTCCCTGTTCGACATGTTCCCGCTGCTGCAGTGGGTCGCCGTGCCGGCCCTGCCCCTGGTGGTGCTGGAACAGGCCGTGCCCTTCGGCGGCCTGGTGTTGTTCCTGCTGCTGTTCCTGCTGGTGGTGCGCAACCCCAAGGTGCCCTACCCGATCCGCTTCAACGTGCTGCAGGCGATCCTGATCGACATCGTGCTGGTGCTGCTCACCCTCGCCTTCGACACGGTGCTGGCCCCCCTGGGTGCCGGCTTCGCCATCCGCACCCTCTCCAACACGATCTTCCTCGGCACCCTCCTGCTGGTGCTGTTCTCGGTGATCCAGAGCCTGCGGGGCAAGGAGGCCGACATCCCCACCGTCTCCGAAGCGGTACGGATGCAGCTCTTCTGAGCCCCCCTCAAGGGCGGCGACGGCGCTGCGATAGGTTCCTAGATCCGTCGCTGACGGGCCCCGTGCCCCTCAGCCCCTCCACAGGCGACCATGACGCAGCCCTATTACGAAACCATGTACATCCTTCGGCCGGACATTCCGGAGGAGGAAGTCGAGACCCACGTCGCCAAGTACCGCGACCTGGTGATCGAGGCCGGCGCCGAAGTGCTCGACACCCAGATGCGCGGCAAGCGTCGCCTGGCCTACCCGATCGCCAAGCACCGGGAAGGCATTTACGTGCAGCTCAACCACAGTGGCGATGGCCAGCAGGTGGCCGTGCTGGAGCGGGCCATGCGTCTCTCCGAAGACGTGATCCGCTACCTGACCGTCATTCAGGACGGCCCCATGCCTCCCCCCCGCAGCGTCCCCGGCGCCGCCGTCGAGGTGGCCCCCACCGAACCGGCGGCGGTCTGATCCCGGTTGTTCATCCCTGAGGGCTGGGCCTACAGTCCGCCCAATGGGTGCTAGGCGATGACAGCTGCGGACAAGGAGGACGCCACTCCGGACGGAACCCTCCCATCCCGTGTGGTGCCGGCCCAGCCGGCCTACAGCCCCTCCGGTTGGCCCGCCAACCAGGCGCCGCCTGCCCCGAGCGTGCTGACCCCCGGCCAGCCGGTGGCGCCTCTGGCGCAGCCGCCGCCGGCCAGCTTCAGCTTCGGCGAGGTGCCTGCAGCGGCCACAGCTCCCCCGGCCATCGCCCAGGAGGCGATCGAGGCCGACCCCATCCTTCTGGCCCCAGTGCCGCCGCCAGCCGCCGCCCCGTCCCCCCAGACGGCCCCGGCAACATCAAGCCTCGCCATCACCACCACCGGTCCTGATGCCCAGCAGCTCGAGATGGAGCTGGCGGCCGCCCGGGATGAACTCAAGGCGCTGCACGAAATGCTCGAAGACCTCCCAGAGATCTTCGAGCGCAAATTTCAGCAGCGTCTGGCCACGGTGATGGAGCACCAGAAGCATCTGCTCGACGACAACCAGGCCCTGAGGGAGCGCCTGTACAGCCTCAATCCGGCTGCCGCCGACGGCCCGCCGCCCGGCCCAGGCCGCCCCCAGCCCCTGCTGCTGCCCACGGTGGCCAGGAAAGAAGGCTGGGGCCAGGCCCTGAAGCGGGCCCTGCGCCTGGGCGGCCCGGACACCAACGGGCGCCCGGGCGAGGGGTCAACCCAGAAGATCAGTCGCCACGACGACGGGCGGCCCATAACCGCGTAGGCATCCCCCAGACATAGATGAAGCCCTCGGCGGCCCGGTGATCGAAGAGATCCTCGGCCCCATAGGTGGCCATGTCGGGCACATAGAGGCTGTCGCTGGCGCTGGAGCGTCCCACCACCGTGGCACTGCCCTTCTGCAGCCGGATCCGCACCAGGCCGTTCACCGTGGCCTGGGTGCGGTCGAGGAAGCCGTCGAGGGCGTCCTTGAGAGGTCCGAACCAGAGGCCCTGGTACACCAGATCCGCCCAGCTCATCTCGATCTGGCGCTTGTAGCGGAGCACATCGGCGGCCAGGGTGAGGCTCTCCAGCTCCTGGTGGGCGCGGATCAGCAGCAGCAGGCCAGGGGTTTCGTAGATCTCCCGACTCTTGATGCCCACCACCCGGTTCTCGATCATGTCGAGGCGGCCGAAGCCATGGGCCCCCGCCAGGGCATTGGCGCGGCGGATCAGGGCCACCGGATCGAGACGCTCACCGTCGATGGCCACCGGATTGCCCTGCTCGAAGGCGATCTCCACCACCTGTCCCTCGGTCGGGGCGTCCGCCACCGAGCGGGTCATGGCGAAGACCTCCTCCGGCGGCTCCACCATCGGGTCCTCCAGGGGGCCGGCCTCGATGCTGCGGCCCAGCAGATTGAGGTCGATCGAATAGGGGGATTTCTTGCTCACCGGCGCCGGGATGTCGCAGCGCTCGCCGTAGGCGATCGTCTCCTCCCGGCTCATGCCCCATTCCCGCGCCGGAGCCAGCACCTTGAGGTCGGGGGCCAGGGCGCCGATGGCGACATCAAAGCGCACCTGATCGTTGCCCTTGCCGGTGCAGCCGTGGGCCACCGCATCGGCACCCACCTCCCGGGCCACCTCCACGAGGCGACGGGCGATCAGGGGGCGGGCCAGGGCCGTGGAGAGGGGGTAGCGGCCCTCATAGAGCGCATTGGCCCGGATGGCGGGGAAGGCGAACTCGCGGATGAACGGATCGATCAGGTCGTCGACCAGGGAGCGGCTGGCGCCAGCCGCCAGGGCCTTGAGCCGGATCGGCTCAAGTTCGTCGCCCTGCCCCAGGTCGGCGGCGAAGGTGATCACCTCCTTCACCCCCCACTCCCGCATCAGGTAGGGGATGCAAACGCTGGTGTCGACACCACCGGAATAGGCGAGCACCACCCGCTCGGCACGCGGCGTTTCCGTTGGCGGTGCCCCGCCCGCCAGCTGCTGCCCCATCTCGCTCATCCGTGACGCTCCTGCTCTGTGGCGACGGATTCTGTCGCCTGGGGCCATTCTCCCCCCTGGTCCGCCTCCGGCAGGCGCCAGCGCAGCAGAACCACCAGGGCCAGCAGCAGGGGCGGTCCCAGCACCAGGGCCGCCACCACCGCCGGCACGATCGGCAGGGGCTGGGGCCAGCGGATGGCGGCCGCGGCCAGCAGGGTGCTGAGGATCAGGGCCGCCGACCAGAGACGGCCCACTTCCAGGATCTTGGCGGTGTTCATGGGCGGCGCGGTAGGGTGTTGAGTCGGTCCTTGACGACCCAGCCTGACGGCATGAGCATTCTCGACACGATCAACCCCTCCCTGACCCGCTACCGGCGCAACGAGCCGGCGCCGGTGCTGCCGCTGCGGGATGAGCCCGATCTGCTGAGCCTGCTGGAGGCCAGCGGCCGACTGGTGGCCGATGAGGAAACGGCCAGCACCGATGTGAGCACGGTCGAAGAGGAGGAGCTGTCGGCGCTGATGGGCGAGAAAGAGGATTACAGCCCGGCCGACGAGCCCTCGGAGGAAGACTGGGAGGACTGACGGTCCGAACCGTCACCACCCTGCAGCCCCTCCGATGGCCTCCCGCGACGGCCGCACGCCTGCGGCCCTGCTCGCCCTGATCCTGCTGGCCGCCTGCCTGGCCAGCGACGCCCTGGTGGCCAACTCCATGCTGACCCTGCCGCTGGTGGTGGCGGCCCTGGTCAGCGCGGCGGTGGCGGCCCTCGGGGTGCCCCGCCTGCGGGCCCTGAAGCTGGGCCAGGTGATCCGTGACGAGGGCCCCCAGGCCCACCACAGCAAGGCGGGCACCCCCACGATGGGGGGCCTGCTGGTGGTGCCCGTGGGGGTGCTGGTCGGGGGGCTCATCAGCCCGCAGGATCCCCGCCTGCTGGCGGTGGCGGCGGTCACCCTGGCCTACATGGCGATCGGTGCCGTCGACGACTGGCGCAGCCTCACCCGCCGCACCAACACCGGCCTGAGCCCCCGGGGCAAGCTGCTGCTCCAGGCCCTGGCCGCGGTGGGATTCCTGGTCTGGGCCCACCAGGGCGGCTGGCTGGGGGGCGGCGTGCCCGGCGACCTGGGTCTGCCCTTCGGCCGGGTGCTGACCCTCGGGTTGCTGATCTGGCCGCTGGCCCTGTTCGTCTTCCTGGCCGAAAGCAACGCCACCAACCTCACCGACGGACTCGATGGTCTGGCGGCCGGTTGCGGCGCCATCGTGTTCACCGGGATGGGGCTGCAGCTGATGCTGCGGGGCCATGGGGGGGATCCGGTGCTGGCCGCCTTCTGCACGGCGATGGCGGGCTGCTGGCTCGGCTTCCTCGGCCAGAACCGGCACCCGGCCCGGGTGTTCATGGGCGATACGGGCTCGCTGGCCATGGGGGCCGCCCTCTCCTCGGTGGCCCTGCTGACCAACAGCCTCTGGCCCCTGCTGCTGATGGGGGGGGTGTTCCTGGCCGAATCCCTCTCGGTGATCCTGCAGGTGGGGGTGTTCAAGGCCACCAAGGGCGCCGATGGCCAGGGGCGGCGCCTGTTCCGCATGGCCCCGCTGCACCACCATTTCGAACTGGGGGGACTGCCGGAGCAGCGGGTGGTGCTTGGTCTGTGGGGCGTCAGCCTGATACTGGTGCTGGTGGGATTGGTGCTGCTGCCCTGAGCAGCCGCTCCCCGTCGTCGATCGCGGCGACCCCGCCCACCGCTCCGTCGCACCCGGGCCCATGGCGTTTTTCACCTGGAAGGAAACGGGCCTCACCGCTGACTGCGCCAGCCTGGAGGCCATGGCGGCGCGGTTCGAGGAGGCGGCGGCGCTGATGCGACGCATGGCCGGCGAGGGCTTCAAGGTGGAGCGCCACCCGGAGGGCCAGCGCATCACCCATCCCGATCCCGCCGTGTTCGGGGCCTACGGATTCGTGAGCGAGGAATCGGCCGAAAGCCAGCTCACGCTTCTGGACGAGCCCAGCGCCTGAGCGCCGTCCGGCAGCGGTGGGGCCGCTCAGCGGCGCACGTAGCCCACCAGCCACACCACCACGAAGGCCAGGGACGAGACGCCCAGGTAGATCAGCGTCCATTTCTGGAAGCCGGCCACATCCCAGCCGAAGGGCAGCAGGCCGTTGGCCGCATCGCCGGCGGTGCTGAAGGCGAGAGGGCCAACGCCAGGAAGAGGGGGGAGGAGGGCCAGAAGCATCGCGGCACGTTAGGGGAACGGGCTCGCGCCGCGTCAGGATCGCCCGATCCGCTCCACCTCCATGGCACCAGGCCCTTCCCCTTTCCCGCGGACGGTGATGCTGCTGGGCAGCGGCGAACTCGGCAAGGAGGTGGCCATCGCCGCCCAGCGGCTGGGTTGCCGGGTGATCGCCGTCGACCGCTACGCCGAGGCCCCCGCGATGGCGGTGGCGCAGGTGAGCGAGGTGGTGGCCATGGCCGACCCCGAGGCCCTAAAGGCGGTGGTGCGGCGCCATCGCCCCGACGTGGTGATCCCGGAGATCGAAGCCCTGGCGGTGGATGCCCTGGCGGACCTGGAGGCGGAAGGCCTCACCGTGATTCCCACCGCCCGGACCACGGCGGTGACGATGAACCGCGACCGCATCCGGGACCTGGCCGCCAGGGATCTGGGGCTGCGCACCGCCCGGTTCGCCTATGCCGAAAGCGCCGACGAACTGGCGGCCGCGGCAGCCCCCCTGGGCTGGCCCGTGGTGGTGAAGCCGGTGATGAGCTCCTCCGGCAAGGGGCAGAGCGTGGTGCACGGCCCCGACGACATCGAAGCCGCCTGGGACGGGGCCTTGGCCGGCGCCCGGGGGACCGGCGCCCGGGTGATCGTGGAGGAGTTCCTGCGTTTCAGCCTGGAGATCACCCTGCTGACCGTGCGCCAATGGCAGGGCCCCACCCTGTTCTGCCCGCCGATCGGCCACATCCAGGAACGGGGCGACTACCAGTGCAGCTGGCAGCCCGCACAGCTGGGGGAGGCCCAGCTGGCGGCGGCCCAGGCGATGGCGAAGGCCGTCACCGACAACCTGGGCGGCGCCGGCCTGTTCGGGGTGGAGTTCTTTCTCTGCGGCGAACCCGGCGCCGAGGAGGTGGTGTTCTCCGAGCTCTCGCCCCGGCCCCACGACACAGGCCTGGTGACGCTGGTGGGCCAGAACCTGAGCGAATTCGAGCTGCACCTGCGGGCGGTTCTGGGGCTGCCGATCCCCGAGATCCGCAGCCTTGGCGCGGCGGCCTCCCGGGTGATCCTGGCCGGACCGGACGCCGCCGGCGAGCCAGGCACACCCACCTACCTGGGGCTGGAGCAGGCTCTGGTGGTACCGGACACCCAGGTGCTGATTTTCGGCAAACCCGCGATCCGACCCTGGCGGCGAATGGGGGTGGCCCTGGCCCGGGGCGACGATGAGGCGGACGCCCGCCGGCGCGCCGACGCGGCTGCGGCGCTCGTGCAGGTGCAGACCAGCCGATAAACCGTCGCCACCACTGGTTTTTCAGTGCTTTGAGCCTTAAGGTGCGTCCCTGCGGATAGCACAATGACTCAGGCCCATTCACCCTCAAGGCTCGCGCGCTCCCGGAAGGCACGGGAGCGGCGGGAACTGGGGGCCGTGGCGCTCCCTGAGAAGACCAGCACCAAGACCGATCCGAAGCACCGGCCCCCAGCCCAACACCGGTCCCGGCGCCGCCCCCTGGTGACCTTCGGGCTGGGCATCATCGTGGGTGCCGTTCTGGCCGGTCCCCTGCCAGGGCGCATCGCCCCGTACCTGGCCGGCCTGATTCCGGCCCCCCGCGGCATCGGGGCGGTGCTGAATCCCCTCTCCGTCGAAAACCGCCGCATCCTCGTGCTCGGTCGCGACTCGGTGGGTGAGAACACCGATGTGATGTTCACCGTGCGGCTCGACGGCGACATCACCCACATCACCCAGGTGCCACGGGACACCTTCATCGAGTCCCCCCAGCTGGGGGTGGTGAAGGCCAACTCCCTGTTCGCCCTCGGCGGCATCCAGACCGCGAAGGACGAGGTGGGCAGCCTGCTGTCGGCTCCCATCGACCGCTACCTGAAGGTGAATCTGGACGCGGTCAACAAACTGGCCGAAGCCCTGGGCGGCGTCGAAGTGGACGTGCCCAAGCGGATGTACTACGTCGACAACGCCCAGGGGCTCTACATCGACCTCTACCCCGGCAAGCAACTGCTCAAGGGCCGCGACCTGGAAGGGTTCCTGCGCTTCCGCAACGACGAGCAGGGTGACCTGGGCCGGATGGAGCGCCAGCGCCTGGTGATGGCCCAGGTGTTCCGCAAGCTGGCTGAGCCCACCACGATCGCCAAGCTGCCGGCCCTGCTGGAGATCGCCGGCAACGACATGGTCACCGATCTCTCGCCGATCGAGATGACCCAGCTGATGTCCGCCCTCGGCAAGACCAAACTGAGCACCCAGCGGGTGCCGGGCCGGCTCTACTGGCACAACGACCTCAGCTACTGGATGCCCGACAGCAACCAGGTCCACCCCAGCGGCAGCGGCGACGAGCCGCTTCCCTGAGGAGGGGTCAGGCGGGGCCGCGGCCGTCGTCGGGGCTGCGCCAGCCGGCGGTGAGTTCGGCCAGCAGCTGGGCCAGCCCCTCCTTCTTCGGCAGGTCGGCTTCGGCGGCCCACTCGATCTCCTGGATCTTGGCGTCATCAAGGCCCAGCAGCTCGACCAGATGGCGGTAGGCCACCCGTTCCTGGGCGTTGATGCTGGGCTCGGCCGGTGAGCGCCGCCCCACCCGAAGCATCATGTAGCTGAGCTTCAGGGCCAGGTGGCGGGCGTCGCTGCCGCTGAGCTGGGCCACCAGACCATCCAGACCCGCCACGGGTAGGCGCTCGGCCAGAAAGCTCTCCAGCTCCGCTTCGCCAAGGCCACTGAAACTGTCGCCGTGGAGATGGCGGGCCACCAGCTCGGCGAGCAGCTCCCGCTCGGCGGTGGAGCATTCGCCGTCGGCCCAGGCGACGGTGCAGACGATGCGCAGCAGGGCCGCCTGGGAGGGGGTGAGTTCAGCCATGGGTCAGGCCGCGAGGGGAATGGGTGGATGCTGCTCCAGCACGTGCCGCAGGTAGCGGCCGGTGTGGCTGGCGGCATTGTCGGCCACGGACTCCGGGGTGCCGATGGCGACGATGTGGCCGCCCTTGTCACCGCCCTCCGGCCCCAGGTCGATCAGCCAGTCGGCGCAGCGGATCACATCGAGGTTGTGCTCGATCACCAGGATCGAATTGCCCTTGTCCACCAGGCGCTGCATGACATCCATCAGCTTGTGGACGTCATAGAAGCTGAGGCCCGTGGTCGGCTCGTCGATCAGGTAGAGGGTCTTGCCTGTGGCACGGCGGGAGAGCTCGGTGGCCAGTTTCACCCGCTGGGCCTCACCACCGGAGAGGGTGGGCGCCGGCTGGCCCAGCTTGATGTAACCGAGCCCCACGTCCACCAGGGTGCTGAGCCGGTCACCGGCCTGGGGGATGGCGGCGAACACCTCGGCGGCCTGCTCCACCGTCATCTCCAGCACATCGGCGATCGTGTGGCCCCGGAAGGTGACCTGCAGGGTCTCGCGGTTGTAGCGGGCCCCCTTGCAGACATCGCACTGGACGTAGACGTCGGGGAGGAAGTTCATCTCGATCACGTTCACCCCCTGGCCGCTGCAGGACTCACAGCGTCCCCCCTTGACGTTGAAGCTGAACTGGCCCACCTGGTAGCCGCGGGCCTTGGCCTCCACCGTGGCGGCGAACACCTGGCGGATCGGGTCGAAGGCGCCGGTGTAGGTGGCTGGGTTGGAGCGGGGAGTACGGCCGATCGGCGACTGGTCGATGACGATCACCTTGTCGATCGCCTTGATGCCCCGCAGTTCCTCGAGCCCGGAGGGAAAAGGCACCTTCAGGCCGAGGCGGTTCTCGAGGGCCGGGTGCAGCAGCTCGTTCACGAGGGTGCTCTTGCCGCTGCCGCTCACCCCGGTGACGCACACCAGCCGGCCGAGGGGGATCTCCACGTCGATGCCCTGGAGGTTGTTGCGGGTGCAGTTGGACAGGGTGAGCCGGCGGCTGCCGGCATCGCGGCGTTCGGCGGGGGTGGGGATGGAGAGGCGGCCGCTCAGATAGGCCCCGGTGAGGGAGTCCTCGGCGTTGAGCAGGTCGTCGAGGGAGCCCTCGGCCACGATGTGGCCGCCGTGGACGCCGGCACCGGGACCGATGTCCACCAGGTAGTCGGCGGCGCGGATCGTGTCCTCGTCGTGCTCCACCACGATCAGGGTGTTGCCCAGGTCGCGCAGCTTGGTGAGGGTGGCGAGCAGGCGGTCGTTGTCGCGCTGGTGCAGGCCGATGCTGGGCTCGTCGAGCACGTAGAGCACGCCGGTGAGGCCGGCACCGATCTGGGTGGCGAGGCGGATCCGCTGGGCCTCCCCGCCGGAGAGGGTCATGGCGGGCCGATCCAGGCTCAGGTAATCGAGGCCCACATCGAGCAGGAAGCGCAGGCGCATGCGGATCTCCCGAAGCACCAGATCGCCGATCTGGATCTGGCGGCTGCTGAGCAGGGGCTCGGCCCCTTCACTGGCCCCGACGCCCATCAGGGCCTCGATGCGCTCCAGGGTGACGGCCACGCTCACGGAGGTGAGCTCGTGGATGGCGTAGGGCCCCACCCGCACCGCCAGGGCTTCGGGCCGCAGCCGCAGGCCATGGCAGCTTTCGCAGGGCACCAGCTCCAGGTATTTCTCCAGCTTCTGGCGCACGGATTCGCCACTGGCGTCGCGCAGCTGGCGCTCCAGGATCGGCAGGATCCCCTCGAAGGGCCGCACATAGCCCTCGCTCTTGCGGTAGCGGCTGTCGGCCTTGATGGCGATTGGCTCCTGGCTCCCCTGCAGCAGCACCTGGCGCTGCTCCTCGCTGAGCTGGTTCCAGGGGGTCTTGAGCTCGAAGCCGAAGGCCTCACCAACACTGAACAGCAGCGAGAAGTAGTAGCTGTTCTCCTTGTCGCTCCAGGGGGCGATGGCGGCGTACACCGGCAGGGAGGGATCGGGCACCACCCGCTCCACCGTGAACTTGCGGAGGTGGCCGATGCCGTGGCAGTCGGGGCAGGCGCCGTAGGGGCTGTTGAAGGAGAACAGGCGGGGGGAGAGCTCTTCCATCACGGCGCCGTGCACGGGGCAGGCGAAGTTCTCGGAGTAGAGCCGCTCGCGTTCCACGCCTTCGGGCAGGGGCTCGTTGGCCTTGGGCACCACCTCCACCAGGGCCAGGCCCTCGCCACGCTTCAGGGCGGTGCGCAGGGAATCGGTGAGGCGCTCGTTGATGCCCTCACGAGCCACCAGCCGGTCGACCACCACCTCAATGTGGTGGGCGTGGTTCTTGTCGAGCTCGATGTTGTCGGCCAGCTCGCGCACCTCACCGTTGATCCGCACCCGGGCGAAGCCCTCGGCCACCAGGCCCGCCAGCAGCTTCACGTGGGTGCCCTTCTTGCCCCGCACCACGGGGGCCAGCAGCTGGTAGCGGGTGCCTTCGGGCAGGGTGAGGATCTGGTCGACCATCTCATCGATGGACTGGGGCCGGATCGAGCGGCTGCACTGGGGGCAGTGGGGTTCGCCGGCGCGGCCGTACAGCAGGCGCAGGTAGTCCTGGATCTCGGTGACCGTGCCGACTGTGGAGCGGGGGTTGTGGCTGGTGGACTTCTGGTCGATCGAGATCGCGGGAGACAGCCCCTCGATCGCATCCACATCCGGCTTGTCCACCTGGCCGAGGAACTGCCGGGCGTAGGCGGAGAGGCTCTCCACATAGCGCCGCTGACCCTCGGCGAAGATCGTGTCGAAGGCGAGGGAGCTCTTGCCGCTGCCGCTCACCCCGGTGAACACCACCATGCGGTTGCGCGGGATGGTGAGATCGACGTTGCGCAGGTTGTGCTGGCGCGCCCCCCGCACCCGGATCACATCCTCAAGGCTGCCGCCGTTCAGGGTGCGCAGGGCGGCTTCCGAGGTCTCGCCGGAGGTGCCGTTTCCAGGGGCCGCGCTCTTGCTGGTGGTTCCGGCGCGGGCGCGGGGCATAAGGGGTGATCGGCAGCCGATGAGTCTACGGGGGTCAGCCCTGGGACAGGCTCAGGCCAGGGCCGGCAGCGGTGCGGCTTTGGCGCAGAGCTCCTGGCTCACATCCCAGAGGCGCCGGCACTGGTCGGTGTCGAGGGCGGCCGGGGCGATGCGCACCTCGGTGGGCCAACCCCGCATGCCGCCCCACTGGTCGGGGCCGTAGTGGCCGCCGGGCTTGGCCCCAGGGGCGGTGGCGGCGAACAACTGGGGCAGGGCCCCCATGGCGGCGCTCTGGAACAGGGGATCCATCAACCGGTAGGCGATGGGCTCGAGGCGGGAGCCGGTGGCGGCGATGGAGGCGGGCTGGAGGTTGGTGCGGGCGACGCCGGGGTGGGCGGCCAGGGAGAGGACCGGGCTGCCCTGCTCGGCGAGGCGGCGCTGCAGCTCCAGGGCGAACATCACGTTGGCCAGCTTGCTCTGGCCGTAGGCGCCCCAGCGGTCGTAGCGGCGCTCACTCTGGAGATCGTCGAAGGCGATGCGACCGAAGTACTGGGCCCCGGAGGTGACGGTGACCACCCGGGCACCGGGCCGGTCGCGCAGCAGGGGCAGCAGGGCGAGGCTGAGGGCGAAGTGACCCAGGTGGTTGGTGCCGAACTGCAGTTCGAAGCCCTGGCGGGTGAGGCGGCGGGGCGGCGCCATGACGCCGGCATTGTTGATCAGCAGATCGAGGCGCCCGTAGCGCTCAGAGACGGTCGCAGCGACGGCGGCCACGCTGGCCAGGTCGGCCAGGTCGAGCTGCAGAACGTCGAGGGCGCCGGTGGAGGGCGCGGCGGTGAGCAGCTCCTCGCGGGCCTGCTCCGCCTTCCCCAGCGAACGGCAGGCCAGCAGCACGGTGGCACCCTTGGCGGCCAGGGCTCTAGCCGTTTCCAGGCCGAGTCCGCTGTTGGCACCGGTGACCAGGGCGATCCGCCCGGACTGGTCAGGGATGTCGGCGGCAGTCCAGCGCATGGTGATCAGCAGAAGGGCAAAGCGTTGGGGAGAGAGCCATCAGCTTGAGCGGGCCTCCCTCAGGAAATCGTAACGGAATGTGACGGACCTGGTTTTTCGCGGCGCAGCAGGAAGAAGAACGGCGTCTCCATGCCCTTGAAGTCCATCACCCCCAGCACGCTGTCGTCGTCCACCCGGCGGAAGACATCGTTGATGGGGAGGTGGTCGTAGACCATCGTGGCGCTGACCACGCCGCGGTAGCCGGTCATCCGCAGTCGGGCGCTGGAGTCGGCGGTGCTGAACAGGGGCATCAGCAACTGGAAGAGGCGACCGGCCAGGGCCGATTTGGGTACGGGGAAACGGTCGCTCAGCCGCAGCCCAGGTCCCAGCGCCTTCGGCTCCAGGCAGGTCAGGCCGCCGCCAAGGGTGCTGAACACCAGCGGAAACACCGCCTCGGCACTGTCGAAACGCTTGCCATGCCAGTGGTAGGCCTCCAGGGCGCCGTCCAGGGGGTGGCCGGTGGGGACGCTCTCCCCCGTCCAGGCACCGAGCATGAACGGAATCTCCACGGGCGGGAGCCCGTCGAAGCGGGCGAAGGCCTCAGCAGTGGTGGCGATGGCAAGGGGAGAACCCACGGCGGGTTCGCGCGTCAGAGGTCCATTGTCCGTCGCTGGCGCGTGCGGCGTGGAGATTCCCCCCAGCAGTGGCCATAGTCCGCCGCGGTGGCGCCGCAGGCCAGCAGTCCGGCGGCCTGCATCAGTTCAGCGACGCTGAGGTGGTCATGGTCGGAGGCCTGCAGGAGTTGCCGCAGGCGCCGCAGGCGCCGCCGCTTCAGCTCCGCCATCGGTGTGCGACCCAGCTGCTCCAGGAAGCCGTACTGCAGGGTCCGAACGGACAGACCCATGGCCAGACTCAGTTCTTCAAGGCTGACGCGGCGGCAGAGGTGGTCCTCCATCCAGCGGCAGGCCTCGGCCACGGTCTGTCGGTGGCGGCTGGCGGTCAGGCGTTCCCGGCGCCGACCAGGATCGGGAGGATGGCCCCACTGCTGCAGCGCCTCCTCCAGGTCCGCGGCAGCATGCTCGGAGCCTCCGGGTTGCCAGGCGGCGGCCATGGCCAGCTGCAGCCCTGCTGTGATCAGCCGACGATGAACCGGCCCCTGGTTGAGCAGGGGTGAGGGCGGACCATCCTCTGGCAGGCAGGCCTCGGGGATCAGGATCGAAAGGCCTGTGATGGTGTCGCTGGTGCAACCCCGCATGGCATCGCCGGGACGGAACAGCAAGGCCATGCCCGGTTCGGCCAGTCGCTCGATCCCGTTGACCCATTCCTGCGTCAGTCCCTGGAGTGGCAACCAGAGCACCCCATGGCCGGCCTGCTGCCGCTGCAGCTCCACCCGGCCACTCCCGTGCAGCAGCAGCACCTCAAATTCCGCGACAGCCCCCCAACGGATATGGGCCCTGAAGGGGGATGAACCCGGCAGCAGTCGGCTGCGGTGATGGCCCAGGGTGCCGGCGACGAGGCTGTCCCAGGCGCCGAAATCGTCGCTGCGCAGAAGCGTGCGCAGGCCCGGTGCCTCCAGGAACTGCAGCGGCGAAAGGACGGCCAGGGCATGGGTGCGTCTCGTTCCGTTGTACAGCGGCAGGACAAGCGCCGCTGTCGGTATCGGCTGGGCAAGACAGCCGGCACCCTGGGATCATCGGCTCCAACAGCAAGATTTGCGTTTTTCTTACATTGGGCTTCCAGTCATCCTTGGGATTGATGAACAAGATCCCTGGAGTTTGTTGTCCTTCCGCATCCGATGCATAGGCTGGCTGGAGGTGATCATTTCTGGCATGGTCAAGGAAAGGTCGGGCGTTTCGATCTTTGCGCTCGGTGGCCTTTTGAGCCTGGGTGCCCTCGTTGGCGGCCCTGACCCGGCCAGGGCGGACACCACGCTCTCGATCGGAGCCAATGGTGTTCAGTATCAGATCGACTACGAGTTATTCGTGGCACCGGATTCGCCCAGAGGCATCGATCCACGCTTGCAGAACACGGGCTGGTGGGGACAGCAGCAAGCGGCCGAAGATACGGCGGCAAGGCTGCAGACACCCCTTGGCGCCGCCTATGGCTACACACCGCTTCTGCGACTCGGTCAGTGGGATCTCTGCTACTGGAATAGCGTGGCTTCCAATCCCAACTGCATCGGCAGGACGGCTGATCTGCTGATCCTGAACTATCAGGCCGTGCCGACATCCTCGAACCCGAATGTGAGTGGCGCCGCCTCCAGCATTCTGGCCAATTCGCCCGGTCCCCAGCAGCCGGTGGCCGCGGGCCTGGGCCAGGGGGTGGCCGGCTATGTCGTCACGGGCCTGGCGGGTCAGCCGACCGTGGTGGGCGCCACCAGCAACGCCGACTTCAATGGTGTCCTGGCCGCTGTGAACGCCCTGCCCAGCCAGGCGGCCGTCAATCGATCCTTTGAGCAGGTGATCGCCGAGCCCTACGCGAGCCAGATCTCGGTGGGTCTGGAGACCCTGGAACGTTTCCGCCAGGACGCCCTGGAACTGGCTCTGTCCACCCAGAAGATGTCCTTCGGCCCGGAGAACGGGAGCTGCAGAAAACCGCCAGCCGCTGAGGGCAACGCCGACAACCCTTCCGCCACCGAGCCGCCCTCCCCTGGATGCTCCTGGCGCGACGGTCACCGCTGGGCCCTGATGCTGGATGCCTCCAACACCCAGGCGTCCCTGAGGGGAACCGGCGGCCTGGCCTCCCTGGATTATCAGATCTTCCAGTCCACCTATGGCCTGGAGTATCGCCTCTCCCCCGATTGGCGCCTGGGTGGCGTCTTCGGCTATGGAACCAGTGGACTGTCCAATTACCAGTTCAGCAACGTGACCATCGATGCGGACACCTATTCAGGTGCCGTCTACGGCCTGTACACGCCTGGACCAGCCTGGAAGATTGCCGCCCTGGCTGGCTACAGCAGTTTCCAGAACCGATCCAATCGTCCGATCCAGTTCGGGACGATCGATCGCACCGCCCAGGCGCGATGGGCTGGCCATGGCCTCAGCCTGGCCTTGACCTCTGAATACGACTGGGTTCTGAACCCAGCCCGGCCAGCCGCCGGCGAGAACCCCCCGGCCCCCCAGCGCGACGCCATCAGGCTCAAGCCACGGGCCCTGGTGTCCTACGCCAAATACAGCCAGGGGGCCATCAATGAAACCGGCGCCAACTCCTTAAATCTTGCTGTCAACAGTCACACGGCTGATTCGCTCGTGCTGGGCCTCGGGGGAACCTTGGAAGTGCCGATCAGGCTGTCGAATCAGTCGCGGCTGATTCCACGCCTCAGCATCGGCTACGAGTACGACGTGATGGGGAATGCCGACGAGGAGCACCAGCTCACGGCCTCCTTCGCCCAGGTTCCAGAACCCGGATCGCTGACCCTTCTGGGTCAGAACCGGGGCGCCAGTGCCTTGGATGTGGGCCTGAATCTCGAGTTTGAAGCCTCCGAAAGTCTGTCGCTCTATGCCGATGTGGGCGGCTCGTTCTGGAGCAATGGCAACGAGATCTCCTACGGCGGTGGTCTGCGCTGGCGATTCGGAGGGGCTCCCGGGGGCGGTGCCCCCGCCCCAGCCCCCTGAAGCGGAATGCCGGCGGCACCCGGTCAGCACGGCTCCTAGCCTGAATTGGCCAGGAACGCGCCGTTGCGATCGATGACCCTCCACGAAAAGCCGGCGACCCGATATTCGCTGGAGGACGATATCTATTCCTCCTCCGATCTATCGGTCACCCTGCCGAAGATCCATTTCCCCAGGAAGGAGCACAATCCCCGCGCTGTGTTCGCCGCCATCCGCGACGAGCTGATGCTGGATGGCAATTCCCGCCAGAACCTGGCCACTTTCTGCCAGACCTGGGTGGAGGACGAAGTGCACGCCCTGATGGATCTGTGCATCGACAAGAACATCGAGGACAAGGACGAATATCCCCAGACCGCGGAGATCGAAGCCCGCTGCGCCCGCATGGTGGCCGACCTCTGGCACGCCCCCGCGATCGATGGCGCCATCGGCTGCTCCACCACCGGCTCCAGCGAAGCGGCCATGCTCGGGGGCCTGGCGATGAAGCGCCGCTGGGAGGCCCGGCGCCAGGGGCAGGGGAAGCCCATCGACCGGCCCAACCTGGTGACCGGGCCGGTGCAGATCTGCTGGCACAAGTTCTGCCGCTACTGGGACATCGAGCACCGCGAAATCCCGATGCAGCCGGATCAGCTGCTGTTGACCCCCGAGGCGGCTCTCCAGTTCTGCGACGAGAACACCATCGGCGTGGTGCCCACCCTGGGGGTCACTTTCACCGGCCAGTACGAACCGGTCCAGGCCCTGGCGGCTGCCCTCGATGACCTGGAGGCCCGCACCGGCCTCGACATCCCCATCCATGTGGACGCGGCCAGCGGCGGTTTCCTGGCTCCCTTCTGCGCCCCCGATCTGGTGTGGGATTTCCGCCTGCCAAGGGTGCGCTCGATCAATGCCTCCGGCCACAAGTTCGGCCTGGCGCCCCTGGGGGTGGGCTGGGTGCTGTGGCGCCAGACCACCGATCTGCCCGAGGAGATGGTGTTCTGGGTGAATTATCTGGGCGGCAACATGCGCGACCTCACCCTCAACTTCTCCAGGCCGGGTGGCCAGGTGGTCTGCCAGTACTACAACTTTCTGCGCCTGGGCCGCGAGGGCTACCGCAAGGTGCATGCCGCCTGTTACGCCACGGCCCAGTACCTGGCCGAGGAAATCGGCCGGCTGGGTCCGTTCGAGATCCTCTACGGCGGTGATGATCAATCGGGCATCCCCGCCCTCTGCTGGAAAATCCGCGAGGGCAGCGACGTGAACTTCACCCTTTACGCCCTCGCCGACCGCCTGCGGGTGCGCGGCTGGCAGGTGCCGGCCTACACCCTTCCCGCCCACTGCCAGGACATCACGGTGCAACGCATCCTGGTGCGCCATGGCGTCAGCCGGGACCTGGCCGATCTGCTGCTGGAAAACATCCGCCAGTCGCTGGATGGCTTCGCGAGCCACCCCAGCCAGGGCGCCCTCAGCGGCCCGGAACTGTCGGGGTTCCACCACTGATCGCCGTCCAGGCTGCCAGCACCTGGGCCACCGACCAGGCCTGGGCGATGCAGCCGCGCGGGGCATGGGGGGCGTCGCCGTCGAAGATCTCGCTGAGGCTGCCCAGCCCTGCCGCGCCCAGGTGATCGGCCATGGGCTCCAGGAACGAGAGCGCCAGGGCCGCATCCCCGTGCAGGCCGAAATGGGCCCGGGCGAAGGGCCCCAGCCACCAGGCCCACACCGTGCCCTGGTGGTAGGCCCCATCCCGCCGCTGGGCGTCGCCGCCGTAGTGGCCGCAGTAGTCGGGATCGGCCGGATCCAGCGTGCGCAGCCCGTGGCGCGTCAGCAGCCGCTGGCCGCAGAGCGCCAGCACACTGGCAGCCTGTTCGCGGCTCAGCAGCGGTTCGGGAAGCGAGAGAGCCAGCAGCTGGTTGGGCCGTAGCCGCTCATCGGGGCAGCCCTGGTCGCCAAGGATGACATCGAAGCAGCAACCCATCCGGGGGTTCCAGAAGCGCTGGAAGCCCGCCGCGGCCCGATCCGCCAGGGCCTGCCAGCGGCCCGGATCGGCCCCGGTGAGCCGGGAGAAGCCCGCCATCGAACGCAGGGCGTTGACCCACAGGGCATTCACCTCCACCGGCTTGCCGTGGCGCGGCGTGATGGCCCGGTCACGGGGCTTGGCATCCATCCAGGTGAGCTGGGTTTCCCCCTCCCCGGCGCCCAGTAGCCCATCGGCCGGATCCATGCGGATCCCGAACCAGGTGCCGGTCACGTGCTGGTCCAAGATCGCCTCCAACTGGGGAAAGAGCTCCCGCACCAGGGCGTCGCTGCCGCTGGCCTGCCGGTGCTCCACCAGCGCCTGAAAGAACCAGAGGGTGGCGTCCACCGTGTTGTAGGCGCGCCGGTCCAGGAGCTGGTCGGCCCGATCGGGGAAGCTGTTGGGGATCAGCCCGTGGCTGACGCGGGCGGCATAGGTGCGCAGGATGCGCTCGGCCGAGCTGCAGCGGCCCGTCACCAGGGTGAGCCCCGCCAGGCTGATCATCGTGTCGCGGCCCCAGTCGTTGAACCAGGGGTAGCCGGCGATCAGCGAGGCCCCCAGCGGGTCGCCAGGGGCGCCGCCCATCGATCGCTCGACCACGAAGGCATCGGCCGCCAGCACCAGCTGGCGGATCCAGGCGGGTGCCGCCGGCGCCAGGGCGGGCTGGGCGGTCTCCCAGCAACGCAGCAGTGCCTCCTCGTGGTCACGGCGCTGAGCCAGCGCCCGTTCGCCATCGGTGCCGACGTCCCGGCGGGTGCTGGCCACGACGGTGACGCCCGTGTGTGGATCGTTGAGGGTGACGGTGAGGCTGGCCGCCCGCAGGTGCTCAGCCGTGCTCGCCAGGCCCCGCTCAGCTTCCGCCGCCAGGGGCACGCCTTCCACCCAGAGCGGGGGCTCCTCCAGGCACCAGTGGCCCCGGTCGCTGAGCAGAACGAACGGTGCCGCCGCCCGCGGACGCACCGCCACACCCCTGGCCAGGGGCGCCAGAGTCAGCTCGGGGCGCTCGCCGCCGTGGGGTGAGCGGTGCTGAACGCAGGCCGTCAGGCGGAGGTCGAGCGGGCCGCCGCGCACCAGCCGGTAGCTCACAAAGGTGGTGTTGGCCCCCTGGGCCATCCAGATCCGCTTCTCCAGCAGGGTCTCCCCCCAGCCGAAGCGCCAGCGGGGCACGGTGCCTTCGAGAGCAAAGGAGACGATCTGCAGGGGCCCGCAGCCGCCCGGGTCGCCAGCCACCGCCTCCTGCAGCTGGCTGACCAGCAGGGTGCGCTCCACCGGCGGCGCCTGGGCCGCGATCAGCAGGCCGTGGTAGCTGCGGCTTGGCGCCCCTGACACCGTGCCCATGGCGTAACCGCCCAGGCCGTTGGTGACCAGCCACTCCCGCTCGGCGGCCAGCCGGGGGTCGCCGCAGATCTCGGTGCCGAAGCTGATCAGAGCCGATGGACCGGCGCTGCCGTTCCTCAAGGAATCCTGAGCCGAAAGGGTGGAACCAGGCTGAACCACCAGGCGTGCCTACAGTGCTAGCAGCCTGCAAGCAACCGGCTATCCCGATGCGAACGCTCTACCTGCGCAACGTTCCCGATGACGTGGTTGAGCGGCTGGAACGGCTGGCGGCCGAGGCGGGCCTGCCCCTGAGCTCGTTCGCCGTGAGGGAACTCGCCGAGGCCTCCGAACGGGCGAACGCGGCGGATCTTCTGGCCGCCCTCCCAAATCTGGGGGTGCCCTCCGACGACATCGTGGCCGCTCTCCATGCGGAGAGGGACGCCAGGTGATCGTGGCCGATGCCTCCGCCGTGGTGGCGGCCCTCCTCAACGACGGGCCGGCGCGGCAGAGCCTCTCCTCGCAGCCGGTCCATGCGCCCCATCTGGTGGATGCGGAGGTGATTTCGGTGTTGCGGCGCCTGAACCTGGCAGGGCGGCTGGATCAGCACCTCGCCGAAGCGATGATCGACGCCCTGTCACAACTCGGGATCCGGCGCCATGGCGGCACCGGACTGTTGTTTCGGATCTGGGGTCTGAGGGGAAACCTCACCGCCTATGACGCCACCTACGTGGCACTGGCGGAATCGCTCGGCTGCCCGCTGCTGAGTGCGGATCGAAGACTGGCCAGGGCGGCAGGACCCTTGTGCGCGATCCACCTGGTCCCTGGATGAGCCTTGCCGCCTCACACCGCCGCCCCTGAACCCAGCAGGCTGGCGGCATAGCTGTGGGCCTCGCCGGAATCGCCGCCGGCCAGTTCCGCCAGCTCCGCCTGGCGCTCGTGAGTGTCCCGCAGGTGGGACACCCGCGTGTGGGTGAGGCCCGCCTCGACGCTCTTGCTGACCCGGAAGTGGTGCTGGGCCGCGGCCGCCACCAGGGGCTGGTGGGTGATGCAGAACACCTGCCGCTGCTCCGCCAGCCGCCGCAGCAGCTGGGCCATGGCCCCACTGACGCGGCCGCTGACGCCCGCATCGATCTCATCGAAGAGCAACGTGACATGGGGGTCGGCCGCCGCCAGACAGGTTTTCAGGGCCAGCAGAAAACGGCTCATCTCGCCGCCCGAGGCCACCTCCGCCAGGGGCGCCGGGGGCTGGCCCGGGTTGGCGGAGAACAGGAACTGCACCGCATCGGCCCCCTCCTCGCCGGGCTCGGCGGCGCTGATGGCCACGGCGAAGCGCACGTTGGCCAGGCCCATCGGCCGCAGGGCTGCCATCAGCTGCTCCTCGAGGCCGCGGGCGGCGGCGGTGCGGGCCCTGGTGAGCACGGCATTGGCCCGATCCCGCCCCTGGCGGGCGGCGGCTTCGGCGGCCTCCAGGCCCGCCAGGGCCCCCTCGGCATCCGCCCCGGCAAGCTGCTCGCGCAGGCTGTCGCGCCGGGCGATCAGTTCGGGCAGGGTCTGGCCGTGGCGGCGCTCCAACGCCTTGATCTGGGCCATGCGCTCCTGCAGCAGGGCAAGGCTTTCCGGATCGCTCTCCAGCAGGGAGCCGTAGCGATCCAGATCCCGGGCCAGGTCCTGCAGCCCGGCCAGGGCGTCGGCGCAGGCCCCGTGCAGGGCCACCACGCTGGCGTCGAGGGCAGCCATGGTCTGCAGCTCCTGGTCGCAGGCCGCCAGATGATCCAGCACCGACGGGGCGGCCTCGGCCCCTTCCACCAGCCGGCCGATCAGGGCCATCACGCCTTCCTGGAGGCGCACCGCGTGGGCCAGCCGGTCCTGCTCCCCCTGCAGCCGCTGGCGTTCGGCGGGATCCTCCAGGGCCGCGGCCTCCAGCTCCGCCAGCAGGTCCTCCTGGCGCTCCCGTTCCAGGGCGAAGCGTTCCCGGTTGGCGCGGGCCCGCACCAGGGCGTCCGCCTCCCCCTTCCACTGCTGCCAGGCGGAGCGGGTGGCTTCGAGGGCCGCGGCCAGGCCCTCACCGGCGTAGCGATCCAGCCAGCGGCGCTGCTGACCGGGGCGGCCCAGCTGCTGGGTCTGGCCCTGGACGGTGAGGTCAAGCAGCAGGGGCCGCAGCTCCAGCACCTGGCCGCGGCCCACCACCACGCCATTGAGCCGGTGGCGGCTGGTGAGCCGGCCCTCCTGGAGCCGCCAGTCGCGGCTGAGCAGCAGCTCGCCCTCCTCGGCCTCCAGCTCCTGGCTCTCCAGCCAGTCGCGTACGGGGGGGGAGAGGCTGAAGCTGGCCTCGATGCGGCCCCGCTCGGCGCCGCGCCGCAGCAGGCGGGCCCCCTGGCTGCCCTGGGCACCACCGAGCAGGGCATCGAGGGCATCGAGCAGGATCGACTTGCCGGCGCCGGTCTCGCCGGTGAGCACGGTGAACCCGGTCGAGAACGCCAGCTCCAGCCGCTCGATCAGGGCGATGTTCTCGAGGCGCAGACCCGTGAGCACCCAGGCCTCCGGCGAGCGATCGGTACGTGGCCCGACCGTAGCGGCTGTGACTTTCGTTTAGAAGGGGGTTTCGCCTGCCGGCGCCACGGCGGTGCCTCCCCGCCATGGTCTCCTCCCCCCCAGCCCCCGCCGCGAGCCCCGAGCGCCTGACCGCCGAGGTGGAGATGGGTGACTTTCTGGAGGCGGCGGGCCTGCTCAGTTATGACCCGGCGGCCATCACCCGCCTCTACGCCGGCCACCCGATGCGCCTGGTGCGGCGGGTCTGGCAGACGCTCGTGCCGATCGGCCTCTATCTGCTGGGGGTGGGCGTCGACAAGGTCACCGGCCAGCTGGCCAACCCCGGCCGGGCGCGGCAGCGGGCGCGGGAGTGCGCCGAACTGCTGGTGGCCCTCGGTCCCGCCTTCATCAAGGCCGGCCAGGCCCTTTCCACCCGTCCGGACATCGTTCCGCCGGTGCTGCTGGAGGAGTTGGCCCAGCTGCAGGACCAGCTGCCGGGCTTCGACAGTTCCCTGGCCATGGCCTGCATCGAGGAGGACCTGCAGGCGCCGGTCGAAACGATCTTCGCCTCGCTGGAGAAGGAACCCATTTCCGCCGCTTCCCTCGGCCAGGTGCACCGGGGCGTGCTGATGAGCGGCGAGCGGGTGGCGGTGAAGGTGCAGCGGCCGGGACTGCGGGAGCAGATCACCCTCGACCTCTACATCGTCCGCAACATCGCCGCCTGGCTGAACCGGAATGTCGGGCTGATCAAGAGCGATCTGGTGGGTCTGATCGATGAACTCGGCAAGCGGGTCTTCGAGGAGATGGACTACATCAACGAGGCCAGCAACGCCGAAACCTTCGCCCGCCTGCACAGCCACAATCCCCGCATCGCCGTCCCCGCCATCTACCGCCAGGCCACCAGCCGCCGGGTGCTGACGATGGAGTGGATCGACGGGGTCAAGCTCACCAACCTGGACGCGGTTCGCGCCCTCGGGGTCGACCCCGATCACATGGTGGAGGTGGGGGTCAACTGCAGCCTGCAGCAGCTGCTGGAGCATGGGTTCTTCCACGCCGATCCCCACCCCGGCAACCTGCTGGCCCTTCCGGACGGGCGCCTCGCCTACCTGGATTTCGGCATGATGAGTGAGGTGTCGCGGGAAGCGCGCACCGGCCTGATTCAGGCGGTGGTGCACCTGGTGAACCGCAATTTCGGGGCGCTCTCGAAGGACTTCGTGCAGCTCGGCTTCCTGGGCGAGGCGGTGGACCTCGAACCGATCGTGCCGGCCTTCGAAAGCGTGTTCGGCCAGGCCCTGGAGATGGGCGTCAGCCGCATGGATTTCAAGGCGGTCACCGACGACCTCTCCGGTGTGATGTACCGCTTCCCCTTCCAGGTCCCCCCCTATTACGCCTTGATCATCCGCTCGCTGGTGACCCTGGAAGGCATCGCCCTGAGTGTCGACCCGGACTTCAAGATCCTCGGTGCCGCCTACCCCTATTTCGCCCGCCGGCTGATGGAGGATCCCGATCCCGAGCTGCGCCGCAGCCTGCGGGAGATGCTCTACGACGGCGATGAATTCCGCTGGCAGCGGCTGGAGAGCCTGGTGGCCAGCGCCTCGCTCCAGGAGCAGCTCGACCTGGAGGGCCTGCTCGACCAGGTGCTCGATTTCCTCTTCTCCCCCACCGGCGGCCTGCTGCGCCAGCAGCTCGTCGATGCGCTGGTGCTGCAGATGGATACCCTCGCCTGGAACACCACCCTGCGGCTCGGCCGGCGGCTGCCGAGCCGTTTCCTGCCACCGGGGCTGCGGGCCCTGCCCCCAGCCCCGGCATCAACTCCGCTGCTGGATCTCGAACCGATCCAGGAGCTGCTGGCGATCCTGCGCGACCTGCCGGGGTTTGAGCCGTCCTTGCTGCTGAAGCGCCTGCCGCGGGTGCTGGGGGAGCCCGATCTGCGCCGCATGGGGCTGCAGGTGGCCAAGGGGCTGGCCGAGCGGGGCGTGGTGCATCTGCTGCGCGATGTGCTGGTGACACCGGCGGTGCGCCAGGCCGCCGGCGTCTCCGGCGCCTGAGATCCGTAGAGTCACTCCATTACAAGGGAGTCATCTGTGAACAAGCGGCGAAGGCTTGTGGCCGCTGTCCTGGGGCTGGGACTGTGCTGGTCGACTCCCGCGGCCTTCGCCACCGAGAACCTGGTGTTCACCAGCGGCGCCTTCCGCCGCTCGATCCCCGTGGCGGATCTGGAGCATCTGGCCACCACCGGCGAGGCCCGGGGCCTGCTGGGCGATGTGCTGCGCCTGGGCCGCCAGAACCCCAAGGACGTCAGCAAGCTGCTGAACGAATCGGTGCAGCTGCCGATCGTGCTGATGAGCCGCCTGCTCAACACCCGCATCGGTGAGGCGATCCTGGCCCGCCTGGCCCGGATCCTGTTCCCCCTGAGGGCCCCGGAGGCCGGCGTGCCCGCCCTGCGCGCCGCCATGGTGCTCGGCACCTACGAGGGCAAGGGGTCGCTCTCGGCCATCACCTTCCTGCGGGCCTATCCGACCCGTGAACTGGAGGTGAGCATTCCGGCCCTGATGGGGCTGCTCTCCAAGGCCTCTTCGATCAGCGAGCTGGTGCGCTTCTTCTCCGAATCCCCCCTCGACGGGCTGCGGGGCAACGAGCCCCAGACCGCCCCCTCGACGCCGGCCCCCGCGGCACCCACCACACCCGCCCCCTGACGCCCCAGACCGGAGACCTACATTGACGTCAGCCTCGCCGCTGTCCCCCGTGCCCCTGCTACGAGCCCTGCGACGCCTGGGCCGGCAGCCCACCATGCAGGACTGGCCGGGGCTGATCGAGGCCTACCGCTCCTGGCTCCCCGTCAGTGACGCCACGCCGGTGGTGACCCTGCGGGAGGGGGCCACGCCCCTGATTCCGGCACCGGTGATCGCCGAGCGGGTGGGCCGCGGCGTGAAGGTGTTCCTCAAGTACGACGGCCTCAACCCCACGGGTTCCTTCAAGGACCGGGGCATGACGATGGCCATCAGCAAGGCCAAGGAGGCGGGCTCGGAGGCGGTGATCTGCGCCAGCACCGGCAACACCTCCGCCGCGGCCGCCGCCTACGCCCGCCGGGGCGGGATGCGGGCCTTCGTGCTGATCCCGGACGGCTACGTGGCCCAGGGCAAGCTGGCCCAGGCCCTGCTCTACGGCGCTGAGGTGCTGGCGGTGCAGGGCAACTTCGACCGGGCCCTGGCGATCGTGCGGGATGTGGCCGACCGCTACCCGATCACTCTGGTGAACTCGCTCAACCCCTACCGGCTGCAGGGGCAGAAGACGGCCGCCTTCGAGGTGATCGATGCCCTCGGCGAGGCCCCCGACTGGCTGTGCATCCCGGTGGGCAACGCCGGCAACATCAGTGCCTACTGGATGGGCTTCAAGGAGTACCGCCAGGCGGGCCACAGCACGGTCCTGCCGCGAATGATGGGCTTCCAGGCCGCCGGTGCGGCGCCGATGGTGCTGGGCCACACGGTGGAGCAGCCGGACACCATCGCCACGGCCATCCGCATCGGCAATCCGGTGAACAAGGACAACGCCCTCAACGTGCGCAAGGAGAGCAACGGCGATTTCATGGCCGTCACCGACGCCGAGATCATCGAGGCCTACAAGCTGCTGGGCCAGGGGGAGGGGATCTTCTGTGAGCCCGCCAGCGCCGCCTCGGTGGCGGGCCTGCTGAAGCGACGCGAGGAGGTGCCGACCGGCGCCACGGTGGTGTGTGTGCTCACCGGCAACGGCCTCAAGGACCCGACGACAGCGATCGAGAACAACGACGCCACCTTCCACACGGGCATCGCCCCCGAAACCGAGACCGTGGCGAAGGTGATGGGCTTCTGAGCGACCGCCTTTGAGCGTCCGCCGCTGACCCAACCGTCTGGGGAAATCCTGGGAGTTTCCCCCCATTCGGACTGGAGAGCCCGGGGAGGGGATCCCCCCCTGGCCTGCGGACGTATTCCCCAGGCCAGGGATTCGGGGGAAAACAGCTCAAAATGGCTCACTTGTTCGGCCGATTCCCCAGCCCTGAACCCGTCAAACGTCAGTCAGGCCAGGCAAAGACAACCTGTTTACCCGTTTTCCCCCGCCCCTACGGCGACGGGCTGTTTTTCTTCTCTTCAAACCTTGATTGATCCTTTGAACAGTCGGGAGACCACCTGTTGCGCTTTGCCGCGCCCTGTGAAACCGTGGGGCCTCGAGAACGCCGTTCTGCCGTCGCCGGCACCCGTCATGAAGCTGGTCTGCTCCCAGGCTGAACTCAATGCCAGCCTCCAGCTGGTCAGCCGGGCGGTGGCGACGCGGCCCACCCACCCGGTGCTGGCCAACGTGCTGCTCACCGCCGATGCGGGCACCGGACGCCTGAGCCTCACCGGCTTCGATCTCAGCCTTGGCATCCAGACAAGCGTGCCCGCCGCCGTCGAGACCAGTGGCGCCATCACCCTGCCGGCGAAGATGTTCGGCGAGATCGTGGCCCGGCTCGCGACCGACAGCCCCATCAGCCTCAGCTGCCCGGAGGGCGAGGAGCAGCTGGAGCTGACCAACCTCTCCGGCAGCTACAAGATGCGGGGAATGCCTGCCGACGACTACCCGGACCTGCCCCTGGCCCAGAGCGGCACCCCGATCCGTTTCCATGCCGAGGCCCTGGTGAAGGGTCTGCGGGCCACCCTGTTCGCCAGCAGCCCGGATGAGAACAAGCAACTGCTGACCGGCGTACACCTGCGCCTCGATGGCGAGGGTCTGGAGTGCGCCGCCACCGACGGCCACCGGCTGGCCGTGCAGCGCCTCTCCCATGCGGTGGAGGCCGCCGCCAGCCCCGAGGCGGAGGCCGGCAGCGGCGATGGCGCCGATTTCGCCGTCACGGTGCCGGCCCGTTCGCTGCGGGAGCTGGAACGGATCCTCTCGGGTCGCGGCTCCCAGGAGCCCCTGAGCCTGTTCTGCGAACGGGGCCAGGTGGTGGTGCTCTCCGCCGACCAGGTGCTCACCAGCCGCAGCCTCGATGGCACCTACCCCAACTACCGCCAACTGATCCCCCCGTCCTTCCAGCGCCGCCTGGTGCTCGACCGCCGCGCCTTCATCGCCGCCCTGGAGCGGGTGGCGGTGCTGGCTGATCAGCACAACAACGTGGTCAAGATCAGCGCCGACCCCGCCGCCGGCACGGCCACGATCCGGGCCGACGCCCAGGACGTGGGCAGCGGCTCCGAATCGCTGGCGGCCACGATCGAGGGGGAGGCGATCGAGATCGCCTTCAACGTCCGCTATCTGCTCGATGGCCTCAAGGCCATGGGCTCCGACCAGGTGGTGCTGCAGTGCAATGCCGCCACCACCCCGGCCGTGCTGGCGCCGGTGGGGGCCGATGAGGCCTTCACCTACCTGGTGATGCCGGTCCAGATCCGCACCAGCTGAGCGCGTGGGCCTTCCCGACCAGCTGCTGCTGAGCGATCTGCTGCGGCGGCAGGTGCGCTGCGATCAGGGCCTTGAGCGTGGCTCTGGGGTGCTGGCCTGGATGCATCCACCGGTGCACCGCCTGCTCGGCTGGGCCAGCCGGCCGTCGGCCTTTGCCCAGCGGCGGCTGGTGTGGCGGCTGGATCAGCTGCGGGGGCTGGGGGAGCAGGAGGCGTTCGTGAAGGGGGAGCCGGCGGAGACGGACGCGGTCACCCTGGAGCGGCTGCCCACCCTGATCGATGCTGCCCTCACCGGCGCCGATGACACGCCCCTGGGCCTGGTGGCTGATGCGGCCGTGGAGCTGCGCAGCGGCCGCATCCTGCATTACCTGGTGGCCCGCAGCGATCCGCGGCTGCCGGGCACCAGCCGCTGGCGCCTGAGCCCTGACCGGATCGTCGACCAGCAGCCCGGCCGGGTGTTCACCGCCCTGCGGGGCCTCGATGACCTGCCGGTGGCCCGGGCCAGCGTGCGCCAGCAGCTGCTGCGCCGCTCGCGGCGCTGGAAGGAGCAGGTCCAGGAGGTGGGCGGCCGCGTCGAGGAGCGGCTGGAGGGCTGGCTGGAGGAGCCCCCCTGGCCGGAGGCCTTCCGCGAGGAGATCCCCTGGCCCGAGCGCGATCGCGAGCCGGACCCCGAGCAGGACCCCCGCGACCGCTACGACAGCGATCCCTATCCGGAGCAGCGCTACGCCGGCGACCGCGACGAGCCGGACCCGCTCGAGGATTGGCCCGAGGAGGAGGAACCGGAGGCGCTGCCCGAACCGCCCCGCCAGCCGCCGCCCCAGGAACCCGCGCCCCGCCGCGATCGCTACCGGGGCCGGGAACCCCGCGAAGCCGACGACCCCTGGATCTGATACTGGAGGGCCGTTGCCGCGCCCCCCGGTGGTTTCTGCCTCGACTCCGTCCTTCTCGGTGCCGGAGGCCCTGCGCAAGGAGGGCCTGAGCCAGGGCGATTACGACGAGATCGTGCGTCGCCTCGGCCGGCCCCCCAACCGGGCCGAACTGGGCATGTTCGGGGTGATGTGGTCGGAGCACTGCTGCTACCGCAACTCCCGCCCCCTGCTGGGCCAGTTCCCCACCACCGGCCCCCGCATCCTGGTGGGGCCGGGCGAGAATGCCGGTGTGGTGGATCTGGGTGAGGGGCAGCGGCTGGCCTTCAAGATCGAGAGCCACAACCACCCCTCGGCCGTGGAGCCCTTCCAGGGGGCGGCCACCGGGGTGGGGGGCATCCTGCGCGACATCTTCACCATGGGGGCGCGCCCGATCGCCCTGCTCAACGCCCTGCGCTTCGGGCCGCTGGAGGACGAGCGCAACGTCGGGCTGATGGAGGGGGTGGTGGCCGGCATCGCCCACTACGGCAACTGCGTCGGCGTGCCGACGGTGGGCGGTGAGGTGGCCTTCGACCCCAGCTACGGCGGCAACCCGCTGGTGAATGCCATGGCCCTGGGCTTGATGGAGACCGACGACATCGTCTGCTCCGGGGCGGTGGGCGTGGGTAACCCGGTGGTCTACGTGGGCAGCACCACGGGCCGCGACGGCATGGGCGGCGCCAGCTTCGCGAGCGCCGAGCTCACCGAGGCCTCCCTCGACGACCGGCCCGCCGTGCAGGTGGGCGACCCGTTCCTGGAGAAGGGGCTGATCGAGGCCTGCCTGGAGGCCTTCCAGAGCGGCGATGTGGTGGCGGCCCAGGACATGGGCGCCGCCGGCCTCACCTGCAGCTGCTCGGAGATGGCCGCCAAGGGTGGCCTGGGCATCGAGCTCGACCTCGACCGGGTACCGGCCCGAGAGTCGGGCATGACGGCCTACGAATTCCTGCTGAGCGAATCCCAGGAGCGGATGCTGTTCGTGGTGGCGGCGGGGCGGGAGGAGCCCCTGATGGCGCGCTTCCGCCGCTGGGGCCTGCAGGCGGCGGTGGTGGGCCGGGTGCTGCAGGAGAACGTGGTGCGGGTGCTGCAGCACGGCGCGGTGGCGGCCGAGGTGCCCGCCAGCGCCCTGGCGGACGACACGCCGATCAACCACCACGAGCTGCTGGCCGAACCCCCGGCCGAGATCCAGGCCCACTGGGGCTGGAGCGAAGCCGAGCTGCCGGCGGCTTCGGCCGCCGGCCTGGAGATGGCCGACGGGTCCCTGGGCTGGGGCGACGTGCTGCTGCGCCTGCTGGATGACCCCACCATCGCCAGCAAGCGCTGGGTGTACCGCCAGTACGACCACCAGGTGCAGGCCAACACCGTGGTGCTGCCTGGTGGCGCCGATGCGGCGGTGATCCGGTTGCGGCCCCAGCAGGGGCAGGGGGCGATGGCGGCGGCGACCCGCGGCGTGGCGGCGACGGTCGACTGCCCCAACCGCTGGGTGGCCCTCGATCCGGAACGGGGCGCCATGGCGGCGGTGGCGGAGGCAGCCCGCAACCTCTCCTGCTGCGGCGCCGAGCCCCTGGCGGTCACGGACAACCTCAACTTCCCCTCCCCCGACACCGCCACCGGCTACTGGCAGCTGGCGATGGCCTGCCGCGGCCTCTCGACGGCCTGCAGCGCCCTGGCCACGCCGGTCACCGGCGGCAACGTCTCGCTGTACAACGAGACCCGCCTGCCGGACGGCCGCATGCAGCCGATCCACCCCACCCCGGTGGTGGGCATGGTGGGGCTGGTGCACGACCTGGCCCACGTGACGGGGCTGGCCTGGCGCCAGGCCGGTGATGCCATCTGGCTGCTGGGGGTGCCGCTCGAGGAGAGCGGCGACGACCGCCTGGGGCTGGGGGGCAGCAGCTACCTGGAGGTGGTGCACGGCCGGCTCACGGGCCGCCCGCCGCTGACGGACCTGGCCCTGGAGCCGGGCGTGCAGGGGTTCCTGCGCCAGGCGATCGCGGCGGGTCTGGTGCGCTCCGCCCACGACCTCTCCGATGGCGGCCTGGCAGTAGCGCTGGCGGAGGCCTGCATCGCCTCGGGCCTGGGGGCTGATCTGGAGCTGCCCGCCGGCGACGCGCGCCCCGACCGGCTGCTGTTCGCCGAGGGCGGGGCGCGGCTGCTGGTGAGCGTGGCCCCCGCGCAGGAGGCGCTCTGGCAAGCCGCCCTGGCGAAGGCTGGTGCGGCCATTCCGGCTGAACGTCTGGGCACAGTGACGGCGGATTCCCGCCTGGTGGTGGCGCGGGGCGGGGAGCCCCTGCTGGCGCTGGCGGTGGAGCAGCTGCGCGACACCTATGAGCAGGCGATCCCCGGCCGGTTGCGGAAAGCCGGGCCCCCACCCGATCGGTAATGGGCGAAGATGAAGCTTCCCCCATGGTGAGACGCCCCGTGCCCTGCGCTGATCACCGCGATGCGCAGGACCCGCTGATCACCCCTGGAGGCAACCAGAGCGACCGCCCCGACAAGCCGGAGGAGGCCTGCGGTGTGTTCGCCGTGCTGGCGCCGGGGCAGGCGGTGGCCAACCTGACCTATTTCGGGCTGTACGCCCTGCAGCACCGGGGCCAGGAGTCGGCCGGCATCGCCGTCTTCGACGATGTGAAGGTGCGGCTGCACAAGGACATGGGCCTGGTGAGCCAGGTGTTTGACCAGGAGGTGCTGGAGCGGATGCCGGGCCAGTTGGCCGTGGGCCACAACCGCTATTCCACCACCGGCAGCAGCAAGGTCTGCAATGCCCAGCCGGTGGTGCTGATGACGCGCCTGGGGCCGCTGGCCCTGGCCCACAACGGCAACCTGGTGAATGCGGCGGAGCTGCGGGTCTCGCTCGACCACATGGCCGGGGAGTTCACCTCCACCACCGACTCGGAGCTGATCGCCTTCGCGCTGCAGGAGGCGGTGGATTCCGGCCTGGGCTGGAATGCGGCGATCCGGGCGGCGGCGGCCCGTTGCCGCGGCGCCTTCAGCCTGGTGATCGGCACCCCCGACGGCCTGTTCGCCCTGCGCGATGGCCACGGCATCCGGCCGCTGGTGTTCGGCATGCTGGGCGAACCGGAGCAGGGCCAGTGGGTGGCCAGCAGTGAAAGCTGCGGCCTCGACATCATTGGCGCCACGTTCGTTGACGATGTCCAGCCCGGCGAGCTGATCCACTTCCGCCAGGCCGATCCGATCCCCGAGCGGCAGCGCTGGTGCGAGGAGCCCAGCAAGCTGTGCGTCTTCGAGATGATCTACTTCGCCCGGCCCGACAGCCGCTTCTTCGGCGAATCGCTCTACAGCTACCGGGTGCGGATCGGCGAGGTGCTGGCCCGGGAGAACCCGGTGGCGGCCGACATTGTGATCGGCGTGCCGGATTCGGGCATCCCGGCGGCGATCGGCTATTCGCACACCAGCGGCATCCCCTTCGCCGATGGACTGATCAAGAACCGCTACGTGGGCCGCACCTTCATCCAGCCCACCCAGGCGATGCGGGAGGCGGGCATCCGGGTGAAGCTCAACCCCCTGCCGGATGTGCTCTCCGGTAAGCGGGTGGTGGTGATCGACGATTCGATCGTGCGCGGCACCACCAGCCGCAAGCTGGTGGCGGCTCTGCGGGATGCCGGTGCCACCGAGGTGCACATGCGGATCAGCTCGCCCCCGGTCACGCACCCCTGCTTCTACGGCATCGACACCGACACCCAGGACCACCTGATCGCCGCCCGTCTGACGCTGGAGGAGATCGAGCGGCACCTGGGCGTCGACTCACTCAGCTACCTGAGCAAGGAGGGCATGGTGGAGGCGGCCCAGGCCAACTCCAGCCACTTCTGCACCGCCTGCTTCGACGGCAACTACCCGATCGAGATGGATGAGGAGGTGCGCAACAGCAAGCTGATGCTCGAGCCCACCGGCCTGGCGGCACGGGTGTAGGCCGGCGGCCGGCCGCACCATGCGCATCGCCTTTCTCGATTCCTGGCTGCAGGACGTGGCCCAGGGCAGCGGCACGGCGGCGGCCATCGGTGGCCTGGCCGGGGCCCTGATCGCCCGGGGCCACACCGTGGAGCGGCTGGTGCCCGAGGGGGCCTGGCCCCGCAATCTGTTGCTGCGCCGCCTCTGGTTCAACCTCACCCTGCCCCGCCGCCTGGTGGCCGCCGAGGGCCGCTACGACCTGGTGGTGGGCTTCGACATCGATGGCTTCCGGGTGGCACACCGCTGCCCGGTGCCCTACGTGTGCTGCATCAAGGGGGTGCTGGCGGAGGAGTCGCGCTGCGAGAGCGGCTGGCCGCGGCGGATGCTCTGGGGCCTCTCCAGGCTGGAGCGCCTCAACGCCCGCCGGGCGCCCTTGGTGCTCTCCACCAGTCGCTACTGCTGCGAGCGCATCGAAGCGCATTACGGCGTGCCGGCCGGCCGGCTGCGGCTGGTGCCGGAGGGCATCGACACCCGGCTCTGGAACCCGGCGGGCGCGGACGCTGCTGCCCTGGCCGCCCTGGATGGGGCCCGCGAGCCCCACACGGTGCTGTGCGTGGCGCGCCAGTACCCGCGTAAGCGGGTGGCCGATCTGATCACGGCGTTTGCGGCCGTGCACCAGCGGCTGCCCAGTGCTCGGCTGGTGGTGATCGGCGACGGGCCGGAGCACGGGGCGCTGCAGGCGCTGGTGGAGCGGCTGGAGCTGGGGCAGGTGGTGCAGCTGCTGGGGGCCCTGGCCGACGACGGCGTGGTGCGCGACTGGTACCGCCGCAGCGCGGTGTTCTGCCTGCCGTCGATCCAGGAAGGCTTCGGGATCGTGTTCCTCGAGGCGATGGCCAGCGGGCTGCCGGTGGTGAGCACCACGGCCACGGCGATCCCCGAGGTGGTGCCCCACGGCCGGGCCGGCCTGCTGGTGCCGCCGCGGAATCCGGCGGCCCTGGCCGAGGCCCTGCTGCAGTTGCTCACCGATGCCGAGCTGCAGGCCCGCTGCCGCGCCTACGGCCGCGAGCACGTGGGCCCGTTCAGCTGGGACCGGGTGGCGGAAAGCTTTCTGGAGGCGGTGTCGCCCCCGGAGCTGTCCGGATCGTGACCAGGCCGCGGCTGCGGCCCGAGGTGGAGTCGATGGTGCGGATCGCCTTCCAGAGGTCGGCGACCGGCACCCACACCGAGGGGTAGCGGTAGCGGGCCACATCGAGGATCAGCACCCGATCGCTGGGGGCGTGGAAGGCGGCCAGCGGGGCGATGTGGCCGCCGCCGGCCTGGCCGAGGGCCGGGCGCAGGTAGTTGGCCAGCAGGCGGTCGCCGGGCTGGCTGAGGTTGGCGCGCAGCAGGGCGCGGAACTGCTCCAGGCTGAGCTGGTCGCCGTGGATCGCTTCGGCCGCCACCCCGTGGCTGGCGAGCAGGGCGGCCAGCTCGGCCAGGGTCATGCCCTGGCGGCGCACCACCTCAGCACTCACCACCGCGCGGCCGGCCGGCACCTCGAAGACGTTCTCCTGGGTCCAGAAGCGGTAACGGCCGTAGCCCGGCACGGCCGGGGCGGGCACGGCCAGGCTGTTGAGCACCATGGCGGCACTGGCCACGCCGCAGTAGGCCAGGTTGGCCTGGGTGAGGAACTGTTCGGCCAGGGGGCCGTAGTCGGCCCGCTCGCCGCTCGCCACCAGCAGCTCCATGCCCGCCGGCTCCATCAGCGGGATCGGCCCGGCCCCGAGGCGCCCGGCCGTGAGCGGTGCCGCCAGGGCCAGGGTCAGCAGCACCAGGCCGGGGAACGGGAAGGAGGTGCGCGACGGCATGGCATCGAAGGTAGGGGACCCATCGCGGTGCTGGAGGCATGCCGGCGATCAGCCCAGCTCCAGGCAGGCCAGCCCATACACATCCGCCAGCGTCACCATCGGCGGCACACCCCGGTACATGCGCAGGGTGCGGGAGGCCGGGGTGAACCCCAGCGACGCCAGCAGCGGGGCGGCGGCGGCATTGGCGCCGGGGGCATCGATCAGCACCATGCCGGGATGGCGCTGCAGCAGGCCCTCGAGCAGGGCCCGGGCGGCGGCGGGACTGTCCGCCACCAGGGGCCCGAGGCGCCAGCCGTCACCGTCGGCCAGCAGGCAGGGCCGCACCCGGCCGAAGCCGTGGCAGGCGCCGGCCCGATCCACCAGGGCCAGCACCGTGCCGGCCGGATGCCGCAGCCACTGGCGCAGGAAGTGGGGGCGGGGCGAGGGCTCCCGCTCGGCATCGAAGCGCTGCACAGCGGCGGCCGGGATGGCGCCGCCCTCCAGCAGGCACCAGGGGGGCTCCGGCGCGGCCAGCGGCGGGGGCGCATGGTCGCCGGCGAGCCGCTGCCAGCGGGTGGTGGGGGAGGCGGGCGCGAAGCCCCAGCCGGCGTAGTCGTCGATCCGGTCGGGCGCGGCTTCCAGGCCGATGCAGGGCACGTCGGCCAGGTGCTCAAGGGCGTGGCGCCACAGCTGCACCCCGTAGCCCCTGCCGCGCTGGGCGGGCACCACCAGGAACAGGCCGATGAAGCCGTAGGCGGCGTTGTAGCGGACCCCGGCGATGCACCCCACCGGCTCCTCGCCGAGCCAGCCCACCCAGAGACCCTGGCGATCGGTCTGGCGGTAGATGGCCACATCGCCCACCCCAGGAGCGAAGCCCTCCCGCCGCGCCCAGCCGGTCACGGTGGGGATTTCGGCGCTCTGCAGGGGGCGGATGGTGAGGGGGGAGGGCATCGGAAGGTTCTGCTTTTGCGGCTCAGGCCGTATCCGTGGACATGGCTGCAGCTGGGAACCCTCTGGAGGGCCCCCCACACTCTCAAGGCCATGGCCGACGCCAGCCGCGCCCCCGGTCTGATCCAGCGCTGTCGCGAGGAGCTGCAGGTGCGCCATTACGCCCGCCGCACCGTGAACACCTACGAGCAGTGGCTGCGGCGATTTCTGCGGTTTCACGGCAGGCGTCATCTGCGCGAGATGGGAAGCGCCGAGGTGAACGCCTTTCTGAGCCACCTGGCGGTGGACCTGCAGGTGAGTGCCTCCACCCAGAACCAGGCGCTGGCGGCGCTGCTGTTTCTGTACAGGGAGCTGCTGGAGCGGGATCTGGCGCTGGAGGGGGTGGTGCGGGCGCGAACACGGCGCCGGCTGCCGGTGGTGCTCAGCGAAGCGGAGGTGCGGGCGGTGCGCCAACGACTGGAGGGAGAGGCGGCCCTGGTGGTGGGGCTGCTGTACGGAAGCGGGCTCAGGCTGATGGAGGCGCTGCGCCTGCGCGTGAAGGATCTCGATGTTCAGCGATGGGAGCTCACGGTGCGCGACGGCAAGGGCGGCAAGGACCGGTTGACGCTGCTGCCGCAAAGCCTGGTGCCCGAACTGCAGGAGCATCTGCGGAGGGTGCGCCAGCTGCATCAGGGTGATCTGGCGGCGGGCTGGGGCCGGGTGGTGATGCCCTACGCCCTGGCGAGGAAATACCCGAAGGCGGATCGGGAGTGGGCCTGGCAATGGGTGTTTCCCCAACAAAACCGCTGGCGAGACCGGGCCTCAGGAACCCAGGGCCGCCACCACCTCGATCCGAGCGTGGTGCAGAAGGCTGTGAAGCGGGCGGTGGCCGAGGCGGGACTCACGAAGGCGGCCAGTTGCCATACCTTCCGCCACTCCTTCGCGACCCACCTGCTGGAACGGGGCCAGGACATCCGAACGATCCAGGAACTGCTTGGACATCAAGACGTGAGCACCACCATGATCTACACCCATGTGCTGAATAGGGGGCCGCTCGATGTCTGCAGCCCAGCAGACATGATGTAGTAATGGCTACAAGTGGTTATCGGACCCGTGAACTACGGCGAAAAAACTTGGCTTTCCAACTAAGATCACTGTTCAGGAACGGATTCTTGTCCGATGGGCCATGGGTAATAGCTGTGGTTCACGGAAACGAGCGAAGGCCGGTTCGTGGTTCACGGAACCACCCAATAAAGAGTTAGCCTGACCCGCAGATAGAAAGCCTCTGAAACATATTCTCATGTCCAATCCATTTCGTTCGCTTCTCACAGACAAGGTTTCGATACTGAAATCGGATGGAACCGAGATTGGACCATATGACTGCGCGTTCGATGGCTCAAGCTGCACAATTTTTGACGAGAGCATTGACGTTGATGAGGGAGACGTCGTGCTTCGCAATCTTCCCAACGGCAAAGTTGAGACGCATAAGGCTCTGGACGTCGAATATACTGCTAAGTTTCATGCTATTCCAGCTTCCTATAAACTGACTCTTGAGAAACCTTCCTCTCTCTTGCCTCGAAGAAAAGGCGATACCGTTGTAAATATCACCCAGTCACACGGCATTCAGGTCGGCGACCATAACTCCCTGGCTATTACCTCAGGGCTTGACTCACTAATTACTGAAATCGACAAGAGCACAACCGACTTGCAAGAAAAGAAGAGCGCGAAAGATGCATTAGCAAATCTGCTTCGTCATCCAATAGTAGTTGCGGTTGTTGGAAAGAGCATAGATGCACTGGTCAAAAGACTCTCGTAAGCAGCATGGGTGCATTCCAGGCAATTCAGGGGAAGCAATGCGTCATGTACATAGTTCTGAATGATCTTGTCTTCTCAGGCTAACAATGCCATGCACCTGGGCCGCCACCAAATTCTGCCTGTTCATCCCAATGAATCAGTGCGGCCAGGTGATGGCAAGCGTTAGGCAGAACATAGACACCGATCAATCGCAGCCCGCGTAGCTACTCATTGCTGGGCTGTGCCACGTAGTTGCGTATTAGATACTCGCTGAACATAGGCACGGTGAATGCAATATCGCCGTGGGATGGACTGTAGATCATTCCCTTGCTGATGATCTGTGCGCGCCTAGGGCCCAAGCTTTGGGGAGTTTCATTCAGCGCGGCTGCGACGTCCGATGATCTATACGGCCCTTCACCGAGTTTGGCCATCGCTATAACATACTCTCGCTCCTTAGGCGTCAAGCGATCAAAGCGCACCTTGAAGAAGCCATCATCCAGCCGTTTCGTTGCCTCTCCCGCAGCTTTCGATGCATCTTCTAGCTTGATGCATGGACCTTCGGCAATATTCCAGCACTGATAACCCCACTCCTGCAGAAAGTAAGGATAGCCTTTGGTCTTTGCGAAGATCTCTTCGATCGCTTTGGAATCAATGTTCTCACCCTCATCCTTAATTGGCTGTCGAATTGCAGTGGCCGCCGCAGTCTCCCCAAGCGGGCCAACCGCAGGGTAATGAAAGTGCCGTTCGGCGTACGATTTTGCATCACCTGAAAGTGCCGCAACCTGTGGTAGCCCCGCACCGAAAAAGAGAACAGGCAGGCCTTTTTGGTTAACTCTATGGAGAGAGACTATCAGAGCTGCTAAATCCTCAGAGCGTAGGTACTGAACTTCGTCAATGAGAAGCGTCCACGCCTTGCCGGCGGCTTTTGCTGCTTCGCCTACGCGTACGAACAATTCAGGTAGGTCTGCCTCCATCTCTCCGCTATCAGCGACGCCTGCTTCCGGATCAACCGAAATTGACGCGTCTCCGTACGAGATAGAGAACGCAGAGGCGAAGGAGCGAAGTGCCCGAAGAGCTTGGTGAACTGTGGCCCTCGCTTTCTCCGAGATCGAGAGTTTGCGTAAGGCTTGATTGATCTTTGGAACGAGTAACTCGCTTAAGGGTTTTCCTTCTGGTGCTTCGATAAAAGATGTCACGTGCCCTGCTGCTTCGGCCATCTCCTCGATTTTGTTGAGTAGCACCGTCTTCCCTACGCCGCGTAGGCCAAGCAGCATCTGTGAGCGGCTGGACTTAGCTATCAGCGCCCTTTGGATTGCTGTCTGCGCGTCCTCAAGTATGGCTTCGCGCCCGGCAAGCTCTGGTGGATTACTCCCGGCTCCAGGCGCAAATGGGTTTCTCACGGCATCCATGGGTCTCCTGCGGCGTGGGCTCTATGCATTGCTAAGCCAGTATAGCGCTTAGACCATATACTGGTGTAGACAAGGCTAGAAAGACAGCGCCGGTAGCGCTTCCCGGAGTACTGCCTAACATCAAGATGCAGAAGACAGGAGCGGAAGATGTGTTCTATGCCAATGTTTCTGCCCGCTTCTGATCTTGGCGTTAGGCGGCGCAAACAAAGAGAGTCCCACCACGATGCAGAACTACGATCTCGCTATCCCTACGCTGCCATCTCGCTCAGTCGCCTCGACTACAGAGTTCTATCGACGACTCGGCTTCGAGGGCGGAGCGCACGCCTTCACCAGCGATTACGCCATCTTCAGGCGTGGTGCAGTCGAACTGCATTTCTTCACCCACATGGATCTCCAACCTGCAGAGTCCTCAGCTGGCTGCTACATCAGAGTCCAAGACGTAGATACTTTCTACAAAGCGTGCTCAGCGCTTGGGTTACCACGCACAGGCATCCCACGCATGGACAGACTCGAAGACAAGCCGTGGGGTCTCCGAGAGTTTGCCATCGTCGATCCTGACGGCAATCTCCTGCGCATTGGCCAAGTCATATAAGGCCAGGTGCACGCCTTGCCGGACACAGCGCTGCCTAACGCCTCGTTGAACCACCGGACCCGCTATGGCGGGCCGGTAAACTCGAACGTTTGATGCACGTCACAACCAAGGAGAACCATGCGAATCACGATTGAAGTCAATGTTGCCGCTCCCATCGAAGACGTGTGGAAAGCGTGGACCTCATCTGCTGACATTCAGCAGTGGAATGCGGCTTCGGAAGACTGGCATTGCCCAAGTGCAAAGATCGACCTGAGCCCCGGTGGAAAGTTCTCTTACCGCATGGAGGCCAAAGATGGCAGTATGGGCTTTGATCTCGAAGGCACTTTCTCGAAAGTGGTCCCCTACGAACTCATTGAATTCGCTTTAGAAGACGAGCGGCAAGTAGCAGTGGAGTTCGCTGAGAGTGATGCGTCCGTGACTGTTCGTGAGAGCTTCGATGCCGAATCAATCAATTCGGCTGAGCAGCAACGGCAGGGTTGGCAAGCTATCTTGGACAGGTTCGCTCGTCACGTTGAGTCTAAGAGGCTAAGCTGATGGCTATTTCACGGCATCTGACATCCAGATACAGAAGGCGGGAGTTGCGGATTTAGGCAATCACCAGCAGCTCCTGCCCGCTTCTGATCTGGAAGGTCAGGCCACAGATCACGCACCCGCCATAGCCCGCAGGCAGCTGAGCGACACGACCGGGTATCGATGCGCCGTCGAACCACCGTCACTCGGTGAAGAGCTTGCCTACGTCACCGCCTCGAAGCTGAACCCTCGCACACTGAAGCGCATGGCCATGGTGGGGTTGCCACTGTTCATCGGCGGCTTCATCTGGGGTGTTCACTTCGTAGGTGTTCCCTATCAGGACCCAACACCTGCACTGCGAGCTGAGGAGGCATTGCATAGAAGCATCTCTGGCTGGCTCATGGCCGCGGGCATCTGCATACTCCTGGTCTCAGCACTCCTGGCATTCGCTCGCATCATCTTGATCCGGTCGCGTGGCGGCGCAACGCGCTGAAGTTGCTGCCAACTGACCGTCGCGATGGTGTTCCGTTAGTGCTTGTTTTCAGTGAGTGCGCACTCGCAAGACTTCATGCCTACCAATGCGCTACAGCGTTGGTCACTCCATCAACCCATCTGCTGCTTGAGCACCAAGCGTGTGGCATCGTCCGCCGGGAACATATGCTCCACCCGCAGCGAAGCCAGCGTGATGTCATTGGGCGTTCCGAACGTCGAGAACATGCTGAAGAAGGCAAGTTCCCCGTGCGGTGATGCGAACCGCGTGGTGAGCACGGGCGCTTGCGGGCGTGACCATGATCCCGATGGTGTCACGCTGCCGAGACGCGAGACCAGGAAGGCCTCATAGGCGGCCACGCGAGGCTGCAGCGAAGGATGGGACGCGGCTTCACGGCGCAGCATCGCCAGGAAGCGCGGACCCACGTCGTCAAGGTTGGTCACGTGTCGAGCCAGACCTTCCGGGTGCGTGAGCAGGTCGAGGATGTTCACGGGCCCCTGGCCCATCAGGGCAGCAGCGGATGGCATGAGTGTCGTCACCAGCCAGATGGTCCCACTGTTCATGCGCAGCAGATTCCATTCGGCATCGAGGATGAGGGCTGGCGCGGGTTCGTGGGCCTTCAGCAGCTGTTCGAGGGCCTGTCCGGCATCGGCCAGCCACGGATCGTCCAGCTGCCCCTCGGTGTAGGCGGGGGCGTACCCGGCCGTGATCAAGGCCTCATTGCTGAGGGCCATGGGGACGTCAAGAACCCGCAGCCAGGCGATCAGCAGCTCGCGGCTCGGACGGGAGCGGCCGCTCTCGACAAAGCTGACATGGCGCTGGGAGACCCCCAGTTGCAGCGCCAGCTCAAGTTGGCTGACGCGTCGGGCCTTGCGGGCCCTCTGGAGGGCCTCTCTGAGAGATGGAGAGGCATGGGACATGCCGCATTCAACCAAGGTCCATGGATCGGGCCATTACCTCTGAGGTAATTGCTCCCATTCCCCAATGGTCGGAGAGTCAAGGCTCCAAGGCTGATGCCCCCCACCATGCAACGCGCTCTGATCGTCATCGTCCTTGCCCTCTTTGCGGCCCTGAGTGGCGCAGCCCTCTGGTACCACGGCTACTGGGGCATCATCGAGCCGAATTTCCGCAGCTTCGCCGCCGCCCAGGTCTTCGCCGACCTCGTGATTGCCCTGATCCTCGTCATGGTGTGGATGTGGCGCGATGCGAGGGCGCAGGGGCGGAACCCCTGGCCCTGGATCCTGGCCACGCTGGCTGTGGGTTCCTTCGGCCCCCTGGGCTACCTGCTCACCCGTCGGGAGGCTGATTCCTCGGCATCCAGGGCGTGACTCTCCAGGCCATCGGCGAGCACGTCGCAAGCAGCATCGTGCGGGCCGTGCGCGTCTGTTGTGTGAAGGGGGCCTGACATCAAGATTCAGAAGACGGGAACGAATGGTGTCGCCGATGCCATAGGCATAACCCGCTTCTGATCTGGAGCGTTAGACGGAACGAGGGCTTGCTACGAGTGTTTTGTGGCAGGGCTGACGCCACGCGGGTCTTGTATCTTTGCCATGTCCTCAATGGATTCGCTGAGTGATGCTTCGATGTCTGGATAACAACATCTGGGTGGCTGAACAGCCACAGAAGTATTTCGGCCTAAGCATCGGCACCAGGATGACTGTTGTCCGCGATCAAGAATCTTGCAGGCTAATTGTCATATCGCCAATCAAGCCAACACTTGAGCTCGAAGAAGAGTTATCAGAGCTTGGTATCGTAAGCGATCTTGTGGCGCCAAATTCATACCACCATCTTTACTGCAATGAATTCAAGCATCGCCATCCACAAGCCAAGCTATGGGGGTCCTCCGCTCTAAAGCGGAAGTGCCCTGACCTGTTGATTGACAACCTTCTGATAGCTGCCGGTTCTTCACCATGGCCCGGAATCCTAATCTGCAGTCTTTCTGGTCTCAAGACCCTGGGCCCATTCGGCCCCTCCCCCTTGAACGAGTTTGCTTTTTGCCACGTGCCTAGTAAAACAATAGTACTGACAGATAGCGCCTTCAATTTCGATATCTCATTCCCCTGGTTAACTCGATTCACGACTCGAGTCGCCGGTGGATATAATTGTCTTGAACCTACTATTCTTGAGCGACTGGCTTCGACGGACAAGGACTCACTTCGTAAGTCAATTCAGGTGGTCTTATCATGGGACTTCGATAGAGTCATCGTTGCCCACGGTGCAGTTGTCGAGTTTGGTGGGAAAGCCAAGCTGGCTAGTGCATATTCAGACGTTCTTGGAGGCACTGTTGGGTCCGTTTAACATGGCCATTCACCTCGGACGCCACCAGGTGATTCATTTTTCTCACAAAACCACTGCGGCCAGTTGATGGCAAGCGTTTGGCCTTCCGTCTGCTGAGGAGGAGGCGATGACCGAGGTCGTCATCAGACATCTGGAGCAGGACGACGATCAACCGATCATCTCGGTTGTTGATGAATGGTGGGGTGGTCGGCCGATAGCCTTCCATCGTCGCATCGGCTTCTCTCTCCTTGACTCCGACGACAAGGTCGACGGCCTGCCCGTCGCTATGGGCTATGACGGGGAGGGTGAAGACCGCGTGATCTTCATCAAGGATCTGGATACCCTTGATACCGTTCGGTGATGCGCAACATGCAGATTGAACTGAAAAACGGCTGACTCGCGTACAGTTTTTCCGCCCAGCGTCCGGCCTCCAAGAGCCGCTGGGCTGCCATTGTCGCTAAAACTCGCCTAACCCCGTTCCATCGAGACCATGATGAGCCCGGAGCGTTTATTCAAGGTCACAGATTTCCTCCGACCCGCAGACGGTGAGCCCATTCGCTCCGTCATCACCGAGTCGGCTGACGCCGTGGTCGTTGCTTGGTATGTCAAGCCCGGCCAGCATATCTCGGCTCATGTGCATCCTGATGGCCAGGATACATGGACAATTCTTTCAGGTTGCGGCGAGTACCGCCTCAGTGCTAACGGGGAGTCGGTTGCCATAGCCAAGGGAGATGTGCTGGTTGCCCGTCGCCGAGACGTTCACGGTGTGCTTAACACCGGGCAAGAACCGCTTGTCTTCGTGTTCGTCGTCTCTCCCGCAGCATCGGGCTTCGAGCCGGTGTAGTTCATTGTGAGCGAGATGCCGAACATCAACCACAACGAAACCCGTGAACTCCGCATGGTCGATCCGTGTCCTCGGCTCCACTGACGCTCCAGCGCTCCGCCAGATGCTGGGGCTCTTCAGTGACGCCTTCGACGACCCCGAGTCGTACCTCAACCATCCACCCAATGACACCTACCTCACCAGGCTTCTGGCCAGCGACACCTTCATCGCTGTCGCCGCCTTCGCGGCAGGCCAGGTTGTCGGCGGCCTGACCGGTTACGTCCTCCACAAGTTTGAGCAGGAGCGCAGCGAGTTCTACATCTACGATTTAGCGGTCGCGGAGGAGTTCAGGCGCCAGGGCATCGCCACCGAACTCATCAACTCCATCAAGCGCATTGCCCAGCAGCGCGGCATTTACGTCATCTTTGTGCAGGCGGACTACGGCGATGACCCTGCAGTCGCGTTGTACACCAAGCTCGGCACCCGGGAAGACGTCATGCACTACGACATTCTTCCCGGCTGCCAGTCGACGTGATCGAATTCAGCCAGGAAACCCGCCGCCGTAGGGCTGCAGGCATAGAGGCCCATCTGTGCTGGTCCCGTCTCGCCCAGCTCCTGCAGCCGGGCCATCCGAAGTTGCTGCCAATTCTCCCCATCCAGGCTGGCGTCGGCGATCACATCCCGGCCCTCGCGGCGCAGCCGGAACCACACCGTGGTGATCTCCCGTGCCAGGGGCTGGGTCGACCAGTCGGAGGCCTGGGCGTTGGTCACCACCGCGCCAAGCTGGTTGGGGCCGTCCGGTTCGTATTCCATCGAGGTCTTGATCCAGCAGGCCGGTGACAACCGCAGCAGCAGCCCGGCCTGGTCGTAGCGGTGCTGCGGATGGGCCGTCACCCGGGTGGTGAGCACCCCATCACCCTCCACCTCCCGCAGCAGGGCGTGGCCGTTGTCGGCCTCGAACCCGTAGTGGGTGCGCTGCCAGAAGTCGGTGCGGCCCGCCGGCCAGAGCCGCAGGCGGCCGGTGGCGGCCACGCGCTCCCATCGCGGTGGCTCATTCAGCCAGTGCAGGTCCGTGTCGTGGTTCATGGCGTCTCAGGGGTGGGGGTGGAGGCCAGGCCGATCTCCTGGCCGTAGGAGAGCTCCAGGGTGTGGCCGTCGGGATCCCGCAGGAAGGCCCAGAGCCCCACGGGCGGGCCATCGTCCCGGGGCTCTGCCACCAGCACCCCCTCGGCGCGGGCCCGTTCGCAGAGTTCCAGCAGCCGCTCCGGCGTGGCGCAGCCCACCCCGAGATGGCCCAGGGGCCGCAGCGGAGCGTCGACCACGGCGGTCTCGATCAGCACCACGACGAAGGGCCGGGTGCCATCGCCGATCCAGGCGACGCGCAGCCCCGTCCCGCTGTCCCGCCGGTGGAGAACGCGCAGGTCGGTGTAGGTGGCATAGAAGGCCAGGCTCCGCTCCAGATCCGTGACGGGCAGGGCCACATGGGTCAGTCCGATGTCAACCATGGCGAGGCAGGAGAAGGACATGGAGGCCGGCCAGGGCCAGCCCCACGGGGATCAGCAGGGCGGGCACGGCGGCCAACCCCATCGCAGCGGCCATCCAGCCCAGCGAGGTGGGCACGGCCACCGCACCGGCACTGGCGGCACTGGTGGCCAGGCCGATGGCGGCCGGCACCAGAGCGACGGGCAGGCGCCGCGCGATCAGCAGGATTGTGGCGGGAAAGATCCCGGCCAGGCCGAATCCCGCCAGCGGCAGGGCGAGCCAGGGCGCGGCCCCACCAGACCAGCCGATCAGGGCTGCCAGCAGCAGGGCCAGCGAGCAGGCGATCCACCGGATCACGCCCAGCCGCCCCACCAGACCGCCGAAACCGAAACGACCCAGCGTCAGCCCCAGCCAGTAGAGGCTGACGCCGATGCCGGCCGCCACCGCCGACTGGGAGCGGCCCAGGTGTTGAACGCTGAAGGCCCAGGTGCCGATCGAGGCCTCGAGGCCCACCGCACTGAGCAGCACCAGCCCGCTCAGCCCCACGGCAGGCCGCCGCAGGGCCTGCCCCAGCACGCGCCAGCCGCCGGCGGCCCCGGCGGGATGCGGCCCCGGGCAGGCCCGCCGTTGCCGCCAGACCACCAGCAGCACCAGGCCCCCCAGGCCGGCCAGCACCAGGTACACCAGCCGCCAGCCGCCCCCCAGGGCCAGCACCGTGGTGGCGATCGCCGGCCCCGTGACGGCGCCGACGCCGTAGAAGCCGTGCAGCGGGCCGATCAGCCTGGCGCCGGCGGCGTGCTGCGCCACGGCCGTGTTGAGGCCGGCGTCGACCAGGCCGATGCCCAGGCCCACGGCCACCCCCGTGGCCACCATCAGGTCCCAGCGGGGGGTGAGGGCGTAGAGCAGCAGGGCCGAGGTCAGCAGCGTGAAGGCCAGCACCAGCAGTCGGTCCAGGCCGAGGCGGCTGTTCGCCACGCCGTTCAGCAGGGCCGCCAGCAGATAGCCACCGATCTGGCTGGCCAGCAGCAGCGTCACCGATCCCGTGCTCAGCGTGAAGGTGTCCAGCAGCGAGGGCACCAGCACGCCAAGGGCCGCTTCCACCGCGCCGATCACCACAAAGGCGGAGCAGGCCACCCCCATGCGCAGGCCGCTCGGTGCGTCAGCCATCACGGCGGCGCAGGGCGACGGCGACCAGCAGCAGCAGCACCGCCAGCCAGCGGCCGGGCCCGGTCGGTTGCTGGGGGACCCCCAGCCAGCCCCAGTGGTCGATCAGCAGCGAGCCGATCAGCTGGCTGCAGACCACCGTCATGGTGGTGGCGGTGAGTCCGAGCCTGGGAATCACCAGGGTGGAGAGGGTGACGTAGAGGGCGCCGAGCATGCCGCCGCCCAGGGCCCAGGGCGGGACAGCGGCGAGCCGCTCGATGGGGCCGGCACGGAAACCCCCCAGGGACAGCAGCAGGCCGAGGGCGGCGGCACCCACCAGGAAGTTGATCGTGGCGGCGGCCACCGCGGAGCGCAGGGTGCCGCCCAGGCGCGCATTGGCGGCCCCGCCCAGCGAGAGCAGGCTGCCCGCCGAGAAGGCACAGAGCACGGCGGAGAGGGGGTTCATCGCCCACCTCCCGACTGGGAGAGCAGGACCATGGCCGCCAGGAACAGCGCCATCGCCGCGCAGCCCCGGGCGCCGAGGCGCTGGCGGCGCACCCCCAGCCAGCCGTGGTGATCCACCACGAGGCCGGCGACCGCCTGGCCGGCCACCACCAGCCCGAGGGTGAGGGTGGCGCCGAGACGCGGGATCACCAGGGTGCTGGAGCTCACGTACCAGGCGCCGAGCACCCCGGCCAGCAGGGTCCAGCGCGGCGCCGTGCCGATCGCCCGCCAGTCGGGTGCCGGCATCAGGCCACTGAGCAGCAGCCCGATCAGGGTGAGCGAACCCAGCAGGTAGGAGTGGAAGGCGGCCAGGGGAACGGACTGGAGCGACTGGGCCAGCTGGGCGTTCATGGCCGCCTGCACCGGCAGCAGGGCGCCGGCCAGCAGGGCCATGGCGATCGCCATCGCCGAGGAGATGGGGACAACGGGCGCCCGCGAGCGGGGCAGAGACAGGCAAGACATCTCGATATCAAGAGACTTGATCCGAAGTTAGGGGGTGAGTTGTCTCGACGTCAAGCTATCCTCGGGCCATGGCCTCCGACCGCATCGACCAGATCCAGAGCCAGTGGCAACAGGCCTCCCCGGCGCTGGATGTCTCCGCCCTGGCCGTGGTGGGGCGGATCCTGCGCCTCGCCCGGCTGCTGGAGCGCCAGCGCGAAGCCTTGCTGGCCCCCCATGGGCTCAGCCTCTGGTCCTTCGATGTGCTGGCCACCCTCCGGCGCCAGCCTCCCCCGTACCAGCTCACCCCCACCGAGCTCTACGGCGCCTTGATGCTGTCCTCGGGGGCGATGACCAACCGGATCGACCGCCTCGAGGCCGACGGCTTGGTCGAGAGGCACCGTGAAACGACGGACCGGCGCAGCGTCCTGGTGCGGCTCACGGCCAGGGGAGCCCAGCTGGTGGAGTCGGTGCTGCCCCAGATCCTTGGCAGCGAGCGGGAACGGCTGGAGCAGTGCACGACGCCGCAGGAGTGTGAGCTCCTGGCAGGGCTGCTGCGCCGCCAGCTCCAGGCCCTGGACGCCGGCGATTGAACCCTCCGCTCATCAGCATGCGCCGGACACGACCATGTCGATCAAGCTCAGTCCGTTTGATCCTTGAGCCCGTTGATCGATGAAGGTCATCATTCTTGGCAACGCCGGGGCCGGCAAGAGCACCCTGGCCAGGAAGCTGATCGCCAGGCAGCCTGTCGCCCGGTTATCGCTGGATGAGGTCGCCTTTCAGGGCGGAACCGAACGACGTCCCCTTCAGGACAGCATCGAGGCCGTTAGGCGCTGGATCTCCGAGCAGGACAGCTGGATCATCGAAGGCTGCTACGCAGACATCCTGGAACCGGTCCTGGCCTGTGCCGATGAACTGATCTTTCTGAATCCCGGGGTCGAGGCCTGCGTGGCCCACTGCCGCTCAAGACCCTGGGAGCCCGAAAAGTTCAGCTCCCGTCAGGAACAGGACGCGAATCTCGACAACCTCCTTCAGTGGGTTGGCACCTACGACACCCGGGCCGACGACTACGGGCTTGCCAGGCACCGAGCCCTGTATGAATCCTTTGAAGGGAAGAAGCGGGAATTGTGCCAACCAGAGGAGTATGAAACTGCCAGCTGGGGCTGATGTCCACCAGCTGATCCTGTGTGTCTCGTCTCGTTTCTGTGGTCCCATGTCCACCAAGTGCTCCGTCTTCATCGCCACCAGTCTGGATGGTTGCATCGCCCGCAGCGACGGCTCCATCGACTGGCTCGAGCGGGCCAATGCATCCGTACCGGCTGGTGAAGACTGTGGCTACGCCGACTTCATGCAGACGGTGGATGCGATCGTCATGGGTCGTGCAACGTTTGAAAAGGTCCTCACCTTCCCCGACTGGCCCTACGGCAGCCTGCCGGTCTATGTGCTCAGCACCACCATCAGCCGCCTTCCTGCCGGAGTGCCGGACTCGGTCCAGGTGCTCCATGCCACGCCCCACGACGTCGTGGGGCGAACCGCGCAAGCAGGCCACCACCATCTCTACATCGATGGCGGGCGAACCATTCAGGCCTTCCTGAGGGCTGGGCTGATCACCGAGCTGACGATCACTCTGATCCCGCTGCTGCTGGGCTCAGGCATCAAGCTCTTCGGCGATCTGCCAGCCGACACGGATCTGCGGCTGTTGTCATCCAAAGCGTTCCCGTTCGGATTCGTTCAGAGTTCCTATGGAGTGTTCCAAGAGGCCTGACATCCAAGGCTGACCTTCGAAGAGAAATTGTCGTGACATTCCCTGAGGACCACTCGCGCCTTCCGATCGAGCGATGGCGCCGTTGGCTAGGCGGCGTCCTCCTCGTACCGCTCGTGGCGACGTCGAGCGGATTTGTCTTCCTCCTCTGCCGTGCACTGGTGCGCCGTGAAATCAGCATCGTCTCCAAGGGCTATCAAGTGTCTAGCAGTGTCTACACGATCAGCGACAATCCGATCGCATTCTTCTTTTTTTCGTGCTCAACGCTTTGCTGGCAGCTTTCATCCTCTTCGTCACCGTGGTGGTGGGTCGAAGGGTCGTCACGGGGACCAGGCCAAGGTGAAGGAACCTGGAGCGAATCGAGGGTGAAGCCCGTGGAGGCTTGGCTTGATTGTCAGGCCCCTCTCCCAGATTCCACGCGCGCCAGTCAATAGCCTTCGCCTGCAACGTGGAGGCGAGGAACAAACCAAGTATCCAGGCCATGAATGCAGTCTGCAGCTCGTGCATGATCGGTGGAGCAGTGCCGAACCACCCACCCAAGGCCTAACCCCTCGTTCAACGCGAGACTCCTTGGCAAGCGACGTCGCCAAGGCCTGGGGTCATGCTGTCGATCGCGCCCCAACGAGAACGTCTGACAGCGCAATGGCTGCGGTTGCTCTCGAAGATGACGCGCATGTTCCGACCATGTCTACACTTGCAGTCTTGCGTGCTTCCAGAGTTGCCATGAAGTTCGGCTATACCATCCTGTACGTGTCCGACGTCGCGGAGTCTCTGACTTTCTTTTCGTCAGCCTTTGGCCTTTCGAGGCGTTTCCTGCACGAGTCGGGGACCTATGGCGAACTGGAAACGGGAGAGACAACGCTCGCCTTCGCCTCCCACGCCCTTGGAGAGGACAACTTCCCTGGCGGCCACATCCGCGCCGACCATTCGGCGCAGCCCCTCGGAATGGAGATTGGCCTGGTTACCTCCGACGTACACACGGCGCATACCAAGGCCCTGACGTGTGGCGCAACAGAGCTCGCCGTACCGACGATCAAGCCGTGGGGCCAGGTTGTCTCTTACGTTCGGGCTCCCGACGGGTGCCTCATCGAGCTTTGCACTCCCGTTCACGCTTGACCAACGCTTCGACTGATTGGTTCTTCAGGACGGGCCATGAACGACCATGACAGGCTCAACATTCCCGAGGCCGTGGAGGGCCTATGGCATGACACGGTGGCGTCCGGCTTTTCCATGGCCTCAGACCCTTTGACTTGCGCGCTGTTGAGGACACTGGCCGCCTCAAAGCCGTCCGGTCGATTCCTTGAGCTTGGCTCGGGAACTGGTCTTTCGACGGCCTGGATTCTCGATGGGATGGATCAGACGTCGTCCTTGACGACGGTGGACAATGACGCGTCGTTCCTGGAGATTCTCGAGACACATCTTGGTTCTGATTCGCGACTGAAGATCGTCTGTGCCGATGGTGATGCATTCCTGCAATCGCTGGCGGATGCCCAGTTCGACTTCATCTTTGCGGACACATGGTCTGGCAAGTATCGGTTGCTTGATCAAACCCTTCAGTTGCTCAGCAAGGGTGGCCTCTACATCATTGACGATATGCTTCCGCAGGCCAACTGGCCTGACGGCCATGCCTCCAAAGTCGACGACTTAATCAATCAGCTCGTCTCCGACACCAGATTCCACGTGACGAAGTTGTCATGGGCGAGTGGCATCATCCTCGCCACTCGGCTTTGAGGTTTCGTGGCAGAGGTTTCTCACCCGGTTCATGCAGGTGCTGGCGCAACCCACCTGGGGCCATGGACGGATCCGCGTCGCCATCCACGCGTCGTCTTTGCTACCGATCGTGAAGGGCACCATTGGTGTCGAGGATCCAGAGGATCGAGAGTGTCCAATGGCCTGAGATGTTGATGATCACCTGTTCCATTCGCTACATCATCGACCCCTACAAGCTCAAGGAATTCGAGCATTACGGGAAGAGCTGGATTCCGCTCGTCGAGACGTTCGGGGGCCAGCATCACGGCTACTTCCTCCCGTCTGAGGGTGCCAGCAATGTCGCTCTGGCGCTGTTCTCGTTCCCAAGTCTGGCCGCCTACGAGACGTATCGCGCCAGTTCGCTTGACGACCCGGAGTGTCAGGCGGCCTTCCAGTAGGCGCAGGAGACCCGCTGCATCATCAGTTACGAGCGCAGCTTCTTTCGCCCCGTCTTCGGCGACTGAGTCTGTTGGCGGCTCTGCCTATCCGAATCCTTTCCGTTTCTAAACGCCATGCCCTACGTCAATGTGCAGATCACCCGTGGGGCCACACGGGAGCAGAAGGCCAAGCTGGTGAAGGAGATCACGGCGTCTCTCGTCACGGTCCTAGCGAAGAAGCCCGAACACACCCATGTCGTCATTCAGGAGATCGAAGAAGAAGGCTGGGGATTCGCCGGCTTGTTGACCGACGACTGGAAGGCCGGCAAGGACCGGGCCGGGCAGGCCTGATACCAGGTCCCAAGTCCACGCCCCGCCCATGGGGGTCGCTTCCCCCAAGGGGTCCCTCGACTCCGCCTGAGCAGTACGGTACGGTACCGTATCCCCCGTCGGACGCCCCTGTCCATGGACGCCCCACCCCGAGACCGCCTCCTCTCGGCCGCCCGGGAGCTGTTCTTTCTGCATGGTTTCGCCAAGGTCTCCACCGACGCCCTGGCGAAGGCGGCGTCGGTCTCGAAGGCCACGCTCTACAAGCATTTCCCCAGCATGGAGGCTCTGCTTCGGGCGGTTGTTGCGCGTGAGGTGGATGGGTTCGAGCGGGGGGTTCCCATCACGGTGGGCACCACGGCAGCGTTCCGCGCCGCCCTGGTGCAGTACGGCACCAACCTGCTCGTTTTTCTCAACCAGCCCGACATCATCCGGTTTGCCCAGCTGATGTTCGAGGAGGCTCGCGGCAATGCAGGACTGGCCGGCGACTTCTACGACTCCGCCTACGGGCGCACCCAGAACGACCTGGGCCAGCTGATCCAGCAGGGCCTTGACCGCGGTGACCTGCGCTCCAGCCTCCCGGCCGCGGAGCTGGCCGAGCAACTGCTGGGCCTGTGGGAGGGCTTCGGGTTCGTCCGTGCCCTGCTCGGCCTCACCCCGCGACCGTTCCCCGACCCCGGGGCCTGGAGCGAGGTCTGTGTGGACACCTTTCTGGCGGGCCAGGGTTCCGCCCTGCCGCTGGGCGACGACCCCACCCCTTCCTGAGCTGACCCCAGAGCCGCCATGGCCATGCACAAGTTCGTTCCTCCCACAGGCCCTGGGGACGTCCTCTCCGATCGCCACCCACACCGTGTTTCCCCTGCTGCGCTGGATGCAGCAGCACCGGATTTGTAGAGGCGAGGTGATCTGGCTGGAGGACATGCCGGGGCCGCCCCAGAGCCAGCGCTTCGACCATCTGGCGTTCGTGCCGGCCGACATCTCCCCCAATCCCGGTCTGGTCCGCAAACGGGCGCGTTTCATGAAAGTGGAGTATCCCGCCGCCTCCTATCCCTACGCCTTTCGCCAGCCACCCATCTCCGGCAACAGGATCAATGGCCTGGGGGAGGAGCGCCCCCGCCGGCCCGACCACGTGTTCTTCGGTGATTCCTACAGGCGGGCCTGGGGAAAGCTCGACTGGTACTTCCAGGTGATGGAGCCCACCGCCATTCATCGGCTGATCGTGCGGATGTTCTGGCAGGACCGGGCCCGCGTCGGGCCTGTGGCGCCCAGCGTCACCACCCTGGGCACTCCGGCCGAGGCCTCCGCCCACATCAAGGCCCTGGCCAACCAGAGCGGCGCCGGATTGGTGGGCATCACCCGCCTGCGTCCGGAGTTCTGCTACCACGACTCCAATCCTGACTTCGCCTACGCCATTGCGATCGGCGTTCCGATGGATCGGGAGGAGATGCTGCACACCCCCAGTGAGCGCTCCAATCAACAGATCATGCGGACCTACCTGGAGGTCAATCGGGTGGCGATCCGGCTGGCGCACGCCATCGGTGCCTGGGCTCTCCGGCCCAGGCGTCCACCAATCTGGCGCCGGGTTCCAGCACGGAGGTTCTGCATGTGCCCATCGCGATCGAGGCTGGGCTGGGCCAGCTGGGCAAGCACGGCTCGATGATCACACCCGAATTCGGCTCGAATGTTCGTCTGGCCACCGTGCTCACGGATCTGCCCCTGGAGCACACCCGGCAAGGGCCAGGAGCTGATGCGTACCCTGCTCGAGCGTCGGGAGGGGCCCGGGGGAACTGCCCGGAACTGACGTGTGCCACGTTGGCCGGTGTTATGGCGAGATTGTGTGAACGAACCGCTCCTCGTGGTGCGCCGAGCGACGGCCACGGACGTGCCGGTGCTGGCCCGCTATGGCGTCGCCCTCGCACGCCTGCATGTCGGCTTTGATCGCGACCGCTTCGCGGTGCCGCCGGGTGGCGAGGGCGCCTATGCGGCGTTCTTCCAGGCGGAGCTCCAGCGTCCGGAGGTCGTGCTGCTGATCGCCGAGGCCGGCACGCAACCGGTGGGCTACGCGTTCGTGCGGATGGAGCCGATCAGCCTGGTGGAGCTGCGCGGTGCCGGAGCCTGGCTGCACGACATCTACGTGGATCCCGAAGCCAGGAGCGGCGGGATCGGTCGCCGGCTGCTCGAGGCGGCCAAGGAGGCCGCCATCGCCCTGGGCTCCAGCAGCCTGATGCTGAGTGCGTCGTCCCAGAATGCCGCCGCCCGGCACCTGTTCGAGGGCGCTGGACTGCGCCCCACCATGGTGGAGATGCGGATCGAACTGGGGGCGTGAAACGGGCGCTTCCGCAGGCCAACTGGCCCCAACGCCCCCTAGGGCCCGCCGATCAAGGGCACCAGCTGCTGCACCGCATCGCCGGGCTTCAGGGCCAGCAAGGTGCCTGAGCCGCCGCAGTCTTCCGTGGCCAGCTGGTCGGCCTTCAGCCGCAGGCTGCGGCCCTCGCTGCCCTCCAGCGTCACGCCGATCACCGGGGCGTCGCCCGCCTGCAGATCCACCAGGACATCCTCACGCTCCAGGAAGCGCAGGCCGATCTGGCCCATGGCGCCCCGCTGGCAGGGCCGCAGGCTCTCGAGCTGCAGCCGTTTCACCTGGCCGCGGCGGCTGGCCAGCAGCACGTCGCCGCCAGCCGCGGCCCGCGCCGCCCCCACGATCCGTTCGCCCGGCAGCAGGCGCAGCAGCATCGGCCCCTGGGCGGTGCGTCCCAGCACCGGCAGGTTGGCGTCGTTGATCGCCAGCCGCAGCACCCGCCCCGTGCTGGTGGCCACCACCAGATCCTCCCCCTCCAGGCAGGGCACCACCCGCTGCAGCGTCACCCCCTCCTTGAGCTTCAGCACGGTGGCGGGCCGTCCCGACAGCTCCAGGAAATCCTCGATCGGCAGCCGTTTGAAGCGCCCATCGGTGCTCAGCAGCCCCAGGCTGCCGCTGGCGGGCTGGGGCACCGGCAGCACCTGCACCACCTGCTCCCCCTGCAGGCTGTCGGGCAGGAACCGCTCCAGCTTGCCGGGGTGCTGGCCGGCGAATTCCCACCGCAGCAACGCCACTTTGCCGCCGGCGCTGAAGGCCAGCAGGGCTGGCTGCTCGGCCACCGGCAGGATCAGCCGCGCCGGCGGCGGCAGCTCGCCCAGTTCAGCGGCGGCGTCGAGGTGCAGCCGTCCCAGCACCTGGGGCGTCACGATCCGCACGGCGCCGTCGGTCTGGATCAGCAGCCGGCCATCGCTGGCCAGGGCCTCGAAGGCCTGCTGCCGCTGCAGTTCGGTGTTGGGCCGCACCGCCGCCGCCCGCTGGGCCACCAGGGCATCGCCCCCCTCCACCAGGCGGGTGCGGCGGGGGGTGGCGTAGCGCTTCTTGAGCCCCTTCAGCTCGCTCACCATGGTGTCGAGCAGGGTGTCGCGGTCGTCCCGAAGGTGCCGCAGCCGGGTGCGTTCCAACTCCAGCTCCGCCGCCTCCTTGCGCAGCCCCTCCTGCTCCAGGCCCGTGAGCCGCCGCAGCGGCATGGCGAGCACCGCATCGGCCTGCCTTTCGCTCAGGTCCAGGTGCACCTGCAGGCTGGCCCGTGCCGTGGCGGCATCGCGTGCCTCGCTGATCATCTCGATCACCCGCTTGAGGTCGTCGAGGGCCTTGATCAGCCCCTGCACCACCTCCAGCCGGTCTTCGCAGCGCTTCAGCGCATGGTTGGTGCGCCGCAGGATCGTCAGCTCCCGGTACTCCAGGAACCGCAGCAGCAGCTGGCGCAGGTTCAGCTGCTGGGGCTGGCCGTTCACCAGTGTCAGCAGGATGGCGCCGAAGTTGCTCTGCAGGGCCGTGCGGCGCTGCAGTTCCTCCAGCACCTTCTGGGGTTCGGCGTCGCGCCGCAGCTCGATCACCACCCGCATGCCCTCGCGGTCGCTCTCGTCGCGGATGTCGGCGATGCCGCCGATCTTGCCTTCGTTCACCTGCTCGGCCAGCTTCTCGATCCAGCCCGCCTTGCTCAGCTGGTACGGCAGTTCCGTCACCACCACGGCGCCGCGGCGGTGGCGCCCCTTGCCCGGCTGCACCTCCTCGATGTGGGCCACCCCCCGCATCGGGATGCTGCCCCGCCCCGTGGCGTAGGTGTCACGCACGCCGCTGCCCAGCAGCACCTCGCCGCCGGTGGGGAAATCGGGGCCCGGCACCATCGCCAGCAGCTTCTCCTCGGCCAGGTCGGGCTTGCGGATCAGGGCGATCAGCGCATCCACCACCTCACCCAGGTTGTGGGGGGGGATGCTGGTGGCCATGCCCACGGCGATGCCGGTGCAGCCGTTGAGCAGCAGGAAGGGCAGCTGGGCCGGCAGCACCGTCGGCTCCTGCTGGGAGCCATCGAAGTTGGGGGCGAAATCGACCGTGTCGCTGCCGATCTCATCGAGCATCGCCTCGTTGGCGATCGGCGCCAGCCGGGTTTCCGTGTACCGCATCGCGGCCGGCGGGTCGTCGTCCACCGAGCCGAAGTTGCCGTGGCCATCCAGCAGCGGGTGGCGGCTGGCGAAGGTCTGCACCAGTCGCACCAGGGCGTCGTACACCGCCTGGTCCCCGTGGGGGTGGTACTTGCCCAGCACGTCGCCCACCACCCGGGCGCACTTGCGGTACGGCCGGTCAGGGGTCAGCCCCAGCTCGTGCATCGCGAACAGGATGCGGCGCTGCACCGGCTTGAGCCCGTCGCGCACGTCCGGCAGGGCCCGTCCCACGATCACGCTCATCGCGTACTCGAGGTAGGAGCGCTGCATCTCCTGATGCAGGGCGATCGGTTGGACGCGCTCGTCCGGCATCCGGTCCTGGGGGGCTGCGGCTCAGGGCGCTCAGCCTACAGATGGTGCCCGTGGCAACCAGATCAGGAGTCGTCGCTGCTGCCGCCGTTGCCGTCACCGGCGGTGGCATTGGCCTGGGCCCGTTCCACCGCAGCCTTCAACTCCGGCAGGGCCAGCAGCTGGGCGGTCACCGCCCGCAGCTTCGGCCCCCACAGCTGCTCCTTCTGGAAGCTGTCCTTGACGTAGTTGGGCTCCTCCGCCAGGGCGGTTTCGGCCAGCTTCAGGGCCTGGGCCCGCTCCGCCGGTCCGCGCTCGAACAGGGCCGCCGCCAGGGCCAGGGAGGTTTCGGCGATGTCCGGCTTGATCTTCAGCACCCGCTGCCAGCGGCCGATGGCGTCGGCGGTGCGGCCGCTCTCGAACAGCACCAGGCCCTGGTTGTTGATCGCTTCCCAGAAGTCCTTGCGCAGCCCCGCGGCCTTCTCGAATGAGCCAAGGGCCGCGTCGGTGTTGCCCAGCAGGATCTGGGCGTTGCCCAGATCGAAATAGGCACCGGCGTTCTTGCCGTCCAGTTCGATCCCCTTGCGCAGCAGCCCGATGGCGTCCTGGGGCTTGCCGTTGCGCAGGGCCAGGGACCCTTCGGCGAACCAGATGCCGGCGTTGTTGGGATCCAGCTGCTTGGCCCGGGCCAGGGCCACCACCGCCTTGTCCATCTGGTTGCTGCGCAATTCCGCCTCCGCCAGCAGCACCCAGCCGCGGGGGTCGTCCGGCAGCAGCCGCACGGTCAGCTCCGCCAGCCGGGCGGCATCCTCAGCCTGGCCGAGTCGCAGCAGCCGCGCCGCCGCCTGGGCGATCCCCAGCCCCGCCCCCTCCAGTTCTTTTTCCTGGGGCAGGTAGACGAACGGCACCAGAGCCTTGGCCGGAGCGGGAAGCACCGTCAGTGGCAAGGCCAGGCAGAGGGAGGAAAACAGTTGCCAGAACCGCCGGCCCACGGAATCACCCCGAATCGCCCCAGCCTAGGGAGCCGTCCCCCGTTGTCCCCCACCGCCCGCCAGCGCCGCCCGGATGTTGCGCCGCCACATCGCCGGCCGGATCCGCCGCAGGGCCGAGGCCCGCAGCCGCCCGTCCCAGTCGGCGTCGCTCCAGTCCAGGGCTTCCTCGCCGCGCAGATCCAGCAGCCAAGGGCGCGGCTGCACGTCCACGTCCGTGGCGACGGGCAGGGCCTGGTGGTTCCAGGGGCAGACCTCCTGGCAGATGTCGCAGCCGGCCACCCAGCCCTGCAGCCGACCGGCCATGGCCGCCGGCAGGGCGTCGTCGCGGTTCTCGATCGTGTGATACGCCAGGCAGCGGCGGGCATCCACCACGAACGGCTCGTCGATGGCGCTGGTGGGGCAGGCGTCGATGCAGGCGGTGCAGGCGCCGCACAGGGGTTCGGCCGGACGGTCGGCGGGCAGGTCGAGGCTGGTGAGCAGGTGGCCCAGCAACATCCAGGAACCGCGGCGGCGATCGATCAGGTTGCCGTTCTTGCCGATCCAGCCCAGGCCCGCCTCCTCCGCCCACGCCTTGTCGAGCAGGGGGGCACTGTCGACGCAGGCCCGCCAGGTGGTGCCCGGCGCGGCCTCCTCCAGCCAGCGCCCCAGCTGCCGCAGGCGCCCATCGATCACCCGGTGATAGTCGCGGCCCCAGCCGTAGCGGGCCACCCGCAGGCTCCCCGGCGCCTGTTCCTGGGCCACGTGGTAGTTCCAGCCCACGGCCAGCACGCTGCGCACCCCCGGCAGCAGTGACTCGATCCGCTGGCGGCGCGGGTCGTTCATCCAGCCCATCCCCGCCTGGTGCCCCGCCGCCAGCCAGCGCTCAAGGGCGGCGCTGCGCAGCGGCAGCCTCGGCCCCCCCGGCACCGCCGCCAGGCCCACCGGTGCGAAGCCCAGCGCCTCGGCCCGGGCCCGCAGTGCCGCCGCCAGCGCGCTAGGGGAGCCGGGAACGTTCAAGGGCTGCCGGTAGAGTCCCACGAATCCGAACCCCCCTGAGTGGCTGCCGTTTCCTCATCCCGTTTCAGCCCACTGCTGCGCTGGATGGGCCTCACCCTGGTGGTGTTGCTCGTTCTGCAGCTGGTCGCCGTCCTGAGTCTCTGGGACTGGGAGGAGGAGGCGTTCCGCCAGCTGGCGGTGGAGCGACTGATCAGCCAGGCCCCCATGGGTCTGATCGGTCTGCTGCTCATGTACCTCTCCTCCCGCCTGGAAGACCAGTCGGAGGGGCGCACGCCCGTCCTCTGGACGGTCTGCATCATCAGTGGTCTGCTGGCTGTTCTGCTGACCGCCTCGCTGCCGATCACCTTCGGCGGTGACCAGCAGATGCAGCAGCAGAACGACCAGCAGATCGCCGCCAAGCGCGGCCAGCTGGAGATGGCCCGCCAGCAGAGCAAGGATCCCGCCCTTCTGCAGCAGCTGATCCGCCAGGCCGAAGCCACCGGCCAGGTGCCCCCCGGCGCCACCGAGGCCCAGAAGACCCAGTCGGCCCGGGCCTTCATCGATCGCCAGCTTGACCAGCTCGAAACCCAGTTCAAGCAGACTGAGCAGACCGGCAAGGTCACCCTCAGCCAGCGCCGCTATGGCGGATCGCTTGGCGCGGTAGTGCTGATCATCGCGTTCACCATCCTTTGCCTCGGCAGTGTCCTGTAAGACCCCCGTGGATCGTTACCGTTAGGGTTTCGCCCCTACGGACCCCTTCTTCCATTGGTCCCATCCAGTAGTCCCAGTTCCGACCAGCCCCTGGGCAACCGGCTGCAGCAGGATCTCAAGAACGATCTGATCGCCGGCCTGCTGGTGGTCATTCCGTTGGCCACCACGATCTGGCTCGCCACCACGGTGAGCCGCTTCGTGCTGGCGTTCCTCACGTCGATCCCCAAGCAGTTCAACCCGTTCAACACCCTCAACCCCCTCCTCCAGGACCTGATCAACCTGGGGGTGGGGTTGCTGGTGCCCCTGCTGGGCATCCTGTTGATCGGCCTGATGGCCCGCAACATCGTCGGCCGCTGGCTGCTGGAGTTCGGTGAGGGCACCCTGCTGCGCATCCCCCTGGCGGGCTCCGTCTACAAGACCCTCAAGCAGCTGCTCGAAACCTTCCTGCAGGGCAACTCCAGCCGCTTCCGGCGGGTGGTGCTGGTGGAGTACCCCCGCGAAGGGCTCTACGCCGTGGGCTTCGTCACCGGTGTGATCGGCACCGCGATCCAGTCTGATTTCGGCGAGAAGATGCTCAGCGTCTTCATTCCCACCGCCCCCAACCCCACCACCGGTTGGTACGCGGTGGTGCCGGAACGGCTGGTGAAGGATCTGGAGCTGAGCGTGGAGGATGCCTTCCGCACGATCATCTCCGCCGGCATCGTCAGCCCGGACGAGCGGGAACCCAACTCCAACCGCAGCTTCGCCAGCCTCCTGGCCCAGCTGCGCGCCCCCCAAACCTCCTGATGCAGAGTCGCACCCTTGCCCGTGAACTGGCCCTGCTGATGCTGGGTCAGGTGAGCGATCGCGGCAGCGGGGCTGAGGCCCCCACCGGCTCTTTCGATGTGCTGTTGCAGCAGGCTGTCACCACCCTCAGCCAGCACGTGCGTGAGGCCCTCGACCGCTCCGCCGAGGATCTGCAGCAGGCCCAGCAGCGGCTGCTGGACAGTGAGCTGCAGGACCAGGGCGAGAAGCAGCTGCCCACGGTGCGGCGCCACCTGCAGGACGGCCTCACCCATGCCGAGCAGGCCCTCAATCGCCTCTCGGCCAGCCTGGAGCTGCCCCGCCTGCTGCTCATGGCCGACCAGGACGCCGTGCGGCTCGACGCCATCGCCCGCAGCAAGGCGGTGCTGCGCGACCGTGAGGGCCTTGATCGCCGCATCGACGCGGTGATGGAAGGCTGGCGCCTCACCCGCCTGCCCCGGGTCGACCGCGACATCCTGCGGCTGGCGGTGGTGGACCTCGAGGATTTCGCCACGCCCGCCGCCGTGGCCTGCAACGAAGCGGTGGAACTGGCCAACCGCTACAGCGACGAGCAGGGGCGACGCATGATCAACGGTGTGTTGCGGCGCTTCACCGCCGCCCGGGTTTAGGCAGGAACGCGATGGTCTTCGATTGGTTCAAACGGACGCTGGCCCAGCCCGCCCCGGAGCCCGAACCGCAGCCCGCCCCCGAGGCCGAGCCCGAGCCTGAAGTGACGGCGTCTGCTGAGGCCCCTGCGGCGCCTGTTGAGCCGGTAACGGAACCTGTGGCGCCTGCGCCCGCTCCGGCCGCAGCCGGTGTCGACGAGGACGCCCTGGCCTGGGCGCGCCAGGCCTACGCCCGGCTCAAGGCCCAGCAGGAGGCGACCAGCCCGCCCGTCGCCGAGCCTGCGCCTGCCCCCGCAGCTCCCGAGCCCGAGCCTCAGCCCGCCGCACCCGAGCCCGAGCCCGCCCCGCCCGCCGCCACGGGTCTGTCCCTGCTGGAGCAGGCCGCCGCCCAGCGCCAGCAGCGCCTCCAGGAGATCACCGCCCCCGCCGAGCCCGCCCCGCCGGCCGTCGCAGCGAGCCCCTTGGCCGCAGAGGCCGATGCCGCCGACCCCAGCCTGGGGGCCTTTGATGCCACCTTCACCTGGTCGGCGGAGGTGCTGGCGGCCCAGGGCCGTCGCGTCGAGGAGGTCTCCCTTGAGGAGATTGACTGGCTGGGCCGTCTGCGCCGCGGCCTGGAGAAGACCCGCAAGGGCTTCGTCACCCAGCTTCTGGAGAACCTCGGCGACGATCCCCTCACCCCGGCGGTGCTCGACGATCTCGAGTCCACCCTGTTGCGCGCCGATGTGGGCGTGAAGGCCACCGACCAGGTGCTCGACGCCCTGCGCCGCCGCCTCAACGAGGAGGTGGTGGATCCGGCCGAAGGCCTGCGCTTCCTCAAGGAGCAGCTGCGCGGCCTGCTGGATGCCCCGATCAGTGCCGGTGACACCGCCGTGCTGGCCCCCCAGCGCGATCGGCTCAACGTCTGGCTGCTGGTGGGGGTGAACGGGGTCGGCAAGACCACCACCCTCGGCAAGCTCGCCAACCTGGCGGTGCGCAGTGGTTACAGCTGCCTGATCGCCGCCGCCGACACCTTCCGTGCTGCAGCCGTGCAGCAGGTGAGCGTCTGGGGCGAGCGCAGCGGTGTGGCGGTGGTGGCCAACCCCAGTGCCAATGCCGATCCGGCGGCCGTCGTCTACGACGCCATCGGCGCCGCCCGCTCCAAGGGCACCGAGCTGGTGCTGGTGGACACGGCCGGCCGGCTGCAGACCAAGCACAACCTGATGGAGGAACTGGGCAAGGTGCGGCGCACCATCACCAAACTGGCGCCGGAGGCGGTGGTGGAGTCGCTGCTGGTGCTCGATGCCAGCCAGGGCCAGAACGGCCTGCGCCAGGCCATGGCCTTCGCCAGTGCCGCCGGCCTCACCGGGGTGGTGCTCACCAAGCTCGACGGCAGCGCCCGCGGCGGCGTCGCCCTGGCGGTGGCCTCCGAGGCGGGGCTGCCGATCCGCTTCATCGGGGCCGGCGAGGGCATTCGCGACCTGCGGCCCTTCAACAGCTTCGAGTTCGTCGAAGCGCTGCTGGCCTCCTGACGCCCGCCAGCCGCTGCTACCTTGCGTGTCCTTTGCGGCCGCTCGGTGAGCAGCCAGCCGCCCCCGCAGCCCCTCTCCAGCTCCGCGCCGTCCCCGTCTCCCGATCGGGGGCCGTCGGTGACGGCTTCGCTGCGCCAGCTGCTCGACAGCCTCGGCCGGGAACAGCGCCGCAACCAGGAGCTTCTGGCGTCGCTGTCGTTCGCCCTGCGCAGCTACACCAACCTCAAGCGTTTCCTCGAGTTGGTGCCCCTGGTGGCCGCGCGGCTGGTGGAGGCCGAAGGCAGCCTGCTGGTGGTGTTCCACGCCGATGGCCGGCTGTGGCGCGAGCAGCTCCAGGCCACAGCCGGCGAGCGCAGCGCCGAGGTGCTGCGGCAGCTGGCCGCCCTGCCCGATGGCCAGCTGCAGAACCAGGAGGGCGACGAGGCCGTCGCGGTGCTGCTCGACCCCTTGGTCCAGCGCCTGCTCGGCGCCCAGCAGGTGTTCGCCACCTCCGTGGTGGCCCGCAGTCGCCAGCGGGGCCGGCTGTATGTGTTCAGTGGCCAGCGAGGCTTCAGCTGGAGCGATGTGCGCCGCCGTCACCTCCAGCTGGTGGCCGACCTCACCGGTGTGGCCCTGGAGAACGAGGTGCTGCAGCAGGACCGGCGCCGCCATGAACGGCTCGACCGCCAGCTGAGCATCGGCGCCGAGGTCCAGTCCCAGCTGCTCCCCGACCACTGCCCCGTGATCGATGGCGTCGAGCTGGCGGCCCTCTGCCGTCCGGCCTTCCAGGTGGGCGGCGACTACTACGACTTCATCCCCACCCAGCCCCAGCTCACCGGCCACCGGCGTGAGCAGGCCCCCTGGGCGCTGGTGATGGGGGATGTGATGGGCAAGGGGGTGCCGGCCGGCCTGCTGATGACCCTGCTGCGGGGCATGTTGCGGGCCGAGGTGCTCAGCGGCCTCCCCCCGGATCGCATCCTTCACGACCTCAACCAGCTGGCCCAGGAGGACCTGGCCCACTCGCACCGCTTCGTCACCCTCTTCTATTCCGACTACGACCCCCGCACCCGCCTGCTGCGTTACGCCAACGCCGCCCACAACCCGCCGCTGGTGTGGCGGCGCCACGCCGGTCGGGTGGAGCGGCTCGACACCCCCGGCCTGCTGATCGGTCTGCAGAGCGAGGCGGACTACGGCTGCGGTGAACTGCAGCTGGACCCGGGCGATGTGGTCCTCTACTACACCGATGGCGTCACCGAAGCCAGCGGCTTCAGTGGTGAGCGCTTCGATGAGGAGCGGCTGGTGCGGGCCTTCCATGGCGCCTGCCGGGCGGCCCATGAGGCCCAGACGATCCTGGATCGGCTGTTCGAGCGCCTCGACCGTTTCGTCGGCAGCGACCGCCGCCTCGAAGACGATGCCTCGATGGTGGTGCTGAAGGTGCGGGACGGGGTGGTGCTGCCCTCCCTGCCCCCGACCTGAGACGAATGGCAAGCTGAAGGGCTGCCCGGAACCCCGTGATGGCCGCTGACCCCTCCCCCACCACCTGGAGCGACCGCTTCGAGCAGGGTCTGCATCCGGCGATCGAGCGGTTCAATGCCTCGATCGGTTTTGACATCGCCCTGCTGCAGGAGGATCTCGACGGTTCCATCGCCCACGCCCGCATGCTGGGCCGCTGCGGTGTGATCACCCTGGAGGAAGCCGAGTGCCTGATCGAGGGGCTCGAGGCCATCCGGGCTGAGGCGGCCGCCGGCAGCTTCACGCCGGGCCTGGAGGCGGAGGACGTGCATTTCGCCGTGGAGCGGCGGCTGATCGAACGGCTCGGCTCCCTCGGCAAGAAGCTGCACACCGGCCGCAGCCGCAATGACCAGGTGGGCACCGACCTGCGCCTGTGGCTGCGGCGCCGCATCGACCACATCGATGCCGCCCTGGTGCGCTTTGAGCGGGCCCTGCTGGCCCAGGCCGACGCCCACCCCGACACCCTCATCCCCGGCTACACCCACCTGCAGCGGGCCCAGCCGGTCTGCCTGGCCCACCACCTGCTGGCCTATGTGGAGATGGCCGAACGCGACCGCCAGCGTCTGGCCGACGTGCGCCGCCGCGTCAACATCTGCCCCCTCGGGGCGGCGGCCCTGGCCGGGACTTCGGTGCCGATCGACCGGCGCCAGACCGCCGCCGAGCTGGGCTTCGAGGCGATCTACGCCAACAGCCTCGATGCGGTGAGTGACCGCGATTTCACCGTCGAGACGATGGCGGCGCTGTCCCTGGTGATGGCCCACCTCAGCCGTCTGGCGGAGGAGGTGATCCTCTGGGCCAGCGAGGAGTTCGGCTTCGTGGGGCTCACCGACCGCTGCGCCACCGGCAGCAGCCTGATGCCCCAGAAGAAGAACCCCGATGTGCCCGAACTGGTACGCGGCAAGAGCGGCCGCGTCTTCGGCCACCTGATGGGACTTCTGACGATGATCAAGGGTCTGCCCCTTGCCTACAACAAGGACTTCCAGGAAGACAAGGAAGCCCTGTTCGACGGGGTGCGCACCTGCCTCGATTGCCTTGAAGCGATGGCCGTGCTCTTCGAGGAAGGGCTCGACTTCCGCCCCGCCCGGCTGGAGGCCGCCGTGGCTGCCGATTATTCCAACGCCACCGATGTGGCCGACTATCTGGTGGCCCGGGGTGTGCCCTTTCGGGAGGCTTATCAGCTGGTCGGAGGCCTGGTGAAGGCCTGCCTGGCGGAACAGCGGCTGCTGGCCGATCTGCCCCTGGAGCGCTGGCAGGAGCTGCATCCGGCCTTTGAGGCGGACATCCATGCCGTGATCGCGCCGCGGCAGGTGGTGGCGGCCCGGCGCAGCGAAGGTGGCACCGGCTTCGAGCGGGTGGCCGAGCAACGGCGCCAGGCCCGGGAGCGTCTGGACCAGATCCCCTGAGGCGTGTCGCTTTCCGCCCCTGGCCTCCCATTGCTGCCCTGGGCCGGCCAGGCATTGGAATCGCGCGTCTCCGTCTAACCTTGGCGGGTCTCAGGCGCCTGCGCGCGCCATCGATTCCCCTCATCGGTCAGTGAGTATTTTCGTCGGCAATCTTCCCTTCCGCGCTGAGCAGGAGGACGTGGCTGAGCTGTTCGCTCCCTTCGGAGACGTGGTCAACTGCTCCCTGCCGCTGGAGCGTGACACCGGCCGCAAGCGTGGCTTCGCCTTCGTCGAGATGGCCGACGCTGACACCGAGACCCGGGCGATCGATGCCCTCCAGGGCGCCGAGCTGATGGGCCGTCCCCTGCGCATCAACAAGGCCGAACCCCGCAGTGGCGGCGGCGGTGGTGGTGGTGGCCCGCGCCGGGGTGGCGGGGGCTACGGCGGTTATGGCGGCGGCGGTGGCGGTTACGGCGGTGGTGGTGGCTACGGCGGCGGTGGCGACCGGGGTTCCGGTGCCAAGGGCTGGGAAGACCGCAGCTACGGCGGTGGCGGCGGTGCTGCGAGCGGTGGCGGTGGCGGTGCCGCCCCCGACCCCTTCGAAGCGGGCCGCTCCCGCCGGCGCCGCACCGGTGGCGGTGGTGGTGAGTACGGCGGTGGCGGTGATTACGGCGGCGCCGAGGGCTGAAGCGGGCGGGCCCCAGGGCTGATCCGCGTCACAGGCCCCGCTCTTCCAGCTGCCTGGCGGCGGCTTCCAGAACTTCCGGGCCGGCGCCGGCCTGGCCGGCCTCGCGGGTCAGCCAGCCGCGCCAGCCGCGCGCCCCGCTGACCCCTTCCACCACGTGCACCAGGTGCCGGGCGATCGGCCACAGCCGTCCGCCCGCGGCGCACCAGCGCTCGGTGTGGGGCAGCACCCCCCGGAGCACCGTCGAGGCCCGGGCCTCGACGGCGGCGCCATCCCCGAAGATCTGCCCGTCCACCCCCGCCCAGCGCAGGGGATGGGCGTAGGCCGCCCTGCCCACCATCACCCCATCCACCCAGGCCAGCTGCTCCCGGCAGGGTGCAAGCTCCTCAAGGCCGCCGTTCAGTTCAATGCGCAGCGCTGGCCGCTCCCGTTTGAGGCGGTGCACCAGATCCCAGCGCAGGGGCGGCACGGTGCGGTTCTGCTTCGGATCGAGGCCGTTCAGCCAGGCCTTGCGGGCATGGACGGCGAAGCGGGCGGCGCCGGCTGCGGCCAGGGTGTCCACGAAGGCCAGCAGTTCGGCGTAGGAATCCCGATCGTCAATGCCGATGCGGTGCTTCACCGTCACCGGCAGGGGGGTGGCCGCCGCCATCGCCGCCACGCAGCGGGCCACCCGTTCCGGCTCCGCCATCAGGCAGGCTCCGAAGCGGCCTTGCTGCACCTTTTCGCTGGGGCAGCCCAGGTTCAGGTTGATCTCGTCGTAGCCCCAGGCGGCCCCCATCCGGGCGGCCTCCGCCAGCAGCTCCGGGTCGTCGCCCCCCAGCTGCAGCACCAGCGGGTGCTCGATCGGATCGAACCCCAGCAGCCGGTCCAGCCGCTGCTGCCGCTCCCCCATGCGGGAGGCGGAGCCCTCCCGGGCGATGTGGTGCAGCGCCCGGGCCACCACCATCTCGGAGTAGAGCAGGCAGTGCCGGCTGACCTGCCGCATCAGCACCCTGAAGTGCCGATCGGTGCAGTCCAGCATGGGCGCCACACTGAAGCGGTAGTTGTGCTCCATCGCCCCATGCTGCCCAGCCGTGCCTCCGTGGTGGTGGTGGGAGGTGGACCGGCGGGCTTCATGGCCGCCATTGCGGCGGCCGAAGCGGCCGGTGGCCGTTTCCCCGGCGGCGTGCTGCTGCTGGAGTCCACCCCCGAACCGCTGCACAAGGTGCTGATCAGCGGCGGCGGTCGCTGCAACGTCACCCATGCCTGCTGGGACCCGCGGGTGCTGGTGGATCACTACCCCCGCGGCGGCAAGGCCCTGCGGGGGCCCTTCTCGCGCTTCGCCACCGGCGACACGGTGGCCTGGTTCCAGGCCCACGGCCTTCAGCTGGTGGAGGAGCCCGACGGCCGCCTGTTTCCCCGTTCCAACCGCTCCAGCTCGGTGGTCGAGACCCTGCGCCGGGCGGCGATCGCCGCCGGGGTGGCGGTGCACACGGCCCAGGCGGGCCAGACGGCCCAGGCCCTCCCCGGCGGCGGCTTCCGGCTGCGGTTGCGCTCGGGGGGCGAGCTGGAGGCCGAGCACCTGGTGCTGGCCACGGGCAGCCACCCCAGCGGCCACCGCATCGCCGCCTCCCTGGGCCACGGCCTGGTGGCGCCGGTGCCCTCCCTGTTCACCCTCACCCTGGCCGACCACCCCCTGGTGGACCTGGCCGGGGTGGCCATGGACCCGGTGCAGCTGGAGCTGCTGCTCACGCCCCTGCCGGGAATCGCCGCCAGCTCCGCCACCAAGCCCCAGCGGCAACGGGGGCCGGTGCTGATCACCCACTGGGGTCTCAGCGGTCCGGCCACCCTGCGGCTCACGGCCTTCGCTGCCCGCGCCCTGCGGGAACGCCGCTACCGGGCCGAGCTCCGGGTCGACTGGACCGGTGGCCGCAAGCCGGCGGAGCTGGAGGGGTGGTTCGCCGATGCCCGCCGCGACCAGGCCCGCCGTCAGCTCGGCAACTGGCGCCCCTGGCCCGACCTCAGCCGCCGCCTCTGGCTGCACCTGCTGGCGCTGGGAGGTGTCGACGCCAGCCTGCGCTGGGCCGATCTGCCCCGGCGCAGCGAGCAGGCCCTGGTCACCGCCCTGCGGGACAGCCGCTATCAGATCTCAGGCCGGGGGCCCTTCGGCGAGGAGTTCGTGACCGCTGGCGGCATCCCCCTGGCGGAAGTCAACCTGGCCACGATGGAGAGCCGGGTTCAGCCGGGACTGTTCCTGGTGGGGGAGCTGCTGGATGTGGACGGCGTCACCGGTGGCTTCAACTTCCAGCACTGCTGGAGTTCGGGTTGGCTGGCGGGGCAGGCGCTGGCGGCTCAGCGCACGTGCTCGTAGATCGAGAACATCGGCAGGTACATGGCCAGCAACACCGATCCCACGATGATGCCCACCAGCACGATCATGGCCGGCTCAAGCATGGAGGTCATCGCCTTCACCATGGTGGTCACCTCGTCTTCGTAGAAATCGGCCACCTTGGAGAGCATGGCGTCCATCTCGCCGGTTTCCTCCCCGATGGCGAGCATGTTCACAGCCATCTCCGGGAACACATTCTTCATCCGCAGGGCGGCGCTCAGCGGCATGCCTTCGCTCACTTCATTCTTGCAGGAGATGATGGCATCGGAAATCACGGAATTGGTGGCGGTTTCTCTGACGATCTCCAGGGAAAGAAGGATCGGCACACCCGCCTTGGAAAGGGAACTCAGCGTTCGGCAGAACTGGGCGCTGGCCGTTTTCTGCAGCAGCTCACCGAACAGGGGCAGCTTCAGCAGCAGGCCATCGATCTGCCGCCGGCCGATCGGTGTGTTGTAGGTGGAGACCACCCAGAAGGCGAATCCCACCAGACCGCCCAGCAGGATCAGCGCTTTCCAGGAGCGCAGAAACTCACTGAGGTTCAGCATCATCTGGGTGAACAGGGGCAGCTCCGCCCCCAGCTGATCGAAGACGCTCGAAAAGGTCGGAATCAGGAAGATGGTCATGCCCAGGAACACCGCAATCGCGATCACCAGCACGGTGACCGGATAGCTCATCGCCCCTTTGATCTGGTTCTGAAGCTTGGCGTTGTCCTCCAGCAGCTTGGCCAGACGCTTGAGGGTGTCGTCGAGCACGCCGCCGGCTTCGCCCGCCTCCACCAGGGCGATGCTGAGGTTGTCGAACACCTTCGGCCAGCGGCGCATGGAGTTGCCCAGGCTGTCGCCCTGGTTCACGTCCTGGGTCATGCCAGCCAGGGCCAGACGCATCTTGGTGGAGCGTTGCTGCATCCGCATCAGGTCGAGGCTGCGCAGGATCGGCACGCCGGCATCCACCAGGGCGGAGAGCTTGTTGGCGAACAGAGCCTTGTCCCGGATCGTCACCGGGCCCTCCAGCAGGTCGGAGAGGCCACTGAAGGAGGTGCCCACTTTCCTGACGCTCCCCTGGGGCACCTTCGGCGCCTCCTTCCGCACCAGGGTGTTGGGCAGGATGCCACGCCGGCGCAGTTCCCGCCTCGCCACCGAAGGGTTGTCCGCCGTCAGCGTCATCTCACGGCGCTGGCCGGACTTGGTGGTGTAGGTGACGACGAAGGCGGTCATGGCGGCGCTCGGGGGAAACGGGGATCGGCGTCCGGGGGAAAGGGGTCAGGGGACCATCATCGGTCGAGAAGCCTGATGAGCTCCTCGGGTTTGGTGGTTTTCAGCAGGGCCTCGTCGCGGCTGACCTTGCCGTCCTCCACCAGGTTCGCCAGGGCGCGCTCAAGGGTCTGCATGCCCTGGCTGGCGCCGGTCTGGATCTGGGAATAGAGCTGGGAGCTCTTCCCCTCCCGGATCAGGTTGGCGATGGCCGGCGTGTTGATCATGATCTCCTGGGCCATCACCCGTCCGAAGGCCCCCTTGGCGGTGGGTTCGGCGCTCCTGCAGAGGGTCTGGGAGAAGACCGCCAGCAGACTGCCGCTGAGCTGCACCCGGATCTGGGTCTGCTGGCCGGCGGGGAACACGTCCACCATCCGGTCGACGGTCTGGGAGGCGGAACTGGTGTGCAGGGTGCCGAAGACGAGGTGGCCGGTTTCGGCGGCGGTGATGGCCAGCTGGATCGTCTCCAGGTCGCGAAGTTCCCCCACCAGGATCACATCGGGATCTTCCCGCAGGGCTGCCCGCAGGGCATTGGAGAAGCTGCGGGTGTCCTCATTGAGTTCCCGCTGGTGAATGATCGACTTGTTGTTTCTGTAGGTGAATTCGATCGGATCCTCGATGGTGAGGATGTGCTCCGAACGGGTGGCGTTGATGTGCTCGATCAGGGAGGCCAGGGTGGTGGTCTTGCCGGAGCCGGTGGGTCCGGTGACCAAGACGAGACCCTTGGGCTTGTTGCTGATCTCCTCGACGATCGGCGGCAGGCCGAGCTTCTCCAGGCTGGGGATCGAGTTGCCGAGGGCCCGCAGGCAGGCCGCGTAGGTGCCCCTCTGGCGGTAGACGTTGATGCGGAAACGGGCGACGCCCTTGAGGCCGTAGGAGCAGTCCAGCTCCCAGTTCTGTTCGAGATTCTTGCGCTGGGCGTTGTTGAGCAGGGAGAAGATCAGACGGTTGCAGCTCTCCTCGCTGAGTTTCGTGTCCTGGACGATGGGCCTGAGTTGGCCGCTGAAGCGGCCGTAGGGCGGATTCCCCGCGGACAGGTGCAGGTCGCTGCCGCCGGCCTTGACCAGCTCCTGCATCAGGTCCTCGATCAGAAGGTCCATGCCGCTCAGCTCCGAACGCTCAGACAGTAGGGACATTCCAACCATTCGTCCTCCAGCCCAGCCCCGCAGCTGCGGCAGGTGAGGGTGCTCAGGGCCCGGGCCCTTCGCTCCGATTCCAGGCCCGTGTCGGTGAGCAGCATCCGCTCCACCTCCTCGAGGGTGGTCAGCCCCTGCCGCACCAGGTCGAGGCCGTAGCCCAGCAGCGTTTTCATGCCGCTTTCCAGGGCCAGGCGGCGCAGCTCCTCCGTCGTCGCCCGTTTGGCCACGGCGGCGGAGAGCGTCTCATTCATGCGCAGGATCTCGTAGACCCCCACCCGGCCCTTGTAGCCCCGCCCCTGGCAGGTGCTGCAGCAGCCCTCCGAGCCAGGCGACACCGTGTTGGCGCGGTAGAAGGTGATCTCGCTCTCATCGGAAGCCACCAGGCCGAAGCGGGCCAGTTCGCCGTGGTGCGGGTGATAGGAGATCCGGCATTCGCTGCACAGGCGCCGCAGCAGCCGCTGCGACACCACCCCCAGCAGCGAAGCACTCACCAGGAAGGGCTCCATGCCCATCTCATCGAGCCGGGCGAAGGCGCTGGCGGCGTCGTTGCAGTGGAGGGTGGTGAGCACGAGGTGGCCGGTGAGGGCCGCCTCGATGGCGGTGCGGGCGGTTTCCAGGTCGCGGGTCTCGCCCACCAGCAGCACGTCAGGGTCCTGCCGCATGAAGGCGCGCAGGGCGGAGCTGAAGTCGTAGCCCTTCTCCCGGTTCACCTGGGTCTGGGTGATGCCCGTGAGGGTGTACTCGATCGGATCCTCGACGGTGGAGATGTTGATCGAGGGGTCGTTGCGTTCCGAAAGCAGGGCGTAGAGGGTGGTGGATTTGCCGGAGCCGGTGGGTCCGGTGACCAGGATCATGCCGAAGGGCTTCGAGCCGATGTCCCGCAGGGTGGCCCTGGCTTCGTCGTCGGTGATCAGGCTGTCCAGGCCGAGCTGGGTGGCGCCGCTGTCGAGCAACCGCAACACCACCTTCTCGCCGTAGCGGCCCGGCAGGGTGCTGACCCGGAAGTCCATGGTGCGGCCGCGGAAGTTGCGCCGGATCCGGCCGTCCTGGGGCATCCGCCGTTCGGCGATGTCCAGGTCGGCCATGATCTTGAAGCGGGAGGTCACCGCCGGGATCAGGGTGCGGGGCAGCTTGTCGATGCCGCGCAGCACACCGTCCTGGCGGAACCGGATCAGCAGGCCGTCCTCCTGGGGTTCGACGTGGATGTCACTGGCGCCGGTGGTGAGCGATTCGATCAGGATCCGGTCCACCAGGCTCATCACCGGTGAGATCCCCTCACCGGAGCTGCTGGCCTCGAGATCCTCGGTTTCCGGTGCGATCTGCCCCGTGGGCGAGGCCGCCTGGCCCAGGTCGAGGTCGCGGAACAGGGATGTGTGCTCCGCTCCGGTGACCTGCGGACGCTGGGTGAGACCTTCTGATGGCATCGAGGGAAGGATCGGAAGCGAAGCCTGGGGCCGAGGTGCGGGCTTCCACCGCTTGTGGAGGGGGCTCCTCGGCATTCAACATAACGGCATCTGACATCCCTGCCAGAACGCATGACCGGCGACATCACCCCCCCCCATGAGGAACGGATCGATCCCCAGGAGGGCGCGGTCGACGCAGCCCGGGTGGAGGCGCTCCTCGAGACCCTGCAGGTGACGGCTGACGGCGAGACGGACGCCACGCCGGCCGACGGGGCTGCCGATTCCTCGCCATCCCCTGAGGGGGAGGCCGGCGATCGCCTCGGCCAGCTCCAGGCCGAACTGGCCACCCTGCGCAGCGAGAACGAGTCGCTGCGGGGTCAATACATGCGCATCGCCGCCGACTTCGACAACTTCCGCAAGCGCCAGAGCCGCGACAAGGAAGACCAGCGCCTGCACATCACCTGCACGACCCTCACCGAGATCCTGCCGGTGGTCGACAACTTCGACCGGGCCCGCCAGCAGCTCAATCCCCAGAGCGAAGAGGCCCAGACCCTGCATCGCAGCTACCAGAACCTCTATAAACAGCTTGTTGATGTGTTCAAGCAGCTGGGGGTTTCGCCGATGCGGGTGGAAGGGGAACCCTTCGATCCCAGCCTGCACGAAGCCGTGTTGCGCGAACCCAGTGAGGAACACCCGGAGGATGTGGTGATCGAGGAGCTGCAGCGGGGCTACCACCTTGATGCCCGCGTGCTCAGGCACGCCCTGGTCAAGGTGTCCATGGGCCCCGGTCCGGCCGGTGGGACCAGCCCATCGGACGCCCCGGCCCCCCCCAGTGAGGGGCAATCCGACTGATGGCCGATTTTTACGAGCTGCTCGGTGTCAGCCGGGACGTGGATGCCGACAGCCTCAAGAAGGCCTACCGGCGCCTGGCCCGCCAGTACCACCCGGATGTCAACAAGGACCCGGCCGCGGAGGATCGTTTCAAGGAGATCGGCCGGGCCTACGAGGTGCTCAGCGATCCCCAGGCCCGGGCCCGCTACGACCAGTTCGGTGAGGCCGGTCTGGGCGGCGGCGGCGGCATGCCTGACATGGGCGACATGGGTGGCTTCGCCGACCTGTTCGAAACCTTCTTCAGTGGCTTCGGTGGGGCCGGCGGTGCCGCCGCCGGCGGTGCCCGCCGCCGGGGACCTCGCCAGGGTGACGACCTGCGCCTCGACCTCACGATCAGCTTCAGCGAGGCCGTGTTCGGCAGCGAGAAGGACGTCCAGATCCGCCACCTGGAAACCTGCACAACCTGCAGCGGCTCGGGAGCCAAGGCGGGCAGCGGTCCCACCACCTGCGGCACCTGCGGCGGCGCCGGCCAGGTGCGACGGGCCACCCGCACCCCCTTCGGCAACTTCACCCAGGTGGCGCCCTGCCCCACCTGCGAGGGCACCGGCCAGGTGATCGCCGATCCCTGCTCCTCCTGCGGCGGCCAGGGTCTGCAGCAGGTGCGCAAAAAGCTGCGCATCAACATTCCAGCCGGTGTCGACTCGGGCACCCGCCTGCGGGTCGGCCAGGAGGGCAACGCCGGCCAGCGGGGTGGGCCAGCGGGTGATCTCTATGTGTTCCTCACGGTTCAGGCCCATCCCCACCTGCGCCGGGACGGGGTCACGATCCATTCCGAGGTGTCGCTCAACTACCTCCAGGCGATCCTCGGCGACACGATCGAGGTGGAGACCGTCGACGGCCAGGAGCCCCTGGAGATCCCCCCCGGCACCCAGCCCGGGGCCGTGATCACCCTGCAGGGCAAGGGGATTCCCCGCCTGGGCAATCCGGTGGCCCGCGGCAACCACCAGTTCACCATCAAGGTGCAGCTGCCCACCAAGCTCAACGGTGAGGAGCGACAACTGCTCGAGCAGCTGGCCGGGCACCACACCAGCAAGGGTCAGCGCCACCACCACAAGAGCGGCCTGTTCGGCGGCCTGTTCGGTTGAACAACCCGGTGGCCCTCGATCTGCGGGGCACCGCCTGCCCGGTGAACTTCATCCGCGCCCGCCTGGCGCTCGAAACACTGCCAACGGGAGGCTGGCTCCAGATCGATCTGGACGGGGGCGAACCGGAGCAGATGGTGGCCGAGGGCCTGCGCTCCGAAGGTCACAGCGTGGAGCCGGTCGTGCCTTCGCCGTTCGTCCCAGGGGACGGGGTGCGGCTTCTGGTGCGACGGGATGGGGGATGAGCCGCTGCCGGGTCGGGTGGTGGCCCTGCAGGCCAACTACTGCCTGGTGGATCTCGATGGCCCCTGTGAGCTCGGCCCCGCTGGCTCCGAGCCGGGCAGAGGCGGCCGCCTGCTCTGCACCCGGCGCACCCGCCTCGACAAGAGCGGCCAGCAGGTGTGTGTCGGTGATCGGGTGACGGTGGCGTCCGTTGACTGGCGGGCACGGCGGGGGTCGGTGGTGGGCCTGGAACCCCGCCACAACCTGCTGCAGCGTCCGGCGGTCGCCAACGTGAGCCAGGTGGTGGTGGTGGTGGCCCTGGCCGAACCCGGCCTCGATCCCCTGCAGCTGACGCGGTTTCTGATCACCGCAGAGGCGACCGGCCAGTCGGTGCAGGTGGTGCTGAGCAAGGCTGACCTGCTGCCGGCGGCCGAGGTGGAGGCCTGGTGCCGCCGGCTGGAGGGCTGGGGCTACGCCCCGCTGGCGGTCTCCACCCACACCGGAGCGGGTCTGGCGGCGTTGCGGTGCCGGCTGGAGCAGCAGGGCATCGCCGTGCTCTGCGGTCCCTCCGGCGTTGGCAAGAGCAGCCTGCTCAATGCCCTGGCCCCCGACCTGGGGCTCCGCGTCGCCGCCGTGTCCGGGCGGCTGCGCCGTGGACGCCACACCACGCGGCATGTCGAACTGTTTCCCCTGGCTCCTGGGGCCCTGGTGGCCGATTCACCGGGCTTCAACACCCCCGCCCTGCCCAGCGATCCCCAGACCCTCGCCGCCGCCTTCCCGGAGCTTCTGGCCCGGATCAGGGCCTCCCCCTGCCGCTTCGCCAACTGCCGCCACCAGGGGGATCCCGGTTGCGCCATGGGGGCCACCTGGGACCGCCATGGCCTCTACGGGCGCTGCCTGGAGGAGGTGGAGGCCCTGGCGGTGGTCCGCTCCCGCGGGGGCCAAAGCCGCCAGGGGGAAGGGGGGATGCGTCAGCGGGGTGATCGCCTCGAGCCCCTGCTCAATCCCCAGCTGCGCCGCTCCTCTCGCAGCACCCGCCGCCAGGCGCTGGACGGGGAGCTCAGTTCCCCAGACCGGGAAGATTGAGATCCAGGCCGCCGGTGAGGGTTTCCATCCGCTCGCGCATGGTGGTGGTGGAGACCTCGTAGGCCTTGCAGAGGGCCGCCAGCACGGCGGCCTCCACAGTTTCGGCTGGCTCGCTCAGCAGTTCGGGGCTCAGCTGGACCCGCAGGGGCTGCTGGTTGCCGGTGAGCCAGACGCTGGCGCGGCCCTCCGGATCGCTGCCCTGCAGCTCCATCGCATCGAGCTCCTCCTGGAGCTTCTGGGCGTCCTGCTGAATCTGCTGGGCCTTGCGGAAGGCCTCGGTCAGCTGTCCGAAATTGGGAAGTCCGAAGCCGGCCATGCCAGGGAGTCATCGTTAGCGGCCAGGCTAGAACCCCAGCCGTTTGACCTCCGGGTGCAGTCGCACGCCGCGTCCCTCCAGCACCCGTTGCTGCACCAGCCGGATCAGGGCATCGATGTCGGCGGCGGTGGCGGAGCCGGTGTTGACGATGAAGTTGGCGTGGATCGGCGACACCTGGGCATCGCCGATGCTCAGCCCCTTGAGGCCGAGGGATTCAATCAGCTGCCCCGCCTTGAGCGGCTCAGGGTTGCGAAAGACGCTGCCGCAGCTGGGTTGCTGGTAGGGCTGGCTGCTGGTGCGGCTGTGCAGGTTGGCGCTGGTGCGGGCCGTGAGGGTGGCCGGATCGTGGCCTGGCTCCAGCCGGAACCGGGCCGAGAGCACCAGCAGCGGCTCCTCCTGCAGACGGCTGTGGCGATAGGCGAAGGCCAACTCGGCCGCCGCCAGGCGGAAGGGGGCCTCGGGCCGGCGGGGATCCAGGACCCACACCGAGTCCAGCCACTCCGCCGTGCAGCCCCCCTGGGCGCCGGCGTTCATCACCACGGCCCCACCCACCGTGCCGGGGATGCCCACGGCCCATTCCAGTCCCCGCAGACCGCTCCTGGCGGCCTTGCGGGCCAGGGTGGGGATCGGTTCGCCCGCCTCCGCCTCCACCCAGCCGTCGGCCAGGTCCAGGCGGCTGCCCTGCAGGCGGCGGTTGCAGAGGGTGAGCCCGTCGAGGCCGCCGTCGGCGATCAGCAGGTTGGAGCCGGCGCCGATGCAGCGGAAGGGCAGGCCTGCGGCCACCGCCCAGGCGGCGTGGGCAATCAGCGCCTGCTCGTCGGCGGGTTCGGCGAACCAGGCGGCGGGTCCGCCCACCTTCCAGGTGGTGAAGTCCCGCAGGCAGACCGACGGGCGGGGTTGGCTGGACGGGGCCGCGACCATCCCCTCAGGCCACCAGTGCCGTGGGGCGTTCGTGTTCGTCGAGGGCCCCCAGGCGATCCCAGAGGCTGTTGATGTCACCGGCCCCCATGGCCAGCACCAGGTCGCCCGGACCGGTGCCGCTGGCCACCAGCTCCGCCAGCGCCTCCATGCTCCCCGCCACCGCCACCGGGAGGTCGGGGGCGAGGGTCCGCACCGCCTCGGCCAGAGCCGGGCTCGAGATCCCTGCCATCGGGGCCTCGCCGGCGGCGTAGAGCGGCGCCAGCAGCACCGCATCGGCGTGGCTCAGGGCGGCGGCGAAGTCATCCATGAACTGGGCGGTGCGGGTGTAGCGGTGGGGCTGGAACACCGCCACCAGCCGGCGGGGCACCAGCGGCAGCGGGCTGCGGCCGCTCTCCACCATCAGCCGGGCCATGGCCAGGGTGGCCGCCACTTCGCTGGGGTGGTGGGCGTAGTCGTCGACGATCGCCCGGTCCTGCCAGAGGCCGCGGCAGTCGAAGCGGCGCCCGGGGGGGCGCAGGCCAGCCACCGCCTGCCGCAGGTCGGCGAAAGGCACGCCCTCGAGCCGGCAGGCCGCCATCGCCGCCACGGTGTTGCTCAGGTTGTGGCGACCGGGCAGGGGCACCTCCAGGGTGCCCATCGCCAACCCCTGCTCGTACCAGGTGGCCAGGGTGCCGTCACCGCGCTCCTCCAGGGGGATGGCGGCGAAGTCCGCCCCCTCGCTGCTTTGGGTGGACCACCAGCTGGCGGCCTGGAAGTGCTCCCGCAGCACCGGGCAGTCCAGGTTGGCCAGCAGGGTCGTGCAGCCGCTCGCGAAGCGCTGCAGGGTGGCCACCAGGGAGGCCAGGTCGGGGTAGTGGTCGGTGTGGTCGAGTTCGACGTTGGTGAGCAGACCGAGCCGGGGGTTGAACTTCACCAGGGAGCCGTCCGATTCGTCGGCTTCCGCCACCAGCAACCGCCCCTGGCCATGGCGGCCATTGCTGCCGAAGGCGGGCACGATGCCGCCGATCACGGCGGTGGGGTCCTCGCCGACGGCCTCCAGCAGGGTGGCGATCAGGGTGCTGGTGGTGGTTTTGCCGTGGCTGCCGGCCACGGCGATCGAGGGCTGGTCGTTGATCAGCGCCGCCAGCACGTCGGAGCGGTGCACGACCGACAGGCCGCACCGACGCGCCTCGGCCAGCTCCTCGTTGGCGGCGGGCACCGCCGAGCTGATCACCACCAGGGGAGCGCCTTCGGCCGCCATCACCGCGGCGATGGTGGCGGCGGTCTGCTCCTGGAAGACCCGCACCCCGGCGGTCCGCAGCCGCTCCAGCACCGGGCTGGGACGGGGATCGGAGCCGCTCACCAGGAAGCCCCGTTCCGCCAGGATCCCCGCCAGGGCAGACATGCCGATGCCACCGGCTCCGATGAAGTGGAGCGGCTGACGGCGATCAAGCTTTGGGATCAAGGGGGACTCCAGGCCTTGCCGAAAATAACGGCCGGTCCGCCCTCCCCCCTCTGCGGGATACTGCGCTTTGCCGACCGTCCGATCCGGGGCCTGTGGCTGCGGGAAAGACCAGGACACCATTTCTGTATGATCGGCAGCCAAAATCCCCCCTTGCTAGCGGGTTCCACCGCTTTCTGCCATGACCTTGCGCGTTGCGATCAATGGATTTGGCCGAATCGGTCGGAACTTCATGCGCTGCTGGCTCAGCCGCGGTGAGAACACCGGCATCGAAGTTGTCGGTCTGAACGACACGTCGGATCCGAAGACTAACGCCCACCTGCTCCAGTACGACACGATGCTCGGTCACATCCGCAACGCGGAAGTGAGCTACACCGACGACACCATCGTCGTGAATGGCAAGCCGATCAAATGCTTCTCCGATCGCAACCCCCTCAACCTCCCCTGGAAGGAGTGGGGCGTGGATCTGGTGATCGAAGCCACCGGCGTTTTCATTGATCAGAAGGGAGCCGGCAAGCACATTGAAGCCGGTGCCAGCAAGGTGCTGATCACGGCTCCCGGTAAGGGCGAAGGCGTCGGCACCTTCGTGGTGGGTGTGAATGCCGACCAGTACCGCCATGAGGATTACGACATCATCAGCAACGCCAGCTGCACCACCAACTGCATGGCGCCGATCGTCAAGGTTCTCGACCAGAGCTTTGGGATCGTCAAGGGGATGATGACCACCACCCACAGCTACACCGGCGACCAACGCATCCTCGATGCCAGCCACCGTGACCTGCGCCGTGCCCGTGCCGCTGCGGTCAACATCGTTCCCACCTCCACCGGCGCGGCCACGGCCGTGGCGCTCGTCTACCCGCCGATGAAGGGCAAGCTCAACGGCATCGCCCTGCGCGTTCCCACCCCCAACGTTTCGGTGGTCGACCTCGTCCTCGAAATCAGCCGCGGCACCACCAAGGAAGAGGTCAATTCCGTTCTTGAGGAAGCCTCGAAGAATGGGATGAAGGGGATCATCAAGTACTGCGATCTGCCCCTGGTCTCCACCGACCACGCCGGCACAGATGAATCCACGATCGTGGATGCCGACCTCACCCTGGTCATGGGCGAGAACATGGTCAAGGTGATTGCCTGGTACGACAATGAGTGGGGCTACAGCCAGCGCGTTGTCGACCTGGCTGAAGTGGTGGCCCGCAACTGGAAGTGAGCCTGGAGCTCGCTTAGCCGAAATGCTGGAAGCTGGCTGACGGGGTGGGGATCGCTTCCCCCCCGTCCGACCAGACCAGGGGGCCTTCCGACTGGGGGACTCCCATCCGTCCGATGCAACGGCTTCCGGGCAGCTGCTCCACCAGGGCTGCCGCCCAGGTCGGCTCCAGGGCCAGCACCAGTTCGAAATCTTCGCCTCCCCAGAGGCACCAGTCCTCGGCGGTGGCTAGGCCCGCCAGTTCCGGGGCCAGGGGAAGGGATCTGCAGTCGATCAGGGCTGTGCAGCCGCTGGCCAGCGCCAGGCAGCTCGCCGCCGCCGCCAGGCCGTCGCTGCTGTCACAGCCGGCCACGCGCCAGGTCAGGGCTTCCGGCCGGCTGGCTCCCAGGGCCGCCACGGCATCGAAGCGGGGCACGGGCCGGCGGTGGGCGCTGATGGCCCGCTCCTGCACGGCCGGCGCCAAGGCCGGCAGGGCCTCGCCCCGCAGCACCGCCAGGCCCAGCCGGCTCAGGCCATGGGCGCCGGTGCATACCAGCTGGTCTCCCGGTCGGGCGTCCCCGCGCCGGATCGGGCCGCCGGGGCCGCCCGCGAGCCTGCCGATCGCGGTGATGGCCAGCAGTCGCTGGCGGCCGCCGCTGCAGTCGCCTCCCAGCAGCACGCCGCCATGGGCGCCCAGCAGCTCCGTCAGGCCGGCGTAGGCCTGCTCAACCCACGCCCAGGGGGTGTCCCCCGGGGCCACCAGACCCACGGTGAGCCCGACGGCGTCGCAGCAGCCCATGGCCGCCAGGTCGGAGAGGTTGGCGGCGGCGGCCCGCCAGCCCACGTCCCTGGCCCCCATCGTGGCGGCGCTGAAATGGACGTCCTCCACCAGCACGTCGGTGTTGACCACCAGCTGGAGGTCGGCTCCACCGGCAGGGTCGAGCAGGGCGGCACCCAGCAGGGCGGCATCATCGCCGAACTGGCCCACGGGGGCGAAGGCGCCGAGGCGCCGGATCAGCTCCGTTTCCCCCAGCTCCGACAGGGTGGGCCCCTCAGGCATGGGGGCGCAGGTTGTCGGCTCCTTCGATCACCGTCGCCTTGACGATGCCGTCATCGGCGGTGAGCTCCTCGAGCACATCCAGGCCATCCACCACGTAGCCGAAGGCGGCGTAGCGCCCGTCGATCAGGTTGAGGCCGGCGGGGGTGAGCTCCGGCTCGAACAGGAACAGAAAGAACTGGGAGGAACCGTCCCCCAGGGCCTCGTCGGAGTGGGCCCATCCCAGGGTGCCCTTGCTGGCGAAGGGCAGCACCGGTTCGGCCTTGAACAGGCCCAGATCCTCGAAGGTCTGGTTGTAGAAGGGGGCCTCCTCACCGGGCACCTTGATTTCCAGGGGCACCTGGCGCTCCAGCTTGGTGGCCGGATCCACGTAGCCCGTCAGCGGGCCGGCGGGATCACCGGTCTGCAGCACGTAGAAATCTTCGGCGCGGTTGAAGGGCAGGCCGTCGTAGAAGCCGCGCTGGGCCAGATCGACGAAGGCGCCGGCGGTGAGGGGCGCGTTGTAACCGTCGACGACGGTGATCAGGTCGCCTTTGGTGGTGGTCAGCCGCACGGTGGCGCGGCCGAGCAGCCGCGGCAGGGCATCGAACTCAGCCGGGATGGCGAAGGGGAAGTCCCCCACGAGGAGGGCTTCGGCGCGCCCGATGGCGGCCAGGGCGTCCCGGCGGGCCGCCAGGAAGCCGTCCCGGTCCTGGGCTTCTCCGGCGGCGGCCAGATCCTGCAGATGGGTGGCGGCGTCGGTGAGCAGGTTCCCGGCGGTGGCCCGGTCGGCGGGATCGAAGCTGGCCAGGATCCGATCGCGGCTGCTGCCCAGCTGGGACTCGGCCCGGCGCACGGAGCCGGTCAGGCTGGTCCAGCGCTTGGCCCGCAGGTCGTCGCTGGTGTCCTCCAGCCGGTGCTGCAGCTTCTGAAGATCGCCCTGGTCGATGGGCAGGGCGTTGCGCAGCAGGGCGGTGGGGTCGCTGACGGCGTTGCCCTGGGGCAGGTAGGCCCAGGCGGCGGGGACCGCGAGCAGCAGGGTGAGCAGGAGGGCCAGGCTGGCCCCCAGCGTGGTGGTGAACCCGATGGGCCCGCGTCGCCGGTCCATGCTTCCCTTGTGACTGCCTGGACTTTGGCACAAACGGCCCTGGCCTCCCCTGCCACGGCTCAAGGGCGGGCCTGTAGCCAGACGTACAATCCCCCGATCCGATCCGCCGGAATGATCTCCAGCAACGACTTTCGTACCGGCACAACGATCGAACTGGATGGCCAGGTCTGGCGCGTCGTCGAGTTCCTGCACGTCAAGCCCGGCAAGGGCTCAGCTTTTGTGCGCACCAAGCTCAAGGGCGTGCAGAGCGGCAACGTGGTGGAGAAGACCTTCCGCGCCGGGGAGACCATGCCCCAGGCCCAGCTGGAGAAGGCGACGCTCCAGCACACCTACATGGAGGGCGACGATTACGTCTTCATGGACATGGCCTCCTACGAGGAGACCCGCCTGACCGCCAAGCAGATCGGTGACGGCCGCAAATACCTCAAGGAAGGGATGGAGGTGAGCGTGGTCTCCTGGAACGGCAAGCCCCTGGAGGTGGAGCTGCCCAATTCGGTGGTGCTGGAAGTCACCCAGACCGACCCCGGCGTCAAGGGCGACACCGCCACCGGCGGCACCAAGCCCGCCATCGTCGAGACCGGCGCCCAGGTGATGGTGCCCCTGTTCATCACGATCGGCGAGAAGATCAAGGTCGACACCCGTACCGACAGTTATCTGGGCCGGGAGTCCTGATCGCCATGCAGCTCGATCACGACCAACTGCGCCAGTTGCTGGCCCTGCTCGGGGACAGCGACATTCAGGAGCTCAAGCTCGAAGGCGATGACTTCCGTCTGGAGGTGCGCCGCAACCTGCCCTCTCCGGCACCGGCCACGGTCACCATGGTGCAGGCCCCGGCCGGACCGCCCCCGCTCGCCCCCGTACCCGCTGCCCCGGTCGGGGCCGCCCCAGGTCCCTCGGCGCCACCGCCGCCGGCCGCCTCGGTGCGCAGCGACCTCCAGGCCGTCACTGCCCCGATGGTGGGGACCTTCTATCGCTCCTCGGCACCGGGTGAGGCCCCCTTCGTGGAGGTCGGCAGCCGCATCAGCGCCGGCCAGCCGGTCTGCATCCTCGAAGCGATGAAGCTGATGAATGAGCTGGAGTGTGAATTCAGCGGCGAAGTGGTGGAGATCCTGGTGGAGAACGGCACCCCGGTGGAATTCGGTCAGGTGCTGATGCGGATCAAGGCGGCCTAACCCAGCTCCCAGGCGGTGCGGATCGCCGCCGCCATGCTGTCGGCCCGGGCGACGCCCCGTCCGGCGATGCCGAAGGCGGTGCCGTGGTCGGGGGAGGTGCGCAGGAAGGGCAGCCCCAGGGTGGTGTTGACGGCGGCGTCGAAGGCCAGCAGCTTCACCGGGATCAGCCCCTGGTCGTGATAGAGCGCCAGGTAGCCGTCGGCCCCGGCGCCGTCCCCATTCCAGGCCGCCGCCGCCTCCAGCCAGCAGGTGTCTGGCGGCACCGGTCCCTCCAGCCGCACCTCCGGATGCAGCCCCTGCCACCGCTCCAGGGTGGCGATCAGCCAGTCCTGCTCCTCCCGGCCCAGATGGCCCCCTTCGCCGGCATGGGGGTTGAGGCCCGCCACCACCAGCCGAGGCCGGTCCGCAAACCGATGGCAGAAGGTCAGCAGGGCCTCCAGCCGCCGGCTCACCAGCTCAGGAGTCAGCCGGACGCTCACCTCGGCCAACGGGATGTGGGTGGTGGCCAGCAGGGTGTTGAGCCGCCAGTTGCCTCCGGGGGCCAGGGCGGTGAACAGCATGCCGGCGTCAGCGCTGCCGGTGAGTTCCGCCAGCCGTTCCGTCTGGCCGGGATAGGCATGGCCGGCCGCCTGCCAGCTGGCCTTGGCGATCGGGGCCGTCACCAGGGCCCGGCCGCCGCCGGCCCGCACCAGCTCCACGGCCCGGGTCAGCCAGGCGAAGCTCGCGGCGCCGGCGGCGGCACTGCTGACCCCAGGGACGACCGGCTGCTCCAGGGGCACGTCCTCGAGGGCGATGTCGTCGGGGTCGGCCAGGGGGGCGTCGCTGCAGGTCAGCAGGTGCCGGTGGCATTCCCGCAGCCAGCGGCCGCAGCCCACCAGCACCACCTCCTGGCCGGCGGGGCGCGGCTGGGCAAGGGCCTTCAGGGTCACCTCGGCGCCGATGCCGGCGGGATCCCCCAGGGCGATGACAAGGCGGTCCGCTGTAGTTTTCATGCCATCGGGCGTTGTCGGGGTCGGTCCATGGTCCGTTTGCTGGTGCTGGGTGTGCTGCTGCTGGGTGGTGGGGTCGCCTTCCGCAACGAGTGGGTCGTGGTGGACTGGCAGAAGATGGGCAAGGACACAGGCGTCTCCTCCATGATCGACACGTCGATCTTCGGCGCTCAGAAGAAGTCGCCGCTGCAGGACGACAGGCCTTCCCAGTAGGTGGGATAGAGCAGGCGGTAGCCGAGGTCGTCCCGGAGCCGCCGGCTGCTGGCCCGCCGATTCTCGCTCCAGAAGCTGCGGGCCATGGGTCCCAGGCTGGGCGCCACGTCGGCGTAGCGCTGCACCTCCGGCAGTCGGCAGTCCAGCAGGTGGGCCGCCAGGCCCAGGATCTCGCTGGAAGGGCAGGGGCAGGTGTCCGCCAGGATGAGGGTGTCCGGCCGGGCCTGGGGGGGCAGGGCGATGGTGTGCAGCAGGGCGCCGACGATGTCGTCGACGTGCACCCGGGAGAACACCTGGCCCGGCTTGTGGATCAGCCGCGCCGTGCCGTTGCGCAGGCTAAGCATCGGATTGCGGCCGGGGCCATAGATGGCGGGCAGCCGCAGCAGCTGCACCGGCAGGCCGCTGCGGCGCCAGGCCTGCTCACAGGCCAGCCGGGCCTGGCTCCGCTCCAGCAGCGGTTGGGTGGGGCTCGTCTCGTCCACCCAGGCGCCGCCGGTGTCGCCGTAGACCCCGGTGGTGGAGAGGTAGCCCACCCAGGTCGGATCCAGACGCCGCAACGTCGCCTCCAGAGACTCAAGAACCGGATCCCGGCCGCCGGCATTGGGCGGAATCGTCACCAGCACATGGCTGACTCCGGCCAGGTCCGACTGGCTGGGCAGCGCCCCCTGGTCGGGATCGAAGTGCAGCCAGCCCGGGTCGTTGCCGCTGGGGTCGGGCTGGCGGTGGGTGAGCAGCACCGGCACGCCGGCCGCCTCCAGTGCCATGGCCACACGCCGTCCGGTGTAGCCCCCGCCGAGCACCAGCAGCCGGTCGATGGCGGCGGCGGCCGTGGCCAGGGCCGGGTGATCGATCCGATCGGCAGCGGCCACCGGGTTGACAGATTCCTTTGTCATCAGTACACCTGTATCACTGTCTGATCCCCATCCCGTGACCACTTCGTCCTTCCAGGCCAGTCTCCCTGTCGGCCTGGCACCGGCGCTCACCGCGGGCCGTCCCCTCAGCCGCCCCACCGCCAGTGGCGGGAGCAGCCGCCTGGGATCGATGCCGCGGGCGCGGGCCACCACGCCCCTGCTGCTGGCCGTGGGGCTGGTGCTCGGGGCTGTGCTGCTGGCGCCGGAGCAGCCCCGTGATCAGGAGGCCATCTGCCACCGCCACAACGGCGTGGAGGCCTGCCGGGTCTGGTGAGTCACTTCGGCCTCGGCCGCGGTGGCTGTCTCCGCCTCAACGGGCGCCACCCACTGCAGCAGCCGCAGCGCCAGGCGCAGGTCGCCATCGGTCCAGGCCCGCAGGGCCATCGCCCGGCGAGGGTCGTAGAAGGGTTGGCTTCGGTACCAGGTGAAGGCATCGCTGTCGCCCTTGCGTCCGTTGCAGCCCAGGCAGGCCGGCACACAGTTTTCGGTGATGCTCTGGCCGCCGCGGCTCAGCGGATGCACGTGGTCGATGGATTCGGAGGCCTCGCCGCAATAGAGGCACCGCCGACCGGTCATCCGGTGCAGCGACTGTCGCCATCGTCGCGCTCGCAGCTTGGGGCAGAGATCTTCGAGAAAGACTCCATCCCTGGCCTGCATCAGCGCGCCTCGGTTGGCGGAAGTTTGCCCTCAGCGCCCCGGGTGTCAATGTGTTCTTGATTGCTTTTTGCCGCATTGGCCACCCCCCTGGTGCAGATGCGCCTGGGCGCCTCGGGTCTGATCGAAGTCGTCAGTCCCTTCGACGCGGTGACCCAGGCGCACCTGCGGGCCATCCGCCCCCGCGGGCAGTGGCTCAGCCGCCGCGGCTGCTGGCAGTTTCCCCTCGAGGCGGCGGCGGCGCTGCAGCGGCAATGCGCCGGCCGCTTCCCGGTCACACCGGAGCTGGAGCAGTGGTTCGCCTGGCTTTCCCAGCCCCTGCCGCCCCTGCCCCCGCACCGGGCCCTGGTGGCGGCGGCCGCCGCCGACGAGGACTTGCCGGATGGCCGCCAGCTGTACCGCCACCAGCGGCAGGCGGTGCGCTGGTTGCTGGCCCGGCGCGGGGCCGTTCTGGCCGATGCGATGGGTCTCGGCAAGACCCTCAGCGCCCTGGTGGCCGGTCGTGCCCTGGTGCGCCTGGCCGATTGCCGGCTGGTGGTGGTGGCTCCGGCGGGGCTGCATCACCACTGGCGGCAGGAGGCGGCGGGGCTGGGTCTGCGGCTGGAGCTGCACAGTTGGGCCCGGCTGCCCGCCGAGCTGCCGGACGCCGGCACGGTGCTGATCGCCGATGAGGCCCACTTCGCCCAGACGATCCACGCCGCCCGCACCCAGGCCTTCCTGCGGCTGGCTCGTCATCCGCGCCTGCGGGCGATCTGGCTGCTCTCCGGCACGCCGATGAAGAACGGCCGGCCGGTCCAGCTGTTTCCCCTGCTGGCGGCCATCGGCCATCCCCTGGGGGCCGACCAGCGCCACTTCGAGGAGCGCTACTGCCAGGGACACTGGCGCGAGCAGGGGGGGCGGCGGATCTGGCAGGCCAGCGGTGCCAGCCAGCTGGAGGAGCTGCAGCGGTTGGTGCGGCCCCTGGTCCTGCATCGGCGCAAGGGGCAGTGCCTCGACCTGCCGCCCAAGCAGCGGCTGGAGCGGCCCGTGAGCCTCGACGCCGCCGAGGCCGAGGCCTTCGAGCGGGCCCTGCAGGAGCGGATCGACGACTACCGCCGCCGGGCCTGGGCCGGCGAGGTGCGCCGCGATGCCGAAGCCCTGGCCGTGTTCACGGCCCTGCGCCAGATCGCCTCGCGCCACAAGCTGGCCGCCACCACCGACCTGGTCGCCGACCTGCGGGACCGCGGCGAAGCGGTGGTGGTGTTCACGGCCTTCGTGGCCACCGCCCTGGCCCTGCACCGGCAGCTCGGCCACGGTGACGACGGGGGCCCCCTGGTCGGCGCCGTGCCTCCGGCCCGGCGGCAGAGGTTGGTGGATGCCTTTCAGTCGGGATGCAGCCCCGTGCTGATCGCCACCTACGGCACCGGGGGCCTGGGGTTCACCCTGCACCGGGCCCGGCACGTGGTGCTGGTCGAACGACCCTGGACCCCGGGTGACGCCGAGCAGGCCGAAGACCGCTGCCACCGGATCGGCATGGGCGCCGCGCTCACCAGCCACTGGCTGCAACTGGGCGTCGCCGACCGACTGGTGGACGACCTGATCGCCAGCAAGGCCGAGCGGATTTCCTCGCTGCTGCAGCGCCAGCGAGCCCTGCCGGCACTGGTGCGTCAGTGGCTTGAGACCGTCTAAGGCGGCCTGACTCAGCCCCCCGCTCTGGCGGGTTCGTCCTCGGTGCAGCTGCGTTGCCGCACCTCCAGGTCCTGGCGCAGGATCGGATCCAGCTTGCCCTTGGGCACCGCGGCGGCCAGGGTGGTGGCGCGGGCGATGTCCCGGCAGGCGGCCGCGGTGTCCCCGGCCAGGGTGTGCAGCAGGAACCGTTCGTTCAGGGGGCCGGGATCCTTCGGGAAGGCCGCCACCACCTTGTCGCACTGCTGCAGCGCGCTGGGGAGATCCTCCAGCTTCACGGTGCGCAGGCAGTCTTCGCGGGTGATCGGCCGTTGGGGCAGGGGCTGCTCGACGCAGCCGCCGAGCAGCAGGGCCAGCAACAGGACCAGGGGCGGCCGCCCCTGGCGCGCGGTGGGGGCGTGCAGGCCGGCCCGATCAGTTGTAACGCTCACTCCGGGTCATGCCGCTCCCACCAGCCTTACCACCGCCGACGACCGAGATGGCGGTGGGGCTGGGTTCGGGGCTGGTCGCGGTGCTGCCGGAGGTGCGCGGCGCATAGAGATCACCCAGGAACCGGCCGCAATCGGGGAAGGTGCCGGGGTTCTGAACCACGGCCTCGGTGATCATCACCGCGGCATGTTCAGGGGAGGTCTTGAAAAGACCGGCGCTCTGGCGCTTGATCAGGGCGTAGGAGGCCGTCCAGCTGACTTCGTGGACGTTGCCGTTGTTGCGCATGAAGCAGTACACCTGGGCGCCCTTGCCCCCGGGCCCCTCGATGTCGTTGCCCGCGCGGGCGCTCGGCGCCGTGCCGGCCGTGGCCAGCAGGCCGGCTGCCGCCGCCAGGGCGAGGGGGCCCAGTCGGCGAAGGAGAAAGTGGCGTTGGGCCATCGGACCGCAAGGGAAGAACAAGGTGGCCCAACGTATCGACCCCTGCGCGGCTGTCCAGGGTGGTCAGCCGCCTGGCGGGGCGGCGGTGGCGGGGAGCACCAGCCTCACCACCAGCGGCAGGATCACCAGCACGGTGATCAGCCGCACCGCGTGCAGGCTGGCCACGGCCGCCCCCACCCCGAACTCCGCCCCCACGAGGCTCATGCCGCTGATGCCCCCCGGGGCCGCCCCCAGCAGGGCCACCACCGGGTCGACGCCCATCAGGCGGCTGCAGCCGAACCCCAGCACCAGGCCGGTGACCACCAGGGTGACCGTGATCAACAGGGCGGGCCGCCACAGCTGACGCAGCTCCAGCAGGGCCGTGCCGGTGAGGCCGGTGCCGATCACCGTGCCGATGCCGATTTCCAGCAGGGTGCGCGACCCGACCGGCCACTGCGCCACGTCGAGCCGGCCTGTCACGCTGACCAGGGCGGCCCCCAGCAGGGCCCCGGCCAGCGGAGCTGCCGGGATGCCGGTGCGCAGGGCCAGCAGGCCGCCGGCGAGTCCCGCCACGACGTAGAGCAACAGATGCAAGGGATGGTGCATCGCCATGGAGACCGATCAACAGGGCCCACTCTGGGAGATCGCCGCCGCGGATGCTTGAGAGGGCCGCCCGGGTGTGTTGTCATGCGGCACAGCCCCGTTGCTTTCCCCGCCATGGCCCCCGCCTCGGTGTCGTTCCGCATCAGCCGCAATGCTGAAGATCTCGCTGAAACCATCCATGCCCTCTCCCAGCGCCTGGTGACCCTGGAGCAGCGACTGGCGGCGATGGAACTGCAGGCCTCGAACCAGGCCCGCCCGGAGCCGGAAGAGCTGGCCAGCCTCGACAACGTCGAGCGTCTGCTGCAGGACTGCCGCCATCTGCTGGAGATCGGCGTCAGCCCCGAGGCACCCCCGGTGGTCGCCAGCCTCGACGACGTTCCCTACCCCTCCGCCGCCTGAGGCCGCGCACCCCCCTGGTCAGAGGTGTCAAAATGAAAAGAAAGCGGGTCATGGCCTTCCCCACTTCCCCTTACCAGTCCTCTTCCAGCACCCTTCACGGGCAGAACGCCGCCTCTCGCGCGGCCATCCCAGCCCCCCACTGCCAGCTACGCAGCCACTCCCAGGAAGAAGGTGACCACCAGCTCGAAAAGCTGGAGTTCGCCCTCGCTGTAGCCCTCACCCGTGGTGATCTGCAGCGCTCCGATCAGCTGCGCTCCCAGATCGCCGCCCTGGGTGGGAATCAGGAGGAGCCTGGCACCTGAGCGCAGCCCGGGCGACGACGGGCGAGACCATTCAAAACCTTCCAAATCGTCTCTTTTTTGCGCCGGTTACCAGCTGTTGGCTCCGGACCATATCTTGTGGAGTAAGATCTCGAAACGAAGGGGACCGTTGGATGCCAACTGACCCGTTGTGAATGTCTTTGACAGTGCGACATCCTCGCCGGCCATGATTGTCTCCAACCCAACTGCCCCCGTCACCTTGACGCTGGAAGCCCCACTGCGTGCAAGGTCCAGCGTTTCGCCGCTGTCCGATCCCTCCGCCCGCCAGCGCCTCCTGTTCCAGGCGGCCACCCTCAACGACCAGGCGCGTGCGGCGGCGACGCAAGGTGATCTGGACGCTTCGGCGCGGGCGATCCTCGAGGCCCTTGATTGCGAACGGCGCGCCGGCGGCCTCGGTCTGCAGGTGCTGCAACTGATCAAACCCCGCGCTTGAGCGCGCTTGTTCAGCCCCCCGGCGGTATCGCTCTAGCCCATGGCATTGGGCGGCACAAACCACCTGTGCAACCGTTGGTGCCGCCACATCAAGGCAACGGACGGTCGTTCTGTCGCCGTTCCGTCAATAACGCGGAATAGGTCTCCTGAGCAACATCGACTCGATTCTCATCGATTGGGGTGAAGGGAGAGAACAGGGCCTGAATTCGGTGCCACCGGGAGGCCTTGGCTCGTGCGGCTTCATGCAGGCCATGGGGATCATCTGCGCCCTCCTGGCTTCTTTTCAGAGCTTCCTTTGTTCAGGCTTTAGCAAGCGGGTGACCGGATTCGAACCGGCGACGTTCAGCTTGGGAAGCTGACATTCTACCACTGAATTACACCCGCATTCGATCACACTAGCAAGGGCCCGGGCACCGTTCGGGCGCCCGGAGCCACTGCGCCGCCCGTCAGGGCCTTGGGCTTGAGCGCATCGGCGGCCTGTTCAAGCGTCTGGGTCCTGTTGGCAGAGGCTGTGACCATCCCCACCAGGGTCTGGTTCACCGTGGTCAGCTCGGTGCAGATCCTGGCTTCGGTCTGCTTGGTCTGGTGGGAGAGGTCGGCGCGTTGGCAACCGGCCCTCCCCACCCCGCCACGCCGCCGTCTGGGCGTTCAGCCGGCCAGGGCCGCCGCCGCCGCCGCCACGCCCGCGCCGGTGGGCGCCTTGGCCACGCCCAGTCCCTGCAGGGTGGCCTCGATGGCGGCCACGGCCGTGAGCACGTCGCGGTCGCAGACGAAGCCCAGGTGGCCGATGCGGAACACCTTGCCCTTGAGGTGGTCCTGGCCGCCGGCCAGCAGGATGTCGAAACGTTCCTTGACGTGCTTGCGCAGGACCTCGGCATCGAGGCCCTCCGGTGCCACCGCCGTGATCGCCGGGCTGCCATGGCCCTCGGCCGCGTAGAGCGGCAGGCCGATGGCCTTCATCGCCGCCTGGGTGGCCCGGCGATGGCGGTCGTGGCGGGCGAAGATCGCCTCCAGGCCCTCCTTCTGCATCATCCCCAGGGCGGCCTCGAGGGCGAAGTAGAGGTTGATCGCCGGGGTGAAGGGGTTGCTGTCGTCGTCGGCGGCTTTGCGGTACTTGCCCAGATCCAGATAGAACTTGGGCAGATCGGAGCGTTCGTAGGCCGTCCAGGCCCGCTCGCTCATGGCCACGAAGCTCAGCCCTGGCGGCATCATGTAGCCCTTCTGGGAGCCGGAGCCCACCACGTCCACGCCCCAGGCGTCCATGGGCACATCGCAGGCCCCGAGGCTGGTGACGCAGTCGGCGATCGTGAGCGCCGTGCCGTGGGTTTTCACATGGCCGGCGATGGCCTGCAGGTCGTTGATCACCCCGGTGGAGGTTTCCGAGTGGGTGAGGATCACGCCCCGGATCTCCTTGGCGGTGTCGGCTTCGAGGGCGGCGCGGAAGGCCTCCGGATCGAGGGGCTGGCCCCATTCCGCCTTGATCACCTCCACGGTCAGCCCGTAGGCCTTCGCCACCTTCACCCAGCGTTCGCCGAACTTGCCGTTGTCGCCGCAGAGCACCTTGTCGCCGCGGCTGAGGGTGTTGACGATCGCCGCCTCCATCGCCGCGGTGCCGCTGCCGGTGAGCACCAGCACGTGGCCCTTCGTCTGGTGCAGCCACTGCAGCTGCTCGGTGGTGCGGCGCACGATCTTCTGGAAATCGCCGCTGCGGTGGCCGATCGGATGGCGGGCCATGGCCTGCAGGACGGTCTCCGGCACCGGGGTGGGGCCGGGGATCATCAGAGTGAGCTTGTCCTGCATGAGCGGTGGGGAACGAAGGAGCGCGGGCCCGGCGAAGGCAAGGCGATCGACCACCATAAAAAACAGCGTTCCCGCCGGCCATCGATTCCCTGCGCCCCCCCTCCGCGCCCCCGCGGGGCTTCACCCTGCCGGTGTGGCTGGCGGCCGCGGCCCGCGCCGCCCTCGGGGCTCTGCAAGGGGAGCCCTTCAACGTCGCCGTGCCCCTGGAACTCCTGCAGCCGCAGGGGGTGGTGCCGATCCCGGTGCGGGCCGCCGCGCGCCTGGGCGAGGGGCTGGCCCTGGGGGAAAGCTGCTGTGATCCGGGCGAGGGCCTCGACCTCACCCGCGGCCTGGTGGTCTGGGTGCTGGCCCGTTGGCTCCCCGGCGACGGGCCCTGGCTCCAGCTGGAGCCCGGCGAGGGGGTGGGGGTGCACGAGGTCAGCGGCGAGGCCTGCCTGTCCGCCTATGCCCGGCAGCTGCTGGAGGCCAACCTGCGGCCCCTGCTGCCGGCCGGCAGCCGTCTGGGGCTCACCCTGGTGCTCCCCGACGGCCGTCGCCTGGCGGAGCGCACCAGCAATGCGGCCTTCGGGGTGGTGGACGGTCTGGCCCTGATCGGCACCCAGGCCGAGGTGCAGGCGGGCGCCGACCCGGACCAGCTCGCCCGCACCCTGGCCGAGCTGGCCGGGCGGGTGGCCGCGCCGGGGTTCGACGGCGATCTGGTGCTGGTGATCGGCGAGAACGGCTTCGATCTGGCTCCGCGGCTGGGACTGCCGCCGCAGCTGCTGCTGAAGGCGGGCAACTGGCTCGGGCCGGTGCTGGTGGCAGCCGCCGAAGCGGGGGTGGAACGGCTGCTGCTGTTCGGCTACCAGGGCAAGCTGATCAAGCTGGCCGGCGGCATCTTTCACACCCACCACCACCTGGCCGATGGCCGCGCCGAGGTGCTCACCGCCCTGGCTGCCCTGGAGGGGGCCAGCGGCGCCACCCTCGCCGCCCTGCACGGGGCCGCCACGGTGGAGGCCGCCCTGGCCGGCCTGGAGCAGGCCGATCCGGGCCTGGCCGGGCGCCTGCGGGCGCGCATCGCCGCCGCCATCGAGAGCCGTTGCCGGGCCTACCTGGCCAGCCATGGCGCCCCGCCGGTCGCCGTGGGGGCAGCCCTGTTCGACCGCGGCCGCCAGGTGAGGGTCTGCGGTCCGGTGGGGGCGGAGCTGATGGAGTGTTTCAAGGGCGCGACCTAGGGTGCAGGGACCGATACCGGGCCCTGGCCCTGGCGCCTTCGAGCCGATGTCCCAAACGCCGCAGACCGCTCCATCGGGTTCGGAACGGGACCATGCCAGCGGTTCCAGCCGCCCCCCGGCCATCGTCATCCTGGATTTCGGCTCCCAGTACTCCGAGCTGATCGCCCGTCGGGTGCGGGAAACGGAGGTGTTCTCCCTGGTGATGGGGTACGCCACCACCGCCGCGGAACTCAAGGCCCTGGCTCCGAAGGGGATCATCCTCAGCGGGGGGCCGAGCTCTGTGTACGAGGAGGGTGCCCCCACCTGCGACCCGGGCCTCTGGGAGCTGGGCATCCCGGTGCTGGGGGTCTGCTACGGCATGCAGCTGATGGTGCAGCACCTGGGCGGATCGGTGGTGGCGGCCGGCCGGGCTGAATACGGCAAGGCGCCGCTCCACGTCGACGACCCGGTCGATCTGCTCACCAACGTCGCCAGTGGCTCGACGATGTGGATGAGCCACGGCGATTCGGTGGAGGCCCTGCCGGAGGGCTTCGTGCGCCTCGCCCACACCGACAACACCCCCGAGGCCGCGGTGGCCGACCACGCCCGCCGCCTTTACGGGGTGCAATTCCACCCGGAGGTGGTGCACTCCACCGGCGGCATGGTGATGATCAGGAATTTCGTTTATCACATCTGCGGCTGCACCCCCGATTGGACCACGGCCGCCTTCATCGACGAGGCCATCGGTGAGGTGCGCGCCCAGGTGGGCGAGAAGCGGGTGCTGCTGGCCCTCTCGGGCGGGGTCGATTCCTCCACCCTGGCCTTCCTGCTGCACCAGGCGATCGGCGATCGGCTCACCTGCATGTTCATCGACCAGGGCTTCATGCGCAAAGGGGAGCCGGAATTCCTGATGGAATTCTTCGATCACCAGTTCCACATCAACGTGGAATACATCAATGCCCGTGAACGCTTCATTTCCAAGCTCGCCGGCATCACCGACCCCGAAGAGAAGCGCAAGATCATCGGCACCGAATTCATCCGGGTGTTCGAGGAGGAAAGCCGCCGCCTCGGCCCCTTCGACTATCTCGCCCAGGGCACGCTCTATCCGGATGTGATCGAATCGGCCGGCACCAACGTCGACCCCAAGACCGGTGAGCGGGTGGCGGTGAAGATCAAGAGCCACCACAACGTGGGCGGCCTGCCCAAGGATCTTCAGTTCAAGCTGGTCGAACCGCTGCGACGCCTGTTCAAGGACGAGGTGCGCAAGGTGGGCCGCAGCCTGGGCCTGCCCCAGGAGATCGTCGGGCGACACCCGTTCCCGGGCCCCGGCCTGGCGATCCGCATCCTGGGGGAAGTCACCGACGACAAGCTCGACATCCTGCGGGACGCCGACCTGATCGTGCGCGAGGAAGTGCGCGATGCCGGCCTCTACGACGAGATCTGGCAGGCCTTCGCCGTGCTGCTGCCGGTGCGCAGCGTCGGGGTGATGGGCGACAAGCGCACCTACGCCTATCCGATCGTGCTGCGCTGCGTCTCCTCCGAGGACGGCATGACCGCCGACTGGTCGCGCCTGCCCTACGACCTGCTGGAGCTGATCTCCAACCGCATCGTCAACGAGGTGCGGGGGGTGAACCGGGTGGTGCTCGACATCACCAGCAAGCCCCCCGGCACGATCGAGTGGGAGTAGGCGGGTCCCCAGGCTGGCCCCCGGGGGCCAACTTCGATAACGTCGGCGCCCGGCCTTTGCTCCGTGCCTTCCGTCTCCCCCGTCGTCGCTGGCAGCCCTGCCGGGGCTGAGCACGACCCCCAGCTGCACCGCCGCCTGCAGCAGGACAGCATCCTGCTGGCCGGCAAGACCGTCTTCCTCAACCCCTTCCTCTACTGGCGTCGTTTCGATGCCAACACCGACCGCTGGCTGCGGGAGCCCGGCCAGCTGCCGGAGGAGCAGATCCGCAGCAACCGCCTGCGCTTCTATCCCGAACTCGACTGGGAGGGCCTGGAGCCGGCCGACCTGGCGGTGAAGGAGGGGGCGGTGGAGATGTTCCTCAAGAGCCTGGAGCTGATCAGCACCTTCAACCCCGACCTCAGCGCCGGCCACCTGCTGGAGGTGGAGCGCAAGATGGCCGTCACCAAGAAGAAGGCCTTCGAGCGCTGGGTGGCCCGGGCCCTCGACCGGCGCGGCAAGGAAAGCCTGCGGGAGCGGCGCCGCTTCGACCGCGACCGCCTGCTGCGGGGCTGGATGGAGTGGTTCTCCCTCGAGGGCACCCGCCAGGCGATGCTGCCCTTCAGCGTCCTGCTGGTGCTGGCCGTCGCCGCTGGCTGGTGGCTCGGCAGCACCCGCTTCTGCAGCCAGGTGATCGTTGATCCCGGGGTGCAGCGTCCCGCACCCTGAAGCGGGCCGTTCGGCACGTCAGACTGGGAGGCCAGGTTCCGTTGGCGACGTCATGGCTGCCGATCCTCTCGATTCCCTGCGCCTGGCCCTGATGCAGGACGTGCTGCCGTTGGGACTGGCGGTGGTGGAGCGGGCCCGCAAGGGAGGGCCGGCCGAAGTGCTTGCCGCCTTCGACGGCACCAGTGCCGATCCCCTCGGCCAGCTGCGCCAGGAGGGCGAACCCGCGGCCAGCCAGGTGCGGGAGAACCTCGACCGCTTCCAGCCCGGTCTGGGCAACCCGGTGATGAAGGTGGAGGTGCGCGACGTCGACGCCGAGGACGCCCAGGTCGTCAGTGGCCCCGAGGCGACCCCTCCCGTCTGGGACACCCCAGCCCCGCCCACCCCCGCCGACCCGGCCGAACTGATGGCGGCCCTGGGGCGCATTGAGGAGCGGCTGGCCCTGCTCCAGAGCCGGATCACCTGATGGTTCGCGCTGTCGGCGGCGGGGTCGGCCCCTCCACCACCCGCCACACCGGGACGGGGCACCAGGCCGCCCTTCTGCTCACCGTCATGCTGCTGATCCTGGCGGCGATCCTCGGCCGGCTGGCCTGGCTGCAGCTGCTGCATGGGGCCGAGAACCGGGCCATGGCCGACGAGAACCGGATCCGGCTGTTGCCACGCAACCCCGTACGGGGGCGTCTGCTGGATCGCAAGGGCCGGGTGCTGGCCACCAATCGCCTCACCTACAACCTCTACCTTCAGCCCCTCCAGGTCGATGATCGCCGCTGGCCCGCGTTGCGCGGTCGGCTCGCCACCCTGCTGGGGATCCCCGCCGACCGGCTCGAGGCCCAGCGCAAGAGCGGCGCCAACGCCGAAGGTTTCCGCATCCCCCTGGCCCTCTCGCTCACCCCGGTGCAGGTGCTGCGATTCCGGGAGCAGGCCGGCTCCCTGCAGGGGGCGGAGGTGTCCGAGGACGTGCTGCGCGCCTACCCCGACGGCAGCCTGGGGGCCCATGTGATGGGCTACACCAGCAGCATCACCGAGGAGGAGTACGCCGCCCTCCGGGACCACGGCTACCGGATCAGCGACCGCATCGGCCGCAGCGGGCTGGAGAAGGTCTATGAAACCCACCTGCGCGGCGAGTGGGGCGGCCAGCAACTGGAGGTGAATGCCGAGGGCCAGGTGCAGCGCGTGCTGGGGGACAAGCCCGCCAAGGCCGGCAAGGATCTGCGCCTCACCCTCGATCTCGACCTGCAGCGCGCGGCGGAGAAGGCCCTCGACGGGGTGCGCAAGGGGGCGATCGTGGCGATGGACCCCCAGACCGGCGCGGTGCGGGCCATGGCCAGCCGGCCCAACTTCGATCCCAACATCTTCTCCGACGGCCCCACCACGGCCCAGTGGAACAGCCTCAACCGGCCGGAGGCGCCGATGCTGAATCGGGCCTTCCAGGGCTTCCCGCCGGCCAGCACCTTCAAGATCGTCACCACGATCGCCGGGATCGAGTCCGGCAAGCTCAACGAGAACTCCACCGTGCCGACGGTGGGCTCTTTCTGCTACTACGGCCAGTGCTACGCCGACCACGGCTCCTTCGGCAGCATCGGCTTCCCCTTCGCCCTCGGGGTGAGCAGCAACAGCTTCTTCTACAAGGTGGGGCTGATGGTCGGTCCGGACGAGCTGTTCAAGGCCGCCCGCCGCATGGGCTACGGCAGCCGCACCGGCAGTGAGCTGGCGGCCGAGGAATCCCCTGGGCTGCTGGGGGATCCGGCCTGGAAAAAGGAGGTGCTGGGCGAGCCCTGGACCCCGGTCGACACGATCACCTCCTCCATCGGCCAGGGCGCGGTGACCGTCACGCCGATCCAGATGGCCCGCCTCTATGCGGCCGTGGCCAATGGCGGCTGGCTGGTGACGCCCCACCTGGTGGAGCGCGGCTACCCCCGCAAGTGGCTGGGGCTGAAGCCGGCCACCCTGCGGGTGCTGCATGACGGCCTGCGCCAGGCGGTCACCACCGGTACGGCCACCATCCTCAACGACCCCAGCCTGCCGCCCGTGGCCGGCAAGACCGGCACCGCCGAGGACCCCCCCCGTCCCGACCACGCCTGGTTCGGCGGCTATGCCCCGGCCACCGGCAAGCCGACCCTGGTGATCGTCGCCTTCGGCGAGAACTCCGGTGGCTACGGCGGCACCGTGGCGGCGCCGATGGTGAAGGCGCTGATGACCGTCTGGTTCCGGGGCGTGAAACCACCGGCGGCGCCCAAGGCGGGATGAGCTACTTGTGGCGCTGCCTCAGGCGACCTGCTGCAGCCGGCCCCGGTTGAGCACCTGGCGGTAATAGCCCTGCAGCTGAGCCGTGGCGCTGGGCCAGCCCCAGCGTTCGGCCTCCTCGCGGGCGGCCAGGCGCAGCTGGCGGCGGGCGGCCGGGTCCCCCAGCAGCCGTTCGACGGCCGTGGGCAGGCTGGCGGGCTGGTCGGGGTCGTAGAGGCAGCCGTTGACGCCGTCACTGACGATGTCGGGGATGCCGCCCCGGTTGGCCCCCACCACCGGGCAGCCGGCGGCCATGGCCTCGAGCAGCACCAGACCAAGGGTTTCGGTGCTGGAGGGGAACAGGAAGGCATCACCGCTGGCATAGGCCGAGGCCAACTCCTCGCCGGCCAGGTAGCCCACGAAGGTGGTGGCGGTGCCTTCGAAATGGCGCTCCAGTTGCTGGCGGTGGGGGCCGTCCCCCACCAGGGCCAGGCGGGTCTGGGGCATAGCTTCCAGCACCGGCCGGATCCGGTCGATCTGCTTTTCCGCCGAGAGCCGGCCGATGTACAGCAGCAGATGGCCGGTGTCGTCGTGGCCGCCGTGCAGCCGCTGGCGCATGGTGGCGGAGGCCAGTTCGGGGCGGAACAGGTCGGTGTCGACGCCGCGCTGCCACAGGGCCGTGTGCTGGATGCCCCGCGAGGCGAGCTCCTCGACCATCGCGGTGGAGGTGCAGAGATTGAGCTGGGCCTGGTTGTGGGCGGCCTTGAGCAGTTCCCACAGCAGAGGCTCCAGCATCCCCATGCCGTAGTGCTCCAGGTACTTGGGCAGGTGGGTGTGGTAGCTGGCCACCAGCGGCAGATGGCGGCTGCGGGCCAGCCAGATGCCCCCCAGGCCGAGCACGGCGGGGTTGACCACGTGAACCAGATCGGGACCGAAGCGATCCAGGGCTTCGGACACCGCCGGCCGCGGCAGGGCCAGCTTCAGTTCGGGGTAGAGGGGCAGCGGCAGCGCCGGCACCCCCACCACCCGTGCGCCCATGTAGGTGTCCGGAGCCCCCTCGGGGCAGAAGATCAGCACCTCATCGCCGGCTGCCACCAGCTGCTGCACCGTCTTGGTGAGCCGCGTGACGATGCCATCCACCTTCGGCAGGAAGGTTTCGGTGAAAAAGGCGATCTTCACGGGCGGGTGATCAGGCGAAAGCCTTGATCGCTTCCGCCTGGCGCTGGGTCCAGGCCGAGAGGCAGGGGATCTTGGAGCGGTCGCAGCGGTCGGCCCAGCGGCGGGCCACATCCACCACCTCGGCCAGGAGGCCGTCATCGAGGGTGGTGGGCTTGAGGCCCAGCTCAATGAAGCAGCGGTTGTCGACGATCAGATCGTTCTCGATCGCCTCCTTGCGGGGGTTGGGCAGGTAGTTGATCTCGGCGTCGGTGAGGGCCGCCACCTTGCGGGCCAGTTCACCCACCTGGTGGCTCTCGGTCATCTGGTTGAAGATCTTCACCTTCTCACCGGCCTCGGGAGGGTTCTCCAGGGCCAGCTGGACGCAGCGCACCGAATCGCGGATGTGGATGAAGGCGCGCGTCTGGCCGCCGGTGCCGTGCACGGTGAGGGGATAGCCGATCGCCGCCTGCATCAGAAAGCGGTTCAGCACCGTGCCGTAGTCGCCGTCGTAATCGAAGCGGTTGGTGAGCCGGGGATCCCGCTGGGTGAGGTCGGTGTTGGTGCCCCAGACGATGCCCTGGTGCAGGTCGGTGACCCGGATCGCGTCGTTCTTGTTGTAGTAGAAGAACAGCAGCTGATCCAGCGTCTTGGTCATGTGATAGACGCTGCCTGGATCCGTGGGGTGCAGGATCTTCTCGGTGAAGCAGGTGCCGTCGGGCTGGGGCACCTCCACCGTGAGGTAGCCCTCGGGAATCGTGGCGCCGCGGTGCGATCCGTAGCCGTAGACGCCCATGGTGCCGAGGTGCACGATGTGGACGTCGAGACCGCTGTCGACGATGGCCGCCAGCAGGTTGTGGGTGCCGTTGACGTTGTTATCGACGGTGTAGCGCTTGGTGGCGCTGCTCTTCATCGAGTAGGGGGCCGCCCGCTGCTCGGCGAAGTGGACGATGGCCGAGGGGCGCTCACTGCGCAGCAGCTCCAGCAGCCGGTCGTACTCCCGGGCGATGTCGAGGTGCACGAAGGTCATCGTGCGGCCGCCCACCTGGTCCCAGGCCCGCAGGCGGTCCTGGATGGTGGCGATCGGCGTGAGCGACTCGACGCCGAGGTCGATGTCGATCTTGCGCCGACTGAGGTTGTCGACGATGACGACGTCATGTCCGGCTTCGGCCAGGTTCACGGCACAGGGCCAACCACAGAAGCCGTCGCCGCCGAGAACGAGAACCTTCACCCCAGACTCCTGAACGAGCGGTTGCTCAGATGGGCAAGCTACTACAGGCCTCAGACGGCCCTCCGGTCTCAGCTGATGCCGGCCGCCACCGCCACCATCACGGCCACCAGCACGAGTCCGCCGATCAGCAGCATCCGGTTGGCGCCGCTGGTCTCGCCCTCCTCCTGGAGCACCATGCGGGGTTCCTTGGCGAAGGCGTTCAGCTTGCCGCCGTCTTCTTCGGTGACCTGCATGGCTGGGGAGTCGGTGTGCGCCAAACCCTATGGAGGGCTGCCTGGATCGGTCCGATCGTCAATGGTTCGTCACACGCCCTTCCAGCGGTGAACTGGCCCTGGCTTCGGCCCGCTGCGGCAGTCGGCCCGCCAGCAGGGCGGTGCGGCCGGCTTCGGTGGCCAGGGCCATGGCCCTGGCCATGGCCGCCGGATCCCCCGCCAGGGCGATGGCGCTGTTGATCAACAGGGCGTCAGCGCCCATCTCCATGGCCTGGGCGGCTTCGCTGGGTACGCCGAGGCCCGCATCCACCACCACCGGGATACCGGCGCTTTCAATGATCAGGGCGATGTTGGCGGCGTTGCGGATGCCCTGGCCCGAGCCGATCGGCGATCCCAGCGGCATCACCGTGGCGCAGCCGGCCTCCTCCAGCCGCTTGGCCAGCAGCGGATCGGCGTTGATGTAGGGCAGCACGGCGAAACCCTCCTTCACCAGCTGTTCGGCGGCCTCGAGGGTGCCGAAGGGGTCGGGGAGCAGATGGCGGGAATCGGGGATCACCTCCAGCTTCACGAAGTTGTTGTCCTCCTGACCCGCCAGCCGCGCCAGCTCCCGGCCCAGCCGGGCCACCCGCACCGCTTCCTCGGCGGTGGCGCAGCCGGCCGTGTTGGGCAGCATCCAGATCCGGGTCCAGTCGATCGCCTCCATCAGGCCGCCGTGGCCCGGGGCAGCGCTCTGCACCCGCCGCACCGCCACGGTGACGATCTCGCAGCCGCTGGCCTCCAGGCTGGCCTGCATGGCCTCCAGGCTCGGATACTTGCCGGTGCCGGTCATCAGACGGCTGCGGAAGCGGCGGCCGGCGATCACCAGATCGTCGTGGGAGCTCGGGGTGGTGATGGCGGTCAAGGTCGGAGGCTGCAGCGGACGGGCGCATCCCGATTAGTCTGCCCTTTGCCAACGAGACCCACGTCATGCCGGTGCCTCTGGCCGCCCTGCCCCTCCTGATCGCCGCCAGCCCGGTGCTTGCCGCCAGCCCCCTGCCGGCCGATGGGTTTGTGCCCTTCACCGCCCCCATGATCCAGGCGGTCGATCAGGACGGCGGAGCCAGCGGTGAGGTCGAAACGTTCGATCCGATCGCCCGGGCCCGCCTGATCGCCGAGCAGATGCCCCGTCGCTGGAGTGGCCGGTACCAGTCGTTCAGTGGCGGTCCGGTTGTGCCCGTCCAGCTGCGAATCGATGGGGCCACGCCGATGGGCCAGATGGTCGATCTGCGCGGTGCGATCGCCATCGGCGGGGTCGAGTCACCCGTGCAGGGCAACCTCAACGCCAAGTCGGACCAGCTGGATCTGCTGCTGCTGGGGGATCCCCTTGGGGGCGCTCTGGAGCCCGGTGGCGCCTTTCAGAGCGTGCAGGGCCTGTCCCTGAGCGGCTGGCGGGCGCCGCGACTCACGACACCGGGGGGACGCCTGCAGCTGATTCCGGAAACCACCGCTGCGCGCCCTGTCACCGGTGACCCTGCACCGGTGCGCGGCCTCTGGTGAGCGCTGCTCCAGGGTTTCAGGAGGCCTTGCCGCCGGCCTCCTGGCCGCTGCGACGTTCAAGGATGGACAGCCGTTTGCGGGCCGTCTTGTTGGTGGCTTCCAACTGCAGCACCCTCTCATAGAGAGTCCTGGCTTCGTCGGGCTTTGACTGCTTCTCCAGGGCGAAGGCCAGGTTGTTGATCGCCACCGGGTAGTCGGCCTTGGCCCGCAGGGCGGCCCGGTAGTGACGGACGGCGGCGGCGTAGTTGTTCTGGGCCGCCAGGGTGAAGCCGAGGGCGTTCTCCATCAGGGCCCTGGCCTCGGCGGGGGCGCTCTCGGCGTCGGCCAGCTTCAGGGCCTGCTTGAGGTTCACCTGCGCTTCGGCGTAGAGGCGCTTGCGCAGCTGAACCGAGGCCAGTTCGTACAGGGTGGAGACATCCCGGGGGGTGCCGCCGGCCTTGTCGTTGCCCCCGAGCCGCGCCATGGCGAGTTCATCACGGCGAACCCGCAGGATCTGGCGGGCGACCACGACGGCCGCCACGCCCAGCAGGGCGATCAGTCCCAGCAGGTAGGCCTGGGGCAGCAGGTCGTTCATCGGAGCCGGCCGGACGGTCGGGACTGGGAGGACGGCGTCAGTGGCCTGCCGCGGTGGCCACGGCGGTGAAGCTGGAGGGATCGGCGACGGCCAGCTGGGCCAGCATCTTGCGGTTCAGGCGCACGTCGGCCCGCTTGAGGCCACCGATCAGCTTGCTGTAGCTGAGGCCGTTCATGCGGGCGGCGGCGTTGATCCGGGCGATCCACAGCCGGCGGAAATCACGCTTGCGGCGGCGACGGTCGCGGTAGGCGTTGCAGAGGGCCTTCATGACCCGCTGGTTGGCGGTGCGGAACAGGCTGCCGTTGCTCCCCTGGAAGCCGCGGGCGAGACGAAGGATCTTGTTGCGGCGTTTGCGGGCGACGTTGCCCCTCTTGACGCGGGCCATGGGAGGTGATCTTGGGGTGGAAAACGGGGAGGAAAACAGGAAGGCGGGAACTCCGGAAGGAGTTCAACCGGACTCAGCCGGCGTAGGGCAGCATCCGGGCCACGTTGTCGTGGTCGCGATCGTCAACCACCGCCATGGTCCCCAGATAGCGCTTGCGCTTGGGGCTCTTGTGGTCGAGCAGGTGGTTGAGGAAGGCACGCCGGCGCATGAACTTGCCGGTGCCGGTGGCCTTGAACCGCTTCGCGGCCGCTTTGCGGGTCTTGAGCTTCGGCATCTCGGTAGGCGCAGGCACAAACAAGCACACTACGACGCGGGTGTACCCCCCTCCAACCCCCTGCCGTGCCGATGTCGCTGCGTCCCCCTGTTCTGCCCAGGCTGCTGCTGGTGATGGCGCTCCTGTTCCCCGCCGGCTGCCGGGCCGATCAGGGGCCGCCCACCCCACCTCCACCCCCTGCTTCGGGCGCCCCCACCGCCGACGCCCCTGCCCCTGAGCCCCCGACCCAGATGCACTGGCCGGTGGCCCGCCCCGCCCCGTTGACGGCGGCCAACCCGGTGCTGTGGGTGGCCCTGGCGGCACGGCTGGGTCCGGCGCCGGCCGATGCCCAGGCGGCCCAGCCCCTTCGGCTGCGCAGCAGCAGCGGCTTGCTGACCCTGATCGATGCCAGCGGGCAGCGCTTCCAGTCCCCTGAATTAGTGCTGCACTGGCGCCGCGAGGTCCTGCCCCAGCCCACGACCCTGCGACGCCGGGTGCTGGGGCCGTTTGCCAGCTTTGAGAGCGCTGAGCAGGCGGCCAGCCTCTGGCGTGCCATGGGGGTGGAGGCCGCCATCGCCAAGCCCCGCGACTGGGAGGTGTGGGCCCCGGCCGGGGCGCCCGATCCCTCCCCCCTTCCGGATGGCGTCCGGCTGACGGGCTTTGAGCGGACGGTTGCCGAGCGGGTCGGGCTGGAGCTGCGCCGGGCCCAGGGGGTGGTGGCTCTGGCCGCCCCGATCCGGATCGAGGCCCCCGGGGGCCTGCTCTGGAAGCAGGGGGCCTATGCCGGGCCCTTCCAGTTGCTGGCCGATGCCCACGGCGGCTGGAGCCTGGTGGAGCAGGTGCCCCTGGAGCGCTATCTGGAGGGGGTGGTGCCCCATGAGATCGGTGCCGGGGTGCCGGCGGCGGCCCTCGAGGCCCAGGCCGTGCTGGCCCGCACCTGGGCCGTGCGCAACCAGCACCGCTTCGTGGTGGACGGCTACCACCTCTGCGCCGACACCCAGTGCCAGGTGTACAGCGACCCGCGCCACGCCGGCGCCGCCGTGCGCCAGGCGATCGCCGCCACCCGGCTGGCGGTGCTGATGGGCGCCGATGGACCCATCCACGCCGTCTACCACGCCAGCAACGGTGGCGTCAGCGCCGCCTACCCGGAGGCCTGGAACGGCGCGCCGGTCCCTTACCTGACCCCTTTCCCCGACGGGCCCGCCCCCTTCCAGGCGCGGTTCCCCGTGCCCCTGGCCGCCACGGCCCTGCCGGCGCTGCTGCGGGACGGGCGTGGGGCCTGGGGGGCCGACCATCCCGTCTTCCGCTGGCAGCGGCAGCTCACGGCCGCCCAGATCGCCGCCGCCCTCGGACCGGAGCGGGCGGTGGGACGGCCCACGGCCCTGAAGGTGCTGGCCCGCGGCCCCAGCGGCCGGGTGCTGGCCCTTGAGGTGCAGGGAACCGAAGGCCGCACCGTGCTGCGGCTGGATGCCATCCGCCGCACCCTGCGCAGCCTGCCCAGCACCCTGTTCACGCTGCAGCCGGCGGGGGCGGGGGTCTGGCAGCTGGTCGGTGGGGGGTTCGGCCACGGGGCCGGGCTCTCCCAGGCCGGAGCGATCGATCTGGCCGGCCGCGGCTGGAGCACGCGACGGATCCTGGCGCACTATTACCCCGGCACCACGTTGCAACCCCTCGGTGCCGGCGACGATTCCCCTTAGAGTCAGGGCCTGGATGAGGATCACCATGGCTGCCGGCGGCAGTGACAGCGATCGCCGCCGAGCCAAGGCGGCCCTGTTCCTCGCCTGCTGTGGCCTGGTAGGGATCGCCCCCCACTGGCTGCCCCCCGGCCGCAGCCTCGTGCCGGCGCTCACCCTGGCCACCCTGCTGGGGGGATACAGCCTGCGCACCGTGCTGCTGCAGGCCTTCCGCCGCACTGGCAGCGACACGCCCCCGCCGCCCCTTTCACCCGCAGCACCCCCGTCAGCCGTCGACGTGGTGGTGGCCGCCCGCGACGAACAGGCGGTGATTGGCCGTCTGGTGGAGCGCATCGCTGCCCTGCGCTGGCCCGAGGGGCAGCTGTCCCTGTGGGTGGTGGATGACGGCAGTGACGATCGCACCCCTGAGCTGCTGGCCGAGCTCCAGGGGCGCCATCCCTTCCTGCGGGTGTTGCGCCGCCCCCGGGATGCGGGGGGCGGCAAGTCAGGGGCCCTGAATCTGGTGCTGCAGCAGCTGGGTGGCCGCTGGATGCTGGTCCTGGATGCGGATGCCGACCTGCAATCCGACGTGCTCGAGCGCCTGGTTCCCTGGGCCGAGGCCGGCGGCTGGGCGGCGGTCCAACTGCGCAAGGCGGTGGCGAATGCCCAGACCAACCTGCTCACCAGCGCCCAGGCGATGGAGATGGCCTTCGACGCCATGATCCAGGAGGGGCGCCTGGCCAACGGCGGAGTGGCCGAACTGCGGGGCAATGGCCAGTTGCTCTCCCGGGAGGCGCTCCTGAAGGTGGGCGGCTTCAACGAGGACACCGTGACCGACGACCTCGACCTCAGTTTCCGCTTCCTGCTCGAGGGCCTGCCGATCGGCGTGCTCTGGGATCCCCCTGTGCAGGAGGAGGCGGTGCTGACGTTGCCGGCCCTCTGGCGCCAGCGCCAGCGCTGGGCCGAGGGCGGCCTGCAGCGCTTCTTCGACTACGGCCCCGGTCTGGTCTCCGACCGACTCACGTTCAGCCAGAAGCTGGATCTCACCTGCTTCTTCCTGCTGCAGTACGTGCTGCCGGTGGTGGCCAGCGCCGACCTGGTCGGCACGGTGTTCACCCGCACGGCCCCCACGATGTGGCCGTTCTCGATCGTGGCCCTGGCCCTCTCGGGGCTGGCGATCGCCACGGGTTGTCGGCGGCCATCGGAGGGGCCCCCGCTGCCGGCGATGAACCCCTTCAGTGCCGGGCTGGGCATCCTCTACCTGGTCCACTGGTTCGTGGTGATTCCCTGGGTGACGCTGAAGATGGCCCTGCTGCCCAAGAAGCTGGTGTGGGCCAAAACGCTTCACCTGGGTCAGGAGCACGGCGATCCCTCTCCAGCGGACGCCGTCGACGCCGCCATGGAGTCCGATCCCGAACTGGCCTCCGAAGCCAGCCACGTCTGAACGGGGCTTTCCGTCCCCTGCGGCCTCAGTTCCCCTCGGGATCGGCGTGCAGTCCGCTGATCACCTCGCCGTTGAAGAACTCAGCCAGGCGGCCGGCCTGGGTATCGATGGCCGAGGCGATGGCAGGCAGCGACGGTTTGGCCTCATTGGGGCGTTCCTCCACAACCACCGGCGGCGGAGACGGGGTTGGCGCCGCAGGAACCTCCGGGGGGGGCGCCGGGGGTCTGGCGGCAGCCACGGGTGGCTCGGGGCGGGTGGCGGTTCGGGCCGGCGGTGGGGGCTCGATCGCTGGCCGTGCCGCAGGGGTGTCCCCGCCCGCCTCCAGCGACAGCTGCCGAGGGCTGCCCAGGGCACTGGCCACCGCTTTCTCCAGCAGGGGCAGACGGCTCTGAACCATGGCCATCCAGGTTCCGGCCACGCGCACCACCGCCCGGCGATCGTCAAGCCGCAGCAGCTGGGCCTGCTGGGAGAGCAGCATCCGGGTGGAGGGCAGCTCCAGGCCGGCCAGAATCTGCTGCCACAGCTCCGCCAGGTTGTCGTTGGCCGGTGCCGCCACCTCCGCTTCGGCTGCCGGGATCACCGCCGGAATCACGGCAGCGGTCTGCGCCGCGGCGGCCTCGGGGGGCACCGCTGGCGGCGGCACCACCGGCACAGGCGCCACGCTGCGGACCGGGCGCTGGCCTTCGGCGCCGGCCTGGACGGGCCCGGTGGGGGCGGGGGCGACGGCGGCCGGCTCGGCCAGCAGGCCCAACAGCAGCACCTCCAGCCAGAGCCGCGGTTGGACGCTGTGGCGCAGCTGCTGCTCGCTGCCCTTGAGCTGCGACTGCCACCGCAGCAGGCGAGCCTTGCCGATCTGGCGCGCCGCCTCGGGCAGCTGCGGCCGCAGCTCCGGTGACACGCTGGTGAGCTCCAGCCGGTCCGGGGCCACACCCGCCAGCAGCAGGTCGCGCAGCAGGCTGACCAGCCCCTGCAGCACGGCGGCGGGCTCCCGCCCCCGATCCAGCAGTTCGCGGCAGCCCTCCACCACCTGCAGGGGATCGGCCGCGGCCATGGCCCCGGCCAGCCGCAGCAGTTCCTGGTCCGGCACCGCCCCCAGCAGGTCCCAGACCGCATCGGCGGCGATCGGTGCCGGCAGCAGGCTCAGCTGGTCGAGCAGGCTTTCGGCGTCCCGCAGGCCCCCCTGGGAGCGCTGGGCCACCAGGTGCAGGGCCTCCGGGGTGATGCCGATGGACTCCTCGGCGGCGATCCAGTGCAGATGACTCTCCAGGGCCTCCAGGGGGATGCGCCGGAAATCGAAGCGCTGGCAGCGGCTCAGGATCGTGGGCAGCACCCGCTGGGGATCGGTGGTGGCCAGCACGAACACCACCCGTGGCGGCGGTTCCTCCAGGGTCTTGAGCAGGGCGTTGAAGGCGGCCGTGGAGAGCATGTGGCATTCGTCCACCACATAGACCTTCCAGCGGGCCTGGACCGGGGCGAACCGGGACCGTTCGATCAGTTCGCGGATGTTGTCAACGCCGGTGTTGGAGGCGGCGTCGATCTCGATCACATCAAGGGCGTTGCCGCTGGCGATGTCCGTGCACAGCTGGCAGCGTCCGCAGGGCTCCGGCGTCGGGCCCGGGCTGGCCAGACAATTCAGCGATCGGGCCAGGATCCGGGCGCTGGAGGTCTTGCCCGTGCCCCGGGGGCCGCTGAACAGATAGGCCGGGGCGATGCGGTTCTGGAGCAGGGCCTGGCTGAGGGTGTCGGCAACCGCCTTCTGGCCCACCAGCTGGTCGAAACGCTGCGGCCTGTACTTGTGATGAAGGGGCTCGTAGGCCTGGACCATGCACCCTGCCCTGACCGGATGGAGAGCCTAAGGCGGTCCGCTGTCGGCCGGATCGGGGCTCGCCGGCTCCAGAAGGCGCTGCAGCCTGTCCTCCAGCTCCTCCACGGCGGCCAGCTGGTCAGCCAGGCTCTGGCCGGCGAGGCGCAGGCGATCGAAGCCGTCGGGACCTGTGCCGATCGCCCCATTCCCTTCCCCCCAGCGCCGTTCGGCCCGGGTGAGCTCCTCCTCCAGGCGCTGCTGCAGCCAGAGGCGCACCCCGTCCAGCTGCTCCAGACTGCGCCGTGCCAGGTCGCGGCCCCGGGCCAGCTGCTCGGGGTCCAGTGCCGTGGCCAGGGTCTCCGCGAGGGACTGGCCCTGGCGCAGCAGCACCCGCGCCCCGGTCAGCACGGCGGCCGGCACGAACTGGCCAAGGGCGAGGGCGCCGAGGCTGCCCGTGTGCATCCAGTCCTCCACCTGGGCACTGCGGTGCCGACCGGTCTTGCACCAGTGGGCGAAGTGCTCACAGTTGTTGAACAGCAGGTTGTAGCGCTGCTCGCCGATGCGGCCCATGGCCCGGCGCAGGGTGACTCCCACCGGTGAACTGCTCCCTTCGGGATAGTCGACGGTGCTGATCAGCTCGCCGCGGCTGAAGTCAGTCCGTGGGCTCCGCAGGATCTCCCGGCCCTCCAGATAGTGGGCCACCGTGCCGTCCCCCAGGTCGATGCCGTGGTGCAGAAACAGGCCGTGCTGGCGGGGGGCCTGCAGGTGATCGGCGGCGGCCAAGGAGCGGAGCGGAACAGGGGGAACCCGCTCAGCATCGCGTCACCGGGGTGCCCGGCGATTCAGCGGGGGAGTGGGGATAGCCGCTCACCCGGGTGGGTTGCAGCCCCCGGCGGTACCCCGGACGCGCCTCAGGAGATGGACCAGCGTGTCTCGCCGCTGTCCGGAGAGCCAGAGCCGCTCCGCCGTCCGGTAGCCGCCGTAGCGGTGGCCGCGCCAGTCGAGCAGGCGGGCCAGGCCGCGGCCGGAGTTCGCCCATGGCCGCGAAAAGCGGATCGCCCGCCGCACGTTCGTCGTCAGCCGCTCCGTGCTCAGGTGCTTCGCCTGCTCCACCAGGCGTGCGAAGGAGTGGTTCTTCCCTGCCCCCGCCGACCAGAAGTGCCAGACCAAGGCCTCTGGGGAGAGGTCCCAGGCCGGCAGAACCATGGTGTTGAAGGCGTTCGGCAGCGTGGCGCTGGTCACCAGGCCGCGCTGCAGGGTGGCGTTGAACGAGGGCTGATCCTTCAGCAGTTCCCCGGCCCGCACCCCCTCGTGCCAGAGCCGATGCCATTCGGCAAACAAGGTATGGACGGCGGGGCTGTCCTTCCAGCAGAAGACGCCGCTGTTGAAATACCGCTTCAGATCCAGCGGCCAGCCCAGCTCCAGGGCCTGGATGACATGGGGGAGGGTCCGGAGAAGTTCACTCATGTCGGAGCTGTTGTAGTCAGGAACGGCAGCGAAGTCCCAGTCGCCGGGGGGGAGGGCCGTGAGGGAGCCCCGGACGAGGGTGTCGGCGTCGAGGTGGATGCCGCCCCCACTGAGGAAGCGGGGCAGCTGGGTCTTGATCCAGCGATGGCGGTAGATCAGCGACCCGTCCGGCGTCTCCACCGCCTCGAGGCTGTCGCAGAGTCCCGGCAGACGATGGCCGCTCTCCTGGAGTCGTCGTGCGCTCTTGCGGTCACAGAGCAGGCGGACGGGGAGGGAGGGATTGGTGATCTTCAGCGAAAGAATCGAGACCAGCGCCATGTCGGCGTAGACCTCGGACCCTTCCCCCACCGTGATGAGGTAGACCGCCTGATCGAGCGCAGCCAAAGGTCAGGCCGTGGCCTGTTCGCCCCGGTGACCGTCGAGGTCGGCGGCGGCACTGATCGGCAGCACCTTGGCCTTGCTGCGTTGCTCCACCAGCTCACGGGTGATGGTGAACGTCTGCACATCGCGGCGGGAGGGCAGGTCGTACATGACGTCGAGCATCAGTTCCTCGACGATGCCCCGCAGCGCCCGGGCGCCGGTTTTGCGGCGATGGGCTTCGGCGGCGATCGCCTCGACAGCGCCCGGTTCGAACTCAAGCCGCACGTTGTCCATGCTGAGCAGGGTCTGGAACTGCTTGACCAGGGCGTCGCGCGGTTCGGTGAGGATCGCCTCCAGGGCGCTGGTGTCGAGCGGTTCGAGCACGGCGCTCACCGGCAGCCGGCCGATGAACTCGGGAATCAGGCCGTAGCGGACCAGATCCTCCGGTTCGAGGTGGCGCATCACTTCGCTCGACTGCTTGTCTTTCCCGGATCGCACGCGGCTGCGGCCGTCGGCGGGCAGGAAGCCGATGGCGTTGCGGCCCATACGCTTCTGGACCAGGTCGTCCAGACCCACGAAGGCGCCACCGCAGATGAACAGCACCTGGCTGGTGTCGATCTGGATGCAGTCCTGGTAGGGGTGCTTGCGGCCGCCCTGGGGGGGCACGTTGGCGACGGTGCCCTCCAGCATCTTGAGCAGGGCCTGCTGCACCCCCTCACCGGAGACATCGCGGGTGATCGAGGGGTTTTCGCTCTTGCGGGCGATCTTGTCGATCTCGTCGATGTAGATGATGCCCCGCTGGGCCTGTTCGACGTCGAGGTCGGCCTTCTGGAGCAGGCGCAGCAGGATGTTCTCGACGTCCTCGCCCACGTAGCCGGCTTCGGTGAGCGTGGTGGCATCGGCCACCGCAAAGGGCACGTCGAGCATCTCCGCCAGGGACTGGGCCAGGAGGGTCTTGCCGCAACCGGTGGGTCCGATCAGCAGGATGTTCGACTTGTGCAGGCGGGTGGCGGTCTGGTCCGTTTCGCCCTTGCCGTCCCCTTGCCAGGCCAGGCGTTTGTAGTGGTTGTAGACGGCCACGGCCAGCACCTTCTTGGCCTCCTCCTGGCCCACGACCTGCTGGTCGAGGAAGGACTTGATCTCCTGGGGCCTCGGGATGGTGGCCAGGGTGGGGGCGGGTTTGGCCGATTTCTTGGCCGGGGCCTTGCGGCTGCCATCGGCGGCGGGCCTGCCCTGGGGACCGGGGCCGTGGTGTTCAACGAGCTCCTCATCGAGGATCTCGTTGCAGAGATCAATGCACTCGTCGCAGATGTAGACGCCCGGCCCGGCGATCAGCTTGCGCACCTGTTCCTGGGACTTGCCGCAGAAGGAGCACTTCAGATGGGCGTCGAACTTGGCCATCGGCGAGGAGGCGGCGGGAGCGGCGGTGGTCGCCCAGGGGACGGGTTGGTGGAAGCCCGACCCCCAGGATCAACCCCAGCCGCCGTTTTGTCAGTCGTTCCTGAGGTTCGGACCGGTGGTGGAGGGCGGTGGAGGGGCGCCGTCCTAGGGGACGACAGGGGCTGGGGCGTCATCGACCACCCGGTCAATGAGTCCGTATTCAACCGCTTCCGCCGGGGAAAGGAAGTAGTCGCGGTCGGTATCTTCAGCGATCTTGTCGAGCGGCTGACCGGTGTGCTCGGCCATCAGGCCGTTGAGCGTGTCCTTGAGATAGAGGATCTCGCGGGCCTGGATTTCGATATCCACCGCCTGTCCCTGGGCGCCGCCGAGGGGTTGGTGGATCATGATCCGGGCATTGGGCAGGGCCATCCGTTTGCCGGGGGCGCCGCCCGTGAGCAGGAAGGCCCCCATGCTGGCGGCAAGGCCGTAACAGATGGTCACCACATCCGGCGCCACCTGCTGCATGGTGTCGTAGATGGCCAGGCCGGAGGTCACCGAACCGCCCGGGGAGTTGATGTAGATCTGGATGTCCTTCTCGGGATCCTCGGCTTCGAGGAACAGCAGCTGGGCCACCAGGGAATCGGCCACCTGGTCGTCGATGCCGGTGCCGAGAAAGATGATGCGCTCCCGCAACAGCCGGGAATAGATGTCGAAGGCCCGGTCGCCACGGCCGGACTGCTCCACCACCGTGGGCAGCACCCCGGGCGCGGCGGAGGGACTGGCGGGGGCCACGCCGTTCCAGGGCAGGGGCCCCTGCCAGAGGTTGCTCACGGGGTGGGGCCGTGTCCCCGAGGGACCCGCCAGGTCGGCAGGCAACCAGTCGGGGATCAGGGGCGAGGGGGCGTCGATCACGCGGATTCGCTGGCGGACGGGGGGAGTGGCTTCAATCTATGGCTGGGTGCCTTCCTCCTGAGCCTTGCTGTCCCCGGCAGCGGCGGCTGCCTTCTTCGCTTTGGCCGCGGCCTTCGAGGCTTTGGGCTGCGCTTCGCTGGTGGAGTCCTCGGTGGTGTCGCTGGCGTCTGTGGCCTCTTCAGAGGCCGGGGCCTTGTCGGTGATCGTGCTGTTGGCCTCCAGCCACTCCAGCAACTTCTCCTTGAGCAGGTCCTCGGCCACGGCCAGCCGCAGCCGCTCCTGGTCGATGGCGGCGGTGTCGCTCAAGCCCTGGCGAATCTCGGTCAGCTTGGTCTCCAGGTCGGCGGCGGCCACTTCGATCTTCTCGGCGGCGGCCAGTGCCTTGAGCGCCAGGGTGCGCCGCAGCCGCTGCTCGGCCTCGGGCCGGGAGGTGTCCATCAGGCTGCGCACCAGATCGGGGGTGAACAGCTTTTTCACATCCATGCCCTGCTGGGAGATCTGACCGGCGGTCTGCTCGATCAGGTTGCGTACCTCCTGCTGGATCAGGGTCTCGGGCAGCTCCACCTCCAGCTGCTCCACCAGCACCGTGAGCAGGGCTTCGTGGCGGTTGGCCTGATGGCGTCGCTCGGCGTCGTCCCGCAGGCGCTGCTCCAGATCGGCGCGGAGCTCGGCCAGGGTCGGCTTGTCGCTGGCCTGCTGGGCGAAGGCATCGTCGAGGGCGGGGAGCTCCCGGGTCTTGAGTTCCAGCAGGGTGATGGCGAACAGGGCGTCCCGGCCTGCGGCCTGCTCCTGGGGGTAGCTGTCGGGGAAGCGGCAGGTCACGTCGCGGCTCTCGCCCACCGCCATGCCGACGATGCCGGCCACGAAGCCGGGGATCATGCGGCCCTCCTCCAGCTCCACTTCCATGCCTTCGCTGCTGCCGCCCTCGATGGCCTCGCCGTTGTCGACGAAACTGCCGCTGAAGGCGATCTGGGCCACGTCTCCCTCGGCCGCGGCCCGGTCCTCCACCGGCACCAGGGTGGCCAGCTGGCGGCGCGACTGCTCGATCAGCTCGTCAACCCGGGCGGGGTCGAAGGGCACCGGCTCGGCTTCGGCCGTGAAGCCCTTGGTGCTGCGCAGGGTGGGGATGGGCTCCACATCCATCTCCAGGGTGATGGTGAGCTCCTCGCCCGGGGTGAAGCGCTGCAGGACCAGCTCGAAGGCCTCGTTCAGTTCGGGCCGGCCGATGGCCTCGATGGCCTCCTGCTGCATCGCCTCCCGTACGACCGCGTCCACCAGGTCCTCGAGGGCGGTGGCGCGGATGCGCAGCGGTCCGATCTGCTGCAGCAGCACCGGCCGGGGCACCCGTCCCTTGCGGAAACCGGGCAGCTTGACGCTGCGGCTCAGCTTCTCCAGGGCGGCGTCGTAGCTCTTCTGGCTGCGTCCCGCAGGCACGGCGACCTCCACGGCCAGGCGGCTTCCGGGACGGGGGGAGGTCGTGACCCGGAGGTTGGCTTCGGTGCTGGCGGCAGGGCTCATGAAACGGGTTCGCTCGGGGCAGCCCCCCATCCTAGAAACTGGCCGTTTCGGGCCTCTGCCGCGTATTGTGCGATCGACGCAACGGCGCGCCCATATCCCCAACTGAACACACCTTTCCGGCCTTGGGCCGGCGGTTTTGTTTCAGGGTCCCGTTTTCGCAGTCCCCTTCCCGACCCCGTCCCGCCACCTGTTCCTTTCTCCCCGTTGACCGTCTCAGCGACCCTGACTTCCCCTCCGCGCCAGCTGCCTTCAAGGCCTCTGCGCATCGCCATCCTCGGCGCCACCGGAGCCGTGGGCCAGGAGCTTCTGGTCCTGCTGCAGGAACGTGGCTTCCCGGTGGCGGAACTGGTGCCACTGGCCTCCCCACGCTCCGCCGGCCAGGACCTTGACTGGTGCGGTGAGCGGATTCAGGTGCGGCCCGTTGGCCCCGCGGCCTTCGACGGCGTCGACCTGGTGCTGGCCTCAGCCGGCGGCTCCGTTTCCAGGCAGTGGGCCCCGGTGGCCGTGGCGGCCGGAGCCGTGGTGATCGACAACTCCAGTGCCTTCCGCATGGATCCGACGGTGCCCCTGGTGGTGCCTGAGGTGAATCCCCAGGCCGCCTTCGCCCATGGCGGCATCATCGCCAATCCCAACTGCACCACGATCCTGCTGACGCTGGCCCTGGCGCCCCTGGCGGCCCGGCGACCGATCCGCCGGGTCGTGATCAGCACTTACCAGTCGGCCAGCGGCGCCGGCGCCCGCGCCATGGAGGAACTGCGCCAGCTGAGTCGCACCGTGCTCGATGGCGGCGAGCCGGTGAGCGAGGTGTTGCCCCATTCCCTGGCGTTCAACCTCTTCCTGCACAACTCGCCCCTGGAGGCCAGCGGTTATTGCGAGGAGGAGCTCAAGATGCTCCACGAAACCCGCAAGATCATGGGGCTGCCCCAGCTGCGCCTCACGGCCACCTGCGTGCGGGTGCCGGTCCTGCGGGCCCATTCGGAAGCGGTCAACATCGAATTCGAGGAGCCCTTTCCCGTGCAGGAGGCCCGCGCCCTGCTGGCCGCCGCCCCCGGGGTCGAGCTGATCGAGAACTTCGAGACCAACCGCTTCCCCATGCCCACCGATGTCACCGGCCGGGATGCGGTGGCCGTGGGCCGCATCCGCCAGGACCTCAGCGATCCCCATGCCCTGGAGCTCTGGCTCTGCGGCGACCAGATCCGCAAGGGGGCGGCCCTCAACGCCATCCAGATCGCCGAGTTGCTGCGCGAACCCGCCGCGACGACTCCGGTGCCAGGAGGTGCTGCTTGAGCACGGCCACCCTGCAGGCGCCGAGCACGGCCCCCTCGCCCGAGGCCCCCTTCGGCCGGTTGCTCACCGCCATGGTGACCCCCTTCCAACCGGACGGTGCCGTCGATCTCGACCTGGCGGCGCGGCTGGCGGACCATCTGGTCAGCCATGGATCCGATGGGCTGGTGCTGTGCGGCACCACCGGCGAATCCCCCACCCTCACCTGGCAGGAGCAGCACGAACTGTTCGCCGCCGTGAAGGGAACGGTGGGGACGCGCGCCAGCCTGCTGGCGGGCAGCGGCAGCAACTGCACCGCCGAGGCGGTGGAAGCCACCGGTGAGGCGGCCGCCCTCGGAGCCGATGGTGCCCTGGTGGTGGTGCCTTACTACAACAAGCCTCCCCAGGAGGGCCTGGAAGCCCATTTCCGGGCCGTGGCCCAGGCCGCACCGGAGCTGCCGCTGATGCTTTACAACATCCCTGGCCGCACCGGTTGCAGCCTGGCGCCGGACACCACCGCCCGCCTGCTGGACCAGGCCAACGTGGTGGGTTTCAAGGCGGCCAGCGGCACCACCGAGGAGGTGAGCCGGCTGCGGGAGCTCTGCGGCGACCGCCTGGCGGTCTACAGCGGCGATGACGCCCTCACTCTGCCGATGCTGGCGGTGGGCGCCGTGGGTGTGGTGAGTGTGGCCAGCCATCTGGTGGGCCCCAGGATCCGGGCCATGCTCCTGGCCCATCTGAGCGGCGATGTCGCCGCCGCCCTGGACGCGCACCAGCAGCTGCTGCCCCTGTGCCGGGCGCTGTTCTGCACCACCAACCCCATCCCCGTCAAAGCTGCGCTGGAGATCAGCGGCTGGCCGGTGGGTGCCCCCCGACTTCCCCTTCTTTCCGCCGATACCGACGTGCGACAGCGCCTTTCCTCGATCCTGGCCGCCCTGCGTCCCACCTGACGCCAAGGCTGATTTCCAGAGTTATCTCTGCTTCCGCTTCCCGTTCCTTCCACTGCCAACCCTTTCCTTTCCTACATGTCCAGTCAGAACGTCAATCCCATCGTCCGCTCCGGCAACGGCGCCAAACCCAAGCACCAGGGCCTGCGCGTCATCCCGCTGGGCGGCCTGCACGAGATCGGCAAGAACACCTGCGTCTTCGAATACGGCGATGAGCTGATGCTCGTCGATGCCGGCCTCGCGTTCCCCAGCGACGGCATGCACGGCGTCAACGTGGTGATGCCCGACACGAGCTATCTGCGCGAGAACCAGAAGCGCATCCGCGGCATGGTGGTCACCCACGGCCACGAAGATCACATCGGCGGCATTCCCCACCACCTCAAGAACTTCAACATCCCGATCATCTACGGCCCCCGGCTGGCGATGTCAATGCTGCAGGGGAAGATGGAGGAGGCGGGCGTCACCGACCGCACCACGATCCAGACGGTCGGTCCGCGGGATGTGGTGCACGTCGGCCAGCACTTCAAGGTGGAGTTCATCCGTAACACCCACTCGATGGCTGACAGCTTCACGCTGGCCATCACCACGCCCGTTGGCGTGATCATCTTCACCGGCGACTTCAAATTCGACCACACCCCGGTGGATGGGGAAACCTTCGACATCCAGCGCCTGGCCCATTACGGCGAGCAGGGTGTGCTGTGCCTGTTCAGCGACTCGACCAACGCCGAGATCCCCGGCTTCACACCGCCGGAGCGGTCCGTGTTCCCGAACCTGGATCGCCACATCAGCCAGGCGGAAGGCCGGGTGATTCTCACCACCTTCGCCAGCTCGATTCATCGCGTCTCGATGATTCTCGAACTGGCGATGAAGAACGGCCGCAAGGTGGGTCTGCTGGGCCGCTCGATGCTCAATGTGATCGCCAAGGCTCGGGAGCTCGGCTACATGCGTGCCCCCGATGATCTGTTCGTTCCCATCAAGCAGATCCGCGACCTGCCCGACCGCGAAACCCTGCTGCTGATGACCGGCAGCCAGGGCGAGCCCCTGGCGGCCCTCAGCCGCATCTCCCGCGGCGAGCACCCCCAGGTGCAGGTGAAGTCCTCCGACACGATCATCTTTTCGGCCAGCCCGATCCCCGGCAACACCATCTCGGTGGTGAACACCATCGACCGGCTGATGATGATGGGCGCCAAGGTTGTCTATGGCAAAGGCGAAGGCATCCACGTCTCCGGCCACGGTTGCCAGGAGGACCACAAGCTGATGCTGGCCCTGGCCAAGCCGAAGTTCTTCGTGCCCGTGCACGGTGAGCACCGCATGCTCGTCTGCCATTCCAAGACGGCCCAGTCGATGGGTGTGCCGGCCGATCACATCCTGATCATCGACAACGGTGACGTGGTCGAACTCACCCCCGACACCATCAACAAGGGCGAACCGGTCAAGGCCGGCATCGAACTGCTGGATGCCTCGCGCAACGGCATCGTCGATGCCCGGGTGCTCAAGGAACGCCAGCAACTGGCCGAGGACGGTGTGATCACCCTGCTGGCGGTGATCACCACCGACGGCGTGATGGCAGCACCGCCGCGGGTGAATCTGCGCGGTGTGGTCACCGCCGCCGATGCCCGCAAGCTCTCGGTCTGGGCCGAACGGGAGATCACCTGGGTGCTGGAGAACCGCTGGAACCAGCTCGCCCGCAACACCGGTGGCAAGGCCCCCGATGTGGATTGGGTGGGTGTGCAGCGGGAGGTGGAGGTGGGTCTGCAGCGCCGCCTGCGCCGCGAGCTGCAGGTGGACCCGCTGATCATCTGCCTGGTGCAGCCCGCCCCGGCCGGCACGCCGGCCTACAAGGGCCGGGCCGATGCCGAGCCCGACACCCGTCCGGCCCCCCGCGCCGGCCGCAGGGATGGGGGTGGCCGCCAGGCGGCCGCCGCCGTGCCCCAGCGCCAGCTGGTGACCGCCGCCGCCGCTGCCGCTCCGGCGGCCACCATCGCGGCGCCGGCCCCGGCGCCCGCAGCGGTCGTCACCAAGGCCCCCCCTGAGGAGCCGGAACCCACCGGCCGCGTCCGCCGCCGTCGCTCCGCCGCCACGGCGGGCTGATTGCCGTGATCCCTGTGGCTGGGGCCCGCCAGGAGCCTCGGCCGCAGGGTTGGCTGGGCCTCAGCCGATCCTGACCAGCATCAGGCCGCTGAGCAGGTCCTCATCGGCCTTGTCCTGGGACATGGCGGCGGTGACGGGTTCCTGCCAGGCGAGCTCCACGTCCTCAGCCAGGGCCGGATCGGCCTGGTGCAGCTCGATCAGTTCGGGCTCCTCCACCACGTCGGGAATCAACGAGGGCCCGCTCCAGGGGGCGGCCGGTGTCGCTGCCGGACCTTCGCCGGTGGTCGGCACCGTCTCCAGATCGCCGCTGGTGGCTGGTGTGGCCGGCGATTGGGTCAGCCAGGGGGCCGCCGGGCCAGTGACCCCCTGGCCGGGGAGCCCGGCGGTGGGCGCGTGAGCGCCGGTCACGGCTGCCTCGGTGGCCTGCACCGCTGGCGTCTCTTCAATCGCGCACTGTTTCAATCCCTGCTCGGCGATCCTGGTGAGTGCCGCCTCGCTGCTCTGGGCCGCCACGGCCCGGTAGTAGGCAGAGGCTGCGCTCTTTTCGGCGTAGCCATAGAGCTGGGTGTGGCCCAGCAGCAGTTGGAGACGCATCTGCAGCCCAACGAGCTGGGCGTTATCCGATGGCTGCTGCAGCAGCACCAGCAGCTCCTCCCCGTCCTGCAGCACCGTGGCCCATTGCTCCTTTGAATAGGCCTGCTCGATCACCGCGTAGCGCTGGGCGGCTTCGTTGGCGGTGAACTCAGCCATGGAGCGCGTCAGGCGTTCGGACCCACAGTGTGCTGCGATCCCAGTGCAGTTGCCATCCTCCGGCCAGATCCAGTCGGCCTGGATGCCCTCCTCGGGCCAGGCGGGTCACCAGCGTCTCGAGGCTTCCTGCGCCTGGGTCGCTGCCCAGGTGCCGGTGCAGCCAGTGCTGCAGCAGCCGGCGCTGGCTGGCCGGGGCCAGGCTGGCCAGCCCCTGGCGCTGCAGCCGCCCGGGAGCCCCTTCGGCCTCCAGGGCCCCCAGGGCCAGCTCCATCAGGTCCGTTTCCGCGTCGAGCTGCTGCTCCAGCCGCTCCGCCTGGGCACTGATCCGTCGACTGGCTCCCGGGTGGAGGGCCTCCAGCACCGGCATCACCTCGGCGCGCAGACGGTTGCGGGCGAAGCGCAGATCCGCGTTGCTGCTGTCCTGCCAGACCGGCAGATGGCGCTCCTGGCAGAGGCGGCCGGTGTCGGCGCGATCAAAGACCAGCAGGGGGCGGGCCAGCCGCAAGGCGCCGGCCTCCGGGCCCAGTGGGCGGCTGGAGCGCAGGCTGGCCAGGCCCCGCCGATGGCTGCCCCTGGCCAGGTTGAGCAAGATTGTTTCGGCCCGGTCGCTGGCGGTGTGACCCGTGACCACATGGGTGCACCGCGACTGGAGCGCCGCCTCGGTCAGGGCGTGGTAGCGCCAGTCCCGGGCCTCGGTTTCGCTGGCTGGGGCCGGATCGGCCCGATCGAGCCGCAGGGCCAGGCCCTGGCTGCGGGCCCACTGGAGCAGTTCCCCGGCCTGACGGGCGGCGTCCGGGCGCCAGCCGTGGTTTCCGTGCCACAGCTGCAGATGCCAGCCATGCAGGTGCTGCAGGTCGCGCAGGAGGGTGGTCAGGGCCATCGAATCCTGCCCGCCGGACACGGCCAGCAGCAGGGACCCTCCCGCCGGCAGCAGGCAGGGGTGCCGCAGCAGGTGGCGGTGCAGGCGTGCCTGGTCGCTTCCCCAGGGCCGCCGCGGCTGACTTGGGTCGGGTGGGAGAATCACGTCACGCTTCCGTTCGTCCGCCGATGTCCCGCCTCTCCAGCCTGCCCACCGCCCTGCAGCAGGCGATCCGCCAGGGGCGCACGCTGAAGGTCATCGCCGGACTGGACAACTTCGATGCGGTCCGCGTGCGGCAGGTGGTCAGGGCCGCGGCCGCCGGTGGCGCCGACCTGGTGGATCTGGCCTGTGAGCCTGCCCTGGTGCGCCTGGCCCTGGAGCTGGCACCGCAGCTGCCGATCTGCGTCTCGGCGGTGGATCCGGCCCTGTTCCCCCCTGCCGTGGACGCCGGTGCGGCCCTGGTGGAGATCGGCAACTACGACAGCTTCTATCCCCAGGGGCGCGTCTTCGGCGCTGAGGAGGTGCTGGCGCTCACCCGGCGCACCCGTGAGCTGCTCCCCGAAACAGTCCTCTCGGTCACCGTGCCGCACACCCTGCCCCTCGACGGCCAGGAACGGCTCGCGGTGGAACTGGTGGCCGCGGGCGCCGATCTGATCCAGACCGAGGGTGGAACCAGCTCCCGTCCCCTCAGTGCCGGCGCCCTGGGCCTGATCGAAAAAGCCGCCCCGACCCTGGCGGCCGCCCATGCCATCAGCCGGGCGGTAGCGGTGCCGGTGCTGTGCGCCTCGGGTCTGTCGGCCGTCACGGTGCCGATGGCCCTGGCTGCCGGTGCCGCCGGTGTCGGCGTGGGCTCCGCCGTCAACCGCCTCGACGACGACCTCGCCATGGTGGCGGTGGTGCGTGCCCTGCGGGAAGCGATGCCGGTGGCAGCGGTGGTTCACGGTGAACGGCCTCAGTAAGCTGATCGGGTCGCTGCTTCGACTCCCATGGGCTCGCTTGCCTGGCTTCTGCAATGGCCGATCCGAGCGTTGATTCTGCTCCTGGTGGCCAGGTTGCCCCTGGGGGTGGAAATGGCGAGCTTCTCGGCCGCCCTGCTCTCGGCCATCGTCATCGGTCTGCTGGGCACGCTGCTGGTCGTGCCGCTGAAGCTGCTGCTGGGGCCCATCTGGTTCATTTCTTCCTTCGGGGGGGTGATCAGCCCGGTGTCGTTCCTGTTCAACTGGCTGATCACCATCATTCTGTTCGGCCTGGCTGCCTGGTTGATCAAGGGGTTCCGCCTGCACAACGGCCTGATCAGCGCCATCCTCGGAGCGTTGGCCTACAGCGTGCTGAGCAGCCTGGTACTTGGCTGGATGGGTCTGGATGTGCCCCTGACCAGGGCAATGGCGGCAGCTTCCGGGGTCGGCTGATCGGTTTTCCGCGCCGAGCGGTTTCCAGGGGATGAACGCCAGAATGGCCTGATGCCATTCCAGCTGCACGCCCCCTACGTCCCCAAGGGAGACCAACCCACCGCCATCGAAGCGATGGTGAAGGGTGTTGACGGTGGCGAACGCTTCCAGACGCTGCTGGGCGCCACCGGCACCGGCAAGACCTTCTCGATCGCCAACGTGATCGCCCGCACCGGGCGTCCCACCCTGGTGCTGGCCCATAACAAGACGCTGGCGGCCCAGCTCTGCAACGAGCTGCGGGAATTCTTCCCCAACAATGCCGTCGAATATTTCATCTCCTATTACGACTACTACCAGCCCGAGGCCTACGTTCCCGTCTCGGACACCTACATCGCCAAGACCGCCTCGATCAATGAGGAGATCGACATGCTGCGGCACTCGGCCACCCGCTCGCTGTTCGAGCGGCGGGATGTGATCGTGGTGGCCTCGATCAGCTGCATCTACGGCCTGGGCATCCCTTCGGAATACCTCAAGGCCGCCGTCAAGTTCGAGGTGGGTGACAAGCTCGATCTGCGCGGCTCGCTCCGGGATCTGGTCAACAACCAGTACTCCCGCAACGACATCGAGATCAGCCGCGGACGCTTCCGGGTGCGGGGCGATGTGCTGGAGATCGGACCTGCCTACGAAGACCGGCTGGTGCGGATCGAGCTGTTCGGCGATGAAGTGGAAGCGATCCGCTACGTGGATCCCACCACCGGTGAAATCCTCCAGAGCCTGGAGACGATCAACATCTATCCGGCCAAGCACTTCGTGACGCCCAAGGAGCGGCTGCAGGGTGCGATCCAGGCGATCCGGGCCGAGCTGCGCGAACGCCTGGATGTGCTCAACGGCCAGGGGCGACTGCTGGAGGCCCAGCGCCTGGAGCAGCGCACCACCTACGACCTGGAGATGCTGGAGCAGGTGGGCTACTGCAACGGGGTCGAGAACTACGCCCGGCACCTGGCGGGCCGGGAGGCCGGTACACCGCCCGAGTGCCTGATCGATTACTTCCCCGACGACTGGCTGCTGGTGGTGGATGAAAGCCATGTCACCTGCTCCCAGCTGCAGGCCATGTACAACGGCGACCAGAGCCGCAAGCAGGTGCTGATCGAGCACGGCTTCCGCCTGCCCAGCGCCGCCGACAACCGGCCCCTCAAGGGGGACGAGTTCTGGACAAAGGCGCGGCAGACGATCTTCGTCTCGGCCACCCCCGGCGCCTGGGAGCTGGCCCAGAGCAAGGGCCAGGTGGTGGAGCAGGTGATCCGCCCCACCGGTGTCCTCGACCCGATCGTGGAGGTGCGCCCCTCCGAGGGCCAGATCGATGATCTGCTCGGTGAGATCCGCGTGCGGGCCGATCGCCAGGAGCGGGTGCTGGTCACCACCCTCACCAAGCGCATGGCGGAGGACCTCACCGATTACCTGGCCGAGAACGGCGTGCGGGTGCGCTACCTGCACTCGGAGATCCATTCGATCGAACGGATCGAGATCATCCAGGATCTGCGCAACGGCGCCTACGACGTGCTGGTGGGGGTCAACCTGCTGCGGGAGGGCCTCGACCTGCCCGAGGTGTCCCTGGTGGCGATCCTCGACGCCGACAAGGAGGGCTTCCTGCGGGCGGAACGCTCCCTCATCCAGACGATCGGCCGGGCAGCCCGCCACATCGATGGGGTGGCCCTCCTCTATGCCGACAACCTCACCGATTCGATGGCCAAGGCGATTTCCGAGACGGAGCGGCGCCGGGTGATCCAGCACGCCTACAACGAGCGCCACGGCATCACCCCCACCCCCGCCGGCAAGCGGGCGGGCAACTCGATCCTCACCTTCCTGGAGCTCTCACGCCGCCTCAGTGACGACCAGCTGGAAGAGGCGGCCGACCAGGCCGAGCACAACGCGGTGTCCCTCGATGCGCTGCCCGAGCTGATCCGGCAGCTGGAGGAGAAGATGAAGGTGGCGGCGAAGAGCCTGGAGTTCGAGGAGGCCGCCAACCTGCGCGATCGCATCAAGAACCTGCGCCAGAAGCTTGTGGGCCGGCCGGCGGCCTAGAGGGCGCGCCGATCCAGGGCTTCGGCCAGGCGATTGGCGGCGGCGGCCAGTTCGGCCTGGGGATCGGGCCCGACATCGGCGGCCTTGCTCTCCTCCTGGCGTTTCATCGCTTCGATGGCCCGCACGATCAGGAACACCACAAAGGCGATCACCAGGAAGTTGATCAGGGCCACGATCACCGCCCCGGCGGGCCAGGCGCTGATCGAATTCACCTGCGCCGCCTTCAGGGCCGGCTCCAGCAGGCTCGTCATCACCAGGCTGACGATGGCATCGACCACCTTGCCGAAGGCACCGCCGATGACGACGGCCACCGCCAGATCGACCACATTGCCCTTGTTGATGAAATCCTTGAAGTCGCTCAGAAAGGAGGTGGCAGCGCGCCGGGCCATGGGTCAATCCGCGTAAGACGCCCTTTCCTACTTCATGGCCCCAGGCCGCTGTCAGCGTCCTCCTTGCCATGGGTGCGGCCATGGAAGGCGATCAGTCCGGCGGCGGCAAGGGGAGGCGACAGGTGGAAACCCTGGGCGGCCTGGACCCCCGCCTGCATCAGTGCCTGGAGTTGCTGGGCCGTCTCGATCCCTTCGGCGATGACCATCAGCCGGGACGCGCGGATCAGGGCGGTGAGTCCCTCCAGCCACTCAGGATTGGGTGTCTCCGGGGTGATCATGGCCAGCAGGTGGCGATCCACCTTGATGATGTCGAACGGGCAACGGCTGAGGATGGCGAGATTGGCACCCCCCAGCAGGTTGACGTCGTCGAGCGCAATCTTGATGCCGAGTTGCTGGGCCTGGAGCAGGCCTTCCAGGCCCAAAGTATCGGGAAGCCCCCGCTCGGTGACCTCCAGGATCAGCTGGGGAATCATGTCAGCCAGCCCGGATTTCATGGCGGCGTAGTACACCCCGCCCCGTCCGGCGATCTCCGGTGGAATGTTGAGACTGAGATGAACGTCAGGATGGCGCCTTAACCACTCCCGGAGTTCCGCCGCCGCGGTCTCGATCACCCAGTAGGTGAGCACACCTGAGGCCGGAGTGCACTCCAGGCATGGAATGAACTCCCCGGGCATCACGACGACACCATCGGCCCGTCGCCAGCGGATCAGGGCTTCGGCTCCGATGCAGTGGAGATCCGGTAGGGACAGGATGGGCAGATACTCAAGATAAAACTCACCCCTCGCCAGACCTTCTGCGATCTCCACGGGGTGGATCATGACAATCGCCGTTGCATGCGAATGGTGATGTTTGGAAAGGAATGAACCTTACGCGAAAAATCAGCGTTGTCCGATGGGTTCAAGCCGGAGCAGCTGGCCATCGCCGGCCCCATCGGTGAGCACATACAGGAAACCGTCCGGTCCCTGGCGCACGTCCCGCACCCTGGCGCCGATGGCAATCGCCTGCTGTGCGGTCACGGATCCCCTGGGGTTGGGGCGCAGCCGGTGCACCTGCTGCGACACCAGTCCGCCGGCAAAGAGATCACCTCGCCAGCCTGGATAGCGATCGCCGTCGTAGAGCGCCAGGCCGGAGGGGGCGATGGCAGGCGTCCAGACCAGCGCCGGATCCCGCAGGCCCGGGGCGCTGCTGTTCGGCGCGATGGCGGGGCCGAAGTACTCGCGGCTGTGGGTCACCGTCGGCCAGCCGTAGTTCACCCCGGCCTCGATGCGGTTGAGCTCGTCGCCGCCTCTGGCACCGTGTTCGCTGGCCCAGACCCGGCCGCCCTGGCGATCGATGGCCAGGCCCTGGATGTTGCGGTGCCCGAGGCTCCACAGCCCCGGCAGGGCGCCGGGCTTGCCGGCGAAGGGGGTGCCTTTGGCGGGGCTGCCGTCGTCGTTGAGGCGCAGAATCTTGCCCAGGGCGCTGCCCGGGTTCTGGGCCTGTTGGCGGATCAGCGCCCCCTCCAGCTGGAGCGGCGGGTTGCCTCCGTCACCGATGGCCAGCAGCAGGGTGCCATCGGGCAACCAGAGCAGGCGGGAGCCGAAATGCTGGCTGCCGGTCTTGCGTTGCGGCACGGCGAACAGCACCTGCAGGTCGCTGAGGGCACGGCCGTCGAAGCGGCCCCGGGCCAGCCGGGTGTGGTTGGACGTGGCGCTGCCGGCCGCATAGGTGAGGTAGATCCAGCGGTTGGTGGCGAAGTCGGGATGCACGGCCACATCCAGCAGGCCCCCCTGGCCGGCGGCCAGCACCTCCGGCACACCGCGGATCGGCTCCGGTTGCAGCACTCCGCCCCGCACCAGGCGCAACCGGCCCGGCCGCTCCGTGATCAGCAGGTCGCCGTCCGGCAGCCAGGCCACGGCCCAGGGGTGCTCCAGCCCCTCCACCACCGGCACGCTGCGCACCGCGGCGGCACTGGGCGGCGGCTGGCAGCCCCCCAGGAGGGCGGGCACCAGCAGGGCCGCCGCCAGCCCATTCAGGATCCGGGAACGGTTGAAGGACATGGCGTGGGGGAGATTTCCAGCAGCACCAGGTCGCGCAGGTCGTGGAGCAGGGCCAGTTCGGTGCTGCTGAGCTGGCGCGGCCGGGTGTCGATCAGACACAGGGTGCCCAGACATGTGCCGTCGTCGAGGGTCAGGGGCGAGCCCGCGTAGAAGCGGATACGCGGCTCCCCCAGCACCAGCGGGTTGTCCGCGAAGCGGTCGTCGAGCCAGGTGTCCGCCACCAGCAGATCCGACTTCTGGCCGACCGCATGGGCGCAGAAGGCCAGATCGCGGGAGGTCTGGCAGGTGGCCAGGCCGTGGCACGACTTGAACCACTGCCGCTCCGCATCGATCAGGCTGATCAGGGCGATCGGCACGTCGAAGGCGGCGGCGGCGATCCGGGTGAGGCGGTCGAAGCGTTCCTCCCGCTCCGTATCCAGCAGCCCGAGTTCGCCCAGACGCCTCAGGCGCTGATGCTCGTCTCGCGGTGGCTGGGCCCGCTGCCAGCGGCAGGGGCTGCCCAGGCTCCAGGCCCGGAGCCTGGCCCGCAGGAAGCTTTCGGAGATGGGCTGCACCAGCCACTCGCTCACCAGGGGGTCGTCCCGCCGGGCCAGGCTTTCCCCGGCGGCCAGCATCAATACAGGCGTAACGGCCACCGCCGTGGCCAGGAACTGCCGCAGGCGGCGGGTCAGACCGGGGCCAGCCGGATGGGCCGCCGGCTCCAGCAACAGCACCGAGGCCCCCTGCTGTTCGAGGGCCTGCAGCAGGTCCGCTTCATCGCGGGCCACCCGGCAGGGCAGGCCCTCCAGGCGCAATGCGGTGGTGAGGGCCGCCTCCAGGTCCCTGTCCGCCACCCACACCAGGGCCCCAGGGCCGCTGGGCACCTCCGCCTGGCCACCAGCCGCTGCACCGGCCGCTGCTCCGGCCTCCGCTGCGGCGTCGGCGCCGCGGGTGGGGGAGGTGCGCAGCACCAGCCCCTCCGAGGCCGCCATCACCTCCAGTGCGGAGCCCCGGTCAGCCAGGTCGGCGTGCACCCGGGCCAGGATCAGATCGATGGCCGCATCGTTGCGCAGTGGATCGTGGTGGGTGAGCACCAGCCTGGCCACCCCCGCCTCCTCGCAGATCCGCACGGCGTATTCCACCGAGCTGTGGCCCCAGCCGAGCTTGGCCGGGAACTCCAGGGCCGTGTACTGGGCGTCATGGATCACCAGGTCGGCCCCCTCGATGAACTCCGCATAGTGGAGGTCCTGGCCGGAGAGCGGGCCGCGGCCGCTGGCCAGCTCGGCGGCGTGGGGTTCGTGGTCGCAGCAGTAGACGACCGTGGCCCCATCGGCCTGGAGCCGGTAGGCCAGGGTCAGGGCGGGGTGGTTGAGGTGGTGGGTCGTCACCGTCACGTCGCCGATGCGGAAGGTGCCTTCGCCCAGGTCGTGGTAGTGGATCGTGGCCGCGAACTGGTCGAGGGTGACCGGGAAGTAGGCGTGCTGCATCTGGCCGGAGAGCACGCTGCGAAGGCTGCCCGAGAGGCCGCTGGGTCCGTAGACGTCCCAGGCGTGGCCGGGGGCGAAGAAGGGGGCGAAGAAGGGAAAGCCCTGGATGTGGTCCCAGTGGGTGTGGCTGATCAGCAGCGACCCCTCCATGCCGTCGGGGCTTTCCTGCATCAGGGCCTGTCCCAGGCCGTGGGCGCCCGTGCCGCAGTCGATCACCAGCAGAGTGCCGGCGCCGGAGCGGACCTCCACACAGGAGGTGTTGCCGCCGAAGCGGAAGGTGTCGGGGCCGGGTTTGGCGATCGAACCGCGGGTTCCCCAGAACCGGACCAGCATGCCGCCAACCTGTCGCCGCCCCAACCCTAGGCAGGGCAGGTGGTTCCGGCTGCTGGTGCTTCCGTTCCCTCGGCAGCGTGGCGGGTCGCTCCGCCGAGGCCGAAGGCCTGGTGCACCGCCTGCAGGGCCCGCACGCCATCGGCCTCCGCCACCACGCAACTGGTGCGGATCTCGCTGGTGGCGATCAGGGAGATGTTGATGCCCGCGTCCGCCAGGGAACGGAACATCCGCGCCGCCGTGCCGGCGGTGCAGGCCATCCCGGCGCCCACGGCGCTGACCCTGGCGATGGCCGGGCCCTCCTCGAAGCAGGCGCCGTCCCACTGGCGCAGGATCGGGGCCAGGGCCCGCTCGGCCCCCGGCCGGTCGTCGCGGCGCAGGGTGAAGCTCATGTCCCGCCGCCGGTCCTCTGGGCCTCCGTGGGTGCGTTCCGACTGCACGATCGCGTCCAGGCTGATGCCCGCATCGGCCAGGGCCCGGCAGATGGCCGCGGCGGCCCCTGGCCGGTCGGGCACCCGCCGCACCGACACCTGGACCTGGTCGCGGTCGAGGGCCACCCCCCGCACCGCCGGATCGCCCAGGTGGCAGGGGGGCGGATCGTGGCGCAGCTGCTGGTCGGCCAGTTCGAACGCCTCCCCGGCCGCCCGCAGGGCCCGGGCCCCCAGCTGGCCATCCACCACGCAGCTCACCTTCACCTCACTGGTGGCGATCAGGCGCAGGTTGATGCCGAGGCGGGCCATGGTGTCGAACAGGCGGGCCGCCACGCCGGGGCGCCCCAGGATGCCGGCGCCGGCGATGCTCAGCTTGGCCATGCCCGCTTCGGCCGAGAGCTGGGCCCCATCGGCCCCCATGGCGGCCAGCACCTCCTGGCACACCTGGCGGGCCGATTCCATCTCCGACGCCGCCAGGGTGAAAGCGATGTCGTTGCTGGCCCCCTCGTGGATCGCCTGCACGATCAGGTCCACGTTCAGCCCGGCGGCGCCGAGGGCTTCGAACAGGGTGGCGGCCACCCCCGGCCGGTCGGGCACATGGGACAGGGCCAGCACCGCCTGGTCGGCCTCCAGCTCGGCCCCGTCCACGGGCCGGCCCAGCTCCAGCCCCTCACTGCCGATCGGCCGGGCCGGACCGCTGGTGAGCCGGGTGCCGGGGGCCTGGCTCCAGCTGGAGCGCACCGTCAGGGGCACCCCGTAGTTGCGGGCGATCTCCACGGCCCGGGGGTGGAGCACCGCGGCCCCGAGGCTGGCCAGCTCCAGCATCTCGTCGCAGCTGACACTCGCCATCAGCTGGGCGTCGCTCACCTTGCGGGGGTCGGTGGTCAGCACCCCGGGCACGTCGGTGTAGATCTCGCAGCCGTCGGCGCCAAGGGCGGCCGCCAGGGCCACCGCCGAGGTGTCGGAGCCACCCCGCCCCAGGGTGGTGATCTCCGGGGTGCCGGCCTGGCCACTGCTGGTTCCCTGGAAGCCGGCCACCACCACGACGTGGCCGTCCTCCAGCAGGCGGCGCAGCCGTTCGGTGCGCACCTCCAGGATGCGGGCCCGGCCGTGGGCCGATTCGGTGATGATCCCCGCCTGGGTGCCGGTCATCGAGACGGCGGGCACGCCCTCGGCATGGAGGGCCATGGCCAGCAGGGCGATCGACACCTGCTCGCCCGTGGCCAGCAGCATGTCCATCTCCCGGCGCGGCGGGTCGCTGCAGAGGCTGGCGGCCATGCCCGTGAGCTGGTCGGTGGTGTGGCCCATGGCGGACACCACGATCACCAGTTCGTGGCCCTCCTCGCGGCTGGCGGCGATGCGGCGGGCCACCGCCCGGATCCGCTCGGTGTCGGCCACCGACGTCCCCCCGAACTTCTGTATCAGCAGGCCCATGGGCTCGTCGCCGGCGCGTCGGGCTCGATTATCGACGTGGGGCGTTGCCGGGCTGGGTCAGGGCGGCCAGCAGGAAGCCGTCCCGGAAGGCGTCGCCGGGGTCGGCGCCACGCTTGAGGGCGGCCTCCACATCGAGCAGGCGGCGCAGCAGGGCCAGCAGCTGCTCAGGGCTGTGGCCGCGGATCTGTTTGCGCATGACGTAGATCCGCTTGGGATTGCCGATCCCCGCCGCCTTGGCAATCACGGCCACGTCCTGCTCGCCACTGCGCTCCAGCAGGCACACCCACAGCCAGCCCCGGATCTGGCTGGCCAGGGCCGCCACAAGGCGCAGGGCCGGTTCGTTGGCCTCCAGCAGCGCTTCCACCAGGGCGATCGCCTCCGCGGGGTGCTGGGCCAGCAGGGCGTCCCCCACGGCCAGGCTGCTGGTGACCTGGCCGCCGATCAGGGCGGCCACCGCCTCGGCCGTGATTGGTCCGCCGCCACGGCCATCGCCACGGCCATCGCAGCTGCCGGCGTGAAGCGCCAGCTTCTCCAGCTCGCTGGCGAGCCGCAGGCCGTCGCTGCCGATCGCTTCGGCCAGCGCTTCGGCCGCCCCCGGGGCCAGGGCCAGACCACGCTCCCGGGCGGCACTCTCCACCCGCTCGATCTGGCCGGCCCCGTCCCAGATGGGCGGCAAGGTGAAGGATCGCTCCTCCGCCACGGCCCTCAGCCGCTTGGTGGTACGCAGCCGGGCGTCGGGCTTGCCCTCGCTCACCAGGAACAGGTGGCCATCGGCGGGGATCAGCTCGAGGGCGGTCTCCAGCTGGGCGGCCAGCTCCGCCGGACAGGCCTGGCAGAAGGGACTGCGCTGCAGCACCACCACCCGGGCCCCGGCGCCGAAGGGGGCCGTTCGGGCCTCCTCCAGGGCTTGGGCCGCCTGGCCGGGATCGCCACCATCGAGGCGGCTGAGGTTGATCGTGGCCCAGGCCGGATCCACCAGGGCCTCGACCTGGGCCGCCAGGGACCGCTGGCGGGCGGCTTCATCGTCGCCCCAGTAGAGGTGAATCGGCATCAGGGCAGGGGCGCCGGCAGGGGGAGGGCGGCGAGCAGGAGGGGGTCCCGGCTGATCATCGCCGTGGCGCCCCCCTGCAGGGCCGAGGCCAGCTCCAGGGCCACCTCGGGTGCCATCGCGGTGTGGCTGCCTGGCCGTTGCAGCCGCGCCGCCGCCAGGGCGACCTGGGGCGTGAGGCTCACCAGGCTCCAGGCCCCGGGGTCGCTGAACACCGCTTCGTAGCGGGCCGCCAGGGCCTCATCCCCGAGGCGCAGGGGGCCTTCCATCAGCGTCATCAAGGTGGCCATGCTGAGCACGCCCCGCCAGCGGCCTGCCGCGATCGAGGCGATCAGGGGCTCCGCGTGGCGGCTCGAGGCGTCGCCGCGCAAATAAGGGATCAGCACCGTGGCGTCGACGGCCACAGCCGAGCCGAGGCTCAGGCTGGCGCTGCTCTCCAGGGGCTGGACCGGCCAAGGTTGGCTCGGCGGGAGGGGGTCAGGCCAGCAGGCGCGGCCGCTGCCCTTGAGGCTGATCAGGGCCTGCCGCTGGGGACGGTGGCGGCGCCAGAGCGGCACCAGGGCCGCCACCGGATGGCCGTGGCGCGAAATCAGGGTCTCCTCGCCCCCATGGGCCCGATCGAGCAGCTCGGGAAAGCGCTTCCTGGCCTCCAGGACGCCGAGGGTGTCCATGGTGTTGGCGGCCAGAATTGAGTTCTGTACACAATGTACAGGTTTTGATTTGGCTCGCCAGAGGCCTCCGCCCTCCCGGACCACGGCCACCGCCACGGCCAGGGTGCATCCCGTAGCCTCGCCGCTTCCCGTCCCGGTGCCCCCATGCCGCGCCAGGCGAGCAACAGCCTCGAGGCCTCCCTCGATCACCCGATCTTCCAGGAGAGTGTGCGACGCATCCGCGCCTGGCTGGGGCCCACCGGCCTGGAGGGGGTGGAGCAGGAGGTTCTGGAGCGCCTGGTGCACAGCAGCGGCGATCTGGCCCTGGCGCCGGATCTGCGCCTCGGTCCGGGGGCTTGCGCCGCCGGCCTCAAAGCCCTGGCGGCCGGCGCGCCGATCCTCACCGACACGGCGATGGCGGCGGCGGCCGTGGCCCCCATGGCCCGGCGCACCTTCGCCAATCCGGTGCGTTCCGTGCTGGCCTGGGCGCCGCCCGTGGCACCCGCCGGAGGCACCCGGGCGGCAGCAGGGATGGAACGGGCCCTGGCGGAGCATCCGGGGGCGGTGGTGCTGGTGGGCAGCGCCCCCACGGCCCTGGAGCGGCTGCTGGAGCTGGTCGAGGCTGGAATCATCGCCGCGCCAGCCCTGGTGATCGGCATGCCGGTGGGGTTCGTGGGGGTGGCCGAGAGCAAGCGCCATCTCGCCGCCAGCGCCCTCACCCAGATCCGCCTGGAGGGCAGCAAGGGCGGCGCCGGCCTGGTGGGTGCCGCCGCCAATGCCCTGCTGCGCCGGGCCTGGCTGGATCAGGCGGCCCTGGATCCCGCCTGAAGGCCCACCGCCACATGGCTGTTGGCCTCGATGCGGCCCAGCACCTGGCGGGCCCGCAGCACCACCGACGCGGGTACCCCGGCGAGCCGGGCCGCCTCGATGCCGTAGCTGCGGCTGGCGCCGCCCCGGCAGACCCGGTGCAGGAAGACCAGGTCGTTGCCGGTCTCCTCCACCAGCACCTGGGCGTTGCCCACATTCGGTAGCAGCTCGGCGAGCTCGTTGAGCTCGTGATAGTGGGTGGCGAAGATGGTGCGGGCGCCGATGCCATCGGCCAGGTGCTCGGCGACGGCCCAGGCGATCGAGAGGCCATCGAAGGTGGCCGTGCCCCGGCCGATCTCATCGAGCAGCACCAGGGAGCGGGGGCTGGCGTGGTGAAGGATGTTGGCGGTTTCGGCCATCTCCACCATGAAGGTGGACTGGCCGCTGGCCAGGTCGTCCACGGCCCCCACCCGGGTGAAGATGCGGTCGGCGATGCCGAGGCGGGCGGAGCGGGCGGGGATCCAGCTGCCGATCTGGGCCATCAGCTGCAGCAGGCCGCTCTGGCGCAGATAGCAGCTCTTGCCGCTGGCATTCGGCCCGGTGAGCACGATCAGATCGGGTGCCGCGGCGCCGCCGGCCTCCGAAGACCCCAGCTGCAGGTCGTTGGGGGTGAAGGACGCGTCGACCAGCAGCTGCTCCACCACCGGATGGCGCCCCGCCTCGATCTCCAGCTCGCGCCCCTCGCTGAGCTCGGGCCGGCAGTAGCCGCCGGTGGCCGCCACCTCCGCCAGGGAGGCCAGGGCATCGAGCTCCGCCACCAGCCGGGCGGCCGCCCGCACGGGCCCGGCCGCTTCCCCCACGCTGCGGCGCAGTTCGCAGAACAGGTCGTACTCCCGCTGGCAGGTGCGGGCCCGCAGCTGCAGGATCCGCCCCTCGCGGCCCTTGAGCTCGGGTGTGACGAAGCGTTCCTCGTTGGCCAGGGTCTGGCGGCGGATCCAGTGGTCCGGAACGGCGGCGGCCCGGGCCCGGCTCACGGCCAGGAAGTAGCCGAAGCTGCGGTGGTACTGGAGGCGCAGGTTGGGGTTGCCGCTGGCACGCCGTTCGATCGCCTCCTGCCGCGAGAGCCAGGCCTCCTGGTCGTCAAGCTGGTTGCGCAGGCCATCGAGGACCGGATCGACGCCGTCATGGAGCAGGCCGCCGTCGCTCAGCGATAGGGGTGGCGTCTCCACCAGGTGGTGGCGCACCTGTTCGGCCAGGGCGGCCAGCTCGGGCCAGGGACCCTTGAGGGCCGCCAGGGGGCCGCTGCGGCAGGAGGGCACCAGGGCCGCCAGGCGGGGCAGGCGCTCGAGGCCATCGGCCAGGGCCACCAGGTCGCGGGCGGAGGCGCTGCCGGCGCCGGCCCGGCCCGCCAGGCGCTCCAGATCCCCCATGGGCCGCAGAAGCCGGCGCAGACCAAGACGCAGGGGCCGCTGCTCCACCAGCTCGCTGACCGCCTCCTGGCGCTCCAGGATCGCCGGCAGGTCCACCAGCGGGGCCTCGATCCAGCGGCGCAGGCAGCGGCCGCCCATGGCGGTGGCGGTGCGGTCGAGGGCCCAGAGCAGGGAGCCCTGCAGGGCGCCGCCCAGCTGGGTGCGGGTGAGTTCCAGGTTGCGACGGGTCTGGGCGTCGAGCACCAGCTGGTCGCCGGCGTGCCAGAGCCGGGGCCTTTCCAGGGGGATCGCTGCGGCGCTCTCCTCTGCCGGCTGGGTGGTGTCCAGGTAGGCCAGCAGGCCCCCGGCGGCCCGCAGCGCCAGGGGCGCCTCCCCCAGCCCCAACCCATCGAGGCTGGCCAGCCCGAAGCGGCGGCGCAGCAGGGCGGCGGCTTCGGTGGCGTCAAAGGGGGTGCGGGCCAGGGGGGTGAGCCGCAGGCCCTCGGGGCACCAGGCGGGGGAGTCCCCCTGGCCGGGCCACACCACCTCGGCGGGCTCCAACTGCAGCAGCTCCTGGTGCAGGCTGCCGCTGCCCATGCGCTCGGTCAGCCGGAACTCACCGGTGCTGACGTCGGCGACGGCCAGGCCCCAGCGGCCGGCGTGGCTGCCGTCGCCGTCGAGGACAACGGCGCACAACCAGTTGTTGCGGCGGGCCGCCAGCATGCCCTCCTCCAGCACCGTGCCGGGGGTCAGCACCCGGGTGATGCCCCGGCGCAGCAGGGCCCCCTTGGCGGGGGTGGCCTCCAGCTGGTCGCAGAGGGCGACACTGAGGCCGCGGCGCACCAGGTCGGCGCAATAGCGCTCGGCGGCGTGGTGGGGGATGCCCGCCATCGGCACCCGGCCCAGGGCCTTGCCGGCATCCTTGCCGGTGAGGGTGAGCTCCAGCAGGCGCGAGAGCAGGATCGCGTCCTCGAAGAAGAATTCGAAGAAGTCGCCGAGGCGATACAGCAGCACCCGGTCCGGATGGGCCGCCTTCAGCTCCACGTAGTGGCGCAGCACCGGGGTGAGCGCCGCCGGGTCCACCAGGGAATGGTGGTGCCAGCGGGGCAGGTCGTCGTCTGGCTCCGGGCTCTCGCTCTTGGCGGGCTCAGGCTTCGGCACGGAGGGTCGCCGCCGGGCCCGGGGCCGGGCGCTGGCATCGGCCAGCAGGGTCTGGTCATCCAGGCCGCCCTCGCCATCGGGCTCGGGCGCCGGCGGGACCGGCGCGCCCCCGAACAGGTCGCCCTGCAGGCTGGCGTCGTCGCTGAGCGGGAGCTGCTGCTGCACTTCCCTGGCCATGGGCCCGCCGCCTGGAGCGCCCCGATCGTAGGGGCCCTGCCAGGGAGATCCTCACGACCCTGGCGGTGGAGGCCCGGATGCTGCTCAACTGGGTCATGAGCTTCTGGATGGTCTGAGCCCTTGACGGTTTTCGAAGGCCGCTTCACCGACGTCGCCGATCTGCGGATCGGCCTGGTGATCGCCCGTTTCAACGATCTGGTGACCGGCAAGCTGCTCAGCGGCTGCCTCGATTCCCTCTCCCGCCACGGCATTGATGTGGGCCCCGAGAGCAGCCAGCTCGACGTGGCCTGGGTGCCCGGCAGCTTCGAGATCCCCCTGGTGGCCCAGCGACTCGCCGCCACTGGCCGCTACCAGGTGGTGATCACCCTGGGGGCGGTGATCCGCGGCGACACGCCCCACTTCGACGTGGTGGTGGCCGAGGTGAGCAAGGGCGTGGCCGCCGTGGCCCGCGACACCGGCGTGCCTGTGATCTTCGGGGTGCTCACCACCGACACCCTGCAGCAGGCCCTGGAGCGGGCCGGCATCAAGAGCAACCTCGGCTGGAGCTACGGCCTCCAGGCCCTGGAGATGGGCAGCCTGATGGCGGCGCTGCCGAAGCCATGAACCGCAAGGGACTGATCCTGGCGGGGGGCAGCGGTACGCGCCTGGCGCCCCTCACCACCGCCGTCAGCAAGCAGCTGGTGCCGGTGTACGACAAGCCGATGATCTATTACCCGCTCAGCACCCTGATGCTGGCGGGCATCCGCGAGGTGCTGGTGATCACCACCCCCACCGACCAGCCCGCCTTCGAGCGGCTGCTGGGGGACGGATCGGCCTGGGGCATGGAGATCCGTTATGCGGTGCAGCCCAGCCCCGACGGGCTGGCCCAGGCGTTCCTGATCGGCGCCGATTTCCTCGACGGTGCTCCGGCGGCCCTGGTGCTGGGCGACAACCTGTTCCACGGCCACGACCTGATCCCCCAGCTGCAGGGGGCCAACGGTGAGCGGCCGGGGGCGACGGTGTTCGCCTACCCGGTGAGCGACCCGGAGCGCTACGGGGTGGTGGAGTTCAGCGGCGATGGCCGGGTGCTGAGCATCGAGGAGAAGCCGGCCCAGCCGCGCAGCCGCTACGCGGTGACGGGCCTTTACTTCTACGACCACACCGTGGTGGACCGGGCCCGCCAGGTGCGTCCCTCGCCGCGCGGGGAACTGGAGATCACCGACCTCAACCAGCTGTATCTCGATGAGGGCCTGCTGCGGGTGGAGCTGATGGGCCGCGGCATGGCCTGGCTGGACACCGGCACCCCCGATTCCCTGCACGAGGCCGCCAGCTACATCCGCACGCTGGAGAAGCGCCAGGGCCTCAAGGTGGGCTGCCCGGAGGAGGTGGCCTGGCGCCTGGGCTGGATCGACCACGGCCAGCTGGAGCGGCTGGCCCTGCCCCTGAAGAAATCCGGCTACGGCGACTACCTGCTGCGCCTGCTGCAGGAGGCCGCCAGCGACCACCTGGCCCTGGAGCCTCAGCGATGAACGTGCAGTACCTGGCCGTCGATGGCCCCCTGCTGCTCACCCCGGCCGTCTACGCCGATGAGCGGGGCTGGTTCAGCGAGAGCTGGAACCGGCGCCGCTTCGCCGATGCCCTCGGCAAGGAGGACGCCGACGCCCCCGAGTTCGTGCAGGACAACCACTCCCGCTCGGTGCAGGGGGTGCTGCGGGGCCTGCATTTCCAGCGGGCACCGCACCCCCAGGGCAAGCTCGTGCGCTGCACACTGGGGGAGGTGTTTGATGTGGCCGTCGACCTGCGCCAGGACTCCCCCACCCTGGGGAAGTGGGTGGGCGAGCGGCTCAGCGCCGAGAACCAGCACCAGCTGTGGGTACCGGTGGGCTTCGCCCATGGCTTCCTGACCCTCAGCCCGGTGGCCGAGGTGCAGTACAAGACCGCCGGCTACTGGAACCGGGAGTGCGAGCGCTCCCTGGCCTGGAACGACCCGGCGATCGCCATCGACTGGCCCCTGCAGGAGCTGCCGGCGCCCCACCAGCCCCTGCTGGCCCCCAAGGACGCCGCGGCCCCTGGTCTGGGGGCCCTGGCGGCTGCCGGGGATCTGTTCGCGCCCGACAACGTGTGAAGGATGGCTCCGGCGGCGGGCAGGGTCCCACGCTGCATGGCAGGATCCCCAACGCTGCTTGATCCGGCCTCGCGCCTTCCTGCCCCATGCAGATCCTCAACACCCTCACCGTTCTGGCCCTGGTGGTGATGTCCTTCGCCCTGATCGTGGCGGTGCCGGTGCTGTACGCGAGCACCGAGGACAGCGGCCGCTCCAACCGCCTGATCCTGATCGGCGGCGCCGCCTGGGTTGCCTTGGTGCTGGTCAACTGGGGAATGAGCCTGCTGGTGGTCTGAGGTCGACAGGGTGACGGCGTGACAGCCTGCCCCGACCACCCCAGTCCCGCCGTATGAGCGTCACTCGCATTCAGCCCAGACGTCGTTTTTCATTCTTTGAATGGAAGGAGATCGTTGAATATCGCGATCTCCTTTACTTCCTTTCACTGCGAGATATCCAGGTTCGCTACAAGCAAACCAGCCTCGGCGTCGTCTGGGTGATACTTCAGCCGTTGGTGCCGGCCATCATCTTTGCCGTGCTGTTCGGCAATTTCGCCCGCCTGCCCAGCAATGGCCAGCCGTATCTGCTGATGGTGTTCACGGGCCTGATCCCGTGGAGTCTGTTCAGCAACACCATCGGTCGGGCAGGGGGGAGCCTGGTGGGTAATTCCAACCTCTTGTCCAAGATCTATTTTCCGCGCCTGATCATTCCCCTGGCCGCCATGGGATCGGTCGTGGTGGATGGTCTGGTGGGGCTGATGGTTTTGGTGGTGCTTCTGGCCCTCTTCGGTGTGGGTCTGGGATGGCACATGCTGGCGGCACCCTTCTTTCTTCTGGCGGCCTTCCTGATGGGTCTGGGACTCACACTTGTGGTGGCGTCCCTCAATGTCTATCACCGTGACTTCGGCTATGCCGTGCCATTTGCTCTGCAGGCCTGGAATTATCTGACTCCAATCGTTTATTCATCATCATTGATTCCGGAGAGGTGGCTGTTTCTCTATTCGTTGAATCCCACCGTGGGACTGATTGAGGGTTTCCGTTGGTCGATACTTGGTGGCGTGCCGATCACCACCACCATGTTCCTGAGCATGTTGACCGGTCTGGTTGGCTCCCTGTTGATTGGCATGGCTGTGTTCCAGCGAATCGAGAGGGGCTTCGCCGACATCGTATGAGTGAGTCTTCCGATATCGCCATTACCGTTCGGTCCCTTGGCAAGTCCTACAAAATCGGCCATCTGGAAACAGTGGCTGCCGATGATACGTCGGCAGGTGGGGCGCCCCAGCGGGGAATCTGGCCTTGGCGACGAACTGGTGGTCGGCAGCGCCTGAGCAGCGAGACCTTCTGGGCGCTGCGGGATGTGGACTTCGATGTTCCCCGGGGCAAGGTGTTCGGTGTGATCGGCCGCAACGGCGCCGGCAAGAGCACCTTGCTGAAGATCCTCTCGAGGATCACCGAGCCCTCCACGGGCATGGCCGAGATCCGCGGACGGGTGGGATCCCTGCTGGAGGTGGGAACGGGCTTTCACCCGGAGTTCAGCGGACGGGAGAACATCTACCTCAACGGCACCTTGCTGGGCATGCGACGCCGGCAGATCGATCGAGTCTTCGATGCGATCGTTGATTTTGCCGAGGTGCACCGTTTCATCGATACCCCGGTGAAGCGCTATTCGAGCGGCATGTATGTCCGATTGGCTTTTGCCGTCGCCGCCCACCTGGAGCCGGACATCCTGATCATCGATGAAGTGTTGGCGGTCGGCGACCTTCAGTTCCAGAAGAAGTGCCTCGGCAAGATGAAGGATGTCACCGGCCAGGGCCGCACGGTGCTGTTTGTGAGTCACAGTCTCACCACGGTCAACAGCCTTTGTGATACATGTATGTTGCTGGAGAATGGCAGGGTCACTCAGATCGGCCCCACGGAATCCGTTACGGCTTCCTATTTCGCCAGCAGCGAAGAAACGTCGGGTTCATCGCTAGACCTCCGTTCGGATCCACCCGGCGACAGGTTCTGCCGCATGGTCGGGGCACGGATGGTGGACCGGTCCGGCGAAAGTCTCAGCTATGCCCACATTGACCGGGAGTTCGGCCTTGAGATGACGTATGAACTTCTGGAGCCCTCCACAGGACAGGTGATCCCGAATTTCCATTTCTTCACGGCTGGTCAGTGTGCCTTCATCACCAGTCCTCGTCAGGAGTCTCCTGTCACCTTGGGACGCCATCGGGCGACGGTCTGGTTGCCGGCGCGATTTCTCAATGAGGGTACCTATTCCGTCAACTTTGCGGCCACCACGCCGATGCCCCAGTGTTGTCATTTTCATGTGCAGGATCAGTTCTGTTTTCAGGTGATCGAAGATCTCCATGATGAAGCTCGTCATGGTGCTGTTCATAAGGTGCCCGGTGCAGTGCGGCCGCAATTGAACTGGAGCTTGCATTAATGGCTCTTGTCTGGCGCTTGGGGCAGATGTCGTGGGAAGATGGACAACTGAAGTGAGTTGGCTTGCGATGCGCTCTCTGCTGGCCAGGATCCGGAGGAAGTTGGCCCGTATCGCTGCGTCGTCGGCCACTCGTCCTCCGTCCTCCAGGAATCAGGCCATTGAGCGGATCCAGAGGAGACCAGGCCAGCTCGTGCCCTGGCTTGATCTCATCGGGCTTGTGAGGGCAGACTTTCCCGACAGTCTTCGTGAACAGGTCCTTTCCCATGACCTGACACGCAGTGGCGTGATTCTTTGCTTCCAGGAGGAGCTTCAGAACCGCATGTCTGACGATCTTCAGCAGGCCTCAAGGCGGCTGGAACAGGAGGATGCTGTTTTGGTCTGCGGCGAAGTTGTGGCCGAGATGATTCGTCTCAAAACCATTGCCCAGTGCCGTGATGCCCATGCGGAAGGCAATTACTACCGGGATGCTGAGCCCTACATCCAGAAGCAATGGGATGGGGTGATCTGGCCCATCATCAAGGATCTCGACTTCACTGAGGTGCTTGAACTCGCTCCCGGCCATGGACGCAATACGGAACTTCTGCGTCGGCTGGCAGGCTCGATCACTCTGGTGGATGTGAATCCGAATTGCATCGAAGCCTGCAGGGAGCGTTTCGGGGAGCATCGCGATGGATGCCGGTTCCGCTACTTCGTCACCGACGGCGATTCTCTGGCCATGGTCGAATCCGGGTCACTGACCCTGGTCTATTCCTTTGATTCCATGGTGCATTTCGACTCGTCTGTGGTGCGAGCCTATGTCCATGAGATTGCTCGGGTCCTCAGGCCCGGTGGCAGTGCCTTCCTGCACCACTCCAACTACGGCACCGTGGCGCCCAACAGCGACTGGGCTCACAATCCCGGCAACCGCAGCGACATGACCGCCGATCGGATGCGGGGATTTGCGGCGGAGGCCGGGCTGGACGTGGCGTTTCAGCGCCTCAGTGGCATCGCCGATGGCTGGGGTTTGGAGGATCTCGATGCCTTCACCGTGTTGCGCCGGCCCGCCCTCGCCTGAGATGGACGAGCCCAGCCACCGCGCCACGGCCCTCAAGGGCGTGTTGGAAATCCTGCGCCACCCGCACGGCGATCACCGTGGCCGTTTCCTGAATGTCTTCCGGCGCGGGGAATGGAACCAGCTCTGGGGGGAGGACCGGCCGATCGAGCAGGTGAATCTCAGCCACAACCCACGGCCCGGCACGGTCCGGGGACTGCATCTGCAACGGGGAACGCCGGCCGAGGTCCGCTTGGTCAGTTGCGTGGTGGGCCGTGTGTGGGACGTGGCCGTCGACCTGCGGGCACACTCCGCCACGCGCGGCCGTTGGGTGGCGGTGGAGCTCAGTGCCGAAGCCGGCAACTCCCTGCTGATCCCCACGGGCTGTGCCCATGGTTTTCAGGTGCTGGAGCCGGACAGCGCCTTGCTTTACCTCCACGGGGCTCCCTATCGCCCAACGGAGGAGACGGGTGTGCGCTGGGATGATCCCCAGCTCGGCATCGACTGGCCGATGGAGCCCAGGGAATTGAGCGAGCGCGACCGGTCGCTGCCTCGGCTGGAGGTCCTGCCATGACCCACCATTGCCGGCACTGCGGAACGCCCCTGCAGCACGAGGTGATCGATCTCGGTCATCAACCGCCCAGCAATGCCTACCTTTGCGAGGCGAAGCTGAGTCAGCCGGAGGTCACGTTTCCCCTGCGCGTGTACGTGTGCTCGACCTGCTGGCTCGTGCAGTTGCCCATGCATGCCCCGGCAGATGCGTTGTTCACGGCGGATTACGCCTACTTTTCCAGCACTTCCATCACCTGGTGTCAGCATGCTGAGCGGTTCGTCAAGGCGGCCGTTGAGCGCCTTTCGCTGGGGCCCGGTAGCCTGGTGGTGGAGGTGGCCAGCAACGATGGCTATCTGCTCCAGTACGTGAAGGCCAAGGGGATTCCATGCCTCGGCATCGAGCCCACCCATGCCACGGCGGAGGCGGCGAGGAGCAAGGGCATCGAAACCCACGAACGTTTCTTCGGCGGCGACCTGGCCGACGAGCTCGTCTCCCAAGGTTTCAGGGCCGACCTGCTGGTGGCCAACAATGTGCTGGCCCATGTTCCTGACATCAATGACTTCCTGGCGGCCATTGCCCGGGTGCTCAAGCCCTCAGGCTTAGCGTCGGTGGAGTTTCCCCATCTCCTGCGGCTGCTCGATGGTAACCAGTTCGACACGATCTACCACGAGCATTACAGCTACCTGAGCCTCACCACATTGCAGCGGATGGCGGAGGATGCTGGTCTGATGGTGCTCGACGCTGAGGAGATCACCACCCATGGAGGCAGTCTGAGGGTGTGGCTCGCCAGCAGGGGTGAGGTGGCCGCCGATTCCCAGTTGCCATCGGAACAGCGCGCGGTGGAGGCTGTGCTGGCCCATGAGGCTGCCGCTGGTCTCACCACTCTGGCGGCCTACGTTCGCTGCCAGGAACGCGCCCTGGAGGCAAAGTTTGCCCTCATGGAGTACCTCCTGGGGGCACGAAGGGCCGGCCGACGGGTACTTGCCTATGGAGCTGCTGCCAAGGGGAATACCCTGCTGAACTTCGCTGGCATCCGGAGTGATCTGCTCGGGGCTGTCGCTGATCTGGCCCCAAGCAAGATCGGAAAATGGCTCCCAGGGAGTCACATCCCCATCATCAGTGTCGATGACCTTCTGCTGAGGCAGCCCGATGAGCTGCTCGTGCTTCCCTGGAATCTTGCGGCCGAAGTGAAGGCCCAGCTCAGCGGCAGGATCGACATCCCTGTGAAGGTGGCGATCCCGACCCTCAGGGCCATCTGAGTCATGGACGATCTCCAGCTCCCCAGAATCCCTTACACAAGGCCATCCATCACGGAGCTGGAAGTGGCCTATGCCACCGATGCGGCCCGGAATGGTTGGGGGGAGCATTGCTATGACTACATCATCAGGTTCGAGGAGGCTTTTCGTCAGCACCTTGGGGTGCGCCATGCCCTCGCCACGAGCAGCTGCACCGGCGCGCTGCACATGGGCTTTCATGCCCTTGGGATCGGCCCGGAAGACGAAGTGATCATGGCGGACACCAACTGGGTCGCCACGGCGGCTCCCATCGTCCACCTTGGTGCTGTACCGGTGTTTGTTGACATTCTGTCGGATAGCTGGTGTCTGGACCCTGATCAGGTGGAGGCCACGATCACACCGAAGACCAAGGCCATCGTGGCGGTTCACCTTTATGGCAATCTCTGCGCCATGGATCGGCTTCTGGACATTGGTGAGCGCCATGGAATCCCCGTGATTGAGGACGCCGCCGAAGCAATCGGGTCCCAGTGGTATGGCAGGCGGGCAGGCAGCCTCGGCCGCTTCGGTGTGTTTTCCTTTCATGGCACCAAGACATTGACCACCGGAGAGGGTGGAATGTTTGTCACCAATGACAGCAACTTGTATGAGCAGGTGCTCACCTTGTCCAACCATGGCCGTGCCAGGGGTGAACCCAGACAGTTCTGGCCTGAACGGGTTGGTTTCAAGTACAAGATGAGCAACATCCAGGCGGCGATCGGATGCGCACAGCTGGAAAGAATTGATGATCTCATCAGGGAGAAGCGTGAGACATTTATGCGTTATTGGGAACTCTTCTCTTCCTTGCCTGTTCGAATGAATCCAGAGCCTCCCCATGTGGTGAATGGGTACTGGATGCCCACGATGGTGGTGGATGAGTCTGTAACGTTCGATCGTGATCAGCTCCTGCAAGCGTTGCAGGATCATGGAATTGATGGCCGGGTCTTTTTCTGGCCACTGAGTTCTACGGCCATTCCTGGAAGAAAGGCTTCGTTGCGTCCATTTCTTTCGGAGACGATTCACCAGAGAAGCATCAACCTGCCGAGTTACTCGGGTTTTTCCCAGCATGATGCTGTGCGTGTTCATCGGCTCGTGCTGCAGCACCTCACGGGATAGACCCAGGCACCTTTGACCCTGTGCCGCGTTACTGAGTTCCTTACCACCCACCCCTGATTCCATGACCACTGATGATCGAGAACAATTCGAGAAGGGCAGGGAGGAGAACTGTCTGGCCCTGGGCCAGGATCAGGAAGCCTTCGCCCATTCCCTTGCTCTGATCACCGAGCTTGACCGGTACGACTACTCCTACCTCTGGACCTGGATGGGCGTACCGATTATTCAGATGCCTGCGGATGTTCTTGCGACCCAGGAAGTCATCTGGATTACCAAGCCTGATGTCATCATCGAGACCGGGGTCGCAAGGGGAGGATCGGTTCTCTTCATGGCTTCGATCCTTGAGATCCTGGGCAATGGGCGAGTCATCGGAGTGGATATTGACATTCGGCCCCACAATCTTGAAGCTATCCAGAGTCATCGACTGGCCCACAGGATTGATCTGATCCAGGGTGGATCAGTCGAGGACTCCACCCTGGATAAGGTGCGGCGCCTGATTCCTGATGGGGCCAGGGTGATGGTGGTCCTGGACAGTGATCACAGTCGTCAGCATGTACTGGAGGAATGCCGCGCCTATGGTCCGTTGGTGACCCCGGGGTGTTACCTAGTGGTTGCCGACACATTGGTGGGCCATGTGGAGGAGGATCAGGCGCCGAAGAAACGCTCCAAACTCTGGTTCAAGGGGGATGAACCTTTGTCGGCTCTGCGTGATTACCTGCAGGAGCAGGACCGTTTTGAGCCGGATCCGGTTCTCAACGGAAAACTGGTGCTGTCGTCTTCCCCCGGCGGATATCTTCGCTGCAGGTCATGAGCCTGCGCCTGAGGCGGTTTCGCCCCCTTGTCGATGAACCCATCCTCCGGGAGATGAGGTCGGATATCCCGCTGCAGCATCGCCTGCTGGCCCATCCTGATCCCACCGCGCCTGTCGATGTGCTGGCATGGGTCAGTCGGAGGGAAGCGCTGGGATGGTTCCGGGTGGTCGAGTTGAAGGAGACCATCACCGCAGGCTTCGTCCAACTGACCGACCGCCATGGATTAGACCGGTATGCCTGGGTCGGCATCGCTCTGCATCCCCGTTGGCAAGGATCTGGCTGGGGAAGGAGGGCGATGCAGGCGTTGGCTGAAGAGGCGAAAAGCGGCTTGGACCTGCGCAAGTTGATGCTGCAGGTGAGGTCGGACAATCAGAACGCACGCCACCTCTATGGAACGCTTGGTTACCGCGAAGTTGGCGAGCTCAGGCACCATTATTTTGACGGAAGTGAGTATCACGATGTCACGATGATGGAATTGTTGCTGGAGGGGGCGTGACGACGGTTGCCATCTCTCAGCCCATGTACTTCCCCTGGGTTGGATTTATGGCTCAGATGGCATTGGCAGATGTGCTGATCTGGCTGGACGATGCCCAGTTTTCCAAGGGTTCGTTTACAAACCGTGTTCAAGTCAGGTATGGCGAGACCACGAAATGGATGACAATACCATTGGTCCGCAGTGCTTCCTTCCCACGGATCATGGATCTGGGACTTCCAGGAGAAGACATCTTTCAAGCCCATCGATCCTTGTTGGCTCAGAGTCTGCGGGGACGACCCTTCCGGCAGCAGGCGCTGAGAGTGTTCGATGAAGCAATGGCCTCCGATAGTCTTCTGGATCGTTTGATTGCCAGCGCGGAAGTCTCTGCCGATCGCTGGGGAATTCTGCCAGCAAGGCGACTGCGGTCGTCCACAATGGGCATCGATGGCACTTCCTGGAATCGCGTTCTCCACCTGGTCCAGGCGGTTGGTGGAACCCGTTACATCACTGGGCATGGAGCAGCTGGCTATCTTTGCCATGAAGCCTTTGATGCTGCTTCCATTCGGGTGGAGTACATGGTTTATGATCCAGTACCATGGGATCAGGTGGATGATTTCTTTACCCCTTACGTTGCCAATCTTGATCTCTACGCTTCCGTTGATCCCCGTAGGGCTCGTGAGCATCTTCGTCCAGGTGTTCTCGGATGGCGAGAGCATTTAAGGAGCCTCAGATGACATTACTCACGGATTCTGACAAGCGTCACTTCGAGGAGCTGGGCCTTCTTCTTCTGAAGGGATTTTATGATGTTCCCAACCAGATCGAGCCCATCCTCGAGGGTATCAGACGGATCGTCGAGATTTTATGTCGTAAGTATCACGTGGAAGCCCCTACACATACAGCTCACCATGCCATGACAGAGGCTTTCATGGCATTGATTCAACGGGATCGTGCCCATGGAGGTGAGATCTATGACGCCGTTAAGCAGATACCCGAGTTCATGCAGCTCGTCAGTGATGTCCGCAATTCCAGTCTGTTTCGGGAGCTCCGCGAGGGATCCATCCCTGGATTAGCTGCTGGCGGTTACGGCATACGGATTGATTGCCCTGGTGAGGCCACCTTCAAGGCTCCCTGGCATCAAGAGTTCCCTGCCCAGTTGCGCAGCCTTGATGGCATTGTCTACTGGACACCGCTCGTGACGATTCGGCCCTCCTTGGGCCCGGTCGAAGTCTGCGTCGGATCCCATCGTGAGGGTATCGTTCCCGTCCTCAGTCCAGCGGAGTCAGCTCAGAAGGGCGCCTATGCGCTTCGTTTAGTTGGGGAGGCGGAACGGCTGGCAAGGTATCAGCATCAATCTCCGCTTACGGAGCCCGGTGACCTTCTGATGATGGACTTTCTGACCCTCCATCAGTCTGGAGAGAACGTCGATGTCTTCCCTCGCTGGTCCATCCAATTCCGCTATTTCAATTTTGCTAATCCACTGGGAGTGAAGATTGGCTGGAAGGGGTCTTTCGCTGGTGGCCAGGACTTTCGTGCTATTCTTGCTGAAGCGGGAGTTGCGATATGAGCGCAACATGATGAGCAATACCATGAACGAATGTCGAGTTTGTGGTGCTTTGCTGCCGAATCCTGATTATTCGGCATCTGCGCCAGCGCTCACATCCATTGCTACCCATCTTGCGATTCCGACCCAGATCTATGTTTGTCGGAACTGCGGCCATGGGCAATCTCCCGACTTGCCAAAAATACAGGAATTCTATGATACTCAGTATCGGATTTCATTGCAGTCAGATCAGCATGATCAGCTCTATGAGGTTCGTGATGGTGAGCCTGTCTTTCGCACACAGCGCCAAGCAGAAATGCTGGCGGCGATGAAACTACCTTTACAGGCAAGGGTACTGGATTTCGGAGCGGCCAAGGGAACCACGCTGCGGACATTGCTTCAGGCGAGGCCTGATCTACGTCCATCAATCTTTGATGTCAGTAGTGATTATGTGACATTCTGGCAGGATTGGGTCCCAGAGTCTGAACAGGCCATCCATCACATTCCGGCCGAGTGGCAAGGACGTTTTGATCTGGTCACGGCCCATTTCGTTGTTGAGCATGTCGTTGACCCCATCGGAACATTGCAGCAACTTGCTGGATTGCTGGCGCCCGCCGGCAGGTTGTTCTTCACAGTTCCTGACCCTCTCGGCAACACGGGCGATTTCCTGGTGGTTGATCATGTCAACCATTTCACGACCTCAAGCCTGATCAGGACATGTGAGGCCTCAGGCCTTGTGCCCCTCACGCTTGCCGGTGATCTGTTCCGCGGCGCGTATGTCGTCATTGCGGAGAAGCTTTCGGTTTCTGGTTCGCGCAGTGGTTCCATTCAGTGCGATGTTGCTTCAGACATCCATCAGGCACTCGAAGCCTTGGCTTTCTGGACCAAGGCGATGGATTTTCTTGATGATGATCAAGGGAAAGACAGTCAGGCCCCTACAGCGATTTATGGTGCAGGATTTTACGGTGCGTTGATCGCAGCCCGGCTTCAACAACCTCCAATCTGTTTCCTGGATAGAAACACTTATCTCCAAGGCAGAGATTATCTGGGTGTCACTGTGGTAGCTCCTGAAGAATGTCCTGATTCTGTCCGCAGAATCTATCCTGGCCTTAATCCATCCCATGCAAGATCCATTCTGGCAAATGCTGATGGCTGGCTGCCTCCCCATGCAAGGATCCATTTTCTTGCCGATGCCTGATCTCAGCCCGCATCCATCAGCGGATGTGGCTTGCAACCGATGTTCACTGCCTGACATGCGGGTATCCATCCACGACCATTGATGAATCAGCTCCCTTTGGTGACTGTTGGAATACCGACGTACAACAGGCCTGACTTACTGCAACGATCGCTCCGGCTGATCCGTGCTCAGTCTTATCAGAATCTGGACATCGTTGTTTCCGACAATGCCTCCCCTGATTCCCGTGTGATGGAACTGGTATTGGCTGAAGCCCAGGCTGACATGCGCATACGATATTTTAGGCAGGATGCCAACATCGGCCCCAGTGCTAACTTCATTTATGTCCTTCGTCAGGCGAAGGGTTCTTTTTTCATGTGGGCAGCGGACGATGACGAGTGGCACCCAACATTCATCGAGAAACTGCTTGCTCCGCTCCTGAGATACCCCAAGAGCGGTTTGTCATTCTGTGATTTTGATGTGAGCTATCCGGATGGGTCTCTTTGCAGGGACTATGGATCGTTTTCTCAAGCCTATAGGGACTTTATCCATAACGATGGATTCAGCCGTGTGAGCCAGTACGCCCTTCAGCCGCCTGAGCGAGGTAAGGCCAATCTGATTTATGGTCTTTATCGCAGGGAGGCTTTAATTGATGCTTCTGTGACGAGGTTCTTTCACTCCAAGGCCTGGGGTGCTGACATGCTGTTTGTCTGCGATGTTCTATCCCGTTGGTCGTTCAATCTTGTTGAGGAAAGGCTGTACACCGTTGGAATCCCTTACGCATCAACTGATTCGGCAGATCCTGGAGCTGGCAACGAGCCTCAGGGTCAGCGGCCGCACCGAGGGAGACTTATGGCCAGTCACCTGAATTACTTTTTTGTTTATGTTCGCATCATGGCAAGAACTCCTGACTCGAATCCCGTGTCATTCATGGCTTTCCTCCTGCGCCTTCTGCCATTGGTGCTCCGCTGGATGAAGCTGGACTTGGCGTAGTTCCCGTTGTCTTCGGATCATCCAGCCAGGAGGCTTCATCGGCCGTTTCCGAGCTTCTCAATTGTGAGCATGGCTGAGATCAGGGTCGAAGGCGGGTGCGGGAGGGGTAGTAATATCAACCGCAGGAAGCCCCCAGTGGAATGCATGGCGACACTTGAGCAGCACGCCAGCAATATTGTTTCTCAGAATGGCGAGGATGGCATCCTTGCTGAAATCTTCGAGCGCATCCAGCCTCGCTCCAGGATGTGCGTTGAATTCGGCGCCTGGGACGGCAAGCACCTCAGCAATACGTGGGCACTTTGGCACGAAGCAAGCTGGTCTGCTGTGCTGATCGAAGGGGACCGTGAGAGATTTCTGCTGCTGAAGCAGTCCATCAGCAGCTTCCCTTCAGTGAAGGCTGTTCATGCTTATGTTGCCTCCACAGGGCCCAGCTGTCTTGACAGTCTGCTGGCAGCAGAGGGGATTGTGCCTGATGGCATTGATCTTCTGTCGATCGATATCGATGGTGATGATTATCATGTGTGGGACTCATTGAACGCGTTTCGCCCCAGGGTCGTTGTCGTTGAGTACAATCCAACGATTCCTCCGGAGTTGGATCTTGTGCAGCGGCAGGGTGAGTATTTCGGCGCTTCTGCCGCAGCTCTGACTCGCCTGGCCAGGGAGAAGGGCTATGGATTGGCGGCCTGCACTGCCACCAATTGCATCTATGTTCTTGAGGATGACTTTACAGCTCTTGGTATCCCTGAACTTGACCTGATCAGTCATTTCGACAGAAGTCAGTTGTGTCATGTGATCAATGCCTATGACGGCCGCACCTACCTGACCACCAAGCCTGTCTACTCGCGTCCTCTGCCGCTGGCTTCCTATGCCTATTGGTCGGAGCGGCTGAAGCAGAATCTTTGTTCAGGAGCGGCTGAAACAATCCTTCCTGCCGAAGGCCTGCAGCCGGTCAGTCTGGTGCTCGAGTCGCTTCTTCCCCGGCGGAGCCTCAAGGAACGCGTTCAGGCGATGCTGGGCCGGACAGCTGCCGGTTTCTGGAATCAGGTCGTCGCCATCGTCACCTCACTCCCCCCCTATCGCTTCGTCGAGCGGTTGGTTCAGTATCTAAAGCGGCGGGCGAAGGAGCGCTCCCTGATTCGTGCCTGGCGGCGTTCCGGCAGTCCTGTCCCCCCACCCCACCTCTACAAGCAGAAGCTGCTGACGCGTTATGCCTCCCGCTATCGGCTGGCAACGCTTGTGGAAACCGGCACTTACCTGGGTGACATGATCTTTGCCCTGCGCCAACGCTTCAAGACCATCATCTCCATCGAGCTCAGCAACGACCTCTGCGAGCGAGCCCAGCAGCGTCTGCGTGAGTTTCCCCATATCTCCATCATCCAGGGGGACAGCTCGCGTGTACTCCCGGATATTCTGGAAGGTCTGAAGGTTCCGACCCTTTTCTGGCTAGATGGCCACTATTCGGCTGGCAATACGGCCCTCGGGGACAGGGAAACGCCCGTGTCTGCGGAGGTGGATGCCATTCTGAGGCACCCCGTGCCTGGCCATGTCGTGCTGATCGATGACGCGCGCAACTTCGACGGCACCCATGATTACCCCACCCTCACGGCCCTGAGTGATTACGTCCACAGGGTGTTTCCGAAAGCTGAGTTCACGGTGAAAGACGACATCATCCGGATCGTTCTGTGAGGTGGGTGCTTGACTGATCCGCTCGTCTCCGTGGTGCTTCCTGTATACAACTGTGAGGACTATCTAGGCGCCGCCATCGAGAGCATCTTAAGCCAATCCTTCCACTCTTTCGAGTTCATCATCATCAATGATGGATCGAAGGACCGATCCGCTGAGGTGATGACGGGATTTCAGGATGAGCGCATCCGTATCGTTCACCAGACCAACCAGGGCCTGGCCGCCACCCTCAATCGGGGTATCGCCCTGTCCAGAGGTCAGTACATCGCCAGGCAGGATCAGGATGATCTCTCCTATCCCGAGCGTCTGGCCCGGCAGGTGGCCCACATGGAGGCCCATCCCGATTGCGTACTGCTGGGAACCTGGGCGCAGATCCTGGAGGTCGATCGGCCGGTGGATCGCTTCCATCGCCATCCCGTGGATGAGGCCGAACTGCGCTATCTGATGCTGTTCAACAACCCCTTCGTGCACAGTTCGGTGATGCTGCGCAAAGAAGCTGTGCAGCAGGTTGGTGGCTACACCACCGATCCCGAGCGCCAGCCCCCGGAGGACTTCGAACTCTGGTCCCGTTTGTCTCGGGTCGGTCAGGTCGCCAATATCGGCGAGGTTCTGCTGGCCTACCGCGAAATCCCCGGCAGCATGTCGCGGGTCGGACCGTCGCCGTTTCGGCGCCGTCTGATCATGATCTGCGCCGAGAACCTGGCCGCCGCTGCCCAGGTCTCCCCTGATGACCCCGATGTTGTCGCCATTGCCTCCCTCACCCATGGTGAGGCGGAGGCCCTGCCGGGTCGTCCCGATTTTTCGCGGATGGAGTCCCTGATGCTCCGGGCGATCGCGAGTTTCGCCCCCGACCCGCAGGCCCTCTCCCTCCGGCAGGACGCGCTGGGCCGCATTGAGGCGATGCGGGCCGGCTGGATGATGCGGGATTCCGCCGCCTATGGCCTCCTCCATACGGTGGGCCCGGTCCGCAACGTCGCCAAGCGGATCTGGCGGCTGCTCCAACGTTTCAGGAGGACCCGTTGAAGACGCTCGTCATCGGCGGCGCCGGTTTCATCGGATCCGTCGTCAGTCAGCTCCTTCTGGCCACCGGACGGGAGGTGACCATCATTGGACGTCGTCAGCCTGGTGAACACCGCACCGTCGCCGGCTGCAGCTATCGCTGCGCCGACCTGGGCAACCGGGCCCAGATGGCCGAGATTCTCGAGGCCGACTGCGAAGTCATCGACCTCGCCTATGCCACCGTTCCCAAGACCAGCTTCGGCGATCCGCTGTTCGATCTGCAGGCCAATCTGCCGGCGAATGTGGCGTTGCTGGAGGAGTCCATGGCGGTGAGGGTGCGTCGGCTGCTGATCGTCTCCTCCGGAGGCACGGTGTACGGCCGCTCCCGGTCCCTGCCCATGGACGAAGCCCACCCAACCGCTCCCGTCAGCCCCTACGGCATCACCAAACTCACCATCGATCACTATGCCCTGATGTTTCATCACACGCGCGGCCTGCCGGTGGTTGTGGTGAGGCCGGCCAATGCCTATGGGGTGATGCAGCGCGCCAGATCGGGCCAGGGATTCCTCGCCACCGCCATCGATGCGATCGTTTCAGGACGCACCATTGAGATCTATGGGCCCGAGGGCACGATCCGCGACTACATCCATGTCGATGATGTGGCCCGCGGCATCATTGCGGCCCTGGAGGGTGGCCAGGATGGCGAGATCTACAATCTCGGCACCGGCATTGGCACCAGCAATCTTGAAGCCCTGGAGTTGCTGCGGCCCCTGGCCCGCCAGGCTGGCCGTGCCGTCACCGTGAGCCATCTTCCCCAGCGACGCTTTGATGTCGAAGCCAACGTGCTCGACAGCGCCAAGCTCACCGCCACATCCGGCTGGCGTCCCCAGGTGCCCCTGCAGCAGGGGCTGGCCCAGATGTGGGAGCATGCCCTGGCGGCGTCTAGCTCCGCCTGACGACCCCCCACGCTCCTTCAGTCCTGACCCATGGGAATTCTTTCGCGGCTGCTGGATCTTCGCGGGTCCTCCGCCGAACGTTCGACATCCCTGGATCCCTTCCTAGGCACGGCCAACCCCTCCCGCAATCCTGCCTGCGGGGAATTTGAGGTGGACGGCTGGGTCACCTCCGCGTTTGTGGCCCGCACCCTGGTCCCTGTGGTCGGGGTCCATCCCTTTCCCCTCCAGGAACTGATGCTGATGACGGCGACGGTCTGTCGTTTCCAGCCCTCCCTGATCTTTGAATGGGGCACCAACATCGGCAAGTCGGCGCGAATCTTCCATGAAATCGCCCAGTATTTCCATATCCGTACCACCATCCATTCCTGCGATCTGCCCGACGACGTCGACCATGTGGAACACCCCCACGCCCAGCGGGGCGCCATGGTGCGGGGTCTTGAGGGTGTCCAGCTCCACCAGGGCGACGGCCTGACCACCTCCCTCGGGCTTTGGGAGCAGGCGGGGCGTCCCCCCTCTCCCCTCTTTTTCCTCGACGGTGACCACAGCCATGCCAGCGTCAGGCGGGAGATCGACGGGATCCTGGCGGCCATTCCCGATCCAGTCCTGCTTCTTCATGACACCTTTTTCCAGTCCCCTGAGTCCGGCTACAACATCGGCCCCCGCCAGGCCGTTGAGGAGTCCCTGGCCGCCCATCCCGGCCGCTTCCAGGCGGTGCATTCGGGCCTCAGTCTCCCGGGCATGACCCTGCTCTATTCCACCGCCCCGGCTGCGGCGTAGGTTCGCCCCAGCCCCGCCGGCCCATGAAGATCCTCCATACGGTCGAGTCCTACCTGCCGGCCCGCCATGGGATGTCGGAGGTGGTGCGGCAGATCTCCGAGCGGCTGGTGGCCCGGGGCCACGACGTCACCGTGGCCACCCGCTCCGACCCGGCGCGCACCGGGGAAAGCATCGAGGGGGTGAAGGTCAGGGGATTCGACGTCCAGGGCAAGAGTGCGGTGGGGGTCTGGGGGGATGTCTCCGGCTACCAGCGCTATCTGCTGGCCTCCGATGCTGACGTGATCGTGAATTTTGCGGCGCAGCAGTGGGCCACCGATCTGATGCTGCCGCTGCTGCCCCAGCTGAAGGCCCGCAAGGTGTTCGTTCCCACGGGCTTCTCCGCCCTGGGCGATCCCACTTTCGCCGCCTACTTCGCTGCCATGGGGGAATGGATGCGCAGCTATGACACCTGCGTCTTCCTCTCCGACTCCTATCGCGACATCGACTTCGCCCGCCGCGAGGGCGTCGAGCGCATCGCCATCATTCCCAACGGGGCGGCCGCCGAAGAGTTCGAGCGCCCCCGCGACCCGGGGCTGCGGGCCCGGCTCGGGATTCCCGAGGACGACCTGCTGATCCTGCATGTCTCCGGCTACCTGTCGGTGGCCAAGGGGCAGGCCGAAGCCCTGGAGATCTTCTCCCATTCCCAGCTGCGGCAGGCCACCCTGCTGCTGGTCAGTCCGGATTTCGCCCACTCCCTGGCCCGCTCCCTGACCCCGCGGCAGCTGGCCCGCGGCCTTTACCACCTGCTGCGGGGCAAGGGGCTGCGGGCCCTGGCCTTCCCCACCCAGCTGCAGGTCATGAAGCGTCTCAACCGGCGCCGCAACGCGGCGGCCGGCCGGCAGGTCGTCGGCCATGCGCTCTCGCGTTACGACACGGTGAGTGCCTTCCTCGAGGCCGACCTGCTGCTGTTCCCCTCCTGGATCGAGTGTTCCCCCCTGGTGCTGTTCGAAGCCGCCGCGTCCCACACGCCCTTCCTGGTCACGCCGGTGGGCAATGCGGCCGAGATCATCAGCTGGACCGGGGGTGGCGAGCTGTTGCCCGGTGAGCGCAGTGACGACCGGGAAGGCAGCGTGCGGGCCGATGTGGCCGCCGGGACCCAGCGGCTGGAGGCCCTGGTGGTCGATGCCCCCGCCCGCACCAGGATGGCCGCCTGTGCCCACCGGGCCTGGCAGGCCCACTTCACCTGGGAGCGCATCGCCGACCAGTACGAACGGCTGTACCGCTGCCTGCTGGAGGGGGAGGCGATCACCGACCAGTTCCCGGCCCCGCCCCAGCTCTGATGCGCACCCTCACCCTGATCTTTTCCAAGGATCGGCCCCTGCAGTTGCAGGCGACCCTGGCGTCGTTCGCTCTGCATTGCCGGGAGGCGGCGCAGACGCCGGTCACGGTGCTCTACCGGACCAGCTCAGAGGCGTTCGCCCTGGGTTACGCCCAGCTGCAGCAGGAGTTCCAGGGCCGGCTCCTGATCGACTGGGTGGAGGAGCGCTCCTTTCGCCACGATCTGCTGGCCTGCCTGCGGCAACCCCCCGCCGCGTCCCGATGGCGCAGGATCCTGGACCGGCTGAGGCTGCGCTCCTGGCGTCCGCGCTGGGAGCAGCTGCTGTTTCTCGTCGACGACAACATCTTCGTGCGGCCCTTTTCGTTGCAGGCGATCCATGGCGCCCTGGAGCAGCAGCCCTCCGCCATCGGCTTCTCCCTGCGCGTCGGCCGTAACACCACGCGCTGCTATTCGATGAACTGCGGGCAGCCGCTGCCGGATTTTCAGCCGGTGGCTTCGGGTCTGCGGTTTCGCTGGGTGGGCCAGACCGGCGACTTCGGCTATCCGATCGAGGTGTCCAGTTCCGTCTATCGCCTCGCCGATCTGATCGGCCTGCTGCGGACGCTCCCTTACACCAACCCCAACCGTCTCGAACAGGTGCTGTCCTCCTCCAGTTCCCTGTTTGCTTTCAGCAAGCCCGATCTGCTCTGTTTCGAGCAGTCGGTGGCCTTCTGCGCGCCGATCAACAAGGTGCAGACCATCCTCGACAACCGGGCCGGTGAAAGTGATGACTACTCCAGTGAGGCTTTGCTGGGGCGCTACCTGGACGGCCAGCGGGTGGATGTCGAGAGCCTGCGGGATTTCCTTCCCCAGGCGGCCCATGTGGAAATCGATCTGCCGCTGCATGCCACCCCGTCGCCGTGACGGCGTGCATCGCGACCCTGCTCTGCATGAAGGGGGACACACCGCCGGCCCTGGCCCTGCGGGCCATCCGCAGCACGGCTGCCAGTCTGGCCCCCGGCGATCTGCTGTACCTGCGCGTCGATGGGGGCCAGCTCACGGACCCCGACCGCTTCCGAGCTGCCGCCGCCCCCGCCACGCTGGTGCTGCGGGAGGTGGCGGAATCCCGAGGACTCGCCCACGGCCTCAACCAGCTTCTTGAGGAGGCGCTGCGGGATCCCGGTGTGGTCTTCCTGGCGCGAATGGATGCCGATGATGAATCCCTTCCCGGGCGCATGGCGTGCCAACGCCAATACATGGTCGAGCACCCAGACGTTGACATTCTTGGCACGGCCTGCCACGAAGTGGATGAGCACGGCACCTATCTTCAGCTCAAGCGGATGCCCATCAGCCACGCTGCCATCGTGGCCACGTTGCCGCGCAGCAACCCCCTCAATCACCCCACGGTGATGCTGCGTCGCCGGGTTTTCGCGTCCGGTCTCCGTTACCGCGAAGATGTGAAACGCACGGAGGACTATCACCTCTGGATCGCGGCGGCGACGGCGGGCTTCGTGTTCGCCAACCTGCCGGAACCGCTGCTGAACTTCCAGCGGGACTCCGCCTTCTTCCGGCGCCGTGGCGGCTGGCTGCAGGCCTGGGCGGATCTGCATGTGCGGCTCCGGGCGATGCGGGAGCTTCAGTTGTATTCACCGATGAATCTTCTGTGGGCGGTTGCCGCCTTTGGCCTTCGCATCCTGCCGGCAAGCCTGCAGAAGTGGCTCTATCGCCGACTGCGGTAGCCGTTACGGTTCCGCTGCCGCCAGGCCCACCCATCCCGACAGATGTCCTCGAGGCTGCGCGTTGTGGACCAGCCGAGAAGATCCTTGGCGGCAGTGGAATCGGCCACGCTCTCCGCCACATCGCCTGGCCGGCGGGGTGCATACTCATAGGCGACAGGACAGCCGTTGATCCGTTCGAATGCCTGGATCATTTCCAGCACGGAATGGCCATGGCCACTGCCCAGGTTGAGGGTCAGGATCTGTTCGTCTGAGGCCAGGAGCACCTCCAGGGCCTGCCGATGGCCTTCGGCCAGATCCATCACATGAATGAAGTCACGAATGCCGGTGCCATCAGGTGTGGGCCAGTCGGAGCCGAAGATCTGGACGTGGGGCCGGATCCCCATGGCCACCTGCGTGATCAGTGGAAAAAGATTCGAAGGCACCCCATTGGGGTCCTCGCCGATGCAGCCGCTGGGGTGGGCACCGACAGGGTTGAAATAGCGCAATCGCGCGATGCGCCAGCCCGGCTCACTCTGGCCGATGTCGGCCAGCAGCTGCTCGACAGCCGCTTTGGTCTGTCCGTAGGGATTGGCCGGATGAATGCAGGCACTTTCCGGTATCGGTAAGGCCTCCGGGAAGCCGTAGAGGGCGGCGGTGCTGCTGAACACGATGGTTCTGCAGGCGTGACGGCGCATGGCCTCCAGCAGGCAGCGCGTGCCCTCGACATTGACGTGCCAGTAACTGAGCGGTTGCTGGATCGAGTCACTCACCGCTTTGAGACCGGCGAAGTGGAGAACGGCCGTGACTTCTGAGCTCTCCCCGGGGCTTGTGGATCGAAACGCCTGATCTAAGTCCTCGGGACTTCTGATGTCACCGTTGATGAAGATCAGTTGGCTTTCGCCCGTGGCCGATGTCCATTCCTGATGGCTGTTGCGATGGCATGGGCTGAGATTGCAGAGCTCGGCGACGCGGTGCAGTGCTTCCACGCTGCTGTTCTGCAGGTTGTCGACAGCAACCACGTGATAGCCCGCATCGATCAGCACGAGACAGGTGTGGCTGCCGATGAAACCGGCTCCTCCAGTGATCAGGACAGTCGCCAAAGACCGTAGCCATTCATGTTTGATCCTACGAGGTCATGGAACTCTTCGCATGGCCTTGAGCTTGGCCCTGGATGGCAGTTGGCAGCTGACAGGCTGGGCCCCTCGGGCTCTTGCCAGGAGGCGGATTGTCTTGATCAGGATAAGAACATCAAGCATCAGACCGGCATTGCGCAGATAATAAAGGTCGTAGCTGAGCTTCATCCTGCTGTCTTCAATGCTGGCGCCATAGGGATAGCAGACCTGAGCCCAGCCGCTGAGGCCGGGTCGCACCCAGTGGCGCACGCGATAATGCTGGATTTGTTGTTCAAGAGTGTCCTCAATCTCGGGTCGTTCAGGTCTCGGACCGATCAGGCTCATCTCACCCTTGAGCACGGCAATCAGCTGGGGCAGTTCATCGATGCGAAGCCGTCTCAGTGTGTTTCCCACCAGGGTGACCCGTGGGTCATCGCGGCTGGCCCAGCGGGCCCCACGCGACTCTGCTTCCTGGCACATGGTTCTCAACTTCCACACTTCGATGGCCTCTCCGTAGAGGCCTGTGCGCCGCTGGCGGTAGAGGATGCCCCCCCCGTCTTCGAGCCGGATGGCGATGGCGGCGATCAGCAGGATTGGCGCCGTGACGACCAGCAGCAGACTGGCGACGATCACGTCTCCCAGGCGTTTGAGCCGCCATCCCCAGCGGTTCGGTTGCAGTTCGAACCCATCCGCCTGAAGCAGCCAGCGGCTTGAGAACAGCTCCGGGGGAACCCGTTGCAGGTGATGCTCGGCCCAGATCACCAGGCTGCAGACGCTGGCGCCGCGTTCGCGCCGTGCCAGCAATTTCTGCAGCAGGGCATCGTTCAGTTCAGCGGCTTCGCTCACCGCGATGCCATCCACCGTCAGCAGAGTCGTCTCGAAGTCCGGTGCAAGCGCCCGGCAGTCGCAGTAGTGGAGATCGAGCAGAGGCTGCCCACCGTCACGCTCCAGCTCCCGTTGAACCACGTTCAGTTCGGCGGCCTCCCCCACCAGCAGCCAGGCCTGGCGCTGACTCAGCAGGCGGGTGACGACCAGTTGGGCTGTTCCGGAGGCCAGGGTGACCGCCGCCAGCAGGGGAAGGATGAAGTTCCGGAACGTTCGCGGGTCTTCAACCTTCAGTCCCCAGTTGAGTACCACGACGACGACGGCGAGCACCAGCAGCGCAACCACGACGGTGGCGCCGAGCCGCCGGCGCTGGGAATCCCGCTGCCCCTGGTCGGGCTTCGAGTAGCGCCCCAACAGGTACGAGACCCCGACCCAGAGGCCGACCAGGCCCACGATCGAACCGGTGACCCCGGCCCAGCGGTCGAACCGCTGCAGGAACAGGCTGTTGTAGGTGCCCAGCAACAGCAGGGTGTCGAACAAGGCGAGCCCCAGCAACAGCCGTCGCTGTCTCAGCCAGGGAGTTCGCCACCACATGCCTTGCCGCCACCGCCTTCCCTGGACTTTATGGGCGCTTCCGCCTGGCGCCAGAGACCGACGGATTTGGCGTCATCGCCCCCATTTGACCGAGGGGCCCCCCATGGGGCATGCTCATTTCGCCGACGTTGTTCGGCATGGTCCAGCCCATTGCCTCAACAGGCAATCCTGTGCAGGCCCATCGAGTGCGGATGTAGCTCAGTGGTAGAGCATCTCCTTGCCAAGGAGAGGGTCGAGAGTTCGAATCTCTTCATCCGCTTGTCTGTTTCAGCATCAGCCGCTGGCTGTCCACCCGGCTGAAACCCAGCTTTTCGTAGAAGCCCTCCCCCGTGGTGGTCATCAGGTAGACCCGTTCGGCCGCCGTCACCTCCGGGCTGGCCAGCAGCTCCTCGACGATCCGCCGCCCGACCCCCCGGCCCTGCTGGTCCTCGGCCACCACCACGTCCCAGAGCACGGCGCGGAACACGCCGTCGCTGGTGGCGCGTCCGAAGCCCACCAGCGTGCTGCCCTGCCAGGCGCTGACCACCACCTGGCTGCCGCTCAGCATGCGGCCCAGCTGGGAGGGACGCCGGCCGGTGGCCCAGAAGCTGTGGCCGTCGAGCAGGGCGCCAAGGGCCGCCAGCTGCCAGCGCAGGCGCAGGCACAGGACGCCGTGGCGGATCAGCCGGATCGGGGCGGCGGCGGGGCCTGGGGGCCTGGGGATGGCGGTGCTCAACGGGCCGGGGTGGAGGGCATCAGCTGTAAATCCTGCTCGGCGGCCGGTGCCGGAGGGCTCTGCAGGTGCGGATCTCCGACGAAAAGGACGCCGAGATCCCTTGCAGCAGCACGATTCTTTGCTCTCAGCCACGATTTTGCGATGGTAGGGTAAGCAACTACGGATAGGCCTTCTCCATGCTCAAGCTGCTGCTGGGTGATCCCAATGCCCGCAAGCTGAAGCGCTACCAGCCGCTGGTGTCCGACATCAACCTGCTGGAAGAGGAGATCGAGCCGCTCAGCGACGAGGAGCTGCGGGGCCTGACGGCCGAGTTCCGCCAGAAGCTGGAGAAGCCCGAGACGGCCGCGCGCCGCAAGGCCCTGCTCGATGAGCTGCTGCCCCAGGCCTTCGCGGTGGTGCGAGAAGCCGGCAAGCGGGTGCTTGGCATGCGCCACTTCGATGTCCAGCTGATCGGCGGCATGGTGCTCCACAACGCCCAGATCGCCGAGATGAAGACCGGCGAGGGCAAGACCCTGGTCGCCACCCTGCCGGCCTACCTCAACGCCCTCACCGGCCGCGGGGTCCATGTGGTCACCGTGAACGACTACCTGGCCCGCCGCGACGCCGAGTGGATGGGCCAGATCCACCGCTTTCTGGGGCTGAGCGTCGGTCTGATCCAGCAGGACATGAGCCCGCCGGAGCGGCGCCGCAACTACGCCTGCGACATCACCTACGCCACCAACTCGGAACTGGGCTTCGACTACCTGCGCGACAACATGGCGAGTGACATCGCCGAGGTGGTGCAGCGCGAGTTCCAGTACTGCATCATCGACGAGGTGGACTCGATCCTCGTTGACGAGGCCCGCACCCCCCTGATCATTTCCGGCCAGATCGAGCGGCCCCAGGAGAAGTACATGCAGGCGGCCCGGATCGCCGGCGAGCTCGTGCGTGCGGCCGAAATGGGCAAGGACGGCATTGATCCCGAGGGCGACTACGAGGTTGACGAGAAGCAGCGCAACGTCACCCTCACCGACGAGGGCTACCAGAAGGCCGAGCAGCTGCTCGGCGTTCAGGACCTGTTCAACCCCCAGGACCCCTGGGCCCACTTCATCAACAACGCCCTCAAGGCCAAGGAGCTGTTCGTCAAGGACGTCAACTACATCGTCCGCGACGCCGAGGCGGTGATCGTCGACGAGTTCACCGGCCGGGTGATGCCGGGACGCCGCTGGAGCGACGGCCTGCACCAGGCGATCGAGGCCAAGGAGGCCCTGCCGATCCAGCCCGAGACCCAGACGCTGGCCAGCATCACCTACCAGAACTTCTTCCTGCTCTACCCCCGCCTGGCCGGCATGACCGGCACCGCCAAGACCGAGGAAGTGGAGTTCGAGAAGACCTACAAGCTGGAAGTGGCCGTGGTCCCCACCAACCGGGTCCGCTCCCGCTCCGACTGGCCCGACCAGGTGTACAAGACCGAAACGGCCAAATGGCAGGCCGTGGCCGCCGAGACCGCCCAGGTGCACAAGTCCGGTCGTCCCGTGCTGGTGGGCACCACCAGCGTGGAGAAGTCGGAGCTGCTCTCCACCCTGCTGCAGGAGCAGGCGATCCCCCACAACCTGCTCAACGCCAAGCCGGAGAACGTGGAGCGGGAGGCCGAGATCGTGGCCCAGGCGGGCCGGGCCGGCGCCGTCACGATCGCCACCAACATGGCCGGCCGAGGCACCGACATCATCCTTGGCGGCAACAGCGACTACATGGCCCGCCTCAAGCTGCGGGAGGTGCTGCTGCCCCGGCTGGTGCGTCCCGAAGAGGGCCACCGCCCGCCGGTGCCCCTGCAGCGCTCCACCGAAGCGCCGGCCGGCTTCGGTGGCGCCGTGGCCCCCAGCTCCAGGCCCGCCACCGAGGCCCGGGCCATCGGCAACCTCTACCCCTGCAGCCTCTCCGAAGACACGGAGAAGGCCCTCTCTGGCTTCTCCCGCGAGCTGGTGGCGGCCTGGGGCGACCGCACGCTCACCGTGCTCGAACTTGAGGACCGCATCGCCCAGGCGGCGGAGAAGGCCCCCACCGACGACCCCCAGATCCAGCGCCTGCGGGAGCTGATCGCCCAGGTGCGTGCCGAGTACGACGGGGTGGTCAAGCAGGAGGAGGGCCAGGTGCGGTCAGCCGGCGGCCTGCACGTGATCGGCACCGAGCGCCACGAATCGCGCCGCGTCGACAACCAGCTGCGGGGCCGGGCGGGCCGCCAGGGCGACCCTGGCAGCACCCGCTTCTTCCTCTCCCTCGAGGACAACCTGCTGCGCATCTTCGGCGGCGATCGGGTGGCGGGCCTGATGAATGCCTTCCGGGTGGAGGAGGACATGCCGATCGAATCGGGCATGCTGACGCGCTCCCTGGAGGGGGCCCAGAAGAAGGTGGAGACGTACTACTACGACATGCGCAAGCAGGTCTTCGAGTACGACGAGGTGATGAACAACCAGCGCAAGGCGGTGTACACCGAGCGGCGCCGGGTGCTGGAGGGAAGGGAGCTCAAACAGCAGGTGATCGGTTATGGCGAGCGCACCATCGACGACATCGTCGAGGCCTACGTGAACCCGGACCTGCCGCCCGAGGAGTGGGATCTCAGCCGCCTTGTTGAGAAGGTGAAGGAGTTCATCTACCTGCTGGCGGATTTGTCCCCTGATCAGGTGAGCGGCCTCTCGATGGAGGAGCTCAAGGCCTTCCTGCAGGAGCAGATGCGCAATGCCTACGACATCAAGGAGGGCCAGATCGAACAGATGCGCCCCGGTCTGATGCGGGAAGCGGAGCGTTTCTTCATCCTCCAGCAGATCGATACCCTCTGGCGTGAGCATCTGCAGGCCATGGAGGCCCTGCGGGAGTCGGTGGGTCTGCGGGGCTACGGTCAGAAAGATCCCCTGATCGAATACAAGAATGAGGGGTACGACATGTTCCTGGAGATGATGACCCAGATGCGCCGCAACGTGATCTATTCGATGTTCATGTTCCAGCCCCAGGTGCCGCAGGCGGTGACGGCCTGAGGATCGGTAAGGGTAGAATCTTCATCTCTTCTACCCTGGTGGCGCCGTGGGCATGAACATCAAGGATCCTGAAGTGCATGCCATGGCACGAGAGCTGGCTGCCCGCCGGTCCACCACCGTGACCAATGCGGTGCGACAGGCCCTCAGCGCCGAGCTTGAACGCAGCCAGCACGAGGAGGAAGAGATGGCCGGTGTGGTCGCGGCTCGGCATGCACGGCTTCAGGAACTTTTACAGCGATTTCGCCAGATTCAGTGGCCGGAGGGTGTGACCAGCAAGGAGTTGCAGGACGAGCTCTATGACGACCATGGGTTGCCGGTGTGATGGTGGTGGATACCTCTGCTTTGGTGGCGATCCTCAAGGCAGAAGCAGAGGCAGCGGCCCTCCTGCACTGCTTGGGCGCGAGTCGCAACAGCACCATCGCCATGCCCACCCTGCTGGAGGCTCAGATGGTGATGGTCAGCCAGGTTGGTGACGCCGGATTGGTTGACCTGGAACTGCTGCTCAGCCGAGCTGAGATCCGGCCCTTGGCCTTCGATGCGAACCATCTGCGCTGGGCTCTGCATGGGTGGCATCACTACGGCAAGGGTCGCCACCGGGCAGGCCTGAACTTCGGTGATTGCTTTAGCTATGGCTTGGCCATGGCCCTGGATCGGCCCCTGTTGTTCAAGGGCGATGACTTTTCGCGCACCGATGTGAAAGTGGCCGTGTTCTGAAGACGCTTCGCTCCTTCAGTTGGGGATGCCCGGGTTGTCTCCCAGAAACTCGAGGATCTCTCGATCGCGCAGGTTCTGGGCCTTGCCGCTGCATGGCTCCTGCAGCGGCCGGCCGGCGGCCACTTCCTTCAGGCAGGCCTGCAGCCGGTTGACGTCGTTCTCCAGGCTGTCGATCCGCTCCATCAGGTTGCGGATCACCGAGGCCTCCGCATCCGGCAGGGCGGAGTGGGCCAGGGGATCGATCCGGGCCCCCGCCTGGTGGATCACCCGGCCGGGAATGCCCACCACGGTGCTGTCGGCCCCCACGTTGCGAAGCAGCACCGAGCCGGCGCCGATGCGGGTGTTGGTGCCCACGGTGATGGCCCCCAGCACCTTGGCTCCCGCCCCCACCACCACGTTGTCCATCAGGGTGGGGTGGCGCTTGCCGTGCTCCTTGCCGGTGCCCCCCAGGGTCACGCCCTGGTAGAGGAGGCAGTTGTCGCCGATGACGCTGGTTTCACCGATCACCACGCCCATGCCGTGGTCGATGAACACCCCACGGCCGATCCGGGCACCGGGGTGGATCTCCACCCCCGTGAACAGGCGTCCCAGCTGGCTCAGCAGCCGCGGCAGCAGGGGCAGGCCGAGGCGCCAGAGGCGGTGGCTGAGGCGGTGCAGTTCCAGGGCGTGGAAGCCCGGATAGCAGAGCAGGATCTCCAGGGTGCCCCGGGCGGCCGGATCCCTCTGCCGGATGATGGCCAGGTCGGCCCGGAGTGCATCGAGCATGGGTTCTGGCCCTCAGACTGCCAGGAGGCCGATCTCCTTGCGCAGTTGGTCAATGGTGGCGGCGCCAAGGTAGCTCTGCGCACAGTGCACCATCGGCAGGCGCATCAGCTGGGCCCGGTTCTGGCGCAGGGTCTGCTCCACCAGGGGCAGGCTGGGCTTGTCGCAGATCACATGGCTGGAGGCCCGCAGCAACGCCAGCAGGCGGCTGCTGGTGTCGGGATTGGCCGTCATCACCAGCAGCTCATTACCTCGCATGCTGTGCAGGATCACCTCGGCGGCCCGCAGGATTCCCGGGCTGATGCTCACCAGGCCCACGCAGCTGCCGGGGCGCAGCTCCTTGAGCATGCCCAGTTCGTGGCCGAAGTCGTTGAGGTCGACCGGCACGGCCCGCACCCCGTGCACCTTGGCGATCTGCTCCACCTCCTGGAGGAAGTAGCGGCTGGTGACCACCGTTCCCTTGCTGGAGGTTTCCAGCACCGATTCGAGCTCCTCGATCGGCACCACCTCGACGGGCACCTCCAGGCTGGGCTTGAGTTCCTCGGCGATCAGGATCGAGGCGCCGATGTCCTCGCGGGAGGTGCTCACCAGCACCCGGGCGCCGCAGCGCAGCCGCCAGTCGATCTCGCGGGTGAGCAGCTCCCGCGCCTGCTGCAGGGTGCAGCCGGCATTCAGCAGGCCATCGACGCTCTGGCGCACCTCCCGGTCAATGTCCGGAAGGGCCTTGCTGCGCAGCCCCGGCGGCGGCTTGATCTCGCGCGGGTTCTGCTGGTCGCGCACATAGATCCCTGAGCCGGCCATGGCCTCCACCACGCCGTCGGTTTCGAGCTGGCGGTAGACCTTGCTGATCGTGTTGCGGTGCAGGCCTGTCTGCATGGCCAGCTGGCGGGTGCTCGGCAATCGGTGGCCCGGCGGGTAATGCCGGGCAGCGATGGCGAAGCAGATCTGGTTGTACAGCTGGGTCGACGCCGGGATGTCGCTCTCCTGCTGAATGTGAAAACGCACGCCAGTGTGGCCAGGGGTTCTGGCCGCCACCCTAAGGAGCTTTGGGCCCCGTGACAATTCCCCCGTTGTCATACGACCATGTGCCGGTTGCCCTGTGCCGGTTTGTCCCCTTCCGATTCCGTCGCCTCCTGGCTGCAACTCGACCCCCGGCGGCCGGACCAGGTGCCGCTGCGCTGCTGGTGGGCCAGGCCCACCGACGCGCCGCCTCGCGGCGGCGTTCTGGTGCTGCCGGAGGTGTTTGGGATCAACGGCTGGATCCGCAGCGTCACCCAGCGGCTGGCCGAGGCGGGCTACGCGGCCCTGGCGGTGCCCCTCTATGCCCGCACCGCCCCTGAGCTGGAGCTGGGTTATGGCCCCGGCGACCTGGCCCTGGGCCGCCACCACAAGGAGCTCACCCGCACCGACCAGTTGCTGGCCGATGTGGGCCTCGCCGCCGACTGGCTGCAGCAGCAGTTGCCTGCCCCTGCCGCCGGCCTGGGTTGTGTGGGGTTCTGTTTCGGCGGCCACGTCGCCCTGCTGGCGGCCACCCTGCCCCAGGTGGCCGTCACGGTCGATTTCTACGGAGCCGGCGTCGCCTCAGGCCGCCCCGGCGGCGGTCCCGCCAGCCTGGAACTGGTGCCGTCGATCGACGGCACGCTGCTGTGCATCTGCGGCAGCGAAGACCCCTTGATCCCGGCGGCGGATGTGGCGGCGATTGGAACAGCCCTTTCGGCCGCCAACGACGCCCGGGTTCTGGCCGCGGTCCCGGCCCAGCCCCACCGCCTGGTGCTGCTGGAGGGGGGGCACGGCTTCATGTGCTCGGCCCGGTCCGACCATCGCCCCGAGGCGGCGGCGGCAGGCTGGTCACTCCTGCTCGACAGTTTCGAGCAGGCGCTGGGGGCGCCAGGGTAAGCCTGTGGGCGGGATCAGCTGGCCGCAGCGGCCGCCGTCTTGCCGGCCGCCTGCTTGCGCGGGCTCAGGAACATGATCATGTTGCGGCCTTCCCGCTTGGGGGGCTGCTGGATCTCGGCGTTTTCCTCGAGGTCCTTGGCCATGCGGTAGAGCAGCTGCTCGGCCAGGGCCGTGTGCTGGATCTCCCGGCCCCGGAAGATCACCGTGCACTTCACCTTGTCGCCGGATTTGAGGAAGCGCACTGCCTGACCGATCCGCACCTGGTAGTCGTGCGAGTCGATCTTGTAGCGCATCTTCACCTCCTTGACCTCGGTCTGGTGCGACTTCTTCTTGGCCTCCTTGGCCTTCTTCTCCTGTTCGAACTTGTACTTGCCGTAATCCATGATCCGGCAGACCGGCGGATCGGCCTTCTCGCTCACCAGGACCAGATCCAGCTCGCGGTCGCGGGCGACCTCAAGGGCCGCCTCTCGGGTGATGACTCCCAGTTGACTGCCGTCCGCATCCACCACACGAAGGTTGGGGTAGCTGATGCGGTCGTTGATGTTGGGCAGCTCCCGCACGGGAGCACGGCGATCAAAACGGGGACGGGGAGGCATTCACAGGGGCGGTTAGCTGTTCACCCTAAACCGCCCGTGGCCGCTCCCATCGCCTGTTGAAGCACATCGGCCTCCGAAGCCCCGGCCGAGGCCCTATCCGTCAGCCAGAGGGGCTGGTGCTGGCGCCGGAACCAGGTGCGCTGCCGTTTGGCGTACTGCCGGGTCCGCCGCTCGGTGAGGGCGATGGCGGCGTCCCGCTCCAGGTCGCCCCGCAGCAGCCGCGCCGCTTCGCCATAACCGATCGTGGCCAGCAACGGGCAGTCGGCGCCGAAACGTTCGATCAGCTGGGCCGTTTCCTGCACAAGTCCGCCGGCGTAGAGGGCGGCTGTTCGGCGGCCGATGCGCTGGGGCAGGTCGGCCGGATCCAGGCCCAGCTCCAGCACCCGCCAGGGGGGAGGGCACTGCGTCTGCTGGGCTGACAGGGGCCGCCCTGTGGCATAGAGCACCTCCAGGGCCCGGATGGTGCGGACGGCGTCGGCCGGCGCGATGCGCATCGCCGCCCGGGGATCGTTCTGCTGCAGCAGCTGGTGGCACACCACCTGACCCAGGGCGGTGAACTGGTCCCGCAGGGCCGGCTGGGGCGGCACCGCCGGCGGCTGCAGGCCCGCCAGCAGGGCCTTGAGATAGAGCCCGCTTCCCCCCACCAGCAGGGCCACGCCCCGGCGCTGGTGTTCCGCCGCGATCGCGGTGCCCGCCAGGGCCGTGAACTCCTGCAGGGTGAGCGGCTGGTCGGGGTCGCTCAGATCCAGCAGTTCGTGGCGCACCCGGGCCCGCTGCTCGGGGGTGGGCTTGGCCGTGCCCACGTCCATGTGGCGGTACATCTGGCGCGAGTCCACCGACAGCACGGCCAGATCGAGGGCCTCGGCCAGCTCGATCGCCAGGGCGGTCTTGCCGCTGGCCGTCGGGCCGAGCAGGGCGATCACCAGGGGCAGATCGGCACCGGGGAGGGACGCCACGGGGGTCGGGAGCGGCGGCCGCAGGCCGGGCGCGACAGGGGGATCGGGCCATCCTGCCGGAGGTGGGATCGAGGGGTGATTGCACCCCTGGCGCAAATCGGTTCCCAGAGGCGTCTCTGGGGCTCTCCGGGACGGCGGTGGTAGATTGGCCTTTGCGCAGCGTCCTTTGGGAGCCGCTTCGCCCCATTGCCGCCCCACCGCCCCTGGGATTCGCCGCCCTTGTCAGCCCCCTGGGGAGAGCCCTTTTCTGAATGAGCGACGCCATCAAAGTCGAAGCGGCCTACGGCGCCGAGCAGATTCAGGTGCTGGAAGGCCTGGAGCCGGTGCGCAAACGGCCGGGCATGTACATCGGCACCACCGGCCCCCGGGGTCTGCACCATCTCGTCTACGAGGTGGTCGACAACTCGGTGGACGAGGCCCTGGCCGGCCACTGCGACGCCATCGTGGTGACCCTGCACGAGGATGGCTCCGCCAGCGTCACCGATAACGGACGCGGCATCCCCACCGATATTCACCCCCGCACCGGCCGCAGCGCCCTGGAGACGGTGCTGACCGTGCTCCACGCCGGCGGCAAGTTCGGCAGTGGCGGTTACAAGGTCTCCGGTGGTCTGCACGGTGTCGGCATCTCGGTGGTGAATGCCCTCAGCGAGTGGGTGGAGGTCACCGTCCATCGCCAGGGTCAGGTCCACCGCCAGCGGTTTGAGCGCGGTCTCCCCATCGGCACCCTCGTCTCCGAGGACGCCCCTGATGCCGGCACCGGCACCGCGGTGCGCTTCCGGCCCGACCTGGAGATCTTCAGTGGCGGGATCGCGTTCGATTACCACACCCTGTCGGCCCGTCTGCGGGAGCTCGCCTACCTCAACGGTGGCGTCCGCATCGTCTTCCGCGATGAGCGCCCCGCGGCGGCCAACGCCGCTGGCGAGGCCCATGAGGAGGTCTATCACTACGAAGGCGGCATCAAGGAGTACGTCGCCTACATGAATGCGGAGAAGGACCCCCTTCATCCCGAGATCATCTATGTGAATGCCACCAAGGATGGCGTTCAGGTGGAGGCGGCCCTGCAGTGGTGCGTGGATGCCTATTCCGACAGCATCCTGGGTTTTGCCAACAACATCCGCACCGTGGATGGCGGCACCCACATCGAGGGGCTCAAGACGGTGCTCACCCGCACCCTGAACACCTTCGCCAAGAAGCGCGGCAAGCGAAAGGACGCCGACACCAACCTGGCCGGCGAGAACATCCGCGAGGGTCTGACGGCCGTGCTTTCGGTGAAAGTGCCGGAACCGGAGTTTGAAGGTCAGACCAAGACCAAGCTGGGCAACACCGAGGTGCGTGGCATCGTCGACACGACGGTGGGTGAGGCCCTGGGCGAATACCTGGAGTTCAACCCCCAGGTAATCGACCTGATCCTGGAGAAGGCCATCCAGGCCTTCAACGCCGCCGAGGCCGCCCGCCGGGCGCGGGAGCTGGTCCGGCGGAAGTCGGTGCTGGAGAGTTCCACCCTGCCCGGCAAGCTGGCCGACTGCAGTTCCCGCGATCCGAGCGAATCGGAGATCTACATCGTGGAGGGGGATTCTGCCGGTGGTTCGGCCAAGCAGGGCCGCGACCGTCGCTTCCAGGCCATCCTGCCCCTGCGCGGCAAGATCCTCAACATCGAGAAGACCGACGACGCCAAGATCTACAAGAACACCGAGATCCAGGCCCTGATCACGGCGCTCGGATTGGGCATCAAAGGCGAGGACTTTGAGGAGAAGAACCTGCGCTACCACCGCATCGTCATCATGACCGATGCGGACGTGGACGGCGCCCACATCCGCACCCTGCTGCTCACCTTCTTCTACCGCTATCAGAAGGCCTTGGTGGAGGGCGGCTACATCTACATCGCCTGCCCGCCGCTCTACAAGGTGGAGCGCGGAAAGAACCACAACTACTGCTACAACGAAAACGAGCTCAAGAAAGTACTCTCTGGCTTCGGCGAGAAGGCCAACTACAACATCCAGCGCTTCAAGGGTCTGGGCGAAATGATGCCCAAGCAGCTCTGGGAAACCACCATGGATCCGGAGACCCGCATGATGAAGCGGGTGGAAATCGAAGATGCCCTCGAAGCCGATCGCATCTTCACGATCCTGATGGGCGACAAGGTGGCGCCGAGGCGCGAGTTCATCGAGACCCACAGCGCCGAGCTGGATTTCGCCCAGCTCGACATCTGATGACCCCACGCCATCCAATGGCTGTGCCGGCCTGGCGCTGGGCCGCCCTGCTCGGGTTCGCCCTGCTGGCGCCGGCGGCCCTGCCCGCCGGCGGTGGTGATCGGCGCTTGCCGGACGTCCGCCGCCGCGAGCGCCAGGCTGAGCCCTTGCTCAGCAACGGCACCATCGGGCTCCACTGCGCCCCCCGCTGCCAGGCGCCGGTGCTGGCGCGACTGGAAACCGGAGCCCCGCTGCGGGTGTTGCGTGAGTGGATGGAGCCCGGCGGCCGCCGATGGCTCCAGGTGGAAGCTTCCACCGCCGCCGGGCAGCCCAGCCGCGGCTGGCTGGCGGGCTGAACTGCCGGCGCTTCGGGGTCAGGCCCTGGACGCTCAGGCGGCCAGGGCCTTCTCGATCGCGGCCACCAGTTCAGCCCCGTCCGGTTCCACGGCGCTCTTGAAGCGGGCCAGCACGGTGCCGTCCTTGCCGATCAGGAACTTCTCGAAGTTCCAGGCCACGTCACCGGCGGGTTCGGCCTGGGTGAGGGTGTCGTAGGGCGCCGTCTTCGAGCCGGTGGCATGCACCTTGTCGAACAGGGGAAAGTCGGCCCCGTAGGTGGTGGAGCAGAACTGCTGGATCTCGTCGAGGCTGCCCGGTTCCTGGGCGCCGAAGTCGTTGCAGGGGAAGCCGAGCACCGTGAAGCCCTGGGACCCGTAGGTCTCCTGCAGCTTCTGCAGGCCGGCGTACTGGCGTGTGAAGCCGCAGCGGCTGGCCACGTTGACGATCAGCAGCACCGTCCCTGCCCATTCGCCGAGCCGGCGCTCTTCGCCGCTGGCGCTGCGCACCACCACGTCACTCACGTTCAGCGTCACGGATTTCTGGAGAGGGAAGGTCGCCGCGGACCCTAGCGGCTGAGCCCATACACTCGTATTCACCGGCATGCGAGGAGCGATGGCTGAGGCCTCCGCCGTCGCCGAGGTGGTGGCCCGCCAGTTGGAGGGACTGCTGCAGGCGGGCAACTACGACGGCGCCAAACTGCTCCTGCAGCCCGTGCAGGCGGTGGATTCCGCTGAAGCGATCGGCACCCTGCCGCGCACGCTGCAGGCACTGGCCTTTCGGCTGCTGCCCAAGAACGAGGCGATCGAGGTCTACGAGTACCTCGATGGCTCGGTGCAGCAGAGCCTGCTGGAGCGGTTGCGCTCCGGTGAGGTGCTGGAGCTGGTGGAGGAGATGTCCCCCGACGACCGGGTGCGGCTCTTTGATGAACTGCCGGCCAAGGTGGTGCGGCGGCTGCTGGCGGAGCTCAGCCCGGCGGAGCGGCGGGTCACGGCGCAGATGCTGGGCTACGAGGCCGAAACCGCCGGGCGCCTGATGACGACGGAGTTCATCGACCTCAAGGAGTTCCACAGCGCCCAGCAGGCCCTCGACATCGTCCGCCGCCGCGCCCGCGACACGGAGACGATCTACAGCCTTTATGTGACCGACGCCTCGCGCCACCTCAGCGGCATGCTCTCGCTGCGGGATCTGGTGACGGCGGATCCGGAGGACCGGCTGGGGGATGTGATGACGCGGGAGGTGATGAGCGTCGCCACCGACACCGACCAGGAGGAGGTGGCCCGGGTGATCCAGCGCTACGACTTCCTGGCCGTGCCGGTGGTGGACCGGGAGCAGCGGTTGGTGGGGATCGTCACGGTCGACGACGTCATCGACGTCATCCAGCAGGAGGCCACCCGCGACCTCTACGCCGCTGGCGCCGTGCAGGCCGGCGACGAGGACGACTACTTCCGCAGCAACCTGTTCACCGTGGCCCGTCGCCGGGTGGTGTGGCTGCTGGTGCTGCTGGTGGCGAACACCGGCACCTCGGCTGTGATCGCCTCCGAGCAGCTGGTGCTGAAGCAGGTGGTGCTGCTGGCGGCCTTCATCCCGCTGTTGATCGGCACCGGCGGCAACGTCGGGGCCCAGAGCTCCACCGTGGTCATCCGGGGCCTGAGCACCCAGCGGCTCCAGTCCCTGGGCCCCTGGCGCACCATCGGCCGGGAGCTGATCGCCGGGGCGCTGCTGGGCGGTCTGCTGGCGGTGGTGGTGGTGCCCTGGGCCTGGACCATGGGCGGCAGCGCGCTGGTGGCGACCTCGGCCGGCATCAGCCTGGTGGCGATCACCACCCTGGCCGCCACTGCGGGCGCGGCCCTGCCCCTGCTGTTCGACCGCCTCGGCCTGGATCCGGCCCTGATGTCGGCCCCGTTCATCACCACGGCCACCGACGTGGCCGGCGTTTTCATCTACCTCAAGACCGCCCAGCTGCTGCTGCCGAGGCTGGGAATGGGGTGACCCGGCGGATCGACGCTTTCTGAGAGGAGTTCACACTTCGTGATGTTACGCTTTACAGATAGTTATGGATCGGTTCCATGGTCGCCGCCCTCGCCCTCGCCCAGCCATCCACTCCCGTCGCTGTCCAGACGGTGGTCCGCGCCTCCCCGGGCCGTTCCATGCCCCCGGTGGATGGCGATCTGGTCCGCTCCTACCTGCGGGACATCGGCCGGGTGCCGTTGCTCAGCCATGAGCAGGAGATCACCCTGGGCCGCCAGGTGCAGGAGCTGATGGCCCTCGAGGAGATGCGCGAGGAGCTGAAGATGCGCTCCGGCGGCAGCGATCCGAGCCAGCAGGAGCTGGCGGTGGCGGTGGGCCTGCGGCCCGAGGTGCTGCGCAAGCGCCTGCACGCCGGCCGCCGCGCCAAGGAGCGGATGGTGGCCGCCAACCTGCGCCTGGTCGTGAGCGTGGCGAAGAAGTACACCAAGCGGAACATGGAGCTGCTCGACCTGATCCAGGAGGGCACGATCGGCCTGGTCCGGGGCGTCGAGAAGTTCGACCCCACCCGCGGCTACAAGTTCTCCACCTACGCCTACTGGTGGATCCGCCAGGGCATCACTCGGGCGATTGCCGAGAAGAGCCGCACGATCCGGCTGCCGATCCACATCACCGAAACGCTCAACAAGCTCAAGAAGGGCCAGCGGGAGCTGAGCCAAGAGCTGGGCCGCACCCCCACCCTGAGCGAACTGGCCGTCGCGGTGGAGCTCCCCGAAGAGGAGGTGAAGGACCTGCTCTGCCGGGCCCGCCAGCCGGTGAGCCTCGAAACCAAGGTGGGCGATGGTGAAGACACCGAGCTGCTGGATCTGCTGGCCGGTGACGACCTGCTGCCGTCCGAGCTGGTGGATGGCGAGTGCCTCAAGGGCGACCTGCGGGCCCTGCTCGACCAACTGCCGGACCTGCAGGGCCGGGTGCTGAAGATGCGCTTCGGCATCGATGGCGAGGAGCCGATGAGCCTCACCGGCATCGGCCGCATCCTGGGAATCAGCCGCGATCGGGTGCGCAACCTGGAGCGCGACGGCCTGGCCGGTCTGCGCCGCCTCAGCGACGCCGTCGAGGCCTACGTGGCGATCTGATTGCGCCGTTTGCGAGGCTTGGGGCCAGCACGCAGCTTCCCTTCCATGGCCGGCACGCCCCCGGAGGAGGCCACGATGGAGGTGGTCAGTCTCTTTCCCCGCTATCTGCTGCAGGGCCAGTTGGCCCCGTCACAGCTGGCCGATCTGCTGGCCATGGCCCGGGCGGTGCTGGCGGCGCCCGAACGCAGTCCCGATGCTTCGGTCAAGCTGGCCGGCCAGCTGTCCCAGCAGCGGGAGCTCGGCCCCGACCACCCCGCCGCCGCCGAGCTTTGCCGCTCGGTGATCCTGCCGGCCTGTGAGCGCTGGATCCGCCACGTGATCGACCAGCAGCCGCCCCAGGGCCGCGGCCCCTGGACCCCGGGCCGCTATGGCCTGCAGATGATCGACCTGTGGCTCAACGCCCAGCGCGCCGGCGACTACAACCCCACCCACACCCACGGCGGCAGCTTCTCCGGCGTGCTGTTTCTTCAGGTGCCCCCCCAGATCAATGCGGAGCGCTTCGACGGCCAGCTCTGCTTCCATGGCCCGGAGGAGTGGCACATCCAGAGCTTCCGCACCGGCATGGCTCATTACGTGCTGCCGGTGCCGGGAGATTTCTATGTGTTTCCGGCCTGGCAACCCCACTCGGTGCCCCCGTTCCGCGGCGAAGGGGAGCGCTGGTCGATCGCCTTCAACGTGGTGGCCGTGCCCCAGCCGCCGCCCCGGCCTGCCGCTTCACCCGTCGCGGTCCAGGGGGCCGTCCAGGGCTTCGCTCAGGGGAATGTCTCCCTTTCCAGCACCCGCCCCCGGCCGGGGGGATTCGTCTAGGGCGAGGCGTGCTGGATCCGGCTTCGCTTGAGCTGCTTCGGCACACCCTGCTGGCTTGGTGGGAGTCCAACGGTCGCCACGACATCCCCTGGAAGCGACACCCCGACGGATCGCGCCCCGGGGCCGGGGAGCCCCTCGATCCCTTCGGCGTGTGGGTGGCCGAGGTGATGCTGCAGCAGACCCAGCTGGCGGTGGTGCTGCCCTACTGGTACCGCTGGATGGCGGCGTTCCCCGACCTCAGAAGCCTCGCCGTCGCCAGCGAGCACGACGTGCTGATGCTCTGGCAAGGCCTGGGCTACTACGCCCGAGCCCGCCGCCTGCACGGCGGGGCTCAGCAACTGGTCGCGGCGGGTGGCGATCCCTGGCCGCGCACGCTGGAGGGCTGGATGGCCCTGCCGGGCATCGGCCGCAGCACCGCCGCCAGCATCCTCTCCTCCGCCTTCGATCTGGCCCACCCGATCCTTGATGGCAACGTCCAGCGGGTGCTGGCCCGGCTGGTCGCCCATCCGGAGCCTCCGAAGCGGCAGCTGGCCCAGTTCTGGTGGCTGAGTGAAACCGTTCTCGACCCCCACCAGCCCCGCGCCTTCAACCAGGCCCTGATGGACCTGGGCGCCGGCGTTTGCACCCCCCGCCAGCCCTGCTGCGGCACCTGCCCCTGGCGCGGGCACTGCGCTGCCTACGCTGCCGGCGATCCCGCCCGTTTCCCCGTGAAGGACACCACCACCCCCATCCCCTTCCAGGTGATCGGGGTGGGCGTGGTGCGGGACGGCGATGGGAGGGTGCTGATCGATCAGCGGCTCCAGGAGGGCCTGCTGGGCGGCCTGTGGGAATTTCCGGGTGGCAAGCAGGAGCCGGATGAAGCGATCGAAGCGACGATTCAGCGGGAGCTGCGGGAGGAACTGGCCATCGAGGTGACGGTGGGGGAGGAGCTGATCACCCTCGAGCACGCCTACAGCCACAAGCGGCTGCGCTTTGTGGTGCATCTCTGCCAATGGCTGGCGGGAGAGCCGCAGCCCCTGGCCTCCCAGCAGGTGCGCTGGGTGGCACCGGAGGAGCTCGCCAGCTACCCCTTTCCGGCCGCCAACGCCCGCATCATCGCGGCGCTGCACGCAAGGATTGCGGCGGGCTGAAGCCCGGTGGCGTGATCCGGGCCAACCGGCCCTCGCCCGTTTCGGTGTGGCTCAAGTCCACGTCCCAGGCACCCTCCGGCCGGAAGCTGAGCCGCTCGGGCCATTCCACCGCCATCACGGCGCCGATGCGGCGGGCCTCCTCTTCCTCCTGGGCGAAGAGTTCGTCGGCCGCGGCGCTCTGCTCCAGCCGATAGAGATCCAGGTGCACCAGGGCAGAGGTGCCCGCGTCGGGGCCGGCGTCGGTGTCGTAGTGCTGGGCCAGGGCGAAGGTGGGGCTGCTGATCGGTTCGGCGATGCCCAGCCCAGCGGCCAGTCCCTGCACCAGCGACGTCTTGCCCGTGCCCAGTTCCCCCCGCAGCAGCAGCAGGACGCCGTCACCGGCAGCAGCGGCGATCAGTTGCGATGCCAGCCGCCGCCCCAGGGCGTCGGTGGCGGAGGGGTCCGCCAGATGGCACACCTCAATCGCGTCATTCGTTTCCACCCTTGTAGATTGCCTCCAAGCGAGCCCGAAGCCTCGGCGTCTCTGCAGATATTTCCATTGTTTCGTCCTCCCGTCAGGGAGCTTTTCCCTTCATGGTGGCAACACCTTCCAGCCCCGAGGCTGCGTTTGCTGGCGTTCAGGCCACCAGTTCCTATGTGATCGCCGATCTCGGCCTGGCCGACTGGGGCCGCAAGGAACTGGAGATCGCCGAAACCGAGATGCCCGGCCTGATGGCCCTGCGTCAGACCTACGGCGCTGCGCAGCCCCTCAAGGGGGCCCGGATCGCCGGCAGCCTGCACATGACGATCCAGACCGCCGTTCTGATCGAGACCCTGGTGGCCCTCGGCGCCGAGGTGCGCTGGGCGTCCTGCAACATCTTCTCCACCCAGGATCACGCCGCCGCCGCCATCGCCGCCGCCGGCATCCCGGTGTTTGCCTACAAGGGCGAAACCCTTGATGAGTACTGGGCCTTCACCCACCGCATCCTCGAGTGGAGCGACGGTGGCACGCCCAACATGATCCTCGACGACGGCGGCGATGCCACCGGTCTGGTGGTTCTCGGCACCAAGGCCGAAAAGGATCTGTCAGTGCTCGACAACCCCTCCAGCGAGGAGGAAGTGGCCCTGTTCAACTCCATCCGCCAGCGTCTGGCGGTGCAGCCCGGCTTCTACTCCCGCATCTACGCCAACATCCAGGGCGTCACCGAGGAGACCACCACCGGCGTGGCCCGTCTGTACCAGATGCAGAAGAGCGGCGAACTGCCGTTCCCGGCCATCAACGTCAACGATTCGGTCACCAAGAGCAAGTTCGACAACCTCTACGGCTGCCGCGAATCCCTTGTCGACAGCGTCAAGCGTGCCACCGATGTGATGGTGGCGGGCAAGGTGGCCCTGGTGCTGGGCTACGGCGATGTGGGCAAGGGCTCGGCCCAGTCCCTGCGCGGGCTCGGCGCCACGGTGATGATCGCCGAGATCGATCCGATCTGCGCCCTGCAGGCCGCCATGGAGGGCTACCGCGTCGTTCGTCTTGAGGACGTGGTGGCGGATGTCGACATTTTCGTGACGGCCACGGGGAACTACCACGTGATCCGCCATGAGCACCTGCTCGCCATGAAGAATCAGGCGATCGTGTGCAACATCGGTCACTTCGACAACGAGATCGATGTGGCGTCCCTCAAGCAGTACACCTGGGACAACATCAAGCCCCAGGTGGATCACGTGATCCTGCCCAGCGGCAACCGCATCATCCTGCTGGCCGAAGGTCGGCTGGTGAATCTGGGCTGCGGCACCGGCCACCCCAGCTTCGTGATGAGCAACTCCTTCACCAACCAGGTGCTGGCCCAGATCGAGCTGTTCACCAAGGGCGACGCCTACGGCAAGGAGGTCTACGTGCTGCCCAAGCACCTCGATGAAATGGTGGCCCGTCTGCACCTCGAGCGGATCGGCGCCCGGCTCACCGAGCTCACCACCGAGCAGGCGGCCTACATCGCTGTGCCCGTTGAAGGCCCCTACAAGCTCGACCACTACCGCTACTGAGCGGCAACGGCCCGGCGCTGCTGGCAGCGCTCGGGCCGTCGTGGAAGACTGGCGCCTCTGATCCGGCTGGCCCGATGGCGATCGAACTGGTCCAGAAGCTCCCCGAGATGATCGGGGCGGCCGTGGAGGCCAACCCGGCAGCGGGCTATGGCGCGATCTTCGCGGCCATGTTTCTGGAGAACCTGTTCCCCCCCATTCCCTCCGAGCTGATCATGCCGCTCGGGGGTTTTTTTGTGCATCAGGGCAAGCTCTCCCTGATTCCGGTGGTGCTGGCCGGCCTCCTGGGCACAGTTCTCGGCGCCCTTCCCTGGTACGGCATCGGACGGCTGGTGAACGAGGAGCGCATTGAGCACTGGCTGGAGCGCCACGGACGCTGGATCGGCATCAGCCCCCAGGAACTGCGCCGCAGCCGCCGCTGGTTCAGCCGCCACGGCACGGCCCTGGTGTTCTGGGGCCGGCTGGTGCCCGGCATCCGCACCCTGATTTCCGTCCCCGCCGGCATCGAGATGATGCCGATGACGCCCTTTCTGCTCTGGACCACCGCCGGCAGCCTGATCTGGACCCTGCTGCTGACGTTGGCGGGCCTGGCGCTGGGGGAGGGCTACACCAAGGTCGAGCTCTGGATCGAGCCCGCCGCCAGGGTGGTGAAGGTGCTGCTGGTGCTGGCGGTCCTGGCCGGTGCCGTGTGGCTGGGGCTGCGCATCTGGAAGCAGAGCCGCAACAGCCCCTGATCCATCGCCACCGGCTGACGGCCAGCGGCACCGGAACAGTAAAAAAGGCGCCCCGGGGGGCGCCTTCTCTGGCTTCGGACGCTTGATAACCCGGCTGGGTCACTGGCACAAGCCCCCGGACCGAAAGTCCGGCCGAAACCCTCAGAACGGCACTTCTTCCTCACTGGGTTCGCCGCCACCGAAACCGCCGCCGAAGCTGCCACCGCCGCCGCCCTCGGCGTCCCGTTTGCTGCCCAGCAGCTCCAGCCGGTCGACCCGGATCACCGGCTTGCTGCGCTCCTCGCCACTGGCCCTGTCCGTCCAGCGGTCGAGCTTGAAGGAACCGATGATGCCGATCAGGGCACCCTTGCGGACATAGTCGGCCGCCACCTGGGCCTGCTTGCCCCAGATCTCCAGGTTGAACCAGTCCGGTTCGTCGTCGCGGCTGCGGCGGTTGACCGCCAACGTGAGGTTGGCAACCATGCTGCCGGATTCGAAGTAACGGACCTCCGGGTCGCGGCCGGCCCGGCCGACGAGGGTGATGGAATTGACGCCCATGGCGTGCTCCTGGAACGAGTGGATCAATGATGGGGCACCCCGATCGGGGGCCTCTCCCTTTCCGTTCCACCCTTCGTCCCGGTTGTCACACCCACCGGAGGTTGGCCGGTCGGCAGGAATCGCCCCACCTATGATTGACCGCTGCCAGAGGCCTTGCCCGTGTTTTTCCGCCGTTTCCAGTTCTCCCGCGATATCGGCATCGACCTGGGGACGGCCAACACACTGATGTACGTCTCGGGCAAGGGGATCGTGCTGCAGGAGCCGTCCGTGGTGGCGATCGACCTGGAGCGCGGCACCCCCCTGGCGGTGGGTGAGGAGGCCAAGCTGATGCTGGGCCGCACCCCCGGCAACATCCGGGCGATCCGGCCCCTGCGCGACGGGGTCATCGCCGACTTCGATGCCGCCGAGCAGATGATCAAGAGCTTCATCCAGAAGGGCAACGAGGGTCGGGGCGTGATCGCGCCCCGTCTGGTGATCGGCATCCCCAGCGGGGTCACCGGCGTCGAGCGCCGCGCCGTGCACCAGGCCGGCCTGGCCGGGGCCCGGCAGGTGCACCTGATTGATGAGCCGGTGGCGGCCGCCATCGGCGCCGGCCTGCCCGTGACCGATCCGGTGGGCACGATGATCGTTGACATCGGCGGTGGCACCACCGAGGTGGCCGTGCTCAGCCTGGGCGGCACCGTGCTGAGCGAGTCGGTGCGGGTGGCCGGTGATGAGCTCAGCGACGCCATCAGCGTGTACCTCAAGAAGGTGCACAACCTGGTGGTGGGCGAGCGCACCGCCGAGGACATCAAGATCCGCATCGGCTCGGCGTTCCCCGACGACGGCCACGACGAGACCTCCATGGACGTGCGGGGTCTGCACCTGCTCTCCGGCCTGCCGCGCACGATCAACATCCGTGCCGGAGACATCCGCGAAGCCATGGCCGAGCCGCTCAACGTGATCGTCGAAGCGGTCAAGCGCACGCTGGAGCGTACCCCTCCCGAGCTCGCGGCCGACATCGTCGATCGGGGCATCATGCTCGCCGGCGGCGGTGCCCTGGTGCGGGGCATCTGCGACCTGATCAGCCACGAGACCGGCATCCTCACCCACGTGGCCGAAGACCCCCTGCTCTGTGTGGTCAACGGCTGCGGCATGGTCCTGGAGGACTACAGCCGGCTGGAGCGGGTGCTTGACACCCCCGAATTTCTCCGTCAGACGGCCTGATCCCCATGCCGGCATGGCGCTGGCTGCGTTTCGTCCAAGGCTCGTCCCTGCGACGGATCACCCCCTGGCTGCTGGTGCTGCTGGCCCTTGTGGCCGTGCGCCTCAGCAAGGGGGCCCTGGTTGCCGACACCTATGCCCTCCTGAGCCGACCCTTCTGGCCCGGGACGGCCCAGGCCGAATGGCTGCAGTCCGCCCGACGGGTCGAGGACGGGGCCCGGCTGGCCCAGCTGGAGCAGGACAACCAGCGGCTGCGCACCCTGCTGGAGCTGCAGAAGCAGAACCCCAACCGGGTGACGGCCCCGGTGATCTCCCGGGATGGCTCCGGCTGGTGGCGGCAGCTGCTGCTTGGCCAGGGGGCCCTCAGCGGCATCCGTGCCGGCCAGGCGGTGCTCGGCCCGGGCGGCCTGGTCGGCCTGGTGGGCAGCGTCACGCCCAGCACTGCCAGCGTCACCCTGCTCACCGATCCCCGCAGCCGGGTCGGCGTGTGGGTGGGGCGCACCCAGCACCACGGCCTGCTCACCGGCATCGGCGCCGGCCGGCCCCTGCTGCGCTTTCTGGAAAAGGATCCCCAGGCCCGCCCCGGTGATGTGGTGGTGACATCGCCCGCCAGCACCCTGGTGCCGCCGAACCTGCCGGTGGGCGTGATCCAGACCATGGACGCCAACGCCGACCCGGCCCCAGAGGCGGTGGTGCAGCTGATCGCGCCGGTGTCGGCCCTCGACTGGGTGCAGGTGCAGGTGCGCTGATGGACCTGCTCACCCGGCAGCCCCTGCTCGCCGCCTCCGCCCTGCTGGTGCCGTTGCTCGTCCTGGCCTCACCGGGATGGCTCAGCCTCGACGGCGTCGGCCCCTGCTGGGCGGTGCTGTGGCTGCTTCCCTGGGCGCTGAGCGACGGTCCGTTCTCCGGGGCCTGCGCCGGGCTCGCCCTGGGGCTGCTGCTGGATGCGGTGTACCCCGGCGGTGTCACCCAGGCGCCCGCCCTGCTGCTGCTGGGCTGGTGGTGGGGCCGGATGGGACGGCGGGCACCACCGATCCAGCGCAGTTTCAGCCTCGGCCTGCTGGCCCTGCTGGGCACGGCCCTGCTCGGCCTCACGCTCATGCTCCAGTGGGGCGTCCACGACTGGGTGAGCACCCGGGAGGCGATCCAGCTGGCGGGACCGGAGCTGGGCCGCCGCCTGGAGGGTCAGGGGGTGAACCCCGCCCTGCTGGCCCTGCCGGGGTGGCGCTGGGATGATCTGGCAGGACCCGGTCTGCGGGTCCTGCTCTCCCAGACCCTGATCACGGCCCTGCTTGCCCCGATGCTCTGTTCCCTGCAGCTGCTGCTCTGGCGTCAGGTGGGCTCCGGCTGGCGGCGCTGAGTGATGCCCCGATCCCTGCCACGACGCCAGGCCCTGCGGCTGCTGGCCGCCCCCGTCGCCCTCGCCCTGGGCGCCGGGGCCTGCGCGCGGGGGCCCCGGCCCGAAGCGGGCAAGGTGCTGAACGTCTGGACCCTGGATCTGGCGCCCCGCTTCAACACCTACATGCGGCGGGTGATCGCGGCCTGGGAGCAGGGCCATCCCGGCGTGACGGTGCGCTGGACCGACGTCCCCTGGGGCTCGGTGGAGCGCAAGCTCCTGGCGGCGGTGTTCGCCCGCACCGCCCCCGATCTGGTCAATCTCAACCCCAATTTCGCCGCCAACCTGGCCAGCAAGGGGGGGCTGCGGGATCTCACCCCCCTGCTCCCCCCCGACGCCGCCGATCGCTACCTGGCCGGCATCTGGACCTCGGGTCAGCAGCAGGGCGAGCAGTTCGGCATTCCCTGGTACCTGACCGCCCGGGTGACGATCGCTAACCGCCGCCTGCTGCAGCGGGCCGGCCTCACCGCCCCGCCCCGCCGCTGGGAGGAGGTGCCGGCCTACGCCGAAGCCGTCCGGCGCCGCACCGGCCGCTACGCCCTGTTCGTCACCGTCGTCCCCGACGACTCCGGTGAACTGATGGAGGCGCTGGTGCAGATGGGGGTGCAACTGCTCGACGCCCGCCAGCGGGCGGCCTTCAACAGTCCGGCCGGTCGCCGCGCCTTCGCCTTCTGGAGCGACCTCTACCGCCGCGGGCTGCTGCCACGGGAGGTGGTGAGCCAGGGGTACCGGCGGGCGATTGAGCTGTTCCAGGCCGGCGATCTGGCCCAGGTGGCCAGTGGCCCCGATTTCCTGCGCAACCTGCAGACCAACGCCCCCGGCATCGCCGCCACCTCCGCCCCCTTTCCGCCCCTGACGGGGCCGAACGGCGAAGCCAATGTGGCCGTGATGAACCTGGTGGTGCCCCGCCAGAGCGCCATGGCCGAGGCGGCGGTGAGCTTCGCCCTGTTCCTGAGTGATGCGGCCAACCAGCTGGCCTTCGCCGAGGAGGCCCGGGTGCTGCCCTCCTCCCGGGGAGCGCTGGCGAGCCTGGAGCGGAATCTGCGGGGGGCGGTTCCCAGCGACGGCCAGGAACGTCTGGTGCATAACGCCCGGCTGCTCTCGATCGAGACCCTGGCCCAGGCCAGGGTGCTGGTGCCGGCCACCCCGGGGGTGAAGCGGCTGCAGGCAATCCTTTACACCCAGTTGCAGCGGGCGATGCTGGGGCAGCTGGCCAGCGACGCGGCCCTGGCCGAAGCCGAGCTGCAGTGGAACCGCTATGCCGAGGCGCGCTGGCCCTGAAGGCAGCGGAGGGCGGGTCAGGGTTTCCGAAGAAATGTTGCCTTCCGCCCAGAACCCCGCTGCCGGAGCCGTTTCTGTGCTCGCGGCCCCAAACGGCGTCGCGTTATGGTTGCGATTCTTCATCCGAGTGGACCGGAGCGATGCCCATGCCCGCGGTTGCCTCCTCCTTCACCGATGGTGCTGATCTGGAGGCTTCCGCGGGCGGTGGTTCCCCCTCCCAGCCGATCGCCACCCTGTTGGTCGTCGACGACGAAGCGGCGGTGCGCCGGGTGCTGATGATGCGTCTGCAGCTGGCCGGTTACCGGGTGCTCTGTGCCGAGGACGGCGAGGAGGCCCTCGCCCTGTTCCACCAGGAGCAGCCCGACCTGGTCGTGCTCGACGTGATGCTGCCCAAGCTGGACGGGTTCGCCGTCTGCCGGCGCCTGCGGGCGGAATCCTGCGTGCCGATCATCTTTCTCTCGGCCCTCGATGCCATCGCCGAGCGGGTGGCGGGTCTGGACCTGGGGGCCGACGACTACCTGCCCAAGCCGTTCAGCCCCAAGGAACTCGAAGCCCGCATCTCCACGATTCTGCGGCGCATGGGTCGGGGGGCGGCCACCAGCGAACCGCGCGAGCTGCCCACCGGCTCCGGTGTGCTGCGGGTGGGCGATCTGGTGGTCGACACCAACCGCCGTCAGGTGACCCGCGAAGGGCAGCGCATTGCCCTCACCTACACCGAATTCAGCCTGCTGGAGCTGCTCTTCCGGGAGCCGGGCCGGGTGGTGCCGCGGGCCGAGATCCTCGAGCAGCTTTGGGGCTATCCCCCCCGCCGCGCCGCCGACCTGCGGGTTGTCGACGTGTATGTGGCCCGCTTGCGAGGCAAGCTTGAGCCCGATCCCCGCAATCCCGAGCTGATTCTCACGGTGCGGGGCACGGGCTACGCCTCCCAGCGGATGGGTGAGGCCACCCTGGCCGCCGCCGGCTGAGCTCACCCCCTGAAGCCGACGTCGGCCGGTCCTGCAGGATGGGCTGCGACCCTTCTCCATCGCCCTGCCTGCCTTGTCGGATCTGCGTGAGACCCGCCTGGAGAAAGCCCGCACCCTGGAGTCCCTCGGTCGGGCTCCTTACGCGCTCGGCTTCTCCCCCAGCCACCGCACCGCCGAGCTGCAGCAGGCCCATGCCGACCTGCCCAACGGCGAAGAGCGGGCTGTTGTGGTGGCCGTTGCCGGCCGGGTGATGACCCGTCGGGTGATGGGCAAGCTGGCCTTCTTCACCATCGCCGACGAATCCGGCCCGATCCAGCTGTTCATCGAGAAGGCGACCCTTCTGGCGGCCCACCCGGAGGAACCCGAAGGCTTCGCCCAGATCACGTCCCTTGTCGATGGCGGCGACTGGATCGGGGTGCACGGCAGCCTGCGCCGCACCGATCGGGGCGAACTCTCGGTCAAAGTGACCGACTGGGTGATGCTCACCAAGGCGCTCCAGCCGCTGCCCGACAAATGGCACGGCCTGGCGGACGTGGAGAAGCGCTACCGCCAGCGCTACCTCGATCTGATCGTCTCGCCCGACACCCGCGAAACCTTCCGGCGCCGGGCGCGGCTGGTGAGCGCCATGCGCCGCTGGCTCGATGAGCGCGACTTTCTCGAGATCGAAACGCCTGTCCTGCAGACCGAAGCCGGCGGTGCCGACGCCCGCCCCTTCGCCACCCACCACAACGCCCTCGACCTGCCCCTCACCCTGCGCATCGCCACCGAGCTGCACCTCAAGCGGCTGGTGGTGGGGGGCTTCGAGCGGGTGTACGAGCTCGGCCGCATCTTCCGCAACGAGGGGATCAGCACCCGGCACAACCCCGAATTCACGTCGGTGGAGATCTACCAGGCCTTCGCCGACTACCACACGATGATGGACCTCACCGAGCAGCTGCTGGCCGCGGCCTGCCTCGAGGTCTGTGGTGACACGCGCCTCACCTACCAGGGCGTGGCGATCGATCTCACCCCGCCCTGGCGGCGGGTCACCATGCATGAGCTGGTGGAGCAGGCGACCGGCCTGGATTTCAACACGTTCACCGATCGTTCCCAGGCGGCAGCGGCGATGGAGGCCGCCGGCCTGGCGGTGCCCGAGGCGGCCGACAGTGTGGGCCGGCTGCTGGTGGAAGCCTTCGAGCAGGCGGTGGAAACCACGCTCGAGCAGCCCACGTTCGTGATGGATTACCCGGTGGAGAATTCGCCCCTGGCCCGGGCCCATCGCAGCAAGCCAGGGCTGGTGGAGCGTTTCGAGCTGTTCATCGTCGGGCGGGAGACGGCCAACGCCTTCAGTGAGCTGATCGACCCGCTGGATCAGCGGGCCAGGCTCGAGCTGCAGCAGCTGCGCCGCCAGGCGGGGGACCCCGAAGCCCAGACGGTGGATGAGGACTTCCTGCACGCCCTGGAGGTGGGCATGCCCCCCACCGGCGGCCTCGGCATCGGCATCGACCGGCTGGCCATGCTGCTCACCGACAGCCCCTCGATCCGTGATGTGATCGCCTTCCCCCTGCTGCGCCCGGAGGCCCGTGAAAGGGCCGGAACCGACGCAGTGGGATAATGGTTTCCAGTAGGCCTTCTCCCCCTCGGGGCTCTGGTATGAGTGGTGAGCGCGTCGGTTTTCGCTTTCAACACGCCGATGCGGTGGTGAAGCGCAATCCCCAGGGGCGGTCTCGCCGTGGCTGGGTCATGGAACCGGTGGAACAGACCACCAGCCGGGGAACCAAGATGCCCGCCTATCGCATCCGCTGGCGGGACAGTGAACGTCCGGAGATCGTGCTGCAGCACATGCTGATTGCCGATCCCGATCCCACCCCGCCGCCCGAAGGGGTGAGCCTGGTCCCCCCGGTGCCCAAGAAGTAGAGCTCCAACGGGCCGCGGCAACGGCGGCTCAGATCCAGCCCCGCCAGCGGTAGGCCAGCAGGCCCAGATGCTCCCGCATGGCGGTGGTGGTCAGCACCAGGGCCTCGGCGCTGGGCAGCAGCCCCATCACGGTGCCGGCCAGGGTGGGGTTGCCGAACGATCGCCGCTCGGGGAGCTGGAAGTCGCACGCCACCGGGATGATCCGGACGTCCGGCGCCGCCCGGCGCAGGGTGGCCAGCGAGCGGGGCAGATGGGTGGCGCTGGTGACCAGCAGCAGGGAGGTCCAGCCCCGCTGCCGGGCCAGTCGCACCAGGGCGGTGGTCTCCTCTGCCGTGTTGCGCCCTTCTTCGCTGGTGACGATCCGATCGGCCGCCACCCCCAGGCTGGTGGCCAGGGCCTTGGCCAGCCGGGCCTCGCCGGCGGCCGGATCGTTGGCCATGAAGGTGACCTTGCCGCCCGTCACCAGCAGCCAGGGGGCTTTGCCTTCGCGCATCAGGGCCACAGCGCGCAGCAGCCGGTCGCCGGCCTCGTTGACTTCCACCCCCTGCCGAGGCGGCAGGGCCGGCCGCAGCCCACCCCCCAGCACCAGCACCGCATCAGCCGTGGGGATCGGGGAGGGGGTCAGCCGGGCGGCCCGTTCCTCCAGCCCCCACACCAGCTGGCGGCTGAGCAGGGGCGTGGCCGCCAGCCAGAGCAGCACGATCCCGACACTGGAGAGGACCGGACCGAGGCGGCGCTGGCGGTTGAGCAGGCCCGTGATCTGGAGCAGCAGGGCCAGGCCGAGGGGGTAGAGGCCGAGCGGCAGCAGTTTCGAGAGCAGGAAACCCATGGCGCGGCGCGGTTCAGCGCTGCTGGCGGCGCTTCAGCTCCTGCAGCTCCTGCTGGGCCTCGAACCGGGCCCAGTCGGCCTCGAGATCGGGCGTGGCGGCGGGGCCGTTGCTGCGTTGGCTGGTGAGCTCGGCCAGCTCCTGCTCGACACTGGCGAAGCGCTGACCCAGGTCGGTGAGGGCCTGCCAGCGTTGGCGCCCCTGGTCCATCAGCCCCGCCACATGGGCCTCGGCGCGGCCGGCCAGCTCCCCGGCCCCGGCGGTCCGGGCCCGGCCGATCCGCCCCTGCCATTGGCGGATCTCCTCCGCCAGCTTCAGCAGCTGTTTTCGCTGCTCCTCGGCCTGCTGCCGCAGCCGCACCCGCTCGGCCAGCAACTGCCGCTGCCGGTCGCGGGCGGCCTGCCCGCGCAGCAGCTCCTCCTGCTGGGGATTGGTGCGCAGGAAGCCTTCCAGCTGCTGATCCAGCCGCGCCTCCAGTTCCTCCAGCCAGCTGCTCATGGCAGGGGTTCGCCGGGGGCGCGGGTGATCAGGGGCGCTTCGATCTCTTCCTGCAGGGGGGTGATGGCGGCCTCGCGGGAGCGCAGCAGCAGCTGGGTGAGCCGGGCGATGGCGCCCTCCCCCAGGTCCTGCTCGCCGATGCGGTCGAAGGCCTTGCGGTACAGATCCTCCAGTTCCTCGATCAGCCCTTCGCGCACCCCACGCATCGACTGACGCTGTTCCTCCCTGCTCATCGATCGCTCCGCTGCTGTTCCGAGTCTGCCTGCACCAGCAGATGCAGGGCGAAATCGCCGGCCGGGTCGCTCCATCGGCCCACTCCCTGCCAGCCGGCCGAGGCCGCCAGGGCGAGGAAGGCCTCGGGGCCGTACTTGTAGCTGTACTCGGTGATCAGCGGCTCTTCGGCCGCGAACGGCCAGCAGCGGCCCGCCAGCCGCACCTCCAGCGCCCGCCGGCTCACCAGGGCCATGGCGATGCGGCCCTGATCGGCCTCCCACCAGGCCCGGTACCCAAAGTCGGCCGCCTGAAAGTCGCCGTCCAGATCGCGGTTGAGCCGGGTGAGCAGGTTGCGGGCGAAGGCCTCCGACCAGCCGGCGGCGTCGTTGTAGGCCGCCTCCAGCCGCTGCACCGCCTTCGGCTGGTCGATGCCGATCAGCAGGCGGCTGCCGGCCCCCAGCAGCCGGCGGAACTGGCGCAGCAGGTCCCGGGCACCGGCGGGATCGAAGTTGCCGATCGAGCTGCCCGGGTAGAAGCCCAGCCGGCCGTGGCCCTCCAGGGCGGGGTGCTCCGGCAGCTGCTCCAGGTGGCTGTAGTCGCAGCAGATGCCGAGCACCGGCAGGTCGGGGTGGCGTTGCTGCAGGGCCCGGCAGGCGGGGGCCAGGTGGTCTGCGCTGATGTCGAGGGCCACATAGGCGGCGGGCTCCAGGACGCTGAGCAGGGGGCTCACCTTGCGGGCGCTGCCGGCGCCGAACTCCACCACTACCCCGGGTCCGAGGGCGGCGGCCAGCTCGGCCGCCCGCGCCTCCAGCAGGGCCGTCTCGGTGCGGGTCAGGCCGTACTCCGGCTGCTCGCAGATGGCGTCGAACAGGCGCGACCCCTCGGCGTCGTACAGCAACCAGGCCGGCAGCTGCTTCGGCTGGCGGCCCATGCCCTCGATCACCAGCCGGGCCATGTCGGCCGGCTCGGGATGGAGGTCGATCAGCATGGCGCGCTGGCGCCATCACGGGCCAGCCGCAGGCCGGCGGCCATCCAGCGGCAGTGGGGCGCAAAGAAGTTGCGGTAGGTGGGGCGGGCGTGGCCCGCCGGGGTGAGGAAGCTGCTGCCCCGGAGCACGAACTGGGAGGTCATGAACTTGCCGTTGTATTCCCCCACCGCACCGGCGGCGGGTTGGAAGCCGGGGTAGGGACGGTAGGGGGTGGCGGTCCACTGCCAGAGGGCCCCGAAGGCCTGGGGCAGGGGGCGGCCGCCCGGCTGGGCGGCTTCCGTCACCACCAGCTCCCATTCGGCTTCGCTGGGCAGCCGGCCGCCGCTCCAACGGGCGAAGGCATCGGCCTCGAACCAGCTCAGGTGCCGCACCGGCGCCTGGGGGTGGCGCGGCCGGCGGCCCGCCAGGCTGAATTCCCAGTCGCCGCGCCAGTAGCGCGGGGCGCACCAGCCGCGCTCCTGCACCACCGCCCAGCCCTCGCTCATCCACAGCTCCGAGCGCCGGTAGCCCCCGTCGGTGATGAAGGCGGCGTACGCCTCGTTGGTCACGAGGGTATCGGCGAGGCTGAAGGGCTCCAGCCACTGGCGGTGGCGGGGGGCCTCGTTGTCGAAGTGGAAGCCGCCGCCTTCATGGCCGATGGCCACCAGGCCGCCGGCGTGGGACCGCCAGCCGGCGGGGGCCTCTGCAGCCTCTGCCCCGGGGGGGTCCTGGCCGTAGGCGGGCTCCAGGGGGTTGCGGCTGAAGCCGTCGAGCAGATCCATCAGCAGCAGCTCCTGGTGCTGCTGCTCGTGCTGCAGCCCCAGTTCCACCAGCTCCAGCAGGGGGCCGGCCGTCTCGACGGGCTGGCGATCCAGCTCCAGCAGCAGCGTTTCCAGCCCGGCGTCGACGCGCTGGCGCCAGGCCAGCACCTCGCCGATGGCCGGGCGGGTGAGCAGACCCCGCTGGGGGCGGGGGTGGCGGCTGCCGATCGCCTCGTAATAGGAGTTGAACAGATGGCCCCAGCGGCGGTCGGGGGTTTCATGGCCGCTCAGGTGGGGCTCCAGCAGGAAGGTCTCGAAGAACCAGGTGGTGTGGCCCAGGTGCCACTTGGCCGGGCTGGCGTCGGCCATGCCCTGCAGGCAGAGATCCTCCGGTTCGAGGCCGTCGATCAGGCGCTCGCTGTGCTGCCGAGCCGCCTGGAGCCGTTGCAGGAGCCTGGTGCTGTCCGCCGGGGAGTGTGCCCTGGAGCCCATGGACCTGCCCTTCTCTGGGGCCGACCTTAGGGATGTTCCCTACGATCCGCCCACGCAGCCATGGAGAAGGCCAGCCGCATGGGAGCCCACAGCGACGGCATGAGCACAGGGATCACCGAGGGCTTCAGCGGCGCGGTAGGCCGGACGCCGCTGATCCGGCTCCATGCCCTCAGCGCCCTCACCGGTTGCGAGATCCTCGGCAAGGCGGAGTTCATGAACCCCGGCGGGTCGGTCAAGGACCGGGCTGCCCTGGGCATCCTGCAGGAGGCGGAGGCCAGCGGCCAGCTGCAGCCGGGGGGCACGGTGGTGGAAGGCACCGCCGGCAACACCGGCATCGGCCTGACCCACCTCTGCAATGCCCGCGGCTACCGCTGCCTGATCGTCATTCCCGAAACCCAGTCGGCGGAGAAGATCGGCCTGCTGCGCAGCCTCGGCGCCGAGGTGCGCACGGTGCCGGCGGTGCCCTACAGCGACCCGGCCAACTACGTGCGCCTCTCCGGCCGCATCGCCGAGGAAACGCCCGGGGCCCTCTGGGCCAACCAGTTCGACAATCTCGCTAACCGGCGCGCCCACTACGGCAGCACAGGCCCGGAGATCTGGCAGCAGACCGACGGCCGGCTGGATGCCTGGGTGGCCGCCACCGGCACCGGCGGCACCTATGCGGGGGTGGCCCTGTATCTCAAGGAGCAGGATCCCTCGATTCGCTGCGTCCTGGCCGACCCCTGTGGCAGCGCCCTCTACAGCTGGGCCACCGACGGCACGCTCAAAAGCGAGGGCAACTCGATCACCGAAGGCATCGGCAACAGCCGCGTCACCGCCAACCTGGAGGGGGCCCCGATCGACGACGCCGTCCGCATCGACGACCCCATGGCGTTGCGCACGATCTACGGCCTGCTGTGGCAGGAGGGCCTGTTCATGGGGGGCTCGGTGGGCATCAACGTGGCGGCGGCGGTGGAGACGGCCCGGCGGCTGGGCCCCGGCCATCGCATCGTCACCGTGCTGTGCGACAGCGGTGATCGCTACCGCTCCCGCCTCTACGACCCTGATTGGCTGGCGGGCCGCGGCCTGGAGCAACCCGAGCGCAGCGGCGCCGCCCTGATCCCATGACGGCAGCCCAGGGTCAGGTGATCGGCGGCCGTTACCGGCTGGAGCGCTACCTCGGTACGGAGAACGCCGGGCCCCAGGGAGCGTTGTGGCTGGCCAGCGACCAGCTGGCCGCCGACGCGCCCGTGGCCCTGCGCCGCATCGGACCGGAGCAGGACCAGGCCCGGGCCCGGGACCTCTGGTCGCGGCTGCAGGGGGTGCTCCATCCCCAGGTGCCCCGCATCGGCGCCGTGATCGAGGCCGACGACCAGCTCTGGCTGGTGCGGGAGTGGCAGGCGGGCCGCACCTACCAGCAGCTGCTGGAGCTGCGGGCGGAACGCCAGCTGGTGTTCGGGGCGGGGGAGGTGCTGCTGCTGCTGCGCCAGCTGCTGCCGGTGCTCGCCGCGCTGCACAGCCAGGATCTGCTGCACGGGGATCTGAGTCCGGCCAACCTGCTGCGCCGTGACAGCGACGGGCTGCCGGTGCCCCTCGATTTCGGCCTGGTGCGGGGCAGCGCCAACGGCAGCGCTGGGGAGCGGCTGCTGGGGGCCACGCCGGGCTACGCCCCGCCGGAACTGGCCAGGGGCGAACCCGCCCAGCCCTGGATGGACCTGCATGCCCTCGGGGTGGTGGCCCTGGTGCTGCTGAGTGGTGATGCCCCGGGCGGCCTGCTCGATCCGACCACGATGCAGTGGCGCTGGCCGGCGGCCCTGGAGGCCGAGCCCGACCTGCGGTTGCAGCTGCAGCGCCTGCTGAGCCGCCATCCCGACGAGCGTTTCGCTTCGGCCGGCCAGGCCCTGGTGGCCTTCCAGTCCCTGGCGATGCCCGACAGCACCGGCCCCGTGCCCCGTGCCGATCGCACCGTGATCCTGGTGCCCGCTGCAGCCCCGCCCCCGCCCCCGCCCCCAACGCAGGAGCAGGCGCCGGCGGAGGTCAGCGCCCGCGAGCTGGCGTCCGCGGACACCCGCCCGCCCGAATCCCCCCGGGTGGAGCCCCAGCTGCCGCTCCGCATGGCGGCCCCGCCCCCGCCGCCCGCCGCCGTGGCTGCCCCCGACAGCCTGCGGCGCCGCTACGAGGAACGGGAAGAGGCGGCCGAGGGGGGCTTCTGGCCGGTGCTGATCGCCCTGGTGCTGTCGGCCGTGGTCGGCACGGCGGTGGGCTGGTGGTGGCTGAGCCGCGGCAAGGTGGCCGCACCGCCCCCCGGCGGGGTGCCCGAGCTGCCCAGCAGCCTGCCCCCCTCGGAGGTGGATCAGCGCCAGCAGCTGCTCAACCGCCTGCGGGCGATGCAGGTCGACCGGGCCTGGTTCCTCAGCCTGGTGGATGCGGCCCTGCTGGCCCAGTACCCCGAACGCAACGGCCGCCTTCCCTCCGACACCCTCGAGGACGCCCCGCTGCGCCGGGTCTGGAACGAACTCGCCGAGGAATGGCTGGCCCGGGTGGAGCAGCTGCCCCTGCCGCTGCGGCGGCGGCTGGGCAACTTCAGCGCCACCGACTGGGAGGCGCGCCAGGCCGGCTTCGTGCGGCAGGGCCTGAGTCCGGCGGTGCTGCGGGAGCTGGTGTCGGCCAGTGTGCAGAACCTGCTGCCGAGCCGTGCCTCCCAGGCGATGCCGCCGGAGCCCTTCCGCCAGATCTGGTATGCGGCCGCCGAGCTGACCCTAGAGAACCTCAGGATCGAGCCGATCGAGGCCCCCTCCGGCGCCACCCAGGTCCTGAGCGCCGAAGTGCCCGCCAGCGGCGCCCGGCTGTTCCCGATCCGGCTTCCCGCCGGCCATGGCCTGGCCCTCGGGGTCAACGGCTCCCCCCTGCTGCAGATGAGCGTGTTCTCCGCCGAGGGCACACCCCTGGAGGCCAGGGGGCCGCTGCGGGTGGTGACCCTGGGCTCCCAGAAGAGCTCGCCGGTGCAGCTGCTGCTCACCAACGACGGTGTCGCCCCGGCCCTGATCCGCCTGTCGCTGCGGGCCGACCCTCCGGCGCCCACGCCCCCACCGGCCCCCGACGCCCCACCGGCTCCCGAGGAGACCCCGGAAACACCGCCCGAACCGGCACCGGCCAGCCCCGGCACCGGCCAGACGCCCGCAGGGCCAGCGGCCCCCGCGCCGCCGCCGCCGGTGGAACCCACCAACCCCTGAGGGTGCCGCTCAGAGCCGGGAGACGGCGGCCCGGGTTTCCTTGGCGATCTGCTTGTTCTTTTCGTCCTGGCGCTTGTCGTGCAGCTTGCGGCCCTTGCCCAGGCCGATGGTGATCTTGATCCAGGACCCCTTGAGGTGCAGGTTGAGCGGAATCAGGGTGAGGCCCTTCTGATCGAGGGAGACGCGCAGCTTGTCGATCTCGCGCCGATGGGCCAGCAGCTTGCGCACCCGTAGCGGCTCGTGGTTGAAGAACTTGCCGGCGTGGCTGTGGGGGGAGATGTGGACGTTGTGGAGCTGCATCTCGCCGTTGCGGATCAGGCAGAAGCCGTCGCGCAGGTTCACCTGACCGGCCCGGATCGACTTCACCTCGGTGCCGAGCAGTTCGATGCCGGTCTCGAGGGTTTCGAGAATCTCGTACTGGTGCCTGGCCAGACGGTTGTCGGCCAGCAGCCGGTTGGCCGGATCGGCGCTCTTGGCACCACCGCCCTTCCTGCCGGGGCCCTTCGCCATCGCTTGTTCCTGGATCACCTGGGTGCTCCCCGACCCTAGGCAGCAGCCGGTACCCTCCAGCCATGGCGATCATCTCTTCGGGGGGACCGGCCGGGCGTGTCCCGGGAGTGGGCGGGACCAGGGCCGGCGTGGGCCCCTCGGAGCGCCTCGTCGATCCCACCGCCCGGCCCGAAGAGGAGCCGGTGGTCCGGGAGGACGGGCTGCGGCCCCGGCGCCTGGCGGATTACATCGGCCAGAGCGAGCTCAAGCAGGTGCTGCGCATCGCCGTGGAGGCCACCCGCCGCCGCCAGGAGGCCCTCGACCATGTGCTGCTCTACGGCCCCCCCGGCCTCGGCAAGACCACCATGGCCCTGGTGCTGGCCGAGGAGCTGGGGGTGCGCTGCCGCATCACCAGCGCCCCGGCCCTGGAACGTCCCCGCGACATCGTCGGCCTGCTGGTGAACCTGCAGCCCCGCGAGGTGCTGTTCATCGATGAGATCCACCGACTCAACCGGGTGGCCGAGGAGATCCTCTACCCGGCGATGGAGGACTTCCGGCTCGATCTCACCGTGGGCAAGGGCACCACCGCCCGCACCCGCAGCCTGACGGTGCCCCCCTTCACCCTGGTGGGGGCCACCACCCGCGCCGGTTCGCTGAGCTCGCCGTTGCGGGATCGCTTCGGCCTGATCCAGCGGCTGGAGTTCTACGGCCTTGACGACCTCGAGGCGATCGTGGTGCGGGCTGCCGGTCTGCTGCAGTTGCCCCTGCGGCCCTGCGCCGCCCAGGAGGTGGCCCGCCGCTGCCGGGGCACACCCCGCATCGCCAACCGCTTGCTGCGACGGGTGCGGGACGTGGCGGCGGTGGGGGGGCACGGCCAGATCGATGCGGCGTTGGTGGAGGAGGCCCTTTCCCTGCACCGGGTGGATGGCCGCGGCCTGGATGCCAGCGACCGGCGCCTGCTGCGCCTGATGCTCGAGGCCTACGGCGGCGGCCCCGTGGGGCTCGAGACCCTGGCCGCTGGCCTGGGGGAGGATCCCGCCACCCTGGAAGCGGTGGTGGAGCCCTACCTGCTGCAGCTGGGCTTCCTGCAGCGCACGCCCCGGGGACGGATTGTCACGGCCGCCGGCCGCGCCCACCTCGATGGTCCTGCTGCGGTGGTTGATTCGCCCTTGGATCAACCACACGCTGAAGGAATCGGTAGCGCGCCCAACTGATCAAATCAGCGGATGATGCCCTGCATCAATGCTGCAGTTGACAGGAATCTGCTGGAGATAGCGTTGCACGAATGAGTGGCGTTCTCCATGCCGTCAAAAGCGGGGCGCACGCAGTCTGGTGGACATGTGTGGGTGAGAACCTTCTCTTTGCTCGAGGCGAAGCGAAGCGAAGTGATTGTGGTTGGTGCGCTCAGTGCCCTTTGTCTCTTGATCCTGCAGGGGCGTTTTGCAGACTATTCCTTCAACGCTGACGAGCTCTTTTCCTTGGCGGCCTCACGGGCGGCTTCTTGGCAGGGCCTGTTTGTGCATTGGATTCTCCCCGATACCTTTCCGCCGCTCTATCCCGTCCTGTTGAAAGTCTGGGTCGCGCGTTTTGGGACATCCGAGGTTGCGGTCCGATCCCTCAGCGTGATCTTTTCGCTGTTGTCGCTGGTGGCTGTGGCGCTGCTCACTTGGGACAAAAGCACAAGAGCACGCTTGCTGACGTTGTTGTTTATCGGCTGCAGCCCTGCCTTCGCGATCTACAGCCAATATGCCAGATCCTATGCCTTGATGATTTTCTTGTCAGTCGTGACGACTGGTGCCGCCTTGATGCTGCGGCGATCCTCCGAATCTGTCCCTGCCAAGGGCAGGCTGAAGCTGCTGTATCTGTTTTACGGATCTGCCGTGCTGCTCAGCCTTTCCCATTACTTTGGCTGGCTGTTCGTTTCCATCGTGCTGGCCAGAAATCTGTTTGATCGTTGTCTGGATCGGCAGCGGGCAAGGAGTCTTGCTGTCTTCGTCGGGATCACGGCTTGGCCCATGCTGCATGTCCTCTCGGGCTCTGTTGTCGACAAGACCCAGAGGATCAGCTGGATCGTTCATCGTCCCATTTCGGGGGTATGGAATGCATTCCTTGAAGCGACGATCCCTTTGGCGCCAGATGTCAGCTTCCCATGGTCTCCTTCGGTCACTTATCCATGGCCTCTGGTTCTCTACACTCTGATTGCCGTGATCGCGCTCTATGCCATCGGCTCACGGCGGAGGCTGGTTCGTCTGCTTTTCCCGGATCCGCTCCTGCCGCTTGCTGAGCCAGCAAACGAATGTCAATACATCGGCTCGAATGTCCTGTTGTTTCTGTTGATTGTCATGGTGGTGGACTTCAGGACTCCATTTGGGGTTGGACGGTACTTCACCGTTCTGCTGCCTCCGATGGCCTTCCTGTTCGGTAACATCCCCGATCTGATGTCTCCACGACAGACACGGCTTCAACGGTGGATGACCTCCAGTGCCCTTGGGATGATCCTCATGGCACAGCTGGCCACCTCGCACCTGGAACTGTCGCGGCTGGCCCTGCCGAACGTTGACTATAAAACGCTCTCGGAATTCATGCGATCAACCGGTATCTGCGGAGAAGGATGTTACCGCCAGGACACCAATTATTTCTTCCATGATGCCCTCGCTGCCTCGCCCTACTTTGAAGGGATTCAGATGAGGAAAACGCTGCTCGATGAGACCTTTTCAATCTCAGGGGCACTGCCCTTCATTGGCTACCACAGAGATGGACTGGCTGTTCAGCTGCAAGCCAGCAATCCTGGCGTGCAGTGCTGGGAGCCCCAGCAACGCGCCAAAGCCGCAGCGTTTCTTTTCATCGATCAACGCTCTCCGATTTCGCCTGGGGTGAACGGACTGATTCCATGCCGGATTCCGAATTGATTTGGAATCTGCCCCGGTCTTGGCGTGCTCGTGGCCAGCGGACCCTCCGACACCTGGCAGGGGTTGGTACATTCAAAGGATGGGGTTGATCGCAGAATTGGTCGTCAAGCCTGATCCCACGGCGGCAGACACGCCACAGGCCCCGTGATCAGCCCTGCCGATCGCGGGGCAGCCCCTGCAAGGGGCCATCGCCCGCCTTGGCTTGTCCTGGTTGGCTTGCTGCTGATGGGGCTTCTCGCCCTGCCATCCGTGGTCTGGGCCGAGGCGGTGACCGGGGCGCCGTCACTGCCGGTGCTGTTCGATCGGGCCCTGGCCGCCAGCCGTGATGGGCGGTTCGGCGAGGCCCTGCCCCTGTGGGACCAGGTGGTGGAACTGGCGCCGAAGGACGCCTCGGCCTGGAGCAACCGGGGCAACGTGCAGCTGGCCCTGGGGGATCCGGTGGCGGCGATCGCCGACCAGGACCAGGCGATCAGCCTGGAGCCCGGCAGCGCCGATCCCCACCTCAACCGCGGCACCGCCGAGGAGGCCCTGGGCCGGTGGCCGGCCGCTGCCGCCGACTACCGCTGGATCCTGGATCGGGATCCGGAGGATGCCTCCGCCCTCTACAACCTGGGCAACGTGGAGGGATCTGAGGACGACTGGCCGGCGGCCCGCCAATGCTTCGAGGCCGCCGCCGCCGCCCGGCCGGGCTTCGCCATGGCCCGCTCCAGCGCCGCCCTGGCCGCCTTTCAGCTGGGGGACACGACCGCGGCGGAGAAGCAGCTGCGCGACCTGATCCGCCGCTACCCCCTGTTCGCCGATGCCCGCGCCGGCCTCACGGCGCTGCTCTGGCAAAAGGGCGCCCGGGGGGAGGCGGAGAGCCACTGGGCCGCGGCCTCCGGCCTCGATCCCCGCTACCGGCAGGAAGAATGGCTGCTGCAGATACGGCGCTGGCCGCCCGTTCCCGTGCAGGCTCTGGCCCAGTTCCTGGCCCTGGCCCCCTGAACCGGCTTCGCACCCTTCGCCCATGACCCCGTTGTCCTTTTCCCCCATGGCCCCGGCTGATGCCAGCTGGGAGGCGCTCGGGATGGACGCGACCCTGCAGGCGGCGTTGCCGGAGCTGATCCAGCTGCGGCGCCACATCCACCGCCACCCCGAGCTGAGCGGCCACGAGCAGCAGACCGCCGCCCTGGTGGCCGGCGAGCTGCGCCGCTGGGGCTGGGAGGTGCGCGAAGGGGTGGGGCGTACCGGCGTGGTGGCCGAACTGGGTCCGCTGGGGGCTCCGCTGGTGGCCCTGCGGGCCGACATGGACGCGCTGCCGATCGAGGAACGCACCCAGCTCGCCTATGCCTCCAGCCGTCAGGGCCTGATGCACGCCTGCGGCCACGACATCCACACCACCGTGGGCCTGGGGGTGGCGCGGCTGCTGGCCAGCGTGGCCGACCGGCTCACGGCCCGGGTGCGGCTGCTGTTCCAGCCGGCGGAGGAAACGGCCGAAGGGGCGGCCTGGATGCGGGCCGACGGGGCGATGGACGGGGTGCAGGCCCTGTTCGGGGTGCACGTGTTCCCAAGCCTGGCGGTGGGCACGGTGGGGGTGCGCAGCGGCAGCCTCACAGCTGCGGCGGGGGAGCTGGAGGTGGAGGTGCTGGGTGAAGGCGGCCATGGCGCCCGGCCGCACCAGAGCACCGATGCGATCTGGATCGCCGCCCGGGTGGTGAGCGGCCTGCAGGAGGCGATCAGTCGCCGGCTCGATCCCTTGCATCCGGTGGTGGTCAGCTTCGGGCTGATCGAAGGCGGCAAGGCCTTCAACGTCATCGCCGACCATGTGCGGCTGCTGGGCACGGTGCGCTGCCTGGATCTGGAGGTGCACGCCCAGCTGCCGGGCTGGATCGAGGACACCGTCCATGCCCTCTGCCGCGGCCACGGCGGCGAAGCGCGGGTGCACTACCGCTGCATCTCGCCGCCGGTGCACAACGATCCCGAACTCACCCAGCTGGTGGCCGACGCGGCCGTGGCCCTGCTGGGCCGTTCCAGGGTGCAGTGGCTGGAGCAGCCGTCCCTGGGGGCCGAGGATTTTGCCGAACTGCTGGCCAACACCCGCGGCACGATGTTCCGCCTGGGGGTGGCCGGACCCGCTGGCTGCTCGCCCCTGCACAGCAACAGCTTCGATCCCGACGAGGGTTGCCTGGAGGTGGGCATCAAGGTGCTGGTCCTCAGCCTGCTGCGCTGGATGGAGAAGCCGGTTTGAGCGTCCGTCGGGCCCCTCGCTTCCTGGCTGCCCTGCTGGCGCTCTCGGCGCCGCTGCTGATCCTGCTGGCCCTGCTGGTGCTGCTCACCCGCCAGGGGGGCGACCGGCTGCCGGCCCTGCCCGCCCTGGTGATCGGCTGCGGGCTGCTGGGCACCAGCGCGCTGCGCCGCCGCCGCCGCCGGGCCGAGCTGCTCCGGGCCCTGCGCCAGGGGCCACAGGCCTGAAGCGCGCTGCGCCAAGGTGAAGGATCCCCGCCGTGATCCCCGTGAGTGCGTCCACCCCCGATCTGGAAGCGGCGCGGCAGGCGATCGCCTCAGGCGACCCGAGCCGGGCGATGCCGGCCCTGGCGGGGCTGCGGGCGGTGGAGGCGGAGGCGGCCATCCCGCTGCTGCTGCTGGGACTGGAGCAGACCACCTTCGTGATCCGCTCGCTGGCCTGCGCCGGCCTGGGGGTGAAGCGCAGCGAGGTGGGCTGGCAGGCCCTGGAGACGGCGGTGCGGCAGGACGAGGACGCCAATGTGCGCGCCGAGGCCGCCAACGCCCTGGCCAGCTACGGCGTGGAGCGGGCCTGGCCTCCGTTGCGGGAGGCCTTCGTGGCCGACGACCAGTGGCTGGTGCGCTGCAGCATCCTCTCGGCCCTGGCCGAGCAGGCGGAGATGCCGCCGGCGTGGCTGCTGGAGCTGGCGCGACTGGCCATCGCCGATGGCGACGGCACGGTGCGGGCCGGTGGCGCCGAGATCCTGGGGCGCCTGGTGCGTGACGGCCGGGGGCCGGAGGCGGCCGAGGCGCGCGAGGCCCTGGCGGCGCTCCAGGCCGATGGCGATCACCGGGTGACGGCCGTGGCGCTGGACGGCCTGCAGGCCTGACGCCTGCGCCCCCTGGCGAGGTGGTGGCGCGTTGATTCCCAGTTCTGTACAGCCTGTACAGAACTGGGAATTCCTGGTGTGGAGCCCCGCTCCCTTTCAGCCTTGCTAGGTTTCCAAAGTCACTAGGGGTGCCCGGCGCAGGATCCACGGATCGCTCCGCCCAGGGCTGAGATCACACCCTCCGAACCTGATCCGGGTCATGCCGGCGCAGGGAAGTGCGGAAGCTCTCAGGCTGCGCCCAACAGTCCTTCGTCATTCCTGTCATGCGCAGCGCCTGGATCCAGAAGCGTCGTGGTCAAGCCAACGTCACCCAGCTGCATTACGCCCGTCAGGGCGTGGTCACCGAGGAGATGGCCTACGTGGCGAAGCGGGAAAACCTGCCCGAGTCGCTGGTGATGGAGGAGGTGGCCCGGGGCCGCATGATCATCCCGGCCAACATCGAGCACCCTGGCCTGGAGCCGATGGCGATCGGCATTGCCAGCAAGTGCAAGGTGAACGCCAACATCGGCGCCTCCCCCAATGCCTCCGACCTCAACGAGGAGGTGGAGAAGCTGAAGCTGGCCGTCAAGTACGGCGCCGACACAGTGATGGATCTCTCCACCGGCGGCGTGAACCTCGATGAGGTGCGCACGGCGATCATCAACGCCTCCACGGTGCCGATCGGCACCGTGCCCGTGTACCAGGCGCTGGAGAGCGTGCACGGCTCGATCGAGAAGCTCGACGCCGACGATTTCCTGCACATCATCGAGAAGCACTGCCAGCAGGGGGTCGACTACCAGACGATCCATGCGGGCCTGCTGATCGAGCACCTGCCGCTGGTGAAGGGACGGCTCACCGGGATCGTGAGCCGCGGCGGCGGCATCCTGGCCCAGTGGATGCTGTACCACCACAAGCAAAACCCGCTGTTCACCCGCTTCGACGACATCTGCGAGATCTTCAAGCGTTACGACTGCAGCTTCTCCCTGGGGGATTCGCTGCGGCCGGGCTGCCAGCACGATGCCTCCGATGCGGCCCAGCTGGCCGAACTGAAGACGCTGGGTGAACTCACCCGCCGCGCCTGGAAGCACGACGTGCAGGTGATGGTGGAGGGTCCGGGCCATGTGCCGATGGATCAGATCGAGTTCAACGTCAAAAAGCAGATGGAGGAGTGCAGCGAGGCGCCCTTCTATGTGCTCGGCCCGCTGGTCACCGATATCGCCCCCGGCTACGACCACATCACCAGCGCCATCGGCGCGGCCCTGGCTGGCTGGCACGGCACAGCGATGCTCTGCTACGTGACGCCGAAGGAGCACCTGGGCCTGCCTAACGCCGAAGACGTGCGTGAGGGTCTGATCGCCTACAAGATCGCCGCCCACGCCGCCGACATCGCCCGCCACCGCCCCGGCGCCCGCGACCGCGACGACGAGCTGAGCCGGGCCCGTTACGCCTTCGACTGGAACAAGCAGTTCGACCTGAGCCTGGATCCCGAACGGGCCCGCGAATACCACGACGAAACCCTGCCGGCCGACATCTACAAGCAGGCCGAGTTCTGCTCGATGTGCGGCCCCAAGCACTGCCCGATGCAGACCAAGATCACCGACGAGGACATCGAAGGTCTGGAGCAGGTGCTGGCGGAGCAGAAGAAGGCTCAGGGGGAACCGCTGGGGGTGTGATTTCTCCGCTGTCACCGATGTGTTGATGGTCCGACCGTCCACGGTGACGGCATGGGCAACTGGCCGGTACTGATCGGCTTGGCCGCCTCGTCCTGGCTCAGAACGTGACCCTGCCCCTGCGTTATGGGGATCGGGTGAGCTTCGGCGGCCGCCATCTGGAGGTGTGCGCGCCACCCCCGGCCACACCGACGGTTGCCTGAGCGTGGTGCTCGATGACCACAGCCCGGCCTTCACCGGCGATGCCCTGCTGGTGCGGGGCTGCGGCCGCTGCGACTTTCAGCAGGGGGATGCCGCCACCCTGTACCACTCGATCACCGGGCAGCTCCTCTCCCTGCCCGCCCACTGCCTGCTCTACCCGGCCCACGATTACAGCAGCCGGCTTGGGGGCGAGGCCGACGAGCGCGACTTCGTGGGCACCATGGAGCATGGAGAACCTGCAGCTCCCCCACCCCAACCGGATCTCCGTGGCCCTGCCGGTTTGCCGGAACTGATGGCCTACCACCGCGAGGCCCTGACGCTGGTGGATGTGCGCTCCGAAGCGGAGGTGCAGGGCCCGGACGGTCGCATCCCGGGCAGCCTGCTGATTCCCCTGCCCGAGTTGCCGACACGAGCCGACGAGATCCCCCGGATCGGCCCACGGTGGTGTTTTGCCACTCCGGCAGCCGCTCCGCCCTGGCCACCCAACAGCTCCAGAAGAAAGGGCTCACACAGGTGGCCAACCTGCGCGGCGGCCTGCGGGCCTGGAAGGCGCAGGGGCTGCCGCTAGAGCATCCTGCTTGAATCACATCATTGCGCTCTGTTGTAGCCGTGAACACAAGTGGTTCTCGGACCCGATAACAACGGCTGGGATTGGAGTTCCTGATTAGAGTGCCGTTGCGGGCCAACGGATGAAGAGACTGTCTGCTGTGAACTCAGTTGTCTTATCTGGAATAGACCTGCCGGCTGGGGGTGGTTCGTGGAACCGTCCAATAAAGAGCTAGACCTTCTCGCCACCCATGACAAAAGCATCAGAAGCTTTCAATCGTTCCATCAGTGACGCAGAAGAGCTCTTAATGCGCTTTGAGGCTGAGAGGGCAACTACAAATCATCCGCAGAACGGTGAGGTTCTCAAGCGTGCCGGACTCGTCATGGCTTTGGCGGCTTGGGAGACCTACGTCAAAGACCGTGTAAGAGACGAAATCTCAGTATGGTTGCAATCGGTGGAGGGCAGTCCGATTGGCAAGTTTGTCCGAAGGCGCCTCGAAGAAGATCTAAAGCGCTTCTTTAATCCGAATTCTGAAAGGACTCGGCGACTATTCTTGGACTATTTTGAGGTAGACATTACAAAGGAGTGGTCTTGGGACAATTACGATACGGCTACGGCAAAGAAGACGCTCGATCTCCTTATAGCCAAAAGAGGAGATGCGGCCCATCAAGCAAATACTTCCGAACACCCCAGTGCCCAACCACACAAGGTTAAAAGAGAAGAATTGGAAAAGGGCATTCGGTTTCTAAAAGGCCTAGTTAATGCCTCCGAAAGAGCGAGAGTAGCAAAATGAGATCAAACAAGCCCCTCGAGTGGACAGTCCGCCACCAGCGCCCTGTCTTCGTTCCACACTCACTGCCTGCCACTTAGGGGCAGTGTTCGGCGGCTATTATCGGCTTTAATTCAGACTATTGCTGCTCAACCAAGAATGAACAACATCGTCGATCGTGATTTTTCCTTGAATCCTGTTTGTCCCATTTTCCTCAAAGACTAGCGTTCCAGCGTTGAAAGCACAGATCATCTCACTATAAGAACGGACTGTAGCAGGACTGCTCCCCATTTGCGCCAGCACCGAAGAACATTCACGCTCAGGCAGGATGATCGCTTGAACGTCCCGCTCCAAGGCTTTGCTAAAGCTGGCGGTAACATCATTTGGGCTTAAAGGGTGTAAGCCGTGAAGTTCCCTGACCTGCGTGTTTTGCCACGTTTGTATCAGCATATCCGCGCACGTCTGCCCGATGTCAATCGCTGAAACCATCGGCATGGCCCGATCTAGCGGAGCATAGAAAGATGGCAACCTTCCCGTTTGTTTTTTAATCGGCAAAAGCGATCGCCAGTTTTCCATAAACCCCGCCGCCCGCATAAAACCAATCGCGACCTTAGACGGCAAGCTTTTGAGCTTCTCTTCCATCCTGTAGGCGGTCAGAATGTTGCCATTTCCTCGCGGGAGATGGCCTCCAATGGAAGACAGGGCAACAATTTTCGGCAAGCGTGTTCGTTGTGCTGCTTCAACGATCGCTGAAATCACCTGCTCAGCCCATGCGAATAAATCATCTGAGGCGTAGTCAGGCGGATTCAGAACATACGCCCCTGACACCCCTTCAAAAGCACGACCCAAGGCATCCACATCGGCAAAATCTTCGACAATTGCAACCTCAGCCCTTTGTGCTTTCCAAGCGGCACCTTTGCTTTCATTCCGCACCGCTACCCGCACTGTTGCCTGTCCCATCAGGAGATTTGCCGTCACTGCACCGGTCTGTCCTGTCGCTCCTAACACAACATAGCTCGCCACTTTTTGGATTTTCCTTTTGTCTGTAAGCTGAACTGTGCCTTTCAATGAGGATGAATGGGCAATGATTTAAAATGCGCTGGCGGTCGGGCGAACAATAATTTCATTGACATCCACATCCGCTGGTTGAGCAATCGCATATAAGACAGCTCTGCCGATCGCATCTGATGTGAGTGCCGTCTTGCGAAGTTCTTGTAAAAATCCCTTGCTGGCATTGTCCGTGATATCAGAGCCAAGTTCAGTTTCGACTACGCCAGGGGAGATAAGCGTGACACGGATATTTTTTGACTCCTGACGCAGCCCATCGGAGATTGCCCAAACTGCGTATTTTGTGGCGCAATAAACCGCAGCAGTAGGTCCGACCCAATGAGCGGCGATCGACGCAGTATTGATAAACTGTCCACCGCCTTGCGCTTCCATGATCGGCAGTCCCGCTGCAATGCCATTTAATACGCCGTGAATGTTGACATTGATCATGGTGTCCCATTCCTGAACTTTCAGGGCATCTAGCCGTGATAGCGGCATCACGCCTGCGTTGTTAAAAATCACGTCAACACGGCCAAACCTATCTTTGGCAAAGTGAATGAACGCTTTCATGTCCTCACGACTGGTGACATCCACCGCTCTAAATTCTGCTGTGTTGCCCTGATCACGAATTTCCTTGACAATCTTACCGAGCTTCTCTGCCCGTCGCGCTCCTAGAACAACGTTTGCGCCATTCTGAGACAGCAATCGAGCAGTTGCTTCACCAATTCCACTACTGGCTCCGGTAATGACGACAACTTTCTTTTCAACGTTCAACATAGTCATTTTTCCTGAATGATGAGTTTGTATGGATTAACAGTAAAGGCAAAGGCAAGAAAGCTAAATACATAGACCTCCCGGATTCTTGCCTAATCCTCCAAGCTGGGATTTTGTTGGTCGTCTATAATGCTGAGTGGAAGGTGATTCAATGAGTCGGTAAAATCCCATGACACCTCAACTCATTCGCTCAGTTAGCCATCAAGCTGAGATTACAAAGCGGTGCCAGGAATTGGCAGACCTTATCGCTTGTCATACCGATGGCAAGGGGAATGGGTTTCATCAAACCGCGATCGCTCAATTGGAATTTCAGCGAGAATCTTCGGTTTCCACTGCACTACGCGGTGTTTGTGACCCGATCTTTGCTATTTTGGTTCAAGGTAAAAAAGAACTGTTTCTGAATGAGGAAATCTATCGGTATGGTGCGGCGGAATACCTGGTTGTATCAGTTGAGCTGCCGCTAACCGCATTTGTTGTAGAAGCGACTTCTGACAAGCCTTATCTGGGATTTAAGCTCACGTTAAACCCCTATCAACTCTGTGATCTGATAATTCAAACCAGTCCGATTCAACGTCAGCAAGAAAGCGCTGTGAGAGGCTTATTCGTCAGCACTATTGATATGCCGTTGCTCGATTGTGCTCTCAGGCTGACGAAACTTTTGGATGCACCACAAGATATTCCCGTCTTGGCACCGCTAATCATTCGCGAACTCTATTACCGTCTTTTAATGAGTGACCAAGGCGCAGCAGTTCGCCAGATTGCCACATCGGGTAGCAATATGCAGCGGATTGCTGAGGTGATAAAACAGCTCAAGTCTGATTTCACACAGCCATTGCGAATCGAGGATTTAGCAGGACAAGTCGGGATGTCTGCTTCCTCGTTTCATCATCACTTTAAAGCCGTGACATCCATGAGTCCGCTACAATATCAAAAACAATTGAGACTCCTCGAGGCGCGCCGTCTGATGCTTGCTGAAAACTCTAATGCGTCCAATGCTGCCTATCAGGTAGGGTATGAGAGTCCGTCGCAATTCAGTCGCGAGTATGCTCGGATGTTCGGTGCGCCGCCGATTCAAGATATTGAACATCTACGGACAGCCTGATCATAACCTGTATCCTTATGGGCGTTGCTGAATGTAGATATAATTCGCAGATGGGCATTCTTGCAGTAGGGGCGGTTCGCGAGCCGCCCCTACGAAATTCATAAGTCAGATCAGCAACGCCTGCTTGTGCTTTAGACTGAAGTTGGAGGAACGCGATCGCCGCCGAACAATTCAAATGTAGCGGACGGTTAAAAGGTACTAGTTTTGGATTGAAGTTCGTCTGTCGCCGCTGATTTGAGGCGTTGGTCCTCTCAACGCCCATGCCAAACTTCTATGACCAGATCGCACCTGTTTATCACCATGTCGATCCACGCTGGGCTGAAAGCATCCGCCGCCAAGGCGATCAACTCTCTGCTCTCATCGCAGCAGATTGGATCGTACGAGCAACGCCTTTTCAGCCTGCGGCGCTGAGAACACACAACACGATCCACCCTCTCGACACCACTTCTTCCCACCATGAAACTCGGCTACACCATCGTCTACGTCCCCCGGGTTGCGGACTCGCTTCAGTTCTAAGAGCGGGCCTTCGACCTCGAGCGGAGGTTCTTTCACGACACAGGTGACTACGTCGAGCTCAAGACAGGAGAAACCACCCTCGCCTTCGCCTCTCATGCACTGGGTGCAATGAACTTTCCAGCAGGTCACGTGCATGCCAGCGAGTCCCAGCAACCCTGGGCATGGAGATCGCTCTCGTTACCGAAGACGTGCAGGAGGCCCACCGATCCGCCATCAAGCATGAAGCCAAGGAGTTGGCTGCACCCGTGGCCAAGCCGTGGGGCCAGACAGTCTTCTATGTCCGTGCGCCAGACGGTACGCTCATTGAACTATGCACTTCCTGTTGCCGGGTGAACGGTGCGGCCTAATCCCTCGGTCAAGCTGAGCACCAACGGCAGGCTGCCTGCTTACCTCGAACGTCAGCCATTCGCGAAGGACATCATCATGTTCACGCTTGAAAAGGTTGTCCCTTGGGGTCGTTCATTCGAGGAATAAACTGGCATGTTCTTACTGGCCGAGGCCGATATCGCAGGCCGAATCCTTGGCTGTGGGGATGGACCTGCAGACTTCAATGCAGAAGCAACAAGAAGAGGAGCCAAGGTTGTTTCATGCGATCCACTCTATGCGTTCAGCAATGCCGATATTGAAGCTCGTATTGCCGCTACCTATGAGCAAGTGATTGATCAGACGAGGCAAAACCAGAAGGAGTTCGTTTGGAAGCCATCACCTCGGTCGATGAGCTTGGCAAGGTGCGCATGGCCGTCATGAATGCGTTCTTGGCTGACTATCCTGCCGGCCTTATGGAGGGTAGGTACATGAATGCGGTTTTACCTTTTCTGCCCTTCCCTACCGGCGATTTCGACCTGGCCCTCTGCTCTCCTCTTCTCTTCTTTTATAGCCAACAGCTGGACGAAGAGTTTCATCATGCCTCACTGCTTGAGCTATGCCGAGTTGCCAAAGAAGTCAGGGTGTTTCCACTTCTTGCCTTGGGCGGTGCGCGTTCGCCCTATCTGGATGGGAGTGTCGAGATGCTGCGTACAGCTGCGCATAATGTATCGATTCAGCGGGTGAACTACGAGTTCCAGAGAGGCGCACGTGAAATGCTGCGGATTCAACGCGCTGATGGCTAGCATCAAGATTCAACGCAAGGTTTCAACGGTGCTTGATCCTTGGCTAAGGCCACTGTCAGCCGATCATCTTGAGCGTTAGTCGCCTTTATCTTTTCAGATCTGAGTATGTTCGGATTCAATTCAACGCACTTTCCTTTATGCCCCTCAGTTCTCGTCATTCCGTAGGTTTCATCGCTGGCTGCTGGCTCTGCCTTGATTCCTGATGATGGAGGCTCAATGACAAACCCCTCAACGCCTGCCGGAGTTCACCTGATTACATCCACAGGCACTCTCCATGGCACACAGATCATTCCAACCTCTCATCTGCCAACACCAGTCGTACTGATCATCGCGGGTTCAGGTCCGACTGATCGCAATGGGAACGGGCCTCTAGCTGGCGAGAATAACAGCCTCAAGCAACTAGCTGAAGGATTAGCCGATCACGGCATTGCCTCGATACGCTATGACAAGCGTGGTATTGGAGAAAGCTCATCCGCGGGGCCTGAAGAAGTTGATTTGCGTTTTGATACCTATGCTGAAGATGCAGCACTCTGGATTCAACAACTCCAGGTAGATCCTCGTTTCTCAGGCGTCACCGTAATTGGTCACAGTGAAGGCTCTCTGATTGGAATGCTGGCGACCAACAAATCGGAAGCAGATGCGTTTGTCTCCATTGCCGGCCCCGCCCAATCGGCATCAGCAATTCTACGAAAACAACTACAATCGAGATTGCCTGAGTCATTATGGCATCAGAGTGAGCAGATTCTTGTTTCTCTACAGCAAGGTAACCCTGTGATCTCCGCTCCACCGGAATTACACATGCTCTTCAGAGCGAGCGTCCAGCCTTATCTCATTTCTTGGTTCCGTTACACCCCTGCCCAGGAGATTATGCACCTCACGATTCCTGCTCTCATTGTTCAAGGAACCACAGATATCCAAGTGCCTGTCAGTGAGGCACAAGCCCTGAAAACGGCCAAGCCTGATGCGGAGCTTAGAATGATTGAAGGGATGAATCACGTCTTAAAGGCTGTTTCATTAGACCCTGAACAGCAAAATGCTTCCTACTCCGACTCGACGCTGCCAGTCGTGCCTGAACTCGTTGAAGGGATCAGTCAATTCATTCATGCCCGAGAGAGGCTTGGGGCGTCTCATCAGTTGCTGCACCGAAACCAGCCACATCGACTTCTTGAGTAGAAAAGTCTAATTGCGTTCGGTGAGCTTGATCGTGACCCACCTGCCTTGGATTATACATGCGAATCTCTTACGAACAAACCATTGAGAGGCTTGGCCTGCTTGCCAACCTGTGTTCATTCGACCCAATAGTGATCGGAACGCTGCCGCTTGGACTTGATGTTCCCAGCAGCGATATCGACATTGCCTGCGCTTGTGACGATCTTGACCGATTCGCAGAATTCACAACGCGTCAGTATGAATCGCAAGATTGCTTTCAAGTTCGACACGGCATCTTTCAAAAGCACGCATCCATTGTTGTTCAGTTCCAAGCACTCGGATGGGATGTTGATATCTTCTGCCAACCCATTCCGACAGCCAAACAGTGGGGCGTACGGCATTTTCGGATTGAACAGCGGTTACTCGCTTTGTCTCCTAGCCTAAAGTCAACTGTGACGGAATTGAAACGTTCAGGCTTGAAAACCGAACCTGCGTTTGCCAAAGCTCTTGGATTATCCGGTGAGCCTTATGGGGCAATTCTAGGACTTGAACAATTCGACGACCGTGAGTTGTTGGCACTATCTGGGATTCAATAAATCCGAAGCCAAACGATGCGATGGGGATGGTGCGACGGAGTCACGTCGTTTCGACGTCTTGGAAGCCTCGAGTCGCCGCCTGCCCATCGCCAATGTTAGGCGCATGCAGCAGGAGCCACCATGAGCTCAGATAAACTTGAATGGGGCAAGGACTTCGCCCAAGCCGGAAGTGATATTGCCGAGCTAACCAAAGAGGCTGGCCTTCCTGGGGTCGGGTTAATTGCTAGATTCGCTCAGCTTTTTTATCACAAGCACCTCCAGCGTCGCTTCGAAAGGTTTGTGTCCGAGGCAGAAATAGATCAGGAACTGACCGACAAGATCATAAGCGATGAGACTTACTCAAACTGCCTTTATGCTGTACTTGAGACGGTGCGCCAGACCCACTCGAGAATCGGATGAGGCGCGCTCGCACTGATCTAGCGTGACCGCTGGGATGACGAGAGCTATCTAACTGGTGCCGTGTACTCCTTTTCTCAAATTAGCGACAAGACCATTGAGGCATTTCTTGTGCTGTACGAGAGTATTACCGAAGGGCAGGACTATTTAAATCCTGAAGTACATAACAACAGAGACTGCCACTCTCACGATCTCTGCAATATGGCTGTCGAGCTAATGCGACGTAACTTCTTTGTCATGACATCTGGAATCAAGGCCTACGCTAACTATCCTGTTCAAGGCATGAAGTGGGACCACTCGGAGTCCTACTATCCGTACTGTTAAAGGGCGAAGGCTCGTGTCTACCATCAAGATACAGATGACGGGAGCGGAGGCTACCGCTAGTGCTAACGCCTCTGCCTGCTTCTGATCTGGAGTGTTAGCTCCGGTGATACCTCACCTTCTGCCCCTCCCGCTCACTCTGGAACCGCTGCAGCCGGTGCGTCAGCGCCCGTAGCCGCTTCATGTCGCGCGAGTTCACCGGATCGAACAGATCCCCCCGCGCCGTTTCGATGAACACCAGCACGTCCTTGGGGGTGCAGGAACCGCTTTTCCAGCCATGAAACTCCCGATGCAGGTCGGGCACCAGCACCAGGATGTTCTCCGGCAGGTCGGCCAGATCTGGGCGGCTGCGGCGGTCGAACAGATGGTGGCCGTCGAGGTCGATCTTCTTGTGCACCGCTGCTTGCTTGCCGGTGATTTCGCAGCGATGGCCGGCCGCCGCCTTGGCGCGTTTCATGGCCCGGTCCACGCCTTCGGTGAGGTAGCGGATCTCGGAGTTGAAGCAAGCTTCCACCACATCGCCCACGGCCTCGATCCAGGCCTGGCGCGTTTTGGTGATGCGGCTGTTGACCCGCATGTCGCGGGCCACGCGGGCGATGCCCCGCTGGCTGATCAGCACCTGCCGGTCATCACTCTGTAGGAAGTCTTTCTCGATCACCAGGGCTTCTTCCCCTTCTTCGGTGCCAGCGATGCGCAGCCGGTTCCAGGAGTTGTTCAGACCCTGGTAGTTGGTCTGCAGGATGCCAACCGTGGTTTTGCGGCTCACGAAGGCCAGATCACCCCGGATCTCCAGCGTGCCGCCGGCCTCAATGAACTCCTGGGTGATCCGGCGTGACACCAGCAGCTGCTTGCGCTTCTGCTTCACGTTGAACAGCCGCTCGCGGAACCAACCCAGCACACCCGTTTTCTCGGTGGCTTCGATGTAGCGGGCCAAGGCCTCCACGCCCTCCTCGCTGAAGCGCCGGGGTCGCTTGCCGTTGGCTCCGGCCACGGGTGGGCCGCTGTACTCGAAATGGTCGCCCTCCACCAGCTCCCATTCGTCGTCGATGTTGGCATCGAACGTCTCCACGATCTTGTAGAGACTGTCGATGCGTTTGCCGAGAATCTTCGCCGTTTCTCGATCGGTCAGCAGGTCGCGCATCGTTTCAGGGCATCAGGGCAAGGATCGAGTCCTTCATCGTCTGCAGGCGTTCCGCCACGCGGGGATCGCCGCCGTGGTCGGGGTGGTGCACCTGGATCAGCCTTCGGAACGACTCGCGCACCTCATCGGCCGTGGCGGTCTTCGGGTCGAGGCCGAACACCACCCAGGGCCGGAAGTGCTGCAGCACGTCGATGCCGTTGATCACGGTGGACCCGTCCTCCAGGTTGCGCTCGTTGGCCGGGATGCCGATGAAGCGCCGGTAGAGCACCAGCCAGTCGTCCTTGGTCTTCAGCGCCACCTCTTCGCCCGTCATCGAGAGCTGGAAGTTCTTGTCCTTCCGCAGCTGGGTGACGGTCTTGCACCTGAAGTGGGCCAGCACCTTGCTCTTGAGCTCGGTGGCGGTGGGGGCCTTGGGCTTCGGCGGCGGCGGAGCCTTGAACGCTGCCCCGTTGATCGTCTGTGCGAAGGCCAGCAGATCGGCCTCGCTTAGTTCCGGCTGGGCCAGGAGCACCTGGATCAGCCCCCTGACCTCCGTCAGCGTCAGCTTCTTGCTTCGGGCGGCCACAGGCCAGTGGTGGAAAGGGGCTTCATGCTGCCCAGTGGCCTGTGGCGTTGCCTGGGGACTTAGGAAACTGTCGTGTTTCGCCTATCTGCCTGACCCTGCGGCAGCCACCAGAACGCCCGGCCTGTCTGGGTTCGGTGGCATGGAGTGCCTTTGCTAGGTTGCCGCCGCCTGTCTGGCCCGTTGCTGCCTGATGAAAGCCGTCATCCTGGCCGGTGGACTGGGCACACGATTGGCGGAGGAGACCCACCTGCGGCCCAAGCCGATGGTGGAGATCGGCGGCAAGCCGATCCTGTGGCACATCCTCAAGATCTACAGCCACCACGGCATCAACGACTTCATCATCTGTTGTGGCTACAAGGGTTATGTGATCAAGGAATACTTCGCTAACTATTTCCTGCACACCAGTGATGTCACCTTCCATATGGATCTCAACCATATGGAAGTGCACCGCCAGAAGGCCGAGCCCTGGAAGATCACCCTGGTCGACACCGGCGATGCCACCCTCACCGGCGGCCGTCTGGCCCGGGTGCGCAGTTACCTTCCCGACGACGAGTCCTTCTGCTTCACCTACGGCGACGGCGTCGCCGATGTGGACATCACCGCCCTGATCGCCCACCACCAGCGCCAGGGCCTGCAGGCCACCCTCACCGCCGTCCAGCCCCCCGGCCGCTACGGCGCCCTGCACCTCGACGGCGATGTCGTCACCGACTTCGAGGAAAAGCCCGACGGCGACAACGCCTGGATCAACGGCGGTTTCTTCGTGCTCGAGCCCGCCGTGATCGACCTGGTCGACGGCGACCAGTGCGTCTGGGAGCAGGCCCCCCTCAAGGCCCTCGCCACCCAGGGCCAGCTCAACTCCTTCAAGCACCGCGGCTTCTGGCAGCCCATGGACACCCTGCGCGACCGCCAGCGGCTCGAAGACCTCTGGCAGCAGGGCCGCGCCCCTTGGAAGATCTGGAGCTGACCATGACCAGCGCCTCCCCTAAGCGGGCCTGGCAGCAGCCCGATCCCGCCTTCTGGCAGGGCAAGCGGGTGCTGCTCACCGGCCACACCGGCTTCAAGGGCAGCTGGCTGGCCCTCTGGCTCTGCGAGCTTGGGGCCCGCGTCACCGGCTTCGCCCTGGCGCCGGACACCGACCCCTCCCTGTTCGACCAGCTCGGCCTTGCATCCCGCCTCGATCACCACGTCGGTGATCTGCGCGATCCGGCCGCCCTTTCTGCGCTGGTGGCCGCCACCCAGCCCGAGGTGGTGCTGCACCTGGCGGCCCAGCCCCTGGTGCGGCGCAGCTACGCCGAGCCGGTGCTCACCTGGGAGACCAACGTGCTGGGCACCATCCATCTCATGGAGGCCCTGCGCCCCCTGGCCCAGCCCTGCGCCGCGGTGCTGATCACCACCGACAAGGTGTACCGCAACAACGAATGGCTCTACGGCTACCGGGAGAACGACCCCCTCGGCGGCCACGACCCCTACAGCAGCAGCAAGGCCGCCGCCGAGCTGGCCATCAGCTCCTGGCGGGCCAGCTACTGCGGCAGCCTGCCCCACCAGTCGCCCCACCTGCGCCTGGCCAGCGCCCGGGCCGGCAACGTCATCGGCGGCGGCGACTGGGCCGCCGACCGCATCATTCCCGATACCGTCCGCTCCCTGCGCGCCGGCGAGCCCATCACCCTGCGCAACCCCGGCGCGACCCGCCCCTGGCAGCACGTGCTCGAACCCCTCGGCGGCTACCTGGCCCTGGCCGAGGCCCTCGCCGAGCCCTCCGATGGGCGCGCGATGGCCGAAGCCTTCAACTTCGGGCCCCAGCTGGAGGCGAACCGGCCCGTGAGGGAGCTGGTGGAGCAGGCCCTGCACCACTGGCCCGGCACCTGGATCGATGCCTCCGATCCCAGCGCCCCCCATGAGGCCGGCCTGTTGAACCTGGTGGTCGACAAGGCCCACCACCGCCTCGGCTGGTCGCCCCGCTGGGATTTCGCCACCACCACCGCTCGCACGCTTCAGTGGTATCGCCGCGTCATCGAAGCGGGCGACGACCCGCTGGCCTGCTGCCTCGACGACCTCACCGCCTATCTCGCCTGCTGCCCGCCGGGCCGATCCACCCCATGACCGCCGACCTCGACCAGCTCAAGCAGGAAATCCTCCGGCTCACCCGTGACTACGCCCGCCGGGCCCACGCCGCCTACCGCCCCGGCGACGACCCCGACCGCACCCCCCACGCCGACGGCCAGACCATCCCCTACGCCGGCCGTGTCTTCACCGAAGACGAAGTGGAAGCGGCGGTGGGCACCACCCTCGACTTCTGGCTCACCCTCGGCACGGAGGGGGCGGCGATGGAGAGCGAGCTGGCGGCCTTCATGGGCGTCCGCCACAGCCTGTTGGTGAATTCCGGCTCCTCCGCCAACCTTGTCGCCATCTCGGCCCTCACCTCGCACCGCCTGCCCGCCGAGCGGCGTCTGCGCCCCGGCGATGAGGTGATCACCGTGGCGGCCGGCTTCCCCACCACCGTGGCGCCGATCCTCCAGGTGGGAGCGGTGCCGGTGTTCATCGACGCCGATCCGGTCACCGGCAACGCCCGCTGCGACCAGCTCGAAGCCGCTTTCACCCCCGGCGTCACCAAGGCCGTGATGATGGCCCACGCCCTGGGCAACCCCTTCGATCTGGCGGCGGTGCTGCGCTTCTGCCGCGCCCACGACCTCTATCTCGTCGAAGACAACTGCGACGCCCTCGGCTGCTCCTATTCCATGCCGCGGGAGCTGGCCGAATCCCTCGGCGTCAGCGAGAACAGCCCAGGCCTCGATGAGGGCCCCGACCGCGTCATCCGCTGGACCGGCACCTGGGGCGACATCAGCACCCAGAGCTTCTACCCGCCCCACCACCTCACCATGGGCGAGGGCGGCGCGGTCAACATCGTGTGCGACCAGAAGCTCAAGGTGGTGGCCGAGAGCTTCCGCGACTGGGGCCGCGACTGCTGGTGCCCCTCCGGCAAGGACGACACCTGCGGCAAGCGCTTCGACTGGCAGCTGGGCGAACTGCCCGCCGGCTACGACCACAAGTACATCTACAGCCACCTCGGCTTCAACCTCAAACCGCTCGATCCCCAGGCCGCCATCGGCCGGGTGCAGTTGCGCCGCCTGCCCGAGTTCATCGAGGCCCGCAAGCGCAACTGGCAGACTCTGCGCGAAGGCCTGGTGCCCACCGAGCACGTGCTGGAGTTCTCCCTGCCCACCCACGCCACCGGCTGGGATCCGGCGGCCGGCTTCTCCTGGGACGCCAGCGGCTGCCGCACCGACTGCTCCTGGTTCGGCTTCAAGATCTCGGTGAAGCCCGACGCCCCCTTCCGCCGCACCGACCTGGCCCGGGAGCTCGATGCCCACCGCATCGGCAACCGCATGCTGTTCGGCGGCAACCTGGTGCGCCAGCCGGCCTTTGTGCAGCTGCGCGCCGATCGCCCCGATGCCCTGCGGGTGGTGGGCGACCTGGCCGGCGCCGACGCGATCATGGTCGACACCCTGTTCCTGGGCACCTACCCGGGCCTGACGGCTCCGATGCTGGCCAAGGAGATCGCCGTGATCCGGGCCTTCTGCCAGGCCTGATGCGGCTGTTCCTCACCGGCGGCACCGGCTTCATCGGCTCCCATGTGCTGGCGGCGGCCCTGGCGGCGGGCCACCAGGTGCGGGCCCTGCGCCGCACCCCCGCCTCCGCCCCGGTGATCCCCCTGCCGCGTCAGCCCCAGTGGTGCGAGGGCGATCTGCACACCCTCGCCACCTCCGAGCTGGAGGGGGTGGAGGTGGTGCTGCACCTGGCTTCGGCGGGGGTGAGCCCGAAGCAGGTGCCATGGGCCGAGCTGGTGCAGGCCAATGTCGCCGGCAGCCTGCGGCTGCTGGAGCTGGCGGCGGAGGCGGGGGTGCGCCGCTGCGTCGTCACCGGCACCAGCCACGAGTACGGCAATGCCGCCCGCCGTTTTGCGGCGATCCCCCCCGACGCCCCCCTGGAGCCCCTGAGCGCCTACGGGGCCAGCAAGGCGGCGGCCTTCCAGCTGTTGCGCACCTTCGCCATCGAGCGGCGGCGGGAGCTTTTCTACGGCCGGATCTTCACGGCCTATGGCGAGGGCCAGTTCGCCGGCAACTTCTGGCCCTCCCTGCGGCGCGCCGCCCTGGCCGGGGAGGATTTCCCCATGACCTCCGGACGCCAGGTCAGCGATTTCATCCCCGCCGACGCCGTGGCGGCCCACCTGCTGGAGGCCTGCACGCGGCCCGACATCAGCGCAGGCGTTCCCCTGGTGGTCAACATCGGTTCGGGGGCCGCCACCAGCCTGCTGGCCTTCGCCGCGGCGGAATGGGAGCGCCTGGGGGCGACCGGTAGATTGCGCCCCGGTGTGCTTCCCGACCGCCCCGATCAGATCGAGCGATACGTTCCGGACCTGGCTGGTTTGAGGCTTCCCGTGTCCCCTCTGCCCTGAATCCGATGAAGGTCCTGATCACCGGCGGTTGCGGCTTTCTCGGCTCCAACCTGGCCGCCTCCTACCTCCAGGACGGCGCCGAGGTGATCGTGGTCGATGCCCTGTTCCGGCGGGGATCGGCGGCCAACCTGGCCTGGCTGGAGTCCCAGGCCGCCCCCGGGCGCTTCCATTTCATCCAGGCCGACCTGGCCGAGGCCGAGGCCGTGCTGGCCGTCTTCCGCCGCCACGCCCCCTTCGACTACATCGCCCATGTGGGCGGACAGGTGGCGATGACCACCTCCCTGCAGGATCCCGCCCGCGACCTGCAGACCAACGTGCTCGGCACCTTCGCGGTGCTTGAAGCGGCCCGGGCCCTCTCCCCGGAGGCCCTGATCGCCTACAGCAGCACCAACAAGGTCTACGGCGACCTGGAAGGGCTCCGCTACGAGGAGACCCCCACCCGCTACCGCCTGCCGGATCACCCCGAAGGCCTCGATGAAGCGCTGGGGCTGGACTTCTCCACCCCCTACGGCTGCTCCAAGGGGGCGGCGGATCAGTACGTGCGCGACTGGGCCCGCGTCTATGGCCTCAAGACGGTGGTGTTCCGCCATTCCTCGATCTTCGGCGGCCGCCAGTTCGCCTCCTTCGACCAGGGCTGGGTGGGCTGGTTCTGCCAGAAGGCGATCGAGCAGAAGCGCGCCCACCAGGCGGGAGTGGCCCCCGAGCCCTTCACCATCGCCGGCACCGGCAAGCAGGTGCGCGACGTGCTCCATGCCGACGACCTGATCCGCCTTTACCGGGCCGCCTACGAGCACCGGGAGCGGATGACCGGCGAGATCTTCAACATCGGCGGCGGCGCCGCCAACTCCCTCAGCCTGCTGGAGCTGTTCGCCCTGCTCGCCGAGCTGCTGGCCATTCCGCCGCTGGTGTACACCCCCACCCCCCGCCGCGCCAGCGACCAGGACTGCTTCATCGCCGACATCGCCAAGGCCCAGCGGCTGCTGGGCTGGGCGCCGGCCATCTCCTGTCGCGATGGCGTCAGCCGCATGCTCACCTGGACCGACACCCAGCTGATGGCGGCCTGAGCGGAGACGTTGCGCGCACCCATGGCGAACATTCTCCAGAAGATCCAGCAGTTCCGCCGGTCAGCCGAGCAGCGCCTGCCCCCCCGCCTCCACGACTTTCTCGTCTCCGCCGCCCTGGTCGGCCTCTGCGCCCTCGGCTACCACCTGCGGCGTCCATCCATTTCCCTGCAACCGGGCCTCTACGCGGAGGATGGCTCGATCTTCCTGCAGCAGGCCATCGATCAGGGCGCCGGATCGCTGGTCCAGCTCTATGCGGGCTACAGCCATCTGCTGCAGCGGATCACGGCGCTCACGGCGGTGAATCTGCTCTCGCCGCTGAGCTATCCAAGCTTCTTTCTGCTGGTGGCCTGGGCCTCCTGGCTGCTGCCCCTGGTCAGCGTCGAGGCCCTGATCGGAGCCGGGGTGTTCAGCCGGGCGATGCGGCTGGCCTACATCCCCTACGTGTATTACCCCTACGCCGGCGAAACCTATCTGAACCTTCCCAACGCCTACATCTTCTTCCCGCTCGGCTTCATCCTGATCGCCTACGGCGTGGTGGCCCAGCAGGGGAGTGGCCGGCCGGAGTTTCCGCAGCATCCGGCCCTCAAAGGTCTGCTGGCGCTCTACGGGCTGGTGGCGGCCTTCACCGGCCCGTTCATGGCCATCTACACGATTCCGCTGCTGATCTTCGCTGGCCTCCGCCACCGCCGGCTGCCGCTGCGGCCCCTGTGGCTGAGCCTGCCGGTGCTGCTGTCGTCCCTGCAGATCTACGTTTCCCAGCTGCAGACCGACTACCCCCTCTCCACGGCCCGGGCGCTTGCCAAGCTGCTGATGCATCCCGCCGTGCTGCTCGACTGGTTCACGGTGCATCTGATTGCCCCACTGCTGGGGGGCTACAAGCCCTGGTGGTACCTGCGAGACCTGCCCGATCCTCTTCAGCTGCTGGCCGTGCTCGGGGTGCTGGCCCTGGTGGTGCTGGCCGTGCGGGTGGTGACGGGGCGCATGGGCCAGCCGGCCCTGCTCTACCTGGGAATCTTTTCCACCCTGGTGCTCTCCTTCTCCAGCCTGCTGGTGGCCACCCGTCGCGGGGTGGACCTGAAGATGCTGAGCGTTGAAGATGCGGGCGGGCGTTTCTTCTACTGGAACACCGTCCTGTTTCTGTCGGTGTTGCTGCTGGCGTTCTTCTTTCTGGTGCGTGACCCCCGTACCCGGAACAGCGCCACCAGCCGAGCCCTGGCCATCTGGCTGGTGCTGACGCTGGTTTTCTATCACAACAATGTCGTCGAACGGACCGTCATCGAGGTGAGCCCATCGGGCGAGATCAGGACCCTTGTCTACGGAGATCAGCTGCGGGACCAATGTCAGCGAAGGAATCCGCTGCCGATCAAGATCTTCGGCGGCCCCATCTGGGACTTCCAGCTGGGCCAGCGCCAGATCGACAAGCTGTGCGCCAATCTCAGCTAACGCCCGAACATACCAACCGCGACGATGGCATAACCAAGGGTGATCGCCACCAGGCTGGCCGGTGGCAGAGCGGCCGAATCCTTGATGGCAAACAGCACATACAGCAACGGATATTGCAGGCTCAGCATCAGCACCGCCAGTTTGCGGTCGGCGGCGGGCAGCACCAGCGCCGTGATTCCAAACGACGCGCCATAGCAAAGCAGCGAAGCCGCCAAGTAGAGCATGGAGGTGCGGAAGCCATCGGCTGGCGGGCGGATCCGCAAGATGAATTGGCCCAGGCACGCTGCGAGAACGGCAGCCAAAAGATACACTGCCTGCAGCATGCTTTTTGTCAACATTGAGCCATCATATCGCCATTTGCATTCCATGTTACAACGAGTCCTCCAACGTTGAAGCCCTCTATGTGAGGCTGTCGAAGGTTCTTGATCAGTTCCCCGACGATGTCTTCTCCGTCGTGTTCGCCGATAATTGCTCCACCGACCACACGGTCGCTCTGATTGAGGGATTGGCGGCAAGGGATTCGCGGATTGGCCTGATTCGCAATGTTTCCAACTTCGGCTTTGTGCGTTCCTCTGCCAACGCTCTGCTGGTCCCTGATGCCGATGCCAATGTCTTCCTGATGGCGGACCTGCAGGATCCCCCCGAATTGGTGGCTGATCTGATCACGGCCTGGAAGAAGGGCGATAACCAGGTGATCTTTGCTGTGCGGCGCTCCAGCCATGAGAGTCCGATCCTGTTTCTCTGCAAAAAGATCTACTACGCCACGCTGTCCTGGCTCTCCGACTACCCGATGGTGCGGGATACCACCGGCTTCGGCATCTATGATCGCTCCGTGATTCTGGCCCTGCGGGAGTCGATCGATTCCTACCCCTTCATCAAGGGTCTGGTCTGCGCCATCGGCTTCAAGTGGTCGACGATTCCCTACGTGAGTGCCGATCGCAAGGGGGGCAGCAGCTCCGCCTCGCTGTCGTTCTTGGTGGATTTCGGCGTGCTCGGCATCGTCACCTCCTCCCGCAAGCCCATGCGCCTGATCACCACGGCCGGCCTGTCGCTCGGGGCCCTCTCGATCCTGCTGTCGTTCGTGGTGATGCTCAGCAAGCTGATCTACTGGCAGAGCTTCCAGTTCGGTCTGGCCATGCTCTCGATTTCGGCGCTGTTCTTCGCCGGCGCCATGATGTTTGCCCTCGGCATCCTGGGCGAATACATCGGTTTCATCAACCAGCGCACCCTGCGTCTCCCCCTTGTGGTGGAGCGCAGCCGCCATAACGTGCCGTCCCGCCAGGGCTGAGCCGCCTCCTGATGGTGGATCCACCGTCGTCCCAGCAGCACCGACCATGTGCTGAAAATCCGAGAAGTCCCACTAGCATTGGTCTCAGCAAAGCTTCCTGCTGCTGGCCAACATGCGCCACTCATCGAGGCTGTGCCGTTTCGCCATTCGCCGCCGGGCTGATCAGCAACGGCTCCGCAACCTGCGGCTGGCTCGCCTTTGGGTTTACGCCTTCAAGCCCATGGTGGGGGCGTATCGCTGCCCATGGCTAACTGTTCCATGACCGACGTCCTTCCAAATCTTGCGCCGAGGAATGCGCTGGTCTTCGGCGCTGGTGGTGCCTTGGGTTCGGCCATCGCCTCAGCGATGACGGCCCGGGGGGATCACCTCCACACGGCTGGCTCCGCAGGCGCCTCTCCCACAGCGGATGCTCGCTCCCATGTTGCGCTGTCCTATGCCAAACCGCCGAGCGCCACCCATTTTTCGGCCTTGCCGCCGCTTGATGCGGTCGTGTGGGCCCACGGTCTCAACGCCAGTGACACGATCACCAATTTTGATCAGGTCACTTTTGAGCGGCTTTGGCAAAGCAATGTTATGTTCATTGCGGCTAGTCTTTCGGCCTTGTTGGTAAGTGGGCGGCTGCAGCGTGGCAGTCGTCTTTGTGTCATCAGTTCCATCTGGCAGCTGGAGAGTCGGCCTGGAAAACTCGCTTACACCGTATCAAAAGCTGCTCTGCAGGGCCTTGTGAAGTCATGCGCGCTGGATCTTGGAGCCCAAGGCATTCTGATCAATGCGATTCTTCCTGGTGTGGTGGACTCACCCATGACACGACGTCACCTATCCGCGGACCAGATTGAGACGATCACATCCCAGACTGCGCTTGGCCGGCTTGCGCAGCCACAGGATATCGCAGATGCCACTGCCTTCCTTGTCGGCCCCTCCAATCGATTCATCACCGGCCAATTTCTGACCGTAGATGGCGGATTCATCGGCTTCAAACACACCTAGATTCCTATGCCTTCTCCCCCTCTGGCTTCGTTCCCACCCATCGAGATCAAAAGCTCACTCTCCGACTACAGGATCAACTTCGATGGGCTAACCGATCTGGGGAGTTGGCGTCCCAATGCGGACCTGCTTCTGATTGATGCATTCTTCAAGGACAGCATTCACATGAGAGAGGGTCAGCCTGTCATCTTCGTAGAGGCCAACGAAGACGCCAAGGCCCTGCCACAGACAGTCGACATCTTCGTTGCACTCAAGCAAGCTGGTCTCGGTCGCGGCTCCCGCCTGTTGGCCGTCGGGGGCGGCGTCATTCAGGATATCGCCACGTTCGTCAGCTCGCTCTACATGCGCGGCATTTCCTGGGACTACGTACCGACCACATTCCTTGGCATGGCAGATTCTTGTCTGGGAGGTAAGAGTTCAATCAATGTCGGCGCTTTCAAGAATCTGATCGGCAACTTCCACCCCCCCAGGCGCATCGAAATTCTTCCTGTCTTTGCCCGCACACTTCCTCCTGTAGAGATCGCAGCAGGGGCTGCAGAGGCAGCCAAGATTGCTTTCTGCCGTGGACCGGAGGCCTTTGCCAGCTATCTGACGTTGGTGCATCCTGTTTTGTCTGGGACCTGGAGTGAGCAGGAGTTGGCAGGTTTGCTGCACGCCACCTTGAGGGTCAAGCAGTGGTTCGTTGAGAAGGATGAGTTTGACAGGGCCGAGAGGCGCTGCCTCAACTTTGGGCACACCTGGGGGCATGCGTTGGAGTCGGCAACTGACTTCGCCATTCCCCATGGACTGGCGGTGGCTCTTGGGATGATGGCAGCCATCTGCTACCTCGGATCACCCTCCTACTGTCTGCCCCTATGGGAACATTGTCTCCAGCTGTTGCGTCCGACGTTGCCTCCGTCTGCTGTTGAATTGTTTGATCCGAATCGCTTCCGGTCTGCCTTTCTTGCCGACAAGAAGCATTCGGCTGGTTTTTATCATGTGATCATTCCTTCTTCCAGCGCTTTGGAACTTGGCGTAGAGGAGGTCATGATCCCTGCCGGCGAGCCCCAGTTGGCAACCATCCTCTTCGCCATGGAAGAGGCCTTGAAGGCCGTGTCTTCTGTTCCTTTTGAGGCTACTTAGATGAAATACTCTGACGCGATGCTGCTTTGGCTGAAATCCGAGGGGTTTACCCATTGCTACTTTGTGGCAGGGGGAAACATCATGCATTTGTTGAACTCCGCCCGTCTGCAGATGGTCTGCATACCGACAGTGCATGAGGTCGCTTCCGTCATCGCTGCCGAACACCACAATGCCACGCTGAATTCAGGTACGGCTGAAGAAGGAGTCGGCCGTGCCTTCGTCCTTGTCACGGCAGGCCCCGGATTAACCAATGCTCTCACTGGCCTGGCTGGTGCCTGGCTGGAAAGCCGTGAGCTACTGCTGCTCGGAGGCCAAGTCAAAGTTGTTGATCTTGCGCCTCCCGCTCTTCGTCAGCTTGGTATCCAGGAAGTGGACGGAGTTGCACTTGCGTCGCCTCTTTGCAAGCGCAGTCTGTGTTTGAGGGAGCCCCTTGATCGCCCATCTTTCTTGGCCACTGTCGCTCTGAGCTGGCAGGGTCGCCCTGGGCCGGTGTTCCTGGAACTGCCGCTTGACGTTCAGGCTCAGCAAGTGCCCGAGGCGTGGGCCGCGGCTGCTGAGGATCCGTCAGGCTTCGCGACCGCCCGCGCCATCCCGGATATGGCGCCCGTTGCGGCTCGCATCGCGGCTGCCCAACGGCCTGTGCTTCTCATCGGTGGAGGCGTCTCACGTCCCTGTGCTCAGAGGCTCGAATCTGTGCTGCAGTCCCTCAGCGTGCCTGTGATGACGACCTGGAATGGGGCCGATCGCTACGGATCTGAGCATTCGAACTACTTCGGTCGCCCTAACACCTGGGGACAGCGTTACAGCAATGTGCTGCTGCAGCAGTCGGACTTGCTTCTTGCCCTAGGTACCCGTCTCGGGCTACAGCAAACAGGGTTCAACTGGCAGGCGTTCATGCCGGTTGGGGATGTCATTCAGGTGGACATTGATCCTGCAGAGCTGGCGAAGCCAAATCCGCAGCTGTCGGAAGCCATTGAGGCCGATGCAGATGCTGCGCTCAGCCAGCTGCTCAGCCACGATCTTGGCCAGCATCCTGAATGGATGTCCTTCTGCCATCAAGTGAAGGCACTTCTGCCTCTTTCAGAGTCCTGCAATGCAACGACGGAGGGCTATCTGAACCCCTATGACATGGTGATGGATCTCGCCAGTATCTGCGGTGATGCAGATCATATCGTCCCATGTAGCAGTGGCAGTGCCTTCACAGTGATGATGCAGGCCTTTCAACTCCGCCAAGGCCAGACGATGCTCACGAACAAGGGATTGGCGAGCATGGGATACGGCCTTTCGGCAGCTATCGGAGTTGCATTTGCGGATCGCAGACACCGTACTGTTCTGGTTGAGGGGGATGGTGGTTTCAGTCAGAATCTTCAGGAGCTGGCCACAGTCGTCGTCAATGATCTGAATCTCAAAATCTTTCTCTTTTGTAATGAAGGCTATGCATCAATTCGCATGACCCAGAAGAACTACTTTGATGGCGCCTATGTCGGCTGTGATGTCCTCTCCGGTCTCGGTTTCCCTGATTGGATGCTTCTGGGGCAGGCCTACGGCCTGCCTGTTCACAGTCTCTCTGCTGAGGGTTGGTCTGATGACTCTGTTTTCCTCGAATTGTGGGAGCGCCCATCGCCAGCCTTGTTCCTTGTGTCCATCCACCCGGAGCAGACTTACTTTCCCAAGATATCAAGCCGAATCAGTGCTCAAGGAGGTATGGAATCAAACCCGCTTCATCGCATGACTCCGGACCTCCCTGCCGAGTTGGCACTTGGTGTTTACCGATACCTTGGCTCGGCTGACTGAAAAACTGCGCATTTCTGGTAAGATTCGCGAAATCGTGATCAAGCCTATGAACGCGCATGAACGCAAGATGCTTGATATTCTTAAGCGAGGAAAAGAATGTTATGGAGTATTGGCAACAAAGGCAGAGTTTGAGGCCGAAGGAACCCGTACGGACGAACTTCTCAGGCTGTTGGAAATCGCCCATAAGGCTGAAGTCGGCATGGCTCTTAAGGTTGGTGGTTGCGAGGCGATCCGTGACATGCTGGAAGCGCGGCAATTTGGGGTTAACTACATCATCGCTCCGATGGTGGAATCACCCTATGCGTTAACAAAGTTTATTGCCGCCAAGAACAAGGTCTTTTCTCCAGAAGATCAAGAGGACGTGAAATTCCTGTTCAATGTGGAGACAATTGCCGCTTATCGTTGTATTGATGATTTGATAGCTGCCGCATCTGCGGAAGTAGGTTGCAATGGCGTCGTGTTTGGTCGCGTTGACTTCAGTTGTTCACTCGGCGTCGGAAGAGATGGTCTCGAAGGCGACGAGGTCACCAGGATTGGCGAAGAAATCGCCATGAAGTGCCACAGGGCCGGGCTTGAGTTCGTTGTCGGTGGGGCCGTATCCATTGATGCGTTTCCAAATTTACGGAGGCTCCAAGCGGTGCATCTGGATCGCTTCGAAACACGCAAGGTTGTCTTTGACGGTTCAGCTCTTGACTCGCCAGATCTTGCTGAAGCATTGCTGCAGGCTGTTCACTTTGAATTGCTTTGGCTCCTCAACAAGCGTGAGTATTATGGATTGATGTATCAAGAAGATCAAATGCGGATCGAGATGCTTGAGAGTCGCTGGAAGGTCCTTGAGCGCGACGCCTGAAGCTTAGGAAATTCTCCGCTTTTCATTGATGGCCATTGCGACCATTGAGCATTTAGGTTCATTCTCCGACTGTTTTTCTCTTGTCGTACCAGCTCATGTCTGATTTTCAATCCAAGCCTATTGCGGTGACGGGTGCCACTGGTTGGGTTGGCAAATCTGCACTGCATGAACTACAGCTCACGCTCGAGCCAAACCTGTTTCGCCAGTATGTCAAAGCCTATGCGAGTAAGTCAGGATCTTTATGCACCACAGCCTATGGGCGAGATCATCAGTTCGACTATCCAGTCTTCTCACTGGCCGAATTGCCTGAGCATGCAGTAAAAGATCCATTCGGTAGCATCTTTCATGCCGCGTTCTTCCCTCGTTCTGGCCTTGATGTTGTCGGAGTTGACTCTTATATCGCTATCAACCGAGAGATAACAAGGCTTGTTTGTGACGCCGTCACACACTCACCGGGAGTTCGGGTGGTCAATATCTCATCGGGAGCGGCGTCTTCCTTTGACGGCGAGCTTCCAGGATATGGCGATAAACTGCTTCAGAACCCCTATGGAGCTCTTAAACATGAGGAGGAGAAACGTATTGGAGATCTGACTGGCAGTCTTATCCTCAGGATCTACTCCCTTACTGGTAGGTTCATGACGAACCCCCAGATTTATGCCTTGGGTGACTTTCTCCTAAAGGCGCGTGACAAAACACAAATCATCCTCAAGTCAAAAAACCGTGTCGTGCGGGGATTTGGTCATGCGTCTAATATCTCTGCGTTGGCTTGGGCATGGGCGAAAAGCGACCATGCACCGCTTCAGAGTCCTTTGGCAACAGTCAGTCACGAAACTGACTTAAACGAGCTGGCTCAGAAAGTCAGCAAGATGTTCAACTTGCCTGAGCCTGTATCGTCCCTGGATAGTGCACTGTCTCCAAATATCTATTCAGCTGATACGACACCCTTTCTTGCTTTTCTCGGAGAGTTTGGCCTATCTGCGTCGACAATGGAGGAGCAGATTGCTGATACGGCTATGGGACTTTCTTGAGCTCATCAGGCTGATGAAGGATCTCAATCCCATCCAGCCTGAGTGCCGAAATGTGTGTATCTGCAGGATACGTTGACTGGATCACTCCAAGGATTTCTTTTGTGTATGCCGGTGCGGCAATGATTATGGCATCAGCGGCGCGTTCCAGGGCTTCAGATGGAGAGATGATTTCGATATGGGATGCTGGCGAGAACTTTCCCTGTTTAAACTCTGCTGAGTCAATGATGTATTCAACTTTGCCCCCTATATCTGCACATGAGATGATTGTAAATCCTTGATGGCTTGCACCCCATATGGCAACCCGTCTGCCTTGACACTTGAGATCATCGATCAATTCATTCAGCTCTCGACGTAGCCTCATATAGTTGTCTGTCAGTCCACCTAAAGCAATGACAGGTCTCTTTCTTGCATAGGCACAGATCGTGTCCTCATTGAATAGAGTGACCTCAATGACGTCGAATCCATTCGTCTCGAGCATGCGCCTTAATGTGGCTTCTGTAAAGTAAAGAAGATGGTCTCTGACAAACTCATAGTAGGCGTTATGGCGCTGAATGTGATCAAAGCTTGGGACTGTAATAAGTCCAACACCATCAGAAGAAAGACTGCTGTGTATTCCAGCCAGCATTCCGCTTGGATTGGGTTGGTGCTCCAGGAAGTTGAAGGAGAGAAAGCCGTCATAGGGTGAGCCAGGCACAATGGACGCACAGGTGTCGACAAATCCTTCCATCACAGGTAGACCCTTGCTTTGAGCAGCTAGAACGGAGGCCTTGCAGTGCTCAATGCCTGTGACTCTTGTGGGCTGTTCAGAGAAAAGCTGAATGAAGTCACCTTTGCCACAGCCAACTTCAATGAGATGTTTGTTCTCCAATGAAAACCTCTTGACAAAATCCTTGTATAGCTCAAGCTTCAGGTTCGCGAATGCGCCTTTCACAGGCATTGCCCTGATCACATCGCGATAATACTCAACTGGTTCGCAGTCAAGCTGAAGAGTCTCACAAGACAGGCACTGCCTGACGTTGAAATCGATTCCTTTATCCACATCAAGTTCTTCCCTTGTTGGCATCTGTTGAGCGCCTGAAGGAAGATTGCTGTAATGAAGGATAGGGGCAGACAATTGATTGCTGCAAACCAGGCAAGCTTGTCTCATGAGGGGTTAGGACTTGATGGCCTTGGCTGAGTGTTCGAAGTCTTGTGAGCCTGATAGGCGGACCACTCTGTGGAAGTCTGTTGCTCTTTGATTCTAGTACGTACTTCTGCAGAAGGCTCCCAGCCTTGAAGATGCTAATGCTGCCCTAGTCCTTGATCATTCACTGTTTGGTTAAATGCTGATCAGCACTTTGCTTGGCTGCAAATGACTGCTTGTATACAAAGGTGCTCCATGCATAGCCAACCGTCAAGGACGTTAGCGCTCCTAGCGCCGTCAACGCTGTTCTGCCAATGACTTCTTTGAAGATAGCGACTATTGCAATCCCTGCCAATAAAGTTGGTAGGATCGAAATGATGTAGCCACGTATCGTAACGCGATATCCTCTACTTTTTGGAAATACTAGAATGCGAAAGCTGAAGTACCTTATGATGTGGCAGGACGCTTCTGCAAGGCCTAAGGCAATAAATGCCCCCATGGGAAAGGCAAGCCAGAAAATTGCTGGTCCAAGGATGGTGAAGACAACCCCACTGAGCCCATATCGCGTCAAAGAATGGCTATTCATCCTGCCATTGATCATTGCGCAGCATGGAATATCTGAGTCTTGGTCTGAAGCCAGAATGGCGAAGTCCCTCAATCTGTCTTGACACAACTGCAGTGGTCAGCATTTGTAATCCAAAACTCACGAGTATCAAGGCCATCACCGTTGGGATACCACCTTCATAGCGACTGTTCCCAGATAAATAGTTTGCAAGAAGGAATGCAGCCATCATGAAGGAAAACAGAATGCCAGCACCGCCGATTGTTAATGCAAGCCGACTGGCGGCAGCATCTGCTGACAGCAGCGCGCGTATCGCTTCTAACGCATACCCTGCGCCTCGATAGGAGGATGTACCGCGTGTGCGATCGGCCTGCTTGTAGTGAACAAGCACTGGAGAATGGCAACTGTTGGCGATGCACATCCGAAGATTCATTCCTGACTCATCCCAGTAGCGAAGAATCTCCTCAACGACTTCCCTTCGATAACAGCCGAATCCATGAAAACCAGTTGGTACCTGTTGGAGTCTCGAGGAATAGCCCAGTGCTTTGTAGTAGGTTCGACGTGCCATCTGCAGAAGCGGTCCGCCTGCAGATCGACTCTTCACAGCCAGTACAGCATCTTTGGAGTTGTCCTGAAGAAGTTGTGCCACCATCTCCACGCTCTGCTCAGGTGGATCTTGCAGATCTGAGCAGAGGCATACCATCAAGGTGTAGTTCCCCGCTTGCCGGAAGGCGTTCACGGCCGAGGCCTCCGGTCCGTAGTTGCTGCTGTTGGCAATCCCGATGACGTTGGGATCCTTCGCAATAATGCGCTGAATGGCGATGAGGCTTTCATCGCTGCTGTGATTGTCTGCGATCACCATCCCGAACTCAAGATCGGCTTGGTTTGGGAGGGAGCTTCGGATCATCTCATAGGCCTGACGACAGCGAGCGTGCAACTCATCAAGATTCAGGGATTCATTGTAGGCAGTCGTTACGTATACGAGTCGACCGGTCATTACCCTGAAATCCAGTGCTGTCGTAGCTACCTTAGCCGATTCATTCGGATTGCCCACAAACTCTTGGCTTTGCCTGCTGACATGCGTTCGCGCTTCTAGTGGTTCTCTTGGGGATGAGTTCAAACCATGCCTACTCTTCTTCCTTCTGCCCCAGCTTGAGCAACAAGGTATCACCTGAAACTTGGATGGATCTAGGGTCTGGCCAAGGCTCCATCGCCTCAAACGTTGGACCGAGCTGTTTGATCCTATCTTCGCCTGCAGCCTCTAGGTTGTGAACTCCCATCATCTTCAGATAGGAGACGACTCGCTTGCTGGAGCCGCCCACCCAGTTAAACCATGACCCATTAGCTGCAGAGTACCAGGCTGTTTCAAAATACTGTTTGCGTTTCAGTGCGCCACTCGTGGCTAGCTTGTTGACTGGTTGCCCTTGCAGTTCGGAGCGACTGGAGAGATAGGAGATGATGGTGGATGCCACCAGCTGGTCGGATCTGCTGGTAAAACTGCGGGCCCCAAAGTAATTGGAGTTAACGTTGATAATCTGAAGCACGAGTGCGAAAACACTGGCAATGGCAGCAATCTGAATCCATGTCCTTGTCTTTGTAAAGGTATTGGATTCCAACCAAATGATGGAGAATAGCCAGAATACGTATGGCAAGCCAACCATTGCTCTGAGGGGTATGCGGTTTGGGCTTGATACCCAGTTCAGCGCTAGTGGAGTGGCTAGCAGTAGCCCAACCAGGCAAAGCTGAAGATAGAAATGTGGTCTTCCAACAGACCGGGTGTGCGCCTTTTCGGTGGACGTAGCTTCTACCCTTTCCGATCTGCCGGACTGCCATAGAACCATCGCAATCCCTCCTGCGATGACAATGGGTGCGACATAGAGGTTGCCCCCAAAAAACTGGGAAGGCCCCGTGTAGGTGCGAATAACCTGTCCCAGATTTCCGAGTATCCAGCTCACAGGTTCTGTACGAAGCGAAAAGTAGGGGCTTATGAAATAGCGATCAATCATGAATACCTTGGCCCCTGTCAGCTGGAGCGCCAACTTGTAGACAAGCTGGTAAAGAAGAGTGGCGATGGCGGCATTGGCGATGTAGCTCGGAAGCTGGCGTGCATTGCTTTGGCTCCAGCCGACTCGACGGTCGCACCTAATGAGTGAGTAGCCTATTCCCATTGAAATGTAGAAGGTGACGAACGACTGGTAGCTCCCGAGAGCAATAAGCAGGAGAAGGATGGCTTGTACTGAAGGCGTTGATATCCAGCTTTTTCTCTGGCGTTCGTTTTCCGCTTCCTTGGTCACCCAGGCGGCTCCTGCGGTCGCAACTAGGCCTATGGCGAACCCTGGTACCATTCCTGAAAACTCCTGAATCAACCAATTGGTTGGGAAGCCGGCAAAGATGACAAAGCAGAGCATGGTTTTCCAGCTGTGCTTCAGTCCATGCAGGTCAATGATGAGAGCATAGGTTATAACATATGAAACCGCTAGCAGTGAGTATGGAAATAGCGGACTGATCAGTTGTGGGAACAGGCCTTCAATGACCGCACTGGTTAATCTCCCAAGCCCGAGTGCGATGTTCTTTTCCTCGCCGAGCAGGCCCCAGTCATCATCGATGGAGATGGATGGATGAAAGAGAAAACCGCCAAGCAGAATGACCGACAACACCAGGAGCGTTAAGGCTCCTGTCTGGTCAAGCTTTGTACGCTCGGGCAGGCTCTGAAGTCTCTTCAGGACACTCCTCATGGATGTCTTGGGCGAACTTGCGTGATCACTCATTGGCTTCATAATGAGTGGCTTGGGTCATCCCTTTCATGGCTCCGTTCATCCTTAAGCCCTCAATGTGGAATCAGTTGCCGGTGGAGAGTGGCCCCACAAAGGCGGCCTTGTGCTGCCACCAGTTGTGGGGATGGACCCAGAACGGATCGTCAGGGCACGGGAGGACCTGGCATTCATCGTTTTCTGCTTGGACATGGCCTGGAAGCTATTTCTTGTGCCCATCATCCTTCCTTTGGCATGGTTGATGTGGGGCATCCTGGGCGTCAATCATCTGGGGAAGGCAGACAATGCTGCGAATAACACGTGGCTCTCCCTATTTCCCAACGGTACTCTCAGTATCCCGTGATTGCCGTGTGCTTCACCACTGACTGCGATCCTCCTAAGGCACTTTTCTGTCTGAGTCGGGCGAGACTCTGGTGTCCCTGGCACGGTTACGATCTGGTGAGTTGGCCTTCTCCTGGACAGTTGTTCAGCTGATGTGGCCAGACACTGATCGCCCTGCGCCCCTTTTCGGTCACGGGAGCCCTCGCCGGTTTCGGCGACACCACATCTCCTTCGCCACCCAACCCACTTCCATGAAACCACCTGTATCTTTGTGACCACTCGAGTGCGTTTCATGGGGCAGACCGCATCAAGGCGTCATTCATCTCCGTTGATTTCCTTGGAGTTAAGCATCGGCTTACTCCTTTTTATTGTTTCATCGACTGCCGTTCTCGCTCGTATCTTGCGTCACGGGGTCATCGCAAGCGGATTCCAGGATGACGTTCACGTGGCTGCTTCTTTGGCCCGTCGCTATCTGCAGTTGCCACCTGGCACCGAGGTGGTGGACATGTACACGCAGGGTTTTCTCCATCCGCTGCTTTACGTGCCCCTTCTGGCCTTGCTCCGGGCCATTGGTACCCCCCCCCCATTGCAGGATGGACTGGCGATCGCCTTTGTGCAGTCTGTTGCCGTCGGTCTCATTGCTTTGCTGGCCTTCGTCGGCAGCCGGGCCCTGCTGAGCCGTGGGGCATCCGTCGCCGTTTGCTTCCTCTGCGTCGGTCCACCGCTTCTTTTGCGCCCTCTGGATACGGCTACGACGCAAGTGACTCCCAACGGCGAGATCCTTGGCAGTGTGTTGCTCCTGGGAATCTGGACCTTGCTCGTGCATCGACCTCCGGGGCTCAAGGCCCTTTCTGGTGTTGTTGTGCTTTCTGTCGGCGCGTTTCATCTCAAGTACCAGCTGGTGCCCCAAGTCTGGGCTCTCATCCTGGGTGGTGGCCTTGGCCGGCAACGCGCCTTCCGGCTCCTGTGCCTTTCCCTGGTGGCTTGTCTAGTGGTTGACCTTCTGGTCTATCGGATGGGCGGCTTTGGTCTGTTCAGTCGTGCAGGATCGCTTCTTGCCGACTACATGGGCATTGTTGATGTTGATGTGGTCAGCAAGGGTTCGTCTGGTTTCTCAATCCGGGCGATGGCTGGCTGGTTAATTGTCAATGGCTTCACCTTGGTGCGTAGCGCTCCTGATCGGCTCATGGGTTTGCTGTCCACTCTGCGCACCCTGGTTGTTGAAGCTCCACAATTCCTTCTGGCTTGGGCTGTGTGGCTGTTGCCCTTGTTACGACGACAGCCCTATGGGCCCCAGTCCCGCCACTTCCTCTTCGCGGCGCTTTTGCTCTCCGTGGCCACGATCGCTGCGATCCTGCTGCCCAACAAGGGCATGTTGAACTATTACCTTTTGCTCATCCCAACGGCGGTGGTCGTGATGGCTACAGGCCTGGCCAACTTCTCCGGCCTCACCTCTAGCGTTGTACTTTCCAGATCTGCGGCATCAGGGCTTGTCCGGCCGCTCGCCATCCCATGGTGGGCACCACCTCTTGCCCTTTCCCCTGTCATAGCTCTGTTGATCGGCACTGGCCTGACGTTGAACCGCCAGCTCATGGAGAGCGACCACAGGCAGAAGGCTTCGCTTCCTGCTGACACGCATCAGGCAGGTGTCCATCTCTATGGATTGAACTCCCGGCTGCTCGGCCTTCACAACACCCACATCAGTGACCTCAACCTCGGAGTCCTACTCCTTCTGTCCTGGGTCAACCACGATACGAAGCCGTACATCCATGCGCTGACAACTCCGCAGAGCAGCCCCCGATTCGTGCTCGATCATGTGGCCTCCCCGAGCAAGGGTGGTGGCTTGGCTGCGGCTGATTACCCTCCCCTGGCTGAACTGGCCCGACGCCACGGCATTGACTTGCTGCAGATTTACCGTGTGCGTCAGACTAATGCGTTGGGCATCCTCTATGAACGGATCAGTGATCCGCATGAGAAGCCAGTTCGTTGACGGCTGGATCTTGAAGTCTTCGGAATAATAAAGTAGAGGGGGAGGGTCATCCCGGCTTCTTGCCTATCGATCACTTTCCGATCTCTTCGGTCAGGCTGTCGTCAATATCGTTCGAACTGTCAGCGTTACATTCGCTTGTGACCGCTCCTGTTCCCCACTCCCTTCACTGGGTCGGTTGGTAATGGGTTGGTGATAGTTGAACCCGCCAACCCTGCCTTCAGGGGTAATCGGAACCCCCCAGAACCTGCTGCGCGGCCATTGGCCTGAGTTTGCCCGTTTCCACATCGAGTACCCAGGCCATGGATGGACGGTATTCGGCTAAGACATAGGTTCCTGCCCTCTGCACCACCCTGCCCTGGTTGGCATGGACCTTCCAGTAGTCTCCAGCCACAAGATATGTGGCATTGTCCATCCTTCCGGACAGATCTCTGATAGCAAAGTCAAGATCCCATGATGAGCGAAATCCATAGACGCCATTCCTTGAGATCGGACGGTCGAGGGCCACCAGGGCATTTTCTGGCAGCGTTGCATGGCTGGAGATATCGAGCTTTCTGAGCAGCGCACGCTCACTATTCCACACAACTCTCCAGTCGGAGAGTTGGGCCACCATCGCCAATGTGAAGGAACAGGCCAGCACGATCGCCACCATCCAGGAGAGTTTGGTCGTCCAGTCGCTCCTATCGGCGGCCTCACTAAAGATGAAGGCGAGGAAGAAGGCCATCCAGAAGGAGGCCCCAATCGTGACGCGTGAATCCAGGCCGACTCCAGATAAGGCATACCCTGCCAGTGCTGGAACAAGGCAGGACAGGCTGTAGCCGGTCAGTGCGATCAAGGCACTCAGCAGAAGCCGCTTAAAGCGTCTTCCTTCTCGATCAATGGAGCGGACAAAGACCAGGATGATGAGTCCAATGATCAGGATGATGGTGGGTGTGATCGTGCTCTCCTGGCCCGGAAAAGCCTGCAAGAGCCAGTCGGGCCGGAGATTGCGAAGAAAGAGAGAAAGCCATTCAGGATTGAAAGACTTCATCGGAGCTTTCATGTCGAGCAGCTTTCCCAGGCGCTCCAGCGAAGCTCTGGAGACAAAGGCAACGGACAAGCTCGCAAGCGTAATTAGAACAATGCGAGGTAGATACGGCGGGAGCCTTCGGGGCTTGCGATCTTCATCCAGGTAATAGAGGCCGAGCAGCAAGGGGAGCTGTGCGATGAACATCTCATAGGACAGTGCAGAGATCAGAAGTGATACTGGCAGCCATGGAAGTAATTGGTCCTGATATCTCCAGTGATTGAGAAGTGTCAGGCCTGCCAGGCCGAATCCCAGAACGCTCATCAAGGTGGGATTGGTGATGATCCAGGCTGTGGTGCCAAGCGTCCAGGGCATCATCAGCCACAGGCAGGCAGCGATGTTGCACCCAACTCGACTATTCTGTCGAAACGCATAGCTGATGACGGCGACCAAGAACCTCCTCAGTATCAGGGCGGTGGCGAGAACTGTCAGGGCGGCAAAGAGATGCAGGATTGCTATATGCCCTTGCGCCAGCCAGCTGGTGCCAATGTGGTAGAAGCCAAGAATGGGTCTGTTGGCGAATAGCCAGAACGTTGCGTTGGTGTTATTCCACGAAGGCGAATCAAGATAAATGACCCAATCGTCGTGATAGAGCCCAAGAAAGAAGGGCCTTGCCGCATAAAGACACAGCCATACGAGCAGAACCGGGGCGGGAGATCCAAGGAAGGAGCGCCCCTCCCAGTGCGACAACCTGTCCGGATCTTGCCTGTCCATCTACTTCCTGAAGATCGCCATCATGGACGTTCCAAGCAGATGGTTGGGAAGCTTCTCAAGCCGGGAGAGAAACATTAAAAGCGAATCCATGGTGGGACTGGATGGCGAGAAGCCCCGTTGAATGATCTTGCTTTGTTCTGAAAAGCTCGTGACGATGTTTCGAGCGATCAGCACTGGAATCAGTGAAAATCCCCAGTAGCTCCACCTTTCTGCCTTGAGTTGATGTGTCTTGGCTATTCGTGCAATGTCCTTTCGATGATAACGCCGCTTGTGGCCGGCCTCGATATCGTAATTGGAATACAAGAGTTGAATTGCTGGAACGTTGATCAGTAGCAGTCCACCCGGTTTCAGGTGATACAAAAGTGACTCGATGAATTGCCCTTCGTCGTCAAGATGCTCAATCACATCCATGGCACTGACGATGTCGAAAGCCTCCTTGAGCTCCGCCTTTCTGCCGTTGATGTCGTAGCAAAGAGTGTGTTCTGCGCCCTGTGAATTCTGCTCCAGAGCCACCACATTCAGATCGGCTCCTGTGACGTTGATGCCGTATTTCGACTGACAGTAATTCTGGAGTACGCCCGTGCCGCATCCCACGTCAAGCCAGGCAGGTGATTCCTGGGCAAGCCCTCCGATGATCCTGTGCATCACCTCAAACCGTCGTTTGACCCAGAAATGATCCGGGCGAGAGAATTCATACCAGGAGTCGGCCATGTGGACCGGGGCCGGCTTACTCAGGAAGGTGATGCCTGCTTCAGGTGGAGTCATTGATGGATGATCCTGGAGATCAGCGACACGGGTCGCTGCTTGACTTCAACGAGAACCACTGCCAGGTACTCGCCGATGATACCCAGTGAGGCAAGAACCGCACTCGCCATCAAAAGAATCAGCACGGCCAGCGTGGCGATCCCTTGGCTGGCTCCGATGCTGTAGCCGAAGAGAGTGAAGGCGGGAAAGAGTCTGTTGAGAATCAGGAAGGCCGCGCCCAGGACGCAGATCAGGCCCATGCCAAGGCTGAGGAAGGAGGCGATCCGCAGCGGTGCTGTCGAAAAGCCCACCACGCCCTTCATCGCCAGACGATATAAGCGCGAGTAGTTGTACTTTGAACGGCCAAGCTTTCGCCTGGGTCGGGTATACGACACACCAACCTGTCTCAGCCCCACCCATGAGCGAAGACCACGCACGAATTTGTCCCGCTCCGGCAACGACAGCATCATGTCCACTGTGCGTCGGTTCATCGCGCAGAAATCACCGGCATCCATCTGCCATGGATGTTCGGAGATAGCGCCCATCAAGCGATAGAAGCTCCGATAGCATCCCCTCAGTAAGGGGCCCGCTTCGCGGGTGGCGCGCACCCCATAGGCGACGTCGTAGTCGCCAGACAGCACGATCTTGACAAGTTCCAGCAGGACCTCAGGGGGATCCTGCAGATCGGCATCCATGCAGGCACAGATCTTCCCTCTGGAATGGGTGAGCCCGGTGTAAAGAGCTGGTTGGTGCCCGAAGTTTCGCGTCAGGCTCACGCCCCAGATCTTTGGGCAGAGTTGGTGAAACGCCTCAATGCATGCTTCGGTGCCGTCCTGGCTGCCGTCGTTCACCAGAATCATCTCCCATCCCAGCTCGCCGAATGCCGAGTTGAGTTTGGGCTCAAGGGTTCGTACTAGGAGTGGGAGAGACTTCTCTTCGTTGTAACAGGGGACAATGATGGAGAGGGCTGGCTGGCTTCCCACGGGCATCCATTGTTCATGGGTTGACTAATCTCACCAAGTTGATGCACCAGGGGGGCTGGCAAGGGGTTGGTGACCAGGAACGCGAGGCCCCTGAAAGGCAGGGACCTTGCCGTTCGGGCGTGATGCCGGCTCAGCCCAGGGCCTTCGCCGTGGCCACCACGTTGTCGACGGTGAAGCCGAACTTCTCCAGGCAGACGCCGCCGGGGGCGGAGGCGCCGAAGCTGTCGATCGAGACGGTGGCGCCATCGAAGCCGGCGTACTTGTGCCAGCCGAAGGAGCTGGAGGCTTCCACCACCACGCGCTTGCGAACAGCTGCGGGCAGCACTGACTCGCGGTAGGCGGCGTCCTGCTCCTCGAACAGCTCGACACAGGGCATCGACACGACCCGAACGGCCTTGCCTTCGGCGCTCAGCTCGGCGGCGGCCTTGACGCAAAGGTCGAGCTCGGTGCCGCTGCCGATCAGGATCAGATCCGGGGTGCCGCTGCAGTCCTCGAGGATGTAGCCGCCCAGGGCCACCTTCTCGGCGGCGGAGTTGGCCTGGTTGACCATGGCCTGGCGGCTGAGGGCCAGCACCGTGGGGCGCTTGCGGTTGGTGACGGCGACCTTGTAGGCCCCCACCGTCTCGTTGCCGTCACCGGGGCGCATCACCAGCAGGTTGGGGATGGCGCGCAGGTTGGCCAGGGTTTCCACGGGCTGGTGGGTGGGGCCGTCTTCGCCCAGGCCGATCGAATCGTGGGTGAGCACGTAGATCACGCCCAGCTGGGAGAGGGCCGACAGCCGCATGGCGCCGATCATGTAGCCGGCGAACACCAGGAAGGTGCCGCCGTAGGGGATCAGGCCGCTGTTGTGGTAAGCGATGCCGTTCAGGACCGCCGCCATGGCGTGCTCCCGCACCCCGAAGTGGAGGTAGCGGTTGGCTTCATGGCCCTTCTGGAAGCTGGCCTCGCCCTTGATGTCGGTGAGGTTGGAGTGGGTCAGGTCGGCGGAGCCGCCGATCAGTTCGGGCAGGCTGGGGCCGAAGGCGTTGAGGGCGTTGTAGGAGTGCTGGCGGGTGGCCAGGCCTTTGTCGGCTGGGGTGAAGACGGGCAGCGAGGCATCCCAGCCCTCGGGCAGCTCACCGCGCAGCAGGCGCTCGAACTCGGCGGCTTCGGCGGGGTAACGGCTGCGGTAGGCGGCCAGGCTCTCGTTCCAGGAGGCTTCGGCGGCGGCTCCGCGCTGGATGGCGGCGCGCCAGTGCTCGTAGGCAGGCTCGGGCACTTCAAAGGCTCCGTAGCTCCATTCCAGCTGCTGGCGGGTGAGCTCGGCCTCCTCGGCCCCCAGGGCGGCGCCGTGCACGCCGGCGGTGTTGGCCTTGTTGGGGGAGCCGTAGCCGATGGTGGTGGTGACCTTGATCAGGCTGGGCCGATCCGTGACCGCCTTGGCCGCTTCGATCGCCTTGGTGATGGCGGCCACGTCGGTGTTGCCGTCCTCGACGTGTTGCACATGCCAGCCGTAGGCCTCATAGCGCTTCATCACGTCCTCGGTGAAGGACACGCCGGTGTTGCCGTCGATGGTGATGTGGTTGTCGTCGTAGAGGGCGATCAGCTTGCCCAGGCCCAGGTGGCCGGCCAGGGAGGCGGCCTCGCTGGAGACGCCCTCCTGGTTGCAGCCGTCACCCATCAGCACGTAGGTGTAGTGGTCGACGATCGTGGCGTCGGGCCTGTTGAACTTGGCTGCCAGGTGGGCTTCGGCGATCGCCAGGCCCACGGCGTTGGAGATGCCCTGGCCCAGGGGGCCGGTGGTGACCTCCACGCCGGGGGTTTCAAAGGTTTCCGGGTGGCCGGGGGTGCGGGAGCCCCATTGGCGGAACTGCTTGAGGTCCTCCAGGGTCACGCTGTCGTAGCCGGTGAGGTGCAGCAGCGCATAGAGCAGCATGCAGCCGTGGCCGGCCGAGAGCACGAAGCGGTCGCGGTTGAACCACTGCGGATTCTTGGGGTTGTGGCGCAGCACCTTGTCCCACAGGGAGAAGGCCATCGGAGCGCAGCCCATCGGCAGGCCGGGGTGGCCCGAGTTGGACTTGTTGATCGCATCGACCGCCAGGAAGCGGATGCTGTTGATGCAGAGCGTCTCTACGTGGCTATCGACCTGGGTGGTGGTGGCGGCGACCATGGCTTGACGGGGGAGTGCAGGGAAGAGGGAGGTGTTCCTGGGATGGGAGGCCCGAGGCGCTGGCGCGTCGGGTGATCAGGCCATCCGGCGGAAGGCGAGGCAGACGTTGTGGCCGCCGAATCCGAAGGAGTTGGAAAGCACGACGTTGACGTTGTGTTCCCGGGCCTGGTTGGGCACCACATCCAGATCGCAGGCGGGATCGGGCGTGCTGTAGTTGATCGTAGGCGGTACCTGGTTGTGGGTCACCGCCAGCACCGCGGCGATCGCCTCGATGCCGCCGCTGCCGCCCAGCAGGTGGCCGGTCATCGACTTGGTGGAACTGACCGGGATGGTCATGGCGTGGGCCCCGAGGGCCGACTTGATGGCGGCGGTCTCGTTGCTGTCGTTGGCCTGGGTGCTGGTGCCATGGGCGTTGACGTAATCCACCGACTCAGGCTCCAGCCGGGCATCGGCCAGGGCCAGCCGGATGGCCTCCGCTGCCCCCACCCCGCCCGGGGAGGGAAGCGTGTAGTGGTAGGCGTCGCAAGTCATGCCGTAGCCGACGATCTCGCCGAGCACCCGCGCGCCCCTGGCCGTGGCGTGCTCGAGGCTTTCAAGCACCAGCACCCCAGCCCCCTCGCCGATCACGAAGCCATTGCGTTCGGCGTCGAAGGGACGGCTGGCCGTGGCGGGGTCATCGTTGCGGAACGACAGGGCCCGGGCGCTGGCGAAGCCGGCCACCCCCAGCGGCGTGATCGCCGATTCGGCCCCGCCGCAGACCATGGCATCCGCCAGGCCCATCTGGATCAGGCGAAAGGCGTCGCCGATGGCATTGGAGCCGGCGGCACAGGCGGTGGCCACGGCGCTGCTGGGCCCCCTGGCGCCGATGGCGATGGCCGCCAGCCCGGTGGCCATGTTGGGGATCATCATCGGCACGCAGAACGGGCTGACCCTGTCGGGACCGCGGTCGGCAAGGACGTGGGCCTGGGTTTCCATCATCAGCAGCCCACCCACGCCGGAGCCGATCGCCACCCCGACCCGCTGGGCATTGCTGTCGTCGATGCTCAGGCCGGCATCGGCCACCGCCTGTTTGGCCGCGACCACGCCGAACTGGCAGAAGCGATCCCAGCGCTTCGCTTCCTTCGGCTCCAGCCAGCCCGCCGTGTCGAAGTCCTTGACTTCGGCGGCGAAGCGGCAGGCATGACGGGAGGCGTCAAAGAGGGTGATCGGCGCCACCCCATTGCGGCCGCTGATCAGCCCCTCCCAGTAATCCGCGACGTTGTTGCCGATCGGTGTGACCGCGCCCAGGCCGGTGACGACGACGCGGCGGAGACCCTCCACCATGGACGCCTCAGGCCTGCTTCTCTTGGATGTATTTGACGGCGTCGCCCACCGTGGTGATCCCTTCGGCCGACTCGTCGGGGATCTCGATGTCGAAGGCTTCCTCCAGGGCCATCACCAGCTCGACGGTGTCGAGGGAATCAGCTCCCAGGTCGTTCTGGAAGTTGGATTCCTGCTTGACCTCGTCAGCCTCCACGCTGAGTTGTTCGGCAACGATCGACCGGACTTTCTCGAAGATCGCTTCCTGGGACATGGCTGCTGTGAGGGAGGCAGCATCCTACGGGTCGCCCCGGTCGGGGCCTTTCGCCGTATGAACAAGGGTGACGGCCGGAGGCGGGTGACGCCCTGCGCCGGAACGGTGTGGGTACTTTGGGCACCTCGCCGTTCGTTCCCGGCCCTGGCATGTCCCACGCCGTCAAGATCTACGACACCTGCATCGGTTGCACCCAGTGCGTCCGTGCCTGCCCCCTCGACGTTCTCGAGATGGTGCCCTGGGATGGCTGCAAGGCCGCCCAGATCGCTTCCTCACCCCGCACCGAAGACTGCGTCGGCTGTAAGCGCTGCGAAACCGCCTGCCCCACCGACTTCCTGAGCATCCGCGTCTACCTGGGCGACGAGACCAGCCGCTCCATGGGCCTGGCCTACTGAGCCCCGGCGGCCCTGCTGCCCTCCCATAAGCTCTTGCCCGGCGCCAGCGCCGGGCTTTTTTTTGGCCCCCACCCTCGTTTCCCGCCGGATTGCTTCTCCTATGTGCGGCATCGTTGCCCTGATCGGCTCACGGGAGGCGGCCCCCCAGCTGCTGGAAGGTCTGCGCCAGCTGGAGTACCGCGGCTACGACTCCGCCGGCATCGCCACCGTTGACGGGACTGGCCTGCACTGCCTCAAGGCCGAGGGCAAGCTGGTCAACCTCACGGCCCGCTACGAGGAACGGGGCGCCCCGGGCCAGTGCGGCATCGGCCACACCCGCTGGGCCACCCACGGCAAGCCCGAGGAGCGCAACGCCCACCCGCACCTCGATGGCAGCGGCCAGCTGGCCGTGGTGCAGAACGGCATCATCGAGAACCACCGCAGCCTCCGGGAGGAGCTGCAGGCCGAAGGGGTGGCGTTCCGCTCCGACACCGACACTGAGGTGATCCCCCACCTGCTCTCTCGCCGGTTGCGGCAGCGGCAGGCGGAGGGGGCGGTGGCCTCGCCGGCGCTGTTGCTGGAGGCGCTGCAGCAGGTGTTGCCCCTGTTGCAGGGGGCCTATGCCCTGGCGGTGGTGTGGGCGGCGGTGCCCGGGGCCGTGGTGGTGGCCCGGCGGCAGGCGCCGCTGCTGATCGGCCTGGGGGAGGGGGAGTTCCTCTGCGCCAGCGACACGCCCGCCCTGGCCGGTTTCACCCGCACGATCCTGCCCCTGGAGGACGGTGAGGTGGCCCTGCTGACGCCCCTGGGCATCGAGCTCTACAACGGTGCCGGCACGCGGGTGCAGCGCAACCCCACCCTGCTGGTGGGCACCGAGCACGTGGCGGACAAGCGCAGCTTCCGCCACTTCATGCACAAGGAGATCCACGAGCAGCCGGAGACGATGGCCCTGTGGGTGGCGCGCCACCTGCCGGAGGGGGCCCTGGTGGCGCTTCCCCTCGATGAGTCCGTCTACGAGGGGGTGGAGCGGATCCAGATCCTGGCCTGCGGCACCAGCCGCCATGCGGCCCAGGTGGGGGCCCATCTGCTGGAGCAGCTGGCGGGGCTGCCCACGTCGGTGTTCTACGCCAGCGAATTCCGCTATGCCCCGCCGCCGCTGGAGCCCCACACGCTCACCATCGGCGTCACCCAGTCAGGCGAGACGGCCGACACCCTCGCGGCCCTGGCGATGGAGCAGGAGCGCCGCTTCCTGGTGGCCGATCCGTCCTACGCGCCGCGCCTGCTGGGCATCACCAACCGTCCCGAGAGTTCCCTCGGCCGCCTGGTGCCCCACCTGCTCGACATCGGCGCCGGTATCGAGGTGGGGGTCGCGGCCACCAAGACCTTCCTCGGCCAGCTGCTCGCCTTCTACGGCCTGGCCCTGGCTTTCGCCGAACGCCGTGGCGGCACGGCCCACCCCCTGGGCGGCGGCCGCACCCCCGCCCAGCTGCGGGAGCTGGCGGAGCAGCTGCGGGCGCTGCCGGCGGTGCTGCAGCAGCTGGTCGATGACCATGACCGCTGCTGCGCCGAGCTGGCCCATCTGTTCGCCGACACCCAGGACGTGATCTTCCTGGGGCGGGGCATCAACTACCCGATCGCCATGGAGGGGGCCCTGAAGCTCAAGGAGATCAGCTACATCCACGCCGAGGGCTATCCGGCCGGGGAGATGAAGCACGGTCCGATCGCCCTGCTTGATGCCCGCGTGCCGGTGGTGTCGATCGCCGTGCCGGGAACCGTGTTCGAGAAGGTGCTCTCCAATGCCCAGGAGGCCAAGGCCCGCGATGCCCAGCTGATCGGCGTGGCTCCCTCCTGCCCGGACACCGAGCTGTTCGATGTGCTGCTGCCGCTGCCGGAGGTGGACGAGCTGCTCAGCCCCCTGCTCACGGTGATCCCGATGCAGCTGCTGAGCTACCACATCGCCGCCCACCGCGGCCTGGATGTCGATCAGCCGCGGAACCTGGCCAAGAGCGTCACCGTCGAGTGAGGCTGTCGGGCCGGTGACCCCCTGCGGTGGGCGAGCCCGCGCAGCGGGCAACGCCCACCTTCGGGCGTCACCGGCCCGACACGCTCACCGTGGGGGAGGGGGCTCAAGAGCCTTCCATCGCCTCACTCTCCTGCCCTGCCCCTGGCCGCCTTGATGGTGCCGACCGAAGGCGGCGTTGCCCGCGGAGCGGGCTCGCCGCCGCAGGCCGGCGCCATCAAGGCTGGCTCAGGGGTTCGGCAGGGGCCGGGACGTCGCTGCGGCCATAACGGTCGTCGAAGCGGACGATGTCGTCTTCGCCCAGGTAGGGGCCGCTCTGGACCTCGATCAGTTCCATGGCGATCTTGCCGGGGTTGGTGAGGCGGTGGCGGGCGCCGAGGGGGATGTAGGTGCTCTGGTTCTCACCCACCAGCTCCTCCACCCCGTCCTTCTCCACCACGGCGGTGCCCCGCACCACCACCCAGTGCTCGGCCCGGTGGTGGTGCATCTGCAGGGAGAGGCTGGCACCGGGCTTCACCGAGATCTTCTTGACCTGCCAGCGCTCCCCTTCCACCACGCCGTCGTAGTGGCCCCAGGGCCGGTAAATGCGGCGGTGGGCGCGGCTCTCGGGGGCGCCGTCGCGCTCCAGCCGGCCGACGATGCCCTTCACCTCCTGGGCCCGGTCGCGATGGGCCACGAGCACCACGTCGTCGGTTTCGACCACCACCAGATCCTCCACGCCCAGCCCCACCACCAGACGATGTTCACTGCGCAGGTAGCAGTTGCGGCTGCCCTCGCTGATCACCCGGCCCCGCAGCACGTTGCCTTCGGGGTCCTGCTGGGAGGTTTCCCACAGGGCCGCCCAGCTGCCCACGTCACTCCAGTCGGCATCGAGGGGCAGCACCACGCCCCGGTCGGTCTTCTCCATCACGGCCACGTCGATGGCGATGCTGGGACCGTTGGCGAAGGCTTCCCGCTCCAGCCGCAGGAACTCCAGGTCGGCACTGTCCTGCTCCAGGGCTGTGCGGCAGGCGTTCACCACCTCGGGGGCGAAGCGCTCCAGCTCCGCCAGAATCGTGCTGGCACGGAACAGGAACATGCCGCTGTTCCAGGTGAAGCGGCCGGTGGCCAGGAACGCCTCGGCGGTGGCTTTGTCCGGCTTCTCCACGAAGCGGGCGATCGGTACGGGCGTGGCGGCGGCCATGGCTCCGGCCGCCTCGATGTAGCCGTAGCCCGTTTCGGCGCTGGTGGGCACGATGCCGAAGCTGACCAGCTGGCCGTCGACCGCCGCCGCCATGCCGGCGGCCACGGTGGCGCGGAAGTCGGCGGCGCGGCGGATGACGTGGTCCGCGGCCAGGATCAGCAGCAGGGGGTCGTCACCACGGGCGGTGGCCTGCAGGGCCGCCACCGCCACCGCCGGCGCGGTGTTGCGACCCACCGGCTCCAGCAGGATCGCCGCCGGCTCCACGCCGATCTGGCGCATCTGCTCGGCCACGATGAAGCGATGGTCCTCGTTGCAGATCAGCAACGGCGGCGCCAGGTTCGGCAGGCCCTGCAGACGCTGGTGGGTCTGCTGCAGGAGGGTTTCCTCGGTGGTGCCGGCCAGGGGCCAGTACTGCTTGGGGTAGCTGGCCCTGGACAGGGGCCAGAGGCGGGTGCCGGTGCCGCCGCAGAGGATCACCGGAACCAGGGAGGGGGAAGGCATGGATGCTGCCGCTGTCCCGCAGGACCATCAGTCGGGCCCATTCAACCCGAGGTGGCCCCGGCCGTCAGCGTTCCACTGCACCCGCGGCCACTTCAGAGGTCAAGCAGCCCGGGGGGCGGTGTCAGGCCGATCCAGCCCTCCGCCAGATTCACCTCCGGCACGATCGCTTCCACGAAGGGAATCAGCAACCGCCGGCCCCCCGCCGAGAGCTCCACCTCCAGCAGATCGTTGCCGGCATGGATCAGGTCGGTGACGGTGCCGAGGGGAGCCTGCGGCTCCTCCAGCAGCCGCACCTGGAGCCCCACCAGATCGAGCAGGTGGAATTCCCCCGGCTCCAGGCTGGGACGGTCGTTGGCGGGCACCAGCAGGTGCTGGTCCACCAGGGCTTCGGCGGCGGTGCGGTCGCTGACGCCTTCCAGGCGCAGCACGAACAGGTTCTTGCCAGGCAGGGGCCGGCCGGCCAGCAACCGCACCGGCCGCGGTTCGCCCTTGGGGGCCTGCAGCCAGCGCTGGCCCGGCCTGGTGAAGCGTTCGGGGAAGTCGCTGAGGGGCAGCAGGCGCGCCTCACCGCCCATGCCCTGGGCCGCCACGAACCGGCCCACGGCCATCAGCTCCCCCGGGTCGGCTCCTGGCGTCTCGTTGCTGGTATCGGCCACGGCCTGAGCGCTCCCATCGCGGCGCATCATCGCGCCACGGGCCGCAACAGGGCACCCGGGCACCGATAATGGCCTCACTTGATGGCTCCTGGGGGCCTCCGCCATGGCCAGCAGCCCGATCCTGCCCGGTTCCACCGTCGTGGTGCGCGATCCCCGCTCGATCTACAACGGCTACCAGGGCTTCGTGCAGCGCATCAGCGGGGCGATGGCGGCGGTGCTCTTCGAAGGCGGCAACTGGGACAAGCTCGTGACCGTGCCCCTCAGCACTCTGGAGCAGGCCTGAGTTCCAGGGCCGCCCTGGCCGCCTGCTGTTCCGCCTCACGCCGCGAACCTCCCCGACCCTCACCGCTCAGGCCACCCACCTCCACGCGGCACTCAAAGCGTTCCGGATCCCCGTGCACCCGGCTGCGCTCGTGGCAGTGGTAGGCGGGCAGGCCCTTCCCCTGGCCCTGGCTCCATTCCTGCAGCGCCGACTTCCAGTTGTGGCGCAGGGGGTCGGCCAGCAGCTCGGTGGCGCTGGCCTGCCAGTGGGGGGCCAGCCAATGCTGCACGGCCACCAGACCGCCCTGGGTACCGCCGCCCACGGTGTAGATGGCGCCCACCAGGGCTTCGCAGCATTCGGCCAGCACGGTGGCGCGGCCGGCCCGATCGCCTGTGGCCATCGGCCCCAGCAGCAGCACCGGCTCCAGGGCGATGGCGCGGGCCAGGTCACTCAGCCAGCGGTCGGACACCAGCTGGGCCCGCAGGGCGGAGCTGTCGCCCACGCCCATGGACGGGTAGGCCGAGTGCAGGAACTCGGCGGCGGCCAGGCGCAGCACCGCATCGCCGAGGAACTCCAGGCGGTCGTGGTGGCGGGGCAGCCCCGTGGAGCTGTGGGTGAGGGCTTCATCCAGGGTGGCCAGGGCGGCGCTGGATGCGGCTGGATCAAGAGACAGCAGGCCGTAGCCGCTGCCGAAGCCGAGACTCTCCAGAAAGGCCAGGAGTTGCTGGCGGCGCTCGGGAGTCATCGCGGGGCAAGGGGGGAAAGCAGGACGTAAGCCGGGTTCTGTTCTCCCCTGCCAGCGGCACGCCGGCGGCAGGGGGGGTGATCATCTGTCTGGGACCGCCGTTACCGGCGGCCTCGAGCGGCGCATGGGAATCGGGACGGGGAAGATGGCCAACCGCTGTCCCTGGGCCTTGCTCCCAGCCGGGGTTTACCAAGCCGGCACCTCTCGATGCCGCTGGTGCGCTCTTACCGCACCTTTGCACCCTTGCCTGTGCGCCGGGCAAGCCCGGGCCATCGGCGGTGTGTTTCTGTGGCACTGTCCTCACGGTCGCCCGCACTGGGCGTTACCCAGCAGGCCTGGCCATTGGGGAGCCCGGACTTTCCTCAACCGGCCGCGGCGCTAGCCCGAGGACCGCACCGCACCGATCGCGATCACCTCGCCTGCTTTCCGAGGTCAGTGTAAAGAGCCCCCCGCACGCCCTCAGGCCGTGCGGCTGCGCCGGCGGGACTTGTTGCCGAACAACCCCTGGACCTTCTCCAGCAGGGTGGGTCCACCGTCACGCCCCTGGGCGAAGGCGGCGAATCCGGCGGCGAACAGCAGCGATTTGAGGCTGTTGTTGGCCGCTTCGCCGATGAAGCCCTGCAGGCGCTTGGAGCGGGCCTGTTCGGTCTGGTAAGCGAGGGCATTGAAGCGGGAATCCGCTTCGGCAACGATGAGCTCCTTGAACTTGGGAAACGGCTGGTCGAGTTTGGCGGGAAGGTTGATGGGCTGGGGCAGTTGCCCGAGCAGGACGCGCAGTTCCTGCTCGTTGCCGGTGGCCTCGAGCTGTTTCTTGAATTTTTTCCAGCTTGCCTGCGTGCGTCCCTCCTCGCCCATTTTCTGCTGCAGCACCCGGACGCCTGCGTACACCTGAATTGGAATCAGGGCGAGATAGAGAATCGCCACCCAGGTGCAGACGCCACGCAACAGCTTCACGTTGGCGTGGATGGGCGGAGGCGAGACGGGCAAGGCGCCGGCCGTGCAGACCAGCAGCGTACCGATCAGCAGCGAGAATCCCCCCGCCGTCAGGGCGCCGGAGAACTGCAACTGCCAGATGGGGTCCATCAGGCGCACCGGCAGAGAACTGAACACCAGCACGACGAGACCCAGGCCGATGGAGACGACTCCCACAACGGAGAAGGCAGCGGCGGCCTCCTTCTTGATGCGGATCTCACTGTTGCCTGACGAGCTGGGTTCCGTCGCATCCATTACGGGCATTTTTCAGATGGGAGGCCAAATCTACCGGCGCGCCGCCGTCTGTCATCGAGCGGGCACTGTCTGCAGGACTGGTCTCCAGACCGGGACGAAGGCAAAAAAAAGCCCCCACCGAAGTGGGGGCTGAACAAACCGAGAGGAGACGGGCTCAAACGGTCTGCTTGATGCGGCTGCGCAGCTTGCGGGAGAAGCCGAAAGCAGCGGCAGCACCCAGGATGGGCAGCGGGCCGGGAACGGTCTCGCCGTCGTCAAACTTCTGGGTGACGGTGTCGGTGATGCCTTGAACGGCGTTGTTCGGCAGGGGCGCAACAACCAGCTTCGAGATGAAGTCGGCCGAAACGGGCTGGACAAGCACACCGAAGGTCTTGGGGCCGTCGGTGTTCACAACCGGACCACCAGCCTGGGTGGTGGTGATGAACAGATCCTCGTCGTTGGTCGCGACGTCGAGGGTCTTGGTCCAGGCCGGGATGTTGGAGCCGATGTTGGAAGAGGTGGCCGACGTGGAGGCGCTCTCCAGTCTCTGACCGCTGTTGAGAGCGTCAAAGATGGTCATCGTGTAGCCGTACTCGTAAGTACCAGGGCCGAAGTTCCCCAGTGCCGCCAGCGTGTGGTTGGTGCCGGTGATGGTGAACTGGAAAATGCCGTTGGTCAGCGCGTTCCCGGTGTCAGTCGTCAGAAAGAAGCTGCTGTAGATCTTGTCGCCGGCGGTGCAGGCAAAGCTGCCGCCGAAGATCGAAGCGCCAGGAACGAAGGTGGCGCAGTCGGCCGGCTTGCTGGAGCCGTCGACGCCGCCGGGCCACTCGTTGCCCGAGGGGGCTTCTGCTTGGGCTTGAACAGGAGCGATGGAAAGAAGAGAAGCAGCCAGGCTTGCGCTGAGCGCAGCCCCAAGGCCTATAGGCGTTCTAAGCGAAAGCATGGTGGGTAGGAGGAAAGGAGTCGTACCGCCGAAATACTACCACCTCTCACCTGTTTCACAGAATCCGCTGCAGATCGTTCGTAAACCCGCACAGCCTGGCGTGGCGCCGGGCCAGGGTGCCCTGTCCAGTCCTGGGTTTTCAGGGTTGCAGTCCAGGCAGACCCTGGCCCTCTTCAACGCTTCAGGGGGTTCGCTGCTGGGCGTGGCGGGCTCCCGCAGCCTTCATAATCACTGGGATGGGGCTGTAGCTCAGCCGGATAGAGCGACGGTTTCCTAAACCGTAGGTCGTGGGTTCGAGTCCCGCCAGCCCCGTTGCCAGAGCCGCTGTGGCCCCCACAGGCGTTCTCCACGGCAAGACGGAATGGATTTCCTTGAGCAATCCTTAAAGTCATCGCGATTTGCCCCATGGCCAGCCAGGCCATCGCTGATGTGAAGTCCGGGATCGCCTTCGCCGCCTACGGAGCGGATCGTCCAGCCGTAACGTGCGCTACCACTGGTGGCCTTCCCAAAACGGACGCTCCCGCTAGCGTGGTTTCAGTCGTCAGCAGTGGATGACCCAGCTTCACGACCTGCGCCTGCGGTTGTTGGTGCAACAGGAAAGCGAGAACATCGCCGATGCCCATCCCGATGAACTGGATCTCTCGGTGGTGCAGGCCCGTTGCCTCTGCTGGCTGGCCCTCCTCGCCGACGCCCATGAGGAGCAGGCCAGTGACGCCGAGCGCCGTGGTGATGTCGAACAGGCCATGGGCTGGTTCGCCGATTCCATGCGCCTGCGTGATGTGATTCAGGTGGTCAGCTCCATCGAGATCCCCCTGCCCTTGCTGAATGAGACGGGGGATCGGCCCGATCAAGGCCCCCTTGCGGCCTGACGGTGCCATGATGGTCATTGAATGAAAGAAGGGACGCGGTGCCAGAAGAGCCCTGCCAATGTCCTGATTGCCAGCGGTTCTATCGGGAACACGACCGGCTGATCCGCGAAAATCCCAGCCTCCGTCAGCAGCAGGAGCTCAACTGGGCGGCTCTGCAGTCGTTCCGCACCCTGGCCGGCCGGGTGCTCGAGGAGCTCCAGAAGCAGCATGGCGACGGCGACGCCCCCCCAAGCGCTGCCCCCGAAGCCGCACTGCAGGAGGCCAGTGGTGAGCCCCCGTCCGAGGGCGATGCCATCCAGCAGGCCATGGCCGACCTGGAGAACATCAATGCCCACCTCTTCTCCATTGAGGCACTCATGGAGCGCATCTTTGATGTGAGGGTTCCCGAGCCCGTCGAGCAGACGTTCCGGGAGGTGGCCGGTGAACTGGCCCCCGACCCCCTCAACGCCGACCGGCTGCGTCTCAACCGCCTGCTGCACCAGACGCCCGATCTTCCCGATCACCGGGGCGGCTGAGCCGCCCCGGCTCCTTCACTGGGCCGCTGGCAGCTTGCGTCCCTTGGCCGGTGAGTCGTCGATTTGGCAGGTGATGGTCACCGGAAACTCCTCGGTCTGCCAGATCCGTTCGCTGTATTCCCGGATCGAGCGATCCGACGAGAACAGGCCACTGCGGGCGGTGTTCAGCAGTGACATCCGGTTCCAGCGCGGCCGGTCGGCCCAGGCGTCGCTGACCGCCTGCTGGGCCTGCAGGTAGGCCGCGAAATCGGCCAGCACGAAGAACGGATCGCGGCCGGTGAGGTTGTCCAGCAGGGGACGGAACAGGTCCTTGTCACCGTTGCTGAAGTGCCCCTGGCTAACCAGATTCAGGACCTCGGGCAGCTCCGGCGTGCTGGCGATCTGTTCCCAGGGCCGGTAGCCCTCGTGCCTCAGGGCGGCGATGCCCTCGGTGGTGCGTCCGAAGAGGAAGAAGTTGTCGTCGCCCACCTGCTCGCGAATCTCGACGTTGGCGCCATCGAGGGTGCCGATGGTGAGGGCGCCGTTCATCATGAATTTCATGTTG
>JAHHGT010000003.1 GCA_019359745.1 Aphanothece saxicola GSE-SYN-MK-01-06B
CTGCGAAAATAGCTCGATGCCAGGTAAAACTTCCGCTCCATCGCTGCTGTAAGGCGCGCTGTGAGCACCAGCTCTTTGGAGCTGGTGGAAAAGCCACCCTAGGAGGGTGGCTTTTCTATTGGTCGTTGTCTGCAGGCCGGAGAACGGTGGCCGGTGGTCGCTTGCTGGCGCTGCTGGCTGCTCGCTGGTGGCTGGTGGCGTGGCGCCGGGAGCTGCGGACGGCGGGCAGAATGAATGGGTTGACCTGCTTGGCGCTCTTGACGTTGGTCCTGCCGTGAGTTGGCGTCGCCGCTTCCGCCCTATCTGGAAGGCCTATGCCCTGTGGCTGCGCGCGGATTGCGTTGATCTCAGTGCTGCCTTTGCATACCACACGCTCCAATCCTTTTTCCCAGCCCTGTTGATTGCGCTCTCGGTGGCCTCAAGGCTTCTCGGGCGCGACGTGGAGCGCTTTGACCGCCTGCTGGTCTATGTGGCCCAGGTGCTGCCAGCCTCCGCCCTGCCGGGCTTCGAAGCCACGCTGCAGCGCTTCACCAACCAAGGATTCGGAGCTGGCCTCCTTGGCCTGGTGCTTCTCGCCCTCAGCGCCAGCAACATTTATCTGACACTCCAGCGCGGTGCCGATCGGCTCTGGTGGAACCGGCCTTTTGGGCTCGACAACCTGCGCTGGCAGCAACACGTGGCCCGTTTTGTTGCCCTGCGCCTGAAGGCCCTGTCGCTCATCCTGTTCGTGGGGGTTCTGATCGTCATTGACCAGTTGTTCAGCACCGTGCGGCTGTTCGGATCGAGTGGGTTCCAGGACCAGCTGGAGATCTATCTGCCCAGACCCCTGCTTTGGCTGAGTTCTCTTTCCTTCGGCGTGGACCTGCTCGTTTCCTTGTTGATCAGCTTCGCGGCGACCCTGGTGTTTCTCTGGTTGCTGCCATCGCGCCGTATTCCCTTTCGCCCCTTGATCCCCGGCGCGTTGCTGGTGAGCTGCACTCTGACCCTGACCAACCTGCTGCTGGGTAGGAGCCTGCTCGCCCTTGGCTTGCGCTTCCAGGCCTATGGGGTCGTGGGCGGGGTGCTGCTGCTGACGCTCTGGGTCTGGTTGGTGGGGGTGGTTCTGTATTTCGGCCAGTGTTTCAGTGTGGTGCTTTCCGGCGGTGCCGCAGGGGGGCCATCGACACCTCTGCCGCGCTGAGGATGGGGTTGTTTCGCGTCAGGATGGAGGTCGCTTCGATCGAACGACCCTTGGCCAAGCTTTCCCTCCGGATACCGCCATTGGCGGCCAGCCTTGCCCTTGTCTGCATGTCCGTGGGCGCGGTCGTGCTGATCGGCCTGACCACCCTGGCACTGGTCCCCCTGTTGCTTGGTCTTGGCCTGTTGGCCGCCTGGCTGGTGGCAGCCCTCCTGCTGGGTTGGGCCGGCCTTGAAGGCCTGGCGGCACTGGAGCGATGGATCGAGAACGACCCGCGCTTCCAGCGTTGATGGAACGTCGCATCCCCTGGCTCTGGATCGGCGTGGCGGCCGCCTTACTCCTGGTGCCCACCTCGGCGGGCCGGATCCTGCTGGATGTGATCGGGGGACTCACCCTCACCCTCCTCTTCCTGCCGGTGCTGGTGGTTGGGGTCGCTCTGATCGGCTGGCAGGTGCTCCGCCGACGGCTGCGCACCTGTCCGAACTGTGGATTCAGCAGCCTCGGCACCGAGGCCTGCCCCGCCTGCGGCAGCGCGTTTGATGGTGTTGATGCGTCTGGAACGGCGCCCAGCGCCACGTCCGGAGCGTTCTTCTGGGGATCTTCTCCCGAAGGGGAGATCGACGCCCGCGACGTCACCATCAACGTGGAAGCCGTCGATCTGGAGGCCTCCGCCCCCGCAGAGGCTGCCATCAGGGACAGCGAAACCCCCTGAGGGATCAGCTCATCCGTTGCTGTCAGGACGTTCCTGGCCCAGGCGAGACAGCTCCAGCAGCCGCCGTTCACGCAGATGCAGGAACAAGGGCGCGCCGAAGGCAAAGGCGATCGTGACGCAGCTGAGCAGCACCCAGCCCAGTCCACGCATGCCGAGCCGGCGGCTTTCGCGCACCATCCAGATGGTGACGGCGGTGGCCCCGATCGCCAGATCGCTGGACAGGGAACGGGCCGCCGGGTTGGCATTGGCCTGACGGATGAACAGACCCAGATCAAAGGCCGCCCCTTCAGCCCGAATGAAGTCCAGGTTGGCGAGCCAGGGCAGGATTCCCCCAGCCACGGCCAGGGCCAGATAGAGCCAGGCGATCCAGTTGAGCCCGGCGGTAGGAGCTTGCGGTGAGACGGGTGCTGCTTCGCTCATGGGGCGTAGGGGGTCGGTGCCAGTTCCGGCTGGGTGGGATCCCATTGCATCACCTGCTGTTCCACCTGCTGCAGCACTGACTCGCAACGATCGGCGTAGGCCAGGGCCCTGCGGTAGAGATCGGCCATCGACTCCACATCCAGCTCCTCGTCCTGCAGCTGCGCCAGGCAGAGTTCAAGGGCCGTCTGGGATTCGCGGAAACTCAGATCCCCGGCCACGGCCACGGCCGAGGCCACGCCGGATGCGGCTTTGGAGGATTCCTGGGGAGAAGGGCTGGATCTGGGGCTGGGTCTGGCCATGGGTTGGGTGGTTGGAGGACAAGGTGGGCAGAGACTCAGCCAGCTGGGGCGGCGCTGTTGCCGGGGGGGGCAGGGGATGGTTCGCTCGCCTGCACCTGCAGGGACACCCGACCATCCGCCAGCTCGGCGACGACCGCATCGCCTGGTCGCAGCTGAACCACGGAACGCAGCAGGCGTCCGTCGCGATCCCGCAGCAGGCTGAAGCCCCTGGCGAGGAGGTGCGCCGGAGACAGGGCCCGCAACAGCTGCCGTTGCTGGGCCAGCCACTGCTGCCGCTGTTCCAGCAGACGGTTCGGATGCAGCCTCTGTAACTGCTCCTGCCGTGTGCTCAGCCGTTGCCGGGCTGAGGCGATGCGAAGAGTGAGGGTGCGCCGCAGGTGGCCGCGTTCCTGGGCCAGGGAGCGGAGCACCTGGCTGCGTTCCGGCAGCATGGCCACCAGGGCGGCCGTCGGTGTGGCGGCCCGGTAATCGGCCACCAGGTCGGCGATGGTGACGTCATCCTCGTGCCCGATCCCGCAGATCACGGGCAGCGGCGACGCCGCCAGGCAGCGGGCCAGCTGCTCGCCGTCGAAGACGGCCAGATCCTCCCGGCTGCCACCGCCGCGGGCCAGTACCAGGGCTTCGATGCCGAGGCTGGCGGCGTGACGGCAGACGCTCTCGATGGCAGCGGCGATCTGGGATTCCACGTTCCCCTGGACCGGGATCGGCACCACCAGCAAGTCCGTGGCGGGCCAGCGCTCGCGGGCCGTGCGCAGCATGTCGGCCAGGGCGGCGCTGGGCACGCTGGTGAGCAGGGCGATGCGGCGGGGCCAGGCCGGCAGCGCGCGCTTGCGTTCAGGATCGAACAGTCCTTCCGGCTCCAGCCGGCTGCGCACCTGCTCGAACTGACGCAGAACGGTGGTCAGGCTGGGGCGCACATCCAGCACCTGAACGGTGAGGCTGGCCCGGGCGGCCCAGAAGTTGAGCTTGCCGACCACCACCACCCCATCGCCTTCCTGGGGAATGAAGCTGAGTTTCTGCAGCTGGGAGGACCAGATCACCCCCTGGATGCTGGCCTGTCCATCGACCAGGCTCAGCCAGAGATGGCCCTTCTTCTGCTGGGGACGGCCCACGGTGGCCTCCAGCAGGAAGCGAGGCGCGAATCCCCTCTCCAGCAACGTGCCGATGGCCTGGTTGAGCTCGGCGACCGTGAAACGGGGGATGCCGTCGTGCTGGCCGCTAGAGGCGGTGATGCCAGGGACCGTGAGCATGGGGTCAGTGCTGGAGCTTGCGGTAGCAGAGCCACCAGTAGAAGCTCAGGAGGCCCGCCACCAGGGCAACGATCCGTCCGATGGGGTGGTCCAGGCGAATCAGGCCGGCTCCGGCGATCACAAGCGCGCTGCTCAGCAGCCTGGAGCCGTCGCGGCGGTTGCCGACATAGAACCGGGAAGCGGCGGCGGTCGGTGCCATCGGGGGGCGTAAGGCTGGAAGCCACCCAACCTAGGGCCGCAGCCGGGGTCATGAAAAAGCCGCCGGGGGACCGGCGGCCTTCGCCACGGACACGGTTCAGGAGGGAACGGGCTGGCTTGGCAGCCGGCCTTCAACCGAGGCCGACCTGGGCCAGAATGCCTTGGCCGGTGAGAATTTCGGTCGCCAGGCCGATCACGAAGCCCATCATGGCCAGGCGGCCGTTCCAGGTTTCGGCGAAGTTGACGAAACCGAAGCGGGGCTGGGAAGCGTCAGACATGGAAGGAACCCTTGGAAGAGCCCTCACTGTAACGAAACATGGAGGGATCTTGACAGTGCCAAAGACTACAAACTCGGGTGTGGGTTGCACGGTTGACAGTCGTGCGCTGCGGTGGGCTTGAAGACGATGCCGACCTGCGGCCCTGGCCGGGGTTTCCTCTGGGGGCCTGGAACCGAGGAGCAGCGTCGGGCGCCCCGGGCCCACTTCCAGCAGCACCTCAAGGCGCCGCTGCCCGCGGCGACAGAGCTGGTGCTGGTCACCGATCTCGATGGAACCCTGCTGGAGGGGACCGTCCCGAACCGCCGTCGCCTCTACGGCTGGCTGGGTTCCCAGCGCCACCGGATCCTGCAGGTCTTCAGCACCGGCCGGGACCTGCGTTCCGTCGCCCGGCTGCTGGCCGCCGAGGCCTCCCTTGGCCTCCATCCCCCCCACCTGGTGATCGGTGATGTGGGTTGCACGGTGGCCTGTGGTGCCTCCCTCACCCCCTCGCCCCTGGCCCTGGAGCCAATCGAGGCCCTCTGGCGAGGGCGGGCGGCACGGGTGCTGCCCCTGCTGGCGGGCCTCCCGGGTCTCTCCGCCGAGCCCCTCAGCAGCGATCGGCGTCTGGCCTATGCCATCGACCCCCGCCGGCTCGATCGCAGCCGATTGCCGGCGATCGAGGCCCATGGGGTCGATTGCCTTGTCTCGGGCGACAAGTACCTCGACGTGCTGCCGGCTGGTGTCAACAAGGGCAGCACCCTGCTGGGGTTGCTGGAGTGGCTGGAGCTGGATCCCGCCCTGGTGGTCACGGCGGGGGATTCCCTCAACGATCTGGCCATGTTCGAAACGGGGCTTCAGAGCGTGATGGTGGGCAATGCCGAGCCCGGCCTGGTGCGCGCCCTGCCGGGCCTGCCTCGCACCTACCGCGCCCGGGGCCATGGCGGCGCGGGCATCCTCGAGGGTCTGCGCCATTTCGGCTTCGGCCATCTGTTGGCCGGTCTGGCCTGAAGGACCTTGGCTGAGCAGGCCTCGTCCGGGCAGACCAGCTGGATCAACGCTCCGGGGCCTGGCCGTCACGCCTCTCCCGCGCCAGGGCGGCCTTGGTGCGGGCGCTGGCGATGCCCTGGCGGGGATCCTCGGGCCAGGGGTGGCGGGGGTAACGGCCGCGCAGCTCCCGGCGCACCTCGGCGTAGCCCTGGCTCCAGAAGCCGGCCAGGTCGCTGGTGACCGCCGCCGGGCGTCCCGCGGGAGACAGCAGCTCCACCCGCACCGCCAGCCGGCCGTCCAGCACCGTCGGCCCTTCGAGACAGCCGAACATCTCCTGCACTTTCACCGCCAGTACCGGGGTGCCGCTGCTGTAGTCCAACGGCACCCGACGGCCGGAGGGGACCGGCTGGGTGAGGGGCAACAGCCGCTCCAGCTCCCGGCGCAGGGACCAGTCCAGATCGCCCCAGAGGATCTCGGCCAGGTCCAGTCGCTGCAGATCCTGAAGACTGCGCAGTCCGCCCAGGTGGGGGCCCAGCCAGGACTCTGGATCCTGCCGCAGCCGCTCCGGCGAACGGTCAGGCCAGGGCGCCCCCAGGTGACGGTGGGCCAGCATCAGACGCTGCTGCAGCTGGCGGCTGCTGCGGCACCAGGGCAGCACGTCCAACCCCAGACTCTCCAGACCCTCGAGCAGCGCCCGCTCCACCACCTCCCCTGTGGCATCGGGCCAGGGGCGCCGCTCCAGCACCAGGGCCCCGGCGCGCCGCAGCCGCTCGCAGCGCACCCGTTGGTCGTTGCCATCCCAGCGGGCTTCGCTGCACTCCTCGATCCCATCGGCCAGCAGCTCTTCGAGTCCCTGACGGGACAGGGCCACCGCCAGCCGCACCCGGGCCTCCTGACCCTGGCCGTCGACACTGGCGATCGCCAGGGCTTCGGCGCCGGCGAGGGGGTCCCCCGGGGGCAGAACGGCGCCGCGACCGCAGCGCATCAGAAAGCGCCCATCCCCCCGGCCCCGGCCCATGGCCAACCGCTCCGGGTAGGCCCAGCCCAGCAGCTGGGCTGCCCGGGCGTCCTCGCAGCCGGAGAGGCTGGGCGCCGACACCCGTGGGGCCTGTCTGTCCTTGAGCTGGCGCAGCAGCTGGTCTTGGAGGTCTCGCCAGGGACGCCGGGCGCCCGTGCGACGCAGCCAATCCAGGCGCCGCATCAGATCGCTGCCCGCCTCGCGGTGATCGAGGGGATCCCGTTCGCTCAGCAGCACGGCCACGGCACTGGCCTGGGATTCCCAGCCCCGTTCCCTGGCCCGCAGCAGCATGTGGGCCAGGCGTGGATGGACCCCCAGCCGGGCCATCGCCCGGCCGTGGCCGGTGATGCGCCCGTCACCGTCGATGGCCCCCAGCTGCCCCAGCAGGCTGCGGGCCTCAGCCAGGGAACGGCGGGGGGGCGCCGTGAGCCAGGGAAGGGTGTCGTCCGGCGCGCCGCCCCATTCCGCCAGTTGCAGGGCAATCGGCAGAGGGTCGACTTCCAGCAGTTCCGGGGGGTCGAAGGCGGGGCGCCGCTGCTGCTCCGCCGGGGACCAGAGTCGCAGGCAGTGGCCGGGCCCGAGCCGGCCGGCCCGGCCCCGGCGCTGCTCGGCACTGGCCTGGCTGGCGGGCTGGGTGACCAGGCCGTCCATGCCCGTGGCCGGATCGAAGCGACTCAGGCGGCTCAGGCCGCTGTCGATCACCAGGGTCACCCCCGCAATCGTGAGCGAACTTTCTGCCACCGCCGTGGCCAGCACCACCTTGCCGGCCGCCTGGTGGGTGGCCGCGATGGCCCGCCCCTGGGCCGCCAGCGGCAGCTGGCCATGCAGCAGAACGCAGTCGACGTCGGCCCCCCAGGCGGTGGCTTCGATGGCCCGGCGCGTCGTCTCCAGCTCCCCCAGGCCCGGCAGGAACACCAGGACGGTGCCCCGGGGCTGGGGCTGGTCCAGCCAGTGGCCTTCGAGGGCCCGCAGCACCTGGCGCTCCAGCCGCTCCTCCTGCCGTGGCGGCTGATAGGCCACCGTCACCGGATGGCTGCGGCCCTCGCAGCTGATCACCCTGGCCCCATCCAGCTCGGCGGCCAAGGGTTCCAGATCGAGGGTGGCCGACATCACCAGCAGCCGCAGTTCCGGGCGCAGCAGGCTGCGGGCCTGACGCACGAGGGCGAGGGCCAGATCCGCCTCGGCCTGGCGCTCATGGAATTCATCGAAGATCACGTAGGCCACCCCTTCGAGGGCAGGATCGGCCTGAAGCCGGCGCAGGAACAGGCCGGCGGTGACCACCTCCAGTCGGGTGGCCGCCGAGGTGCGCGACTCCAGCCGCACGCTGTAGCCCACCCGGCCGCCGAGGGGTTCCCCGAGGTTGGCCGCCAGGCGTTCGGCGGCGGAGCGGGCCGCCAGCCGGCGCGGCTCCAGCATCAGGAGCCGGCCCTCCTGGCCGAAGGCTTCGAGCAGGGCGAGGGGGACGCGGGTGGTTTTACCGGCGCCGGGTTCGGCCTGGAGCAGCAGGGTGGACCCGGGCCCGAGGGCGGCGGTGATGGCCGCGAGGCGGCCATCAATGGGCAGGGACGACGTCAGCGCACGTGGCGGAGGCCGTCCACCGGGTGGTAGGCCTCACCGGTGGTTTCCTCGTAGACGATCGCCGGCAGACCCGTTTCGAACATGGTCTGCAGGGCCTCCTTGAGATAGGGGTTCCAGCCCCCTGTGGTGACCTTGCCGTGACGCACCGTCCAGTCCCAGGTGCCCTGGAGATCGCGGGGAATGCGGCCCTCCCGATCCCGCCGGGCCACCAGGTCCTGGGATTCGACGATGCCCACCAGGATCGGGTCCTTCCCGTAGGACGGCGTGATGCTCAGCTCTAGCCGGATGGGATCGTCCTTCACCATCTTGAGGCGAAAACGAGGTGGCAACTTCAGTGCCCCGAGCACGGCCGCCACGATTCGCGTTCTCTGATCCACCATCGATCTCCGCCTTTGAGCGCGTTCACCTCAGGGAGCCTATTCAGCGGCCGGCCTGGCGTGGTCAGTTCGGATCGGCGGGGAAGGCGGGCTGCTCGTTGTCGCCACTGAAGCGAACGGTCAGCAGGTCTTCCTGGGTGAGCTGGCCATCGGCGTCGAGGAGCTCCGGATGGATGGTGAGCCGACCGGTGCGATCACCAACTGGGCCGTCTTGGTTGTCAGCGGCCGCCTCCGCATCGCCTGGCCGCGGCACGGCGCCAAACCCCCGTCCCATGACCCGGAACGCCTGCCAGAGAAGCAGAACGAAGCAGGCTCCATAAAGGATCGGGAAGATCTGCGAGAGGAGGGAGGTCATGGCGCGATGGGAACCCCGCATGCCGCGGACTCTCCCCCATCATCACCCGTCCGACGGTGCGGTGGAGGTGGCCAGCATCCAGGCCCAGAGGGAGGTACAGGCTGCTCCAAAGGCGAGAAAGGCGAGAAGCAGGCGACTTGTGTCCATGACCCGATAAAAAAGTTTACAAATCCTAGCCGATCAGGCCGGTTTGCCTCCCCTTCCTCCTTTCCGGGGAGGTGTCTACGGTTTTGTTACTGCTGACCCTTTTCCCGATGCGTTCCTCCCGCGTTCTTGCTGCGGCCGCCGCCGGGCTTGCCACGGCCACGGCGGCGGCCACAGCCACGGTCATGGCGACCTCGGCCCTGATCAGCCCGACCCTCACCCCCCCTGGCCTCGCCCAGCCGGCCGGAGCCGTGCTCGGGCGGCAATCCTTCGTGTCGGCGGCGATCCGCCGGGCGGGCCCGGCCGTGGTCACGATCGACACGGAGCGCACGGTGCAATCCGCCGGCGGCGCTGGCGGCCTGCCCCGGGGTCTGATGAACGACCCCCTGTTCCGTCAGTTCTTCGGTATCCCCCAGCAGGGGGCGCCCTCGCGGCGCACCGAGCGGGGCCAGGGCAGCGGGGTGATCCTGCAGTCCGACGGGCTGGTGCTCACCAACGCCCACGTGGTGGATCAGATCGACCGGGTGACCGTGGGTCTGGAGAACGGCCGGCGCTATGAGGGCCGGGTCGTGGGCCTCGACAAGCTCACCGATCTGGCCGTGGTGCGGTTGGTGGGGGCGGGGCCGTGGCCCGTGGCGCCCCTGGGTAACTCCGATGCCCTGCAGGTGGGCGACTGGGCGATCGCGGTGGGCAACCCCTTCGGCCTTGATAACACCGTCACCCTGGGGATCATCAGCAACTTGAACCGCAACGCCACCAAGCTGGGCATCACCGACAAGCGGCTGGATCTGATCCAGACCGATGCCGCCATCAACCCGGGCAACTCCGGTGGACCGCTGCTCAATGCCGATGGAGAGGTGGTGGGGATCAACACCCTGGTGCGCTCAGGGCCGGGGGCGGGGCTGGGCTTCGCCATCCCGATCAACCGCGCCCGCAGCATCGTCAATCAACTGGTGGCCACCGGTCGTGCCACCCATCCGATGATCGGCGTCGGTCTTGATGAGGTCAGGGCGGCCAGCGGCCAGGGTTCGGGTCGGGGTGCGGTCGTGGTTTCTGTGCAACCCAACGGACCAGCCGATCGGGGCGGCCTCAGGACCGGCGACGTGATCGTCGCTGCCCAGGGAACTGCGGTGAAAGATCCTTCCCAGGTGATCACGGCTGTGGAGCGGGCCGGGGTGGGAGGAACGCTCAACCTGACGGTGAACCGCCAAGGGGCGACGCTGAACCTGCGTCTCGTGCCAGGGGATATGGCTGTGTTGCGTCAGGGATGAGTGCGTGGCCCGACCCCGCCACCTCGGGGCCGGACCACGGATGGGCCTCTGGGCCGATCAGAGGATGTCCATGCCTCCCTTGCCGCCCTCCGGACGCAGGGCGTCAAGCAGGCCGGCATCCACGGCGAGTTCGGTGCCGAAGCGGGCCGGTGCACCCAGTTGCTGCCGCATGACCCACTGGGTGGCCGCCTTCTGGCTCTGCCAGGCCTGCAGCAATTGCTTGGCCAGACCCCGCAGGGCCTGCGGATCGCCAGTGGCGTCGATGGCCCGGGTCATCCGCTCAAGCTCGAATTTCTGACCGAGGCTGAGGGCGAGGGGTTCGGACATGGTGGGAGGCGCGATGGGGCGTTTCTGACCGGCCCAAAGCTACAAACTGTTTCAAGGTGTCACGTAGCGGCTGTTACCGTGCCTAGGCCCCGGTCAGGAAATCCGCTCAACATCCGGACAGGCAGGCTCCCGGGCCAGGCCCCCCGCCGGGTCCTGCTCCGGGAGCCTGCTCCGATCAGTGGCGCTCGCGCAGTTCTTCCACGCAGCGGGTGACGCACTCCCCATCCTCCAGGGAGCAGGTGGTGATGCACTCGAAGTACACCTCCATCGCATCGTTGGCGCTGACCGATTCCTCACGCTCGGCGGTCCAACCGTCGGTGACGACGTTCTGGATGGTCATCGCTGCTCCTGGATGGGTGACCCTGTCAGCCTATGCACACAGAACCCACGGCACCAGAGAAATGAGTCTTCCTGCCTAGGGAACGATGAAGTTGTATTTTCTTTGGCCCCGTCAGCCGCCGCCGGCGGCCGTGCCCCCGGCTTTCGCGGCCGACTTGGCCCGCTGTTTCTGCCGCTGTTCCTGACGCTTGGCGGCCAGCTTCTGCTCCTGTTCCAGCCGCTCGCGCTCCTCGGCCTCCTCGCGTTTCTTCTCCTGGTAGTAGGCGTAGTCACCGCGGTAGAGCACCAGTTCGCCGTCGCGCACCTCCACGATGCGGTTGGCCACCCGGCCGATGAAGAAGCGGTCGTGGGAGACCAGCAGGGCCGCCCCCTCGTAGGCCATCAGGGCTTCCTCCAACATCTGTTTGGCGGGGATGTCGAGGTGGTTGGTGGGCTCATCGAGCACCAGCAGGTTGCAGGGAGTGAGCAGCATCAGGGCCAGCGCCAGCCGGGCTTTCTCCCCGCCACTCAGCTTTTCCACCGGCTTGAAGACCGAATCGTTGCTGAAGCCGAAGCTGCCCAGCATGGAGCGCACCTGGGTCTGGGTCCAGTCGGGAACGGCTTCGAACAGGGTGTCGATCACCGATTTGGCCAGATCCAGGGCCTCGGCCTGGTTCTGCTCGAAGTAACCCGCCACCACGTGGTGTTCCCCCAGGCCCGCCTGGCCCTCGAGGGGAATCTCGTAGCCCATCACCAGCCGCAGCAGGGTGGATTTGCCGGCACCGTTCGGGCCGACGAAGGCGATCCGATCGCCACGCTCGACCTCCAGGTTCGCCCCCAGAAACAGAATCTGATCGTCGTAGCCGTGGGTGAGGTTCTCGATCGCCGCCACCACCCGGCCCGAGCGGGGGGCGGGGGGAAAGGAGAACCGCGGCCCGCCCACAGACTCCAGCGGCGCCTCGATCCGCTCCACCTTCTCCAGCAGCTTCTCGCGGCTCTTGGCCTGGGTGCTGCGCGTCGCACTGGCCCGGAAGCGGTCGATGTAGGCCTGCTGGCTGCTCAGTTCCTTCTGCTGGCGCTCGAACGCCGCCTGGCCGGCCTCCCGCTCCAGGGCCTTCAGTTCGAGATGCTGGCTGTAGTTGCCCAGGTAGGTCCGCGAGACGCCGCGCTCCGTCTCGACGATCTGGTTGCAGACCCGATCGAGAAAGGCCCGGTCGTGGCTGATCACCACCAGGGGAACGGTCTGATCCACCAGATAACTCTCCAGCCACTGGATCGTTTCGACGTCCAGGTGGTTGGTGGGTTCGTCGAGGAGCAGCAGATCCGGCTCCTGCAGAAGGATCTTGCCCAGGGCGATGCGCATCTGCCAGCCGCCGGAATAGTCCCCCACGACCCGCTCGGCTGTCTCGGGGGTGAAGCCGATGCTGGGCAGCAGCTTGTCGATGCGGGCGTCGAGCTCGTAGCCGTGCAGGGCCTCGAATCGGCTCTGCAGCTGGCCGAGTTCGTCGATCAGCCGGTCGAGCAGGGCCGGATCGGCGGCGGCCTCCTCGGTGGCCATCGCCTCCTCCACCAGCCTCTGACGGTTGAGCACCTCGGCGGCCTCACCGAAGGCCTGGAAGAGTTCCTGGCGGACGCTACGGGCGAGGTCGACATCGAACTCCTGCTGCAGGTAGGCGATGCGGGGATCTCCCTGGCGCACCACCTGGCCGCTGGTCGGTTCCTCCAGACCGGCGATGATGCGCATCTGGGTCGATTTCCCAGCACCGTTGACCCCCACCAGGCCGATCCGGTCCCCCGCCTTCACCTCCCAGGTGATGTCCTTGAGCACCTCACCGGTGGGATAGATCTTGCCGATGCGTTCAAGGCGCAGCACGGAGCGAAAGGCGGTCGCGGTGTGCGCATCATCCCCTGCCGGGGCGTCCTGCAGACTGACGAATGGGTCCGGTCGCGTCGTCAGAATGATCAAGCGCCTCGAGCAGATCGCCGCCCTGGTGGTGGCGGCGGGCCTGGCGCTGACGAGCTACTGGCTGTTCTTCAGCTGGGCCCAGGGGGGGGGCTCCCAGCGTCGCGAACAGCCGCGCAAGCCCCAGCAGGAGGGACGCCGTTTTCCGGCTTCAGAGGCCGCCCCGGGCCTTGATCAGCCACTGCTTGGTGGCGCCGTCATCGAGGCCGGCCAGATGGGCCTTGACCTCCTCCGGGCTGACCGGCAGGCCCGCCTGCTCGCCAAGGGCGACAATTCTGTCGAGGGCTCCGCTCGGATCCTGCAGGGCCTGGCGGAACAGTGACTGGGTGAGCTCCCCGTCGGTGCTGATGCGTCCGTAGAGCTCTGCGGCGTTGCTGGTGGCGTTGCTGGTGGTCATCCTGGCCGGGATTCTTACCTGACCTTATGGGCTGGGGGCCATTGGCGCAGCCCCCTGGGGGTGGAACGTCAGGGGTGATGGGGAGTGGCGAAGGGGGCGGCTCAGGCGGCCTGCGGGCTGGGGTCCTCCTCGGCGCCGCTGGCGGAGGCGTCTTCCATGCTGCGGGCATCGAGACAGAGCACCTTGCGCAGCTGGGCGTAGTTGGCGGCCAGGGACTGGCGTCCCTCCTGCTGGGCGCCGAACTCGGCCCGCTGCAGCACGTGGTGCAGGTGGGTGAGCAGGTAGGTGCTGATCACGGCCGACACCAGCACATCGCTGCGTTCCGCCGTGCTGCGTCGCCGGCTCTGGCGGCTCTTGGGCTGCAGAGGGGTTTCTGAACCGGTGGGACGGGACTGGGTGGAGCGGGCCATGGCGGAAGCGGCCGTTGGGCCGTCGGAGGGGACGGGGGTGGGTGGAGCAGGTGGGCTTGGGCCTGGGTGTGTGCCTGGTGGGGGATTCCGGGAGGGGGCCGGAAGGATTCACAACCCTACTTTTGGATACTACCCATGACAGTCACTGTACACTTTTTCCTATCTCGCCGTACCCCGACGGCAGCCGCTCGCCGGCACCCACCCAGAGGCACCGTGCCGACCCGCCAGACCTCCTCCAGCGGCAAGCCCAAGTCGCCGCGGATCCAGGTCGTCCTGCCGGAGGAGCTCTGCGCCCGCCTCGCCGCCCTGGCGGAAAGCGAGTCGCGCACGGTCAGCAACATGGCCAAGGTGCTGATCCAGCAGGGGGTGGAACGGCTTGAGCAGCTGCAGCGACCCGCCGCGCCCGCCCAGGTGCCCTACCCGAGTGGGCCGGCGGCCGCCGATCGTTTCCGCCGTGAGCTCGAACAGCAGGAACAGGGCGGCACCCGGCGGCTGCGCGGGGCGCCACGCCGGCTGCGCCTGCGCCAGCCCCCCCTATCCCCCTGAGGGGGGAGGCACGGCCATCACGCCCAGTACCGCAGCCCGGCGGGCTCCGGTGACCGAGGGCAGCGACCCCGGGTGGCCCCGCCAGCGCCACCAGGCCAGCAGGGCAAAGGCCAGGGCTTCCCGCTGGTCATCGGCAATGCCATGGCCGGCAAGACGGCGCACAGCCATGCCGCGGCAACGACGCTGCAGCTGTTCCATCAGGAAGCCATTGCGGGTGCCGCCTCCGGCCACCAGCAGCTCCAGGGGGCGGGGACCCCGGGCCAGGTCCTGGCCCACCACCGCCGCACTGAAGGCCGTCAGGGTGGCCAGGGCATCGGCCGGATCCACATCGGTGCCGAGCTCCGCCAGGCGCCGATCCAGATCGGCGGCCCCGAACAGCTCGCGGCCGGTGGATTTGGGCGGCGGTGCCTGGAGGTAGGGCTCCCGTAGCCACTGCTGCAGCCGCCCCTCGTCGATGCGGCCCTGCCGTGCCCAGGCTCCGTCGGCATCGAAGTGCAGGCGCCCATCGCTGAAGCGGGCCACCGCCAGATCCAGCAAGGTGTTGGCCGGGCCGCAGTCCCAGCCCTGCACCGGGGCGTTGCGGTCGGGTCCCGTGGGTGGGGGGAGCAGGGTGAGGTTGGCGATGCCGCCGAGGTTGAGCAGGGCCCGCCAGCCGCCGATCCTGCCCAGCAGGGCGGCATCGGTGGCCGGCACCAGCGGCGCGCCATGGCCGCCGAGGGCCAGATCGACGCTGCGGAAGTCGAAGACCACCGGCCTTCCCAGCAGTTCCGCCAGCAACGGCCCCTGCAGCAGTTGCCAGCTGGCCCCGCGACGCTCCCCCTCTGGTGGACGGTGCCAGAGGGTCTGCCCGTGGCAGCCCACCAGCTCGGCGCGGCCGTCCGGATCGCAGGCCCGGGCCGCCACGGCCTGGTGCTCGGTGAGGTCTTCGGCCAGGGTCAGCCAGGCGTCGGCGTCCAGGGGCCTGCCCTGGCCGACGGCCACCAGGCGCTCGCGCAGGTCCGGTGGGTAGGGGCTGTGGGCGCCCGCGAGGATCCGCCAGCGGGGCCGGGCGGAACGGCCCGCCAGGCGCACCAGCACCGCGTCCACCCCGTCGGCGCTGGTGCCGCTCATCAGGCCCAGCACCCGCATGCCTGTCAGTGGGAAGGCAGGGCTTCGAGGGCTTCGCTGCTGCCCATCACCACCAGCAGCTCGGAGGCGTTGAGCACATGGGAGGCGGGTGGGTTGACCGTGAGCTGGTTGGAGGGGCCGGCGGCCAGCACGCTGACGTTGTAGTTCTTGCGCAGATTCAGATCCCGCAGCGACTGGCCGACGAAGGAGCCCGGAACCTTGATCTCCTCGATGCTGTTGCGGTCATCGAGGCGGAGGCGCTCCAGCAGGTTGGGTCGGACCAGTTCCATGCCCAGCCGTGTTCCCTGCATCTTCGAAGGGAAGACCACCTTGTCGGCGCCGACTCGGCGCAGCATCTTTTCGTGCAGGTCGCTGGTGGCCCTGGCGATCACCTGCCGGACCCGGCTGCCTTCACCGTCCCTGACGATCAGGGTGGCGGTGATGCTGGCGCCGATCGGTTCGCTGATCGCGACCACCACCGTGCCCACGTCGAGGGCACCGGCGGCGCGCAGGGCTTCCTCGTCGGTGCAGTCCACGACGCGGGCCTCGATGGCGGTGTCCATCTGGCGCAGCTCATCGATGGCCCGCTGGTTGTTGTCGATCGCCAGCACCTCGGCCCCATGGCGAAGCAGCTCCTTGCAGACGGCACTGCCGAAGCGTCCCACGCCGATCACGGCGTAGCTGTTGGAGGTGTCGGCCTCGTTGCCCTGCCATTGCCACCACTGATTCATGGGACCAACGTCGAAAGAGTCATGGATGAAGCAGGGGGCAAGGGGCTTCGGTGCGCGGGGACAGCAGAGCCGGAGGTCAGATGTACAGCTCTTCGCGGGGATAACCCACACGATTCTGGGGCCGGCTGCCATAGACGGCCGAAAGCAGAAGGAGAATACCGATCCGGCCCACGAACATGCCGATCATCAGCACCAGCTGCCCCCACCTGTTGAGCTGGCTGGTGACGCCGACGTCAAGGCCCACGGTGCCGAAAGCGGACACGCAGGTGAACAGTTTTTCCAGGAAGGTGAAGGCCTCACTCCCCGGGGTTCCGGCGGTGGTGTTGCCCAGGCCCAGCAACAGCGCCATCAACAGAATGAACAGGCCTGAGCCGAGGGTGACGCCCACGGCCTTGAGGATCACCTTGAGGGGGATCTCCCGGTTCCTCACCACGACTTCGTCATGGCCGCGCAGGGTGGAACGGGTGGCGGCGATCAGGGCCGCGAAGGTGGTGGTCTTGATGCCGCCACCGGTTCCACCGGGGCTGGCGCCGATGAACATCAAAATGATCATCAACAGGATGCCTGAGTCGGAGATGGTCTCGAGGCTGATCGGAATGGTGTTGAAACCGGCGGTTCGGGTGCTGATCGACTGGAACAGGGTGACCTGGAGTTTGTCCCAGAACCCCATCCGACCCACCAGTTCCTCGGTGGCGAAGTGTTCGGTGAAGATCAGACCCACGGCCCCCACCACGATCAGCACAATGGTGGTGCGAATCACCAGCCGGGTGTGCAGGCTGAGGCGGCGGATGCGATCCAGGCGGAAGCGGTTCACCCAGATGTCGTTGGTGACGCGCCAGCCGATGCCGCCCATGACGATGAGCAGACCAATCACCCCGTTGACGACAGGCTGACTCTGATAACCCACCAGACTGTCGCGCCAGAGCCCGAAGCCGGCATTGTTGTAAGCGCTGATGCAGTGAAACAGGGAGGCCCAGAGTCGCTGGCCTTTGTCGGGGATATCGGTGAAGCCGAAGTTGTAGAGAATCAGGGTGCCGATCCCGATCACGATGGCGGCGATCAGCAGAATCTGGTTCAGGGTGGGGCCGATGCCGCCGACACCGAAATCGTCCAGGGCGCGCCCCTTGTCGAGGCGTTGGCGCAGACCCGAGCGGCCCTGGACGAAGCCCTGAAGAAAGGTGGTGATGGCCATCAACCCAAGGCCACCGGTGAGAATCAGCCCGGCCAGGGTGACCTGGCCGAGAAAGGTGAGTTCGGCGCCCACGTCGACGATCGACAGACCCGTGACGGTGATGGCGGAGGTGACGGTGAAGAGGGCCTCCCAGAGGCCCACCTCATCGCTGGAGCAGAGCGGGCTCGCCAACAGCAGTGTGCCGAAAGCGATCACCAGAGCACCGGTGACAACCGTGAACTGCGGCACCGTCAGACGGTGCCGCCAACTCTGCAGCCGCTTCATTTGTTGGGCTGGGGAGTCATCCGGAGGTAGGGACGGATTTCAGTGACTCCTTTGGGGAACTTCGTCCGGGCTTCGTCGGTGGGGATCGAGGGCACCACCACACAGTCCTCACCGTCCTTCCAGTTCACAGGTGTGGCCACCTGGTGGTGGTCGGTGAGCTGGAGGGAATCGATCACCCGCAGGATCTCATCGAAATTGCGGCCCGTGCTGGCGGGGTAGGTGATCTGCAGACGCAGCTTCTTGTTGGGGTCGATGATGAACACCGAACGCACCGTGAGATTGCTGAGGGCATTGGGGTGGATCATGCCGTAAAGGCTGCTCACCTTCTTGTCGCTGTCCGCCAGGATCGGATAATCGACGGTGGTGTTCTGGGTTTCGTTGATGTCGCCGATCCAGCCCTTGTGGCTCTCGGCGGAATCGACGCTCAGGGCGATCGTTTTCACATGGCGCTTCTCCCATTCGGCCCGCAGCCGTGAGACCTCGCCCAACTCCGTCGTGCAGACGGGGGTGTAGTCGGCGGGATGGGAGAACAGCACCACCCAGCTGTCGCCGGCGAAGTCGTAAAGGTTGATCGGGCCGAGCTGGGACTCCTGAGTGAAATCAGGCACGGTATCGCCCAGTTGCAGGGTCATCGGAGAAGAATTGGCGCCGGCTGATGCTGGCACAGCCGTGGGGCCGCCCGTCGTGGTTCCGGCGGGCCAGGACTGAAGCTCCTGGCGCAGATGCTGGAGTCCCAGGTCCGCCGTGGCCGAAACGAACAGCATCCGCGGATCGACGGCCCTGGCCCGCTCCAGTTCGCCGCTGGCGCAGCGGTCGATCTGGTTGCCGATCACCCGCCTGGGCATGGTGGCCTGCAGGGAATCGAGGATCGCCTGCACGGTGGTGAGCTGCTCAGGCCAGGCGGGATCAGCCAGGTCGACGACGATCAGCAGGCCGTCGGCATCGAGGGCCTCCTCGAAGGTGGAGCGGAACGCCTCCATCAGCTGGGGGGGCAGATCGCGGATGAATCCCACCGTGTCGGTGACCAGCAGGGGCTGGCCGTCCGTGCCGCCGCCCGCCGTCCGCTCGATGCGGCGGGTGGTGGGATCGAGGGTGGCGAAGAGCTTGTCCTCCGCCAGCACGGCCTGGCTGCCGCTGGCCCCGGTGAGGGCGTTGAGCAGGGAGCTCTTGCCCGCATTGGTGTACCCCACCAGGGCCACCCGCGGCAGGTCGCGGCGCCCTTCCCGCAGGCGGGCCCGGTGGGCTCCCAACCGCTGCACCTCCCGCTGCAGCCGCTCGATGCGACGGGCGATGGCGCGTCGGTCTTTCTCCAGCTGGGTTTCGCCCGGACCCCGGGTGCCGATGCCGCCCCCCTGGCGCGACAGGCTCAGTCCCCGGCCGGTGAGCCGCGGCAGGCGGTAGCGCAGCTGGGCCAGCTCCACCTGCAGCCGTCCGGCGCCGCTCGCCGCCCGCTGGGCAAAGATGTCGAGGATCAGTTCGCTGCGGTCGCTCACCGGCAGGTCGAGCAGCCCCTCCAGGTCGCGGGCCTGGGCCGGAGTGAGTTCCCGGTCGGCCACCACCAGGCTGGCGCCGACGCGGCGCGCTTCCAGGGCCGCCTCCCGCAGCTTGCCCTCCCCCCAGGGGCTGCGGGAGACAGGGCCATGGCGGCGCTGCTCCACCCGGCCCACCGGCACGGCACCGGCACTGCGCACCAGGCCCTCGAGCTCAGCGATGCGCCGGTCGCTCAGGGCCCGGTCACCGCTGGTCTGTACAAGCAGGAGCACCCGTTCGGGGCCCTCCAGGGCCGGGGTGGGGGCCGCCTCCGGCGACTCCTCAGCGGCGATGGCGATGGGGTCGAGGCCGCAGAGGTCGGCCAGATCCCCCTCCAGGGCGCAGGTCCAGGCGCGATCACCGCTGCCGGCCGGGGTGTGAACCGCCGCTGGCCAGCGTCCTCCGGCGTCCGGCTGCTGGCCGAAGCGCAGCCAGAGGTCCGGCGCCACGTCCATGCCCACCACGGCTTCCTGGGCCGAGGGCTGCAGGTGCGCCTGGCGCCCGGCGCCCGCACAGGTGAGCAGACGCAGGTTGTGGCCCTGACGCCTGGAGGGGCCGGGAAGTTTCTCCAGCAGGCGCGCCGAATGGTCCAGCTCCCCCACCCACAGCAGCCGGCAGAGGCCGCGCCCGTCCACCACCAGGGTGAGGGGCAACTCCAGGTCGCGGCCTTCGGCCGCCAGGCGCTGCAGGGTGAGCAGATCCGCCACCGCATCGCCCGGGTGACGCCGGTGGCAGATCTGCTCCAGCCGGCGTCGCTCCGCGGGCCGCAGACCCACCGTTTTGCCGGCCAGCACCCCCTGCCTCAAGGACGCCGCACCAGCAGGCAGCGCACGCCGGCGGCGCGGGCGCCGGCCCCATCCTCCGGGCTGTCACCCACATGCCAGACCTGGGACGGCGGCAGATCCATCGCCTCCAGGGCGACCTGGAAGGGCACCGGCGACGGCTTGGCGGCCCCGGCACGGCTGGACACCACCACCGTCCCGAACAGATCCGCCAGGCCCAGGCCCTCGAGCAGCGGCTGCAGCCGCCGGTCGAAGTTGCTGACCACGGCCAGGCGCAATCCCGCCCCGTGCCAGCGACGCAGAACGGAGGGGACGTCGGCGTAGACGTGCCATAGCAAGGGATCGGCGAAACGATCGAACAGGGCGTCATGGAGGGCCGCCGGGGCCACGGCCGCACCGGCGGCTGCCAGGACGGCGTCGATGCGCTCCGCCCACCAGCGGCGCTCCGCCTGCAGCAGGCTGTCGCCTTCAAGGCCGGGGAAGGCCAGGGGTGGGGCCTGGCGCAGCACGCCAGGGAAGGCCCGATCGATGGCGCCGGCGGCGACGTCGATGCTGTGCTCGGCCGCCACGGCGGCATAGGTGTACCCCACCGAGCGGCGCAGCCCGATCAAGGTGCCCATGGCATCGAGCAGCAGGCCCCGGGGACGGGGCCAGGTCTGCGTCGCCGTCATGGTGTCCATTCGGCCAGCCAGCCGGCGGCGACCCGGAGCTGGTGGGCCCGGCCCGGCAGACGGGTCAGGTAGGCCAGCCGGCGCAGTTGGTAGGCCGCCGGCCCGGCCAGGGTGACTCCGGCGGCGGTGAGGCTGGCTTCACCGATTCCCAGGCTCATCATTTCGCCCAGGTCCTTCCACTGGAAGGGCTCCAGGGGTTCGTCCCGCAAGGACCGGATCAGGTTGGTGGCCAGCACCGAGGCCTGCTGAAAGGCCACCTGGGCCGTGGCCGGCGTGGCCGTGCCGGGGGCTTCTCCAGCCGTTCCCTCCGGATCCACCGGGGCGGCCAGATCGCCGGCGGCAAACAGATCACCATGGTCCCGCAGGCGCAGATCGGCACTGCAGAGCAGGCGGCCGCGGCTGTCGCAGGCGGGAGCGGGATCGATTCGAGGTGCCCGGAAGCTCAGACCTGCGGTCCAGACCACCGCCCGAACGGCCAGGGTTTCGCTGTGGGAGGTGCTGTCCCCATCGGAATGGCAGCGGAGGCTGATCGCCTCGGCCTCCACCGCTTCCACCTGGGTGCGGAGGCGCAGACGCACGTCACGACGCCGCAGGGCGAGGTCGGCCTGTTCCCGGTTGAAGGCCCTGGCCTGGGGCAGCAGCTGGGGCCCCTGTTCGATCAGTTCGATCACGGCGCTGCCCTCGGCCATGTCGGCGAGCTTGCAGGCCAGCTCCACTCCGGTGGGCCCCGCCCCCACCACGGCGATGCGCTGGAGGGGGCGCCGTTGCCGTTTCAGGTCGGCCACCAGGCGCTGGAGCCGCTCCACATCGGCCAGGCTGCGAAAGCCCAGGCTGTGGCGGTCGGCCCCTGGCACCGCAAAGGTGTTGCTCTCGGCGCCGGTGGCGATCACCAGGCGGCCGTAGGACAGGGTCCGGCCAGACGCGGTGTGCAGCTGGCGGCTGTCGGCATCGATCCGCTCCACCCGGTCCTGCAACCAGGCCAGGCCACGGCCCGCCAGCAGGCCGTCGTAGCGGGGGGCGATTTCCCAGCCACGCAGCTCGCCGCTGAGCAGTTCGTAGAGGAGGGGGAGAAACAGGAACCGGTCGTTCGGCTCGATCAGCAGGATGGGCGGATGGTTCTTCTGTTGGGCCAGGGCCAGGGCCGTGTACAGACCTCCGAAGCCACCCCCGACGATGACGACGTTCTGGGCCTTTTCCGGTTGCCCTTGCATGGCGTCACCTTAACCACAATCCCCGGAGGCCCGAAGGGCGATGATGGGGAGATGGTGTCCTTCCCCCTCACGGCTTCCATTAGCCCCGAGGGCAGCGCGGCGGGTCTGGATGCGGCCCACCAGGCCCTGCCCCGCGATCGTCACGGAGCGGTCATCGACCTTGGTCTCGCCCGTTCCGAGCTTGAGCCTCTCGATGCCATCGGCCGGATGCGCTGGGCCCAGGAGGCCTTCGCTGACCACTTCGCCATCACCACGAGCTTCGGCATCCAGTCCGCAGTGATGCTGCACATGGTGAGCGCCCTCGACGGCTCCGGCGCCTGGCCGGCGATCCCCGTGCTCTGGGTCGATACGGGCTATCTGCCCCCCGAGACCTACCGCTATGCGGACGAGCTCTGCGATCGCCTCAAGATCGATCTGCATGTCCTGCAGGCCGACATGAGCCCGGCCCGGATGGAGGCCCTGCACGGCCGCCTCTGGGAAACGGGAAATGGCGATGACATGCGCACGTACAACCGTCTGCGCAAGGTCGAACCCCTCGACCGGGGGCTGGAGCAGCTGGAGGTGCATTGCTGGGCCAGTGGCGTGCGCGCCGGTCAGACCGACCACCGCGGTGCGATGCACTGTCTCGATGCGGTGCGGGAGCGTTGGTCGCTGCGGCCACTGCTCGCCTGGAGCCGCCGCGACATCTACTACTACATGCAGGAGCACGACCTGCCCCAGCACCCGCTGTTCGAGCAGGGCTATTCCACCGTGGGCGACTGGCACACCAGCGCCCCTGACGACGGCACCACCAGCGGCCGGGCCACACGGTTTGGCGGACTTCAGCAGGAGTGCGGCATCCACATGCCCGGGCTGATGGGCGAGGGGATCTGAGGTGTCGGCTCGCCAGCTCCGCTGGCTGCTGATCGGCAACAGCCGCTGGCACTGGGCCCTGGACGAGGCGGACGGGCAGGGCGGCGAACGGGCGCCGCAATTCCTGCACCTGCCCCCGCAGGCGGCTGCGGTGGATCCCCCTGTGGCCTGGGCGGCGGTGGGTCCGGTGCCGCCCGAGGCCGCCCTGCCGGCGGAGACGCGCCTGGCGCTGCAGGATGTGCCACTGGCAGAGGCCCCCCCCTGGCTGGGGATCGATCGGGCCCTGGCGGGCTGGTGGGCGGCACGGCTCACAGGCAGCCCCGTGCTGGTGGCCGATGCCGGCACCGTGCTGAGCCTCACCCTGGTGGACGGCCGCGGTCGCTTCGCCGGCGGCCGGTTGATGGCGGGCGCTGCCCTTCAGCTGGGGGCCATGGGCTCGGGCACCGAGGGCTTGCCTTGCCTGGAGAGGGGCTTGGCGAGTGCCGTCGGCGGGGAGGCCTGGCCGCGGGCCACCGAGGCGGCCATGCGGCAGGGGGTGGCCGAGGGGCTGGCCGCCGCGGTGCTGGAGGCCGGACGTCAGGCCCTGGCACTGGACGCCGGCTGCAGGATCGTGCTCACAGGGGGTGACGGATCAACCCTGCTGCCGCTGTTGCGCAGGGCAGCAGGGATGGGGGAGGAGGTCCTGCTGCACCGCCCCGAACTCTGCCTGGAGGCCCTGGTGGCCCTGCGGTCCCGTCCGCCGGTCGGCGCCGCTCAGGCCAGGCCCAGATCCTCGAGGATCTGATCGGCCATGGCTTCGGCCTTCACCTTGAGATAAATGCGCTCCAGCTTGCCCTCGGCATCGACCACGAAGGTGTGCCGCATCATCCCCATGTACTCCTTGCCCATGAACTTCTTGAGGCCATAGCTGGCGTAGGACTCGGCCACCGGGCAGGGCTCGGCATCGGTCAGCAGGGTGAAGGGCAGGTCGTACTTGGCGACGAACTTGCCATGGCTGGCCGCACCGTCCTTGCTGATTCCCAGCACCCGGATGCCGTGGGTTTCGAAGGCGCTCCAGCGGTCCCTGAAGTTGCAGGCTTCCTTCGTGCAGCCCGGAGTGTCGTCCTTGGGGTAGAAGTAAATCACCACACGCTGCCCCTTCAACGCGGCCAGGGACACGACCTCGCCCTTCTGATCGGGGAGGCTGAAATCGGGGGCTGGATCTCCCACCTGCAGGGCCATGGATCGAACCTTGAAAACAAAGGTGTCCCCTGTAGCCTAGGGGAAACGGTTTGTGGGTCCGCTTCGACACCCTTGGCCTTCAGAACCGGCCCAGTCGCGGCGAGACAACCCCAGATCTTCCCTGAGACACCTGACTTGTGTGTGGAGAGGCAAAGAAACCGCACACGCGTTGTAGGCAGAAGCACCTTGGATCGCTAGGTTGATTTTGAAGTCAACATCGTCTCCCGTGTTCAAGCAACTTCTCACCGGTCTCTTCGTGGGAACGGCCCTCACGGCTTCCGTGCTGCCCGCTTCCGCGGCTGTGGACAACGACCTGCCCGTCCGTTGGAACACCGGCGCTGCCGTGTGGTCGACGAACCAAGCGGCCTTCGACACCTTCCTCGATTCCGGTGACATCACCGACCGTGGCCTCGAGGGCGGTCTCGCCCGCTCCGGCTGGACCTCCGATGAGGTCAAGTCGGGCATGACCAAGACCTACGCCGTCAACCTCGTCGGGGTGTCGCGCTTCCTTTACTCCGACGCCGGCGTCAAGTTCCTCAAGAACGCGACCAACAGCTACTTCCCTTACTACAGCATGAATACCTATGCTGTTCAGGCCCTGCGGTCGGCGATCATCTCCGACTCCAAGGACGGTTCGATCTCCTCGGCCGGCATCATGAAGGCCCTGCCCACCGACTTCCGTCTGGCTGATTTCTGCAACACCTACACCGGTGCGCAGAACATCTGTGCCGAGGGTCGTTGCGCGCCCGGTACCGCCCAGTGCACCTCCCTGCTCTCCTGGTACGTCTTCCTGCCCGCCTGCATCCAGGCCAACCAGATGGCCGATCCCGTGGCCATGGTCCGTGACACCCCCGCCCCTGCTCCGATGATGCAGGAGCCCGTCCGCGGCCTCTGGTGAACGCTTGGGGAGGGTCTTCCCCCCCGTGCCTTCCAGCCCCGGCTTTGCCGGGGCTTTTTTCATGGCACCGGTTTTCTGTGGGCCAGCAGCAGGGTGTGCCCCAGGGGCTGGGGCAGCGCGGCCCCGCGCCGCTCCTGAAAGAGGGCCTCAAGGCGTTGGCGGCCACCGGCAGGAAGCGCCGCCGTCAGATGCTGCCGGTAGCTGGCCCCCTTGCCGAACCAACGTTCCAGCAGAGCATCACTGAGGGGCAGATCGAGGGCCTCCTCCCAGAAGCGGCGCTCCACACGCCAGCCGAGGGCTTCCAGGCCCTCCTGCACCCGATCGGCCAGCTCGGCGTCGCCCGCCAGCCACTCCTGTTCCCGGTCGGCCGCGGCCTCCAGCACGGCAGGCGCGGCGCCCGTGGGGCTGCTGCCCAGGTGGGCGCGCAGGCTGCCCGCCGGCCCCAGCAGGGGGTGGGTGAACAGCAGGCGGGCCCTGGCTCCCGGGGCCGCCAGGGCGGTGATCTGCTCCAGCCAGGCGAGCCGTTGTTCCGCTGAACACGGCCGCCAGGGCTGGCGTGCGGCGATCCACTCAAAGCGTCCCTCCCCATGGGGAGCGGCCAGCTGGGTCTGGAGCTGGTCAGGGGCGTCGGGTGCCACAGCCAGCAGGCGGGGTCGCCGCAGCTGATCCAGCAGCTGCAGCTGGGCCTGCAGGCGATCGAGCACTGCCGCGCTCGGCGTGGTGAGCACCACCTCCCCCTCGCTGGCGGCCTCGAGGGGATCGAGAGCCCAGAGCAGGGAGTGGGCTTCGACCACCAGCACCCGGTCGAGGCGCCCGATGGCGGCGTCCTGCCAGAAGCGCTGGCGCAGCCGGTCGAGCCGTTCCCCCTCCGCCCCGGCCTGGCGTTGCAGCCAGCGGTTCAGCAGCGGGTCGTCCGGACTGCTGCTGAGCAGGTCGCCCCGGTCGTCAGCCGCCGTTTCGGCCGCGGCGGCCAGCTGGGCGGCCCGGCGCTGCTGCAGCCGTTTCCGCAATCCCCCTTCCCAGCCCATGGATCCCGGCTGCCAGAACACCTCCCCCTGCAGGGCCTGGGGCAGGTACTGCTGGGCCACCCAGTGGTCGGCATAGGCGTGGGGATAGCGGTAACCCACCCCATCGCCGAAGGCCTGCCCGTCCCGGTTGGCGTCGCGCAGATGGGCCGGCACCTGCTGGCGGCGGCTCTCGCGCACCGCCTTCACGGCATCAAAGAAGCCCAGGCTGCTGTTGCTCTTCTCGGTGCCGGCCAGGTAGAGGGTGGCGTGGGCCAGGGGGTAGAGCCCCTCCGGCAGCCCCACCCGGTCGAAGGCGGCGGCGCAGGCTTCCACCACCACCATCGCCTGGGGATCGGCCAGGCCGATGTCCTCACCGGCGGAGATCAGCAGACGTCGCAGGATGAAGCGGGGGTTCTCGCCCGCTTCCACCATCCGTGCCAGCCAGAACAGGGCCGCATCGGGATCGGAGCCCCGGATCGATTTGATGAAGGCGCTGATCGTGTCGAAGTGGGCATCGCCCTGCTTGTCGTACAGCACCGCCCGCTGCTGGATCGATTCCTCGGCGATGGCCAGGTCGATGCGGAAGACGCCGTCGGCGTCGGCTTCCGTGGTCTCCACCGCCAGTTCGAGGGCGTTGAGCAGGCTGCGGGCATCGCCCCCCGCCACGTCCAGGAGGTGGGCGCCCGCCTCCTCGGAGAGCTCGACGCGGCGCTGGCCGTAGCCGTGCTCGGGATCGGCCAGGGCTCGCTCCAGCAGCAGGCGCAGGTCTTCCGGTTCCAGGGGCTGGAGGCGGAACAGGCGGGAGCGGCTGACCAGGGCCTTGTTGACTTCGAAGTAGGGGTTTTCGGTGGTGGCCCCGATCAGGGTCACGGTGCCGTTCTCCACCCAGGGCAGCAGGGCGTCCTGCTGGGCGCTGTTGAACCGGTGCACCTCGTCGATGAACAGGATCGTGCGCAGGCCGTGGTGCTCCAGGCGCAACTTGGCGGCGTCCACCTCGGCCCGCAGATCCTTCACACCGGCCAGCACGGCGTTGAGGCTGCTGAAGTGGGCCCGGGTGCTGCCGGCGATGATCCGCGCCAGGGTCGTCTTGCCGGTGCCGGGGGGGCCGTGCAGGATCAGGTTGCCGACGCGGTCGGCGGCGATGGCCCGGCGCAGCAGCCGGCCCTGACCCAGGATCGCCGCCTGGCCCACGAAGTCGTCGAGGCTGCGCGGCCGCAGGCGATCCGCCAGCGGGGCGATCCTGCGCCTGGCCAGCTCGCCTTGATGGCTGAACAGATCACTCACCGCCCCATCATCCCGCCGCATTGGCCTCTGGAGCAGTACGGTCTGCCAGAAGCCTTGCTAATCGCTGAACCCGTGATCGGCCATCCGAGCAGGCCGCCGTCTGGCGAGGCCCCCACGAGGCGATTTCGATGGACTGGCAGGGTCCACCCGGGAGCGGCAGCCGCCCTGTTTGCGGCCACCCTGCTGGGGGCCTGTCAGGCCGAGCCCCCTGCCTCAAGGCCGCCACTTTCGGTGCGCTCTGAAGCAGCCACCCTGGCCCCCTTCACCGACAACGTTGACACCGTCAGCACCCTGGAGGCCATCGAGGAGGTGCGCCTGGCGGCCCAGGCTGGGGGCCGCATCCAGCGTCTGCTGGTGCGCCAGGGCGACAAGGTGACCCAAGGTCAGACGCTGCTGGTGCTCGACCAGGCCCAGGCCCAGGCCGATGTGGCCCGCCTGGAGGCGGAGGTGCAGACCAACAAGCTCAACTACGAGCGATACGAATACCTGGTGCGCCAGGGTGCCGCCAGTGCCTTCCAGCGCGATGAGTTCCGGCAGCGTTACCTCTCCTCCAGGCAGGATCTGGTGGCGCGTCGGGCGGATCTGGCCTTTCGTGATCTGAAGGCACCGATCTCCGGTGTTGTCGGGGATGTGCAGGTGAAGCTGGGTGATGTGATCTCCGCCGGCGATCCGTTCACCACAATCATCCGCAACGACAGGTTGATGGCCCGGGTGGACGTGCCTGCCGTCTTCTCCAATCGTCTGAGGCTGGGTCAGACGGTGATCCTGATGGATCCCGCCAGCAACAAGCCCATGGCCCAGAGCGTGGTCGGCTCCCTCGATCCCGGCGTGGTGGCCGGCACCCAGTCGTTGCTGGCCAAGGCGGAGTTCGCCAATCCTGGAGGGCTGCTGCGCACCGGCTTGCGCACCCGCACCCGGCTGGTGCTCGACAGCCGTCAGGAGCTCTCGGTGCCCTTCGCCGCCGTCACCCAGATCTCCGGCCAGAGCTTCGTCTACGAGGTAGGCAGCCTGGCCGACCTGGAGCGGCGTCCGGGGCGGACCGACCTGGCCGTGGCCCGCAAGCTGCCCGCCGGCACCAGTTTCGCCCTGCAGACCCCTGTGCAGCTGGGCCCCCTGCAGAACAACCGCTATCCGGTGCTCAAGGGACTCCAGGCGGGGGCCCGCGTCATCACCACCAACCTGATCAATCTCCGCAACGGCGCGCCCGTCAAGGTCAACTGAGCCCAGCCTGATGTCACCTTCGAACACGTTCATCCTCAGGCCGGTGCTCACCACGGTGTGCAGCCTGCTGATCGTGATCGCCGGCCTGATCGCGATTCCGCTGCTGCCGATCGAGAGCCTGCCGGACATTGCCCCCCCGACGGTGAGGGTCACCTCCCGCTACGTCGGGGCCGATGCGGTCAGCGTCGAGCAGGGCGTCACCAGCGTGCTCGAGCAGCAGATCAACGGGGTGCAGAACATGGAGTTCATCACCTCCACCAGTGCGGCCGACGGCTCCAGCGCCATCTCCGTCACCTTCGCCAGCGGCAGCGACGGCGACATCAACCAGGTGAACGTTCAGAACCGGGTGTCGCTGGCCCAGCCCAGTTTGCCGGAGGAGGTGCGGCAATCCGGCATCACGGTGAACAAGGCCTCGAACTCCATTCTCCTTGTTTATAACTTCACCAGCGAAGATCCGAACAATCAATACAGCCTCGAGACCATCAGCGGCCTCCTGGATCAGAACCTCACCGATGCGGTCCGACGTGTTCCCGGTGTGGGTGAACTCACCTACTTCGGCAACCGCCAGCTGGCCTTCCGCCTCTGGCTCGACCCGGATCGCCTGGCGTCCAACAAGCTCTCCGCCGCCGATGTGGTGCAGGCCCTGCGCAGCCAGAACCGCCTGGTCCCGGTGGGACGCATCGGTGGTGCCCCCTCCCCTGAAGGCCAGCAGTTCACCCTGACGGTGCAGCTGCAGGGACGGCTGCGCACCACCGAAGAATTCGGATCGATGATCCTGCGCTCCACCGCCGATGGCGGCCTGGTGCGCCTGCGCGATGTCGGTCGGGTGACGCTGGGGGGGGAATCCTTCGACATCGAGGCCACCGACCTGCGTGGTGTCCCTTCCGTGGGCATGGCGATCTATCAGCTCACCGGCAGCAATGCCCTCGACGTCTCCAGTGGTGTGGAGGAGGTGATCAAGGAGTTCGCCACGACCATGCCGGTCGGCATGACGATCCAGAAGATCTACGACAACACCGAATTCGTCGAGGCCTCGATCGAAGGCGTCACCTCCGCCCTGCGGGAAGCGGTGGTGCTGGTGGTGCTGATCCTGTTCCTTTTTCTGCAGAACTGGAAGGCCACCCTGGTGCCGGCCATCGCCATCCCGGTGGCCCTGGTGGGCACGTTTCTGTTCGTGCAGGCGTTCGGCTTCACCCTCAATCAGCTGACCCTGTTCGGGCTGGTGCTGGCGACCGGCCTGGTGGTGGATGACGCCATCACCGTGATCGAAGACACCTCGACGAAGAAGGCCTCGGGGCTCAGCGCCCTGGAGAGTGCCAAGACCACGATGGATGAGTTGTTCGGTGCCGTGATCGCCACCTCCCTGGTGCTGTTTGCGGTGTTCGTGCCGGTGCTGTTCTTCCCCGGGGCCACTGGAACGATCTACAAACAGTTCGCCGCCACGATCATCTTCTCGATCCTGATCTCCACCTTCAACGCCCTCACTTTTTCGCCGATGCTCTCGGCCCTGTTGCTGGCTCGGGAGAGCGAGCCCCCCAGCCGCCGCACCTATGCCATCTCCGGGGTGTTCATCGGCTTCATCTACGGACTGCTCGCCAGCGGTGGCGGCACCCTGGTGGCGCTTGGGGTTCTGGCCCTGGCGGCGGGAATCGGCTTCGGCCTGCACCTGCTCACCGGCCTGCCCCTGCGGATGCCCTTCGCGATTGGTGGCGCCGTCTCGGCGCTGTTGCTGGCCGGGGTCAACAGTCCCCTTGAGGTGCTGATCTACACCTTGATCGGTGGGGTACTGGGTTGGGGAGCCCTGTTCATTTTCCGCCGCTTCAATGTCTTCTACGCCGGGGTGGAGCGGCGCTACCAGGCTGGTCTGGGCTGGGTGCTGGGCAGGCGCCGGCTGATCATGGCCCTTCTGGCCGGCGGCATTGTCGTCACCGCCTTTGCCTTCACCTCCATCCCCACGGGCTTCGTGCCCGTGGAGGATCAGGGCTATGCAATCGGCATCGTGCAAGGGCCTGATGGGGCCTCCCTCGAGACCACACGCCGCATCAACCAGCGGGTGGCGGAAATCCTGCGCAGCGAGAAGGACATCACCACGGCGGCCGTGTTCAGCGGCGCCAGCCTCGATGGCAATGCCCCCAATCGGGGACTGTTCTTCTTCGGAACCCGCAACTGGGATCAGCGCACCTCCGATGAACAGTCGGTGGCGGCGATCACCCAGCGTCTGAACCGCAAGCTCTCGGTGATCCAGGAGGCGCGAATCATCGTGATCGAACCTCCCGCCATCCCTGGCTACGGCACGGGCGCCGGCTTCGAGATGCAGATGCTCAACCGCAGTGGTGGCTCCCTCACCCCCGCGGATTTCTTCGCCGCGGCCACCCAGCTGGTGGGCAAGGCCAACCAGAGCGGCCTGTTCGACCGGGTGTTCACCCAGTTTTCTCCTGAGGCGCCCCAGCTGCAGATCCTGGTCGACCGTGATCGGATGGCGGCCCTGGGGGTGGACTACGGCACGGCGATGCAGACCTTCAGCTTCAACATCGGTTCGTTCTATGTCAACGACACCTTCGATGCCGGCCGGGTTCGCCGCATCTTCGTGCAGGCCGATGAGCGCTACCGCGCCAATCCGGAGCAGCTGAAATCCCTGTACGTCCCCAACGCCAGTGGTGATCAGATCCCCCTGTCGGAGTTCATCAAGGTGGAGTCGGTCACCGGCCCGTCGGTGATCCCCCGTTTCAACCTGTTCCGCTCGATCAAGGTGGAGGGGTCGGCCCTGCCTGGGCGCAGCTCCGGCCAGGCGATCAAGGACATCCAGGACCTCTTCAACAACCTCTCCACCACCGGCGTCGGCTACGACTGGACCGGCATCTCCAGGGAAGAAGTGAGTGCGGGAGCCCTGGCGATCGTGATCTTCGCGCTTGGGATCCTTGCGGTCTATCTGGTGCTTTCAGCGCAGTACGAGAGCTACAGCGATCCATTGATCATCCTGATGACCGTACCGACGGCCATGCTGGGCGCCCTGGCCTTCCTGGCCCTGCGGGGTGAGGTGCTCAACATCTACGCCCAGGTGGGCCTGGTGATGCTGATCGGCCTGGCGGCCAAGAACGGCATCCTCATCGTCGATCTCGCCAACCAGCGCATGGAGCAGGGGGACAGCGCCCTGGAGGCGGCCCGGGCCTCGGCCCAGTCCCGCTTTCGGCCGATCCTGATGACGGCCATCTCCTCCCTGTTCGGCTTCCTTCCCCTGGTGTTTGCCACCGGTGCCGGTGCCAGAAGTCAGGCGTCCCTGGGTACGGTGGTGTTCGGGGGGCTGGCGGTGGCCACCGTGCTGTCCCTGTTCGTGGTGCCGGTGTTCTACGTCGTGGTGAAACAACTCACAGGTGCTTCTCCTCCGGCGACCGCCGAGGCACCGGCGGGCGGTGCGTCCTGATGCCGGCCCCCTGCCCACCCCTGTGTGGCCGGCGGGTGCTCTGCGCAGGACTGATCACCGGTGTGGTGGGCTTGGCGATCGCCCAGTTCCTGCGGGCCATCGTGGGGAACACTCCCCTGAGGATCACCCCCGAGGCCCTGTTCTGGAGCACGGTGGTGCTCGGGGGATTCGGGGTGGTGGCCGGCATGGCCGTGGAAGCAGTGCGCCAGCTGCAGGAGTCCAACCCGGAGCCGGATTATCACCGGCGCCACAACCGCCGCGGTGGGCCCGGCCCCCACGCCTGAGGGGCCGCAAGCCGCGCCGGACCAGTGGGGAGAAGGGGGCTTTTCCGGTACCTTGCAGAGGTATGGACTGGTTCGGTGCGCTGGCAGGCATTTCCCCCCCTCCTTCCTCTGGCGCTGCTGCTGGCAGCCTGCGGCGCCCCTAAGCCCGAGGCCCGACAGCCCCTTGTGGTGCAGACGGTGACGGTGGGGGAGTTCCGCTTCGCCCCGAGCATCGAGACGATCAGCGTCATCGAGTCCACCTCCAACGTGGTGATGCGGCCGCAGTCCGATGGCCGGGTGGTGCGCATCCTGGCCAGGGAGGGCCAGCGGGTGAAGGCGGGCCAGCCCATCCTCGTGCTCGACAACGTGCAGGAATCGGCCACCCTCGATTCGGACCGGGCCGAGGCCATCAAGGATCGCGTCAACGCCGAGCGCTACGTCTTCCTCAATGAGCAGGGAGCGGTGTCGACCAAAGATCGGGATTACTACATCACCCAGGCGATCCAGAGCCGCGACCAGGCCCGCTCCAGCGCCGCCACCCTGGGCTACAAGTTCGTCACGGCCCCGATCGACGGCGAAATCGGCAACCTCGACTCGGTCAAGCTCGGCGATTACGTGCGACAGGGCCAGGCGATCACGGGAATTGTGAACAACAGTTCCCTCTGGACCCTGATGGATGTGCCCGCCACCCAGTCCAGCCAGGTGAAGATCGGTCAGCCGGTGCAGGTGGAGAGCCAGGGCAATCCACCGGTGAAAGGCGTGGGCCAGGTGGTGTTCGTCTCCCCCTACTTCGCCACCGCCCAGCAGGGCTCCTCCACCCAGCCCAACACGGTGCTGGTGAAAGCGGTGTTCCCCAATCTCACCGGGGTCCTGAAAACCGGCCAGTACGTGCGCAACCGCATCATCACCGGCACAAGCGACCAGCTGGCGGTGCCGGTGGAGGCGGTCATGATGCAGGCCCAGCAGCCCTTCGTCTACAAGGTGTTGCCGCTCGCCACGATTCTGCCCCAGATCAAGGCCTCCGATCAGTTGTTACCGGCCCAGAAACAGCAGTTGGAGAAACTTCCCGGCACCACGCCCGTGGTGGTGCAGACGGCGGTGACGCTCGGCAAGTTGCAGAACAACGCCTATCCGGTGCTTTCGGGCCTGGCCAAGGGGGATGAGGTGGTGGTGAGCAACACGGCCCTGCTGCGTTCCGGCATGCCGGTGCGGCGGGCGACGGCTCCGGCGGGGAGCTGAGCGAACCGATGTCGTTTTCCGATAACTTCATCAAGCGGCCGGTTCTGACCACCGTCTGCAGCATTCTGATCGTGCTGGTGGGTCTGATCGCCATCCCCACGCTGTCGATCGAGAATCTTCCCAACATCGCCCCTCCCTTGATCCAGGTGACCTCCAACTACGGAGGCGCCAATTCCCTGGTGACCGAACAGGCGGTGACCAACCCGATCGAACAGCAGATCAACGGGGTTCCCGGAGCCAACTACATCTCCTCGACCAGCAACATGTCTGGGACGAGCACGATTCAGGTGTTCTTCAATGAAGGCACTGATATCAACATCGACCAGGTGAACGTGCAGAACCGCGTGTCCCTGGCGATGCCCCAGTTGCCCCAGCAGGTGCAGGCCACCGGGGTTTCGGTGATGCAGAGCACCCCTTCAATCCTGCTGGCTTATCAGGTCACGTCGACGGAAGGCCAATTTGATGCCTCCTATCTCAATGGTCTGATCTATCAGAACCTTTATTTCCAGCTGGAACGGGTGCCTGGTGTGGCCACCGTCAACCTGCTCGGTGGCAGCAACCCCGCTTTCTGGTTGTTCGTCGATGCCAACAAGCTGACCGCCAACAACCTCACTGCCGACCAGGTCGTCAATGCGGTCAGCAGCCAGAACACCGTGGCGATCGGCGGGCTGGTGGGGGGAGCGCCGGCGGGCGGCAACCAGAAGTTTGCCTACCCGATCTTGGTGGAAAACAACGGCAACCTGGTATCGGTTGAGGAGCTCAACAATCTGATCGTCGGCCGCACACCCGCCGGCAACCTGCTGCGGCTCAAGGATGTCGGCGAAGCCACCTACGGCACCAACACCTACGCCCAGCAGGCCGTCAGCATCGAGGGCCACCCCTCGATCACGGTGGCCGTCTTTCAGACCCCCGAGAGCAACGCCCTCGATGTCTCGAACCAGGTGGTGGCGGTGATGAACCAGTTCACCCAGACCGTCCCCCCGGGGGTCAAGGTGTTCGAGATCTACAACATCGGCCAGTTCATCGAATCGGCCGTGGAGGGGGTGATCGATGCCCTCGGCCTGGCCATCGTGCTGGTGCTGCTGATCCTGTTCCTGTTTCTGCAGGACTGGCGGGCCACGGTAGTGCCCAGCCTGGCGATTCCCATCTCCCTGATCGGCACCTTCGCCTTCGTGAAGATCTTCGGCTTCTCGATCAACCAGCTCACCCTGCTGGGCCTGGTGCTGGCCACGGGCCTGGTGGTGGATGACGCCATCGTGGTGATCGAGGCGGTGGAGAAGAACCTGGAGAAGGGGATGCGTCCCCGCCAGGCGGCCATGGAATGCATGGGGGAGCTGTTCGGCGCCTTGGTGGCCACCGCCCTGGTGTTGATGGCGGTGTTCGTGCCCGTCGCCTTTTACCCCGGCGGCATCGGCATCATCTACAAACAGTTCGCCCTCACCATCGCCTTCTCGATCGCGATCTCCGCCTTCAACGCGCTCACCTTCTCTCCCATGCTCTCGGCCCTGCTGCTGAGGAGCCAGAAGTCAGCGCCGCCGGGCAGGCTGGTGGGCATCATCGGTGGCGTGGTGGTAGGCCTGGCCTTCGGTCGGTTCAGTGCCGCCTCCTTCGGCAACCTCACGTACGTGCTCGGCGTGGTCGTCGGTGTGCTGGCCGGCGCCAATCTGGTGTGGATCTTCAACCGCTTCAACGCCTTCTTCACCCGCCTGGAGCGCGGCTATGCCGCGATGGTGGCGGCCCTGATTGCCCGGCGTCGCTGGATCCTGGTGGGTCTGGGCGGCGGCATCGCCCTCACCCTGTTCGCCTTCTCCGCCCTGCCCTCCGCCTTCATCCCGGAGGAGGACCAGGGCTATGGCATGGGCATCTTCCAGCTCCAGAACGGCGCTTCCCTCAGTCAGACTCAGGGCACTGCCCTGGAGGTGGCCAAGGTGCTCAATGCCGAGCCCGACATCATCGCCGGCTCGGTGGTGAGCGGGTATGGCTTCAACGGCGCCAGTCCCGATCAGGGGGTGTTCTTCTTCGGCTTCAAACCGCTGGAGGAGCGCAGCGGCGCCGACCAGAAGGCGCCGGCGATCATCAACCGGCTCAACGCCAAGCTCAGCCAGATCAGTTCCGGCATGGCGGTCGCCGCCCAGCCGCCGGCCATCCCTGGGTTCTCGGCCCAGGGCGGCTTCTACTTCCAGTTCAACGACCTCAGCAACGGCGCCTTCACCTTCAACCAGCTCAATGATCAGGCCAAGCAACTGATCCAGGCGGGAACGGCCAGCGGCGGCTTCTCCACCCTCTACACCCAGTTCATTCCCAGCGCCCCGGCCTTCGGGCTGAAGATCGACCGTTCGATCCTCGGGGCCCTCAACGTCGATTTCCAGCAGGCGATGCAGACCATCGCCGTGCTCGCGGGCAGCAACTATTCCGGCCTCACCTATGAGAGTGGCCAGGTCCGGAACATCTACGTGCAGGCGGCGGCGGGCAACCGCAGTTCCCTGGACGATGTGCTCAGTTATTACGTCCGCAGCAAGGACGACAAGCTGGTGCAGGTGTCGGAGTTTGCCACGGCCGAACTCACCAGCGCGCCGCCGGTGATCAGCCACTTCAACCTTTATCGCACCATCCTGATCCAGGGGGCCGAGGCGGTTGGCAAGAGTTCCGGTCAGGCCCTGACCAAGATCCAGGACCTCTTCCAGGCCCAGGAGTTCAACAACATCGGCTATGCCTTCACCGGCCTCGCTGCTCTGCAGCTGTCGGCGGGCAATGCCAGCGTGCTGGTGTTCGGCCTGGGGATCCTTGTGGTCTATCTGGTGCTCTCGGCCCAGTACGAGAGCTATGTGACGCCGGTGATCATCCTGATGACCGTGCCCCTGGCCATGCTCGGAGCCCTGGCGTTCCTGGCCCTGCGCTCGATCGATCTCAACATCTACGCCCAGGTTGGACTGGTGACCCTGATCGGCCTGGCGGCCAAGAACGGCATCCTGATCGTCGAGGTGGCCGAGCAGCACATGAAGGAGGGCATGACGGCCGCCGAGGCTGCCATTGCCTCGGCTGAATCACGGCTGCGGCCGATTTTGATGACGGCCATCGCCGCCCTGGCCGGTTTCCTTCCCCTGGTGGTGGCCACCACGGCGGGGGCCAACAGCCAGCAGTCCCTGGGGACCGTGATCTTCGGCGGCCTGCTGGTGGCCACGGTGCTCTCGCTGGGGGTGGTGCCTCCCTTCTATGTGGTGGTGAAGGCCCTGGAGGCCCGCTGGTTCGGCGCGTCCGAAACCGAGCCGGTGGATCTGGCCGTCGCCCGGGACAACCCCCCCGGCTAGGAGCGACCCTGGCGGCGGCCATGTAACGAATCATGCGCCGGCCTGGCTGGGCCATTGCGGTCGCTGGGCCAGGCCGTGAGGATCTTGAAAAGGGGTTGCGGAGAGATCGCCATGCTGCCGACGCTTGCCGAACGGTTGCGGGAGCAGCAGGCCAGGACCAGGGGCCGGCCCCCATCGCGCCAGCCCTGGCCCCTGCCCACCGAACCGCCCACCGCCCTGCTGTTCCGGCCGCTGCCGCAGGCGGCAGATCCGGTCTGCGTCGCCCCTGTGGAGCCTGTTGTGCCCACGTCGCCCCAGACCCGGACGGCCCAGGCCGAGGCGCTGCTGCTGTGCGTCTGGGCCGTGTTGGTGGTGATCGATGGGGCGCTGGCGCTGGCCTCCCTGATCGATGGCCTCGTCTCCCGTGAGCGCAGAAACCTCGGGGCGCTCCGCCAGAAGAGGGTCACCCTGGCGGCGTCATCCTCCCCAGCGGTTTCTGAAACCTCCCGAGGGCCCGGAAGCCACAGAGTGGCTGCAGAGATGCCGCTGGTCGCCCCCTCCATGTGAAGCAAGTCTGTAACGTCTTGATGTAACGGTGGCGAGGCAAATTCCTCCCGCTTGTCGGCTGATTGTCTTCCCTGGCCTGGCGCGCACCTCTGGTAGTTTCGTTGTGCAGGGTGCGGTAGAGATCGTGAGTCGAACAGCAGCGGCAACACAGGGGTTTCTGGCAGCCCTTGTTCTCTCCTTCGCCGGCTTCTGCCTCAATTCTGCGGCCTTCGCCCAGGCGGCCCCGCCTGTGCGCAGCGTCAAGGTCGTCCAAGGGGACACGCTTGAGGCCCTGGCCGCCCGCTACGGCGTGAGCGTGCAGGACTTGATGCGGCTGAACACGATCAGCCGGCCCGACGAGCTGCAGATCGGCCAGACGCTGAAGCTGCCCGCGTCGAAGGGCCTGGTGCAGGTGCGCACCGGCGACACGCTGGCTGTCCTGGCGGCCCGGCACCGCACCACGGTGGCGGAGCTCCAGAAGGCCAACCCTGGCGTGAAGCCGGCTCAGCTGAAGGTCGGCGCCTGGCTGAAGCTGCCTGCGCCGCCCCCTTTGGCCAAGGCCAAACCGACGGCCACGGCTACGACCACCGCCAAGCCTGCACCCAAGCCCTCGGCCCCGGCCAAGCCTCCGGCCCCGGCCAGTCCGCCTGCGGTGAAGGCTCCGGCGCCCTCCGCCCCACCCTCGCCCGTGCCGCCGCAACCGGGGGGGGAGGCGGTGCGCTGGCGCTTCTATGGCAACACCCTTGTGGACTGGGGCGGCTGGAAGCTCCACCCCGGTGGTGTGCGGGTCAGTCTGGTGCAGCCCACCCAGGCGGAGGTCGGCCCGATCCGGGCGCGGGCAACGGCCGTGGCAGTGCATTGCAGCAGCCTCCGCCAGGCCTGGCTGATCAACGGGGCCTGGGAACCCTGGGTGGTCCCCGAGGGCCGTTCGGTGGCACAGCAGATCGTCCTGGATCTCTGCGCCAACGTCAGCGATCCCACCGCCCCGGCCGTTCCGCCCCCTTCCGCTCCGTGAGGGCCTGACCACCGACGGCGCCAAACAGAGTGATCAAAATCACTTCCCGGCACGTTGTTTGAGGCAATGAGCTAGCATTAAAACCCTTATCTGCAGCCTTCCAGAGTGACGTATTGCATCGGTTACTGGCTGGAGAAGGGCCTGGTGATGGTCTCTGATTCCCGCACAAATGCTGGCGTTGATTACATCTCCAGCTACAGCAAGATGTACGTCTTTCAGCCATCGTCGGATCGGCTGTTCGTTCTCCTGGCGGCGGGAAATCTTGCCACCACCCAGGCCGTGATCAGCTGGATCCGTCGGGATCTCGACCGGCCGACTGAGGCCTTCGCCCCCGGCGACAGGGATCTACGCTCCTGTGATTATCTTTTTGAAGCGGCCGCCTATGTCGGCCGGGTGAGTGTGGCGGTGCAGCAGGAGAATGCCGCTGCTCTGCAGCAGGCGGGGGCCAGTGCGGGGGCCTCCTTCATTCTGGGTGGTCAGATCGCCGGGGAGGCCCACGGTCTGTATCTGATCTATCCCCAGGGAAACGCCATCATGGCCACCCGCGAAACGCCCTACCTGCAGATCGGTGAGACGAAGTACGGCAAACCCCCCCTCGATAACGTGGGCCACACCAACCTCTCCCTGGAGGATGCCGCCCGGCTCTGTCTGATTTCGGAGGTGCTGACCCAGCGCTCCAATCTCACCGTTGGACCTCCGTTCGAGCTGGCCATCCTTCCCGCGGATGCCATGGCGGTGTCCCACCAGTTGACCTTGGCGGCGGAGGCTCCTGAGCTGGCCGCCATGGTCGAGACCTGGAGCGACGCCCAACGGGAAGCCCTGCATCGCCTGCCCAGCTTCCCCTGGGAGCAGGCGTCGCCAACCTGAGCCCGTTTTCCCGCCATGTGGTCCGTTTCTGAATGGGTGTCCAACGGCCACCTGCCCACGGCCGAAGTGGTGCAGGAGCTGGTGGCGGAGGCCCATGGCCGCTTCGCGCCCGTTCTGGATGGCGAGGTGGCCGATTACATCCCCGCCCTGGCGGCGGCCGCTCCCGAGCATTTCGGTCTCTGTGTGTCGAGTTGCGGCGGGGCGTTGTTCGAGGCGGGCGAAGCCCGGGAGTCGTTCAGCATCCAGAGCATCTCAAAGCCGTTCCTGTTCGCGTTGATCTGCCAGGCCATCGGTGAGCAGGAGGCCCGCGAAAAGCTCGGCGTCAACAGCACCGGCCTGCCGTTCAATTCCGTCCTGGCGGTGGAGCGCAGCGGCGAGGGCCTTTCCAATCCGATGGTGAACGCCGGGGCGATCGCCGCCACCAGCCTGGCGCCAGGAGCCAGCAGTGAGGAGAAGTGGGCCTTCATCCAGGACGGCTTCTCCCGTTTCGCCGGCCGGCGGCTGGAGATCGATGGGAGGGTCTTCGATTCGGAGCTGGCCAGCAATCGCCGCAACGCCGGTCTGGCCACCCTGCTGAGCGACCATGACCGCATCTGGTGGGATCCCGACGAGGCCACCGAGCTCTACACCCGCCAGTGTTCCCTCAGTGTCACGGCTGCTGATCTGGCCGTGATGGCCGCCACCCTGGCCAATGGGGGGCGCCAGCCGGTCACCGGAGAGCAGGTGATCGAGGCCATCCACTGCCAGCATGTGCTGGCGGTGATGGTGACCGCGGGGCTGTATGAAACCTCCGGCGACTGGCTGTATGCCACCGGCCTGCCTGGGAAGAGTGGTGTGGCCGGGGGCATGATCACGGTGGCCCCGGGCAAAGGGGGCCTGGCGACATATTCGCCCCCCCTGGATGAGGCGGGCAACAGTGTGCGCGGCCAGCTCACGGCACGTTTCCTCTCCGAGCAGCTGGGTCTGAACCTGTTTGCCTCCCGGCCCGCGGCCAGCAGCTGAAGCATGGCCGCTGCAAGGGAGATGACGGCCACGCCTGTCTACGATCCAGCCTCAGCAGGGGGCGTTGTGCCGCAATGATCAGCACCACCAATCTCGTGCGCTACTTACTGCTGGTGGCCTGCATCGGCGTCACGGTGGTGATCTTCAATTACTTTTCAGGCACGATTGCGGTGTTCACGGCCGCCGCCATCGTGGCGGCACTGCTCAACGTCCCGGTGAAGTGGCTGAGCCGTTATCTGCCGCGGGGATGGGCAATTGTTGCCGTTTCCTGCGGTGCCCTGATCCTCCTGGTTGGTTTCGTGACGGGCATTGGCCTGCAGGTGCTGAACCAGGGTCAGGGTCTGCTGCTGGATCTGCAGGGCACCTTGAAGCAGCAGGACCTCACACCCCTGCATCACTACCTCAAAACCTATGGGTTCGACAGATTCACGACCCTGCTGCAGGAGGGTCTGCTGACGGGTCTGGGGTTGTTGCAAACCGTGTTTTCCGGGCTCTTCACCGGAATTTTCGGTGCAGTGATCAGTCTGTACATGCTGATTGATGGCGAAAAGCTCTGGAACGGCTTCCTGGGGCTGATTCCGGAGCCTCACCGTGATCGTTTTGCCGTGATCTTTCTGCAGAGTGTTCTGGGATTCATCCGTGGCCAGCTGCTGCTGATGGTGTTTCTGACCGTCTCAACGGCCGTGATTTTCCCGCTGCTGGGTGTGAAGTACAGCCTGATTCTGGCCGTCATTGTGGGGGTCCTTGATGTGATCCCCGGGATCGGTGCCACCCTCGGCATCGTGTTGATCTCGTTGATGGTCTTCGCCTCCCAGGGTGGAGACATTGGCTTGCGGGCCTTGATCGCGTCCGTGCTGCTCGGTCAGATTCAGGACAACATCGTCCGGCCCAAGGTGATGGGCCAGGCGATGGAGCTCAATCCGGTGATTCTCTTTTTGGCCCTGTTCATCGGACAGCGGGTGGCTGGCCTGTTGGGGGTGTTCCTTTCGATCCCCATTGCCGGCATGATTGCGATCTGGGTGCATTCCGAACGCCAGCAGCAGGAAGCCATCATTCTCACCCCGGCGGTTGAGGATTAGGGCCGTGATCACGGCCAAGCCCCCGTCTCGCAGGCGTTCGGCGTCATCGCCCCAAGGGCGGCGGGGGTCTTGCAGCCGGCTGTCATGCTGCTCCTTACTCATCTCCTCACTAAGCCCTTGCCTCTGAATCGCGCGATCGTTGCCACCCTCACGGCCCTTGCCGCTACGGCGGCCACCGGGGTTCCGGCGGCGCAGGCCACTTGCCGCTTTCTGATGCCGCTGGGGGGCGGCGGCACCCCGGTGGTGTCCAAGCGGATCGGGCCGGACCGGCTCGTGGGCCGCACCAACTGGAACACCGACTTCATCGTGGACCGCAACTTCCGCAGTTATCGCTTCTTCTTCACATCGGCCTCCACCGAGCGGGCCAGCTTCCCGGTGTCCGGCTTCATGGTGTTCACCGATGGCAGCAACCTGCAGGTGATCAACGAAACACCGACCTTTGAGCCAGGCACGGGCCGGATGTTCGGACCTTTCCAGGCCGTTCCCGGCAAGCGCACCAGGCTGATGAATTTTCGGGTGGGCTCGTCCACCACACCGGCTGCCATTGGATTCAGCTATCGCATCTCTGTCCAGGGCTGTGATTAAAACCCATGCAGTTTGAAAGCTTCGCGACCTTCAACATCGCCATCGTGGTGCTGGCGATCGGCCGCTGGCTGAATCGAAAAGTGGGCTTCCTGCGGGAGTTCAATGTTCCAGAACCGGTCACCAGCGGGCTGCTCGTCTGCCTGCTGTTGGCCTTGATCCATGCCATCAATGGCACGGAGATCGGCTTCAATCTGCAGACGCGGGATTTTCTGCTGCTCTATTTCTTTGCGGCCATCGGCCTCAATGCCGACATCAAGACCCTGCTCTCGGGCGGATGGCCCCTGCTGATCCTGGTGGGCACCACCGTGGGTTACATGATCCTGCAGAACCTCACCGGGATCGGCATGGCCGCGCTCCTGGGACTGAATCCTCTGGTGGGTCTGCTGGGGGGGTCGGTGTCCCTGCTGGGGGGGCACGGCACGGCGATCGCCTGGGCTCCTCGCTTCGCCGAGAGCCACGGCATCAGCAATGCCCTCGAGATCGGCATCGCCTGCGCCACCTTCGGTCTGGTGCTGGCCTCGCTGATGGGCGGGCCGATCGCCCGGATCCTGATCCGCCGCCACCGGCTCCAGACGCCGCAGGCCGCGGCAATGGCCGAGCCCGAGGGCGGCACCCCGGACAGGGAGCCGGAAGCGGTGACCTACTTCAGCCTGCTGGGCACCCTGTTCTGGCTCAACGTCAGCCTGGGCCTCGGTGAGGTGCTGCATGAGGCGCTGAAGGCCGCCGGCAGCAACCTGCCCCTGTTCGTCTGCTGCCTGTTCGCGGCGATCTTCCTCACCAACACCGTGCCGCGGCTGCTGCCGATCCGCTGCCTGGCCGCCCCCCGGTCCCTGGCCATCGTCTCGGACATCGCCCTGGGCATCTTCCTGACGATGTCCCTGATGAGCCTGCAGCTCTGGACCATCGCCTCCCTGGCGGGTCCCATCCTGGCCATCCTCGCCGCCCAGTTTGTGGTGTCCTTCCTGTTCGCCCTGTTCGTGGTGTTCAGGGTGATGGGACGCGATTACGAGGCGGCCGTGATCTGCGCCGGCTTCGGGGGCATCTCCCTGGGAGCCACGCCCACGGCGATGGCCAACATGTCGGCGGTGGCCCAGGCCTACGGTCCGGCCCGCCAGGCTTTCATCATCGTGCCGCTGGTGTCGGGCTTTTTCGTGGACATCAGCAACGCCGTGGTGATCCAGCGCTTCCTGAACTGGTTCGGTTGAGCCGGCGGGGGCTTGGTGGATCCAGCGGCGATTCAGAGGAGAGGGGCTCAGAAGCGCAGGGTCGTTCGGATCAGTCCACCCCACACCCCCAGGCTGGCCTCCCCTGACGCCGTGGGGAACAGCAGGGCCTGGGACAGGTCGGCGCTGCCGCTGAGGGCGCCCCGCGGCCGGCTCAGCCAGAAGAGTGCCGGCGTCACCGAGAGCTCATCGCTGATCTGGATCCGGTAGAAGACCTCGAAAGCCAGCCCCCGGTCGTCGAGACTGCTCTGGCTGGGCGTCTGGATCGCGACCACGTGGGCGGGGGCGCCGACGGCCAGCCCCAGGCTGTTGCCTACCCCCAGGACGTCGCTCCAGACCAGGCCGGTGTACCAGGAGCGACTGCGCACCCCCGAGAGGCCGGCCACCGCCGGGGTGCTGAAACGGAAGGAGTCCTGGCCCCAGCCGGCGCTGATCGAGGGGAGCCAGCCGGAGCGGCGGGGCTGCCAGTAGCCCGCCAGCGACCAGGATCCCAGGCTGCCGTCGCGGCCACTGGCTGCCAGCTGGCTGGTCAGGGGGGTGCCCCGGAGCCTCACCGGGGGGCCGCTCAGGCTGTAGGCCCCGGTGATGTTCCACTGGGGCCGGCTCAGGGCCAGCTGCAGGGTGCTGGTCTGGGAGGAGGAGCCGGAGAACAGGCCGCCCCCCTGCGCGCTGCCCCCGGCCTGGCCGGCCACGTAGGCGTAGCCCAGGCTCAGCCCCTGCAGATCGCCGCGGGGCTGCCACCAGAGTCCGAAGCCTCCCCCCAGCCGTTTGCTGTAGGTGCCGGGCGAGCCGGCGAACTGGAACAGATCCAGGATCGGCGACGCGTTGTAGGCACTCGGCCAGACGGGGAGCATGTCGAGCTGCATGATCCGGGGCCCGGCGCTGAGCCGGATCTCGGGGCTGAGCGGCAGCTGCAGGTAGGCCCGGTTGATGCTCACCAGCCGGCCGGAGCACGCCTGCTCCCCCGCGCCGCAGGCCGGCTCCTGGAAGGCGACGTCCAGGCGGCTCAGGGGGGTGGGCGCGTTGGAGAAGAAGCCGGAGGGCGCGAAGTCGCCACTACGCAGGCGGAGGCGGAACAGGTCCTGGCCCGTGAAGCTGGTGTCGATCGTCAGGCGCAGCTCGTGGTTGAGGCTGACGCCGTTCAGCAGCGGCGCCCCCACCGCGGTGTTGCTGGCACGGTCGACCGAATTGCCGTCGTACCGGAGGGACCCCAGGACACCGTTGATCTGCAGGTTGACGCTGGTGGTGGGCGCGAACCGGGTGGCCTCCAGTGCCTCGACGGCGGCCTCCGGTGGCAGCTCCTGGGCCCGCAGGGGCCCGGCGGCACCGCAGACCCAGGCCGCCATCAGCCAGGCAAGGGTGGCGCCGGGGGGCCTCATGGAGCCTGGCCGCTCAGGTGATCACGGTGGGACGCTCCATGCCGGTGCGCACCCGGATTTCGGCCAGCGCGTCGATGGCGACGATCAGATCCCCCAGGGCCAGCTGGGGGTTCTGGTCGAGGTCGCCGCTGGGGGGCACGTAGCTCTCCAGGTAGACCCGCAACGTGGCCCCCTTGGTGCCGGTGCCCGACAGCCTCAGCACCACGCGGCTGCCGTCGTCGAGCAGCACCCGCAGGCCCTGGCCCTTGCTGATCGAGCCATCCACCGGGTCGGTGTAACCGAAATCGTCGGCGGCGCGGATCGTGCGGCCGGCGAAGGCCTGGCCCGGCAGGGCGGTGAGCATGCCGGAAATGCGGTCGTAGAGGCCATGGGCCGCCTCACTGGCCACGGCTTCGTAGTCGTGGCGGGAGTAATAGTGGCGCCCGAAGCGGCTCCAGTGGCCCGCCATCACCTCCGCCACCGAGCAGCCGCGCACCGCCAGGATCTGCAGCCAGAACAGCACGGCCCAGAGGCCGTCCTTCTCGCGGATGTGATTGCTGCCGGTGCCGAAGCTCTCCTCGCCGCAGAGGGTGATGCGACCGGCATCGAGCAGGTTGCCGAAGAACTTCCAGCCCGTGGGGGTCTCGAAGCAGGGGAGGCCCAGCTCGGCGGCCACCACGTCGGCGGCGGCACTGGTGGGCATCGAGCGGGCCACGCCGGCCAGGCCATCGGCATAGCCGGGGGCCTGGGAGGCGTTGGCGGTGAGCACGGCCAGGCTGTCGCTGGGATTCACGAAGCAGTTCCGCCCCAGGATCATGTTGCGGTCGCCGTCGCCGTCACAGGCGGCCCCGAAGTCGTAGGCGCCCCCGGTGAGCAGCAGGTCGGCCAGTTCGTGGGCGTAGGTGAGGTTGGGGTCGGGGTGGCCGCCCCCGAAGTCGGCCAGGGGCACGCCGTTGCGCACCGTGCCGGCAGGGGCGCCCAGCAGCCCCTCGAACAGGCGGCTGGCGTAGGGGCCGGTGACGGCATGCATGGCGTCGAAGGCGACGCGGAAGTCGCCCCGCAGCAGGGCGGCGATGCGGTCGAAATCGAACAGCTTCTGCATCAACGCCACGTAGTCGTCGACCCCGTCGATCACCTCCACGGCCATGGCGCCGATGCTGGTCGTCCCGGGGGCGTCCAGGTTCAGGGGTTCAGCGTCGAGGATCCGGTAGCCCTCCAGGCTGAGGGTGGCCTTATGGATGGCATCGGTGACCGATTCCGGTGCCGGTCCGCCGTTGGCGCCGTTGATCTTGACGCCGAAGTCGCCGTCCAGACCGCCGGGGTTGTGGCTGGCCGAAAGGATGACCCCCGCCACGGCGCCGCGGCTGCGGATCAGATGGGAGGCTGCCGGGGTGGAGAGGATGCCGCCGGTGGTGGTGATCAGGCGGCTGACCCCATGGGCCGCCGCCATGCGGGCGATGACGCTGATGGCCGCGATGTTGCCGAAGCGGCCGTCGCCGCCGACCACCAGGGTCCCCCCCTCAACCCCGGGCACCACCCGCAGGGAGGCCTCGATGAAGCTCTCCAGGTAGTGGGGGGTCTGGAATTGACGGGTGCTCTTGCGCAGGCCGGAGGTGCCGGGCTTCTGGTCGTCGAAGGGTCGCTCCAGCGCCACCTGACGCAGCTCGGTGGTCTTCGCCATGGCTGGCGTCCTGGGGGGTCGGGGACGACCCAAGTTACCTCCGGCGATTGTTCCAGCTCCGGCTGCTGGTGCTGTCGGCAGGGCTGGCTAGCGTGGGGAGCATTGCTTTCACCCCATGGCGCCACGGTCGCTCCCCACCGCCCTGAGCACGGCTGCGGCCCTCGGTGCCACCGCTGCCACCGCTGCCATCGCTGCGGCCGGAGCGGTCGTGCTGAGCCTGTCCTCGGCGCGGGCGGGGGTGATGGGCGCCGCGAAGGCCCTTCCCTATGCCGAAGCGGTCGACCGCACCCACACCGCTGCCCAGGCCGTGCTGGCTGGAGCCGGGGCCGAAACCTGCCTGCGGGGCAAGCTCACCAATGCCCTGCTGGGGCTCTCGAGCAGCTGTGAGGCCACCGGTGATCGCAACCCCCTCTGCCAGCTGGCCGACAAGGCCGCCGTCGTGACGCCGATGAGCCTGGCCTTCATGCGCGATACCGCGACCCAGTTGCTGGCGTTGATCGAGGCCCCGGCGGCCGGAAGCCCCCAGGGCGCCAAGCCCTGATCCTGAACCTCTTCAGCCCCACCCATGGACGTCCAGCACCCTTCGGAAGACAGGCCCCTGTCCCCGGAACAGACCCTGTTGCTTGAGCAGTTCCGCGACCGCGTCGAGGCGAAGATCAGCAACCACGGCCTCACCAGTGCCGATGTGGCCGAGCTGGTGAAGGAGCTGCGCGGCCATCCCCAGATGAGCCGCCTGATGATGGCGGAGCTGAGCCAGGAGCTGCAGCGGCTGCTGCCGGGCCAGCGCTTCAGTTTTGATTGGGATTGATCAGGTTCAAGCCCCCCTGGGGCCTCGGGGCGGCATTGGCTTCCGGCCTGGCGGTCGGCAACTGCAGGCGGCAGACGGCCGTGAGGCTGCGGGCGGCGCGGTCGATCGGTTCACGCCGCTCGAAGCTGTTGCTGGCGGCCACCACCGACCGCTGACGAATCGTCCAGAGCGTGTCCTTGCAGCTGGCCGGCAGGCGCGGGTGGTCGAGCAGGGGGTCGGCCAGGCTGCGGGCCTTGTCGCAGGGCTCGGCCGTGTTCTCGCGGCTGCAGGCCAGGGCGATCAGCTGCAAGGAGCGGAATTCGGCGGAGGGCGGAAAGGGGGACGGCTCCGGGGCGGCCCGCAGCGGTGAGGCCCCCAGCAGCGGCAGGCTGGCCAGCAGGGCCAGGTGCGGCAGGGACGTCCGCAGGCGGCGTGGGCCGGGGTGGGTGACGGGAACGGTCCGGTCCATGGCTGGCGGGGAGGTCCCCCAATCATGGCCGCCGCTCAGGGGTCCGTGGTGATCGCCTCAACGCCGTTGCGCAGTTGCCGCTGCGTGGCCCGCCAGCGCCGCTCCAGCAGGGGGCCGCTCCAGCGGGCGGTGCGGGCCAGCAGGCTCCGCAGCCGGTGTCGCCGCCGCAGCAGATCGGCCCGGTGGGCCTCCTCCTGCTGCAGCTGCTGGATCCGCCGGATCTCCGGCAGCCGGGCGGCGGTGATCGCCGCTGCCGCTTGATCGGTGGCGGCCGGATCGCCAGCCAGCAGGGCAGGCGCCAGCTGCCTGGCCGCCACCAGGGCATCGCGCAGGGCCATGTTGATCCCCTGGGCCCGCAGCGGGCTCATCGGGTGGGCGGCATCGCCGAGCAGCAGCAGGCCCGGCCGCTGCCAGCGCGGGCAGAGCCCCACCCGCACCGGCAGCCGCACCGGCCCTTGCACGGCCGCCTCTGCCAAGGCCCGCAGCAACCTGGCCAGGGGCTCGGGGGCGTCCAGGGCCCAGAGCTGCAGCCAGGCCCCGGGGCTGGCCGGGGTGGGGGCCTGGCTGGCGCCACCCGGCTCGATCGCCCAGCCGAGCTGCACGCCGCCGCGGGCGGAGTGGAACAGGGCGTAGCTGCCAGCGGCGCCCACCACGGTCACGAAGCGGCCGGCGAGCCATTGCACGAGGCCCTCGGATCCGGGGGCCTCCAGCCGGAACCAGAGCACGTCAAGGGGGCTCGGGGCGCTCTCCAGCGGCAGCTCCGCTTTGCGGCGCAGCAGCGACTCCCGGCCATCGCAGGCGACCACCAGGTCGGCCTCCAGGGCGGTGCCGTCGGCCAGGCGCACCCCGGCGATGCGCCCATCCCGCTCCAGCAGGTCGGTGGCGGCCTGGCCCTCGTGGAACCGGAAGCCCGCCAGCCGGCCCGCCTGGCCCAGCAGCTCCCGCAGCATGGTGTCCTGGTCGATCAGGGTGCAGGGAACGGGGCTGCCCATCGGCTCAGCCGCCTCGAAAAGGAGCTGGCCATCGAGGAAGAAGCTCCAGGCCGCCAGGGGGCGCTGGGCCACCGCCGGTGGCAGGGGCTGCAGGCCCATGGCGGCCAGGGCCGCCAGGCCGCTGGGCATCAGCCCCTCGCCCCGGAAGGGACGGCCGCCACGGCCGCTGGCGTCGATCAGCTCGACCGGGAGGCCGCGGCGGGCCAGCAGCAGGGCCAGGCTGGCGCCGGCGGGGCCGGCGCCCACCACCACCACCCGGCTGGCGGCGGGCCCGGACGGGCTGCTCAGGTGAAGGAGTTGTAGTTGAGGCCTTCCTCGGGGTTGGCGGTCTCCGCCCCCTGCAGGGCGTTCTTCATCCTGAGCAGGTAGTCGACCAGTTCCTGCTGAACGGTCAGCAGCTCACTGGTGCAGCCCCGGAAGGCGGCACGGTGGCGGATTTCGTCGTGGCGGGTGTGCAGGTCCCGCAGCATCAGGTTGATGGCATCCAGGCGTGGGGTGACCTGGCGGGAGTTGGTGGTGGCGGCGGGAGTGGACACCGGGTCCATGGATCATGTGCTAAGCGTACCGAATCGTAGTCGTCGCTGCGGGTGCGGCCGCGGCCGCCCGCTGTGTGCCGCTGCCGCAGCTGCGCCGCCGCTGCTCCATGCGGCGGGCCAGGCGGCCGCTGACGCCCAGTTCGGCGCCACGCCAGAGGCGGTCGACTTCCGCTTCGAAGTGGCGCGCCAGCAGGGGGGAGCGGATCAGCAGCAGGGTTTCATCGTTCTGGAACGCGGCCGAGGGGCTCCAGTTGAAGCTGCCGGTGATCACCTCCCGGCCATCGAGCACGGCGAACTTGTGGTGCAGTTTGTCGCCGCGGGCCAGCTGGGGCGTGCCCACCCCTTCCAGGGGGGTGCCCCAGGCCCGGTTGTCCGCCTCGATCTTGCAGTCCTGGTCGGGCAGGGTCACACCGAGCAGGTCAAGGGTTTCGCTGAAGGCCCGGTTGGCGAAGCCCGGATCCGCCAGCAGGCGGAGCTTCACGCCCCGGTCATGCAGCTCCTGCAGCCGGTCGGCCAGGTTCTGGCCCGAGAAGACGAACAGGGCCAGATCGAGGCGCCGGCGGGTGGTGGCCAGCTTGGTTTCCAGCCAGGCCAGGCCGTTGTGGGGATCGCGGCGGCGGTGGGGGGAGAAGAGCACCTCCACCGGCGTGCCGGCCACATCGACCACCTGGGGGCCGCCGCCCTCCTTGGCGATGCCGAAGCGGCTGTCGGGCCGGCCGCCGGGGCCATCGCCCCAGAGCCGGGCGAATTCGGCGGCGAACACCCCGGCCAGGGCGGGACTGTCGAAGCGCAGCAGGTGGTTGACGTTGCCCCGGGTGCTGGGGGCGCCCGCATCGCCGTGGACGCAGGAGGGGCTGAAGTTGGCCGAGCCGGTCACGACCACCCGGCCGTCGACCACCAGGAACTTGTGGTGCATCAGTCCGCTGCCGCGGCTGCCGTCGGCCGTGTCATCAAGCACCGGCACGCCGGCCCGCTGCAGCACGGCAACGGCGTCCCCCTGGCCGAGGGCCGCCAGCTGCTGCTGGCGCTGGCGCTGGTGGGGCGGCAGATCCACCGGATGCTGCTGGCTCCAGGGGGTGCTGTAGAGGTTCTCGAGCACCACCCGCACCCGCACGCCGCGGCGGTGCCGTTCCGCCAGGGCCTCCGCCAGCGTGGGCAGCGAGAGTTCCTGCACCGCCACCAGGATCTCCTGGCGGGCCTCGCGGATGCTTTCGAGCAGCAGGGCCTCGAGGTCATCCCCCTGGCGCCACTGGCCGCTGATCGGGCTGCGGTAGCGGCTGTCGCCGCGGTGGTTGAAGGCCACCCGGATGCCCGCTGGCAGGGGCAGGGCCTGGGCCGATCCCCCGCTCAGGGCCGCCGGCGCGGGGCCGCATCCCGCCAGCAGCAGGGGCGCCGCGAGGCCGGCGAGGGCCCCGGTGGCGCGACGGAGCGGACAGAAGCAGACAGCAGGGGCCATGGGGCGCGGCACGGTGCGCTGCTTCAGCCTTCCCGGCGGCGGACGTTACCGGGGAGCCCCCGTGGCGCCTCAGTGGTGGCCGGGCATCTCCGAGGTGCTGAGCATGGCGACGAACCAGAGGGTGCCGATCACCACGGCGGCGATCACCCCCGAAGCGATGCTGACCCGCAGCATCAGGATCGGCACCACCAGCGGGAAGAGGATGGTGCCGGCCATGGGGGTAATGGCCACGACCAGCTTGAGCAGGTTGCGGTTGGAGCTGGCGGGGGTGTCCATCAGAACCACTCGGCCACGGCCTGGCTGGCGGGGTTGCTGTTGTCTTCCGGCGTGGAGCGGCGGAACTCCATGGTGATGCTGCGCTTCTGCTCCCCATCGGCGGCCACGGCCTCGATCGGATAGAGCTGCTGGCCATCACGGAAGGGGACCTGCACCCGGAAGGTGCCATCGGCCGAAAGGGGCACCTCTTCCCCGCCGATGCTGAGGCGGGCGGCCGGATCGGTGGCGCCATAGACAATCAGCTCGGCATCGGCCACCAGCCAGAAGGAGCGCTGACGGGAGCCCACCCCGCCCATGCCGGAGGCGCTGCGGCCCGAGGCCCAGGGGCCGGCGCCGGAGGCGGAGAACGCACCGCCGCCCTCGAGGCCAGCGGCGGCATCGATCTCGTGGAAGGCCTCGGAGCCGCGGCCCAGGCGGCGCCACTGGCTGGTGGCGCTTTGGTAGAGCCGCTCATGCAGGCCGGAATCGACGGCCTCGACGGGGGTGGGCAGGCTGGTGCTGCCGGAGGAGGGGAAGGCGTCGAGGGAGAAGGGAACGAACTGATCGAGGATCTGCTCGGAGGGATGCAGCGACGGCACCCGGGCGACCGAGGAATAGGCCAGGGAGATCCACCCCCCGCCGGCGCCTTTGCGGTAGCCGAGCTCGACCCGGTAGTCGCGGTCGGAGAGGGGAACGGGGAGGTACCACTCGGTGGCATGGCTGTCGACCACCACCTCCTGGAGGGTGTGGGGATGGGCGGAACCACCGGCCAGGCCGGTGACGTCGGCGACGCGCAGGCAGAGCTGGGAGGCGCCGGCATGGAGGGCGTCTGAGCGGTCGTCCTCGGAGATGTCCCAGAAGACGTAGGCCCACTGGGGATCCCGGGGCAGGAAGACGACACGGGTCTCGGCGGCGGGACGGGGGGCCGGGGGCATGTCGGCTTCGATGCGCTCGAGACTTCGCCCTTCCCCCTCCTCCACCTGGCGGGTGCTGATGGCCTCCACCAGCTCCTCCTTGGACTTGCGGCTGTACAGAGAAACGCCGAGGTCACTGGCGATCTGCCGCAGCTGGCGCAGCGTCATCATCGCCAGGGAGGTCAGCGTCTTCTGGCTCACAACATCAGAATTCGTTTGGGATCAGTCTGGAGGACGTTTCCTCCTTTGGGCGGAGCCAGCCCTTGGTGGTCAGGATCCACTGACGGCCTCGGATGCGCCTGGTCGCCACCGAGCCAGTCCACCACTGAAAAGGCCCCGCAGCGGTGACGCTGCAGGGCCGGTGGAAGGAGGCTCTGGCCGGAACGGCCCGATCTCAGCGGCCGATGCTGCGGTAGGGCACCTTGGAGAGGTAGTCCATGCCGGTGTTGCCGGCGGCGGCGCTGCCGACACCGCGCAGGGCGGGCAGGGTGCGAACCCAGGGCAGGTAGTCCTGCGGGAAGCCGCCGCGACGCTGCTGGGCGCGCTCGGGGAAGCTGCGGGACTTGCCGGTGTAGACGATCTGGGGGAAGCCCAGGATGCCCCGGTAGTAGGACTCGTAGCGAGGGGAGGTGAGGTTGAAGGGGGTTTCGCCCACCTCACGGGAGCCCACCACCCGGTTGCGGTGGTAAGGAACGGTGTCGTAACCGAAGGCGTCGAGGTATTCCTGGGAGTCGAGGATGGCATCCACCGCGCCCTTGACCCCTTTGGTCATGATCACGGCGGACCAGGCGATCTCCTCGGACTTGCCGTGGACCGGGCGGCCCAGCAGCTTCTCGACCAGGTGGCGGGCCACCCGGTAGTTGCTATTGAGGTTGTAGAAGCTGCGGTTGAAGGTGTCCGACAGGCACAGCGAGCGGATGAAATCCCGCACGTTGATCTGGCCGTCCCGCAACTGGCACTCAAGGGTGCGGTCGCGGTCGACCTTGAAGGCATGGAAGAAGATCTGGCGGTAGGCCGCTTCGATCACAAAATTCTGATCTTCCCGGTCCATGGCCTTGTCCATGGACACGGCCTTGGGGTCCTCGTCGGAACCCACCCGGAACGGCGTCACACGCGAGTTCTGGGAGGTGGGGGCGTACTTGAGGAGTGGAAGAGCCACGCGTGGTCCGGCATCCGTCGTTGGGGATCGTAGAAGTAGGGCCCCGGCGCCCCCGGGCCCGGGAGGGCAGGGCTCACAGTCCGTAACGTTGGCGACACAACGCCAGCGGCGCCGACCTCACCAGCCCAGGGCCGACAGGCAGGCGGTTTCGGGGCTGGAGGCGGGGCTGCCCGGGGCCTTGGCTTCGCCCTCGGTGGCACTGGTCGACGGCTCCGTCTCGCTGTGGATCCGGGTCTCGACGCAGAAGGAAGCGGTGTTGGAGAGCCCCTCGACGGTGCTGGTGCGCAGGCGCACGTCGGGCCCGGCGAAGCTGAACCGCTCCAGGCTGTTCATCGTTTCGTAGCTGGTGGTGAGCAGCAGGCCGTCCCGGTCGTCCATGGCGAAGTGGCCGGCCACCGGGGCCGTTTCGGCGTAGCCGCGGTCGCGCAGCAGCAGGCCGCTGCGGCCCCGCTCATCGCTGGGGATCAGGCCGAAGACGCTTTCGCCCTCGTGGGCCTCGCCGGCCTTGTCCCAGGCCATCGAGCCGCTCCAGCGCACCCGGCAGCCCCCCACCAGCCCGGCCGGATCCTGGCCGTGCAGCACGGCGATCGCCTCCAGGCGCGGATCGGCCGCCTCCAGCTCCACCACTTCGATGAAGGAGCCGCCCGCTTCGGCGCGCCGGTGCAGCAGGTGGTGGCTGCTGCGCTGGGAGCGCCAGCGGCCGCAGCTGAGCCGGAAGAAGCTGATGGCGTCGGCGATGGATCCGCTCACGGGGGCCTCAGGCGATGGGGCGCGATCGGGCGATGATCGCAACTCTTCCACTCTCCCGCGGCCCCTTGTCCGCCGCTCCCGTCGCCGCCGCCCTGGCGGCCGCGTTCTGCTGGGCCTTCGCCAGCCTGCTGTGGCGCCGGCTGCCCACCTCCCTGTCGGCCGCCAGGCTGAACCTGCTCAAGAACCTGCTGGCGGTGGCCGTGCTGCTGCCGCTGGCCCTGGCGCTGCCCTGGCAGGTGGCGCCGCGCTCGCTGCTGCTGCTGGCCCTGAGCGGGGTGCTGGGCATCGCCCTGGGGGACACGCTGTTCTTCGCGGCCCTGCGGCGGCTGGGCACCCGGCGCACCCTGACCATCGATGCCGGCGGTCCGGCGGTCACGAGCCTGGCCGGGGTGGCGCTGCTGGGGGAGGTGCCCCGGCCGGCCCAGTGGCTGGGGATCGCGCTGATCACCCTGGCGGTGCTGCTGGTGGTGCACCAGCACGCTCCCCGGGAGGACCAGCCGGCGGGGGCCGAGGTGGCCGGTGTGGCCCTGGCCCTTGGGGCCCTGGCCTGCGGCAGCGGCGGCGCCCTGCTGGCGCGGGCGGGGTTGCTGGCCGGGGGGCCAGAGCCGCTGCAGGCCGCCACCCTGCGGCTGGCGGCGGCGGCCCTGGTGATGCTGCCGTTGCTGGTGGGACTGCCACGGGCCGCCCAGGGGCCCCGGCCGGCCGGGCGCCGCTGGCCCCTGGCTCTGGCGGCCACCCTGCTGGGCACCAGCGCCGGCATCGCCCTGCAGCAGACCGCCCTGGCGGGTCTGCCGGGGGGCCTGGCCGTGGCCCTGCTGTCGACGGCGCCGGTGATGGCCCTGCCCCTGGCGGCCCTGGAGGGGGACCGGCCGGGCTGGCGGGGGGTGCTGGCCGCTGCCGCCGCCCTGGCCGGGGTCAGCCTGGTGGCGGGCCTGGTGGGGTTGCCGGGGGCCTGACCCGTCGGTCGGCTTCCTCGGTGGCCCAGTGGATCAGGTCGGCCAGATCGAGGTCCAGGGGCTCCCTGCCGGCGGCGGCGGCGATGGTCGCCAGCTGCTGCCCCACGCCGTCCAGTTGGTGGAGGAAGGCTTCGGCGAAGCCTTCATCAGCGGCGATCACCGGCTGGGCGGCGGCCCAGGCCTCGATTGCCCCGGCCTCAGGCAGGCCGCCGCTGGCGTGCCCGGCGATGGTCTGCAGGGTGCGCAGGCCATGGGCCAGCAACCGCAGGTGGTGGCGCTCCAGGGTGGGGAGCAGGGTGGCCTCCAGCTCCTGCAGCTCGTCGGGGCTGAGCACGGCTCAGGCGCCCTCGGCCAAGGGGGCGATGCGGAAGCCGCAGCTGTGGCCGCCCTCCAGGCGCCAGTGGACGCGTTCCACGGCGCAGTCGGGGAAGGTCTGGCGGATCAGGCGCAGCTCCTGGTCGCAGACCACCGGGTACTGCTCGGCGATGCGCATCACGGAACAGTGGAACTCACTGATCACCCAGGCGGTGGTGTCGGTGGTGGCAGGGTCGTCGTCGCGGCGGCATTCGGCCACGTAGCCCTCCTTGCGCCGCAGTTCCACCAGCTGCTCGATCCGCTGGCCCAAGGGGCCGCTGCCGATCAGGCGGCGGTAGTCCGCGGCCTTTTCCTCGGCCTGCTGGCGCAGCACCAGCTCCAGGGTGTCGGCCGGCAGGCTTTCGGTGAGGGTGTGGAGCAGGCCGAGGGCGAAGTTCTCGCTGCCATCGGGGAAGCGGCCCTGGCCCTGGTCGGTGAGTCGCCAGCGGTTGCTGGGGCGGCCGGGGCCTTCATGGGAGGGGCTGGCTTCCACCAGGCCGTCGTCCTCGAGGCTGCGCAGGTGACGGCGCATGGCCTGCACCGACACCCCCAGGGACCCCGCCAGCTGGGACGCCGTCGCTTCGCCTTCCCGCAGCAGCACCGACAGGACCGCCTCCCGGGTGGGATGGGCCCCCTCGAGAGGGCCGGCCGCGGGGGCGGGTGACTGGGCGGGGGCGCTCATGACGGGCGTCAGACCAAAACACCATGCCACGCACATCGGGGGAATGGGGGCCGGTCCGTGGTGCCCGCCGGGGCGTCACAATGGCCTTTCCACGCCGTCAACGGACCACGCCTGTGCCTTAGGCTCCCGCAGTAACGAAACCAAAGTGTTTCGTTATTCGATCCACCGGTGCGCGCAACCGACGCTCTGCCCATGACCGACGCCTCCACCACCACGACCCCCGCCGCCGGTGCCGAAAGCCTGGAGGTGATCCGCCGCTTCGCGGAAACCTACGCCCAGCGCACCGGCACCTACTTCTGCAGCGATCCGGGTGTCACCGCTGTGGTGCTGGAGGGTCTGGCCCGCCACAAGGACGAGCTGGGTGGTGCCCTCTGCCCCTGCCGCCACTACGAAGACAAGGAGGCCGAGGTGGCCCAGGCGTTCTGGAACTGCCCCTGCGTGCCGATGCGCGAGCGCAAGGAATGCCACTGCATGCTCTTCCTCACCGAAGACAATCCCTTCCGCGGCGAGCTGCAGACCATCAGCCTCGAAGACGTCCAGTCCCTCACCGCCGGCTGAACCGGCCCCTTTCCCCCATGGCGAGCAGCGCAACCGTCGGCGATCTGGTGAGCCAGCCGTACAAATACGGCTTCGTCACCGACATCGAAACCGAGAAGATCGCCAAAGGGCTGAGTGAGGACGTGGTGCGGCTGATCTCCGCCAAGAAGAACGAGCCCGCCTTCCTGCTCGATTTCCGCCTGCGCTCGTACCGCCAGTGGCTGCAGATGGAGGAGCCGGATTGGGCGAGCCTGGGGCATCCGCCGATCGACTACCAGGAGATCATCTATTACGCGGCGCCCAAGCAGCAGGAGAAGAAGGCCAGCCTCGATGAGGTGGATCCAAAGCTGCTGGAAACCTTCGAGAAGCTCGGCATCCCCCTGAGTGAGCAGAAGCGCCTCTCCAACGTGGCCGTGGATGCGGTGTTCGACAGCGTCTCGATCGCCACCACCTACCGGGAGAAGCTGGCCGAGCACGGCGTGATCTTCTGCTCGATCAGCGAGGCGGTGAAGGACCACGCCGATCTGATCGAGAAATACCTCGGCACGGTGGTGCCCGGGAACGACAACTACTTCGCCGCCCTCAACTCGGCCGTGTTCAGCGACGGCTCCTTCGTGTTCATTCCGAAGGGGGTGGAGTGCCCGATGGAGCTGTCCACCTACTTCCGCATCAACTCCGGCGACACCGGCCAGTTCGAGCGCACCCTGATCGTGGCTGAAGAAGGCGCTTCGGTGAGCTACCTGGAGGGCTGCACGGCGCCGATGTTTGACACCAACCAGCTGCACGCGGCGGTGGTGGAACTGGTGGCCCTCGATGACGCCTCGATCAAGTACTCCACCGTCCAGAACTGGTATGCGGGGGATGAGAACGGCAAGGGCGGCATCTACAACTTCGTCACCAAGCGGGGCCAGTGCCGCGGCGATCGCAGCCACATCAGCTGGACCCAGGTGGAAACCGGCTCGGCCATCACCTGGAAGTATCCCAGCTGCGTGCTGCAGGGGGCCGATTCGGTCGGCGAGTTCTACTCGGTGGCCCTCACCAACAACCGCCAGCAGGCCGACACCGGCACCAAGATGATCCATGTGGGCCCTCGCACCCGTTCCACGATCGTGAGCAAGGGGATCAGCGCAGGCCATTCCTCCAACAGCTATCGGGGGCTGGTGCAGCTGGGCCCTAAGGCCGTGGGCGCCCGCAACTACAGCCAGTGCGATTCGATGCTGATCGGGGACCAGGCCGCCGCCAACACCTACCCCTACATCCGCTCCCAGCAGCCCGATGCCCGCATCGAGCACGAGGCCAGCACCTGCCGCATCTCCGCCGACCAGCTCTTCTACCTGCAGAGCCGCGGCATCGCCTTCGAGGAGGCGGTGTCGATGATGGTGAGCGGCTTCTGCCGCGACGTGTTCAACCAGCTGCCGATGGAGTTCGCCGCCGAAGCCGACAAGCTCCTGGCCCTCAAGCTCGAGGGCTCGGTCGGCTGATCCCGGCCCACGGTCACCCCGGCCGGCCCAACGCTTCTTCCCCTGTCCCTTCCCTGCCCTTTTTTCCCCCGCCGTGATCCGCCCCGACGCTCCCGTACTGCTCGAGATCCGTGATCTCACGGCCCGCGTGGAGGACCAGCCGATCCTCAAGGGGGTGTCCCTGACGATCCGCGCCGGTGAGATCCATGCGGTGATGGGCCGCAACGGCAGCGGCAAGAGCACCCTCTCCAAGGTGCTGGCGGGCCACCCGGCCTACACCGTCACCGGCGGCACCGTGCGCTACATGGGCGACGACCTGCTGAGTCTCGAACCCGAGCTGCGGGCCCGCGCCGGCCTGTTCCTCGGCTTCCAGTACCCGGTGGAGATCCCGGGGGTGAGCAACCTGGAGTTCCTGCGGGTGGCCACCAACGCCCGCCGCGCCGGCAAGGGGGAGGAGGAGCTCGACACCTTCGCCTTCGAGGATCTGGTGCGGGAGCGGCTGCAAGTGGTGCAGATGGATCCGGCCTTCCTGGAGCGCAGCGTCAACGAGGGCTTCTCCGGCGGCGAGAAGAAGCGCAACGAGATCCTGCAGATGGCCCTGCTCGAACCGCTGGTGGCGGTGCTCGACGAGACCGACTCCGGCCTCGACATCGATGCCCTGCGCATCGTCGCCGGTGGCGTGAACCACCTGGCCGGCCCCGACAACGCCACCCTGCTGATCACCCACTACCAGCGGCTGCTGGATGTGATCACCCCCGACTACGTGCACGTGATGGCGGCGGGCCGGATCCTGCGCACCGGCGGCAAAGAGCTGGCCCTGGAACTGGAGGAGCGCGGCTACGACTGGGTCGACGCCGAACTGGCGTCCCTGGAGCGCACACCGGCGGAGGTGGGCTGAGATGGTGGCCGCTTCGCTCTCCACCCCCACCGCGGCTGCCGGCGCCGCCCCGAACCCCTGGGTCGCGGCCCTGCTGGCGAACGCCACCGGTTTCGCCACCCCTGGCGCCGATGCCCTGGCGGCCACGCGCGCTCAGGCCGCCCAGGCCCTGGCCCAGACCCCTGTGCCCTCACGGCGCGTGGAGGCCTGGCGCTTCACCGACCTGGCGCCGCTCACCGCCCTGAAGCCCGCCCTGCTCAGCTCCGCCCCGGCGGCGCAGCCTGAGGTGGCCGCCGGCAGCCTGCGCCTCAGCCTGGATGGCCACAGCGATCCCCTGGCCGGGATCGCTCTGCCGGCGGGCCTGGAGCCCATCAGCGGCGACGAACTGAACGCGACGCTGGGCCAGGTGCTGGCTGTCACCGGCAGCGGCGAGCTCTGGCCGGTGCGGCTCAACGGCGCCACGGCGCAACAGGTGCTGGCCCTGCGGGTGCGCGGCACGGTGGCCACCACCCTGGAGCTGGTGAGTGACGCCGGCGACGGCGAGGGGATCCTGCCCCTGCGGCTGCTGCTGATTCTTGAGCCGGGCGCTTCTTTGGAGGTGCTGCAGGTGCACCGCAGCGGCGGCGTCAACCTCACCAGCGTGGTGCTGGAGGCCCGCCTGGGTGAGGGCGCCGAGCTGCGCCACGGCCTGCTGGCCCCTGGTGCCGATTCGGCTTGCCTGCTGGCCACCGTGGCGGTGGAGCAGGCCACGGGCAGCCGCTACAGCGGTGTGAGCGCCCACGGCGGCTGGGCCCTGGGGCGGCTGGAGCCGCGGCTGGTGCAGCGCGAGGGGGCGGCCCACAGTGCCCTCAAGGCCCTGCAGCTGGCGGATGGCCGCCAGATCACCGACACCCACAGCCAGATGGTGTTCGAAGGTCCGGACGGGCGGCTGGAGCAGCTGCACAAGGCGGTGGCCGACGGCCAGGGCCGCAGCGTGTTCAACGGGGCGGTGCAGGTGCCGCGGCTGGCCCAGCGCACCGATGCGGCCCAGCTGAGCCGCAACCTGCTGCTCTCGGACCGGGCCCGCATCGACACCAAGCCCGAGCTGGAAATCGTCGCCGACGACGTGCGCTGCGCCCATGGCGCCACCGTGAGCCGGCTGGAGCAGGATGAGCTCTTCTACCTGCAGAGCCGTGGCATCGCCGCCGACCAGGCGGCCCGGCTCCTGCTGCGGGGCTTCTGCGAGGAGGTGCTGCAGGCACTCCCTGAAGCCGCCCGGCCGTGGCAGCCTCTGGCCAGCTTGTTGGGGGAGCAGGGACGATGACACCGACCTCCACCAACTCCCCGATGGTCGCGGCCCTACCGCTGGCGGGTACGCCGGTGGTGGCCGACCTGGCGGTGCAGACGCGCTCCGATTTCCCCCTGCTGGCCCAGACGGCCTGCCTGGGGCAGCCGCTGATCTACCTGGATTACGCCGCCACCAGCCAGAAGCCGCGCCAGGTGCTGGAGGCGCTGCAGCAGTACTACAGCCTCGACAACGCCAACGTGCACCGCGGTGCCCACCAGCTGAGCGCCCGCGCCACCGACCATTTCGAGGCGGCCCGGGGCAAGGTGGCCAGCTTCATCGGTGCCGCCAGCGCCCGGGAGATCGTGTTCACCCGCAACGCCAGCGAGGCGATCAACCTGGTGGCCCGCACCTGGGGTGACGCCAATCTGCAGGAGGGCGACGAGGTGCTGCTGTCGGTGATGGAGCACCACAGCAACCTGGTGCCGTGGCAGCTGCTGGCGGCCCGGACGGGCTGCGTGCTGCGCCATGCGGGCGTCACCGAGAGCGGCGAGCTGGACCTGGAGGATCTGAAGGCCAAGATCAGCGATCGCACCAGGCTGGTGAGCCTGGTGCACATCAGCAACACCCTGGGCTGCCTCAATCCGATCGAGGCGGTGGCCGCCCTGGCCCATGGGGCCGGCGCCCTGCTGCTGGTGGATGCCTGCCAGAGCCTGCCCCACAAGCCGGTGGACGTGGCTGCCCTGGGGGCCGACTTCCTGGTGGGTTCGTCCCACAAGCTGTGCGGCCCGACGGGCATGGGCTTCCTCTGGGCCCACGAGGCGCTGCTGGAGGCGATGCCGCCGTTCCTGGGGGGCGGCGAGATGATCCACGACGTGTACCTGGACCACAGCACCTGGGCCGATCTGCCCCACAAGTTCGAAGCCGGCACACCGGCGATCGGTGAGGCGATCGGCATGGGCGCCGCCCTCGATTACCTGCAGAACCTGGGCATGGAGCGCATCCATGCCTGGGAGCAGCAGCTCACCCGGCGCCTGTTCGAGCGCCTGCAGGCCATCGACGGGGTGCGCATCCTGGGGCCGACGCCGGACCAGCAGCCCGACCGGGCCGCGTTAGCGGCGTTCAGTGTGGACGGCCTGCACGCCAACGACATCGCCGCCCTGCTGGACTCGGCCGGCATCTGCATCCGCAGCGGCCACCACTGCACCCAGCCCCTGCACCGCCACTACGGCCTGGCCAGTTCCGCCCGCGCCAGCCTGGGCTTCACCACCACCCCCGAAGAGATCGACCGCTTCGCTGAGGAGCTGGAAGGCACGATCGGGTTTCTGAGGGAGCACAGCTGAGGGGGAGGGCGTGAGCCTCGCCCTGGCGGCCCTTCATGTGGTGGGGGCGATCGTGATCAACCTGGTCGGAACGCACAGCTAAACGCCGTCCAACGCGCTCGACCGTGTGGCGTTCTCCCCTCCAGCCACCATGCCTCTGAGGAGGTGCCCTGCCGTCTTGGCTGTGTTGATCAAGGAGTTTCTGACTCACGGGTGTTGACCAAGGCCAGTCTGAGAAGTTAAAATCTCCTGAATTTTCCTTTTTGGCGGCACTGATTAAATGATTCGTGGGGGAAGCTGGCCTGTCGTTGGGCGCATTGCGATTGGATGTCTGGTGCTCTCGATGGTGGGAGAAGGTCCAAATGCTGCCGCTCAGGATCGTGGAAATCTGATTCAGAATGGGGGATTTGAAACCCAGGTACCTCCCCTCCCGATCCCGCCGAATCCTCCGGGTCCGCCTGCTGGGTCCTACTTCAGGCAGATTGATGCGTCACAAGTTCCCCCTTGGAGCACATCAGCTTCGGATAACAAGATAGAGCTCTGGTCTTCAGGCTTTAGTGCTTCATCTGGCGGACCTGTCTTTACCATCGCGCCAGCTCAGGCCACTGCCGCTGGCGATGCGTTTTTCCCGGTTGGCGGCGGTAACTTCTTTGCCGAACTGAATGCCACTCGTCCAAGCACCCTTTCTCAAACAGTAACTTTGGGGCGAACAGGAGTTTTATCCTATTCCTTCTGGCATCGTGGACGGGCTGGATCCGATACGATGAGATTAGATGTGCAAGTCATGAAGAATGGAGTATGGACGACCGTGCGTTCTGATGCCTATCAGACCGGCCAAGCCTGGACGAACTACGTGCAGAAAAATATTTTGATTGGCGAAGCTGGTCAGCAATTTCGTTTTGCCTACACCGCCGAGTCTACGGCGACTGGAAATCTCAGCATTGGCAACTTCATTGATAATGCAGCCTTTGGTTTGCTGGAGTTCCCCCAACCTGAGCCAGAGCTGCCTGATCCCTTTGAGCCTCCCATCACTGGCGATTTAACTCCGCAGGCAGTCGTCGAGGACTTGTCCAATTCGTTCGCCGCCACGCTTTCACAGCAAGCCATCGTTTCGGGCTTTTTCCCTCGCAACACCGATGCGGCTCCGGCCGGCATCCAGAAGATGCTCAACGATTCTGCAATGGCTGTACTGAACAGTACATTGGATGTTGAACCTCTTCAAATTCCACTGTGTAAAGGCTCAGAGCCCAATCCACAGCGATACGTGGATTCGGAGAAAGCGATGGCTCAAGCCAAGGCTGAATGCTTAAAGCAACCTGGCCCAAAGTCTGTTCACGCCGCCGACAAGCGTTTCACATTTGCCGATCAACCTAACAACTTCTATGGAGACCGCAGGAGGCTCAGGGCCTGGGTACGAGGTTTCAGCACATCCCTGACGAATGTCGACAACCCAGGCCTGGGAACCTGGGTCAATCGCGCTGACAGCCGTGGTGGTGCATCACTTTTCGGGCTTGAAAAGTCACTGTCTCCCAGCACCCAAGTAGGTGTCTATGGCTCGGTTGGATCGTTGTCCGTCATTCAGACGGGAAATGGCGGAGGTAGCTGGTCTCCCACGGCCTATGGAGTCGGCCTTTACGGCAGGTGGTCACCGGGCCCCTACTTCATCGGTGCATTAGCAGGCTACGGCACGTTTAGTGGCAGCCAAACGCGAGGCATTCAACTGGACAGCTCTGCTCTCTCGGCGTCCGGTCAAAAATCGGCAGAAAGCTTCACGGCTGCCTTGGTCACTGGAAGACGAATCAACCTCAGCCGAAACACGCTGCTTACGCCTTCTCTCAATCTGAGCTGGAGCGGGATTAACGAGCACGCCTTTGTAGAAAGTGGTGGCGAACTCAGTGGTGGCAACACGAACATCAACGTCTTCAACTTAAACTATCTTCCCAACAATACAAGTTGGACCAATCTCGATCTGGGTGTCTCCATTGCGCAAACCGTCCGTCAAGGTACAACGTTGATTGTTCCCAGTGCACGGCTGAGTTGGTTTGGGACATGGAAGACAGGTGGCAATGACCAGGTGGTGGACTACCCCTTTTCTTCTCGACAAGTGGATGTCCCTGGGGCGTGGCTCAATCGCAGTGGTCTGAGAGTTGCGTTGGGCCTGAATGTGGCCACCCGCAAGAACCTGGCCATTTACCTCCGAGGCGTGGCCGATTTCGGCTACGACAGTCGCGAGAATGGAGCCCTGGCTGATTACGGGATCAATGGAGGTCTGACCATCCCATTCTGAATGGCTGGATCGATCATCCTGTTGGGTCCGTACTCTTAGGGAGACGCTGGAAAGTCGCGACAAGTCACGAGACACTGGACACCGATCGATTGAGTCGGCTGAAGGATGGCCTCAAGCAGCTTGGTTTCACTGAAGACGGGCAGATAAACGCCGACACATGCATCAATCGCGGAACGTTCCTGGCTGAGATGTAAGCGGTGTCGCCGTGGCTGATCACTGTATCCACTGGCAATGATGACGCCAATCCACCTCTTGCAGCAGCGATAAGCAACACCCTGGGCTGGCTCAATCCGATCGAGGCGGTGGCCGCTTTGACCCACGGGCATGGGCTTCCTCTGGGCCCTCGAGCCGCTGCTGGAGGCGATTGTCCTTTCCTGGGGGGCGGCGAGATGATCCACGACGAGTACCTGGACCACAGCACCTGGGCCGATCTGCCCCACAAGTTCGACGCCGGACGAGAAACCCGACTGGGCCGCGATAGCGGCTTTCAGTGTGGACGCCCTGCACGCCAACGACATCGCTGCCCTCCTGGACTCGGCGGGAGTGTGCATCCGCAGTGGCCACCACTGCACCCAGTCCCTGCACCGCCACTACGGCCTGGCCAGTCCCGCCCGCGCCAGCCTGGGCTTCACCACCACCCCCGAAAAGCTTGACCGCTTCGCTGAGGCGCTGGAGGGCACGATCGGGTTTCTGAGGGAGCACAGCTGAGGGGAGCTGCGCAACCATGGGCGAGCTGTTGAGGAACAACCAGGCTGAAGGTTCTGATCAGTGAGCTGACCTGGCTTTGTCCTGGTTCTTCGTTGAGCGTCGGCCAGGGCTCTGTAATGACATCTGTATCGGTCAGAACAAGTGGATATCAGACCCGTGAACCATGGCTATCGTTGATAGACACGAGGTGGGTAACCCCTGCACTGCAATGGTTTTGGCTGAAGCCAGTTCGAAGCCCCGGCGGGGTTCATAGAAGGATGGGGCCGCCATCTCGTGGTTATCGGAAACCGCCGAATTGGCGTTAGGCGTCACATGAACTCCGCTGATGACCTGCTAGCCGCCTTCGAATCACATTCGGCTGAGCGCATCCGCGCAATCCTTGACACTGGATTCGACGTTCAGATGCCGATCAACGGGAAGTCTCCCGTCAACCACCTCGTAGAGATGTATTTCAGGTCGGATGCCTTTTCGGCCTGCCTTCGCTTGCTCCTTGATCGAGGAGCCGTCTTGGAAGACCCAGACCTTGAACCAGTTCTCCTGAACGACCCGTCGGCCATCGAGGCTGCGGTCCAAGCGGACAGTGATCTCCTAGACCACATGGTGACGCTGCCTTGCACGTTTACGCCCTTAGTCGGAGCGTCGCTGCTCCACGTCGCAGCTGAGTACGGACACGTTGCCGCGGCGGCCAAGCTCCTTGAGCTTGGCGCCGGAGTCGATGTGCGGGCCGCCACGGATGACTTCGGTCTGAATGGTCACACCCCGCTCTTCCACACGGTCAACTCCAACGCGAATCGGTCGGCGCTTGTCATGAGGCTGTTGTTGGCAGCGGGTGCCAGAGCGGATTTGCAACTGCGCGGGATCACTTGGGGCAAAGGCTTCGATTGGGAAACAACGTGCTTTGATGTCACTCCGATCTCCTATGCCCAACTTGGCCTGCTACCGCAGATGCAGCGAACCGAACGGGATAGCTACGCCAACGTGGTGGAGTTATTGCGTGCGTCTGGGAGAGATATTCCTCCTCTCAACAACGTACCGAATCTCTACCTCGCCCAGTGATTCCGAACACCTCGTTCAACCCGGACCCGCTACGGCAGGGTTAACTCGAACGTTAGGTCAGCAAGCCTAAAGTTCCTCATCGGCGTAGCATAGAGAAAAACCAATGAAGGTCGTTCGCACTGGAAGAGATTTCCCTATTGTCTGCGTCGGCGGCTCGGCGGGAGGTCTTGACGCCTACATACGGTTGCTGCAACACCTGCCCAGCGACATGGGTGTCGCAATCGTCATCGTCAACCATGTGAGGACCTTGGCCACTCAACTCCACGAGGTTCTTCCACGGTTCTCAAAGATGCCTGTTGAACTGATTACGGATCATTTGCTAATTCGGCCCAATCGGGTCTTCATCATTCCTGAACAGCGAGACCTGCACGTGCTTGAGGGGGATTTTCTGCTAGAGCCGATCTCGAAGCCCAGGGGATGGCCCGATGTCATTACCGTCTTCCTGCGATCTCTAACAGAGCACTGGGACGGCAAACTCATCGCTGTCATTGTCTCTGGCTACGATGGTGACGGCGCAGAAGCGCTTCGCGGTATTAAAAGGGTCGGGGGCACTACTATCGCGCAGCGCCTCGACACCGAAAAGCAGCCCGACATGCCTGAAAGCGCTATCGCGAGTGGCTTCGTTGATTTCGTGCTATCCCCCGAGGATATCGCAAAGACCATCGTACGACTTGCAGATGCCGAAGGGTAGCCGAACGACGAATGCGGTCACTACGCTACTTGTGGGCGCGAAGGCCTAACGAACAAAGATAGATTGTGCGCAGCCACGATCTTATCCGGTGTTGGACAAACCCATTGACGCTTCTGAGCAGCCGCCTAGGGTCAATGCGTCCCACTTGATTTCAGGTCTGGTTCAGATTTGGCAACTAGGTCAATGGCCAGCAGTTGGGCTTCCTGGGTGCTTCTGTTGCTTCCTCTGCAGTGTCTGTCCCGCCCCTGCGTCTACCGGCACGCAACGGCAGTTCTTTTGGCTTGATCGTCTGTGGGGGAGAGAGTCATCTTCCCTGGCAGCCCATGCCCCTGAGTCCTGCTGTCACCCAGCCGTTCCGGTCCGTTTGGGTTCAGCCAAGGGTCGTCGTGCCGCTGGTGCGTCTGCAGTGTGGGTTGGGTGGTGTGGCTGCAACAGCTGCAGCAGGACCATTGCCGTGGGGGGAAGCTCCACCAAGATCGACACCCACAGACTCAACTGCGGACCTGGTGTAGCGAAACGCACAGGTGGTTCTCGGACCCGAGAACCACGATGACGCCCATTGCGCTGGAGCCAACATCTGTTTGGACGACAGGTATTCCGACTCGTGGCGTCTTGGCGACTGACCTGGTTTTCGGAAGGGAGGGGTTTCCTGACCTTGATTCACGGAAACCAGCGAAGAACAAGTTGATTTGTCCGCGTTTTCACGGTTGTGTGGGTTGCGTAGGATCTTTGCGCGGCAAACCAACTTCGCGCGGGAGCCGACACCGCCTGCTCGCCGAACGCCGTTTGGTAGAACGGCGGTGTTGCTCAGCTCCAGGTTGCTGCAGTCATTGGCATTGAGGTGCGCTGTGTCACTGCGCGCTGCTCCGTTCACAACTGGTTTATGAGATCCTTTGCTGCAGATGGGGGCGTTAGGCAGGTGGGAGCCATTCAAACGTGAACCTCGGACGAATCAAGCCTGAGCGCAAGAGTGGGGCAGAGCCGCTGCACGCGAACGGCTCACCCCTAGGTGTCTCCTTGCAGCAGTTCTGGCAATGGTCAAGCCCGGATCTCGTCAGCAACTCGCAGCGCGGGATCTTTGCTGAGTTTCTGGTAGCGCATGCGCTGGGTGCCGACGGCTGCGTTCAAATCGGGCGGGATGCCTACGATTTGAAAACTGATTCCGGCATCAAGGTTGCGGTCAAGGCTTCGGGCTATGTTCAGTTGAGTACTGCCTAGTCGCACGATGCAACCGGACGGGCCGACAGGCCCATTGACTGCAGGGGGCTTCTTGTCTTCCCTGCACTTTAACGTTGAAGTGCTGATACCCGACTAGGCTGGATAGGCTCATCAGTTGTCGTTCAGTTGGCACGCGAAGGAACGTTCCGAGTCGGCAACCGAACCCTCGCTTATCTTGAAACCGGCGACGGCGGCGGACCACTTGTCCTCCATAACCACGGTGGGCCCTCCAGCCGCCTGGAGGCGTTTCTCTTTGATGCGTCTGCGAGGGCCCATGGCCTGAGGTTGGTCTGTGTGGATCGGCCTGGTATCGGTGGGTCCGATCCTCAACCGGATCGCACCTTCGCCTCATGGGCCAGCGATCTGCTGGCCTTGGCCGATTCCTTGGGTGCCCAGCATTTTGCTGTCACCGGCTGGTCCGAAGGGGGGCCGTGGGCACTGGCCGCTGCCGCCTACCTGGACCCAGGCCGCCTTGCCAATGTCACCTGCATCGCGGGTGCCAGCTACGGAACGTTCGGCGCCAACTGGGCAGCGACGTACCAAAGCAGTGTTGATGCGCTTGGGGGGCGCCTGGCGTTGCATTTCCATCCAGGCTTCAGGCTTATGTATGAACTGCTTGGCCTGAGTGCGACGCGCTTTGAGGCCAGCTACCTGCAGGCGCTGAAGAAGTCGATTGGCGCCTCTGATCAAGAGGTCCTCTCAGATGAGGTGATCTGCCAATCCTTTCTTGAGGCGTCAAGGGAATGTTTTCGACAGGGTGCTGAGGGACTTGTCGCTGACGCCACGATGCTCTACGAAGCCTGGCCCTTCGCTATGACCGCAGTCACGCGCCCGGTCCACTTCTGGCAGGGAACTGATGACAAACTGGTGCCTGGACCCATCAACAGGATGGTGGCGGACAAAACCCCAGGTGCCCTCTGGCATTCGATCAGCGGCGGAGGTCATTTCATTGCCCTCAGCCATGCGAACGAGATCCTGACTCAGATTGCCGGAGATCTCGATGGCCATGGGCATTGATCGGCCCACCATGACGCCTCGAGTGCCCACACTCCCTTTGGCACCGCGCTCCATTCAGAAGGGCACGCCTCTGAAGCTCCTGCTCGGCCAGGAGGCCCTTGAGTGTCTGGCCCAAAACATCCGGTACGTAGATCCAGACTTTCCGGCCAGCCGATTCTACGAATCAGCATGGACTGGGATTGAGCCCCTATCCCTTATGCAGCGAGGCCTGCATATCGCCAAGGCGCTTCATCCATTCCTGCCTGGGAACTATGAGCAGGCCGTTCAGATCCTCATGGCGTCGATGACGCCGGAGAAACCAGATGCAGAAGACTTGGGGGTGGCGGGCTTCTTCTATCTTCCCTACAGCTTCTTTATTTCTGAGTACGGACAGGATGAACAACACAACAGCGGCAACGACCCCTTTGAGACGTCGATGCTGGCTTTGTATGCCCTCACCACCCGCTTCACCTCGGAGTTTGCCATCCGCACCTTTCTGATCCAGCAGCAAGAGCGCACGCTGAAGACGATTGATCTGTGGATCACCGACCCTAATCCGCATGTGAGGCGCCTCTGCAGCGAGGGGACGCGCCCAAGGCTCCCCTGGGGCAAACGCCTGTCTTCGTTTGTTGCCGACCCGAGGCCAACACTGCCCATCCTTGAATCTCTAAAGGATGATCCATCGTTGTACGTCCGCCGCAGCGTTGCCAACCACCTGGGAGACATCGCCAAAGACCATCCGGAAATCGTCTATGCCACCTGTGAGCGTTGGCTGAGGTCGGGAGCCTCCAGAGATCTGATGTGGCTGATTCGCCATGCGGTTCGCTATCCAGCCAAACATGGAGATGCACGCGCACGGAAGATCCGTGCAGCAGCTTGCTAGCATCTAGTAAGTCCTCGGCGTTGAATGAAGAACGACTGTTTTGATTGGCGCTCCAATCAAGCCCTTGATGGGCGGTCGGCGTCAACTCATATGTTCCGATTCGCACTCTTCACCATTGCTCTCGTCGTTGCAGGCGGTTCCGCTCCTGGCCATGCAGCGCAAGGTGTGGCCAACTTTGGCCCGTCATGGACATCCGTTGACTGCAAAGCCTTCGACGTGCCTCCCTTTATTGCCGCCCAGTCGGATTGCGGCTACGTCACCGTCCCTGAACTCCATGCGAAGCCCCAGAGACGCACCATCCAGCTCGGCGTGATCCGCACCCGCAGCACGGGCAGAACCCCTGCAGCCGATCCCCTGTTCATCGAGCAGGGCGGCCCCGGGGATTCCACCATCGGCGACATTGCCAATGGAGCACTGCCGAAGTTCCCCGAACTCCAGGCGTTGCTGCAGAGCCGTGATCTGATCTTCGTGGAGGAGCGGGGGACCCGGTACGCCAAGCCCTTTTTGTTCTGCCCTGAGCTCCATGCCCACAACATCGCCGTGGCGCAGGGTATGCAGAGTTACACCGACCCGAGCTGGATCAGGGCCTGCAACGCTCGACTGAAGGCCCAGGGGATCAATCCCAGCGCCTTCAACACCCGTGAGAATGCCGCCGATATTTACGCTGTTGCCGAGGCGCTGGGTTATCCGATCTTCAACTACTACGGCGTGTCCTATGGCACGTTGCTGGGGCAGTACGTCATCGCCCAGGCCGACAAGCACAGGCCGAAACTTCGCAGCGTGATCCTCGATGGCGTCGTGCGGCCGGATCTTGATTTCAATCTCGCCTCGAGTCACACGATCAGCTACGCCCTGAGGAACGTGTTCCGCGCCTGCGCGCAGGATCAAGCGTGCAATGCGGCCTACCCGAATCTTGAGCCGACGTTTCTGGCCATCGTGCACCGGCTCAACCAGAAGCCCATCCCCCTGACCCTCACCATTCCCTCGACGAAGGCGACCTTCACCACCCAGCTCGACGGCAAGGCCTTCGTCATGGGCGTCGTGCCCTATCTCGCCCGGCCCTATTCCGGTGAATCCGCGCGCGGCAGTTCCCTGCCCAGGTTCATTCACGCCGCCAGCCAGGGCAACGTCGGCTGGATCGCCGAATCCCTGTCGGATCTCGAACCGAGGGGGGCCAGGGAGATGTATCACACGGTCCTCTGTGCCCGGGGGCGATCGGTGCGGTTTCAGCCCGCCCAGGTGCTGCCGGCGCCCTATCCGCAGCTGCTTCCCCTGGGCCTGCGCGAAGCGGAGGCGGTGAACAACGCCTGTGACGTGCTCCAGGTGGAGCAGAAACCTCCCTTTGTCACTGCCAATCCGCAGATCCCCACCCTGGTGCTGAACGGCAGCTACGACCCGGTCACGCCAGCCCCCTACGGAGAAGCCGTGGCCAACAACCAGACCACCGCCTACGTGGTCACCTTCCCCGGTGTCGGCCATGGGGCGCTGTTTGCGCCGCAGGGGATGGCCGCAGCCGCCTGCGTGTCACAAATCGCCGCCGACTTTCTGACCAACCCCAGCCAGGCACCCGACCGCCGTTGCCTGGCCAAGGTCAAGCCAGCCTTCGTTGTGGAGTGAGCGCTGCCAGGCTGGGGACATCAGGGCCCGGTGATGCCGCAGACGCTCCTTTCCACCCTCTCCAGGGCTGAGCGGCTGTCGATCGCCGGCACCTACACCCTCACCCTGCTGGAGAACCTCTGCATGCTCGCCTATCCGGCGCTCACCGGCTGGGCGGTCGATGGGCTGCTGAAGAACAGCTACCGGGGCCTTTCGGCGCTGATCGCCGTGTGGCTGGTGCACCTGGTCACGGCCTTCGTGCGCCAGCGCGTCGACACCCGGGTCTTCATGGGCCTTTATGCCCGCCTCGCCGTGCGCACCGTGGCCGAGCAGAAGCGCCTGGGCCACGGCACGAGCATTGTGTCGGCGCGGGTCGAGATGATGCGCGACATGGTCGGCTTCTTCGAGGCCGACGTGCCGGCCATGTTCTCCCAGGTGGTGACCGTGGTCGGCTCGCTGGTGATGCTGTTCACCTACGACCTCCAGGCGGGATTCATCGCGATGGCGGTGCTGCTGCCGATGGGACTCGTCAACGCCTGGTACTGGCGGCGCGCCCTGCGCCTGCACCGCGGCCTCAACGACCAGATCGAGCGCGAGATCGCGGACATCGAGGCGGCGCGCCCGCTGCGCCTGCGGCGCCACTTCGGCCGGGTGCGGCGCTGGCATGTGCAGCTCTCCGACAGCGAATCGTGGACCTGGACCGTGACGGAACTCGCCACGATCGTGGCGCTCGTGGTGCTCCTGATCGACTTCACCCGTTCGGCGAGCTTCAGCGCCGGCGCCATCTATGCGGTGCTCGCCTATGTGTTCGATTATCTGCAGGGCCTCGACAGCGCTCCGGCGCTGGTGAACAACGTCGCCCGGCTCCGCGACATCCGGGCACGGCTGGGCCACGCAGAGGCAGCCGATTGAGCGGACATGGCACCTCACCGACGTTCACTCCGCACCCCCCGACACCATGCCACTGATTCAGGTGAAGGTGAAGCCGGGAGCCCGGATCAGCCAGCTGACGCTGTTGGCGGATGGGACCTACCGCGCTGATGTCAAAGCCCCTCCCACGGACGGGAAGGCCAATGACGAACTGATCCGTCTGGTGAGCCAGCTGTTCGGTTGTTCGCGATCCGCTGTAACGATCCGGTCCGGACGGACGTCTCGGGTGAAATGGGTGGGGGTTGACGCTTAGGTTCCGTCAGCACGGCATCGTGGCGTGTGCGTGTCTGGCAGAACCATGGTCGTCGTCTCTGAGATCGCCCCCGACCTGTTCCGGCTCTCCATCCATGTGCCGGACTTTGATCTGCAGTTCAATCACTTCCTGGTGCGCGACGAGGAGCCGCTGCTGTTTCACGCGGGGCTCAGGGCCATGTTTCCGGCCCTGCGGGATGCCGTGGCCTCGCTGATCGATCCGACCCAGCTGCGCCACATCGCCTGGAGCCATTTCGAAGCCGATGAGATCGGTGGCCTCAACCACTGGCTGGAGCTGGCGCCGCAGGCCCAGCCGGTCTGCACCCTCGTCGGCAAGTTGGTGAGTGTGGATGATTTCGCTCTCCGCCCCGCCCATGGCATGGCGGAGGGCGACGTGCTCAGCACCGGCCAGTACCGCTTCCGCTTCCACCGCACGCCGCACCTTCCCCATGGTTGGGACGCCGGCCTGCTGTTCGAAGAGACCCGCCGCACCTTGTTCTGCTCCGATCTTTTTCACCAGTTCGGTGATGTCCCTGCCGTCACCACCTCCGATCTGATCGGGCCGGCGCGCCAGGCGATGCAGCAGATGCAGAGCGGCCCCCTGGCGGACACCATGCCCTACACCAGCCGGTCGGCCTGCCTGCTGCAGGGGCTGGCTGCGCTGCAGCCGCAGACGCTGGCCGTCATGCACGGCTCTTCGTTCACCGGCAGCAGCGAGCAGATGCTGATCGATCTGGCGGAGGTGATCCAGGAGGCCTTTGAGGGGGGCTGAACGGCCGTGGCGTGCGGATCCCGCGCGCTCTGGCTGAGCAGATTGCTGGGTGCTGGCACCGAGGTGAGCCTGTGCGCCAAGGATGGTGAGTTGGTTGTCAAGCCAGCACGTCCCACGCGCCTCAATCTGGATGATCTTCTTGCGGGAGTGACAGCCGAGAATCTCCATTCCTCCGTCGAGACAGGAGAGGCTGTTGGGCTGGAGATCTTTTGATGTCCCCGACGTATATCCCTGATCGTGGTGACCTGGTGTGGTTGGAGTTCACACCCCAGTCGGGTGGTGAGCAGGCTGGAAGGCGTCCGGCCCCGGTGATCTCGCCCAAGTCCTACAACGGCAAGGTTGGCTTGGCTTTGGTCTGCCTCGTTACACCCAGAGTGAAAGGTTATCCTTTTGAGGTGCTCCTTCCGGAGGGCAGTGGTGTGGTTGGTGTCGTTCTTGCCGATCAACTCAAAAGCTTCGATTGGCGTGCAAGAAAGGCCAGGCTGATTGAGAAGGCTTCTCCTGATGTCTTGGTCATGGTGAGCGCAAGGCTCCTGCCGCTTCTTGACCCAGACGCCATTGCCACTCTCTGACCCTGCCCTTCATCCGAGCTGTCTCCTCTGCGATTCAATACACTCTCAACGCTTTGGGCACAGAGCTTCGCAGCCTTCACCCTGCTCCCATCGGTTGCCTACGCACTGCCGCCGGGCCATGCCGCCTCACCCATCCGCATCCCCGGCGTCAGCCTCTACGTTCATCTGAACGGATCTCTGCTGTTCGGCAGTGGTTTCGGACGCGTTGGAGATTGTCCTGTCATCGTCTTTGGCTCAGCGGCTGGATGGGCCAGCCTGCTGGTTGCGTTGTTTCTTGTCGTGCGCAAAGTCTTGTCGACCCGCAGGTCGAGCAAGACATGACATGGGGGTACGCCTCAGGTGATGACGCCATCGCCCCGGCTGAAGGATGCACACGTCAAAGGGGCAGCTGTCGGAAGGCCTCGCTGGTCATGGGCTTGCCGATCCAATAACCCTGGATTTCGTCGCAGCCGGCCCGGCGCAACAGCTCCATCTGCTCGGGGGTTTCCACCCCCTCGGCGATCGTGCGCAGACCCAGGGTGCGGGCCAGGTTGATGATCGTCAGCACGATGGCGTGGTCGTCGCGGTCGGTCGCCAGGCCGCGCACGAAGGATTGGTCGATCTTGAGCTTGTGGGCGCGGATGCGTTTGAGATAGCTGAGCGACGAGTAGCCCGTGCCGAAGTCGTCGATGGCGATCTGGATCCCTTCGCGGAACAGCCGATCCATCAACAGCAAGGCCTTCTCGGGGTCATCCAGCGTCACCGACTCCGTGAGCTCCAGTTCCAGACGGGAAGGGGGTAGCTGTTCTTCGGCCAGGATGGTCAGGATCCGGCTGGCCAGATCGCTGTTGCGGAACTGAACCGCCGAGATGTTCACCGAGACCGTCAGCGGCGGCGCATCGTCCTGCCCAGCCGGCCGGACCCACGTGCGGGCATCACGAAGGGCCTGGCGCAGGACCCAGTCACCGATGGGAACGACCAGGCCGTTGGCCTCGGCGACGGAGACGAATTCCCCCGGCGACACCGAACCCAGTTCCGCCGAATCCCAGCGCAGCAGCGCCTCGGCACCGATGATCCGGTTGGTGAGCAGCTCGATCTGGGGCTGGTAGAGCAGCTTGAACTCGTTGCCCTTCAGGGCCTTGTGCAGGGCGTTGGAGAGGCGCAGCTGACGGGAGATGCGCTGCTGCACGCTGGGGGTGAAGAACTGGAATCCGTTGCGGCTGTCCTGCTTCACCTGATGCATCGCCGCATCGGCATTGCTCATCAGGGTGGCCATCGTGCTGCCGTCCTCCGGGTAGAGGGCGATGCCGATGGACGCGGTCGTGAACAGCGTCTCGCCATGGACCAGGCACGGTTTTTCCACGGCCTGGAGCAGGCGTCGCACCAGTTCCAGCGCGGCGTCGGCGTCGGTGTCCGGCAGGAGTAGAAGGAATTCATCCCCACCGGAACGCGAGAGGGTGTCCCCGGGGCGCAGTTCGCCTTCCAGGCGGCGGGCGATCTCCACCAGCAACTGGTCGCCGACGGAATGGCCAAGGCTGTCGTTGACGGTCTGGAAGTGATCCAGGTTCAGGTTGAGCAGGGCCAGGTGGCCTCCCTGCTTCTGGGCCAGCGTCAGGGCGTTGCGGAAGCGGTCCCGCAGCATCACCCGGTTGGCCAGGCCCGTCAGTTGGTCGGAGTAGGCCAGCCGCTTGATCTGCTCGTTCGCAAACTTGCGCTCGGTGATGTCGCGGGTGACGCCATGCATCTCGATGCGCCCCGTGCCGACGTTGCGGATCAGCGTGGTCACCACCTCTGTCCACACGCTGGACCCGTCCCGGCAGGGTTGTTCCACCTCATCCACCGAGACGATCTCACTGCTGCGCAGGCCCTGCTTGAACTCTTCCAGCTCAGCCCGGATCTGCTCCTCCAGGCGTTGCCCGCTCCCCGGCTGCATGGAGGCGCTGAACGGTCTGGCGATCACCTCTTCCGGCGAGTAGCCCCGCAGCCGCTTCACGGAGGGGCTCACATAGAGGTAGCGCATGGTCTCGGGATCCAGGGTCCAGATGACGTCGTGGACCGACTCCGTGAGTTCGCGGTACTTGGCTTCGCTGGCCACCACCTCCTTCTCCAGACGGCGCTGGATCGCCAGGGAGCTGAGACGGTTGAGGGCGAGGTCGATGTCCCGCGCCATCTCCAGCAGGAGTTGCTGGCTCGGCTCGTCAAAGCCGTTGACGTCGGGGTGGTACAGCGCCAATCCGCCGATCACGACTCCCTCGCGGTGCAGGGGTAACGAGGCGACCGCTCCCCAGCCATAAAGGCGGGCCCGCTCCTGCCAGGGGGCCAGGCTGGGATCGTTGAGAAAGTTCTGGCACCACTGGGGTTGGTCCTCCCGCAGGGCCCGGCCCATCGGCCCTTGGCCATACGGGACGTCGGGGTCGATGCTGATGCGCAGGTCGTTCAGGTACTCGGTGCCGGTGCCGGCCCAGGCCACCGCCTGCAAGTCCTGGCCCACGGGGTTGACCAGACCCGCCCAGGCCATCTTCATCTCGCCGAAGGTCACGGCGATCTGGCAGATCTCCTGCAGCAGCACCGTGCCGTCCTCGAGGCGGGCCATCGCCTGGTTCGACCGGCTCAGGGCGGTGTAGAGCCGATTCAGTCGCTCGATCCGCCGGGCGTCCTGCTTGCGGGCCGTGATGTCGCGGCTGAGCAGCAGGAAGCGTGGCTGGCCATGGGCGGGAAGGGTGCGTTGGGACACCGACAGCTCAAACCAAGCCGGTCCGCTGGGCAGGGGCAGCTCAATCTCCCGCCCCTGGCTGAAGCCCTCGCTGCCGGCCTCTGCCAGAGCCTCCTTCACCACGGTGGCAGCGGGCTCCGGCAACACCTCGCTCACGGGCCGGTTCACCTGGTCTTCGGCCGGCTGTATCAGCAGATTGTGGCGCGGGCTGTGGACCGCCAGGATCTGTCCATCGGCGGAGAGTTCGATCAGGGGATCGGGGATGGCCTCGATCGTGCTGCTCAGCACATCGCGGGCTTCGGCCAGGTCGCGGGTGCGGCGGCGCACCTCCAGCTTCAGGCTCGCGCTCCACAGCGCGATCAGCCCCGCAGCCGCCCCTGTGGCCCCCAGGACCTGGAGTCCATGGCGGGCCAGCCAGCTGAAGCGGGGGTGGACGCCATCGCCCAGCCACTTGCGTTCCATGGCGGCTTCCTCGGCCGCACTGATCCGATCGAAGCCCGCGACCACGGTGTCCCGCAGGGCGGTGTTGTTCTTGCGTACGGCCTCGTACATCGCCGAGGTGTAGACCGGTGGCGATTGCAGGAATTGCTCGCTCAGTCCCTCTGTCGCCAGGATGTAATTGGCCGGCAGTTCATTCATGCAGAACACCGGCAGGCTTCCGGCGATGGACGCCTGGATGAGGGCGCTGTAGTCCGGGTAGACCCGAAAGGTGCGGTTGCCGGCAGCCTTGAGCTTCTCGATGCACACGTCGCCGGCGCGGACACCGACCTTGAAGGCCTTGCTGGTGTCGAGATCAACGACTCCGCTCAGCTTGCGGTCGTAATAGAGGCGAACGTCCACCTCCAGATAGGGCTTGGTGAAGGCATAGATCTTCTCCCGTTCCTGGGTGCGGGCGATGGCGGCGATGACATCGGCGCGGCCTGACTGCACGGCCTTCTGGGCCTCCAGCCAGTCCATCGCCTGCAACTCCACAGGGATGCCTGTGCGTTGTTCCCACAGGTCCCAGCGGTCCCGCGCCAGCCCTTGGATCCGGCCCTGGGAATCCACGAAGCTGATCGGCGGGAAGGCCTCGCTCACCACCACCCGCAGGGGCCGTTGGGGCTGTGGTGCGGCGCTGGCCAACATGGGCACAGCCAGACACGACAGTGCCAGTAAGTGAGTCCAGGAGAAAACACGGAACGATGAACGGACCGTGCGATTGAAGAAGATTCGAAAGAAAGACGTCTAGACCTCGGATCGCCCTCGGGCGTGTTTGTTAACAGCCTACTCACCCCCTGGCACCGGTCCCGTCGCGCTTCGCGTTGGCACCTGTACTTGTGGGCCCAGACTGAAGATCGAGAGGTTGCGATTTGCCCAGGATCTCGGGGAGAAATCTCATGAAACTGGTTCATTTTCGGCCGAGGGGCGTGATGGTGCCGTCCATCAAGGAGGCGCCTGCAGCGATGCTCAGCGGCCCGACGGCTTCCCAGCCACCCGTGCATCCCACCAGCCTCGGTGTGGACCGCTAGAGCGGCCTGAGCACCAGCAAGGCCTCGGCCAGGTGCTGGCCCTGCCAGCCCCACGTCCACCGCCAGCCCGCCGACTCCGCTTCCTGCACGATCGCCTCGGGGTCGGCCGGATGGTCCCACTGGCTCAGGTGGGCGATCACCTCCTCCTGCCGCTCTGGCTCCAGCGGGCTCCAGCCATGCACCCGGGCGCGGTAACGCGCCACGTAGTTGTCGCGGCTCTCGCCAGGGGCGCGGAACACATCGGCCCAGAGCAACAGGCCCCCCGTCGCGATGCGTCGGCGGCAGCCCCGGAGGAAACGACCTTTGTCAGGCTCCTGCAGGTGATGCACCGCGAAGCTGCTCATCAGCAGATCCACCGGCGGCCCCTCCGGCTCCGCCTCGGCCCAGGCCAGCAGATCCCCCTCGAGGAACCGGCAGGGGTAGGGCACCGGGCCCAGGGCAGCGTCGGCCAGCGGCAGCACCGCCCCGTTCAGGTCGAGGCCCGTGAACGAGGCCAGTGGCAGGCGCCGCAGCAGCGGCGGCAGCAGGGACAGGTCGCCGCAGCCCAGGTCGAGAGCGTGGGGGGCCGGCGCCCCGGGCCCGCGCTGCTCCAGCCAGCCATCGATGGTTCGCGTGATGGCGGCGGTGAGGGCCCCGTGCTCCATCAGGTCGTGCTCCAGCACCCGGCGGTAGGTGCTCCAGTGGCGGGAGAAGAACGTCATGGCGGCGATTCTGGCCGGCCCGGTACCGGCGAAACCACCATCCAGTCAGCGCCCTGGGGCCATCGCTATGGTCAGCGCCACTTCGACGCGGCGGCGCGGGTTCTTCAGTGACGGAACGGCGGATGCATCTGGTGCGCTGGGCGCTCACCACCGGCTGGTTGCTGATCATGGCCTCGCTGCTCTACGACCCGTTCACGCCCCGCTTCACCGAGCCCGACCACCCCTGGAGCCCCCTGCGCCTGCCCCAGGGGTGCGTGCCGGTGCAGGGCACCTGCCTGAGCGACACCCCCTATCCCCTGGGCACCACCCTGTTCTGGGGCCTGGTGGTGCCGTTGGGGATCTTCATCCTGCTGGTGTTCGGCCATGAGCTGTGGCGGCGGATCTGCCCGCTCTCCTTCCTCTCCCAGATCCCCCGCGCCCTGGGGCTGCAGCGTCAGATCGCCAAGGTGAATCCCAAGACCGGCGAGAAGCGCCTGCAGCTGGCCAAGGTGCCGGCCGATTCCTGGCTCGGCAAGCACTACTCCCGGCTGCAGTTCGGCTGGCTGTTTGTGGGCCTCTGCGGCCGCATTCTCTTCTTCAATGCCGACCGCCTGGTGCTGTTCGCCTGGCTGGCCTTCACCATCGCCTGTGCCATCGCCGTGGGCTGGCTCTACGGCGGCAAGAGTTGGTGCCAGTACTTCTGCCCGATGGCGCCGGTGCAGAGCGTTTTCTCCACCCCCACCGGCCTGCTGGGCAGCAAGGCCCACATGGCCAGCACGCCGATCACCCAGTCGATGTGCCGCAGCGTGCAGCCCGATGGAAGTGAGCAGAGCGCCTGTGTGGCCTGCCAGCAGCCCTGCATCGACATCGACGCCGAGCGCACGTACTGGGCCAAGCTGCCCACCCCCGCCTTCGCCTTCGAGCGCTACGGCTACGTGGGGCTGGTGGTGGGTTACTTCGTCTACTACTACCTCTACGCCGGCAACTGGGACTACTACTTCTCCGGCGTCTGGCTGCACCAGGAGGACCAGCTGGCCCAGCTGCTGCGGCCCGGTTTCTTCCTGTTCGGCCAGCCGATCGATGTGCCCAAGCTGGTGGCGGTGCCCCTCTTCCTGGGCCTTTGCACCTGGCTGGGAACGGTCGCCGGCCGGGCGATCGAGTCGGCGCTGCGGACCCGGGTGCGGCGCCGCGGTGCTGAGCCCGATCGCGACCGTCTCCGCCACCGGGTGTTCGTGGTGGCCACCTTCCTCGTCTTCAACTTCTTCTTCCTGTTCGCCGGCCGCCCGCTGCTGCTGCTGGCTCCCGACTGGGTCCAGTACCTGTTCGACGTGACCCTGGTGGCCGTCAGCACCCTCTGGCTCTATCGGGCCTGGAGCCGCTCCCCCGACCTCTACGGCCGCGAGAATCTGGCCGAGCGCTTCCGCAAGCAGCTCACCCGCCTGGATCTCGATGTGGGCCGCTACCTCGACGGCCGCTCCCTCGCCGACCTCGGCACCGAGGAGGTGTACGTGCTGGCCAAGATCCTGCCGGGCTTCACCGGCCAGAAGCGGCTGGAGGCCTACAAGGGCGTGGTGCGGGAGGCTCTGGAGGAGGGCTTCGTCAATGCCGCCAGCAGCCTGGAGGTGCTCAAGCAGATGCGTCTCTCCCTTGGCATCAGCGACAGCGAGCACCGCACGCTGCTCGAGGAACTCGGCGTCGAAGATCCCGGCCTGCTCGATCCCGACAGCCGCCGCAGCCTGGAGGACCAGATCCGCCTCAGCGGCTACCGCAAGTCGCTGGAGCGGCTGATGCTGGTGCAGCGCCTTGGCGACGGCCTCGGCCCCGAGGACGGCGCCGCCCTGCAGGCCCTGCGGCGGGAGTACGGCATCTCCTCGCGCGAGGAGGAGCAGGTGCTCGACGACCTCTCCCCCGCCGCCGCGGCGATCCACAAAGTGGAGCTGCTGCTGGGGCGGCTGCCGGCCCTCACCGACGGCTACCGGGCCCTGCACCAAAGCGCCCTGCGCCACCAGTCCGCCGTGCTGGCCCTGCTCGACGACCGCCTGCAGCTGCGCAAGGAGCTGACGCTGCGGGCGATCCTCGACGGCCTGGTCACCCTCCAGGAGGATCCGGCCGTGCCGGCCCTGGTGCAGCGACTGCAGGCGATTGCGCCGCTGGAACTGCCGGCGCTGCTGCGCGGGGAGGGCTGGGACCGGCGCCTGCCGGCGGCCGTCGCCGAAACCCTGGCCCACCCCGGCGGGGAAGCTCCCTCCTGTTCCCTGGAGGTGCCCGTCGACGAGACCCTCAGCTTCCTGGCCACCCTGGCCGCCGACCCCAGCCCCACCCTGACCTCGGCGGCCCTGTTCCTGACGGCCTGTCTTGATGTTGGTCGTGCCCGGTCGATGGCGGCCACGCTGGGCGTGTCGGGGGCCCCGCCCCTGCTGCTCCAGACCGCCCGGGCGGTCGAGGCCCTCGACGGCCACCCGGAGCTGCGGGGCTTCCCGGAGCTGGAGAAGCGGGTGTTCCTGGCCACCAGCGATTTCTTCCGCCGCAGCGATGCCGACACCCTCGATGCCCTGGCCTCCCAGGCCGATGTGCGCGCCTTCGCCAAGGGCGAACTGATCACCGAGGCGGGCGACACCTGCCGGGAGCTGCTGCTCCTGATCGAGGGCATCGCCCGGGTCCATCACCGGGACGGTGATCGCACCTGGGTGAAGGATCTCCAGCCCGGCCGGGTGCTCGACGAGCTCCAGGTGCTCACCCACAGCGCCTCCGAGAGCACGATCGTGGCCGAGGCCGACGGCACCCGCCTGCTGGCCGTGCCGGTGGATTCCTTTGATGCGGTGCTGGAGCGGGACCCGGACTTCGCCCGCCGGGTGCTGGAACTGGAGAGCGGCCAGCTGCAGCGGCTGATGCGGGCGGGAGGTTCCTGAGCCCTGGCCCTGTTCACCGTTGGTACCATCACGGCCATGTACGTGCTGATCGGTGGGGCGGGAATGATGGGGCTGGGCCTGGCTCGCCAGCTCCTTCAGCTCGGCCACACCATCGCGATCATCGACATCGATCCGCTGGCCTGCAGCTTCGCCCGCGAGAAGATCGGCGTGATGGCTTTCGAGGGCAGCGCGGTCAGCTCCACCGTGCTGATCGAAGCCGGCATCCGCAAGGCGGATGCGGTGGTGGCGGCCCTGCGGGACGATGCCCTCAACCTGGCGCTGATCACCCTTTCGCGCAGCTACGGCAGTTCCCACATCGTGGTGCGCATGCGCGATCGTGAATTCCTTCAGGCCTACCGCCTGGCGGGAGCCAGCCACATCATCAGCACCATCGATCTGGCGGTGGCGACGATGGCGAATGCGATCGAATATCCCGACGTCGAATCCATGATGCACTTCGAGCAGGGCCAGGTGAAGGTGCTCAAGTTGCCGGTCCCCGCCGATTGTTCCGTGGCCGGTCGCAGCGTCGCCGCGATCGCCCAGGATCCCCGTTTCCCGAGCGGTTCCCTGATCATCGGCTACCAGCTCAATGCCGAGGCCAGCGTCGAGATCCCCAACGGCAACACCGTGCTCCAGGCCGGATCCACGATCCTGGTGGTCACCAGGCCGGAGTTCGTGCACCCGCTGATCAACTATCTCGGCCTGAACGCTAGTCGTCGTCCAGCGCTAGAAGTCTCTCATCCAAATCTCTGACGAAGGGCTGCACGAGATCGTCCGGCACGATGCGCTTGCGCAGCGCCTCCATCAGGGCCCCCTTCTCGGCCAGGAGCAGGCGTCTCCGGATCGCTTCCAGCGGTCGGGCCCCGGGCTGATCAGGGCCGGAGCGCCCCTCGCTGTAGGCCTCCCGCAGCACCCGCTCGGACGCCGCCACCCGCGCCTGGTAGGAGGCCCACAGTTCCTCGTAGGCGGTCTTCGGCAGCACACCGGATTTCAGCAGCCGGTCGAGTTCCTCCTGGGCCGCCTTGGAGGCGATCAGCTGGATCTGCAGCCTGCCGATTTCGGCGCCGACCGGTGACACCTGGGCGATGTTCAGGCGTCCGATCAGCCAGGGCAGCGCCAGCGCCTGGATCACCAGGGAGAACAGCACCGCGCCGAACACCAGCTCGATGATGCCGCTCCTCCCGGCCAGCGACAGGGGAATCGCCACCGCCATCGCCATCGAGAGCGAACCCTTGATGTTGCCGAGCACCAGAACGTGCTGCCAGCGCAGGGGGATCGGTCGGTCGAAGCGGCGCAGCAGCGCCAGCAGCCCGTACACCGTGAGCACCCGTGCCAGCTGGTAGGCCACCACCACCAGGGCGATCGCCGGCAGCGACGTCCACAGGGTGAGGGGGTTGATCTCGAGGCCGATCAGCAGGAACAGGAAGGTGTTGACGATGAATCCGGCGTACTCCCAGAAATTCAGCACGGTGAGCCGGTCGGTGGCCGTGTCGCTGCGTGGCAGGCCCTGGTTGCCGAAGACGAGCCCGGCGATCACCACCGCCACTGCACCGGAGACCCCCAGAAACTGGCCGAACTGAAACGTGCCCAGGGCCAGGGGCACCGTGAGCAGCAGCGAGCTGAGGGGATCGTGGAGCCGCAGGAACACCGGCAGGCACAGGTAGCCCAGGACGCCGCCCACCAGCACCCCTCCCACCGCCACCACCACCATCTCCCGCAGCCCCTGCGCCACCGTGATCGAGCCCGAGGCATGGATCAGCAGCAGCAGGTTGAAGCTGACCAGGGCGGCCGCATCGTTGAACAGGGTCTCGCCCTCCACGATCGTCGTCAGCCGCGCGGGCACCCGGATCTCCTTGAAGACCGCGATCATCGACACCGTGTCGGTGTTGGCCAGGATCACCCCCACCAGCAGGGCAGGGATCCAGGGGAGCCCCAGCACCAGGTGCACCAGCAGCGCGATCACCCCCGAGGCCACCAGCGAGCCCGGCCCCGCCAGCAGCGCGATCGGCTTGAAGGTGCTGCGCAGCCGGCTGATGTCGGTGTTGATCGCCGCCTCGAAGATCAGGATCGGCAGGAAGAGATTGAGCACCAGCGAGGGATCGAGCCCGATCCGTCGCGAGAACACTTCGGTGAACGGCAGGCCCGCCAGCACCAGGCCGGTCACGTAGGGCAGCCGCAGACGCTGGGCGATCAGGGCCACCGCCGTCGCCAGCAGCAGCAGCACGATCGAAAGGCTCACCAATTCGGGGATGCCACCGGCCGTTGACCCGGCGGTAGCGCCGCCGCCCGCCACCGTCGCCATGGCCAGCCCCATCTCGTTCAAGTCGGCCACCGCGGGGTTGGGGTCTTCGGTCCGCTCAGATCGATCGCGGAGCCCCATTATTGGCTCAGGTAGCCACCTTGGGCCGCTCTGGCCAAGTCGGACGGACCGTTGCGATGCTGGGCGGGCGCTGGGGGTGGCAGGCTCTTGCCCAGGTGGATCGACGCGGGAGGTGTCGGGTGTGCCATCGCCCTGACGGCGGTGCTCTCCCCTGCATGGGCGGCCGCTCCGGCGGCAGGACGGGAGGGCGCGCCGACCTGTGCGGCCCGGATCGCCGCAGTGCAGAGGGAGATCCTGCGTCGCAATCTGGCCACCGGCTCCGGGCCGCCCCTCAACGCCTTCCAGCAGCTCAACCCTTACGCCCTCGAGCAGGCCGCCGCCCTCGATCGAGCCCGGGAGGCGGGCGCCCCCGCCGGCCCCCTCGACTGCCTGCCGCTGGCGGTGAAGGACAACTTCGCCACGGCCGACCAGCCGATGACGGCCGGTTCGCTGGCGCTGCTGGGCAACCAGCCCGCCGCCGATGCCGAAGCGGTGGCCCGGCTGCGGGCCGCCGGCGCGATCGTGGTGGGCACCACCACCATGGACGAGTTCGCCTTCGGCATCCGCGGGCTGTCGGGGGCGGCGGGCCGGGTGGGCAACGCCTACGACCCCTGGCTCAGCCCCGGGGGCTCCTCCTCCGGTTCCGCCGTGGCGGTAGCGGCCGGCTTTGTGCCCCTGGCCCTCGGCAGCGACAACTGCGGCTCCCTGCGCCTGCCCGCCGTCTACAACGGCGCCGTGACCCTGCGGCCCACCCAGGGGCGCTTCTCCAGCGCCGGCCTGCTGCCGCTCGGTTTCGTCAACGGCACCCCGGGCCTGATCGCCCGCGACATGGGCCTGCTGGCCCGGGGCCTGGCGGTGCTCGATCCCACCTGGCGGTCTGAGCGGGCGGTGGCCCCGGCGGATCTGCGCGGTCGGCGCCTGGCGGTGCTGGCCCGGGCCGGCGACCAGGACCTGGCGCCCACCACCGCGGCGTCCGCCACCGCACTGCGGCAGGCCGTGGAGCTGCTGCGGGCCGCCGGAGCGGAGGTGGTCGAGGCGCTGGTGCTTCCGGGGCTCGACACCAGGCTGGGCACGGCGTTCGTGAAGGGGTCGGGGCGCCGCATCAACGCCCAGCTGGCCCGCTACCCCGGCAGCCGGCGAAGCTGGGACGACATCTGCGGCTCCGGCCGCCTGCCGCCGGAATGGACACCGGCCGAATGCCGTGGGCTCATGGTCAGCGATCCGGCGGCGGAGGCGCGGGCGCGCAGGCGGATGGACGCCAACCGCCTGCGGCTGGAGCAGGCCCTGGTCGCCGGGCGCCTCGATGCTCTGCTGCTGCTGAGCGACCGGCGCGGCGGCGCCCAGCGCGAGCCCTCCCCCGCCATCACCTGCATGGTGAGCAGCACCAGCGGCCTGCCGGCGGTGGCGCTGCCGGTGGGCGTCGATGGCCGCGGCCTGCCCGTGGGCCTGGAGATCCTCGGCGCCGGCGGTCGGGATGAGGCGCTGGTCGCCATCGCCGCGCTGCTGGAGGCCCGCCGCGGGCCGCTGCCGGCCCCCCGGCCGGTGGCGCCCCTGGCGTCCCCCCTGGATCTGGCCGGCCACAACCGGCTGGTGCCGCTGCTGGGCTGGAACGCCTGGCGCAGCCGCCGCGGCGAGGCCCTCGGGGATCTGGAACCCGCCCGCTTCCGCCGCCTCACCCGGGAGCTGCTGCACCGGCCCGGTGATGGCGGAAAATCAACATCGGCGCCCACGGCCCCTGCGTCCCCATGACTCCCCCTTTCCGATGAACATCGACGGCAGGCCCTGGCGCACCATCTGGCTGGAGGAGGGCGGCCGCTCGGTGGGCGTCATCGACCAGACCCTGCTGCCGCACCGCTTCGTCACCCGCTCGCTCGCCACCGTCGAGGAGGCGGCCGAGGCGATCGTCACCATGGTGGTGCGGGGGGCTCCCCTGATCGGTGTCACCGGGGCCTACGGGCTGATGCTGGCCCTGCAGGCCGACCCCTCCGACGCCTCCCTGGCCGCGGCCTTCGAGCGTCTCGATGCCACCCGCCCCACCGCCATCAACCTGCGCTGGGCCCTGGAGCGGGTGCGGGCCAAAGTGCTCCCCCTGCCAGTGGAGCAGCGTGCCGAGGCAGCCAAGGCCGAAGCGGCCGCCATCGCCGAGGAGGACGTGGCGATGTGCGAGGCGATCGGCGACCACGGTCTGCGCCTGTTCCAGGAGATCGCCGCCCGCCGCCCCGAGGAGCGCCGGGACCAGCCCCTGAACGTGCTCACCCACTGCAATGCCGGCTGGCTGGCCACGGTGGATTGGGGCACGGCCCTGGCGCCGATCTACAAGGCGCACCGCTCCGGTCTGCCGATCCACGTGTGGGTCGACGAGACCCGCCCCCGCAACCAGGGGGCCAGCCTGACGGCCTTCGAGCTGGGCCGCGAAGGGGTGCCCCACACCGTGATCGTCGACAACGCCGGCGGGCACCTGATGCAGCACGGCCAGGTGGATGCGGTGATCGTCGGCACCGACCGCACCACCCGCTGCGGCGACGTCTGCAACAAGATCGGCACCTACCTCAAGGCCCTGGCCGCCCACGACAACGGCGTGCCCTTCTACGTGGCCCTGCCCGCCTCCACCATCGACTGGTCGATCGCCGACGGGGTGGCGGAGATCCCGATCGAGGCCCGCTCCCCCCTGGAGGTGACCCGCATCGCCGGCAAGCCCGCGGCAGGGGAGCCCACCAGCGTGCAGCTGGTGCCCGACGGCAGCGAGGGCTTCAATCCCGCTTTTGATGTCACCCCCGCCCGGCTGGTGACGGCCCTGATCACCGAGCGGGGGGTGGCGCCGGCCAGCGAGGCGGGCCTCCAGGCCCTCTACGCCGCCCCGGTGGCCGCGGGCTGAGCCGGCTTCAGAGCGAGGGCCGCAGCAGGCTGATGGGTTCGCCGGGGCCATCCGGCCGGACGGTGAGGGTGGAGTAGGTCCAGGTGCCGGCGCTCTGGCGGGCCTCCACGTAGAGGGTGCCGCTGCCTTTGGAGCCCTGCAGGGGAATGGCCAGGTTGGCCTGGCCCGTGCCGCCGGAAAGATTGACACTGCCGGAGACCAGCAAGCCCCCGTTGATCGGCGTGCCCAGCCGGCTGATCACCACGGGATCCTTCTGGGCCCTGGCCAGGGCCTGTTGGTACGGCGTGGTCGACTTGATCAGCCCGAACACGAGGCCGACGATCAGGGCGATGAAGCCGGCCAGCCCGGCGACCCCCGTGAGGCAGCCGGCCGGCACCAGCCATTTCCAGTTGCGGGCCCACCAGTTGGGAGCTGGCTTGCTGTCCATGGGGTGACTCTGGTCCGTAACCCCTCAGAGCCCTTCGAAGCGAACGTTGAGGTTGAGCTGGTTGGGGCCGATGGCGGTGGCCTGCAGCACAAGGGCGGCCGCCTTGCCCTCGGCGGTGCCATCCACCTTGGTGCCGGACGGTGGATCCAGCACCAGGTTGAAGCCCCAGGGGCCCACCACGGTGTTGATCTTGCGCTCGCTGTAGCCCTGCTTGGCCAGTGATGCCTTCACCTTGGCGAGCAGTTCGTCAGGCTTGCCGGGCAGCTGGGTGTTGAGGCTGGTCTGGCCGATGGCGTTGGCGGCGAACAGGCTGGCGGCCGGCTTGGGCAGCGGCAGCGCCAGGCCCTTGAGCAGCGATCCGGCCGGGGTGGCCAGGGCGGCCCCGCCGACCAGGGCTCCGGCCCCCACCAGCAACGAGGTGGAGAGGGCCAGCAGACGGGAACGCCAGTGCATGACTTGATCTTCGCGGCAGCAGGGCAACCGTACCCCGATTCAGCGGGCGGGGCTGCGGCGGGATGGCGGGAGACGGCGAGAATGCACTCCACGCCGCCGCCGATCCGCCGCCATGGCCCAGGCCCAGCCCGCTGTTCCGGCCCTGACCGCCGCCGCCCCGCCCCCCAACTGGGTGGCCTCGCGCCATCCCCTCGGCTGGCTGATCGATCGGCTCCTGGCCGTCGAGCCCGTGCGCCGGCTGCTGTTTCTCCAGGCCCGTCAGCTGATCATCCGCACCGCCGAGCGCCGCGGCATCGCCTGGCGGGCCCGGCGCGAGGAGCTCGTGCGGCAGGCCGAGCCGCTGCTGGCCAGCAGCACCGAGGCGGCCACCCAGGCGCCGCCCTACTACCGGGCCCGGTTCCACGCCTACCAGGAGGGCAATCTCTGCTGGCAGGCGGCGGGCGAGGCGGAGCAGGCCACCGACGCCATGGCGCTGCGGGTGTGGCCGGGGGAAACCCTGGAGCCCCAGGACGCCCAGCGGCGGCTGCGGGAGGCGATCTTCACGGCGATCGAGCCCAGCCTCACCGGCCCGGTGCGCAGCGCTCTCGACATCGGCTGCTCGGTGGGCGTCGGCACCCTGGCCCTCAAGGACTGGCTGGAGCGACGCGAGGGCACCGATGTGGCCGTCGACGGCCTGGACCTCTCCCCCCAGATGCTGGCGGTGGCCCGGGTCCGCGATTCCGACGGCCGTATCCGCCGTTGGCACCACGCCGCCGCCGAGGCCACCGGCCTGCCGGCGGCCAGCGTCGATCTGATCACGCTCCAGTTCGTCTGCCACGAGCTGCCGGCCGAGGCCACCCGGGCGGTGCTGCGGGAGGCGGCCCGGCTGCTGCGGCCCGGCGGGGTGGTGGCCCTGGTGGATCAGGACCCCGATTCGGCCGTGATCCGCCGCCTGCCGGCGCCGATCGCCACCCTGCTCAAGAGCACCGAGCCCTACTTGGAGGATTACTTCGGCCTTGATCTGCCGGCGACCCTGCGCCAGGCGGGCTTCCGGGACGTGCGCAGCCAGGCCTGCGACCCCCGCCACCGGGTGCTGGTGGCCGTGCGCTGAGACCCGCCCGGCGCTAGCCCCAGCCCACCAGCGCGACCTTGCCGATCGTGCTGCTGGAGGCCAGCTGGGTGTGGGCGAGCTCCAGGTTGGCGGCGTTGATGGGACTGACGGTGCGGCCCAGGGTGGGGCGCAGCTCGCCAGCCTCCAACAGCTCGGCGAGCAGGTCGAGGATTTCCCCCTGCCGCCCCATGTCGGCGGTCTGGAACTGGGAGCGGCTGAACATGAACTCCCAGGCGAACGTCACGCTCTTGGCCTTGAGCCGGTTGAGGTCGAGGGGGCGGCGGTTGCCCACGATCGCCACGATCGACCCAAGCGGGGCGATCAGTTCGGCCATCACCTCCCAGTAGGCGTCGGTGTCGCTGAAGTTGGCGATGTGATCCACCACCTCGAAGCCCAGGGCGGCCAGCTGGGGCGCCAGGGGCTGGTGGTGGTCGACGACGTGGTCAGCCCCCAGCTCACGTACCCAGGCGGCGCTCTCGGGGCGCGAGGCGCTGGCGATCACCACCGCCCCAGCCCGGCGGGCCAGCTGGATGGCGATCGAGCCCACCCCGCCGGCGCCGCCCAGGATCAGCAGGCTGGACCCCCGCCCCCGTTCACCGCTCGCATCCAGCTCGAGCCGCTCGAACAGGGACTCCCAGGCCGTCAGCCCCGTCAGCGGCACGCTGGCCGCCTCGGCCCAGGAGAGCCGCGCCGGTTTGCGGCCCACCAGCCGCTCGTCCACCAGCACGGCTTCGGCGTTGCAACCGGAGCGGCTCACATCGCCGGCGAAGATCACCGGATCCCCCACCCGGAAGCGGCTCACCCGCGCCCCGGTCGCTGCCACCACCCCGGCGGCATCCCAGCCCAGCTGCCGGGGTGGATCCCCTTCGCGCACGGCGGCCCGCAGCTTGGTGTCGATCGGGTTCACCGCCACCGCCTCGATCCGCACCAACAGGTCGTGGGGGCCGGGGGTGGGCACGGGCAGCTCCGTGTCGACCAGGGCGGGGGTGGCGAGAATCGCTCTCATGGCGGCGCGTTCAGTAGCGGCAGTAGCCCACCTCCCCCTTCAGGGGCGGTTTGCAGGGGAAGCGCAGCGGCACGAAGATCCGGTTGCCGTTGGCCTCGTTGGTGAGGGTGATGTTGCCCTGGACGTAGAGCTCCCGGCGCCAGAGTCCCCCCAGCCGGTCGCGCAGCAGGTCGGTGCCGTTGGCGTCCTTGCCCTTGCCGGACACCTCCCGGTAGGTCATCGACAGGCCGTCCTTCCAGCGGATCTTCACGCCGTCGGGGATCTGCTCATCGACGCAGGCCAGGGGCTTGTCGTTGTACGCACAGTCCTTCCAGCCGTCGCGGGGGATCTGGGGCGGGTCGCCCTGCTGGGCCAGGGATGGGGCCGCCATCCCGCCGCTCGCCGCCACCAGGGCCAGCAGCAGGGGCAGCCACACCCCGCCGGCCCACGGCTTCAAGACCTCGCGGCGGCAGCGGATGGACACGGGCAGCCCCTGGAGGATCGCTCCCCGTAGTCTCCCCCCAGAGTCCCCGTTTCGCCCCATGGCCGTGCAACATCGCTGGTCGGATGCCGCCGCCCGCGAGGCGATCGCCCGCTACGGCGACCAGGGCGTGAACGAAGACCTGGCCCTGCGCACCTACTCGGCCCGGCTGCTGGGGGCCGACCCCGAGCTGGTGCTGCATGGCGGCGGCAACACCTCGGTGAAGACCACCGTGCACGGGCTGCTGGGCGAACCGATCCGGGTGCTGTGCGTCAAGGGATCGGGCTGGGACCTGGGCACGATCGAACCGCCGGGCCATCCGGCCGTGCGGCTGGAGCCCCTGCAGGCCCTGCGGGTTCTCGACGCCCTCAGCGACGAGGCGATGGTGGCGGCCCAGCGCCAGAACCTGATCGATCCGGCTGCCCCCAACCCCTCGGTGGAGGCGCTGCTGCATGCCTTCCTGCCCCATACCTTCGTCGATCACACCCATTCGATCGCCCTGCTGGCCCTGGCCGACCAGCCCGATGCGGCCGAGGTGTGCCGCGAGGTCTACGGCGATCGGGTGGCCCTGGTGCCCTACGTGATGCCCGGGTTCGCCCTGGCCAAGGCGGCGGCCCTGGCCTATGAGGCCGCGGCGGCCGGCGGCCATGAGCCTGAGGGCATGGTGCTGCTGCAGCACGGCCTGTTCTCCTTCGGCGCCACGGCCGAGCAGAGCTACGACCGGATGATCGACCTGGTGCGGCGGGCCGAGGAGCGCCTGGCCCGGGGCGAGCGCTCGCTCCATGCCGTGGCCGTGCCGGAGCGCCCGGCTGCCGCGGCGGCGGTGCTGCCGGTGCTGCGGGGCGCCCTGGGCCGGGCCGCCGTCGCCGCCGGCGTCCGCCCCCACTGGATCCTGGCGCTGCGCGACACCCCCCTGGCCCGCGCCATCAGCGACGACGTCCGATTGGGTGACTGGGCCGGCCGGGGCGTCGCCACCCCCGACCACGTGATCCGCACCAAGGCCCGGCCCCTGGTGCTGCCGCCCCTGCCGCCCGGCGGCGACGGCCACGCCCTGGCCGCCTGGGGCCGCTCCCTGGAGCAGGCCCTGGAGGCCTACGGGGCCGACTACCGCGCCTACTTCCAGCGCCAGAACGCCGCCGCCGGGGGCGTCAAGAAAGCGCTCGATCCCCTGCCGCGGGTGGCGGCGATCCCGGGCCTGGGGCTGGTGGGCATCGGCAAGTCAGCCGCCGAGGCGGCCACCGTGGCCGACATCGCCGAGGCCTGGGCCCAGACCCTGCTGGCGGCCGAAGCCATCGGCCGCTTCGCGCCCGTGGGCGAGGCCGACACCTTCGCCATGGAGTACTGGAGCCTGGAGCAGGCCAAGCTCGGCAAGGCGGCCGAGAAGCCCCTGGCCCGCCAGGTGGTGCTGATCACCGGTGCTGCTGGTGCCATTGGCGCGGCGACCGCCCGGGCCTTCGCCGCCGCCGGGGCCGACGTGGCGGTGCTCGACCTCCACCAGGACGCCGCCGAAGCGGTGGCCGCCGCCTGCGGCAAGCGGGCCCTGGCCGCGGCCTGCGACGTCACCGATCCGGCGGCGGTGCAGGCCGCGATCGCGGCGGTGGCGGCCCATTTCGGCGGGCTCGACATTGTGGTCAGCAATGCCGGCGCTGCCTGGACCGGCCCGATGGCCACCCTGGCCGACGCCGACCTGCGGGCCAGCTTCGAACTCAACTTCTTCGCCCACCAGAGCGTCGCCCAGGCGGCCCTGGCGGTGTTCCGCGCCCAGGACCGCCCCGAGGGCGGCGGCCGCCCGGTGCTGGGCGGCCAGCTGCTGTTCAACGTCAGCAAGCAGGCCCTCAACCCCGGCCCCAACTTCGGCGCCTACGGCATCAGCAAGGCGGCCCTGCTGGCCCTGGTGCGCCAGTACGCCCTCGAGGAAGGCGAAGCCGCCGTGCGGGTGAACGCCATCAACGCCGACCGCATCCGCTCCGGCCTGCTCGACGACACCATGATCAAGGAGCGCTCCGCCGCCCGCGGCCTCAGCGAGGAGCTCTACATGGCCGGCAACCTGCTGGGGGCCGAGGTGCGCGCCAGCGACGTCGCCGACGCCTTCGTGGCCCTGGCGCTGATGGAGCGCACCACCGGCGCCGTGCTCACCGTCGATGGCGGCAATGTGGCGGCGATGGTCCGCTGAGCGCGCCTCACGGCGCGACGGTCCGCTAAGCGGACCGGGCGCGCGCCGCCAGCCACAGCCCCAGCCCGCTCCAGAGCACCACCAGGCCCAGGCAGAGGCCGGTCCAGGCCGGCAGGCCCCAGCCGTCCACCACCAGGGGTGCCACCACGGTGATCACGCCCCCGGCGAGCAGGGGCTGGAGCAGCAGCTGCTTGATCGAGAACGCCGTCACCGCCTGGCTGCGGTCGCCCGGGTCGGCCATGCGCAGCAGCAGCAGGCCGCTGGCCGCCACCCCCGTGGCCTGGCCGAATTCGATGATGGCCCGCTCGAACCAGTCGGACGGCAGGATCCGCGGCGCCAGCACCAGGATCACCCCCAGGTTCCACAGCAGACCCGCCAGGGCCAGCACCGTCAGGGGGATCCAGTCGTGGGCCAGCAGGCTCAGGTCCAGGCAGGCGGTGGCGGCGGTGATCAGCAGATCGGCCGAGAGGGTGCCGGTCTGGCCCTGGATGGCGGTCGAGACCCACTGGGTCTGGCCGCTCTTCTCCAGGATCAGCCGCACCAGCAGGGAGCCCACCAGGGCCAGGGGGAAGACGGGCAGGGCGTCGATCACCAGGGCGAACACCCCGCCGCTGGCATCAGCGACGAAGCGCAGCGCCGCCAGTGCCCCGCAGCCGAACAGCACCGCCACTCCCGCCAGCCCCAGGTTCACGGCCCAGTCGGCGATCTGCCGCCACAGCGCCGGCACCTCCACGGTGCCCGCCTCCAGGGGCAGATCCAGCGGCACCTCCTGCAGGGGCGGGGTCTGCTCCCCCAGGATCGCCACCGCCTCCTCGATCAACAGGGCCTCGGGAAACTTCAGCCAGTCCCTGGCCCGCCCCAGCACCACCAGCAGTCCGCCCACCACCGTCGACACCAGCAGTCCCACCGTGGCCATCGCCAGCCCCAGGGCCTGGGCCCCCTCCAGACCCAGCCGCTCGTAGGTGGGCCCCATGGCGGCGGCCGAGCCGTGGCCGCCCTCGTAGGCCACCTCGATCAGGCAGGCCATCACCGGGCTCACCCCCAGCCAGGGCTGCAGCACCAGCAGCACCGCCAGTCCCCCCACCAGGAACTGGCCGAAGGCCAGGGTGAGCGCCAGCAGCACCTGGGCCGAGAGGGGGCGCCAAAGTCCCCCCAGTTTCGGCAGCGGCTTGCCCAGCAGCAGGGTGGCGAACACAAGGGTCAGCAGGGGCAGGGGCAGCTGGTCCCAAAGGTCGATCACCCGCTGGGGCAGCAGGGGCACCAGCCCCGCCGGGGCCACCACCAGCCCCAGACCACCGGCCAGCAGGGCCTCCGGCAGGCCCCAGCGCTTCATGCCCAGCAGGCCGCCCAGGCTGCTGCCGATCAGCAGCAGCACGGTCAGGGCGGCCAGGGCCAGGGCCAGCCATTCGACGCCTTCCACCACCCCCGGCACCAGCGCGGCGATCACAGGCGGAACTGGCGGCGGAAGAAGGCTTCGGTGGCGTCGAGCACCGTGGTGCGCACGCCGCTGTCGCGGAAGCCGTGGCCCTCTCCGGCGAACAGGTGCAGTTCCGTTTCCAGTCCGCCTCGGCGCAGGGCTTCCACCATCCGCTCACTCTGACGCGCCGGCACCACCCGGTCGTCCAGGCCATGGAAGAACACCACCGGTGCCGTGATCCGCTGCGCATGCCGCAGCGGTGAACGGGCGTCGTAGAGGGCCCGGGCCTCGGGCCAGGGGCCGATCAGGGTTTCGGTGTAGCGAGCCTCGAAGCGGTGATCCACCCCGAGCAAGGCTTCCGGATCGGCCACGGGGTAGCGGCAGGCGCCGGCTTTGAACACGTCGGTGAAGCACAGGGCCGCCAGCACGGTGAACCCGCTGGCGCTGCCCCCCTCAAAGGCCACCCGGCCCGGGTCGGCCTTGCCCACCGCCACCAGGGCCCGGGCGGCGGCGGCGCAGTCGGCCACATCCACCACGCCCCACTGGCCGTCGAGCCGCTGCCGGTAAGCGCGGCCGAAGCCGGTGGAGCCGCCGTAGTTCACATCCACCACGCCCCAGCCGCGGCTGGTCCAGAACTGGATGGCCAGGTTCAGCCCCGTGCCGGCCATGGCGGTGGGGCCGCTGTGGCCCTTCACCAGCAGGGGCGCCTCGGCGCGGCTGCCGCCCCGGGGCGGGTAGTACCAGGCGTGGACGGGACGGCCGCCATGGCCCTCGAACCAGAGGGGTTCCGGATGGCTGATCGCTTCCGCCGCCAGCGGCGCCGGGGCGGCCGGCGTGTGCTGCCAGGTGCCGCTGGCGGTGTCCAGCTCCAGCAGTCCCTGGCCGATCCCCGACCCCCCGGCCACCGCCACCAGCCGGCCCGCTTCGGCGCTCAGGGCCGCCAGCTCGGTGAAGGGCAGGCGGATCGGCTCGAAGGGGCCACCGTCGGCCCCCAGCCGGCCCAGTTCCCAGCGCCCCTGGCGGCAGAGCGCCGCCAGCAGCTGGGCGCCGTCCCAGGCCAGGGTGCGCAGGCCGTAGACCCACTGGGGCCCGCCGAACTCCGCCTCCAGGGGGCAGAGCGGCTGCCACCGGGGCGGGGTGTCCGCCCCCAGGGCGGCCACGTCCGCCAGCCGTTCCAGGTTCCACCAGCCGCTGCGGTCGTTGGCCACCACCAGGGAGCCGTCGTCGAGCCACAGTGGCTGGAACACTGAGATCCCCTGGGGATCCCCCGGCCCCGAGCCGGCGATCGGCCGGGCCTGTTGCCATTGCCCCGAAGCATCGATGGCGGCGAGCCAGAGCTGGCTGCGCTCCCAGGGCATGAAGGGCTGCTGCCAGGTCACCCAGGCCAGGTGGCCGCCGCCTGGGGCCAGCACGGCGTAGCCGCAGAAATCCGCCGGCTGGTGCAGCAGCTCCGGTTCGCCCCCCGCGAGGGGCACGGCCACCAGCCGGTCGAGGCCGTCCTGCTCCATCACGCCGATCCAGCGCCCGTGCCGCCGGTCGATCAGGCCATCGGCGAAGGCCCGCGGCCGCGCCGGGTCGGGCGGGGCGGTGAGCCGCCGGGGCGCTGCGGCTGCCAGGGGGTCGCCGCCGCCGGCCAGGCTGAGCTGCCAGAGGCAGCGGTCACCGTCGTCGACGAACACCAGCTGATCGCCCGCCACCACATAGGCGCCGCCGCCGTATTCATGCACGCGGGTGCGCAGGTTCCACGGCCCCGCTGTGAGTTCCACGGCCCCAGCCCCCGGGGGCCGCATCATCAAGGTGGTGCGCCCCCGCTCGCTGGGGCGCTGCTCCAACCAGAACAGGCGCCCCCTGTCCAGGCGCGGCTCGGCGACGCCGGCGGCCCGACCCACCGCCACTGCGGCGGGCAGGGGGTCCGATTCCTGCCACGACGGCTCTCCCACCCGAGCCCTCCGCAGGCTGCTTCTAGAATCGACCCATCGTTTCAGGTGACGCCTTGGCCCGCAGCTTCGCCCAGATGGCACGGTCCGCCGAGCAGGGTGGCAACTCCGTGCTGGTGCCGAAGGTGCCGGTGGACCGTCCCCCCCTTGAGATCCACAAACTGGGCTCAAAGGAGCTGCGGGCCCCGGCCCGGCGCATCAGCAAGGTGGACGCCTCCGTCCGCGACCTGGCCCGCGACATGCTGCGCAGCATGTACACCGCCAAGGGGATCGGCCTCGCGGCCCCCCAGGTGGGGGTGCATCGCCAGTTGCTGGTGATCGATCTGGATCTGGAGGAGGCGGCCACCCCGCCGCTGGTGCTGATCAACCCCGAGATCACCGCCGCCGGTGCCTCCTTCAACACTTATGAGGAGGGCTGTCTCAGCATCCCCGGCGTTTATCTCGATGTGGTGCGTCCGTCGGTGGTGGAGGTGACCTACCGCGACGAGACGGGCCGCCCCCGCCGCCTCAAGGCCGATGGCCTGCTGGCCCGCTGCATCCAGCACGAGATGGACCATCTCCATGGTGTGCTGTTCGTCGATCGGGTCACCGACGAGCTCAGCCTCAACGACGGCCTGCAGCAGCAGGGCTTCCTCCGCTCCGACGTCCAGTCGATCCGCTGATTTCCATGCCGATGAAACCCCTGGCCGGCCTCTTCCTGGGCCTGGCCTGTCTGCTTGGCATCGCTGCCACCGGATCGATCTTCGAGCTCTCCTACGGCGACCCGGATCTCGGCGTCCCGGCCACCCGCTGGATCCTGGCCGGCAGCCTGCCGGGCACCGTGCTGGCCCTGCTGGTGGCGATCCGCATCAACAAGCCCGCCTGAGCCCGTCCCAGCTCGCTGCGCCCCCTCGGCCGGCCCGACAACCGGCCGTCCGATTGTGCCTATGGGCTGGTTTCCGGTGGTTACCGTTCATACGATTCAGGCCGCTTCGATGACTGCCGTGAACCTTTCCCTGCTCCCCCGCGCAGGCCTGGCGGCCCTGACGCTGCTGGCAACCAGCCTGGCCATCACCTCCCCCGCCCCGGGCCGCGCCTCCGCCCTGTTCGCCGCCGCCGAGGTGGACCAGCAGAACTTCCTGATGGTGGCTGCCCCCATCGGCAGCAAGGGCGAAAAGGCCCAGCTCAACATCTACGAACAGCTCAAGCCCGTGCGGCCCTGCTTCGAGGTGGGTGAGGGCACGCCGGCCCTGGTGAACCCCCTGCTGGCCACCTTTGATTTCACCGGCATCTGCAACCGCTACATCGATGCCAACGGCTACTCGGTGCGGGTGGGCGGCCAGGATCTGGCCACCTCCTACCGGCTGATGGTGACCCGCAGTGGCGGCGACATGCTGCTGCTGGCCTTCCCCACCAAGGCCGGAGCCGGCCCGGAGATGGTGGTGGCCCGCACCCGGGGCAGCGCCCCCGGCTTCCTGAAGCTGCAGCTGGAGCCCGGTTGGCGGCTGATGCGTCGCCAGTTCGGCGGCCGCAACCTCGGCCACCTCTACGTCTACGCCGACAGCTGGCCGGGGACGGCGGCGACCGCCGCCCAGCCCCAGCCCGCTGCTGTTGAGCCCGCCCAGCCCCCCACCGCAGCGGTGCCCGTCAAGGAGGCGGCTCCGGCGGCGGGCCAGCGGCCCCTGGCCCCCCCGGCCGTGCCCCCCGCCACCAAGCTCTGAAGCGAGGGGCGAAGGCCTACTTGCTAGGGTGCAACGCTGCGCACGTCTCAGCAGTACTTCATGACCCAGGTCACCGTCGGCGAAAACGAAGGCATCGAATCGGCCCTGCGCCGCTTCAAGCGCCAGGTGTCCAAGGCGGGCATCTTTGCCGATCTGAAGCGGCTGCGCCACCACGAAACCCCCACCGAGAAGTACAAGCGCAAGGCCCAGCAGCGCCGTCGTCGCCGCTGAGCCTCCCCTTCGGCGTCTCAGCTTCAGGTGCTTGTACCTGTTGCCTTGCCCTTCGCCCGTGATCAGGCTGAAGGGGCCATCGCCCCAGGGTCCATGGTCCATCCGGTTGCCTCAACGGCAGGCCAGCCAAGGTCTGCCTCCCTTCTGCAGCGGCTCAGCCATTGGTTGGCCGAGACCATCAACCACGCCTGGGGCAACCCGGGAGAGGAAGCCCAGCACCGTCCGCCGGCGATCGGTGTGCAGCCTTTCAGCGGCGACACCACCCGGCGCCGCCGCCGCTGATCCGGGGGTTGGCTCAGGCCACCTGGTCGAAGGAGCGGTAGCCAAGGGCTTCGGCGATCGCCGCCCCCGACACCCGATCGGCACTGGCCAGATCGGCGATCGTGCGGGCCACCCGCAGCACCCGCTCCGCCCCCCTGGCGGACAGTCGCCGCTGGCTGATGGCCCGCTCCCACAGGGCCAGGGCATCCGGCTCGGGATTCACGATCGCCGCCAGGGCCGGACCCTCCAGCTGGCCGTTGGCCGCCCCCGCCGGATTGCGCTGGCCCATGCGCTGCCGGGCCGCCGCCACCCGCTGTGCCACCACCGTGCTGGCTTCTCCGGCAGGGGGCTGCTGTGCGCCCCCCCGATAGGCCCCGCCCAGGTCGTGGGCCTCGGGGCGCCGCATCACCACCTGCAGGTCGATCCGGTCGAGCAGCGGCCCTGAGAGCCGTCCCCAGTGGCGTCGTCGCTGGGCTTCGCCGCAGCGGCAGCTCTGGCTGGGGTCGCCGTACCAGCCGCAGGGGCACGGATTGGTGGCGGCCACCAGCAGCACCCGGCAGGGGAAGCGGCAGCGGTGCTGGGCCCGGCTGATCCACAGCTCCCCCTCCTCGAGGGGCTGGCGCAGCTGGTCGAGCACCTCGCGGCGGAACTCCGCCAGTTCATCGAGAAACAGCACGCCGTGGTGGGCCAGGCTCAGTTCCCCGGGCCGGGGCAGGGCGCCACCACCGACCAGGGCGGCGGCGGAGCAGCCGTGGTGGGGGCTGCGGAAGGGGCGCTGCCGCCGCAGGCCGGCCCCCTCCGCCAGCAGCCCGGCCAGGGAATGGAGCTGGGTGACCTCCAGGGCCTCCTGCTGCCCCAGGGGCGGCAGCAGTGGCGGCAGTCGCCGGGCCAGCATCGTCTTGCCGCTGCCGGGGGCCCCCACCAGCAGCAGGTGGTGGCCGCCGGCAGCGGCGATCTCCAGGGCCCGCCGGCCATGGGCCTGGCCGCGCACCTCGGCCAGGTCGGGTCCGGCGGCTGCCGGCGCAGGCAAGGCCGCCGCGGCGGCTGGCGCCGCCCGGGGTCGCCCCGGATCCCGCAGCAGGGCCACCACCTCCCCCAGATGGTCGGCCCCCCAGACGGGCAGCCCCTCCACCAGGGCGGCCTCGCTGGCATTGGCCGCCGGCACCACCAGGGCCCGGGCGCCGTGCCGGCGGGCCGCCAGGGCCAGGGCCAGCACCCCCCGGATCGGCCGCAGCCGACCGTCGAGACCCAGCTCGCCCGCGCTCCAGATCCCCTCCACCTCGGCGGCGGCCAGCTGCTGGCTGGCCACCAGCAGCCCCAGGGCGATGGGCAGGTCGAAGCCGGGGCCCGCCTTGGGCAGGTCGGCGGGGGCCAGGTTGACCACCACCCGGGTGAGGGGCACCCGCAGGCCGCCATTGCGCAGGGCCCCCCGCACCCGCTCCCGCGATTCCTGGGCCGCCGCATCCGCCAGACCCACCACCCGCAGCCCCGGCAGCCCTGGCGCCATGTCCACCTCCACCGTCACCGGCAGGGCCTCCAGGCCCCGCAGGGCCCCACTGCTGCACCGTGCCAACATCACCCGCGGAGCCCACTGCCCGTTCAGTGCCACCTCCCGACCACTCCCCGGCGTCCCATGGCCAGCAGCGACACCATCTTCGGCCGCATCCTGCGCGGCGAGATTCCCTGCCAGGAGGTCTATGCCGATGATCTCTGCCTGGCCTTCCGGGATGTGAACCCCCAGGCGCCGGTGCACGTGCTGGTGATTCCTCGCGAGCCGATCGCCCACCTTGGTGAGGCCACGGACGCGCACCAGGCCCTGCTGGGCCACCTGCTGCTGGTGGCGGCCAAGGTGGCCCGGCTGGAGGGCCTCGAGAGCTGGCGCACGGTGATCAACAGTGGCGCCGAGGCCGGCCAGACCGTGTTCCATCTGCACGTTCACGTGATCGGCGGCCGCCCGCTGGCCTGGCCGCCCGGCTGATGGCCGCCTTCACACCGCCGCCACCGCCAGGAGGGGCTGGCAGAGAGAATGGCGCGATCCGCCCACGCCCATGACCCCCCTGAAGGCCCTTCGCGAGCAGCTGGGCAAGCTGCAGCGCCTGGCCCAGCCCTACTTCCTGCCCCTGGACGAAGGCGGCGGAGGCAGTGGCCAGTTTCTGCTTCTGGTGGTGGCCCTGCTGGCGGTGGTGCTGGGCTTCACCCTGCTGCTGCTCACCGGCGTGGTGGCCGCGGCCGGGGCCTGGATCCCCGAACTGCGCAACCGCTTCCTCCCCGGGGTGCCCGAGCAGGTGGCCGCGGTCTGGAGCGGGCCGATCGGCCTGGTGATCATGGTGCTGTTCGCCGCCGGTCTGGGCGCCTTCATCAGCCTGCGGGCCAAGCTGCGCCAGGGGCGCTGGCTGCCCTGGCTGCTGCTCGGCATCATCGCCCTGCTGATCCTGGTGATCAACGGCATCAACGTCGGCATCAGCTTCATCGCCCGGAACATCGAGAACGCCCTGGTGGCGTACAAGGCGGAAGAGTTCTGGAAGATCGTCGCGATCTACGCCTTCTGCCTGGTGCTGGCCCTGCCGATCCGCGCCATCCAGAGCTACCTGATTCCCAAGCTGGGTCTGCTGTGGCGGGAGTGGCTCAGCGGCCGCATGCTCGGCCGCTATCTCACCAACCGGGCCTACTACGTTCTCAATCCCAACGATGAATCCGTTGAGGAGATCGACAACCCCGACCAGCGGATCTCCCAGGACGCGGCCAGCTTCACCGCCACCAGCCTGAGTGTGACGGTGGAGATCATCTCCGCCCTGCTCACCTTCTTCAGCTTCATCATCGTTCTCTGGAGCATCAACCAGACCCTGGCCCTGTGGCTCCTGGGCTATTCGGTGGGCGGTACGGCCCTGATCGTGTTCGCCAGCCGCAAGCTGGTGAATCTGAACTATCAGCAGCTGAAACTGGAGGCCGATTTCCGCTACGGACTGGTTCACATCCGTGACAATGCCGAATCGATCGCCTTCTATCGGGGTGAACGCCAGGAGCAGAAGGAGGGCGAACGCCGCCTGGACGGCGTGATCGTCAACTACAACCGCCTGATCATCTGGGAGGCGCTGATCAGCGTCATCCAGCGCTCCTACGACTACTTCTCCCGCTTTCTGCCCTGGCTGGTGATCGCGCCGATCTATTTCGCCAAGGAAGTGGATTTCGGTGTCTTCGGCCAGGCCAGCATCGCCTTCTCCCAGGTGCTGTTCTCGGTCAGCTACATCGTCAACAACATCGACCGGCTGGCCGCCTTCTCCGCCTCCATCAGCCGCCTGGAAGGTTTCCAGGGCAAGGTGGAGTCGATCAGTGCCGACATGGCCGAGTTCGTGGCCGCCGAGCAGGCTTCCGCCGGTGGCGCCATGGGCGCCGGGGCCGGCGCCGTGCGCCCAGAGTCGATCCTGGTCAGCAACGTGAACCTGGTGCCGCCCCGCACCAACCGCCTGCTGGTCCGCGATCTCAGCCTGGAGGTGACCGCCAACCAGCGGCTGCTGGTGGTGGGCCCCTCGGGCTGCGGCAAGACCTCTTTCCTGCGCCTGGTGAGCGGCCTCTGGCCGCCTGCCGCCGGCAGCGTGCAGCGGCCACCGGTGGGCGAACTGATGTTCATCCCCCAGAAGCCCTACATGCTGCTGGGCAGCCTGCGGGAGCAGCTCTGCTACCCCCAGCCCACCGACCGCTTCAGCGATGAGCAGCTGCGCCACGTGCTGGAGGAGGTGCGCCTGCCCGAGCTGGTGCACCGCTACCCCGACCTGGACATCAAGCAGGACTGGCCCCGGCTGCTCTCCCTCGGTGAGCAGCAGCGCCTGGCCTTCGCCCGGCTGCTGCTCAACTCGCCCCGGTTCGTGGTGCTCGATGAGGCCACCAGCGCCCTCGACGTGGCCACGGAGAAGGCCCTCTACGAACTGCTGGTGGAGCGGGAGATGGCCTTCGTGAGCGTGGGTCACCGCCCCACCCTCACCGCGTACCACGACACGGTGCTGGAGCTGGATGGCAACGGCGGCTGGCGCTTGCTTCCGGCGGCCGGCTATACCTTTGGCCGCGAGGACTGATCCGATGAGCGACCCTTCCGCCACCCCATCAGCCGACGAGCCCCAGGCCACCGCAGTCCCGCCTGCCACCAGCGCCACCACCTCGGAGGTGCCGGCCTTCGGCTGGAGCGGCTACGCCGAGCGGGTCAATGGACGCTTCGCCATGCTCGGCTTCGTCGCCGTGCTGCTGGTCGAGGCCCTCAGCCACGACACCTTCCTGCACTGGGCGGGCCTGGTGCCCTGATCAGGGCACGGCGATCAGATCCACCTGCCATTGGCCCTGGCGGCTCACCTCCACCGCCAGCTCGCGGCCGTCGGCCCGCAGGGACACCCGGCGCGGCACGCCGGGGGGCTGCAGCGGCACCGGCTGCAGGGCCATCAGGTTGCGGCGGTAGAGCACCAGCTCGGTGCGGCCCTCCAGCTGGCGCACCAGGGCCAGCCGCTCACCGCGGCCATCGACGGCCACGCTGAGCGGCTGGGCGTCGGGGCGCTCCAGGCCCGGCAGGGGCACGGGCTGCTGGCGCTGCAGGTCCACCAGCTGCACCCGGTCGCGGCCGCCCTGGCTGACGATCAGGGCCAGCCAGTCGCCGGAGAGGGAGGGGGCCCGGGCGGGGCCGGCGGCCTCGAGGCGTTGGTTCAGCCCCACCATCGGCTGGGGCAGGGGCGCCAGGCAACCCGCCAGCAGCAACGGCAGGGCGCCCGCCACCGCCACCGCCCGAACCAGCCCGCCGGCGCCGAGCGTCATGGCGTGGTGGCCGGCGCCCCCCGCACCGGCAGCCCGGCGGGAAGGTCCGGCTCCAGCAGGCTGGTGAGGTCGTAGAGCTGCACCCGGGAGCGTCCGTCCCCCTCGGTGGCGATGGCGATGCGCCGGCCGTCGGCGGCCAGGCTGAGGCTTTCGGGCACCAGCCCGCCCGGCAACGGCAGGCGGTGCAGGCGCCCGGTGGCCCGATCTTCAATCAACACCCGGCGCTCCGGCCCTTGCTGCACCAGCAGGGCCAGATAGCGGCCGTTCCAGCTCAGGGAGGGGGAGCGGTGCGGCTGCAGCCGCTGCAGGTGGCGCAGCGGCAACACCGAGCCGGAGGGCTGCTCCTGCAGCAGCACCGTGTCGCGGCCATCCCGGCGCACCACGCTGGCCAGCACCCGGCCGTTGCCGCTCAGGGCCGGATCCTGGCGGTCGGCGCCGCCCCAGCCCACCGGACCGGCACTGCGGCGGCCCCAGCTCCAGCCGCCGCAGCCGGAGAGCAGCAGGGCCAGCACCCCGAGCACCAGAAGGGAGAGGCCTGGGCGGGGTCGCTGAAGGGGCCGGGTGGTCAGCGGCTCAGTCGTCGAAGCGGGAGCTGTTGTCCCGGCTGCCGGCGGGTGGGCCGGCTGGGGGGTCGCTCGCCGGTGGCCGGGCGCTGGGGGTGGCTGGCCGGGGCCGGCCGCTGGCCATCGGTGAGAAGTCGGCATCACTGACGTCGTCGGGAACCCCACCGCGAATCGGTGTGCCCATGGGTGTTCCCTGGGGTGCCCCAGGGCCGGGATCACGGGCGGCTGGGCCGGCAGAAGCCGGTGGCATGGAGCCGCGGCGGCCGGAGCGGGGAACGCTGTCGGCGGCGGCCACCGGGCGGGAGCCGCGGCGGGGTTCCGGGGCGCTGTCCCGATCCCGCCTGCGGGCGCCGAAATCGGCGGCCTGGGAGCGACCGGAGCCACCGGCGGAATAGCGGCCAACGCTCCGCTCCGGGCGGTCGTCGATGGGATCGCGCTCCGGCCGGCTGGAGGATCGCTCGGCGCGGGGGTTGTCCCAGGAATCGGCCTCCTCCCGGCGGCTGGCGGCACGCTCGGGGATGGCGGCCCGACTGGGCCGGCGCGGCCGGTAGAAGTCGTCCTCGGGTTCCTCTCTGGAGGGGATGCGGCGCCGCAGGGGCTCCGGTTCATCGAAGCGGTCCGGCTCGTCGTCGAAGCTGCGGCCACCGCCCAGGCCACCGCGGGGCCGGAACGGGGCGGCGGGTTCCTCGTCGTCGAAGTAGGAGGAACGGCGGGCCTGCTCCGTGGTCACCCCACGCAGGCGGACGCTCTCATAGGCGAAGAAAACCGTGGTGCCAGCGAGCAGGAACTGGCCGAACTGCAGGATCGGGTCGAGGCGCCAGCCCTGAAAGAAGAGAATGCCGCCACAGAGGAGTCCGATGGCGGCGAAGAAGACGTCGTAGTCCCGGGCCAGGGCCGGCTTGAAGCTCCTCATGAAGTAGAGGAAAGCTCCGCCGACCGCCAGGACGATGCCGACGATGCTGGCCCAGTTGAGGCTGGCGTTGACCACGGCGGTTCACCCGGGCGATGGCCAACACTCTAAGGACCGTACCCGCAAGGTCAGCGGCAGCTCAGAGCCGCCGGTCGAGCTGGTCGTTCTGGCTGATCAGCACCAGGGCGATGGCGATGGGGATCACCACGATGACCGCGCCCCAGCCGAGGCTGCTGAGGAAGTTGGCGAGGGAAGGGGTCATGGCAGGCGTTCGCTCTGGACAGCTCGGGGGATCCTAGGCAGTGGGGGCGAGTTCCTACGATCGACAGTCAGACGCTTAGAGCTTTGTGACGGCCCTGGCCCTTCCCGCACTGGCGCCCCTGCCCCTGCTGCACCTGGCCCTGGGGCTGGCCCTGGCGGGCTGGACCCTGTTGTTCCTGTTCCGGATCGTCCTCACCTGGTATCCGGGTGTGGACCTCACCAAGGGGGTGATGCGTCTGGTGGGGGCGCCCACCGAACCCCTGCTGGCCCTCACCCGTCGCCTGATCCAGCCCATCGGCGGGGTGGATGTGACGCCGGTGGTCTGGGTGGGGCTGATCAGCCTGCTGCGCGAACTGCTGGTGGGTCAGCAGGGTCTGCTCACCCTGGCCCTGCTGCGCAGCCAGCTCAGCGGTTGAGCATTTCCTCCTCAACAAACTTGGTCCACACCTCACCACGCTGGAACTCCTGGCGATCCAGCAGGGCCAGGTGGAACTCGATCGTGGTGGGAATGCCCGTGACGGCACATTCCGACAGGGCCCGTCGCATGCGGCGGATGGCGTGGTCGCGGTCGACCCCCCAGACGATCAGCTTGCCGATCAGGGAGTCGTAGAAGGGGGGGATCTCATAGCCCGTGTACACGTGGCTGTCGATGCGCACCCCAGGGCCGCCGGGGGGCAGCCAGCCGGTGATCTTGCCCGGGGCCGGCCGGAAGTTGTGGCTGGGGTCCTCGGCGTTGATGCGGCACTCGATGGCATGGCCGCTCACCTGGATCTGGTCCTGGCGCACGGAGATCGGTTCGCCGCCGGCGATGCGCAGCTGCTCGGCGATCAGATCGATGCCCGTCACCATCTCGGTGACGGGATGCTCCACCTGGATCCGGGTGTTCATCTCCATGAAATAGAAGGCGCCGCTCTTGTCCACCAGGAACTCGACGGTGCCGGCGCCCTCGTAATCGATGCTGCGGGCCGCCGCCACCGCCGCCTCGCCCATGCGGCGACGCAGCTCCGGATCCAGCCCCGGGCTGGGGGCCTCCTCCAGCAGCTTCTGGTGGCGGCGCTGGATCGAGCAGTCCCTTTCGCCCAGGTGCACCACGTTGCCGTGGCGGTCGGCCAGCACCTGCACTTCCACGTGCCGGGGCCGGTCGATGAACTTCTCCATGTAGAGGCCAGGGTTGCCGAAGGCGGCTTCCGCCTCCCCCTGGGCGGCTCTGAACAGGCTTTCGAGCTGGTCGGCGGCCGGCACCAGGCGCATGCCCCGGCCGCCACCGCCGGCGGTGGCCTTGATCATCACGGGGTAGCCCATCGTCTCGGCGAGGGCGGCCGCTTCGGTGGGGTCCTCCAGCAGCCCCTCACTGCCGGGAATGGTGGGCACACCCACCTGTTGCATCGTGATCTTGGCCGTCGACTTGTCGCCCATGGCCAGGATCGCGGCCGGCGAGGGGCCCACGAAGATCAGGCCGTGGTCGAGGCATTTCTCGGCGAAGTCGGCGTTCTCCGCCAGGAAGCCGTAGCCGGGATGGATGGCGTCGGCACCGCGGGAGGTGGCGGCGGCCAGGATGTTGGGAACGTTGAGGTAGCTGCGGCTGCTGGGCGCTTCCCCCACGCAGACCGCCTCATCGGCCAGCTGCACGTGCAGGGCGTTTTTGTCGACGGTGCTGTAGACGGCCACCGTGGCGATGCCGAGCTCCCGGCAGCTGCGCAGGATGCGGAGGGCGATTTCGCCTCGGTTGGCGATCAGCAGTTTGCCGATGGGCATCCGTGCAGGTCCGGGCGATGAGGGCTGGCGGGGGTGCGGCCGTGCCGGGGCGGACTGTATCAGTGCTCACCGGCGCCCCCTGGCGGCGAGGGCCTTCGGGGCTGGGGGGAGCCCATGGGTATATTGCTCAACCGGTGCGGTGCTTCGGCCTGCGCCAGCCACGCGGATGTGGTGGAATTGGTAGACACGCACGTTTGAGGGGCGTGTGGCTTCGGCCTTGCGAGTTCAAGTCTCGCCATCCGCATTTTTCTTTTCCCGCTCCCGTCCCCCGGAACCTGCGGTTCTCTTGACCCAGCCGTCGCCGGTCTCCGCTCCAGCCGCAGGCAGTGCGATCGTGCTGGTCAGCAACGGCCCCGGGGAGTTGAGCACCTGGGTGCGGCCCCTGGCCGAGCAGCTCCATGGCCTGGAGCCCCTGCGGCCCCGCGATCCCACCGCCAGCACCAGCCTGCGGCTGGTGCTCGTCCCCTGCCCCAACGCCACCGGCGCCGAGCACCGGGTGGCCGAGGGCTGGGGCCTGTTTGAGCGGGTGCTGCCGGCCACCCGTTTCTGGTGGCTGCTGCTGCGGCCCCGCCGCCACGGCCCCTGGCCCGAGCGGGGGGTGGTGGTGTTTCTAGGTGGCGACCAGTTCTGGACCGTGCTGCTCTCGGCCCGGCTCGGCTACCGCCACCTCACCTATGCCGAATGGGTGGCCCGCTGGCCCCGCTGGAACGACCGCATCGCCGTGATGGGTCCCGCCGCCGCCGGCCGCCTGGCCCCCCGCTGGCAGGGGAGGGCCACGGTGGTGGGCGACCTGATGGCCGATCTTTCGACCCTGGCCCGCCAGGACGCACCCCTGCCCTCCGGCGACTGGGTGGCCCTGCTGCCGGGCTCGAAGCGGGCCAAGTTGCTGGTGGGGGTGCCTTTCCTGCTCGAAACCGCCGATCGGCTGGCGGCCTTGCGTCCCGGTTGCCGCTTCCTGTTGCCGGTGGCTCCCACCACCTCGGTGCGGGAACTGCTGGCCTATGGCGGGCCCTCCAATCCCCTGAACCGGCGCCAGGGGTCCGGCGAGCCCCATCGCCAGGGTGATGAGCTGGTCACGGCCGCCGGCACCCGCATCCTGCTGCTGGAGCAGCATCCCGCCCATGCCGCCCTGAGCCAGTGCGCCCTGGCGCTCACCACGGTGGGGGCCAACACCGCCGAGCTGGGGGCCCTGGCGGTGCCGATGATCGTGCTGGTGCCCACCCAGCATCTGGCTGTGATGCAGGCCTGGGACGGCTGGCTGGGGCTGCTGGCCCGGCTGCCCCTGCTGCGGCGGCTGGTGGGGGTGGCCCTCACCGCCTGGCGCATGCGTCATCGGGGTTTCCTGGCCTGGCCCAACATCTCCGCGGGACGTGCGGTGGTGCCGGAGCGGGTCGGGCCGATCGAACCGGCCCAGATCGCCGCCGAGGCGGCCGATTGGCTGGAGCATCCCGAGCGGCTGGCGGCCATGGCCGACGACCTGCGCAGCCTGCGGGGAGCGCCGGGGGCCGTGGCGGCCGTGGCGGCGATGGTGCGGGGCTTGCTGCCGCCCCCGGAACCGTCCGGTCGGCCGGTGCGATCTGGATAGGATTTGATCCTCCATTGCCCCCCAGCGGGGTTCCAGGCCATGCCGTCGAGCGAATCCACCCCCCTCCAGAGCGCCGACCATCCCGACTGGCGGGACCAGCTGACGCCCGAGCAATACCGGGTGGCCCGCGAGGGGGGCACGGAACGGGCCTTCACCGGTGCCTACTGGAACAACAAGGCCACCGGGATGTACCACTGCGTCTGCTGCGGCAGCGAGCTGTTCAGTTCCGCCACCAAGTTCGATTCCGGTACCGGCTGGCCCAGCTTCTGGGCGGGTGTGGACGCCGGGGCGATCACCACCCACACCGACCGCACCCACGGCATGGAGCGCACCGAGATCCGCTGCGCCAGCTGTGACGCCCACCTCGGCCATGTCTTCAACGATGGCCCGGCCCCCAGCGGCCAGCGCTACTGCGTCAATTCGGCGTCGCTGCGCTTCGCGGAGGGCTGAGGCCGCCCCCTGGGGAACTCAGAGGCTCACCAGGGATCGTCAAGGATCTCCGGCTCCACATCCACCGGCTCCTTCGGCCGGGGGGCCGGGGCCTGGGGCCGCTCTGCCCGCAGCGGTTCCCGTTCGCGCTCGGGCTCAACAACGTCCTTCCCCGGAAGGTCGACCGGGTCCCTGTAGGGCTCCGGCTCGTAAGCGCGCTCGTCCCGATAGCGCTCCCGGTCGTAGCGGTCTTCGTTGTAGCGGTTGTCCTCGTAGCGGTTGTCGTACCGGGCGGGGTTGCGCTCTCTGTCCTGGCCGTAGGGGTCGGCCGCTGCCGGGCGCGGTTCGGGGCGCTGGCGCGGCTCGGGGAGGTCGTCGTCGAGGTAGCGGCGCTGGCGCAGGGGCTCCCGTTCGCGCCGTTCCTCCAGCTCCACGTACTCCAGTTCTTCGCTGGGCTGGAAGCTGCGGCTGGCGGCCGGCTGGATGCGGCGCTGCTCCTGGGCGGTGGGTTGGCCGGCGGGAAGCTGGTTCTCGGCGGGAACGGCCCCGGAGCGGAAGCGATCCCGCTCCTCCTGCTCCCAGCTGGCGCCGCCGATGCCGAGCTTCTCCAGCAGGCCGGTGCCCAGCTGCTTGAGCTTCTCCTCGGCTCCCTCGTAAACGATGATCCGGTCCGGGCCGCTGCTGACCACTTCCCCCACGGGCATTTCCCAGGTGCTCAGCACCCCTTCCCCCAGCAGGGGAACGCCGAGGGCCCCGATCACCAGGGTGGTGAGCTCACCGGTTTCGATGTCGAAGCTGAAGCCGAGCACCCGGCCGAGCTGCTCGCCCGATTCCGTGATCACCTGGCAGTTGATGACCTTGCTGTAGCGCTCGGGATTGAAGCCCTCGGCCAGGGAATCGACCGAATCCACCAGGATCACGTCCCCCACCTGGCGGATGCGATCCAGCGGCATCCAGCGGGGCAGGCCCGGCAGGAAGCGGGTGAGGGGGTTGTCGCGCAGGCCCAGGGCCACCACCTCGCGCCGGTCGATGTCGACCACCACCTCACCGACGACGCCCAGCCGCCGGCCGGTGTCCCGGGTGATCACCTGGGTGCCCATCAGTTCGGAGCGCAACCAGAGGCGGTCGCTGCTGGCGGCGGGTTCGGTGGAGGGGGGAATCGGGGAGGTCAAATCCGGAGATCGGGGCTGGACGGCAGGGGGAACGGGAGCGACTTCACGGCCTGGAACAGCCTGGTCGGCCCATTGTGGCCCACGCGGTCGGCTCAGGCCGCCGGCGGCAAACCGACCACCTGGGTATGGGAGCCGCGGGCCTGGGTGACGCCGATGGTGCGGGTGGCCGCGGCGATCATCGGCCGGCGGTGACTCACCACCATGAACTGGGCCTGGTCGGCCTGGGCGGCGATCAGGGCGGCCAGGCGCTCCACGTTCACCCCATCGAGAAAGCTGTCCACCTCATCGAGGGCATAGAAGGGCGAGGGCCGGAAGCGCTGCAGGGCGAACAGGAAGCTCAGGGCGGTCAGGGATTTCTCACCTCCCGACATCGAGGCCAGCCGCCGCACCGCCTTGCCCTTGGGGTGGGCCACCAGGGTCAGGCCGCCCTCGAGGGGCTGCTCGGGGTTCTCCAGCTGCAGGTGTCCCTCGCCGTCGGAGAGGCCGGCGAAGATCGTCTGGAAATGGCCGTCCACGGCCCGGAAGGCCTCCATGAAGGCCTCCTGGCGCAGGGTGGCCACCGTTTCGATCCGCAGCAGCAGTTCCTCCCGCTCCTTGCTGAGCACCTCCAGCCGGTCGTCCAGGTCGGCCAGCCGCTGCTCCAGTTGCTCCAGCTCCTCGAGGGCGAGCATGTTGACCGGCTCCAGGGCCTCCATGCGCTGCTGCAGCTGGCGCAGGTTCTGTTGCAGCGCCTCCAGGCCGCCCTCGCGGATGTCCTCGGGCAGTTCGGGCCGGGGCTCGGGCAGCTCCCGTTCCATCTGGGCCAGCCGCAGGCCGTGGCTGCGCTGCTCCTCGGCCAGGGCCTGCCGCTCCTCCTGGCGCCGCTGCAGCTCCCACTGGCGCTGCTGCAGGGCCTGGCGCTGGCCGGCCAGGTGGGCTTCGGCCCCGTCGCGGGCGCGGCGCCGTTCGCCGAAACGGGTCTGCAGCTCGCTCTGTTGCCGCTCCAGGACCGTGCGGCGCTCCTGCTCCGCCTGCTGCCGTTCCTTCCAGAGCTGGCGTTCCCCCACCAGGGCCTGCACCGCCTCCACCAGCCGCCGTTCCTCCCCGGCGAGGGCCTCCAGCTGGCTGCCCAGCCGCTCGGCGCCCAGGGCCCGCTCCCGCCGCTCCGCCTCCAGCCCATCCCGCTGGCGCCGGGCCTCCACCAGGGCCTGGTCGGCCCGCTCCAGCTCGCTCTGCAGGCCCTGCCAGCGGGCACTGTCGTCGTTGCCCCTGGCGAGGCGCTCGGCCTCCTCCAGCTCCGCCAGGGCCTGGCGCAGGGGGGGCAGGGTCTGGTCGAGGCTCTGCAGGCGGCGGCCGTCGGCCTGAAATGCCTCCTGCAGTTGCTGCAGCCGGCTGCTGACCTGGTCGCGGCGCTGCTGCCGCGGCGCCAGCGTGCGTTCGGCGGCGCTGCGTTCGGCCTGAAGGGCGGCCTGGCGCTGCTGCAGCTCCAGCAGGGCCGGCCGGGCCTCCTCCAGGCTCCGGCCCAGCTCCGCTTCGCGGCGGCGGCAGGCCAGCAGGCTCTCCCCCAGCTCCAGCAGCCGCTGCCGCAGCGGCTCGGCCTCATCGCCCTCACTGCTGCGGCCGAAGCCCAGCTGGCCGGAGCGCTGCTGCAGGCTGCCGCCGGTCATGGCGCCGCTCTTCTCCAGCAGTTCGCCTTCCAGGGTCACGGCGCGGCAGCGGCCCAGCTCCCGCCGGGCGTCGGAGAGGGTGGCGAACACCAGGGTGTCGCCGAAGACGTAGCGGAAGACATCGGCATAGACGGGCTCATGGCGGATCAGCTCCACCGCCCGCCCCACCAGCCCGCCGGCCCCGGCCGAAGCTCCCGGGTTGCCCCGCTGCAGGGCCGCTCCTGCGGAGCCCCCACTGCCGCCCCGGATGCGGTTGAGGGGCAGGAAGGTGAGCCGGCCGGCGCGGCGGCTCTTGAGCAGCTCGATCGCCCGGGCGGCGATGCGGTCGTCCTCCACCACCACCTGGGCCAGCCGGCCCCCGGCCGCCACCTCCAGGGCGACCCGCAGCCGCTCCTCCACCTCGCCCAGCTGGGCGACCGAGCCGTGGATCCCCTCCAGGCCCGCCTCCAGCAGCAGGCGCAGGGCGCCGGTGCCGCGGCTCTCCTGCAGGGTCTCGCGGCGGCTGTCGAGGCGGGCGATCTCCCGTTCCAGGCTGGTCTGTTCCTGCTCCAGCCGCGTTCGGGTGCGCTGTTGCAGCGCCAGGGCCTCGGCCAGCTCCTGGGCCTGCCGCTGGCGATCCTCCAGGCCGGCCAGCAGGGTGCGTTCCTGCTCCGCCAGGGCCGCCAAAGCGGCGGAGCCCTCCGCCTGGGCCGCGTCCTCCTGCTGCTCCTCGCCGCCGAGTTCCTGAAGCCGCTCACCGGCCTGCCGCAGCCGTTCCTCCAGCTGCTGCCGTTCGGCCAGCAGGGGCGCCAGCTGCTCCTGCAGCTCCTGGCGCCGGCGGCTGCGGGCCTGCTGCTCCTCCAGCCAGCTGCCGGAGCGCCCGGCCACCTCGCCGAGCCGCCGGCGGGACAGCTCCACCGCCGCCTCGGCCTCGCGGCAGAGGGCCTCGGCACGGTCGCTGGCGCCGTCGTCGGCCTGGCCGTCGAGGGCCTGGCGCTGGTGGCGCAACGCGGCCTGGTTCTGCTGCAGCTCCTGGCGCCGACGTTGCAGGTCCTCGGCCTGGTGCCCATGCCGTTCCGCCTGGCGGGCCAGTTCGCGGCCGCTGGTCTCCAGCCCGGCCAGTTCGGCCTGCACCGCCAGCAGCTGGTCTTCGCCCAGGGTCTTGACCTCCGCCTGCAGCCGCTCAAGGACGGCGGCGGCGGCGACCACCTCGGCTTCGGTGGCGACAATCGCCTCGCGCTCCTGCTCCTGCTGGCGGTCGAGGCGCTCCAGGCGGCCGGCCAGGGCCAGGGCGTGGGCGCGGGCCTCCTCCCAGGCCAGCACCTGCTCCTGCAGGCGACCCTGGTGCAGTCGCTCGCGCAGCTCCTGGTAGGTGCGTGCCTTGGCGCAGTCGCGTTCGAGCTTCTGGCGGGCCGCCAGCAGCTCCTGCTCGACGATGCGGCAGCGCTCCTGCCGTTCGACCACTTCATCGAGCTTGGCCCGGCTCTGCTCGATGCGGGAGTCGAACAGGGCCACGCCGGCCAGCTCGTCGATGATGCCGCGCCGGTCGCGGGCGCTCATCGAGACGATGCGGGTGACGTCGCCCTGCATGACGACGTTGCTGCCCTCCGGATCGACCCGCAGCCGCCGCAGCTGGGTCTGCAGTTGCTGCAGGTTGCAGGGCACCCCGTCGGCGCTGAAGCTGCTGCTGTAGGTGCCGCCGGGGGCCACCCGCAGCCGCCGGGTGACGCTCCACTCCCGCTGGCCCCGCTGCAGCCAGGGGCCCTGTTCGGGGACGTCCAGGCCGTCTTCGGCGCTGTCCGGCTGCCAGTCCCCGAGATCGAAGCGCACGGTGACGCTGGTTTCGGCCGCCTTTCCCTCCCGCAGCATGGCGCTGTTGATCAGGTCGGGGAGCCGCTCGGCCCGCATGCCCCGGCTGGTGGCCAGGCCCAGGCAGAACAGCACCGCATCGAGGATGTTGCTCTTGCCGGAGCCGTTCGGCCCCGTCACCACCGTGAAGCCCTCCTGCAGCGGGATGGCCATCGACCCGCCGAAGGATTTGAAGTGGGTGAGCTCAACCTGATTGATGTGAACCAACGGGCTCATGCATCAGGCAACAGCAGTTTAGCCGAGGTGCTGACGAACTCAAGTCGCCCTCTCTACGGTGAAGCCACATCGGCTCCACAACAGATTCCCCATGGAAACGGACACCACCCATCCCGCCCCGGACCCTGCCCAGATCGCGGCTCCGGAGCCAACAGGGTCAGGTGACGCCCAGCGCCTGCAGAAGCAGTTCCGGGACCGCTTCGAGACCTTGCTGCCCAGCATCCAGAAGGAATGGCCCGAAGTGGCCCGCCACACCCTGGAGGCCACCCGGGGCAGCTTTGATCACGTGGTGGAGGTGATCAGCCACCAGAGCGGCGTCACCGCCTCCGGCGTCAAGCAGCAACTGCTGGATCTGGTCAACGTCACCGGTGAACAGGCGGGCCACGTGGTGGACGCGCTGCGCCCCCTGGAGGATCAGCTGGAGCACCTGCTCGACGACCTCAACACCACCCTGCGGCCCCGGATCGAGAAGCCGGTGCGGGAGCGGCCGTTGATGGCCCTCGGCATCGCCGCCGGCGTGGGGCTGGTGGTGGGGCTGCTGCTGGCCCCGGGTCGGCGTTCGGCATGAACGGCCAGAACTTCGCCCGCGTCACGGCGCTGATCAGCTCGGTGATGGACCTGCATGTGCGCATCGCCCTGCAGGAGGCCGACAAGGAGAAGCGGCGCCTGGTGGGCGGTGGGGTGATGCTCGGCATGGGCCTCACCCTGATGACCCTGGCGCTGGTGGCGGCCGAGCTGGTGCTGCTGCTCTGGATCCGGGAGGCTTTCGCCCTGAGCTGGCTGCAGGCCGCGGCGACCGTGGCGGCCATCGACCTGGTGCTGGCCGGTATCAGCCTGCGCATCGGCGGCCAGATGCTCAAAGGCCCCTACCTGCCGCAGACCACGGCCGGACTGATCCGCACCACCCGGGCCATCACCGGCAAGTCCTGAGGCCCGGCCGGGCCTCGGCCTCAGCGGTAGGCCGAATGCGGGATCGAACGCCGCTGGACGATGGCGTCCAACATGCCGACCGTCTCGAAGCAACGCCCGACCAGCTGGAAGAGCGGTAGCAGCAACCGGTCGAATCCCTTCAGATAGCTGTCTCCGAGCCGGCGCAGGTCGCTGCATTCCCGTCTCGTTCGCTGCTGCAGCACCCGCAGGATTGAGCCGATCGTCGGTCCGTTGGGGGCCTGCATCATGTCGGAATACCCGACGTTCCGGTGCACGTCGAAGAGGAAGGGCAGCCCGCCGATGGCGTGCAGCATGCGCGCCTCCGGATGGAAGAAGAAGCTGTGTCCGGCTTCAAGGAGGCGGCGATTGCGCAGGCGTGAGGAGAGAAAGGGCGTGATCGCCTCGGGGTAGGGAAAGGCCTCCAGGACCGCACGGCGATACAGGGCACCGTTGTTGGAGACGAAGAAGGAGGCGGACGGTCTGCCGTAGTCGTCGAAGGCGCGGTGCAGCAGATTGAGGCAGCGGCGGTAGTGGGTCTGGTCGCCATACCAGGTCCGTCCACTCACCACATCCACGTCAGGTTGTTCGCGAAGCACCTGCACCAGGGTTCGCAGCCAGGCCGGATTCGGCAGGCAGTCGGCCTCAATCACGGCGACCAGTTCGCCGCGGCACTGGTGGACGCCGTAGTCCTTCAGCTTGGCCGACTGGGTCTGGTCAGTGAAGACCACCCGCGTGTGCGGGGCGATCTTGTCGAGGATGTCGGGGTCCTGGTCGGCGAACCGGCTGTTCTCCACCACGATCAATTCGAATGGCTCGTCGAAGTCCTGGGCTGCGAACGCCTTCAGCACTTCGATTTCGTCATGCCAGGTCTTCTGATCGGTCAGCTCGAAATCCGAGACGATGACCACGGAGATCGCGGGCTCCATGGGGTCCGCTCCATTCACAGGATGGGCCGATCTTCTAGCAACCTTCCCACCGTTCTCGTGTCGGGACGCCAACATCCCAGGCCGTCTCTCCATGGGGCGAGAGGACGACGCGACAGGGTGGGGTCGCGTTCAGAAGCCCAGCTCCAGCCGCAGGCTGCGCAGGGTGCCCCGGTCGGCCCGGGCGGTGTCGGACACCTCGAGGGTCCAGGTGCCGCTGGGATCGGTGCCCTTCAACGCCGCCAGGGCGGGGGCATTCACGGCGTCGTAGGTGACCTTGAGGTTGTCGGTGCCGCCGCCGGCGCGGTCGTGCAGCAGCACGGGCGCGGCCCCCAGGGCGGCGGGCGGCAGCAGCCGGACCACCAGATCGCCGATGAAGGTGTGGTCCAGATCCACCGCCACCTTGATCGACTGCAACGGGCCCGGGGCGGCCACCGGCAGGGTCAGGGTGGCGGTCTGGAAGTCGTTGATGGGCACGTCCTGCACCGCCTGGAACACCAGGGCCGCCGCCGGCTGGGGCGGGCGGGCCAGCTCCACCGCCTTGCGGGCGCTGACCCGCCCGTAGCCATAGAAGGGGCTGCGCCCGTTGGCGTCGTAGTTGCCGCCGGCGGTGTCGATCCGCACGCAGGCCTGCCGCAGGATCTCCCGCACCTCGTCCCAGCGCAGGGCAGGGTTTCGCGCCAGCACCAGGGCCGCCACCCCGGCGACGCCGGGGCAGGCGCTGGAGGTGCCACCGAAGGAGTTGGTGTAGTGGCCCGCTGGGTCGCCCTTCTGGGGGCTGCCCTGGTTGTAGCCCAGCCCACCCGAGCGGTCGGTGGTCCAGATGCCGGGCGTGAGGGAGGGCCTGCCGTCGCTGCTGGGGAAGCTGCACCACACGGCCTTGCCGTAGTCGCTGTAGGCGCTGCGTTTCGAGAGGTCGTTGCAGGCCGCCACCGCGATCACCCGGGCATAGCTGGCGTAGCCGTCGTTATCGACGCTCTCGTTGCCGTTGCCGGCCGCGAACAGCACCACGCAGCCCTTGCCGCTGCGGCCCTGGGTGGTGGCGAAGTCGATCGCCAGGCGGGTGGAATCCGGCAGCGGCACCACCTGGCGGTGGGCGGGATCGTTCGGGTCCCACCAGGCGCCGTCCGGCGGACCCCAGCTGCAGGAGATCACATCGGCGCCGTTGCGGGCCGCCCAGACGAAGGCCTCCGCTTCCGCCTGGGAGCCCAGGCCGGAGGCCAGCCGGATCGGGATCAGCCGGGCGCCGGGGGCCACGCCTGTGGCACCGAACTGGCCGTTGGCGCAGGCCACCCCCGCACAGGCCGTGCCGTGGTCGTCGCCACGGCCGGGCCTTGGGTCGGCGCTCTGGCGGGTCACATCCCGCGGGGCGACGACCTTGCCGGAGGAGCGGAACTCCTCATGCTCGATGTCGAAGCCGTCATCCACCACCGCGATGATCGCCCCGGTGCCGTCGCTGAGGGCCCAGGCCGCTTCCACCTCCGCGTGGGCGTCGACGAGCCGGCCGTTGACGGCGGTGGCCTTGAGATGCCATTCGGGCGGGTAAGCCAGACGCCGCTGCCGGCTGGGGCTCACCAGTTCCGGGTGGCAGAGCGCCACGCTCGCTTCCCCCAGAAGGGTGCCGGCGATCTCGAAAACGCCGAGACCACTTTTGTCAGGAGCGGCCACGAAATAGGCGTTGCGCGCATAGCTGAGGGTGCGTTTGAGGCTGAGGCCGTGGCGCTGTAACAGCGCCTCACAGGCCTCGGGTTCCGCGTCATCGTCAAATTTGACGAACAGGTTCTCCGTGTAGACCACGGGTCGGCCCGTGCCATCCACCAGCACACGGCCGGCGAAGTCAACCGCCGGTTCCGCCTTCAGCAGGCTGCGGGCGGTGTCGCGCAGCGCACTGTCGGCCTGGGGGGTTCTGGTGCTCAACAGCTCAACCCCCGCTTCGCGGAAACGGGTGAGGGTCTCGAACTGATCGAGAATCCGGTGGGTCTCGGCGCTGACGGGCGACACCTCAAACGGCCGCGCCGGCATCACCGCCTGGCGACTGAGGGTCCGGACCACGAGGTGATTGTCGCTGACATCGAGCGCATAGGGGACACCATCTTTGCCGCCATAGCGAACCTGAACCATCGGTTTTGCAGCTGCGGCGGTCACTCTCCGCCGAGGGGCCTCTGAAGACAAGCCAACGGAACAGGACGTGATCTGACGTCACAGGCAGGGGCTAATCTATGCAACCTTGCGGGGCCGGGCGGTGAGCCAGGAGCAGGAGCTGGTGGCGGCCATGGTCGCCACTTTCCCCCGGCAGATCGCCGTGGACGGGCCGGGATCAGTGCTCCTGGCCCAGAAGCCCGGCTGGTGCGCCGTGCATGGGGAGCCCCTGCCGCAGGCGAACGTCATCCTGCTGTTCGAGCCGGAGGCGATTGCCGTGCTGGCCGGTGCCCCGGCCGGACCCCTGGCCCCCGGCCAGGCCATCAGCCCGGTCTACGCCCAGGCGGGAAGCGACGAGCTGGCCGTTCCCACCGGAGCACTCTTCCTGCGGTTCCGAGCGGGCGACCGTGCGAAGGACCACCGCGCCGCGCTGGCGCAGGCCGGCTGCCGCATCGCCAGCCTGCCCGACCATGCACCCGAGGCCGCCTGGTTGCGGGCCAGCAGCGGCAGCATCGCCGACGCCCTCGGCTGTCTGGGCAGGCTGCGGGACCTGCCGGGTGTGGAGAGCGTCGAGCCGCAACTGCTGCGGCGCAGAGCGCTTCGGTAGCCGCCGAGGCCGGCAGCGTTCAGAGCGTCACCCCCATCGCCGCCAGCGACGCCTCCTCCACCCACACCGACACCGAACCCCCCGGGCAGTGCCATTCCGCCCAGCCGTCGGCGTTGGTGGTGATCGGGACCTGGATGTGCCCGGTCAGGTCGCGGAAGGTGGTGTGGCGCTTGCCCACCTCCATCCACTTGTGGCCGGCGGGCCCGTCGCTCATCAGCACCGCCAGGGCCCCGGGGTGGCCCGGGGTGCCCAGGCGCGTCCAGCCGATGGTGTTGACGTGGTCGAGATAGTCGTACTGGGGGCCATAGGCGCAGTGGCTGCGGGCCAGCAGGAAACGGTCGATCAGGAAGCGGTGGCTGGGAAGAACGATCCGGTGCTGCTGGCCGTTCTTGCTGTCGCTGTAGTCGGCGCCGTAGTAATCGGCATGGAAGATGCAGGGATAGCCCTGGTCGCGCAGCAGGATCACGGCGTAGGCCAGGGGTTTGAACCAGGCCTCCACCACCGACTCCAGCGATTGCAGCGGCTGGGTGTCGTGGTTCTCCACCAGAGTCACCGCCAGCAGGGGCAGCTGCTGCATCAAGGTGCCATCGAGCAGGCGTCGCATGTCGTAGTTGCCGCCGCTGCGGCTGGCCTGGTGGAAGTTCATGTGCAGCGGCGCATCGAACAGGCTCATGTGGCCGCCGGTGTTGGCTGCGTACCAGTGCAGGCTTTCAATGTTGTACGTCCAGTACTCGCCCACCACGAACAGATCGCGCTGGGCGTGTTCCTCCAGGCTGCTGATCCAGTCAAGGAAGAAATCGCTGGCGATGTGTTTGATGGCATCGAGCCGGAAGCCGTCGGCGCCCACGTGGTCGAGGGTCCACAGGCCCCAGTGCTTGAGCTCGCCGCGCACCTCGGGGTGGTTGATGTTGAGATCACTGCCCATCAGGTAGTCGTAGTTGCCCTTCTCCAGATCGACGTTGGCCTCGAAGCCGGCCCCCTGGGTGCGCCAGATGGCCTTGAAATCGGGATCCAGGCTGTTGTGATCGACGGCGTCGAAGTGGTACCAGTGCCACTGCATGGTCGAGTAATGGCCGCCGCGGCCATCGAAACGGAAACGGGTCCAGGCGCTGATCGTGCGCTCCTCCCCCAGGGGCCGGTTGCGGTCGGCGGGGTCGTAAGGGGTGGCCCGGTACTGCTCCTGCTCGTCGGCGTTGAGCTTGTGGTTGAACACCACATCGGCGTACACCTGCATCCCGGCGGCGTGGCAGGCCTCGATGGCTTCGAGATACTCCTGTTTGGTGCCGTACTTGGTGCGCACCGTGCCCTTCTGGTCAAATTCGCCCAGATCAAAGAGGTCGTAGGTGCCGTAGCCCACGTCCCACACGCTGCCGCCCTTGCCCGCCGGTGGCAGCCACAGGGCGGTGATGCCGGCCCTGGCCAGGGCAGGAGCCTCCTGGCGCAGCCGGCGCCAGTGGCCGCCGTCACCGTCGCTGTACCAGTGGAACCACTGCATCAAGGTGCCGTTGAATTCCGTCGGTGCCGCCAGCTTGCGGGCGCAGACCTCGGCTTCGTGGCTGGCCAGCCACGCCTTCAGCAGCGCCACCGACGCCGCGCCGGCGTCAAGGGACGGATCCCTCTGAACGGCGAGAACCTCCTGCTTGAGGGTGTCAAAGAGCGAGGCCATGGAGGCTGGCGGCGGCAGGACCCACCGCTAGCAGCGTTGGCCCGGAGTCGCTGTAGCGCCCCTCAGCGGATGTCGTAGCGGAGCCAGCGGCAGTCGATGCCGCCGTTGCTCACCGGCACCCGCCGGCTGGCCTTCATGCGCAGGGCCCCCGTGAGGGCGGGGTTGCCGCTCAGCAGCCACAGGGTCCAGCCGCTGCAGCGCTCCTTCAGCATCCGCCCCAGGTCGCCGTAGAGCGCCTCCAGGTCGTCGTCGCCGCCGAGCCGCTCGCCATAGGGCGGGTTGCACACCAGCACCCCGGGCGTTTCGGGGGGCAGGAAATCGCGAAAGTCCCCCTCCTGCAGGTCGACCCAGTCGGCCACGCCGGCCGCCGCCGCATTGCTGCGGGCCATGGCCAGCACGGCCGGATCCCGCTCCATGCCCACGACCGGCGCCAGGGGTTCGCCGCCTGGGAGGCAGGAGCGGGCCATGGCGATGGCGGCAGCCCGCTCCCGCTGCCACAGGGGGGCATCGAAATCGGGCCAGCGCTCCAGGCTGAAGGCGCGCTCCAGGCCCGGGGCACGGCCGAGGGCCCGACAGGCGGCCTCGATCAGCAGCGTGCCGGAGCCGCAGAAGGGATCGGCCAGGGCCACCGTGCCGTCCCAGCCGGTGTGGGCGATCAGGCCGGCGGCCAGGTTTTCCTTGAGCGGGGCCAGGCCCATGGCGGCCCGGTAACCGCGCCGGTGCAGGCTGGCGCCGCCGCCATCGAGGCTGAGCACCGCCTCGGGACCGCTGCCGCCCGGGCGCCCGGGGCTGAGGTGCAGGTGCAGCACCAGGTCGGCATCGTCCAGATCCACCGAGGAGCGGGACCCCCACACCTGGCGCTGCTGGTCGACCAGGGCGTTCTTCACCTGCAGGGCGCTGTAGTGGCTGTGGTTGAGGCCCGGCACGCTGCCGCTGGCCTCCACCCGGAAGCTCAGCTGGGGCGGCAGCCAGCGCTCCCAGTCGGCGGCCCGCTGCACGCCGTCGTAGAGCTCCTCGCGGCCGCGGCAGGGGAAGCGGGCCAGCTGGCGCAGGAAGCGGAACGGCAGCCGGGCCTGCAGATGCAGGCGGTAGAAGGTGGCCGGATCGGCCCGCAGGCCCACGGCGCGCCGCAGCGGGCGCACCTCGCTGGCCCCGAGGGCGGCCAGTTCGGCCGCCGCCGGTTCCTCCAGCCCAGGGGGAACCACAGCGATGACGTCGAAGCAGGAGGGGGTGGCCATCCACCCATGCTGCTGGCTGGCTGGCGGCCCGAAGGTGGCAAGATGAACAAGCTCGTCTTCGGACGAACTAGGTGGTCCACACCAGTGTCTCGGACAGCGGTTCGATTCCGCTCAGCTCCATTCCCCCCGACTTGCCGGCTGCGGCCGCTTGTCATTCCGGGGCTGCAATGGTTTCGACGGGGCATGAGGAGGGTGACTGAAGCCTGCTCGGTAAGAGCGAACCCGTAACAGCGAACAACATCGTTCGTTTCTCCCGTCAAGCCGCCCCCGTGGCTGCCTGACACTCTTAACGGAGACGGGGTGAGGTCAGCCTTGTCACCCAAATGACCCATGGGGCCTGGAAGGGCCCTTTTCAGTGGGCGGCCGCGGGGCTGTCAGCCTTGGTTGTGGCCACCTGCCGGGGATCCGAATGACCAGCCAGCGCCCCGATCCCATCGCCGTCCTGCGGGAACAGGAAGCCCATCGGCTGCCGTGGCTGCTGCCGATCCGCCACGGGCGCATGGCCCAGAGCCCCTTGGCCTTCTTCCGCGGCGCCGCGGCCCAGATGGCCATCGACCTGGCCTGGCAGCCCCATTCGGGGGTGATGGTCCAGCTCTGTGGGGATGCCCACCTGATGAACTTCGGCTTCTATGCCTCCCCGGAGCGCACGCTGGTGTTCGGCATCAACGACTTCGACGAGACCCTGCCGGGTCCCTACGAATGGGACCTCAAACGGCTCCTGGCCAGTGTGATGCTGGCGGCGGAGAGCCTCGGGATCGCCGCGGATGACGCCCGCGCGATCGTGCGCCAGTGCGCCCGCCGCTACCGGCAGACGAACCGGGATCTGATCCAGCTCGGCCACCTCGACCTCTGGTACCACCGCGTCGATGTGGCGGCCTACCGCGAGGGGGTGAAGCACAAACCCCTGCGGGAGTCGCTGGATGCCATCGCCGAGCAGGCCCAGCACAACGACAACCGCCGGGCGGCGCGCAAGCTCTGCCAGCGGGACGCCGAAGGCGTGCTCCGCTTCCGCCATGACCCGCCCCTGCTCTGGAGCCTGGAGTCGTTGGCTAGCCAGGGAGCCGACCCCAGCCAGTTGCGCCGGTCCGTGCAGCAGTCGATCGAGCACTACCGAGCCTCCCTGCGCCCGGAGATGCAGTGGCTGGTCGGGCGCTACAAGGTGCTCGACTTCGCCCTCAAGACCGTGGGCGTTGGATCGGTGGGCACCCGCTGCGCCATCGCCCTGCTGCAGGGCCGCGATGACGACGACCTGCTGATCCTGCAAAGCAAGGAGGCGGGCGCGTCGGTGCTGGAGGCCCATCTGGGGCCGAGCACGGCGGGCTCGCCGGGCGAGCGGGTGGTGCGCGGCCAACGCTTGATCCAGACGGTGAGCGACAGTTTCCTGGGCTGGGTGGAGGCCTCCCCCGGGGGTGTGGCCAGCTACTGGCGTCAATTCCGCGACTGGAAGGCCATGGTGCAGCTGGAGGACCTGGATCAGAACGCGCTCGCCGACTACGGCGCCCTGTGTGCGGCCGTGCTGGCCAAGGCCCATGCCCGTTCGGGAGACGGCGAGGCCATCGCCGCCCACCTGGAGGCCATGGGAGACCCCGATGACGCCCTGGCCGACTTCGCCGGGGCCTATGCCGACCAGAGCCGCGCCGATCACCAGCGTCTGGTGGCGGCGATCGCGGACGGTGAACTGGAGGCTCAGTCGCTGGTCTGATCAGCGCCTGGAGCGATCGGCTGGACGGGGGGGCGCTCGATCACGAGGTGGGGGTAGGGCAGCTCGATGCCCAGGGCCTGGAACCGCTCCACGGCCGCCCGGACGACAGCGCTGCAGACGCTCCGGTTCTGGAACGGACTGGCAATCCAGAACTTCAGCACGTAGTCCGCCCCGCAGTCCCCCACCCCCTGCAGGTAGGCCTTCGGGGGCCGATGGGTCTCCACGCCCGGCACAGCGGTGGCGATCTCCTCCAGCAGGCCCAGGATGGTGCCCACGGGTTGGCTGGCATCGACGCTCAGGGCGATCTGGGTGTGAAAGCGGGTGCGGCCGACGCCGAACTCCACCGTGCTGCTGTTGAAGAAGGTCTGGTTGGGGATCACGAGCTCGGCATTGTCCCGGTCGCGCCAGAGCCGCGTCGCCCGCAGGCCCAGGCGCCGCACTTCACAGAAGTCGCCATCGAGGGAGACGATGTCCCCGGGGCGCAGGGAGCCTTCAAACAGCAGCCACAGACCGCTGACGAAATTGCCGAAGACCTCCTTGACCCCGAAACCGAGGCCCACCGACAGCCCCCCGGCGATGGCCAGCATGGCGGTGCTGTTGAAGCCGACCGTCTCCATCACGGCCACGGTGCCGAGCGTGATCACTGCGTAGCGCACCATCAACCCCATGGCGCGCACACTCACCCGATCAAGCGCAAAGACCCGTTTCAGCAGCCAGGCCACCCCCAGCGAAGGCGGACCCGAGGAGACCATCAGCAGATAGAGGACCACCACCAACCGCGTCAGGTCGCCGACATTGACATTCGCTCCCATCCACTGGCCCAGGGGGATCAGCGCCAGTTCGGCCCGGGTGTCCAGCAGATCGATCAGCGACCACAGCAATCCACCGAACAGGAACGGGCGGATCAGCAGATAGCGCAGCGGCTGGATCTGATCGGCGGGCAGCCAGCCCTCGCTGCGGCGCAGCACCAGCTCCGACAGCTGCAGGCTGGCCACGAAGCTGAGCAGCAGGACGGCCAGCGCCACCGGTTGCCGGGCGATGGCCAGCAGGCCGCAGCCCAGGCCTCCTCCCACCACCGTGCCGCCCAGCTCGCGCCACCAGATCGGGGCCGCGCCCGCGAACCGGCGGGTCACGAACCGACCGCCGACCACGACCAGGGCCACCAGGGCGAGCTGGAGGAGCACCTGGTACCGGCTCAGGAACGGCAACCAGCCCAGGATCTGGCCGAGCAGGTCGTTCATGGTGTTGGAGCCAGGGCCCGGATCACCGCCTCGGTAGCGTCCTTTGCGGTCAGCTCACCGAAGGCCACGGCGGTCACGAGGCTGTTGAGGGCACGGTCGCGCGGGTCCCCGGCGGGCAGGAGCCTGGAGATGGCATCGCTGGCGTCCGCCTGCTCAACGGACCGTTGCATCGCCTTGAGCACGGGGGTGTGCAGGGCCGAGGGCGGCACGAAGCGATTGGTGGGCAGCATGTCCTGGTTGTCCGTCGTCAGGGTGCTCTGGATCCAGGGGTTCAGGGCAAAGACGGCCAGGGCATCCGCCACGCGTCGCTGCCGCGCCGTGGAGCCGGTGCCGAAGGCGAGCACCCGCAGCCGTGTGATCGGTGTGGGCGGTCCGTAGGGGCCGCTGGGGAGGGCGCTCACCCCGAGGGCGGGCCCGAGGGCCTCGCGCAGCCGGCTGAGGTTGCCGCTGTTGCAGGGGATCCAGTCCAGGCGCCGTTCCAGCAGACCCTGCACCAGCGCCTCCTGGTCGGGCTCGATGAACACCTGCTGGTTGAAGTTGGCCGCCGACAGCCACTCCAGCCAGCGCTGCAGACCCTGGCGTTCCCTGGCCCCCAGGGGGCGTCCGGCCGCCGCAGCGATGAGGGCCCGATCGGCCCCCAGCGGGCCGGTGCTCCAGAAGAGGCTGCGCGATTCCACCGCCAGCCCCACCCGCAGCCCCTGGCGGGCCTGGTCGATCAGGGCAACGGTGGTGGCAGGGCTGGCGCTGACCTGGCTGCGGTTGTAGCAGGCCAGTTGTGGTCGCCTCAGGATGGGCAGGCCCGCCAGGGTCCCGGGCCTGATCTCCAGCCGCGCCAGGGAGTCCGGATCCAACTGGTGGCGGGTGACCTCGGGAAGGTTGAGGCCGCGGGCCAGATCGGCTTCCACCAGGGTGCGGGCGGTGGAGCCTTGCAACAGCATCAGATCAGGACCCAGGCCTGCGGCGTGGCGGCGACGCACCTCCGCGATGAAATCACCCTCACGGAAGAGGTTCGTCTCGATCGCCACATGGGGGTGCAGTTTGCGAAAGGCCGCGACGATCATCTGCGCCTGAAGCACCTCCTCCTGCAGGATCGCCTTGGTGAGGGGCTGGTCACCCTCGACGCTGATCGCGAGATAGGCCGTTCCGCTCAGTTCCTGGGAGCCGAAGCCGCAGGCGGACAGAAGGGTGAGGGGCAGCGTCAGCAACAGGAAGGCCCTGGCCGCTCTCATGGGCGGGCGGCCGATGCGGGAGACGTGCTGGAGAGGCACTGGGGAGCGATGTCCATGCGCGTTGCGTGACGGCCGCGGTCCCTGCGTGTGCAGGGGTGGGCGATCGTTCCAGGGGCCTAAGACAACGACTCTACGGGCTGAAAACCGCCCTGGCCCCGGGGGGGAGGCGCAGTTGACCTTGCTAGGACGACGTTCTCTCCCGCGACCACGACGATGAAACGCTGCAAGGAGTTCATGCTGATGGCGGCCGCGGCGCTGGCCGTTGCCGCGGCCATTCCCGGTGTCAGCGAAGCCCGGCCCAATCCCGGCGGGCTGGGGGGGCCGGCCTCCGGTGCGGGGGTGGCCCCCGGCGCCGGCTTCGGGGCGGCCGGTCCTGGCCTTGACCGCCAACCCGGGGTGGGTGCTGGTGGTGTCGGAGGACCCGCCTCCGGCGCCGGGGTGTTGCCGGGTGCCGGATTCGGAGAAGCGGGCCCCGGCCTGGAACGTCGGCCGGTGGCCAACCCCGGCGGGGTCGGTGGTCCCGCCTCGGGAGCCGGGGTGCGCCCTGGCCTGGGCTACGGGGCTCCCGGGGCGGGAATGTATCGCCGCTGACCCCTGCCGGGTGTCATGGGGAGGTTGCGGAGCGCGGGGGTCAATCCTCGAGCTCGACCTCCTTGGCAAAACGCCTGCCGCCGCGCTGGGAGGGTTCCACTTTCACCTTCTGCCCTGGCTTGAGATCGGCGAAAGCCCGCAGGCCATCGTCGTAGTCGGTGGAGCCATCGGTGTAGAACGTCTGTCCCTTGACGACGAAGGAACGGTCGCTGGAGCTGACCGATTGGATCTTGCCTTCGAACGAGGAGTCGGCGAGCACCGGTGTGGCGACCATGCCCAGACAAAGCGTGCCCAGACAAAGCGTGGCTGTAAGGGTGGAATGGCGCAGGGTCATGGCGGCTGTCGTTGACGCAGAGAGGACTGGCCAACCCTATGGAAGTTTGTCTTTGGGGTTTCTCGGGCAGTCTGACCAGATGTGACTCAAAAGCGGCCCAGACATGCCTGGAAACATGTTGGACGCTTTGTCGGGAGTTTCGCCGCTCCGCTTCAGGACGGATCTGTTTTGATCAACAACCTTAGAAACGTCTTGGAAATGTCGAAGCTCTCCTCAAACCTCAGCCCGGAGTAGTGGGCGCCCCTGAGTTGGTTCATCCAGATCAGCTCTCCCCGTGCTTCGACGATCTCAGCGTCGGATGGATCGTGAAAGCGAATCTGGGCCGGTGATCCCATCGGAACCTGCTGGAAGCTGCGGATGCAAGCCCCGGAACGACTCACATCCCAAAGGTGTCCTGAATAACAATCATCCTGAAAAAATACCTCAACTTTTATGAGGATCTGGAAAAAAGGTGCTGAAAACTTCGGTTCTCGGGCCGGAAGTGTTGATTCCTTCATGTCCCTGAGGTGAGGAGATTGGCTCCAGACAGGTTTCAGTGTTCTGCAGAAATGGGTTTGAGGACTCTACCAAAATCAGCAGGGACGTCTACCTTGATTTCCGCACCTGAGCAACAGTTGGATGGCGCGTTCCGCAGGAGCAAAGGCACGCCAGCTTGCCGCTCAGAGGGTGCCCCCGGCCGACGCCTTGGTGTAACCGCTCCAGCGCTTCAGCTCCTCGATCGTCTGCACCCCTTCCACCCGTTGATTGCCCAGGACCCAGGTGGGATAAGCCTTGATGCCCGCCTCCTGGCAGCGCTCACGGCCCTCCTTGGTCTTGTCGCATTCCACGTAGGGCAGCCGATCACCCGCCTGCTGGCCGAACAGGCTTTTCTGGCGGAAGCAGGCCGGGCACCACCAGGCCCCGTAGAACACGGCCCCGATGCGCCGCAGGTGCTCGGTCAGCTCCATCTGGGCGCTGTCGGAGGGCGCCAGGGCCTCCCCCAGCGTGGGGGTGGTGGAGCCTCCGGCCTGGCCCCCATGGGCTGGGGCGTTGAACAGCAGCGCGCACCCCAGCAGGGTGGGCAGGCTGCCCATGAGCAGCAGGGGCCTCAGCCGCGCCGCCCGGGCGGCCTTCCATGAGGGGAACAAGACGTGCATCGACGGAGGATCTGGAGCAAAAATCTAGGCCGCACCCTCTGGCCCGTACGGGCTTCCGCCCTGCCGGGACCTGTGAATTCCACGGCAGGACTGGGAGAATCGCCGGGTTGGTCGGTGACGGGCGCCCTGGCGAGATGAGCGTGAAGAGATGAGCGTGAATGGGTACCGCGACTATTTCAAGGTTCTGGGTGTCGAGAGGGGCACCGATGCCGATGGCATCAAGCGTGCCTTCCGCAAGCTGGCCCGTCAGTACCACCCGGATGTGAATCCTGACGATGCCTCTGCCGAGGCCCGCTTCAAGGAGATCAGCGAAGCCTATGAAGTGCTTTCCGATCCGGAAAAGCGCCGTCGCTACGAGCAGTTCGGCCAGTACTGGAGCCAGATGGGCGGTGGCGGCGGCGCCCCCGGCGTCGATGTCGACTTCGGCCGTTACGGCAACTTCGACGATTTCATCAATGACCTGCTGGGCCGTTTCGGCGGCGGGGCGGCCGCCGGCGCCCCTGGCGGTTTCGGCTTCGGCAGCGGTTTCCCCGGTGGCTTCCCCTCCGGATTCGGTGGCGGCGGTGCGGAACGCTCCACCCAGGTGCAGCTCGACGCGGAAGCCACGATCAGCCTGCCGGTGGCCGATGCGTTCCGCGGCTGCGAGCGCACCCTCGCCGTCAATGAGGAGCGGGTGCAGGTGCGCATCCCCGCCGGCGTCAAGGACGGCAGCCGCCTGCGGCTCAAGGGCAAGGGCAATCTGCAGCCCGGCACCGGGCGCCGCGGCGACCTGTATCTCACCCTCAAGCTGCAGCCCCATCCCGTCTGGCGCCTTGATGGAGACCAGCTGCGGGCCGAACTCCCCTTGAGCCTCGACGAACTGGCCCTCGGCGGTGAGGTGCGGGTGGCCACCCCCGATGGGGAAGCCACCATTCAGGTGCCCCCCGGCATGACCCTCGGCCGCAGCCTGCGGCTCAAGGGCAAGGGCTGGCCGGTGAAGGACGGCCGGGGGGATCTGCTGTTCACCCCCACCCTCAGGCTGCCTGACAGCCTCAGCCCCCAGGAGCGGGATCTGCTGGAGCAGCTGCGGCAGGCCCGCAGCGTCGACCCCCGCAAGGACTGGATCAGCGCCGCCCTGCTCTGAACCCCGATCCTGGCCCGCCGTTCAAGCGCCGAAAGGGCTTTCCGTAGGATCCGGCCAGTCAGATCTGCCCCATGGAGCTCACCTATCGGCCCCGCCGGCTGCGTCGCACGCCGGCCCTGCGGGCCATGGTGCGGGAATTCCAGCTCAGCGCCGCCGACTTCATCTACCCGCTGTTTGTCCACGAGGGCGCGTCCAACGAACCGATCGGCGCCATGCCCGGCGCCCAGCGCTGGAGCCTGGAGGGCCTGGTGACCGAGGTGGGCCGGGCCTGGGACCTGGGCATCCGCTGCGTGGTGCTGTTTCCCAAGGTGGCCGATGGCCTCAAGACCGAGGACGGCAGCGAGTGCTTCAACGAAGGCGGCCTGATCCCCCGGGCGATCCGGCGCCTCAAGCAGGAGCATCCGGCGATGGCGATCATGACCGACGTCGCCCTGGATCCCTATTCCTGCGACGGCCACGACGGCATCGTGAGTGCCGAGGGGGTGGTGCTCAACGATGAGACCATCAGCCTGCTCTGCCGCCAGGCGGTGGCCCAGGCCCGGGCCGGGGCTGACCTGATCGGTCCCAGCGACATGATGGATGGACGGGTGGGCGCCATCCGGGAAGCCCTCGACGAGGACGGCTTCGAGCATGTCGGCATCATCAGCTACACCGCCAAGTACGCCTCCGCCTACTACGGCCCCTTCCGCGAAGCCCTCGATTCCGCCCCCCGGGCCGTGAGCACCAAGCCCATCCCCAAGGACAAGAGCACGTATCAGATGGACCCGGCCAACGGCCGCGAAGCCCTCACCGAAGCCCTGCTCGATGAACAGGAGGGAGCCGACATCCTGATGGTGAAGCCCGGCCTGGCCTACCTCGATGTCATCCATCGCCTGCGGGGCGAAAGCGAGCTGCCGATCGCCGCCTACAACGTCAGCGGTGAGTACGCCATGGTCAAGGCCGCTGCCGAGCGGGGCTGGATCGACGAGCGGGCGGTGGTGCTGGAAACCCTGCTGTGCTTCAAGCGGGCCGGCGCCGATCTGATCCTCACCTACCACGCCTGCGACGCCGCCCAGTGGCTGCGCGACGGCTGAGGCGCACCGCTTGAATGGGGGAATGATCCGTCGTTCCCCCTACCCATGACGCGTCTCGGCCACGTGGCGGTGCGGGTCCAGGACATGGAGCGTGCCAAGCGCTTCTACGAAGGCCTGGGGCTTCGCCTCACCTGGGACGCCCAGGACTGGGCCTACATGCAGTCGCCCGGTAACGGCGACGGCATCGCCCTGCTCAGCCCCTCCTACACCGCCGCCGGCCCCCACTTCGCCTTCCACTTCAGCGACCGGGCCGAGGTGGATGCGGTGCACGACCGGCTGGAGACGGAGGGCCACCGGGTGGGACCGGTGCATGACCACCGCGATGGCACCGCCTCCTTCTACCTGCAGGATCCGGAGGGCAACTGGCTGGAGATGCTCTACGAGCCCGCCGCCGGCATCCCCTCCAACGTGGGAGCCACCGCCATCCCTGCCCCCATCTCCCTCGCGCCGGCTGGGTGAGTGCACACCCTGTGAGCGAGATTCACCAGGAGACGCTGGAGCTGCTGGAGTGGCCTCGCCTGGCGGAGCACCTGGCCGGCTTCGCCAGCACCGCCGCCGGCCGGCGCCACTGCGCCCTGCTCGGCCTGCCCGATCATCCAGCCGAAAGCCGCCGCCTGCTGCTGGAAACCACCGAGCTGCTGGCCCTCGATGGCCTCTGCGAGGGCGGACTCAGCCTGCAGGGAGCCGGGGACATCGCCGCCACGGTGGCCCTCTGTGCCAAGGGGGGCTGCGCGGGCGGCGAAGAGCTGCTGGCGGTGGCCGCCACCCTGGCCACGGCCCGGCGGCTGCGGCGCCAGATCGAGGACCCTGAGCTGCGGCCGATCACCAGCGCCCTGGTGGCCGAGCTGCGCACCCTGCCGGAGCTGGAGCAACGGCTCCACTTCTGCCTGGAGGAGGGCGGCCGGGTGGCGGATCGGGCCAGTGGGCCGCTGGAGGCGGTGCGGCGCCAGCTGCTGGGGCTGCGCGGCGAGCGGCGGGAGCGGCTTCAGGAGCTGGTCCGCCGCTACGCCTCCCTGCTCCAGGACACGGTGGTGAGCGAACGCAGCGGCCGGCCGGTGCTGGCGGTCAAGGCCGGCGCCGCCGCCCAGGTGAGCGGCCTGGTGCACGACAGCTCCGCCTCCGGCAGCACGGTGTACGTGGAGCCCCAGGCGGTGATTCCCCTGGGCAACCGCATCCGCGACGGCGAGGGTCAGGAGCGGGAGCTGGAGCGCCAGGTGCGCAGCGAACTCAGCGCCCTGGTGGGCGAGCAGGCCGAGGCCCTCGCCCATCTGCAGCAGGTGCTGGTGCGTCTGGATGCCGGCCTGGCCCGGGCCCGCTACGGCCAGTGGCTGGGGGCGGTGCGGCCCGAACTGGCCGAGGCGGCTGACGCCCCGTTCGAGCTGCGGGACCTGCGCCATCCCCTGCTGCTCTGGCAGGAACGGCGGGAGGGCGGCCAGCCGGTGGTGCCGGTGAGCCTCAACGTGGGCTGGGAGCTGCGGGTGGTGGCGATCACGGGCCCCAACACCGGCGGCAAGACCGTGACCCTCAAGAGCCTGGGCCTGGCGGCCCTGATGGCCCGCGCCGGCCTGTTCCTGCCCTGTTCCGGCAGCCCCCGGCTGCCCTGGTGTGGCCAGGTGCTGGCCGACATCGGCGACGAGCAGTCGCTGCAGCAGAACCTTTCCACCTTCAGCGGCCACATCCGCCGCATCGCCCGCATCCTGGGGGCCCTGCCGGAGGGGGGTGCCCTGGCCGAGGGGCCGGCGGCCCTGGTGCTCCTCGATGAGGTGGGGGCCGGCACCGATCCCACCGAGGGCAGTGCCCTGGCCGCCGCCCTGCTGCGCCACCTCGCCGACCGCGCCCGCCTCACCGTCGCCACCACCCACTTCGGCGAGCTCAAGGCGCTCAAGTACGCCGATTCCCGCTTCGAGAACGCCTCGGTGGCCTTCGATGTGGAAACACTCTCGCCCACCTACCGGCTGCAGTGGGGCATCCCCGGCCGAAGCAACGCCCTGGCGATCGCCTCCCGCCTGGGGCTCGACCCCGGGGTGCTGGCGGCGGCTGCCGCCCAGCTGGAGCCCGGCGGCGAGGGGGACGTCAACCGGGTGATCGAGGGGCTGGAACAGGAGCGCCAGCGCCAGCAGGAGGCGGCCGAAGCGGCGGCGGTGCTGCTGGCCCGCACCGAGCTGCTTCACGAGGAACTGCTGCAGCGCTGGTCGCAGCAGAAGGAGCAGTCGGCGGAACTGCAGGAGCAGCGCCGCCAGCGGCTGGAGCTGTCGATCCGCGAGGGGCAGGGGGAGGTGCGGCGGCTGATCCGGCGGCTGCGCACGGTGGGTCAGGAGGTGCGCGTCGGCGGGCGGGTGGCGGGGGAAACGGCCCGCCAGGCTGGCCAGCGCCTGCGCCGGCTGGAGCAGCAGCACCGGCCCCTGCCGGAGCGGCGCGACCACGGCGGCTGGCGGCCCGGGGTTGGGGATCGCATCCGGCTGCTGGCCCTGGGCAAGGCCGCCGAAGTGCTGGCCATCTCCGACGATGGCCGCGAGCTCACCGTCCGCTGCGGCGTGCTGCGGCTCACGGTGGCGCTGGCCGCGATCGAAGGGCTGCATGGTGAAAAGCCGGCGCCCCCCGAGCCACCGGCCCAGGTGCGCATCCGCAGCCGCCGCTCCCCGGGCAGCCGCGGTCCCGAGGTGCGCACCGAGGGGAACACGGTGGATGTGCGCGGCCTGCGGGTGCACGAGGCCGAGGCGGCGGTGGAGGAGCGCCTGCGCGGCGCCAACGGGCCGGTGTGGGTGATCCACGGCATCGGCACCGGCAAGCTCAAGCGGGGCCTTCGCGACTGGCTCTCCGGCCTGGCCTGGGTGGAGCGGGTCAGTGACGCCGAGCAGGGGGACGGGGGTCCCGGCTGCAGCGTCATCTGGGTGAAGTAGGGCTCAGAGGTTGATGGCGGGCAGCTGGGGTTCCTGCCGCGCCGGTGCCGTGGCCTCGGTCGGCAACAGCGCTGCCCCGAGCCCGTCGAACAGGCGCCAGCCCGTGGGGTCGACGTCCAGGTGGACGGTTTGGCCCACGGTCACGCTCTGGTCGGGGGTGGCGCGCACCAGCACCAGGTGGCTGCCCTCCAGCAGCCGGCAGGTGACCAGCTGTTCGTTGCCGAGGGCCTCGCAGTGGCTCACCTCCGCCGCCAGGTTGCGGTTGGTGGCGGGGGCCAGCCGCAGGTGTTCCGGCCGCAGGCCGCCGGTGATCCGGTGGCCGATCCAGTCGCCCAGCAGCTCCGCCATCGGCCCCTCCACCGGGAAGCGCCGCCCCCCCAGCAGCAGCTGGGCGGAGCCGGCCACCTCCACCGGCAGCAGATTCATGGCCGGGCTGCCGATGAACTGGGCCACGAACAGGTTGGAGGGCCACTGGTACAGCTGCATCGGCGTGCCCAGCTGCTGCAGCCGGCCCTCGTTGAGCACGGCGATGCGGTGGCCCATGGTCATCGCCTCCACCTGGTCGTGGGTGACGTAGAGGGTGGTGGTGCCCAGGCGCCGCTGCAGTTCCACGATCTGGGTGCGGGTGCCGGTGCGCAGCTTGGCGTCCAGGTTGCTGAGCGGTTCATCCATCAGGAACACCGCCGGTTGGCGGGCGATGGCCCGGCCCAGGGCCACCCGCTGCTTCTGGCCGCCGGAGAGCTCCTTGGGCCGGCGCTCCAGCAGGGGTTCCAGTTCCAGGGTGGCGGCCACCTCGTCGATGCGCGTCTCGATGCGGCGCTCCCGCTCGGAATCGATCCGCAGGGCTGCCGGCAAGCCGCGGCTGGCCCGGTGCAGGCTGTCCTGCAGTTGCTGGGGCAGGCTGCGGTGGCGGCTGCGCCGCAGGCCGAAACCGATGTTGTCCGCGACGCTCAGGTGCGGGTAGAGGGCGTAGCTCTGGAACACCATCGCCACATCCCGCTGGGCGGGCCGCAGCCGGCTCACGGGCCGCTCGCCCACGTAGATCTCGCCCGCGGTGGTGGCCTCCAGGCCCGCCAGAAGCCGCAGCAGGGTGCTCTTGCCGCAGCCCGAGGGTCCCACCAGCACCAGGAATTCACCGTCCTCGATCCGCAGGTCGAGCTGGCGCAGCACCTCCACCGGGCTGCCGCCGCGACGGGGCGGATAGGTCTTGCCGACCTTCTCGAAGCGGACTTCGGCCAAACCAGCGCTGCAACCGGGGGATCCTAGGGTTGTTCCTCATCCGAGCCCCGGCCGAAAACCTTCCTTGCAGTTCATCGATCAGGCCCGCATCGCCGTGCGCGCCGGCCGCGGCGGCGACGGCATCGTGGCCTTCCGTCGTGAGAAATACGTGCCCGCCGGTGGTCCTTCCGGTGGCGACGGGGGCCGCGGCGGTGACGTGCTGCTCGTGGCCGATGCCAACCTCCAGACCCTGCTGGATTTCAAGTACCGACGCCTGTTTGCCGCCGATGACGGCCGTCGCGGTGGCCCGAACCGCTCCTCCGGGGCCAGTGCCTCCACCCTCACCATCCGGGTGCCCTGCGGCACCGAAGTGCGCGATTGCCGCACCGGCATCCTGCTGGGGGATCTCACCAATGCCGGTGAGGAGCTGCTGGTGGCGGCCGGCGGCCGCGGTGGGTTGGGCAACGCCCACTACCTCAGCAACCGCAACCGGGCCCCGGAAAAGTTCACCGAGGGCAAGGAGGGCGAGGAATGGAAGCTGCAGCTGGAGCTCAAGCTGCTGGCTGAAGTGGGGATCATAGGGCTGCCCAATGCCGGCAAGAGCACCCTGATCGCCGTGCTCTCCGCCGCCCGGCCCAAGATCGCCGACTACCCCTTCACCACCCTGGTGCCCAACCTGGGGGTGGTGCGGCGGCCGAGCGGAGACGGCACCGTCTTCGCCGACATCCCCGGCCTGATCGCGGGTGCCGCCCGCGGCGCCGGCCTGGGCCATGAGTTCCTGCGCCACATCGAGCGCACGCGCCTGCTGCTGCATCTGGTGGATGCCGGCGGCGAAGATGTGCTCAGGGATCTGCTGGTGGTGGAGGAGGAGCTGGCCGCCTACGGCAACGGGCTCAGCGAACGCCCCCGCCTGGTGGTGCTCAACAAGATGGAACTGTGTGATGCGGAGGAACTGGAGCAGCGGGTGGCGGCCATCGGCGCCCACACCGGGCAGCCCCCGCTGGTCATCTCCGCTGCCGCCTCCCAGGGGATCGATGCCCTGCTGGCTGCCGTCTGGCAGCAGCTGGGCATCGCCTGAACCGCCCCAGGGGGACGTGGTCAGGACCTGGTCAGGAGGTCAGTCGTCGTAGACGCGGCACTCGGGCGCTTCCGGGTTGAGGTCGCAGTACACCTCGAGGGGGCTGGGGTCGTGGCTGTCCTCGGGGTGGTGCTCCTTGTACTCGTTGAGGGCCTTGAGCTCCTCCTCGAGATGGCGCACCTTGCCGAGATTGCCGTCGGCCTTGGCCGATTCGATCTCGACCTTGTCCTTCTCGATGTGATCGTCGATCGTCTTCATGCAAAAACCGGCCTTCACGAGCCGGAACTCACCGCAGACACCTTACGGTCGTGGCAGGGGCGCCGCCTTTTCCTGTGGGGTCCCGCACACCCAGCGCCCAGGCCCAGGCCAAGGCGCTCAGGCGGCCAGCTCGCTCAGCGCCAGCCAGCGCTCCTCCGCTGCGTGGATCCGCTCCACCAGGGCCGCCAGCTCGTGGGTCAGCTCCTCCAGGCGGGCGTAATCCGGGCCGCTGGGGGCCGCCAGGTGCTGCTCCAGCTCGCGGCGTTGCTGTTCGAGCTGGGGCAGCTCCGTTTCCAGGCGCTCCAGCTCCCGGTTCTCCTTGAAGCTGCGCCGCCGGGGGCCGTCTGCCAGGACCTTGGCGGACGGGGCCGGACGCTTGGCGGCCACCTGGGCCACGGCCGCCGCGGCGGCAGACCCAGGGGCGGTGGCCGGCGATCCTGCCTTTCGCTCCAGCCAGCTGCTGTAGTTGCCCTCGAAGCGCTCCAGCCGGCCGTCCTCGAAGTGGAACAGGCGGTCGACGGTGCGATCCAGGAACCAGCGGTCGTGGGAGACCACCACCACACAGCCGCGGAAATCGTCGAGGAACTCCTCCAGCACACTCAGGGTGTGGACGTCGAGGTCGTTGGTGGGCTCGTCCAGCAGCAGCACGTTGGGGGCCTCGATCAGCAGCCGACAGAGGTGCAGGCGGCGGCGCTCGCCACCGGAGAGCTTCGCCACGGGTTGGTGCTGCTGGGCAGGCGGAAACAGAAACCGCTCCAGCAGCTGGGAGGCCGTCAGCTCCACCCCGTCCACCTGGACCCGGCTGGCGGCCTCCTGCACCACCTCGATCACCTTGCGCTTGCCGTCCTTGGCCAGCAGCACGTCGCTGTGCTGGTCGAAGTAGGCCAGCTTCACCGTGGCTCCCAGTTCCAGCAGCCCCGCGCTGGGGGGACGCCGCCCGGCGATCACTTCCAGCAGGCTGGATTTGCCGGCCCCGTTGGGCCCGATGATCCCCACCCGGTCCTCGGGGCTGAAGTCGTAGCTGAAGTCGTGCAACAGGGTGCGCTCACCCACGGCCACCGCCAGCCCCTCGGCGGTGATCGCCCGCTTGCCGATGCGCCGGGCGGTGGCGGCCATCGCCAGGCTGGTGCGCCCCTGGCGGGCGGGGGCCTCGAGCAGGGCATCGATGCGTTGCAGCCGGGCCTTCTGCTTGGTGCTGCGGGCCTTGGGGCCCTGGCGCAACCAGGCCAGCTCCCGTCGCAGGGTCCCCTTGAGCTTGGCGGCGGTGGAGGCTTCGGCCTCCTCCTCGGCCGCCTTCAGGCCCAGGTAGGTGCCGTAGTTGCCCTCATAGGGCCGGGCCTCGCCCCGCTCCACCGCCACGATCCGGCGGGTGACCCGATCGAGCAGGTAGCGGTCGTGGGTGACGAGCACCAGGGCACCGGCGAAGCGATCCAGGTAGCTCTGCAGCCACTCCACCCCCTCGGCGTCGAGGTGGTTGGTGGGTTCGTCCAGCAGCAGCACCTCCGGTTCGGCCACCAGGGCCGCCGCCAGGGCGACGCGGCGCCGGTTGCCGCCGGAGAGCTCGCCGATCGTCCGCTCCTGGTGGGCGGCGTCGATGCCCAGGCGCTCCAGAACTTCCCGACAGCGGCGCTCCAGGTCCCAGGCCTGGCAGCCGTCCATGCGGTGCTGCAGGGTGCTGAGGCGGGCCAGGAGCTGGCCGTCCTCTGGATGGAGGGCCAGCTGGTGGCTCACGCCGGCGTACTCCCGCAGCAGGGCCATGGCTTCCCCGTCCCCGGCGAACACCTGCTCCAGCACGGTCAGGGAGGGATCCAGGCGGGGTTCCTGGTCGAGCAGCACCACCCGGGTGCGTGCGTGGCAGCGGCGCTCGCCCCGATCGAGAGGTTCGAGGCCCGCCAGCACCCGCAGCAGGGTGCTCTTGCCGGCGCCGTTGGGGCCGATCAGCCCCAGCCGGTCCCGCTCGCCCACGTGCAGGTCGAGGTCGGAGAAGAGGCTGCGCAGGCCGAAGTCCTTGGCGGCCCCCACCAGGCTGATGGCACTCATGGGGTGTCGCCGCTCTGGCCGAGGCGCTGCTGCTCCAGATGGGCGAAGACGCTTTTGTCGCCCACGTCGGCGGCCGCCGGCATGGGGAACTTGCGCAGGCAGAGCACCAGCAGCAGCAGCGCTTCGGCGGCCAGCAGGCTGGCGGTGGTGGCCGGGCTCAGGACACCGGCCAGGCGCCCGAGCAGGGCCAGGGGCAGCAGCAGGGTGACGCCGATCGCCTCGGGCCGCTGGAAGCAGAAGAACTCCTTGAAGCCGATGCCGGCCAGGGCGGCGAAGAAGGGCCCCACCGCCAGGATCCACAGAGGTTGCTGCGCCAGGGCGGGGAGCATCTGGCCCGGTCCGGCCCGCAGGGCCAGCAGCAGCCCGCCCAGGCAACCGGCCAGCCAGAACAGCTGCAGGGCCCGGTGCAGGGGACGCAGGTAGATGTGGATCCAGCGCAGGGCCAGACCCAGGCCGGCCGCCATCACCAGCAACCAGGGCCAGAGCAGGTCGGGGCCGAGCTGGCGCCACTGGGCCAGCAGGGCCAGCTGGCCCAGGGCCACGGCCGTGAGGGCCAGGCGGTAGCCCAGCACTTCGCGGCGATCGGTGGCGGTGATCGTGAAGGTGCCGTACACCCCTTCAAAGACGGGGTCGGTGCCATCCGGGCTGGCCAGGGTGCTGCTCATCGGGTGGGGGCGCCGGGGGCGGCAGGGGGCGGGCTGCCCACCAGTGTGGCCAGGTCCGGTCCCGCCGGGACGATGCCGGAGGGATGCAGGGGGAACAGGGCCCCGAAGTAGTCGCTGCGCCAGGCGTCCGGGAAGCAGGTGGCCGCCACCCCCTCGAGGCTGTGGAAGCGGCGCCGCCAGTCCCACAGCCGGGGCAGTTGCCAGAGGGGCTGGCGGCTGCAGCCGAACAACGGCGCATAGACCAGCTCCATCCGGATCAGGGTGGGAAACAGCACCACGTCCGCCAGGCTGGGCTGGGCCCCGCCGCAGAGCCAGCCGCCGCTGCCCTGGAGGCCGGCTTCGACGGCCTCCAGGGCAGCGAACAGGGCCGCTTCGGCCTCGTCGTAGGCCGCCTGGTTGCGGGCGAAGCCGCAGCGGTACACGCCGTCGTTCACATCGCCCTGCAGCCGCTCCCGCCAGGCGGCGATGGCCGCCCGGTCGTCCGGGGGCTCCAGGTCCGGTGCCCCGGTTCCCGCGGGCCAGGCATTGAGCAGCTCGATCAGGCGGGCGCTCTCGCTGACCAGGATCTGCCCCCGGCTCCGGGAGTAGAGCGCCGGCACGGTGGCCCGGGCCCGGGGATCGGCTCCGCAGCGGCGGTAGAGGTCGAGCAGGGTCTGGCAGCCCTCGAAGGGCGTCTCGAACCGCCAGCGGCCGGCGGCCGGATCGGGCACCACCACCACCGTCTCGATCGTGGGGGCCAGACCCCGCAGGGTCCAGGTGAGCCAGGCCCGGTGGGCCCAGGGGCAGCTGCGGCCCACGATCAACACGTGGTTGCCGGGCGCGCCGGCGTCCTCGGGCAATGGCGGCAGGCTGGCGAAGGCACCGGCTGGCCGGCGGTAGCGGCCCTGGCCGTCGGCGGGTCCGAGCCTGCCCATCAGCAGGCGCCATTGGCAGTGCCAGAGCTGCCGGGCGGTGCGCACCAGGGTGGCGGGCGGGGCCATGGACATCAGCGCAATCCAGCCCTGACTCTGCGCCAGGCTGGATCCCTGTGAGCGAGCAGGCGATGGTGGCGGGGCGCGTGATGGTGGTGGGGGGCACCCATGGCAATGAGCGCAACGCGCCCTGGCTGCTCGAAGCCTGGCGGCGGCACCCGGCCTTGCTGCGCAGCAGTGGCCTCGGCCTGGAGCTGGTGCTGGGCAACCCCGCGGCCCATGCCGCCGGTCGGCGTTACCTGGATCGTGATCTCAACCGCAGTTTCGTGCCGGCCCTGCTGGACACCCCCGAGCCGGGGGACCGGGAACTGCAGCGGGCGCGGGAGCTGCTGGCTCTCCACGGGCCCGAAGGCAGCGCCCCCTGCCTGGTGGCGCTCGACCTGCACAGCACCACCGCCGCCATGGGCAACAGCCTGGTGGTCTATGGCCGGCGGCCGGCCGATCTGGCCCTGGCGGCGGGCCTGCAGCAGCGGCTGGGGCTGCCGATCTATCTGCACGAGCAGGATCAGGCCCAGACCGGCTATCTGGTGGAGCGCTGGCCCTGCGGGCTGGTGGTGGAGGTGGGCCCGGTGCCCCAGGGCGTGATCCAGGCCACCATCTGCCGGCAGAGCCAGCTGGCCCTGGAGGCGGCCCTGGAGGTGCTGGCGGAAGCCCGCTCCGGTGCCCTGCGCCAGCCGGCGCGGCTGGTGGTGCACCGGCACCTGGGCAGCCTCGACCTGCCGCGCCACGACGACGGATCTCCGGCGGCGGTGGTGCATCCGCAACGCCAGGGCCGCGACTGGTGGCCGATCGGCGCCGGTGAGCCCCTGTTTCTCACGGCGGAGGGCGTCACGATCCCGTTCCACCCCCAGGCCGATCAGGGCGAGGGGACCGTGCGGGCCGTGTTCATCAACGAGGCGGCCTATGGCGAGAAGGGCATCGCCCTCAGCCTCACCCGCCGGGAAGCCTGGCCCGTGGAGCCCGCCTGGGGCCAGGCGCTCCAGGGCCTGGCCCGGAACCTTCAGACCCCGGGCTGAGGCGCCTGGGACTGGCCAGCGGGAGCCGGCTGCGATCGGGGCGGGCCGTTGTAGAGAACGCTCACGACGTTGCGACCGTCAGGAGAGATGAGGATCTCGGTTTCCACCGTCGGCGGCTGGCCGAGCTGGGCCCAGCCAGGGACGCCGCCATAGAAGCGGAACAGCAGCCCTTCGGCATCGGAGCGCACCAGGCAGTTGCCGCCGCTGCGCTCGTACATGCAGATGGCGGGCCGATAGACGCCCAGGCCGCCGTTGATCACCTCGCCCCGCATGCGGGCCAGGTTGACGGCGCGGCCGCGCTGGAAGGCCTGTTCCTGGGTCATCTGGGCCTGGACTGGGGCGGGGCCGGCCAGGGGGGCGGCCAGCAGCAGGGCCAGGGCGCCCAGCAGGGGCCCGAGACGGGTCGAAGGCATGGTCATCCGCAAACGAGGGTGGTCTGTTCCTTGGTGCAGGGGATGTCGGTCTTGCTGCCGTCGGCCCAGTAGATGCGCAGACGGTCGTCCTCCGTGTCGGTGCGCAGGGTCAGGGACTTGACCACGCCAGCCGGGGGCTTGCCGGCCGGGTCGGCGGTGTCAGGGCGCGTGTCGGCCTTGTTCAGCCGCTGCTCCAGCTGCTGGATCTTCAGCTCGAGCTGTTCGATGCGGCGGCTCTCGGCATTGGGCGAGCCCTGGCAACCCGCCACCAGCAGCGGCAGGAGCAGCAGGGCGGGCGCCAGCCGCCGCAGGCGAAAGCCGGCGGTGCCCGGTGGCTGGGGAGAGAGCGACGAACGCGAGACCATCGGCGGGGAGGCGAGATGACCGGAGCAACGCTTCTCCTAGCAGCGGCAGGGGGGGGCAGGCCAGGCAGGAGGCACAGCTTTTCTTCATGAAGGCCCACTCACACGCCGCAATGGTCTGTTACATTGCCGTCAGGCGATTCGTCGCTCTTCCTTACGCCCAAGGCCTGCGCGCCAGCGCATTCGCCTGCCGGCACTCCTCTTCTGCACTCATGACCGCCACTCTCCAGCAGCGCTCCGGCGCTTCGGTGTGGAACCAGTTCTGTGAGTGGGTCACCTCCACCAACAACCGCCTCTACGTCGGTTGGTTCGGTGTGCTGATGATCCCCACCCTGCTGGCTGCCACCATCTGCTTCATCGTCGCCTTCATCGCGGCGCCCCCCGTCGACATCGACGGTATCCGTGAGCCCGTCGCCGGCTCCCTGATGTACGGCAACAACATCATCTCCGGCGCCGTTGTTCCTTCCAGCAACGCCATCGGCCTGCACTTCTACCCCATCTGGGAAGCCGCCAGCCTCGACGAGTGGCTGTACAACGGTGGCCCTTACCAGCTGGTGGTCTTCCACTTCCTGATCGGCGTCTTCGCCTACATGGGCCGCGAGTGGGAACTCTCCTACCGCCTCGGCATGCGCCCCTGGATCTGCGTCGCCTACTCCGCCCCCGTGGCGGCCGCCAGCGCCGTGTTCCTGATCTACCCCTTCGGTCAAGGTTCCTTCTCCGACGGCATGCCCCTCGGCATCAGCGGCACCTTCAACTACATGCTGGTGTTCCAGGCTGAGCACAACATCCTGATGCACCCCTTCCACATGCTGGGTGTGGCGGGTGTGTTCGGTGGCTCCCTGTTCTCCGCCATGCACGGTTCGCTGGTGACCTCCTCCCTGGTGCGTGAAACCACCGAGAGCGAGTCCCAGAACTACGGCTACAAGTTCGGCCAGGAGGAAGAGACCTACAACATCGTGGCTGCCCACGGTTACTTCGGTCGCCTGATCTTCCAATACGCCTCGTTCAACAACAGCCGCAGCCTCCACTTCTTCCTGGCGGCCTGGCCGGTGGTGGGCATCTGGTTCACCGCCCTGGGCGTGAGCACGATGGCCTTCAACCTGAACGGCTTCAACTTCAACCAGTCGATCCTGGATGGTCAGGGCCGGGTGATCAACACCTGGGCCGACGTGCTCAACCGTGCCGGCCTGGGCATGGAAGTGATGCACGAGCGCAATGCGCACAACTTCCCGCTCGACCTGGCGGCTGCCAGCGCCACGCCTGTGGCCCTGACCGCCCCGGCCATCGGCTGATCCGGTTTCTACCGATTCACAAGAAACTGTGAGACCCCCTGCTTCGGCAGGGGGTTTTTTCATGGTCACTCCCGCCGCTGCCAGGCGCTGTCCCCCAGAAGCGAACCATGCGAGCCTTGTCGGCATGAATGGCAGGTAACGCCATGCAGGCTGACACTGGCCCTGACCCATCGACGATCAGGCGCTCCCGGCCTCCCACCACCTGGTTTGAACGTCAGAGACGACGACGTGCTTCGCCGTTCTTCCGTCTGCTGGATAGCTCCTTCGGCTTCCGTGTCCTGATCGCGGCCATCCTCTCCTTCGGATTGCTTGCTGCTGTCAACCGTTTCGAACACTGCCATGACCCTTCGTCGCAACCCGATTGCCTGACCAGCGACTTTCTCGACATCATCAGCATCGGTAATGTTGAGTCGCTCAGTATCGTTACGGCCGCCATCGTTTACCTGCTTGAAGCCGCCAAGCGTAAAGAGAAGGAGCATAATGAAATGTTTGAACTTCTACTTTCCCAACGGGAGGCCAATGCGACCAACAGCCTCGGTCGCTTGAGGGCGCTGGAGAATCTTTCCGCTGCCGGGATCTGGCAGGACGGATTCGATCTTGGTGGGGCCAATCTGGAGGGTCTGAGAATTCCCTTCGGCCGCTGGCGAGGTGCCAACTTTTCCAACACGGTGCTGTGTCAGGCCGATCTTCATGGCGCTGATCTGGTCGGAGCTGATTTCAGCCAGTCCGATCTCAGCGGTGCCGATCTGAGGGATGCCGATCTCAGGGGTGCCACGTTTGCGGGAGCGCGTCTGACCCTGGCGGATCTCAGAGGTGCCGCGCTCGATGGGGCCGATTTCCGGAGGGCTGATTGCGACCAGACACGCTGTGATGGCCCCCTCCCGGGCCAGGACAGCGGAGAGGCCGGCAACCTGTGAGGACGCCGCCAGCTCAGGAGAGAAATCTGGTAAGGGTGTCCTGCGACAGGGTCGATTTGAGAAAGGAAAGGCCCACGTAGGTGTTGAACCCGGTGTCCCTCACCCAGCACGCCTTGCAGCGGAGGCTGATCTTTGAAGCGGCGTCGTAATCCAGTACCTCAAAGACGACGATGTCGTCCTCCTGGATGTCCAGAGACCCCTGGCGCACCACGCAGGCGCCACTCTCACTGACGTCGCGAAGGTTGACGAACACCGCGTGTTTGTTGGTCAGGGTGAGGCTCACGGAGACACCGACTGGCACGTGGAGCCTCTGCGCCCTGCGTTTGCCCTCTGGATGCAGATCTTGAGACATGAATGGCGCTACAGCCATCGCAGTGGAGCGATCCGGGAGGATGAATGAAGTCTAGGTCTGGATTTTTTCCAGGCCACCACCTGCTTTCTGTGGCTTGCCGATCCGGCCCGCGGTGGAACCGGGAAGAGATCAGCTATGGTTTCTTCATCCGGCAGAAGCCGGCGAACCTGTTGTTCGCCTTCGCCGGAGCCAGCACCGAGCCGCCCCGCGCTTCCTGGGGACGGTCCACCAGGTCCAGCAACGACTGCCGTGTGCGATTCCCCGCGTGGGAACGGCAGCCTCCCGGTGCGAGATCCATATCCCCTTGTGTCTTTTCCCATGAACACCCTTTCCAGGCGTCCGTCGCCTTCAACCCGCCCCAGCGGTGCCCCCGCCGTTTCCGGCCGGGGCACCGCCTACCCCAGCTGCCTGCTGGTGGCCAGGCCGCCGCGTCATGATCCGTCCCAGCATCCCCTCACCTGGGAGGACCTGCTGGGCCGCCGTTGACGCTGACGGCCAGTCCGGCCAGGAAAAAGCCCGCCCCGGCAAGGCCGGGGCGGGCCATCACCCGGATGTCGGCGGGTCCTGGCTTTCAATCGTCGTCGTCATCCCAGCCGCGCCGCCGTTCAATTCCGTAGGCACGCCCCTGGGGTGTCAGCACCACCCGCTTGTTGCCTTGGCGGGCGTCTCGCCAACGGTCGCGGGCCTCCTTGGCCTGCCTGGCCTGGGCGGCCCGCACCCGCGGCGCGTAGACGTTGCGGTACCAGTCGTCACGGACGAATTGCACCGGCACGTTGCAGGCCTGATACAGGCCGCAGTAGCGCCCCCAGTCCCTGGTCTGATTCATCGGCACCCGCAGATACACAGGCTGGGTGGCGGCCTGGTTCCAGCGGTCCCGTCCCCTGGCATCCGGCCTGACGATCACGGGTCTGTAGCCGTACACCGGCGGCGGGGCCTGGTTGCCGAGGTTGATCGGGCCGAAGTAGCCGGGCTGGCCCAGTTGCAGGGTCAGGGAGGTCTGGGCATGGACCGGGGCGTAGACGATGCCGGCGCCACAGACCACCACAAGGGCGGCGTGGAGCAGGCGGGAGGAACGGCTGATCATGGTGGAAGCTCCGTTGCCCCTCAAGACAAACGCCTTCGGATGACTCACCCCTTACCGGCCCGGGGGTCATCTGTGACCGGACATGACAGCTCCGTGCCGGTGGCGTGGATCCGGGCGAGGGCATCGGCGGCGCGAACCACCAGGGTGTGCCGCTCCACCAGGGCGGCCAGGTGGTCGTAGCCACCGCCGATCACTGTGGCCACCGGAATCCTGCGACGCAGGGCAGCGTCCATCACCAGCCAGTCCCGCCGGTGCAGGCCGTCATCGCTCAGGTCCAACCGGCCGAGGCGGTCGTCCCGGTGCGGATCGACGCCGGCGTTGTAGAGCACCAGGTCGGGCCGGACCTGCTCCAGCAGATCCGGCAGGGTGTGCTGCAGGGCCCGCAGGTAGGCGTCGTCCGCCACGCCGTCCTCAAGGGCCAGGTCGCGATCGCTGATCTGTTTGTGCAGAGGGAAATTGCTGGCCCCATGCATGGAGAAGGTGAACACCCGGGGGTCGGCGGCGAAGATCGCGGCGGTGCCGTCCCCCTGGTGCACGTCCAGATCCACCACCAGCACCTGGCGCACCCGGCCCTCGCTCAGCAGCACCCGGGCCGCCACGGCGAGGTCGTTGAAGATGCAGAAGCCACTGCCATGCAGCGGGAAGGCGTGGTGGGTGCCGCCCGCCAGATGGCAGGCCAGGCCGTGGCGCAGGGCCAGCCGGGCCGTCAGCAGCGTGCCTCCCACCGCCAGCCAGCTGCGCCGCACCAGGGGCCAGGACACGGGCAGTCCGATGCGGCGCAGGTCCTGCCTGCTGAGTCGACCGCGGGCGAAGGCCTCGTGGTAGCTGCGGCCATGCACCAGCTCCAGCCAGCGCCGCGGCACCGGCAGGGGCTGGTGGATCTGTCCGGGTCGGGCGAGCTCCAGCTGCTCGAGCCGCTCCTTCAGCAGCCGGAACTTCTGCATCGGGAAGCGATGGCCGTCGGGCAGGGGGACCGAATAGGCCGGGTGATACACCAGCGGCGGGCCCATCAGTCGGCAGCCAGTGGCTCCAGCAGGCCGTAGGGGGAGTAGCGGCGCTCGATCCGGCAGCACACGTTGGCGTCCACCTGCCAGCTGAGCGTCACCTGGACGGGCCCTGGCTGGCGGGGGTGATGAAGGATCACCACCTCCACGTTGCCGTCCAGGCTCCAGCGGGTGGTGGTGGCACCGTCCGCCTCGATGGCCTCCAGGCGGGCCACCAGCGGCGCATCGGGGCCGGCATCCGTGACGCCCGGCCGCCATTCCCTGGCGTAGGTGAGGCTCTCCAGGCTGTCCACGCCATGGCGCAGCACGATGCGGCGGCGGCGCTGGCCATGGGCGACGCAGAGCTCGGCGATCCAGGGCCAGGCACCGGTGCGATCGATGCCCAGGCTCCAGTGGCCGGCGGCGCTGATCTGCATGGCCGCCGGCGGTTCGCTGAAGCGCATCGGCACGGTGCGCCCGGAACTGAGGTAGGTGAGGGCAGCCTCGATCGTGCCGTCCTGGTCGGTGACCAGCAGGCGGGTGGGAAACCGCTCCATCTCGCGGCCGTCGGGGCCCAGGCGGGCGAACAGGCCCTCCCAGCAGCCGCCGTTCACCTCCAGCAACCTCTGGCGCGGTGGGGCACTCAATGGCATGGCAGGCAGAAGAGGGCCCTTCAGCATGGCGAAACCATCCCGGCCGCAGGGGCGGTTCAGCCGGCGCCCAGGGGTTGGGGGTGCTGCCTCGGTGGCGCCGGCAGACGGGTGCTCACGAGCCAGGCCAGGCCCACCAGGAGGGCGGAGCTCCACAGGCAGGCCTGCAGGCCTCCAACCAGGAACAGGGCGCCCGAGAGAACCGTGCCGAGCAGGCGGCCGCCGGCATTGGCCATGTAATAGAAGCCGACGTTCATGCTCACCGACTCGGCATCGGTGTAGGCCAGGATCATGTAGCTGTGGATCGATGAATTCATGGCGAACACCACACCGAAGGCCGCCAGTCCCACCACCACCGCCACACCGGGATGCCCCACCTCACGCCAGAGGGCGATGGCGATCAGGGCCGGAATGGCGGTGAGCAGCCCGCTCCAGAAGGTCACGGCGGAGACCCCCGGCGGAGCGCTCTGGCCCCAGCTGCGCCGCAGGGCCGGAGCCGACCCCTGCACCACGCCGTAGCCCATCACCCACAGGCCCATGAAGCCGCCCACCTCCCAGTAGCGCCAGCCGAGCGTGGTCTGCAGGAACACCGGCAGGGCCACCACGAACCACACATCCCTGGCGCCGAAAAGAAAGAACCGGGCCAGCGAGATCACATTGATGCCGCGGGACTTGGAAAACAACGCCGTGAAGGCGGGCTTTTCCTTCATCCGGCCGATCTCCCCGGGCAGCACCAGCGTCAGCAGGAAGGCCAGAAACAGTCCGGCCGCCATCGCGCCGACGGCGGCATTGAATCCAATGGTGGTGAGCAACAGGCCGCCGAGGAAGAACCCCACCCCTTTGAGGGCATTCTTGGAGCCGGTGAGAATCGCCACCCACTGGAACAACTGGGTTTCGCCCTTGCTGTGGTCCTCAGGTGTTTCTGGAACCACGGATTTGATGGCACTTTTGGCGCTCATCTTGTTGAGATCCTTGGCGATGCCACTGAGCGCCTGGGCCGCCATCACATAGGCGACGCTCCACCATTTCGGCCAGCTGTCGGCGACGGGCACCAGCATCAGCAGTGCCGCCACCTGCATCAGGGTTCCGGCCCAGAGGGTGACACGCAGGCCGAAACGGGCCCCCAGCCAACCGCCGTAAAGGTTGGTGAGGATGCCGAAAAATTCGTAGAACAGAAACAGAAAGGCGATCTCCAGGGTGCTGTAGCCCAGCTCCCGGAAGTGGAACACCACCAGCATGCGCAGGGCGCCGTCGGTGAGGGTGAAGCACCAGTAATTCGCCGTGACGACGCCGTACTGCTGCAGGGCCGTGAGCGAATGGCCGAATCCGGGCAGTTTCATGGCCCGATCACGCCCCCACGGGCCCATCCAGGCCGACCACATGGCAGGCGAGATCCGCCATCCGGCAGCTGTAGCCCCATTCGTTGTCGTACCAGGCGTACACCTTCAGCTGGGTGCCGTTGATCACCATCGTGGAAAGGGCATCCACGATGGAACTGCGGCTGTCGTTGACGTAGTCGACCGACACCAGGGGCCGCTCCTCGTAGCCCAGGATCCCCAGCAGCGGGCCTGCCGCCGCCGCCGCGAAGGCGCCATTGACCTCCTCCACCGTCACGGCGCGCTCCAGCTCGAACACCGCATCGGTGAGCGAGGCGTTGAGCAGCGGCACCCGCACGGCGTGGCCGTTGAGCTTGCCCTGCAGCTCCGGGAAGATCAGGCCGATGGCCTTGGCCGAGCCGGTGCTGGTGGGAACCAGGCTCTGCAGGCAGGCGCGGGCCCGGCGCAGATCGCTCTTGAAGCTGTCGATCACCACCTGGGTGTTGGTGACATCGTGCAGGGTGGTGATCGAGCCGTGGCGGATGCCGAAGTTCTCCTGCACCACCTTCACCACCGGCGCCAGGCAGTTGGTCGTGCAGGAGGCGGCGGTGAGGATCCGGTGCCGTTCCGGCAGATAGGTGGCGTGGTTGATGCCGAAGACGATGTTGGGGATCAAGGTGCCGTCCAGCTCCCCTTTGACAGGGCAGGCCACGATCACCCGTTGCACGCCGGCCTGCTGCAGGTAGGGGGCGAGGGTCTCGGGCGTCTTGAACTTGCCGCTGCACTCGAGCACCAGCTCCACCCCCGCCGCCTGCCAGGGCACCAGCACCGGATCGCTTTGCCGCGACCAGCCCACCCGTGAATCCCCCACCGCGAAGCCCTCGCCTTCGGCCACCACGGGCTGACTCCAGCGACCATGCACCGAGTCGAACGCCAGCAGGTGGGCGGCGGTGGTGGCGTCGCCGGCGTTGTCGTTGACATGCACCAGCTCGATGCCGGGCCGCCCCCAGAGGGCGCGGAACACCAGCCGTCCGATCCGTCCGAAGCCGTTGATGCCGATCTTCACTGCGCCTGCCGCGACACCGCCCTATCGTCACATCAGCTCTGGTTGATGGATTTATGGCTGGGTTAAGGACCGCCACTGCCGCCACTGCCGCCCCGATCGCCTGCGCCCCGGGCCCCCTGGAGGCCGAGGAGGCGCGCCTGCTGCTGCGGGCCCTGGCCGACCCGATCCGCCTGCAGGTGATAGAAGCCCTCGGCAACGGCGAGCGCTGCGTCTGCGACCTCACCGGCGAGCTGGGCCTGGCCCAGTCGAAGCTCTCGTTTCACCTCAAGGTGCTCAAGGAGACGGGCCTGCTGGCCGACCGCCAGAGCGGCCGCTGGGTGTACTACCGCCTGCAACCCGAGGCCCTGGAACGCCTGCGAGCCTGGCTCGCCGCCCTGGCGGCCAGCTGCGGTGGCATCGCCGTCCCCTGCCCGTGAGCACCCTGTCCCCGGTCCTGCAGTGGCTGCGCACCAGCCGGCCAGGCCATGGGACCCTGCTCGCCGGCCTGGTGGCGGCCTGGCTGGTGCTCTATCGCATCAATGAAACCCTCTGGGAGGCGCTGCTGTTCGGCTGGCTGGGTCTGGATCCGCAGCAACGGCTCAGCGAAACCCTGCGTTTCTTCTTCTACGACACGCTCAAGATCGCCCTGCTGCTCAGCGGCATCATCTTCGTCGTCACTGTTCTGCGTTCCTATCTGAGCGTGGAACGCACCAGGGCCCTGCTGGCCGGACGTCGCGAAGGGATCGGCAACGTGCTGGCGGGACTGCTGGGGGTGATCACCCCGTTCTGTTCCTGCAGTGCGGTGCCGGCCTTCATCGGCTTTCTCGCCGCCGGCATTCCCCTGGGGGTCACGATGAGCTTTCTGATCGCCAGCCCGATGGTGAACGAGGTGGCGATCGGCCTGCTGTTCAGCCTGTTCGGCTGGCAGATCACCCTGATCTACATCGGCTCCGGCCTGGTGATCGCGATCGGGGCGGGCTGGGTGCTGGGCCGCCTGCGGCTGGAGCGCTGGGTGGAATCCTTCGTCTACGACACCAGGCTGCACGGGCAGGCGGTGGAACCTTCTCCTGGCCTGCCCTTCGAGCAGCGGCTGCAGATGGGCGCCGAGGAAGTGGCCTCGATCCTGCAGCAGATCTGGCCCTATCTGCTGATCGGCATCGGTGTGGGCGCCCTGATCCATGGCTGGGTGCCCACCGACTTCTTCGCCACCTATGCCGGCCGCAGCAATCCCTTCGGTGTGCTGCTGGCGGTGGGAATCGGAATCCCGCTCTATTCCAACGCGGCCGGTGTGATGCCGATGGTGCAGGCGCTGCATGAGAAGGGACTGCCGATGGGGACGGTGCTTGCCTTCATGATGAGTGTGGTGGCCCTTTCGGTTCCGGAATTGATTCTGTTGCGGAGGGTGCTCAAACCGCCCTTGCTGGCAGCGTTCTTCTCGGTCACGGGTCTGGGCATCGTGCTGATCGGTTATCTGTTCAATGCACTGCTCGTCTGAGGTTCCCACCCCATGGACATCAAGATTCTTGGCAGCGGCTGCAGAAAATGCATCACCCTGGAAGGCCACGCCCGCAAGGGGGCCGCGGACCTCGGCCTGGCGCCCAGCATTGAAACCATCCACGACCCTGTCGCGATCGCCGGCTACGGCGTGATGCGCACGCCCGCGCTGGTCATCGATGACCGTGTGGTCGTGGCCGGCCGGGTGCCCGCTGCCGAGGAGGTCCGCGACTTGTTGCGCGCGGCTGCTGCGCCGTGAACGGCCCCGCAGACGCTTCCTGAACGATGGGACTCTTTGAGCGTTATCTCAGCCTGTGGATCGGCCTGGCCATCGTGGCCGGGGTGGCCCTCGGTGCTTTCCTGCCGGGGCTGTCGGCGGCGGTGGCGGCCTTCGAATTCGCCCGCATCAACCTGTTGATCGCCCTGCTGGTGTGGGGAATGATTTACCCGATGATGCTGGCGGTGGATTTCGGCTCCATCGCCGACCTGCGGCGTCAGCCAAAGGGATTGGTGGTCACGGTGGTCGTCAACTGGCTGATCAAGCCGCTGACGATGACGGCCATCGCCTGGCTGTTCATCCGCGGTCTCTTCGGCGCCTGGATTCCCGCCGCCATCGGCGATCAATACATCGCCGGCATGATCCTGCTGGGGGTGGCGCCCTGCACGGCAATGGTGTTCGTGTGGAGTCGGCTCAGTAACGGCGATCCCAATTACACCCTGGCCCAGGTGGCGATCAACGACCTGATCATGGTGTTCGCCTTTGCGCCGATCGCGGCCCTGCTGCTGGGGGTGAGCAATGTGCTCGTTCCCTGGGACACCCTGGTGACGGTCGTGGGCCTGTTTGTGGTGGTCCCCCTGGCGGCGGGCTGGCTCACCCGGGTGCTGTTGCGATCCCCCGGCCGCATCGAGCGGCTGGAGCAACGGCTCAAGCCGCTGGCGATCGTCTGTCTGATCGTCACGGTGCTGCTGCTGTTCCTGGTGCAGGCCGAGGCGATCCTTGCCAACCCGCTGGCCATCGCCCTGATCGCCATCCCGCTGACCCTGCAGACCTACCTGATCTTCTGGATCACAGCCCAGTGGATGCGCCTCTGGCGCCAGCCCCATGCGATTGCCGCCCCCGGCGCCATGATCGGCGCCTCCAACTTCTTCGAACTGGCGGTGGCCGTGGCCATCAGCCTGTTCGGCCTGGAGTCCGGGGCCGCTCTGGCCACCGTGGTGGGCGTGCTGGTGGAGGTGCCCGTGATGCTCTCGCTGGTGGCGATCGCCAACCGCAACCGGCGGCTGTTTCCGGCGGTTGGTCCCTGACGGCACCAGGGGGCTTCGAGCGACGGCTTGTCAGCCACGATCAGCCTGAACGGCCATGGATGAACGATGTCCCGGGCTCAACCGGCCCAACGGAAGCCATCCATCCCACAGCAGCGGTGTCATCATTCCTGAGTCGGACTTGACTTGGATCTGACTCGAACGACGTGTCCCGACGAGGATCCTTGGAGCGGAATGAACGATGGCCGAAGGCCGCGGACCCCGGCCAGACAGGCAAGGGACATGGTCAGATGTTCCCAGGGCAGCCAGACTTTCGGTAGTTGTAGAAACAGCAGCTTGCGCCCAAAGATGATCTAGCGGACAGGAACAAGACTGCGGCTTGCCACGGTTTTCGTTTGGATGGATGGCTGTCACAAGGATTCTGGCCGATCAGCCTGCAACTGCGGAGTGAGGGGGTGCTGAGGGGAGCCCAACACAGACGCAAGCGCAAGGCAGGCGACCGATGGTTCAATCGGCATCCAAAAGTCGCTCCGTTGGTCGTTTTTGATACGGCGCCAGGCCGCTGTTCAAGGTCTAATCAATAAATCTTGTCTTAAGATCTGCTGTGATTCGCCCTCTATTTCGCCATGTCGCCGTGGCTGCTTTTGCGGCAACCCTGGCCTCCACTGAGTTCGCGCGGCCATCGGCCGCCGCCACGTTCACTCTCCAGGAGGCCACGATATCCAATATCAATCAGGCTTTCAACAGTGGGTTAATCAATGCACAAAAGTTAGTGCAATTATACCTCGACAGGATTACGGCGTACGATCTACCTACGGGGCTTAACCTCAACTCAATCATCTCCCTGAACCCCAATGCCCTCGCCCAGGCAGCAGCACTCGATGTCGAACGGGCAACCACGGGCGCACGCAGTCTCCTGCATGGCATTCCAGTCCTTTTGAAAGACAACATTGACACGAGCTTCCTGCCCAACACAGCAGGTTTTCTCGGTCTCAAAGATTCCTTGCCACCTGACAATGCCACGATCACCCAGAAACTGATTGATTCTGGCGCCATCATCCTTGGCAAGACGTCTCCCACTGAATTTGCCAACTTCCTGACCAACGGCATGCCCGCTGGCTATAACTCCTTGAATGGGTATACGTTAAACCCCTACAATCCCGTCCCGCTTCCTGGCGGTGATGGACGGCCTCAGTTGTCCCCTGGGGGCTCCAGTGCGGGGTCAGGAGCTGCCATGGCGGCCAATCTGGCAACGATTGCGATTGGTACGGAAACATCAGGCTCCATCCTCAGCCCCTCAAACCAGAATTCTTTGGTTGGCATTAAACCCACTGTCGGACTCTGGAGCCGGGATGGCATCATCCCCATCGCGGCAAGCCAAGACACTGCCGGGCCGATGACCCGTTCGGTCACAGATGCGGCCATCCTCCTGGGGGCTTTGACTGGCTACGACCCCAAGGACCCGCTGACCGCAGAAAGTATCGGCAGGGCAAAGAGCGATTACACTCCCTACCTACAACTTGATGCCTTGCAGGGTGCCAAGCTTGGTTATTATTCGAAGCCCAATGCGAACACGGCCAGTGGCGCAGAGCAGCTCTCCATCTTTAACAAGGCGATTGACACCATTCGCTCCCTAGGGGCCACCGTCACGGAGATTGCGTTCACCCCACCCAACAACAGCTCGAGTGTCCTGACTTACGAGTTCAAGCGAGACCTCAACCTCTATCTGGAGACGCTTGGCTCGAGCGCATCGATTCAATCCATTGATGATGTCTACGACTTTATCAATGATTACATCGCCGACGATCCTGATCCCGCCACTGGAGCATTTAAGTATGGCCAGACTCGCATAGCGGCATCTCGCTTGATCGACCTGTCGCCCACCAGTGCGGACACTTTGAAATATCTTCAAGACAGAGCGCTTGACATTCTTAACTCCCGAACGCTGGGAATCGATAAGTTTATGGATGATAATGATTTGGATGCCGTGCTGTTCAGTGGAACATCCGGAGCTGGCATTGGTGCCAGAGCTGGCTATCCAACTGTCATCGTGCCGGCGGGATACCAGAGTCTGAACAACCTCAACCCCCTCGGAATTTCCTTCCTGGCCAAGGCCTATGAAGAGGACAAGCTTCTCGGGTATGCCTATGCCTATGAACAGGCTTCCCTGGTTCGCGTCGATCCGGCGAGCACCCCACCCCTGGCTGGGGAAACTGTGTCGAATGTTCCAGGCCCACTCCCCTTGGCGGGAGCAGGCATGGCCGTGGTCTGGAGTCGCCGTCTGCGCCGGCGGATTGGAATGAAGCCATCCCCAAGAAACTGACATCAGAACGATGTCATCGCGGTGGCACCTTCCATCCCATGCCCGAGTACACAGCCACTCGAGAGGACCACATCGCCAGCATCAGTCGCCTGTTCGCCTGGAGCAGCGCAGGGTTGTTGATGATCTTTCTGGCTTTCGTTCTGGTCGATTCCCTGCCGCTTCAGCTGCTCAATCCGGCATGGCAACTGCGGTTCACCAATCGCATGACCAACACCTCAATCCTTGCCTTGCTTGGATTTCTGCTGCTGCACCTAGCCGTCTTCATCGAGCCCGCCAATGCCCTTTTACGGGCACGGTTGGCCACCGTCCGCCAGTGGGCCATCGTCGCGTCGTTCGCCTTTCTGCTCCTGGTGCCACTGCAGGGCGCGGCCACCTGGGGAATCCTCTCTCAAGCCAGGGGCAGCCAGACGGTGCAGCGCAACGCACTCGATGAACGGGTGACAAGAATGCGCCAGGCCATCGAAGCGGCCACCAGCCCGTCAGACCTCCAGGCCCGCTTCTCCCGCCTGCAGGGAGCCCGCCCCCAGCTCCCTGCGGCGGCCCTCTCCCTCCCCCTGGGCGAACTGAAGCGCACCCTGCTCGACGAACTCCAGAAGACGGAGACCCGGGCCTCCAGTCGGATTGGCGGTCCCGCCCCCGCCGACGTCTGGTCCCTCGGTCAGGGGGTGGTCAAGGTGACGGTGGCTTCGGTCGGCTTCGCCACGGCCTTCGCCGCAGGAAGCCAGCGAAAGGGCCACTCCCTGACCCTCCTGGAGCAGCTGATCAGGAGGCTGGAGATTCTGAGCGGACGACGCCCGAATCGCAGGCGCCGCAGCCCCTGACCCCTGGCCGAGCCCGGCGGTTGAACCGCCGGTCGGCGTCATGCTGGAGCGCAGAACCGGTTCCCTCCATGCTGCGCTTCCTGCTCAACGTCCTCTGGTTCGTGCTCGGGGGCTTTGTGATGGGCCTGGGCTGGTGGCTGGCCGGCCTGGTGGCGGCGATCACGATCGCGGGAATTCCCTGGGCCCGGGCCTGCTTCGTGATCGGCAATTTCTCCTTCTGGCCGTTCGGCTACGAGGCGGTCAGCCGCCGGGAGCTCACCGGACGCATGGATTTCGGCACCGGACCACTTGGGCTGATCGGCAACGTGATCTGGTTCCTGCTGGCCGGCTGGTGGCTGGCGATCGGCCATCTGAGCGCCGCGGTGGCCTGTTTCGTGACGATCGTGGGCATCCCCTTCGGCATCCAGCACATCAAGCTGGCCCTGATCGCCCTGGCCCCGATCGGTCTGCAGGTGGTGCCGGTCAGGCGCTGAAGTCCTGCAAAAGACCCGGATCCGCCCGGGTCCACCAACGCCCCCTGATGGATTCGAACCATCGACCGGCTGCTTAGAAGGCAGCTGCTCTATCCAGCTGAGCTAAGGGAGCAAGGAGCGCATTGTGCCAGCGCTCGGTGGCCAGGCCACTCCGGTAGCCACCCGTACAGTGGACGACCGCGCTTGAACCGTTCCATGGCCGCCACCCGGCTCAGCGACAGCCAGAAAACCGAACTGGTTGGATGCTTTCGGGAGGGTTCCAGTAGCCAGGAGCTGGCGGACCGATTCGGCTGCAGCCCCAACACGGTCATCCGGGTGGTGCGCACGGAGCTGGGGGAGGCGGAGTACGAGCGCGTCAAGTCCGAGCGCTCCCGCCGGCGCAGCCGGACGCCGGTGGTGACGGCTGAGCCCCCCGAGGCCCTGCAGACGGCCCTGGAGATCAGCAGCCCCGAACCCGCTCCAGAGCAGCCGGACCTCGAGTCCACACTGGAACCTATCGAGGCCCTTGCTCCCGAGGATCCCGAGTCTGACCCCGACACCGCGCCCGAGGCTGAGCCCCAGCCCGCACCGGTGCGCAAGGTGCTGCCCGATCCCCCTCGCCGCCTGTCCGTGCCGGCCCCGGTGAGGGCCGAAGCGGAGGCGGAGGACGGCCCCGCCGTGCTCGCCATCGAGGATGCCGACGATTTCGGTGCCGATGACGACGACCTGCTGACCAGCGACGGCGACGACGACGAGGAGATCAACCCGTTCCAGCCGATCCCCGTGGTGTTGCTCGACGACGGCGCCACAACCGCTGGTGAGGGTCGCCTCCAGCCCCTGGTGGCCGCCGCCCTCCCCGCCAGCGCCTACATGCTGGTCGACAAGACGGTGGAGCTGCAGGCGCGGCCGCTGAGCGAGTTTCCCGAACTGGGCCGGCTTCCGGACGCCGAGCTGGAGCGCCAGGCCCTGGTGGTGTTCCTCAACCCCCGCCAGGCCAAGCGCCAGTGCGGGCGCACCCAGCGGGTGATCAAGGTGCCCGACCTCAAGGTGTTCGAGCTCACGGCCCCGTACCTGCTGGCCCAGGGCATCAGCCGGGTGGTGATCGAAGGCGCCCTCTACGCCCTGCCTGGCAGCTGAGGCTTCAGCCCTCGTCGGCGGGGGTGTTGCCTGGCAGCAGCAGGGCGGCGCTGGCGCCGCCGCTGATCACCCCCAGCACCAGGGCCACGCCCACGATGAAGCCGGCCGGCAACGGGGCGCTGCGGGCGAAGCCGAAGCGCAGCTGGGGTCGCTCCTCCAGGTTCTGGGCCCCCAGGCAGAGCAGGGTCAGCAGCAGGGTGCCGCCGAGCAGGCTGCCGCACAGGAGGCGCAGGCGCAGGAGCATCACGGCGTCGCAGGGGGAGGAGTGCAGTCTGCCGGTTCCTGGTGCAGCAGGGCGTAGAGGGCCCGGCGGCTGTGGCCGCTGCTGAGCGCCAGGCTGCGGGCGGCCTCCCGGTTGCTGAGGCCGCCCCGCACCAGCTCGGCCAGGGCATGGCGCAGGGCGGTTTCGTCCCAGACGGGGGCCGCCGCCGGCGGGGCACCGCCCAGCACCAGGGTGCATTCCCCCTGGGGCGGGGTGCGTTGGAAGTGCGCCAGGGCCGCCGCCACGCTGGGGCCCACCTGTTCCTCGTGGCGCTTGGTCAGTTCCCGGGCCACCTGCAGGGGCCGGTCCCCCAGCACCGCCAGCAGGTCTTCGAGCAGGGCCAGCAGCCGGTGGGGGGCTTCGAACAGCACCATCGTGCGCTCCTCGCCGGCCAGGGCCTCGAGCCGCTGGCGCCGGGGCCCGCCCTTCGGGGGCAGAAACCCCTCGAAGCAGAAGCGGCCCGAGGGCAGGCCGCTGCTCACCAGGGCGGTGGTGACCGCGCTGGGGCCGGGGATGCAGATCACCTGGCGGCCGGCGGCGCGGGCGGCGGCCGCCAGCTCCTGGCCGGGATCGGACACCCCCGGCAGGCCGGCATCGCTGATCAGGGCAATGGCTTCGCCCGCCTCCAGGGCCGCCAGCAGCTGGGGGATGCGGGCCGTCTGGTTGTGCTGGTGGAAGCTCAGCAGCGGCACCCGCAGGCCGAGATGGTGCAGCAGCAGGCCGCTGCGGCGGGTGTCTTCGCAGGCGACCCGGCTGACCCCCGCCAGCACCCGCCGGGCCCGGGGGGAGAGGTCGTCGAGGTTGCCGATGGGGGTGCCCACCAGATAGAGAACGCCGGCGGCGGGTTCGTGCTCCTGCACCGGTTCCTGCACAATGCCTGTTTCCCGCTCCCATGATGCCGTCTCCCTTCGCCCTGCCCGACGGCATCGGCTGTGAGCCCTTACTGGCGGAGCTGCGCCGGCTGGCCTGGGGCGCGGCCGACATCCTGCGGGCCTACGCCCGTGGTGAGCAGCCCCCCTATGGCTTTCCGCCGGCCCTGAGCGTCGACCATGGCGGCGAGGGGCCGGTGTCGGCGGCGGATCTGGCGGTGAACCGCTGGCTGCTGGACGGCTTGGCGGCGGCCTTCCCGGCTGCCGGCTGGACCCTGCTGAGCGAGGAAACCGCCGCCGAGGTGCTGGTGCCGGGTCAGCCGCTGGACGCCGAATGGCTGTGGATCCTCGATCCCCTCGATGGCACCAAGGATTTCCTGCAGGGCACCGGCGAGTACGCCGTCCATCTGGCGTTGGTGCACGGCCAGCGGCCGGTGCTGGGGGTGGTGCTGCTGCCGGAGCCGGAGGAGCTCTGGTTCGGGCTGCTGGGCGCCGGTGGGGCCGGCAACGGGGCGGGGGAGGCCTGGCGGGAGAACCGGGCCGGCGAGTGTTTCGCCCCTGCCCTGAGCGGCCGCCGGGAGGAGCTGGTGCTGGTGGCCAGCCGCAACCACCGCGACGAGCGCCTGGAGCAGCTGCTGGCCGACCTGCGGCCCGCCCGCAGCCTGGCGATCGGCAGTGTCGGCGGCAAGGTGGCCACGATCCTGCGGGGCGAGGCCGACCTCTACATCTCCCTGTCGGGGCGCAGTGCCCCCAAGGACTGGGACACGGCGGCGCCGGAAGCGGTGCTGCGTGCTGCCGGTGGTGGCTTCGACCATGCCGATGGCCGGCCACTGCTCTACAACAGCGGCGATGTGCGCCAGGCCGGCTGCCTGATCGCCAGCAACGGTCCGGCCCACGCCGAGGTCTGCCGGCGGGCGGCGGCAGCGATGGCGGTGATCGATCCCGGCTTTGCGGTGTGAGCGGCAGCCCGCCGTTTCAGCAGGCGAGCAGCTCCAGCCCGCAGGTCCTTGCGGCGGCCAGAAGCGCGTTGTCGCGACTGGCCAGGGGGAGTCCGCCACGCATGGCCAGTTCCAGATAGGCCGCGTCGTAGGTGGTGAGGCGATGCTGCGCCGCCAGGCTCACCACGTCGTGCCAGACGACTTGCGGATCGGCAGGATCAATGTCCAGGTTGAGTTGAACCACGAGGGCAAGGAAGCGGCTCCGATCCGCCGCGGTGATCCGGCCGCGCCGTTCGGCCATCAGCAGAACGTTGCCCAGCTCCCAGAGGAACAGCGCAGGAACGCAGAGTTCGCACTCCGGCAATCGGGCCAGGAGTACCTCCGAATCCGCCGTGCGCTCGTCCTCAAAACACCAGGAGCACACCGCTGAAACATCGGCGACGAAGCTCAGCACCTGCGGCCTTCGTCCCGCAACGCACCGATGGAGAGGCCGTTCAGTCGCCGGCCCGTTGCGAAGCTGCGCAGATGGGCGATGGCCTCGAGGCGCCGCTCACGCCCATCGGACGCGACCGGAACCAGCCGCGCCAGTGGTTTGCCGTGGCGGGTGATCAGGATCTCCTCGCCGGCGGCCACCTCTTCCAGCAGGCTGGAGAGGTGGGTCTTCGCTTCGAAGGCACCGACGCTCTTCATCGCCCCGTTCCAACCAGTTGCCAACCAGTTTAGGGGCGCTGACGGACGCGGCGATCAGACCGCCGCCGGCTCCTGCTGCTCCACGCCCCGCAGGGTGAGGTTGATGCGGCCGCGGTTGTCGATCTCCCGCACCCGCACCGTCACTTGGTCGCCGACGTTGACGACGTCTTCGACCTTCTCGACCCGCGATTCCGACAGCTGGGAGATGTGGATCATCCCCTCCTTGCCAGGCAGGATCTCCACGAAGGCACCGATCGGGATCACCCGTGTGACCGAACCGTTGAACACCTCGCCTTCGCTGACGCGACGGGTGAGGCCCTCGATGATGCGCTGGGCCTCTTCGGCGGCGGCGCCGTCATGGCTGGCGATCGTGACGATGCCGCCATCCTCGATGTCGATCTTGGTGTTGGTGCGCTCGGTGATGCCCTTGATGGTGCGGCCGCCGGGGCCGATCACGGTGCCGATCAGTTCCGGATCGATGCGGAAGCTGAGCAGGCGCGGGGCATGGGGGGAGAGGGTGTCGCGGGGCTTGTCGATGGCCTCGAGCATCTTGCCGAGGATGTGCAGCCGGGCCGGGCGGGCCTGGTTGATCGCTTCGGCGACGGTCTTGATCTCCAGGCCGCTGATCTTCATGTCCATCTGCAGGGCGGTGATGCCCTTCTCGGTGCCGGCCACCTTGAAGTCCATGTCGCCGAGGAAGTCCTCGATGCCCTGGATGTCGGTGAGGATGCGCACCTCGTCGCCCTCCTTGATCAGACCCATGGCGGCGCCGCTCACGGGGGCGGCCAGGGGCACGCCGGCATCCATCAGGGCCAGGGTGCTGCCGCAGACCGAACCCATCGAGGTGGAGCCGTTGGAGCTGAGGCACTCCGACACCACCCGCAGCACGTAGGGGAAGCTCTCCTTGGAGGGCAGCACGGGGATCAGGGCCCGCTCGGCCAGGGCGCCGTGGCCGATCTCGCGACGACCGGGGGAGCGCATCGGCCGGGTCTCACCCACCGAGTAGGGAGGGAAGTTGTAGTGGTGGAGGTAGGTCTTCTCGCTGATGGGGTTGAGATCGTCCATCTCCTGGGCGTCGCTCGGGGTGCCGAGGGTGGCGCAGGAGAGCACCTGGGTGAGCCCACGCTGGAACAGGCCCGAGCCATGCACGCGCTTGGGCAGCACACTCACGGCCGCCTGAATCGGGCGCACCTCATCGAGGCTGCGGCCATCCACCCGCTTGCCTTCGACAACGATCTGCTGACGCATCAGCTTCTTGGTGAGGCTCTTGTAGGAGTTGCCCAGCAGCTTGCTGTTGCTGCTCACGGCCACCTTGATCGGATCCTCGCCGTTGAGGGCGGCGATCTTCTCGCCCACCTCGGCCTTGATGGCGTCGAGCTTCTCGTCGCGCTCGGCCTTGGTCTGCTCGAAGTGCTTGAGCACCTCACCGATGCCCTGGGCGCATTCCTTCTCCAGGAAGCTGGGCAGGGTGGGATCTTCGCTGCGCTCTTCCGGCAGGACCTGCTCGATGCCCAGCTCCTTGAGCAGGGCCAGCTGGGCGCGGATCAGCTCGCCCACGGCTTCGTAGCCGAAATCGATGGCCTCGATCACATCCTGTTCGGGCAGCTGGTTGGCGCCCGCTTCCACCATCACCACGCCGGAGGGGGTGCCGGCCACCACCAGATCCAGCTCGCTGCGCTCGATTTCGCGGAAGCTGGGGTTGAGAACGAAGTCGTCACCGAGCAGGCCGACGCGCACGGCGGCCATCGGGCCCATGAAGGGGATCTTCGCCAGCAGGGTGGCCATGGAGGCACCGGTGACGGCGAGCACATCGGGGGGGACCCGCTCATCCAGGGACATGCAGGTGGCGACGATCTGCAGGTCGTCGCGCAGCCAGCCCGGGAACAGGGGCCGCATCGGCCGGTCGATCAGGCGGCAGGTGAGGATGGCGCGCTCGGGGGGGCGGGCCTCACGACGGAAGAAACTGCCGGGGATGCGGCCGGCGGCGTAGAGACGCTCTTCGTAATCGCAGATCAGGGGCAGGAAATCGATGCCGTCCCGGCCTTTCGAGCGGGTGGCGGTGACCAGGATCGACGTATCGCCGCATTCCACCATCACCGAGCCCCCGGCCTGGGGCGCAAATCGGCCGCTGGTCAGCCGGATCTCCCGACCATCGAAGGAGATCGACTGAGTGTGTCCTTGCACTGGGCGTTATGTCCGTTTTGTTGTCACGCACCATTCTCGCATCCGCCCCCGCCCGGCCATGAAGAAGGCGCCCTCCAGGGGCGCCCGCTGCAGAAAAAAGCCGTTGCGGCAAGGGGCTGGCGCCCCGCTGCTCACCAGCTCGACTTGACCACGCCGGGGAGTTCACCCTTGTGGGCCCGCTCGCGCAGCTGGTTGCGGCAGAGACCGAAATCGCGGTAGTAGCCGCGGGGCTTGCCGGTGGCCCAGCAACGGTTGCGGATGCGGTTGGGGGCGCTGTTGCGGGGCAGCGACTGCAGCTTGCGGTGGATTTCCAGGCGCTCCATCGGATCGCCGGCCGCATCAAAGGCCTCCTTGAGGGCGGCACGGCGCGTCGCGAAACGCTCCACGATCTTGCGGCGCTTGACGTCACGCGCGATCATCGACTTCTTCGCCATGCGGCCGGAGGAGGGGGAAACTTCAGCCTGTCACCTTACCTCTTGGCGCGGCCGGCACCGGAGTGGGCCCCGGGTGGCTGGGGCAGAGGTCGGCGAGGCCGCAGCCCTGGCAGCGGGGTTTGCGGGCGACGCAGACGGCCCGACCGTGGAAGATCAGCCGGATCGAGAGGGTTTCCCATTCGGGCCTGGGCACCAGTTTCATCAGGTCGGGTTCGATCCGCTTCGGGTCGGCGTGGCGGGTCAGCCCGAGCCGGTTGGCCAGCCGCTTCACGTGGGTGTCGACCGTGACGCCGGCGTTGATGCCGAAGGCGTGGGCCAGCACCACGTTGGCGGTCTTGCGGGCCACCCCCGGCAGGGGCAGCAGCTCCTCCATCGAGGCGGGCACGGCGCCGCCGTGGCGCTCCATCAGCAGCCGCGAGGCGGCCACGATGTGCTTCGCCTTGTTGCGGTAGAAGCCGGTGGACTGCACATAGGGCTCCACCGCCTCGCTGTCGACGGCGGCGGCGGCGGCGGCATCGGGGAAGCGCTCGAACAGGGCCGGGGTCACCTTGTTGACCCGCTCGTCGGTGCACTGGGCCGAGAGCATCGTGGCCACCAGCAGCTCCCAGGGGGTGCGCCAGTCGAGCGAGCATGTGGCGTCGGGATAGAGGACGCCGAGCCGCTCCAGGATCAGCGGCGCCCGGGTTCGGGGGCTGGGGAAGCGGGGCACCTCAGCGGCTGAGCAGCTGCTGGATGGCGGGCAGCTGGCTGGTGTCCTTGACGATCAGCACCAGGGACAGGCCCACCAGGAACACGAAGCCCGACTGCATGAAGGCCATCTGGTAGCGGTCGGCCAGGGGCCGGCCCCGGACCCCCTCCAGCAGCAGCAGGGCGAACTGGCCGCCATCGAGCAGGGGCAGGGGCAGGGCATTGAGCACCGCCAGGTTGATCGAGATCAGGGCCGTGAACAGGAACAGGCTGCTGCCCCCCTGGCTGGCCAGGGACGCCCCCATCTCAACGATCTTCACCGGGCCCGACACCTGGGGGGCGGTCTCGCCGAAGTGGGTGATCAAGGTGCCGAAGCCCTCCACGGTGCGGCGGGTGAGGGCCACGAAATCGTGGTTGGCCTGCAGGATCGGCTCGATCGGGCTGGTGGCGGCCCGGAAGGATTCGCTGCCGTTGGGCTGCAGCTGGGCGCCGATGCGACCGATGCCACCGCTGTCGGTTGGGGTGAGGGGCAGGGTCACCGTGGTGCCGTGGCGGTCGGCCTGCAGACGCAGGGTGCGGCCTGGGGCGTCCTTGATGCGGTCCACCAGGGCCATGACCGCTTCCTGGCCGCCGGCCAGGGGGGTGCCGTCCACCGCCACGATGCGGTCGCCGGGCTGGAGGCCGGAGCCGGCGGCCGCCTGGCCGGGCTGCACGGCGGCCACCACCACACCGGGGGTGGCGCTGAAGCCGGAGGGGATGCCGATCACCAGCCCCTGGGCCAGCAGCACGCTCCAGGCCAGCAGCAGGTTGGCGATCACGCCGGCGGCGATCACCAGGGCCCGCTGGGCCAGGGGACGGTTGCGCATCAGGTCGGGATCGTCGGCGGGGATGGTGCTGTCCTCCTCGTCGTCGGGGAAGGACACAAATCCGCCCAGGGGGATGGCCCGCAGGGCGAACAGCACGCCGCGCCGCCGCCGCTGGATCAGGGCCGGACCGAAACCGATCGAGAAGCCGCTGACCCGGATGCCCTGCCAGGTGGCGGCGAAGAAGTGGCCGGCCTCGTGCACCAGGATCAGGCCCGCCAGGATCGCCAAAGCCGTCAGTACACCCATTCCGTCGCCCGGCTCCTTTGGTCCCATTCTGCGGGCACCGCCCCGGCACCGTGCCGGCGCCCCCGCGCTGTGGCATCGCCGGGGCAGGGAGATAACATGACTGTGTCGATGTTGACAGCTGCCTGGATGTCACCGGAAGAGACCGAAGGCGACGGACAGCTGCAGGACCTGCGCACGGCCCTGCGCCATGTCCTGCCCCCTGGCGTGTCGGCCAGCATCCGGCTGGCTTCAGGACGCACGGTTTACGTGACGGTGGGGGACATCAGCCGCACGGGGGCCTGTGTGATCCGGCGTGGCTCGCTGGAGGTGGTGGCGAACGAAGATGTGCTCCTCGACGTGAGTGATTACGAGCAGCACCAGAACATCTCCCTGCCGGCCCGGGTGCAGTGGGTCAACACCCGCAGCTACAACACCCTGGTGGGTCTGGTCTTCTCCCAGGGGCCCCTGCTGCCGGGCACGATGCTGGATCAATACTTGGACCGAACGCTGATGGCGCGCGGTTCGTTGGAGGGTTGAATCGCCAAGCCCGGTAGGGCTGTTTCTGCAGGGCGGTTGGGGGTCGGTCTAAGGTGGAGGATCAGGCTCAAAGCATCCCTCGGCTGAATCCATCAAGGCCTTCTTCTGGTTCGCACCGTGACACCTAAATTCTTATTGCATGTCCTCGCCGTCCGCAGTGGCGCACGACGCGGCCAATCAGGATTTTCAATGCTGGCAGGCATTCTGATCCTGCTGGCCATGGTGGCTGGAACGGTTGGATTAACCACGCTCACGGCCAACAATCTGCTGGGCAGTCGCAAGCAGGACACGCGCAGCGATGCCCTTTCTGTGGCGGAAGCTGGCGCCGACCAGGTCGTGGCGGTGCTCAACCAGGTGGAAAACCGCAAGATGCTGGTTTCCGGCCAAGGCATGAACCAATGGTCCACGGCTGATTTCACGAGCCCCTGCCGCGATAAGGACAACAAAACACCCGGAGCGCCCACGGCCACGGCCCGCAGTCTCGGCGACGGCCAGTTCCGCAATCTCGACAACCTGGTGGTCAACACCGGTGATCGACGTTTCGCCCTCAAGTCGGTCACCTTTGCTGCCGGTCAGCCCGGTAACGCCAACCGCCGCAGTGACTCAGCAACCACTGTGGCCGGATCGGGGATCACGGCCTCCACTGGGAGCTTCAGCCCTGATCTGATCAATCTTCAGGATCCCCCTGATACCTCCGGCACCAAGTTGCCCGGCTTCAACAAAGGCTTCATCACCCTCACGGTGGAAGGGCAGGTGATCCGGAATGGCGCGGTGCAATCCACCGCCACGGTGACGCGGGAGTTCGAAGTGCTTCCCAAATGCTGTGGGGCCTCGCTGGGTTCCGGCGGCTCTGGAGGACTGGCGGCTTCGAAGGGTTCTGACCCCACCCAGTCGCTGGGTGGCGAAAGCCGCTTCTGCGGCGTGGAGTTCGGCATGATCACCGGGCTCAATGGCGGGACGGTGTGGAGCAACGCCGCCAACGACCGTTTCACCAAAAGGGTCTCGTCCACGAAGGTCACCAGCATTCTCAACGTTCTCGGCATCGTCGCCAAGGACGGTGATCCTTTCGATCGGGCCTCCAACCGGGTGGTGCCCAACAAGTTCTCCACCGCCATCCCCGACGTCTGCGACCCGGCGCGTTGGTTCGGCAGCTCGTCCGGCTGTGGCACGACATGGATCGGGCTGGCCAACGCCAGCCCCAGCGCCTTCTACGGCACCCAGGACGACATTCTCGGACGTTCCGTTTCAGGGATTCCGATCATTCCTTCGGCCATCACCTTGCCGACGATCGGTAGCCAGGTCACCGCTGGGAAGTATGCCTTCACCTGGTCCTCCACCGGTGGTCCTGCCCAGCGTGTCGACGCCACCGTTGATGGGGGCCAGCGCTATCCCACGCTGAATCCCTCCGGCAGCAGCGGCTTCAGGTACCGGTTCCGCACCCGCAACGACACCAGCCCGCCACAGATTGAGGTTTGCAATTCCTCGCCTACCACGATTGGAGGCACGGGCTCACCGTGCACGAACACCACCTGGACGAAGATCAGTGGCACCGCCGGCACGGTGGATAACTTGGAAAACTTCGCCGGAATGACGACAGGGACAACTGCCACCACCGCATTCAGATCCGGCTACAAAAATACCACCTCACATCCGAACTGGGTCAGTCTCGGCAGCAGTGGAGGCACCTGGCAGTGGTATGGACTTGATAATAACAACAACGATACCAATTCCAGCACTGGAAATGTTCAGTTCGTCTCCACGTTTGGCGGGCAGGGATATATTCGGATCGGTAACACCACCGGCACGATGACCGCCCAGCGAAATGGTCTTTGTCGTGCCGCCAACCTCAGCGGCAACCTCGGTCGCGCCACCCTGTCTTTCAAGCAGTCAGGAAGTTCTGCCGTCGATGCAACGGATGAGCTCTGGGTGCAGGTGAGCACGAGTGCGGGGACTGCGACAACGCAATGCACCGGCACAACGGCCCCCAACACAACCAGCGCAAACATCGCCACCAATTGGGTCACCGTGGCAAAGTTCCCTGGTTTGAACAGTGGCGCTAAAACCAGTGAAGTGACCAGAGTCGTCAGTCTCGCCGATTACCAGAGTGCGACGACACGTATACGAATCATCAATGGATCCGCCACGACAACCGGCGAATTTCATGTGGTTGACGACATCAACCTTCGCCTGAGTGATTGGTGCGAATACTCCGCCTCCTCTCCTGCCTCGGCAGCGCCAGGTTTCCATTGCCTCGGCCCGATCTTCAACCTTGACCCCGTCGACAGCGGACTCACCGGGGGGTTCGTCACCATGGACGCCAGTGGGGGGCCGATCTCCTTCTACTACAACCGAACGGATGACCTGAGGGGGGCGTCCTACACCACGGCCAAGCCTGCCAACAGCAGCAGTCCTCTGGTCACGATCGGCGCTTCCGCTGCCATTGAACTGGTGAAGTGTGCCGGCGGCCCCATCAACACCTGCACCACACCCGTGCCGGAAACCGAGGTGGCCCTGGTGGGTGACCCGGACAACCTCAACTTCTTTGGTCGCGATTCCGGGCAGCTGCAGGTGGTGCGCTTCGGCATTCTGCCCTCCGGTTCCGGCAGCACAACAACAGGCCGCATCGCCGGGGCCTGGTTTTACATGCCGGTGGGCTATTTCGAAATGCGCACCTTTGGCTGCGAGGGCTATCCCAACGCCTCCTCAGCCCAGCAGGCGATCTTCAACAGTGACGACGGCTGGATCTTCAGTGGCCGCATCTGGACCCAGTCCTTCAAGCCCTGCGGCGATGTGCACATCAGGGTCCCGCCCTCTTCCGCCTCCAACCTGGGCGCGGTGATTGCCGCCAGCTCCCTGCTCGACGACATCAACTTCGTGCCCTGGGTGGGTGAAGACTGGGTGGCGCGCAGTGTCACCAACTCCCGCCCCTACTGACCCCTTGAAGCGCTCTTCACCTACGGATACTCTGGGTTTCACCATTGTTGAACCGCTGGTCCTGCTTGTGATGCTCCTGATCGTGAGTGCGGGTACATCCGTGCTCATCGAAAGCATCAACCGCAATTCCGTCAATGCACGCCAGCAGATCAAGGTGAGCGAAGACATCGAATCTGACATCGCCGTGGTGCGCGGGGTGGCCGACCGCCTCACCTGTTGCTCCGGCACCTGCCTGGTGGCCACGATCAATGCCGCCGACGGCCTGGCCACTTTCCCCTCGGTCGATACGGGCACGGCCACGTCCTCCTGTGCCACCACCAACCCCCGCAGCAGCGCCTTCTTCTTCCCCACCCGCGACGACACCACCACCACCGCCCCGATCGCCCCCTCCAGCTCAGCGCGGGAGCCCGATGCGGTGACTGAACTCTGCGCCAACAACACTGTGACCTCGCCGGTGATGACGCCGCTCCTGACGGCTGTCAATGCGCTGCCCAATCCCCTGGCGGCCCGGAACATCAACCGGGTCGTCACCATCCAGCCCAACAAGGTGCTGCGGGTGATCTACCGGGAGACGGTGCCCGCCAACAGGGATCTACGGCTGATCAGCATCGTGCCACCCATGGCCAACTTCTGCACCTGATGGCCCACCTCTCGTCCTGTGAATCCCGTTGCGGGCCTCCCCGTTCGAGGAGTGCTGGCTTCACCACCATGGAGATCATGGTCACCGTGGCGGTTCTCGGTGTCGTGGCGGCCGTCGTGGTTCCTGCGAATCAGGAGAACTGGCGGCGGGAGCGGGTCAATGCCGCCGCCCTGGAGCTCACCTCCTGGCTCGAGGTGATTGCGCGGACGCCGGACCAGACCGCCACCAACTGCACCGTCACGATCACAACGGGAGCCAACCGGGCGGCTGGAGCCACGCTGGCCACGGTGGCCCCCACCACCTGCGCCCCCGAAAGCACCCTGCGGTTGCCAGGCGCTGTGCTGGGTAACGCCACTTACAGCGTGGGAGCATCCGCCACGAGCATCACCTTCACGCCGCGGGGGGCGATCTCCATCGATGGGGTGGGAACTGCCGTGGCCAACAATGTTCAGGTGCGGATCAGCATTGATGGCCTGGCGCCCCTGCGCTGCGTCCAGCTCACCGGCTTGCTGGGCCTCATGCGGCTGGGGAATAACAACTCCACCGGGAATGTCGCCACCGCCTGCGACGCCAGCCAATTCAACCGAGCATGACCATGCATCGCCGTTCCCAGCCCACGTCCCCAGGGTTCACCCTGGTGGAGCTCCTGGTCGGGGTGGTGGTGGGGGGAATCGCCCTGGCGTCGATCGCCAACGTGGCTGTCAGCCACGTCCGTACCACCAACAGGGTGACCTGGAACACCCAGGCTCAGCGGGACATCGCCAAGATCAATTCCTTCCTGGCCGTTGAATCACGGGAAGCCTGCGCCTTCTCCGCCGCCGCCGCGGCCCCCGCAGGCTGGACCAACACGAACACGCCGATGCCCACCCCTTCCCCCTGCACAACGCCACCCTGCGCCACGGCCGCCGGCACCGAATTGCGGCTGCTGGTGCCCTTCAGCACCGGCGTCAACGCGGCACCGATCCCGAGGGTGATTCGTTTCTACACCGCCCTGAATGCCACCACCGGACGGACGGAGTTGCGCCGCGATGGGCCCCGCATTCTCATCAATGGCCGGCTTGATTCCACGACGGCCAACGACAATGCCGTGCTGATCGATGGGGTGAACACGTTCACGACCAGCGTTTCCGCCGATTGCCGCACCGCCAACCTCCAGCTGAGCCTCGATGTTCCCAACGGCGGCGGCACCACCCCCCTGGAACCGATCACCCTCTCCACCGGTGTGCGGATGTTCTCCTAGGGCACAGTCATGGCCTGGGACCACGGGTACTACTCCCACTCCACCTACAGCAGTGGCTTTTTTCGGGAGTTGGCCCCGAGCTGGCTGGACTTCGCTGCCCTGATCAAGGGGCACTCACCTCCCCGCAGCGAAGAAGGCCAGCCTTTCCATTACCTCGAGCTCGGCTGCGGCATGGGCTTCGGCCTGTGTTTGCAGGCCGCCCTCCATCCGGAGGGCACGTTCCTCGGCATCGACTTCAATCCCGATCACATCAGCCATGCCGAGGGGCTGCGCCGCCGCTTGGCTCTCACCAATGTGCGCTTTCTCGAGGCTGATTTCGTCGCCCTGGCGGCCGATCCCGCCCCCCTGGGGCCCGCGCCGGCCTTCGGTGGTGGCTACCAGTACGTCGTCGCCCACGGCATCGCCACCTGGGTCCGTGAGCCGGTGCAGCACGCCTTGTTCGCCGTCGCGTCCGCAGCCCTGCGGCCGGCCGGATTGTTCTATTGCTCCTACAACACCCAGCCTGGCTGGTTGGGGCGTACGACATTCCAGAAGCTGTACGCCCTGGAGCGCAGCCGGGCCGATCCAGCGGATCCAAGGGCACCCCTGCGCCGTGCGATCGCCGGACTGCGGGAGCTGCTCGGCACGGCTGAACAGCCCTCAGCCCTGAGGCATGCCATTCCCTTGCTGGAGGACGATCTGGCCGGGCTTGACCCTGAGCAGTTCGATTACCTCTGCGGTGAGTTCGCCAACGACGGCTGGCAGCCCCTTTACGTGGCCGACCTGCACCAACGTTGCCAGGCCCACAAGCTGCATCCCCTCGGCAGCGCCACCCTGCCGGAGTCCTTTGAGCAGCTGCTGGCCCCCTCGTTGAAGGGCCTGATCTTCGCGGAGGTCAATCCGTTGATCCGCCAGACCATGATCGACCTGGCCACCCACAAGTCGTTCCGCCGCGATGTCTTCGTCAAGGGGCTCGACCCCCTCACGCTGCAGGACGCGGAGCAGCGGATCGGTGGCCTGGGCCTGATGCCTTTGCAGCCGCCGCTGTCGCCTGGGCAGGAAGCAGAACCGTTCACCTTTGCCACCAGCTTCGGCAAGGTTCAAGGGGATCCGGCCGTTTATGGGCCGATCGCCGATCGGCTGGCGGCAGGGGCTTGCACGATCTCTGAACTGCAGGACCTCAGTGGTCAGTCGACCGCGGAACTGCTGATGATCCTGTCCTTGTTCCTCGATGCCGGCTGGATCGGCTTCCATCGCGGTCGCCTGGCCAACGCCGGCAAGTTGATGGCCCAGGCCCAGCGCTGCAACGTCGTGTTGATGGACCTGATCGCCGGTGGGCGTCCCTACGCCTCCCTGCTGCTGCCTGAGGTGGGTACGGCCCTGTCCGTCACTCTCGTCGATGTGCTGATTCACAAAGCCATCGCCGAAGGCCTCCAGGACCCGATGCTCAGCACCTGCGTGCTGATGGGGCTGGAGCAGATGGGTGTGCACCTGTTGGCGTCCGACAAGAGCCCGATCAGCGACCCCGAAGCCCAGCTGGAACGGCTGGGCACGCTCATCACCGACTTCCGTGAGCGCCGCTTACCCATCCTGCAGCGCCTGGGGGCCCTGCCTAAGCCGAAGCGGCGCTGATCGCCTCTGCTCCGAAGTAAGGCACCAGTGCCTGGGGCAGCCTGACGCTGCCGTCCGCCTGCTGGCCCGCCTCGAGCAGGGCGGCCATGGTGCGGCCCACGGCCAGGCCGCTGCCGTTGAGGGTGTGCAGCAGGCGGGTGGTCTTGCCGTCGCGGAAGCGGATCGAGGCGCGGCGGGCCTGGAAATCGCCGCAGGTGCTGCAGCTGGAGATCTCCCGGTAGGTGCCGGCCCCCGCCAGCCACACCTCCAGGTCGTAGGTGCGAACGGCGGAAAAGCCCAGATCGCCGGTGCACAGCTCCAGGCGCCGGTAGGGCAGCTCCAGGGCCTCGAGAATCGCCTCGGCATCACCGGTGAGCTGCTCATGGGCGGCTTCCGAGTCTTCGGGGCGGCAGAACCAGTAGAGCTCCACCTTGTTGAACTGGTGCAGGCGGATCAGGCCCCGGGTGTCGCGGCCGTAGGAGCCGGCCTCGCGGCGGAAGCAGGGGGTGTAGGCGGCGTATTTCAGGGGCAACTGCTCGGCGGTGAGCACTTCGCCGCGGTGCAGGGACGTCACCGGCACCTCGGCGGTGGGGGTGAGCCAGAGGTCGTCCTCGGCGCAGCGGAAGCTTTCCTCGGCGAACTTCGGCAGCTGGCCGGAGGCGGTGAGGCTGGCGGTGTTGACCAGGATCGGCGGCAGCACCTCGGTGTAACCCCGTTGGCTGTGGCGATCGAGCATGAAGCTGATCAGGGCCCGCTCCAGCCGGGCCCCCTGCCCCAGCAACGTCACGAAACGGCTCTGGGCGATGCGCACCGAGCGCTCGGTGTCGACGATGCCCAGCCGCTCGGCGATCTGCCAGTGCTCCTGGAGCTCCTCGCCGCCGGCGGGACGGCGCGGGGTGCCCCAGCGCTTCACCTCCACGTTGTCGGCCTCGCTGCGGCCGGTGGGGCAGAGGGGCGAAGGCAGGTTGGGCAGCACCATCAGCTGCTCCAGCAGCTGCGTCTCAATCCCCTTCTCCTGGTCTTCCAGCTCCGCCACCTGTTGCTTGATGCGGTTGCCCTGCTCCCGCAGTTCCTTCACCTCCTCCCCGCCCGGGGCGGCTCCGGCCCGGATCCGCTCGCCCACCTCGCGGCCGATGCGGTTGCCCTCCGCCTGCAGCTCACTGCGCCGCTGTTCGAGATCGCGGGCCTCGAGGGCCAGTTGCTGCAGACCGGAGAGGTCGGTGGCCAGCCCGCGCCGCGCCAAGGGGGCGGTGATCAGCGTCGGGTCGTTGCGCAGCAGGCGCTGATCCAGCACGGGAGGGCCATCGTCTTCGGGGCAGCCTACGGACCGGGCGTTCCCTCCAGCACGTGGCGATCGCAGCGGCTGTAGGCCTCGGCGGCGGTGGGCAGCAGGTCCATGCCGTTGCGGATCTGCGGCGGCAGCAGCCGCTCCAGTTCCGCCAGCGCGGTGTCGTAGGCCTGCTGGGCGGCGCGGAGCTCCTCGCTCCCCAGGGCATAGCTCTTGGAGGCCAGCATCAGCGGCTTGGCGGCGTTGGTGAGCCGGGCTGAAGCGGCCTGCACGTCCTCCTGGTGCACCCGGCAGTAGCGGTAACGATCGATGGGTGCCGCGGCCGGCGGAGCCGCCACCACGACCGGAGGGCTGGCCGGCGCCGGCGGTGTCCTGCGGTCCTTGAGGGCGGCGGCCAGGCAGGCGGCATTGCGTTGCAGGGCCTCTTCCGGGCTGGCGGCGCTTTCGGACGCACTGCGGCAGGCCGCCCGCTGCTCGTCGCTCACCACGACCGGGGTTCGTTGGCAGCCGATCAACAGCAGGGGCAGCAGCAGTGGCAGCAGGACAGGACAGCGGCGACGCATCGGGGTGGCGTTCAGGGGTAGCTGGAGGTGCGCGAGCGACTGGAGCTGGACAGCCCCGTGAACGACGCCCCCAGCCCATCGCTGAGGGCCAGGGTGTAGGAGGGCTCCCGGCTGTTGGTGATCGCGGGGGCGAAGGAATCCACGTTGGTGAGCAGCACGGCCGCCACGTTGGGGGTGCCGGGGGTGAGATTCAAGGTGCCGTTGTCGTTGATGGGCGGGCCCGATCGGGTCAGGGTGCGGCTGCCGCCATCGAAGGTGTAGGTGATCGTCTGGCCGCCCGAGAGCGTAAGGGTGAGGGAGGTGCCGGACACGGCGGCCGCCGAGGCGGATTCGGTGATTTCAGCGTCGAGCAGGTGGTTGATGCGGCCCCAGTGGTCCTGCAGGCGCCGGACCGATTCCTGCTGGGCGGAGACCCGGATCTGGGTCACCATCACATTGCTGCCGGTGGCGAAGATCACGCCCATGATCAGGGAGGTGATCAGCAGCTCCACCAAGGTGAAGCCCCGCTGTCGCTGACGCTTGAGACGGGTGGTGAGGTGGTTCATGGCGTCAGAGGGTTCCGCCGTAGCTGTTGTCGGGACAGGTGCCGCCGCTGGAATTGCTGGCGCCGACGCTGATCAGGCCGAGGCCTTCGGAGATGCGGACGCAGCGCAGCGGGCCGCTGGTGCCCGTCAGGGAGATCTTGATCACGATCGGGCTGGTGAGCTGGGTGTTGGCGGCCGCCGCGTTGACCGTGCCGCGGGGGGTGAACTTGAAGCTGGTGCTGCCACCGGGCGCAATGACGTAGGTGGAGCTGCCCAGGGTGCCGCTGATCTGCAAGGGCTGGCCGGTGAGGCAGTTGTTGGCGATGGTGGGGTTGGCGTTGGTCGCGTTGGAGAGCAGTTCCGAGGCGGTGGCCAGGGTGGCGCCGGCCGCCAGGCTGCCGCCGCTGATGGTCACCTGACAGGCATTGCCCTTGAGGGAGGTGCGCCGCACCGTTTCCAGCCAGCCCGCCAGTTCGGTGGCCACCGCGTTCACCCGCTCCCGCCGCCATTCGTTGCCGGAGGCATGGATCCCGACGATCGAAAGAATCCCCACCACGGCCGCCACCACGGTGAGTTCGATCAGGCTGAATCCGGCGCTGGAGGTGTGTTTCATCAGGGGCACCAGGCGACGGTGGTGGGCACGAGGGTGACCCGGCGCAGCAGTTCGCCGCTGGCGGCGTTGCTGTAGGTGATCGTGTAGCGGTGCAGGTTGCGCACCACGTTGGTTCCGAATTCGCTGATCGACTGCTGGCCCTGGTTGGCCGTGTCGATGCTGTAGGTGATGCCGGCGGCCGTGAGGGTGGAAGGGGTGGCGCCGATGTCGGTCACCAGCTGGGTGATCAGGCTGGTGGAATTGCACAGGGCCTCAAAGGTGTTGCCGGCGGTGCTGTTGCCCGTCGCGGCGGTGGACACGGGCAGGGGAAAGAAATCGTTCTTGCCCAGTTCCAGGGCTCCGAGGCTGGTGCAGACGCCCGAGCTGCAGGTGTAACGATCGTTGAGGCGGCGCACCCGGGCCAGATCCGTGTCCACCAGCGACTGCTGGCGATAGCGCAGGGTGGCCGCCGCTGAACTGCGGTTGGATTCCACGAACAGCACCGAGGTGCCGGTGAGGGCCAGCACCAGCAGCACCGACGACACCATCAGTTCCACCAGCGAGAAGCCGCGGGCACCCCGCCCGCGCTGGCGGTGCCGGGGAAATGGGGTGGCAGGGGAATGGTTCACGGCGGATCAGGAGTAGGTGAGGCGCTTGACGGCTCGGGTGACGTAATCAATGGCGAAGGACTCGTAGAGGGAATCGTCAGTGCCGCAGAACTTCATCAGACCGCAGACGCTCTCCAGATCACTCGGGGAGATCGTCACGGTGATGTTGCCGTTGGCCCTGAAATCGTTCGTCCAGATCACCCCCTTGAAATCCGGTGTGCCGCCCATCTCGATGTTGCCGAGGGGGAAGTACAGGAACATGCTCTGGGAGGCGCCGTTGCCGTTGCCCAGATCGAGATACTGGGCGCCGCAGGGGGCGGGTGCGCCGGGGGCGCAGCCGAACAGGGCCAGGTCGGCGGCGCGGGGGGCGCCCTGGGTGGTGGTGGTGCAGGTGATCGCACCGACATTGGAATCGCACTGGAAGATGCCCGAAGATCCGTTGCCCCGGGTGACGCTCTTCTGGCCACTGGTGGAAGCGTTGGGGAAGTGGAGCCGCACCGGGATCGTCTCGGCGGCGGTGCTGCCGCTGGTGTCGAAGAACAGCTCGACGTTGTTGCCGGTGCTGAGGCGGTTGAGGCTGCAGGAGATGGTCTGGAAGGTGCCCGGGGGGGAGGCGCCGCCGTTGTAGTCCTCGCGGGCGCAGAGCGTGTTCCAGGGCGCGGGCCAGCTGGCGAAGTTACGGCTGGCCAGGGTCAGGTCGCTGCTCACCGTCACGTTGCAGCTGGCCGGCGGCGTGGCGCTGCGGCAGGCGGTGTTGGCCGTGGGCAGGGGCGGCGGCAGGTTGACGTCCACCACGTTGACGCTGGTGTTGGACAGGCCGTCGACGCAGCCCGACGGGCTGGTGGCGATGCATGTGACCGGATCGACATTGAGGTTGTAGGCACCACCCGAGATCACCAGATCGCCGGTGTTGTCGTCGGCGGCACCGGCGACAAAGCCGAAGCCCGGGGCCAGGGCGCAGCGGCGGATGTCGTTGCCGAAGGCATTCCCCAGGCCGCGCAGGCTGCGGTCGAGGCACTTGGGCACCACCTCCAGGGTCTGCTGCAGGGTGCTGGTGGCCACGACGGCCCCGCCCCGCAGGGCGAAGCCGCGCACGGTGAGGGTGAGCTCGCCGCTGGTGGGGGGCACGGCGGCGGCCCCGCTCATGGGGTTGGCCACCGTGCCCTGCCGCACCAGGGCGGCGGTGGCGCCAGAGCAGTCCACATCCACCAGCCGCCAGCGCTGCTGGGAGCCATCACCGATGTTGAGCGTTTGGTCGATGGGGACCACGTTGCCGGTGGGGAAGGTGGCGCTCACGTTGGCGAAGGCGCGCCCGTCCGGCACCTTTAAGGCGTTGTTGCTGGCGATCTGGGCCGGCGTGTCCGTTGCCAGCCGGCAGGCGTTGACGAGCAGCTGGCGGTTGCGGTGGCGGTTGAGCTCACTCACCACCGCCGCCATGCCGCTGTCGGCCGCGGCCTTGGCATCGCGACTCTGGCTCTGGTAAGCGGAGGCCAGCTCCGCCAGGCTGGAGCGGTTGGAGATGGCCAACCCGCCCAGCAGCACGGCCATGATGATCAACAGCGTGGCCGCCATCGATCCCTGCGTTCCCGGCGGTCGTCCGGGGTGGCGTGGGGCTCTGGAGGGGCCCGCCAGCGATAGAAGCAGCAGCCTGCCTGTCATGGCTCCAACCTCCTGCCGACGTGGCACGAACCCAATCCCTGCAGCACTCCTGCTGCAACATCAAGTTAGGACCGGATCTGCCCTGGCCCTTGAGGTCTGGGGCGGAATCCGCTGGGCGAGGCGGAAGGAAAAGCTGACAATTCAACATGAAAAAACCCCTCCGTGGGGAGGGGATATTCAGGCCGCTGGAGGCAGGATTTCAGAGCACCTGAACCACTTCGCTCACTTCCGGAATCGCTTCGCGCAGCTTGCGCTCGATGCCCATCTTGAGGGTCATGGTGCTGCTGGGGCAGGAGCCGCAGGCGCCCTGCAGACGCACTTTCACGATCGGCCCGTCGATCTCGACGATCTCCACGTTGCCGCCATCGGCCATCAGGTAAGGACGCAGCTCGTCGAGCACCCGCTCGACGTTGTCGATCGTGAGGGCGCGGGGGTCGGTGCCGGTTTCGATGGTTGTCTCGGTGGTCATGGGTACTCCATAGCTTCGCTTGAGCTTAGGAAGCCCGAGGCCGTTTCAGGCGAGGCGCACGGTCGGTGCGTAGGGCGCCAGCTGGCGATCGACGCTCTCGATCGCGCCGACGGGCAGGAGGTGTTCGCTGCGCAGGGCCAGCTGCAGCAGTTCTGGGACAAGTTCTCCCGCGATCGCCTGCCGGTGCTGCTGCGGCTCGGCCTTGCCCCGGCCGCCGCGTAGTTCGGCCCCTTCAGCGCTCGTTCAGGGCCCGCAGGACGGTGTCAACCGTGGCCTCGCTGAGGAAGTAACCCTTGCTGCACAGGTCCAGCAGCACCGGGCCGGCGGCGGGGATCAGCCCACGAAGGCGCGCCATGGCCACCACCGCAGCCGTACCGGTGAGCTCCAGATCCAGCCGGCGGGCTTCGGTGCGTCCGGCGCGGTCGTCGAGGATCAGCAGCGATTCCAGACCGCGCTGACGCCTCCCCAGCGCCAGGGCGATGCAGCTGGCTTCTCCGGAATCGACGCCTGGGTTGAGCGGGTGGTAAGCCTCGGCTAGGCCCGGTGCACTGAGGTGCAGCCAGCCCTCGACCAGGGCTGCAGCGAGATCCTCCTGGCCGGCAAAGAGAGCAAGGTCTGGCTCCGGCCCTGTGATCCGAAGTTCCGCCGCAACGGCCGGCGTGATCAGGACCTGCCCGAAGACGTCGCGCAGCAGGCCGAGCCGCCCGATCCGGGAGAGCCCGATGAGCGGGCCGGCATCGGCGATCACCGCTGGGATCAAGCGCGAACGGCTGTGTCGTTGTGCCCGAGCCAGCGCCGGGCGGCCTCAAGATCGGAGCCGGCGTCGGCCGGATCGCTGGAGCTGAGTGGAATCCCCAGGTTGGAGAGCAGTTCAAGGAAGTGCGGCAGTGGCAGGCCGGCGATCCGGGCAGCGGCAGCCGTGGAGATCGAACCCGACTGGATCAGGGTGAGGGCAAGGCCGGAGCGCACGGCGGCCGTATCGGCCACGCCGAGCCGATCAAGGGCGACCACCAGCGCCGTGGGCTGATCTCGGTTGGTGACCAGAGCCATGGCATCAGCCTTCGCAGCACGGATCACCGTGGAGGGGTTGCTCTTGAGCTGGCGGATCGTGAAGGCCTGCACTGGTTCCCCCGCACTGTGGGCACAATCTAGTCCCACGTTCTGTAGGAACACCGTCAGCTGGGCCCGCTGGAGTCCGGGCGATCCCCTGGCCGCCGCTGCCTAGGATCAGCCCCATCTTGTGGAGGCCCTCGGGGGCCGCCTGTCGCTGCTCCTTATGACCGACGTTCCCGCCCAGCGGATCCGTAATTTCTGCATCATCGCCCACATCGACCACGGCAAATCGACCCTGGCCGATCGCCTGTTGCAGGACACCGGCACCGTGGCGGCCCGGGACATGCAGGCCCAGTTCCTCGACAACATGGAACTGGAGCGTGAGCGGGGCATCACGATCAAGCTCCAGGCCGCCCGCATGGAATACAAGGCGGCCGACGGCCAGACCTACATCCTCAACCTGATCGACACGCCGGGCCACGTCGACTTTTCCTATGAGGTGAGCCGCAGCCTGCTGGCCTGCGAGGGCGCCCTGCTGGTGGTGGATGCCAGCCAGGGGGTGGAGGCCCAGACGCTGGCCAATGTGTACCTGGCGCTGGAGAACGATCTGGAGATCATTCCGGTGCTCAACAAGATCGACCTGCCCGGGGCCGATCCCGACCGGATCAAGGCGGAGATCGAGGCGATCATCGGCCTCGATACGTCGATGGCGATCAATTGTTCCGCCAAGACCGGCCTGGGGGTGCCCGAGATCCTGCAGGCGGTGGTGGACCGGGTGCCGGCGCCGCCGGACCAGGCGGATGAACCGCTGCGCGCCCTGATCTTTGACTCCTATTACGACCCCTACCGGGGGGTGATCGTCTACTTCCGGGTGATCAGCGGCGTCATCGCCCGCAAGGACAAGGTGCTGCTGATGGCCAGCGGCAAGGTGGTGGAGCTCGATGAGGTGGGCGTGATGGCGCCCGACCAGCGCCAGGTGGAGAGCCTCCATGCCGGTGAGGTGGGCTATCTGGCCGCCTCGATCAAGGCGGTGGCCGATGCCCGCGTCGGCGACACGATCACCCTGGCGGCCAATCCGGCGGCCGAGCCGCTGCCGGGTTACGCCGAAGCCACACCGATGGTGTTCTGCGGCCTGTTCCCCACCGACGCCGACCAGTACCCCGATCTGCGCGAGGCCCTCGACAAGCTGCAGCTCTCCGATGCGGCGCTGAAGTTCGAGCCGGAAACCAGCAGCGCCATGGGTTTCGGCTTCCGCTGTGGCTTCCTGGGCCTGCTGCACATGGAGATCGTGCAGGAGCGGCTGGAGCGGGAGTACGACCTCGACCTGATCGTCACCGCCCCGTCGGTGATCTACCAGGTGAACATGATCGACGGCAGCACCCTGATGGTGGACAACCCCGCCACCCTGCCCGATCCCCAGAAGCGGGAATCGATCGAAGAGCCCTATGTGAAGCTGGAGATCTACACGCCCAACGTCTACAACGGCGCCCTGATGGAGCTGTGCCAGGAGCGGCGCGGCGAGTTCATCGACATGAAGTACATCACCACCGACCGGGTGACGCTGCATTACGAGATGCCGCTGGCGGAGGTGGTGACCGACTTCTTCGATCAGATGAAGAGCCGCACCAAGGGCTACGCCTCGATGGAGTACAGCCTGATCGGCTATCGCCGCAACGAACTGGTGCGGCTTGATGTGCTGATCAATGGTGAGCGGGCCGACCCGCTCACCACGATCGTGCACCGGGATAAGTCGTACAACGTGGGCAAGAGCCTGGTGGAGAAGCTCAAGGAGCTGATTCCCCGGCAGCAGTTCAAGATTCCGATCCAGGCCTCGATCGGCAGCCGCATCATCGCCAGCGAGAGCATTAGTGCGATCCGCAAGGACGTGCTGGCCAAGTGCTATGGCGGCGACATCTCCCGCAAGAAGAAGCTGCTCAAGAAGCAGGCCAAGGGCAAGAAGCGCATGAAGGCCATGGGCCGGGTGGAGGTTCCCCAGGAGGCCTTCATGGCGGTGCTGAAGCTGAATCAGTGAGTTGGCTCGGCTGACGACGCCAGGCTCAGCATTGGAGTTGTGGCAAGAGGAGCGATGCCTCGGCAGCCGGCCGGTTGGTTTTTTCTCTGGATCGCTCAGCCCGATCCGATCGAGGTGTCTCCAAACACCCTTCCCAGCAGGCCGACACAACCGGATGGCACCGTCGTCAAGCTTGGTCGTCCAGGTTCAACGGAACCGTTCTTTGGTTGGGAACCCTTGGCTGGACACTCGCCCCACGGACGACCTTTCTCTGTAGCCGCCGCTACAAATCTCTGCATTCATGCATTTGAGAAAACAGAATCCCTTGACATTCATGAAGGTTTTCGCCAAGCTCGCGACTTAGGCAACTCCCAATAGTGTCAATGGATTTTGTGACCGTCTCTGGAGCTTTTAACTCTGCTTCAAAAATGAAATCCTCATTAAAAGGAGCTTCAGTTGTCTCTTTTCTATCCTTAATCATTGGTTTTGGTGTCGCCCCGCAACCAGCCTCTGCTGTTGTCATTTCTGTGCCTGGGCAAGGTGTCTATAACATCCAGATCCAGGAAACAGCTTTTCCCAGCCTCATTCCACCTGCGACGCAGATGCCCTGGTGGGGGAACCAGCCCCTCGCCAATGCATTCGCAACAGCTCTTGGGTCTAGCTTAGGTCCTGTGCTGGTTAATGTTGGACCATTTTTTGCTTGGGGAGTCAGTGAGGCTGGCGTAGAAATGGATGCATTTTGTATAGGAGCTCCCTGTTTTGATTCGGTTGGAGTTGCTGATACTGCATTTTCTTTCGCGATCGGCAACCTGTTGGGGGAAATCCCCGAAATCGATTTGCCTTACTCTTGGGCGATCGCAACACCGGTCACCAGCAATGTGCCAGGTCCCTTGCCCCTCTTCGGGGCTGCTGCCGCCTTCGGCATCAGCCGCAAATTGCGTAGACGCATGAACTCCAGGAAGACGTCTGCTGTGATGGCTCCTCCTGAACGGAGTATGAAACCAAGCTGGTGATTCCCGGACTGCAGGCCTCTCTGCGGCAGTCGCGTCTGTCTCAGTGCTAATCCGTTGAGCGGCGCCGGTGCTGCTGCACCGGTCCGGTGGCGTCCGTACGAAAGAACAGGGCGGGGGTGAGCCCCAACCGCCTCATCTGAAGCCGTCCCTGGCGCCGGATCAGCAGCAGCCCGGCGCCAGGGACGCCCTGGAGCAGCAGGGTGGTGATCAGGCGCACGGGGTTGATCAGATGCTGCTGCAGCGGGGAGAGTGGCGCCAGCTGCCTCTGGCTGAACAGGGTGGCGGCGTCATGGATCGTGACCGCCGGCAGCAACAGCAGCAGGATCAGCCCCAGGGGCAGCAGGGTCCGGTGCAGGGCCCCGGTCCAGGGCTGCTCGCGGCGGTGGCGTCGATGGCCGCCGCCGACGAGGTAAAGGCCGAACCCCACAGGCAGCAGCGGCAGGGAGGGAGAGAGGCCGATCAGGCCGCTGAGCCGGCCCGTTGGAGGCTCGACGCTGGCGAAGCTCCCCGCCAGCAGCAGGGTGCTGAGTTCGAGAACCAGCAGCACAAGCCCCACCAGCCGCAGCTGGCTCAGGGAATAGTCCAGCTGGTGGCGATTCACGATGCTGTCGACCTCATCGCGGGTGTCGCTGGGCCGCCGGTGGGTCATGGGCCGCTGGTTCGTCGTTCCCGTGGCAACACTGACAGGCAAAGCGTCGATCAGGGGTCAACAAGCCAGATCTGAAACTCAGCTGGCGTGAGGATCAACAAGGGGTGCGACTGGTTCTTCAGAGCGAGCAGATCGCCATCCCGGCTGAAGAGAACCGGCACGCCAGCCGCCAGGTCCAGCGCAGCCAGGCCAGGCGGCCGTTTTCGAACAGCAGTGCCGACACCACCACGTTCGTGCCAAGAACGACGCGGATGGTCACTCCTGGCGAGACCAGGTCACCGCATCGGCCCCATCCGCTTCCGTGATTCCCAGCTCCTGCAGCCGGGACCGTACGTGGGAGGCCGCACCTGGGTGGACAGGTGTGAGCACGATGCGACCGTTGTCGGTGGCCACTTCGCCGTAGTCGCCGCCGCCGGCTTCGTCCGGAAACAAGCATTCCTTACTTCAACTGCTGTCCTCGGGTGGGAACGCTGGAGGAGACGTTGCTGCCAAAGCCATGCTCCGATTGCACCACCGCGCCCGAGAGCAGGGCTTCGTGTTGCCCCTGTCTATGGGGGCGTCCCTGGTGCTGCTGCTGGGCAGCCTCTCGGTCCACACCACCAGCCTCCAGGTGCGCCTGCAGGGGATCCGGGAGCAGCAGCAGCACCGGGCCGAGGACCGCCTGGCCTCGGCGGGCCAGCAGCTGCTGGCCGACCTGCAGCGCAGCCACCCTTGCCTGTTGGCGCTGCCGCTGCAGCAGTGGGATGTCCAGGGCCTGGCCTGCGCTCCCGCCGCCACGATCGCCTCCCTCAGGGCGGGCGAGGTGCTTGGCAGCTCCTACCGACTGGTGGACTGGCGCCCGCAGCTGGCCCCGGCCGAACTGCTGCTGGAGATGGCCGCCGACGGGGGCCAGCCGGCGCGGCAAGGGGCCTTCACGGTGCAGCTGGCGCCAGCGCAGCCGCCGGTCGTGCCGCAACCGCAGATCACCGACGTGCGGCTGGTGGGCCTGCGGGGGGTGGCGCCATGAACCTGATCGAAGTGCTGACTGGATCGGTGGTCTTCGTCGCCTCGGCCGGATCCTCCCTCCAGCTCTGGGGTCTGGCGGCCGCGGCGGCCGTGGCCGAACAGCGCCAGCAGGAGCGCATGGAGCAGGCGGAGGTCGCCCTGTTGCGGGCCGAAACCTCCCTGCGCGGCCTGGCCCCTTCCGCTGGCGACTGCACCGTGGCGGCGACCCAGCTGCTGCAGGCCCTGGCGGCCCAGCCCCTGGCCCCGGGGCTGGTGCGCCAGCTGGAACCGTCGGCCAGCGGCGATGGGGTGGTGCTGCGGCTGGTGGTGGACGGGGAGGCCGAACCGCGCCAGCGGCTCTATGTGCCGGCGGTGCTGGGGCTCTGCGCGGGGGCGCAGGGAGGCGGCGGTGGCAACCCCTGAGTCGGGGGGTGGCTTCACGCTGCCCGAAACCCTGCTGGCGCTGGTGCTGGTGGGTCTGCTGGCCCAGCTGGGGCTGGGCTCCGCCAGCCGGGATCTGGCCGCCGCCCGGCTGGAGGGCGCCAGCCGCCGGGTGATGGTGGGGCTTGAGCGGGGGCGCGATGCCGCCCTGCGCCTGGGCCAGCCCTGCGTTCTGGCGCTCACCGCCGACGGCTGGCAGGAGCCCCAGGGCAGCAGCCTGCCGGCCTGCGCCGGCGCCAGCCTCGATCTGGGGGAGGGCCTGGGCGGCGGGCCGGCGGTGAGCCTCAGCCACAACCTGCCGGCCGCGGTGCGCTTCACCAGCAACGGCTTGATCATTGATGGGGGCACCGTGCTGCTCAGCACCGAGGGCACCGACCTGGTGCGCTGCGTGGTGGTGTCCCTGCCGCTGGGGATCACCCGCCTGGGACGGCAGGGACCGGGCGGCTGCCTGCCGGATCCGCGGCCCTGAGCCGCCCGTGTTGTTTCGAAGGGAGAAGCGCCATGGCGTTACTGCGTTCCAGGTCGATCACAGCCACCGGAGCGGCGGGCTTCTCGCTGGTGGAACTGCTGGTGGCGGCCTGCCTGGGGCTGCTGGTGTGGGGGGTGGTGCTGCAGGCGCTGGTGGCCGATGGCCGCCAGGTGGACCGGCTGGTGCGTCAGCTGCGGGAGCGGGGCCAGCAACAGCGGGTGCTGGCCCTGCTGCGGGGCGATCTGTTGCGGGCCACCCGGGTGGACCTCGCCCAGGGAGCCGGGGCCGCCTGCGCTCTGGGGGGCCGGGATCCGGTGCTGCAGCTCACCACGCCGGCCGGCCCGATCACCTACACGGTGGGCGGTGCCCCGAGCGCCATCTGGCGGGGCCGGGTGCTGATGCGCTGCGGCCCGGCCTTCGGGCTGCACGGTGAACCGAGCGCCGGAGCGGCCCAGAACCGGGTGCTGCTCGATGGGCTCAACGATCCTGGGCTGGAGGCTGCCCTGGAGCCGGATGGCCTGCTGCGTCTGCGGCTGCGTCAGGCATTTGAGCCTGCCGGGGGTGGAGTCCAGCGGATCGAGACGGAGACGCGGTTGGGGGCGGGAGGGTGAGACATGGCCACCGGATTTAGTTGCATGCCGTCCGCATGCCTTTAACGTCACCTCTGACAAGCCTGCAACCCGCCATGCATTCCCCCCTAGTTACGTGCTCTGCCAAATCTCTTGCATCCACTTCTGCAGCAATGGTCCGGCTCTCAGATCTCAGCAAGTGCCAGGCTCAGCCCAGACTGTGGCCCGCTTCTTACGAGTTTGGACAGGCCCAGGAGGCATGAGGAATGAATCGCAGACCAATGAGCATCCCCTGTGGCGTCAAGGGAATCGACTGTTGCGCTGGAAGTGACAGCGTCATCGCTTTAGCGCAGACTCTCCTGCAAGAGGTGAGTGAATAGGATTGGGCGAATGGTGGGCTGGATTCACATTCTGTTTGCAACCTCGAAGCGACGATCAACGATCAAGCGCACGTCTGGAGAGGCACAAAGTTTCTTGATTTCCGAGTGTCTCTGGGAACCTGAGTGTTTGAGTCTTGCCGGTCAGGCCAACCCTGGCTAAGGTCATGAAACCAACTAAAGGCCAGTCCATGACTATTGAATCCTTTCGAGAGGCAATGATTGTTGCGGGCACTGCAGCGCAGACTGATAAAGTGTCTCCCCATCATTATGAAAAGCCATACTCAAAATGCCTGCAACGTTTCAGAGGCAACAAGGGTTTTGCCATGCTCGAAATAGGCTATGGGAGCGGGGCTGGAGTAAAATTTTGGAGAGCTGTTTTCCCGGGAGCGTTCGTCTATTGCTTTGATCGTGATTCTGAGGGTTCAGAAGATCGGTTAAAAGTCATTAAAGTTGATCAATCAGATCCGGATAGTCTGCGGCAAGGAGTTGCCCAGATCGAGCATCCAATTGATTTGATCATTGATGATGGGTCTCACCATCCATCTCACCAGTTGCTGACTTTCTCCTATCTTTTTCAAGATCTTCTTCGAGATAATGGAGTCTATGCTATTGAAGATATTGAAACGTCTTACTGGCGAAACGGCTCTCTCTATGGATATGCGATGAATTATGGTCTCAACGACCCATGGTCGGCTGTTGAAGCATTTAAGCTCGCCTCTGATTATCTGAACAGACGCTTTTTGTGCGAAGAAGACAAAAATCTCCTTCAATATCGGATGATGAGTATTGGGCTTGATCCACAGGCTGTAGAAGTGATTGAGAGTGTTCTATTCTCGCAGAACTGTATACTAATGGATAAAGGCGGAGTGTCGAATAACCGGGAGGCTCCGTATGAAAATTGCATGGCTTCTTTGAGGTTTCTATGAAGCAACTTTTTTAAGCATTCGCTGTTCGTTAATTGTCTTGGATTTGCATTGGTAAGTTTTCCAGTGTTCTCATCTCATGGCGGAAACTATTTCAGATTCCGGATTATCCATAAGGGCCTTAAGGCTTACGGCCTGTCACCTCAAAGCAGAAGTCTTCGAAATGTCGAACATAATCAGCTCGATTGATAACTCGGTGACGCTGGTATAGAATTTGCTGCCTTAGGCTTTGCCTCATCTTGTCATCTTCCAATAGATTATGAACAATCTGAATATATTCTAGGTTTGTCTTTGCAATTGGAGCATTGTAGATACCCATTTCACGGTAGCCTGAGGCTACAACTCTTGATCGGAGAAAACTCCCTTCTAGGGTTACAATCGGCGTGCCTGTAAGCATAGCCTCAAAAAATGTGATGCCGCTACCATAGTAAATTGAGTCCAGTAGAACATCCATGCATTTGGTAAGTGCTTGATACTCTTCACGTCCCATTTTCTTAAGCACAATTATCTGATCCTTCGCCGTTGGGGCAGTCGAAGCAAGTCTTGATAGGAAAAGATCAGTGGATATAGTAAATGAATCCTCGACAAAAACCATAATTGAATCGGGATTCTGCCTTGCAATAGCTTCTAGAAGATGATCAAAATCTGGATGCAGTTTATGAAGAGACTGTAAACATCCAATCAACTTGCAGTGGTTTGGGAGAAAGAAGTACTCTCTCCCGAGATCCGGGGTGTCTAGTGAATCTGAATAAAAACAGCAGGGCAAGCTACCTGGTAACCTAACAAGCTTTTCCGAATACAGCTCATCTGCTCCATCGGGCTCAACACCCTCTGCAGAGATATAGTAATCCACTGAAGGATTGCCTGATGTATGCGGAATGCCCCATCCGGTAATCTGTATCGGTGCAGATCTAAAGAAAGGAAGCAAAAAATCATATGGAGCCATACCGAGATCAGTAAAGAATAGAATGCTAAGCTGAAGATCATGGAGTTGCATGTATATCGCGCTAAGATCGTTTGGGAGACTGACAACTTCATCAGCAAATGAGTTAAGTTCCGCTCTTACGTTGTCATCGCGACTGCCAAACACGTGGGCAAGTATAATCTCAAATCGATTCCGATCTAGAAGCCTAATTAGGCCTTGAAATGCCATTGTATTGCTGTGACCGTAAAAGTATCTAGATATAAATCCGATTCGAATCTTGTCTCCCGTTGGAGCCTGTGAGCTTGAAGAGCTTTTCCGTTTTTCATTTATCTTTTGAAGTTCGGAAAGCAATGGAGTCGCCAATGCTCGCATCATAGAATAGTATCTTACTAGAAGCTTCAGGTCATTGGTATTGTGATAGGCTAAGGTAAAAGTGTGCAGGGAAAGTGGGTGCTCATATATCAGTTTCAGATTCGGTGATGTTTCCACTTTTGTGAGCCCTTCAGCGAATCTTAGTCTGCATTCACTGATCTGTTGAGAGGATGCTGGGATTACTGGGAAAATCAAATACTGGTTCAGTAATAGCGCTGCTGACTCCGGGCATAGAATACTGGCTTTGGCAAAAGATGAAGAGCATTGACTGACATCAGACATGGAGAAAAAGATATTGGCTTCCATGCACCTATACAGTATGTTATCTGGCTGTAATGAAATAGCCTTGTGGACCATGGCAAGACCATCATCAAGTCGGTAATTATCCAGCAATATCTCGGCCATTGATGCATAAACTTCTGCTGAAGCATCAGGCTTTCTTGCCGCGTGTTGAAGCAGGCGAAGAGCCTCAATGTCTTTTTTCTCGCGGCGAAGAAGAAGTGATTTTGCGAAAACAAACTTCTCCTTCTCCTGCAGAGATATAGGCCAATCGAATACAATTGAATGACATTCATCATGCCTAGAAAGCACTAGGCAACATTCAAATCTGCCTTTCCATGCATCTTCATTATCTTTGTCGTCTTGTAGAACTTTCGAAAACTCATCATAAGCTACGGAGTATTCGCCTAAGGCGTAAAGCGTATTTCCAAGATTTAGGCGTGCAGGCGTATAGGTGCTGTCTGCAGAGAGAGCTGCATTTAAGTGTTTCTTTGCGGCACGAAAGTGACCCATGTGAAACAAGCAAGCTCCAATGCTGGTGAAGGCTCTTACGCGATAGCGATCGTCGCGCAAGAGACTGGTTAACATTGGAATGGCGTTGGCATAATCTCCATTGCTAAAGAAGCACTTTGCCGAGGCAAAGAGATTGTCTGCGTCACTATCAAAGTTCGTGCTCATGGAAAGATGAGAAGCAGACATGCATTAAACGGATGAGTATGGCTCTTGGCGAGAGGGAACGTGTACTCTTGCGGTGATCCACATCGCCAATGAACTGTTGAGAAAAGTTCAGAAAATCATGGAGCTTTGCATAAAATCAATCGGGGTTCCAGTTAGGCCTGGTTGACTTGATCAGCACCACTCTGTAATGTATGCTCGCAATCATGAAAGTAGTGTCAGGCCATACAAAAAAAGGGGCAGAATGCCCCTTTCGGATAATGAGTAATGCTCTTTGATGTTTAGGGGAACGTGCAGGTCATCGCGCCAGTAGTTGCAGCAATTGCAATCTGTACTGTTGAGTTGCCAGAGGCAGAGGTCGCGGTAAGGCAACGGACTCCACCTGCTCCTGATTGGAAAGTCTTGCTGACCGTTCCGCCTGTGGTTGCACAAGTAATTCCTGGGCCACCAACAGAAGTCGCTGGCACTACACCCACTCCACCCGAAGCGATAAACGTTGCACATTCTTTCGAAATGCCAATCACTTCTCCCACTGCGGCACCGGCGGAGGCTGCAGCTCGGGCACCCAAGAAGTTCGGCAGCGCCACGGCGGAAAGGATGCCCACGATCGCCACAACGATCATCAGCTCGATCAGGGTGAAGCCCTTCTGTAGGGGGTTCTTCTTCTCGCGCAGGCTGCGCATCAACGCCAGCTTGGTCTTGGGGGAGATGTTCATGGGGAAAGTTCTGAAGCTCATGGCTCATCAAATCCTATGTGCCTGGTGCGCAGATGTCCACGCGGTCGCTGAGGTGGCGGGCTTTGAGCCTTGGTGTAGACCCTAAGGCTCTGATCCAAGACAGAGCCTGCGATCTAGGGTCTGGGACGCTCGTTGCTCTGGCCGAAGATGGCGGGTCTTTCATTGCCCACTAGGATCGATTAGGTACTGGATCTTGTCGAGGTCTAATGCTCCTCTAATGAAATTGACGGCCTTTTCTCGGAAGCTGGGCTGGTCGCGACCGCCCGCCGGGGCGTTTTCGATCCGGCGGCGCCTGCTGGGGCTGAGTCTGCTGGCCGTTCTTGGGGGCTATGCCCTGCTGATCGGGGCCACCGCCCTGCTGGCCAGCCAGGAGCGCCGCAACCAGCACCGGGCCACCGCGGCCTCGGTGCGCCAGTTGCTCCTCGCCAGGCGCCCTGTTCCGCAAGGCCTCGGCGCCATCAGCGACACCCTGGCCCAGCTGATCAGCCCCAACTTCCTGGCCTGGGTCGAAACCGACCAGGGCATTCCCTATGGAGCCGGTCCCCAGATCCGCTTGTTCTCCATCCCCACCGGTGTGTCGCTGGCGAGACTGCCCAGGCTCAGGGGCGAGTCCGATCAGGTAGCTGCAGTGCAGTTGGGTAAGCTCACCTATCTCACCAGCGCCCAGCAGATCCCTTTGGGGGGGCGAGCTGTACGTGTCCGTTTCCTGGAGGACATCACCCAGAAGCTGGCCCAGCAGCGGCTGCTGCTGATCCTGCTCGTGCTGGCCGCCGGTGTGGCCACCCTGTTCACGGGTCTTTTGCTTCGGCCGGTGCTGGTACGGGGCCTGGCCCCCCTTCGTGATCTCGGTCAGCGCATGCAGGCGATCAGCTCCGACACCCTCGACAGCCAGCGGGTGCTGGTGGCCGCCCAGCCCAGGGAACTGGCGCCCATCGCCCTGGCTTTCAACGATCTGCTCGATCGGCTCTCCGCCTCCTGGGAGCGCCAGCGGGGGTTTGCCAACGGGGTGAGCCACGAGCTTCGCATGCCCATCAGCCTGATCCGCAACTACGCCAGCAGCCTGCGGCGCCGCTCCATGGACCTTTCCGAGCAGCAGGCCGAGCAGCTGGCGCTGATCGAGGAGGAGGCCGGACGCATGGGCCGCTTGGTGACGGATCTGCTGGCCCTCACCCGTATTGATGCCCACCGCACCCTGATGCCCTTTGAGCCGTTCGATGTGGCCCAGGCGATCGAGCGGGTGGCGGAGCGGCTGCGCTCGCGCTGCTACGGCCGGCTGCGGATCTGCCCCGGCGCCACCCAATCAGCCCGCACCTTTGCCCTGGGGGATGCCGACCGCTTCGAGCAATGCCTGGTGAACCTGATCGAAAACGCTCAGAAATACGATCCGGGCGCCGGGCCGATTCAGTTGCGGCTCGATGCCAGCCTCGATCGGGTGGTGGTGCATGTGATCGATGCCGGCCCCGGTGTGCCCGACAGCGAAAAAACGCTGATCTTCGAGCGCTTTGGACGGGGACGGAATACCAGCGCCATCCCCGGCAGCGGTGTGGGACTGGCGGTGGTGCGGGCGTTGATGGAGGCGATGGGGGGCAGCGTTTTGGTGGCCGATGCGCCCCAGGGGGGAGCCGATTTCCAGTTGCGCCTCAAGGGCGTGGCTCCCCTTCACGCAGCATGAAGCCCACGCCACGCACCGTCTGGATCAGGGTGGGCAGCCCTTCCGGTTCGAGCTTGCGGCGCAGATAGCGGATGTAAACCCCGAGCAGATTCTCATCGCCGAAGTGGTTTTCACCCCACACGTCCCGCAGGATCTCCTCGCGCTCCACCACCCTGCCGGCGCCGCGCAGCAGACACAGAAGCAGGTCGTATTCGCGCACGGACAGGGAAATCGCCTGGCCCGCGCGCATCACCTCGCGGGTGGCGGTGTTCACGGTGAGATCGGCGCAACTGATCACATCGGAATTGGCCACACCGCGCCAGTAGGCGGTGCGCCGCAGCTGGGCGCGGATGCGGGCCAGCAGCTCCTCGATGGAGAAGGGTTTGAGGATGTAGTCGTCGGCACCGGAATCGAGCGCTTCCACGCGGTCGCGGATGTCGTCGTGGCAGGTGAGCATCAGCACCGGGGTGATGTCGCCACTGGAGCGCAGTCGCCGGCAGATCTCGACGCCGCTGAAATCCGGGAGGGTCCAGTCGAGAAGCACCAGATCGGTGTTGGCATCCCGCAGGTGCATCAGGGCCCCCTGGCCGTCCTCGGCTTCGCTGACGCTGTAGCCCTCACAATTCAATTCGCCGGCCAGGAACGTGCGCATGCGAGGGTCGTCTTCGACGATCAGCAGCCGCGACGCCACGGTCAGCGGGGCGGCCCTTCCTTCAGCATGAAGCCGACACCCCGCACCGTCTGAATCAGGGTGGGCTGGCCGGCGGGCTCCAATTTGCGGCGTAGGTAACGCACATAGACATCAAGCAGGTTGTCGTCGCCCAGCCAGTTCTCACCCCAGAGGGCATCGAGGATGGCGCGGCGTTCCTGCACCTGGTTGGGGTGACGCAGCAGGTGCATCAGAAGATCGAACTCCTTGGCCGTGAGATGGATCGATTCACCACCCCTGGCGACTTCCCGACTGGCGGGATTGACCTCCAGATCGGCCATTCGCAGCACACCACCTTCCTGTTCGTCGATGCCGCTGCGTCGCAGCCGCGCCCGCACCCGGGCCAGCAGTTCCTCGATCGAGAACGGCTTGATCAGGTAGTCGTCGGCGCCGGAGTCGAGCGCCTCCACCCGCTGCTGCACCTCATCGCGGGCCGTGAGCATCAGAACGGGGGTGGAAATGCCGCCTTTGCGCATCCGACGGCACACTTCCACGCCGCTAAAGTCCGGCAGGTTCCAATCCAGCAGGACCAAATCCCACGTCTGGCTGCGGATCCTGCCCAAAGCCTGCTGGCCGCACGCCGCCTCTTCACACTCGTACCCCTCGACCGCCAGTTCGGAGGTGAGGAAGCCGCGCATTTCAGGATCGTCATCAACGATCAGCAGGCGGGCGCTGGTCATCGGATCGACATGGATGAACGACGCTTGGCCAAGGGAAAATTCAGCTCTCTGGAGTTGAGAGGGGCATTCGTTTCACATTATACCAGCGTGAGAATTGACTTGCAACCGTGTAGGAATCCTGCCTGCCTGGTTCCGCCTTCGCGTTCATTCTGGTGAAAGCTGCCCCAGGCTGGCTGGGCTGGGCTGGCTTGACGGGGGTCCCGCTGCGGCCATAGGTTGCGCCGAACATACTTACCGGCAGGCCTTTTCCTGGGGCAGGATCAGTCTTCACTTCTGCGCCATGACGACGGTACGCTTCTGCCTGACCGGTCCATGGCATGTGACCAAAATGTCTCCCGCCTTGGGGACATCGATAACAACGAAGCCGTTGTCTTCACGATGCCTTTGAAGACAGCAGGACACTGACACACGCACCATGGACGCAGATCCGATCGGCAAACCCACCCTCTCATCGCGCATGGCCCGCTGGGGCATCGCCATCGTGGCGCTCTATGGCCTGATTGCGCTGGTCACGCCGCTTCTGGTGCATGGGTCCCTGTTGCCCGACCCCAATGCGGGTCTGGAAAATCCTATCTACGCCGCTCCCTCCTTCGGCCATTGGTGCGGCACCGACCGTCTGGGTCGTGATGTCTGCGTGCGCACCCTCTCCGGCAGCAGCGTGGCCCTGCAGGTGGTGCTCAGTGCCTTGGTGCTTGCCCTTGTCATCGGTGTTCCACTCGGCATGGTGAGCGGCTATCTGGGCGGTGGTGTCGATCGGCTTCTGGTGCTGGTGATGGACACCCTCTACACCCTGCCAGTTCTGCTCCTCTCTGTGGTGCTCGCCTTTCTGCTGGGCCGCGGCTTGCCCAATGCCGCCGCCGCCCTCTGCGTGGTGTATGTGCCGCAGTACTTCCGGGTGGTGCGCAACCAGTCGGCCCAGGTGAAGGCCGAGCTGTTCGTTGAGGCGGCACGTTCCCTGGGCGCTGGCCCGGGCTGGATCCTGCGTCGCTATCTGTTCCGCAATGTGATCACCTCGGTGCCGGTGCTGCTCACCCTCAATGCCGCCGATGCCGTACTGGTGCTGGGGGGGCTGGGCTTTCTCGGGCTGGGCCTGCCAGAAACCATCCCCGAGTGGGGCAGTGATCTGCAGCAGGCGCTGACGGCCCTGCCCACCGGCATCTGGTGGACCGCCCTCTTTCCAGGCTTGGCCATGTTCGTGCTGGTGCTCGGCCTGTCATTCCTCGGCGAGGGCCTGGAAAACTGGCTGAGTGGCTCCCCGGCGGCCTCAGGCCGCTGAAGCGCCCGGGCTGGTAATGAATTCTTCCACTAGCGTTTTGTTGAACGCTGGCTCCTGCAATGCCCTGGTGGTTGGATTTGCTCCTGCTGGCCTCGGCCGTCTATCTCTGGATCAAGGGCGGCAACACCCCGGACGACGTCTGGAGTGTCTTCCAGAAGTTCCTGGCCTTAGTGGCCGTGCTGGTGGTGCTGCTGGGCGGTCGCCAGATCCTGTTGGAGGTTCTGGCCCTGGCGCTCACCTTCTGGTTGCCCACCGCCGCCCGCTTCGATGGCGGCCCGATCAGCAGCGCAGACGCACCCCCCGCGGAAGCTCCTCGAGGATGGCGCCTTCGGGGCTGAGGGCCGGGTAGGGGCGGCCTTCGCGGCGGCACCAGTCGGCCACCTGGGGGTAGGCCCACTCGAACAGCAAAGGGCCGTAGCGCCCAGCCGGGAGACCCTCACCCCGGCTGGGCAGGCAGCCCTTCGCCTGCCGTTGCCGCAGGGCCTCGAACAGCAGGATCGCGTTCGCCACCGACACGTTGAGCGACTGCACCATGCCCGCCATCGGAATCACGATCGGCTGGTCGATCGCGGCGGCGGTGGCCTCGCTCAGCCCCCACTTCTCCGCCCCCAGCACGAAGGCCGTGGGCCCGGTGAAATCACAGTCGCGGTAGTCCACCGCGTCGGCCCCCAGGTGGGTGCCGTAGATCCGGAAGCCGTCGGCCTTCAGCAGCGCGATGGCGTCGGTGGTGCGCTCGTGCCGGTGCAGCGCCACCCACTTCTGGCTGCCCAGGGCCGTGCGGTTGAAGGTGGGCACGCGCCCCTTCAGGCTCACGGCATGGGCTTCGAGCACCCCCACGGCATCGCAGCTGCGCAGGATCGCCGAGAGGTTGTGCGGCTTGTCCACATGCTCCAGCAGCACCGTCAGATCCCCCATGCGGCGATCGAGCACCGCGCGCAGGCGCTCGAAGCGGCGGGGCAGCAACGGCATGGGCCTGGTAAAACGCCATCATCGACCTTGCCAGCTTCACGGTCATGTCCAGGGTTGCTGCGGTCACGGAGCCTCCCTTCGACCGTCGCGTTTACGCGATGGTGCGGCGCATCCCCCACGGGCAGCTGGCCACCTATGGCCAGGTGGCCGAGCTGATCGGGGCCTACGGCTGCGCCCGGCAGGTGGGCTGGGCCCTGCGTCGCCTGCCCTTGCCCTCGGAAGTGCCCTGGCAGCGGGTGGTGAATGCCCAGGGGCGCATCGCCATGAGCCCCGGCCGTGAGGGCAGCGACTGGATGCAGCGCGAGCTGCTGCTGGCCGAGGGGATCGCCGTGGCCCCCGATGGCCGCCTGCCCCTGGCCCAGCACCGCTGGCGACCGCCGCTGGAGCTTGCCGAGCCCTCCTGTACAACGGAGTGAGCCATTCAGGGAGTCCGCCGATTCACGCCAGCGACACCGCTCCCGGCAACACCGTTCCCGGTCTGGCCTCCCGGCAGCTGGCCTGGCAGGTGCTCCAGGCCGTCGCGGCCGGCGCCTATGCCGATGCCGCCCTGGAGCGGGAGCTGGCCTCCCTGGCCCGCGCCGGCGGCGGCCTGTCGCCCGCCGACCGCGGCCTGGCCACCGAGATCGCCTACGGCGCGATCCGTCAGCGGCTGCTGCTGGACGGCTGGATCGATGCCCTCGGCAAGGTGCCCGCCCTGCGCCAGCCGCCGGCCCTGCGCTGGCTGCTGCATGTGGGGCTCTACCAGTTGCTGTTCAGTGATCGGGTGCCGGCGGCGGCGGCGGTGAGCACCAGCGTGGCCCTGGCCAAGCGCGTCGGGCTGGGCCGCCTGGCGCCGGTGGTAAACGGGATGCTGCGCTCCCTGCTGCGGCGGCGGGAGAGCCAGGCCGGGACCGAGCCGTGGGACGGGCTGTCGTTGCCGGCCGACCCCGCCGCCGCCCTGGCCCTGCGCCGCTCCTTGCCCGCCTGGCTCAGCGCCGAGCTGCTGGGCTGGCTGCCGCCGGAGCGGGCCGAGGCCTTTGCCCTGGCCTGCAATGCGGTGCCGGCCCTCGACCTGCGCGCCAATCCCTTGCGCACCAGCCGCGACGAGCTGCTGGCGCGCTTCACGGCCGCCGGTGTGGCGGCCTGCGCCTTGCCGGGCACGACCCACGGCCTCACCCTGCTGGAGCGGGTGGGCGATCCCCGTGACCTGCCCGGTTATGCCGACGGGCTCTGGTGCGTGCAGGACCGCAGCGCCCAGGCCATTGCCCCCCTGCTGGAGGCCCAGCCCGGCCAGCGGATCCTTGATGCCTGCGCTGCCCCGGGCGGCAAGAGCACCCACCTGGCCGAGCTGATCGGCGACCGGGGCGAGGTATGGGCGCTCGATCGCTCCGAAGCCCGCCTGCGGCGGCTGGATCGCAACGCCGAACGCCTCGGACTCACGTCGATCCGCTCCCTGGCCCTCGATGCCACCGCCCTCGCCGAAGCCAAGCCGCACTGGCAGAGTTCCTTCGATCGCGTTCTGCTCGATGCCCCCTGCTCCGGCCTGGGCACCCTGGCCCGGCACCCGGACGCCCGCTGGCGGATCACCCCGGACGCCATTGCCGGCCTGGTGACCCTGCAGCGCCAGCTCCTGGAGGCCCTGCTGCCCCTGCTGGCCCCCGGCGGCCGGTTCGTCTACGCCACCTGCACGGTGGAACCGCGCGAGAACGGTGCCCTGATCCATGGGCTGCTGCAGGCCCATTCGGGGTGGTCCCTGCTGCAGGAGCGCCAGTGGTGGCCGGAGCCCCCCGAGGGGGAACGGGGTGGCGGCGATGGCTTCTATGCGGCGGTGCTGCAGGCGCCCAACTAAGGAGGTGGTGGCGCGGCGACAGGGGGCGGCGGCGGCAAGGGGGCCGGCACGTCGGCCGGAGGGGCTGGCGGCGGTATGGCCGCATCGCGGGAGCGGGGGGCGGCGACGGGATTGTTCGGTGGCGACGGCTGGGTCGGCTCGGGGTCGACCGGAGGACGCTCGCTGGGGAGCTCCTGGGTGGGGGGGGTGATGCGGCTGGGCTCCTGAGCCGGCGGTTCCCATCGCTGGCTGTCGCGCGTCCCGCCCTCCTCGGGCTGGGCGTCGCGTTCGGTGGTCTTCGGCTTGGCCGCCGGCTTGAAGCTGCCGCTGAGCACGGGCTTGGGTGGGAACTTCTGCACCGGCATGCCCTTGGTCACCGGTTCCATGAACGCCCGCCAGGCATAGGTGGCCAGGACACTGGTGGTACCCGTTCCCTGGTTGTTGTCGTAGCCCAGCCAGACGCCGGTGGTGAGCTGGGGAATCGAACCGATGAACCACAGGTCCCGGGCGCCCTCGGACGTGCCCGTCTTGCCGGCCACCGGCCGGTCAGCCAGGGCGGCGCCGCCACCCGTGCCGCCCTGCACCACCTGCTGCAGCATCCACACCATCGCGTCGGCGATGTCGCTGCTCACCGCTCGGGTGCCGCGGGGGCCGTTGGCCCGGCGCGACCAGAGCAGCTCCCCGTCTGGTCCGAAGATCTCCTCGAACGGCAGCGGCTGGATGTAGACCCCCCGGTTGACCAGCGCCGCGTAGGCCGCCGTCATGTCGAGCACCGTCTGGTCGTTGGAGCCGATCGCCATCGACAGATAGCGTCCCAGCTCCCGGTGGATGCCGAGGCTCTTGGCGGTGGCGATCACCGGGTCGTAGCCCAGCTTCTGCAGCAGCCCCACCGCCACGATGTTGAGCGAGTTCTGCAACGCCGTGGCCAGACTCACCCGGCCCATGTAGCGGTTGCCGAAGTTCTTCGGGCAATAGCTGCCAAAACAGCGGGCGGAATCGACAACGGTGTCCTCGGGCTTCATGCCCAGTTTCAGCGCCGTGAGATAGACGAACAGCTTGAAGGTGGAGCCCGGTGAGCGCAGGGCCTGGGAGGCCCGGTTGAACTGGGTTTTCTCAAAGTCGTTGCCGCCCACCATCGCCCGCACCAGGCCGGTTCCGGGCTCCATGGCCACCAGGGCCCCTTCCATGCTGCCGCTGGCGTAGTAGTCGATGGTCTTCTGGGCCTCGGCCTGCCAGGCCGCATTCAGGCCGCTGCGGATCGTGAGTCCGCCAACCTCCAGCTGCTCCTTGCTGAGCACCTTGGGCAGCTCCTGCTCCAGCCAGCTGGTGTACCAGGGGGCCGGGTTGTAGAAGAATTTCGGCTCCGCCGGCTTCAACGCCAGGGGGGCGGCTTCAGCCCGCTCCAGCTGGGCGTCGTCGATGAAACCCGCCTCCCGCATGCGACCCAGCACGACCGAGCGTCGCCGCAGGGCCACCTCCGGATTCACCAGCGGTGAATACACCGATGGGGCCGGCGGCAGGCCGGCGATCATGGCGGCTTCCGGCAGGGTGAGCTGGTCGGGACGTTTGGAGAAGTAGATCCAGGCGGCATCGGAGACGCCGTAGGCGCTGGAGCCGAGGTACACGTAGTTGAGGTACTGCTCGAGAATCTGGGCCTTGCTCAGCTGGCGCTCGATCTTCCCGGCCAGGGCCGCCTCCTTGAGCTTGCGCACGATCGTGCGGTCCTGGCTCAGGAACACGGTGCGGGCCAGCTGCTGGGTGATCGTGCTGGCCCCTTCTTCCACGGCGCCCTGCTGCAGGTTGCGCAGCATGGCCCGGCTGATGCCGAACAGATCGATGCCGTCGTGCTGGTAGAAGCGGCGATCCTCGGCGGCCACGAAGGCGCGCTGGATCAGCAGCGGCATCTTGCCGGCGGGCAGTTTCTCGCGCGTGGCCGGCCCCTTCTTGAGCACCACCTGGCCGTCGGAGGACAGGATCGTGATCGTTCCCGGCCGGTTGAAGCTGGTGATTCGGCCGGCGTCGGGCAGCAGTCCGTCGAGGTTGCGCACCAGGGTCGTCTGCCCCAGGCCCACCAGGCCACCGGCGGCGACCGCGGCCAGGGCCGGCCCGAGCAGACGCCAGTTGGAACGGCGTTCTGGTCGGCTGGACGGTGGCTCGCCGGGTTGGCGGGGGCCGCTGGTGGCCGAGGACGGGCCCACCCTGGTCATGGAAGGGTCAGGTCGCTGTGGCCGATCGCCAGGGCGGTGACGAGCATGCCGAGCACCAGGAACGGCTGCGCGCTGGCTTGGTACTTCACATCAAAGGCGACGGGATCACGCAGCAGCCAGATGTCCTGAAAGGTGATCTGGGGGACGATCAGCAACACCAGCAGCACGGCGGCGAAGTGCTGGCCGATGGCGATCAGCACCGCCACCATCGCCAACTGGAAGAGGTCGATCATGCCGGCACTGATCCAGCTGGCCCGCTGGATGCCGAACACCACCGGCAGCGATTGCAGACCCAGGGCCCGGTCGCCTTCGACGCTCTTGAAGTCGTTGACGACGGCAATGCCCAGTCCCGCCAGGCTGTAGGCCAGGGTGAGCAGGGCCGTGGCCCAGGTGAGCTGGCCGAACAGGGCCTGGCCCGCCCACCAGGGCAGGGCGATGTAGCTGGCGCCCAAGGCGTAGTTGCCCAGCCAGCCGTTCTGCTTCAGCTTCAGGGGGGGCGCCGAATAGATGTAGCTGACGAACGACCCGCCCAGGGCCAGCAGCAGCAGCACCGGGGTGCTGTGGCCGGCCCAGAGATCCAGGCCCCAGGCCACGGCCAGCCCAGCCAGCAGCAGCACCACGATCTGCAGCCGCACCTGGCCCAGGGGGATGGCGCCGGAGGGAATCGGCCGGTAGGGCTCGTTGATCGCGTCGATGTCGCGGTCGTAATAGTCGTTGATCGTCTGGGTGTAGCCCGCCAGCAGGGGGCCGCTCATCAGCATGCAGGCCACCGAAGCCCCCACCTCCGGCAGGGTCCAGTGGAAGTTTCCGGACGCCGCCGCGCCGCAGATCACGCCCCAGATCAGGGGGATCCAGGTGACGGGCTTCATCAGCTGCAGCCGGATCTTCCAGATGTTGGAGCTGCCGCTGGCGCCCTTCATCCCGAGCAGCTGCCGGGCGCCACCGGAAACGCCTGGCGAACCGGCGTTGGTTTCGGGGCTCTGGCTCATGGGTGGGCCGTCTCAGGCAGGGGTGATCTCATCATCGAAGAACCAGGTGGTGGTGCCGCCGCTGAGCTCCACCACCACCCCGATGCCGGTGCCGTCGGTGACGCGGAAGTCCTTCACGGTGCCGGTGGCATCGGCCTTGAGCGCCGCCACCAGATTGGCCGGAATCCGATCGCGCACGCGGGTGACCCGCACCTTCGAGCCGATGGTGATGCCAGCCTGGGCCATGTCCGGCGCGAGTAGAAAGTGGCGCAACCTTAACAGTGAACCTGTGGTCGCCAAGCGGATCATCCCCTGCCTCGACGTGGCCGACGGCAGGGTGGTGAAGGGGGTCAACTTCGTCGGTCTGCGCGATGCCGGCGACCCGGTGGAGCTGGCCTGCCGCTACAGCCTCTCCGGCGCCGACGAACTGGTCTTCCTCGACATCGCCGCCAGCCACCAGGGCCGCGCCACGCTCGTGGACATGGTGCAACGCACCGCCGAGGCGGTGACGATCCCCTTCACCGTCGGCGGCGGCATCGTCAGCGTCGACGGCATCACCGAGCTGCTGCGGGCCGGTGCCGACAAGGTGAGCCTCAATTCCTCGGCGGTCCGCACCCCTGAGCTGGTGGCGGCCGGGGCCGATCGCTTCGGCTGCCAGTGCATCGTCGTGGCCATCGATGCCCGTCGCCGCCCCTCCCAGGCCGATGAGGCGCCGGCCTGGGATGTCTTCGTCAAGGGGGGGCGTGAGAACACCGGCCTCGATGCGGTGGCCTGGGCCCGGCGTGTGGTGGCCCTGGGTGCCGGGGAGATCCTGCTCACGTCGATGGATGGTGACGGCACCCAGGCGGGATACGATCTGGCCCTCACCCGGGCCGTGGTCGAGGCCGTGGAGGTGCCGGTGATCGCTTCTGGAGGCGCTGGTTGCATCGATCACATCGCCGCCGCCCTTGAGGTGGCCGGGGCCTCGGCCGCCCTGCTGGCCTCCCTGCTCCATGACGGGGTGCTCACGGTGGAGGCCATCAAGCAGGACCTGCTGCAGCGGGGTCTGCCGATCCGGCCCCTGCAGGCCCCGCTGCCCACGGACTGAAGCGACGAGCCGTACCCGATCGCATCCAGCCCTTCACTCGCCGTAACATTAGGAAGTCGTCTTTGGATCGTGGTGCATCGGTGAACGCCTTTCTGCTTCTGCCAACGCCCGTGTTCACGGCGATCGCGCTGGTGGTGGTGGTTGTGGTGATCGCCCTTGTGGCCTGGGCGCTGCAGCTGATGCAGGCCGCCACCGACCGCCGCGAATTCTCCCTGATGCTGGCCGGCTGCATGGTCTGCTCGGCGGCCGTGGGCCTGGCCACCGTGATGGTGCTCACCTTCACCAGCCCTGTCCGCCTCGAGGCCCGTGGCCTTTCAGCCCCCGAGCTGGAGTCGGCAGGTGTCAGCCTCGATGCCATCGTGCTGCCCTGGGATGACTCCCAGATCTCGCGCCTTGGCCACAGTTGATCCCGGCCAGATCAGCGATCTGTTCGACGCCATTGCGCCCCGCTACGACCAGCTGAACGATCTGCTCAGCCTGGGGTTGCACCGCCTCTGGAAACGGCAGGCGCTGCTGGGGTTGCGCCCACGGCCTGGCCAGCGCCTTCTGGATCTCTGCTGTGGCACCGGCGATCTGGCCCTGGTGCTGGCCTCCCGCGTCCGCCCCGGCGGCCGGGTGCTCGGCCTCGATGCGGCCGCCGCGCCGCTGGCGATCGCCCGCCGCCGCTCCGCCCGGCAACCCTGGCTTCCGCTGCAATGGCAGCAGGGCGATGCCCTGGCCACCGGCCTGGCCGATGGCTGGGCCGATGGGGCGGTGATGGCCTACGGCCTGCGCAACCTGGCCGATCCCGCCGCCGGGCTGGCGGAGCTGCGGCGCCTGTTGCGGCCAGGTGGGCGGGCGGTGGTGCTGGATTTCAACCGGCCCGATCCGGGATCGGTCCCGGCGGCCTTCCAGCGCTTTTATCTGCGCCGTCTGGTGGTGCCGGCCGCCCGTGCCGTGGGTCTGCCGGAGCAGTACGCCTATCTGGAGGAGAGCCTGGCCCGCTTCCCCACCGCCCCTGTCCAGGAGCAGCTGGCCCGGTCCGCCGGATTCTCAGAGGCCCGGCACCGGCCCCTGGCCGGCGGCCTGATGGGGCTGCTGGAACTCGTGGCCTGAGGGGTTGGCTGCCGCGATCCGGGAACACCGATCTGGCAGCATCGAGCCACCCTTCCTGCCGTCCTGGCCAGAACCCGACCGGCGCACCATGCTTTTCCAGGACATCATCGCCAGCCTCAACCGGTTCTGGGCCGACCAGGGCTGCCTGATCCTGCAGCCCTACGACACCGAGAAGGGCGCCGGCACCATGAGCCCCCACACGGTGCTGCGGGCGATCGGCCCGGAGCCCTGGGCGGTGGCCTACCCCGAGCCCTGCCGGCGCCCCACCGACGGCCGTTACGGCGACAACCCCAACCGGGCCCAGCACTACTTCCAGTACCAGGTGCTGATCAAGCCCTCCCCGGATGCCATCCAGGAGACCTACCTGGCCTCGCTCGAAACCCTCGGCATCCACGCCGCCGACCACGACATCCGCTTCGTGGAGGACAACTGGGAGTCCCCCACCCTCGGCGCCTGGGGCGTGGGCTGGGAGGTGTGGCTCGACGGCATGGAGGTGACCCAGTTCACCTATTTCCAGCAGTGCGGCGGCCTCGACTGCCGGCCGGTGTCGATCGAGATCACCTACGGCCTGGAACGGCTGGCGATGTACCTCCAGGACGTGGAGAGCATCTGGGACCTGCGCTGGAACGGCGAGCGCAGCTACGGCGACATCTGGCTGCCCTTCGAGAAGGGGCAGTGCACCTACAACTTCGAGGCCTCCAACCCCGAACGCCTGCTGCAGCTGTTCGCCCTGCATGAGGCCGAGGCCGCCGATCTGGTGGCGGCCGGCCTGCCGGCCCCGGCCCTCGACCACGTGCTCAAGTGCAGCCATACCTTCAACCTGCTCGAGGCCCGCGGCGTCATCTCGGTGACCGAGCGCACCGCCACCATCGGCCGCATCCGCCATCTGGCGCGGCAGGTGGCGGAGGCCTGGCTGGAGGAGCGCCGGGCCCTTGGCTTCCCCCTGCTGGACGCACCGCCGGCGTGAAGCGCACCCTGCTGGTGGGGGTCCTGGTGGTCGGCGCCTTCCAGGCCGGCCGGCTCACCGAGCGGGCCATCTGGCCCTGCCGGCTGCGGCCCCTCGCGGCCCTGGTGGCCCCCCTGCTGGGTCAGGAGCTGCCCAGCCCCCAGCTCTGTGAGCTGATGCTCAAGCTGCCGAGTTTCTGAGGCTCAGGGCGCGGTGGCCATTGCCGGTCCCCTGGGGGCGCCGCCGAAGAAGAACTTCACGCCCACTTCAATCCCGTTCATGTTGACGGAGAAGCCGTTGGCCTGCTGGTCCCCGTTGTTCCATTTCAGGCCCATGTAGCGCCACGACACGTTCAGATCGGTGTTGTCGCCGATCGCATAGCCCAGGCCCACCTGGGCATTGCCGCTGAGGTCCTGCTGGCCGCCAAGCCCGAAGCCGCCGATGTCGCCGCGGGCGAAGGCCCGCAGGCGCGGGGAGAGGAACACGGTGGCCTGGGTGCCCACCAGGGGCTGCACCCAGGTGCGCTGAAAGTTGCGGGTGGGCTCCAGCAGGGTGCGGCCGAAGGGGCCATCGAGGGTGGCGGCCAGATTCAGGCGGCCATCGATCAGCCGTATCCCGGCATAGGGGATCACCGAGTAGGTCCCGGGCTTGCCGAGGGCCGATTCCCGCGCGCCGAACCGGTAGCGGAGGGCGACGTCGTAGATCCCCAGGGTCTGGCCCACATCGGCCGTCGTCGTGAAGAGCTGCCGGGGGCCGACCAGGCGCGCCGCCGAGTCGCCAAGGCTGGTGTACCAGAGGTCGGCCTGCAGGCCCACCCGGTCCTTTTCGATGCTGCCGCGGGCGGAGGCGGCGAACCGCAGGATGTCGAGGATCTCCCCCAGGTCCTGGTCCACCTCCGCCTCCTGGCCCCGGATCGTGGTGGTGCCGATGGTGCGCAGTGGTGCGAAGCCGTACAGCTCAACGGTGCCGCTCCAGGGGGGGGCTGCAGGCGCCGTCTCCGCTGCTGCCGGCTCCGGCGCGGCCGCCTCCGCCGTGGCCGGATTGGAGGGGGGTGTCTCCAGGCGCAGCTCCTGGCCGATCCAGGTGGCCTCCGGAACAGGGGGCCGGGCCGGGCCCGCCAGGCTCGCCGCCGGCCACAGGGCCGGCAGCACCAGGGCCAGGCTGGCCAGGACAGGCACCGGGGGGGGCTTGCTCTCGTTCATGGGGTGGGGAGTGGAGGTCAGGACGCTCAGGCCCGCAGGCTGGTGCGGGGATGTTCGCCGAACAGGCTGCGGTAATCGCGGGCGAAGTGCCCCGCGTTCATGAATCCCCACTGAGCGGCCAGTTCGGCGACCCGCGCCGCCTCCGGATCGGCCGCCAGCAGGGCACGCCGCACCCCGTGCAGGCGACGGATTTTGAGGTAGGCCATCGGGCCCATCCCCAGGTGCTCCCGGAAGCCCTGCAGCAGGCTGCGCCGACCGGCCGCGACGTGGCGGCAGAGCCCATCGAGGCTGATCGGCTCGTCAGGATGGTCCTCCATCCAGGCCTGGGCGGCCTTCACCAGCTCGATCCGAGCCGGCGGTCGGGCCAGCTGCCCGCCGTGGCCGCTGCGGTGCACCAGGGCCTCCACCAGCAAGGGCACCAGATCCCCGCCCAGCCGCCGGCGGATCGCTGCATCCGCCAGCAGGGCCGGTGACTGCTCGACCAGACGGAAGATCCCGCGCAGACAGGCCCTCACCCGCGCGAAGCGCAGCGGATCGATCGCCTGCCAGTTGACCCCCTCCAGCGACTCTTCCAGGCCCGGTCCGCCCAGCTCGTGGGCCCACTGCAGGAACCGCTCCCGATCCAGGCTCAGCAACGCCAGGCTGCAGCGCTCGGGGGTGGTGAGGTGGATCTCGCCGGCGGCGGCCAGGCCGAAGAACGCCGTGGCCGGCAGCTCCAGCCCGTGGGAGCGCATCACAGGCGCGCCGGACTCCTCGCCCAGGTCGAGGGCGATCAGCTGGCGGCCTCTGGGTTTGGGTCCACCCCCATGGAGGGGACGATCGAAGCGCAGGCGCACGATCTGGAGCCCATCGAGGTCGAGGGACAGGAGTTCGCTGCCCAGACGGCCGCCCGCGAGCTGGGTGAGTTGCACCGGCAGCAGGGGGCTCAGCACCTCCTCGAGGCAGGTGATGTCCTGGACGGCACGGGACAAGGGAGCCGCGGATCCGCACTTTCTGAGTGTTCGGATCGTTCCGCTCTGTGCATCCTTTGGGAGCGTGTCCTCCGAAGCCGTGGCGTCCGTCACGTGACAACTGGGGACCTGAGCCCTCTTCCTACCCCACTTCCTCACCCGCCGGGTGTTCCCCACCATGCCCAACGGCCAGCCCAACATCCTCATCCTCTGGGGCGATGACATCGGTCAGAGCAACCTCAGTTGCTACAGCGACGGCCTGATGGGGTATCAGACCCCCAACATCGACCGGGTCGCCACCGAGGGCGGCCGCTTCATCCACTACTACGCCGAGCAGAGCTGCACCGCCGGCCGGGCGGCCTTCATCTCCGGCCAGAGCGTGTTCCGCACCGGCCTGAGCAAGGTGGGGCTGCCGGGTGCCGAAATCGGCTATCGGCCCGAGGATCCCACCATCGCCGAACTGCTGCAGCCGCTGGGCTACCGCACCGGCCAGTTCGGCAAGAACCATTTCGGCGACCGCGACGAGCATCTGCCGACGATGCACGGTTTCGATGAGTTCTTCGGCAACCTCTACCACCTGAACGCCGAGGAGGAGCCCGAGCTGCCCGACTATCCCAAGCCGGAAGACTTCCCCGATTTCAAGAAGAACTTCGGCCCCCGCGGCGTGCTGCACAGCTGGGCCAACGGGGATGGCACCCAGCGCATCGAGAACACCGGCCCACTCACCAAGAAGCGCCAGGAAACCTGCGACGAGGAGTTCATGACCGAGGCCAAGCGCTTCATCCGTGATGCCGTGGCTTCAGGCGAGCCCTTCTTCGTGTGGTTCAACACCACCCACATGCACTTCCGCACCCATGCCCGTCCCCAGGATGTGGGCCAGGCGGGGCGCTGGCAGTCGGAGTACCACGACGTGATGATCTATCACGACAACTGCATCGGCGAGATGCTGAACCTGCTCGATGAGCTGGGCATCGCCGATGACACGATCGTGATGTACAGCACCGACAACGGGCCCCACATGAACAGCTGGCCCGACGCCGGCATGACCCCCTTCCGCAACGAGAAGAACTCCAACTGGGAAGGGGCCTATCGGGTGCCGGCCATGGTCCGCTGGCCCGGCAAGATTGCCCCGGGGACGCTCTTCACCGGCATCGTCAGCCATCTCGACTGGCTGCCGACATTGCTGGCTGCGGCTGGGGAACCGGAGATCAAGGACAAGCTGCTCTCGGGTCACCAGGTGGGAGACAAGACCTTCAAGATCCACCTGGATGGTTACAACATGCTCGACTACTGGACCGGCCAGAGCGACAAGAGCCCCCGGGTGGAATTTTTCTACTTCTCCGACGACGGCGATCTCACCGGCCTGCGCTACGACAACTGGAAGTTCGTCTTCATGGAGCAGCGCCAGGCCGGCACCTGCCAGATCTGGGCCGAACCGTTCACCGTTCTGCGCCTGCCGAAGATCTTCAACCTGCTCACCGACCCCTACGAGCGGGCTGACATCACCTCCAACACCTACTGGGACTGGATGCTGGACCACGCCTTCGCCCTGGTGCCAGCCCAGACGATCGTGGGCCGATTCCTGGCCACCTTCCAGGCCTATCCGCCCCGTCAGAAGGCCGCCAGCTTCTCGCTGGAGGAGGTGATGGCCAAGATGACCTCCGCCGCCAGCGGCGGTCACTGATGGGGCGCCCCCCGGCGCGGGACATGGTCTGGATCCCAGCAGGCTCCTTCCTGATGGGATCCGACCACCACTACCCGGAGGAGGCCCCGGCCCACCGGGTGGCGGTGGCGGGCTTCTGGATCGACCGCGCGCCGGTCACCAACGCCCAGTTCCGAAAGTTCGTCAAGGCCACGGGCCACGTCACCGTGGCCGAGCAGCCGGCCGATCCGGCCGCCTACCCCGGCGCCCTGCCGGAGCTGCTGGCGCCGGCCTCGATCGTGTTCGTGCCACCGCCCGGACCGATCGGCACGGGTGACCCCTACCGCTGGTGGCAGTACCTGCCCGGGGCCTGCTGGCGCCATCCCGAAGGTCCGGGCAGCTCGATCAAGGCCCGGGATCACCACCCCGTGGTGCATGTGGCCCATGCGGACGCGGCGGCCTATGCCGCCTGGGCCGGCAAGCAGCTGCCGGCTGAGGCCGAGTGGGAATGGGCCGCCCGCGGCGGACGGGCGGAGGGTGAATTCGCCTGGGGGGAGGAGCTGCATCCCGGCGGCCGGCCCATGGCCAACACCTTCCAGGGGGACTTCCCGCACCACAACAGCCTGCTCGACGGCTGGGAGCGCACCTCACCGGTGGGGGCCTTCCCACCGAACGGCTACGGGCTGCTTGACATGATCGGCAACGTCTGGGAATGGACCGACGACTGGTACGGCACCCATGCCGCCACGGTCGACAGCCCCGAAGGCTGTTGCCGGGAGGCCAGCATCGATCCCGCCTCCCAGCACGGCAGCCTCCCCCGCAAGGTGGTGAAGGGCGGCTCCTTCCTCTGTGCCCCGAGCTACTGCCGCCGTTACCGGCCCGCCGCGCGCATGGCCCAGGGGATCGACACCTCCACCTGCCACATGGGCTTTCGTTGTCTCGTGAGGCGCTGAACCATGGCGGAACTTCCCCTGCTGGAGTGGCTCGATCGCTTCGCCCTCGGGCTGAGGTTCGTGCTGGAGGGGGTGTCACTGGTGTGCGTGGCCCTCGGCTTCGCGGCCACGCTGCGCCTCGCCCTGCGCCAGGCGCTGCGGCGGGGCCCCAGCCGCCAGCCCCAGGCGCGGCGGTTCAACAGCCTCCGCCTCACCTTCGGCAGCTGGCTGTCGATGGCGCTGGAGTTTCAGTTGGCCGCCGATATCGTGGCCACCACAACGGCACCCTCGAATCAGAACCTGATCCAACTGGGGGTCATCGCCGTGATCCGCACCTTCCTCAACATCTTCCTGGGACGGGAAGTGGAACTGGAACTGAAGTTCGAAGACGCCCACCTCCAGCAGAGCCAGCCGAGTTCTTCCACCGAAACCACCCCTTCCTGATGGCCAACCTCACCAACGAACTGGCCAAGGAGCGCAACAGGGCCGCGGCCGAACGCACCTTGATGGCCTGGATCCGCACCTGCCTTTCGCTGATCAGCTTCGGCTTCGGGCTCGACAAGATCATCGGGGCGATCAACAGCAGCCGCTTTGATCGCAGTGCCCATGCCGGCCTCAGTGTGCGACTGGTGTCCATGGGTTTCGTGCTGGTCGGAGTCCTGGCGATGGCCGCCGCCACCCGCCAGCACATGCGCACACTCAAGCTGATCCGGCGTGACGACTTTCTCTATGCCGATCAGCGTTCGATCAGCACCATGACGGCCATCGCACTCACACTCATCGGTGTCTTTGCGTTTGCGCTGCTGGTGATGGGTTCCCCTTTCGCCTGACCGCCATGCCCCAAGCCGCCGCCGTTCTTGTCACGGCCACCATCGTCACCCTGATGTTCAGCCTCGGTCTGGGGCTGAAGCAGTACCCGTTCCTGCTGCTCAGAGACCGACCAGCTTTCCTCTGGCGGGTGATGCTCGGCACCTGTCTCCTGGTGCCCCTGGCGGGGCTGGTGCTGGTGCTGTTGCCCCTGCATGGCCTGCTGAGCCGGCCGGCCTGGGTGGCCATGGGGCTGATGCTGGCCTGTCCCAGCGCCCCTCTGATCCTGTTCCGGGTGCGCAGCAGCGGCGGCACGGCCGAGCTCGCGGCGCGGCTGCAGATTGCGGCGGCGCTGCTGGCCATCGTCACGATTCCGCTGCTGGAGATCGTGTTCCAAGCCGGCGCCGGACTGCGCGGCTGGCAGATGGTGGATTGGGGGATCACCCCGGCCCAGGTGGCGGGCCAGGTGCTCAAGGTGCAGGTACTGCCGGTGATCGCCGGTGTGCTGGTGGGGCAATGGCAGCCGCAGCTGGCCCAGCGCTGCAGCCAGGCCCTCGGCAAGCTGGCCACCCTGCTGCTGCTGATGATGATGGGGGCGTTGCTGCTGCTGAGCAGCAAGCAGCTGCTGCCCTTCCTGCAGCAGAACCTGGTGGGCCTTGCCGCCATGGCCGCCCTCAGCGTGCTCAGCCTGGCGATCGGCTACGGCCTCGCTGGCGCGGACCCACTGGAGCGGCGCACCGTGGCCCTGGTGACGGGCATGCGCAACACGGGCCTGGCCGCCCAGCTGGCCCTCACCTATGGCAAGGCGCTGCCGGGTCTGATTGCCGGGATCCTCTCCTACGTGCTGATCACGGTGATCATCACCACCCTGTACCTTCGCTGGCAGCAGCGGGAGCTGGCGCCCACCGGCTGACCCTTCCGGCGGCATCCGTCAGCCGTTCTTCGGCACGGTTCTTCTGTTGCCGTTGCGGATGGCGTGATAGCCCGGCGAGAGGATTTCCAGATCGGCGGCGGCGAACTGATCCTGAAGTGCCGCCAGCACCTCCGAGAGGGTCTGGCGGTAGGTGTCTGGCGCGCGCACGAAGGCCGTGAGCTCGTAGCTGATGTGGAAGTCGTTCAGGGAGGTCTGGAGCACGAACGGATCGATCTCATCGGTGATGCCCGGGACGCTCCGCGCTGCCGCCAGCATCAGCGCGTGCACCCGGCGCCAGGGAACGTCGTAGCCGATGGTGATCGTGGTGGCGATCGCCACGGGCTGGCTGATCTCCCTGCGGGAGAAGCTGTAGTTCACCACCGAGGCGCCGATCACGCTGGCATTGGGAATGCTCACCAGTTCGTTGCGAGGTGTCTGCAGGCGGGTCACCAGCAGGGCCCGGTCCTGCACCACCCCCACCACCCCGTTGATCTCCACCCGGTCGCCCTCCCGGAAGGCCCGGGTGTAGATGAGCATCAGGCCGCTGATGATGTTGCTGGCGATGGCGCTGGAGCCCAGCGCAGCCAGGGCGCCGATCAACAGACCGGCCCCCTGGAACACCTTGCTGCCGGAGCCGGGGATGTAGGGGAAGGCCGCCGCCAGACCGGCCATGCAGAGCAGGATCGCCACCAGTCGGGCCGTCGGCAGGGCCCACTCCTGGTAAAAGCCGGGAAGCCGGATCCGTCCGTGGTCGATGGCCCGGAACCAGGACCGGCTGGCACGGATCGCCAGCACGGTGATGACCAGGATCACCCCGATCGAGAAGAGATTGGGGATCGCCTGCACGATGCCGCCCAGGAAACCCATCACCACCGTCTTGATCTGTCCCCGCAGACCTTCGGCGATGACTTCGGTGGGTGGGAAGAAACCCAGCAGCAGCGGAATCAGCAGGTAGCTGATCACCAGCACCAGCGACCAGTGCACCACCTGGCGCAGCCCCTGCATGATCCGTCGCACGTGGTCCACCTCGACGAACCCGCCCAGGCCCAGGCGACTCAGCTCCTGCATGACGAAGCGGGGGCGTTCGGCGAAATGCCGCCGGAGCCGCCTGTTGAGTCCCCCCTGCACCCGCAGCCACAGGATGTAGAACCCCAGCACCAAGGCCGCCAGGGCCGTTCCCCGCAACCAGGACGCGAGCGTGTGGCTGCCCCGGTAGCTGGTGATGGCCCGCCGCATGCCGTCCCGGTAGCGCAGCGCCAGCTGCTGCCGCGTCACCCCGAAGCAGGCCGCCGCGCGATCCCCCACGGCCAGTTCGGGTGAGAAACGACCGTCCTGCTCCCTGACGCCCACCAGGGAGAAGGGGGGCTCGTCCTGCACCACGAGCTGGCCCGGCTGGACGGTGTGGTCCTGCGCCAGTTCCAGCAGGCGGGCGTTGGCACGACGCACATAGTCGTCGAGCTTCTGGGCGGCGGGGGCCCGGCGGATTTCCAGGTAGCGGCGGCCATCCAGGCCGATGAAGCGGGGAGTGGTCGCACAGCCCTGGGCGGCCGCAGCTGTGGTGCCGCCCTCGCCGGCCCATGCTGGCCTCGGCGGGTCAAGGCCCAGCCCCAGTCCTATCCCCAGGCCGAGGCAGAGCAGGAGCGCCAGCAGGGCGATCCGCGTTCCGAGGGGCAAGGGCCACCACGTGAATCTCTGCCGCTGCATCACCGATCCCCGGGATCTGCCGAGGGGATTGTCCCGTGGCGTTGCCACGGGTGTCGATGGCGGCGGGGTCCGGCGGCCGCCGGCGGGAACCCTGGAGCATGCTCCGCTCTCCTCTGCTGCCGCTGCTGCTGCTGCTCCTGGTGCTGGTCCAGGCCCAGCTGCGGCCGCTCCAGCCGGGTCCGGTCGATCCGCTGCGGCTGCTCGCCGGTGGGGATGGGCCGCAGCCGGTGATCCTGACGGGACACCTCTTGAGCGATCCGGTGGCCAGCGCGGCTTCCGAGGCCACCCCCGCCGGCCAGGCCGGTCCCTGCCGGGTGTTGCTGCAGACGGCAGGCGGCCGCAGCGAGTTGAGCTTCCGCACCTGTCCGGCGTTGCGTGAAGGGTGGGTCGTGCGGGTGAGCGGGCCGCTGCGGCGCCCCCGGCCGGCCCCCCATCCGCTGCTGGCCGGGCCGGCGGAGCGCCTGGCCCGCCAGGGCAGCTGGACCCGCCTGGCGGTGGAGCAGCTGGAGGTGCTGCGCCGGCCCGCCACCCCGATCGCCGATCTGCGCCGCCGCATCGCCGCTCGGTTCGTGGCGGCGGCGGGGCCGGAGCGGGGCGGCCTGCTGGCGGCCCTGGTGCTGGGCAGTGCCGTGGTGCCCCTGCCGGCGGAGCTGCGCGCCGACTTCCGCGTCGCCGGCCTTTCCCATGCCCTGGCGGCCTCGGGTTTCCACCTCAGCGTGCTGCTGGGCGCCGTGCTGGCCATCGGCCGGGGCCTCGGCCGATGGACGCGACTGGCCCTGGGGGGTGGCGCCATCGCCCTGTTCCTGATGCTGGCCGGGGCCCAGCCGTCGGTGGTGCGGGCGGTGCTGATGGGGGCCATCGCCCTGGGGCTGCTCGAGAGCGGCCGCCGGGCCCGCCCCCTCGGACTCCTGGGCCTGAGCCTGGCGGGCATGCTGCTGCTGCGGCCGGCCTGGCTGCACGACGTCGGTTTCCAGCTGAGCGCCGCCGCCACCGCCGGCCTGGTGCTGACGGCCAGGCCCCTGGAGCAGGCCCTGGCCCAGCGGCTGTCTGGGGCCGCCTCCGGCGACGCCCCGTCGTGGGTGAGCTGGCTGGCGCCTGCCCTGGCGGTGCCGGTGGCGGCCAGCCTCTGGACCCTGCCGCTGCAATTGCTCCATTTCGGCGTCGTGCCGCTCTACGCCGTGCCGGCGAACCTGCTGGCGGCCCCCCTGCTGACACCGCTCACCCTCGGGGCGATGGCCCTGGCGCTGGTGGCCGTGCTGGTGCCGGCCCTGCTCGGACCGTTGCTGCTGCCCCTCGGCTGGCTGGCCGCGTTACTGCTCCGGCTCGCCCACGCCGTCGCCGGCCTTCCCCTGGCCCAATGGCAGAGCGGCCGGCCCCTGCCCCTGCTGGTGCTGCTGTTCACGCTGGCCCTGCTGGGCCTGGTGCTTCCCGGGCTGGGCCGGCGCTGGCGGCGGCTGGCGGCCGGCCTGGGCCTCGCCGTTCTGGTGGCCCATCTGGTGCTGCTGGGCGGCGACCAGCTGCTGCTGGTGCACCAGGGGGAAGGGGGCCCCGCCCGCGACCTGGTGCTGGCCAGGCACCGTGGCCGCGCCGCGCTGGTCAGCACCCGCGCCGATGGCTTCAGCTGCCGCCAGGCCGGCCAGCTGGCCCAGGGTCTGGGGGTGCCCCGCTTCGACTGGACCCTGCTGCTGGATCCGGTGGCGGGCGCCGATCCGGACTGCTGGAGCCGGCTGGCGGCCCGGGTGGTGGCCTACGGCGATGGGGCGGCCCCTTTGGCGGCGGGGCAGCGGCTGGCGAGCCCGGGGCTGGCGGTGCAGGCCCTGGCCATGGACAGCCACGCCTTGCACCTGCAGCTGGGCCGCCAGCGCTGGCTGCTGCTGCCCGATCGGCAATCGCTGGCCAGCTGGCGATCGGGCCAAACCACAACGTCTGCAAAGACGTCCGTGGGCAAGGCGGCGGAGTCCGTGTGGCTGGGCGTCCGCCCCCGGCCCGCCGACCACCGCGCCCTGCTGGCCCTTGGGCCGCGGCAGGTGTGGCTCAGTGGACCCGGTCCCGGCGGTGCACCCCTGCCGCAGGGGTGGCGGGCCAGTGGGCCGAACGGCGTGCTGACCGCTCCGTAAGATGCGTCCTGGCCCAAGGGTCAGGAGAGGTGGCTGAGTGGTCGAAAGCGAACGACTCGAAATCGTTTGAAGGGAAACCTTCCGTGGGTTCGAATCCCACCCTCTCCGTTTCATTGGATCAGCACGCCTTGGCGTTGACATCAGCCTGTCAACGCCAGGACACGGATCAGGAATGGAACAGCAGCACCAGCCCAGCTTTCACCTGGTGAAACTCCCGTTCCTCCCGGCTCAGGTCCAGGCCCACCTGCAGCCCCTCCCTGAGCGCCACGTCGAACGGCGGGGCCGGTGGTGGCTTGCCGTCGCACCAGAGCGCCGCAATGCCCACCGAGGTGGCATGCCACCGGAAGCAAGCGGTCTCACCGATGGAAGGCTCCTGCAGGGCGTCTTCGAGGAGCTCGCGGATCGCCATCGTGTCCCGGCTCTCGCCATCCCAGTCGTCGCCTTAGCTTCGGCAGGGAGCTCCGTCTGGGCAATCGGCTGAGAGTTTTCGTGATACTGGCGCCTTACGGTGCCTGGCATGGAGGCCTTCCCCACCCCAGTCGCCCTGGTGCACGAGTGGTTCACCCCCCGGTCCGTGGGCGGTTCCGAGCAGGTGGTGGCCGAACTCGACCGGCTTCTGGCGGCCCAGGGAGCACCGCCCGAGCTCTATGCGCTGGTGGACGGGGAGAGCGGCCGGCCCGGTAGTTGGCTCAGCGGGCGCAGGGTCCGGACCAGCTTCATTCAGCGGCTTCCCTGGGGGGTGAGCCACGTCCAGCAGTACCTGCCCCTGCTGCCACTGGCGATCGAGCAACTCGACCTGTCCGGCCATCCTCTGGTGGTCAGCAGCAGCCATCTGGTGGCCAAGGGCGTGATCACCGGCCCGGACCAGCTGCACGTCAGTTATGTGCACACCCCGGCCCGTTACGCCTGGGATCAGATGCATCCCTACCTGGCCCGTTCCGCCCTGGCCAGCGGACCCCTGGGTCCCCTGGTGCGGCTGCAATTGCACCAGTTGCGTCAATGGGATGTGGTCAGCAGCGCCCGGGTGGATGCCCTTGTGGCCAACTCCCGCTTCACGGCCCGCCGGATCCGCTGTTTCTGGCGCCGGCGGGCCCATGTGCTGCATCCCCCTGTGGCCGTGGAGCGGTTCCGCTGGGATCGGCCCCGTGACGATGTCTACGTGAGCCTCTGCCGGCTGGTGCCCAACAAACGGGTGGACGTGGTGGTGGAGGCCTTCAACCGCACCGGGCTTCCCCTGGTGGTGCTCGGCGACGGCCCGGAGCGGCGGCGGCTGGAGGCGATGGCGGGGCCACAGATCCGCTTCCTCGGTCGCCTGTCCGATCCGGAGACCGCCGCCTGGCTGGAGCGGGCGCGGGCCTATGTCTATGCCGGAATGGAGGATTTCGGCATCGCACCGGTGGAGGCCATGGCCGCCGGAGCCCCGGTGATCGCCTTCGGGCAGGGCGGGGTGCTCGATAGCGTCCGTTGCTTCAGGACCGGTGAACCGGGTCCCACCGGCCTGCTGTTCCCGGAGCAGAGCCCGGCCTGTCTGGCGGCGGCCCTGGAGTACTTTGAAGCAGGTCGGCTGTGGCAATCCCTGCCGGCGGAGGGGCAGCGGCACTGGGCGGAAGGTTTTGCCCCGGACGTCTTCCGGCAACGCATGCAAACGCTGCTGGAGACGCTGTGGCAGCAGCATCGCCGCCGCCTTCGCCGTCCTGTGCCTCTGATCTGAGTGGCCCTCCACCATGGAGTTCGGGTCGGGCTGATCCTTAACTTCATCTATCGAAGCAGTCCCCCATGCTCTCTTCCATCGGGACCCCCTACGCCTCGCGCCAGCTCGTGACGGCACCGGCGCAGGTGTTCACGGCGGAAGAGTTGATTGCCATCCAGTCCAAGCGGGATCGCTTCGTCAAGCGTGGTGGTGACGTTCTGTTTTCCCTCACGGTGCTCAGCCTCGGGGCTCCTGTTCTGCTTGCCCTGGCCCTGCTGGTGAAGATCACCTCCAGGGGGCCGGTGTTCTATGTGCAGCAGCGGGTGGGCCGGGATTACCGCAGTTTCGGTTGCATCAAGTTCCGCACCATGCGCCGGGATGCTGATCGCTTGCTGTCCAAAATCCTTGCCGAATCTCCCGATCTCGACGAAGAGTTTCGTAACGACTTCAAGCTCAAGAACGATCCCCGCATCACCCGGCTGGGCAAGTTCCTGCGTCGCTCCAGCCTCGATGAATTGCCCCAGTTCCTGAATGTGCTGAGGGGTGAGATGAGTGTGGTGGGGCCCCGTCCCATCGTTAAAAGCGAGCTGGTCCGCTACGGCGACCGCATGGACGAGGTGCTCGCCGTTCGCCCCGGCCTGACGGGACTGTGGCAGGTGTCCGGCCGCAACAACCTCAGCTACCCCGAACGGGTTCGGCTGGACGTGCGCTACGCCCGCCGCCGCAATCTGTTGATGGACCTGCGCATCATCGTGCGCACGATCAGCGTGATGCTTGATCCCCGCGACCGCGGCGCCTACTGAGGCGCCCCTGTTGAGCTGAGCGCCCAGAGCGCCGGCAACGCCACCAGCAGCCAGAGCAACTCCAGCCGATCCCCCAGGGCCAGAATCCGCTCCACGGCCTCCGCATCGGGCTGGCGGCCGCAGGCCGCCAGGATCGGCTTGATCCGAACCCCATCGGCGTAGGTGTTGGCCCCCCCCAGGCGCACGCCGGCGGCGTGGGCGAAGGCCGCCTCCGATACCCCGGCATTGGGCGAGGGGTCGGGGGCGCCATCCCGCAGGGCCGCCCGCAGCCATCGCCAGGTCTGCCTGGGCTGGCCTGCCGCCAGGGGCAGGCTCAGGGCCACCAGGCGGGTGGGCAGCCAGGTGAGCAGGTCGTCGAGGCGGGCGCCGGCGGTGCCCAGCCAGCGCAGGCGTCCGTGGCGGTAGCCGAGCATCGAATCGAGGGTGCTGGCCGCCTTGAAGCTCCACACCAGGGCCAGGGGCCCCGGCAGCTGTAACGAAGGCAGCTCCGGCCCCAGCTGCAGCAGCACCGCTCCGACCAGCATCCAGAACAGCGGCGCGAACAGACCGTCGACGGCGTTTTCGGCGGCGGTTTCGGCGGCGGCCCGCAGGATCTCCGCCTCCGGCAGCTCGCTCACCTGGCGGCCCACGATCCGGGCCAGGCGCGCCCGGGCCAAGGGGACATCCGGCAGCGCTGTCAGCACCGCCCGTACGGCCCGCTCCAGGCTGCCACCCGCCAGGGCACTGGCCAGGCCCAGCACCAGCAGGGGGATGCCCAGCAGGGGGGCGTGCCTGGCAAGGGCCTCGATCCCCCAGCCCGCCAGGCCGCTGCCGGTCACCACCACCAGGGTGAGCAGGGCCCCGCCCAGGCGCAGGCGCCCGGGGGTGTCGCCGGCCCAGGCTTCCACGGCCTGGCGCAGCACCGTGATGGTCCAGCCCATGGCCTGCACCGGGTGGGGCCACCAGAGCGGGTCCCCCAGCAGCCGATCCAGCCCGCAGGCGAGCAGCACGAGCAGGGCGGGGCTCAACGCCTGGGACGTTGCAACAGGGGCAGCAGGGCTCCGGCCCCCAGGAAGGCCAGCAGCTGAATCGGCAGGCTGCCGGCCAGACCGATCACCTGGGCGATCAGCCCCATCCCCAGACTCCCCACCAGGCCCCCCAGGGCCGAGGAGCGCTCCAGCCTGTTCCAGTTCCGCTGCAGGTCTCCGGCCGGATCCACCCCGACGGCCAGGCGGGCGTCCGCCAGGGCCGCCAGCAGGCCGAAGGGCACGAACAGCAGCACGGCCCCCCAGCCATCGATGAACTGGGTGGCCACCAGCACGGCGGCCATCAGCAGATAGGGAAGCCGCGGAGGCAGCTTCAGGCCCCAGGCTTCAGCGCCGGTGCGGCCCAGGCCATAGGCCGTCAGCACCAGGCCGAAATCAAAGCAGTTGCCCGCCGCTTCCTGGCGCACCCACAGGGGCAGCAGGGCGAACAGGCCCCCGAACAGCAGTCCCTGCAGCACGCCGCCGGGCTCCAGCCCGAGGTCTTCCTTGGTCTGGTCGGCGCTGGAGCTTGGCTGGCAGTGGCCGCCGGCCTGCAGTGCGCCGATCACCGGCGCCAGGGGCAGCAGCAGCACCAGGGCGTTGCCGAGCTGGAGCAGGGCCTTGCCCAACGGAAACAGCAGGGCCGTGAGCAGGTTGCCCACCAGCCGGCCCGCCTCCGCTCCCGCCCGCAACTCGCCGATCGGCACAGCCCAGTGGCCGTGCAGCTGGCGCTGCAGCGGCTCCTGGGCCAGGCGCAGCCCGACCGCCAGCAGGGCGATGCCCAGCAGGGGAGCCAACACCGAGCCGCCCAGCAGGCCGGCGGCCACGGACAGCAGCAGCAGCAGGCTGAGCAGCTGGATCAGGTAGCCGAGCCGGATCCGCTGGGGCAGAGGCAGCAGCAGCGGCAGGGTGGCCAGGGCCGGCAGCACCCCGTTCACCAGCGGCGAAGGGGTGAGGCCGCTGAGCAGCCAGGCGGTGGCGCCGATGGCGAGGGTGCCGCCGGCCTGGCTGCTGCTCCAGGCCAGGGTCAGCAGGCGCCTGTGCATGGGCTGGGGCTCAGGCGGCCTTGAGCCAGCTGAACATCGAGCGCAGGCCCTTGCCCACCGCCTCGATCGGATGGGCGGCATCGCGCTCGCGCGCCTTGGTCATCTCGGGCTTGCCCGCTTCGCACTCGGCCACGAAGTTGCGGGCGAAGGTGCCGTCCTGGATGTCGGCCAGGATGCGACGCATCTCCGCCTTGGTGTCGGCGGTGATCAGCCGGGGGCCGCTCACGTAGTCGCCGTACTCGGCGGTGTTGGAGATCGAGTCGCGCATGGCGGTGAGGCCGCCCTTGACCATCAGGTCGACGATCAGCTTCACCTCGTGCAGGCACTCGAAGTAGGCCAGCTCGGGCTGGTAGCCCGCTTCCACAAGGGTCTCGAAGCCCGCCTTCACCAGCTCGCTGAGGCCGCCGCAGAGGACGGCCTGCTCCCCGAACAGGTCGGTTTCGGTTTCTTCCTTGAAGTTGGTTTCGAGGATGCCGGCGCGGGTGCCGCCGATCCCTTTGGCGTAGGCCATCGCCAGGGCACGGGCGTTGCCGGAGGCGTCCTGCTGGATGGCGAACAGGGCGGGCACGCCCTGGCCGTTCTGGAACTCCCAGCGCACGGTGTGGCCGGGCCCCTTGGGGGCGATCATCACGACGTCCACATCGGCGGGCGGCTGAATCAGGCCGAAGCGGATGTTGAAGCCGTGGGCGAAGCTCAGCACCTTGCCGGCGCTGAGGTGGGGCGCGATCTCGGCGGCGTAGACCGCCTTCTGGGCCTCATCGGGCAGCAGCACCATGATCCAGTCGGCCTTGGCGCAGGCGTCGGCGACGCTCAGCACCTCCAGGCCGTCGGCCCGGGCCTTGGCGGCCGAGCGGCTGCCGTCGTAAAGGCCCACCACCACGTTGACACCGCTGTCCTTGAGGTTCAGGGCGTGGGCATGGCCCTGGGAGCCGTAGCCGATGATGGCCACCGTCTTGCCGGTCAGCAGGCCGAGATCGGCGTCGGAGTCGTAGAAGAGCTGGGCCATTCCGGGCGGCGGGCAGGGCAAACGCAGACTTTAGGTGTGCGTCCGCGCCGGCCTCAGCCGCCCGCCGCTTCCGAGGGGTGGGCGATCACGCGGTCGATCAGGCCGTAGTCCTTGGCTTCGGCGGCGCTGAGGAAGTAGTCGCGGTCAGTGTCCTTGGTGACTTTCTCCAGCGGCTGGTCGCACATGCCGGCCAGGGACTGGTTGAGCATGTCCTTGATGCGCAGAATCTCCCGCGCCTCGATCTCGATGTCGCTGGCCTGGCGCTGGCTGGTGCCGCCCAGGGGCTGGTGGATCATGATCCGGCTGTGGGGCAGGGCCAGACGCTTGCCCTTGGTGCCGGCTGCCAGCAGGAAGGCGCCCATGGAGGCCGCCAGCCCGACGCAGATCGTCACCACGTCGGATTTGACGTATTGCATGGTGTCGAAGATCGCCAGCCCCGCGGTCACCGAGCCGCCCGGAGAGTTGATGTACAGGTAGATCGGCTTGGAGCTGTCATCGGAATCGAGGTACAGCATCTGAGCCACCAGGCTGTTGGCGATGCCGTCGGTCACCTCCTGACCGAGGAACAGGATCCGCTCCACGCCCAGTCGGGTGTAGATGTCGACCCAGCGCTCGTACTGGCTGCCGGGAAGGCGGTAGGGAACGCTGGGGGTGCCGATGGGCATGTCGGGAAGGCTCTCGTTCGGAGCCGGGGTGAAGAGGTGGTGGAAGGGGGCGGCCGAGGGCCGGGTGTTGGCGAGGGCCGGCGAGAGCCCTCCGGAGGCATCAGCCCTGCTGGTGCGTCACGCCATTGGGACGGCCGTCGGCAGGTCCTTGCGGCTGGTGAGCACCCGGTCGATCAGGCCGTAGGCCTTGGCCTCCTCCGCCGTCAGGTAGGTCATCCGGTCGGAGTCGCGGGAGAGGTCTTCGACGCTCTTGCCGGTGTTCTCGGAAAGGATTTCCAGCATGCTGTGCTTGTTGTGCAGCACTTCCTTGGCCCGGATCTGGATGTCGCTGGCCTGGCCGCGGGCGCCGGAACGGGGCTGGTGCAGCACGATCGAGGCGTGGGGCAGGGCGGCCCGCTGGCCCTTGGTGCCCGCCGAGAGAATCATCGCGGCGGTGCCCATGGCCTGGCCGATGCAGATGGTGTGCACCGGAGGCTTCACGTAGCGCAGGGTGTCGCAGATGGCGAAGGCTTCGGTCTCGAAACCGATGGCGTCGCCTGAATACCAGCTCGTGCCGGTGGAGTTGATGTAAAAGAAGATCGGCTTCTCGGGATTGTCGAACTCCAGGTAAAGCAGTTGGGCGATGATCAGTTCGGTGACATCAATGCCCATCTGACGCTTGGCGTCGTCATCGGAGAACAGGGGCAGGCCGAGATAGACGATCCGCTCCTTGAGCAGCAGGGACGGCAGATCCGGCGGCGGCGTGCGCATCACTGCGGAATCGCCGTAGTAGGGGGCCGACACCGTCATCCGCGCTCACCAGCAGTCTTGAGGCAGGAGCCTAGCCGGGGCCAGGAGGCTGGTGCTCCTGCAGGGCGACGGGTTTCCCACCCTGCTTGTCGAGGCCGCGGCCGTTGTCCCGCTCGCCGGGACGGTCCTGGTTGCGATCGCAGCGGGCGAACACCATGCGGCCGGTGGGCGTCTGCAGGGCTCCGGTGACGGTGACGGGCAGGCGCTCGCCGATGCGGCGACGGGCATCTTCCACCACCACCATCGTGCCGTCCTCCAGATAACCGACGCCTTGGTCGGCCTCCTTGCCCTCCCGCACGATCTTGAGCTGGAGCCCGTCGCCGGGCTGCACCTCGGGCCGCAGGGCGATCACCAGCTCGCTCAGGTTGAGCACCCGCAGCTCCTGCACCTGGGCCACCTGGGCCAGATTGAAGTCGGCGGTGAGCAGGGTCCCGCCGGTGTCGGCGGTGAGCTTGAGCAGTTTGTCGTCGGCGCCGTTGCCGCTGTAGCGGGTGCTGTTGACCACCAGTCGGCGGCCGTAGTCCTCCCGCAGCTCGGTCAGCAGCTTCAGGCCCCGCCGCCCCTTGGCACGCTTTTCGCTGTTGGAGGAGTCAGCCAGGGCCTGAAGTTCGTCGATCACGGCCTGGGCGACGATCACCTGGCCCTCCAGCAGGCCGGAGGCCAGCAGGCCACGGATGCGGCCGTCAATGATCACGCTGGTGTCGAGGATCTTGGCGCTCGCGGGCAGCAGCACCCCATCGGCCACCAGCAGCGCCTCGGTGCTGGCCGGGTTGAACAGCCGCAGGAGGGTGCGGCCGTGTACTTCTGCCAGGTTGTAGCCCAGCACCCCGAAGAAGACGTTGCTGAGCACCGCCGCCAGGGGTTTCACCAGCACCACTTCCCAGGGCAGGGGCAGCAGCAGGATCGGTGCCAGCAGCAGGTTGGCCACCAGCAGGCCGAGGATCAATCCCACCGCCCGGCTGATCAGCAGATCGGTGGGCATGCTGCGCACCTGGGCCATCAGGCGCCGCCGCAGTTGCTGGAAGAAGATGCCGGCGATCAGCCCGAAGAAGGCGCCGAAGCCTCCCATCACCGTCCGCAGGCCCTCCTGGTTGGTGACCTGGAGCAGCAGCTGCTCCGGCAGCAGGTCGACACCGAGCCAGCCGGTGGCTGCCCCTGAAATCAGGAACAGCAGCAAGATGAGGGTGTCCACCATGCGTTGAAGTCCCGACGCCTTGGCCGCCCTGCAGATATGCAGAGAAGCTTGGCCGATCTTCCGCCGTTTGGGCCCCAGGGATTACCGCCCGTGATGGATCCCCGATCCGCCTACGTCCACATTCCCTTCTGCCACCGGCGCTGTTTCTACTGCGATTTCCCGGTGGTGCCCCTCGGGGACAGGGCCGACGGGGCCAGCTCCGGCTCGGTCGCCGCCTACCTGGACCTGCTGCACCGGGAGATCGCCACCTCCCCCGGTGGCCCGCCGCTGGCGACCGTGTACCTGGGCGGTGGCACCCCGTCGATGCTCAGCAGCGTCCAGGTGGCGGGGATCCTGCAGGCCCTCGAGCGCCGCTTCGGCCTGACGCCGGGGGCGGAGCTGAGCCTGGAGCTGGATCCGGCCAGCTTCGATCAGGCCCGCCTGGCGGGCTACCTGGCCGCCGGCATCAACCGCGTCAGCCTGGGGGGCCAGAGCTTCGACGATGGGGTGCTGCTCGACCTGGGCCGCCGCCACCGCGGGGCCGACCTGCGCGAAGCGGCCGGCTGGCTGGGCCTGGCCCAGCGGCGGGGCGACCTGGTCAGCTGGAGCCTGGATCTGATCCAGGGGCTGCCGAGTCAGAACGTCGCCCACTGGGACGGCCAGCTCAGCGCGGCCCTGGCGCTGGAGCCCCCCCATCTGTCGGTGTACGACCTGAGCATCGAGCCCGGCACGGTCTTCGAGCGGCGCCTGGAGCGTGGGGAGCTGGCCCTGCCCCCTGAGGATCTGGCCGCCGACCTGATGGACCTGACCTGGGCCCGGCTGACGGCCGCCGGCTACGGCCACTACGAGGTGTCCAACTACGCCCTGCCCGGCCACGCCTCGCGCCACAACCGCGTCTACTGGAGCGGTGCCGGCTGGTGGGGGTTCGGCATGGGAGCCACCGGGGCCCCCCGCGGTCGCCGGCGGGCCCACCCCCGCACCCGTGCCGGCTACGAGGAGGCGCTGGCGGTCCGGGCGCAGGAGCCGGCCGGCGCCGAGGAAGGCATGCCCTTCGATGAACGGCTGATGGTGGGCCTGCGCTGCCGGGAGGGGGTGAACCTGGAACGGTTGGCTCGCCAGGAGAACCTGAAGCTGTCCCAGCTGGAGGGGTTGCGGCAGCGGCTGGCCGCCTACGAGCGGCGGGGCCTGCTGCGCATCGAGGGTCCCCGCTGGCGTCTGGCGGATCCGGAGGGGCTGGCCCTCAGCAATGGGGTGCTGCGGGAGATGCTGGCCTGGTGGCAGGACGTGGAGCCGCTGCCGGCCCCTGCTCTCTGACCCAGCGGCCGAGGACCTCCACCGCCAGGGCCCGACCCTGCATCAGTGGGGGGCTGAAGGGGGGCTGGCGGCTGGTGAGCCCCAGCAGATCGGCCGTCACCCGCACCTGGCCGTCGCAGCCATCACCGGCGCCGATGCCGATCACCGGAATCACCAGGGAGGCGCTCAGCCCGCTGGCCAGCTCCTCCGGAACATGCTCGATCACCAGGGCGAAACAGCCGGCCTCCTGCAGGGCCAGGGCCCGCCGCCGCAGTCGCTCCTGGCTGACAGGGTCACTGGCCTGGCGCCGGTAGCCCAGCTGGTGGACCGACTGGGGGGTCAGCCCGAGGTGGCCCATCACAGGAATGCCGCTGCGCACCATCCGATCGATCACCGCGAGGGTTTCGGGTTCCGCCCCTTCCAGCTTCACCGCCACCGCCGGCGTTTCCTTCAGCACCCGGCCTGCGGCCGCCACCGCCGCATCGGCGCCGCACTGGTAGCTCAGGAAAGGGAGGTCGCAGATCAGCAGCGGCGGATCGTGGGCTGCCACTGCCGCCAGCCCCCGGCCGGCGGCGCGGCAGTGGTGCAACATCTCTTCGAGGGTGACCGGCAGGGTGGTGGCGTGGCCCAGCACCACCATCGCCAGGGAGTCGCCCACCAGGACCGCATCCACCCCGGCGCCGGCCACCACGGCGGCGGAGAGGGCGTCCCAGGCGGTGAGCATGGTGATCGGCAGACCCGCCTGCTTGCGCCGTGTCAGATCAGCGGGACGCAGGGGCACGGCTCGGTGAGCGGAAGGGGCATTGCTAGCATCACTCCGACTCGGACCCACGCGGCTCTGACGCCCAAATCTGGTCAGGACCGGAAGGGAGCAGCCACACGGGATGCTCAGGGCAGGCGTGGATTCCGGGTCACCCTCTTGAAACCAGGTGTCAGTCGACCCGGTTCTGGCGATTGATCAGGAACGGCGGAATCATCGCGCCGCGCTCCTCGGGAGTGTGGGTGAGGTTGTCGGCGAAGCTCGCGGCGGCGGTGCGCTCAGGCCGGTAGTGGCCACCGCTCTGGAAGCCCGTGGCGATCACCGTCACGTGGATCTCCCCCTCAAGCGATTCGTCCACCACGGCACCCACAATGATGTTGGCGTCCGGGTCGACCACGTCGTAGATGACCTCGGAGGCGGTGGTCATGTCCTCGAGGGTCATGTCCTTGCCACCGCTGATATTGATGACGCAGCCGTTGGCGCCGTCGATGCGGGCCGACTCCAGCAGGGGGCTGCTCATGGCGGCCTGGGCGGCCTCGATGGCCCGTGAACGCCCGGAGCCCACGCCGATGCCCAGCAGGGCCGTGCCGGCATCGGCCATCACCGAGCGGATGTCGGCGAAGTCGACGTTCACCAGACCCGGCCTGGTGATGATGTCGGTGATCCCCTTCACACCCATGCGCAGCACGTCGTCGGCGGCCCGGAACGCCTCCTGCAGCGGTGCACCGGCGATGGCGTCCCGCAGGCGGTCGTTGGGAATGATGATCAGCGTGTCGACATGTTCGGCCAGACGGGCAATGCCCTCCTCGGCCTGACGCAGCCGTTTGCGGCCCTCGAAGCCGAACGGTTTGGTGACGATGCCCACGGTGAGGGCGCCGCATTCCTTGGCCACCTCCGCCACGATCGGCGCCGCGCCGGTGCCGGTGCCTCCGCCCATGCCGGCGGCGATGAAGACGAGATCGGCCCCCTCGAGCGACTGCTGCAGATCGGCCCTGGATTCCTCGGCGGCCTTCTGGCCGATGACCGGGTTGCCGCCGGCCCCCAGGCCACGGGTGAGCTTCTGCCCCAGCTGGATGCGCTGGCCCGCCGCCGACTGCAGCAGGGCCTGGGCGTCGGTGTTGAGCACCCGATAGCCCACTCCGGTGAGGTCGGTGGCGATCATCCGGTTGACCGCGTTGCTGCCGCCTCCCCCAACGCCGATCACCTCGATCCGGGCCGACTGGCTCGGGACGATCCCGTTGCTGCTGGGCGACATCTGGCTCATCGCGTGGGGCTCCTGCGGGGACGAAAGATCGACGTGTTGAAAGCGGTCCTGATCGCGCGACATCGCGGGAGTGGGAGTGTGGCCGTTGATCTGCGGCTGCATTATGTCGGTGGCCAGCTCAGCCAAAGTTGCCGATAGATCACATTGGACTGAATCGCCTCAGGGCGCAACGGCCTGTGAGGATTGTCTGGCTGGCTGATGGCGGCTGAGATCCCTTACTGGGTGCCGGCTGGGCCGGGGCGCGGTGGGGCTGCGGTCGGCTTGGGGGGACGGGCCGGCGCGGCGGATCCGCTTCTGGTGCCCAGGCTCAGTTCGGGCTGCTCGGGATCGCTCAGATCGATCAGCTGTGGCGGGGCACCTTTCATGCTGGCCGGCAGGGTGCGGCTGAGGTGGGCGACCACCTCCAGCCGGCGGGGCAGGCGGGCATCCGGCGGACCCAGCCGCACCCGGCCCAGCTGGGTTGTGGTGAGCCAGAGACTGCCGTCCGGTTCGAAGCGGATTTCGCGCAGACCGGGACCCAGCGCCTCCCGTTCCTTGAGCACCCGGGCCAGCACGGCCCGGTGGCGGGCATTCCAGCCGACGACCAGAAGGGAGAGGTCGCCCCGGCTGCGCACCCCCATGTGCTGACGGATGCTGATCCAGTTGCCGAGGCCATCGACGAAGCCCATTTCCGGCCCTCGCTCCGTGCGGCGCTCCGCCCGGGCCACCGCCTCCCGATCCTTGAGCTCCACCCGAAGCCGCGGCGGCAGCATCAGCCGGCTCACCCTCACCTCCTCCACGGGCAGCGCCCCCATCAGGTCGCTGGCCACCTGGCGGGGCTGCAGCGCCATCAGGGGCTGGGGGAAGCGCAGTCCCGCCGCCGTGATCACCTGGTCGCGACTGACCACGGCGCTGCCCATCACCTCCACCTGGGCGGGCTCCCGCAGGGTCCACCCCTGCCGCAGCAGCAGGTAGCCCAGGCCGGCGGAGACGGCACTGAAGACCAGGATGCGCCAGAGCAGGCGCAGCCGCTCGCTGCGGCGCTGACGGCGAAGTTCCTTACGGCGCAGCACCCCGGGAGGCAGCGGCGCTCCCGGTGAGGAGGGCGCTCCCGGCGCAGAGCGGGGCTGCTTCACAGCTCGCAGCGGGAGCGCGCCATGAGTTCATCCATCCAGGTCCGGGCCCGGCGGGCGTCGGCGAAGGGCAGCTCCGCCTGCTGGCCGCCCCCCACCAGCCGCAGCCGGCAGGCCCCTTCGCTCTCCTCGGTGAGGGGTGCCTCGCCGGAGCTGAGCGAGAGCAGCTCAACCATTTCCAGGCGCTTGACGCTGAAGCAGCCCACCGGCTGGAAGCTGCCGGCCACGAATTTGCTCCAGCTCAGTTCCCCCTCGATGAGCCGGGCAGCCCCACAACCATCCAGCTTGGCCAGTTCGGCGCCGCTGGCCCAGTCGCGGAAGAGCTGCTGCCGTCGCCGCTCGATCCAGCCGAGGGCCACCAGGAGCACAAAGGCTGCCAGCAGGGGCAGCCACAGCAGGCCATGGATCATGCCGCCGTCCCTTCCACGTTCATCCGGTGCTCCGATCTTCCCGCGCCCAGCACCAATTCGTGCACCAGGTCGGGGAGTGGTAATCCACTGGTTTCCCAGAGCATGGGGTACATGCTCTGACTCGTGAAGCCCGGCAGGGTGTTGATCTCATTCAGCCAGAGGCTGCCCGTGGCCTCGTCGTAGAAGAAATCGACCCGGGCCAGACCCCCGGCCGCCACCGCCCGGCAGGCGTCGAGCGCCATCGCCCGGGCCCGTTCGCTCACCGCTTCGCTCACCAGGGCGGGGATGACGGTGTGGCTGAGGCCATCGCTGTACTTGGCCTCGTAGTCGTACCAGTCAGCATCGAAGCGGATTTCGCCCAGCACCGAGGCACTCAGGCCGTCCCCCTGGCCAGCGTGGCGCTGCAACACGGCGCATTCCAGTTCCCTGGCCTTCACGCCCTGCTCCACCACGAGGCGCCGGTCGAAGCCCGCGGCCAGCTCCAGGCCCGCGAGCAGGGCGGCACGATCGCTGGCCTTGCTGATGCCCACCGAGGAGCCCATGTTGGCCGGCTTGACGAAACAGGGATACCCCAGCTGGCTCTCCAGCCGCTCCAGCAGGGCCTCCCGGGCGCCGGGGCGGCTGGCGTCCAGCTCGGACGCCTCAACACAGGCGTAGGGCACCTGGGGCAGGCCGGCGGCGGCGAAGGCGGCCTTCATGGCCTGCTTGTCCATGCCCAGGGCCGACCCCAGCACGCCGGAGCCCACGAAGGGCACCCCCATCAGGCTGAACAGCCCCTGGACCGTGCCGTCCTCGCCGTTGGGGCCATGCAGCACCGGAAACCACACCTCCATGTCCAGGGCCCCCTCCGGAAATCCCCGGAAGCCCCCCTGCTGCGGCGGACCGGGCAGCTCCTCGGCTTCGGCGGGCAGGCCCCGCTCCAGCACCGCCGTCGCCACGGCCTCCGGCCACCAGCCGCCGCGGCGATCGATGTAGAAGCAGGTCACCCGGTAGCGCTCGCCATTGGCGCCGCTGCGCAGACCCCGCAGCACGGTCTGGGCCGAGCGGATCGAGACGGCGTGTTCGCCGGAGGCTCCCCCGAACACCAGGCCGACGCGGGTGGGGTGGGGGGCCATCGGCACAGGAAAGAGCGCCAAACGTATCAGCGAACCGGGTCCCGGCCCAGGGGCCGGCCGCTGAGGCTGAACGGCCGCACCGTCTCGATCAGCACGTCGACCAGATCCCCGGGGACGTAGGGCTGGCCATCGCCGGGGTCGGCAGCGAAGAAGGTGAGCCGATTGGTGCGGGTGCGGCCCATCAGCTGATCCGGATCCCGCGGGTTGACCCCTTCGGCCAGCACCTGCTCCCGGCGGCCCAGATAGCGGGCGCTGCGCTCGGCAGCGACCCTCTCCACCAGGGCGTTCACCTCCTGCAGCCGTTCCACCTTCACCGTTTCCGGCAGCTGGTCGGGCCAGTCGGCCGCCGGCGTGCCCGGCCGCGGTGAGTAGGCGGCGGTGTTGACCTGGTCGAAGCCGACCGCCTCGATCAACTCCAGGGTGCGGCGGTACTGGGCCTCGGTTTCACCGGGGAAGGCCACGATCACATCAGCGCTGATCGCCGCATCGGGGAGGCGCTGACGGATGCGGTCGATGATCCGCCGGTAACGCTCCACGGTGTACCCGCGGGCCATGGCCCGCAGCACGGCGTCATCGCCGCTCTGGAACGGGATGTGGAAGTGCTCGCAGACCTTGGGCAGGTCGGCGCAGGCGTCGATCAGCCGGTCGGTGAAGTAACGCGGGTGGCTGGTGGCGAAGCGGATCCTTTCCAGCCCGCGCACGTCATGCACCGCCCGCAGCAGGTCGGTGAGAGTGTGGGCCCGCCGGCCCTCGGCGGTGATGCCGGGCAGGTCGCGGCCATAGGCGTCGATGTTCTGGCCCAGCAGGGTCACTTCCCGGAAGCCCCGGGCCGCCAGCCCTTCCATTTCCAGGCGGATGGCCTCGGGCAGGCGGGACTGCTCCCGGCCCCGCACCGCCGGCACCACGCAATAGGTGCAGTGCTCGTTGCAGCCGTAGATGACGTTCACCCAGGCACAGACGGCGCTGTCCCGCCGGGCTGTGGTGATGTCCTCAAGGATGTGGTGTGCGTCGGTGGCGACCACCTGCTGGCCGGTTTCCACGCGGCTGAGCAGGGCCTCGAGCCGGTTGGCGTGCTGGGGACCCATCACCAGATCCAGTTCCGGCACCCGGCGCAGCAGGGATTCCCCCTCCTGCTGGGCCACGCAGCCGGCCACCACCAGGGTGAGGGCTGGGTTGGCCCGTTTGCGCTGGGCCTGCCGTCCCAGATAGCTGTAGACCTTCTTCTCGGCGTTGTCCCGGATCGTGCAGGTGTTATAGAGCACCAGATCGGCTGTGTGCTCGTCGTCGCCCGGGGTGTAGCCCATGGCTTCGAGGATTCCGGCCATGCGCTCGGAATCGGCCTTGTTCATCTGGCAGCCGAACGTGGTGATCCAGTAGCTGCCGCGCCGTGCCGAGGGCGCCTGGTCGGCCTGGGGGCCGGAAACGGTGGCTGTCATGGGATCCAGTTTCCGCTATCGCCCCATCGCCGCCGACGGGGCGGCTGTGGCAGCGTGAACCTCCCGCCCCCTTTCTGGAATGCGCTGCCGCCTGAGCCGCTTTCCCCTCACCAAGGCGGTGCCCCTGGCCATCAGCCGCGGCACCACCGGCGCCGTGGAGCACCTGTTGCTGGAGCTGGAGCACGATGGCTGCACCGGCTTCGGCGAAACCGGTGGCTTCGACACGGGCCACCGGGCCTACGCCAGCGAAGCCCTTGCGGCTGAACTGGAAGCGATCCTGCCGGCCCTCGAAACCTTGGAGCCGGAACCGTTCCAGGCCTTCGAGCCCCTGCTGCAGGCGTTGTCGCCCCCGGCCCGCTGCGCCGTGGATCTGGCCCTGCACGACTGGCGGGGCCGGCGGCTGGGGCAGCCCCTGTGGCGGCTCTGGGGCCTCGACGAAGCCGCCATCAGCCCCACCAGCGTCACCCTCGGCCTGGGCAGCGAGGTGGCGGTGCTGGAGCGGCTGGAGCGCTGGTGGGGCCAGCTGCCGGCCAGCCGCATCAAGCTGAAACTGGGCAGCCCGGAGGGGCTCGACCACGACCGGGCGCTGGTGCAGGCGGTGGCCCAGGCGCTGGAGCGGCGCCGCCAGAGCCACGGGGTGGCCTGTGAGCTGCAGGTGGATGCCAACGGCGGCTGGAGCCTGGAGCAGGCCCTCCCGATGCTGGGCTGGCTGGACGCCCAGGGCGTGGTGCTGGTGGAGCAACCCCTGGCCCCCCTGGAGGATCCGGAGGCCGACTGCGCCGCCTTCGCTGCCCTGGAGCTGGATTGCCCCATCGCCCTGGTGGCCGATGAGAGCTGCTGGAACCTGGCCGACCTGGTGCGGCTCGCCCCCTACGTCGACGGGGTGAACATCAAACTGCTCAAGAGCGGCGGGCTGGCGGAGGCCCTGCTGATGGCCAGAGCCGCCCAACGGCTGGGGCTGGGCGTGATGCTCGGCTGCTATTCCGACAGCGCCCTGCTCAACGGCGCCGCCGCCCAGCTGCTCCCCCTGGTGCGCTGGCCGGACCTCGACAGCCACCTGAATCTGGTCGACGACCCCTTTACCGGGCCCGTCCTCGATGGCGATCGGCTGCGGCCCGCCGGGTCGCCAGGGCTGGGGGTGAGCCGTGCTCGGCGCTGACACCCCGATCGTGCTGCTGCAGCACGGGGGACTCGACAACCTCAGCGGCAAGACGGGCCTGGCGATGCTGCGCTACCGCCAGGGTCCGATCGTGGCGGTGGTGGATCCGGCCCACCCCGGCGCCGATCTGCGGCAGCTCACCGGCATCGACCGGTCCGTGCCGGTGGTGGGATCCCTTGCGGAGGCGCTGCCGTTCGCTCCCGAGGTGGCGGTGGTGGGGCTCGCCCCCTCCGGCGGCCGCCTTCCCGAGGGCATGGGGGCCGATGTGGCGGCCGCCCTGGCGGCGGGGCTGTCGCTGGCCAGTGGTCTGCACAGCCGCCTGGGGGACGACCCCGCCCTGGCGGCCCTGGTGCAGCCGGGTCGCTGGATCTGGGATCTGCGCCGGGAGCCCCCCGAACTCACGGTGGCCTCCGGACACGCCGCCGGGCTGCCGGGCCGCCGCTTGCTGGCGGTGGGCACCGACATGTCGGTGGGCAAGATGAGCGCCTGCCTGGAGCTGCAGGCCGCCGCCCGGCGCCGCGACCTCGACGCCCGTTTTGTCGGCACTGGCCAGGCCGGCATCCTGATCAGTGGCGGCGGGGTGGCCCTCGACGCCGTCCGCATCGACTACGCCGCCGGCGCCGTGGAAGGGGCGGTGCTGGCCGCCGCCGCTGACGCCGGCCCGGACACCCTGGTGCTGATCGAGGGTCAGGGATCCCTCTGCCACCCGGGCTCCAGTGCCACCCTGCCCTTGATCCGCGGCAGCCAGCCCACCGACCTGGTGCTGGTGCACCGGGCCGGGCAGCGCACGGTCCAGCGGCTTGACGCCTTCCCCCTCCCCCCCCTGGGCCAGTTGATCGCCGCCGTCGAGGCCCTGGCGGCCCTGGGCCGGCCAGCGGGCTGCGGCCCTCCGCCCCGGGTGGCCGCCATCGCCCTCAACACCGCCCTGCTGGATGGGCCGGCGGCGGCGGAAGCGCTGGAGGCGACGGCGGCGGCCACGGGGCTGCCCTGCGTCGATCCGGTGCGCCAGGGCGGCGAGGCCCTGCTGGATCTGTTACCGGGCCAAAAAAGAGGCCCGACGCCGAAGCGCCGGGCCTGAAGGGCGAGCGAGGGGACTCGAACCCCCGAATGGTGGCGCCACAAGCCACTGCCTTAACCACTTGGCGACGCCCGCCGCGGTCTTTGCCAATGTATCAAGTGAGCCCGCCGGCCCCCGCTTGCCACCGCCGACCACCGCCACCCGCACCGTTTCCGGCCTCCTGGGCCTGACCGCCGTTTCGGCAGGCCTGATCGGCCTGGCCGTCACCAACCCCGGCCCCGCCGCCTTCGAGGAGTTCGCCGCCGACAAGCTGACCGAACTGGCCAGCGAGGAGCTGTGCCAGAACGAAGGGCTGCCGCTGCTGGCCCGGATGCTGATCCAGAACTGTCCGGAACTGGTGCGATCCCAGCGCAAGGTGCTGGGCCGTCTGGCCCGGGACAATTCACGTCGCTACAACTTCGGCCTGCTGAGCGTCTACGGCACCCGGTTGGGTGGGGAGAAGGTGCTGCCCAACTGGAGCATCCCCCGCTACGACGCCGTCACCCTGGCGGTCGCGGGCCAATTCGTGCTGCTCTCCGCCGGTGAGAGCGCGCCGGGGAGCCCGATGCCGTGAGCGCCGCGCCGCCGCCGGCCGGTCTGCTGCCGCCGATGCGTCTCCCCAGGGCCCTGCTCGATCCCCTGGCCCGGCTGCCGGCCGCCGACGACCAGGGTCTGGTGGCGGTGCAGCTGGAGCAGGCCGATGGCCGGATCCGTGCCATCCATGGGCTGGCCGCTGGCTCCGGCGCCCCCCTGCCCCTGGCGCTGACGCCGCTGGTGGAGCCCCATGCCCACCTCGACAAGGCCTTCAGCGGCGAGGCCTTCCCCAATCCCGACGGCACCATGGCCGGGGCCATGGCGGCGAATGGCCGGGAAGCGGCCGAGCGGCGGGCCGATGGGGTGCGGCGGCGGGGCGAGCGGGCCCTGGAGCGGGCCTGGCGCTACGGGTTGCGGGCGATCCGCAGCCACATCGACAGCCTCGGCCCCTGGGCCACCCCCAGCTGGGAAGTGCTGCTGGAACTGCGCGACCACTGGCGGGGTCGGGTGGAGCTGCAGCTCGTGGCCATGGTGCCTGTGGGGCACTGGAGCACGCCGGAGGGTGAGGCCTTCGCCGCCTGGGTGGCCGCCCGCGGCGGCCTGCTGGGCGGTGTGCTCGGCGCCCCCTTCCGCTCCACCCCGGCCGATCGGGCGGCGCTGCTGGCCCTGCTGCGGCTGGCGGAGCGCCTCGGCTGCGGGGTGGATCTGCATGTCGATGAGTGCGCCCAGGACCACGGCCGCGGTGTGGCCCTGGTGAGCGACCTGCTGCTGCGCCACCGCCTGGCCGTGCCGCTCACCTGCAGCCATGCCAGCAGCATGGCCCTGCTGGCCGATGGCCCCTGCCGCCGCCTGGCGGGGGCGATGGCGGCGGCAGGGGTGGGGGTGGTGGCCCTGCCCACCACCAATCTGTGGCTGCTCGGCAAACACCAGCGCCGTACCCCGTCGCTGCGGCCCCAGGCCCCGATCCGCCAGCTCCAGGAGGCTGGCGTGACCGTTGCCGTGGGGGGTGACAACGTGCAGGATCCCTGGTTCCCCGGGGGGGATTTCGATCCGATCGCCCTGCTGCGCTTCAGCCTCGCCGCCAGCCACCTGGTGCCCTGGCGGCGGCTGGGCCTGAGCCCCTTCAGCACCGCCGCCGCCCAGCTGCTGGGCCTCGACTGGGACGGGGTCCTGCGGCAGGGATCTCCGGCCGATCTGCTGGTGCTGGGGGCCTCCTCCTGGGGCGAGCTGCTGGCCCGTCCACCCCGAAGGCGGGTGCTGCGGGCCGGCCGCTGGCTGGAGCCGCCCCCGTGCGAAGAACCGTCCCCACTGCTGGCCGCCTGCCATGGATGACTTGAGACCGGTGGATCCCGATCGGATCCGGGCCCTGGTCGACGAACTGGGCGCCAGCCCGCTGGCGTTGACGCCGATCCTTGCCCCCGCCGAGCTGGGCCGCCTCTCGACCGACTTCCACGACTATTCGCCCGTGCTGGAACCCCTGCTCAAGGGCCGGTGCGCCCAGGTGGCGGTGAAGGCGGACCAGCTGGAGCAGGTGATGGCGGTGGCCGGCGCCTGCGCCCGTCACCGGGTGCCGCTGACCGTGCGGGGTGCCGGCACCGGCAACTACGGCCAGTGCGTGCCCCTGGCCGGTGGGTTGGTGCTCGATCTGGGCGGCCTGAACCGGCTGCGGGCGGTGGACCCGGTCAGTGGTGTGGTGGAGGCGGAGCCCGGTTGCATCCTGGCCCACCTGGACGGGCAGCTGGCGGTCCACGGCCGGGCCCTGCGGCTGGCCCCGAGCACCTACCGCAGCGCCACCCTGGGGGGCTTCTTCGCCGGTGGCTCGGGCGGCCTGGGCTCGTTGCGCTGGGGCTTCCTGCGCGATCCCGGCCACCTGCTCGGGATGGAGGTGGTGACGCTGGAACCCGAACCCCGGCTGCTGCGTCTGGACGCCGCCGCCAGTGCGCCCCTCAACCATGCCTACGGCACCAACGGCATCATCACCGCCCTGCGGCTGGCCAGCACCGAGGCGGTGGCCTGGGAGCAGGTGGTGGTGGGCTTTGCCAGCTGGGAGGCGGCCCTGGAGGTCGCCCGGGAGCTGCCGACCACGGCCCTGCTGCTCAACGCCCTCTGCCTGCTGGAGGCCCCGGTGGCGGCCCGGATGCCCTGGCCGGCCGGCTGTCCCGCCGCTGATCCAGGGGAGCACCGGCTGCTGCTCCATGCCGCCCCCGACACCCTGGAGCTGTTGCCCGGCTGGCTGGCGGCCCGGGGCGGCCAGCTCCGCTGGCAGGGCTCCCGGACGGAGGCGGGGAGGGCTAGGGGTCTGCCCCTGGGAGAACTGACCTGGAACCACACCACCCTGCACTGGCGGGCCCAGGTCCCCGACTGGACCTACCTGCAGCTGCTGCTGCCCCGGCCGGAGGCGCCCCTGCTGGAGGCCGTGCGCCAGCGCTGGGGCAGCGACGTGCTCTGGCATCTGGAGGCGGTGCGCTATCAGGGGGCGCCGCGGCTGACGGCCCTGCCCCTGGTGCGCTGGCAGGGACCCCGGGCCCTGGCCGACCTCGTCGCCCAGTGCCGTGAGCTGGGGGCGGTGCCGTTCAACCCCCACGTGATCACCGTTGAGGACGGTGGCCTCGGGGTGGTGGATGCCGATCAGGTGGCGGCCAAGGCCGCCTATGACCCGGCCGGACTGATGAACCCCGGGAAGTTGCGGGGGTGGGTTGGGTAAGGGTGTGCGCTCAGCGCCTCAGCCGCACTCCAGGCTGAGCCGGGTGTCGGCGCCGGTCACCGGGTTGGTGCCGCGGGCGTCGCGGCAGAGGTGGCGCTGGTCCACCCGGTCGAGCAGGGCATCGGTGAAGTCCGCATTGGTGACCGTGGCGTCGGTGAAGTTGCTGCCGGAGGCGATCGCCCCCCGCAGCACCGCGCCGGTGAGGTCGGTGCCGCTCATGTCCACCTTGTCCATCAGGGCATCACTGAGATCGGCGCCGCGGAAGTCGGCCTCGGGAAAGGCCGCCTGGGTGAGGATCGCCCCGTGCAGATCGGCCTCCCTGAAAATCGACTGGCGAGCCGTGGCACCGGCGAAGGAACTGCCGGCCAGCTGCTGGCCGCTGAAGTCCTTGCCGCTCTGGTTGGTGAGCGTGTAGTCCACCCGGTCCTGGCCGTCGGCCCGGGCGCTGGGGGCGGCCAGCAGCAGGGGGGCCAGCAGCACCAGAGCCAGCAGCAGTGACACGAGCCCCCTGCGGAGGGTCTGCCCCGGCGGCCTTCGGGACCTGGCGGCGGGCCTGGGGGCATCGGATCCGATGGCCGTCGTCATGGGCCGTGGCTGCCGGGGACCTCCCCAGGCTGGCCCAGCGCCGGGGCTTCGTCAGCCTGGGCGGCATCGAGCAGCGGAAGTACAGCGCCCAGCAGGAACAGCGAGCCGGCCACCAGCGGCACCGGGCCAGGGGCCAGCAGGCTGTCCAGGCCGGCCTCCAGGCTGCCGGCCTCCTCGAGCTGGTCGGCCAGGCCTGGACAGGCGGCGGCCAGCTCCTGCCGCGACCAGCTGGCATGCTCCGGCACCGGTACCACCACCGCCCGATCGCCGGGACGCAGCAGCAGCTCCAGCATCGCCGCCCCCTCTTTGTGGCGCTGGATACCCAGCAGCCAGCGGCGCGGCCGGCCAGCCTGAAGACCACGGTCGAGCCCGCCGTCGAGCCGGTCGAGTTCCCGGCGCAGGGCCGCCGCCGCCGGGGGATTGTGGGCGCCATCGATCAGCAGCTCGCGGCCCCGCCAGCGGTGGCTCTCCAGCCGCCCGGGCCAACGGGCCGCCGCCAGCCCGGCGCGCTCCATACCCTCGTCGAGGGGCCTGCCGGCCAGCGGACCATCCGGGGCCATCAGGGCCCGGGCCATGGCCACGGCCACGGCGCCGTTGTGGCGCTGCAGGTCCCCCGCCAGGCCCAGCACGGGTCCGCCGTCGGCCACGGCGGGCAGGGGGTCGAGCCAGTGCAGGCTGGCGCCGCGAGCCTGCGCTGCGGCCTCCAGCACCCGGCGGGCCTCCGGTTCCTGGGCGGCGCTGAAGGCCCGGCAACCCGGCCCCATCACGGCCGCCTTCTCGGCGGCGATGGCGGCCAGGGTGTCGCCCAGGTGTTCGCGATGGTCGAGGCCGATGGCCCCGAAGCCGATCACCGGCCGGTGGGGGTGGAGGGTGGTGGCATCGAGGCGGCCCCCGAGCCCCACCTCCAGCACCGCCAGATCCACCCGCTCGCGGGCGAAGTGCTCGAAGGCCGCGGCCGTGATCAGCTCGAAGGGGGTGAGCCGGTGGTGGCGGGCGAGCGGCTGCCAACGGGCCAGCTCGTCCCGCAGGGTGGACGGTGCGATCCAGGCGTCATCGATCTGGATGCGTTCGCACCAGCTCACCAGATGGGGGGAGCGGTAGGTGCCGACACGCACGCCGGCGGCCTGCAGGATCGCGTGCAGGAAGGTGCAGATCGAGCCCTTGCCATTGGTGCCGGCCACCTGGACGGCGGCAAAGCGCCGTTCCGGGTGGCCCCCCTCGGCCAGGGCGCCGGCCAGCCGCTCCAGGCCCAGGTCGACGCCGCGGCGGGCGAAGGGCTCGAGCAGGTCGCCCAGGTCGACCGGGGGGGGCAGCGGGGACGGCACGACGGACGGATCAGGCCAGGCTGTGGAGAGCCTTCTCCAGGCGCTTCACCGCCTTGCGCAGCTGGCGGGGCTTGATCACCAGCGGCGGCACGAAGCGGACCACCCCGGGCCCCGCCGGCACCAGCAGCAGGCCTTCGCCCATGGCCGCCTTGACGATCTCCGGGGCCGTGACCCCGCCCTCCCGCAGCACCAGGCCCCGCAGCAGCCCCCAGCCCCGCTCGCCGGCCAGGGTGTCGGGATGGCGGGCCACCAGCTCCTGGAGCAACGACTGCAGCAAGGCACCGTTGGCGCTCACCTTCTCCAGCAGGCCCCGGCGTTCGATCTCCTCGATCACCGTCAGGCCGGCGCGGCAGGCGAAGGGGTTGCCGCCGAAGGTGCTGGCGTGGTCGCCGGGGCGGAAGTGATCCACCGCAGCCTTCACCGCCAGGGCTCCGATGGGGATGCCGCCACCCAGGCCCTTGGCCATGGTCAGGGCATCCGGCTCGACCCCCAGCTGTTCGTAGCCCCACCAATGGCCGCTGCGGCCGACGCCGATCTGCACCTCGTCGAAGATCAGCAGGATCTGGTGGGCGTCGCAGAGCTCCCGCACCCGCTGGAAGAAGGCCGGATCACCGGGGTTCACTCCCCCCTCCCCCTGGAGGGGTTCGAGCAGCACCGCCGCCACCCGCGGACCTTCGGCTTCACAGGCGGCCAGCAGTGTTTCGAAGCCGGCGGTGTCGTTGTAAGGGAAGTAGCGGAAGCCCGACACCATGGGCTCGAAGCCCTGGTGGTACTTGGGCTGGCCAGTGGCGGTCACCGCCGCCAGGGTGCGGCCGTGGAAGCTGGCCTGGGCGGTGAGGATCAGGGGTTCGGCGATGCCGCGCACCAGATGGCCGTGCTTGCGGGCCAACTTGATGGCGGCCTCATTGGCCTCGGCGCCGGAATTGCAGAAGAAGACCCGGTCGGTGCAGCTGCGGGCCGTGATCGCCGCGGCCAGGGCCTCCTGTTCCGGGATCCGGTACAGGTTGGAGACGTGCTGGAGGCGGCCCAGCTGGTGGCAGAGGCGCCGCTGCAGCACCGGGTCGCTGTGACCAAGGGTGCAGACGGCAATGCCGGCGACCATGTCGAGGTAGCGCCGGTTCTGCTGATCCCACAGCCAGACCCCACGGCCCCGCTTGAGCTCCAGGGGGTAACGGGCGTAGGTGTCCATCACCGGTTGGATGGGAGCGGTGGGACTCGAACCCACATGCCCGAAGGCGCTCGATTTTGAGTCGAGTCCGTCTACCAATTCCGGCACGCTCCCGAAGGGGGGACTCTAGGCCGCGGGGGTCGGCTAGGCCCCGACAGAGGGCAGCCTGCGGATCGAAGCGCCGGCGGCGTTGAGTTTGCCCTCCAGATCGGCGTAGCCCCGATCGAGGTATTCCAGGCCCCGCACGGTGGTGATGCCGTCGGCGGCGAGGCCCGCCAGCACCATGGCGGCGGAGGCGCGCAGATCGGTGCCGTGCACCGGGGCGCCGCTGAGTCGGGCGACCCCCTCGACGCAGGCGGTGTTGCCCTGCATGCGGATCGACGCCCCCATGCGCTGCAGCTCGGCCACGTGCTGGAGGCGATTTTCGAAGATGTTCTCCACCACCATGCTGGTGCCTTCGGCGGTGGCCAGCAGGGCCATGAAGGGGGCCTGGAGGTCGGTGGGGAAGCCGGGAAAGGGCTGGGTGCGCAGATCCACCGCCCGCACCTTGCTGGCGGTGATGATCAGGCCCTGGCCATCGGCTTCGATGCGGCAGCCGGCCTCCTCGAGTTTGGTGATCACGGCACCCAGGTGCTCGGGCAGGGCGGGGAAGACCCGCAGGCGGGAGCGGGTGATGGCGCCGGCCAGCAGGAAGGTGCCCGCTTCGATGCGATCGGGGATGACCGCGTAGTCGGCCCCGTGAAGGCGCTCGACGCCGACGATGGTGATCGTTGGGGTGCCGGCGCCGCGCACCTTGGCCCCCATGGCCAGCAGCAGCCGGGCCAGGTCGATCACCTCGGGCTCCTGGGCCGCGTTGTCGATCACCGTCTCGCCGTCGGCGAGGGCGGCCGCCATCATCAGGGTCTCGGTGGCGCCGACGCTCGGGCAGTCGAGGTGGATGTGCCCGCCGGTGAGACGGCGCTGACGGCCAGGCACCACGGCGGTGACCACACCGTGCTCGATGGTGACCTGGGCGCCGAGGGCCTTCAGTCCCTTGACGTGCTCCACGACGGGCCGGGTGCCGATCTGGCAGCCACCGGGAAGGGGCACCTGGGCCATCCCCATGCGGGCCAGCAGGGGCCCGATGCAGAAGAAGCTGGCCCGCAGGCTGTTGACCAGCTCGTAGGGCGGGGCCGCGGTGGTGATGTGGTCACCGTGCAGCACGATTGCATCGCCTCCGCGCCGCACCCGCACCCCCAGGGCGGCAAGAATCTCCCCCATTGCCGTGATGTCGGTGAGAGGGGGCACGTTGCTGAGCCGCAAACCGTCTTCGGTGAGCAGGCAGGCGGCCATCAGCACCAGGGCCGAATTCTTGGCGCCGCTGACCCTCAGCTCCCCATCCAGTCGCCGTCCACCACTGATCTCCAGCCTGGTGCCGGCGATGGCCTTGACAGGCATGGGGGATACGGTCATGGACAGGAGTCCTGGTATCAATTTCTGGGGCATCTTGACAACGATTGATCCCGTCGTCTAGGGGGTCGCCGCTCAAACTGTCTTGTTCTTCGGCACTTCTCAGGCGGCGTTCCTCCTGGGGCTGCGGCCGGCCGGGCGGGCGGGGTGACCCCCACCGGTGATGATTTATGCTCCCTGGAGCGCCGCGGCTTCCGTGGCGGCTAACGCCCGCGGATGTGGCGGAATTGGTAGACGCGCTAGTTTCAGGTACTAGTGGCAGCAATGTCGTGGGAGTTCAAGTCTCCCCATCCGCATATTTTTTCCATGATTGTTCTCAAGATCACCAACGCTTCCGATGTCGTCGCAGCGAACATCGGCAAGTTCCTGGAGCGACTGACTCCGGACGGTTATGACCAGACCAAGGTGGAAGACATCGTGATCGATCGTCTGGTCGCCAATCTCAAGGCGGAGGGCATCCGCGGTGAGGTGGCGGCCTTCAAGGGTCTCGATCTCAACGACGACGATCTGGTCATCCACGACCACCTCAAGCTGCGGCGCCGCAAGACCATCTGACGTCAGTGGGCGTTTCCCCTGAGCCTCCCGGCCAGTCGCTTGGCGGCGAGACGATTCGCAGCGTGCGCAACCCCCTGATCCAGGCGGTGCGACGCCTGCACCGCTCCAATGGCCGGCTGGAGCAGGGCCTTCTCCTCCTGGAAGGAACTCACCTGCTCGAGGAAGCCCTCGGTCTGGGCCTGCGGCCCGACCTGGTGCTGGCCACTCCGGACTGGCTGGAGCGCCAATGCGCCCTGTTGGAGCGGCTGCCGGACGCTGGCCGGCTGCGGACCGCCAGCCCCGAGGTCCTGGCCGCTGCCGCCACCACCCGCCATCCCGACGGGGTGCTGCTGACCCTGGCGATGGCCCAGCTGCCGTCCCCCACAGCGGGAGACGCATCGCCGGGCTTCGTGCTCGCCCTCGATCGGCTCCAGGATCCGGGCAACCTCGGCACCCTGCTGCGTACCGCCCTGGCCGCGGGGGTGGAGCGGGTGTGGTTGGCGGAGGGAGCCGATCCGTTGCAGCCCAAGGTGCTGCGGGCCTCCAGCGGAGCCGCCCTGGCCCTGCCGATCGAGCGGATGACGTCCGCCGAACTGCACACCCGTCTGGCCAAGGCGAAGGGGTGCGGCCTGCAGCTGGTGGCGGCGATGGTGCCTGAGGCGGCGGGCACGGTGCGGCCCTACTGGGAGCTGGACTGGTGCCGTCCCACGGCCCTGTTGCTGGGCAACGAGGGGGCCGGGCTGGCGCCGGAGTTGGTCCAGCTGGCCGACCGGTGGGTGACGATCCCCCACAGCCCCGCGGTGGAATCGCTCAATGTCGCGGCGGCGGCCGCCCTGCTGCTGCTGGAGCGCCCCCGCCAGGCCCACGGCGGCACGGCGTCCTGACAGGGGAGAATGCCGCTACCCATGCAGCCCCATCCGGTGACCGCAGCACCCGCCACCCCCCCTTCCGGGTTCGATTTCGACGTGATCGTGATCGGCGCCGGCTATGGCGGTTTCGATGCGGCCAAGCACGGGGCGGACCACGGCCTGAAGGTGGCGATCGTGGAATCCCGCGACATGGGCGGCACTTGCGTCAACCGGGGCTGTGTGCCCTCCAAGGCCCTCCTGGCGGCCAGCGGCCGGGTGCGGGAACTGGCCGATGCCGAGCACCTCAAGGGCTTCGGCATCCATGCAGCGCCGGTGCGCTTCGAGCGCCAGAAGATCGCCGACCATGCCGCCCAGCTGGTGGCCACGATCCGCACCAACCTCACCAAGACCCTGGAGCGCTCCGGCGCCACGATCCTGCGGGGCAAGGGCCGCCTCGACGGACCCCAGCGGGTGGCGGTGCGCGAGGCCAGCGGGGTGGAGCGGGTCTATGGGGCCCGGGAGGTGATCATCGCCACCGGCTCCGACCCCTTCGTGCCGCCCGGCATCGAGACCGACGGGCGCACCGTGTTCACCAGTGACGAGGCCATCAACCTGGAGTGGCTGCCCCGCTGGATCACGATCATCGGCAGCGGCTACATCGGCCTGGAGTTCGCCGACGTCTACACCGCCCTGGGCTGCGAAGTCACGATGATCGAGGCGCTCGATCGGGTCATGCCCACCTTTGATCCGGACATCGCCAAGATCGCCGCCCGCCTTCTGATCGACGGCCGCGACATTGATGCCCGCGCCGGCGTGCTGGCCAGCAAGATCACCCCCGGCTGCCCGGTGACGATCGAACTGGTGGACATGGCCAGCCGCGAGCCGGTGGAGACCCTGGAGGTGGATGCGGTGCTGGTGGCCACCGGTCGGGTGCCGGTGAGCAAGGAGCTCAACCTGGCCAGCGTGGGGGTGGAGACCAACCGGGGCTTCATCCCGGTGGACGACGGCCTGCGGGTGCTGGCGAATGGTGAACCGGTGCCGCACCTGTGGGCCGTCGGTGACGTGACCGGAAAGATGATGTTGGCCCACACCGCGGCTGCCCAGGGCACGGTGGCGATCGAAAACATCCTCGGCCACGCCCGCCGCATCGATTACCGCTCGATCCCCGCGGCCACCTTCACCCACCCGGAGATCAGCTCGGTGGGGCTCTCGGAAGCCGACGCCAGGGAACTGGCCGCGGCGGAGGGATTCGAGCTGGGAGCTGTGCGCAGCTACTTCAAGGCCAACTCCAAGGCCCTGGCCGAACTGGAGAGCGACGGCCTGCTCAAGCTGCTGTTCCGCAAGGACACCGGCGAAGTGCTGGGGGCCCACATCTACGGCCTGCATGCGGCCGACCTGATCCAGGAGATCGCCAATGCGGTGGCCCGGCGCCAGGGGGTGCGGCAGCTGGCCAGCGAGGTGCACACCCATCCCACGCTGAGCGAGGTGGTGGAAGTGGCCTACAAGCAGGCCGCCGCCAGCCTGGCCACGGCGGTGGGTGCCTGAGATGGAGATCCGTCGCCGGCCCCCCAACCCCTCGGTGCGGGTGGCCCACCTGGAATTCGGCACCCCCCATCCCGAGGAGAGCCCCCGCCACATCCTCGAGGAGATCGTCTGGGAGAAGGACAGGGAAGTGACGGCTGCCCGGGAACGGGTGAGCCTGGAGTCCCTCAAGCAGCAGGTGGCCGACCTGCCCCCCACCCGGGACTTCGTGGCGGCCCTGCGGGCCAGCTGCCGCAAACCGGCGGTGATCGCCGAGATCAAGAAGGCCAGCCCCAGCAAGGGGGTGATCCGGGAGGACGTCGATCCCGTCGCCATCGCCCGGGGCTACCGCGACGGCGGCGCCAGTTGCCTGTCGGTGCTGACCGACAAGCGCTTCTTCCAGGGGGGCTTCGAGGTGCTGGTGGCGGTGCGCGACGCGGTGGAGCTCCCCCTGCTCTGCAAGGACTTCATCCTCAGTCCCTACCAGCTGTTCCAGGCCCGGGCCGCCGGGGCCGATGCGGCCCTGCTGATTGCCGCGATCCTCACCGACCAGGACCTGGCCTATCTGCTCAAGGTGGCCCGGGGCCTGGGGCTGGCGGTGCTGGTGGAGGTTCACGACGCTCCAGAGATGGAGCGGGTGCTGCGGCTGGAGGGTGTGGACCTGATCGGCATCAACAACCGCGACCTGGCCAGCTTCTCGGTGGATCTGGCCACCACGGAACAGCTGATGGAACGCTTCGGCGAGCAGGTGCGTGCCCGCGGCGCCCTGCTGGTGAGCGAATCGGGCCTGTTCAACCGCGCCGACCTGGATCGGGCCGTCGGCGCCGGTGCCGATGCGGTGCTGGTGGGGGAGGCGCTGATGCGGCAGGACGACGTGACGGCGGCCCTGGAGACCCTGATCGGCGGCTGAGCCCGCTCAGGCGTGCGGGTTACTCCTTCTCAAGCAAGGCCCTGGCGGTTTCAAGTTGGGCACGGGCTTCCGGGCTCACCTCGGGAACGTGCAGGTGCAGGGAATCCAGGGTTTCGATGATGGCGGCCGCCACGGCGATCCGCGTGAACCACTTGTTGTCAGCCGGCACCACGTACCAGGGGGCATGGGGGCTGGCGGTGTGCCGGATCGTTTCGTTGTAGGCCTCCATGTAGTCATCCCAGAAGGCCCGCTCCTTGATGTCGTTGGCGGAGAACTTCCAGTTCTTTTCAGGGCGATCTAAGCGGGCCAGGAAGCGCTTGCGCTGCTCCTTCTTGGAGACGTTCAGGAAGAACTTCCTGATGATGATTCCGTTGTTGCTCAGATACTCTTCGTAGTTTCGGATGTCGCGAAAGCGCTCCTTCCAGATGTCTTTGGTGACGCGCTCAGGCGGAAGCGTTTGCCTGGCCAGCATCTCGGGGTGCACCCGAACCACCAGGGTCTCTTCATAGTAGCTGCGGTTGAAGATACCGATCCGGCCCCTTTCTGGCAAGGCATTGTTGGCACGCCAGAGAAAATCATGGTCCAGTTCCACCGACGAGGGCGCTTTGAACGAGCTCACCTGGCATCCCTGGGGATTGACGCCACTCATCACATGCTTGATGGTGCCGTCCTTGCCGGCCGCATCCATCGCCTGGAAGATCAGCAGCAGCGCCCAGCGATCCTGCGCATAGAGCAGATCCTGGAAGTCCGCCAGCATCTTCACCCCCATGGTGAGCGCTTCCTGGGCCCTGTCCTTGTCCTTTTTGTCGAGATGCAGTGTGTCTTCAGGATCGTGATCCTTCAGCCGGAAACCGGCTCCATCGTCGATTCGAAAGGGCTGGGAGAAACGTCGGGCCCGCTCCAGGAAGTCCTGCCTGTCCATGCGCTTGCCTGCCTGGCTCTTCTCCACTGATAGGCCAGAGCCCCCATGTCCCAAGGGCCACCACCATCATTCGTAAACGAAGGACGTGGGCCAGCTCGCCAGACCTGAAGGGAGCGAGGCAGAAGTCTCAACAGAGGCGTGAAAAAGAGGAATAAGTTTCCGACACCTTGAATCACGATAGCCAGGTTGTTCTGCATGGACCACGATGACAGAAAACTTATGGCGATGGCTTTTTGTCTGCCATTGATTACAGTGAAAAGGGAGTGCCGCCCGGCTTTCGTCATTCGTCCCATGCCTGCGTCCCTCGTCAGTTACTCGAAGATCCTCGAGATCGTCGGCGATATCCTCCGGGTTGAGGTCCCCGCAGACGCCAGCGAGAAGGACGCGGCACCACGGTTCAACGATCTGGCTGTCGTGCAGAACCGCAATGGCACCTCCTCCCTGGCCCAGGTGATCGCCCTGAAGCAGGACTCCGTGTCGCTGCAGGTGTTCCGCGGTACCAAGGGGGTGGCCACCGACTCCGCCGTGCATTTTCTGGGCCACCCGATGGAGGCCACCTACTCCAACAACATTCTGGGGCGGGTGTTTCGAGGCACCGGAGAGCCGATCGACGGCGGCCCTGGCCTTGAAGAGGATCCGAAGGTTCCGATCGGGGGACCCTCCGTCAACCCGATGTGCCGGATTCTGGCCTCCAAGATGATCCGCACCAATGTGCCGATGATCGATGTGTTCAACTGTCTGGTGGAGAGCCAGAAGATCCCGATCTTTTCGGTGTCGGGGGAGCCGTTCAATGCCTTTCTGGCCCGCATCGGCATCCAGGCCGATGCCGATGTGGTCGTGTTCGGAGGCCTGGGGCTGATCTTTGACGACTACTACGCCTTCCGCAAGACCTTCGAGGACGCCGGCGTCTTCGCCCGCACCGTGATGTTCGTGAACCTGGCCTCCGATCCGATCGTGGAGCGCTTGCTGATCCCGGACATGGCCCTGGCCGTGGCAGAACGGTTCGCCGTGGAAGAGGGCAAGCGGGTGCTGGTGCTGCTCACCGACATGACCTCGTTCGCCGATGCTCTCAAGGAGATCAGCATCGCCATGGATCAGGTGCCGGCCAACCGGGGCTATCCAGGCGATCTCTATTCCCAGCTGGCCCGCCGCTATGAAAAGGCGGCTGATTACGCCAAGGGTGGCTCGGTCACCCTGCTCACGGTCACCACCATGCCCGGAGATGACATCACCCATCCGGTGCCGGATAACACCGGATACATCACCGAGGGGCAGTTCTACCTGCACGATGGGGTGATTGACCCGTTCGGTTCCCTCTCCCGCCTCAAGCAGAACGTGATCGGCAAGATCACCCGCGAGGACCACAACCAGATCATGAACACCTGCATCCGGCTCTACTCCGGAGCGCGGGATGCGGAGCAGAAGCAGGCCATGGCCTTCGAACTGTCCGATTACGACCAGCGCCTGATCCGATTCGGAGGCCTGTTCAAGGCCAGGTTCATGGACATCAACGTGGACATCTGCCTCGAGGAGGCCCTGGATCTCGCCTGGACCACCCTGGCCGAGTGCTTCCAGCCCAGTGAGCTGCTGATGAAGCAGGACCTGCTCGACAAGTACTTCCCTGGCGAGAATCCGTCTCGCTCTCCCTCCGCCTAGGTCCGATGGCCAGGCTCTCCCTCACCAAGGCCTCCCTGACCAAGGAGAAGTCCCTGCTGCGGACCTTTCAGGATGTCTTGCCATCGCTGGACATGAAACGCCGCCAGATCGGCGCGGAACGGGAGAAGGCCCGCCGCCTGCTGGCCGAGGCCCTGGCGAAGGCGGCGGCGATCGAGCCGGATGTGGCGGCCAGGTTGCCGATGGTGGCTAACACCGCGATCGATCTGTCGCATCTGGTGGCCATCTCCGCGTTGGAGATCGGCGAAGAGAATCTGATGGGCACCCGGCTGCCGGTCCTTCGGAGCCTCGCGTTTCGGGTGAGCCCCTATGGCGTGCTCACCAAGCCGTTCTGGGTTGACGCCCTGGTCGTTGTGCTCCAGCAGGCCATGGAGCAGACCCTTCGCATCCAGGTGGCCCGGCGCCGCGTGGAGGCGCTGGAGCAGGCCGAGCGGATCGTGACCCAACGCTACAACTTGTTTGACAAGGTGCTGATTCCAAGGAGCAGGCAGAACATTCGCAAAATCTCCATCTATCTGGCTGATGCGGAACGGGCCGGTGTGGTCAATTCCAAGATCGCCAAACGCAAGAAGGAGCACCAGGCGCCATGACGATCGTTGCACTGGCGAAAGTTTCAGTTTTCGGTCTTGCGGCGGAGAAGCAGGCCGTGCTGGCGGGCCTGCAGGCCCTTGGCTGTCTGCATCTGATTGACCTGGGAGCAGCAGACAGCCCCGCCGATTTCACCTCTCCCCAACCGGCCGTTGAGGCCCGCGAGGCCCTGCGGTATCTGATGGACGTACGCCAGCGCCGCTATCCGTTGAAGGTTGATCCCACGTTCCAGCTTGAGACCGTTGTGGCGAAGGCTCTGGCGAACCGCGCACGCAAGCGGGCTGCCGAGGACAGGATTCTTGTCCTGCGCCACCATCTCGCTGAGCTGGCCCCATGGGGGAACTTCCGGCTGCCCGAGCGGGGGGAACTCGGCGGCCAACGACTGTGGTTTTATCGGGTCCCCCATTCCAAGCTGGGGGCGTTCCAGCAGGCGCTCGCTGGACTGGCGCTGCCGTGGCAGCAGGTCCATGCCAGCCCCAGGCACGGCTATCTCGTGCTCATCGCCGAACAGGAACCCGACCAGAGCTTGCTGCCGGTCCAGAGGGCCCACGTGGGTTCCGAATCGCCCGAGGCGTTGAGGGCCGAACTCGACCAGGCCCATGTCGCCCTCGATGACATCGAAGCGGAGCACGTGGCCCTCAGCCGCTGGATCTTTCTGCTCTCCAAGCACCTGCTCCGTGCCGATGAACAGGTGGCCCTCAATGAGGCAGGCCAGAAGACCGCAGATCTGGGCCGTGTCTTTCAGGTGCAGGGCTGGATGCCGCGTCAGGACATCCCCCGGCTCACGTCCTATGTCGAGCGAATGGGGCTGGCCTTCTGGGCCGAAAGTCCGACCTCAGAGGACTCCCCCCCCACCCTGATGACGAATCCGGATCTGTTGGCGGGCGGCGAAGATCTGGTCACGTTCTATGAGACGCCGGGCTATCGCGACTGGGATCCCTCGGTGGTGGTGTTCTTCTCCTTCGCGATGTTCTTCGCCATGATCCTGGCGGATGCGGGTTATGCCCTGGTGCTGGGTGTGTTGCTGGCGTCGTTCTGGAATGGGATGGGAAAGCGGTCGTCATCGCGCCGCTTCCGCGTCCTGGCGGCGGTCGGTCTGCTGTTCTCGCTCCTTTACGGGATGCTGGCCGGCAGTTATTTCGGAGCTCCCCCTCCCGCCGGATCGCTTCTCGCCCATCTTCAGGTGCTGAATCTGGATGATTTCACTGTGATGATGAAGGTCTCCCTGGTGGTGGGAGCACTGCACCTGATCCTGGCCAATGGGATCGTAGCCGTGCGAGCGGTGTCGATCGCCCAGCGCGCCAAGCCCCTTGGCTGGATCGCCATCATTCTCGCTGGCCTCAGCCTTTACCTCGGTGCGGGCACTGCGGCAGGGCGTGATCTGGGCCTCGGCCTCGGCGTCGGTGGGTTGCTCACGATCCTGCTGCTGAGCAGCGAGCGCCCCCTGGATTCGCTGGGCTCCCTGCTGCTGCGCCTGTTCGATGGGGTCGCCTCCCTGGCGGAACTCTCCAAACTTTTTGGCGATGTGATGAGTTACCTGCGGCTGTTTGCCCTAGGCTTGGCCAGTGCCTCTCTGGCCCTGACGTTCAATCAACTGGCTGGCGAAGTTTACCGCTCCGATATTCCCCTTGCGGTGGTGATTGCGCTGCTGATCCTTGTCCTGGGGCATGGCATCAATTTGTTGCTGGCCATCATCAGCGGCTTCGTCCACGGCCTGCGGCTCAACTTCATCGAGTTCTTTAACTGGAGCCTTGATGAGGAAGGTTACCCCTTCGCACCCTTCAGCAAAAAGGAGACGGCCTTGTGAACAATGACACGTCCATTCTGGTCCTGGGCTGGATCGGCATCTATGCCCCTGTGTCACTGGCGGCGATCGGTGCCTCCATCGGTTGCACCACGGCGGGTCAGGCGGCGATCGGCGCGATGATGGAGGTCAGCAGCGGCTACGGACGCTTCGTCGGTTTGTCGGCGCTGCCCTCGTCGATGTCGATCTACGGCATCGTCGTGATGTTCATCCTCAACCGACCGGTGACTCCGGCCAATTCCGGCGGCCTTTTCGGCATCGGCCTGCTCTCGGGTCTGGCATTCCTGATGGCGGCGATCTACCAGGGATTGTGCTGTGCTTCCGCCATATCCGGATCCAAGGCCAAGCCCGAGATTTTCGGTCTCTCCCTGGCACCGGCCGCGATCGTGGAGGGCTTCGCCGTGTTTGCCTTCGTCTTCGCCCTGGTGGCGGCTGGTGGCATCCCCAAATAGGGCAACCTGCTGCGCCCCCATTGCTCCGGCGCCTGCCTTCGTCATCGTTTCCGTTGTTCCCACCCTGCCGGGCAGATCCCATGGCCAACCCCAAGAAGCTCCGGCACGACACTCCTCTGGCGGTAGCTTCCGGCGTGGAGGAGCTGATTGCGCGCCTGCGGGATCAGGGCGTCGAGAAGGGCCGCACGGAGGCCGAAGGTCTGCTGCAGGACGCCCAGACGAAGGCGGCGGCCTTGCTGGCCCAGGCGGAGGAGCAGGCCCGGCAGATCGTCGATCGGGCCAGGAAGGAGGCCGAGTCGCTCCAGACCTCGGGGCAACAGGCCCTGGAGCTGGCTTTTCGCGATGCCAACCTGGCCCTCAAGGCCCAGCTCTCGGATCGCTTCACCGGCGAGGTGCGCCAGCTCGTTGGTGAGGAGCAGCAGAAGCAGGAGATCCTGGAACGGATGATCCTGGAGATCGTCGGCACGTTGCGCCCGGAGGCCGACCAGTCGCAGCAGGTGGAGGTGCTGCTGCCACGGCGGATCGCCGGCCTGGCCGAACTCAGCCAGCACCCGGAGGAGCTGGAGCAGGGCATTCTCAGCCGCTTCGTGCGCCTCACCGCCCGGGGCCTGCTGCGGGAGGGGGTCAGCTTCGGTGTTGCCAAGGGGACCCAGGCCGGGCTGACGTTGCGCCTGGTCGATCGGGATGTGGTGCTGGATCTGACGGATGGGGCGATTGCCCAGACCCTGCTGGCCCACCTGCAGCCCCGCTTCCGCGCCCTGCTGGAGGGGGTGGTGAAGTGAGCCCCCGATGAAGTACGTCGTACTGATGGCCAGCCTGCCGCCGCTCGGGTCGCTGTTCGAAGCGGCGACACCGCCGATTTCCAGGCTCAAGCTGGAAAGCCGCCTGGGCCTGCTGGACGCCCCTGATCTCCACACCCTCGAGCAGATCGCCAATCTGATCGCCTGGCCGTCTCAGCCGCTGGAGCGCACCGATGCGGTGTTCATTCAGGAGGCCCACAGCTTCCTTGCCTCCAACCGCAACCGCACCTTGGGCAGCCTCGTGACCCATCGCCTGGACATGCGCACGATCGTGGCGGCGTTGCGCCGCCGCCGCCGCGGCGAGGCCCAGCCCCCCACTGGTGAGGTCTGGGGATTCGGTGAATGGGTGGGCTTGATCGAGCGCAACTGGAGCGCGCCGACATTCAAACTGGAGGTGATCTTTCCCTGGGTCAGGCAGGCTCACGACCTGCTGGAGAAGGACGACCTGATCGGCTTTGAGAAGCTGCAGTTTACTGTTGTCTGGGCCATGTTGAACCGTCTTGGAGCTGGCCATGCGTTTGATTTTGAGGCGCTGATCATCTATCTGGCGCGCTGGAGTCTGGTCAGCCGTTGGTCATGCTACAAAGGAGACGCGGCCGTGGCTCGCTTCCGTGAGCTGGTGGATGCCGGCCTCGGAAGCCACAAAGAACTCTTTTCGGGTGCATCTCAATGAACAGCAGCATTGAGTCTCTCCCTGAGTACGAACCTGCCAGCGTTGTGGCCGTTCAGGATGATCTCGTCACGATCCAGATGGCCCAGACCAGGCCACGGCCACTGCTCAAGAATGAGGTGATCTACATCTGTCTGCCGAACCGTGGTGGTGAACGCCAGGAAAAGCTGAAGGCCGAAGTTCTGCGGGTGCGCGGCCGGCTGGCCGATGCCCAGGTGTTCGAAAGCACCAAGGGCGTCGGCATCGGCGATCCGGTGGAGCAGACGGGCGAGCAACTCTCCGTCACGCTCGGTCCCGGCCTGCTGAGCCAGGTCTATGACGGCCTGCAGAATCCCCTGGCCCAGCTGGCCGCCGGCTACGGCACGTTTCTGCCCCGCGGCGCCGATGTCTCGCCCCTGGATACGGGGAAGACGTGGTCGTTTCAGCCCCGGGCCAAGATCGGCGACACCCTCCATGCCGGGGATGTGATCGGCACAGTTCAGGAGGGGCGCTTCAGCCACAAGATCATGGTGCCCTTTGATCAGCAGGGGGTGGTCACGCTCGACTGGATTCAGCAGGGGAGTTTCACGATCGATACGGTTGTGGCCCGGATCCGTGATGGCAGCGGGACCCAGCGCTCGCTCACCCTCACCCAGCAGTGGCCGGTGCGGCGTGCCCTGCCCCAGGCGCTGCTGGAGACGAACCGCTGCGAGCGGCTCTACCCCCAGGAGCCGATGATCACCACCCAGCGGATCATCGACACCTTCCTGCCCATCGCCCGTGGCGGCACCGGTTGCATCCCGGGCCCCTTCGGTGCTGGCAAGACCGTGCTCCAGAACCTGATTTCGCGCCACTCTGATGTGGACATTGTGCTGGTGGTGGCCTGCGGGGAACGGGCGGGAGAAGTGGTGGAAACGATCACCGAATTTCCCAAGCTTTCCGATCCCAAAACCGGCGGATCGCTGATGGATCGCACCATCATCATCTGCAACACCTCCTCGATGCCGGTGGCGGCCCGGGAGGCTTCCATCTATACCGGCCTCACCCTGGGCGAGTACTACCGCCAGATGGGATACAACGTGCTGCTGATCGCCGATTCCACTTCCCGCTGGGCCCAGGCGATGCGCGAAACATCCGGCCGGCTGGAGGAGATTCCAGGTGAAGAGGCGTTTCCCGCCTATCTCGATTCCTCGATCAAGAGTGTCTATGAGCGGGCGGGAATCATCCGCACCAGTGATGGCTCCGTGGGCAGCCTCACCATGATCGGCACAGTGTCGCCGGCTGGCGGCAATTTTGAAGAGCCGGTCACCCAGTGCACCCTGGGTACGGTCAAGGCCTTTTTGGGGTTGAGTGCGGAGCGGGCCTACAAGCGGTTCTATCCGGCCGTCGACATCCTGCTGTCCTGGTCCCGCTATTTCCAGCAGCTCGAGGGTTGGTTCTCCCAGCACCTCTCACCGGAGTGGGTGGGCCGGGTTGCCCAGATGAACGGGTTGCTAAAGGAGGGCGACCGGGTTGGCCAGATGATCCAGGTGACCGGGGAGGAAGGCGTGAGCCTGGCGGACTTCATCGTGTTTCAGAAGGCTCTGTTTCTCGACATGGTGTATCTGCAGCAGGATGCCTTTGATGCCGTCGATTCCACCACGCCCCTGGAACGCCAGAAGACCTCCTTCGATCTGGTGTTCGATCTGCTGCACCGTGACCCCACCTTTACGGACAAAAAGTCCGCCCGCGACTACTACACCCAACTCACGGGTCTGTACCGGAACCTGAATTACGCCGCCTCCGGTTCGCCCACCTACAGGAGCTTTCTGCAGCAGATTGAGGCCCTCTCCGGAACCCCTACGCCGTGCCCAGTCGCGACGCCTTGATCGTCAGCGGCCAGTGCAGGCAGCGTTGTGTCTTCGGCTCCCCCCAGGCGGCCGCCAGGGCCGGACGCAGATCGTCGATCGGGTCCTGGCCCAGGGCGGCGCGGTAGCGGGCCGTCGCCGACCAGCTGGAGCAGTAGCCGAGCACCTGCTCGAGGCTCCAGGCGACGTCCATGGCGAAGGATGGGGTCTGCAGGCTCCCAAAAGGCAGCACCAGATCCCGGTAGCCGTTTTCCACCAGGGCCTTTTCGGCTGGCCAGTAGGGACCGACGATGTCGGCGTAGAAGTGCTGCAGCAGGGCGTCGGCCGCCTCGCCCTCCAGGCGGGGGATGCCGTAGCTCCAGACGGCCAGAACACCGGAGGGGCGCAGCACCCGCTCCACTTCCGCGAAGAAGAGGGGCCGCTCCAACCAGTGCAGAGCCTGGGCGACCGTGACCAGATCGATGCTGTCCGCCTCCAACCCGGAGCTCTCCGCCGCCGCCAGCCGGTAGTGCACCCGTGGATGGGGGCTGGCGGCGGCGAGCTGGGAGGCGCTGGCATCGGAGGCCACCACCTCGCTGAAATGGGCGGTCATGGCGACGGCGGCCTGGCCCGTGCCGGTGGCGCAGTCCCAGGCCCGTTGTCGGGCGGGCGCCGCAGCGGCCAGCCAGTCGAACAGGGGCGGCGGGTAGGTGGGGCGGAAGTCGGCGTAGGCCCCGGCGACGGTGCCGAAGTGGTCGGTGAAGGGTGGGCTCATCGCCTTGTGCCGAGCAAAAGAACAGTCCGCCTCGACACCTCGCGGCCGCTGGCACTGTCGGGGGTGTGGTTGGTGGAGAGCGTGGGTGGTGGTGGGCTAGGACCGTGTGGCTGAACAAAACAATCACCAGCATTCTCACCACATCGGCCATCGTTGGACAACCCGTTGCGATCACGGGTGCGTGATCACGCCATCAGCTGCCTCCTGAGACTCCCTTCCTGAGGCGACGGGCGACGGCTTTCACATCCTCGGCGAGACAGGAGAACCTTGTCTTGGATGTCATGCTGATCGGCTTCTCGTAGCCCAAAGCGACGCGCAATCTCTGAAGCGACGGCGAATGTGTGGCTTCGCGAAAGACGTCTGTGGTGCAGGGGTGGCGCTCCATGACCAAGGGGCGCTCGGCTCTGCGTCCACTGGCGCCTGATCCCATCTCGGCGCGTGAGATCTGTATCGGTTGCTCAGCCACGTCAGGATGACTTGGCATTGGTGTACCAAGAACAGCGGAACGGATTCGACTTTTTTCTCGCTGCTCATTCATGGCGAGTGTCTCAATCTTCAGATTGTGAAGCGGCTGGCTGTGCTGCTTCCACGCCAGCCAGCTGTTGAAATAGAAGTCTGAATAATCATCAATGCGCTTGAACGCATTCGCCATCGAAGAAAAGGACCGGCGCATGGCAAGCCAGGTGTCGAATGGGTCGCGATGGGTGAAAAAGCAGGAGAGGGGAATCTGCCGGGTCCTCAGGATTTCAACCAAGCCTGGACATGCCGAGCCATCTGGGAAATGCTTGAACCTCCAGCCTTCGCCAAACGTATGGTCCCGAATCATCAGGACGGAGGCCTCCTGATGGGCGAGGAACTTGTCGACGAGTAAGTGAAGCCGTCTTCCGTACTCCTGAAGGGCCTCTTCTCTGCTGAACAATTCCAGAGCGCGTACCCGATGCAAGGGGTCCTCAGGGAAGTAGGTCGTTGGCGGGTTGTAGGAATATGGGTTGGTTTCGCCGGTTAACCAGGCGTCCTTATCCAGCGCTTTGGCGATGTAGTGAAAGAGATAGGTCCCGGCAGAGCAGGGAAGATTGGCCACCAGGACAATTCGTTTGTCCATACTCTCTTTCTGATTGATTTCGATGATAGGGGGCCAATCTGCTTGACAGGCGCGATTGTTCAGGGACTGGCTGCAAAAAGCCCCCGCCGCTGGGCGAGGGCTGGGAAAGATCGCTGGGGACGCTGCTCAGACCTTACGGCTGTAGAACTCCACCACCAGCAGTTCGTTGATCTCGAGAGCGACCCATTCGCGCTCGATGCGACCGCCCACCTTGGCGGTCATCTTGGCTTTGTCGAACTCCAGATGGGGTGGGATGTTGGCCAGGCCGGGGAACGCCAGGTTGGCTTCGGCAAGGGTCTTGCTGCACTTGCGCTCGCGGATGGCGACCACGTCGCCGGCCCTGCACTGGTAGCTGGGGATGTCCACCACGCGGCCGTTCACGGTCACGTGGCCATGGTTCACCAGCTGGCGGGCGCCGGGAACCGTGGGACCGAGGCCGAGGCGGAAGCAGATGTTGTCGAGTCGGCCCTCGAGCAGCTTGAGCAGGTTGGTTCCGGTGGAACCTTCCTGGGCACGAGCTTTCTTCACGTAGCGCACCAGCTGACGTTCGGAAATGCCGTAGTTGAAACGCAGTTTCTGCTTTTCTTCGAGACGGATCGCGTATTCGGAGCGCTTGCGACGGGCTTGGCCGTGCTGACCGGGAGGATAAGACCGTTTGGCGGCCTTACGGGTGAGACCGGGAAGGTCCCCCAAGCGCCGCGTGATCCTCAGGCGAGGGCCGCGGTAGCGAGACATAAGGGAAAGTGACGGAGGTGGGAGGGTGCGGCCCTAGGGCCGGACGGGGCGGTTCACGCTTGCGGCATGCTGGGAGGACCCGGATGCCCGCGCTTGCAGCGCCAACCACCCACTCTAAGCGGCGACGGTCCCTCAGGACGTCCGGCGACCCTTTCCTCCGCCGTGGCCGGCGTGTTGCTGGCCCTGATCGGCGCCTACCGCCGCTGGCTTTCGCCCCTGCTGGGCCCCCGTTGCCGCTTCATTCCCAGCTGCAGCGCCTATGGGTTGGAGGCGATCAGCCGCCATGGCCCCTGGCGCGGCGGCTGGCTCACCCTGAAGCGGATCGGCCGTTGCCACCCCTTCACCCCCTGCGGCTGCGACCCGGTTCCCGATTGATGCAGGAGCTGCTGCTGTTCACACGCCAGGGTTGCTGCCTCTGCGAAGGCCTCGAGGAGAAGCTTGGGGCCCTGGATCCCCCCCAGCCTCTGCACTTGATCGACGTGGACACCGACCCGGCCCTGCAAGCGCGTTACGGACTGGCTGTCCCCGTGCTGGCGCTGGCGGCGCGTGTGGACAGCCCGCTGCGGGAGTTGCCGCGGGTCTCCCCACGGCTGGCGGGAGCCCAGCTCCAGGCCTGGCTGATCAAGCAGGGCGTTCGCTGAGGGTCACGCTATGACAGGCGCCAGCTTCGTCCCGCCGGACGCCGCCGGCGCCACCATGTCACCGCTGCTTCAGCCGCTCCTGCATCAGGTGGGCCTGCCGCCGCTCCCCGACCCCACCGGCAGCCTGGCCGAAGCGGTGGTGAGCGGGGTCAGCTGCGATTCCCGCCGTGTCGCCCCCGGCAGCCTGTTCGTGGGCCTGCCCGGCACGGCCGTGGACGGCGGCAGGTTCTGGCCCGAGGTGCTGGCCGCCGGCGCCGTGGCGGCCGTGATCGGGCCGGCGGCGGCCGCCGTCCGTCCCCCGGCCCCGGGTGATCCCGTGCTGGTGGTGGAGCCGCCCCTGGCCCTGTGGGCCGGACGCCTGGCGGCGGAATTCTGGGGCCAGCCCAGCGGACGCCTGTCGCTGATCGGCGTGACCGGCACCAACGGCAAGACCACCACCACCTACCTGATCGAGCACCTGGCGGCCGCGGCCGGCCGGCCGGCGGCCCTGTTCGGCACCCTGCAGAACCGCTGGCCCGGTCACAGCGCCACCGCGACCCACACCACCGCCTTCGCCGATCTGCTGCAGGCCGATCTGGCCCAGGCCGTCGCGGCTGGCAGCACCATCGCCGCGATGGAGGTGAGCTCCCACGCCCTGGACCAGCAGCGGGTGGCCGGCTGCCGCTTCGCCGGCGCGGTGTTCACCAACCTCACCCAGGACCACCTCGACTATCACCCCTCGATGCAGGCCTACTTCGAGGCCAAGGCCCGCCTGTTCGCCCCGGAGCTGCTCGCAGGCGGCGCGGTGGTGAATGTGGACGACCCCTGGGGCGCCCGCCTGGCCGAGCGGCTGGCGGGGGCGGGCCCCTGCTGGCGCTGCTCCCTGGAGGATCCGTCGGTGGAACTGCACATCAGCGATCTGGTGATGGGTGCCGATGGGGTGAGCGGCCGGCTGCACAGCCCATCTGGCGAAGGGTTGTTCCGCTCCCCCCTGGTGGGCCGTTTCAATCTGATGAACCTGCTGCAGGCGGTGGGGGCCCTGTTGCAGCAGGAGCTGCCCCTGCCCCAGCTCCTCGACGGCCTGGCCAGCTTCCGGGGGGTGCCAGGACGGATGGAGCGGGTGGGCGGCCCGGAGGGAGTGGCCCTGCCGGCGGTGCTGGTGGATTACGCCCACACCCCCGACGGCCTCGAGAACGCCCTGGCGGCCTGCCGCCCTTTCACCGATGGCCGGCTGATCTGTGTGTTCGGCTGCGGCGGTGACCGCGACCGCAGCAAACGGCCCCAGATGGCGGCCATAGCCGCCCGCCTGGCCGATGCGGTGGTGGTCACCTCCGACAACCCCCGCACCGAGGACCCGCAGCGGATCCTCGATGACGTGGTGGCCGGGATTCCCAGCGGCACCGAGCTGCTGGTGGAGGGCGACCGGGCCGCCGCCATCGCCGCGGCCATCGCCGCTGCGACGCCGCAGGATCTGGTGCTCATCGCCGGCAAGGGCCACGAGGATTACCAGATCCTCGGTACCACCAAGGTGCATTTCGATGACCGGGAACAGGCGGCGCAAGCTCTGGGCGCCCGCGCTCTCTGAACCGGACATCGCCCTGGCGGATCAGGTCAGTTGCGTGGCATTCCGGTTGTAGCGGACGTCGGCATCTCGGACCCAGCCGCCTTTGGCCACCTCCAGCCAGTCGTTGCGCCGAGCGCCGGTGAGTCCGATGGAATCCCCATTGACCACCTTCTTCACGACGAGGGAGGTCGTGTTGGGTTGCTCGTGGACTTCAAGCGAGCCGTTGCGAGCGTCCGCCTTGGCCAGGAGGTTGTCATGACCTGTTGATCTGGACGGGGATCCTGTCGTGTTCCGGTTGGCGCCGTCACGGTCACGCAGGGCGGCCCAGGCCAGCAGTCCCAGGCCGACGGGAAGAAGGATCCACCAGGCGCGGCTGCGATCCACCGCTTGGGAGTCCTGCGCCATGGCGGCCTGACCGCTGAAGACGCCGACGCCCTGGCTGGCGCTGTAGGGACAGGTCAACCGGGAGGTGCCGGCGCCGTCCTTGGTGAGGTCAAAGACCACCTCGGCCCTGTCGGCATTCAAGGCCCTGGCGGAAATCACTTTGGCCTGATCGGTGCGCCATCCGTCCGTGGCGGCTCTTTCCAGGCACGCGGTCTGGGCGGATTGAACCAAGGCTTCGGGCGCCATCGCCATGGCTCCGCCAGCGACGCCAAGCAGCCCCAGGGCGGCCGCGGATGCGATGGCAAACTGGGTCAGGGATTGACGAGATTGGGTCATGGTGCAGCACTCCGTCAAAGACGAAAAGGGAAAAACAAAGCGAGACCCCGGGTTTACGGCGGGAATCTGAAAAAGAATCGAAACGATTATTTCAGGAGCCAATGGGTGTCGACTTCTGGGTATTCCGTATCAACTTCCTGTCCTTTTTCACCGTACGGTCTAAATGGGTGGGTGAAGTCAGAGTCCTGTGTCCATATGCAGCATCAGTCGACTCAAGCTGCTGCAGCTTCGCGGCATGGTTAACGAGGATCTTTTGGCCTCTATCCAGCCCCGCTTCTCTCCGGGCCATGGCCCCCTTCTTAGGCCGGCCTTTGTCAGGCATCTGCTGCAGGGAGCTCAAGGGATTCGGCGGAATGCCATTATCGGCGGGAACATTCCCTTTCACCGGTATGACCATTGGTGTTCCCATGTCCAAGAGGTTCCTGGCGGAACTGATCGGCACCTTCTGGCTGGTGCTGGGGGGCTGCGGCAGCGCCGTGCTGGCGGCCGTCTTCCCCTACGACAGCGCGGCTGCCAATCCCCTGGGCCTGGGTTTCCTGGGGGTCTCCCTGGCCTTCGGCCTGACCCTGCTCACGGCCGTCTATGCCATCGGCCATATCTCCGGCTGCCACATCAACCCGGCGGTCAGCTTCGGCCTCTGGGCCGGCGGCAAGTTTCCCAGCTCCGGTCTGCTGCCCTACATCGTCGCCCAGGTGCTGGGTGGGGCCATCGCCGGCGGCGTGATCATGCTGGTGGCAAGCGGCCGGCCCGGCTTTGAGCTGGGAGGCAGCAACCCTCTGGCCACCAACGGTTTTGGCGTGCATTCGCCCGGAGGCTATGGCCTGTTTTCGGCTCTGGTGATTGAGGTGATCCTGACCTTCATCTTCCTGCTGGTGATCCTGGGGGCCACCCATAAGCAGGAGCTCGGCGCCATCGCCGGCGTGCCGATCGGCCTGTCGCTCACCCTGATTCACCTGATCAGCATCCCGGTCACCAACACCTCGGTGAACCCGGCCCGCAGCACCGGCGTCGCCCTGTGGGTGGGTGGCGAGGCCATCGGCCAGCTTTGGCTGTTCTGGCTGGCTCCGATCCTGGGTGCCCTGCTGGCCGGCTGGTTCTACCGGGCCTTCTTTCAGCCCGCCGAAAGCTGAATCAGCTCAGCCAGCTGAGTCAGCAGCCGCTCCACCTCGTCAGCCGTGCTGACCAGGTGGGTGCAGGCCCGCAGGCAGCGGGGGGATTCCAGGGTGCGCAACCAGGTGCCCCGGTCCCCCAGCTGCTTGACGACAGCCGCCGGATCCAGGGGGACACCTTTGGCATCCGCCATGGTGAAGCTCACCAGCCCCGCCGGTGGGGGCACCTCCAACAGGGTGTGAAGACCGGGCATCCGCTGCAACCCCTCCCAGAGCTGGCCGCTGCGCTTGCGGATCGCCGCCAGCCGCCCGTGCGCATCACCCTCGGCCTCCAGCAGCTGCAGCGATTGGTTCAGCCCGGCAAACAGGGGCGTGCAGGAGGTGGCCACCTCGAAGCGGCGGGCGTCGCGGTGGTAACCGCCGGCACCGGGCCCGTCGTGCTCCAGCGTGCGCCAGCCGATCAGGGTGGGGCTGCTGACCTCCAGCAGCCGCTCGGAGAGAGCCACGGCCCCGAGGCCTTCCGGTCCGCAGCACCACTTGTGACCGGTGCAGGCGTAGATGTCAGCGGCGGCAGCGGCCTCGGCCACCGGCAGGCTGCCCAGGGACTGGGCCGCATCCACCAGCAGCCAGGGATGGCGGGCATGGCCAGCGAGCTGGGCCGCCACCGCCGCGATCGGCATTGTCTGGCCGGTGTTCCAGAGCAGGTGGGAGAGCACCACCAGCCGGGTGCGGGGGCTGAGGGCCGCCTCCAGCCGTTCGCTCACGGCCGCTGCCGTGGCAGCAGCGTCACCGGTGAGATCGGCCACCGCCAGGGAGGTGATCCGCAGCTGGTGGCGCCGGGCCAACTCTTCAAGGGCGGCCACCACCCCGTAGTGCTCCGCATCGCCGACGAGCAGTTCATCACCCGGCTCCCAGGGCAGGCCCCAGAGGGGCAGCACGCACCCCGAGGTGACGTTCTCGGTGAAGGCCACCCGCTCCGGCACCACGCCGAACCAGGCCGCCAGCCGCTGCCGAAGCCCCGACACCGTGCGGTTCACATACGGCCAGACGGCGTCGCTGAAGGGGCCCAGCTCCTGGATGGTGGCGAAGGACGCACTGATCGCCGCCAGCGATGGCGAGGGCAAGGGCCCCTGGCCTCCGAAGTTGAAGTAGAGCTTGTTGCCGAGGGCAGGCATCAGATCCCGCAAGGGGACTGGGGAGTTGGCCTCTGAGCGTGGCTCAAGGTGAGGCCCAGGCTCGTTGCTCAAGGGGGTTCTGGGGTGGCGTTCAGGCAGCATGGCAGTGGATTCCCACGGGCCGGCAGACGCACGTTCCGACACGGCTGCCGGATCAGCGGAGCGCCCCGACGCCCGAACGCTTGCGGCGGTGGATCCGTTGGCGCAGCCGGCGGCTGCAGCCGAAGGCCACGCCGAGGCCGACGACAGGCAGTGGCGCAGGAACCTGTGCGACCACATCGCCGTAAAGAGCCTGTCCCACACGCTGATGGACAGCCGTGCTGGGATGGAGATCGTCCCAGAACAGGCGTCGGGCGGCCTTCTGGGGATCGCTCAGGCAGGCGACATCGCGGATGCAGGGGACCAGGGAGTCATCCAGGCCAAAGGCACCAGGGTCGGCGTAGATCCTGTTGGTGACGGTCTGGAAGTCGAACAACGTCAGGGTGGATCCAGCCAGGGTCGGGCGCACCTGATCGAGCGCGCTTTCGATCGAGGCATTGAAGACGTTGGAAAAGAGGCTGAGCGTCTGTGCCTGAGGCCCGCCCGGCGGGCCTGCCCCCGGGAGGCGACCCAGGTCAGGGGAGTTGAGCACCAGAAGGTTGCGGGCACCCCGTTGATGGAAATCAACGGCCGTCGCAACGATGTTGTTGACGGCGTTGCTGATGATCTGTTCAAACACCTGCCCGTCGACTGATGGTGGCGGGGCCTGAATCGTCGGGGGCCCAGGCTGGAGGACGCCGTCGAAACTGCCCGCCAGCAACCCTGGAGATTGGCTCAACGCAGCGGTGGTCTGGGTATAAAGAACGTCATTCGGAAACAGCTGAATCACGAATAGGGATGTGGCCGGATTGAAGGCCGGCGCTGCGGCGATGAAGGCGTTCCGCTGCCAGGCGTTGCCGAGATTCTCGAAGAAGCCAGGGATCACCGGACCCAGGAACGGCGACACGCCGTTGTTGTTGGCCACGCCTGTGGTGGCCCCGCCGATCGCGTAGTTGGTGCCTCCAGCCAGGGAGGGCCGAAAGGGTGCCAGCGGACTGGCGGCACTGAAGAATGGATCCCCCGGGTTGAAGCGATTCCAGAGAACTTCCACCGCCGTCGGCCCATTGCTGAACCGCCCATCGGCATAGGGCGGTGGTGGAAAGAGCACCGAGCCACCAGACGCCATCTGGGTTCTCAGGCCACCATTGCCACCGTCCAGGACGCTGTCGCCCACCACGAAGAGGTGCTCAAGCCTGGCGATCCGTGCCTGTGCAGGCAAGGAATGCAGCAGCGCCGTGAAAGCGGCGGCAAGTCCAAGCGATGGCAGCACGGTGGCCATGCCCGCCTCCATGTCAGCCTCGGAAGCCTAACGGCAAAAAGCAGACGTCCTTGCCGTGGGGATCACTCCATCGGTGGGAGCCATCAATGGCTGGAGATCACCTGGCCCACCACCACGGCCGCCACGGCCGAGAACAGGGTGATGCCGAGGGCGGTGAGCGGGCTCTGGCCCTGGGCCACCGCCAGGGTGGTGATCACGCCCGCCCCGAGGCTGGCCACGGCGAGCTGGGAGGTGAGTTCGCTGCCGGTGCGGGGGCTGGGGCTCGGGGTCACGGCGGCTTCATCACGGTTGATGGCAAGACGCTACGGGCGGTGAATCGTTCGTCACCCTCGCCCCCGGCAAGCTGTTACCAGGCGTGGTTGTTCTTCATGAAGCCGTTACATCGGGCCGCATCGATGCAATGAAAGTCTTCCACTTTCGTGCCGATTGGCCTCACGAAAGCCGCCCGGCCCCGGAGGCGGGTCGGGCTCGGCCGCTGCTGGCCCAGCTGCGCAGGGCCTCCAGCTGTTCACGGGCTGTGCGCGAGAGGGGCACCACCTGGCTGGCGGCGGCGATCAGATCGGCCTCTCCAAGTTCGCGGCCGTCGCCGAAGGCCAGGTGCATGGCCTCGATCACGGTCTGCTCCAGTTCAGCTCCGGAGAAGTCGGCGGTGCGGTCCACCAGCACCTCCAGCGGAATCGTGTGGGTCGGCCGCCGTCGCCGCAGCTGCAGATCCAGGATCGCCCGGCGCTCCTCGGCGTCGGGCAGTTCCAACAGGAAGATCTCGTCGAAGCGGCCCTTGCGCAGCAGTTCCGCCGGCAGCCGTTCCACCGCATTGGCGGTGGCCACCACGAACACGGCACTGCTCTTCTCCGCCATCCAGGTCAGCAGGCTGGCCAGCACCCGTTGGCTGGTGCCGCCGTCGCTGCGGCCGTCGCCACCGCCGAAGCCCTTGTCGATCTCATCGATCCAGAGCACGCAGGGGGCCATGGCCTCGGCCCGCTGGATCATCTCCCGGGTGCGCGCCTCACTGGCCCCCACCAGACCGGCGAACAGGCGCCCCACATCGAGGCGCAGCAGTGGCATGGCCCAGCTGTGGGCGATCGCCTTGGCGGTGAGCGACTTGCCCGTGCCCTGGGGCCCGATCAGCAGCACCCCCCGGGGCAAGGGCAGGCCGTAGCGCTGGGCCTCTTCGCTGAAGGCCCGATGGCGTTGCTCCAGCCAGTGCTTGAGGGTCTCCAGGCCGCCGATGTCGGCGGGGGTGGCTTCCGTGGGGCAGTACTCCAGCAGCTCACTGCGGGCGATGGCCTGGCGCTTCTCCTCCAGCACCTCCGTCAGGTCTTCGATCCCCAGCTGGCCCCGCTGGGCCAGAGCCCGGGCCGCCAGCTGGCGCACCCGCTGCTCGCTCAGCCCGTGGCAGGCGGCCGTGAGCTGCTCGAGCACCCCCGGGGCCAGGGGCTGGCCGCTGGCCTCGGCGATCGCCCGCAGCAGCCGGCCGATCTCGCGGGCCTCCGGCAGGGGCAATTCCAGCAGGGTGACGCTGTCCTCCAGCTCCCGCGGCATCTGCCATTCCGGGGCGCTGATCACCAGGGTGTGGGGCACCTGCCGCAGGCCCGCGGCCAGGTTGCGCAGCCGCCGGCAGATCCCCGGATCATCGGCATAGCGGTGGAAGTCCTTCAGCAGCAGGATCGCCCCCTGCTCCGGGGGAAGTCCATCGAGGCCACTGAGGGCGGCCATGGGCTGACGCACGGCCTGACCCTGCAGGTTGGGGGCGCCGGCCAAGCCGCCGATGAAGTCCCAGCGCAGCAGGGTGCGCCCCCCCAGGCGCTCGGCGGCCCGCTCCAGCAGCCCCTCGACCCGCTCCTCCTCGAGGCTGCGGATCCAGAGGATCGGCGTGCGGGAGCGGATCAGAAGATCCAGCTGATCGGCCAGGTCGTGGACCATGGCTCAGCGCAGGGAGCGAAGGGCCGCCCAGCGGGGATCGCCGCTCCCTTCGCCGCTGGCGGCGTCGCCTGGGGGCCGCGGCGGCCCGGGACAGTCGGCCCCGCAGCGGTTCACCAGGGGAAGCTGCAGGCTGAGCTGCTCGAACAGCCAGCGCTCCGGATCGAAGCTGCTGCCGGGATCAAGGCATTCCACAGGATCCTCGGCGGCGAACACCACCTCTTCCTCCTCTGGGCCCGCCAACCCGATCTCCAGCAACTCCCGGGCCTTGGCCGTCAGGGCGTGGTTGTAGGTCTGCAGGCAACGGTCGCAGCAGAGCGTGATGACCGTTTCGGCCGTTCCCTCCACCTCCAGCACCGTGCCGTGGTGGATCGCCCGCATCTGGCCCCGCACCGGGGTGAGGCTGGCCAGCCCGGCGATGGGCTGATCGACCGGCCAGCTGCGGCCCTCGCTGATCAGGCGCAACTCCTGCAGGGGCAGCGGCTGCAGCCGGGGAGTCATTTCTTGGCCTTGGGCTCGAAGGGCAGACGGCCTCCCCCACCACCGGCCGTGGCCGTGGCTGGCTGCTGGGCGAGTTGCTTGTCGAGAATCGCCTGCAGGTTGTCGGGCAGGGCCTCACGGGTCAGCAGGAAGGTCTGGACCCCCTGGAACACGTTGGCCACCACCATGTAAAGGAGCACCCCGGCGGGAAGGGGGAAGAACAGGAACATCGCCGTGATCATCACCGGGGTGATCTTGTTGGCCGTGGCCTGCTGGGGGTTGGCGGGCATGCCCATGCCCGAGAGCAGCTGGGAGGCGAACAGGGAGGCGCCGAAGGCTCCCACCAGGATGGCGATGTCCCAGTTGATCGCCCCATCGGTGTAGAAGCCCACCTGGCCGAGGGCCTTGATGAACAGGAAACCGCTGCGGGCTGCCAGGCCGGGGATGCGCGCCTCGACGGTGGCGTCGCCGGGGGCTATGGCGGTGATGTTCCCCTGGTCGTCCACCTGGACCACGCCCTCGCCCTTGGTCACCACCCAGCTGGGGGTGAAGCTGTCGCCGTGCTCCACGGTGCCCAGAAGGGAGGCAAAGCTGGTGCCGTCCTTGCCGTGCAGCTCCACCTTGGTGCTGTCACCGACGCCGAGCTTGGTACCCCCATCGAGGCTGGCGATCACGGGCACGTGCTCGGTTTCGCTGATGAAGATGGAGTGGCTGGCGCTGTTGAAGGGCTTGGTTTCCACCGCCGCGATCTCCTCGGCCGGCAGCACCTTCAGGTTGATCGGGTAAGGGACATCGGCGAAGGGGGACCCCCTCAGGGTCGCGAACAGGGCGAACAGGATCGGCATCTGCACCAGCAGGGGCAGACAGCCCGACAGGGGGCTGCCGAACTCCTTCATCAGGCCGCCCAGTTCTTCCTGTTGTTTCTGGGGGTTGTTGGCGTACTTGGCCTTGATCTCCGCCTGGCGCTGCTGCATCACCGGCTGGGCGATGCGCATGCGCCGGGCGCTGCGGATCGAGCCGGCGCTCAACGGGAACAGGGCCAGGCGGATGACCACGGTGAGGGCCACGATCGCGAGCCCATAGCTGGGGACCAATCCGTAGAAGAAATCGAGGATCGGGAGCAGCAGGTTGTCGGAGATGTAGCCGATCACGGCAGGGGTGCGCTGGGGTGGGGACTCTCGGCTGCCAGTGTGCCCGACCGGGGAGACCGGATGGGGGTCAGGTGGTCAGGCGCTTTCACGGGCCGGGGGGGCGAAACCGGCCGGACCGGCGGCACCGGGCGTGCGGGGGGCTGCTTTGCTGCGGCTGTCGCGGCGCTCCTCGATGTAGGTCTCGAGCTCGCGGAAGCGCGGCACCGCCCGCATTTCCAGCTTGGCGCCGTCGTTGAGCACCAGCACCATGTCGCCCCAGGCGCCGAAGCCCCGGGGGACGGAGCGCACTTCGCGGATCTGGCTGTAGACCACCTGGGTGCGGTCGCGGCCGAGCCAGCCGCCGCTGACGCTGATCCGCCGGCTGGTGATGCGGAACCGCAGCCACAGGGCCCGCACGATGGCTCCAACGGCAAAAGGGATGCCGATCAGCGTGAGGCCGAACAGCAGGTTGATGACCAGGTCGCCCTTGGCCGGACCTCCCTCGTAGAAGACCGTTTCGTTGATTTCAAGCTTGTTCTCCACCCTGTCCTCCGGGGTCAAGGAGCAATCCTGCCTGGCGCAGCAGATGGGTGCATTCTCCCAGGAGCTGGGCGTCTCCGCGCTCCTGGCAGCCGGGCTTGAGCGTGATCAGCAGCCAGAGAGGGCTGGCCGTTGTGGGGGGGTGGCGAAGCAGCTGGTCGTGAAACAGGCGCCGCAGGCGGTTACGGCGCACGGCCAGCTTGCTCACCTTGCTGCTGACGACGATGCCGCAGCGCCAGGGGCTGGGGCGTGGAGGGCTGCCGGGGGGGAGCAGGGACGGATCCGCGGCAAGGATGCGCAGGACCAGGGCCGGGCCCTGGTACCGGCGACCCTGGCGGTAGAGGCGATCGAACACCCGCCGGCCCCTGAGCCGGTGTTGCTGTGGCAGGGCCACGGCCCTTTCCGGCCGGCCTCAGACCGCCAGGCGGGCCCGACCCCGACGGCGGCGGGTGCGGATCACGCGACGACCCGTATGGGTGCGCATGCGCACCCGGAACCCGGAAACCCGCTTGCGCTTGCGGCTTGTCCCTTCAAGTGTGCGCTTCGTCATGCTGCTGGCTGCTCAGTGGGTCACCCTATCAGTTGGTGTTGCTGGGCACGATCTGGATCAGCCAGCTGCCCAGGTAGCCCGAGACGGGGATGTCGCCGGGGGCCTGGGCCAGGGCGTTGAACTGATACATGCCGGCGTTGAACGGGTTGAACACGTTCATGTAAACGCCGATGGTGTCCTTGTCAGAGACAGGGGTTTCCGGGAAAATGTCGATGGATCTGCCATTGGCAGACACTTCAATGGTGGCGGGAATTGTTTCCAGACAGCGGGTTCTCTTCAGCATCCCGCCTTCACTCATCCTGCAGAGCTTGACCTGCTTGGGATCGATTTTGGTGTCGAAGTGGCTGGGAACGCTGATGCTCAACTTCAGAATCGCGGTCTTGCGGTCCTTCGGCCGCAGCATCAGGTAGTACTCCGCCCGCTGCATGCGGACCGTGTCGGTGCTGAAGAAGTAAAGCTTGCGATAATCCTTGTTGTTCTCCCAGCGGAATTCCATCAGCCCGGGCGTGCCCTGGGCGAGGGCCGGTGCGCTGCCGACAGGGGAGAGGACGGTGGCGGTGGCGACGGCCAGCGCTCCGAGGGCCGCTGTGCCCAGACGGCCGATCAGGCCCGTGGGATGGGACCGCTCAGGCGGAAAGGAGGGCATGGCTTGGAAGAATGTCATTTTTAAAGTCTCAACACGCCCGCGCGTCTGCCGCGCCTTCAGTGGTCGGCGGGGGAGCTGGCTGGGCCCGCGGGTTGGCCTGGATCGGCCCGATCGGGCCTCAGCCGGGCGGCGTCCCGCAGGTAGGGATGCACCACCTCCCGGCGGGCGTCCATCCAGGCGTGGGCCAGGAGCCGGATGCAGCGGGGCAGGTCCCCGGCCACCGCCATCTGCTGGCAGTCCAGCAGAGCCACCCGGCCCCAGTCGGCCCGGCGCCTGGCGATCGCGGCGGGGAAGCACGCGTCCAGATCGGCGGTGACGGAGAAGGTGACCGAGAGCACCCTGTCTCCTGCCAGGTCGTTGCGGCGCAGCAGTTCCTCGATCAGCTCGGCCACGGCCTCCGCAATCGCGTCGCCGCTGTTGGCGCTGGCGGTGGTGGCTCCCCGCAGGGCCCTCAGCTCAAGACCAGGCTTCATGACGTCAGGGGCGATGGAGCCAGAGGGGCTGGCCGCTCCAGGCCAGTTCCAGGCTCAGGGACTGGGACAACTGCTGCAGCAGTGTGGCCCCGGGCAGCAGCCCCAGCAGCTTCCTGGGCGGTTTGCCGAAGCTGACGGTGCGGGTCTTCTCCGGATCCAGCCCCGCCAGCTCCGCCGCCAGCTGGCGGGCGCTCTCCTCGTCCCCCAGCACGTCCACCAGGCCTAGGGGCAGGGCCTGGGCACCACTGAAGACCCGCCCGTCGGCGAAACCGCGCACCACCGCCTCTTCCAGGCCACGACCTGCGGCGACCGCGGCGACGAACTGGCCATAGCTGGAATCGATCAGCTCCTGCAGCAGCTGGCGTTCCGCTTCAGAGAGGGCGCGGTCGGGGGAAAGGATGTCCTTGTAGAGGCCGCTCTTCACCGTTTCGAAGCGGATGCCGATCCGCTTCAGCAGCCGTGAGAGGTCATTGCCCCGCAGGATCACGCCGATCGAACCGGTGATGGTGCCGGGGTTGGCGACGATCTTTTCCGCCGCCACCCCCACGTAGACCCCGCCGGAGGCGGAGATGTTGCCGAAGCTGGCCACCACCCGGCAGCCCTTTTCCCGCAGGCGCAGCAGGGCCGTATGGATCTCCTGGCTGTCGCCCACGGTGCCGCCGGGGCTGTCGATTCGCAGCAGCAGCGCGGGGCACTCCCGTTCCTGCACCTGCTCGATGGCCTTCAGCACCCGGACGCGGGTGCCCCCGGCGATCGGCCCTTCGATGGCGATGCGCGCCAGGGTTCGTCGGGACTTGCGGCGCCAGGGCCAGGGCATTGTGGAGATGCGCGGTGGCTGGATCTTAAAAAGAAGGCCTGGAGAGGCCTGCTCCCGCGCCGCCCACCCCTCCACCTCCACCGACGTCTCAGGCCCCACGCCCCATGCCCCGGACCCTGCGCTGGGTGTTGATGCTTCTGCCCTTCGCCCTGTGGGGCACAGCGATGGCGGCGATGAAGCCGCTGCTGGTGGGGGCCTCCCCGGCGATGCTGGCCAGCCTGCGGCTGCTGCCCGCCGGGCTGGTGCTGCTGCTGGCCGCCCGCCTGCTCGGGCGTTCCTGGCGCATCGATCCCGTCGATTGGCCCTGGCTGCTGCTGTTCGCCGCCGTCGACGGCAGTCTGTTTCAGGGGTTGCTGGCCCGGGGGTTGGGCCAGACCGGGGCGGGTCTCGGCTCGGTGCTGATCGATTCCCAGCCCCTGCTGGTGGCCCTGCTGGCCCGCACCCTGTTCGGCGAAGCGATCAATCCGGTGGGCTGGCTGGGCCTGTTGATCGGCCTGCTCGGCATCCTCTGCCTGGGACTGCCGGGGGACGTGCTGCGCCACTGGTGGCTGCAGGGGCCCCCAGCCCTGCAGGGGCAGGCCTGGAGCCATGGCGAGGCCTGGATGCTGGCGGCGGCGGCGGCGATGGCGGTGGGCACGGTCCTCTGCCGCTATGCCACGCGCCGCAGCGACCCCGTCGCCATCACCGGCTGGCACATGCTGCTGGGCGGCGTGCCCCTGCTGCTGCTGGCCGGCGGGCAGTCCCTGCTGCGGCCGGAGGCCGTGGCCTTCTGGCCCCACTGGAACCTCGGCCAGTGGGGCCTGATGGCCTATGCGGCCCTGCTCGGCAGTGCCCTGGCCTATGGCCTGTTCTTCTGGTTCGCCAGCAGCGGCGATCTCACCGGCTTCACCGCCCTCACCTTCCTGACACCGGTGTTCGCCGTGCTCTGCGGGGTGCTGCTGCTTGAGGAACGGCTGGGTCCACTGCAATGGCTGGGGGCCGTGCTCGCCCTGATTTCGGTGCTGCTGATCAACCAGCGCGGCCGGCTCTGGCAGGCGGGCGGCAGGCCGGAGCCGGCGGCGCCATGAGCCGCACGCTGCTGTTCATCCACCAGAACTTCCCCGGCCAGTACCGCCATCTGGTGCCGGCCCTGCAGGCCCGCGGCGATCGGGTGGTGGCCATCGGCGGCCCCACCAGCCAGCCCTTGCCCGGCATGGCGCTGCATCGCTACGACCCGTTGCCGGCCGGTGGGGTGCCCCCCTGTCACCCCTGGGCGGCTGATTTCCAGACCAAGATCCTGCGGGCCGAGGCGGTGGCCCACTGCCTGGAGTCCCTGCTGCAGGAAGGCCTGCGTCCTGATCTGGTCATCGGCCATCCCGGCTGGGGCGAGCTGCTGGTGGTGAAGGACCTGCTGGCGGATGTCCCGGTCCTGCACCAGGTGGAGTTCATCTACCAGCTGCAGGGGGCCGACGTCGGGTTCGACCCGGAGTTCGCCGACGCCGACTGGCGCCTGCGGGCCCGGTTGCGGCTGCGGCGGGCCCCCCAGCTGCTCGCCCTCCAGGACCTCGACTGGGGGCTGGCTCCCACCCCCTGGCAGGCCAGCACCGTGCCGGCTCCATACCGCCAGCGGCTGAGCGTCATCCACGAAGGCATCGACACCGCCGCGATCGCCCCGCAGGGGTCCGCCCGGCTGCAGTTGCAGCGGGCCGGTCTGAGCTTCGCCCCCGGAGACGAACTGGTGAGCTTCGTGGCCCGCAATCTGGAGCCCTACCGCGGCTTCCACACCTTCATGCGCATGCTCCCCCTGCTGCAGCGGCTGCGGCCCAGGGCCCAGGTGGTGATCGTGGGCGGAGACGGGGTGAGCTACGGAGCGGCTCCTGCCGGCGGCGGCAGCTGGAAGGAGGCGATGCTCCAGGAACTGGGTGAGAGCCTCGATCGCTCCCGGATCCATTTCGTCGGCCGCGTGCCGCACCCGGTGCTGCATGAGCTGTTCCGGGTCACGGCCTGCCACGTGTATCTCACCGTTCCCTTCGTGCTCAGCTGGAGCCTGCTGGAGGCGATGAGCTGCGGCGCCCTGGTGATCGGCTCGGCCACGGCCCCGGTGCAGGACGTGATCGTGGATGGCCACAACGGCCTGCTGGTGGACTTCTTTGATCACCGGGCCCTGGCCGAGCGGCTGGCGGCGGTGCTGGCCGACCCCTCGCCCCATGACGGGCTTCGGCGGGAGGCCCGCCGGACCGTCGTGGGGCGGTTCGATCTGGCCACGGTGTGCCTGCCCCAGCAGCTTGAACTTGTGGACCGGCTGATGGCCTGACGGGCGACACAGGACCTCAGGGGTGGGGAGCGATAGGTTCCCTCCGATTCGCCCCGCCGGTTTGCCCGCCCTGCCCCGCTTCCAGCGCCGCCGGTTGCTGCTGATCACCGTCCTGCTGGGCTTGATGCTCTACGGCTGGCAACTGGGTACCACGGGCCTGGTGGATGAAACGCCGCCCCTGTTTGCGGCCTCGGCGCGGGCCATGGCGGAAACGGGCGACTGGCTCATCCCGCGGGTCAACGGCCTGCCCCGCTACGACAAGCCGCCCCTGGTGTACTGGCTGATGGGGCTCGTCTACGCCCTGCCCGGCCAGGACCAATGGAATCCCCTGGGCACCTGGGCCGCCCGGTTCCCCTCCGCCCTGGCCGCCATCGGCGTGATGCTGGCCCTGGCCGACACCCTGCTGCGCTGGCCCCAGCCCCCCTTCGCCGGCCGGGGGACGGCTGCGGGGGGCCTGCGCCCGGGCCTGACGGCCCTCACCGCCGCCCTGGCCTTCGGCCTCTCCCCCCTGGCCCTGGCCTGGGGCCGCACGGCCGTGAGCGATTCCCTGTTCAGCGGCCTGGTGGCCCTGGCGCTGCTGCTCTGCTGGCAGGCCTATGCCGACCCGGCGCGGCGCTGGTGGCTGCCGTGGCCCGTGCTGGGGCTGGCCGTGCTGACCAAGGGGCCGGTGGCGGTGGTGTTGCTGGCGATCACCCTGCTGCTGTTCGGCTGGCTGCAGGCCGACATCGCTGGGCTCTGGCGGCGGCTGCGGCCCCTGCGGGGTCTGGCGATCACCGGCCTGGTGGCCCTGCCCTGGTATCTGCTGGCGCTTCACAGTGAAGGCCGCCCCTTCTGGGACAGCTTCTTCGGCTACCACAACCTGCAGCGCTTCACCGAGGTGGTGAATCGCCACCTGCAGCCGTGGTGGTTCTTTCTGCCGGTGATGCTGGTGGCCAGCCTGCCGGTGTCGCCGCTGCTGCTGGTGGGGCTGGCCCGGGCCATCGGCCCGCTGCGCCGCTCCTGGTGTCCCACCCTGCCGCAGCCGCCCGCCGCTTCCCTGGCCCGCTTCGCCGCCTGCTGGCTCCTGGCGGTGCTGCTGTTCTTCACCGCCGCCGCCACCAAGCTGCCGAGCTACTGGTTGCCGGCCACGCCCGCCGCTGCCCTGTTGATCGCCCTGGCGGCCCAGGCGGCCTGGGCCGGCGGTGGCGGCCGCCCCTGGGAGCGCTGGGCCTGGGGCCTGAGCCTGCTGCTGGTCACGGGCCTGGGGCTGGTGTTCCTTGTGGCCCGCCTGTGGCTGCCCCTGATCAACGATCCTGAGATGCCCACCCTGGCGGCGGAGCTTGACGGCAGCCCGCTGGTGCCCCTGGTGGCCGCCTGCTGGCTGCTGGCGGCCCTGCTGGGCTGGCTCTGCCGTCGTCGCCACTCACCACTGAGGCTGCTGGCCCTGCAGCTGCCGCTGGTGCTGTTCGTTGCCACCGCCCTGCTGCCCCTGTGGAGCGTGGGCGATCGCCTCAGGGGCGAGCCCGTGCGTCGCATGGCGGCGGCCCTGCAGCGCGAGGGCCGCCCCGGCGAGCCCGTGGCGATGGTGGGTGTGCTCAAGCCTTCTCTGCACTACTACAGCCGGCGGGTGGTGATCTACGAGGGCATCGGCGTGGAGGGTCCCATCAACCTGGCGGACCGGCTGCGCCGGGAACGCCGGGTGGGACAGGCGCCCAGCACCCCGGACGCCCAGCCCACGGTTCTGGTGGTGATCGACCAGACCACGGCCCGTGCTCCCTTCTGGAGGCACCTGGGGGCCAGCGAGATCGCCAGTGCCGGGGTCTATCGGCTCTGGCGCCTCGACCGCCGCCGCCTGGAGGCTTCGGTGGAGCTGTTGCGGCGGAAGGGCCTTGGCCCCGACTGGCAGGTGCCCCGGCCGGAGCGTTACTAAGCGGCCGGCAGGTGGATGTGGAAGCGGCTCCCGACCGCGATCTCGCTCTCGACGTCGATCGAGCCGCCCATCGCCTCCACCAGCAGCTTGACCACCGACAGGCCCAACCCTGAGCCCCGCTCATGCTCGATGGCGTTGCGGCCGCGGTGGAAGCGATCGAACACTTTGGGGATGTCCTCGGGGGCGATGCCGATGCCCTGGTCCTGGACGCTGATGCACAGCGTTCCTGCGCCCTGGGACAGGTCGAGGCTGATCGGCCGGCCAGGTGGGGAATACTTGTCGGCGTTCTCGATCAGGTTGAGCAGCACCTGCTGCAGGCGGTCGGTTTCGGCCACGGCCTTGATCGGCCCCTCGGCGGCCTCCTTGGGCAGGGTGAGCAGCAGGGGGCGAGACAGCTGGCTGCGGGCCAGGTCGCAGGCGGTGGTGAGCACCTCATCCACCGCCACCGGCGCCAGCACCATCTGCAACTGGCCCGATTCGCTGCGGGAAAGATCCAGCAGGTCGTTGAGCATGCGGGTGATGCGGTGGGTCTCGGCCTCGGTGGTGGCCAGGGCACGCATCTGCTCGGGGTCCAGGTTCTGGCCGCGGCGCTGCAGGCGGCGCAGATAGCCGCCGATGATCATCAGCGGGTTGCGCAGCTCGTGGGAGACCAGCCCCACGAAATGGCGCTGCTGGCTCCAGGCCTGGGCCAGACGATCCAGCAGACCATTGAAGGAGCTGGCCAGCTCCGCCACTTCCATGGGGGCCCGATCCAGCCTGAGGTGGCTGCTGGCCAGACTTTCGGAGGTGACTCCGGCCGCCATCTGATGGAGATCGCGCAGGGGCTGGAGGATGCGCCGCGTCAGGATCGAGATCGCCACCAGGGTGAGGACCAGGCACAGGATCCAGACCCCGAGCAGCCCCAGCAGCATGGTGCGCAGCGTGGTGATGTTGGGGCTGATGTCCTCGGCCACCCAGAGCTGGCTGCCTTCGGCGGAGCGATGCAGGGGATGGCTGAGGTAGCTGTTGCCCTCGAGGTCCTTCACCAGCCGGTAGTCCGTCCCGACCAACAGCGGTGTGATGCCGGGCCCGGGCCAGGGGCCCTTGGGCGCCGCCATGGACTGCTCGACGAGCCCTGAAAAGGCCATGGTCTGGCTGGAACCGGGCTGTGGCACCACCAGGGAGCCGTCGCTGTGCTGCACCCAGAAGAAGCGCTCCCTGACGCTGAGGCGATCCAGTTCCTGGCGCAGGTGGCTGGCATTGCCGGGGGATGGGTCGCTGCTGCTCTGGTCGAGGGAGAGGGTCAGCGAGCCCGCCGTCAGCCGTTGTCCCGCCTGTTGCTGGCGCAGAAGGCACTGCTGATTGATCAGCACGGTGAACGCAGAAGCGGCGGTGAACCCCAGGAACACCGACGTGAAGGCCGCCAGCCTGAGCTGGCCGAGCAGGCTGCCGAACAGGTGCTGTCGCCAGCCATGCGGCGGCGGCCCAGCCTGGGGGGGGACGGGTGGCTGGGACGTCACAGGGCGCTGTTGTCGGACCTCTTGGGCAGAAGCCGCTCCAGCAGGTCGGGCAGCCGGTCGAGAAGTTCGTGCTTGAGCACGTAGTCGTCAGCGCCGGCCTCCTGGGCCTGGCGGCGCCGTTCGGGATCGTTCAGGGAGGTGAAGATCACCACCGGCACGGTGAAACCGTGGGCACGCAGATCACGCAGGCATTCGATGCCGTCGCAATCGGGCATCTGCACGTCAAGGAAGACGAGATCAATCCCCCCTTCCCCCAGCACCCTCTCAAGGCCCAGGCCGTTGGTGAGCGAGCGGACGTCGCAGCCGGCGTCCGCCAACTCTTCGGCCACCATGGCCCGGATATGGGGATCATCGTCCACGATCGAGACCGTGGGCCGTTCGGACCTGGGCCGTTCAGGACGGGTCATGACCTGGGTGACGGTGGGGACGATCGCCCGCTGTGCCGAACGTCCCTGAAGGGAGAGGGGTGAGTTCATGGAGCCTGGAACCGTGCTTCATCTTGGCGTGATCCGAGCCAATCGGCAGGGATGAAATGTGGCTGAGAAAAAGGAGATCATGCCGCCACCGGTTGGGGGCAGAGTTCCTGATAAAGCTTCTCCAGAGCGTCGATGTTGCCGGTCAGGGTGTAACGCTCCAAGGCCCTGTTGCGGGCCCGCCGTCCCAGCTCCGCCGTCAGCACCGGTTGGTCCCGCAACACCGGCAGCAGGGTGCGCAGCTGGGTGGTGACGCCCTGGGTGCTGATCACGATGCCCGCGCCGCCCTCCAGGACCTCCCCATCGGCGCCGGCGTCGGTGGCCACGCAGGCGGTGCCGCAGGCCATGGCCTCCAGCAGGGCCAGGGAGAGCCCCTCCACCAGAGAGGGCAGCAGGAACACCTCGGCGAGCTGCAGCAGGGCCACCCGGCGGGCGCGGCTGGCCTCGTAGCCCCACCAGATCACGTCGGCCTCCGTTCCGCTCTGCAGGGAGGAGCGCAGGGGGCCGTCCCCCACGATCACCAGCACGCAGCCCTGGGGGCGCACCAGGCGCCAGGCCTTCAGCAGGGCCTCAACGTTCTTTTCCGTGGCCACCCGGCCCATGTAGAGGAAGACGCGTCGGCCGCCCACCTTCAGGCGCAGCTGGGCCAGCTCGGGTTCGCTGCCTGGGGCCGCCGGCGCCCACGCGTCGGTGTCCACCCCGTTCGGAATCACCGCCAGCCGCTCCCGACGCACCCCCAGGCGCACCAGCACATCGGCCTGCAGCTCGGAGAACACGATCACCCGATCGAACTTCGCCAGGGAGGGGGCGTAGAGCTGGTAGGTGAGTTGCTGGGTGCCCGCGGTGAGGTTACGCAGCCCGGCGTCGAAGGGGGGATGGAAGGTGGCCACCAAGGGCAAGCCCAGCTGCTGACAGAGATCGGGCAGACGGAAGTCGAGGGGGGAGAGGGTGAGGCTGGCGTGCACCAGATCGGGCCGCTGTCGCTCCAGGGACTCCCGCAACTCCCGCTGGGCACCGGGGGAGGGAATCGTGTACACCTGCGACTTCACCAGATAGGGCAGGGCCACCTCGGGGTTCCCAACCGGCCGCCCGAGCGCGCCGAGCTCACCGGCCCCCGCTTCCGGCCGGCCCAGGGAGGGTGTGGGCGTGTCGAAGTGGATGAAGCTCACCGAGTGGCCGCGCTGCCGGAGGGCTTCGGTGGTGCTCAGGCCGTAGGTGACGTTGCCGCAGAACGGGGATTTCTTGCCCAACCAGGCAATGTGCATCACCTGTATGGCATCACGCAACAGCGGAATTTAGCAGCGCCCGGCAAGCCATCAGCTGCTGCGCCAGGGGCGTTCACTCAGAGCGGCGATGGCCGCGATGGCCGCCAGCCCCCACAGCACCGGCAGCAGCCCGTAGCGACTGACCACGGTGCCGGCCAGCACCAGGGGCAGGCTGAGGGCGATGTTGATCAGGTTGTTCTGCAGGCCGAACACCCGGCCCCGCTGGTTTTCCGGGGTGTCCTCCTGGATCGTGGTCTGGGCGGGGATCGCCAGCAGGGCGGCGCCCACCCCCAGCAGGCCGCAGAGCAGCAGGGTGAAGACCAGATTGCCGCGCAGCTGGCCGAGCAGCACCAGGCACCAGGCGATGGTCCCCAGTCCCGCACTGGCCAGCGCACGACGGCTGAAGCGTTCACCCAGCTGGGCCATGGCAAGGGCCCCGACGGCCAGTCCCAGCCCGCTCATGGCCAGCAGCACCCCGAAACGGGTGGGGCCGAGCCCGCCGATCGCGGCCGCCAGGCTGATCGCCAGTACATAGAGGGCCGCCAACAGGCTGTAGAGCAGCACCAGCTGGATCATGGCGCTGCGCACCTTGGGCCGCTCCCGCAGCACCTGCACCCCTTCGCCGATCTCTTCCCACACGGAGATGGTGCGCGGCAGCCGCGGCGGTTCAGCGATCTCGATCCCGGCGATGGCCACGGCCGCCGCGCCGTAGCAGAGCGGCAGCAGCACGAATTCCCCCCCCGGGATGCCCACCTGGGCCAGCAGGGTGCGCAGCAGGCGCAGGATCGGGTCGCCGAGGGCGAAACCGACGATGGTGGCGGCCATGCTGGTGGCCTGGTACACCGAGTTGGCGGCGAGCAGCTGGTTGTAATTCACCAGCAGGGGGATCGCCGCCTGCTCGGCCGGTGCGAAAAACTGGGTCAGCACCGACTCGAAGAACGTCATCAGCACCAGGGCCCAGTAGCCCCAGCTGAGCCCCAGCCACATCGGCCCCGGCAGCAGGCACAGGGGGGCGAGCATCACCAGGGCGGCACGCAGGCCGTTGGAGGCCACCATCACGGTGCGCTTCGGCCAGCGGTCGGCCCAGACGCCCGCGACCGTCCCCAGCAGCATGGCCGGCACGGTGTTGGCCACGTAGATGCCGGTGGCCAGCAGGGTGATCATCTGGGCCCGGGTCTCGAAGCTCATCCGGAAAGCCGCGGCCGCCTCGGCGAGGGCCGCGTTGCTCTGCGGCGTGTCCGTCACCCAGTACTGGGCGATCAGGAACACCATCAGAACGATGTAGAACTTGTCCGCCAGCTGGGAGAACACCTGGCCGATCCAGAGGCGCCGGAACCCTGGCAGGGCCAGGACTCCGGCCAGTCCCCGCTCGGTCTTGCCGCTCGGGCTCATGCTGGCTCGGACGGTTGGGAGGGCATCGAATCGCAGGCGGTCCGCAGCAGTCTGAAGGCTCGGGGTCTCTGACCGAGATGCTCCCCGCACCAGGACTCCACCAGATCCAGCAGGTGCAGCCACACCACCTCCGGCCCCATCAGCTGGCCGTCGCGGCGGCGGGGGGGGGCGGGCCGCGTCAGCCGCTGCAGCAGGGCCAGCTCGGAGGCGTTGAGCATCACCCGGGCCCCCGGTATGGCGCCGATCGCCAGCCCTTCGCTGGGCAGCAGGCTGCAGCGCCAGTCCCAGTCGCCGATCGGCGGCAGGAGTGGGTCGCCGCTGCGGACGCAGTGCTGCAGGGGCAGGGCGAAGCCCCCCAGGGCCAGGAGGTGGACGCTTCCCTGCACGGCCACCGCCAGGGCCTCCACCCGCTCAGCTCGGTCCGCCACCACCGCCTCCAGGCGCCCGAGCTGGAGCAACAGGTCGGCGAGCACCCCCGGGGCGGGAGCCTCGGCGGGAACGAGTTTCAGGCACAGTTCGGCCAGGGCCTGGGCGGCGGCCAGGGTCTCCAGCCGCTGGGCCAGGCCGCTGTAATTGCGCAGCACCCGCAGCTGGCGCACCCGCCGCAGGCCACTGACTCCCCCCACCTGAAGAAACAGATGGGCCAGGGGCACCGCCGCCGCCAGGCTGCTCTTCGGCCGGCGTGCCCCCGGCACCGCCAGCCGGGTGAGGCCTTCCGCCTCGCTGAGCAGGGTCAGCAGCCGGTCGTGTTCGCCAAGCGGGCGACAGGTGAGCGCCAGGCCCTCGAGGTGGCGTTCAGGCACCGGCGCGCAGGGCCTGCATCAGGGCCACGCCCCGGCTGGTGCCCAGGCGGCTGGCTCCGGCGGCCACCAGGGCGAGCGCCTGCTCCAGATCGGCAATGCCGCCGGAGGCCTTCACCGCGGCGCGGCCCCTGGCCAGGGCGACCAGCTGGCCCACCTGATCGGTGGTCACCGGAGGTCCGAAACCGCTGCCTGTCTTGAGGTAGCGCACGCCGGCATCGATGCTGATCTCCACCAGCAGGGCCAGGGCCTCGGGATCGAGGCGACCCACCTCGAGGATCACCTTCACCGGCAGGCCCAGGTCGGTGATGGACGCCAGGTCGTCGAGCACGGCGGTGCCGTCGCCGTCGGCCAGGGCGCCGAAATCCGGCACAACGTCCAGTTCGTCGGCACCGGCGGCGGCGGCCCACTCCGCCTCCGCCCGTTTGATCGCCGCAGGGATGGCTCCGAAGGGGAACCCCACCACGGCGATCAGCTTCACCGCCCCATCGACCGGCAGCCGTTCGCGGGCCAGCGGCAGCCAGCGCGAGGCCAGACACACACCGGCGAAGCCGAAATGGCGGGCCTCATCGCAGCAGTGCAGGATCGCCTCCTGGCCCCGGTGGGGGTCCAGAAGGGCGTGGTCGATGAGGGGGGCGAGATCGGGACGTTCCGCTTGCCGCTCAGGTGTCACGGGCCTGGATGACGCCGAATCCACCGTGGTTGCGCCGGTAGACCACCTGGATCTGACCCGTGCCCGAATCACGGAACATGTAGAAGTCGTGATCGATCAGATCCAGTTGATGCAGGGCCTCCTCCAGCTCCATCGCCGGCATGGCGAAGTACTTGCGGCGCACGCCGCGGTGGGGCACGGCGGGCTCAAGGCCATCGGTGAGCGAGTCCCCGGGGTTGGGCAGCGTGGCGGCTCCGGCCTCCTCGGCGGCGGCCGAGCGGTGCACCGGTCCCTGGGTGCGCTCCTGCAGACGGTCCTTGTAGCGGGTCAGCTGGCGGCTCAGCTTGGTGGCCACCATGTCGATGCTGGCGTACAGGTTCTCGCTGCGTTCCTGGGCCCGGATCACCACGCCGTTAGCGAACACGGTGACCTCGGCTGTCTGCTGCGGAACCCTGGGGTTGCGTTCCACCGACAGATGCACGTCGGCTTCCTTGACCATGCCATCGAAGTGGCTGATGGCGCGGTTGAGCTTGGTTTCGGTGTACTCCCTGATCGCTGGTGTGACGTCGAGGTTGCGGCCGTGGATCAGCAGTTTCATTCGGGTGCGCGCCTCCAGAGGAATTCTGGCTCTGGGACACCCCCAGGCTAGGAACGCAGGTGCATGGCCCCCAACACTCCCGCAATTCTTTTTGAAGCCCAGGGCCCGGTGCCGTTCCCGCTGGCCTGGGACTGGCAGCGCCGTTTGCAGCGCCGCCGGCTTGACGACCCCTCCGTCCCCGACGCCCTGCTGCTGTTGCAGCACACCCCCTGCTACACCCTGGGCCGGGGGGCGAGCCTGTCCCACCTCGGTTTCGACCCCGACCACCCACCCCTGCCCCTCTACCGCATCGATCGGGGCGGGGAAGTCACCCACCACGGGCCCGGCCAGCTGGTGCTCTATCCGGTGCTCGACCTGCAGCGCCATGGCGGTGACCTGCACCTTTATCTACGGGCGCTTGAGGACGTGGTCCTGGCCGTGCTGCAGGAGCTGGGGCTGGAGGGGGAGCGCATTGAGGGCCTCACCGGCGTGTGGCTCGAGGGCCGCAAGCTGGCGGCGATCGGGGTGGGGGCCCGGCGCTGGATCAGCCAGCACGGCCTGGCCCTGAACGTGAACGGTTCCCTGGCGGGCTTCGGCGCCATCGTCCCCTGTGGTCTGGCCGACCGGCCGGTGGGACGGCTGGCGGACTGGCAGCCGAGCCTCACCCCGGAGCAGGTGGCGCCACTGCTGCTGGCGGCCTTCGCCCGCCGCTTCGGGCTGACACTGCGCCCGCCCGGCCCGGAGGAAGGACTGGGAGAATCCTGACCACTCTTTGCGCTGCGACGGCCGCCCATGAACGCCAGAGCCGAGATCCACTGGAGCGGCAGCGCCCAGGACCACCGCGCCCTTGCCAGCCGCCGTGACTGGAGCCAGCTCGAGGGGCTGGAAGGTCTCTGGCCGGAACTGGAGCGTCTCTATGGCTCCCAGGTGGCGCTGGACGCGCCCCATGGCCGCCATCCGGAAACGCTGCGATTTGACGCGTTGCGCCAGGCGATCGACCGGGCCGCGGCGGCCTTCGCCGATCTGGGGGTGGCCGGCGGCGACGTGGTGGCCCTGTTCGCTGAAAACGGTCCCCGCTGGCTCGTGGCCGACCAGGGGCTGATGCGGGCCGGTGCTGCCGATGCCGTGCGCGGCAGCGCGGCGCCGGCCGAGGAGCTGCGTTACATCCTGGAAGATGCCGGCGCCGTGGGCCTGGTGCTGGAGTCGGCCGCCCTGCTGGAGCGGCTGGCCCTCGATGGCCCGGCCCTGGAGCGGCTGCGCTTCGTGGTCCTGCTGGAGGGGGAGGCCCCCACCAGCCCGGTGACCCTGCCCTGCCTCACCTGGGAGGCCTTCCTGGCCCGCGGTGCCTCCAGGCCCTTGCCGCCCTCCCCCACGGGGGGACCCGATCGGCTGGCCACCCTGCTCTACACCTCCGGCACAACGGGCCAGCCCAAGGGGGTGCCCCTCAGCCACGCCAACCTGCTGCACCAGCTGCGCACCCTCGGGGTGGCCGTGTCCCCGAGCCCGGGGGATCACGTGCTGTCGGTGCTGCCGATCTGGCATGCCTATGAGCGCACGGCCGAGTACTTCCTGCTCAGCTGCGGCTGCCGCCAGACCTACACCACCCTCAAGCAACTGCGCTCCGACCTGCAGAAGGTGCGCCCCCAGTACCTGATCAGCGTGCCGCGGCTGTGGGAGGCCCTGCTCTCTGGCTTCGAGGACGCCCTGGCGGCCATGCCGGCCTCCCGCCAGCGTCTGCTGCGCAAGGCCCTGGCCGCCAGTCGGTCCTTCCACCGGCGCAAGCGGGTGGCCCTCAACCTCACCCTGACGCCGGAATCTCCTGCCACCCGGCTGGGGGCCGCGGCGGGCGCCCTGCTGATCTGGCCGCTGCACGCCACGGCCGGGGCGCTCCTCTGGCCAAAGGTGCGCAGCCAGCTGGTGGGGGGGCGGCTGCGTACCGCCATCAGCGGCGGCGGGGCCCTGGCGATCCACGTCGATGGCTTCTTCGAGGCCGTCGGCATCGAGCTGCTGGTGGGCTACGGGCTCACCGAGACCAGCCCGGTGCTCGCCTGCCGCAGGCCCTGGAGCAACCGCCGCGGCAGCGCCGGGCTGCCCCTGCCGGACACCGGCCTGAAGGTGGTGGACCCCGCCAACCGGGCCCCGCTGCCGGTGGGGGAGCGGGGGTTGGTGCTGGCGAAGGGACCCCAGGTGATGGCGGGCTACCACAACAAGCCCGAGGCCACGGCCAAGGTGCTGGATGGGGAGGGCTGGTTCGACACCGGCGATCTGGGTCTGCTGCTGGCCGATGGAACCCTGGTGCTCACCGGCCGCGCCAAGGACACGATCGTTCTCAGCAGCGGCGAGAACATCGAGCCCGGCCCCCTGGAGGAGGCCCTGGTGGCCTCGCCGCTGGTGGAGCAGGTGATGCTGGTGGGCCAGGATCGCAAGCAGCTCGGTGCCCTGGTGGTGCCGAAGGCGGAGGCCCTGCAGGCGTTTGCGGCTGAAGCGAAGCTGACCTACCCCAGTGCCGATCCGGCCCTGCTGCGGGCCCTGGCCCGCGAGTGCAATCGTCTGCTGGCGGCCCGTCCCGGGTCTCGCCCGGACGAACGCCTTGGCGGCGTGACGCTGGTGGAGCCCTTCAGCATCGACAACGGCCTGCTCACCCAGACCCTGAAGCAACGACGGGATCGCATCGCCGAGCGGGACCGGGCTGCCATCGCGGCGCTCTACGGGGAGAGCTGACCCATGGTTGACCGGATCGCCCGTGGCCTGACAGCCTGACCCCTGCACCTGCAGTCCCATGGCCGACGGCAACAGCCTGAACATCAAGCGATCGATCACGGTGCGAGCCGTCGTGACGCCGCGCTGGAAGGAAGATGCCGAGCGGGAGCTCAGCAATGCCCTCACCAACTTCGACCAGCAGCTGGCCCAGTTGGAGCAGGAGGGGCAGCGGCTGATCGACGAGATCCGCCGTCAGAGCGCCAACCCCCTCGATCCCCGGGTGCAGGAGCAGGTGGGCTCGGTGCAGCAGCAGGTGGCGGCCAAGCGGGCCGAGTTTGAGGAGCAGAAGCGCCAGGTGCTGGAACAGCAGCGCCAGGTGCGGGAACTGGAGATGGAGCAGGTGGTGGAACAGGGGCAGATCGAGAGCTTCTGCGATGTCCAGGTGGGCGACAACCTGGTGCAGAAACTGCAGGTGGCGGTGCTGGTGCGGGACGGCGTGATTGAGGCGATCGAGGGGGGCTGATCCTTCCGCCGCCTAAAATCCCCCCCATCACAGAGGCAGTCCCCCGTTGGCCACCCACGAAATCTTCATGCCGGCCCTCAGCTCCACCATGACGGAGGGCAAGATCGTGGAGTGGCTCAAGAAGCCCGGTGAGCGGGTCGAGCGGGGCGAGTCGGTGCTCGTGGTGGAGTCCGACAAGGCGGACATGGATGTGGAGGCCTTCCAGGAGGGCTTCCTGGCGGCCGTGCTGATGGAGGCGGGCAGCACCGCCCCGGTGGGCGAAACGATCGGCCTGATCGTGGAAACAGAAGCGGAAATCGCGGCGGCCAAGGCGTCGGCCCCCGCACCGGCCGCATCGGCCCCCGCGGCGGCAGTGCCTGCGGCCGCCCCACCGGCCCCCGCCGCCCCTTCACCCGCTCCGGTGGCCCCACCGGCCCCTGTGGCGGCCCCGGTCGCAGCCCCGCAGCCGGTGGCGGTCCCGGCCGGAGCCGGCGACGGCCGGGTGGTGGCCACCCCTCGGGCCCGCAAGCTGGCGGCCCAGCTCGGCGTGGCCCTGGCCTCCGTGCGGGGCAGCGGACCCAACGGCCGCATCCAGGCCGAGGACGTGGAGCAGGCCACTGGCCAGCCGGTGAGCGTGCCGCGGGTGGCCGAGGGCACCGCACCGGCGATGGCGGTTGCCGCGGGCAACGGCGCCGCTGCCGCCCCCGCCGCCCCCGCCGGTCAGTCCTTCGGCCGGGCTGGTGAGACGGTGGCCTTCAACACCCTGCAGCAGGCGGTCGTTCGCAACATGAACGCCAGCCTGGCGGTCCCCTGCTTCCACGTCGGCTACACGATCACCACCGACCGGCTGGATGCCTTCTACAAGCAGGTGAAGGCCAAGGGCGTCACGATGACGGCCCTGCTGGCCAAGGCGGTGGGCGTCACCCTGGCCCGCCATCCCCAGCTGAACGCCTCGGCCAGCGAGGCGGGCATGGCCTACCCGGCCTCCGTCAACGTGGCCGTGGCGGTGGCCATGGATGACGGCGGCCTGATCACCCCGGTGCTGGCCGCCGCCGACCGCACCGACCTCTATTCCCTCTCCCGCAACTGGGCTGACCTGGTGGCCCGCTCCCGTTCCAAGCAGCTCAAACCGGAGGAATACACCACCGGCACCTTCACCCTCTCCAACCTGGGCATGTTCGGGGTCGACCGCTTCGACGCGATCCTGCCGCCGGGCACCGGCGCCATCCTGGCGGTGGCCGCGTCCCGGCCCGTGGTGGCGGCCCTCAAGGACGGTTCGATCGCCGTGCGGCGCCAGATGCAGGTCAACCTCACCGCCGATCACCGCGTCATCTACGGCACCCATGCGGCGGCCTTCCTCAAGGATCTCGCCGACCTGATCGAGAACCGCCCCGAAAGCCTGGCTCTCTAGGGATCGCCGCCCCGCCGTGGTTCCCACCAACGCGCCCGATCCCACCGATGGGCTCCTCTCCAGCTACGCGTTCGTGTTGCCGGAGGCGCTGATCGCCCAGCGGCCGGTGGAGCCCCGCCATGCGGCTCGCCTGCTGGCGCTCGACGCCGCTGCAGCGGAGGATCCGGAGGCCGCGGCCGCCCGCCACCTGTCGGTGTGGGATCTGGTGGAGGAGCTGGAGCCCGGCGATCTGCTCGTGGTCAACGACACCCGGGTGCTGCGGGCCCGGCTGGCGGCGCGGCGGACCAGCGGCGGGGCGGTGGAGTTGTTGCTGGTGGAGCCCCGCGGCGAGGGTCTGTGGCTCTGCCTGGCCCGTCCGGCCAAACGGTTGCGGCTTGGCGAGGTGCTGGAGGTGGTGGCGGAGGGGGAGTCGCCGCTGCCGGTGCGGATCGAAGCGGTCGACCCTGACAGCGGTGGCCGGCTCGTGCGCTTCCCGCCCGGCTGCGCCGATGCGGCCGCGATCGAGCCCCTGCTGGAGCGCTACGGCACCATGCCCCTGCCTCCCTACATCGAACCCGCCGCTGACCTGGACGACAGCCGCTACCAGACCCGTTACGCCGCCAGGCCCGGAGCCGTGGCGGCCCCTACGGCCGGGCTGCACCTCAGCGACGAGCTGCTGGAGGCCTTAAAAGCCAGAGGGGTGGAGCGGGCCACCGTGACCCTGCACGTGGGCCTGGGCACCTTCCGCCCGGTGGAAACCGAGGACCTCAGCCGGTTGAGCCTGCACAGCGAGTGGGTGGAGGTGTCCGCGGCGCTGGTGGAGGCCGTGGCCTCCTGCCGGGCCCGGGGCGGCCGGGTGATCGCCGTGGGCACCACCTGTGTGCGCAGCCTGGAGGGGGTGGCCGCCTTGAATGGCGGCCGGCTGGTGCCCCACGCCGGTCCGGTGAATTTGGTGATCCAGCCAGGGTTCCGCTTCGCGGTGGTGCAGGGCTTGCTCACCAACTTCCATCTGCCGCGCAGCTCGCTGCTGTTGCTGGTCAGCGCCCTGGTGGGCAGGCGACGACTGCTGAACCTCTATGCCGAGGCCATGGCGCGTCAGTACCGCTTCTTCTCCTACGGCGATGCCATGTGGATACCCCCCGGGGCCGTGCGGTCGGAGGCACGGCCCCGGGGGGCAGGATCGGCCGAAGCCTGATCAGGTGGCGGCCAGGTTCGCGGCCACGAAGTCCCAGTTGACCAGCTTGTCGAGGTAGGTGGTCATGTAGTCGGGACGGCGGTTCTGGTAGTCGAGGTAGTAGGCGTGCTCCCAGACATCCATGGTGAGCAGGGCCTTCTGGCCATGGGCCAGGGGCAGGTCGGCGTTGGCCGTCTTGGTGATCTTCAGGGTGCCGCCATCGAGCACCAGCCAGGCCCAGCCGCTGCCGAACTGGGTGGCACCGGCGGCCTTGAACTGCTCGACGAAGGCCTCGAAGCTGCCGAAATCGGCGGCGATCTTGTCGGCCAGGGGTCCGGTGGGGGCGCCGCCGCCGCCGGGCTTGATGCACTGCCAATAGAAGCTGTGGTTCCAGACCTGGGCAGCGTTGTTGAACACGCCCGCCTTGGTGGCGTCACCGGCGACGGCCAGGATCACCTCCTCAAGGCTCTTGCCTTCAAGGTCGCCGCCTTCGATCAGCTTGTTGAGGTTGGTGACGTAGGCAGCGTGGTGCTTGCCGTGGTGGAACTCGAGGGTCTGCCGGGAAATGTGGGGCTCGAGTGCGTCGAGGCCGTAGGGCAGTTCGGGCAGCTGGTGAGCCATGGGAGACAGTTGTGGTTACGCGGCATTGTAACGATCGTCACCCGAATCCCGGCTGCCCGGGGGCCGTGGCTCAGCCCTTGATCTCCAGCAGTTCCACCTCGAACACCAGGGTCGCGTTGGGGGGGATCACGCCACCGGCACCGCGCTCGCCGTAGGCCAGATCGGGGGGAATGACCAGCTTGCGCTTGCCGCCCACCTTCATCCCCGCCACGCCCTCGTCCCAGCCCCGGATCACCCGGCCGCCGCCGAGGGGAAAGCTGAACGGTCCACGGCCGTAGCTGCTGTCGAACTCCTTGCCGTTGGTGAGGGTGCCGCGGTAGTTGACCACCACGGTCTGGCCGCTCCTGGCTTCGGCGCCCTCACCAAGGGCCAGGTCGGTGATGCGCAGCCCGCTGGGGGTGGTGCGCTCGGTGGGGGAGACGAGCTCCCCGCCCAGGGCCGCAGCGCCGCTGGAGGCCATTTCGGCGCTGGAGGAATCGGGAGCCATGGTGAACAGGGTGGGGTTGGGGACGTCGGGGTCGAGTTCGAGGGGCGCCGCAATGGCGGGGCGCGCTTGCGGCGCGATGGCTGCAGGGCCGGAGCTGGCCAGGGCCTGCTGGACGCCGGCGTCGGCGGGGGCCGGCGCAGCCGCTTCCACCACCGAGGGGGACACCAGCTGGCTCACCAGGGCCAGCATCAGGCAGGCCACACAGACGAACGAGCTGATCAGGATGTCGCGCATGCGGAAAGTCCCTGGATGGGGCGATTCTGCCAGTGCGATCAGTCGCTGCTCTCGCCGCTGTTCTGGCGCTGGCGCAGGGCCTGCTCCAGGCGATCGATGCGGCCACGCAGTTCGTCCAGCTCCCGCTGGCGGGCCAGGCCCAGGTCCTGCAGCAGCTGGTCGCGGTTGCGCTCCAGCTGGCGCTCCGCCTGCTGTTCCACCTCCGGTGTCTCGCCGCGCAGGGCGCGCATCACGTCTTCCACCAGCGCGGAGGCGTGGTTGGGGTCGAGGCGGCCGCTGCTCACCCATTCCTGGCTGACGTACTTGAGCCGGTCGGCCACCAGCGAGGTGGTGCCGAGGCCGCGCAGCAGCAGCATCTGCAGCAGATTGCCCTGGTCCATGAAAAGGTTTCCTTGGAGGAACAGCGTCACTCTTTCGACCTTGGCGCCTCCAGCGCTGCCTGACCATGGGCAATGACCGTCGTGCCGGATGGGTCATCGCCGGGGCCGCCGGTCTCCTGGCGGGGGTGGCCCTGCCGCCCCTGGGCTGGCCCTGGCTGCTCTGGCCCGCCCTGATCGTGCTCTGGTCCCTGACGGCGAGTCGCGCTGGCACCGCGTCGTCCAGGTTCTGGCGCGGCGGGCTGTGGGGGCTGGCGGCGGTGCTGGTGAGCCACCGCTGGCTGCTCTGGCTCCACCCCCTCGACTGGATCGGCGTTCCTGGCCCCCTGAGCCTGCCGATCTGCCTGGCGCTGTGGCTGGCCATCGGCCTGGCCGCCGGACTGCTGGTCGGGGCCTGGACGGTGCTGGTGGGCCGGCTCGAGCCCGCACGGCCCAGCACGGCACTGCTGGCGGCGACCCTGTGGGGACTGGCCGAGGTGCTGCTGGCCCGTGGTCCCCTGTTCTGGCTGGGTCTGGGGGCGGCGGCGCTGCCGGGGGATCGGGCCCTGGCGGGTCTGGCGGCCCTGGGGGGCGCCGGGCTGCTTGCAGCGGTTCAGCTGCTGATCGGCTGGGGTCTCTGGCGGGCCCTGCTGGCCCTGCCCCTGCGCCGCAGCCGCTGGCTGTTGATCACGCTGCTGCTGGTGGCCGCCTGCCATCTGGTCGGTGTGGCCCTGCTTGGCCAGGCCGCTGCCCCCCCCGCTGGCAGGGCCGAGCGCTGGTTGGTGCTGCAGCCCGCCATCCCCACCCGGGAAAAGTTCGAGGCCGATCAGCAGCAACGGCTGCTGCAGCGGCTGGCCCAGGCCCAGCGGCGGGCCGCCATGGCTGATCCGCCGCTGCAGGGGGTGCTGCTGCCCGAGGGTTCGCTGGCCCTCGGCCAGCCGCTGCCGGAGGTGGCGCCGGTTGAGGTGCTCAGCGGTGGCTTCCGCCGCGAGGGCGTGGAGTTGCGCAGCAGTCTGCTGCGCTTCGAGCCAGGCCAGCGCCAGGCCGATCGCTGGATCGACAAGCACCGGGTGGTGCCCCTCGGCGAATGGGTGCCCCTGGCGAAGCTGTGGCGCTGGAGCGGCCTCTCGGCGGTGGGGGGCGTGGAGCCGGGGACGGCCTCCCGGCGGCTGACCCGGCCCGGGGGGGATGTGGGCGTGGCCATCTGTTACGAGCTCTCCGATGGCACGGCCCTGGCCGCCGCCACCAGGGAGGGGGCCCGCTGGCTGCTGGCCAGCGCCAACCTCGACCCGTATCCCGAGCAGTTGCAGGGCCAGTTCGCGGCCCTTGCCCAGCTGCGCTCCATCGAGACCGGCCGCTGGTTGGTCAGTTCCGCCAACACAGGGCCGAGCCTGCTGGTGGATGCCGCTGGACGGGTGCTGGAGCAGCTGCCCGCCGGGCGTCCCGCCACCGGGGTGCTCACCGTGCAGCAGCGCGCCCAGCTCACCCCCTACGACCGCTGGGGAGAAGGGCCCCTGATCGGCATCGCCCTGCTGGCGGCCGCCTGGCGCTGGATCGCCGCTGCGGCCATCGATGGGGCGGGCGCCCTCAGCCGGGAGGGCCGCTGAGCGGCGGCGCCGGGGGGTCCTGGGGAGGGGCGACAAAGGCGAGGCCCTGCTCCTGGAAGGCCTGCAGGAGGCCCAGGTTGATGGCCTGCTGCAGATCGAGATACATGACGCTGCTGCTGTCGGGAACGAAGAACACGAACTGGAATTCCAGGGCGCCGTCGGTGAAGCGGGTGAAGTGGCAACGGTCGAACGTGGCCGGCGGATGGGCCCGGATCACCCCCTCCACGAGCCCAGGAATGGCGGCGGCCTGCTCCGCCGGCAGCTGATCGGACAGGCGCAGGGTGTGGGCGACCCGGCGTCGGGGCAGATCGCCGAAGTTGCGGATCGTCTTCTGCAGCAGTTCCTCATTGCCGATCACGATCCGCTCGCCGCCCACGCTGCGGATGGAGGAGGAGCGGATCCCCACCCGCTCCACCGGCCCGAGGACATCGGCAAAACCGATCAGATCACCGATCTGGAAGGGTTTATCGATGACGATCGTGATGTAGCTGAGGAAGTGGCTGAGTGGCCCGCGCAGGGCCAGGCCGAGGCCGATCCCGGCTCCGGCCAGGGAGGCGTAGATGGCCCCGAGGGGCACCCCCTGCTTCTGCAGGAACACCAGGCTGCCGAGGCCCCAGAAGAGGGCGCGGATCATCGGAGCCAGGGCCCGCAGGGTGCTGGTCTGCTCCTCCCGTCCGAGGCGCTGCAGGAAACGTTCCAGCAGCAGCAGCAGGCTGCGGTTGATCAGCCGGACCACCAGCACGATGGCCACCAGCAGGGCGGCCCCCTCCGCCAGCCGATCGGGCCCGGGATCGACGCGCAGCACCTCCCAGCCGCGCACCAGCGACCGCCAGCCCCAGACCGCCATGGCCAGATAGCCGAGCGACGCCAGGCTGTTCAGCAGCAGGGGCGCGATCAGGCCATCGGGCAGGGTGTCCGGGCGGGGGACGGCACGCCGCAGCCAACGGCGCAGCAACCGCACCAGCAGCCACACGACCAGCGAACCCAGCAGCACCCTGGCCAGGGCCATGAGCAGGGCGATTCCTGCGGCCTGCAGCGATGGATTCAGGATCGGGCCCATCGCTTCAAAGCCATGCATTGTGATCGGCTGATGGCCATCCCCCCGCTGCGGTGACCTCCGGCAAGCCTCAGTCCTCCCCTTCCGGCGGCGGCAGCGTCGGCGGTGGGGCCAGCCGGTTCAACAAGGCGTCGCTGATTTCGGCGGGAAAGGCCACCTCGATGCGCTCGTTGCGCAGATGCAAGTCCCGCTGGGGGAAGGGCATCGTCAGGTCGTACTGGCGCAGGATGGCTTCGATGCGGAAATTGAGTTCGCTGCGGATCTCGTACTGGCGCCGGGGCTGGTTGATCCAGACCAGCAGCTGAAACTCCAGCGAACTCTCCCCGAAGCCCTTGAAGAACACCTGGGCTGCTGGGGTTTCCAGGATGTCGGGCAGGTCCTGGCAGGCCTCCAGAAGGGCCTTGCGCACCACCTGGGAGTCGGAGCCGTAGGCCACACCTACCGGGATCCGCAGGCGGGCCACCGAACTGCCATGGCTCCAGTTGACGACCCGGGATTCGAGAAACTCGACATTGGGAACGATGATCGAGATGCGGTCGAGGGTCACCACCTCGGTGCTGCGCAGATTGACCCGGGTCACGGTGCCCTGCAGGTCGCCCACTTCGACGAAGTCGTTCACCTTGATGGGCCGCTCGAACATGATGATCAGTCCACTGATCAGGTTCTTGGCGATGCCCTGCAGGCCCAGTCCCACCCCCACCCCCAGGACGCTCGCGAACAGGGCCAGGGAGGTGAGATCGAGGCCCCACAGCTGCAGCAGCACCAACGTGCCGAGGAACAGCAGGCCGTACTGAAGGATGAAGGCGATCGCCTCCTGGGAGCCCTGCTCGATGCCCGTGCGCTGCAGGACGCGGATGCGCAGCAGGCCCTTGAGGAACGCCACCCCGCGCACCAGCACCAGGAACAACGCCAACAGGACGATGGCGTCGAGTACGGAGTAGCGGCGTCCCCCCAGGGGCAGGAAAGGGGAGCCCAGGCTTTCGGTGAGGGCCTCCAGCAGGCGGCTGATCAGGAGCCTGGTGAACGGGAAAAACCCGGTGATCAGCAGGATCGCCGCCACCCAGAGGCCCAGCCGCAGGAGCACCAGCACGCCGTGGAGCAGCCAGTCTTTGGGCCGCAGCGGCTGGCCGTCGCCGGGTTCAGCCACCAGCGGCTGGGTCAGGGCCGACGGCAGGCACCGCCGCCACAGCAGCCACAGGAGCCGCTGCAGCAGGAACGTCGCCGCCAGGATCCCCAGGGAGACGGGGATCATGCGGGCCACGTAGGCGGGCTGGCGTTCGACCCGCCCTTTGTTGATGGCCGTCCTGAGACTTTGGCGCCACACCTCAGCTTGCCCTTGCACGGCCAGACCTTCCGGCGCGTCGCGTCGCGTCACCGTGAGGATCACCGCGTCATCGAGGGTGATCACGGGCAGATTGTGGAGTTCGTGGACGCCGATCCTGGTGGGGCTCCCGGTCGCCACTGACTCCTGCAGCAGCCGGTTGGCCCGCTCCACCCGTTGCTCGCCTGTGTAGTCCTTCGAGGTGCTGACCGGAAACAGGCGAAGCCCGTCCAGCCGGAGGAAGGCCTGGGTTTCCGGCCGCTCCTGGGCCATGGCTCCACCGAAGGGGAGCATGGCCAGCAGAACAGCCAGGGCCATCACGGCGGCCAGGGCCAGCCGACGGCCACTGCGGCGACAGGACCTGGTGCGCCGCGGCGGGGAGGTGCTCAGTTGAGAACCGGCTGGGGCTCCTGGCTGGTCGAGCGGGGCACCAGGATCTTGCGCAGGGAGAGGCGCGCGGCCGCGTCGGCATGCTCCAGGTCCGCAACGATCGCGGCGCCTGAATGATCCTCGTCGTCGTCCTGGGGTTCGAGCAGATCCAGCACGGCCTGGCGCACCCCCGACAGGCGCCGCTCCAGCCTGAGTCGAGCCTGTTGCTCCAACTCCAGCTCCTGCCTCAGCAGCCGGCACTGCCGTTCGGCGGCCTCCTGGCGCAGGCGATCCCGTTCCCGCTCGGCCTCCTCCAGGGCCGCCTGCTCTTCTTCGGCGATGGCCAGTTGCTGGCGGACGGCCTCGTGGAAGCGCTCCACCTCCGCTTCGGCCAGGCTCCGGCCCTCCCGGGCCTCGGCCAGTTCAGCCTCGAGACGTTCCCGTTCCAGGCGGGCCTCCTGCTGCTGGGCGGCCACCTCATGGGCCCTGCTGGCGGCGGTGGCCTCCAGGTGGCGCCGGAAGCGCCGCTCCTGCTCCAGTTCCTCACGCAGGGCGTCGACTTCGCTGCTGGCGGTGGCGATCAGACTCTGGGCCTGGGCCGTGAGGGCCTCGACCGCCTGGGAGAAGGAGGGGGACATCGGCGTGCGCAGGGAAAGAACGGTGTCAACGCTTTAAGTCTGCGAGGGGGGGCTTGTCGGTAGCGATGGGCTCCTCGCATGGGTGGCACCGTTGCTGCAACCCCGGATGTTGGTGCGAGACCGGCGCAGCAGGATGGACGGGGCGATGCCGTAGCGCTGCTGAAAGCTGGCGGCGAAGGACGACAGCTGGACGAAACCGTGGCGGCGGGCGATGGCGGCCACGGTCTCGCCGGGCTGGGCCAGCAGCAGATCGGCGCGCACCGCGCTGAGCCGCTGGCGCTTCACCCACTGCATGGGGCTGCAGCCGAACCGCCGCTGGAACAGATACTGCAGGTTGCGCTGGGAGTAGGCGCTGCGCCGACTGAGCTCCGTGGCGGTGATCGGGGCGTGCAGGTTGGCCTGGATCCACTCCAGCAGCGCGTCGAAGGGGTGATCCCCACGGTGGTTGGGGTCGGCGCGATCCATCCCCCTCACCGCGTCCGGGCAGACGATGGCGGCCACCAGCCGGAACAGCAGATCCTCGAGCTGGAAGGCGCTGAGCCCGCCCACCGACCGCAGCAGCGGGGCCTCAAGCATCCGCAGCGCCAGGTGGAGATGGCGCAGCAGCTCGGCCTGCTCCGCTGATGCGCTGCCGTCCACCCGCAGGGTGTGCTCAAAGGCCGGGGCCCAGCCTCCGGCCCTGTCGCCGAAGCCGCCGATGGCGGCGGCCGTCTCGGCCAGCCGCCGGCGATCGAGGCAGATCATCACCTCCTCGAAGCTGCCGGTGCTGGCCGTGAAGGCGGCGCCTGGCAGGTACGCCGCCATCGGCCCGGCCTCGAGCTTCAGCCGTTGGCCGTCGCTCGCCACCTCGGCAACACCGGACAGCGGCAGGGTCAGGGTGGCGATCGAGGAGTCGTCGAAGCCGATCTCCAGGGGGGAGTGGCGGCTGCAGGACACCGCGACCTGCCCCATGTGGATGACGCCGCTGCGATGGAAGAAGCCACCGCTCCGGGGGGACTCCAGGAAGGCGTTGAGGGGGAAGTCCCGCGCCACCCGATCGAGCAGGGCGGCGGGGTCGTTGACCTCCACCGCCCGCGACTCCAGCAGCGTGAGCGGGGCCGTGGCCGTCATTCGTTGACGATCGAGGCCGTGACTTCCACCGAGGCATCGCCGCATTGCACGATCCGGCCGGTGGGATTGGCCACCAGGCTGCCGAGCACAAGCTGGGGATCGGCCGGACGGATCTGACCCGGCTGGATGTTCATGCAGATGATCGTCGTGATTTTGGGATTCTGGGTGGGGGTGAGGAAGGCCGCGCCCACGTAGGCATTGAGCTGGCCCACCTTGGGCGACTGGGCTGGAATCACATAGCTGTAGGCCGCTTCGGTGGTGGTGCGAACGGCGTAGTCGAAGGACGCCGGCAGGGTGATGCCGAAATCCTGCTGGATGGTTGAGACCGTGGCCCGGAAGGCGCCGTTCTTCTGGAAATAGGTGCGCTGGCCTTCCATCATCCGGGCCACGGCGTTGAGCGCTGCCGTCTGATCAGGGCTCGCCTGCGGCTGAGCCTTGGCGGCCGGAGAGGTCGCCGCGATGGCGAGGACCAGGCAGGCCAGCAGCGTCGGGCGGGCGTGGCGTGGATGGGGGGAGGTCATGGGTGGGGGAGACGGAATCCTGGTCGTGGGTTGGTTGCCTGCGGAGATCCTGCTGGACAGGGAACAGCCTGGTCTCTTGCCTGACAAGTTCCGGGTGGAAGTTCTGCGCTCTTGCGACAGTCTTGCCGCCCTGCATTCCATGGCGGCCGGTCGCCCGATCGATCGGCCAACGAGTGTGTCGAAGGTGATCGATGCCACCCTGAAGCGACCGTTCACGCCCCCACAATGCGGGCCTTGAGCCATCTGCAGGGCCCAGCGAATCCGTGCTTGTTCATCGTCCTGATGCCTGGGCCTTTCCCCTGCTGGCCGCTCTGCTGATCCTGGCTCTGGGGATGGGAATGGTGCTGCTGGCGCCAGCCCCTGCCCAGGCGGCGGAGAGCTGCCCTCCGTCGATGGCCCCCATCCCCGGCGGCCGCTACCGGATCGGCGCGGCCGGCCGCCTGCCGGAGGAGGCGGAGTCGGAGGCGCCGGTGCGGCTGCAGCCCTTCTGCATCGGCCGCACGGAGGTGACCAACCGCGCCTTCGCCGCCTTCGTGGCCGCCACCGGCTACCGGACCCAGGCGGAGCAGCCCCTGCCGCAGGAGCAGTTCCCAGGGCTCTCCGACGCCGAGCGCCGCCCCGGCTCGGTGGTGTTCCGGCCGCCCTCCCCCGGCGAGCCCCTGGGGGAGCTCAGCTGGTGGCAGTGGGTGCCGGGGGCCGACTGGCGCCATCCCGAGGGCCCCGGCAGTTCCATCGATGAGCGGCTCGACCATCCGGTGGTGCAGGTGTCGCTGGCGGATGCCGAGGCCTACGCGGCCTGGGCCGGCGCCGCCCTCCCCAGCGAGGCCCAGTGGGAGTTCGCCGCCCGGGGCGGCCTGCGGGATCGGGCCTTCAGCTGGGGCAGCACCTGGCGGCCGGGCCTGGCCAACACCTGGCAGGGGGAGTTCCCCGTCCGCAACACCGCAGGCGATGGCTTCACCGGCACCGCTCCGGTGGGCAGTTTTTCCCCCAACGGCTACGGACTGCAGGACATGACCGGCAATGTCTGGGAGTGGACGGCGGACTGGTACCGGCCTGGCCACGACCGCCTCGCCGACCAGGACGACCCTGTGCTGGCCGACCCCGCCGCCAGCAGCGATCCGCGGGAGCCCGGGGTGGCCAAGCACGTCATCAAGGGGGGCTCCTTCCTGTGCGCCCCCAACTACTGCAGCCGCTACCGGCCGGCGGCGCGGGAGGCCGAGAGCCCCGACACCGGCACCTCCCACATCGGCTTCCGACTCGTTTCCCCTCTCTGAGCACCCATGGCTGAGCGTCCCCTGACCCGCTTCAACGCCACGCTCGGCCGCCTGCTGCGGCGGCTGGTGCCGGCCTGCCTGGCCCTGGCCCTGGTGGGCTGGTCGTTCAGAGCCGTTCCAGCCCTGGCCCAGCGGATCACGGGCACGCCGGGGGCCCCGAATGCCACCACCACGATTTCCGGCACCCAGCTGCCCGCCCCGGCGCCCCCCTTCGGCGGGGTGATCAAGGACGGGGCGCTGCAGTCGAAGCCCTGGTGGGCGCCGCGGATCACGCCACCGGCTGGCGCACCCAACGTGCTGCTGATCATCACCGACGACGCCGGTTTCGGCGTGCCCAGCACTTTCGGCGGCGTGATCCCCACGCCGGCGATGGAGCGCGTGGCCAGGGCGGGGTTGCGGTACAACCGCATGTTCTCCACGGCGCTGTGCTCCCCCACCCGCGCCGCCCTGATCACGGGCCGCAACCACCACTCCGCCGGCTTCGGGGTGATCGCGGAGCAATCCACCGGCTTCCCCGGCTACAACAGCCTCATTGAGCGTGACAAGGCCACGATCGGCCGCCTGCTCAAGGACAACGGCTATTCCACCGCCTGGTTCGGCAAGGACCACAACGTGCCCGCCTTCCAGGCCAGCCAGAGCGGGCCCTTCGACCAGTGGCCCACGGGCATGGGCTTTGAGTACTTCTACGGCTTCGTGGGTGGGGACGCCAACCAGTGGCAGCCCAATCTGTTCCGCAACACCACCCAGATCTATCCCTTCGAGGGCCAGGCCCCCGGCAGCTGGAACCTGGTGACGGCGATGGCCGATGACGCCATCGACTACATGACGCGGATGCACCAGATCAACCCCAGCAAGCCGCTGTTCATCAAGTACGCCCCCGGTGCCACCCATGCGCCCCACCATCCCACCAAGGAGTGGGTGGACAAAATCCATGCCATGCATCTCTTTGATGATGGCTACGAGAAGCTGAGGGAGCGCATCTTCGCCAACCAGAAACAACTCGGCGTGATTCCGAAAGACGCCAAGCTCGACCCCTGGCCCGCCGATGTGATCACCCCCTGGGACCAGTTGAGCCCGGAGGCCCAGAAACTGTTCATCCGCCAGGTCGAGGTGTTCGCCGCCTACGCCGCCTACAGCGATGACGAAATCGGCCGGGTGATCCAGCAGTTCGACGATCTCGGCAAGCTCGACAACACCCTGATCATCTACATCAACGGCGACAACGGCACCAGCGCCGAAGGCGGGCCCCTGGGAACCCCCAACGAAGTGGCCTTCTTCAACGGCCTCAACAAGCTGCCTGTCGAGGTGCAGATGAAGTTCTTCGATGTGTGGGGCACCGATCTCACCTACAACCACATGTCGGCGGGCTGGTCCTGGGCGTTTGACACGCCGTTCAGCTGGTTCAAGCAGAACGCCTCCCGCCTGGGCGGTGTGAACCAGAACATGGTGGTGTCGTGGCCGGCGCGCATCAAGGACAAAGGGGCCCTGCGCGAGCAGTTCGTGCACGTGATCGACGTGGTGCCGACGATCCTGGAGGCGGCCGGTCTGAAGGCGCCCGAGGTGGTGGACGGGATCCCCCAGAAGCCGATCGAAGGCACCAGCTTCGTTTACACCTTCGATGGCAAGAATGCCAAGGCGCCCTCAAGGCACGAGCGCCAGTACTTCGAGATGATGGGTCAGTGGGCGCTCTACGACAAGGGCTGGTTGCTGAGCACCAAGGTGAACCGGGCTCCCTGGGACGCCTTCGGCCCGGCCAACCCGGATCCGCTCAACAACCAGACCCTGGAGCTCTACAACCTCAACACTGATTTCAGTCAGACCACTGACCTGGCGGCCCAGAACCCCGGCAAGCTGAAGGAGATGAAGGCGGCGTTCATCGCCGAGGCCAACAAGTACCAGGTGTTCCCGCTCGATGCCTCGGTGGCGGCGCGGATCGTGGCGCCCCGGCCCAACATCACCGCCGGCCGCAGCGAGTTCGTCTACACCCATCCGATGGTGGGCCTGCCCCAGGGCGCGTCGCCCCTGCTGCTGAACACCTCCTACACCGTGACGGCCGACATCGACGTGCCAGCCGGCGGCGCCGAGGGCATGCTGCTCACCTCCGGCGGCCGCTTTGGCGGCTACGGCTTCTACCTGAAGAACAGCAAGCCCGTGTGGCTCTGGAACATGGTCGATCTGGAGCGCCTGAAGTGGGAGGGCACCGAACCCCTTTCCCCCGGCAAACACAAGGTGGAGTTCGATTTCGTCTACGACGGCAAGGGGGCTGGCACCCTGGCCTTCAACGACTTCAGCGGCGTTGGCCGCCCCGGCACCGGCAGCCTCAAGGTGGACGGCAAGGTGGTGGCCACCAAGACCATGCCCAAAACCCTGCCGATGATCCTGCAGTGGGACGAGAGCTTCGACATCGGCTCCGACACCCTCACCGGTGTCAACGACGCCGACTACAAGCCGCCGTTCCGCTTCACCGGCACGCTCAACAAGCTCACCCTCAAGCTCGATCGGCCCCAGCTGTCGCCGGAGGAGATCAGGAGCCTGGAGGCGGCGATGCGCACCAAGGCGGCCAGTGAGTGACTCAGGGCCTGGCAGGACACAGCCGCCGCCATTCCCCCAAGGCCTCGCCGGCGGCGTAGAACTTCCGCAGGCTCATCGCCGCGTCGTAGCGCTGCTTCTGCAGCGAGCCGGCCCAGGAGGCGGCAGGGCAGCTCTGGGGAGCGGCTCCTGCCTTGGGAGGTTGTTCGGCCGCATCCACCCCCAGCCTTAGCCGGAACAGGCCTTCCTGGCCGTACTGCTGCCTGAAAGCCTCGCGATCAATCGGCGCCAGGGAACCGTTGCCGGGTTCCATGATCCCTTGCGCCTGGCCGACGGACGGGATGTTGGGCGGGACAAGCAGCGCCAGGCCCGCCGCGAGGCCGGCGGTCCGACGTCGCCGCCATGGAGCTCGGGGAGTCAAGGGCCAGTGGCAGGGGATTTGGCCATGCTGTTGCCCGCCCCGGGGCTGGCCATGTCCAGGTCAGCCAGCTTGCCCACAGCACCTTGGCCGGGAGGCGATCACAAAAGCCCCATGGGGCCGTTTATCAATGAAATGGAGCCAAGCGGATTCGAACCGCTGACCCCCTGCATGCCATGCAGACTAACATCGCTTGCAAGTCTTTGCTTTGACTGCCTTCTGAGGATTTCTGTGGATGCCCGTTTGCAGAAGCGTTTGCAAAAATTGCCTGCCACTTGAAGGAATCCCAGGGCGACTCTCCGATCTTCCTCAAGGTGGTCGACCCATCACGCCTGGGTGGCCCTGTAAAGCCCTCTACGGGGCGTGGAGGGGCAATGGGCAAAGACGACGTCGGCCGCTCTTCGGACCCCTTCCAGGTTCTTGTAGAGGGGCATCGAGGGGCGTCGGCCTCGTTGCTCGATCGATAACTGGCGCTTTCGGTTCTTGAGAGTGGTACCTGTCCAAGAGAGGTTGAGATTCAGGATGCGGTGAAGGATCTCCGACGGCCCAGCAATGGACTGAGGTGAGACAGAGGTTCATGGGGTTTTCGGTGCATGTATAGATCGTGCGCCCGCGCGTCCGCCCGCATGCCCGCCCGCATCGCGGGCGGGAGGTTTGCAATGGATCCACCCCTGCAGAAGGGGTGAGATTGGGTTGAACGTTGAAATCCCATGCAGCGGAAGAGAAAACTCAACCCAATCTCAGTTGTGTCTTGGGTTGAACGCGAAATTTGGGTTGAATCTTTGGGTTGAATCTTTGAGGGGGTTGACCAGGGGAGTTGACTCCTATTGGAAAGGTCTGCCTCGAAGGCCTCTCCTCTTGGGCGGATCCGCCCCTGAGGAGGAATCGAGGAGGATGAGGTTGTATTCAGTTTCTGTAACAGCCTGAATAGCCGAGGAGCAGTGGGTGATCGGGGGTCAAGTTTCTTCGCTAACGGTCAGGCGCTTGAACTAGGCCGTCCGCCCGGCAGCGACGGCAATCTCGGCGAGGCCGCCATGTGATCTAGCAGCATGAAGATGCACTCACAGCCAATGGGCCTGCAGCGAAGTCTTGTTCCTGAGAGGAATGCATAGGTCTATTCATAGGAAGTAGAAAAAAGGCCCCCGAAAATCCGGGGGCCTGATGTCAGGATGTCAGCTAGAAGATCGGGTGATCAACTGCGGCGATGATGTTGGCCCTGTGGCATCGGCGGAGCTGATGGCTCTCTGGAGGCTTTTGGGCTTGCGCTGGGCGCGATCATCTCCGCTGCCTTGGTGGCATCGCTGAGCAGCTTGAACAGGATCCTTGGGCTTTCCTGGAGGATCTGAATCCAATGATGGAGCTAGGCCGCATGGTTTTCACTGTTGCTGCCAATCCCCAATCGCTGGGTCACAAGGAATGCCCCAAGCTCAGCGATCAGTTCTTCCCTTGCATAGGATTCGCTACCGAAACTATGCCGTCCGGTGACGCCATCCCGATTCAGGCGCTTGGCTGCTCCGGTGGAATGAATCGCTTCATGGGCATGGGTGGCCAGAAACGCCTCATAGCTATGGAAGCTTCTGGAGCTTGGAAGCTCGATCCGATCCAATGACGGGATGTAGCAGGCGCAGTCGCCCCCGTAGATCACTGGCACAGGCCATGCGTGCAGCACGGCTCGCGCCTCTGCAAGCCGTTGCGATTCAGGCATGGGCTTGAGGTCTCCGATGGCTAGGGTGATGGCCTCCTCAATTCCGTTGCCGTGGAGGTCTGCCGCATTGAAGACGGCGGCAGGCTTGTAGCTGACCCACGTGGTGATCACGGGTTCACCATTGGCATCGAGTTGAGGATTGCCGTCTTCGTCCAGTTCTTCGTACTGATTGAACTGGGGGCGGATGATGATGCAGGCCTTGCAGCCTTTCTGTGGTCCCCAACCCTGTTCCTTGGCTTGGGCATAGCCCAGCCATAGGGGTAGCTCGGATCCTCGGACGGCCATCTGCATTTCCAGCAGCACCGGGTTGCCACCCGTGTAGCAGTGTCCGGTCACTAAATTGCGATGGCAGCCACCTCGGCTGGGATTCCATGGTTTGCGCCAAGGATTCACGCCATCGGTCATCAGTTGGATGAGCGACTGGGTCAGGCGTTCTTCATGCCCAGTTTCAGGGATGCTGATTGGATCCTTGGCCCTTGGGCTCTTGTCGAGTGATTTCGTAGACATGGCAACTGTTCGAAGGAATTGCTCCGCTCTGGCGGAACACCGTCGAACAGCCCCCGTGGGGAGGCCTCTACCTACCCTTGATCCAGTGGGGTGCGGCTCCAATGGATCAGCGGATGGCGGCAGGAAGGACTTTTCACCGGGGGTTGAGGGAGCTGCTGTTGCACAATCCCTTGACGCGCACCTGGAATGACGTTGTCACCGATAAGGTGATCCGGCCGATCGAGTGACTGGTGGGCGGTGCTGCCGCGGTTGCAGACGACACCCAGGTGCGGCTGGCACGGAGGCTTGTGGAGGAGTTGGAAGGCAATGGGGGCGAACTCACCCCTCAATCGGCGGCGCTTCTTGGCGAGCACGTGGATCTGGCTTTCGATCTGGGCCGGCTGAATCGGTCCCTGTCACGGATGAATGAGGCGGGCCTGGGCTTTGAGGATCGGGTGATGCAGGTCACCACCCTTCTCGGTACGGGCGCTTACCGCCCAGGGCTGAGCGAAAGGGGTGACGTGGATCTGGGGCGCACCCTTTCCCTGAGGCGTGCGGTAGTGGAACGAGGTGGTTCTCGTGCCTACACCAACGCTGGTGAGCTGATGCGTCAGTACGGCATCGGTTCCCCGTTGGCAGCCTATTCCGCCAGCGGAGCGGCTTTGGCGGCAGCGATTCAGGCGGCTGTGGCGCTTCGAGGGAATGAAAGAAATGCCCCCGAAGAAGGGGGCATGGTTGCTGAGCTGGGCCCTCAGGCTGCAGGCTCGATCAGATGATCAGCGTCACGTAGCGCTTGGCGATGTGATCGCTGCGCAGGTAGACGCCGATCCCTGATCGCTGCTGCTCCTGGCCTTCGCCGGTTTGGAAGCCCAGTTCGACAGAGAAATCCCCAACCGCCCCGATGCCGGCGTAGACAGGACCAAGGGAGTGGTACTGCCCAGCTTGCTCTGCTGCCGCGATGGCGGCTGTGCCGAGCATGGGTTGTTTCAGAGGTTGCGGAGCTACGGATGGCTTCGGTGTCTGAACCTCTGTCGATGAGGTGTTTCTCGTTGGGATCGAGTTGTTCGTTGAGACTGTAGTGGATGAGGCCATGGGTTGGCTGTTGTGCAGTGGAATGGCCACTGCGTCCACCCCCTCACAGCCCCCGTGGATAGAGATACTGGATCTAATGGATGGAGACCCTGCCTGGGATAGGAAAGGTTGAGATCTTCATCCGTGCTTGATGAAGACTGTTGGCGGTGCCTGGTCACCAAGTCCTGCAGACTGCGGTATTGCTGGAATATCCAGTGAAGCAGTCTGGTTGGTTTCCCGCCCGTGCATGGGAAAGCCATTGATGCGTCAGGCATTTGGCGCTTGCGGGTGCTGGCCAGCCTGTTCAGTTGGGAGGGAAATGAAAATACTGCAGCCCGCGCACAGTCCCGTTTCACGTGAGCGCACTATTGAGAATAGAAGTCAATAGGGCTCTTGTCCGGGCCTCGCCTGGTCAGGAGTGCAGGGGTACCCCCCTAGGGGTTTTTAGGTAGGGGTATTTCATCAGGGGGTGTAAGAAGGGCCTCCCGGATTTTTGGGGCATTTTTACGTGCGCGCGATGGCCCCTCTGTTTCACTGAAGTCCAGGGGGTGGCGGTTAGAGCTTCACAAAGAATCCACCAGTCACCAGATGCTGCAGGTGATCTCCGACCTGGTTGGCCCGCCAGGGCTCTCGCGTCAGCCAGCCAGCCTCGAAGTTGTGACGTTGCGCGGTTTCGCTGAAGTTGGCGCTGGTCACCAAGGCGCGGGCCCGGTCGGTCCCGACGTCAGTCACCACAACCTTCGCGTGCTGGTGGCAGCGCTCTGCGGTCTGGGAGAGAAGGCGGTGGTCGATGTAGGCCAGAGGCTTGGCGGGCCAGGGCCAAACGTCCGCATGGAACCACTGGCGGATGGCCTTCAACGGATCGGCTCCCAGCTTCCCTTCGATCTGAACCGGATGGAAGAACAGCTCCACACGCTTCAGCCGGCCGTCGCCAAGGCGCTCGGCAATGGATTCCAGTAACTCTCTGAAAGCTGCCGAAAGGCCGATGTTGTAGGTGGCAATGATCAAGCTCGATCGTGCCTGCTGGATGAGCTGATCCACGGTGGCGAAGGTGTCGGCCGTCATGGAGTGGGCTGGTTCCGGACCAGACCACACGAAGCTCCAGCCATCCCTCTCCCGCTGCAGGGCCTCCTGCTGATCAGCCAGCTGCTCCAGCACCAGGGCCATCAGCCGTGGCTGGCCACCCTCGCGCACCATCTGCACCAGAAACGGTTCCAGCTGGCCACGCCCATCGGGGGAAATGCCGGCCAGCACGCCCTGCCAGCTGGTGGGCACATAGCTGAGCTGCCGCAGCGACGCGGCTACGGAACGCAGGGTCTGGGCGGGCAGCGACAGGCCCATCACTCGGCTTCGGGGTAGATGAAGCTCCAGAAGCTGGGGTCGTCGTTGTCGTCGTGGACCGACACGGTGCGACTCACCAGGGCCCGATCGAGGAACTCATTGCGTTGCTCGCAGGAAGTCTCGGCGATCAGCTCGCAGCCATGGCAGGCAGCACCGTGGGTCGGGCGGATGTCGAAGGGGTGGTTGGGGTCATGCTCGGAGCAGAACGGGTCGTTGCTGCAGAGCTGCGCCCGCTCGAAGGCCCTCTCCAGGTAGCCCACGATGCGCTTGCCGGCATCCACCAAGCCGCCGAGGGTTCCCTCGGAGCCCGAGGTGCTGGTGAGCAACAGGATGCCGTAGCCGATTTCCGGGTTGGCGTAGATGCGCTCCCGGATCGAGCTGGCTCCATAACCGCATTCCAGGGCCATCTCGGTGATCAGGAGATGGCTGAGGCTGTGCAACAGGATGTAGGGGGCGCCGGGGAACGGGAACTGACTGCTGTCGAGTCCTCGCGACCGCAGCCAGTCGTTCTCGAAGGCCTTACTGAACTGGACGGATCGACCGGTCACGGCGTCGCTGCTGGCCCAGTCGGCGATGGTGGCGGGGTCGAACTCGATGAAGATTCCCTCTCCTTTGTTCTCAGCCGCCGGCAACCAGCGAAGATCGTTGGCCAGTGGCGCCCGGCCGTTGGTCCTGGTGGTGTCGATCGGCAGGCCGCCCAAACTGCTGGTGCGGGCGGTGAAGCGGGTGAAGCCCACCAGCGCCTGGACTTCCCGCAGGCGCTTCACCAGCAGCACCCGGCGGATTGCCTTGCCAAACCAGTCCGGTGGCTGCTCGGGCGTCCAGATCACGGCCTCGAACAGGCTGTCCTCCGCTGAGCTGGACACCCCATCCATGGGGCCGATGAGCAAGCGGAGTTCCTCATCCTTTGGCTGGGGCACCTCAGCGGTGCTGCCGCCACGATGGCCCTGGATCGCCTGCCAGAGCGCGGCCGGTTCCACCCCCGCAAAGGCGCTTCGCAGGCGGGGATTGAACTTCAGGGCTGTGGCGATGTCGCTTTCCGCCTCGATGGCTTCCAACTCAGCTTTCAGCTCGGTGACGCGCCTGGCGAGCCCGCCTGCTTCCTCTGGCAATGAGATCACAGAGATCGTCTCGCTGAAATAGGCATTGGTGGCCGATCGCACCAGCAGGCGGTTCTGGGTGCGTTCGCCATCGGTGCGGCATTCCTCGCTGTCGCGGCTGTAGCGGCCCAGCCAGGGGGTATAGCCGCCGCAATTGCCAAGGGCCTTGGTTTCGGGGATCAGGGCATCGGCGAGCTTGCGGGTGGTACCTCCTTCTGCCTGCACGAAGATCTGGGTGAAGTCGTTGCCGGTGCCGGCCTCCAGCAGATAGAGACGCTCGTCGTTTTTGCAGCCGAACTGGTTGAAGCAGAAGTCACGCCAGCGGATGTCGCTGAGGTGGCCGTGGGGACAGGCCATCACGAACCGCACCGGCACCAGCTGGTGTTCGCCCTCGTCGTCCTTGTACTTCTTCCAGTCCTTGATGCAGCTGTCGTTGAAGTGCACCAGCAGGCGGGCACGGCAGATGATTCCCAAGGCCTCGCGGTCGGGGATCTTCTTCTGCACCACCGACCATTCGGGGAAGCGCAGGGCCTTGATCGATCCGCTGATCTTCTTGATCGGATCCACCTCCTTGGGAGGGGTGCGCAGATCCACCCGCGCCGCGCCGGTCGCCTGGCGCGCCAGGCGGAGCAGCCGCGGCTCATGGATCTCGTCGCAGCCGCGATCGTTCCAGTAGTCGAGCCCGCCTATCAGCACGGAATAGTCGGGCAGATCGACCATGGCACCCGGGCCATAGAGCTGCAGCACCTGGCTCTGGCGGGCTTCGCCGAGGGGGGGCGGGGCAGGTTTTCGTCGGGTGCTGGGCGGCATGGGTTCGGTTGGCTGTTGGCTCAGGTGGCTTGGCTCATTCGTCGGCGGTGATTTCCTCGCGGAAATTCACCAGCCGGATCGGCACCGAGGGCTCCACATCCCGCAGGCTCCAGCCGGTGGAGAATTGCTTGTAGCCCTCGCCGGCATAAAGGGCATCGGTATCCAGCGGGGTGTGGAGCAGGCCCGCACCTGCTGCCTTGTCTTCGTGGGTCCAGTACTGGAGCTTGGCCTCCGGTTGCTGGGTGAGCTTCCACCAGGCCTCCATCAGATCGATCACCTGATCACGGACCTCTGTGGGCAGCAGCTGGTTGTGGCCATCGTCGGCGGCTCCGGTGGCAATGCAACGACTCTGCAAGGCGGTGGCTATCTGATCCTTGATTCGCTGCAGGGCTTCGGCATTCATCGCTCCCTTGGGCGGAGCCAACTGGGGATTGCTGTGCCTGGCCATCGCCACCACGACGCCGGGTAGTCCGCGATCCAGGGCGCGGCTGGCGAAGGGTGTGCAGCTGGTGGCCTCGACATGGCGGTAGAAGGTCTGATGCCAGTAGGGGAACAGCTCGAAGTGGGAGCGATCGCGCGGACGGTTGGGGTTGAGCAGCACCAGCACCAGCCCCGGTTTGTTCTCCTCGGGGTTGGGGCTGAGCTGTCGGCCCACCCGGCTGGTGGCCTGGATGTACTCGGCGGCGGTCTTGGGCTGGTTGAGCACCACCATCAGCCCCAGCCTGGAAATGTCGAGGCCCACCGAAATCATGTTGGTGGCCAGGGCCACGTCGAGCCGTTCCTTGTCGACGTAGGGCCTGGAAAGCCGGTCCTTGGTGACGCTGATCCGTGCCGTGCTCACCCGTGAGGTGAGTTCTTCCGGCATCTCGGGCCTCCTGCGACTGGCGAACGGGACATCAACCCCCTCCATGGGGAGGGTGCGGTTCCGGTGGAACTCCTCCAGCTGGGCGCCCAGTTCATCTTCGAGGATGCTGCGGGTCACACCAAGTTCCTTGAGGTTGGAGAAGTACCCCAGCAGGGTCATGTAGGGATCGGCGGGATTCTTCGCTCCCATCCCTTTGTGTTCGTCCCACGCCTTCTGGGAAGCTGCCATCAGGCCCAGGTAGCTGCGCAGCAGCACGCCCTTGAGGTTGCGGCCGGGCGCCGAAAGCCCCACGTAGAGGCGGGCCTGATCGGGATCCGGCACTGAGTGGGAGAAAAAGTTGTCCTCCCGCTCCGGCCCGGGCGGCGGAAACACACGGGACTGGGCCCGGCCGAAGAGGGCCTTGATCTGGGCTTCGGCCCGGCGGACGGTGGCGGTGGAGGCAATGATCTTCGGCGGCGGCGACTCTGGAGTGGGTCGCATCAGGTCTTCGATCACGGCCTCGTACAGACCGGCAAGGGTGCCGAGCGGTCCGCTGATCAGGTGCAGCTCGTCTTGAATCACCAGCTCGGGGGGCAGCAGCCGACCCTGAGGTATCTTCATGCCCGAGGGCTTCTCGGCCGGCCCCCAGAAGCCTGCGACGGCGTCACCTTGCGGCAGGTGGTAGTGGCTCACATTGCCAAAAAGTGAGGAGGTCTTTCCCACCCAGGGCAGGGCGGCGAACTTGTCGATGGTGGCGATCAGGAAGCAGGGCAGGCGGCGGTAGATCTGCTCATCCACGGCGAGCACCGGCAATGGCGTGCCCTTGTGGAAGGGGCACTGCCCCATGTGGACGAACTCCTGCTTCGCCTCAGGTGATCTGGGTTCTCGGCAGAAGATCTCCAACCGATCGGGATTCCGTGGGGGCAACAGGTGAAAGCCTTCCGCTTGAAGGGGACGGTTGCACCACGGACAGGTTTCGATCGGAATCGGTCTCTCTCCACCTCGCATCTTCCAGCGGTTGAGCACTGCGTGAGTGCACTTGTCATCCGGATCTCCAGGCCCTCCGAGCTTGTTGGGGGTGGCGGCCTTACCCACCCACATGCCGATCTCAAAGGGCCAGTCACCCAGTGGGTAGGGGTCGCCGGAGCTGGCGCGATGCAGCCGCTCCAGCTCCAGGGCACAGATCACGGTGGCGGCACGGCCGAGCTGGTCGAGGGTGAGGAGCCGCAGCGTGTAGCGCATCAGCACCGTGACGCCGGCCGATTCGATGCCGGGGTGGGCGAGACGCCGGTGCACCAGTGTGAAAGCGGCCAGGCCCAGGTAGGCCTCGGTCTTGCCACCGCCGGTGGGGAAGAACAGCAGCTCCACCATCTGGCGGTCGATCCGGCCCCGTTCAGACTCCGGTTGCGCCAGCCCCGGCAGGTTCATCAGCACGAAGGCCAGCTGGAAGAAACGCCATTCGGGCGTGCGGGTGCCGCTCACCTTGCCGATCTGTTCGGGCGGCACCTTGGTGCTGAAGGCGGAGCGTTGCCTTTGGGCCCGGGCCATCACCACGTTCATGGTGCGGAAGGCTTCACGAACCAGAGGATCGCTGAGGAGCTGGATTCCTGCCTCGATGCGATCGGCGCAGTCCTGGGCCTGGCTGCAGAGGTTCTTGGCGGTTTCGTTGAGGGCTGGATCTTCGATTGGGTGGGCGGGCTGGCGTGCGATCCAGTGGCGGTAGGCCTTCACGAGCGGCTGGAGTTTGCCGATGATCTGCTCGCTCTGGGCCAGGTCCGCCAGGGCCTCCATGCCCATCGGTACGCCTCTGGCTCCCGTGGGCGGTTCCGGCAGCACCCGAAGAACCTCAGCGGTGGGCAGCCAGGTGGTGGTGAGGGTGTGGGCGCGATCGGGTCGGGTGGGCTCGATGCCACCGGTGATGACGGCCACGTTGTGGCCGCTGGCGAAGCAGAAGTCCCGGCGGTACTGCAGCGCGGCAAGGGCTTCGTCGTTGTCCTGATTGGAAACGTTCTGCAGAGCGTCCCGACGGGGCGGAAAGCCTTGGGGGCAGTGGAGGCTCAGCTCCGTCTGGAAGGCGGTGAGGGGATCGCGGAAACGGATCTGGCTGCTCTTGGGGGGTTCGCGCTTGTTGAGAAGGAACAGCGACACCGAGAGCTGATCGCTGGGGTAGCCGAGTTTCTTTGGTGCCGGCTTGGCGATCCATCGCAGACAGAGTCCCTCGGGGTTGGCCTCCAAGGGGATGTCGTCACTGCTGCCAGGGCCGGAGATGGTGAAGCTTTTCTGCACCCGCCGGGGAGTCCGCTTCCAAACCTTGCTGGGGTCCCCCTCTGGTGGCGGGTCATAGTCGCCCCAGCTCACGGTGGCCTCCAGGCTGAAGCCGCGCTCAAGGATGAAACTCATGCCCAGGGAAGAAGGGAACCAGCTGCGGCGGGTGTTGGCCTGATCGAGGGAGTCGTTGGCATCGTCTTCGGATTCCTTCTTCTCCAGTCGATTCGCGGCGTCGTTGCTGGGGTCTTCGCCGGCCAACTCAGCGAAGTTCAGCTGGTGGTCAGCGGTCTGTCGTTCCGCCTCCTGCTGGAACACATGGGGTACCAAAAAGCCCGTCGTGTACCAGACAGAAGGTGGTTGGCTGAGCTGCTCATGGCGGCGGGCCATGTCATCCCAACCGGGGCCGATCAGATCGCTGCGCAGGGCGGCGACGAGTTGCTGACGGATCTGGGCGGAGGTGGGCATGGGTCGATTCTGGCCAGGTTGGCAAGAGACCACCGCCACTGGCCTGGAGCCGGGGCCCCGAGCGCAAAGCCAAGCCATCTTCTAATTTGAAGCAAGTTTGAAGTTCATTGCACTTGACCACCCGGCTGCCCCGCAAGCCCCCTTCTCTCCAGGAGATGCTGCAGCGCTGCGGGGGACTGGAGGAGACGCTGCTGATGCTCTCCCGCCTGGCCACCGCGGCGGAAGGAGATGACTACCTGCACTGGGATGAGCTGCGCCATCGCCCGCCGCCGGAGGGGCTGAGCCATGAACAGTGGTGGCTGGCCGAGAAGCTCTCCCGCCGGCCCACCCCGCTGCCGCTTCTGGCGAGTGACGGACAGGCCTTCTGGTTCTCGCAACCGCCTGTTCTGCTCCAGGGCCTGCATCAGATCGACATGCAGGCCGGTGCCAGCGTGGTGGCTCCCGAGGCCGTCAACACCCGCTCCACCCGGGATCGCTATCTGCTGAGCTCGCTCATGGAGGAGGCGATCACCTCCTCGCAGATGGAAGGCGCCGCCACGACAAGGGATGTGGCCAAAGCGATGATCCGCAGCCGCCGGCCGCCCCGCGACCGCTCCGAGCGGATGATCCTCAACAACTTCCTGACGATGCAGCGCATCCAGGAGCTGCGGGACCAGCCACTGACACCGCAGCTGGTGCTGGATCTGCACCGGCTGGTGAGCGAGGACACGCTGGATGACTCTGCCGATGCCGGCCGGCTGCGCCCAGCCGGTAAGGAGGTGGTGGTGGATGACGTCTACGGCACCGTGTTCCATGTGCCACCGCCGGCTGAGGAGCTGCCGCACCGAATGGAGGAGCTCTGCCGCTTTGCCAACGGCGAGACCCCGAAGGTGTTCATCCACCCTGTGGTGCGGGCCATCGCCTTGCACTTCTGGCTGGCCTACGACCACCCCTTCTGCGATGGCAACGGACGAACTGCCCGGGCGCTCTTCTACTGGGCGATGCTGCATCAGGGCTACTGGCTGTTCGAGTTCGTCTCGATCTCCTCTGTGATCAACAAGGCCAGGGGGCAGTACGAGCGCTCGTTTCTTCTCAGCGAGAGCGACGACAACGACCTCACCTATTTCCTGCTGGCCCAGGTGAAGGTGATCCAGCAGGCCATCGCCAATCTGCATGCCTACCTGGAGCGCAAGGCCGGTGAGGTGGGGGCCCTGCAGCAGCGGCTGGAGGGAATGGACGGGCTGAACCACCGCCAACTGGCTCTACTGCGCCATGCTCTTCGGCATTCCGGCTTCCGCTACACGGTGCTCTCGCACCAGAACAGCCATGGGGTGAGCCATCAGACCGCCCGCAGCGACCTGCAGAAGCTGGCAGTCCGTGGGTTGCTGCTTCCAGGCAAGGATGGACGGCGAGAAATCTTCAGGGTGCCCGAGGATCTCTCGGCGCGGCTGCCCAGTTGATCAGGCGGGCCTTGATCCTGGCGAAGAGGGACACCCAGACGGAGCTCGGCACGCTGCTGGGGGATAAAGCCAGAAGGGAGCGGCTGATGCAGCAGGGGGGGGCAGGCGATTGCTGACACCATGGCTGGGTTCTGCACGGGCGAGAGCCGCGACACTCGGTGCCGGTCGGGGTGTGCCCCCTCGGCCTCCTGCTGGAGCCCGTAGAGCACCGAAAAGCCTGAGGTGAGTAAGTGCGAGGACGGCTGGGCCGATCAGGACGAAGCGACTGATGCTGCCGCCTCGGGCGCGCCCAAAAGCGTTCGGAGACGCTGGAGGAGCACTCCTCGGCGCGCCTGGTAGAAGTCGGAGAAGCCGAGAAAACGCTCCGGGACGCTTCCCAAGCAGTGGCGCTCGATGAAGGCATGACGGCGGTCGTCCTCGGGAAACGCGGATGCGAGCCAGTCGTACGGGAGCGCGGCGCTTTTCTCCTGGTTGAGGACCCCATCGAGCAACTGGAGATTGGCAAGCCGGTCGGATCGGTCGATCCATTCCAGGCGAACCTCAGCCTCCACTCCCTCCCTGGCGAGGCGGCTCTCGGAAAACCGACTGCGCGGGAAAACGTGATCGACATGGAACTCGTGCCGCAGATCGTGGAACGGAAAGAGCAGCGACAACAGCGGGAACAACCGTCTGTCGCCGTAGGCGACATCGACAAGGTCTTCGAGCTCTTCCTGCTCGAATCGAAGCCCCTTGCCGCGAGAGAGCATGGTGGCCTCCACGGCCTCCACTGGGAAGCTCGTGGCACCCTGCTCACGAATCGACGTACGAATCGCGCTGAGAAGCGTGTCGAGACCACTACCCCACACACCGGCCTTCAACAGCGACCGCACGAGCCAGCCACGGATCGCTTCGCGGTCTTCCCGGAAGGTGCTGCTGCTCAGGTAGTGGGCGTCGAGGCCCCGCTTGTAGAGCGAGTAGGCAATGGGCAGGAGCGCGTTGTCGGCGCCGAGAGTCTGACCCGAGAAGCCAAAGTCCGCCACGAGCTGGATCGTCAGCTTCAGCGCGCGGGCGATGTCGCGCCAGAGACGTTCCAGCACGACCATGTTGTCGTGATTGAAGTTGGTGACATTGAATCCAACGCTGCCGATGTCCGCCAGCATGAGCCCGGCCTTGAGAACAAAGTCCTTGGACAATGAAAAGCCGAACCTTGTCGTGTTGAGATCATCGACGAGGCCATGGATCTCCTGGCGCGCGTCGAGGTTGTTCCACTGCGCAGTCGCGATCGAGAGGAGCAGATCGGAGTACGACAGGACGGTGCCACCGCTGTTTGTCCGGATGAAGATGTTGAGCACCTTGTCGAGGTCCTGGGAAGACTCCTCGAAGAAAGCGATGAGTGGTCTGTCGTGCACGACGGCATGCAGGAGATTGAGGGTCCTGAAGGCGTGCCGGTTCGTCGCTAGCCCGGCGGCCTGGATGTACTCGAAGATCTCAGTGGCATCATTGAGGTTGAGGATCTTCCTGACGGGGAACCAGTGGCAAGAATCTGAGTGTTGAGCTCGCTCCTCGCCGAGAAAGCAGAAGTCGTAGGCCAGGCCACCTTCGTTGGCGTCGGCGTCGGCAGCGATGTTGATGTAAAGGCGCTTTTCGGGGAAAGCGTCCGGGTTGTTCCACCACATCCGCGGCTCCTTGATCGCGTGGCTGCCTCGTAGGCCGATATTCAGGGCGGTCAGCCGCTGCTGCCCGTCCAGTACAGCAATGACCGATTGGCCTACCGGGACTTCCACCGGCGGGCAATGGGGACGCAGCCTCTGATGGTAGTCGCGTACGAAGTCATAGAACTTGTACTGGCGGACGTTGTCACGCTCGACGCTCCAGAAGAGGAAGGAGCCGATCGGATAGCCCTGCATGAGGCTGTCAAACAGGCGGGCGATCTGCTCTGGCCGCCAGACGAACTCGCGCTGGATGGCCGGCAGCACGTAGTCGTGTCGATGGATGTGATCAAGCGCGTGGCGGATCGTGATCGGGGTTTGGAAGGTCATTCGTTTCGGGGCCTGCTATCGAAATGCAGAGGCTCGAAGAGGCCAAGTGCTGGATGCAGCGATGAGCTGATCATTGCGAAAAGCCGGTTGGCCCAGTATCGGTTGTCTGGGTGATTTCGCGCCACTTCCTGCGCAAAGCGCTCGGCAGTGGGGCGCGGAACTGTTGGTGGCGCATGCCTCCCGGCCTTTGCAGCAGTTCATGGATCACCAGGAACCGCGGAACCCCGCCGATCTGAACAACAAGCTCGAGGGAGGCAAGAGCGATCAAGGGTGCTCCTGGGCATAGAGCCGACCATCCCGTTCGACCAGCAGCCGGTTCCCTAGCAGTTGCTCGAGGGCACCGGTGATCGCCTGCCGCTGCTGCTGGGTAAATCGAGAGCCGCCGGTGAGCCTGAGACAGGCCTCGCGCAGCAAGGCTTCCGGATCGATCGAGAGCGCCTCACGGGCGATGAGCAGCAGCGCCCCTCGGCGCTCGGCCATCGGCACTGAGTCGATGGCTCGGCCGGAATCGGGCGGCAGCCGGAATCCCTCCCATCGTTCGCACTGGGTTCGGCTGACCCAGAGCGTTTCTTCACCATCCAGGTAGAGGCGCTGCTGTCGATGGAGGCTGGAGGCAATCGTCATCAGCCGCTCATGGGCTTTCTGGCTGAAAGCCCTGCTGTTCCAGCATTGGGTGACGCGAACCGTAGCCTCGCGCTGTAGGACCGGCGCCTCAACGGCCAAAAGGGAAATCAGCCGGTTCGCGATCTGCGAAGTGGCCTCGGAGGAATAATACGTGCGAAATTCGGTGTCCGCCGGCTCGAGGCTGGCCTTCGCATAGGGCCGGCCGAGCTCCATGGGCGCAGACGCAGGAACTGGAGCGGGCGGTGGCGGGGGTGGTGCATCCTTGGCTTTCCGTTCAACTTCATGGACCGCCGGGGCAGGCCTCAAAGCAGCGGATGGCGCAGGGGCCTCGAAGGCGTGGCGCACGGCCTGGAGCAGCCGCTGCTGCTCGCTTGCGGGATTGAGCTGCCACTCCAAAGACCAGACACGGTGCATGGTCCATCCGAGTTGCTCGAGAACGGCGGTGCGGAGGCGGTCGCGGTCGCGAACGGTCTTGGCGGCGGCGTAAGCAGCGGCATCGCACTCGATGCCGATCCGGTAGCGGGAGAGGTTTTCGGGATCGATGACGGCCAGATCGATCCGGTAGTTTGCGCAACCCACCTTGCACTCCACCAGATAGCCCTCGCGAACGAGCAGATCATGAATCTGTCGTTGCAGGCTGCCGTCGAAATCATTGACACGAAGGGGGCGATCGGCCAGCCGTTCCTGGCTGCGGCAGAAAGCAAGAAAGTCCTGCAGGTGGTGCACGGCACGGGCATTCGTGCGGCTGCGATCGATCTGTTCGGGCTGAAAGCTGGCGAATACATGGAGCGAACAGCGGGCACGGGTGATGGCCACGTTTAGGCGGCGTTCGCCACCTGGTTTGTTCAAGGCTCCGAAGAGCATCGAAAGCACACCGTCTTGGCGGGGCCCAAAACAGATGCTGAAGAAGATCTCATCGCGCTCATCTCCCTGTACCGTCTCCAGGTTCTTCACGAAGCAGTACTCGAGATTGTCTCGGGAGAACCAGCCCTCCAGCTCGGGCTCCCCTTCACAGGCCTTCTGCAGCAGGCTCTCGATCAGGAGCTGCTGGGGGATGCTGAAGGTGATCACACCAAAGCTGCGTTCGCCTGGCGTGTGGGCGCGGAGCCGCTCCAGCAGGAGTTCGACAAGGACACGGGCTTCGGTCTCGTTGTTGCGAACACCAGACTTGTAGTCACCGTTGCTGACCGGATGCCAGTGGAGCCCCAGCTCGCTGTCACTGCGACAGGGGGCGGGGAAAAGGTTGAGGCGGCCGGAGTAGTAACACCTGTTGCTGAAGTCGATCAGCGCCTCATGGCGGCTGCGGTAGTGCCACTGCAGCATCTGCTGCGGCATGCCGCAGGCGATCGCCTCATCGAGAATGCTCTCGAGGTCATCGACTCCATCGCTGGCGTTGATGCCGTCGTCGGCGTTGCCCGGACGCTGAAAGAACGACGAGGGCGGCATCTGCTTGTTGTCACCAACGATCACCACCTGCTCGCCACGGCCGATCGCAGCGATGGCGTGATGGGTTTCCACCTGGGAGGCCTCATCAAAGATGACGATGTCAAACCGCTGCCCATCTGCTGGCAGGAAGCGGGAGACAGAGATGGGGCTGGCCAGGAGGCAGGGCTTGAGTTTTGGCAGCAGGGTGGGGATGCGGCTGAACAACTGGCGCAGGGGTAGGTGCCGCTTTTTCTTCACGATCTCGCGGTTGAGCTCAGCCTGCTCGGAGCCATTGAGGCTGAGATTGCGGTTGGGCATGCGGCTGATCACCTGGGCGCGCACATACCGGCGGCTCAACTGCTGCACCTGGGCATCGAGGGAGCGGAACTGCTCCACCAGGCTGCTGTGGCTGGAGCCGCTGAAGCGGCGCAGAGCCGGATCGGAATCAAAAAGCCGCTGGAACCAGTGGCGCAGAACGGCCGTGCGATAGGCCTCCTCCAGCTCCGCTAGGGGAAGCGAGGCTGCTGCAGCCCAGTCGAGCACTGCGGCAGGTCCTGAGCGACGGAACTCGGTTTCGAGCTCATGGGCGAGCGATAAGCCGCGCAGCCCAGGCAAGTCGGCATTCAGCTCACCGAGCCAGGATCCGAGCTGGGCGATCGGCTCGCCACGCTGACCGGCGAGAGGCAGGGATGGGTGATTGAGCAGGCGTGCAAGCTCTGAGAAGCCCTCCTCCGCCCTGGCGTGCAAAGCCTGGAGTTCACTCTGTATAGCGGGCTCCAGAACGGCGGCATACCGCAGAAGAGCCAGCATCTCCGGACTGGCCTTGGCCATCGTCGCGAGCTTCACCCACTGGTCCAGGAGCGGCGGCAACCCCTGAGCCTCACCGCCCCAGCTGGGGAGTTGCCGCTGCAATGTCTGGCGCTCCTGCTCCAGCCGCTCCTGCTCCATTGGCAGATCACGAAGGGTGCGCAGATCCTCGAGCAGCCTCCGCAGGCCGAGCCCAGGTTCGCGCACGAGGCCGCGCAGCTGACGCCGGAAGAAGAAGGCCCCTATCCAGCGAAGCAACACGAAGCTACCCAGCAGCTTTTGCAGCCGCTCGATCAGCGGCTCGAGGTTGTGGTCGAAAGCGGCGGGCTGCCAGCGGCTGCGCAGATCGGTCTCCCCTCGACGCATCTGTTCTTCCTCCTTCTGCCAGTTCCGTGCTGCCTGCTCCACCTGCGGCCAGCGTTCCTGGTCGAGCACCACGGGCGGCACGCTGGACCCGCCGAAGTGGCCGAGAACATCGGCCAGCCGTGACATCCCCTCCCAGCTGGAGGTGGCCAGGGGTAGCCCTGCGGCCCTGAAATGATCGAGACGCCCGCCGAGCTGGAGCATATCGGAGCCCAAGCGTGGCAGCAGGGTGCGCAGCTGCTGCTCGAGATCGAAGCTCCATGCAGGATTGGGCAGAAAGCGCCAAGGGTTGCTTCCCGTGACGGCAAGGAGCGCACGCTCAGCGGCGTAGGCGCGGATCTTGGCCTGGTTGGCGTGGAAGCGTTCGGCCGTGAGCTGATCCGTTTCCAGCTCCGCAGGCAGGGGGGGAAGAGGCCTGGCGGGTTGGACGGCATCGAGCATCTCGAAAAGAGAGCAGCCGATCGGCCTGATCTGGTGGAGCGCCCTGGTGTGATCGCGCAGGCGGCGACGAAGCTGATCGAGTTCGCCACAGTCCTGATCCCAGCACTCCGGCATCGTCTCCTGGGCCTGGAGAGCCAGCTGGAACGATTGGTGCACCTGCTCCGGGTTGCTGTCGGGCTTGTGCAGATCGAGGCAGAAGGCGTCAAGGCCGATGGCCTTGAGGCGGTTGAGAACCACCTCAACGGCGGCCGCTTTCTGGGCCACGAACAGCACCGTTTTGCCAGAGGCCATGGCGGCCGCGATGATGTTGGTGATCGTCTGCGACTTTCCGGTGCCGGGCGGTCCTTGCAGCACGAAGCTGCGACCCTTCATGGCTGCATGAACAGCCTGGATCTGAGTGGAATCAGCCTCCACCACAAGGGGAAGATCACTGGCACTGAGGTCATCGAGATCCTCAAGCTCCAGGTGGGGAACGGGATCGATGAAGGGATCATGTCCGGCGGTGGCGATGTGGCGCACGGCATCGCTCTGCAAGATCTGGACTTGGTTGTCCTGGAGATCGCGCCAGAGCAGAAAGGTGGCGAAGTTGAACGTATGGATGAACACCGCGGGAATCACCCGCCAGCCGGAGCGGCCGATGATCGCGTGGCTCACCTCGCTGAGAATCGCTGCAAAATCCAGCCCGTCATCGTTCTCGGGGAGGTCGGTGAGGATGTCGAGGCTGAGATCAAAATCCTGGCGAAGCCGCTCAAAGAGGGTGACGTTGCCCAGGGGTTCACCCTGTGTACGCATCAGGGTGATTTTCTGGATGCGGTTGTCGACTCTGATCTCCACCGGGAAGAGAAGCAGGGGCGCCAGGCGGGTCTGATGGGTGCTGTCCTGCCATTGCAAGAGCCCTGCCGCCAGGTAGAGGGGGCTGAAACCGGTCTCCTCCTCCTCCAGGCGGGACTTTCGAAAGAGGAGCTTGCCCGTTTTCATCAGCTGATCCGCGCTCATCGGGTCGTCCCGATCCAGCGCGCGGCGGGTGCGGCAGGTGTTGCGGCTGAGCTCCAGGGCCGAGCGTGCCAGCCCTTCATCACCCTCACCGGCAACCTGATCCCCCAGGAGGGTGAGCGGCTTGCCGGACTCGAACAGCCTCACCAGGTCGGGCAGCAGTGGTTCGGGCACATCAAGGATCAGGCCCGCGGCCTTGCTGGTGCCTGTGGCCAGGTTGCCGATGTTCAACAGACGATTGTTCCGGGTGGAGAGATCCAGCAGCCGGTCTTGCCAGGTCTGGAAGCGGCGCCGCACGCTGGCATCGATGGGCTCGGCAGGAGCCTCTGGCTCCGCTGGACCGGACGTCGAGACAGCGTCGGCGGCGGCCTGCTGTGAAGCCTGGAGCAGGATCTGACGAGCCAGCGAGATCACCTCGCCGGGTTCATCCCTGATCACCCGCATCCGAATCGACAGGGGCTCAAAGCCGTTGCGGCGCGCCTGAAAGACGTTCACCAGATACTCAAAACTCTGCAGATGGTGCCGAGCGGTAGCCACTGCCTCCGCAAACGAAGGCTGCGGCTTGGCTACATAGGAGGAGGAATCGAAGAGCAGTAGTTCGTTGGCATCGATCAGTTGTTGCACGGTGCTGACGTCTTCGAGCAGGGCCCCCTGCTGCATGGCGGCCTCGGCGCTGAGAAACACACCGGGCAGGGCATGGGCTTCCAGGCACACCAGCACGGGAAAGAGTCCGATCTGCTCCAGGCAGGCGGCGGCGAGGGGGGCCAGATCAGCACAGGTGCCAAGCCCTTCGCCGAGCACCTGATCCGGCAGGCGGATCCGCTGGCCGGCGCTCCAGTAGCCCGCCGGCGGATTGATGTAGCTGATCCCGAGGCGCCCGAGAGTGAGGTAGAGGGCTCTTGTCATTTCCACCACCCGTTCGGGGCCCGACTGGTACCCCTGCAGGCTGTTGGCGGAGCCCAGGGCTTCGAGGGTACGGCTGGTTTCCTTCAGCACCGGGGCGATCACCGGGTGATTGGGCGTCACGAAGCAGGCGTAGGCCTCGGCTGGATCGCCAGGTATCGATCGGGGCCAGCGCAGCGAGTTGTAGGCGAGCAGGCGCAGGCTGCGCGAGGCCTGCTGGATTGGCTCACCCCGTTGCAGCACCCGGCAGCGCAACTCGATGGTGCGATCTTCCATCTCCTGCGCGAGCAGGCCGACCGGGAGCGGCACCGGTTGGTCGGAGGCATGGAAGCTCTCGCCGCCATGGAGGGTGGGCAGCGGCACCAGCAGCGGGTCACCAAGATCGGGGAGCAGGGTGATCTCCAGGCTGAGCTCCTCGAGGGGTTCGGCACCTCTGTTCTCCAGAACGAGGGAGCGGAGCAGCGAGATCTTGCTCTGCTCCATCGCCAAGGAATAGGCATCGACGGTGTCGAGCTGAAGCTGGAGCATGGTGGGCAAGCGGACGGGGCTCAGGAGGAGATCAGGCGATGTCAACGGCCAGCTGCAGCGCCTCGCTATCGAGATCCACGTCTCTGGGGGGGTGACAACCCGGACGCTGGTGGGCTCAAAACCCCAACCCCATCTGCTCGGCTGGCAGGGAGCCAGTTTCGCCGCTCCGTGCCGCTTTCGGCGGCCGCCCCCGTCGCTTGCCTCCCGGCGATGCCGGGCCTTCCGGCTTCTTGGAGCCCTTCATGTGGAGCCCTTGGGCCACCTCCTCGGCGTAGCGCTCGGCGTTCAGCGCCAGCAGCCGGGCCAGCACGTCATCGCGGAAGGCATCGGGCCAGCGGTAGCGCCAGGGCAGCTTCTTTTTGCCCTTCATCGCGCCGTAGGCACGCAACTGGGCCTCGAATGCGTTGGCCTCGCCGGCCTCCCAGAAGAACAGATCACCGCTGTCGATGCGCTCCTGCAGCTCGTTGGGGAGCTGGGAATCTTCTTCCGTATCGAGGTAGTCGAGCCCGAAGCCGCAAGTGGTTGGCACTTCGCTCCAGCCGAAGGCAGCCAGCACCGCCTGATCCATCTCGCCATGGAGCCGGCGCAGTTCTAGAAAGCCGCTGCTGGTTTCGGATGGATCGTGGAAGCGGTTGTAGGTGCTGGTGAGCCCTTCGTTGCGGGCTTCCATCAGCTCGGCACGAAACTGGTGGTAGCGCTCGCCGATGGCTTCGAGGCTCTGGCGAGTGACTGAGTGGGTGGGATCGTTGGCGGAGGAATCGATGAGTGCGGTGGGGAAGGGGAAATTTTCGAAGCAATCGCCTTGGCTATACCTGAGATCATCCTTGAAGGATGAGCATAGAAAACGAGCCCATACCTCATGGATCCTGCCCTGCAATAGACCAAACTCTGCGAACTCCTGAAATGCGAACACCCGCAAGCTGTCGCCAAAGACTTGTTCTACAGGCTGAAACGCCAGGCTTATGTGTTTCCCAACTCTGCAGATGGCTAGACACCTTCCTAGGGGCGCAATGGCTTCTTTCAGATAGGGCGCATCGCTCCTGAATCTCCACCAGTACTTTTGTTGACGCAGTGCTATGGCGTTGTTGTCTTTCTTGTCGCGCTCGGGCTTGACTCTTTCTCTGACAATCTCAAGAAGCTCTGGCCATTGGCTCGCCTCATCGAGATCCATTGTGCCAAAGTTGATGATATATCGATTTCCAGTGGACTTCGCGGAGTCGTTCATCTCCTTTCCCCCAAGAAACGGCTTGAGTATTTCGCCGTTGAATTGATTGTTGGCTAGCAGCTGCAGTGCTTCTTCATCTTCAAGGATAAAGCCGTCTCCAACAATGGTTGCGCCCGAAAAGCAAAGATTTTGATTTGCATGCAAGGGTGCAGGATCATCTCCGGCGACGCCTTCCAGTAAAAACGGTGTAATGCCCTCGACGCTATTGCCGTTCAAGAAGCAGCTGTTTGGTCTGTACTTGGCGTTTTTCACAATGTGGACGGTGCTCACTCGCACTGCGGCAACTCCAGGCCATCTCATTCTCTTTTCTGCCGAATAAATTAATCCATTCGAGTTGCAAATATAAGAAAGGCCGGACCTTCGTGTATCACCCTGGCAAATAGTATTTGTGGCAATGAAGCCTGCTGCGCCTTCCTCGCGCAGCAAGGCGTTGGCTCGACGAAAGAAATAAGCGCATAGGTCTGTATTCCCATCGGCCGATGCGGATAGGCATTGAAGCCAGGAAAGATATGATTCGCCGAACATACTAGAAATCTTGATTCCGCCTAAAAATGGCGGATTGCCCACGAACGCATCAAAGCCCGGCTTCGGCCGGCCGAACACATCTGAGAAGGCCAGTTGCCAGTGCAGGGGCTGAATCCCCTTCTCGCCCTCGCGTAGTCGCTCCAATGGCTCCGACAGACCGTCTTCCAAGTCTGCCGCTGAGCTGTACTGCAACGTGGCCGCCAGATACAACTGCTTCACCTCCTCGCGATCCTGCGGCCTCCTCCCGTTGAAGAACGCCGCTACCAGCAGATCGCCCACCGAGCGCAGGTAGGCCGTGCTGGCGTTCAGCTCATCCAGGGCCTGGCGCTTCTGGGCGTCGTCAGCATCGCTCCGGCTGTCGGCATGGAACAGGGCGAAGCTCTTGGCCTCCTGCTGGCGCACCTGATCCAGGTATTCGATCTGCAGTTCACGCTGCAGGCTGGCGCCCTTCAACGCCGCTTCGATCTCGCTGCGCTCCATGCCCACCAGCGAATCGCCGCACTTCAGGGCGTGATCCACAAAGGTGAACGGTGCGTCCTTGCTGAGGCTCACCAGCCAGAGGCTAAGGCGGGCCAGGTTCACCGCGAAGGGGTTCTTGTCGACCCCGTAGAGGCAGCTCTGGGCGATCAGCCTGCGGGCATAGATCAAGGGCTCTTCGCCGTGGGCTTGGCCGCCGGGCTTGAGCGCTTCCGGCAGGCCCTCGCGCGTCCAGGCCTGCTCCAGCAGTTCGGCCAGAAAGCGGCAGCTCTCCACCAGAAAAGCGCCCGAGCCCATGGCCGGATCGCAGATCTTCAAATCGAGGATCTGGGCCGCCGTGGGGCGGAGGTGGCAACGCTCCAGCCAGGGGCGCAGCGCCTCCTCCACGATCGGCCGGGTAAGCGATCGGGGCGTGTAGTGGCTGCCGCTGCGGCGCCGTTCCTCGGTTGGCTGGAACACCAGGCCACCGGCTGCCTGGGGGCCATCGAACAGCTCGCGGTTGAGGCGCGGCGCCAGGGCTTCCAGCAGCTCGGCTTCGCTGCTGGCGCTCTTGAGGGCATCGGCGGCCTTCGCCGGCAGGGTGGTGCCGGCTTCCTCCTCCAGCCAGGCCTTGCGCTTGCCCCCAGGCAACGCCAGCAGGGCATCGAGATCTACCGCCGTGGTGAGCTGCTTCTTGGCTCCCTGAGGTTTGCTCTTGAGGCCGATGCAACGGCCAGTGATGCGGCGCACCGCATAACCCATGATCCCCTCGTAAACCGAGCCGATCTGCTCCACATCCAGCGCCCGGTAGCTGATGCGCTCGCCATTCACGATCAGCAGGTTTCGCAGCACCGCCAGCACCACGCCGTCGCTGATCCAGGGGGTATCCAGCCAGGGGTATTCCTTGGGATTGAACAGCTGGCCCTTGCGCGCCGGCAAGTAGTCGGCCGTGGGGCCGCCGCCATCGAACACCAGCCGGCACAGGCTCATCAGCCCCGCCCAGGCGCCGTAGCGCTGCTCCATCGTGTCGGGGTACTCGGCTTCGTCGCGCTGCAGTTGCTCGAACAGGCCGCTCACCTTGTAGTTCTGCTCGTACACCGCATCGGCCGGCATCAGCGCCTCGTCTTCGGCGTAGAGCAGAAACACCAGCCGCATCAGCACGGTGATCAGGCCGCCGTAGAGCTGCTGCGGATCCCGCTCGGGCAGATCGCCCAGCAGTTCCACGTCTTGCCGTTGGCTCAGCTCATCGGCCTGCTGGAAGCCCCGCAGCAGATCCCACAGCGCCGCCAGCACCTGATCGGCCAGGGCATTGCTGACCACCGCCTGGAAGCTGCGGCTCTTCCTGAGCACATCCGCCAGCCGGTAGCCGTCGGGATCGAGGAACACATGGCTCTGGCCCAGCAGCAGGTCGAGGCCCGAGAACATCAGCCGGCCGCTCACCTCGGCAAGATCCGCCAGCGTGAAGGTGAGATGACCGGAGCTTTCGCCCTTGGGCGCCACCACCAGGCGCAGCTGGCTGCCGTTGAACAGCAGGCCCGCTTCCACGCCTGTTTCACGCAGCAGGCGCTCGAAGCGCTCCTGGCGGGTGGCCTTCCAGAGATGCTCGCCATCGGTGACCTTCTGATCCAGGGCCGTACAAGTTGCCAGCTCCAGTAGCAGGAGCTGGGCGCCGTCACCCGAGGCGGCTGGCACCACGGCACTGGGGGCGAGGGTCTCGCCGAGTTCAGGCAGCTCCCTGGTGAAGGCCTCGATCTGGCTTGGGTCGCTCTGGATCTGATCGGGGCTCCAGCCCAGGTGCTCCACCAGCAGGGCCTCGATGCGGGAGAGACCGAGCTTCCGGTCGTCTGGATCGGCTTCCTGATCGGAGTCCAGGGCTTCAAGGGCTCCCCGATAGCGCTCTTGCCGCTCGATCAGCTCGCTGCCGCTGCGGGTCACCACCCAGCCGGCGTCCTGCATCGCGGCCGGGGCCACCACCAGACCCACGGGCTGCAGATAGCCGAGCCACTCCTGGTGGGCTCTCAGCTCGGGGTCAATAGTGGGGGTGCGGCGGGACATGGGCTTGGGTTAGACCATCGATCGGTTGCAGGGTCGAAGCTCGACGCCACGACTTTTGCGGATCTGCATCAGTGAGGTTTCGATGCTTAAGTGAATATCATCTTGATACTTGAACAGAATCGGCTCGGCCATCGAAAATGGTGCCTGCTTCCTGCAGATCTCTAAGATACGGAAAAACCTTTTATCGGCAGTAATGAAGTAGTCACTGTCTGCACAATAAGAGGCGATCTGAGTATCGCAGGGGGTTCCATCGTTGACGGAGAGGAATGGGGTGAGCTGCTCCATCGCGTAACGGATCCATGCTCTGGGAAGATTTGCCGCCTGCGTCTCTTGATGCCAAAAGGTGACCCAGTCAGGGTCTTGAAGCATTTGCTTGATCTGCACTAGGGGTTGCAGCCATTCAACGAAAGTGCTATTTAACCTGCATAAATCTTTGGTATAACAGTAGAAGGTGCAGGCTCTCCAGGCCTCAACCACTACATCTAGCTCGTCGACCTGGAACTTGATTTCTGCATCGAGTCTGACGCTCTCTACTGCACGCCCAAGCGAAGACGCCACTTCTCTGTGATTGCGTACTTGGTGGCGGGCTCGAGTTAGTTGGTCGCATTCAAGTCCGTTAAGATATTCTCTTAGGTCTTCGCATTCGAATCGTGCTCGATGCCATGTGCCTCCCTTTTGCCTTTTCCAGTCGTGGATGAGCTTATTGCGATATCTCAAATTCGTATTTTGCTTAATCCACTGAGGGCGAACACGGCGAATCTCGTAAAATAGCTCTTCGCTTTCGAGGAAAGCCTCCGGCATCAGCTTCATCCATTGATGGTGTGTAATCAGCCTTACTAATCTGCTTCGTACCTCAGGGTTTGATGTACGAAGAGCCTCGTAAAGAACCGCTGGAGCAGCCGCGATCACTAAGCGGTCATGTCTGGCGAGACTGTTGAGTAATCCCCCTGCACCATGATCGGATAGGTAGCGCCAGACATTGCTGTCAAGGCACACAATCGATGCCGTCTCTCTCCTGTCGAAACCGTTCATCTTTTCTATCCGCTTACAGGCCAGAGGTACACCAACCCTGCTGGCTCCATCCGATGGGTGATCACCCGATAGCTCTCCTGAATCCGTTTCGGTTCGGAGGCCAATTCAGCCTCAATCGCGTCCAGGCGCCGCTGCCAGTGCTTCTGATCGGCCGCCAGCTGCTTGCGCTCCTGACTCGTGAGTTTCAGCAGATCCAGAGCCGGCACCTCCAGCTGCTCTTCCAGGCCAGGGATCAGGGCGGTGGGATCGGCTGCCGCAGCCTGTCGATCCAGCCTGGCCAGATCGCGGTTCCGCTGCCTCACGGTGGCGTTGATGCGTTTGCGCTGGGCCCGGAGCACCTCCTTGAGTGCTGCGGCCTCCGTGTCCCCACGCTGCTTGAGCAGCTCTGCCGCGGCAGCCTGTGCCTGCTCGGCTGCCGCATCCAAAGCTGGTTTGAGGGCAGCCACATCAGCAGGGGCTTCGGCCTGCAGCTGGTTGCGACTGCCAGCCGAGATCGCCTCGGTGCTTCCGGTCTCCATCGCCTTGGTGAGGATGGCCCAGGCCTGCTCTTGCTGAGCACCGGCCAGAGGCTTGAGCACGGCGGCGCGATCCGCACCGGGATGCCAGTCGGCGATCACGCTGATCAGCTGGTCGTGCAGCCGTGTGGCTCCCTGGCCAAACAGGGACAGCCGGCCCAGCACCAACACCTTGGGCTGGGGATCGGGGCTGGCCAGCACGCAGGCCCGGCTCAGCTCATGGTGCAGGAACCCCTGGCTCAGGAAGCGGCTGAGCAAGCGCTGCACCAACCGGTGCTCCAGATGCAGGTGCACGGCCTCGGCATTGAGCCGGCCGGGATCGGAGAAGATCACCGGCCTGACGGGGTGGTCCTGGCGCCACTGCCACAGCGGTGTCTTGCGATCCCACACGCCCCGCAGGCTGTCGAGGGTGTGCTCCCAGCTGCGGTCGTTGCTGCCGGCCACCAGGGCTTCAGGGTGCTCCAGGCGCCAGCAGGGTTGCCCCTTTTCGTCGCTGCCCTGCACCAGGCCACTCACGCCCAACAGATCGAGCGAGCAGTTGAGCACATCACGGAAAGGGTCGTCGTCGAAGCCCAGCCAGTCGTGGGATTTGGCCAGCAAGTGGCGCAGTTCATCCTGCTGCTGCTCCAGCCTCTCCACCCGCCGGCTCGCTTCCAGCTCCTCCCGGGCGCGGTTGAGCATCGCGCCGCGATCGGTGCTGGTGGAATCCATCGATAGAAGTTGCTGTTGGACCGCCTCGGCCTTGTCGGTGTCGATGCCGCCTTCGAGCACCTCATCCACCTGGCGTTGAACCAACGGAGATAGTGAGCCCAGCTCCTGGCGAATCACCTCGGTTTTCTTCACCAGCACATCCATCACCCGGTCCTCCGGGCGGTCTTCCAGCACGAAGTAGTGGCACCACACCTTGGGAGCGCGCTGCAGCTTGCGGTCGATGCGGCCGTTGCGCTGCTCCAGCTTGCTGGGGTTCCACGGGATGTCGAAGTGGATCAGGTGCTTGCAGTGGTTCTGCAGGTTCACCCCCTCCCGGGCGGCATCGGTGGCGATCAGGATCCGCAGGGGCTCCTGATCGGGGTCGGCGTTGAACTGGGCCTTGAGCCGCTCGCGGTTCTCCTCGCTCATTCCGCCGGTGAAAGAAGCGATGCGGCGATCGGCATCGTCATCGCCGAGCAGGTCGCGCAGCTGCCGCTCCAGGTAGCGCTTGGTGTCGACGTAGTCGGTGAAGATCAGCAGCCGGGTGGGTTTCCACCTCGCCTTGGCCTCCCCGAGATCGGGACAGAGGTGGGTGCGCAGAAACGTTTCCAGCAACTTGATGCGGGGATCAGGCCTGTTGCGGTTCGCTGCCGCGACTTCACCCATGCGCTCCAGCAGCGCCAGATCGCTCTGATCGGCCTGGAAGGTCTGGCGCAGAGCCGCTCTGGTCTGGGCCTCCTCCAGATTGAGCAGCTCGTCTTCGGTGAGTTCGGCCAGGTCGCTGTCGCTATCGGCGCCGCCGAGCATCAGATCCAGTTGGGCACCCGCGGCCGCCAAGGCTTCACGGCGCTGCTCCTGCTTCTGATCCAGGCTCTTGCGGTGCACCTTGAGGGTGCGGGCGAAGGCCTCAATCGAGCTGAGCAGACGCTTCTGCAGATTGGTGATCACCAGCCGATCGGCATTGAGTTGCCGCTTGGTGGCCCCCTCTCGGATCAGCCGCTGCTCCCGTTGCTTTCGGTACGTCTGCAGCAACCGCGAGAGCTCCAGTTCCGGGGTGTCGGCCGGCAGGCTTCCTTTGGGAACGGAGAGGGGTTCAACGATCCGCTCGGGGAACTCCTCTCCGGTGCGGCGCAGGTCGTCCTTGAGGCGGCGCACCAGCACCGTGTCCAGATCCCCGGGGGCGAAGGGCACCCCCCGTACGAAGCGGGCCGGATCGAGCAGTTCGAGCAGGGCGGTGAAGCTGTTGCTGTGGCCGTTGTGGGGCGTGGCGGAAAGAAAGATGCGGTGCTCGAACAAGGGCGCCAGGTCCCGCAGGCTGCGGGTCAGCCCGGAATCGATGGCGTAGCGGAGCGTGTTGCTGGCCGGGGCGGCGTTATGAGCCTCATCCAGGATCAGGAGGCTCTGGACAGGGGCCTGGTCTTCCCCACCTTTGCCATGCTCCAGCCACACCCGCAGCGGCGCTGAGTATTCCGAGTTCCGCAGCAGGGCATGGGAGATCAGGAAGCGGCTGTGGGTGCTCCAGGGGTTGGTGCCATAGCCCCGCTCCTGGCGCACCTTGGCCACGTAGGCCCGGTCCATCACCGTGAACGCCAGGCCAAAGCGGCTGGCCATCTCCTCCTGCCACTGGCGCAGCACCGACGGCGGGCAGCTGATCACCACCCGCTTGATCCGCTGGCGCAGCAGCATCTCCCGCAGGATCAGGCCCGCTTCGATCGTCTTGCCCAGGCCCACGTCATCGGCGATGAATAGGCCCACCCGAGGCATCTGCAGCGCCTTGCGCAGCGGCTCCAGCTGGTAGGCCTTCACATCGATGCCGGCCCGGTACGGGGCCTGGAACAGCTCGGCGTCGGTGGCGGTAACGCAGTTCCAGCGCAGGGTGTTGAGGTAGGCAGAGAACTGCTTGGGTTGGTCAAAGCCCCGCTGGGCCACTGCCTCCCAGCTGCTTTCGCCCAGCACCTCAAAGTCGATCTCCCGCTCACGGAACACCGTCAGCCGCTGGCCGATGGCGTCGTCCTCCATGCAGGCCATCGAAACGACCGTGTCGGCGCCGGGCTCCTGGGGGGCTTGAACGTCCTCCACTAAGTAGCGGCGGGTGCGGCAGCGCACCACTGCACCGGGCTTGAGCCTGGAGCGGGTTCTTGTGGGGGTGACGCTCATCCGAGCCCTAGAGGCTGGTGCTGGGCCAGAGCTTTCGCCGGTCTCGAGGTCACTGATCAGGGCTTAGCGAAAATCACTCTAAGGAAGGTGGCGGATTTTTGATTGGGACGATGGGGAAGCAATGGCTCGGGGTTGGTGATGGATTGCGTGAAGATCGTCATTCCCTATTCAGTCCACGAAGGCTCGCTGCACCTCCTGGTGATTCCGGGGATCAGAGGCCTGGCCTCCTGATCGAGCCTGATCTCATGGATGAAGGGGGAGAAGATATTTCATGACCGTGTTGTCCTGGCTACAGCCTTCAGTATTTATTCCGCAGGGAAGTTCTTCCTCTGGAGAGGATGGAAGTCAGCAGGTACTGCGTGCTCTTCGCGCTGGAAGAAAGGGGTGACTGCCCTGAAGGTTCAGGCGCATCCAGGGCTTGGCCTGCCGTGACACTGCCGCCAGCTCATCGCCTGCCTGCAGCCATTGACCTCCCACACCCTTGGGCTGTTCGGATAGGGACCACGACGGCAATGGGTGCCTTCGATCAGGAACCCATCGCGATCGGCATACCGCTTGAGCGTGTGGGGGCTGATGCCGAGGGCACGGGCGGCCTGGCTGGTGGGAAGCCAGAGTTCCTCATGGTGGCGGACCATCGATCTGCTGCTGCATGCATACGCACAACAACGTATGTAGTGACTCCGAAAAGCGGGTCGGGTGAAGCCGGGTTGGTCAGGCTGCCGCGGCCCCGATCTTCTCGAAGGCCGCGTCGATGGTTTCCGCATCGGTCCAGTTCCCGTAATGCCGGCAGTGGGTCTGGAGGCTGTGCCCCATCAGGCTGGCGGTCAGCCTGGGGGCAAGCCCCCGCTGATGGGCCCTCAGCGCGTAGCCATGGCGGAGGCCATAGGGCGTGAGGATTTCGCACCTGGAGCGGGCCTCGGCCCGCAGCCGTTGCCATGCCGAGCGCCTTTCCAGGAATTGATGGACAGCCGCTCCGGCCCCCTTGTTGTCGGTGCCAAGCGGCGGGAGTTCCTGGGTCTCCAGCATCCTGAGCAGCCGGGTGCTTTCGCCTTCCATCCCTTCTGGGTCCAGCCCGCGTACCTGGCGAGGGGGGGTGCTCCCTCGGGCGGTGCGTTTGCGGTAATCCACAAGGAGCCAGTTTCCTTCTGCTCGGCAGAAACGCAGCTCCACAGGCCGAAGTCCGAAGCAGCCGATCAGTCCGATGGCCAATCGCCAGCGGGGATCTGTGATGGACTCCAGCAGGGCCACCAGTTGCCGATCCTTGATCGGGGTGCTGTCCCTGCGAAGGGAATCGGCCGAGCGCCTGCCGATGAAGTCCGCCAGCTCCTCTGGGGGTTTCCAGCGAGTGGGTGCCCCTTGTTTCAGGGCAAAGCGCAGCAGCTGGGCGGTGTAGAGGATGCGGAGCTGCCGCCCCTTGCTGCCGGGTTCACCTCCGCAGGTCTGCACCAACCGCTCGAAAGCTCTGGGGCATCCGCCGGGGCAGGGCTGGCCGCCAGCTCCGCCATGACGGCTTGCATCACCGGCTCGTACATCCGCTCGAAGGTGCTGGCCTTCACGGCGCCGCTGCTGAGCTTGAAGGACCGGAAGCCTTCCACCATCAGCTGCCAGTCGATGCGCTGCTGCGTGGCCGGCCCGGGAAGGGCCACGACGCCTTTCCGCTGGAGCAGGGCATTGGCCCGCTTGAGCCCAACCCCCTGCTCCTTCATCGCTGAGCGAAGCTGGGCAACCGTCCCGAGCACGGCGGGGATGCACTCGCCGTTCCATGGGATGGCGAGTGTCTGGGTTTCCCGGGTGCCGTCGGTACCGCGGTGGCACAGACGCACTTGGCCCCTTGCCTCCCACACCGTCCAGCCGCGCCCGTTGTCCTGCTGGAGGGCGTGCCTGAGGGTGGTGATCCACCTGGGCTGCCGGGGCCTTGCCGCTGCCATCGACTGGGGGCGTTTGCAAAATTGTTTGCAAAAACGCTGTCAAAAGCAAGTGCCCGTTGGAGCAGCCGGCAGGCCGTTTGGGCGAGATCCCAGGTGGGGACTGGGAAAATTGAATGGAGCCAAGCGGATTCGAACCGCTGACCCCCTGCATGCCATGCAGGTGCTCTACCAGCTGAGCTATGGCCCCATTGATGCGCCGGCTGACCGGTGCTTGAGGAGCTTACAACGTGGCCGATCGCCCCCCAGTCACCGCTCAGACCTGACGCCAGACCGCCACCAGGCGGCCTTGCACACTCACCTGGTCGGCGGGCAGGGTGATCGGAGCGTAGGCCGGATTGGCGGCCTCGAGGCGCACCTGGGATCCCTGGCGGTGGAAGTGCTTGAGGGTGGTGCCGCTGCCGGGCACCAGGGCGCTCACGATCGTGCCCTCCCGCAGCCGGGAGGGGTCGGACACGGGCTCCATCAGCACCACGTCGCCATCGGCGATGTGGGCGTCCACCATCGAGTCGCCGTTGACGGTGAGGGCGAACAGGCCGCGGGTGTCCAGCACCGGAGCCAGATCGAGGTGCTCCTGGACGTCGTCGAAGGTTTCCACCAGTCCGCCGGCGGCCACGGCGCCGAGCACCGGGATGCCCGTGCGGGTGTCTCCGAGCAGCTGCAGGGTGCGGGCCTGCCCCTCCTGCCAGGTGATCCAGCCCTTCTGCTGCAGGTGGCGCAGGCGGCTCTGGATCGGCGCCGGCGAGCGCAGACCCATGGCCTCCATCATCTGGCGGATCGAGGGGCTGTGGCGGTGACTGCCGATGTAGTCGGCGAGCCAGTCGTAGAGCTCCCGCTGGGCCTCGGTGAGCTCCTGGTGGGTGGCGAACACGGGCAGTACGGATGAACCAGTCCCTTTCTGCCATCCCATGGTCGGTTTGTCCAGAGCCGGGCCACCCTGATGGGGGTGCGCTCAGTCGCTGACGCCCCCCAGCAGGGTGGCCAGCAGGGCCTGCTGCACGTGAAGCCGATTCTCGGCCTGGTCGAACACCCGGCTGGCGGCCCCCTCGATCACCCCGGCGCTGATCTCTTCGCCCCGGTGGGCCGGCAGACAGTGCAGCACGATCGCCCGCGGATCGGCCTCGGCCAGCAGGTCCTCGTCGAGGCACCAGCCGGCGAACGCCTGCTCCCGCTGGGCCTGCTCCTCCTCCTGGCCCATGGAGGCCCACACATCGGTGTAGAGCACATGGGCGCCCCGGGCCGTGGCCAGGGGCTCCTGCAGCACCGTGATCAGACAGCGGTCGCCGGCGAGGGCCCGGGCCTGGGCCACCACGGCCGGACTCGGGGCGAAACCATCCGGGCAGCCGATGCGCACGTCCATCCCCAGCAGGGCCCCGACGAGCATCAGCGAGTGGGCCATGTTGTTGCCGTCGCCCACGTAGGCCAGGGTGAGGCCGTGCAGGTCGGTGGGGCTATGGCCGAAGCGCTCCTGGATCGTCAGGGCATCGGCCAGGGCCTGGCAGGGGTGCTCCAGGTCGGTGAGGGCGTTGATCACCGGGATCGAGGCCCAGTGGGCGTAGTCGACCAGGTCCTCCTGGGCGAAGGTGCGGATCGCCAGGGCATCGCAGTAGCGGCTCAGCACCCGGGCGGTGTCGGCGATCGGCTCGCCACGGCCCACCTGGGTGACGGCCGGGTTGAGGTCGATCGTCTGGCCGCCGAGCCTGGCCATGGCGACGATGAAGCTCACCCGGGTGCGGGTGGAGGCCTTGGAGAAGATCAGCCCCAGCACCCGGCCGGCCAGGTCGATACGGCGTTCGCCGACCTTCAACTGGCGGGCCAGCTCGAGCAGGGCGAGGGTCTGGGAGCCGTCCAGGTCGGCCGAGGAGAGCAGGTCGCGGCCTTTCAGGGCGGCGAGTGGGGCTGAGGGGGACACCATGGCCCACGTCCCAAACAACCCTTATGCGAGATCGACCCCCCCCACGTCAAGGGCAGGGGCGCAGGCCATGGCGTTCGGGCTGCACGGTGCTGGTGCGGGGCAGCAGGATGAAAGCCGAGAACTGCCAGGCCCCGGGAGCCTCCCAGCAGGCCAGCTGGTGGTTGGCGCCGCTCAGCTCCTTCATCCCTTGCCGGGTGCCGTGGAACCCCAGCAGCGGCTGCTGCAGGGGTGCGGGGGCCGCTGGGTCCCGTTCCTCCAGATCCCGCAGCTGGCCCGGTCGGAAGTAGGTGCCCATCAGGGCATCGCTGCGCCAGCCCGTGCTCCAGCAGCCGCCCCCACAGACGCCGGTGCTGTTCACGAAGGCGGCCATGGCCCGATAGTTCTCCAGTGGTGTCTGTTTCTCGGCCAGCAACCGCTGGCCGATCCGCAGCTGTAGCAGCAGCACGGTGGCCAGCAGGACGGCCAGGGCGGTGCGGCGGAAGCGGCCCAGACCGGCCGTCAGCTCCCAGCCCGTGCCCACCAGGTAGGCCAGCGCCGGCAGCACCACGATGGTGTAGCGGGCCTGGCTCAACGGCTTGATCGGATCGATCACCAGCAGCAGCGCCAGGAACAGGCTGATCACCAGGAGCAGGTAGCGGGCCTCCCCCAGGGCCGGGGGCAGCTGCTGGGTCGGCGCCACGAGGAAGCGGCGCAGGTTCCGCCAGGAGCCGAAGGCGCAGCAGACCGCCACCACCAGAGCGATCAGGCCCAGCTGGGCCAGCTGTCCCTGACGGAGGTCCAGCAGGGGAAGCAGACCGCGGCTGAACTGCTCCAGGGTGCCGGTGATCGGTGTCACCTCGATCCAGTCGATCCGCTGTAATTTGGCGCCGATCGAACTGGCCAGCCCATGGGCGAGGGGCAGCAGCAGCAGCAGCCCCAAGACGGCCGCGTCCCGCCGTCGCCGCAGCACCCGTCCTTCGGCGGCGCTCACCGCCAGCACCGCCAGGACGAACAGCAGCGAGAAGTAGTGGGTCAGGGACAGCAGCACGCAGGCGAGACGGAACCCCCAGCGCAGGGCGGCTGCGTGGCGTTCCGGCCGCTGGCGCAGCAGCAGGGCCGTGCCCAGCATCAGCGTCGAGAGTGTCAGCGAGAGGGCATAGCTGCGCGTCTCCTGGGCATAGAAGAGAAAGGAGGGGCTGGTGCCCAGGAAGGACACCGTGGCCAGACGGCGACCGCTGCCGCGCCCCGAACTGCCCAGGGCCGCCGTCACCAGGCCCAGGGCGGCAATCAGAAAGCTGAGGCTGCGGGTGGCGCTCTCCCCGTTGCCGAAGACCCCGATCCAGAGCTTCAGCAGGACCTGGTAGAGGGGCGGGTGGGTGTCGGGGATCAGCCAGTCCCGGAACAGCACGGCCCAGTCGGCGCTGCTGGCGGCCACCGACCAGATCTCATCAGACCAGTAGGAATAGGCCGTTTTCAGGCCCTGCCCGGCCACCCCGAGGCAGCACAGGATCAGCACGGCGGTCAGAAGCCGACGGGGAGGGCGCTGGATTGGTCGGGTGGCGGGTGGTGGCGCTGAGGGCTCTGTCCCGACCACCTTCACACCGATGCACGGAGACCAGTGCCGGGACATTAGGCCTGATTGACGCCCCCCCCATCAAGGGCAGGGGCGCAGGCCGTGGCGCGCCGGTTGCACCGGGCTGTCGCGGGGCAACAGGATGAAGGATGTGGCCTTCCAGGACCCCGGTGCCTCCCAGCAGGCCAGGGCGGGGTTGTTGGCGATGAGGCCCTTCAGCTTCGGATAGGCCCTGCGGAAGCCGAGCAGCGGACGATCCAGGCGCGTCTGGGCCAGCGGCGTACCGGGATCGAACGGCATCAGCTGGTGGGAGCTGAAATAGGTGGCCCTGAGCGCCGACGGGAACCAGCCGGTGGACAGACATCCCTCGCCCTGGCCGCAGAGGTCGGTTTCAGCCACGAAGCTGGCCAGGAGCTTGTAGTTCTCCAGGGGCCCTTGTTTGACTGCCAGGTGCTGGGTGCCGAGCCGCAGCTGCAGCAGCATCACAGCGCAGAGCAGGCTGGCCAGGGCCACACGGCGGACCCGGCCCAGGCCGAGGCAGCGTTCCCAGCCGATTCCCACGAGGTAGGCCAGGGCCGGCAGCACCACGATGTAATAACGGCCCTGTGACAGCGGCCGGAACGGATCGATCGCCAGCATGAGTGCCACGAAGGCGAACATCACCGTCAGGAGGAAGCGGGCTTCCCCCGTGGCGGGTGCCTTGGATCTGGCCGCTCCGGGTTTGAGCAGGGGGAGGGTGGCGGCGCCGATGCCGCCGACGAGGCCGATCAGAATCAGCAGGGCTCGCGGACCTTGACGCGGATCGAGCAGGGGCAGCGTTCCAGCCATGAACTGCGTGATCGTGCCGCTGATGGGCGTGACCTCAATCCAGTCGACGCGGGTGAGATTCTCCGCAGGGGGGCTCAGCAGGGCGTGGCAGAGCGGCCACAGCATCACGAGCAGCAGCAGGGGGATCGCATCGGTCCGCGATCGGAAGACCGTTCCCTCGGCGCTGACCACCGCCAGGACCACCACCACGAAGATCAGGGAGACGTAGTGGGTGAGGGACAGGAGCAGGCAGGAGACCGTGAACCCCCAGCGCAGGGCGGTCTCGTGGCGTCCTGTTCGCTGGCGCAGCAGCAGGGCCGTGCCCAGCATCAGCGTCGAGAGGGTCAGCGAGAGGGCATAACTGCGGGTCTCCTGGGCATAGAAGAGAAAGGAGGGGCTGGTGCCCAGGAAGGCCACCGTGAACAGGCGCCGGCCTGCCCCTCGCCCTGAACTGCAAAGGGCTGCGGCCCCCAGACCCAGGGCGGCGATCAGAAAGCTGAGGCTGCGGGTGGCTGGCTCCCCGGTGCCGAAGACCCCGATCCAGAGCTTCAGCAGGAGCTGATACAGGGGGGGATGGACGTCGGGGATCAGCCAGTCATGGAGCAGCGCCCCCCAGTCGGACTGACTGGCGGCTACGGACCAGAGCTCATCCGACCAGTAGGAGTAGGCGGTTGTCAGACCTTGGCCCGCCATCGTCAGGCAGAACAGGATCAGTAGCCCAGTCAGGGCCGCCGGAACCAGGTGACGGGCCCGGTGGGACTGGCCTGGGGGCAATGGATCAGCGTCGTCCATCACCCTGGATTGCCGCAGGCCTCGAAGGGGAATCTAGGGTCGGTTTCCTCAGGGGGCCTGCCGGACGGGAGAAGCCCTCAGGCGGCGACTCCCTCCAGAACCGGGGCATCCGGCAGCTGGCTGGAGGCCAGCAGATGCTTCAGCTCGTCGCCCTCGATCACCTCTTTTTCGAGGATCTTGTGGGAGATGGCCTCCAGGAGATCCCGGTTGTGGTGCAGGATCGCCAGGGCCCGGTCGTGGGCCCGATCCACCAAGCCGCGCACTTCCTTGTCGATCTCCAGGGCGGTGGCGTCGCTCACGGCCCGGCGGGGGTTGGAGTTACCACCCAGGAAACGGCTGCCGCCCTGCTTGTCGTAGGCCAGGGGCCCGAGGGTCTCACTCATGCCATAGGTGCCGATCATCTGCTCGGCGATGTCGGTGGCCCGCTGCAGGTCGTTGGCGGCGCCGGTGGTGACCTCACCGAAGACGACCTCTTCGGCGGAACGGCCACCCAGCAGGGTGGCGATCTGGCCTTCGAGATCTTCCTTGGAATTGAGGAAGCGCTCCTCGGTGGGCAACTGCAGGGTGTAGCCCAGGGCCGCCATGCCGCGGGGCACGATCGAGATCTTGGCGACCTTGCTGCCGCCGGGCATCAGGTGGCCCACGATGGCGTGGCCCACCTCGTGGTAGGCCACCACTTTCTTCTCATCGGGCTGCAGCACACGGCTCTTCTTCTCGAGGCCCGCCACCACCCGTTCGATCGCTTCGTTGAGGTCGGCCTGCTCCACGGTGGTGCGGTAGGCGCGGGCCGCCAGCAGGGCCGCCTCGTTGACCAGGTTGGCCAGATCGGCGCCGGCGAAACCACTGGTGGCCTGGGCGATCTTGTCGAGATCCACGCCTTCAGCCAGCTTCACCTTCTTGCCGTAGATGTCGAGGATCATCTTGCGGCCGGAGAGGTCGGGACGGTCCACCAGCACCTGGCGGTCGAAGCGGCCCGGACGCAGCAGGGCGGCATCAAGAGTTTCCGGCTGGTTGGTGGCCGCCAGCACGATCACCGGCTTGTCCTGGGCGGTGAAGCCGTCCATCTCGGTGAGCAGCTGGTTGAGGGTCTGCTCGCGCTCGTCGTTGCCGCCCACCACGCCCATGGAGCCGGAACGGCTTTTGCCGATGGCGTCGAGTTCGTCGATGAAGATGATGCAGGGCGCCTTCTTCTTGGCTTCCTCAAACAGATCGCGAACCCGGGCGGCGCCAGCGCCCACGAACAGCTCCACGAATTCGGAGCCGGAGATGATGAAGAACGGCACGCTGGCTTCGCCCGCTACGGCCTTGGAGAGCAGGGTCTTGCCGGTGCCCGGAGGGCCCACCAGCAGCACGCCCTTGGGGATGCGGGCGCCGATGTCCATGTAGCGCTGGGGCGTCTTGAGGAAGTCGACGATCTCGGTGAGTTCGGTCTTGGCTTCATCGACGCCGGCCACGTCGGCGAAGGTGACCCGGGATTCCTCATCGGGCACGTAGACCTTCGCCTTTGATTTGGTGAAGCTGAGGGCCCCCTGGGCGCCGCCGCCACCCATGCCGCTGCGGCGGGCAAAGAATTGCAGCACCAGGATGAAGATCAGCGGCGGCACCACCCAGCTCAGGGCCGTGGTGATGAAGCTGGGCCGCTTCGGCGGGGCGGCGGCGAATTCAACCCCGTGCTGCTCCAGACGCTGGGGCAGCTCCATGTCGAAGATCGGGGTGGTGGAGAGCACCGTGGGGGCCCCCTCCTCGGGGGCCTTGGTGAGTTCGTAGCGGATCTGGTCCTGGGTGATGTAAGCCCGTTTGACGTTGTCGTCATTCACCTGGTCGATGAACAGGGAGTAGGGCACCCGGGGCACCTGGGTGGCGGGATTGGGCAGGAAATTGCTGAACAGCAGCAGCACACCGAAACCGATCAGGAGCAGATTGACGAGTCCGAACCGCCTGGTGGGGCGGTTGTCGTCCTGACGGATGGCCATGCTGCGCAAAACGGCGTATGGGCCCAAGCTAGGTCTGGTCGTCACCGGCCGTTCCACCACCCGGTCGGGAGAACCGAACGCCCGCCCCTTCGGCTCCCCCCTCCTTCATGTGCGGCCGCTATTCCCTGGCCACCCGCCTCGATCAGCTGCTGCCCCGGCTGAAGGGCCCGATGCCGCCGGGGTTTGTGGAGCATTACGCCCCCCGGCCCCAGGTGCGGCCAGGGGAACCGGTGCTGCTGCAGCGCCAGGAGCACGGACGCCTGGAGGTGGCCCTGGCCCTCTGGGGGCTGGTGCCGGACTGGTGCCCCGATCCGATGGCCCGCCGCCGGCCGATCAATGCCCGCAGCGAGACGGTGGGGGAGAAACCCTTCTTTCGGGGCGCCTGGCGCCACCGCCGGGCCCTGATCCCCGCCGATGGCTTCTATGAATGGCAGACCAGGACGGTGGAGGGCCGGACCGTCAAGCAGCCCTGGCTGTTCCGTCGCTGCGATCAGCGCCCCTTCTGGCTCGGCGGGCTCTGGGAGCGCTGGTTGGGGAGCGATGGCGGCGAACTCGAGACCTGCGTGGTGCTCACCACGGCCCCCAACGACTTGCTGGCCCGGGTGCATGACCGCATGCCGGTGGTCATCCCTGATGGGTTGGAGGAGGCCTGGTTGGCGTCCGTCGATGGACCGGAGCTGCGGGCGCTGGAGCCCCTGATGGCCCCCTGGGATCCGGCCGCCTGGGAGGCGGTGAAGCTGGAGCTGAGCCCGGAGGCGGCGGTGCAGCTGGATCTGCTCGCGCAGGCCCCGGACGTGCCCACCGGCGGCTAAACAGGACAGGCCCTGACGCCGGTGCCATGAGCCTCGACCAGCTGGATGCCTTTCTGGCCCATGCCCGGGCCGATGCCGCCCTTGATCGCCGCCTGCACGACCCCGCTGACCCCCCGGACCTGGCGGCCTTCCTGGCCCTGGCCCGCGGCGCCGGGTTCAGCGTTGATGAGGCGGATGTGATCGCCGCCCAGCAACGGGCCGAAGCCAGCCTCAGCGACGAGGAGCTGCAGGCCCGCGCCGGCGTCGAGGCGCGCCGCCTGCGCCACTTCATTCCCGGCTGATCCCATGGCTGAGCGCGTTGCCGCCTATCCCCGTCCCCCGGCGCTCCTGACCTGCAGCCAGCACGTGCGTGTGGAGGCCCTGGGGCGGGTGCTGTGTGACACCCACCGCAGCCTGCGGGTGCTCGAAACCTTCCATCCCCCGGTCTTCTACCTCTGCCCGGAGGATGTGGACCTGAGCCTGCTGGAGCCCGTCGCTGGCGCAAGCTTCTGCGAGTGGAAGGGCCTGGCCAGCTACTTCGATCTGGTGGCCTCGGAGGACGGGGGCGGGCAGCGCCGCCTGCGTCGGGCGCTGTGGAGTTACCCCTCACCCACGCCGGCCTTCGCTCCCCTGGCCGGCTGGCTGGCCTGCTACCCAGCGCTGATGGACGGCTGCTGGGTGGATGGGGAGCGGGTCATCCCCCAGCCCGGTGGTTTCTACGGCGGCTGGATCACCAGCGCCGTCGAGGGGCCGTTCAAGGGGGACCCCCTGCACCCGGAGCTGCGCTGAGCGCGGCTCCGTCCAGGGGCCCCTGCCAAAGGAGGTCCGGGCCCAGCCAGCGGATGTCCAGCCCCCGCAGGGCCCAGGCCCCATCCAGGTGTTCCAGGCCCAGATCCCCCAGGGCCGTGCGGGCCGGCAGGCCGCCGAGGAGTTTGGGGGCGATCACGGCGGCCAGCTGCTGCACGCAGTCCTGGCGCAGGGCCGCCGCCGCCAGCACCGGTCCGCACTCCCACAGCACCCGGTTGCAGCCCCGCCGGGCCAGGGCGTGCGCCAGGGCCCCCGGCTCGCAGACCTCCAGGGCCAGTCGTTCCACGCCGAGACGATCAACTCGATCGCGGCGCTCCACAGGCGCCTCCGGGCCGTGGACCAGCAGGGTCGCCGCGGCAGCCGTGTCCCACAGGCGGGCCGCTGGCGGCAGATCCAGGCCCCGGCTGAGCACCACCCGCAGCGGTTCGGGGGTGCGCCGGCCCCGGCTGGTGAGCAGCGGATCATCGGCCCGCAGCGTGCCGCCCCCGACGATCACCGCATCGCAGCGGGCCCGCAGGCGGTGCACCCAGCCCCGGGCCTCTGGCCCGCTGATCCACTGGCTGACGCCGTTGGGCAGGGCCGTGCGGCCATCCAGGCTCATGGCCCATTTGAGAATCCCCAGAGGGCGACCCGTCGCGACCCGATGCATGAAAGCCTGGTTGAGCCGGCGCGCCTCGGCTTCCATCACCCCTTCGATCACCTCCAGGCCCGCCGACCGCAGCCTGGTGATGCCGCCCCCGGCCACCAGCGGGTTGGGGTCGGCCATGGCCAGCACCACCCGGGCGATGCCGGCGGCGAGCACCGCCTCACTGCAGGGGGGGGTGCGGCCGTGGTGGCAGCAGGGCTCCAGGGTCACGATCAGGGTGCCGCCCCGGGCCCGCTCACCGGCCTGGGCCAGGGCCCCCACCTCTGCATGGGGGCCGCCGGCTTGCGCATGGAACCCCTCCCCCACCAGCTGGCCCTCGGCATCGAGCACCACGGCACCCACCAGGGGGTTGGGGCTGGTGCGTCCCTCCGCGAGGGCGGCCAGCTGCAGGGCCCTGGCCATCCAGGGATTCCATGGCGAGCCGGGGTTCACGCGGCCGGGGCGTCCGGGAGGCGGCGCCATTCCGCCACCACGTAGGGCGGCACCGCCAGCTCGCTGAACACCCGCGGCAGCCGCAGCCGCAGGGGACGGTTCCGTTCCAGATCGGCCAGCAGCGGCGCCAGATCGAACTCGGCCGCGGCGGATCGGGTGTCGCCGGCCAGGGCGGTGCTGCTGAGGGTCACATCCTCCAGGGCCCAGAGCAGACGGCCGCTGCGCACCTCCAGGGCGGTCGGATGGTCGAGGCGCACCTTGCCGGGGTAACCCACGATCCGCAGCCGCAGCGGCCCGCCGGGCGGTCCCTCCCGGTAGGCCACCACCTGCCAGCTCTGGTCGTCGAGGTCGCGCAGGCTCTCCAGACTGCGCACCACCGGGGCGCCGTTGCCATCCGGGTGGGCATGCAGCTGGGCCAGGGCCGGCGCCGGCGCCACAGCCAGCACCAGCAGGGAGCCCAGGAGCAGAGCCAGCAGGGCCGCCGTCAGACGTCTCAACCGGCAGGCTGCGCTCATGGCTGCCGCTCGGCCCCGGGGATCGGCTGCCAGCCGGTGTGGGTGGCCCAGAGGGCCCAGATCGCCATGGCCCGCAGGTAGTGGCAGGCGCGGAACGTGCCGGCGGCGGTGATCGCCTCCGGTGTGCGGAACTGCAGGCCGCCCTCGTACACCTGGCGCACGACAGCGCCGGTGATGGCGAAGGCGGTGCCGCTCTGCCCCATCAGCCGGTAGTAGGCGGCCAGGCCGAAGTTGATGCCGGTCCAGACCTCCAGCGGATGGGTTCCCTCGGGATCGAGGGGGGTTCCATCGCGGCGCAGGCCGTTGGCGACGCCCAGGCGCCCCCCCTCGAAGGCTTCGAAGCAGGCCTGGCGGATGGCCTTGAGAGAGGAGAGGGCGCGGTCGTCGGCCACCACCGGCGGCAGCCCCAGCAGCCGGGCGTAGAAGTCGCCGCAGAGCTGATCAGCCATCACCACCGGGGTGCCGCTGCCGGCATCGATGGCGTAGTACTCGCCGTTCCAGAGCAGGGCATCGAAGTGGCGGCGGGACTGCTCCAGCCAGCCGCCGAAGCGCCGTTGCTCCTCGGCGGTGTCCAGCCCCAGCTCCAGCTGCAGCTGCTGGCCGATGGCCAGGGCGGCCTCCAGGGCAGCGATCCATAGGGCGCCGCAGTAGGCGCTGACCCCCTGCAGGGGCCAGTCGTCGAAGGTCTGGTCCGGGGCACCGCCGTTGTCGGGCAGTCCGTCGTCGTTGACGTCGAAGCGCTTCAGATAATCCAGGGCGACCACCGCCGCCGGCCAGCAGTCCGCCAGGAAGCGGATGTCCGGGCCACCGGGCGCCAGCTTGTAGGTGCGCCAGACCTGCAGCACGAAATCGCTGGCCAGGTCCTTCCAGAGGTTGCAGTCCTGATAGGCGGTGTAGTTGGTGGCGTCGAAGGGGCGCTCGTTGGGGGCCCCGAGGTCGTGGGGGGTGGCCCCCGCCACCTTGCGGGCCGCCTCCACCCGGCCCCGCCCCTGGGTGAAGTACCAGCCGATCGGCCGCGGCGTCGGATCGGCGGCAGGGATGGCACGGGCGAAGCTGCGCAGCACGGCCTTGTCGAGTTCGGGCCACAGCTGCAACAGGGCGAAGGAGCCGTACAGCCGTACGTCAAGGCTTTCGTACCAGGCGTAGTCGAGGCACTCCAGGACCCCGAAGCGCCCCACCGGATCGCCTGAGCTGGCGGCGGTCCAGAGGCTGCCACCGCTGGCCAGGTCGTAGAGCTCGTTGAGCAGGGCCATCCGTAACGGCTCTGCCAGGTCGTGGCGTTGCACCACCGGCGCCTGCCAGGTTTCGATCGCGGCTTTCCAGTCGCGCCAGTCGGCCAGGGCTTCGCCGGCGATGGCCGCAGCGTTGTCACCATCGGTGCCGAAGAAGTCGGTGTAGCGGCGCAGGGCCCGGGTGCCGGTGGCGAAGGCCGTCACGGGCAGGTCCCAGCTGATCACCAGCGGGATCTCGAGCGAGGCGCCCGGCTCCAGCCGGACGCGCACCGCCAGGGCGGCGCTGAGGGGATCGTCGCCGGTGCTGCGGCGGTCGTTGTCGCTGTCGGGGATGGAGCCCTCGCGGCTGAAGGACTCCCAGATCTCCGCCCCGTCGCCGCTGGGATCCCAGCGGCTGCAGCGGAACACCTCCACCCCCGGGTGGTTCAGTGCTGCCTCGTCGGGCACCGCCAGACACCACTGGCCTTCCCCCTCGGCCAGGGGTTGCGACCGCTCGCCCTCCAGCAGGATTCCCTTCAGGCCGGGGGCCTCGATCCAGCGGTTGCGCTGACCACGGCCCCGGCCGATCGCCGGCACGTAGTTGTGCTCCGGGCTGCCGTCGTCACGGAAGTGAACCTCCGCCGAGGGGTCGGTGTTGGTGAACCAGCCCACGGTGTTGCGCCAGCTCAGCAGCAGGGACAGATCCAGCGGCTGGTTGGTGGGGTTGCTCAGCGTCCAGGCGAAGACGGCGACCGGGTAGCTGGTGCGCCGGTAGTCGCCGGGCAGGATCGGGCTGAAGGCCTCGCAGCGGACGTCGGCGGCGAAAACCGCGGCGTAGTGATGGGAGCTGACCGGATAGCGCACCGCCACGGTGCCGCTGGGCTGCTCGGTGCTGGCGGCGGGATACCAGGTCCAGGCGGAGAGGGGCTGGCCAGTTCCGGGACGGGAATCGTCGGCCTGGGGCGCCGTGGCCAGGGCATGAGCCCGTGTTGCCCGGCCGTCGTGCTCGAAGAGGGCGAACTGGCAATCGGGGAGTACCCCGAACCAGTGCTCGCCCCCGTCGAGGTGCCAGAGGTTGAAGGCGCCGTCGAGGCCCCGGGCCATACAGCCCGCACCGAAGCCCCCCAGGGGCATGCCGTGGTTGGGGCCGTCATCCAGGTTGCTGGCGTAGCGCACCGTGTACGGCTTGTCCCAGCCCTGGCCGAAGGGCCGGGACCAGCTGGCCTCGGGTGGCTGCCAGGGAGTCCTGCCGCGCCGCAGGTTCTGGAGAGCGGAGAGGCCGAAGGGCGCCATGGGGCCAGACGAAGTGGGCCCAGCTTGTCAGAACTGGCCATCGGCTGGTTCCCCGGCCCAGCGCGTTCCCAGGTGGTCAGCCCGGTGTGGAGCCCCCTCCCAGCTGATCACTGCCCAGTTCCTGCTCGATCAGGGCATCGAGGGTGACGGCGCTGCGCACCAGCGACTGGTAGCGCTGCACCACCCGCCGGTTGCGCTCCAGCCAGCTGCCCGGGTCCCCTCCGCCCCCCAGGGGGCTGCCGACCGCACCGGCACGATCGTCCTCGAGCAGTTCGAGGTCGCTCTGGTGGGCCAGCAGGGCCAGCACCAGGGTGTGGATGCGCTGGCGTCGATCGCTCATGGGCAGGGGGGGTGTGGCAGGCAAGCGTGGGGAGCATCATGGCCAGCAGTGGGCGCGGGGGCACGGCTGGAGGGTTCGCTGCTGGATGTGCTCGGCACCGATGCCGCCGGGATGGCGGGCCTCTGCCGCGACTGGCAGGAGAAGATCCTGCGCGCTGATCTTGTGGCGGCCCCCCGGCGTCTGCTGGCGGATCTCGAGGCCTGGCGCGGTGAGGTCCCGGCACCGGAGCTGCTGGCCAGCGACCAGCCCACAGTTCTGCTGCCGCGATTGCAGCGGGCCCTCGCCGCTGGCGAGCGGGTGGTGGTGCTGGCCAGCGGCGACCCCCTCTGGTTCGGTATCGGTCGGCTGCTGCTGCAGCACCTTCCAGCCGAACGCCTTCGTTTCCACCCGGCCCCCACCTCCCTGCAGCTGGCCTTCGCCCGCCTGGGCCGCCCCTGGCAGGACGCCTCCTGGATCAGCCTGCACGGCCGCGATCCCGAGCCCCTGGCGGCGCGGCTGCAGCAGCGGCCCACTGCTCTGGCGGTGCTGACCGATCCGGCCCGGGGGGGAGCCGCCGAGGTGCGCGCACTCCTGCGGGCGTCGGGACTGGAGGCCGCCTATCAGGTCTGGCTGGCGGAGCGCCTCGGCCATCCGGCGGAGCGTCTGCAGCGGCTGGAGCCTGCCGATCCCCTGCCGCCGGATCTCGATCCCCTGCACCTGGTGCTGCTGATCGCGGTCGAGCCCGCCGTGCCGGCGCCGGCGGCCCTGCCCCTGTTCGGTCTGGCCGATGGCCTCTGGCTGCAACACCCCGACCAGCCGGGACTGATGACCAAGCGGGAGGTGCGCATCCAGCTGCTGGCCGATCTGGAGCTGCCCGAGACAGGGGTGCTGTGGGACATCGGCGCCGGGGTGGGCTCGGTGGGGCTGGAGGCGCTGCGGTTGCGCCCCGGGTTGGCCCTGTGGGCGGTGGAGCGCCGCGCCGGGGCCGCGGCCCTGATCGACGCCAATGCGACCCGGCTGGGTGTGCGTCCCGCGGCGGTGCTGGAGGCGGCGGCCCCGGCGGCCCTGGCCCAGTTGCCCGACCCCGATCGCGTGCTGATCGGCGGTGGCGGCCGTGACCGCCGCGACGTGCTGCAGGCGGTGCTGGGCCGGCTGCGGCCCGGCGGGGTGGTGGTCCTGCCCCTGGCCACGGTCGAAGCCCTGGCCCAGCTCCGGCCCCAGCTGGAGCTGGCCGGCCTTGGCGTGGCGATCACCCAGATCCAGGCCTGGCGTGGCGCGCCCCTGGCGGAGGGCACCCGACTGGCTCCCCTCAATCCCGTGCTGGTTCTGAAGGGGACGCGCCCGGCAGCGGGGTGATCCGCACCGGGCTGCCTACGGTGATGCCGAGCACGGCGGCCTGGCCGGCCGCCAGTTCCAGCACCCCGTCCACCGGCGTGTCGGGGCCGTAGCTGCGGCAGGGCAGGTTCATGCAGGGCGGCACGGCACTCTCGAGGAAAACAACGCGACCGTCGCGGATGAACAGCATGTCGAGGGGTTCCGGAGTTCGGTGCATCCAGAACCTGGCCACCGCGGGGGGCACGTAAGGGAACCACATGCCGCGCAGGTGGGGCAAGGGTGGGCGCAGCTGCAACCCCATGGCCTGCTGGCGCTCGCCCCGGGGCACCTCCAGCTGGATGCAGCGCGACGGCGGCGGGCCCTCCAGACACCACTGGGCGGTAATGGGCAGGAACTGCGGCGGCCCCTGGGTCAGGCCCGGTCCGCAACCGACCAGCAGGACCACGCCGGCCAGGGCCCAGCGCCTGAGAATGGGGTGGTTCATGGCGGTCCCTTCGTGGGGGGGCGACCCTCACTGAGGCAGTAGCCACGGCCCCGGACGGTGTGGATCAGCCGCGATTCACCCTCCTGTTCCAGCTTCTGGCGCAGGTAGCGCACGTACACCTCGATCACGTTGCTGGCACCCCCGCCCTGATCAGCCCAGATCTCCTCGAGGATCTGCTCCCGGCTCACCACCGAACCCCGGTGGCGCAGCAGCAGCAGCAGCAGCTGATACTCCCGGGCAGTCAGGCTGAGCTGGCGCTGCCCGCGCCAGCCCTGGCGGGCCACCGGGTCGATCCTCAGATCCGCCAGCTTCAGCAGGGCGGACACCGGCGTGGGGGCCTGCCGCTGGGCCAGGGCCAGGTGCAGTCGCAGCCGGGTCAGCAGATCGCTGGTGCCGAGGCTGGGCAACCAGAAATCATCGGCGCCCCACTCCAGGCAATGGCTGCGGCTCTCCACGCTGTCGCTGGTGATGCCGAGCAGCAGGGGGCGGGCCCCCAGCCTGCGGCGCAGCTCCGGAATCCGCTGCTCGCATCCAGGCGACAGGATCACCGCCGCAGGGAGCGCATCGCCCGGCTCCTGCTCCAGGGTCCCGTAGCCGGACACCTCCAGCCGGGGAGCCAGGCCGGTGGCCTCCGGGCCCACCAGCAACACCGTTGTCGGCGGGGCAGTCGGCGTCACAGCGGGGCGTCGGCGTGGTTGCCGGAAGGTTTGGCGACGTGCGGCAGGCCCCAGCCCAGCTTGTTGCGCAGCACCTGGAAGAACTCATGGTCGGCCAGCCGCACGAAGCGCACCGGATGCTCGCTGCGCCGGACCAGCACCCGGTCCTCGGGCCAGACGTAACAGCCGGCGCTGCCATCCACCACCATCATCAAACGTTCAGGGGTGGCGGGAAACACCGTCACCGGCTCCTGGTCGCTGAACACGAGGGCCCGGGAGGCGAGCGAGTGGGCGGCGATCGGCGTCAGCTGCAGCACCGGACAGTCGGGGGTGATCACCGGGCCACCGGCGCTGAGGGCGTAGGCCGTGGAGCCGGTGGGCGACGAGAGGATCACCCCGTCGGCGGCGATGTCAACGGGGGCATGGCGACCGATGGCGATCTCGAAGTGGCACATGCTGGTAAGCGGCTCCCGGTGCAGGGCCATCTCGTTGAGACAGAGCACTTCCCAGCGCCGCTGCTCGCCGCGCATCACACTCACGACAAGCATGGAGCGCTCCTCGACGGTCCACTCCCCCGCCACCACCTGGGCCAGGGCCTGATCCAGGTCCTTCAGGTAGGCCTCGGCCAGGAACCCCAGATGGCCGGTGTTGATCGTCAGGATCGGCACGCCGATCGGGGCGGTCTGGCGGGCGGCGGAGAGCACCGTGCCGTCCCCCCCCAGCACCACCGCCAGGGCCATGTCCTCATCGAAACTGGCGGGCACGCAGGCCGCATAGCCCCGGGAGCGCAGGTGCTGGTCGGGATTGGCGAAGCCCACCACGCCACCGGAACTGCTCACCCGCGCCACCTCAAGCCCCGCCGCCTTCAGTCGGCTTTCGATCAGGTCGGCGGTGTTGATCGCCAGATCCTTGCCGTCGTTGACGATCAGTCCGACCCGGGGCACCGATCGCAGGCGGAATGGCTTTCAGACTCTAGAAGCAGACGGCACGGCCTTTCACCAGCGTGCAGCCGTAGTGCTGAAGGTCGCCTCGGCGCCCAGGTTCTAGGCGCAGCAGAGGGGCGCCCAGATTCGAGAGTCCCAAGCCAGCGGAGCTAGGGTCGATGGGCATCGGTTGGCAGGCTGAGGCCGTTGAAGGTTCTCTACATCGGTGGTCTCGAACACAGCGGCACCACCCTGACCGAACAATTGCTGAGCAGCCATCCCCGGAGCCTCAGTCTCGGGGAAATCGCCTCCTTTTTCTCCCCTGCTCACATGCAGGCCTACATGCGGGCTTGGGGGGACCAGGACGACGTTCGGCGCTGTTCCTGCGGCAGTGACTGGGAGGAATGCGCGTTCTGGGGTCAGCTTCCCCACCTCAATGGTCTGAACTCAGCTCTGCCTCTCGTCGACAAGTACGTCGAACTGATCCGCTTCATCCGCCGCCACTTTGGCGATGAGGTGGTGGTCACCGATTCGTCCAAGTCCGTGGAGGCTTTCGATGCCTTGCTGAGCGCCCTTCGGGTGGAAGGCCAGAGTGAGGATCGTATTGGTCTTGTGCTCGTGGCGAAGGATGTGCGCAACTTCACCGCTTCGATGAAGCGCAAGAGCCGTGGCAAGGGTGTTCTATCGGCCTATCGCTCAATGAATTATTGGGGCCATGCCAATGAAGCCTGGCTGCAGAAGATTGCCGCGCATCCTGCCATTCACCATTGCATCAACCTTTATGAGCATCTTTGTGCTGATGCGCTTGCTCAGGTGAACGGGATTCTGGCGATGGTCGAAGAGGCCCCTCTTGCCAGTCTGGATATCGCCAACACAACGTCCCACATCGCCATGGGCAACAAGGACTTTTTGATGCGTAATCGCCGCCAGCTCCGGTACGATCAGCGCTGGTTCACAGACGATGCCATTCTGTTCGCCTATCTCCTCAACCGTTCGGCCAGGCATCTCAACCACCGCTTCTACCGAATGGGCCGAGAGGTCGCTGCAACTCTCCCTGTTCCACCAGCACCTTGTCTCTCGGATAGCAGCGATCCTTGAAGCCCATCCAAGGTCAGGCGATGGATCATTCTGGACCGGCTTGCAACCGGGCCCTGTTCTGATCAGGAAGGGGCGATCGACAGGAAGTCATCCACCAGCTCAAGAGGTAAGTGAATGTCGTGAAATGAATTCAACGATGGCAGGCAGTGAAAGAAATAGCCAAGGTTCAAGATGCTTGCAATCTGAAAGTAGTCGGGACGGATCCCATGGGCTGAAGCAAACAATTCCAGTACGGTGCTTTGCGTGGCATGCATTAAGTTCGTCAGCCCGGCACCATGCACGGCGATGATGTGGGTCGCTTGACGGAACAGATGGATCTGCTCGGAAAGACTCAGCTTTTCGAGCTGGATGGTGCAGAAGCCATGACCTTCGAGGTAGGAGGAGACGTCCGGTTCGTTGATGATTCGCCGCGACTTGGCGCCACGGCGACTGACGAACACCCGGCGTGGCAGGCCCATGGTGGCCCCGCCATTCGATGCCGATCCAAGTCGCTTTGCCAGTTGCTTGAGATGGATCGGTGAGATCGCATCAAAGGGTGCCTCCGTGGCGTGCTGATGCCGGTGGGCTGAAGCGGCGATCAGGGACCGGCAGCGAATGTTGGTGCCGCCGGCTCGGGGCTTGTAAGGGATCAAGGACCCGACGGGGCTGCTCAACCGCGCCAGAGACTCGCTCTGCCAGGCGGTCAGCCGTTCTGGAACGAGTAGATGGACCTGTGCGCCGGTTCGTTGGTGATGGTGCTCGGCCACCAGGACGCGTGGGAGGAAATCCAGAAACCAGTGGAAAAAACCCCGATGCCAACCCCGGAAGTCCACCAGCGGAACCACGGCGTCAGAAATGGTCTCGGTGGCGTGGAGATAGGACTTGGCAGCCAGCAGGCAGGCCTTTCTCGTGCCCAGCCGAAGAAATGGCGTGGTTTCGTGGAGGATCCGGCAGGGCTTGGCCAAACCGATCATGGAAACGAGGTGGGCCCCAGGCGCTTCCAGGTACCACTGCGGTGGGATCGTGAAGGGATGGATGTAGGCCTCCAGTCTCCCGAGCGGTTGGGCCCAGGCATTGCTGAGGTTGTACGAACACGGCTGGCTCTGCGAGTACACCAGGGTGTTCACCCCTGCCGGGGGGAAGCCTCCGGGTGAACGGCCAATGTTCGTCATTGATCCTCAGAACTGCTCCAGGAAGCGCAGATCGCTGCTGAACAGTCTGCGGATGTCATCGATCCCGTGGCGCACCATGCAGAACCGCTCCACCCCCAGGCCGGCGGCAAAGCCGCTCCAACGCTCCGGGTCGAGGCCCAGACCCTCGAGCACTGCCGGATCCACCATGCCGCAGCCCATCACCTCCAGCCAGCGACCCCGCCACTGCACATCCACCTCGGCGGAGGGTTCGGTGAAGGGGAAGTAACTGGCCCGGAAGCGCACCGGCAGATCGCCGAAAAACTGCTGCAGGAAGGTGGTGACGGTGCCGCGCAGGTGACTGAAATCCAGGCCCTCGTCGAGGGCGAGCACTTCCACCTGGTGGAACACCGGGGAGTGGGTGGCATCCACCGCATCGCGGCGATACACCCGGCCGGGGGCGATCACACGCACCGGTGGAGGATTGGCTTCCAGGTGGCGGATCTGTACGGGGGAGGTGTGGGTACGCAGCAAACGGTCCCCTCCCAGGTAGAACGTGTCCTGCATGTCCCGGGCCGGGTGGTGCTCCGGAATGTTGAGGGCGCTGAAGTTGTAGTGGTCGGTCTCGATCTCGGGTCCCTCCGAGACCCGGTAGCCGAGGCCGGCGAAGATATCCACGATCTCCTCGATCGTGCTCTGCAGGGGATGACGGTGGCCAGGGGGCACGTAACTGCAGCCAGCCGTCACATCGATCCGTTCCCGCTCCAGCCGCTCCACCATGGCGGCGGTACGCACGGCCTCGAGCCGGGCGCCGAGCAGCTGCTGCACCTGGTCCTTGAGCCGGTTGGCCCGCTGCCCCACCAGGGGGCGTTCCTCACCGGGGAGACGGCCCATGGCCCCAAGCACGCCCGAGAGCCGACCCTTCTTGCCCAGCAGCCCCACCCGCAGCTCCTCGAGAGCGGCGGCATCGCTGGCGTTGGCGATGGCGGCGGCGGCCTCCGCCTCCAGGTGCTCCAGCTGGTCGGTGAGCTGTTGCAGGCTGACGGTGGCGCTCACGGGACGGATCGGGGAAGGAAGCGACTGTAGGCAGCTGCGTCTAGCTTTCCGGCAGTCCCCGCGGTCGAGGCCGATGGCACCGCTCCGGATCCTGATCAGCAACGACGACGGGGTCTTCGCCGATGGCATCCAGGCCCTGGCCGCTGAGGCGGCCTCCCGCGGCCATGCGGTCACCGTGGTCTGCCCGGACCGGGAGCGCTCCGCCACCGGCCATGGCCTGACGCTGCAGACGCCGCTGCGGGCGGAGCGGGCCGATGAGCTGTTCGCTGCGGGTGTCACCGCCTGGGCCTGCAGCGGCACCCCGTCCGACTGCGTCAAGCTGGCTCTGTTCAGGCTTCTCGACCAGGCGCCCGACCTGGTGCTCTCCGGCATCAACCACGGCCCCAACCTCGGCACCGACGTCCTGTATTCGGGCACTGTGTCGGCGGCCATGGAGGGGACGATCGAGGGTCTGCCGGCCCTCGCGGTCAGCAGCGCCGATTTCCACTGGCGTCGCTTCGAGGCGGCGGCGGCCCTCGCCCTCGATGTGGCCGAACGGATGCACGCCGCGGGCTGGCCCGAGGGGCTGCTGCTCAATCTCAACGTGCCACCACGGCCCGCCGAGGCCCTGGCGCCCCTGCGCTGGTGCCGCACGGCGGTGCGGCGCTACATCGATCAGTTCGAGAAGCGAACCGACCCCCGCGGCCGCACCTACTACTGGCTGGCCGGCGAGGTGGTGGACGACCTGGAGGGCTCCGGAGCCGGTCCAGCCGACTGGCCGACCGATGTGGCCTGGGTCCAGCAGGGGGGGCCGTCCCTGACCCCCCTGCAGCCCGAACTCTTCTGGCGGGGAGATCCCGCCCAGTTGCCGGACGCGGACCGGCTGGGTCTCCCCGGATCATCTGGCTGCCCCGAATCGTGGTTAACAAAGGAAGCGAGGAGCTGACTTGCGTCCGAAAAATGAGACATCAGTGAAGCCATGAAGCGTTCCAGTACCAGTCCTGCTGTGGTGGTGGTGATCACCCCGTTTTTGCACCATGACGGCTCTTCTCTGCTTCTGTGTCGATTTCTGCGTTGGGCCCAATCGCAACAACCTGATGTTGTCTTCGAGATCCTTTACCGCCACAACGGACCCTTAAGGGAGCACCTGCTTTCTCTCCCCAATGTTCGAGGGGTCAGGCCCCTTGTTCCCGTCAGACGCCGGGTCCTCCACCACGTCGAGCGCCGCCTTCAGGCCCGCGCCATGACAGCCATGCTGCTGAAGGCTGACGCCATCTATTGCAACACTGTGGTGGGCCTGCAATGTTTGCAGGGCTTACTGGATTCACTTGGCCTGCCCCCTGAGCGCCTTCCCAGGGTCAGCGTTCATGTGCGCGAAATGGGTTACTGGATCCAACGTTCCGGCATCTCCCGGCAGAGCTTCCAGCGGCTCGCTAATCGCATCATTGCCGACTCACAATTGACGGCAACCCATCTGCAGACTTATCTCGGTCTTGAGCACGGAAGTCTGTGTGTCATTGATGAATACTGCGATACGGAAGAGGTGGTGCGCTGGCGGGGCTGCGACCGATTGCGTGAGGAGCTCAATCTCCCCAAGCAGCGCCAGCTTGTTGGCATGGCGGGGACGATTGAGTGGCGCAAGGGGCCGGATATCTTTCTGCAGATCGCTCACCATCTCGCGACTGCAATGAGTGATCCACCTTTGTTCGCCTGGGTGGGCGGGGGTGATCCGATGACCACCTATCAAATCGAAAGCGATATCAAACGGATGGGCCTGGAGTCGATGGTTTTCTTCACGGGTCCCCGTGAGAATCCCTATCCTTATTTTGATTCCTTTGACGTGTTTCTGCTCACCTCAAGAGAGGAGCCATTCGGGGCGGTTTGCTTGGAAACGGCCATGCTCGAAATTCCAAGTATGTGTTTTTCAGGCTGTGCGGGAGCCGAATCCTTCATCGCCGCAGGCGCTGGAGTTGTGGTCGACCGATTCGACGTCTCCGCCATGGCCGAGGCGCTGCAAAAGCTGCTGGAGGATGGGGCAAGGCGGCGAAGCCTGGGAGTGCGGGCAAAGACTGAGTGTCAGGCCGCCCATGCTCTGGATGTTCTCCTGCCCCGCTTGATGGCCGAAGTGTTGGGAGAGGACATCCCCGATAAGCCTTGAATCAGTTTCGCTTCCATTCCGGCCCAGCGCGCATGGCCAAGCCGTTGTTTGGCCCCGGGCTGGCGGTTGCGCTGCTGCGGGCTGGGTCCAGGAGTGTTCTGCCGTCATGGACACCACCGCGCCTGGTGCTTGGTCTCGGCGTCTCCTTCCTGGTGAGGCGCCTCAAGCGCGTCGGTAGATCCGCTGCAGCAGCCACAGGGTGATGATCAGCCCGATCAGGTGGGCAAACAGCACCTGGGTGTTGCTGAGCACCGAGAGCATCTCGATCGAGGTGATCGGAAAGCTGCTGATCGGTCCCCGGGCCCCCGGCACCGCCATCGGCCCGAACAGTCCCGGGGCCTGCAGGGAAGCCTGCAGGAAAAGACTGCCGGCAAGGGACTGGTACCCGACGGACGCCAGGGTCAGGCCGATCAGGTCGGCCAGCAGGCTGCGCTTCACCAGGCGGGAGGTCTCCCCACGGCTGGGCCTGACTGGACTGGCCAGGGCCCGGCCACAGCGCACCACCAGCCAGGATTGCCACAGGCTCCAGAGCAGAACCAGGAACGAGAGGGTGGTGATCGACAGTCCGGGGCCCAGCCCGAGGGAACGGTCGGCATTGGCCACCAGCCGGCCGCCGATGTTGTTGAACAGCAGCACTCCGACCACCACGACGCCGAGGGCCAGCTGGATCCAGAAGCGCACCCAGCCCATGCGGCGGAGGGCATCGGCCATGCGCTGCAGATCCAGCGTGTCGACCATGGGGGGGAGCGCGAAGGCCCCAAACTTGGCATGGGAGGATCCTGTCGGCGAGGGCCCAGGCCGTTGATCCCGCTTCACGACCCCCCCCACGCCCTGCGCCCCACCGCCATCGCCCTGGGCAGCTTCGATGGTCTGCATCGGGGCCATCGGCGTGTGATCACCGCCGTCACCGAAGCGGAGCCTGTGGCGCAACGCGCCGTGGTGCCGACCGTGGTCAGTTTCTGGCCCCACCCCCGGGAGGTGCTCCATGGCGAGACGCGGCTGCGGCTGGATCTGCCCGAGGAGAAGCTGGAGCTGCTGGAACCCCTCGGCATCGAACAACTGGTGCTGGTGCCCTTCACCCGTGAGCTGTCAGCGCTGACGCCGGAGCGCTTTGTGCAGGAGGTGCTGGCCGAGCAGCTCCAGGCCTGCCGCATCGCCGTGGGCACCAACTTCCGCTTCGGGGTCGACCGCAGCGGCGATGTGGAGGATCTGGCCCGCATCGGCGCCGCCCTCGGCATCGACGTGCGGGTGCTGCCGATGCTGTGGGATGGGTCCGAGCGGGTGAGCAGCAGCCGCATCCGGCGTGCCCTGGCGGCTGGCGGCATCGAGGAGGCCGGGCGCCTGCTGGAGCGCCCCTACCGCTTCAGCGGCCAGGTGGTGCGGGGCCGGGGCCTGGGCCGCCAGCTGGGCTGGCCCACGGCCAACCTGGCGGTGGACGGGCGCAAGTTCCTGCCGCTGGAAGGGGTGTATGCGGCCCTGGCCTGGCGGGACGGTGAGGACGGGGCGATGGCGGCCGTGATGAACCTTGGCCCCCAGCCCACGGTGGACCCCCTGGCGCCGTCGGCGGTGGAGGTGCACCTGCTGGAGCGAGACCTCGAGCTGGCTGGCTCCCGACTGACGGTCCAGCCCCTGAGGTTGCTGCGACGCCAGCAGAGGTTTGAGAGTCTCGACGCCCTCAGTCGCCAGATCCGCCTGGATGCGGACCAGGCGCTGCAGGACTGCCGCTCCCATGGCGGCCCCACCGCAGCCCCTTCGGCCTGACGGACCCCTCCCATACCCTGGAGTCCTCACCCGCCCCGGTCCGGTGACGCCGCAGCCCCCAGTTCCGCCGTCGCCCCTCGGCAGCGAGCGCGCCGCCATCGAACGCTTGCTCGATGCCAACCTGGATCGGGCCCGTGAGGGGCTGCGGGTGCTGGAGGACTGGGCCCGCTTCGCCCTGGACCGCCCCGACCTGGTGGCCCGCAGCAAGGACCTGCGCCAGCGCCTGGGACGGCGGCACCAGGAGCGCTACAAGCTGGCGCGGCACACGGCCAGCGACCCGGCGGCGGGCATGAGCCATCCGGCCCAGGCCGAGCGTCAGAACGGCGCCAGCATCCTGGCCGCCAATGCGGGCCGGGTGCAGGAGGCCCTGCGGGTGCTGGAGGAGTTCGGTCGGATGGAGGATCCGGCGCTGGCGGCCGAGGCGGCGGCGATCCGCTATGCCCTCTACGACCTGGAGGTGGATCTGATTCAGGCCGGCCGCGGCGGCGACGAACGCCGGGCCCTGCTGCGCCGCTGCCACCTGTACCTCGTCACCAGTCCGGTGGAGGGGCTGGAGGCGGTGGTGGCCGCCGGCCTGGCGGCGGGGCTGCGTCTGGTGCAATACCGCGCCAAAGCTGGCGACGTCCCCGATGACCGGTGCCGTTTCGCGCAGGCGAGTGCTCTGCGCCAGCTCTGCCATCGCCATGGGGCCCTGTTTCTGGTCAATGACCGCATCGACCTTGCCCTGGCGGTGGGGGCCGATGGCGTCCACCTCGGCCAGGGCGATCTGCCGCCGGCCGTGGCCCGTCGCCTGCTGGGGCCTGAGCGGCTGATCGGCCGCAGCACCCATGGCCTGGAGGACCTGCGCCAGGCGGTTGCCGATGGATGTGACTATGTCGGGGTGGGGCCCGTCGAGGCCACGCCGACCAAGCCTGGCCGCGAGCCAGTGGGGCTGGCCTACGTGAGCCAGGCGGCGGCGGAATGCCCCCTGCCCTTCTTCGCCATCGGTGGCATCGACCTGGCCAACCTGGCGGCCGTGCGCCTGGCCGGGGCGGAGCGGGTGGCGGTGGTGCGGGCCATCACCCGGGCCGAGGATCCCGGCGCCGCCGCCGCCGCCCTGCTCGCTGAGCTGGGGGCCGCGTCGTGACGGATGCATCCGCCCGCAAGGAGCCGGGGGGCCTGCGGCTGAGGGTCAACGGCGAAACGCGACCCTGCCCGGCGGGTCTGTGTCTCGATGCGGTGCTGGTGACCCTCGGCTATCAGCCACGCCTGGTGGTGGTTGAGTTCAACGGCGAGATCCTGCCCAGGGAGCGCTGGGCCAGCCAGTCTGTGGGGGAATCCGATGTGCTGGAGGTGGTCACCATCGTTGGGGGAGGTTCCTAGATTTCCGTCATCAAAAGGTCTCTAGAGATGGGTTCCCGCTTGTTCCGGCGCCTGGCCGGTCTGATGGTCGTCCCCTTTCTGGTGGCGGGCCTGCTGATGGCGGCACCCCAGCCGGCCCAGGCGGCCAGCGGCGGCCGCATCGGTGGCGGCAGCTTCCGTTCTGCTCCCTCCATGCCCCGTAACTACGGCGGCGGTGGCGGCGGCTACCGGGGCAGCTATGGCGGCGGATACGGCGGCGGTTACCGGGGCGGTGGCATGGGCTTTCCCTTCATCGTGCCGATCTTCGGCTTCGGTGGCGGTGGCCTGTTCGGCTTCCTGATCCTGATGGCGGTGGCAGGCGTCGTGGTCAATGCCCTGCGGGGTGGGGGTGGCGGCGGCCCTGCGCTGGGCGGTTCCGGCTCCGACCTGGCCTACAACCCCCGCCCCGACGGTCCTGTGGCGATCGCCCAGATCCAGGTCGGACTGCTGGCTTCGGCCCGCGACCTTCAGGACGACCTGCGCCGGCTGGCGGGTTCGTCGGACACCTCCAGCAGCTCCGGCCTTCAGCGGGTCCTGCAGGAAACCAGCCTCTCCCTGCTGCGCCACCCCGACCTCTGGGTGTACGCCAACGGTGAAGTGGGCCAGGTGCCCTTCGCCAGTGCCGAATCCACCTTCAACCGCCTCTCCATGCAGGAGCGCAGCAAGCTGGAGCGGGAACTCACCGCCAATGTGTCGGGGCGTCGTTTCAGTGAGCCGGCGACCGTGGCCCCAGGGGCCAGCGACGCCGCCAGCGACTTCATTGTTGTCACCCTGCTGGTGGCCAGCCGCCAGCGGTTGGCGATCAAGGGGGCCCGTTCCGCGGAAGATCTGCGCGATTCGCTCCAGAAACTTGGGGCGCTGGGTGCGGATGACCTGCTGGCGCTTGAGGTGATCTGGCAGCCGGAGGGGGCCGGAGAGGTCCTCAGCACCGAACAGGTGATCACCGCCTATCCCGATCTTCAGCACCTCTGATCGGTCCGCCTTGCCAGGCCGGCCGGGTTACCTCACACTGCGCTGGCGATGCCTCGGGCGCCGATGGTTCCTCATCGGATCAGCTGGATCAACACACCGGTCCTGATCGAGGCGATCGAGCGCTACGAGCAAGGCCGTTTGCCCCGCTCCCTGACCCTCTGGCTGCAGACCGTCCTGGAGCTTGAGGGTCCCCCCTCAGGGCCCCTGCTCCCCGGCGGCTGAAGCCACACCATTGGCCAGCTGCAGGATCCGCAGGGCCGCCATGGCGGCGCCATAGCCGTTATCGATGTTCACCACGGTGAGCCCAGGAGCGCAGCTGGCCAGCATGCCCATCAGGGCCGCCTGGCCGCCGGCGCTCACCCCGTAGCCGACCGCCACCGGCACCCCGATCACAGGCTGGGGCAGCAGCCCCGCCAGGACGGTGGGCAGGGCCCCCTCCATCCCGGCGCAGGCGATCAGCACCCGGGCCCGGCGCAGACCCTCGAGCTCCGCCAGTAGCCGGTGCAGCCCGGCCACGCCCACATCGAGCACCAGGTCGCTGGCCACCCCATGGCAGGCGAGGGCCAGCCGGGCCTCCGAGGCCACGGCCAGGTCGCTGCTGCCGCCGCTGACCACCGCCACCCGCCCGAAGGCGGGATCGGCAGGCGGCGGTGCGGGCCAGGTGAGGCAGCGGGCCAGGGGATGGTGCTGCGGCGGTGGGTCAGCTCCGCCGCTGCCGAGCTGATCGGCCAGCAGCCGCTCCACCGCCAGGGCCTTCTCTGCACTGACCCTTGTGACCAGGGCCAGCTCCCCGGCCTGGTGCAGTCCCAGCATCACGGCGGTGATCTGCTCGGCACTTTTGTGCTCGCCCCACACCGCCTCCACCATGCCAAGCCGTTGGCGGCGGCCCAGGTCCAGACGGGCGTCTTCGTTCACCGGTTCTCCACGGCTGCCACCGCTGGTGTGAGGCCCACCCACTCGAGGGCGCCGGCGTCCACCAGGGGAAAGGGGTTGGCTGGGGTCTCGGCACCCGGGTCCGGGGGATCCAGCGCCAGGGCCCTCCTCGCCGCAGCCTCGAACTGGCCTTGCACCGCTTCGATCTCGCTGACGGGGATGGCCAGCCACTGACGGCGGCTGCGCCAGCGGATCAGCAGCAGGCCTTCCTCCCGTTCAGCGTCCCAGAGCAGATCGCGGCCCAGGAAGCCGTCCTGTCGTCGCAGCCAGGGGCCCCAGGTCTCCTGCTCCGCCTGCAGCCAGGCCTTTCGGGCGCCGGCGGGCACCTTCACCTTCAGCTGTTCCACCACAGCCGTGGGGGTTTCGCTCCAGCCAGGGCTGACGCGTGGCGGGCTCAGGGCGGTGGCCCTCGCTGGAAGGCCGGCCCATACGAGCAGCATCAGGCCGAAGCAGGCCAGCAGACCCCCCAGACGGCTGAGAGGGCCGCGACTCATGGCTGGTGCAGCAAGGCCACGGCATGGCAGGCGATGCCCTCCTCCCGCCCGGTGGGCCCGAGCCCCTCATTGGTGGTCGCCTTGACGCCCACGAGCTCGGGAGCCAGGCCCAGGCGGCCTGCGATGGCCTCGCGCATGGCGGCGATGTGGGGCTTGAGCCGTGGGCGCTCCGCCACCACCACCGTGTCGATGTTGAGCACCTGCCAGCCCCGTGCCGCCACCAGCTCCATCACCTTCTCGAGCAGCACCAGGCTGTCGGCCCCCCGCCAGCGCTCGTCCTCCGGTGGAAAGTGGGTGCCGATGTCCCCCAGGCTGAGGGCCCCGAGCAGGGCATCCATCAGGGCGTGGACGAGCACATCGGCGTCGCTGTGGCCATCCAGCCCCAGGCCGTCGGGGTGCTCCAGGTGCACGCCGCCCAGGATCAGGGGCCGACCGTGGACGAGCCGGTGGATGTCGTAGCCGTTGCCGATGCGCAGCTGCATGGATGGCGATGGAGGCCGATCCAGTGTGGCGGCTCAGGGGGAGAGGCTGGGTTTCAGAGGTTCTGCTCCGCCTGCCACAGGGCCAGCAGGTCGGCACGCCGCTCGCGGGTGCGGGCCACCTGCTGGTCCTGGCGCCAGCGGGCGATGGCGCCGTGGTCGCCGCTGCGCAGCACCTCCGGCACCGCCATGCCGCGGAAGTCCGCCGGCCGGGTGTAGTGGGGGTGCTCGAGCAGCAGGCCGGCGTGGCTCTCGGCTTCGAGGCAATCCGGCGAACCCACGGTGCCCGGCAGCAGCCGCACCACGCCACTGATCACCACCAGGGCGGGCAATTCGCCGCCGGTGAGCACGAAGTCACCCAGGGACACCTCCTCGTCCGCCAGGGGGCGGATGCGCTCATCGAAGCCCTCGTAGTGGCCGCAGAGCAGCACCAGCTGGTCGTGCTCGTTGGCCCAGCGGCGCAGGTCACGCTGGTGCAGGGGCTGGCCCTGGGGGCTCATCAGCAGCACGCGGCGCTGTGGCAGCACCGGGATGGCCTCGAAGGCGGCGTAGACGGGCTCGGGTTTGAGCACCATGCCGGCACCACCGCCGTAGGGAACGTCGTCCACCTTGCGGTAGCGATCCGTGGCGTGGTCGCGGGGGTTGTGGGTGTGGACCTCGGCGATGCCGGCGGCGAAGGCACGGCCGATCACCCCCAGCCCCAGCAGGGGCGTGAAGGCGTCCGGCACCAGGCTGACCACGTCGAATCGCATGGTGGGTTCAGCCGGCGGGTCGGCTGAACCGCCGGATCTCGGAGCTGAAGCTGGCCCGGCCCGGGCTCCCGTCAGGGTGGTGCTCCACGCTGCTGCGCAGGCGCAGATTCGCCTTGGTGAACCAGATCCGTTCCCGCACCGAGGTTCCGGGCCGCTCGCTGGCCAGCTCCAGGCTGCCATCGGGCCACAGCTGCCAGCGGCCCGTGCTCACGGCTCCGTCCGGGGCCTGACTCTGGAAGCTTCCGTCAGGATGGAACAGCAGCCGATGGCGACCGCCGCTGGGTGGGGTGATCTCCAGCCCCCCTGGGTCGTCGTTCCCCTCGGGGGCCAGGTAGGTCACCTGCAGTTCACCGCGCTCGGAGCTGTGCCAGCTGACCTCTTCCTCTTCGGTCTGCCCGGCCTCAGCGCTGGGTTCCTCCAGGTTGAACCGGCTGCGCAGGGCGAGCCAGTCCCCGGCGCAGCAGGTGAGGAAGGCCGCGATCGTCTCGGGCGGGAAAGGAGCGATCGTTGCTGGGGTCGGAGGCTCGGTCGCGCTGGTCACGGCGGGGGCGGCGGAAGATCGGGGCCGGTGGACCCGCCTGGGATCTTCGCAAACCCCCAGCCGGCACCTGCGGTTCGCCGGCATGCTCAATCGCCCCGGTAGCCCAGCTCCGCCAGCCGGCCCGGATGGCTGCGCCAGTTCGGCACCACCTTGACGAACAGTTCCAGGTACACCGGGCCGTCGAACACCTTCTGCATCTGCAGCCGCGCCCCCTGGCCGATCGCCTTGAGCATCTGACCGCCCTTGCCGATCAGGATCCCCTTCTGGCTGCTGCGCTCCACCAGCACGGTGGCCAGCACCGCCGTGCGTTCCTTGCCTTTCACCTTGCCCTCGTCCTCCACAATCCGCTCGATCCGCACCGCCACCGAGTGGGGCACCTCCTCCCTGGTGAGGGTCAGGACCTGTTCACGGATCAGCTCCGCCAGCAGCAGCTGTTCCGGCTGGTCGCTGACCGTGTCGGCCGGGTACAGCAGCGGCCCCGGAGGCAGGTCGGCGGCCAGGGCTTCCACCAGGGCCTGGCAGCCATCGCCGTTGAGGGCGCTGCAGGGGTGCAAAGGCCAGGTGACGGGGCGATCGTCTGCCGCCGCGAGCATCTCCCGGTAGGTGGCGGCCAGATCTTCAGCATCGGCCCCCACCCGGTCGCTCTTGTTGAGGGCCACATGCACCGGAACCCTGCAGTGGCGCAACAGGTCGACGATGAAGCCGTCGCCGCGCCCGGCGGGCTGGCTGGCGTCCACCAGCAGGAGCACAACGTCCACCTCACCGATGGCCCCCCGGGCACTCTGCACCAGACGCTCCCCGAGCAGGTGGTGGGGTTTGTGGATTCCCGGGGTGTCCAGCAGGATCAGCTGGGCGGCGGGGGTGGTGAGGATGGCCCGCAACCGGTTGCGGGTGGTCTGGGCCACGGGCGAGGTGATCGCCACCTTCTGGCCCACCAGCTGGTTGAGCAGGGTGGACTTGCCCACATTGGGCCGTCCGATCAGGGCCACGAAGCCCGAGCGGAAGGGAACCGCTTCGCTGTTGCCGGCGTCCGGCTGGGCATCGCCGGGGCTGGCGGTCGGGGCGCTCAAGTCCATAGCCTCAACACTGCCAGTCCATGGGCCTCGCCGCCCGCCTCTCGCCATGACCGATGCTGCTCCTCTGACCGAAGCCCCCCTGGCACCGAGCTTCCCCCAGGCGATGGAGATCGCGGCGCAGTGGATCGGCCTCTGGGAGGCCGGGGAACTCAGCGACGAGGTGCTGGCTGATCGGGTCGGTGAACTGGTGGCCAGCCGGGATGGCGCCCGCGGCTTCTTCGTGGTGAGCCTCACCGGCGAGGCCCCGTTGCTCGACCGTCTGCCGGAGGCCCTGGTGATCGCCCTGCGCCAGGCCGGTGCGGGGGTGGTGGATCTCACCGCCCGCAATCTGGCGATGAGCACGGCCATGGTCCTGCACCACCAGCGCTGCGGAGATCAGGAGCACCAGGCCGGTTCGGAGCGGGTGCAATGGCGCAGCACCGAACTCCTGCGGCACCTGGAGCCCATGGCCGTGAAGCAACGGTTGGAACCATTGCTGGCGGCCGCAGCGGAAAAGGCTGACGACGATCAGGCCGTGCTGGAGGACCGGACCTTCCTGGATCGTTGGGGATATGACAAGGAACAACGTCAGGCCATTGCTGCCGCGATCGAGGCGGTGGCCGAGGCTGGTGAAGACCCTCTGGCGATCAGAACCTGAGGTAGAGCAGGGTCATGGCCTGAAGGGCATCAAAGGTGACCCCGTCCGGCAGGAAGACATAGTTGACGTTGAAGCCCAGGGTCACGTTCTGGGTGACGTTGACATCCACGCCACCGGTGAGCATGGCGTTGGTCTGGCCGGTGGAATAGGTGTTGGTGGCAATGCCCCCGCCGAGGTAAGGGGAAACCACCGAGCGGCGGAACAGATCAAGGGTGAGGGGCAGCTGGAAAGAGGTCTGGCCGTTATAACGGCCGAGCACATCCCTGTTGCCGAAGATGACGCTTGGTCGCAGGGAGACCGCGAGGGTTTCGTTGAGTTTGTAACCCACCCGGCCTGTGAAAACACCGCTGTTGGGAAGATCGCTGCCGAAATTGACGCCGCCGCCAATGCCGTAGATGCCGACATTCTCGATCGGTTTGCCCTGGCGTGGCACGATCGCCAGTTCGGCGGGGTCGCGATTGGCAGGCGCGGGCTGGTAATCCGGCGGCAGGGTGGCGGCGTCTGTCACGGGCTCCCAGCCGGCCGCAGGGGGCTCAGCCGCGACCGGGACCCAGGGCGCCGGGCCTGCCGGTAGAGACTGGGCCCGAAGTGGCTGCAGCCCCAGGCCCAGACAGGTGAGGCCCACCAGTGCAAGGCCGCGGTGGTGGAGACCCGGATGCCTCACTGCGGAGCCACCATGGAACCACCGGCGCCTGCCGGCGACGGAGCGGCGGGGGGAGCCTCGGCCGCGGGAGCCACTGTGGGGGCTGCGGGAACCGGTGGGGGCGCGATCGGAGCACTCGCCACCGGCGACACCTTCGCAGGGGCCGGTGTGGCGCGGACCTCAGCAGGGATCGGCTGCAGGTTCACCACCGTGGGGGTGACCGTTCCAGGGGCCTGGGCCGGCTGGCGGCTCGACCATTCCTTGATGTCCTCGATCACGGCGGGATCATCGGGCTGGCTGAGCACGTCGACGGTGCCATCCGCCTGAACGGCCAGGGGCACCTGGGTGGGCTTGCTGACACGGGTGGAGGGCACGTAGATCACCCGACCCTGCTGAAGCTTGGCGGTCTTGGTGGGGGTCGGGGCCGGCAGGGTGCGGATGGCCTGGCGCATCGGCTCCCTCAGGCTTTGGGGCAGGGGAGCCATGGGATCTCCGCTGCTGGCCCATCGGGCCCGCTCGGCCCTGGCCACCGGTGGCATGACAGGGGCACCCAGGTCCTGGATGGTGAGCACGCCACCGAGGAGCTCGGAGTTTGAGAAATTGCGTTGCAGCAGGGTCTTGGCGCTGCCCAGGCCGGTGGTGCCGAGGGAAGGGCCCTCGATGGTGAAGCTGGCCGTGGCGGCCGGTGCCTTGGCGGTGCGGGCAGGGCTGGTGCTCCTGAGGGCGACGGCAGGGCGGCGACCGGGATCTGGCCTGGCTCGGGAGGAGTTGGAAGGACCGCTCAGGTCGAGACTGCGCGACAGAGGGGCATCCAGCAGCGAACCGAGCTTCTCGGAGGCCGAACTGAGCACATGGCCAGTGGTGACGCCCAGATCCTCCAGGGCCGACGGGGAGGCGCTGTCGGCTTTCTGGGCGGGTTCCTCGGGCAGCGACGCGACCGCTTCATCCGAGCCTTTGGGATCGGCGGGCTGGGGGATGGCCATGTCCTTGACGTTGGCCTGCCAGCGATCGTGGGCATCGATGGCCAGCAGGGGCAGCCAGATCGACTGGCTCAACAGGGCCCAGGCGATGGCCTTGGGGCTGATGGTGGGTTCGCGGTACATGGCTGTCGGTGGAGGCGGCTTTGGGTAGAAACCTGTGGCTGATGCTGCTCAGGTCAGCGGAAGTTGCTGTTTCTGTTGCCGTTGAATGTATCTCGGAAGAAATAATAGGAGCTGGCGGCCTGACTGAGGGGAACGATGACCTGGTTGATGACGTCGAGGGCCTCGGCGTAGAAGGTGCGGTTCACGATGATGGTGTCCCGATCTCGCAGGGGCGGATTCAGCCCCTTGGAGACGCCGATCCCATCCCTGTAACTGAACACCTCACGGGTGGTGGTCCCGTTGCGGTTGAGTCGAACGAGCTCGATGTCGTTCTTATTGGCCCGCCAGTTCTCAGCACCTCCGGCCCGGAAAATGGCTTCCGCCAGGGGGGTGTTGGCAGGCACGCTGATCGTGCCGGGGCTCCTGACTTCACCGATCACAGAAACGCTGATGGTGGCCGGTGCCAGGTTGGTGGCGCCGATCTGGAGGATCTCCTCCGGAATCAGCTCTTCGGTTCGGCCGATGACGATGGTGTCGCCGTCGAAAAGAATGGGGTTCTGGCGTTGGTTGCCCGCCTGAAACACCTGGGCCAGATCAAGCACGGTCTGTTTCTGGCTGCCATCCGGGCCGGCCAGCCGTCGCAGCAGAATCTTGCGGATGTCGGCATTGAGGGTGACACCCCCGGCCGTCTGAATGGCGGAAACCGGAGTGGAATAGCTCGCCAGCGGGTACAACCCCGGTCGGCCCACCTCACCGATGATGGTCACCTTGACGGGGCGAGGCGCAGTCAGGCTGAGGATCAGCTCTGGACGTACAAGCTGTTTGGCGTACAGGGACGTAAGCCAGCGGGTGGCCTGTCCGATGGTGAGGCCGGTGAGCTGGACCGATCCCAGCAGTGACAGGGTGGAGGTGCCATCGGGAAGGATGACGACCGGACCGCCGATGGCGGAGGCGGAGGGATCCGTGAAGGTGAGTTGCAGACCGTCGCCGGGTCCGAGGACATAGAGGTCGTTGTAGACCTCCGTCACCGAGAGGGGCAGGGGCGCCGAGGAGGAAGGACCTGCAATGGGGGTGGCACTGACGGCACCCGATCCTCTCCATGGGGTCTGGGGGGAGGGCCCTTGGGGTACGGAGGCCCGAAGGCCAGCTGGAGCGAATACAAGACCCGTGAGACCCATCAGGCCCAGGGCGGAAAGCCGTCGTTTGATGGCCCGATGCGGTTGGCTTCGGCTGACGGACAGCCCTTCAGTGGCCTGGCTCTGGCCACCATCGGACTTCTGGCGTGCAGACGTTCTGGGAGGAGAAGCCACCGAGGGACATTAATCGGATTACCACCATAGACGGGCGCGTCAAGGGGCATTCTCGGACGGTTGCCATTATCATCGACACAACTTTCTCTGCCGTTCATAACGTGACAACGACCGGTGTTCCTCCTGAGACCTTTCCGGGTGGAACGCCGCGCCCGATGTTTCTTCCCCCCACGGCCGGTCCGGGGCCCGGTTCTCCCCAGTCTTTCGATCCGACCCTCCAGAGCCCCCTGGGACCGACGGGTGAGGGCCAGTCTGGAGGAGGAGGGATGGGTGGTCTGGTCCGGACCATCAAACGCCGTCAGTCTGTCTTCCTGGTCACCTTCGCGGTTGTCACGGGTGTCCTGGCGATCAACACCCTGAGGCAACGCATCTTCTCACCCGTCTATCAGGGCGGGTTTCAGATGCAGATCAGCAACCCCTTCGACAACCCCGGCGGTGGCGGTGGTGGATCGGTGGAAAGCATCGCCCGTAGTGAGATAAAGACAGATGTGCCCAGCCTCATCGTCCTGATGCGCAGTCCCCTGTTGCTCGGGCCTGTCGCCCAGCGTCAGGGTGTGCCGCTGAGTGCTCTCCAGAACAACCTTTCCATCAACCAGGAATCCTCTCGGGTTGACAACGTTCTCAATGTTTCCCTCCGCTGGCCCGATCCTGCCAAGGGCAAGGTGATTCTGCGTCAGCTGGCGAAGGACTACACCGCCTTCTCCCTGACCCAGCGTCAGGCTGCCGTCAACTCCGGTGTCCGATTCCTGGATGAACAGGCCCCAGCGATCGAGTCCCGGGTCCAGAAGCTCTCCCAGGAGATGCTCAAGTTCCGTGAACGCAACAATTTCGTCGACCCCGCCACCGCGGCAGGCCAGATCCTCGGAGCTCGCGAAGCTCTCGTCAACCAGCTGCGCACCCTTCAGAACGAGCAGGTGCAACTGGACAGCCAGCTGACATCGATTCAGACCGGCAAGCTGCAGTTCACCCCCAGCGGTGCCCCCACAGCCCTCGAGCAGCTCGGTCGCAACAGCGTGCTCGTGCCGGGCCGGGCCTCCACCGGCGCCGAGTCCGCCCGGGAGACGGCCACCCCCCTCGACCTGCTCAACCAGTTCGAGCAGGAGCTGGCCACCGCGAAAGGGACGTTCAAGGAGAACTCCCCGATCGTTCAGTCCCTGCTGGCGAGACGCAACCAGCTCCTTCCCGTGGTCCAACGCCAAGCCGCGGATGCCGTGAAGGCCAGGCTGCTCTCCAACGTGGCCCAGCAGGATGAAATCAACCGCCAGATCCTGCTTCTCAGTGAGAACTTCCGGAACAATCCGCAGAAGATGTCGGAGTTCGAGAACATCAACCAGCGTCTGTCCATTGCCAGAGAGCAGTACTCCTCCTACATCCAGGCCAGGGAGCGCTACCGGCTTGAAATGGCCCGTTCCATCTCACCCTGGGAGGTGATCGGCCCCCCCGATTTCGGCGGCAGCCCGGTGGAACCCAACATCCAACGCAACCTTCTGCGCGCCATCATGATCGGCCTGCTGGCCGGGCTTGGTGCCGCCATCCTGAGGGAGAAGACGGACAACGTCTTCCATACCCCCATGGAGGTGGAAAAGGAACTCCAGCTGCCCGTGCTGGGCCTGATTCCCTATCTCCCGCTTGAGCCCGGTGTCGACATCGCCACCAGCATCTCGAAGATGTCCTCGAGCGAGCGCTTTGCCATCAAGGAGTCCCTTCGTAGCCTGTTCACCACCTTCCGCCTGCTTCGCGCCGACAGCAACATCCGCATGGTCGGGGTCACCTCCTCCACCCAGGGCGAGGGTAAATCCACTGCAGTCGCCGTTTTTGCACGGACCCTTGCCGACCTTGGCCTCAAGGTCCTCGTGGTCGATTCCGACATGCGTCTGCCGATGCAGGCCAGGTATCTGGGCGTTGAGCAGGGAGATGGCCTGTCCACCCTGCTCTCCGATTCCGCTCGAAAGCCCACGGAGTTCATTCACTCCATTGCCGAGAACATGGATGTGCTTCCTGCCGGTCCCAAGCCGCCCGATCCCGCCAAGCTGCTGAACTCCAGCCGCTGCAAGGATGTCATGGAGGAAATTCGTGCTCTCCCCGGCTACGACATCATCGTCGTGGACGCACCACCCTGCCTGATGCTGGCCGATCCGATCCTCCTCGGAGAGAAACTGGATGGCATTCTGTTCCTTGTCGGACTTGGCAAGGTGAGCCGCGAGCTTGCCCCCCAGGCCAGCCGCCGTATCCGCGCGTCCGGCGTCGATGTGCTGGGCATCATCTGCAACCAGGTGAATTTCCCGAGCCGCCTCAACGATTACGGCTACGAATACGGTTATTACTATCACTACGCCTATGCGTCTGCGTCGGGTTACGCGAAGAGCGCCACCGAGCCCTCGTCTGGCGGATTCGGCAGTTACGTCCAGCGCTATCGCGACAGCTACATGAAGGGTGCTGCCACCAATTCCTATGTCAGCTCGCGGTATAACGAGGGAGAATCTGATGTCAAAACGTATTTCCGTGACGAGGAGGGTCAACCTTCCGGGCCATCCGCCTCCAACGGTGGCAACCCCCCCAGCACCGGCATCAGTTCCCTGCCGCCTGCCGAAAGGGTCCCATCCCGTCGCCATCGCCAGGACGTTGCATCCGGTGGTGGGCCGATCAGTTGGTTGAAAAAGCGATTCGGTAACAGGGGCTGAGCCGCCCGTTCACCCCTGATGGGATCCTGTGCTCCCTGGTCTGGAGGACAGGATCACCTCCAGCATCACCAGGTGGTCGTAGATGGGCATGGCCATCGGGTGGCAGCGTCGGACCCAGGCCAGGGCGGCGAGCATGTCGATGCCACGCAGACGGGCCGTGAGCCCCACGGCCAGAAGGGGTGAGCGTTCGTACCCCGCCATGCAATGCAGGTAGACGGGAGAGGCGTCGTTCACCAGGGCTTCGGCCCTTGCCAGGGCGAGTCCCAGCCTGGCTGCCTGCATCGGCTCCTGCTGGCGATGATCGGGAAGGGAGATTCGGTCACTCGACCACCCGGGCGGCAGGATCAGTCCGGTTTCTTCCTCCGGGTAGCAACAGCTGAAGCGGCTGCGGAAACCGGCCTGCTCCAGCTGCTGCCAGTGATGGTCGCCGCGTGGCATGGGACCGATCGCCAGACGATTGCTGAGAACCCAGCTGAAGGGTAAGGAGCGCTCCAGCATCGGCTGGACTGGCCTTTCCGCCTCCCTGAGGCTCTGCAGAATTCGCCGCAGGACGCCGACCACTAGACGATCACCTGGGCGATGGAGTCGGCCTCAGGCCGGCTCAACGCCCGTTGAGGCTGCTGGGCGGCCCCAAGAAGGCAGCGTGTGGTGGGTGTGAGGGTGATGGGGAAGGAAGCGTCGGGAGATGGGAATCGGGAGCTGGCGGTGCGGTTGCCGGCCCGGCAGGTGGTGCCCCCTGGCCTAGCCCTGGGATCGAAGCACTGGCTCCACCAGGTCGAGCACCTGGCGCCACAGGCGATCAGAGGGGGGCTCCCCTTTGGGCCCGCGCAGGCTGATCAAGGTGCAGCCGTAGGTGCGGTTGGGCTCGAGTCCGATCACGCGCGCGACAGCGGACTCGGTGCCACTGGAGAGCCGGTCGGCATTGGCGGCGAGTTGGTCGCGCGTCACCCCGAAGGCGCGAACCAGACCAGGCCCGCTGACCAGGCAGGTCTGGAAGACCGGTCGATCCTGGGCCAGGCCTGTCGCGGTTGGAACCGGTGCGTTGATGAGGCGACGTTGGCTCAGGTTCAGGCTGGGCTGAGCTCGTCCCATGGTGCTGGTCTGGAAGTTGAACCGCTGGCGCACGGTTCCGTTCATCAGGGTGAGTTCAAACCCTCCTTGAAGGGGGAAAACGACGGGTGCGGAGGTGGCCAGTTCATAGCGGCGCGTTGCCGCCCAGGGGCTACTGGAGGACGGGCGTTTCGTTGGGGACAGGAGCTTGGCTTCACGCAGCCCTGCTTCCAGTTGCCTGGTGGGCAGCGGGCCGGGGGGCGCCTGCCAGCGTGGCAAAACGATGGCCTGGGTGGCCAGGAGTGCACTGACGGCGGCGAGCGTGCCGTACCACCGCACCAGCAGGGTTGGGGTGATCACGCTCCGCCCTCCTGGGGTGGTGGGGCGGGAAGCGGCGGCAGTTCCCGTTCCAGCAGGCGCATGTAGACCATGCCGAAGATCAGCACGGCGACGCCGGAGAAGACCAGGGATCCGGTGCTCTCGTGGAAGAAATCAAACCACCAGCTTCCCTTGGAGTGGCCATGGCCCGCGAAGACGGCCAGCAGGGCGATCCGAAAGGTGTTGCTGATCAGTCCGATCAGCGGGGCGATCACAAACAGCAGCCAGCGACTGGTCCAGGATCGGATCGGGAAAGCCAACAGGAAGATCACACCCACGCAGAGGATCTGGGCCATCAGGTCGACGCCGTTGCAGGGCCCGAGTACCTTCACGCCCCCTCCCGGCAGCAGCACGCTGCGGGCGTTGACGACCACGTCAAGTCCCAGGATGCTCAGCCAGAGGCCAGAGACCCGGGCGGTGAGCAGGCTGATCGGCGCCTCCGGCAGGATTCGCATCAACAGGGCGAAGCCAGGCAGCAGCATCAGGCAGAGCAGGGGATCGCGGAAGCGGCCCAGGTTGGCGGGCTTCTCGGCCATCAGGCCCAGGGCGAGTCCACCGATCGGCGCGAGGGCGAACAGCAGGCCGTCCCAGTGAAGGATCACCGCCGAGCGGGCCAGAGTCCACACAAGGAGCATGGTTCCGATGATCAACCCCAGGGCGGCGGGCCGAGGCTGAAGGTCCTCGAACTGATCCTCCATGCAGATCACCGCTCCCCCCCAGACAAGAACGGCAAACACCGTGATGTGCTCGCTCTGACTGCTCTGGAAGACGGCGATGTTCTGGATCGCCACGGCGGCGCAAAGGGCCAGCCAGAGATTGCGGGGTGTCGGAGGGGGAACGGCAGGAATGGAAGCCCGCCAGGATGGGGGAAGCTTCAGCAGAAGCGCATGGGTCAGACGCTTGGCGATGTTGCTCATCGGGCCACGGCGTCGACCAGAGATGGGGCAGGCAGCCCTTCTCCCGGATCGTATTCCGGCACCAGCCGGCGCAGGAGCCCAGCGGTCGTCGCCTCGTCCCAGTTGGCCAGGGCTTCATGCAGCTGCTGGATCAGGGGAAACAGTTGCTCGCTTTCCCGCCTGGGTTCGGTGGCTCTGCGGATCAGCGGGTGCTGGGTGGGCTGGTCGTCGGCGCCGATCAGCAGCTCTTCGTAGAGCTTTTCCCCCGGCCGCAGACCGGTGTACTGGATGGCGATGTCGCCATCACTGTTGTGGTCGTCCCGAACCCGTAACCCCGACAGTTCGATCATCTGCCGGGCCAGGTCGGCGATCCTGACCGGTTCTCCCATGTCGAGAAGGAAGAGATCGCCGCCGATGGCCATGCCCGTGGACTGGAGCACCAGCTGGACGGCCTCAGGAATGGTCATGAAGTAACGGGTGATGGCCGGATGGGTGACGGTGACGGGGCCGCCCGTGGAGATCTGCTGGTGAAACAGGGGGATCACCGAGCCGGACGAGCCCAGCACATTGCCGAACCTCACCATGGACAGGATGGGGCCGCCCGCTTCGATCTCGGCGGCGGCCGCCTGAATCAGCAGCTCGCAGACGCGCTTGCTGGCTCCCATGACATTGGTGGGACGCACAGCCTTGTCGGTGGAGATCAGGGTGAGCCGGCTGACCCCGGAAGCGCGGGTGGCGGCGATCACGGCCTCCGTGGCGCCGATGTTGTTGGCGATGCCTGCGCAGAGATTGGCCTCCACGAGGGGGACATGCTTATAGGCGGCGGCATGGAAGATGGTTTCCACCCTGTGCTGCCGGCAGAGCAGGGTGAGGCGGGATGTGTTGCAGGCATCGCCAAGGACGGCATGCAGTTCGACACCACCAGACTTGGAGCTCAGCTCCCGCTCAATGGCGTAGAGGGCGAACTCATTGCGCTCAAGCAGCAGCAGCCTGGTGGCACCAAGGGCCACGATCTGGCGACAGAGTTCGCTGCCGATCGATCCACCGGCACCCGTCACCATCACCACCTTCCCTTGGACCCCTGCCTTGAGCAGCACAGGGTCGGGGTTGGAGGGCTCCCGTCCGAGGAGATCTTCGATCGCCACCGCCTGCAGGTCGGAAACGATCCTCTGGCCACTGGCCATCTGGGCCAGGGAGGGGATCGAGAGCACCTCCAGCCCCCTGTGGGTGAGCTGATCGACCAGCAGCCGCTTGCGGCGCCTGGACATGGCCGGCATGGCGAGCAGCACCTTGCGAACCCCGTGCCGCTCAATCAGCCGGGGCAGCCGCAGAGGGGTGTGGATCGCCATGTTCTGGAGCGTGCGCCCCTGAATCCCCTCGTCGTCATCCAGGAAACCAACAATGCGGAATCGGGCGTCGTTGCGAAGGGCCAGCAGCAGACCCATCCCGGAGGCTCCGGCCCCGTAGATGAGGGTGGCTTCACCCTGGGAGTCCCCGGTGGTGTGGTTGTCGCGCTGGTCCAGGTGATGGACGAGGACGTCGCGCAGGATGATGCGGCTGGCGATGGCCCCTCCGGTGAACAGAAGCCAGTAGAGGATCCAGAAAGAGCGTGGTGGCTGGGGACCTCCGATCAGGGTGCTGCTCAGCAGCAGGATCAGCACCATCGAGCCCGAGCGAGGCACCAGTCCGTACAGGGAATGGCTGCCGGCGTAGCGGGTGAGCCCGCGATACCAGCCGGAGACCACCAGCACCGGCAGGCCCGTGATCACGGCCAGGGGCAACAGCAGAATCGTGGTTGGCAGAAACCCCCTGAGGGACGTGGTGTCAGGTAACCGAAGAATGAAGGCCCCCAGGTAGGCCGCGATGATCATCAGACCATCAAAAACGACCAGCAGCAGCCTGCGGGCAAGCAGCTGCTTCTGCACATAACGAAGAACGGAGAGCTGGGGAATCAATCGTTCAGATCGCCGGGTATCGGCGCATCAGATAACGGCGTTAGAACCAAGGCACTCAAGGTACAGATCAGGGGGTGACTTCCGTGATGGGGGAGAGTCTGAAGACAGGTTGAATGCTCGATCTCTGAAGCCTGAGGGCGGCGTGGCGGTTAAGGAGGATCTGATGGATTGGCGATGAATAAATGCATGATATTGACGCTAGCCCGTCACGCAGGCCTCAGTATTCTCATCCAACAATGATGTGATGGAGGAATCGATCATGATCCGGGCATGGCCTGTTGGAACAACGTTACTGCCCTTTCAAGGTGAGAAGGGGACGGCGTGGTGCCGATCCAGCCAGAGGCCAATGGCCAGTTGTACCAGCAGCAGGCCGAGCTCCAGCGCCAGGCCCTGGACGAGGAGGGCCCCGCCCAGCAGGGCGGTGGCGCCGATGTAGAGGAGCGCCACCTGGCTGTGGGGCCAGCCGGCCTGATGCAGGCGCTGGTAAAGGTGCAGCCGATGGGCCTGGAAGATGGGCTGTCCGGCCTGCCAGCGGCGCAGAACGCACAGGCAAGGGTCGCCCAGCAGGGGAAAGCCAGCCAGCAGCAGGCCCAGGGCCATGGCCGGGGTGGCCTGCTGCAGCACCATGCCGGCGATGACCGCCCCGAGGAACGTGCTGCCCACATCCCCCATGAACACCCGGGCCGGACTCCAGTTCCAGGCCAGGAAGCTCAGCAGGGCCCCGATCAAGGGGAGCACGCCGTTGCCGCCGGCGGGAGCCATGGCCAGCACGGCAACGCCCAGCAGCACGCAGCTGCAACCGGCGACGAGTCCATCGAGGCCATCGCTGAAGTTGACGAAATTGATCACCGCCGTGACAGCGAACCAGGCCAGGGGCATCAGCCACCACACCAGGGGCAGGGGGGTGATCGCCACCAGGGCCAGGGCCGTGGCGATCTGGATGCCGTAGCGCCCTGCGGCCGGCAGATGGAGTCGGTCATCCAGCAGGCCCACCAGGGCCAGCGGCAGGCAGATCAGCGGAATCCAGGCCGGCCAGCCGCCGCCGGCCAGGGGGGCGAGGCCGCTGCCGACCAGGACAAAGGCCAGGCCCCCGCCCCGGGGGGTTGGCACCTTGTGGGAGCTGCGGGCGTTGGGCTGATCCACCAGCCCACGCCTCAGCAGCGGCAGCAGCAGGTGCAGGAGCAGCGCCCCCAGGCCCGCTCCCAGCAGCAGAACAGCCGGGGCGTGCAGGGCGGTCATGGCACCAGCGGCAGCACGGGAAAAGGTTCGGGCGGTCTGCCGAGGATGCGATGGGCCGGGGTGAAGCCGGCCAGGTCGGCGCCCATGCGCAGCACCGCCTCGAAGGTTTTCGGGGAGAACAGCAGCAGCGGTGCGGCCAGGACCTGAAAGAGCCGCGGCGGCAGGGCCAACAGCCAGCAGCGTCGGGCCGCATCGCCCGGCTCAGTGGCAGTCTGAAGGCGCCGCAGCATGGCGGCGTAGCTGAGGGTGTCATCGCCACCGAGGGGCAGGTGCACCGGCTGGGAGGGCCCGTCCCCGGCCAGGGGCAGGCGGTCGGCCAGGTGCAACGCCACGGCAGCCAGCTGGCGGCAGTGAATGGGCTGCCGCAGGCCCCCCTGGCCGGGCAGGGGCAGCAGGGGCAGGCGGCGCAGCAGTCGGCGCAGCTGGCTCAGGTTGCGATCGCCCAAGGGGCCGGCCTGGCCGTAGATGAGGGTGGGCGCCAGGATCCGGAGTGGCAGGCCGTGGGTTGCGCAGGTCAGCGTCAGCTGCTCCTCTGCCTGTCGCAGCCGTTGCACCAGATCCCGGTCGTAGCGGTTGGCGGCGAACCGCTTGGTGATCACCGAGGAGGACGAACAGGCGATCACCCCCTGCAGGGCGGCGACGCCGGCCGGGTTCCTGGCGGCCCAGCGGGCCAACCAGGGTGCGAACGTCCAGATGGGGGCAAAACTGATCAGCAACCCCGTCGGCGCCTCGCCTGTCTCGCCGGCTTGCGCCAGATCACAGGGGAGAAACGGCGGTGGATCCCCCCCCCAGGCCGGCGGCAGTGGTGGACGTCGGCCCGCCACCACCAGCGGTCGGCCCCTGGCCAGTTCGCTCAGGGCCTGGCCGCTGGGGCTGGTGGCTCCGAAGAGCGTGATCGGGACGGGGGAGGGGAGGGCCAAAGCAGGGCTCAGAGGCATTCGTTGCCATCCAGGCGGCCATCCCACCCCGTCAGTCGCCAGAGGGAGGCGCGCAGCTGGTCGCGCCAGAGCCGCAGCTGGGATTCGGGCCGCAGATCCCCGGTCTGGGCGTCGGCCCCTTCCACCTGCCAGCCGGTGCCGGCGTAGACGATCCGGGCGATGGCCATGGTGCGGGCCATGTGGGTTTCGGCTGTTACGAAGGTGAGCTGTCCCGGTCCGGGCCTGGCCTCCAGGATTCGGGCCAGGGCGGTCACCTGGCCGACGGTGTCGCAACCGGCAAGCAGGCGCAACAGTTTCGAGGTGTCCTGGGGCCAGAGCCTTCGGTTGCGGAGGTGGTTGTAGGTGATGGCCTGGTATTCGGCGTTGCCCTGCAGGACCAGCAACGCCCCTGGTCGCTCCCGCCAGAGGAGAACGGCCGACTGGCTTCGCCAGGGATCCTCGATGAAGGCGGTGATCACCTGGGTTCCTTGTCGCGTACTCGCCTTGGGTGACGTAACGGCGTTTCTGGTCGGCTGTGACCCCGGTCCCCGCGTTTTCTGCCAAGCAGGAGCGAAGAACCAGGCGACCATGGCGAGGCCCGCGAGGGCCACAGACCCGAGGCGGGCTCGGCGGCTGGCCCAGAAGCGTTGCAGGGGGGAGCCCTGGATTCTCCGGGGAGCGTTGCGCCGCACCCGTTGCCACTGCCGTTGCGGCTGCCGTTTCTGGTCTGGTCCGGCAGGCCCGCTCTGCTCTGGCAAGGGAATGGATGCGCAGGCTCGGGGCAGCTTATCCGCCCTGTCCTGTTCTTTTCCACACCCTGCCCGGCGACGGCAGCCGGCTCCAGAGACGCCTGATGTAGCGCAGGCTGAAGGGAATCCACCAGAGCCAGCCAAACGCCCGGCCATAGGCCAGCCGGACCTCCTGAAGCCGCCGGCGGGTCTGCTGGCCGCTGACACCCGCCTCGCCCATGTGCACCAGCTCCAGATCCAGCCCCCGCACCGTGAGATCGGCGCAGGCACTGAGTCGGAGGAAGTAGTCGAGGTCGGCGGAGAGCCGGAAGGGTGCGGCGAACTGATCGACACGGCGACGGGCCCCCGGCCCGATCAGGGTGGCCTGGTGCGGTGGGGTGGAGCCCAGAAACAGGCTCAGGCGGTAGGCCCCACAGCTGGAAAAGCTGGTGGTGCGTCCCAGCCGGATCGCCCCGTCCTTGCCGGTTCCCGCATAACGGCCCCGGCAGACCAACAGATCCGGCGGGTCGCCCCCAGGCGTGGCCGGTCGATTCGCTTCGAGGGCGTCCTCGAACACGGTGGGACCGGGCGCCCAGTCATCACTGCCCCAGAACAGCAGCCAGTGGTCTGCGGGCGCGGCGAGGATGCCCTGGTTCATGGCGCCGAAGATCCCCGGAAACGCCGGCTCCTGGGGTTGCCAGGTGAAGCGCTTGTCCCGGTGGCAGAGGGCGTCCAGCCAGGCCCGATGCTCCGGGCCGCTGGGGCCATCGATGAACAGCACCCGCCAGTGGGGCCAGCTCTGGCGGCGCAGGGAGTTAACCAGTCGGGGCAGCAGCCGGTAGGAATCGAGGGTGGGAACGATCAGGCTGAGCCCGGTGGGGGCTCCGGGGGGCAATGGGGCAGCTGCGGCGGCGGAGTCGCTCACCCCTGCCGGCGGATCAGCACATCCCCCAGCACCAGCAGGTCCATGCGGGTGCGCAGGAAGCAATCGAGGGCCTGGGCGGGGGTGCAGACGATCGGCTCGTTCTCATTGAACGACGTGTTGAGCACCATCGGCACGCCCGTCTGCTCGGCGAAGGACCGGATCAGGCGGTAATAGCGGCCGTTGTCCGCCGCGTTCACGGTCTGGAGACGGCCGCTGCCGTCCACGTGGGTGACGGCCGGGATGCGGGCCCGCTGCTCCTCACGGATCGGATACACCTGCATCATGAAGGGCACCTCCCCATCGAGGCTGAACCAGTCGCCCACGGCTTCCTCCAGCACGGAAGGGGCGAACGGACGGAACGATTCCCGCCGCTTGATCTTGAGGTTGAGGATGTCCTTCATGTCGGCGCGGCGGGGGTCGCCGAGGATCGAACGGTGGCCCAGGGCCCGCGGTCCCCATTCCATGCGGCCATCGAACCAGCCGATCACCAGCCCCTCGGCGATCGCCGCCGCCACCTGCTCGCAGAGGGCCTCCTCCTCCGGTCGCTCCAGGCTGCACTGGGCCTGCTCCAGGGCCATGCGGGCGGTGGGACTGGCGAGCAGCTCGTCCACCTCTCCAGGTGCCGGCTGGCTGCCCAGGTAGGCATGGCGCATCGGCGCACTGCGGGACCGGCCCAGCCCATGCCACACCTCCAGGGCGGCACCGAGGGCGCCCCCGGCGTCACCGGCGGCCGCCTGCACGTAGACCCGCTGGAACGGGGTGGCCAGGGTCACCTTGCCGTTGGCCACCGAGTTGGCACCGCAGCCCCCGGCGATGCAGAGCTGGTCGCTGGGATGGTTCCGGTGCAGGGCCCGCAGCAGGTGGAAGAAGGCCTCCTCGTACATCGCCTGGGCCGAGCGGGCGATGTCCATGTGGTGCTGCTGGAGCGGCTCCTCCGCCTGGCGGGCAGGGCCGAGCAGGGATTCCAGCTCCGGGCTCCAGTGGCCGCCCACCACCGGGGCACCGTTGCTCCATTGGTGCGGCAGCTTCTGGGTGGCGTGCAGGAAGTAGCGCAGATCCAGCCGATAGGTGCCGTCGGACTGGAGCCGCACGATGCGGCGCATGGCCTCCATCCGGGTGGGCTGGCCGTAGGGCGCCAGGCCCATCACCTTGTATTCGTCGCCGTAGTTGGGGAAACCCAGGTACTGGGTGATCGCTGTGTAGAAGGCGCCCAGGGAATGGGGGAACCAGATCTGGCCATCCAGGCTGAGCTGGTTGCCCTGGCCATGGCCCCAGGCGCCGCTGGCGAAGTCGCCGAACCCATCCACCGAGATCACGGCCGCCTCCTGGAAGGGGGAAGCGAAGAAGGCCGAGGCGAGGTGGGCCCGGTGGTGCTCCACGAAATGAAGCCGCGCTCCGATCTCGGCCCCCGGGAAGGCCAGGGCCAGCTGCTGGGCCAGGCCGGCCCGTTCCCGCTTGTTGCGCCAGCGGGCGACGAGGAAGCGGGGATCGGGGCGGTGCCCCAGGGTGTAGGCCACCTTGCGCCAGCGGTGGGCCCCCGGCTGGGAGTTGATGGCGATGTGGTCGAGCTCGGCCGGCCCCACGCCGGCATCGGCCAGGCACCAGGCGATGGCCTCGGAGGGGAAACCGGCCCAGTGCTTGATGCGGCGGAAACGCTCCTCTTCTGCTGCGGCGACGATCAGCCCATCCCGTACCAGGGCGGCGGCCGCATCGGCGTGGAAGGCATTGATGCCCAGGATGAGCGTCATGAAGCGGGTGAACCGGTTGGCGGGGGCAGGGTGGTGCTGGTGGCGACGGCCAGGCTCGGAAGGAACCGAGGATCCACGCACCGTTGCAGCGTCATGGAGCCAGGAGGCTGGCTCTCAGGATCGGATCGGCCTCGGCATCCCCGAACGGAAGGACGGAACACGGGAGCCGATGACCCGGCGGGTTGGGCATCCAGCGGCAGCCGGATCTTAGGGGACATTTTCATGGGCAACCCGAGGGCACGCGGTGGCGGGTCGTTCACGGGCGCGGGGCCGCGGACAGGCTGACGCCGAGGTGCACCTCCATCCAGTGCTGCAGCACCATCAGGCTCCAGCGCCGGTACCAGGGCGCCAGGTCGATCCCCCGGGGGGTCGCGGGCAGTCGCAGGGCCAGGGGGGAGGCCGGGTCGTCGAGCCACAGCTGGAACGGGAAACGGAACCCCTGCTTGGGGCGGTTCAGGAACCAGTCGGGCAGCTCCGGCACGCTGCTGGCCAGCAGTTGTTTGCCTTGCGCCAGCCGGAGGGCGGCGGGGATCGGCGCCAGCCGGCGCTGCAGCTGGGCATCCACCAGGGGCAGGCGCAGTTCCAGACCGGCGGCCATCGCCATCACGTCGCTGTCCGGCAGCAGCTGGTTGCGCAGGTAGCGGGTGCCCTCCAGCCAGGCCACCCCTTCGGTGCCGGCCGGTGCCTCTCCCTCGGCAGCTTCGCCGGCCCCAGGCGTGCCAGGAGAAGCGCTGAGCCCCCAGTGCGCCAGCAGGCGATCGGTTTCGGTGGGCGAGAACAGACCCCGGAAACATCCGTAGGCCCTGCCGAGGGAGGCAGGGGCCTCCAGCAACCCTGTGATCCGCTGCAGCCTGGCGCGTCGGCCCGGGGGCAGCCGGTGCAGAACCCAGGCCGCCGGAGGCCCGGCCGGCCCGATGCGGCGGCGCCAGCGGTACAGCTTCGGCACCATCCGGAAGCTGGGGTAGCCGCCGAACAGTTCATCGCCGCCAAGACCGGAGAGGGCCACTTTCAGCCCGTGTTCTGTGGCCAGTCGGGCCACGCACCAGGTGTTGTATCCGTCGATGGAGGGCTGATCCTGGCTGGCCAGGAAGGCCGGCAGCCACTGCCGGGCCTGCTCGGCCGTGAGATTCAGGGGCGTGTGATGGGCGCCGAAGTGGGCGGCGATGCGGGCTGCCGGCCCGGATTCATCGAAGCCGCCGGCCCCTGCCGCCGCGAACCCGATGGTGAAGGTGTGCAGGCCCCGGGGGGCCAGCGCCAGCAGGGAGGCGGAGTCAAGTCCGGCGCTGAGGAACAGCCCCACCGGCACATCGCTGACCATGTGGGCGGCCACGGCGTCCTCGAGTGCCGCGCGGGTGAGGGCCGTGGCCTCGGCCGCCGTCATGCCGGTGGCGCTGCTGGCCCCGGCGAGGCTCTCCGGCAAGGCCCCCCAGGGATGCACGCTCAGCTCACCCCGATGCCAGCAGGCGGCGTGGCCGCTGGGCAGGCGCTGCACGCCCGCCACCAGGGTGTCGGGCTCGGGCACCGATCCGGTGGCCAGGTAGCGAGCCCCAGGGACAGGCGATCCAGATGGGGCCGCTGCGGATCCGCCGCGAGCAGGGCCCGCAGTTCCGAGGCGAAGGCCAGCGATCCCCCCGGACCGCTGCGCAGGTAGAGGGGCTTGATGCCATGGGGATCACGGGCGAGCAGCGCTCTGCGCTCCTGGCTGTCGTACAGGCAGAAGGCGAACATGCCGCGCAACGCCGCCAGCCCGTCCCGACCCCAGCGGACCAGCCAGGCCAGCAGCACCTCGGTGTCGCCGCTGCCCTGGAACTGCTGGCCCTCCGCTTCCAGCCGGCGGCGCAGCTCAGCGTGGTTGTAGATCTCGCCGTTGAACACCAGTTGCCAGCGGCCGCACCGGGTGGCCATCGGTTGGTGGCCCAGGGGAGAGAGATCCAGAATCGCCAGGCGACGATGGACCAGGCAGGCGGCCGGGTCCTGCCAGACGCCAGCATCATCGGGTCCCCGGTGGGCGAGGCGGGGGCCGACCCTGGCGGCGAAGTCGCCCGGTTCCCTGCCCAGCTGGCCCGCGATGCCGCACATCGTCTTCAGGCCTCCAGGTGGGCCAGGAAGGTGCGCCGGGCCGCCTCCGGGCTGGCCTGCTCACGCACCCAGGCCAGCGCCCCGGCGGAGAGGCGCTCACGCTGGCTCCGATCGGCGCAGATCGTGGCGATGGCTGCCGCCATGGCGGTGGGCTCGCTGGCCACCAGCTGGCCCGTGCGGCCATCGATCACGTAATCCTCCGGCCCCCCGCAGCGGGTGCTGACGACCGGGACCCCGCAGGCCATCGCCTCAAGGGCCGCAATGCAGAGGCCCTCCTGGTGGGAGGGGATCACGAACAGATCCAGGCCCTGCAGCACCTCCGCCAGGGCGCTGGGGCCAAGACAGGGGTGGCACTGCACCCGTCCTTCCAGTCCCATCGCCGCCAGGGGGCCCTGGAGGCGATGCACGTCCTGCTCGCCCGCCAGGACAAGTTGCACCGGATGGCGCTGCACCAGGAGCCGGGCCACGGCCTCCAGCAGCAGGGTGATCTGCTTGCGCGGGTCGGCGTAGCGGCCGGCGAAGCCGATGCGCCAGGGCACAAGCCGTTCAGGGGCGGGATGGAAAATGGCGGGATTCACCGGCATGCGCATCACCCCGTCCATGGGGCGGTGGGCGATCGAGGCCAGGGCCTTGGCCGTGTAGCCGCTCAACGCCAGGATGCGCCCCCGGGGAGCCTGGAGCACCTGGCGTTCCAGCTGCCGCAGCACCGGTCCGTTGAGGGTGCGGTCGAGCAGCCGCCTCGGCCTGGAGAAGCGTTTGACGCGGTCGACCCGGTCGTCCTGCCAAGGGGTGGCCACCCAGGCCAGAAAGGGAATCCCCAGCCTGGCGAAGGGGGTGGCGCAGAGGGGATTGCCGGTGACCGACAGATGCAGATCGCAGCTGTCGACCAGTTGCCGCCAGGCCCGCCTGGGCAGGTAATGGGTGAACTCCAGCTCCGGCAGCCAGGCGCCAAGGCCATGGCCTTCGTGGTCGCCGTAGACGCGGCGCTGCATCTGGCCAGGCTTCCGGCCGCTGGGGACGGCATGGAGGGGGACCGACAGCTTCGGGTGGGTGCTCCAGGGGGCATACCAGGCGAAGACGGGCTCAATGCCGATCTCTTCCAGCATCCTGGCGACGCAGGCGGTCATGGCGGGAACCCCCCCATCCACCGGCTCGATGGTGCTGATCAGGGCCCGCGGCCGCCTCATTGCTTGAGCCAGCCGAACAGGTCGCGGTTGTCGCGGACCCAGCGGATCAGGTGCCGCACGCCCGCATCAACGCTGATCTCCGGTGTCCAGCCCAGCTGCTCGGCGGCCTTGGTCACATCGCAGATGAACACGGGCTGGTCGCCGGGTCGGGACTGGCCGCTGAGCGGGGTGAGTGTGATCGCCAGCTCCTCCTCGAGGAAGCGCAGCAGGTCGCGCAGGCAGAGGGTGTTGACGGGGCCGCCGCCGATGTTGAAGGCCTGGCCGCTGATCGTGTCGCGGTGGTCCCAGGCGGCGGCGTAGGCCCGGGCCAGATCCCGGACGTCGAGCACGTCACGGGTCTGCCAGCCGTCGCCGTAGAGGGTGATGGGCCGTTCCAGCAGGGCGGCGATGCTGAACCAGGCCACCCAGCCCTGGTCCTCGATGCCGAACTGGCGCGTCCCGTAGATGCAGGACTGGCGGAAGGCGCAGGTGTGCAGGTCGTAGATGCGGGCGTAGTCGATCGTGTATTGATCAGCGACCCCCTTGGAGCAGCCGTAGGGCGAGTGGAAGTCGAGGGGCTGGGTCTCCGGCACCCCGGCGGGCAGATCCCGGAAGCGGTAGCCGTGGGGTGTCATCTCCACCGCCACGGTTTCCATGCCGCCGTACACCTTGTTGGTGGAGGCGTAGAGCACGAAGCTCTCGGGGGAATGGAGCCTGACGGCCTCCATCACGTTGAAGGTGCCGAGGGCGTTGATCTCGAAATCTTCCCGTGGATTGGTGTACGAGGTGGTGACCGCCACCTGGGCCGCCAGGTGCAGCAACATGGACGGGCGCAGGCTGGCCACGACCTCGGCCAGGGCCTCCGCCTGGCGGATGTCGACCCGATGGAAGACGATGGCGGGATGCTTCTCCAGCAGCCAGCGGAGATTGTCCTCCGTGCCCCGACGGGACAGATTGTCGAGAATCGCCACCTCCCACCCCAGGGAGGCGAAGTGCTGGGCGGCGTTGACGCCGATGAAACCGGCGCCGCCGGTGATCAGGATCGAAGGCATCGAAAAGTTGGTGGCGGGGGAAACGTCGTGGACTGGGCGGGCGAGGGAGCCTTCCGATCGCGATGGATGGGGCGGACCTTAAGGCAACATCCAGATCCTGCGGAATCGCATGCCCTGTCAAGGCGGTGTTGACAGGCTGGGGTGATCTTCCAGAAGCATCAGATGCAGCAGGAGTTCGGCATACATGCGTTGCTGGGCATAGGCCCAGCCGCGCCAGCCCTCCAGCACCCCCCCTTTCCAGAGCAGGCAGAACAGCAGCGCGGCAAAGGGGGCCAGTGGTGTGTGCTTGCGCAGGCGATCTGCCAACGACAGCTCGCTTGACGGGGTGGCGCGCAGTTTGGCCGCCTCGATCGCCAGGTAGCTCCCCTGGGAGGTCAACCAGCGCTGCAGGGGTTTGCGGTCGTCGTGGAAGATCGGCTGCCGCAGTTGTTTGACGGGGCCCGACAGGACGATGCGGTGCCCATGGCCGTCGTTGCGATAGCGGCCCAGACCCCGGCGGTAGAGGCTGACCCGGGGCGGCAGCAGCCCGCTGCGCAGGGGGCGGCCGCCGATGCAGTAGCGGAACGGGATGTTGAAGCCCGCCACCGTCGAGTTGTCCGGATCCCTGATCACGGCCTGGATTTCCCTGGCCAGGGACGGCGGGATCCGGTAGTCCGCATCCAGGCTAAGGATCCAGGGGGTGTCGATCTGGTCCAGGCCGAAATTGCACTGGTCCGCGAAGCTGTCGAAGGGTCGCTGCAGAACACGCACCGCGGCATGGGTGGCGAGGATCGAGAGGGTGGCGTCGCTGCTGCCACTGTCGACCACCAGGATGGAATCCAGCCAGCGCAGGTGATCCAGGGTGCGGGCAATGTTGGCCTCTTCGTTGTAGGTCAGGATCAGGGCGCTGAGCTGACCGCCTGCAGCCTCGGACAGGCTCATGCCAGGGGTTGGGAGCGTTGCTCCAGAAGGATCTGGCGCTGCTGCTCCTGTTGGTATTGCCAGAGGGCCCACTGCTCCTGCTGCTGGGACACCAGGCTGGGAATGGCCAGAAACGACCCCAGCGAGAGACTCATCAGAATCAGCACGAAGGGGTCGCCGTAGAGCTGGGCGGCGGAGAAGAACGCCGGCACGTTGGCCAGGGCGAAGGACATGAGGCCCATCAACAGAGCCGAGGTGGACTGGGGCAGCTGCTTGAGCAGCCGGAAGTTGCGCAGCAGCACCAGGCCCAGCAGCACCAGGATCACCCCAAGGATCACCATGCCTGGAATGCCGAGCTCCAGGATCAGGCGCCCCCCGCCACCCTCGGAGACGAAACCGACGCTCTGGATGGCGTCGCGGGCAGCATTCTGGATGAGGCCGCCCGTGCTGGCGCCGGCACCCACCCCCATGCCGATGCCATCGGACACCTCGATGGCCCTGAGGGTGGCGCCGATGCCCTGGGAGTCGAAGCGCTCGACCAGATCCTGCTGGATGGTGAGCGAACGGTTGGTGTATTCGCCGAAGTTCTCGCCGAGATTCTCCGAGAGAATGAAGGCATAGAGGGGGTAGGAGATGCCTGCCACCCCAAGCACACTGGTGATCACCCGCTCCTTGGAGGCGGGGCTGGCCCGGCGGCTGAACAGCAGCAGATAGATGGCCACGAAGGCCATGATCAGCACCTGGGCTTTGCGACGACCGGTCAGGATGGTGAGGAAGGCAAACCCTGCCGCCATCAGCAACAGACCGAACTGGGTGGTCGGCTTCTGGCTGGCAATGCCCATCGAGGCGGCGATGCAGGCGGCGGCCGACAGCTGCCAGGAGGCAATTTCACTGGTGCGCCAGAACCCCGAGGCCCCCTGGGCCGAGAATCCATAGCGGAAGGTGATCAACAGTCCCTCGCCCACCTCCTGGAGGGTGGGATGGTCGACACCCTGGAAGCTGAGGTACACGGTGAACGCCATCACCGTCGAGCCGACCACATAAAGCGTCAGCAGACGTTTCAGCAAAGGCAGATTGCATCCGACCTGGAAACCGACCCAGAGCCCGAAGGCCGGCGCCAGATAGAAGGCGGCGCCGATGGCGGTGAGCCGGATGTCGGAGAAGCGGGCGAAGCTGTTGAGGCTCTGAAGCGCGATGAGGCTGAAGTAGATCGTCACCCAGCCATCGAATTGCGGCACCGTCCAGAACATCGCCCGCAGGTTGAAGCGCCCTGCCCGCTCCAGGAGCACCACACCGCAGAGCGCGAACCCGACCAGGACGAGGCCGACCATGTAGCCGGGCTGGTCTGGCGTGATCTTGCGCAGGGGATCCTGAACGAAGCCGATGATCAGCGTGACCATCAGGCCGGCGCGCCAGTCGCCATCCAGGAGCACGGCGGCAAGGGCTCCGAAGAGCACGATCAGCAGCAGGATGGTCATCGGCCGGCGGAAGAGGTCAGCACCTGGCGGTAGGCGTCACGCAGCTGAAGGGCGATCGTGCTCCAGGAAAAATCCGTTGCCGCCAGGTTAAGCGCGGCAGCTCGCCTTGACAGGGAAGGACGCTCCAGGGCCGTGGCCAGGGTCAGCGCCAGGGCCTCCGGGTCGCTGCCGCTGACCAGGCCGGCGCCGGCACGGGCCACGTCGGCCGCCACAGCCACTTCGGGTGAGAGGATCACGGGGGTGCCTGCCGCGAGAGCTTCGACGGCGGCAATCCCGAAATTCTCCGCCGCCGACGGCAGGACATACCAGTCGGCCGCCTCAAGGGCCCGCCACTTGGCTTCCCCGGCCACGAACCCCAGCCAGCGGCAGCGCCCCCCAAGGCCCAGCCCCCTGGCACGCTCCTGCAGGGCGGCGACGTAACGGGGCTCTCCGTCGCCGGCGATGGTCAGCTCCCAGCTGGCTTCAGGCCGCCGCCGCAGCAGCAGGGCCAGGGCGTCCAGCAGGTTCTCCAGCTGCTTCTTCGGGTGCAGCCGCGACAGGAACAGGAAATGGACCGCAGCTGAGGGGCTCCGGTGGTCCGCCGGCGGGGCCGGGAGGTCAGGGCCACGCACCCCCAGGGGCAGCACCAGGCTCGGCGGCACCAGGCCGAGGGCGGCGGCCTCGTCCCGCTCGGCGCCGGTGGTGAAGTGCAGGAGGGCCGCCCGTTGCAGGTTGCGCCGTTCGATCAGGCGCAGCATCAGCCGCTTGCGGCCGCGGCTCTGGGCCAGGCTCCACGGGCTGAGCTGGCCGATGCTGCGCAGGATGTAGGGAACGCCGGCCCAGCGGGCCTGGGCCATGGCGCTGGTGGAGGGGTAGGAGAACAGGGCATGGATGTGGAGCAGGTCGTAGTGCTTCAGATGCCGGGCCAGCCACACGCTGAGCGCCGGGCTGAAGGCGAACTCCCGCAGGGCGGCCACCGGTGGGCTCCAGCGGGGAAAGGCCAGCACCGGCACCCCCTGGTGCCACTGCCAGCGGCCGGTGACCAGCTCCGGATGCAGGCCCGGGCCATGGTCGTTGGTGGTGAGGATGGCGGCGTCCACGTCCTGCAGGCGCAGGGCCGCCACCATGTCGATCACGGCCCGACTGGGCCCCCCCCGCAACGGGCTGATGGAGGGGATGACATGCAGGACCCTCATGTCTTGGGACAAGCCGCCAGAACGCCATCGAACGCCGCCGCCCAGGCCCGGGCCACCCGGGGGGCGGCATAGGCGCCGATGGCGTCCGGATGGCGGCGCTGGTGGTCCCGGAAGGCGCGGCCCTGGCGTTGCAAGGCCACCAGGGCGTCGAAGATGCCCGCGCTGCTCTCGATGTCGCAGTAGAGGCCCTTGTTCAGGTCGTCGAGGATGGCCTCGAGTGGGTTGCCCGCCGGTCCTGCCACCAGCGCCGGGGTGGTGTGGGGGAGGTATTCGAAGAACTTGGAGGGCAGGTTGTCCGTGTGGCGAGGCCCGATCAGCACCAGCACGGCATCGGCCGCCTCGGCCAGCTGGTGGGAGCGTTCGTTGCTCACGGCCGCATGGACTCTGACACTGTCCCGCAGGGTGGGGTCGCTGCGGATGGCCGTTTTGGCTGCCGCATACAGATAGCCGTAGAGAAGGATCCGCAGCTCCCCGTGCCCTTCCCGCTGCCATCGCCGCACGGCCTCCAGCAGGGGCTCGATCGGCCGCCAGGAGCCCAGGTTGCCGGGGTGAAACAGGGTCAGCGGGGCGCCGGCCGTCGTGATGGGCTCGCCGTGGGAGCCGGTTGCTGACCTGGCGGCTGGTGGGGGGGACTCGCCGACCTCAAAGCAGTCCGGCAGAAAGCTGGCCGGGGTGGATCCCAGCAGCCCCTGCTCCCGGTAGCGCTCCAGGGTGAGGGGCGAGGCGAACACGGCCCCCGCGGCGGCGGCCAGCACGGCCCGTTGGCGCTCGGGGTGGGCCGGGTGGAAGCGGCCCTTCTCCCGGTGGCCGAAGGGATCGTCGTAGATGGCGATGAAGGGTTTGCCAAGCAGTCCGCTCACCTCCCGGGCCACCTCAAGCACGCGGAAATCCGGGCAGATGCCGGCCACCACATCGAAGGGGAGCCGCGCCGCCGTCTCCAGGGCGGTGGCCCTGAGGCCCTCCAGGGCATGGGCCTGGGGGTCGTGGCCACCCAGTCGCTCCAGCCGCTGGTGGATCAGCTGGCGCAGGCCGAACCACAGGTGCAGTGGGGTGCCGGCCCTGCGGCGGTTCTTGCGGATGGCGCAGCGATGGGAACGGGAGACCTGGCGGCTGTAGTGGCAGAACGGCTGCAGGCCGTCGATGGGCTCCGGTGTGACCGCATCCAGCCGAGGGTCGGGGCCGACGACATGGAACTCCCAGCCGGCCGCCGGCAGATGGGGCAGGAGCTTGGCGTAGCGGCGGGCCTGGACGCCGCCACCCCCCGGCGGCTGGAGGGAGAGGATCAGGGCTCTGTGCATCTCAGCGACGCTCCAGCAAGGCCAGCCCCGCCAGGATCCCCTCGGCGGCGTTGCGCACGCTGAAATGCTCCTGAACGAGCTCTTTGGCCGTTGCCCCCATGCGGGCGGCGGCGGCCGGATCGGCGGCCATCCGTCCCATGGCGGCGGCCAGGGCCGCCGGCTGGCCGACCGGGCTCACCAGGCCCGTGCGGCCCTCGAGCACCAGGTCCTCGGCACAGCCCACCTGGTCGCTGACGATCGCCGGCAGACCGCAGGCCATGGCCTCGTTCACCACCAGACCCCAGGTTTCGCCGTGGTCGGAGGGCAACACCAGGGCGTCGGCCACCGCATAGGCCGAGGGCATCTCGGATTGATTCAGGAAGCCGGCGAAACTCACCGGCAGGCCGTGTTGGGCGGCCACAGCGCGACAGGCCTCCTCCAGAGGGCCGCTGCCTACGAGCAGCAGATGCACCATCGGGGCCAGGGGCTCCATCACCAGCAACCGCAGCGCTTCGAGCAGGTCGAGCGGACGTTTCTTGGGCTGGAGTTTGCCGGCGAACAGAAAGCAGAAGGTCTCCCGGGGGATGCCCCAGTCCTGGCGCAGCGCGTCCCGGCGGGGGCGCAGGGCCGCGGCCCGCTCACCGAAGTAAGCATTGTCCACGAAGTGGGGGGAGGACACCAGACGCTTCTGGGGGACACCGAACTGCCGGTACCAGCGGGCATTGGCCGTACCCACGGGAAGGCCGACCGACACCCCCCGGAACAGGACCCGGTAGGCGAGGTTCAGGGCCCAGGATCTGGGGCGGAAGGCATTGGAATCCATCCGCAGCAGCACCGGCAGGCCCTGCAGCCGGGCGGCGATGAACAGCTGCACCATGCCCAGGAAGTGCCAGCCGGTCAGGAGCAGGGCATCGGGCTGCTCCCGGAGGGGACCGAACCCCAGCTCCGCCAGGGGGCGGGCCAGCCAGACGCCCCGGTAGCCGGAGGTGATGCCGGGGCCCCGGCCGCTGCTGGCCTCATGCCAGGCGTAGCCCTCCAGCAGGGGCACGTCCCACTCAAAGGACACCCCGAACCCCAGCCCCTGGGTCCGGGCATCCGGAAGGGTCAGATAGAGCACGTCGGTGCGGACGCCGGGGGAGGTGGTGAGGGTCTGGAACAGGGGTGTCTGGTACTGCACCGGGTGGCTGCCGGCGATCAGCAGCCGGCGCCGGCGCGTCGGCAGCAGGGCCGGACCCCGCTTCTGCAGGCGCAGGGCCCAGGCCAGGCCCCGGCCTTCGGCCAGCAGGGTGGGGGGGATCCACCAGGGATGACGCAGGTGGTGACGGCTGCGCACCGAGCCCAGCCAACCGCGCAGGCAGCCCGCCAGGGCCGCCGGCAGGGGCTGGGTGCGCAGCTGGAAGTAGTAACGGCCCACGGCGTGGTCGGGGTTGACGGTGGTGAGGTGCTTGCCATAGCTGCGGGTGCCGCCCCGTTCGGCCCTGAGATGGTGGATCAGGGCACCGGGCACGTACTGGATCGGATGGCCGGCCTGGCGCCAGCGATGGGCGAACTCGGCCTCGAAGCGGTAGGCCACCCGCACGAAGTTCTGGTCGAACCCGCCCAGGTCCAGGGCCAGCCGGCGGGGAATGGCCACATTGCCCCCCATGAACTCCTCCACGGAGCGGGGCCGGAGACTGTTGAACAGGAAGGGCCCGTCCTCCGGATCGCTCTGGCCCTGGTGCCAGGGCTGCAGCACCCGCCCGGCGAGCATGGCGTCGGGGTCAGCGGCACCCGCCTGTTCGTGGGCGTTCAGCAGCTCCGGGTCCGGCAGGATGTCGTCGTCGAGGAACAGCACCCGTTCGCCGCTGGCCTCCTGCAGGGCCACGTTCATGGCCGCGGTGATCGAGGGGGTCGGCAGCCGCAGCCACCGGATGCGTCCCTGTGCCTGCCAGGCGCCCAGCCTGGCCTCGCTGTCCGGGTCGTGGCGGGGCGTCTGATCGACCACCAGCAGCTCGAAGGGAGGCGGATCCAGGGCCAGCAAGGCGGCGACACTGTCGATCAGGACCTGATCGCGGCCGTAGGTGGGAATCGCGACGCTGAGGGTCATGGCAGGGTGGCCAGCTTGAGCCGGGCCTTGAGGTGCCAGGGGTTCAGGGCGACGGCCTGGCGCAGGTACTGGCGGGCCAGGTCAGGACGCTCGTGGCTGAGGCAGGCACCGATGAAATAGGCCCCATCCGCCTGCCGGCAGGGTTGGGCCCGCAAGCCGCGGCAGCGGTCGCTGAGGGCCTCCGCCTCGGCCAGGACGGGGGCCTCCGGCTGGCCGCCACGCCGGGCCTGGGTGGCCGCCACGATCAGGGCGTGGAAGGCTTCCTGTTCCTGGCGCCGCGACCCGCTGATGGATCCTGGGGAGAGGGTGGCCTCGTAAAGCACCTCAGGCACCACCAGATGGCTGCCGAACTCCACCATCCGGCTCCAGAGATCGATGTCCTGGGCGAAATAGAACATCGGCCGATAGCCTCCGGCGCGCTCGTAGGCGCTGCGGCGCAGCATCACCGAGCCGTGGATGGCCGGTCCGGTGAGGCCATCGGCGAGGTCCTCCGGCTTCGGGGCGTTCACCCGCACGGTGGCCCCCTCGGGCACCACCAGGCGCACATGGGTGGAGCAGAGGCTGGCTTCCGGGTTCTCCTCCAGGCAGCGCAGCTGGCGCTGCAACCGGCCCGGCAGGGAGATGTCGCCGGCGTCCTGACGGGCGATGAATCGGCCGCGGGCCAGCTGGCAGCCTTCGATCAGGGAGCGGGTGAGGCCGCGCCCCTGCCGCTCGAGCACCCGCAGGCGCGGTTCGGCGGCGGCGCGGGCCGCCAGCAGCGCCCCGGTGTCATCGCTGGAGCCGTCGTTGATCACCACGATCTCCAGAACCACCCCCTCCTGGCTGGTCAGGGAATCGAGGGTGGCGGTGAGGCCGTCGCCGCCATTGCGAACGCCCATCACGACGGACACCTGCGGTGCCGTGCCGGATTCGTGCTCCACGGACTCCTGCATCACCTCAGGTCATGTTCCCCCCTGGGCGGGTTTCTGGCGGCAGCCGTGTCCGGACCCCCATGCTCAGGCGTGCCGCCCGGCCCCAGCCCAGGACAGCCGCCAGCAGCCCGTACAGGACGAACTCCAGCTGCCGGCGCCCCTGCCAGGCCCCGGTGCGGCGGGCGAGCTGGAAGAGCCGCTCTGAGGCCTGCTCGGCGCCGGCGGCGCCGCACTGGCGGCTGAGCAGAAAGGCGGAGCGGGAGTAGCGTGCCATCTCTGGGCTGCGGCGGTCGACGCCGGCGGCCAGGGCGCTGCGCAGCAGGGAATCCTGCGCCCGGGCCCGGTCCCCCAGCTTGCGGGGGTCGAGGTGGCCCCGGTCGCTGAGGTGGTCGTCGCCCATGTGGATCCGCCGCACCGACACCGCGTCCGGCACCCACACCAGCGGGGCCCCGGCGGCGCCGGCCCTGCCGTCGTACTCCCAGTCCTCCTCGTTGATCCACGGCTGCCAGGGGCCGATGCGGTCGAGCAGCTCGCGCCGATACAACGGACAGCTGGTGGTCCACCAGCGCTCCAGCAGCAACAGGGGGAACAGGCGCTCCAGGGGTGTGCCGGTGGCCCGCATCGGGCCGCGGCGCTGGACCGGGTGCCGGGAATGGTCCTCCTCCAGGCTGGGGCCGTAGGCGATCCGGGCCTCGGCAGAGCGCGTCAGGGCCCCCACCTGGGCGCTGAACTTGCCGGGCAGCAGCAGGTCGTCGCTGTCGAGAAACTGCACGAACTCGCCGCGGCTGTGGTCGAGGCCCCGTTGGCGGGCGGCGCCGGGCCCGCCGTTGGGCTGGTGGATCACGCGGATGAGTGCCGGATGGGCGGCGGCCAGGCCATCGGCCACCGCACCGGTGTCGTCGCTGGAGCCGTCGTCGACGATGACGATCTCGATCGGCCGGTGGTCCTGGGCCAGCACGCTCGCCACCGCTTCGCGCAGCAGGGCGGCGCGGTTGTGCACCGGGATGATCGTGCTGACCAGGCCGGGCACCGGGGCGGGCCGCAGGGCGGCGATGCGCTCGAGTGCGGGCCGCCGCATCACGTCCCGGGCCCGCTCCAGGTTGGGGTTGTCCCGCTGGTGCTTGAGGGGCTGGCCGCGGTGCCAGAGGTGCACGATCGGCTCGTAGCCCCAGATCCAGGTGGGCCGGGTGAGGCAGCGGTCCCAGAACTCGTTGTCTTCGCCCCCCCAGCCGACGAAGCCCTCGTCCATGCCGCCGATGGCGGCATAGGCCTCGGCGGTGATCGCCATCGAGCCTCCCGCCTCCAGGTTCTGCACGATCGCCTCGGCGGGCCGCTCGGCGTAGTTCTCCGAACCGGCGAGCACCGAGGCGCTGTGGACCGCATCGAGGTAGAAGACGAACCGCTTCGGGTTCACCACGGCGTAGCCACGGGCGATCCGCTCCAGCAGGCGGCGGGCGTAGCCGGTGGGCACGAGCATGTCGTTGTCGTGCAGCAGCAGCACCGGAGCGCGGGCTTCGCGGGCGCCCAGATTGAAGGTGTGGGAGCGGTTGTAGGGCGCGGCGGGGTCCGGCAGGGGCCCGTGGATGTGGCGCACCCAGGTCGGCAGCTGGTCGGCGATGCGGGGCTCGCTGTCCTGCTCGATCACCAGGCATTCGAGCCGCACGTCCTCCTGGGCAGCCAGGGACTCCAGGGTGGCCAGCAGCAGGGGCAGCCGCTCGCTGCCCCGGTGGCCGATCAGCACACTCAGTTCCGGTGGCCCCTCACTCCAGAGGGGGGCGCTGCGGCGCCGTAGCGGCGCTTCCAGCAGGCAGCGGTCCAGCAGCCGCCGGCCCAGTTCCGGCTGCAGGCGTGGGGCGTGCAGGCGGGAGGTGTGACGCCAAAGGCAGGCCTGGCCGGGGCCATCGGGGGCCGCCTCCAGCCGCTCGTCGCGGTTGGCGATCGCCAGCGGGGCCGGAGCGGGCCGTCGCAACAACCACTCGTAGCGCAGCCGCTCCTTCAGCCAGACGCCCAACCTCTCCTTCCGGGACGCGCGTGCCGCTTCAGCCATGGGATTCATCGGGATGGTCAAGCCGGCCGGCCGCCGCCAGCAGTGCCGCTTCCGCCGCCCTGTCGCCCGCTCCGCCGGAATGGGGCCACTCGCTGCCGGCGCTGCGATGGCGGAAGCGCTGCCCCAGCAGCCGGCGCAGATCCTCGCCGCGGCGGCGCCCCAGCCAGCGATCCAACCGCCCGGTGGGAGCCGGCGCCGCTTCCACAGGGACCGCCGTCAGCGGAGGGAGTGCCGACACCTGCCCGAGCGCCCGCCGCCAGGCCTCGAGGGACGCCGCCTCGCTGTAGCGCCCGGCCACCAGGGCGTGGCCGGCCCTGGACAGACGCTCCAGCAGGGAGCCCTGCCGCAGCCGCCCCAGCTGGGCAGCGGCGGCGGCCCCATCGCCGCAGGGAAACAGCAGGGCGGTGGTGTCGTGCTCCAGGGCGCCCTCCAGGCCCGACCCCACATAACGGCTGCTCACCACCGCCATGCCGCTGGCCATGGCCTGCCAGGCGACGATCGGTCCCGTCTCCCAGGCGGAGGTGATCACCAGGGCATGGTGATGGCCATAGATCTGCTCCTCGAGTTGGTGCTGGTCGACGTGGCCGAGCAATCGCACGTTGCCGCAAGCGATCCAGGGCGCCAGGGAGCGTTCCAGGGCCGGCCGCTCCACGCCATCTCCGGCGATGCTGAGCTGCAGGTCGATGCCCAGGGTCTTGAGCTCCGCCAGCAGCGGCGGCAGATCGTGGACCCGCTTCTGGGCCTGCTCCAGCCGGCCCACCCAGGCCAGCTTCAAGGTGGTGGCTGGATCGCCGCTGGGGGCACGCCAGGGCGGCACCGGCACGCCATAGGGGGCGTAGAGGATCCGGTTGGGGTCCATTCCGCCCCGCTCGCTCGCCAGTCGGCAGGCCAGCCGATTGGTGGCGATCACCGCATCGATGCCGGCCCCGTGGCGCCGCAGGTCCTCGAGATAGGAGGCCTGCAGGGCATGGAGGGTCATGGCCACCCGTCCGTGGAACCGACCCTGGGACCGGGCCCGCTGGGCCGCAGGGTAGAGGTCGACCAGGTTGACGCCGAGCACGAGCTCCGGGTCGAGCCGGCCGAGCAGGGCGGCGATGGCGCGGATCCTGCCCTCAGCGCTGCCGCTGGTGTTGGCGAGGGGTTGGGCCGCCAACGCCGGATAGGCCCTGGCGTAGGGGCCATGGCGGTGATGGTCGCCGTCGGGCACCACCACCGTCACCTCCATCCCGCCGTCCCGCAGGCCCGGCACCAGGTTCGCCAGCCAGTCCTGGACCCCGCCGAGCAGGTAGGCGGAGGGGGCGAACACCAGCACCTTCATGGTGTTCGATCCAGGTACACGACCCCGGCCCCAGACGGATTTAGGGGCGGCACGGGCAGGGGAGGCAGGGGGGCGATCGGGCGCACGTGGTGGCCCAGCTGGCGGATGTAGACCCCCTCCGTTGCCGGGCAGCTTTCCCACTTGCGGAAGAAGCTGTCCTGGTTGGCGGAGGTGTACTTACCCCAGACCCGCGCCGATTGGTCATCGAAGGAGGTGGTGACCGGCTGGTCGTTCGCATGGTGCAGATAGGGACAGGCGGCCCCCCCGATCCGCACCCCCGCCAGGGAAGCCCGGGCGGTGTAGTCCATGTCCTCGAAGCCGATGCCGCTGAAGTCCTGGTCGAAGGCGCCGATCCGCTGCCAGCACTGGCGGCCGATGGCGAAGTGGGACCAGGTGTTGTTGAGCAAGGTGAGATCCACGGTGTCCCAGGGCATCGTTTCCGCCCAGCGCCGCAGCCAGGGGTCGAGGCGCAGATCGTCGTTGAGCACCAGGGTGGTGGCCGTCGGGCTGGCCTGGAGCAGCTCGTTCCACATCTGGCAGAGCCCCACCACCCGATCGTGCAGCAGGAAGCGGCGATGGGGCGGCTCGCCGCTGGCCAGCTCGCGGCACAGCCGCTCCAGGTAGCGGCCCTGGCTGGCCGCATCGCCGTGGCCGTTGACGGCCACCAGGATCGGCACCTCCGGGAAGCTGCGCCGCAGCGCGAGGTAGAGCGGGCGGAAATAGCTCTCGTAACGGGCTTCAAAGGTGGTGATCGCGATCGTGAAACAGTTGCCCAGCGGCCGCCGCGGGGGCAGCAGGGCCCTCGGGACGCGGCGCCGGGTGCCGTGCAGCACGGCCTGGGCGGTGAGGTAGAGGCGCAGGTTGAGGGAGGAGCGGTTCATGACGGCGGTGGTGGGTCGTCCCTCAGGGGCGCCCCAGGGCGCCGATCGCCTCGACAAGGGCGCGGTAGCGCTCCTTGGGGCGGATGTGATCGTGGAAGCAGCGGGCGCAGTCCTCACGCCGGGCGTCCAGGTCGGCCCCCAGCTGATGGGCCGCCGCCAGAAAACCGGCGCCATCGTCCACCATCACGCCACAGCCGAAGTCCTCGACGAACTGGAAGCTGGCCTGACGGCTGCAGATCACCGGCACCCCCATGGCCAGGTACATGCACAGCCGGTTTGAGCTGACGCCCATGGCCTGGAACTGGGGCGCTGGATTGGTGTAGACGGCCAGGCCGATGTCGTAGCCGACGGCCGATCGCCAGGCCTCCTGCCACGACAGCCGCCCGGTCTCGATATGGAGTCGGCCCCCCAGGCTCAGTCGCCGCAGCAGGTAGAGGGCCAGGGGATCCACCCCCAGGGGCTGGATCACGGCGCAGAGGGCGGGATCTTCGTGCAGGGCATCGAGCAGCCAGTCGGCGCCGGCGGTGAGGTTGAAGCCCCCGGAGATGGCCAGGGTGAGGGCGTCGGGCCCGAGGCCCCAGCGCTGGCGCAACCGCTGACGCAGGGCCGGATCCCGCTCCGGCGGGTTGCGGAAACAGCCCGGATAGACCAGCACCGGCTGGGCCGGTGGCAGACCGGCGTAGTCGCGCACCAGGGGCACCCTGTGGGTGTCGTTGACGATCGTGAAGCGCGCCCGCCGGTAGGCGTTCAGGCAGAGCCGCTTCCAGCGTTTCGAGCGGGGACCCCGGTAGCTGCCGGCGCGGATCTCATCCCCCAGCACGAAGCAGGGGCGGCGGTGCAGACGGGCCAGCACCCCCACCACGGCGATCGGATCCTCGGTGGTGCCCGAAAAGCAGCCGTAGCGGCGCCAGTGGGGACGCCAGGCCTGGCCCAGCAGCCAGCGCATCGAATAGGCGACCAGGTGGGTGGTGACCCGCTCGCCGTAGGGAGCGGTGCTGCCGCAGGGCCCCGGGGCATAGACGTGGACGTCAAACCCGTTCTCCAGCAGGGCCGAGATGATTGCCTCATTGGGGGGCGAGTGCAGCAGCTCCGGCACCAGCAGGAAGTGGGCGGCGATCGGCCGTGGTGGCGAGGGTCCGGACATGGAGGAAGGGATGGGGCTAGAGCGCTCGGGGGGTGCGGGTGGTGCTGAGGTCGGTGGGGAGCTCCAGCCTGCCGGCTCCGTAGTCCTCCAGCAGGCGCTGGGTGTAGGAGCGGATGAACTCCACCGGAAAATCCTTGCGGCCCGGGATCGGCGCCGTTTCGCTCTTCTCCCGGGCGGCGATCCGGTCGTACCAGTTGTGGTAATGGGTGATCGTGCCGTCAAGGCCGTAGAAGTTGCCGAGTCCGTAACGCAGGTAGGCCAGTTCGTCGCTCCAGACCGCCGGTGGCGAGGCTGGCGTGAATAGTGGTTCGCTGGCGCGGTTGGAGACGTAGACGTCCATGGGCACCCAGGTGAGCTGGCGGCGCTTCAGATCCTGCGGCAGGTGGTGGGTGATGTGGGGGCCGTTGAAATCGACCTCCAGGCGCGGTCGCGGCCAGCGTCCCTTGCGTCGCCAATGGAGGCGCCGACAGCGGCGGAACCGCTCCGTGTGCATCAGCAGGAAGGAGCTCTCCGGCATGCCGGCACCGAAGGGACGGGTGAGCGGCCCGCAGCCGATGTCTTGCGGCGACACCAGCGCCACGCCCTCGGTGAGACGGGAACGGCAGAGGCTGAACCACTGCTGGGCCAGCAGGATCACGTCCGCATGCAGCAGCAGGGTGTACGGCGAGCGGGAACGGCGCAGCAGGGCATTGAGTGCTTCGGGCTGGCTGCAGCGTCGCTGCACCACGTCGGCACCCCGCTCCCGGGCGAGAGCCACGGAGCGGTCGGTGGAGCCGTTGTCCAGCACGCAGATCTCGGTGTCGAGGCCTCGGGTGGTGGCCTGGAGCGCCTCCAGGCAGTGGGGCAGGAACAGCTCGCTGTTCCAGCTGGTGATGCCGACGAACAGTTCGGGTGTGCTCATGCTTTGGGGAGGAGCCGCAGGCGCCGCAACAGCCGCACGGGCAGCTGACGTTCCAGGGCCTGGAGGCGCTCGCCGAGGGCGGATTTTTCCTTCAGCAGCCGCTGCACCAGCCGCTCCAGCGGCTCGCTGGCCCCATAGCGGGCATAGATGGTGGCCAGTTCGGACGGAAAACGATTCCCCTGGCGCCGGGTCTTCACGGTGGCGTAGTAGCGCATGGCACCCAGTTTCTCCTGGGTGACCAGGCCGCTGCAGTGCCGGGAAAAGCGCCACCAGAGGTCGTAGTCCATCAACAGATTCAGTCCCTCGTCCACCCCTCCGACCTCCTGCCAGAGGGACGCACTCCAGAAGCAGCTCTGCTGCAGCAGGAAGCAGCCGTTCTCGATGGCCAGCAGGGTCTGCTCGGAGCCCTCGCGGGCGGGCACATGGCGCAGAAACTGCTGGTCGGCGCTGACGATGTCACCGCTGCCGATCACCCAGCGGCCGCTGGGGTCGGCGGCAAAACACCCCAGCACGGTGCGGAAAGCTCCTGGCAGGTAGAAGTCGTCGGAATTGAGCCAGGCGAGGATCGAACCGCTGGCCCGGCGGAACCCTTTGTTGATGGCGTCCGACTGGCCCCTGTCGGGCTCGCTGATCAGCACGCTGATCCAGGGCCGATAGCGCTCCAGCACGGTCGGGGTGTCGTCGGTGCTGCCGCCGTCCACCACGATGATCTCGACGTTGTCGTAGCCCTGCCAGAGAATCGAGAGCAGGGTGTCCTCGATGTAGGGCCCCTGGTTGAGGGTGGGGATGACGATCGAGAACAGCGGCCGTGATGGATCGGTGTTGAACCGTTCCGGCACGGCCATCGCCCCATGGTCGGGCCAGCCATAGAGGCGGCGGGAGCTGGGCAGGGGCACCTCAACCACGGCGCGCTCCTGCCGCCATGGCGAGATCCATGCACGCCATGGGCCGGGGTGCCACGGCGTCGAGGCTGGACTCCTGGAACACCTTGACCTGGCTGGGTAGGCCCATGGCGGCAACGAAGGTCTTCTCCTCCCTGGCCGGGTCGATGCGACGCTCCTGCGGCCTCAGCCATCGCATCAGCCACAACACCCTCATCGGGTGATCACCTGCTTCCAGAAGATCAAGGTCAGCAGGAAGGCCAGGGTTCGGGTTCTGTCGGTGCCGTTGCGATGGGCGTCCAGAATCCGGCTGAGCAGGTCCGGATCCACCAGGTCGTCGATGAGCCTGCCGTGCTCCAGCAGGAAGGTGTGCATGCGGGGGTCGCGGTACCAGTCGGAGCTGAGGTCGTAGCTCACATACCGCGACCGTCGCAGGGGTGGCGTCCAGTACAGGGGAGGGGCTTTGGCCAGCATCCGGCCCTTGTCGAAGCCGTTTTCCTCGGGAAAACCGAGCAGCTCCGGGCAGTTGCGGGCAATGGCATGGCGGTGCCAGTTGGAGCCCAGCTTCCAACCATCGGGAAGATTCCAGATCGCCTCGATCCAGCGGCGGTCGTGGAAGGGGGATCGCCAGGCGCTGGAGGCCCGGTACATGCGGATTCCGTTGGCGTAGAAGTTGGGCACCCGCTGCTCGAAGTAGTAACGGGTGAGGCCTTCGAGGAACCCGCCGCGACAGAAGCCGGCAAGCCTGGCGGCGCGCTGGCTGCGGCCCTCGGGCATCAACTGGGCGGCCAGCGGAGGGGCCAGGTGACGCAGTTCCTCGGCTGAGAAGCTGAGGTGACGCTCCACCTTCAGGCGCCAGAACTTGGCCAGGGCGGCTTCGGGGGCCAGGGAGGCGATGCGGCCCAGCCAGCCCCGGTCGAAGTAGTAGGTGCGGGCGAACTCCCCCAGGGTGCCGACAAAGAACGTGGCATCGGCGGGAATCGCCGCTTTCAGTGGATACAGAAAGGTGTGCCAGTGCCAGGCGGTCTTGGTGCCGTTGGTGAGGCTGGAAATGCTGGGCCCGTGGGCGAAGAATTCCTCCAGGTCCAGGTTGATCAGCTGGTGGGGCAGATCGAAGCGCCGGGCGATGTGGCGGGCCACCTGCACGTCAGTGGCCTCCTCCCGACCCATGGTGATCAGATGGGGCCGTAACCCCTGGTGCAGCATCGACGCCAGGATCACCCTCGAATCGAATCCGCCCGAAAGCGACAGGTGGGGGTTGTCACCCGCCAGCCGAAGCACCGCGGCATTGAGTGCGTCGACGGCGGCGTCCGGATCAGCGGGGGCTGCCGGGATCCCGTCAAGGACGGCCGCGGAGCGGAGCGCCACGCGGCCGTCGGTGAAGTGCAGAACACTGCCGGGGGGGACCCGATGGATCTCGGGATGGAGCGTCTGGTTGTCGGTCAGGTTCTCCAGCTGGCAGAGATCGCCGAGGGCCTGCCAGTTCCAGCGCCACTCCAGACCGCTGCGGCGCCGGATCTCCGCCACCTGGTCACCATGGAAGAGCCGGCCGTTGTGCTCAAGGTAGTAGTAGTGCGTGGCCCCGACGGGTGAGGTGACCACCGTCACGTCACCGGCGTCGGTCTCGATCACCAGGGTGTACTCCCCTTCCCTGTTCGCCAGGGCGCGTGTTCCTTCCCGAAGAAAGCGTCCGAGCAGGTCCGCCTCCGTCGCGTCGCAGTACCCGAGGCAGGTGAGTCGGTGATCGCCGAGTTGGATGGACATCGTTAATTAGGGCCTCAGCCTGCCGAGCAGCCGTTTGCCCGCACTTTTGAGGCGGAAGCGCAGCGCCCCGAGCCGGTCGGCCCGGGAGGTGTGGCTGGCCCCCTCCAGGGGAAGGTTGGCCCAGGGTGTCTGCTGGCGGATCTCCAGGTAGCGCTGACGCCAGGGATGGGTGCAGCGTTGGTGCCAGGGCTTGGCGACCCCGGACCCTGCGAAGTGGATCACGGCGGGATTGGCCCTGGCCAGCTCTGCCCGCTGGCCCAGCGCAGTGCTGGCATCGGCATACTCCGGATGCATCCAGAGGTGGGGCAGGGCGTTGTAACGCCAGTCAAGGGGCAGCCAACGGGCTTCCAGCAGGGAGTTGAGCACATCCTGATCCCAGTGCTTGATGCGCTCGGGATGGGTGCGGGCAAAGTCCAACCCCGTGGCCAGGATGTTCTCACGGCGCCACCGGCCCAGATCGATCAGCATCGCGCCCGCGTTGAACACCAGGGAACCCTCGGCCAGGCCGAGGCGGTTGCGGTCGAACTCCTGGTTGTGTTCCTCCACCGCACCGATGCTGTTCTCCTCCAGTGCCGATTCCCAGAGATCGCGCAGGGAGTCGACGACGATCAGGTCGGAATCCAGGTAGAGCACCTTCTCCACCGCATGGGGAAGGGCCGCCGGCAGCAGCAGACGGAAGTAGGTGGCCAGGGTGATGTGGCCGAAAACAGGAAAGCCGGCAAGCATCTCTTCATCCAGCTGAATGAAGGAGACCGAAGGCAGAAAATCACCGAGATACGCTGCCAACCGGGCACGCTCGCCGGAATCAATGACACCGTGGAGTATGTAAACACTGATCGATTCAGCTGGATTGGAAAGCTGAAGGGATTTCAGCATCACAGCGCAGTGCCGGATGTAGTTGTTGTCGATCGTGCAGGCGATGATCATCTTTGGGACGCTGTCATGACGGCCAACGCTTTGGTCGACGATGGAGTCGGTGAAGGCCCTCGGTCGAGACGATTCATGGGTGGTGCGCCAGTGACCATCAGACGGGTGTCGCGGCCTTGGACGACTGTCGCGGATGCTTGGACTGGTCGTTCCAGAGTTTTGCATACAGCCCTGACTGGGCCAGCAGCTCATGGTGTCGACCGCGCTCGAGAATCCTTCCTTCAGACATCACGCAGATGACGTCAGCATTGACGATTGTGCTGAGACGGTGGGCGATGACCAGCACGGTGTGCTGGCGCTCAAACTGTTCAATCGCCTGCTGTACCAGACGTTCGCTCTGACTGTCCAGAGCGCTGGTGGCTTCATCAAGAATCAGCAGTTCAGGTTTTCTCAGAATCGCCCTGGCCAGGGAGATTCTCTGACGTTGCCCGCCACTGAGCCGGTAGCCACGTTCACCGATTTTTGTTTCATACCCCTCGGGAAGGTCGGCAATGAAGCCAGCGGCCTGAGCCTTGGCGGCCGCGTCCTTGATGTCGTCGAGGGTCGCCCTGTTGACACCGAAGCCGATGTTGTTAGCGATGCTGGCGTTGAAGAGGAAGGTGTCCTGGCTGACGACACCCAGTCGTTGCTGCCAACTGGAGAGTTTGATGTCTCGAAGATCGACGCCATCGATCACGATCCTCCCTCCTGTGGGTTCGTAAAGACCGGCCAGCAGATCGGCGATCGAACTCTTGCCGGCCCCACTGGAGCCGACCAAGGCCACTGTCTGGCCCCGTCCGATCTTGAGTTGGATCGAGGAGAGAGCTGCAGGAAGATTGGGGCTGTACTGCAACGAAACATCATCCAGATGAATCGAATTCTGGAGAGCGCTGAATGGAACGCCTCCAGATCTGACGAAATCCTTGTCATCGTCACGCAGGATGTCATTGAGTCGCTCCACATTGGCGCTGTTGGCGGCGTAACCCGTTGCCAGCCCTGTCAGGCTGCCAACACGCTGATTGAGCCTCTGCAGGGCAATGATGAAGGTGACAAGACTTGGCAGAACACCACTGCTTCTGTCCTTGAACACCAGCAGGCTCAGCGCCGCGATCAGAGCAATGGAGATGATGGGCAGCATGTTGGAAATCGGCTGCACCAGGTTCGATAACTTGCTCTGTCTGATGGACAGTCGTTTGCTCTCACTGAGCAGCTTTTTGAGTCTGACTCTGGAACTCTCCAATTGCCCAGTGCTGTGCAATAAACGCAAGCCCTGAATCTGCTCATTCTGATGGCTCGAGAGCTCAACGCTCACGTTCTGCTGTTCCCGTGAATTCCTGCGAATACGCGGCAGCAGGAATTTCTGAACAGTCTGCATGACAGCAGCCATGCCGACGGCCACCAGCAGCAGCCACGGAGAGATGGCCACCAGGATCAACAGATAAATCAGCAGTTGCAGGCTGTTCATCAGCAGCCCGTTGGTCAGAGAGATCTCCTTCTGCACCGTGCTGCCACCGGAGCCGACGTAATTCAGCAGATCGCCGACGCGGTAGCGACTGGCGCAGCCGAAGCTCAGCGACAGCACGCGATCGTTCAGATTGCCGGTGATTTCCGTGCCCATCCGGGCCCCCATCACAGCGGTGCTGACGCTGTTGACATAGGTGGTCACCGCCATCAGGCCCTGCAAAGCAACGGCGGCGAGCAGCAGAAGGATGAACATCCCATCCCGCCCTGTGCGGGTGCTGAGGGCTCCGCTGAGCCAGTCCTGGAGCCAGGGGAGCTGGTTCAGGGATCCAAGGACCGAAATCTTGCTCCAATCGCTGTTCTCAGGAGCACTGATCAGACTCACCGAGAGAAAAATGATCCCGAGGGTGGCGCCCTCGCTGAGGCTTGCGGCCAGGCTGGTGGAAAAGTTCAGCACCAGCAGCTTCCAGTTCTTCTTTGCCGATTGCCGAATCAGGCGCGCTGCAGGCCTCTGGTCGGTGAAAGGAGCAAGCAGGGAGTTGGGGAGTCGTCTGGCGATGCGATGGAGAAACGGCATCAACGGCGAGGCGGAAAGGGATCTGAAACGTTCAAGACAATTGTCAGGGCTTCAACGGATGAAGGCCTCTGAGGAGTCAGTTTTTTTCAATGGTGCATCTGATCGGGTTGATTGATCAGGGTCCTTGAACAGGGCTTTCGGCACATGGACACTCTTGAACCGAGGCTCATCAAGGCGCTCAGACTCAAATCTAGGCCGTCATCGGGAGCCCGCACGAAGGTTGTCCAGACCTACGATGTCCAGTATGCCCAGTTTGGAGCTGGGGGAGGCTTTCCCTTCAAGCCGTTGGTCCCAGCTCCAGAACCGGCACCCAATCTGGCCTCTCTCCTCCCTCCTCTCGCCTTTCCATGGCCGCTGGGTCGTTCCGTGGACGGCTGCCGGCCCGCCTCCGGCGCCGGTTGGCCGCCGTTCTCTCGCTGCCGCTGCTGCTGGCCGTGGCCGCCAGCGAGAACCTTCCGCGCCTGTCGCCCCCCATCGGCGCCGGGGCTTCCCCGCATGGACCCCTTGACCATCGGCACCTGGCCATCATCATCAACGCCGCCGATCCCCTCAGTGAGAGCATCGGCCGCACGTATCAGGACGCCCGCCTGATTCCCGCTGATCAGGTGATCCGGGTGCGCTTCTCCCCCACGGCAGCGGCCCTGAGCCCAACGGAGTTCCGCCGCATCAAGCGCGCGGTTGACAGCCGGACCCCGGGTCACGTCCAGGTCTATGCGCTGGCCTGGGCCGCCCCTTACCGGGTCGGCTGCCAGTCGATCACAAGTGCCTTCACCTTTGGCCTGGATTCACGTTTCTGTGCCAGTGGTTGCCAGACCACCGCCCTGAGTCCCCTGTTTGCCCGTGGCGATGTGCGCCGTCCCTGGGATCAGCTGGGGATTCGGCCCAGCATGTTGCTGGCGGCAACCAGTCCGGCGATGGCCAGGAGCTTCATCCAGAAGGGAGTGGCTTCGGACGGCACGGCGCCTGCGGGGACGGCCTACCTGCTGAGCACCGGTGACGCCAGGCGCAACACCCGGGCCGCCGGCTATGGCCGCGTCGTGGCGGCCATGGGATCACGGTTCCGGGTCAGGGTCGTCGCCTCCGATGTCCTGGTGGGAGCCCAGGACGTCATGGCTTACTTCACCGGACTGGCCTTCCCCGTGGGGATCCGCACCAACCGCTTCCGGCCGGGAGCGGTGGCCGACCATCTCACCTCCTTCGGCGGGATGCTGACCGACAGTCCCCAGATGAGTGCGCTTCGCTGGCTTGAGGCCGGTGCCACCGGCAGCTACGGCACCGTGGTGGAGCCATGCAACTTCCCGGCCAAGTTTTCCGATCCCGGCCTGCTGCTCACCTACTACCGCCGCGGCGACACCTTGATCGAGAGCTACTGGCGCAGCGTGGCCATGCCTGGTCAGGGTGTTTTCATCGGCGAACCCCTGGCCCGGCCGTGGCCGGTGGGTGGGGGACTCAACCCTGGTGCCGCTTCTGATGCCAGGCCCAGGCATGCTCGATGATCGTTTCCAGTTCGGGGAAACGGGGACGCCAGCCCAATTCCTGGTGGGCGCGGGAGGCGCCGGCCACAAGCTGGGGAGGATCACCCTCCCGCCGCCTGGCCACGTGGGCGAGCAGGCCTCGGCCGGTGACGGCCTTGGCGGTTTCGATCACCTGCTGGACCGAGTAGCCCGTGCCGTTGCCCAGGTTGAAGATCAGGGGTTTGCGCTCGGTCTCCTCCCGCTCCCGGAGCCGCAGCAGCCGCTCCAAACCCAGCACATGGGCATCGGCCAGATCGGCCACGTGGATGTAGTCGCGAATGCAGGTGCCATCCGGGGTGGGGTAATCGTCGCCGAAGATCTGCAGGTAGGGCTCCCGACCGCTCATGGTGTCCAGCACCCTGGGGATCAGGTGGGTTTCCGGATCGTGGTCCTCCCCCAGATCGCCATCGGGATCGGCACCGGCGGCGTTGAAGTAGCGGAAGATGACGCTGGGCAGTCCGTAGGCTGCCGCGAAATCGGTGAGCAACTGCTCCACCATCCACTTGCTGCGGCCGTAAGGGTTGATCGGAGCCTGGGGATGGTCTTCGGTGATCGGGACCTGCTGGGGGATCCCGTAGGTGGCGCAGGTGGAGGAGAAGACGATCGGCAGCGGACGCTCGGTGGCCACCAGCGCTTCCAGCAGGGTGAGGGTGTCGCCCAGGTTGTTGCGGTAGTACTTGGCTGGATCGCTGACGGATTCACCCACATAGGCGTAGGCGGCGAAGTGGAGAACCGCCTCGATGGGTTTGCCTTCCAGGGCCGTCCCATCGAGGGCGGGGTGGCGGCCGCGCAGCAGCGGCTCGAGCACTTCACGGTCGCCCACCTGACCCAGCACCAGGGGGACCTTCAGGGTCTTCTCGACGATGTCGGCATGGCCGTACACCAGGTTGTCGAGAACCACAGGTTGGTGACCCGCGCGGGTCAGGGCCCTGACGGCATGGCTGCCGATGTAGCCGGCTCCACCGGTGACAAGGACCCTCACAGACGTACCTCAGCGCCGCTGGCACGCTCGCTGACGAACTCCGCCACGGTGCGCTGCAATCCCTCTTGAAGGGGTATCGCGGCTCGCCAGCCCAGGGCAGCGAGGCGGCTGACATCCAGCAGCTTGCGCGGCGTGCCGTCCGGCTTGGACGTGTCCCAGGTGATGCGACCGCGGAAACCCACCGCTTCAGCCACCATCGTGGCCAGCTCCTGAATGCTCACGTCTGTACCTGTGCCCACATTGATGTGTTGCCTATCCTCAGGACCCGGTTGCCAGTGCCGCAGGCAGAACAGCGCCGCAGCTGCCAGATCGTCGACGTGGAGGAACTCGCGCCGCGGTTGGCCGCTGCCCCAGCACACGACCTGCTCGGCGCCGGCCTCCCGCGCTTCCTGGAAGCGCCGGATCAGGCCGGGCAACACGTGGCTGTTGGTGGGGTGGTAGTTGTCACCAGGCCCGTAAAGGTTGGTGGGCATCAGGCTGATGGCGTCGAAGCCATGCTGCAGGCGCAAGGCACGACACAGCTGGATGCCGGTGATCTTGGCGATCGCGTACCACTCGTTGGTGGGCTCGAGCGGCCCCCCGAGCAGGGCCTCCTCCCGGATCGGTTGGTCGGCCAGCTTGGGGTAGATGCAGCTGCTGCCCAGGAACAGCAGGCGACGGCTCCCGTGCCGCCAGGCACTCTCGATGACGTTCTGCTGGATCTTGAGGTTGTCAAGCAGGAAGTCGGCGGGATAGGTGGCGTTGGCCAGGATCCCACCCACCCGCGCCGCGGCCAGCACGACGACATCGGGCCGCTGGTCGGCGAACCACGCCGCCACCGCCGTTGCGTCCATCAGATCGAGGTCCGAGCGGCCCACCGTGAGCAACTGCTGGTGGCCTTCCGCCTTGAAGCGTCGGGTGATGGCCGAGCCGGCCATGCCCCGATGGCCGGCGATGAAGATCCGATCGTTCGGTGAAATCAGCATGGGGAAAGTCTCAGGCCCTTGGGCCGTTGTGCGAGCTGGTCAATCGCTGGTGAAGGCCCCACCCCAGCCCTGATTCGCACCGGCGAGAACCGGTCACGACCCTGACCATAGCGGCGTTTCGGAGCTCTTCTCACGGTGCTGTCTTGAGTCCGACCTGGGGGGGATTCTCCATGGAGCCGACGACCTTGAAGCCCTCCCGGCGCAGGGTGGCCTCTTTGGCGGCTTCCTCCTTGTCGGTGGCGACCATTTCCGCCACCAACTCCTCCAGGGTGGTGGTGGGCGTCCAGCCCAGCCGTTCCCGCGCCCGGGTCGGATCCCCGAGCAGCGTCTCCACCTCCGCAGGCCGGAAGTAACGGCGGTCGATGCGCACGACGATGGCACCGGTGTCGCGGCGGGCGCCCGTCTCCTCGACTCCCGTCCCTGCCCAGACGATGCCGCCCCAGCCCAGTTCCTCGGCGGTGAGTTCGATGAACCGTCGCACCGACTCCTGGCGGCCTGTGGCGATTACGAAATCTTCGGGGTGGTCCTGCTGCAGCATCCGCCACTGCATTTCCACATAATCCCTGGCGTGGCCCCAGTCGCGAAGGGAATCGAGATTGCCCATGAACAGACCCTGATCAAGGCCGGCGTCGATACGGGCCAGCCCCCGGGTGATCTTCCGGGTCACGAAGGTTTCGCCCCGACGGGGACTTTCGTGGTTGAACAGAATGCCATTGCAGGCGTACATGCCGTAGGCCTCCCGGTAATTGACAGTGATCCAGTAGGCGTAGAGCTTGGCCACGCCATAGGGGCTACGGGGATAGAAGGGCGTGGTTTCTTTCTGGGGGATCTCCTGCACCAGGCCGTAGAGCTCGCTGGTGCTGGCCTGGTAGATGCGGGTTTTTTCCGTCAGCCCGAGAATGCGGACGGCCTCCAGGATGCGCAGGGTGCCGAGGGCGTCTGAGTTGGCTGTGTATTCGGGGCTTTCGAAACTCACCGCCACGTGGCTCTGGGCCCCGAGGTTGTAGATCTCATCCGGTTGGATCTGCTGAACGATCCGAATCAGGTTGGTGGAGTCGGTCAGATCCCCATAGTGCAGAACCAGGCGAGGATCCTGTTCGTGGGGATCCTGATAAAGGTGGTCGATGCGGTCGGTGTTGAAGCTGCTCGCCCGCCGCTTGATTCCATGCACCACATACCCTTTCTCCAGGAGTAACTCCGTCAGGTAGGAACCGTCCTGACCGGTGATTCCGGTGATCAGAGCCGTTTTGGTCATGGAGTTTTCAGTGCATTCAAGGGTTGAAATGGCGCAGTGGATGCCCTTGGTTCAGGGAGTTCCACGGCCCAGGACGGGGCCACGAGACCGGTTTGAAATCCCAGGCAGCTTAGCCGGAAGCTCGCAAACGTTCAGAAACTGAGGCCGGCCAAGGCGGCTTCAGCCCTGACATCCCGGAACCGTTGCGGCAGGTGGGCCAATCGACAGGTGCCAGACCCGCTGGTCATGGCAACGGAGTTCATCTTTCCCCTCAATTGATTGATGGAAGACCCCCTGCAAGACCTGGTGAACGCTGAACCTCCCTGCCAGATAAAAGGCCTGTCCAGAAAGGACAGGCCCCAGCAAGGTAGTCAGACAGAAGGGAGTGAATGATTCAGTCGCGACGGCCGCCGCCTTGAAGAGCAATGATCAGCCTCAGGATGAAGATGAAGAGGTTGATGTAGGTGAGGTACATGCCCAGGGCACCGGCCAGATACTGGTCGTCGCTGTAGGTGCGGGGCATGGTGTAGAAGTCGACGAAGGCGGCTCCCACGAACAACACAGTGCCGAAGCCGGCAATCATCAGCTCGAAGGTACCCCCGGAAAACATGCCAGGGGCGAAAATCCCACCCACCAGCTGCACCACCATGGCGATCAGCAGCCCGATGATGCCGAGGCCAACCACACCGCTGAGGGCCTGGCCGACGTTGTCGCTCATGCGGCGGCCAAAAAAGGAGGCGATCACGAAGGTGATGCCTGTGGCCAGGGCGGCGGTGCCTACGGCGCCGACACCAGCCGACGTCACGGCGTAGCTCACGATGCCACTGAGCGTGAAACCGGTGATCAGGCTGTAGGTGGCGAGGATCGGCAGGGCCGTGCCGCTGTTGCCTTTCATGGCGGCGTTCTGGGCCACGAAGAACAGAATGAAGTTGCCGATCAGGGCCACCCAGAACAGGGGCATGAACAGGGCCGGCGCGCTGGCCATCAGGGACATGCCACCGAGGACACCTCCAGCGGTGAGCACCATGCCACCACCCACGTAGGGGAGGGCCTTGTTGACAACGTTGGGTCCGATCAGGGCGCTGGACTGGGCCTCTCGTATGGCGTCCTGGAAATTGCTTCTGGCCGGCATGGCTTCGATGGAATCGAACTCCCACCATCCTGCCAGCGTCCCCTGGCGGTCGGTAGAAACACCTGTGCGGATCTCCCTATCGGAGTTCGGAGGCTTGAATCAGCGGCCCTGGGGGGAGGCGTCGCGGCGGGCGTAGGCCTGCACCAGCCGCTGCACCAGGGGGTGGCGCACCACATCCGCATCGCTGAACCGGCAGATGGCCACCCCCTCCACCCCCTGCAGCACCTGGGCCGCCTCCACCAGGCCGCTCAGCTGGCCCGGGGGCAGATCGATCTGGGTGGTGTCGCCCGTCACGACCATGCGGGAGTTCTCCCCCAGCCGCGTCAGTACCATGCGCATCTGGGCGCAGCTGGTGTTCTGGGCCTCATCGAGGATCACGAAGGCGTCCGCCAGGGTGCGACCGCGCATGAAGGCCAGGGGGGCCACCTCGATCACCCCCTTCTCGAGGAGCTGGGTGGTGCGTTCCTGGCCCAGCAGCCCATGGAGGGCGTCGTAGAGGGGGCGCAGATAGGGATCCACCTTCTGCTGCAGGTCACCGGGCAGGAAGCCCAGCCGTTCGCCCGCTTCCACCGCCGGCCGTGTCAGCACCAGCCGCTCCACCTTGCGTTCCTGCAGCATCCGCACGGCCAGAATCGTGGCCAGGAATGTCTTGCCGGTGCCGGCTGGGCCGATCGCCAGGGTCAGGTCGTGGCGTTCGATCGCCTCGACATAGCTGTTCTGGCGCAGGGTGCGGGGCCGCAGGGGCCTGCCGGTGACGCTGGTGGCGAGCACTTGCAGACCCATGCTGCGGTGCTGGTCGGAACGCCCGGTGTCCAGGGCAGTCAGGGCCGACTGAATGTCGACCGGGCTGATGGACTCGCCGCGTTGCCAGAGAGGTTCCAGCAGCTGGAACAGGGCGAGGAGCCTCTCCACCTGAGCCGTTCGGCCGCGGATCTGGAGATCCAGGCCCCGCAGAACGATCTGGGTGCCCGTGAGGGCCTCCAGCCGCCGCAGGGAGGCACCATCGCTGCCCGCCAGGGCAACGGCGGCGGCGCTGTCAGGCAGAGCAAACGTGGAGGAGAGCTCGCTCAGGCCTCGGTGGCAGCAGGTTCAGCATCGGCAGCTTCGGCCGCGGCAGCGGCCGCCGCTGCAGCCTCCTCAGCCAGCTTGGCCGCAGCGGCCTCCTTGGCGGCTTCCGCTTCCTTGATGGCGGCGGCAGCAGCGGCTTCGCGGGCCGCAGCCTGCTGGAGCTTGCCGACGGTTTCGGCCGGCCGGATCGTCTTCTCGATCAGACCGCCCTTCTCAAGCAGGGTGCGCACGGTGTCCGTGGGCTGGGCTCCCTGGCCGAGGCGCAGGCGGATGGCCTCGGTGTCCAGGCGCGTTTCCTTGGTGCGGGGGTTGTAGAAGCCCAGCTCCTCAAGCGGACGGCCATCGCGGCGGGAGGTGCTGTTGGTGGCCACCAGACGGAAACTCGCTTCCCGTTTCTTGCCGAACCGCTTCAGCCGGAGCTTGATCATCTGGAAAAGGGTGCTCGAAATGCAGCACGCAATCCTACAGGCCGGGTCACAGTTGGCCGAAGCCCTTGCGCTTCTTGGCCGGCTTGGGGGGCCTGGGTGGCTTGCCGCCGCTGCGGCCACCGGGGCCGCCCATCCCCGGCATGCCACCCATCCCAGGCATCCCGCCCATGCCCGGGAGACCACCTCCCATCCCTGGCATCCCGGGGAAACCACCCATGCCAGGCATCCCCGGCATGCCACCTCGGCTCATCTGCTGCATGAAGCCGCGCATCTTCTGGAAGTCGGTGAGAACCTTGTCGACGTCAGCCGGTGTGTGGCCGCTGCCGGCGGCGATGCGGCGACGGCGGGAGGGCTGGGAGGCGAGCAGTTCGGGCTGGCGGCGCTCGGCCTCGGTCATCGAGCCGATCATGGCCTCGATGCGCTTGAGCTGGCTCTCGCCCTGCCGCAGCATGCCGTCGTCGATCTTGTTCATCCCGGGGATCAGCTTCATCAGCCCGCCCAGGGAACCCATGCGCTTGATCAGGCGCATCTGCTGCACGAAATCGGAGAAATCGAAGCTGGCTTCCTGCAGCTTGCGCTGCATCTTCTCCACATCGGCCAGCTCCACTTCCTTGGTGGCCTTCTCCACCAGGGTGAGCACATCGCCCATGCCCAGGATCCGGCTCGCCATCCGCTCCGGATGGAACGGCTGCAGCGCCTCCACCTTTTCACCGGTGCCGATGAACTTGATCGGCGCACCGCTCACCTTGCGGATCGAGAGCGCCGCCCCGCCGCGGGAATCCCCGTCCAGCTTGGTGAGCACGGCGCCGGTGATGCCTACCTGCTCATGGAAGGCACGGGTGAGTTCGGCGGCCTCCTGGCCGATCATCGAATCCACCACCAGCAGCACCTCATCCGGGGTCGCCGCCTCCCGGATCCGGACCATCTCCTCCATCATCGAGGCGTCGATCTGGAGCCGACCGGCGGTGTCCACCAGCACGGTGTCGAAGCCCTCGTCCCGTCCCTTGGCCACGCCGGCAGCAGCGATCGCTTCGGGCTTGGCGTCCTTGCCGAGGCTGAACACCTCCACGCCGATCTGGCGGCCCAGGGTCTGCAACTGGTCGATGGCGGCAGGCCGGTAGACGTCGGCGGCCACCAACAGGGCGCGTCGCCCCTGTTCCTTGAGGTGCAGGCCCAGCTTGGCGGTGGCGGTGGTCTTGCCGGCCCCCTGCAGACCGGCCATCAGGATCACGGTGGGCCCGTCCGTCGCCCGGGCCAGGGGCGCGTTGGCACCGCCCATGGTGTCGACGAGCTGCTCGTGCACCAGCTGGATGAACTTCTGGTCCGGGCTCACCCCCCGCACCACCTCGGCGCCCACGGCCTTGCGCCGCACCTCCTCGACGAATTCCTTCACCACCGGCAGGCTCACGTCAGCCTCCAGCAGCGCCCGTCGCACCTCCTTGAGGGCGCCGTCGACATTCGTTTCCGAGATGGCCGCCTGGCCGCGCAGTCCCTTGACCGCGTCTTCAAAGCGCTGGGAGAGTTCGTCGAACATCAGTTGAGGGATTGGGTGGCCGCCAGGCGCCAGCTGTCGCCGTCGCGTCCGAATACATAACCATTGCGCAGCTCCAGCGGCGCCGTGGTCTCCAGCACCCTCCCGTTCGCATCAAGGCGCCGGTCGCTGTAGCGCAACCGGGCGACGGCGACGATGCGTCGGGGGCCGCTTTCCGACAGGCTGAGATCGATGATCTGAACCTCCAGCTGCTGGGTCTGGCCCCGGGCGAGATCGCCGCGGCGCTCCCTGGCGAGCAGGGCCATCGGCCCTTCGCGGGCGATGCGGTCGAGGTCCTGTGGGGTCGGCTCGCCCGCCAGAACGCCGCTCTTGACCGTCAGCCAGTTCTCCAGCAGGCGGCGCACCTGGGCCGCATCGGGACGGCTCGCGGTGAGCGGGGTGACGCGCAGGCCGACCACCGGCCTGGGGGCGGGCTTCGGAGCCGGAGCGGTGACCGGCGGAGCCGGTGTGGGTGCCGGTGGGGGCGAGCTCTGGCGCTGCCGCAGCACCCAGGCAGCGGCCAGCACCAGCAGCAGGGCGGCGCCGCCCCCGAGCAGCCAGGGCCGCGAGGGCGATGGCCAGCGCAGGGGGACGTCGTCATCGAGCTCCCCATCGTCGTCGGAATCCGTTGTCCCGGCGCCCTCCGGACGTGGGGCGAAGCCGGCGGCGGAGCCCGCATCGAGACTCAGGGGTGCAGGGGGCGGCAGCGTTCCCAGGCCGAGGTCGTCGAAGGGAGGGAAGGCGGAGGCGTCGGCCGGCTCAGCGGCAGCTCGGGAAGAGAGGTAGGAACGGCCCCGGCGTTGGTCCTCCCGCTCGACGTAAGCCACCACGTCGCGGTCACTGAAGTAGGCCACCAGATCGGGCTCGGCCTCCAGGTCCCGGTAGCCCGGCAGCACATCCCGCACCAGCCAGTCGCTGCAGTAGGCGCAGAGCTGACCCAGCGGGTCGGCACTTTTGCCGGCGGCCCAGTCCTTCAGCTCCTGGCTGGCGCCCCGGTCGAAGCAGGTCCGTGCCGTGTCGGCCTCCCCCAGCAGCAGGTGCAGGTTGGCCAGCAGCGGATCGATCCCCTCCCGACCGCTGCGCTGCAGGCGGTGTCTGGCTTCGGCGATGCGCTCGGGTTTGCGCTGGGCGAACCCGGAGGCGGTCAGGGCGATGGTGGCCAGAAAATCAGCGGCGTCTGAGCCGGTGGCCGCCCAGCGGCTGAACAGATCCACCTGCTCCTGGACGGTGAGGAAGGCGCGGATCTGGTGGAAGAAGGGTTGGAAGTCCTGGCTGGGGAACTGGGGATCACCATCGCCCTCCAGACCCCCGCGCCGCTGCACCAGTTGCTCGAGCAGCTCCAGGCCCTCCTGCCGCTCGACACCGGCGACCAGATCCCGGCTCAGCAGGTCGAGCACCCGGTAGGGCGTGAGGCGGTCCAGCTGGGAGTGCATGGTTTCCCTGAGGTCGGGCTGCCTGCCGAGGCGTTGCAACAGTTGCAGACCTTGCTGCAGGGTGCGGGCGGCGGCTTCGAAGCGCCGCTGCTCCTCCAGTTCGCTGGCGGCGGCGAGGCAGGCCAACCCCGCCAGCAGGGTGAGATCGGCTTCGCGTCCACTGCCCAGGGTGGGCGACTGGGGTGGTTGCAGCGAGCGGCTGGCCAGCTCGAAGGCCTCGAGGGGCTGGCCCCCCTCCATCAGCAGCACCAGCCCGCCCACCTGGCGGGCGCTGGCGATGTCCAGGGCTGGCTGCAGGCTGCCGTCACTGCCGGCCAGGCTGGTCAATTCCGCTTCGTAGGCGGCGCGCCGATCGGCATCGCAGAGCAAGTCGGCGCTGGCCCTGAGCAGCTCCGCCCGCGATTGCAGGGTTTCGGCCGTGAACCCCGGGTGGGGCGGACGGTCCAGTCGCGACTGGAGGGTGCGCAGGACCCCCTGGGCATCGGCGGACGGAGGCACGCCCAGCAAGCGGAAATGATCGATCGGCAGGTCCAATCCGATGATGAGGCTGGGGCGCGACTGTAGTCAGAGGCAGTGGTTTTGACTGTCACCAGGGAACGGACCCCGTACAGTCGGGGCCACGAATCGCATCGCCTTCCTGCCATGACTCAGGAATTGACCGCGGCGCGGGCAGCCCAGCCCGCCACCCCTGGGGCCGCCGCGTCTTCTGAGGAGGCCGGCAGCCATGCGGTGCGATTGGAAGGTCTGTACCCGGCGGAGCGGGCCAGCGTCAGCCGGGACGAGGGCCTGATGCTCTACCGGGACATGACCCTGGGGCGCCGCTTCGAGGACAAGTGCGCCGAGATGTACTACCGCGGCAAGATGTTCGGCTTCGTGCATCTGTACAACGGCCAGGAAGCCGTCTCCACCGGGGTGATCCGGGCGATGCGGCTGCAGCACGACTGGTTCTGCAGCACCTACCGCGACCACGTGCATGCCCTCAGCTGCGGAGTGCCGGCCCGCGAAGTGATGAGTGAGCTGTTCGGCAAGTCCACCGGCTGCAGCAAGGGTCGTGGGGGTTCGATGCACCTGTTCTCGCGGGAGCACCACCTGCTCGGTGGCTATGCCTTCATTGGCGAGGGCATCCCGGTGGCCCTGGGAGCGGCCTTCACCAGCCGCTACAAGCGTGACGCCCTCGGCCAGGCCGACAGCGATGCCGTCACGGCCGCCTTCTTCGGCGATGGCACCTGCAACATCGGCCAGTTCTACGAGTGCCTGAACATGGCCTCGCTGTGGAAGCTGCCGATCCTGTTCGTGGTGGAGAACAACCGCTGGGCCATCGGCATGGATCACAACCGGGCCACCAGCGAGCCGGAAATCTGGCGCAAGGCAGCGGGCTTCGGCATGGTCGGCGAGGAAGTGGATGGCATGGATGTGCTGGCCGTGAGGGCCGCAGCCCAGCGGGCCATTGAGCGGGCCAGGGCTGGCGAAGGCCCCACGCTGTTGGAGTGCCTCACCTACCGGTTCCGTGGCCATTCCCTGGCGGATCCCGATGAGCTCCGGGAAGCGGCCGAGAAGGAATTCTGGGCCAAGCGTGATCCCATCAAGCAACTGGCCCTGCGGCTGACGGACATGGGCCTGGCCACGGCCGAGGAGCTCAAGGCGATTGAGAAAGAGATCGATGCTGAAGTGGCCGATTGTGTGGAGTTCGCCCTCGCGGCACCCGAGCCCGACGGCAGCGAACTCACCCGCTACATCTGGGCCGAAGACTGAACCCGAAGGGGCATTGATTCTTCCTCATTAAGATCATTCCATTGCCCGGAAGGCTGCAGGTCTGATGACCAAACGTGTTCTTGTCACATTCACCGACAGCCGTATGAAAGCGGCCAGACGACGATTGTGTCGTCAGGCGAAGGAAATGCAGGTCTATACGGAGATTGTTTCGGCTTCAGAACGGGATCTCAGCCCCGTTTTTCGGCAGCGATTCAAGGAGTTTCTGACCCCGGAGCATCGCGGCTTCGGCTACTACGCCTGGAAGCCCCAGATCGTGCTTCAGACCCTGGAACGTCTGCAGGACGGCGATCAGGTCCACTGGATCGATTCCGGCTGTCATCTCAATCCAGCCGGACGAGAGCGGCTGCTCGAGTTGTTCGCCATGACCGTCGAGGCACCGTCGGGTGTTCAGGGTTTTGAATGCCTGCCTCCCAATGGATCCTTGGTGTACAAAGAGCGGCAGTTCCCGGATCAGCGGGAAGGTCATTGGACCAAGGGTGACCTGCTCGATCGGCTGGAGGTTCGTGACAGGCCGGACATCACCACCACCCAGCAGCTGGGGGCTACCACCTTCTTCGTGCGCAAGTGCCCTGCCTCCATGGACTTCATGCGCCGCTGGATCCGGGTGTTCAGCGACGATTTCTCCATGATCGATGATTCAACCTCGCTGGCGCCGAATCTGGAGGGCTTCATCGAGCATCGCCACGATCAATCGATCTACTCGATTCTCGGCAAGTTGCTGCCGATCTCGACGATCTCCGTGTTTGAATTCTGGTTTCCACGGACCGACAACTGCTGGTTGCCGGACTGGGAGATGGTCGGTGATTCCCCGATCCAGATCCGCCGTGATCGGGGCCTCAAGGGAGAGAGCCGATGGAAGATCGCCGCTCTCCAGACCAAGGGCAGGCTGAAGCGACTCCTGAACGGGTGGCGGTCGCACTGACGGGTTTGGCGGCTCAGAACAACGGAGACCGCACGGTCAGGGCAGCGGAGTGGAGCGAGTGGAGAGGCTGCGCAGCTTGCGGAGGGCCTTGAGTTCGATCTGCCGGACCCTTTCGCGCGACACATCCAGTTGCCGGCCGATGTCGGCCAGGGTGTGGCGCTCCATGCCATCGAGGCCGAAGCGCAGCGCGAGCACCTCCTTTTCCTGGGCAGAGAGGTGGCCCATCAACTGGGCCAGCTGCTCCTGATGCATGCCGCGCTCAATGCGGTCGAGGGGTTCCTCGGCGGAACCATCGGCGATCAGATCGCCCAGGAAGCTGCGACCATCCTCGGCATGGATGGGAGCATCCAGGCTGGAGATGGTGAGGGCCTGGCGAAGCAGGGAGTCGAGCTCCTCGACGGGGATGGCCATGGCTTCGGAGATTTCGCGGCGGCTGGGCATGGCGCCGAGTTTGTGGGCCAGCTCCAGGCTCACCTTGCGGATCGTGGTGAGCCGCTCACTGAGATGAACCGGCAGCCGGATGGCCCGGGACTGGCAGGCAATGGCGCGGGTCATGCTCTGGCGGATCCACCAGAAGGCATAGGTGGAGAACTTGTAGCCACGGGTGGGGTCGAACTTTTCGACGGCCCGCTCCAGCCCGAGGGAGCCTTCCTGGATCAGATCGAGCAGCTCCAGGCCCTTGCCCTGGTACTTCTTGGCCACACTCACCACGAGACGGAGATTGGCGCGCATCATCCGCTCCTTGGAGCGCCGGCCGATCTTGATCGTTTTGTTCTCCTGGACGGAGTAGCCGCTTTTCGACTCTTCCACCAGGTGCATCATCGCCTGCACCTGATTGCCGAGCTCAATCTCTTCGGCTGGGGTCAGCAGCGGCTCTCTGCCGATCGAGGTGAGATACCAGGTGATGGAATCACTCCCTCTGCGGCTGGAGCCCTCCCTTCTCGTCGCGACGGCAGAGGCGGTCATAGGAGGGGGCGAAGTGGCGCCATTGAATGGATTATCGGATTATCCACCGGTTGGCAAGGACAGAAAGTGTCTGGAATAACTTTTAAGCCATTGCTTGTGAAACCACACACAATTGCCTTTCTTTAGCGATTGACTTCGTTTGGATGAGCAAAGGGCTAATTTCTGAGTTGATGTAAGGGAGAAGGCAAGGCTTGCCAGATCGGAAAGTGGCCTTGCTTCCCCTAATTCTCCAGTTCTGGATCTTCAGCGCCGATCCCCTTCGGCCGCTGCCGCATCGCGTCGGGCCAGGGCTTCGGCCACCGCGAGCGGCGTGACCCCCCCGGGACCCCTGCGGTCGCGGCAGTGGTGACCGGCTTGGGCATGCTCGAGGGCTGCGGCCGCCAGCCAGGCGCCATCGGCGCCAGACGCCCCGCCGGGCCGCCGTTCAGTGGCCGCCAGGGCCATGGCCCCCCGCCCTGCGGCATAGCCGGCGAGCACATCACCCAGCCCGGCCCTGGCGGCGTCCGGGCAGGCCGAGAGCAGTTGCCAGCGGCGCCCGTCGGGGGCGGCCACGACGCTGCGGGCTCCTTTGAACAGCACGCTGGCGCCGCAGCGGCGGGCCGCCGCCAGCGCCGCCTCCGGTCGGGCCAGCGGCGCGAGATCGGGAAACAGCCTCCGGAACTCCCCCTGGTGGGGGGTGATCCAGGTGGGGCCCTTGCGTCCCAGGAGCCAGTCGGCACCCATCGCCGCCAGGCGGTTGAGGCCATCGGCATCGAGCACCAGAAGCCCTGTGAAGTCAGCCAGCTCCTGCCAACGCTGCCGGTCACGGGCGTCGATCGCCGCCGCAACCGGCTCACCGGGGTGGCCCAGCCCTCCCAGGCCCGGACCCACTAGCACCGCATCCAACCGATCCAGCCAGCCCTCGTCCAGATCCGCCAGGGCCAGGCCCCCGGCCGGGGTGGCCCCAAGCGCGGACTCCAGCACCACGTGGGGATGGACCTGCCAGAGCTGGGTGGCGAGCTCCCGCGGCGGGGCGGCCCGCAGGCTGCCGCATCCGGAGGCCGTGGCGCCCGCCAGGGCCAGGTGCGCGGCGCCCTGGAACCGGCGGCTGCCGGCGACGACCAGCAGACGCCCCCGTGCGTATTTCCCGGCGGCCGGATCCGCCATGGGCCACGGGGCCGTGCACCCATCGGCGGCGCTCAGGCCCAGCAGCGGGTCGGTTGACGGCTGGCCCACCAGGACGGGCGGCAGGCCGAGGTCGACCCGCTCCAGCTGCCCCACCCAGCGCAGGGCGGCATCCTGCACCAGGCCCCGCTTGATCAAGCCGATGCTGTAGGTGGTGGCGGCGGTGGCGGCCACCGTGCCGAGCAGGGCCCCGTCATCAGCGTCCAGTCCGGTGGGAACGTCGATGGCCACCAGGGCGCCGGGCCGGAGCCTCTGGCGATCCCGCAGCAGGGTTTCGATCGCGGCATCGGCCGGGCGGTGCTGGCCGATGCCGAACAGGGCATCCACCCAGAGGGCGGGATCGGCGGGGTCCGGAGGGTCTTCCAGCAACGGGATGCCCAGCCAGCGGGCATGGCGCAGGTGGGCGTCGGTGAGGGGGCGGAGGCGCTCGAAGGGGCACCAGATCCGTGCCTGCCCTCCAGCCAGATGCCATTCCCTGGCCACCACCAGCCCATCACCGCCGTTGTGCCCCGGTCCCACCAGCACCAGCAGGCCATCGTGGCGATCCCGGTCCGGCCGCTGCTGCAGGCGGCGGCTCACCGCCAGGGCCGCCTTCTCCATCAGGGCCTCCACCGGCAGGCCGCTGGCGAACAGCTGCTGCTCAATGGCCGCCATCGCGGCGCCGCTCACCAGGACGTGGTCGGCATCCAGCGGCGGCCAGGAGGCGGACATCGGCCGGAAGTCCACGTCGGCCTGCGCAGTGCTCTCCCATGATGGGACGGTCTGTTCCTTCCACCCACCGGGATCCTTGAGCCCCGCCTCCGCCCACTCCTCTGTCGCCTCCACCAGCAGCCCCTTCCCAGAGGTGGCCGCGGTGCTGTCGCGGTTGGGCGCCTGGCCAGGCGAGCGGCGGGTGGCCGTGGGACTCTCCGGCGGTGTGGACAGCTCCCTGACCGCAGCCCTGCTGGTGGCCGCCGGCTGGGACGTCGAGGGACTCACCCTGTGGCTGATGAGTGGCAAGGGCTCCTGCTGCGCCGAGGGCCTGGTGGATGCGGCCGGCATCTGCGACCAGCTGGGGGTGCCCCACCACGTGGTCGACAGCCGGGCCCGCTTCCAGGAGCAGATCGTCGGGTTTCTGGTGGAGGGCTACGGCGAGGGCCTCACACCCCTGCCCTGTTCCCGTTGCAACCGGGCCGTCAAGTTCGGACCGATGCTGGAGTGGGCCGCTGCGGAGCGTGGCCTCAACCGCCTGGCCACGGGCCACTACGCCCGACAACGGTCCGCGGGTGTTGACGACGGCCAGGCCCTGCCAGGGGACGGAGCCGGCCGCCATCAGCTGTTGCGCGGCCTGGATCCCCTCAAGGACCAGAGCTATTTCCTCTACGACCTGCCGCAGGACGTGCTGGGCCGGCTGGTGTTTCCCCTGGGTGAGCTCACCAAGGAGGCGACCCGCGCCGAAGCCGCACGCCTCGGCCTGCGCACCGCCGAGAAGCCCGAGAGCCAGGATCTCTGCCTGGCGGACCACCACGGCTCGATGCGGGCCTTCCTGGATGCCTACCTGCCGCCGCGCCAGGGAGAGATCGTGCTGGCCGACGGCACGGTGCTCGGCTCCCACGACGGCATCGAGCATTTCACGATCGGGCAACGCAAGGGGTTGGGGGTGGCCTGGAGCGAGCCCCTGCATGTGGTGCGGCTGGATGGCGCCATGAACCGGGTGGTGGTGGCTCCCCGCCGGGAGGCGACCCGCCAGGCCTGTGTGGTGGGCGCCATCAACTGGGTGTCGATCGCCCCGCCGGAGCAGCCGATCGCGGTGGAGGTCCAGGTGCGATACCGGAGCCTGCCGGAGCGGGCCCTGCTCACTCCCCTGGTGGCAACGAGCGCCGACCAGGCCGCCGATCGGCCCCACCGGGCCAGGCTCGACTTCGCCGAGCCCCAGTTCTCGGTGGCACCGGGCCAGGCGGCGGTCTTCTACTGCGGTGAGGTGCTGCTCGGCGGCGGCTTGATTCAGGCCGACGGCTGACGGGTTTCGCTGCGGAACCGGTTCATCGCCGATTCGATCACGACGTGCATGTCCATGTACTTGTATTCGGAGAGCCGTCCGCCGAAGATCACGTTGTCGGTGGCGTGGGCCAGCTCCTGATACTGGCGATAGAGCGCTTGGTTGGGAGGGTCGTTGATCGGGTAGTAGGGAATGGCTTCACCGCTGCAGGCCTTGGGATACTCCCGGGTGATCACAGTGACGGGGGAGTTTGACCCCTCGAAATGTTTGTGCTCAATGATGCGGGTGAAGGGTTCACTGGTATCGCAGTAGTTGATCACAGCATTCCCCTGGAAGTTCTCCAACTCTTCGATGCTGTTCTCGAAATCCAGGGAGCGGTACTCCAGGCGGCCAAGCTCGTAATTGAAGTACTGGTCGATGCAACCGGTGTAGACCACCTTCCTGGCCAGGGACGTCAACTGGGACCGGTCGTCAAGGAAATCGACGTTTAGGCGGACCTCAATGCCCTCCAGCATGGCCTCGAAGAGGCCCGTATAGCCGCCGATCGGGATGCCCTGATAGCGGTCGCTGAAGTAGTTGTTGTCATAGGTGAAGCGCAGCGGTAACCGTTTGATGATGAAGGCCGGCAGTTCGCTGGGATGCTTTCCCCACTGTTTGCGGGTGTAGTCGCGAATCAGGGTCTCGTAGATGTCTTTGCCCACCAGCGAAAGGGCCTGCTCTTCCAGGTTGGTTGGTTCGCCGAGGAATCGCTGGGCTTCAATTCTCTGCCGGGCTTGCGCAGGCGTTCGGGTCTGCCAGAGCTCATAGAATGTGTTCATGTTGAAGGGAAGCGAATACAGCTTCTCCCCTGAGATCGCCTTGGGCGAGTTGATGAAGCTATTGAATTCAGCGAACCTATTGACAAACTTCCACACAACATTGTTGCTGGTATGGAAGATGTGGGCACCGTAGCGGTGAATGTTGATGCCTTCCTGTTTCTCCGTGTAGCAATTGCCACCGATGTGCGGTCGGCGATCGATGATCAGGCAGCGCTTTCCTGAATCGGTGGCCAGCCGTGCAAACGTGGCACCAAAAAGCCCGCAGCCGACAATCAGATAGTCGTAGGGGTGGGTGGTCACTCCTCAGCGGAAATCCTTGAGATCGACGGGCAGGAGGTCTTCGATTGATTGCTGGATTTCCGGTGGTTCCTGCATGCCGTAGGTGGCGAAGATATTGATGCCACTGCTGGTGCATTTCCTGCAGAGATCGCTGGCGTAGCGCTTGGTCTGCATCACCTGGTACGGTGTATCGAGATAGTTGGCGATCGAAGGAGCTGAGGGTGACTGCACGCAGCAGACGGAGAAATTCCCCTCGTGATCCAGGCAGACCTGGGATTCGCGCATGAAGCAATTCTGGGAGCGATGGCTGCCGATGGCCTGCTGCACCAGCTGGGGGCTGTAATAGATGTATTCCAACTCTGGGGGGACTTCCTCCAAGCCGTCAAACATCTTGTCGATGGGCATGTAGTAGGCGTGATACGGGGAGAATTTTAATCCCAGCTTTTCGCAGAAGTGCTTGAAGAGATGCACTTCATGCAGGTTCTGCTTGTGGACCAGGTAGCGCACATCAATGTTCTTGTAGTACTCCCAATCGCCAAGGGTCTCCGAGATGCGGATCAGATTGGCAAGGACGGGTTCGATACGGCCCCCCTTGTGGTTGATCTGGTAAGTGCGCTGAGTAAAGCCCGACACCGTGATTGTGAAGTTCCAGAGATGCAGCGGTTTAAGGAGAGACCAGTCGTAGTCGTAATTGAGATTGGAGGAGATTCCGCAAGGAACCCCATGACCGTCGGCACAGGCGATCAGCTCGTGGAGCTTGGAGTGGAGCGTCGGCTCCGTCCAGTTGTAAAGACCGAATCTGCAGTTGCCATTGGTATCAGCCTTCGCCTTCAAGCATATTTTTTCGAACAACTCAATCGGCATTTCCGTCAGCTTCTGACCAATGCTGTTGGTGTACTCGGGCATGCCGACGGGGCAGGCCGTGCAACGGAGGTTGCAACCACTCACCACGTCCACCCAGAATTCAATGACTTTCTGGCCGGGAGGCTTAGGGGAGTATTCAGGCCACAGCAAACGTTTGACTGCCGATTGCACGTTGCTGGGAACAGCACGCTTCAGGACTGTTGGCAAGGCCATCTAGATTTCTACCCAAGCGTTTTACGTCTTGTCATCGTAGCTCCTGCATGCAGACATTGAAGTCTCCCAGGGTTTTCGTTCCACGCTGTCGAGCCAACGGCATGGCGGAAAGGGGATTTCAGTGCTCCCTCGAACCGTTGCCTGTCCCTGGCCTGGCGCCAGTGCCCAAGGCTTGCCCCAGCCTCCGGAGCATCCGTTGGCGCCGGCGCCACCAGCAGCTGATCGGGGGAGGGCTCAGCCAGCGTCCCAGCTGATGGAGACGCCGACTCCAGACCACCCGCCGGTGTTGGGAGTACCTGTCCCGTCGGCAGGACGCCAGCTGCGCGGCCGAGGGCCCCCGGTAGGCCGGCAGGTCCAGCTGGCGGGCCAGCTCAACGGTGGCCCCCTGCCAGAAGCGGGTCGCCTCAATCCGGACCTGCCAGCACTCCCGGATCGACGCCACGCTCATCAGCGTGTCCGGAGCAAAGCGATCCACCTCAAGCAGGCCTGGCAGCCCGAAGGGATTGGTGCCTTTTTCACTGATCACCAGGCACCCATGCAGGGGCGCTTGCCACATCCGGCCGGACAGGGTCGTGCCCCGTTGGTAGGGATACATGAGCCCGTAGCAGCAGTAGGCCCCCGCCAGCCGCCGGTTCGCTTCCAGATAGCTGAGCCCGTTGGTGCGCAAGCCGAGCCTGTCCCAGTGGCGGCCATGGACTTCCACCAGGCCCCTGCGGGCGAGATGGGCCAGATCCTGCTGGTAGGGGTCGTCGCCCATCGGCTTGAAGTTGGCGATGTGCAGGGGTCTGCCGGCCCGTTTGCGGAACGGAGGCTGCTGCCAGAACTCGGGGATCACCGGCAGATACCCCTGCACCCAACGGACCCCTTCGGGCAACACGGCAGGCCGGAGGAGCGAAATCAGTCGGATCTCGCGGGCGTGGGGAAAGCGGGAGCGCCAGTCGACCTGGAGCTCCTTCACGTAGTCGTAGACGTGGACGGTTCCGCCATAGTCCTTGTGGGACAGGCCAGGATCGCCCCGCAGGATCACCAGCAACTGCGGATCTGAGTCGTCCCACTCGCGGAGCAGCGAATAGCCTGCAGCCAGATAGAACAGCCGCACATTCCAGATCACATCGAGATCCTGGAAATCCAGCGAAAGGATGTGGCACCGGGGGGTGGAGCTCACACGCGCTACCAGAAGGGATCGCTGGCCAGGCTCACCGTCAGCCGACCACTCGGGCTTGATGGCACGGTGGCGATGCAGGCCCGCACCAGGCGTCCGTTGACCTCGATCTCACAGGCACCGCAGCTGCCCCCCAGGCAGCCGGTGGGGATCACCACCGCTGCCTGGCGCGCGGCCTCCAGCCAGTCCTGTCCGGGGATGGCCGAGCTGGTCAGCCCGTCCGGCCACGCGATGGTGATGGCAGGGCGGGGGAGGCCGATGGGTCTGGACTGACGGTGCAGCGAATCTAGTGGCTTCGCCGCGATCAGGGGGGCGGCAGTCGGCGGCGACCACCGGAAGGTGGTTGGAACCAGGCCTCAGAGGCCCTGCTTGAACTCCGTGATCTTGCCCTTTCCGTCGACGTTGCAATAGCCGTTGATCGTCTTGCCGCGGATCTCCCAGTTGAAGCTGAGGCCGTATTTCTGGACGTCAGCCAGTGAGGTGTTGCCTTCGTCGATGCTCTTCTGTTCCGTGGCACCCAGACTCACGACAGCATCTGAATTGGGAACATCAAATTGCTCCACAACCCTCATCTTGCAGGCCCGACCCCACTTGGAGCTCAGGCCCGAAACCGTCTGTGCATCGGCGCTCGGAACCAGCAGGCCGTAGCCAGTCAAAACCAGGCCGAGGGAGGCAGCGACGGCGAAGACATGGCGCCCATTCTTGCGCCGATCACCGCGCAGGTTGTTGCGAGGAGGCATGGTGTTCAGCTTCGCCGATGGGACATCTCCAGTGTGATCCTGGCTCGGTACGACGGGAACAATCACAATGCTTGGATGGCCTGAACTGATAGGAACCGTTGCACATCAGCCGGCAAATGTAAGCCAAACGCAATGATCTGGGCTCAGTCTGATTGGAGGATGACGACGTTCACTTTCCCCTCACGGCGTTCAGGGCTTCAGCGCTGTCTTTGGGGGGGATTGGCGCTTGATGCGCGGTCAACGGACCGTTCTGGCCAGCAGGGGCGACAGATCGATGTGGGCCTCGAAGGCGTCGGCGAGGCGGTCGAGCAGGGCGTCGCGCTGACGGGCGTGGTGGGGTTGGTGTTCATCCAGGGGCGGCAACTGGCGACGTTGGCGCAGCTGGTTCAGCCAGCGCCTGCGCCAGGGGCCGTTCTCGAAGATGCCGTGCAGGTAGGTGCCGGCCACCAGACCCCCCTGGGTCCCCGTGGACCTCCACCAGCCCAGCTGGCCGTCCTCCGCCAGGGGGGAGCAGTCCGCCCGGTCCGTCGGCTCGCTGCGGCCTTGGTGAAGCTCAAACCCCTCCAGCAGGGGTGGTTCGCCCGGGCCCGGTGGCCAGAGAGCCCGGCTGTTCCGTTGCCGCAGGGCCTTGCTGCCCTCGAACACGGTGCGCAGGGGCAGCAGGCCCAGTCCGGCCACCCGGTCCCCTGAACGGTCCCCCTCCAGGCCTTCGGGGTCGTAGAGCTCCTGGCCCAGCATCTGCAGACCACCGCAGAGGGCGAACACCTGCCCACCCCGGGCCACGTAGGACTGCAACGCTTCCGCCAGGCCGCCGCTGCGCAGACTGGCCAGGTCCCTCAGGGTCTGCTTACTGCCGGGCAGGATCACCGCATCGGGCTGGCCCAGTGGTTCACCGGGTCGCCGCCACAGCAACTGCACGCTGCTTTCCGCCTCGAGCGGGTCGAGATCGGAGAAGTTGCTCAGGGAGGGCAGCCGCAGCACCGTGATGCTGAGCTCGCTACGGGACTTGCGGCTGCCCCTCTCCAGCAGATCGAGGGAGTCTTCCGGCGGGAACAGCTCATCGAGCCAGGGCATCACGCCGAGCACCGGCAGACCGGTCTCCTGCTCCAGCCAGAGCCGGCCCGCATCGAACAGGGAACGGCGGCCGCGGAAGCGGTTGATCAGCAGTCCGCCGATCAGGGGGCGTTCCACCGGCCGCAGCAGGGCCAGGGTGCCCACGATCTGGGCAAAGACGCCACCCCGCTCGATGTCCGCCACCAGCAGGCAGCGGGCCCGCAGGTACTGGGCCAACCGCAGGTTGGTCAGGTCCCTGGCCTGCAGATTCACCTCCACCGGGCTGCCGGCTCCCTCGAGCACGAGTCGGCCGCCCGGGTGGGTCGCCTGGAGCTCCGCCAGGCCGGTGCGAATGGCGGCCCAGCCGGGGCGGAACCAGTCGCGGTAGTAGTGCTCCGCCCGGGCTGTGCCCACCGAGCGGCCCAGATGGATCACTTCACTGGTGCTGTCGCCCCTCGGCTTGAGCAGCACCGGGTTCATCGCCACCCGAGGCTCCAGGCCCGCGGCCCAGGCCTGCAGGGCCTGGGAGTAAGCCATCTCTCCTCCTTGCTGGTCGACCCAGGCGTTGAGGCTCATGTTCTGGCCTTTGAAGGGCAGGGGCTGCTCTCCACGGCGCCGCAGCACCCGGCAGAGGGCGGCGGTCATCAGTGATTTGCCGGCGCCGCTGCTGGTGCCCAGCACCATCAGCGGCCGGGGTGCGGTGGGGTGGGGGCGGGTCAAAGGCGGGGGCGGTGGCGACGCAACGCTTCCACGATCCGCTCCCGCCGTCCCGCCCGGGGGATCTCGCTGGGCCAGCGCCGCAGCACCTGGCGGCCCAGGGGCGTCAGCCGCACCCGTTCGGTCAGTCCCTGGCCGTCAACTTCCCGGCGCAGCACCCCCAGCCGGATCAGCCAGAGGAAATGGTCCTCGGCCCGATCGCTGCTGAGGGGAACGAAGGTGAGTGGGGAGGCCGGGTCGGCCTGGCGGGCGATCTCCTCGCTGCTGAGCGCCTGGCCTGCCACGGCCTCGTAGAAGCCGCGTCGGAACGGCAGGCAGCGGAGCGAGAGAGCCGCCCGTGCCAGGGAAAGGGAGTCGGTGTCGGCCTGTGGCATCCCCCCATTCTCCCCACCCGACGGGCAGGCTGGAGACCCTTGCCGGCACCTCCGTTGCTCCTTCTGGCCTCCGCTTCCCCTGCCCGGCGTCGGCTGCTGGAGCAGGCCGGCGTCCCCCACAGGGTCCAGGTGAGCGGCGTGGATGAGGAGGGGATCCAGGACCAGGATCCGCTGCGGCTCGTGCAACGGCTGGCCCTTGCCAAGGCGCAGGCCGTGGCGGACACGCTGAGCGCCGAGGCGGCGTGGCCGTCCCAGGGGGTGCTGGGTTGCGACTCCTTGCTGGTGGTGCAGCAGGAGGTGTGGGGCAAACCCAGGGATGCCGCGGAGGCGACAGCCCGCTGGCGGCGCATGGCCGGTGGTTGGGGCGACCTCCACACCGGCCATGCCCTGGTGCGGCGGCCCGCGCCGCTGCTGGCGGTGGTAACCACCCGGGTGCATTTCGCCCCGCTCAGTCCATTGGAGATCGAGGCCTACGTGGCCAGTGGTGAGCCGCTGGCGTGTGCTGGAGGATTTGCCCTCGAGGGACGTGGCGGCCTGGTGGTGGAACGACTCGAGGGTTGCTTCAGCAATGTGATCGGGCTCAGCCTGCCACTGCTGCGGCGCTGGCTCGACCCAGGGGTGCTCGCTCAGGCGGCTGGGTGATGGGCGCGGATCCGGCGCAGCCAGCGGGCCATGGACATTGTCTCGAGCACACGGCGACGCCTGGCTGGATCCTCGAAATCGGGATGCCATTGATCCAGCCAGCCCTGCAGCCGCGCAGGATCAAGACTCCCGATGTCCCAGTTGTCGACATAGGCCACCGGCAGGTCTGCGTAGGCCGTCGTGGTGTGGTTTCTTTCGATGATCGGGATGGCGCCGGCCAGCAGGGCTGTGAAGGCCTTCGGCGAAGGGTCGAGTCCACCGCCGCCGACACAGAGCACGAAGGGATAGGTCTTGAGTGTTGGGAAGAACGCGTCGTAGGGAATCTGTTCGCGATAGTCGACGAAGTGACTCCAGGGGCCCTTGGCCTGCCTGGTGACCTGTTTTCTGGTGTCCCACTGCGGGCCTTCACGGACGTAATGGGCACAGAAGGCCTTCAAGGGCCGGTTGCGGAGGTCTATCGGCGCCATTTCGCCGAGGGTCTGCTGGTAATGATGGTGACCATCGCCGTTGATGCAGCCCAGGGGAATCGGCGTTACGCCGTCCAAGGGGATGTCAAGATTTTCGGCGTACCAATGCAACAGCCGTGGATCATCCACGAGCGTCAACAGTCGCTGGTGGAGTCCTGATGAGATGTAATCAGGAAACCTCCTGTCGACCTGTTGGGGCACGGTGGTGTCGGCATCCCCCGTGATCAGGACAAAGCGTGATGAGGCTTCAATCAGGGGGAGATAGTGGCGCAGGAACAGTTCCAGACATTCAGGAACAGCCTTCACATAAATGATGTTTGGTTGTCTGCGAAGATCGCCACTGAAGCCATACTTTGTCAGGCTCCAGTCAGCCCAGTGGGCGATGGAAGGGATGATGGCATCCACCATTCGCGTGTTCAGAACCAGTCCGTCCGCAGACGGGTTCTGTCGGCGTAACGAAGCTCCAGTTATTGAAAATCTGCGCCGATTGATGCGCTTCTCGATCGCCTGGGCTCGACGTTCGATCTTCGGCCCCAGCAGTGTTTTGAGGGTCCGCGGCGAGCGATGGATCTTGCCGTAAATCTTTCTCCACAGATCTTGGGCTTCTGTTCGGGCAGGATCACCCATCAGATCTCCCAACAGCAGGTTCCGGACCTCATGATACGGAGCCAGGGGAATTCAACCGCCAGCAAAAAGCCCCCGCCCGTGGGCGGAGGCTGGAGGAAGAGCGGCCTGGAAGGGAACCAATCGTCGGTGCCCTGAGCGCCATCAGTCGAGGTCCGGCATGGCCAGGGTGGGCTCGGCCTGACGGTCGATCCCCTTCTCGAAACCGGCGGCGGCGGCGCGGGCCCGGCCCGCATGCCACAGGTGTCCGACCAGGAAGAAGAAGGCCAGCACGAACTGGGTGGAGGCCAACCACTGACGGATGTTGACGAAGTTCACCGAGTTGGGCTCGGTGATGATGCCGCCGACGGAGTTGAGGGAGGCGTTGGGGGCATGGGTCATGTACTCAGCCGCCCGTCGCACCTGCCAGGGCTGGATGTCGTTCTGCAGCTTGTCGAGGCTCAGACCGTTGGGGCCGCGCAGGGGCTCCAGCCAGGGACCGCGGAAGTCCCAGAAGCGCATCGTTTCACCACCGAAGATGATCTCGCCGGTGGGGGAGCGCATCAGGTATTTGCCCAGGCCGGTGGGGCCCATGGCGGAACCGATGTTGGCGCCCATGCGCTGGTCGCGCACCAGGAAGGTGAAGCTCTGGGCCTGGGAGGATTCGGCGTTGGTGGGGCCGTAGAACTCCGAGGGGTAGGCGGTGTTGTTGAACCAGATGTAGGACGACGCGATGAAGCTCATGAAGCTCAGCGCTCCAAGGCTGTAGCTCAGATAGGCCTCACCGTTCCAGATGAAGGCGCGGCGCACCCAGCCGAAGGGCTTGGTGATCACGTGCCAGATGCCACCGAAGATGCAGATCAGGCCGATCCAGATGTGGCCACCGATGATGTCCTCCATCGAGTCGACACCGATGATCCAGCCCTCGCCACCGAAGGGGGCGCGGGTGAGATAGCCGAAGATCACACCGGGGCTGAGGGTGGGGTTGCTGATCAGGCGCACATCACCACCGCCCGGCGCCCAGGTGTCATAGACACCGCCGAAGAACATGGCCTTGAACACCAGCAGCAGGGCACCCACACCGAGAAGGATGAGGTGATAACCAATGATGTTGGTCATCTGGTTCTTGTCGCGCCAGTCCTGGGAGAAGAACGCGGAGTAGTTCTCCAGGATTTCGGGACCACGCAGGGCGTGATACAGGCCGCCGAGGCCGAGCACGGCGGAACTGATCAGGTGCAGAACACCGACCACGAAGAAGGGGTAGAGATCGGTGACTTCACCGCCGGGACCCACGCCATAACCGAGGGTGGCGACGTGGGGGAACAGGATCAGGCCCTGCTCGTACATGGGCTTGTCGAAGGTGAAGTGGCTCACCTCGAACAGCATCATGGCGCCGGCCCAGAAGACCATCAGGCCGGCGTGGGCCACGTGGGCCCCCAGCAGACGGCCGGAGAGGTTGATCAGTCGGGCATTTCCCGCCCACCAGGCATAGCCGGTGGAGTCGAGGTCCTTGCCCCCGACCGAGATGAGACCGGAATTAAAGGGCGTTTCCACGGGGCAGAACCTCTTCAGGGAAGATGAAGTTTTCGTGCGGTTGGTCGGCAGGCGCCATCCAGGCACGCAGACCTTCGTTGAGCAGAATGTTCTTGGTGTAGAACGTTTCGAATTCAGGATCCTCCG
>JAHHGT010000004.1 GCA_019359745.1 Aphanothece saxicola GSE-SYN-MK-01-06B
CTGCGAAAATAGCTCGATGCCAGGTAAAACTTCCGCTCCATCGCTGCTGTAAGGCGCGCTGTGAGCACCAGCTCTTTGGAGCTGGTGGAAAAGCCACCCTAGGAGGGTGGCTTTTCTATTGGTCGTTTTTCCGGGGATGGACCGCCTTCTTGGGACTCAGAGTTTGATCTGCGCCAAGCTCGTGATGGCCTCAAAGGGACCGGGATCCACGGAGGGATTCTCCGGTCGCACGCTGAAGCGCGTGACCATGCCGGCGGACCGGGCGGCCTCCAGTTCGCTCCTGGAATCGCTCACAAACAAGATTGCTGCTGGGGCCAACTGCAGCTCCCTGGCGATGGCGCTGTAGCTGGTGTCTTCACCCTTGGGGCCCGTGCTGGTGTCAAACCAGTGGCTGAACAGGCCTCGCAGATCGCCATCGGTGCTGTGGCCGTAGAGCAGTTGCTGAGCCTTGACCGATCCTGAGGAATAGACGGCCAACAGCAGACCGTCCTTTCGCCAGGCCCGCAGCGCTGGCGCCACATCATCAAACAGCCGGCACTGCAGGGCGCCGCTGGCATAACCCTGGTCCCAGATCAGCCCCTGCAGCTCCTTCAGGGCGGGGACCTTTCGGTCCTGATCGATCAGTGACTGCAGGAATTGCACCCGTTCGCCATGGGCTGGAGATCCTCCGGAGAGTTCCTCTGCGGCCATCGCCCGATCAATGGCCTCGATCAGCGGAGCCAGCTCGGGCCTCTGGCCCTCGGATTGCAGAAAGTCATCCAGCCGCTCGCGGGCATAGGGGAACAGCACCTGGCTCACGAAGGGCACCGGGCAGGTGGTTCCTTCAATGTCGAGCAGAACGGCCCTGATCCCTTCGCTTCGGGGCTTCAGCTGGCCCAGACTCTCCAGCAGCAGGCGCCGCCAGCGCTGCTCCAGCAGCCACTCCAGGATCTCCAGATGGCGCCGCGCCTGGGGCAGATCGGCACCCCAGGCGTAGAGGCCATGCCCGGCGATGAGCAGTCCATGGGGGGCATCGGCCAGCAGGGGCCCGGCGGCGGCGCTGAGTCGGGCCAGGTCCTGGTCGTTGGCCAGCACCGGCAGCAGCACCCGGTTGCGGTGGCTGCCAATGCCCTCCAGCCCCTTGAGCATTTCCAGGCCCTGCAGCCGCAGGCTCCCCGACATCTCGTCCCCCAGACACCAGTCGGACAGCAGGGTGGCGGCCTGGGAATGGGTGTGCAGCACAGCGCCGGCCCCGGTGCGGTCCACGATCTCCAGGTGCAGCAGGGTTTCGGCGCTGGCCCGGCCCTCGCCGGCCACCACCGTGCCTGTGGCGTCCACCTGGATCAGGTCTTCGGGGGCTACGGAGCCCTTGTCGACACCGCTTGGGGCCATCAGCAGGGTCAGTGGGTTGCGCGTCAACACGCAACTGAAGTTGCCTCCGGTGCCCTCACACCAGCCGCGGGCATGGAGGGCCGCCATGGTGCGGCTGAGCTGGTCGGCGAGGGCGCTGGTCACGCGGGTTGGCAAACAAAGGGATCGGTGGGGACTGGGCGCTGGCTGTCAGTTCTGGCAGCGGGGACACCAGTGGCTGCTGCGCCCCCCCAGCTTCTCGCGCAGGATCTCCGTGCCGCAACGACGACAGGGTGATCCGCTGCGTCGGTACACCCAGGCCTGGCCGCCGTAGTTGCCGTTGGTGCCCTGCAGGTCGCGGAAGTCGCTGAAGGTGGTGCCCCCAGCACCGATGCTGGTCTCGAGGACCTCCACCAGGGACGATCGCAGCCGCTCCAGATCGCTGCGCCCGAGGCGGCCGCTGGGGGTCTGGGGCCGAATCCCCGCCGCAAACAGGGACTCATCGGCGTAAATGTTGCCCACCCCCGCCACCAGCGATTGGTCGAGCAGGGCGTTCTTGATCGGCCTCCGTGAGCCCTTCAGGCGTTCGCGCAGGTAGGCACCGCTGAAATCCGCGGCGAAGGGTTCCGGCCCCAGACGCCGCAGACCTGTGATCACAGCGTCGTCGGCGGCTCCGGCAGGAACCCACCACATCTGGCCGAAGCTGCGGGTATCGACGAAGCGCAGTTCCTCCCCGATCCCGTTCCAGACCCGCACCCGGGTGTGGGGGCAGGGGGGGCGCGCCTCGGCCAGCCAGAGGAACTGGCCGGTCATGCGCAGGTGCACACCCCAGCGGCCCGCGTCGCTGCCGCCTGGAGTTTCGAGATCGGCCAGGAGGTACTTGCCGCGGCGGTGCCAGTGGCCCACACGAAGACCCCGAAGGGCCCTGCAGAAGTCTGCGGGATCTTCGGGGCTGGCGATGGCACGGGCCCTGAGCACCTCAACGCGGTCGATGATCAGGCCGCGGGTCTGTTGCTCAAGGCCCCGACGAACGGTTTCGACCTCGGGCAACTCGGGCATGCCCGGATCGTAGGGCTGGGCGAGAAGGGCCCAGCGCGAAGCTCAGGCCTTGACGAGCTCGCTCTCGGCGAAGTTGTTGGTGTTGATGCCGCCGTCGGAGCCGCTGTAGCCGTTGTAGTTCACCTTCTCGAAGCGAACCACGACCGGGTAGCGGATGCCGGAGGTGTCAACGGAGGCCACGGTGCCCACTTCGTTGTACCAGTAGGACTCCGGACGCTTGATCCGTACTTTGTCGCCGCGGGAGATGGCCATCGCTGGGCTGGAAGGTCGGGTGGTCTGCGCAGCGACACTACCGGCGATCCGGGGCCTGCGCCCGGGCGATGTCACGGTTCGTTGCCGGCCCCGTGGCAGCATCCCCGCACCCACCGCCGGCCCCGCCGATGGTCCCGTCCATGGCCCTGCCCGAGGCTCCCCTGCTGAGCCTGGATCTGCCCGATCCGGAGAGCGACAGTCTCAGCACGATGGAGTTCCTGGCCCGGCTGGAGGAGGCCTGGGCCGTCTGCGACCGGTTCGATCTGCAGACCGAAATCTGGCGCGGACGCATCCTGCGCTCGGTGCGGGACCGGGAACGCCGGGGCGGCGAGGGACGCGGCACCGGCTTCCTGCAGTGGCTCAGGGAGCGGGAGATCAGCAAGACCCGCGCCTACACCCTGATCCAGCTGGCGGAGTCGGCCGATGGCCTGGTGGGCGAGGGGCTGCTGGAGGAGGGCAGCGTCAACAACTTCTCCAAGCGGGCCTTCCTGGAAACGGCCCAGGCCGATCCGGAGGTCCAGCAGATGATCAGCGAGGCGGCCAACGAAGGCCAGCAGATCACCCGCAAGCAGGTGCGCCGCCTCACCGACGAGTTCACCGCCGCCACCAGCCCGCTGCTGCCGGAGGAGATCCGCCAGCGCACCGCTGACAACCTCCTGCCCCCCCGGGCCGTGGCGCCCCTGGTGCGGGAACTGGCCAAGCTGCCCGAGGAGCAGCAGAACGACCTGCGCCGTGTCCTGCGGGAGGAACCGGAGCTGGAGCGGGTCAAGGATGTGACCCTCACCGCCCGCTGGCTCAGCAAGGCGGCCGAAGCGGGGCTGGCGGTGAGGGCCTTCCAGCAGGGCAACCTCGACCTGGAGAAAGCGCTGCAGGAGGCCCAGCGCCTCGACGCCCTGGGCCTCCTGGCCGATGCGGTGGGCCAGGCCCAGGCGCTCGAGAGCGCCGTGCTGAAGCTGCACACCAGCTGGCGCCGGCTGGGGGGGCTGCAGGAGCGGCTCTGGGTGGAGAGCGGCAGCAGCACCCCCCATCTGCGGGAGCTGCTCACGGTGTTGCAGAGCCTCAGCGGCACCACCATGCGGGTCTCCCTGGGGGAACTGGCCGGTGGCAAGCGGGTGCGCCTGCAGCTGGTGGAGGAATCCCCCGACCAGCTGGAGCCGCCCCCGCTGCCCTGACGACCGCGGCCTTGGGGCGGCAGCCACCACATCTGGTGGGGGTTAGGGTCTGGCGGTACCAGCGCTGGAGTGAGCTTGGGGTCCGATCCCCTCGGCGAGAGCCTGCAGCGCCATTTCGGCTGGGAGAGCTTCCGTCCCGGGCAGCGGCCGGTGGTGGAGGCGTTGCTGGCCGGCCGCGACTGCCTGGCTGTGTTGCCCACCGGTGCCGGCAAGTCGCTCTGCTTCCAGCTCCCCGCCCTCGTCCGTGACGGCCTGGTGGTGGTGATCTCTCCCCTGGTGGCCCTGATGCAGGACCAGGTGAGCCAGCTCCAGGCCCGGGGCATTCCGGCGGCCTGCCTGCACCGGGGCCTGGAGCCGGGGGAGCGGCGCCAGCTGCAGCAGCGCCTGGCGGCCAACCGGCTGCGGCTGCTCTACCTGGCGCCCGAGCGGGCCCAGGCCGAGGCCACCCGCCAGCTGCTTGAGGAGGCCCTCGAATCCGGTCGGCTGGTGGCCCTGGCGGTGGATGAGGCCCATTGCATCAGCGCCTGGGGCCATGATTTCCGCCCCGACTACCGGCGTCTGGGGCAGCTGCGGGCGCTGTGTCCCGGCGTGCCCCTGGTGGCCCTGAGTGCCACCGCCGCGCCCCAGGTGCGGGCCGACATCATCCGGCTGCTGCAGCTGCGGCGGCCCCTGGTGCAGGTGCGATCAGCCCGCCGCGCCAACCTCGCCTACACCATGCGGCGGCGGCCGGCGGACCCCCTGGCCGAGGTGGTGGCGGCGATCGGCCTGGCCCGCGGGGCGGTGCTCATCTATGCCCGCACCCGTCGCTCGGTGGAGCAATGGGCGGCGCGCCTGACGGCGGTCGGGGTGGAAGCGATCGCCTACCACGCCGGCATGGACCCCGAGAGCCGCCAGCTGGCCCTGCGCCATTTCCAGGAGCATCCCTCGCCGGTGCTGGTGGCCACCGTCGCCTTCGGCATGGGGGTCGACCGGCCCGATGTGGGTCTGGTGCTCCACCTTGACCTGCCCGCCAGTGCCGAGGGCTACCTGCAGGAATCGGGGCGGGCCGGCCGCGATGGGCAGCCCGCCCGTTGCCTGGTGCTCTTCGATCCCGCCGACCGCACCAGTCTCGGCTGGGCGATGCGCTCGGCTGGCCAGCAGTTGCCGCCGGATCAGCGGTTGCTGGAACGCCACAGGCTCGAGCTGGCCCAGCAGCAGTTGCGGCGCATCGAAGCGGTGGCCGAAGGCGCGGGCTGCCGGGAGCAGGCCCTGCTGCTGGCGGTAGGGGAGCTCTCCCCCCCCTGCGGCCGTTGCGACAACTGCCTGTCGGCCCCAGCCGCGAACGACTGGACCCACCAGGCGGCCGTGCTGCTCTCGGCCCTGGAGGATCGCAGCGGCCGCGACCTGCGCAGCCTGGCGGAGGACCTGGCCGGTGCCCACGGCAGCGAGGAACCGCGGTGGGCCTGGCTGGCCCGCCGCCTGGTGCAGGAAGAGCTGATCAGCGAGAGCGACGATGGCGCCCAGCGTCTGTACCTGCGGCCGGTGGGCCGTAGCTATCTGAGGGACCCCTGGCCCCTGCGTTGGTCGGCCTGAGGGGAGGCTTCAGGCCCCCCGTTCAGCCGCCCCTGGACTTGCAGAGGTCGGTGACCAACTGCTGCTCGAAATCGGCCTGGGGATCATCCCAGCTCTTCCACTGGCCGGCCTGGCTGGTGGCATTGAGTTTGCGGGCACTGCAGTTGACCGCCAGGTAGAGCGATTCCCCCTGGGAGTTGAGGGTGGGCGCGACCATGCTGCCGCCCATCGGCTGCCAGTTGGCCCAGTCCACCTGCAGGGGGCCGTAGTTGCGCCAGTCGGGTTTGCCGGGGGTGGCCGTGGTGGCCGGCCGGGGCGCGGCCGCCACCACAGCGGGTTGGGGCCTGGCGGCCGGTGCGGGGGTGGCCCGGGCGACGGCCGGGGCTGGCTGGCTGGCCGGAGCAGGCCGGGCCGCCGGTGCAGGCTTGGAGGCCGTGGGTGCAGGCTTGGCGGCGGGCCTGGGGGTGGCCGCTGGTCTGGCGGCAGCGGCGGGTTTGGCGGCCGGTTTGACGCTGGGCGCGGCGGTGGGCTTCAGCCGCAGGCGGGTGCCGGACTCCACCAGGTTGGGATTGCTGATGCGGTTGATGGCGACCAGTTGGGACAGGGGAACGCCGTAGCCCTCGGCAATCTGCGACAGGCTTTCGCCGCTGCGGACCACGTGCTCGGAGGCCTTGCGGTTGAACCCGGAGGCCGGGCTGGCGCTGCGGGAGGCGGAGGGCACCACCAACTTCTGACCGGCCTCGATGTGGTCGGCCTTGCTGAGGCCGTTGAGCTGCATCAGGCGGCTGACGGTGATGCCGTGGCGGTCGGCGATTTCGGAGAGGGTTTCGCCCGGGGCCACCGTGAGGCTGCCGCCGGCCGCCCGGGGGCGAGCGGCGCCCCCCGGCAAGGTCAGGGTCCGGCCCGCCTCCACCAGATCGGGATCACTGATCCCGTTCACCTTCATCAGGGTGGACACGCTCACCCTGTGGCGGGCGGCGATGTCGGAGAGGGTCTCGCCGGGCTTGACGGTCACCTGGGCAGCCAGAGCCGGCAGCGGCAACACCATGGCTAGAGCCAAGGCGAAGAGGGGGCGGCGCATGGGCACTAGGGATAGCTGCGCGCACGTTAAGGTCCAACTCCCGGCCCGCCCAGCCCCCCCCCGGGCGATTGGCCGATGCTCCCTCTCAGCCCATCAGGCGACGGATCAGGCCGAGCTTGCCGGCATAGGGGGGGAAGCGGATCGGGGGATCGGGCCACAGCGGCCGGCAGAGCACGGAGCGCTGATGCGAGAAAGTGAGGAAGCCGGCGTCTCCGTGGTAGGCCCCCATGCCGCTGGGCCCGATGCCACCGAACGGCAGGCTGGCCATGCCCCCCTGGACCACCACGTCGTTGACCACGACGCTGCCGGAACTGGTGCCCGCCAGCACCCGTTCCCGCTCCCCCACGCCGCCGCCGAACAGATATAGGGCTAAGGGCTTGGGGCTCCGGCGCACCAGGGCCAGGGCCTCCTCCAGGTTGCCCACCGACAGCAACGGCAGAATCGGGGCGAACAGCTCCTCCTGCATCAGCGGGTCGGTGAGGGGCTCCTCCACCGCCACCAGGGTGGGCTCGATCTTGCGCACGGCCCCATCACAGCGGCCCCCCAGCAGCACCTGACCCCGTTCACGGGCCTGGGCCAGGAGCCCTGCGAGGCGCTCGAAGCGCCCGGCGCCGACGATCTGCCCCAGGTCAGGGCTGGCCAGGGGGTCCTGGCCATAAAGGGCGCGCCCCTGTTCGGCGAACGCCGCCACCAGGGCGTCCCGCACCCCTGGCAGCACCAGCACATGGTTGGGGGCCAGGCAGGTCTGGCCGGCGTTGAGACAGCGTCCCCACAGCAGCCGTCGGGCCGTGATGGCCGGTTCGGCGTCGTCCAGCACGATCGCCGGGTTCCGGCCTCCCAGCTCCAGGGTGACGGGGGTGAGATGGCGGGCGGCCGCCGCCATCACCAGTCGCCCCACCCGCTCACCGCCTGTGTAAAGGATGTGGTCGAAGCGTTCCTCCTCCAGCAACCGGCTCGCCACGACCCCGTCGCCGCAGACCACCTGGATCACCTCGGGGGGGAAGTGGCTGGCCAGCAGCTCGGCCAGCAGGGCCGCCGAAGCGGGGCTCTGCTCGGAGGGTTTGAGCACAGCCGTGTTGCCGGCGGCCAGGGCATGCAGCAGGGGGTGGAGGCAGAGCTCGAAGGGGTAGTTCCAGGCGCCGAGGATCAGGACGCAGCCCAGGGGCTCGGCCCGCACCGCCCCCTGGCCGGGCCAGGCCCAGAGCGGCAGCGAGCGGTGGCGGGGACGCATCCAGCCTGCCAGGTGGCGCCGGGTGTGACGCAGCTCCTGGCGCAGGGCCGCCAGCTCGAAACTGGCCTCCACCTCGGGACGGCCCAGATCGCTGGCGAGCGCTTCCACCATCCGCTGGGCCGCCGACTCCAGCAGGTGGTCGAGACGCTGGAGCTGCTCCAGCCGCCAGGCCAGGGGACGGGTGGCGCCCCCTTCCACCAGCTCCCGCATGGCGGCCACCGGCAGGGGCAGGAGCGAAGGGCTGATCTCTGGGTTGGTGGGGGCGGCCGGAGTGGTCATGGCTGGGGCCTTTCCCCCCAGGCTGGCAAATTCCTCCACCGGCGGACCCGCGGCGGGTCAGTCGCCGCCGCAGCCGGCCTGGAACACCGCCCGCCTGAGGTTGTCAATCCTGGCTGAACCGGGTCCGTCGAAGGCATAGAGCAGGGCCAGTCCCAGGCTGATGTCGTCACCGTCGAACGCCTGCTGGATGGCGGCCCACCAGGCGATCGGATCCCCGCCCAGGCTGTCCAACTCCTTCTGGGCCCTCTCCATCCGGCTCGCCGGATCCCCCTCCAGCACGATGACGGCGTAGTCGTCGGCCTGAACCCCCTGGGGCCGCAGCAGCAGCACCAGCCGCTGACCCGGACGCATGGGGGCCAGGGGCCAGGGGATCGGCCCCTCGATGGGTTCTCCCGCCAAGGCACGGCGTTGCCAAAGAAGCTCGCCCTCCCGTTCGATCCTGACTTCTTCGAGGGGTTCGGTGCTGAGGATCGTGGGCGCGGCGAGGGCCACCGCCGCCACCGCCTCGCCCTTGGCGTTCAGGGCGAGCCTGGGAGTGAGCACGCAGACCGTGGTGGCCCGGAGGGGGGCTGCGCAGGAGACCAGGGCAAGGGCGAGGCCGATCGCCAGGCAGGTCCTGCGCAAGGCGGACGACAACGGGATACCGAAGAACGGGAGCCTCTGACGCTAACGGCCGCCGCTTCTCAGCCGCCCAGGGTCATCAGGTTCAGCCCATGCAGCCCCTCCAGCAGCAGGTAGGCCCCGAGCACCAGGGCCAGCACGCCCACGAGCCACTCGGCCTTGTGCTGCAGCCAGTCTTCGAGACGGGTGATCGGCTCGCGGATCGCCCCGCCGCTCACCAGCCAGGCCAGGGGCGGCAGCAGCAGCAGGGAACTGGCCATCAGGGTGAACAACCCCGTCACCTCGGCATCGGCGGTGAGGCCGGGGTCGTTGAGCAGCAGCAGGCCGGCCTCCTTGAGATAGAAGACCAGGTTCTCCGGGGTGAGCAGGGCGCTGGTGGCGCCGATCAGCACGAGGGTGAAGGTGCTGAAGTCGGGCAGCTGGTTCATCAGCCGCAGGGCCATGCCCTCTTCGCCGATGTTGGCCTGGGGCGTCAGCTGGTAAAGCCCCAGACCCACCAGGGCGCCGGCCCCGAGCAGGTCGATCAGCACCTGCTCCCGTTCCCCGTGGCTGAGGCTGATGGAGAACGCTTCACCCAGCACCATCAGCAGCACGATGGCCAGGGCATTGGCGGCGGCCCAGCCGGCCACGTAGGCCATGGCCCGCTGCAGCGGCGAGCGGCCCAGCAGCAGCAGGGTGACCACCGCGATGTGCAGGGGGCTGAAGGCGATGCCGATCCCGAACAGGGACGACTGGGTGATCAGGGTCGGAGACAGGAGCGCCGGGGCGCCGAGGCTGAAGAGCGACAGGAGGGGCGGCAAGCAGACCGTCCGGGGGGCTGGAGGTCCCGCATTCTCAGGCATGCCCCTGCCTCAGTGCGAAGGGGATCCCGGCTGGAGCCACTGCCCCAGGGCAGGGGAAGCTGGGAGAACGAAGCCCTTGACGAGATTTGAACTCGTGACCTCTCCCTTACCAAGGGAGTGCTCTACCACTGAGCTACAAGGGCATGTGGAAAGGTGGGCCGGGTTGGATTTGAACCAACGTAGGCAGAGCCAGCGGATTTACAGTCCGCCCCCATTAACCACTCGGGCACCGACCCGAACCACACCCTCAGAACTTACCAGCCGACCTTCCACCCCATGCGCCTGCTCGTGCTCCATGGCCCCAACCTCAACCTGCTCGGCCAGCGGGAGCCCGGCCTCTACGGCAGCAGCACCCTGGCGGCCATCGATGCGGCCCTGGAGCAGCAGGCCGTGGAGCTGGGGGTGGAGCTCGCCTGTTTCCAGAGCAACCACGAGGGGGCCCTGGTCGACCGCATCCAGCAGGCAGGCAGCTGCGACGGGATCCTGATCAACGCCGCCGCCTACACCCACACCTCGGTGGCGATCCGCGATGCCCTGCTGGCCGTGGCCGTGCCGTTCGTGGAGGTCCATCTGAGCAACACCCACGCCCGCGAGCGCTTCCGCCATCGCTCTCTGCTGGCCGATCGGGCCCTGGGGGTCATCTGCGGGTTCGGTCCCACCAGCTACCGCCTCGCCCTCGAGGGCCTGGTGGCCCATCTGCGGGCGGCGGCATGAGCGGCACTGCCCTGCCCATGCCGGCCGAGGCCCCGGTGGCGGCGGCGGCCCGGGTGAGATGGCTGGCCGCCCCCAGCAGCGCCGCCTGGCTGGAGCAGGCCCTGGCCCACCCCGAACTGCTGCTGATCGACCATGCCCACTGCGAGCGCAAGGCGGCCGGCGCCGCCCTGCAGCTGATGTTCCGCTACCCCTCCGATGGGGAGCTGGCCGCGGTGCTCAGCCCCCTGGCCCGGGAGGAGCTGGAGCACTTCGAGCGGGTGCAGGCCCTGCTGGAGCGACGAGGCCTCGCCCTGCGGGCCCTCGCCGCCCCGCCCTACGGCGCCGCCCTGGCGGCCCTGGTGCGGCGCCAGGAACCGGAACGGATGCTCGACAGCTTCCTGGTGGCGGGCCTGATCGAGGCCCGCAGCCACGAGCGCATGGCCCTTCTGGCCGCCCACAGCCCCGATCCGGAGTTGCGGGACCTCTACGGCGACCTGCTGGCCAGCGAGGCCCGCCATTTCGGCCTCTACTGGGTGCTGTGCGAACGGCGCTGGCCCCGGCCGGTGGTGACCGAACGCCTCGCGGCCCTGGCCCAGCAGGAGGCGGTGATCCTTGCTTCCCTCCATCCGCAGCCGCGCATGCACAGCTGAGCCGGGCCCTCAGGCCGCGGCGGCGAGCACCTGCTCCAGCAGCGGGAAGCGCGTCGCGATCGGGTCGCCGGTGAAGCTGGCCACCCAGCCCTCAGTGTTGTTGAAGAAGCGCAGGGCGCAGAAGCTGGGGCGCTCGCCGGTGTCGAACCAGTGGGGGGTGCCGGCGGGCACGCCGATCCAGTCGCCCTGCTCGCACACCACCTGGAGCACCTCGTCGGCGATGTGAAGACAGAACAGCCCGCGGCCCTCCACGAAGAAGCGCACCTCGTCTTCGGCGTGGGTGTGCTCGGAGAGGAACTTCGCCCGCAGGGCCTCCCGGTCCGGATGGTCGGGGCCGAGCCGGATGGCATCCACCGTCCGGTAGCCCCCGTCGGCCTGGACCCGGGCGATCTCAGCGGCGTAGGCCTCAAGAATCGCCGCCTGGTCGGCGTCCGCTGCAAGAGCCACCGGGGTGGCCCAGCGCTTGAACCGCACCCCCCGGGCCCCCAGTTCGCGGGCGATCACCTCGCCGTCGCTGCTCTGCACAAGGGGAGCCTCGTGGCCGCCGCCTGTGGCGGAACGGATCACCAGGTGGGTCATCGGAGCGCTCCAGGGCGTTCAGGGAAGCTGCAGCCTAGAAAGGCCCGACGCGGACCTCACCCCCATCGCCGACCCTGCATCCAGCGCCGGCCTCACCCTGGTGGGGGTGGGTCCCGGTGATCCGAACCTGCTCACCGTCGCCGCGGTGCGCGCCATCGAATCCGCCCACACCGTGGCCTACCCGGTCGCCCGCGAAGGGGCCGTGGGCATGGCGGCCAGCGTGGCCGAACCCTGGATCGCGTCCGGCCAGCGGCGGCTGCCTTTGGTGTTCCCGATGGTGGCGGCGGCTGAGCCCCGCCGGCAGGCCTGGCAGGACGCCGCCGACCGGCTGGCCGCCGAGGTGGCGAGCGGGCGAGCCGTGGTGCTGCTCTGCGAAGGCGATGTGTCGCTCTTCGCCAGCAGCAGTTATGTGTTGCTGTCCCTGCGGCAGCGCCATCCCGCCCTGTCGGTTCGTCTGATCCCGGGCATCAGCGCCGTGGCGGCGGCGGCCGCCGCCGGGGCCTGGCCCCTGGCGCTGCAGCAGGAGGGGCTGCTGATCCGGCCCACCCCGGAGACGCCGCTGGAGCTGGAGGAGCTGCTGGACCAGGCGGCGGGCGGGGGATGGGTGCTGGCCCTGTTGAAACTGGGGGGCCGCTGGCCCTGGGTGCGCCCCCTGCTGGCCGGGCGTGGTCTGCTGGCGGAGGCGCTGTTTGCCCAGCGGGTGGGCTGGCCCGACCAGCAGCTCTGCCCGGCCGAGCAGGTGCCCGCCGCCGAGGCCCCCTACTTCTCTCTCCTGCTGGTTCGGCAGGGGTGGCCGGCGGTGCTTCCATGACCGTTCGCGTTTCGCCCCGCCCTTGCCGATGCCCACCTTTGGGATGACAGCCAACGGCATGACCGCCACCGACTGGTTCGCCCTGCTGCACCCGGTGGTGATCATCCTGTTCGTCTACCCGGTGGTGGGAGCCACCATCCGGCTGGGGATCCTGGCGCGGGAACGGCGTCTCGACATCAATCCCCTGCCACCAACGGTGGGGGTGGAGCACACCGACCATGGCCGCTGGGTGACCTCGGGTGTGGTGGTGGCTGTGCTGATCGCCATGGCGGCCACCTACGTCAGGGGTGGCGCCATCGGTAGCGGCGGCTCAGGTGCGGCCCTGCTGCTGGCCGGTGTGGGCTGCCTGGTGAGCTGCCTGGCCCTGTGGCGGGCCAAGGGCGCCGGGCTGCGGGCCGGTTTCGCCCTGATCTGCTGGCTGGGGCTGCTGACCCTGGGCAGCCAGCCCGCCCTGTGGCACCTGGGCCGCAGTCCGTTCGACGGGGGCGTGTGGGGGTCCCACTACTGGAGCGGGGTGCTGCTCTGTGGCCTGCTGCTGTTCGCCATGGCGGCCGCCCCCGAGATCTTGCGTTCCCCCCGGATGCGGCGGCTGCACGTCAGCGCCGCCTTCCTGACGGCCCTGCTGCTGGCGGTGCAGGCCATCAGCGGCAGCCGGGACCTGCTGGGCATGGCGCTGGGCCGGTGATCTCCAGCTCCGCCTCCGCCCGGTGCAGCAGCGCCAGGGCGCTCCCCAGGCTGGGGGCAACCATCAGCTCCCGGCGCAGCTGGGCCGCACCGGCGAAGCCTTGGCAGGTCCAGCCGAGGTGCTTGCGGGCGATCAGCAGCCCCTGATCGCCCCGGGTGGCCACCAGCGCCTCCAGGTGCTCCCGGGCCAGCGCGATGCGGTCGCGGCTGCCCGGTTCGGGGGGCAGGGGCCGGCCGGCGAGGGCCGCGGCGATGCGCCCCACCAGCCAGGGGCGCCCCAGGCTGCCCCGTCCCACCATCACCCCGTCGGCACCGGTGAGGGCCAGGCAGCGCAGGGCGTCTTCCGGGCTGGCGATGTCGCCGTTGGCGATCAGCGGAATCCGCAGGGCCGCCTTCACCCGGCCGATCGCGCCCCAGTCGGCCCGGCCGGAGAAGCCCTGCTCCCGGGTGCGGCCATGCAGGGTCAGGGCGCGGGCGCCGGCGTTCTGCAGCGCCAGGGCGAAGCCCACAGGATCGGCACTGGCTCCGCACCAGCCCAGCCGGGTCTTGACCGTCACCGGCACCTGCACCGCCGCCGCCACCGCCGCAACGATCCGCAGGGCCAGGTCGGGCTGGCGCAGCAGGCCGCTGCCGCCCCCCTTGCGGGCGATCTTGCGCACCGGACAGCCCATGTTGATGTCGATCAGCCAGGCCCCGGCGGCCTCGGCCCGGCGGGCCGCCTCGGCCATGGCCTCGGGCCGATGGTCGAACAGCTGCACTCCGACCGGACCGGGATCCTGGTCGAGGGCGGCCATCTTGGCGCCCCCATGGCCCAGCTCCAGGGCCGTGGCATTGACCATCTCCGTGAACAGGAGGGCGTCGGGGGCCCAGCGGCGCACCAGGGCGCGGAAGATCCCGTCGCTCACGCCTGCCAGGGGCGACTGCAGCACCCGGCAGGTGAGCAGCCTGTCGGTGCCGTTGCCCTCCAGGCGCAGGGGGCCGGTGGGACAGGCGTGGGCGGTGGGAGTGGGCATGCTGGGATCAGTCTCGGATGCCCTGCGCCGCTTTGGACGCTGCCGCCGCCCCCGCCCCTGATGCCGCCCTGGCGCCGTTTCCCCTCAGCCGCGCCCTTCTGGAAGCGGTGCTGGCCGACCGCACCAGCGATCGCTTCGTGTGCCGGCTCATCTGGCCGCGGCTGGGCTACCGACCCGATGCCGATGGCCACCCCGATGCTGATGGCCAACCCTGGCAGGCCGGACCCGACACCCCCCCCGCCTGGGCCGAGGCCTTTCCCCAGGCTCCGGAGCTGATCGCCGAGCGACCGGCGAGCGTGCGGCTCACCCGCTCGATTCCCTCCGAGCACAAACAGCTGCTCAAGCAGCAGCTGGGCTTCGCCGGCTATCGCATCGGCGGGCTCTATCCCCGCCGCACCCGGCGGGCCACGGCGGTGAATTGGCTGCTGGCCCACCTGGCTGAGCGGGGCGAACCTCTCAGCGAGGAAGGTCCGCTGCCGCCGCTGCTGGATCCGCCCAGCGACCCGGTGGCCGGCCACCCTGGGGATCTGCCGGTGGGTTGATTCGGCGGTCCCTCTGTAGGGTCTATGTAACGCATCCGTCGTAAGGAATAAGTCAGATTGGCGCTCCCCGTCGTCGCCGTGATCGGCCGCCCCAACGTGGGCAAGTCCACCCTGGTCAACAGGCTCTGCGGCAGCCGTGAGGCCATCGTTCACGACCAGCCCGGGGTGACCCGGGATCGCACCTACCAGGAGGGCTTCTGGGGCGACCGCATCTTCCGGGTGGTGGACACCGGCGGACTGGTGTTCGATGACGACAGCGAATTTCTGCCTGAGATCCGGGAGCAGGCCAACCTGGCCCTGGCCGAGGCGTCGGTGGCCGTGGTGATCGTGGATGGCCAGCAGGGGGTCACCGCCGCCGATGAATCCATCGCCGAGTGGCTGCGGAGCCAGTCGGTGCCGGTGCTACTGGGGGTGAACAAGTGCGAGTCCCCCGACCAGGGCCTGGCCATGGCGGCCGACTTCTGGGGCCTGGGCCTGGGCGAACCCCACCCGATCTCCGCCATCCACGGCGCCGGCACCGGCGACCTGCTCGACCGGGTGATCAGCTTCCTGCCGGCCACCACCGAGACCGATGAGGCCGAGCCGATCCAGCTGGCGATCATCGGCCGCCCCAATGTCGGCAAGTCGAGCCTGCTGAATGCCATCTGCGGTGAGAACCGGGCCATCGTCAGCCCGATCCGCGGCACCACCCGTGACACCATCGACACCACCCTCGAGCGGGAGGGGCTCACCTGGAAGCTGCTCGACACGGCCGGCATCCGGCGCCGCCGCAGCGTCGATTACGGCCCGGAGTACTTCGGCATCACCCGCAGCTTCAAGGCGATCGAGCGCAGCGATGTCTGTGTGCTCGTGATCGATGCCCTCGACGGGGTCACCGAGCAGGACCAGCGCCTGGCGGGCCGCATCGAAGAGGACGGCCGCGCCTGTGCCGTGGTTGTCAACAAGTGGGACCTGATCGAGAAGGACAGCCACACCATGAGCGCCATGGAGAAGGAGCTGCGCGCCAAGCTCTACTTCCTCGACTGGGCGCCGATGCTGTTCACCTCCGCCCTCACCGGCCAGCGGGTGGAGAGCATCTTCGCCATCGCCGCGGTGGCCGTGGAGCAGCACCGCCGCCGGGTGAGCACCTCGGTGGTGAACGAAGTGCTGCAGGAAGCCCTGCGCTGGCGTTCGCCGCCCACCACCCGCGGCGGCCGCCAGGGCCGGCTCTACTACGGCACCCAGGTGGCGACCCGCCCCCCCAGCTTCACCCTGTTCGTCAACGACCCCAAGCTCTTCGGCGACACCTACCGCCGCTACGTCGAGCGCCAGATCCGCGAGGCCCTGGGCTTTGAGGGATCGCCGGTGCGTCTGTTCTGGCGCGGCAAGCAGCAGCGCGATGCTGAGAAGGAGCAGGCCCGCCAGCAGAGCAGGGGCGGCTGACGTCGATGCTGGGGGGCCTGGCCTGAATGGACTGGTTGCGGCAACTGCCGATCGGGCAGTACGTCGATGATGGTGAATCCGGCCGCGAGGGTGGCGGCAGCTGGCTGAAGCGGCTCGATCCGCGGGTGAAGCTGGTCTGGACGGTGGCGTTCCTGGTGACGCCGATCCTGGCCGGTCCTCTCTGGCGTCTCGGGCTGGTGGGTCTGTTGTTGCTGATCACCGCCGTCAGCGGCCTTCCCTGGCGCCTCTGGCGGCAGAGCCTGCCGCTGCTGATCGCCCTGGCCCTGCTGGTGGGGCTGCTGAGTGCCCTGTTGCCGGCCGCCGGGGGGGCGCCGGCCAGCCTCCAGCGGCCCCCCGGTGAGCTGCGGCTGGTTCCCGGATCTGCCGGTGCCCCACCCCCGTCGCGGGCCGGCCTGTCCTGGGAGCTGGTGCGCTGGGGCCCCGTGATGGCGGGGCCGCTCGAGCTGGGCCCCCTGGTGGTGACCCGTCGCTCCGCCGAACTGGGCATCAACGGCGCCACCCTGCTGTTCACCGTCATCCACAGCGCCAATCTGCTGCTGCTGTCCACCCCGCCCGAGGAGCTGGTCTGGACCATCGCCTGGTGGTTGGCTCCCCTCAAGGCGCTGGGCTGGCCCGTGGAGCGCCTGGGCTTCACCCTGCTGTTGTCCCTGCGCTTTCTGCCCCTGGTGCAGGAGGAGCTGCAGAACCTGCTGCGCTCGATCGCCACCCGGGCGGTGAGCCTGCGCCGGCTCGGCTGGAAGGCCAGCCTGGGACTGGTGCTGGCCGTGGGGGAGCGGCTGCTGGCCAACGTCCTGCTCCGCTCCGAGCAGGGGGCCGAAGCGTTGATGGCACGCGGCGGGCTGTGGCTCCCCCCCGACCGCCTGCACCAGCCGGCGGCCACCCCCACCGGCGCCAGCCTGGCGGCGGTGCTGGCCCTGGCGGTGCTGCTGGCGCTGCGCTGGAAAGTCGGTGCCCTTTAATGGCCCCAGCCAGCAGGGAGACGTGAGCACGGAGCGCTATCTGAACCACCCGACCTTCGGGATGCTCTATCGGGTAGCGCCGGTGGCCGAGAGCCGCGATCTCTACGCCACCCTCTACGCCCAGCGCATCTTCTTCCTGGTGACCCTCCAGGAGCGGGGAGCCCATTTCGAGGTGATCCCCCTGATGGACGCCCGCCACTTCGCCGAGCAGAACCTGGCCCGCTGCCGCCGGGAGGGTCCCGAAGCCCAGGCCCGCTGGCGCCAGCTCTTCGACCAGACCTTCATCTGATGGCGGAGGCGTCGCCGGAGGCGGCCGATAGGGGGGACTCCAGCCTGGAGCAGAGGCTTCTGGCCTTCCAGGCGGCGTTGCCTGCCACCACCCGGCTGCTGGCGGTGTCCAAGGGCCATCCCGCCGATCTGGTGCGTCAGGCGGCGGCCCTGGGCCAGCGGAGCTTCGGGGAGAGCCGGTTGCAGGAGGCCATCGCCAAGCAGGAGGCCCTGGCCGACCTGCCTGATCTCGACTGGCATTTCATCGGCCGTCTGCAGGCCAACAAGGCCCGCGCCGTGCTGCGCCGCTTCGGCACGATCCATTCCGTCGACAGCCTGGAGCTGGTGTTGCGGCTGCAGCGGATCGCCGCCGAGGAAGGGTTGGCCCCGGGGATCCTGCTGCAGGTGAAGTTCCGCCCCGACCCGACCAAGACCGGTTTCGACCCCGCCGAGGTGCGCGCCCTGGGGGCCGAGCTGGAGCACCTGCAGCCCCTGCGCTGTCTTGGCCTGATGACCATCGCCCCGTTGGGACTCACGCCTGAGGCCCGGCTGGCCCTGTTCCGGGAGTGCCGCGCTCTGGCCGATGGGCTGGGGCTCCACGACTGCTCGATGGGGATGAGCGGCGACTGGCGCGAGGCCGTGACGGCCGGCACCACCTGGGTGCGCCTCGGCAGTGTTCTGTTCGGAAGTCGCCCAATCCAGCCATGAAAGGACGTTCGGATCTTGCCGGCGCGGATGTGGGACGCTATTCAAGGCCAAGCATCCTTCCCGAGGTCGACTCCGTGTCGTTGTTCTCCCGCCTGCGTGCCGTCGTCTCCGGTGACGACTATCTCGATGGCGACTTCGACGACGAACTCGACTACGACCCCGGTGACACCACCACCAGCACCAGCGCCGCTTCCACGGCCAGCAGAAATCCCGGAGCGTTGGCTCTGAGCACGGATTTCTCCACCGACGATCCCTTTGCCGGAACCAACGTCATCGGCATGCCTGGGATCACCAGTGCCGTGGCCGAGGTGTGCCTGATGGAACCGCGCAGCTTCGATGAAATGCCCCGGGCGATTCAGGCCCTGAGGGAGCGCAAGACCGTCATCCTCAATCTCACGATGATGGAGCCGGATCAGGCACAGCGCGCCGTTGATTTCGTGGCCGGTGGCACCTTCGCCATCGACGGCCACCAGGAGCGGGTGGGCGAAAGCATCTTCCTGTTCGCCCCCAGCTGCGTCACGGTCACCACCGCCGGTGGTGAGGACGCCGCCTCCCCCACCGTGGTTTCCGGTCGCACCGGCCCGGTCGACGACCAGCAGGAGGCCGCCCCCAGCCCCGCCTGGGGCCGTTCGGATGCCATGGTCTGAGCCCTTCGGGGTGGTGGGTCTGGGCCGCATGGCCCGGGCCCTGCTCCTGCCCCTGCTGGACAGCGGTCTTGTGGAGCGCTCCAATGTGCGGGCGGCGGTGGCCACGGAGGCCTCCGCCCTGAAGTTGGCAGGCGAACTCGGTGTTCAGGTCTCCACCGACGCGGCCCAGGCCTGGTCGGCTCCGGTGGTGCTGCTGGCGGTCAAGCCCCAGCAGATTGAAGCGGTGGCCCCTGCAGCGGCCGCACCCGGCCAGGAGTCCCTGCTGATCTCGGTGCTGGCGGGGGTGCCTCTGCGGCGGCTTCAGGCCCTGTTCCCGGGTCGGGCCTGCGTACGGGCCGTCCCCAACACCCCGGCCCTGGTGCGGTCTGGTCTCACGGGTCTGAGCTGGGGTGAGGGGGTCGGTGAGGCCCGGCGCGAGGAGGTGCGCCAGCTGTTCGCCCAGGTGGGGGAGGTGCTCGAGCTGCCCGAGTCCCAGCTCGACCCCTTCCTGGCCCTCACCTCCTCCGGCCCCGCCTTCCTGGCCCTGGTGGCCGAATCCATGGCCGATGGGGCGGTGGCGGCGGGCCTGCCCCGGCCCCTCGCCAGCCACCTGGCCCACCGCACGATGGCGGGCACGGCGGCCCTGCTGCAGGGCCAGGGGCTGCACCCCGGTGAGCTCAAGGACATGGTGACCAGCCCCGCCGGCACCACGGCCGCCGGCCTGCGGGAACTGGAGCGTGCTGGCCTGCGTTCGGCCCTGATCGAAGCGGTGCTGGCTGCGGCGGAACGCAGCCGGCAGCTGGCCTGAGTCCTTTCAGGGCGCCGCAGCGACCGATTCCCCTCAGCTGCGACCGGCCCCCAGTCTCGGTTCGGTGCCGGCCATCAGCCGCTGCAGGTTGCTGCGGTGCCGCCAGAGCACCAACGCCGTGGTCAGCAGGGCCAGGCTCAGGTAGGCCGGCCGCAGGCCGGAGTCGCCGAAGGAGCCCAGCATCAGCAACGGCAGGGACAGGGCCGCCACCACGCTGGAGAGCGACACGATCCGGCTGAGGCTCAAGGTGGTGAGAAAAAGGCCGAAGCAGGCCAGTCCCACGGGCCAGGTCAGGCCCAGCAGCATGCCCAGGCCGGTGGCCACCGCCTTGCCGCCTTTCCAGCCCAGCCACACCGGCCAGATGTGGCCCGCCAGGGCCGCCAGGCCCGCCGCCACCACCCCCCAGTCGCTGGCGGTGCTGAACGCGCCGAGGGGTTGCAGCACCGCCTTGGCCAGCAGCACGGCGGCCGTTCCCTTGAGCACGTCGAGCAGGAACACCGCCAGCGCCGGACCCTTGCCCAGCACCCGCAGCACGTTGGTGGCACCGGTGGAGCCGGAGCCCTCCTGGCGCATGTCGATGCCGGCGAGCCAGCGGCCCGCCAGCCAGCCGAAGGGAATCGAGCCCAGCAGGTAGCCCGCCGGCAGCAGCAGCAGATCGGGAAGGAAGGCCATGGGAGAAGGGATCGGGTGAGTCAGTAGAGATCGGCTTCGGCGTCGATCTCACCGGGACCGGCCGCGAAGGCCAGCCACAGGGGGAACTGCAGGACTGGAATCTCGATCACCTGCTCGGCCGCATCGATGACGATGAAGGGCAGCTCGCCCCGCTCCTCAAGCCTGTCGGCCCGCTCGATCAGGGCATCGGGTCGCTCGAACAGCACGATGCCGCTGGCGGGGCCGAAGTCGTCGCGGCTCAGCCCCAGGCAGTCCTGCAGTCCCCGGCGCCATTCCCCCAGCCGCTCCGGCTGGCTGGCCAGCACCAGGGTCTGGAAGCGCTCGCCGTAAAGCTCCCCGAGGATCGCGACCGCCGCCGCCGCCGCCAGGGCGTTGCGGCTGCGGCTGCCGCCACTGGCCTGGGCGCCCCGCCCCCCCTGGGACAGGAACCAGTCCTCCAACCTGGTGGCGGCCGACGCCTCGAGGGTGCGGCGCAGTTTCCAGGGATCGGCATAGAAATCGGGCTGGCCGCCGAACTGCTCCAACCGTTCCCGGATCAGGTCCGCGTCGTCGCTGAACAGGCCGGCGGCGGCGGGGGCCACGGCGGGCTCCCGGGCGGCGCCGGCCTCCAGGCTGCTCGTGGCCTGATCGAGGGGGGAGGGCTGGACCACCAGCGGCTGGACCACCAGCTCCATCTGCTCGGCCGCGGCGGCCAGATCCTGCAGGGCCCCCACCAGGTACTCCTGGAACCCCTTGAGCCGCCGGGCGATGGCATCCGACTGGCCGGCGAAGCTGCCGGCGATCTCCTGGTTGATCTGCTCCCGGCGGGCCTCCAGCTGGGCAATCTCCCCCAGGAGTTCGTCGCGGCGTTGCCGCAGTTCCGTCAGGGCCAGGTCGAGCAGCCCGCCATCACCGCTGTCGGTGTTCCGGGGCGTGGTTTCGGCGGGCTCGGTGGCGGGCGGTTCGGGGCGGTCGCTCATGGCAGGAGGGGAAGCAAGGCAGCGGGGGACTCAGGCGGGGTTGCGGGGAGCGGCGGTGGGGGGCGGCAGGCGGTGCTCCAGCTGCTCCCGCAGGGCCCTGGCATCGAACAGCATCGGCAACAGGTGGAGGCTGTTCTCCTCCCGGAAATAGAACAGCACCGGCAGGGCCGGCCACCAGACCCGCCAGCCGATCCAGGCGTCGTAGGGAAAGCGGCGGATCACGGTGTCGCGGCGGGCCACCAGCAGGGCCTCCGGCGTGAAGCGCAATCGCAGCAGGGCCGTCTGCAGCAGCAGGAACAGCCCCATCACGGCCGTCCCCAGGGCCAGCCAGACAGCCCCACCCCAGAGGGGGCGCAGCCCCAGGCAGGCGACCGCGAGCAGCAGCACGCCGAGCGGCACCCAGAAGCGGGGGCTGAGCACCACCTCGTCGGCCGGGGCGGTTGGCGGTGAGGCGGGGGCGGTGGTCACTGGCCGAAGAGCAATTGGGTGAGCAGCACGTCCACCAGGGCGACGCTGACGAGAATCATGACCACGGCGCCGGTGGTGCTGGTGCCCACCTCCTTGGGCCCCCCGCGGGTGGTGAGACCCCAGCCGCAGGCGATGACGGCGATCATCAGGCCAAACACCAGGGCCTTGAGCAGCATCGAGGGCAGGTCGTCGGGCTCCATCCAGACCCGCACCGAGTTCCAGAAGACGGTGGGCGGAATGCTGTACAGCAGCGTGCTGCTCACCTGGCCTGACCAGATGGCCATCCAGAAAAACAGCAGGCACTGCACCGGCGCCATCACCACCATGGCCAGAACCCTTGGCACCACCAGATATTGCACCGGGTCGGTGCGCAGCATCGTGATGGCGTCGATCTGCTCGGTGACCTTCATGGTGCCCAGCTGGGCGGCATAGGCCGTGGCCACCTTGCCGGTGAGCAGGGTGGCGGTGAGCAATGGCGCGATCTCCCGCGAGAGGCCCAGGGCCAGCAGGCCCCCGACGGCCGAGCTGGCCCCCTGCTTGGAGAGTTCCGCCGCCACCTGGATGTTGAACACCGTGCCGGCCGCCAGGGCCGTGATCAGCACGATCAGGAAGCTGCCTGGCCCGGCCTCCAGCAGTTCCTGGACCAGATCGACCATGCCGATGCGGCCGCGGGCGATGGCGCTGACGGCCTGGCCGCCGATCATCAGGCTGGAGCCCAGTCGCTGCAGCCAGCGCGGCGCCTTCATGGCACGGAGGCGGGCAGGGCCTCCGGGTGGGGACCCCGATCCGGCCAGCGGCGCATCACCACCAGGCCCAGCACCACCAGCAGCGCCGGGATCAGGCCCATGCACATCCGGATCGCCAGCAGGGCGGTGTCGGGTTGCACGATGCCCCGGGCTGCCTGGTAGCCGCTGAGGCTCATCAGATTGCCGAAGAAGAACAGGGCCAGGCTGATGCAGATCTTCTGGGTGAACACCATCCAGGCGCTGTACAGGCCGGCGGGCTTCTCCGGATCGGCATCGATGGCATCCGGCAGCAGGGCCCAGGGGATCAGGTAGGCGGTGGAAGCCCCTAGGCCCACGATCAGGATGGTGACCACCAGGGCACAGAGCCGCAGCAGGTTTCCAGACGAGGCGGTGGGACCGATGGCGGCATCAAGGGGCACCAGCAGCATGGCCATCAGGCAGGCGGCGATCCAGAGGGCGGCGCCCCAGTACAGGGCCGTGAGGCGACCGCGCTGCCGGGCGACGGCGGTCCAGAGCTGGAGCCCGATCAGGGTGCTGACCTGGAAGGGCAGCAGGATCCAGTTGCTCCAGCCATCCGGCAGCCGCATCACCACCGGCAGAAAGATCAGCGCCGCCGTCTGCATGATCTGGAGGGCGCACCAGAGCAGCAGGTACAACCCCAGCACCATCTGGAAGCGTCCATTGCTGCCGACCCGGGCCAGGAGCCGCCGTGTCGTTCCCCGCTGGCTCGTGGGCCGTTGGCAGTTTCGCGCCGCCGGGGCGATGCCCCAGCCACACAGCAGGGTGGAACAGGTGATTAGCACCCCCGAGATGATCCCCACCTGCAGGTAGCTGGCGGGGTTCTGGAGATCCTTCAGCAGCACTCCCCCCAGCACGATGCCCACCAGGCCGGCGATGATCGATCCGGTGAAGCGGGCGCTGTTGAGGCGGGTGCGCAGGTTGACGCTGGTGGTGAGTTCGGCGGCCAGGGCCGAATAGGGAAGGTTGACGCAGGTGTAGAGGCTGTTGGCCACCATCGAGATGGCCACGAAGATGGCGAACCGGACCCAGAGCCCCCCCGGCGGCAGCCACCACATCAGGGCCATGGCGAAGCCGAGGGGCACGGCACTGCCGAGGATCCAGGGCAGCCGGGGGCCCCAGGAGCCGCGCGTCTTGTCGCTCAGCCAGCCCACGATCGGGTCGTTGATGGCATCCCAGAGCCGGGACACCATCAGCACCAGGCCGGCCATCCAGGCCGGCAGACCGGCCGCTGAGGTATAGAAGATGAACAGATAAAAGCCGATCAGGGAGGCGGCCATTCCGGTGCCGGCATCCCCCATGCCGTAGGCAAGCAGCACCCGGCGGCGTTCACCGGCTGGCAGGTCCGCCGTGTCCACCACACACGCTGGCGAGTCCGGCGCTGTCGGCGGCGGGGTGGACGGCGTGGGGGAGGTCAAACCTGAAGGCGCTCCTGTGGGGGTCGTCCGGTGTCGGTGAGCCGGTCTTGGCAGGCCGGTGCAGGTCATAATGCTGCAGCCGGTTCCGGCGAACCAGCTCCAGTACTTCTGTACTGCTGCGGGCGTAGTTTAGTGGTAAAACCTCAGCCTTCCAAGCTGATGATGCGGGTTCGATTCCCGCCGCCCGCTTTCTTCTTCCCCCCGGCGGCCTTGGCCTGGGAGGTCCTGGCCCTCGGGGTTGAAGCCAGGAGCGTGTCCTCCAGCAGGGGCGTGGCCACCAGCAGCATCAGGCTGCGGCTCTCCAGGGGGGCCGTGGCCGGCAGCCAGGGTTCGGGTGTCGCGGGCAGGTCGTGGTCGCCGGGGATGGCCGTGTCGATGACCCGCCGCCAGCCGGCCGGTTGGGGCGGCAGGGCGAACTGCATCGGCTGGTAGTAGGCGTTCATCCCGCACCAGATCAGGGGCCCGAGGCTGGCGTCGTGGAGGCTCCAGGCCAGGCAGTGGGACCAGCTGGCCCAGTCAGGCTTGCCCAGTTCGAGTCCGTGCCACTCCCGCCAGAGGGGCAGGTTGCCAGCGCCCCTGACCTGCCCGCTGGGGGTGGGGGGCAGCTCCTGATTCAGCAGGGGGGCCAGCCGCTGACGCAGCTGGATCAGGCGCCTCAGGAACCGGCGCAGGTCCAGGTCGCCCGCGTCCGGCTGCCAGTGCATCCAGCCCAGGGGGTTGTTCTGGCACCAGGTGTTGTTGTTGCCCCCCTGGCTGCGGCGCACCTCATCGCCCATCAGCAGCATGGGCACCCCGGGAGCCAGCAGCAGGGAGGCCAGCAGGTTGCGCAGCTGCCTGTCGCGCAGGCTCTGCACCTCCGGGTCGCTACAGGGCCCTTCCACGCCGTGGTTCCAGCTGTTGTTGTGGTTGTCCCCGTCGCGGTCGTTCTCGCCGTTGGCCAGGTTGTGCTTGCGGTCGAAACTGACCAGGTCGGCCAGGGTGAAACCGTCGTGGGCCGTGAGGAAATTGATCGTGCGCCCCACCGGCGACGGCTGACCGTTGAACAGGTCAGGGTTGCCGGACAGGCGCTGGCTCAGGGTCCAGGTGCTGCGGTCGTCCCCCTTCCAGAAGCGGCGCACATCGTCGCGGAAGCGGCCGTTCCAGCTGGCCACCCGCCGGGCGGGGAAGTCGGCGAGCCGGTAGAGGCCGCCGCAGTCCCAGGGCTCGCTGACCACCTTCAGATCGCTGAGGTCAGGATCCGCCTCCATCTCCTCGAACAGCGGGGGCGCATCGAGGGGAGCCAGCGCCTCGCCCCGGGTCAGGGCGATGCCCAGGTCGAAGCGGAAGCCGTCGATGCCCAGTTCCGTACTCCAGCAGCGCAGGGATTCCAGGATCAGGCGCCGCACCAGGGGGCGGTTGGCGGCGATGGTGTTGCCGCAGCCGCTGACGTCGAGGTAATCGCCCTTGGCGGTCTGGTGGTAGTAGAGGGCGTCGCCGAACCCCCGCCAGCTGAGGGTGGGGCCCTGCTGGTTGCCTTCGCTGGTGTGGTTGTAGACCACATCCAGAATCACCTCCAGGCCCGCCTGATGGCAGGCGGTCACCAGTTGGCGCACCTCATGCCGTCCCTGCAACGGGTCGCTGTCCACCAGGTAGGCCGGGTGGGGGGCCATCCAGCTCACGGGGCTGTAACCCCAGTGGTTGAAGCGCCCATTGGGGGCGTCCTGGGGATCGAAAGCCATCACCGGCAGCAGCTCGATGGCCGTCACCCCCATCTCCTGGAGGTAGGGCAGGGTGTCGATCAACCCCAGCAGGGTCCCCTGCCGTTCGGCTGGCACCGGGCAGCCGTTGCCCCGGGTGAAGCCGCCCACGTGCAACTCATAAATGATGCTCTTCTGCCACGGATGGCGCGGCCGGGGGGCGGCGTCGAAGTCGAAGCGGTCCCGCTCGGTGACCACCCCCTTGAGGCAGGCGGAGGCGTTGGGGACGGCGCCGACGGCGGCGCCCCGCTGGTAGCCCTCCCAGCCGGTGACAGCCCTGGCGCAGGGGTCGAGCAGCACCTTGGAGGGATTGAAGCCATGGCTGCCGGGTTGGATCGGGCCGAAGACGCGGTAGCCGTAACAGCAGCCCAGGCCCAGACCCTCGACCTCCACATGCCAGTGCTCACCTGAGCGGTGGCAGGGGTCGAGCTCAATCACCTCCAGGGGTTCGCGGGCCTCGCCGTCGGCGAAGATCAGCAGCTCAATGCGCGTGGCCAACGGGGCCACCACGGAGAAATTGACGCCCCGGCGGGTGACGGAGGCCCCCAGTGGCCAGGGATGTCCGATCCGGGTCGCCGACAAATCACTGGCCTGGATTGCCCCCAAGGGTACGTCGGGCCTCCGGAAGCTGCCGCCGGGGGTTCAATGGGGCCATGGCCAGTGCTGAAGCTTCCCTGCTGCCGCCCGAGGAGGGCCGACCGCCCCAGCTGGTGGCGCCGGGGCTGTGGCTGTTCGCGCCCAGCCGGGAGAGCCAGGGGGGCAGCGCCTGGCTGCTGGAGGCGGCCGGCGCCGACCTGCTCATCGACTGCCCCGCCTTCACCCGGGCCAACCTGCAGTTCCTGGCGGGTCGCCCCCGCCATCGGTCGGGCGGGAGTGGCGAGACCCAGCAGTGGATCCTGCTCACGGGACGCGATGGCCACGGCCGCTGCCGACGCCTGCAGCAGGCCCTGGGGTGGCCGGTCCTGGTGCAGGAGCAGGAGGCCTATCTGCTGCCCGGTGTGGATCCGCTGCACACCTTCGTCAGCGAGCACCAGCTCGGCCCGGATGTGCGTTTGCTCTGGACGCCGGGCCCTTCCCCAGGGGCCTGTGTCGTGCATGTGTCCCCGCTGGGTGGCGCGGGCCCGGACGGGCTGTTCTGCGGCCGACTGCTGGTTCCGGTGGCGCCGGCCCGCGTGGCTCCCCTGCGGCTGCGCGGCACCTTTCACTGGGGACGCCAGCTCCGGAGCGTGGAACGCCTGCGCCAGTGGCTGCCGGCCGGGTCCCCCGACTGGATCGCCAGCGGCGCCGGGCTGGGGGCCCTGAGGGGCCCGAAGCTGGTGGAACAGGGCGCCTTCCTGCTGTACGACCTTGATCTGGAGGCCCTGACCCTTGAGCCCCCCGGCGGGGCCATGGCCCCCAAACCGCTGTCATGAGTGGACTTTTCTGGTTGCGGCCCCGCCGCAGGACCCATACGATTGGCGCGCTGAGCGCATCGGGCGGTCGGGGACTTCCGATTCGCCTCCATCACTCGACGTCCCGAACCCCGCCATCGCCACCTAATCCGGAGGCTTACCCAGAACCATGAACAAAGCTGATCTCGTCAACATCGTGGCTGCCCGCACGGAGCTCACCAAGACCGACGTCTCCCTCGTGGTCGATGCCGCCATCGAAACCATCGTGGACTCGGTGGTCGAGGGCAAGAAGGTGTCCATCCTCGGTTTCGGCTCCTTCGAGCCCCGGGAGCGTTCCGCCCGCCAGGGTCTGAATCCCAAGACCGGCGAGAAGATCAAGATCCCCGCCAAACGCGTGCCCGCCTTCACCGCCGGCAAGCTGTTCAAGGACAAGGTTCAGGGCTGATCCGCACCAGGAGCCGTTTCGCCATGCCAGCGGCCGCCGGGGCTCCGGCCCCGGCGCTGCGGCTTCCCCTCCATCTCCAGGCCCAGCTCGCCCAGGGTGTGGGGCGACGAGGCCAGGGTTACCGGACCCGCTTTGCCCCCTCCCCCACCGGCCCGCTGCACCGGGGCAATCTCCGCACCGCCCTGCTCAGCTGGCTTGACGCCCGGCTCAGGGGTGGGGAATGGCTGCTCCGCATCGACGATCTCGACGCCCCCCGCAACCGGCCGGGTGCCGAGGCCGCGATCCTCGACGACCTCCGCTGGCTCGGCCTCCACTGGGACGGTCCGGTGGTGCGTCAGAGCAGCCATCGCGGCCTTTACGCCACTGTTCTTTCGGCCCTGCGCCTGGCTGGCCATCTCTATCCCTGTCGCTGCAGCCGGAGGCTGCTGGCCGATGTCTCGGCGCCCCATGGGGCCTTGGCGGTCTATCCGGGGTACTGCCGGGATCGGCCGCCCTTGTGGGGGCCCCAGGACGGTCGCCTGCCCAGCTGGCGCCTGCGCCTGGAGCCGGGCGTCCTGCGCTGGCAGGAGCGCGGCGGTGCCTGCGGCCACCAGGACGGCCCCGCCGCGGTGGGGGACGTGGTGCTGCGGCGGGCCGATGGCGTGGTGGCCTACCACCTGGCCACCGCCATCGACGAGTTGCTGATGGGGATCAGCGTCGTTGTGCGCGGGGATGATCTCTGGCCTTCCACCGGGGCCCAGGTGGCGGTCATGGCCGCCCTCGGCTTCCCTGCGCCGGCCTATGCCCATGTGCCCCTCTGGCGGGACGCCAGGGGCGATCGGCTGAGCAAGCGGGAGGGGGCTGAGGGGTTGGCCGGTCTGCGCCGTCGCGGCCTGGAGGCCCCGGCGGTGATCGGTGAGCTGGCGGCCAGCCTGGGATTGGTGCCAGCGGGCAGCCGTCTCAGTGCCGAGGAGCTGGCGGCCAGCCTGTCGCCTCAGGCTCTGGACACCTGCATGCACCCGGAGCGGGCCGAGGGGAAAAAGGTTTAAGGAAAGTTTCGGGATTCAAGGGGTCTGGGTCGTCCACAGTGAGGAGATCAGAACAATCCCTCGCCAACCGGCCATGTCCCTCCAGGTTCCCTCCGCCGATTCGAGGAGCCATCCCCTTGTGCCCTGCCGATGTCCCCAGTGCGGCGGCAGTGGACTGCTGAGGATCGATGATCAGCGTTACCGCACCTGCCTGGATTGCCTGGGCCAGGGCCACTCCCGCGCCAGCGGGGGGGATGAACTGTTCTTCCGGATCATCAAGGCAAGGTCCGCTTCCGCCGCCAGATGAAGAAGGCGGTGGTGGCCACCACCGCCGCCAGCGGCGCCGCCGTGAGCAGCAGCAGGATCACGGCGGTCCAGTCGGTGTACATGGGTGCATGGGTTGGAGCGGTGCCATCATCCCAGCAGATGCTCCCCGGTGATGGCGAACGAACAGCAACCCCGCGAGGCCTCCCGGATGTCCCCAGCACTCCTCCGCGCCCTTGCGACGACGGGCGTCCTGTTGCTTTCGCTGCTGGGTGGGGCCGGACAGGGATGGGCGAATGTGCAGTTCGAGAATTGCGTCACCGCTGCCGATGGCTCCATCACCTGCGACACCGTGCCTACCGGCAACACCCTGATGAATGATGTCGACGCCCGCTACGGACTTCTCCAGAACGCCAGTCCGGGCTGGAGTGAGTTTGAGCCCTACCAGGGTTACGACGATGACTTCGGCGGCAACGAGACCTGATCAGCTGGCGTCCGTCGCCTGCAACGACATGTGGCGCCGCCTCGCGGGTGGTCGCTTCTCTGGAGTAGCTCAGAAGAGCCATTCATGGGGGTTGTGATGCCTGTCTGGGCACCCGAAATCGATCCGGCCCATCCGCCGGAGTGCACCCAGGCAAAGCGCTATGTGCTGCAGCGCCTTTCCGATGGCTCCTTCGTCTCGATCCGTCCCGATGACCAGGGTCTGGGCCAGGTGAGCGATCCGATGGCGGCCTATCTGTTCCATACCCAGGAGGCGGCCCTGCGCGCCGCCGGCGAACTCAATCGACTGGGTGGCGACGGTTTCGACGTGGTCAAGGTGGCGTGGCCCGTTGCGTTGTGCTGAGCCCAGCCCAACGCCGTGCCGTGACGCCTGCTCAGCGGCAGACGCATCAGCAGCGAGTTCGTCCTTGGCGTGTATCGGCATTTCGCCTAATGACGTGAGGCCGATAAACCTTTATAGTCAGTCTTGTAAGGTTTTTTTTTGGTCCCAATGCTCACCGGATCTGATCTCCTGGCCAGGGTCAAGGAGTTGGGCGATGTCTCGAAATCTGATCTGGTGCGTGGTTGCGGCTACGTCAGCACCAAGAAGGATGGCGCCGAACGCCTGAATTTCACGGCCTTTTATGAGGCCCTGCTGGAAGCCAAGGGCGTCAGCCTTGGGGAAGGCGGCGGCAAGGGTGGCTCCAAAGGTGGCCGCAAGCTCAGCTATGTGGCCACCGTCCAGGGCAACGGCAATCTTCTGGTCGGCAAGGCCTACACCGCCATGCTCGATCTGCAGCCCGGCGATGAATTCGAGATCAAACTGGGCCGCAAACAGATCCGCCTGATTCCTGCAGGATCCACCGAAGACGACGAGTGAGCTGACGGACTCCGCAGACCTGTCGTCATGGCGACAGGTCATGCCGGGGGATGGGGGCTGTCCCGCTGCCGACGATCACAGGCCACCAGGAACGCCGTCACCTGGTCCCCCCAGTTCACGACCACCAGCAGGTTGCGGGGTGTTCTGCTGAATCCCTGCTGGGACAGTACGGCGAAGCCGTTGAGATCGTCGTGGCTCACCAGGGGATGCCTCCCTTCAAGGGCGCCCCAGGCTCTCAGGAAGCTGTCTCCCTCAAGTGCGTGGCATTGCGCGTAGGCCGCTTCGGTTGCGATCCCCTGGCGCCGCAGCCTCACGAAGGCATCCAGATCCGGACCCAGGTGGTCAATCCAGCGCCCCAGGTCCCCCACCGCCACCAACCGGCTGCGGTCCGGGCCCGTCGTTGTCAGCAGCAAGGCCGTCGTCGCCAGCGACCAGGTCGACTCCCCCAGCAGCCGCCCGGCGGCCTCCCTCAGAGCCCCGTGGTGGCTCTCCAGCAGTTGCTCGTGGCGCGTCCTGAGATCATCCATGGCCCGAGTATCGCCACCGAGGAGGCCGGACGGAAACGCAACGGATGCCGCCTCGGACTGGGTCCTGGAGGGGTGAGCAGAGAAGCCGGTGATCGGATTTGAACCGACGACCTACTGATTACGAATCAGTTGCTCTACCCCTGAGCTACACCGGCATCGGCCAAGAAATTAGCATTCGTCGGATCGCCACCCCCTGCACACCATTCCATGGGATCCGACCCGAAGAGATCCCTGGATCCGGAGTTGCGCCGGCGCCTGCTGGCCGAGGCCAGGACCCCCTGGCGGGGACTGCGGCGGGCGCTGTGGTTCGCCCTGGTGGCCTCCGCCGGCCTTGGTCTGGCCACGATGGCCCTGAGGGCGTCCTCGGGCTCAGAGGTGGCCTCAGGGGACCTGCTGATCCAGGTCGGCGCCCTCAGTCTCTTCGGTGCGCTGCTGTGGTTCGACCGCAACCGGGACGACGGCTGAAGGCTCCGGCAGTTTCAGGGGCTCCGGCAGCAACAGCGGCAGTCCCAGGCAGAGGCGTTGCTGCTCCAGTTCCGCCAGGCTGAGCGGCGCGGTCTTGGCCACCGTCTCTGGCTTGCGGCTGAGCAGCCAGACGGACTGGAGGAGCTGTTGCCACTGCCACAGCATCACCGCCAGCAGCAGGGCCGCCAGCAGCAGGGCCACCAGGCGCGGACAGGTGCTGAAGGGGGAAAAAGGGGAGGCCACGGCCGCCTGGCGGTCGATCCACCACAGCAGGGGCAGGTCCAGGGCGGCACCGCCGGCCGTGGCCAGTCCAAGGACAGGGGTGGCCTGAAGTCGGCTGAGCCGGCGCTGCAGCTCCCGACGGCCTTTCAGAGGGGTCTGCAGCAGCAGCAACGACCAGACGTCGGCGGGGCGCCGCACCAGCAGCAGGGCCGGTGCCAGGGCGCCGATCGCCCAGCAGAGCAGCCGCTCCAGCCCCGGCAGGGGGCCGGGGTCGCTGCCGGCGAGCACCAGCAGCAACAGCAGGGCCTCGAGAGGCAACACCCCGAAGCCGATCAGCTGGAGCCAGAGCAGGGGCTCGCTGCGGGGTGTCACGGGATCAGGTGCTGAGGGTCCGGCGCTGGGTGACCAGCTTGAAGGCCTCGACACGATCCCTCTCCTGCCAGCCGGTGAACCGGTCGCAGCCGATGCCGCATTCGAAGCCGGTGGCCACCTCCTTGACGTCGTCCTTGTTGCGACGCAGGGAATCGAGATCGCCTTCGTAGACGAGCTCCTTGCCGCGGTGCACGCGGATGCGGCAGTTGCGCTGCAGTTTGCCATTGGTGACATAGCAACCGGCGACGGCGCTCTTGCCGATGCTGAACACGGCCCGCACTTCCGCTTCGCCCAGGTTCTCCTCCACCAGCTCCGGTTCCAGCAGACCCTCCATGGCCATCTGGATGTCCTCCAGCAGCTTGTAGATGACGTCGTAGTCGCGCACATCCACGCCGGTGGCATCGGCGGCACGCTTGGCGCCGGAGGCCATCGAGGTGTTGAAGCCCACGATCACGGCGCCCGAGGCCGCCGCCAGGTCGACGTCCGTTTCGGTGATCTCGCCTGGGGCCGACAGCAGCACCCGCACCTGAACCTCCTCCTGGGGCAGCTGTTCGAGGGACCCGAGGATCGCCTCCACGCTGCCCTGGACATCGGCCTTGAGGATGAGGTTGAGCTCCTTAAGCTCGCCCTCGCTGACCTGGCCCGACATCGAGGCCAGGGACACCCTCCTCGAGGCCATCTGCTGGGCCAGGCGGGTCGCCCGGGCCTCGTTGGCCCGGTCGCCGACCACGGCCCGGGCGCTCTTCTCGTCGGTGTACACCTCGAACTCGTCGCCGGCGGTGGGCACCTCGCTGAAGCCGAGGGCCTCCACGGCGCTGGACGGGCCGGCCACCTTCACCCGTTTGCCGGTGTCGTCGACCATGGCGCGCACCTTGCCGAGAATCGGACCCGCCGCCAGCACGTCCCCGGCCTTGAGGGTGCCGTTCTGGATCAGCAGCGTGGCCACCGGACCCTTGGCTTTGTCGAGGTGGGCCTCGATCACGGTGCCCCGGGCCATCCGGTCGGGGTTGGCCTGCAGGTCCTCCACTTCGGTGACCAGCAGGATCATCTCCAGCAGCTTGTCAATGTTTTCCCCCTTGATGGCACTCACGGGAACCATCACGGTGGTGCCGCCCCAGTCCTCCGCCACCAGATCCAGGCCGGAGAGTTCCTGCTTGACCCGGTCGGGCTGGGCCCCTTCCTTGTCGATCTTGTTGATCGCCACCACGATGGGCACCTCGGCGGCGCGGGCGTGGCTGATCGCCTCCAGGGTCTGGGGGCGGACGCCGTCATCGGCGGCCACCACCAGCACCGCCACGTCAGTGACCTTGGTGCCGCGGGCCCGCATGGCGGTGAACGCTTCGTGGCCCGGGGTGTCAAGGAAGGTGATCTTGCGGGTTTCGTCGCCGTGGGGCACATCCACCTGATAAGCACCGATGTGCTGGGTGATGCCGCCGGCCTCGCCCGCCGCCACCCGCGTCTTGCGGATGGCATCGAGCAGGCTTGTCTTGCCGTGATCGACGTGACCCATCACCGTCACCACCGGGGGCCGGCGGATCAGGTGGGCCAGGTCGCTGTCCTCGATCATTTCCACGGTCTTCTTGGCCGCGGCCTCGATGTCGTCCTGGAGCACGGGAACGCCGAACTCCTCAGCCACCGTCTCGATCGTGTGCAGGTCGAGGGTCTGGGTGACGGTGGCGCTGATCCCCTTGAAGAACAGGGATTTGATGATCTCGGAGCTCTCCACCCCGAGGCGGTCGGCCAGTTCCTGCACCGTGAGGTTGCCCTCGGGCACGATCAGCATCTCGGGGCGCAGGGACTTGGCTTCGCGGGAGGCCCGCAGTTCCATGGCACGGCGCCGCTGACGCTGGCGGGTGGTCTCCTTCTTGCGTTTGCGCACCGCCACCGTGGGCTTGGCCGGGGCGCCGCCGGGGGTGCGGGGCTTGGCCGGCCGGGCCAGGCTGGCCTGGAGCACCAGGGCTTCCTGCTCGCCGGCGTAGCCGCCGGTTTCGGCGGTGAGGGCATCATCGTTTTCGCCGATGATGTGCACCTTCTGGCGCTGCTTCTGGGGCGTGCGGCTGCGCAGGGCCTCGAGCTTGGCGCTGTCGTCCCAGTCGGGCCGCCGGGCGCCGGGGGCACGGGCGCCAGCCGGGGTTGGCGGGCGGAAACCGGGGCGACGGGGGGCCGCCGGCGGGGTGGCGGTGGGGCGCGTCACGCCCTCGGTTTCCCCGCCGGTTTCGGTGCCGCCCTCGCTCCGGTCGGGGCGGCGTGGTGGCGCGGCCGTGGGGCGACCGGTGGGTTTCTGGAGCTGCATCAGCTCCCCGGGGGCCATCGGCTTGCGCATGCCGGCCGGAATCCCCGGGCGGCCAGGGGCCGCCGGACGCCCGGCGGCGGTGGTTCCGGGACCGGCCGAGTCGCGACGGATCGGCTTGCCGACCAGCTCGAGTGGGGTGGGACCGGGCCGGCCCGGCGTTGCGCCGGCCCTGGAGCCGGCGCTGCCGGGTCGGATCGGTGCGGGGGTGCCGGGACGTTGGGGACGGGCCGACGGAGGCGCGGGGCGGCTACTGGTGGCACCGCCTTGGCCGGGCTGGGGTCGGCCGACGAGCTGGGGACGGGTGGCTGGAGGCCGGCTGGGGGCGGCGCTGCCGGCTCCGCTCGGCGCGGCGGGGCGTCCCGGGGCCGGCGCGGGTGGGCGTTGGGGCGAGCCGACCCGCACCGGGGGCGCGGAGGTGCGGTTCACCGGAGCAGGGCTGGTGGGCTTGGGCGCCGCCAGGGGTTTGGCCGGTGGGGCGACCGGGGCGGGCCGGGCCGGAGCTGCGGGCACCGGGCGGGACGGTGGGCCGCCAGGTGCCGGCGGACTGGCCGCGGCAGCAGGGGACGCAGCGGCCGGTTTGCCCATGATCGTGGGCGGACGGACGGCGGGCTTGCCGGCTTCCACCGGACGCGGCCGGGCTGGGGGTGGGGTCCCGGGGGGCCTGGGGCGCGCCGCCGGTGGTTCGGGACGGGCAGGGGCGGCGGCAGGGGTTGCGGCTGCCGTGGGCCTCGGTGCCGGGGGGCGGCTCGCGGGAGGTGCCGGGGCGGCGGGGGCGGTTGGGGCCGGCGGAGCGCTGGCCCGGGGAGCGGCCACGGGAGCCGGGGCGGCCTTCTTCACCGCCAGGATCGCCTTGGCCGGAGGGGTGGGCGCCGCCGGTTCGGGCCGCGACGGAGCCTGGCCGCCAACGTTGACGCCGATCAGCGAACGGATGCGGGTCGCCTCGTCATCACTGATCGAGCTGCTGTGACTCTTGGCCGCAATGGAGAGCTTCTCGGCGGCATCGAGCACGTCCTTGTTGTCCAGGCCCAGGTCCTTCGACAGCTCGTAGATTCTCACTTTGCCGCTGCTGGTCATTCAGAAAGGTCTCCGTACGGTGGGGCCGAAAGGGCCCCGGGGCCGCACGCACGTGGCGACCATGGTTCATCTTGCCTCAGAGGTTGCGGGGCCGATCGCTCGAGACGTGCCTCGAGGCTGGCGATGATGGCATCGCTGACGGCGCAGCGGAGGCCGCGCTGGAGGCGGCGGCGGCGGCGGGCTTCCTCCAGGCAGCTCGGTTCGGGGCACAGATAGGCCGAGCGACCCATGCCCCGATCCAGGCTCACGCTCCCGTCGGCCTGACGCACCACCCGCCAGAGCTGGTTGCGGTCGCAGAGGCGGCGACAGGAGACGCAGCGGCGCAGCACCGGGCGCCTCGCGGGCGGCGTCACCGGACGTCCTCGCCGGGGAGGTCGTCGTCGTCGACAGCCTCGATCGGAACTTCGGCCGCCTCCTCAGGCTGGCTTTCGGCCTGGCCTTCGGCGGGCTCTTCGGCAGGGGCGCCCTCTTCACCGTCCTCCAGGTCGTAGGACTCCTCGTCCTCGGGCAGGGGGTAGAGCTCGCGCAGGCGGGCATCCTCCTCGGCCCGGGTGGCCTGTTCGGCCTCCAGGCGGGCCTCGGCCTCCGCTTGCAGGGCCTCCTCCTCCTGGCGCTGGGCGATCAGGGCCGCCACGGTCTGGTCCTCACTGACCTGGTCGTACTCCTGCGCGTTCTTGATATCGATCTTCCAGCCGGTGAGCCGGGCGGCCAGGCGCACGTTCTGACCCTCCCGGCCGATGGCCAGGCTGAGCTGGTCGTGGGGCACAAGCACGTGGGCATGGTGCCCCTCGGGGTCCACCAGGCGGACCATCTCCACCCGCGCCGGGCTGAGGGAGTTGGCCAGGTACTGGGCCGGATCCGGTGACCAGCGGATCACGTCGATCTTCTCGCCCCGCAGTTCATTCACCACCTGCTGGATGCGGGAGCCGCGGGCGCCGATGCAGGCCCCTACCGGATCCACTTCCCGCTCCACGCTGTCCACCGCGACCTTGGTGCGGGGGCCGACGGCACGGGAGGGGGGGTTGGCTTCCCTGGCCACGGCGACGATCCGTACCGAGCCCTCCTGGATCTCAGGCACTTCGTTTTCGAACAGGTAGACCACCAGGCCCGCATTGGCCCGGGAGACGAACAGCTGGGGACCACGCCGGGGCACCTCGCTGACCTCCTTGAGGAACACCTTGAAGGTGGCGTTGGCGCGGTAGTTGTCGTTGGGGAGCTGGTCGCGGCGGGGCAGTTCCGCCTCCACTTCCGGCCGGCCCAGCCCGCTGCTCACGGCCATGATCACGCTCTGGCGCTCAAAGCGGATCACCCGGGCGGTGAGCACGGGATCTTCCAGGTCGGCGAATTCCTCCTGGATCATGCGGCGCTGCTGGTCCCGCAGCTTCTGGGCCAGCACCTGCTTGGTGGTGGCGGCGGCCATGCGCCCGAAATCATCCTTTTCCGGTGTCACGTCCAGCACCACCGTGTCGCCGATCTGGGCGTCTTCCGCCACCTGGCGCACCTCTTCGATGGCGATCTGGTGGTCGTCGCTCTCCACCTCCTCGACGATGATCTTGCTGGCCAGCACCCGGTAGCCCTCTTCCTCGAGATCGAGCGCCACGTCGAAGTTGCTGAAGTAGTCCTCCTCGAAGGGGTCCTCGCTGATGCCCAGGTAAAGGGTGCGGCGGTAACGCTCGTAGCCCTTCAGCAGGGCCTCCCGCAGGGCCGCCTCCACCACCTGGGGAGCCAGCTTCTTCTCGTCGCTGATGTCCTCGATCAGGTTGTTGAGACCGGGGAGCAGAACCAGGGCCATGGACTCGGGGGCAGGTGGGAAGGAAGGGGAAGAAAGGCGAACCGGAGCGGCTCAGGAATCGGGAGGAGCTTCGGTGAGCCGCACCCGCAGCACCTCGTCGCGGGGGATGCGCAGGATGCGGCCACGCTCATTGAGCTGCACCACCTGGTCATCCCGCCCCAGCAGCAGGCCCGTGCGGCGCACCGCCGCACCGCCGGTCTCCTGGCGGATCAGCTCCACCGGGAAACCGCGGAAGCTGACGAAGTCCCGATCGGTGAGGAGCTCTTCCCCGATGCCGGGGCTGCTCACCTCCAGGACGTAGGCCATGGTCAGCAGTTCCGAGGCCTCAAGGGCCTCGGCGAGGGGACCGCTCACGGCGGCGCACTCGTCGAGGTTCACGTCGCTGCCGTCGGCCCGCTGCACCCGCACCACGACCGTGAGGGGGAGGCGATGGGCCAACACCTCCACCGACTGCACGGTGAGGTGCGCGGCCTCAACCACCGGACGGGCCAGTGTCTCCAGGTCGTCGGTGAGGGGATGGGGCAAGGACAGGCGACGCGGGCGGGATGGTCCGCCGTGCGCTGCAGTGTTCACTGCCCCCAACCAGGGGCGTTGCCCCTGTCAGGGGAAACGTCGTCCGGGAAAAGGGTGATGCCCGGCGGGCACTGGCTCACCCTAGGGGATTGGCCCCCGGGGGGCTGGGCAGCTCCAGGACAGGAGCCTCGGCGTAGTAGTCGTTGGCGCTGACCTCGCCCCGTTGGCTGAGGTCCTGGTTGAGGCACTGGCCGCACTGCTCAGGTGTGCGCAGGAACTGGCACACCCGGGCCCAGAGCTTGGCGCGGCTGCCGGGAGCCCCTTGACTGAAGTGCACCAGGTCGTTGCCTCCGGCCATTCCCTGGATCTCCACCTTGCAGAGGGTGCAGCGCTGCCGGGTGCCGGGAGGGATTGTGGCCATGGCCTCGGGGAGGACTGGGGGCAAAGTTAAGCCGATTCAGGTCAAGCGGTCCTGCGCGGGGCCGGCCGTAGCGGTCTCCGATGCGAATTCTTCAACTGAGCGACCCCCATCTGCTGGCCGAGCCGGCCGGCCGCTGCCATGGCCGGCCGGCGCTGGACCTGCTGCGCCATGGGCTGCAGGAGGCCCTCGGCCAGCTTCGGGCGGCCGGGGAGGCCCCCGATCTGCTGCTGATCAGCGGCGACCTCTGCGATGACGAGAGCTGGGGCGGATACGTCCGCCTGGGGGAACTGCTGCAGACGCTGCCGTTGCCGGTGGCGTTGCTGGCGGGCAACCACGACCAACCCGCCCTGCTGCGGGCCGCCCTCGGGCGCCGCGCCGTGATCGCCCCGGCCCTGGTGCGCTGCGGCCAGGGCTGGCTGCTGCTGCTCGACAGCCACCGCAGCGGCGACACCGCCGGCGAACTGGGTCCGCTGCAGCTGGACTGGCTGCAGCGCCAGCTCGTCGCCGAGGGGTTGGCCGGGGGCCAATCCCTGCTGGTGGCCGTGCACCACCCCCCGGTTCCGATCGGCGACGCCGTCATGGATGCCATCCGGCTGCGGGATGGTGAGGCCCTGCTCGATGGGCTGCGGCCGTTCTCCGGCCTGCGGGGGCTGGTCTTCGGCCACGTTCACCAGCACTGGCAAGGACAACTGCCTGGCCGGTCGAAGGTGCCCCTGCTGGGCTGCCCCTCCACCTTGCGCAGCTTCCCCCCCGTGCAGCGCTGCCCCCTGGAACGCCCGGACGACCCAGGCGGCCGCTGGCTTCAGATCGGCGAGGACGGCGTCCTGCGGCAGCGGTTGCTGCGCTGGGCGCCGGTTCACAGCCCTAGCCTCGCCGGATGCAACGCTTCCATCCCCTGTCTTCCCTGAGCCGGCGGCTGCGGGGCCTGATGCTGCTGGCCCTGCTGCTGGCGTTCGCCGCCCTTCCCCTGCCCGCAGCGGCCCTCGAGGCGGATCCTCCGGCCCTGACCCCCCACAGCTTCGTGGCCGACGCCGCCCGGCGGGTGGGTCCGGCGGTGGTGCGGATCGACACCGAGCGCAACGTCGCCAGGCCCCCCTTTGATCCCACCCTGCTGGATCCCCTGCTGCGGGACCTGTTCGGCGACCCCTCCAGCAGCACCCGGGAACGGGGCCAGGGTTCGGGGGTGGTGATCGATGGGCCGCGCGGCCTGGTGCTCACCAATGCCCATGTGGTGGAGAGGGTGGATGCGGTGACCGTGACCCTGGCGGATGGCCGCCAGCTGGATGGCGCCGTGGTCGGCTCCGACCCGGTCACCGATCTGGCGGTGGTGCGCATCACCGGAAAATCTCCCCTGAGCGCCGCGCCCCTGGGGGATTCCGAAGCCCTCGAGGTGGGCGACTGGGCCATCGCCCTGGGCAGTCCCTATGGCCTGGAGCGCACCGTCACCCTGGGGATCGTCAGCAGCCTGCACCGGGACATCAACAGCCTCGGCTTTGCCGACAAACGCCTCGACCTGATCCAGACGGATGCGGCGATCAACCCCGGCAATTCCGGCGGCCCGCTGATCAACGCCGCCGGTGAGGTGATCGGCATCAACACTCTGGTGCGTTCCGGGCCGGGGGCCGGCCTCGGCTTCGCCATCCCCATCAACCTGGCCAAGAAGGTGGCCGACCAGCTCGGCGAGGGGGGCACGGTGGTGCATCCCTACCTGGGTCTGCAGCTGGTGCCGCTCACGGCCCGGATGGCCCGGGACAACAACAAGGATCCCGATGCCCTGCTGCAGCTGCCCGAGCGGGATGGGGCCCTGGTGCAGCGGGTGCTGCCGGAAAGTCCGGCCGAGGCGGCCGGGCTGCACCGCGGCGATCTGGTCGTGGCGATTGCCGACCAGCCGGTGAACACCCCCTCGGCGCTGTTGCAGCAGGTGGAGCAGGCCCAGGTGGGCCAACCCCTGCCGCTGCGGGTGGTCCGGGGCCAGCGGGAGCTGCAGCTCTCGATCCGGCCGGCGGCCCTGCCCCAGGCCGGTTAGGGAAAGCTCCCTTGCTACGGTCTGGCCCGATTTCCGCCAGACCCCCGATGTCCGATCTCCAGGACCGCATGAAGGAGGCCGTGGCCACGGCGGCGGTGGATCAGATCCGCGACGGCATGGTGGTGGGGCTGGGTTCCGGTTCCACAGCCGCGCTGATGATCCGTGCCCTGGGTCAGAAGCTGCGCCAGGGCGAACTGAAGGGCATCGTCGGCGTCACCACCTCGTTCCAGGGGGAGGTGCTGGCCGCCGAGCTGGGCATCCCGCTGATGGCCCTCAACGCCGTCAGCAGCATCGATCTGGCCATCGACGGCGCCGATGAGGTGGACCCTTCCTTCCAGCTGATCAAGGGGGGCGGCGCCTGCCATGTGCAGGAGAAGCTGGTGGCCCGCCGGGCTGATCGCTTCGTGATCGTGGTGGATGCCACCAAGCTGGTGGAGCGCCTCAACCTCGGCTTCCTGCTGCCGGTGGAGGTGTTGCCCGGTGCCTGGCGCCAGGTGCGCGATGAACTCACGGCCATGGGGAGTTCGGTTGCGTTGCGCATGGCCGTGCGCAAGGCCGGTCCGGTGGTCACCGACCAGGGCAACCTGGTGCTGGACGTGGCCTTCGAGGGGGGCATCGGCGACCCCGCCGCCCTGGAGGCGACGATCAACAACATCCCCGGCGTGCTCGAGAACGGCCTGTTCGTGAACCTGGCCGATCAGGTGCTGGTGGGTGAGATCGAAGCGGGCGAGCCCCGGGTGCGGGATCTGCCCCGGCGTTGACCGGCCAGGGGATGGACCGGCCCTGGCGTCAGTCGGGCGAGAGCCGCTGGCGCACGGACTCGGCGTGGCTGTGCAGCCCCTCGCTCTCGGCCAGGGTGATCACGGCGGCGCCGGTGGCCTCCAGGGCCGCCCGGTTGAACTGGATCAGGCTGGTGTGTCGCAGGAAGGTCTCGACGCTCAGGGCGCCGGCGAAGCGGGCGGTGCCGGAGGTGGGCAGGGTGTGGTTGGGGCCGGCCAGGTAGTCGCCCACGGCCTCGGGCGACCAGGGCCCGAGGAAGATGGCGCCGGCATGGCGGATCCGATCGGCCAGGGCTTCCGGATCCGCCACCAGCAGTTCGAGGTGCTCGGGGGCGAAGCGGTCGCTGAGGGCCGCCGCTTCGGCCAGTTCGCCGCAGACCACGATCAATCCCCAGGCGTTGAGCGCCTGCAGGGTGATGGCGGCCCGCGGGTGGCCCTCCAGCTGGGCTTCGATGGCGGCCGGCAGGGCGGCGGCCAGCTCCTCGCTGGTGGTGATCAGGATGGCGGCCGCCAGGGGATCGTGCTCGGCCTGGGCCATCAGATCGGCGGCCACCTGGGCGGGCGTGGCGGTGTGGTCGGCGATCACCAGCACCTCGCTGGGGCCGGCCAGGGAATCGATGCCGACCCTGCCGTAGACCGCCTTCTTGGCCAGGGTCACGTAGAGGTTGCCGGGGCCGCTGATCACATCAACGGCGGGGATCGTTTCGGTGCCGTAGGCCAGGGCCGCGATCGCCTGGGCGCCCCCGACCCGGTACACCTCCTCGACCCCGGCCCGGTGGGCGGCCGCCAGCACGGTGACGTTCGGCTCGCCGCCGGGGCCGGGCGGGGTCACCATCACCAGCCGTTCCACGCCGGCCACCCGGGCGGGAATGGCATTCATCAGCACCGTGCTGGGGTAGGAGGCGCGGCCGCCGGGGACGTAGATCCCCGCCCGTTGCACCGGGCGCCAGCGGCGCCCCAGCCGTTCGCCATGGGGGCCGTCCACGGCCAGATCCGAAGGGATCTGGCGGCGGTGGAATTCGAGAATGCGGTCGTGGGCCAGGTCTAGGGCCCGTCGCAGGGGCTCGGGGCAGGCCTGCCAGGCCTGGGCCAGGCACTCGGGCGGCACCCGCAGGGGATCGGGCCGCAGGCCGTCGAAACGCTCGCTGAACTCCAGCAGGGCCGCATCGCCGCGCTGGCGCACCTCGGCCAGGATCGCCGCGACTGTGGCCTCTTCCCGCTGCATCTGATCGCCCTCGGTGCGGGCGGCGATCGCTTCGAGCCGTTCACCGGCCAGCCGCCCATCCCGCAGACAGGCGATCCGCAGCGGCGGCAGCGCTGCCGAGGCGCCACCGGCGGGGCTGCTGCTGGTCGGGATGGAAGCAACCACGGGTCGGTGCCGAAGGCGGAGGGCTGCCTCAAAATTAGGGCCTGGGTCCCGTCAGGCCCCAGGAGGTAGGATCCGCGTTTGCCGAGTCAGCGCCTCTACGCCTGTGGCCAATAACAAGTCTTCGAAGAAACGCATCGAGATCGCTGAGCGCAATCGCCTGCGCAACCGCACCTACAAGTCCGCCCTGCGCACCCTGATGAAGCGCTGCCTGACGGCTTGCAGCACCTATGGCCAGCAGCCCGGAGAGGAGGCCAAGGCCGCCGTCCAGGCCAGCATGAGCGCCGCCTTCAGCAAGATCGACAAGGCGGTCAAGGTGGGTGTGGTGCATCGCAACACCGGTGCCAACCAGAAATCGCGCCTCAGTTTGGCGGTGAAGCAGGTGCTTGAGCCGACCGCCGCCGGCAGCGCCGGCGCCTGAGCGCCACCCCATGGCCGTCAGCTCCGAGGTTGCCCCATCCCTGGTGGACAGCCACTGCCACATCGTGTTCCGCAACTTCGAAGCGGACCTCGAGGAGGTGGCCCAGCGATGGCGGGACGCGGGGGTCAAGGCTCTCGTCCATGCCTGTGTGGAGCCGGCCGAAATTCCGGCGATCCGCTCCCTGGCTGACCGCTTTCCGGAGCTGCGTTACGCCGTTGGGGTCCACCCCCTCGACACCCAGCACTGGCACAGCGACACCGCCGCAGTGTTGGAAGCCGCCGCCCGCGCCGACGACCGTGTGGTGGCCATCGGCGAACTGGGCCTGGATCTGTTCAAGGCCACGAATTTCGATCAGCAACTCGCGGCCCTGGGACCCCAGCTGGACCTGGCGGTGGCCCTGGATCTGCCGGTGATCATCCATTGCCGGGACGCGGCTGAGCCGATGCTCGCCGAGCTGCGTCAACGCCAGCGCCGTGGCGCCTGCCCCCGCGGCGTGATGCACTGCTGGGGAGGCACCCCCGAGGAAATGGAAGGTTTCCTGGAGCTGGGCCTCTACATCAGCTTCAGTGGCACGGTCACCTTCGCCAAGGCCGAACCCATCCATGCCTGTGCACGACAGGTGCCGGCTGATCGCTACCTTGTCGAAACCGACTGCCCCTTCCTGGCGCCGGTGCCCCGCCGGGGCAAGCGCAACGAACCTGCCTATGTCGCGGCGGTGGCCGCCAGGGTGGCCGAGCTGCGGGGCGAGACCCTCGAGCAGGTGGCGCAGGCGACCACGGCCAATGCCACCCATCTTTTCAGGCTGCCCCATCAGGTTGTATGATGTCTTATTGGCCTGGAAGCGGAAGCGCTCTTTTTGTCCACGACGGCATCCATTGAGTCGGCAACTGAGCCGGCAACATTGCAGCGAGCCCTGTAAGCGCCTCTGCTGGAGCATTCGTCCCATTTCCATGGGCGGACGCCACAGCTAGGCGCCTGTTGGCATGGCCCGTCACCGGGCACCCCTTCAGGCAGGTTTCACCGTGACTGCCGTTCCCCGTCCAGGCCCGCCCTACCACCACCGTTCCTGCAGGTTCACCGCATGAGCAGCGCGATCCAGGTCGCCAAGACCGTCACTTACCTTCCCGATCTCGTGGAGGTACAGCGGGCGAGCTTCAAATGGTTCCTGGAGAAGGGCCTGATCGAAGAGCTGGACAGCTTCTCTCCGATCACCGACTACACCGGCAAGCTGGAGCTGCATTTCATCGGCGATCAGTATCGCCTGAAACGCCCCCGCCACGACGTGGAAGAGGCCAAGCGTCGCGATGCGACCTTCGCCTCCCAGATGTATGTCACCTGCCGCCTGGTCAACAAGGAAACCGGCGAGATCAAGGAGCAGGAGGTCTTCATCGGGGAACTGCCCCTGATGACCGAGCGCGGCACCTTCATCATCAACGGCGCCGAGCGGGTGATCGTCAACCAGATCGTGCGCAGCCCGGGCGTCTACTTCAAGGACGAACAGGACAAGAACGGCCGCAAGACCTTCAACGCCAGCCTGATCCCCAACCGCGGCGCCTGGCTGAAGTTCGAGACCGACAAGAACGACCTGCTGCACGTCCGCGTCGACAAGACCCGCAAGATCAACGCCCACGTGCTGATGCGGGCCATCGGCCTGTCGGACAACGACGTGCTCGACAAGCTGCGTCACCCGGAGTACTACCAGAAGTCGATCGAGGCCTCCAACGAAGAAGGCATCAGCTCCGAGGACCAGGCCCTGCTGGAGCTTTACAAGAAGCTGCGTCCGGGTGAACCGCCTTCGGTGAGCGGCGGTCAGCAACTGCTGCACAGCCGCTTCTTCGATCCCAAGCGTTACGACCTCGGCCGGGTGGGTCGCTACAAGATCAACAAGAAGCTGCGTCTCACCATCCCCGATGCGGTGCGCACCCTCACCGCCGAGGACGTTCTTTCCACGATCGACTACCTGATCAACCTCGAGCTCGATGTGGGCGGCGCCTGCCTCGACGACATCGACCACCTCGGCAATCGCCGGGTGCGTTCGGTCGGCGAGCTGCTGCAGAACCAGGTGCGTGTCGGTCTGAACCGTCTTGAGCGGATCATCAAGGAACGGATGACCGTCGGCGAGACCGAATCGCTCACCCCCGCCCAGCTGGTGAACCCCAAGCCCCTGGTGGCGGCGGTGAAGGAGTTCTTCGGCTCCAGCCAGCTGAGCCAGTTCATGGACCAGACCAACCCCCTGGCCGAGCTGACCCACAAGCGCCGCATCAGTGCCCTCGGCCCAGGTGGCCTCACCCGGGAGCGGGCCGGCTTCGCCGTGCGCGACATCCACCCCTCCCACTACGGCCGCATCTGCCCGATCGAGACGCCGGAAGGCCCCAACGCCGGTCTGATCGGCTCGCTCGCCACCCACGCCCGGGTGAACGAGTACGGCTTCATCGAAACCCCCTTCTGGCGCGTGGAGGACGGCATCGTCCTCAAGCAGGGCGACCCCCTTTACCTCTCCGCCGACCTGGAGGACGAGTGCCGGGTGGCCCCCGGTGACGTGCCCACCGACGCCACCGGCCGCATCACCGTTGATCTGGTGCCGGTCCGTTACCGCCAGGACTTCGAGAAGGTGCCCCCGGAGCAGGTGGACTACGTCCAGCTGTCGCCGGTGCAGGTGATCTCGGTGGCCACCTCCCTGATCCCCTTCCTGGAGCACGACGACGCCAACCGGGCCCTGATGGGCTCGAACATGCAGCGCCAGGCCGTGCCCCTGCTGCGGCCCGAGCGGCCCCTGGTCGGCACCGGCCTGGAAACCCAGGTGGCCCGCGACTCGGGCATGGTGCCCATCACCAAGGTGAACGGCACCGTCTCCTTCGTGGATGCCACGGCCATCGTCATCCGTGACGACCAGGGCCGGGATCACACCCACTTTCTGCAGAAGTACCAGCGCTCCAACCAGGACACCTGCCTCAACCAGCGGCCGATCGTTCGCCAGGGCGATCCGGTGATCGCCGGCCAGGTGCTGGCCAACGGCTCGGCCTGCGAAGGCGGCGAGATCGCCCTTGGCCAGAACGTGCTGATCGCCTACATGCCCTGGGAGGGCTACAACTACGAGGACGCCATCCTCGTGAGTGACCGTCTGGTGCAGGACGACCTCTACACCTCGGTGCACATCGAGAAGTACGAGATCGAAGCCCGCCAGACCAAGCTCGGACCCGAGGAGATCACGCGGGAAATTCCGAACGTGGCCGAGGAGAGCCTGGGCCATCTCGACGAGATGGGCATCATCCGCATCGGCGCCTACGTCGAATCCGGCGACATCCTGGTGGGCAAGGTGACCCCCAAGGGCGAGTCGGATCAACCGCCGGAAGAGAAGCTGCTGCGCGCCATCTTCGGTGAGAAGGCCCGCGACGTGCGCGACAACTCCCTGCGGGTGCCCAGCACCGAACGGGGCCGGGTGGTCGACGTGCGCATCTACACCCGTGAGCAGGGCGACGAACTGCCGCCGGGGGCCAACATGGTCGTGCGGGTCTACGTGGCCCAGCGCCGCAAGATTCAGGTGGGCGACAAGATGGCCGGCCGCCACGGCAACAAGGGCATCATCAGCCGCATCCTTCCCCGGGAGGACATGCCCTACCTGCCCGATGGCACCCCCATCGACATCGTGCTCAACCCCCTGGGTGTGCCGAGCCGCATGAACGTCGGCCAGGTGTTCGAATGCCTGATGGGCTGGGCGTCCTCCCACCTCGACTGCCGCGTCAAGGTGGTGCCGTTCGATGAGATGTACGGCCCCGAGAAGTCGAAGCAGACGGTGCAGGCCTACCTCGAGGAGGCCGCCAAGCTGCCCGGCAAGGAATGGGTCTACGACCCCACCAACCCCGGCAAGATCCAGCTGATCGATGGCCGCAGCGGCGAACCCTTCGACCAGCCGGTGACCGTGGGCTACGCCCACATCCTCAAGCTGGTGCACCTTGTGGACGACAAGATCCACGCGCGCTCCACCGGCCCCTACTCCCTGGTGACCCAGCAGCCCCTGGGCGGCAAGGCCCAGCAGGGCGGCCAGCGACTCGGGGAAATGGAAGTGTGGGCCCTGGAGGCCTACGGCGCCGCCTACACCCTGCAGGAACTGCTCACCGTCAAATCCGACGACATGCAGGGACGCAACGAGGCCCTCAACGCCATCGTCAAGGGCAAACCCATCCCCCGGCCGGGCACACCCGAGTCCTTCAAGGTGCTGATGCGCGAGCTGCAGTCGCTTGGCCTCGATATTGCCGTCTACACCGACGCCGGTGAGGAAGTCGACCTGATGCAGGACGTCAATCCCCGCCGCAGCACCCCCAGCCGTCCCACCTACGAATCCCTCGGTGTCGCGGATTACGACGATGACTGATCGCTTGATTCACCGGCCCTGATTTCTCCGCTTCTCTCGATCACCCTGCGTTTCCGCCATGTCCAACAGCAACCTGCGCACCGAAAACCACTTCGACTACGTGAAGATCACGCTCGCTTCCCCCGAGCGGATCATGCAGTGGGGGCAGCGCACGCTGCCCAACGGTCAGGTGGTGGGTGAGGTCACCAAGCCGGAAACGATCAACTACCGCACCCTCAAGCCCGAGATGGACGGGCTCTTCTGCGAGAAGATCTTCGGCCCCTCCAAGGACTGGGAATGCCATTGCGGCAAGTACAAGCGGGTGCGGCACCGCGGCATCGTCTGCGAGCGCTGCGGTGTGGAAGTGACCGAGAGCCGGGTGCGGCGCCACCGCATGGGCTTCATCAAGCTGGCGGCGCCCGTGTCCCACGTCTGGTACCTCAAGGGCATCCCCAGCTATGTGGCGATCCTGCTCGACATGCCCCTGCGGGATGTGGAGCAGATCGTCTACTTCAACTGCTACGTGGTGCTCGACAAGGGGGACCACAAGGACCTCACCTACAAACAGTTGCTCACCGAAGACGAGTGGCTGGAGATCGAGGACCAGATCTTCGCCGAGGATTCCGAGATCGAGAACGAGCCGATCGTGGGCATCGGCGCCGAAGCCCTCAAGCAGCTGCTTGAGGACATCGACCTCGAAAAAGAAGCTGAGCAGCTGCGGGAGGACATCAACAACTCCAAGGGCCAGAAGCGGGCCAAGCTGATCAAGCGCCTGCGCGTGATCGACAACTTCATCGCCACCAACGCCCGTCCCGACTGGATGGTGCTGGATGTGATCCCGGTGATTCCCCCGGATCTGCGCCCCATGGTGCAGCTCGACGGCGGTCGCTTCGCCACCAGCGATCTCAACGACCTCTACCGGCGGGTGATCAACCGCAACAACCGCCTGGCGCGGCTGCAGGAGATCCTCGCGCCCGAGATCATCGTCCGCAACGAAAAGCGGATGCTGCAGGAGGCCGTCGATGCCCTGATCGACAACGGCCGTCGCGGCCGCACCGTGGTGGGGGCCAACAACCGGGCCCTCAAGTCACTCAGCGACATCATCGAGGGCAAGCAGGGGCGCTTCCGCCAGAACCTGCTCGGCAAACGGGTGGATTACTCCGGCCGTTCCGTGATCGTGGTGGGCCCCAAGCTGAAGATGCACCAGTGCGGTCTGCCCAAGGAGATGGCGATCGAGCTGTTCCAGCCGTTCGTGATCCATCGCCTCATCCGTCAGAACATCGTCAACAACATCAAGGCGGCCAAGAAGCTGATTCAGCGGGCCGACGACGAGGTGATGCAGGTGCTGCAGGAGGTGATCGAAGGGCACCCGATCCTGCTCAACCGGGCCCCGACCCTGCACCGTCTGGGCATCCAGGCCTTCGAACCCAAGCTTGTCGATGGCCGGGCGATCCAGCTCCATCCCCTGGTCTGCCCCGCCTTCAACGCCGACTTCGACGGTGACCAGATGGCCGTCCACGTGCCCCTGGCGATCGAGGCCCAGACCGAAGCCCGCATGCTGATGCTGGCCAGCAACAACGTGCTCTCGCCCGCCACCGGCGAGCCGATCATCACCCCGTCCCAGGACATGGTGCTGGGCGCTTACTACCTCACCGCCGTCGATCGCGAGAAGGTGCAGCCTTCCTTCGGCGACCGTTCACGCACCTTTGCGGATCTGGAAGACGTGATCGCCGCCTTCGAGGAGAAGCACCTCACCCTGCACGACTGGGTCTGGGTGCGCTTCAACGGTGAGGTGGAAAGCGACGACGAGGACAACGAGCCTGTCCAGCAGGGCACCCTCTCGGACGGCACCCGCTTCGAGCAGTGGAAGTTCCGCCGCGACCGTTTCGACGAGGACGGCGCCCTGATCAGCCGCTACCTGCTGACCACCGTGGGTCGGGTCGTGATCAACCACACCATCATCGACGCCGTGGCCGCCACCTGAGTTCCACCGGCCGGGCCGAGCCCCGCGCCCCGTGTCTTCCGTCCCCCTCCAGCCTTTTCCAACGCGCGCTGCCATGACCGCCACCCCCGCCAAGAAGATCAGCAAGAAGAGCGCCAAGGCCGCCGCCGAACTGGCCGCTGCCGCCGCCGCCGCCGAACTCGCGGCCTCCGCCCTGAGCAAGCAGGCGCCGCCGTTCCGCAACCGGATCATCGACAAGAAGGCGCTGCGCAACCTGGTCTCCTGGGCCTACAAGCACCACGGCACCGCGGCCACCGCCGCAATGGCCGATGAGCTGAAGGATCTGGGTTTCCACTACGCCACCCAGGCGGCGGTGTCGATCTCCGTCGACGACCTGCGCATCCCGGAAGATAAGGCCTCGCTGCTGGCGGAGGCCGAGGAGCAGATCACCGAAACCGAGGAGCGTTACCGGCTGGGTGAGATCACCGAGGTGGAGCGCCACACCAAGGTGATCGACACCTGGACTGAAACCAACGAGCGGCTGGTGGTGGCGGTGCGCCGCAACTTCAACGACAACGATCCACTCAATTCGGTGTGGATGATGGCCAACTCCGGCGCCCGGGGGAACATGTCCCAGGTGCGCCAGCTGGTGGGCATGCGCGGCCTGATGGCCAACCCGCAAGGGGAGATCATCGACCTGCCGATCCGCACCAACTTCCGTGAGGGACTCACGGTCACCGAGTACGTGATCTCCTCCTACGGCGCCCGCAAGGGCCTGGTGGATACGGCCCTGCGCACCGCCGACTCCGGCTACCTCACCCGCCGTCTGGTGGACGTGGCCCAGGATGTGATCGTGCGGGAGGAGGACTGCGGCACCCACCGCTTCATCCCCATCAACGCCGACGAGCGCGGCCGCTTCGGCACCAAGCTGGTGGGTCGTCTGGCGGCCCAGCCCGTCGTCGACAGTGACGGCGTCGTCATCGTCGATCGCAACGGTGAGATTGACCCGGCGATTTCCGCCGCCATTGAGAAGGCGGCGATCGCCACCGTGATGGTGCGCTCACCGCTGACCTGCGAGGCCTCCCGTTCGGTCTGCCGCAAGTGCTACGGCTGGGCCCTGGCCCACAACGAGCTGGTTGACCTGGGCGAAGCGGTGGGCATCATCGCCGCCCAGTCGATCGGTGAACCGGGCACCCAGCTCACGATGCGGACCTTCCACACCGGTGGTGTGTCCACGGCCGAAACCGGCGTGGTGCGCTCCCTGGTGGACGGGATCGTCGAGTTCGGCCCCAAGGCCCGGGTGCGTGACCACCGCACCCCCCATGGCAGGGAGGCAATGCTGGCCGAAACCGATTTCACCCTCACCCTCAAGCCCTCCGGCAAGGGCAGGGTGCAGAAGATCGACATCACCAACGGCTCGATCCTGTTCGTGGCCGATGGCGACCCCGTCGCCCACGACATCATCCTGGCCCAGATCTCTTCGGGTTCGGCGGTCAAGAAGAGCGTCGAGAAGGCCACCAAGGATGTCATCTGTGACCTGCCTGGTCAGGTGCGCTTTGAGGATGTGATCCAGCCCCGGGAGGTCACGGACCGCCAGGGCAACATCACCCACAAGGCCCAGCGTCTCGGGCGCCTGTGGGTGTTCAGCGGCGATGTCTACAACCTGCCGCCCAACGCCCTGCCCGTTGTCGAGACCGACAAGCCGGTGACCGCCGGCGATGTGCTGGCCGAGAGCCGTCTGCAGAGCGAATACGGCGGCGCCGTGCGGCTGCGCGAGTCCACCGGCGACTCCCGCGAGGTGCAGATCGTCACCGCCAGCCTCACCCTCAAGGACTGCAAGTTGGTGGGTGAATCCAGCCACACCGGCGAAAGCTGGCACCTGGAGGGCAAGGACAACACCCGTTACCTGGTCAAGACCCAGCCCGGCACCAAGATCGGCGCCGGTGAGGTGATCGCCGAACTCACCGACGACCGCTTCCGCACCCAGACCGGCGGCATGGTCAAGTTCGCCCCCGGCCTCTCGATCAAGAAGGCCCGCTCCGCCAAGCACGGCTTCGAGGTGAGCAAGGGCGGCACCCTGCTGTGGATTCCCCAGGAAACCCACGAGATCAACAAGGACATCTCCCTGTTGATGATCGAGGATGGTCAGTGGATCGAGGCTGGCACCGAAGTTGTCAAGGACATCTTCAGCCAGACCGCGGGCATCGTCACCGTCACCCAGAAGAACGACATCCTGCGGGAAATCATCGTGCGCTCCGGTGAGCTGCACCTGGTCTCCGACGCCAAAGTGCTCGGCCGTTATGGCGAGGACGGCAAGATGGTCAATCCCGGCGAAGAGATCGCCCCTGGCCTCAAGGCGGAGGCGATGAAGTTCGTCGAGAAGGTCGACACCCCCGAGGGCGGCGCCCTGTTGCTGCGGCCCGTCGAGGAATACGCCATCCCCGATGCCGCCCACCTGCCCGAACTTTCCACCGTCAAGCAGACCGGCGGCCCCTCCCTGGGGCTGAAGGCCACCCAGCGCCTCACCTTCAAGGACGGCGAGCTGATCAAGTCGGTGGAAGGGGTGGAGCTGCTGCGCACCCAGCTGATCCTGGAGACCTTCGACACCACCCCCCAGATGACGGTGGATGTGGAGGCCGTCGCCGACAAGCGGGCCAAGACCATTGAGCGGCTGCAGCTGGTGATCCTGGAAACCCTGCTGGTGCGCCGCGACACCCTCTCCGATGCCAGCCACGGCTCCACCCACACCGAACTGCAGGTGGAGGACGGTATGACCGTCAAGCGCGGCGATGTGGTGGCCACCACCCAGATCCTCTGCAAGGAGAACGGGGACGGGGTGGTGCAACTGCCCGAGCCCACGGCCGGCGAACCGATCCGGCGCCTGATCGTGGAGCGGGCCGAGGACACCCGCAGCCTGGACCTGGGCGGGGCCGCCCCGACGGTGGTGGTGGGGGACCGCATTGTCGACGGCAAAGCGCTCGCCGAAGGGGTGCCTTCCCCCTGCTGCGGCCAGGTGGAGACCATCGACGGCCAGACCCTCACCATCCGTCTGGGCCGGCCGTACATGGTCTCGCCCGATTCGGTGCTGCACGTCCGGGACGGCGAACTGGTGCAGCGCGGCGATCCCCTCGCTCTGCTGGTGTTTGAGCGCCAGAAGACCGGCGACATCGTGCAGGGTCTGCCCCGTATTGAAGAACTGCTGGAGGCCCGCCGGCCGCGGGAATCGGCCGTGCTCTGCCGCAAGAGCGGCACCGTGCAGATCAAGCAGGGCGAAGACGACGATTCGATCACCATTTCGGTGATCGAGACCGACGACGTCATCACCGAGTACCCGATTCTTCTCGGACGCAACGTGATGGTCTCCGATGGCCAGCAGGTCAGCGCCGGTGAGATGCTCACCGACGGCCCGATCAACCCCCACGAGCTGCTGGAGTGCTTCTTCGAGGACCTGCGCAGCCGCAAGCCCACCATGGAGGCCGCCCAGGAGGCGATCTCCAAGCTGCAGTTCCGCATGGTCACGGAAGTGCAGAACGTCTACAAGTCGCAGGGGGTGTCGATCAGCGACAAGCACATCGAGGTGATCGTGCGCCAGATGACCAGCAAGGTCCGCATCGAGGATGCCGGTGATACCACCCTGCTGCCCGGTGAGTTGATCGAGCTGCGTCAGGTGGAGCAGGTGAACTCCGCCATGGGCATCACCGGTGGTGCTCCGGCCGAGTTCACCCCCGTGCTGCTGGGCATCACCAAGGCCTCCCTCAACACCGATTCGTTCATCTCGGCGGCCTCCTTCCAGGAGACCACCAGGGTGCTCACCGAAGCGGCGATCGAGGGCAAGAGCGACTGGCTGCGGGGCCTCAAGGAGAACGTGATCATCGGCCGCCTGATTCCCGCCGGCACCGGCTTCGGTGGCTTCGAAGAGGAGCTGCGCGCCGAGGCCGGACCCCACCCCGACATCCTCGAGGAGGAGGCCGCCGGCTACCGCCGCAACCAGAACCTGCGTCCCGACTACACCGTCGAGATGCCCGCACCGGCGGTCACCGCCGCCGTGCTGGACGACCCGTCCGAGGAGGATCTGGAGGCCACCCGCAGCCGCCACGGCATCGAAGCGGCCGCCAGCGGCTTCGCTGCCTTCGCCCGTCCCACGGCGGATGAGGGCCTCGAAGAGGAGCTGATCGCCGATCCGGCTGCCCTTGAGGGTCTGCAGGAGGAGGGACTGCTCAGCGATGACTGATCCGGCCGTCACCACCCCGGTGCCGGTGCGCCGGGTGCCGCGCTTCGGCTTCCACACCCACACCGAGCGCTTCAATGGCCGCCTGGCCATGCTCGGCTTCATCGCCCTGCTGGCGGTGGAGTGGAAGCTGGGTCACGGCCTGCTGATCTGGCCCTGATGGCGGAGCCCGTTCCCCTGCTGGGGATGGGCCTGGCGGCCCTCCAGGAGTGGGCGGGCCTGCAGGGCCAGCCCGCTTTTCGCGGCAAGCAGCTGCACGACTGGATCTACGCCAGGGGAGCCCGCAGCCTCGAAGAGATCACGGTGCTGCCCAAGGCCTGGCGGGAGCAGCTGACGGCCGCCGGCACCGGCCTTGGCCGTTCGCCCCTGCTGCACCGCAGCGACGCCCGCGACGGCACCACCAAGCTGCTGCTGGGCACCGCCGATGGCCTCAGCATCGAGACCGTGGGCATCCCCAGCGGGGACAGACTCACGGTGTGCGTCAGCAGCCAGGTGGGCTGCCCCATGGGCTGCCGCTTCTGCGCCACCGGCAAGGGGGGGCTGCAGCGCTCCCTGGCGGTCCACGAGATCGTCGATCAGGTGCTGAGTGTGCGGGAGGCGATGGACCGCCGCCCCAGCCACGTGGTGTTCATGGGCATGGGCGAACCCCTGCTGAACACCGACGCGGTGCTCGAAGCCATTGCCTGCCTCTGCACCGATCTGGGCATGGCCCAGCGGCAGATCACCGTCAGCACCGTGGGGGTGCCCCGCAGCCTGCCCACCCTGGCCGAGCGCGCCCTGGAGCGGCTGGGCCGGGCCCAGTTCACCCTGGCCGTGAGTCTCCATGCCCCCGACCAGCGCCTGCGGGAGGAGCTGATCCCCACCGCCCACGCCTACCCGCTCGAGGCCCTGCTCGACGACTGCCGCCACTACGTGGCGCTCACCGGCCGGCGTGTCAGCTTCGAATACATCCTCCTGGGCGGCCTCAACGACCATCCCCGCCAGGCCGACGCCCTGGCCCGCCTGCTGCGGGGCTTCCAGAGCCACGTCAACCTGATCGCCTACAACCCGATCGCCGAGGAGGACTTCCGCCGCCCCGCCCCCGAGGCGGTGGAGGCCTTCCGCGCCCAGCTGGAACGGCGCCACATCGCCGTGAGTGTGCGGGCCAGCCGCGGTCTGGATCAGGACGCGGCCTGCGGCCAGCTGCGCCGCCGCCTCCTCACCGCCCCGGCGGGGTGATCGCCGTGGTCTCGGCCCAGCGACCTCTCGCCCTGCTTGCCGTCGTCGGCCTGCTGGTGGCCCTGGCCTATCTCGGGATCTGTGGCGCCCTGTTCCTGCGCCAGCGCTCCCTGCTCTATTTCCCCCAGCCCCGCTCGGGTGAGGCGGCAGGCGAGCTGCTCACCCTGCCCATGGCCGACGGCCCGCCGGGAAGCCAGGTGCTGGTGAGCGTCCAGCGCCGGCCAGGCCCGAAGGCGCTGCTCTATTTCGGTGGCAATGCCGAGGCTGTGGCGGGCCAGCTGCCGCTGCTCGCGGGCGCCTTTCCGGAGCACAGCCTCTACCTGATGCACTACCGGGGCTACGGCGGCAGCAGCGGTCAGCCCTCGGAGCAGGCCCTGTTCGCCGATGCTCTGGCCCTGTTTGACCGGGTGCGCACCCACCACAACAACATCGCGGTGCTGGGCCGCAGCCTGGGCAGCGGTGTGGCGGTGCACCTGGCCGCCCGCCGTCCGGTGGACCGGCTGGTGCTGGTCACCCCGTTCGACAGCATCGAAGCGGTGGCCTCCCGCCAGTTCCCGCTGGTGCCGGTGGCCCTGCTGCTGCGGGACAAGTACCGCTCCTGGGCGGACGCCCCCCGCGTGGAGGCTCCCACCCTGCTGATCGCTGCCGAGCGGGACGAGGTGATCCCACGCGCCAACACCGACGCCCTGCTGGCCAGCTTCCGTCCCGGGGTGGCCTCCCTGGTGGTGTTGCCCGTCGATGGCCACAACGCTGTGGAGGGCTCGCCCGGCTACGTCCCGCTGCTGCGCGAGTTTTCGGCGTCGCGCTCGGCGCAGTAGGCCCCGCGGGCCCCTTGGCCGTTCCAGGGGGTGAGCCGCACCATCAGCAGGAAGGCGGGCAGGGCTGCGGCGGTGGTGGCCAGGAAGAAGCCCGGCCAGCCGAGTCGTTCGGCCACCAGCCCGGCGGGTGCGGCCAGCAGCGAGCGGCTCAGGGCATAGACCCCCGAGAGCAGGGCGTACTGGGTGGCGGAGAAACGGGGGTTGCAGAGGCTCATCAGCAGCGCCACGAAGGCGGCGCCGACCATGCCACCACCGATGTTCTCCAGCGCCACGGCCATCAGCAGGCCTGGCATGCCGCCGTCGAACCGGGCCAGGGCCCAGTAGGCCAGGTTGCCCGCCGCCCCCACCAGGGCGAACAGCCACAGCGAACGGTTCATGCCCAAACGGCCGAACAGCAGGCCCCCCAGCAGCGTGCCCACGATGGTGGCGCCGATGCCCCAGCCCGCCAGCACCGACCCCACCACCTCGGGGCTGAAGCCCTTCTGGATCAGGAATGGCACCGCCATCAGGCCAAGCAGGCCGTCGGGCCAGCGGTAGAGCAGCACCAGGGTGAGCAGGGCCACGGCCCTGGGGCCGCCGCTGCGGTGCAGGAACTCCCGCGCCGGACCCAGCACGGCCTGGCGCAGGCTGCTCACCGGCACCGCCAGGGGTTCCAGGCGCGGTGCCGTGAGGGTGAAGGGCACCACCACCAGCATCAGCACGGCCGAGAACACAAAGGCCAGGGGCCAGTCGTAGCGGCCGGCCAGGATGAAGCCGCCGGCCCCCACGGCCAGCATCGCTGCGCGGTAACCCAGGTTGGAGGCGGCGGCCCCGGCGCCCCGCTCCAGATCCGGCAGCAGGTCGGTGCGGTAGGCATCGACGGCGATGTCCTGGGTGGCGCTGACCACGGCCAGCAGGACGGCCATCAGGCCGATCGCCGTCAGGCTGGCCGGATCCGTGGAGGGCCGCAGCAAAGCCATGGCGCCGATCACCGCCACCAGGGTGAGCTGCAGCACCAGCAGCCAGCCGCGGCGGCGGTCGGGCCAGGGCAGGGGCCAGCGGTCAAGGGCCGGAGCCCAGACCATCTTCAGGGTGTAGGGCAGCTCCGCCAGTCCCAGCAGGCCGATCAGGCTCAGGGGGATCTGGCTGGCGGTGAGCCAGCCCTGCAGAAGCTTGGTTCCCACCATGTATGGGGTGCCGCTGGCCACCCCCTCGGCGGCCACCGCCAGGAGGCGACGCCAGGGCCGGACGCTGCTGGAGGCACGGGTGGCCATGGCGGCTTGCGGGTCGCCGAACCCTAGAAGCGACCGCTCGGACCACAATGCAGCCAGCATCGCCGCACGGCTCCCCCATGTCCTTCCTGCGCTCCAAGCTCCTGCCGGCTGCCATCGTGCTGCTGTTCGGCCTGGCCCTGTTCGCCGTCAGCGCCCGCATCTGGCTGCCCGGCGACATGGCCGCCCCCGCCCCGCTGGGCTGATCGCCTGGCCGTCCTGCTTTTACGATGCCGTCACCTGGATGGCTCCATGCCGGAAGACGGCCTGCCCTTTCCCGAAACCACCCATGAGCTGGCCCTCGATCCGGAGGTGCTGGCACGGGAACTGGCGCAGGAGCTGCTGGGCGATCCGCTCGATGAGATCGACAGCGTTGCCCCCTCCAGCTCCGATGTGGCCGCCGAGTGCGACCTCGGCATCGACCTGCTGAAGGGGGGGCGTGAGGAGCGGCTGCAGGGGCTGCGCATCTTCTGCGAGCACCGGGACCCCCGGGCCATCCCGCTGCTGCTGCCGTTGCTGAAGGCCGGCTGCCCGATCGTCCGCATGAGCGCCGTCTACGCCCTGGGGCGCAATCCCCACCCCCTGGCGGTGGAGCCCCTGCTGGGCCTGCTCGGGGCTGACGACAACGGCTACGTGCGCAAGGCGGTGGCCTGGAGCCTGGGCAATTACCCCGAGGCTCCCGTGCTCAACCCGCTGATCCGGGCCCTGGAGATGGACATCTCGGCGGTGCGGCTATGGGCGGCCAGCTCCCTGGCCGATGCCGGTGCCACCGGCGTGGCCAAGGCCGACCCCGCTGCCGCCCAGCTGCTCCTGTCCCTGCGCATCGACAGTGAGCCGGCCGTGCGCAGCAACAGTGCCTGGTCGCTGGGGCGCCTCTACACCGACCTGGTGGAACCGCGCCAGCGGGACGTGGTCGAAGCCTTGCTGCACACGATGCTGCATGACGGTGATTCCACCGTCCGCGACGAAGCCCGGATGGCCCTGGAGCAGCTGGAGCAGCCTGAGGTGCTCGAACGGCTCCAGACCCTGGTGGACGAGGGCCTGATCAGCTGAGCGGCCCTGCCGTCGCGCCTTTCCCACCCACCGCGGCCACCGGAAATCACGGTTAAGATCCCGGTCTCACCTGTGCAGCCCAACCGGGATGGCCCAACGCTCCATCCGCTTCCGCATTCGTCCTGACGGACGGGTGGAGGAACTCGTGGAGGGTGTGCAGGGCGAGGGTTGTTCCCAGCTCACGGAGCGGATCGAGGCCAGGCTGGGCAGCGTCCAGCAACGCCAGAGCACCTCGGAAGCGTTCCAGGCCCAACCCCTCGATCTCCAGGACCCCCAGGTGGTCGTCCAGCACCACGGCCCCTGAGCCACCGCCCCTTTCCCCCTTACGACCCATGTCGCACTTCAGCACCGTCAAAACCGAGCTGCGCGATCGCCAGGCCCTGGTGGAAGCCCTGCGCGACCTGGGCCACCCGCCCGCCGAAGGCTCCTGCCAGGTGCGGGGCTACCGCGGCCAGACGGTGACCGCCGACCTGGCCATTCCCCAGGCCGATGGGGTGGACATCGGTTTCCGCTTCAACGCCGACAGCGGCAGCTACGAGCTGGTCACCGACCTGGAACTCTGGAAACAGCCCATCCCGGTGGAGCGTTTCCTGGCCAAGCTCACCCAGCGCTACGCCCTGCGCAGCATCCTGGCCAGCACCGCCGAGGAGGGCTTCCAGGTGAGCGAGCAGACCAGCCACCTCGACGGCAGCATCGAACTGGTGGTGACCCGCTGGGACGCCTGAGACCGTGAGCACAACGGGCGCCGCCGCCGGCCTTGATCCCGCCCTGGCCTTTCGCACCGCGGCGGCCCCGGAGTCGGAGGCGACAGGGCTGGAGCCCGTGCTCGGCGGTGCCCTGCGCCAGCAGGCCGTCTGGGTCGATGAGGCCGTCTGCATCGGCTGCCGCTACTGCGCCCACGTGGCCGGCAACACCTTCGTGGTGGAGCCCGACTGGGGCCGCTCCCGGGCCCTGCGCCAGGACGGGGACAGCACCGAACGGATTCAGGAGGCGATCGACACCTGCCCCGTGGACTGCATTCACTGGGTGGCCTACGAGCAGCTGCCGGCCCTGAGGGCCCAGCTCGACGAGCAGGAGATCCAGCCCCTGGGGCTGCCTTCCCAGGGCCGCCGCCGCCGCACCCTGCCCCGCTCCACCCCGCCAGCGCCGTGACCATCCCCAGCCGGCGTTTCGGCCGCACGGGGCTGGCCATGCCGGTGCTTTCCCTGGGGGGCATGCGCTTTCAGCAGAGCTGGAGCGATCTGCCGCCCGAGGCGGTGGAGGCCGAAAGCCAGGACCGGCTGGAGGCCACCCTCCGGGCCGCCATCGCGGCGGGCCTGCATCACATCGAAACCGCCCGCCACTACGGCACCTCCGAGCGGCAGCTGGGTTGGCTGCTGCCGCGGCTGCCGGATCCCAGGCGCCTCCTGCAGACCAAAGTCCCCCCCAGCGCCGACCCGGCCGCCTTTGAGGCCGACCTGCGGACCAGCTTCGAGCGGCTGGGCCTGGCGGGCGAAGGGGGCCGGGTCGACCTGCTGGCCATCCACGGTCTCAACACGCCGGAACTGCTCGATCAGACCCTGCGCCCCGGTGGCTGCCGAGACGTGGCCCGCCGCTGGCAGCAGGAGGGCCGGATCGGCCACGTGGGCTTCTCCACCCATGCGCCGCTGCCCCTGATCCTGGAGGCGATCGCCAGCGACCAGTTCGACTACATCAATCTGCACTGGTATTTCATCCGCCAGGACAACCGGCCCGCGATCGAGGCCGCCACCGCCCATGACATGGGGGTGTTCGTGATCAGCCCCACCGACAAGGGGGGCCACCTGCACAACCCGTCGCAGCGCCTCTGCGAACTGTGTGCGCCGTTGCATCCGATCGTCTTCAACGACCTGTTCTGCCTGTCGGCCCCTGGACTCCACACGATCAGTGTCGGCGCCGCCGGTCCCCAGGATCTGGACCTGCATCTGGAGGCCGTGGCGCTGCTGCCCCGGGCCGGGGAGCTGCTGCCGCCGATCCTGGACCGGCTCGAGCAGGCGCGCCGGGAGGCCCTCGGGGAGGAATGGCTGGCCAGCTGGGACCGGGGTCTGCCGGCCTGGGAGGAGACCCCCGGCCGCATCAACCTGCCGGTGCTGCTCTGGTTGCACAACCTGCTGGAAGCCTGGGACCTGGAGGCCTACGGCCGGGCCCGCTACGGCCTGCTGGGCCAGGGGGGGCACTGGTTCCCGGGGGAGAACGCCGATGCCCTCGATGGCACGGTGAGCGAGGCCGAGCTGCGGGCGGTGCTGGGGGCCAGCCCCTGGGCCGCCGAGATTCCCGAGCGGCTGCGGCAGTTGCGCCAGCGGCTGGGGGGTGAGGCGGTGAAGCGCCTGCAGGTGGCTTAGGTCCCCGGCGTGATGGCCCCCGGGGCGATCGGTGTCTTCTGGGGCACCCCCACGGCCCGGGGGTAGGCCGCCGGACAGCGACCGGAGGGTCGCACCCACAGGCCGTGGCGCACGCCCCGGCCCGCCGGCAAGTCAAGACGCAAGGCCGGATCCACCGTCGCCCGCAGCACCCCCACGGCCGCCTCCAGGTCGCGCTGGTCGTCGGCCCCCCACTGGCCCCGGTAGAGCAGGGCCAGGCCGTCGGGCTTCAGCAGCGGCACCAGGTACTCGGCCACCACCGGCGCGCTGGCCACGGCGCGGGCCATGGCCCGATCGAAGCGGCCGCGGCAGTCCGGGGAGCGGCCGGTGCGCTCGACCCGTTCGCAGCGCAGGCGCAGCCGCCCTTCCCGGAGCCCCAGGCTGCGGGCCATGGCCTGCACCGCCTCCAGCTTGCGGCCCACCGAATCCACCAGGGTGATCCGTGCCGTGGGCAGGGCGATCGCCAGCGCCAGACCCGGGAAGCCGCCGCCGGTGCCCACATCGATCAGCTCCAGGCCGTCGGCAAGGCCACTGGGGGCGTTCAGCAGCGGCACCCAGGGCCAGAGGCTGTCGAACACCTGGGCGACCCAGAAATCGTCGCCCTCCACCAGGCGTGTGAGGTTGACCCGGCCGTTCCAGAGCCTCAGCTGCTGCTGCAGGGCCACCAGCGCCGCCAGCTGGCCGTCGTCGGGGGTCCAGCCCAACGCCTGCCAGAGGCCGGCATCGGGGGGGGCGCTGGGGTCGGGGCTGGCGGCCATCCGCTACGGCAGTGGTGCTTCTCCCTAGGATCCCTCACGCCGGGCAGGCTGCCACCGCCGCCTCAGGGACCATGTCCTCCACAGCCAAGCCCCCCACCCATTACCAGGTGCTGCAGCTGCAGCCCACCGCCACCGATCAGGAGCTGCGCCAGGCGTTCCGGGGACTGAGCAAGCGCTACCACCCCGATACCACCGCCCTGCCCGCGAGCGAGGCGGAGGTGGCCTTTCGGCAACTGCGCCAGGCCTATGCCGTGCTGAGTGATCCCGCCGCCCGGCGGCTCTATGACGCCGCACTGCTGCAGAGCGCCCTGCCGACCCCGGCCCAGCGCCCCCCGTCCGAGGCCGTCGGCCGGCCCGTGTCGGTACGCCGGGCCTTGTCGGGCGGTGAGTGGTTCGCCCTGCTGCTGCTGGCCCTGGCCCTGGTGCTCAGCCTGGTGCTGGGGCTGGGTGTGGCCTGGGCGCGGGGCGCCGAAATGATGGCCTGGCCCAGTTGGTGGGCCGACCTCGAGACCGCTTCCACTCCGCCGCCACCGGCCTCCCCCCCCACTCCCAGCCAGCCCCTGCCGATCCGACCGTGACCCTGCCCCCCGCGGCCACCCCCCTCTACAACCATCCCCTGCCTGCCCTGGAGGCCTGGTTGCGCCAGCTTGGGGCCGCCCAGTCGCGCACCAACGTCGCCCACTGGGACCTGCACCGCCCCGAATGGAGCGCCCGCATCGTGATGGAGGTGGAGGAGCTGCGGGTGAGCTGGCACCAGGAGGGCCGCACCACGGCACGCCAGTTCCCGTATGGGCTCTCACGGGCCGATGTGGAGGCAGCGATCCTGGCGGGTCCCTGAGGGCCAGGCGGCCGATTCCGTTCAGAGGCTGTCGAGGGCGGCGGCGATGACGGCGTAGCAGTGGGCCAGCTGGTCGTCGTCGAGGCACAGCGGCGGCAGCAGGTAGACCACCTGCCCCAGGGGCCTCAGGAACACGCCCCGCTCCAGGGCCTGTCGCTGCAGACGTGACCCCACCGGATTGAGGTAGCCGGGCTGATCCGTGGCCACCTCGAAGGCGGCGACGCTGCCCAGCAGCCGCGGCCGCCGCACCAGTCGGTGGCGTGCCAGGGCCTCCAGGTGGGGGCGGTGGCGGTCCTCGAACTGCTGGTGACGCTCCGGCCGCGCCTGCAGCAGATCGAGGCTGGCCAGGGCGGCGGCGCAACCGAGAGGGTTGGCGGTGAAGCTGTGGCCGTGGAAGAGGGTCAGGCCGGGGGCGGTGCCGATGAAGCCCGCGTAGATGGCCTCCCGGGCCAGGGTGACCCCCATGGGCAGGAAGCCGCCCGTGAGCCCCTTGGAGAGGGCCATCAGGTCGGGGCGGATCCCGGCCCGCTGGCAGGCGAACAGGTGGCCGCTGCGGCCGAAGCCCGTCATCACCTCATCGGCGATCAGCAGGGCCCCGCTGGCGCGCACCAGCCCCTCCACCTGGCGCAGGAACCCTTCCCGCACCAGGGCCATGCCGCCGGCCCCCTGCAGCAGCGGCTCGAGGATCACCGCCGCGGTGGGCGTTTCCAGCAACTGCTCCAGCCGCGCCAGGGCGGCGGCCTCACGCGCCTCCACCCCGTCGTCGTCCCACCAGGTGGCGGGCCAGGGGGCCCGGGCCACAGCGAACAGCAGCGGCTCGAACGCCTCCGAGAACAGGGAGCGCTCCCCCACCGCCATGGCGCCGAAGGTGTCGCCGTGATACGCCCCTTCGAAGGCAATCAGTTGCTGGCGGGGTTCGCCCCGGTTGCGCCACCACTGCCAGGCGATCTTCAAGGCCACTTCCACCGCCGTGGAGCCGTTATCGGAGAAGAACAGCCGCTCCAGGCCGCTGCAGGCGGCCAGCCGCTCGGCCAGCTGCTCGGCGGCCGGATGGCGGAAATCGGAGAAGCCCACCTGCTCCAGGCGGCGGGCCTGGCCGGCGATGGCGGCGGCGATGCTGGGCTCCCCATGGCCGTGCAGGGTCACCCACCAGCTGCTGATGGCGTCGATCAGCCGGCGGCCGTCCTCCAGCTCCAGCAGGGCCCCTTCGCCGCGCACCACCCGCAGGGGCGGGTCGGCCGTGGCCACCTGGGTGAAGGGGTGCCAGAGGTGGGGATGCCAGCCGGGGCCACTCAGCGGCATACATCGGAGCGGCGTTCGCCTCCGGTGGCCAGCGGCCCGCAGTTGACCCAGCGGATGACGCTGGTCTCGATGTCGGTGAACAGCACCAGGATGCCCGCACACAGCGCGGCCACGGCGCCTGTCACCAGCAGATGCTTACGGCTCATGGCTGCAGGCTACGGGCCAGGCCACTGCGCTGCCATTGCCGCTCCAGGCCATCGCGGTCGAGGGGATCCAGGGGCGGCAGCTCCGCCAGCACCGGCACCCCGCCCAGGGCGGCCAGGGTGAGGGGGTTATCGGGGTGGGGATCGCCGTTGAGCACCAGGCCGAGGACGGGGATCGACCGCCGCTTGAGGGCCTCCAGGGACAGCAGGGTGTGGTTGAGGGTGCCCAGGCCGCTGCGGGCCACCAGCAGCACCGGCAGTCCCCAGAGGGCGATCTGATCGATCTGCAGCCAGTTCCGCCGCAGGGGCACCAGCAGCCCCCCCGCCGTCTCCACCACCAGGGGGCCGTCCCAGGCCGGCAGGGCCAGCCGGGCCGGGTCGATGCTGAGCCCGTCCCGCTCGGCCGCCCAGTGGGGGGAGACGGGGGCCGTGAGGCGGTAGGCCTCCGGCCACACCCTTTCCGGGGGCAGCCCCAGCAGCTGCTGGACCCGGCCCGTGTCGCCGCCACCCTCGAGGCCGCTCTGGACCGGTTTCCAGTAGTGGGCCCCCAGGCCCTGCACCAGCAGGGCGCTCACCACCGTCTTGCCCACGTCGGTGTCGGTGCCGCAGACCACCAGCCTCATGCGATCCTCCGGCCCACCAGCAGCAGCACGTCCCACGAGATTGCCGCACCGCAGGGCCAGTGGCGCAGCAGGCGGCGCAGCTGGGCGGGGCTCAGCGGCGCGGTGCGGCTGCTGCCCGCGCCCAGATCGCGCAGGCGCCGCAGGGTGGCCAGGCCGTTGCCGGCCGGGCGGCTGAAGCGCAGCCGTTGCTGGAGGGTGGTGGCCAGGCCGGCGCGGTCCAGGGCGCCGATCAGTTCGTCGGCGTCGGGCAGCTCCAGGGCGGTGCAGGGCACCCCGGCGACGGCGGCGGCCTGGTGCCACTGGGGAAAGCTGCCGCGCACGGGCACCGCCAGCGCCAGCCAGCCGCCGGGGGCCAGGGCGCGCCCCCAGCGCTCCAGTTCCCGGGCCGGAGCTTCCAGCCACTGCAGCGCGAAGCTCGACACCAGCAGCCCCGCCGGCTCCAGGGCGGCGGGCAGGCCGCCGTTGAGGTCCCACACCAGCGGCGCCGGGCCGCCGGCGGTGGCGAGGGGATTGCGGGCCAGCAGCTCGGGGCAGAGATCGAGCTGCAGCAGGGGGCGGCTGGCCAGGCCGGGGCAGTGGTGCAGCAGGGCGCGGCTGAGCAGGCCGCTGCCGGCGCCCAGATCGGCCCGGGGGGCGTCGGGCGGTGGGGCCGGCAGGTCGCGGCAGAGGCGGGCGAGGCGCCAGGCGATGCCCCGCTGCAGGCCCGCCTGGCCCTCGTAGTCGGCGGCGTGGCGGCCGAAGGCCCCGACCACCTGCAGGGGGAAGGCGGTCATGGGCCGAGGGTGCCGGTGATCCAGCGGCTAAGTTCCGTCGGCAGGGGCGCCTGCAGCAGGCAGTGGCCCGCCCCCTCGAAGCGGAGCACCTCGGCGTGGGGCAGGCGCTCGCGCAGCAGGGCGCGGGCCTCGGGCCCCACGATCCGATCGGCGCCGGCCTCCACGATCAGCACCGGCACCCCCTCGGGAAAGCCGGGCGGCAGATCGGCGCAGGCCGCCAGACGCTCCAGGTCGTCGCGCAGCCGCCGCCGGCCCTCGGGCCCCACCGGCTGGCTGGCGGGGCCCTGGGGCAGGAGCTCGGGCGGGTCAGGGGAGGCCGCCTTTTCCAGGAAGGCCTGCAGCATCCGCTGGGCGCGGCGGGCCGTGTCGGACTCGTCTGGCCCTTCGGCGAGCTGGGCGGCCATGCCGGCGAGGGCGGTCTGCAGCCGGCGGCCCTCGCGGCCCGGGGGCAGGAAGCGGGCGAAGCTGGCCAGCAGCACCACGGCCTCGGCCTGTTCCAGCAGGGAGGGCGGCAGCAGGTGGGGGCCCATCGAATGGCCGATCAGCAGCCGCCGGCCGCCGGGGGCCCACTGGAGATGGTCGGGGGTGCGGCCGCCGTAGCCCCGTTCTCCGCACTGCCAGTGCCAGTCCGGCGCGTTGAGGGCCTGGCGCAGCAGGTCCCAGCCCAGGCCGTCGCCGGCCCAGCCGTGCATGGCGATCACCTGCAGGGACGAAGCCGGGGCGGCCTCAGGGGGCGAGGGCATGGCGGGGGACGAGGGGGCCGGGCCCGAGCGCGGCCAGCAGCCGCTCGAGGGAGCCGGTGGGGAGATCCTGGCGCAGCACCAGCCGCAGCCTGGCGGTGCCCTCCGGCACGGTGGGGGGCCGGATCGCCACGGTGAGCAGGCCGGCCGCCTCCAGCCGACGCTGGGCCGCCAGGGCCTCGGCGTCGCCGCCGAGCAGCAGCGGCAGGATCGGCCCGTCGCCGGGGGGCCGGGGCCAGCCCGCGGTTTCGATGGCGTCGCGCCAGCGGGCGGCCCGCTCCGCCAGGGCCAGGCCCACCGACGGCGTGGCCTGCAGGTGGCGCAGGGCCGCCAGGGCGCCGGCCGCCAGCGGCGGGGCGAGTGCGGTGGTGTAGCGGAAGGCGCCGCTGCTCTGCAGCAGCCAGTCGCCCACCAGGGTGTCGGCGGCGAGGAAGGCGCCGCCGCTGCCGAAGGCCTTGCCGAAGGTGCCGCTCACGATCGCCACGGAGCCGACGCCATGGGCGAGGCCGCGGCCGCCGGGGCCGACCACGCCGAGGGCATGGGCCTCATCCACCAGCAGGGGCGCGTCGTGACGGAGGCAGAGGGCCGCCAGGGCGGCGACGGGCGCGCTGGTGCCCTCCATGCTGTAGAGGCTTTCGCAGAGCACCAGCAACCGGCCATCGGGTCGCTCGCGCCGGGCGGCGAGCAGGTGGCGTTCCAGGTCTGCGGCGTCGTTGTGGGCGAAGCGCTGCAGGCGGGCGCCGCTGGCGCGCACGCCCACCAGCAGGGAGTGGTGGATGAGCCGATCGGCCAGCACCAGGGTGTGGCGATCGGCCAGGGCCGCCACGGCGGCGAGGTTGGCCTGGAAGCCGCTGGGAAAGAGCAGCACCCGCTCACGGCCGAGCCAGGCGGCCAGGGCGGCCTCCAGCTGCCGGTGGACGGGCCGGGTGCCGGTGACCAGGCGGGAGGCGCCAGCCCCCAGGCCACTGGCGGCCAGTTCGGCCGCGGCGGCCGCGAGCACGGCGGGATGGCGGCTGAGGCCGAGGTAGTCGTTGCTGGCCAGATCCAGCAGGGGGAGCGCGTCGCCGGGGGGGGCTGGCTGGAGGCTGGCCGTGACGGCGGCGGGCTCAAGGGTGCGCAGGGCGCGGCTGCGGGCGACGGGCAGGGCCGTGAGGGCGTCGCTCAGCTGCTGGCGCCAGGGGGGCTGGGGGGCGGTGGGGTCGCCGGCTTCGGTGGTGGGGGGAGGAGGGATCAGGGCGGCCCGATACCAATGACAGGGGGACAGTCTGGGATGGGGGTGGGTGACGGCTCGGTCTGGACGTCTCTGAACCCTTGGCAGATCGTGGCCGGGAGATTCAGGCGGGCCTGGAGTCAGCGCGTGGACCGTGTCACTGCAGCCGTGCACCCCACAGGTGGAGCCCGGGATACAGGTGGTTCTCGGTTCCGAGAACCAGGGGCGAGCTAATCGTGAGTGGGGTGGATACACTGTGGGCTGATTGTGCTCTGGCCGTGCTGTTGTTCGGGGTGCACCTGTGGTTCACGGAAAGGACAGGCGACTGGGGCGTGGTTCTCGGAATCGTCTAATGACTAGTTATGCCGCTCAGCCGCCACTTCAGTACCAGATCAACTCGGTAAATTGAAGGTGACTGTTCTCGACGAACTCCTTGAGTGGTCCCAGGACCGTCCGGCCTGGCAGCGGGATGCTCTGCGCCGCCTCGTTCTGCATGGCGAGCTCTCGGAAGATGACATCCGGATTGTGACGGATGTCTGCAAGAGCGCGCATGGTCTCGCCGAACTCCAAGACGCTCTGCCGCTAGGTAGGGAGCACCTTCCCAAAACCGTCGCGAACAGTCCAGCCGTCTCACTGCTGTCCATCTTCCATCGCCGAGGGGTCAACGCCCTCGCGGAGGATCAGAGGCTCAACCTCGCATCGGCACTCACCGTGGTCTACGGCGACAATGCCGCCGGGAAGACGGGGTACATCCGGATCCTCAAGAGTGCTTGTCGCGCCAGGGGTCAGGAGCAGATCCTGGGGAATGTCGTCGCCGGCACGGCACCACCATCGGTGGAAGTGTCGATCAAGTACAAGGTGGGGGCAGAACCGGAACCCCGGGAGTGGGCAGGTGGTGGCGAGGATGCGTTCATTGCCCGGGTGAGTGTGTTCGACACGCAGTGCGCTGCCGTCTACCTGACCGAGAAGACTGACGTCGCGTTCCGGCCTTTTGGGCTGGACCTGTTCGACAAACTTGTTCAGGCCTGCAGGGGCGTTCGCGCGAGACTTGAGAGTGAACAACGCGCCTTGGCGGCCAACCCTTTGACCGCTCTGCTGCCGTAGTTCCCGAGCGGTACTGCGGTGGCCAAGTTCCTTGCGAGCATCAACTCACTGACCCCTCAGGAAGCCGTTCACGAGCTCGCAAACCTGTCTGGCGAGGAGCAGGAACAGCTTGCCCTGCTCGAGAAGTCACTGCTGGACCTGCAGGTCAACGATCCCGAAAAGCTGATACGCACGTTGACGCTTCGCGCCGGACGTTTTCGGGCGCTGGCTCGGCACCTCACGGAAGTGGAGGCGACGCTATCCGCGGAGGCTGTCACGGGCGCATTTGACGCTCGAACCGAGGTCCGTCGGAAGTCGAAAGAAGCCAAAAGAATCCGAGACGCTACGCTCCCAAACGGCATACTCGCTGGTACGGGTTCCGAACCGTGGAAGGAGTTATGGGAGGCAGCTCGGCGCTTCTCGCAGGAGCAAGCGTATCCGAGCCAAGCTTTTCCCGTCGTAGAGGACGGCGCGCATTGTGTGCTGTGCCAGAGGAGCCTCGACGATGCTTCTGCGCTGCGGTTCCGGCAGTTCGAGGCGTTCGTGGTCTCCACGGCAGAGCGCGAACTACGGCAGGCGGCGGAAACCTTCGCGAGGATGCGAAGCCACTTGCTCGCTGTCAACACCACGACCGAGGTAGTCGGGGAGATGCTCAAGGAAGTCCGACTCGAGAACGAAGCACTCGCGGATTCGGTCAGTGCTGGGCTTGCGGCAAATGAGAAGCGCCGCGAGGCCGTCGCACTCGCGTTGAACGAAGACAGGGACCTGGCACCCGATTTTCCTCCGGTTGCGGCAGCGGCTATTGAAGTCGAAGCACTTGCCCGCCAGACCGAGGCCCGAGTCGAGTCCCTCCGGGCCAGCGCAGGCTCCGACACGCGTGCTCATATGACCACCAAGGCGGATGAACTCCGTGCTCGCAAGCTGCTCTCTCATCATGTGCCGGTTGTCATGAGCGAGATCGATCGCAAGAAGCGACTCGCGGCCTACGGGCTGTACATGAACGAAACGACCACCAACGCGATCACGCAGAAGAGCACTGCTGTGACGAAGAGCTACGTGACGCAGAAGCTGAAAGATAGCTTTCGGAACGAGCTTGATAGTCTCGGCTTCCGTCATATCGAGGTCGAACTCAAGGAAGCTGGCGGCTCCGAGGGCATTCTCTATCACAAGCTGCTTCTGACTCGTGCACCCGGTGTTGATCTACCTAGAGTTGTCAGCGAGGGCGAGCAACGCTGTCTGTCCATTGCAGCATTCTTCGCGGAACTCAGCACCGCCGATGAACCCTCCGGCATCGTGTTTGACGACCCAATGTCATCGCTTGACTACAGGTGGCGCGAGGGCGTGGCGCGGCGGTTGGTGCATGAAGCAAAGACCCGGCAGGTCATCGTGTTCACTCACGATATCGTCTTCCTCCTGCTTCTCAAGCAGTTCGCGGAGACAGAGGGCGTGAACCAGCTTGACCAGCACGTCCGCCAACTGTCGAAGGGTGCAGGCGTCTGTGCGGAAGAGCTCCCCTGGGTGGCGATGCCCATCAAGAAGAAGATTGGACACCTGAAGAAGGAATGGCAGGCTGCAGACAAGCTCTTTCGGGATGGCGAACAGGCCACGTATGAGAAAGAAGCCACGTATCTTTACGGCCTCCTGCGTGAGGCTTGGGAACGCGCACTTGAAGAAGTGCTTCTCGCCGGAACTGTCGAGCGCTTCCGATTCGGTGTACAGACGCAGCAGATTAGCAAGATTGCGGATATCACCGCCGAGGATTGCCGAATCCTAGATACTGCGATGGGGAAGTGCTCGAAATGGCTGCCCGGCCACGATCAGGCGCCGGCCGCGCGGGCGCCAGTGCCCGAGCCGGTGGAACTGAAAGCCGACATCGAGGCGCTGGAGAGTTGGGTCGGCGCGATCCGTGGACGACGGTGAGTAGATAGAATGTTGCAACAAGCCGGCATAACATCAAGATACAGAAGACGGGAACAAAGACTTGTGTATATGTCGAGACCTCCGCCCGCTTCTGATCTTGAGCGTTCGAAGGATCGGTCCTTTGTTGAGTATGGACTCGTTGGCCTCCTAAGAACTTACTTCTTGATGTCGACAGATTGTCTGCGGAAGATTTGGGAATACGTAGTGCTGGAGTTCAAGCCTTAGTGCACTATTACAGTTCGGGCTGCCGGCGACAAGCACGCATCTGTCATGGCGGATGGCACAGCACAAAGGCACATTGGAGCTCATCCAGCATCCCCCACGGAGGAATGAATAATTATGTCTGAACCGTTAAGGATCACACTTGGCGAGTTTAATAAGCGTACGACCAGTCTCTGACCCCCCGCCATGGCCACCTTCACCCGCAGAAACGCTTGGATGAATGGTGGAACCTTCGCGAACCTGGATCTCTTCTGGTATGCCAAGGGCGTCGAGTCAATGCAGGCCCTCGCCCTTGACGACCCCAACAGCTGGTGGTTTTTTGCGGCCATCCATGGCCAATACGTTAGCCTGACGGAGTTTCCCGGCTGGGGCTTCATCGCCGCCCCGCCCCAGGTGCCCACATCTCCCGTCCCTAGCCAGGTCCTCATCGACCAGTACTGGGATCAGTGCCAACACCAATCCTGGTTTTTCCCCCCCTGGCACCGGGGCTACCTGTACGCACTGGAAGCCCAGATCCGTACCGCGATTGCAAACCTCGGAGGGCCCGCCGACTGGGCCCTCCCGTATTGGAATTATTTCGGGCTGGATGATCAATACAAGATCCCACCTGCCTTCACCTCTCGCACCCTGCCAGATGGTGCGCCGAACCCACTCTTTGTCAGCCAGCGCCTCGGCCCAAAGGGTGACGGAGACATCTATGTGGAAATCCCACCTGCCTCCGAGGCCTGTCTCAGCAATACCCTCTTTACTGGAAGCAACGCCACCACCGCTCCGCCTGGATTCGGTGGACCCTCCACGGGCTTCTCTAACAACGGCGTGACCAGTGGCAACCTGGAAAGCAACCCCCACAACCTGGTGCACGTCGATGTAGGAGGCTTCGCTCCGGATCAAAGCAGTTGGGGATTGATGAGCGACCCAGGCCTTGCCGCGCTGGATCCAGTCTTCTATCTGCATCACGCAAACATCGACCGCCTGTGGGCAGCCTGGAACGGCCAAGGCAATAACAACCCAACCAACCCCAACTGGCTCGGCGGTCCTGCGGCCATCGGCCAGCGGGCATTCGCTGTACCGATGCCTGATGCCGTTGCCTGGGTCTTTACTCCGTCCGACGTCAACAGCCTTAGCCAGATGGACTACACCTACGACGATCTGGCCATCTCGATCAACACCTTGGCGCCCTCCGCTCTATCCCGCCGTCTTATCTTTCTTGGAGTATCCCCCATGGCTGATGTACCCCTTGGGGCAGGCAGCGCCAATCAGCAGAATAGCGAACTGCTAGGTGCCAATGAGGGCGCCCTGCAGATCCGCAGTTCTGGATCTCGCACGACCGTCAAGCTTGAAAGTCAGGTGCGCTCCCAGGTCACGCGAAGCCTGCTAGGTGCTTCGCTCGAAAATTTGCCTGATCGCGTCTACTTGCAGGTCGAAGATGTACGGGGCAGCATTGACGCCTATAAACTCAACGTATCCGTCAATCAAGAACCGGTTGGCACGGTCTCACTGTTCGGACTGCGGCGCGCTAGTGACCGCGATGGCGCCCATGGCGGCGCGGGGCTGAACTTCATCCTCGACATCACCGACATCATTGATCGGATCTTCATGGCCGATGCATTAGTGGCTGACACGTTGGATGTGAAGATCGAACCCAACCATCCTGTGCAGGAGAAGGCCACCATCACGGTGGGACGCGTCAGCATCTACCGCCAGACCCAACGATGATGCTCAATGGCGGCGAGCACAACAGAATCACCCTCATCGTCTTACTGATCTCTCTTGGCGCCTGGCTGCTACCCCCAGTAGGCGGGACCACCTTCCCCGCTCAGCTGGCGAACTGGAGCCTGATGGTGCTGGCGATGATGACACCTAACCTGATCGCTCCGGTGTGCCACATCTGCGCCCGAAGCTTCAGGCATCTCCGCGCGCATCTGGTGGCTCTTTTCTGCCTCGGCTATAGCGTGGTCTGGATCGCCACCGGCTCATTGTTGTTGTCAGCTGCTGACGTCATGGCCTGTCACCAAGCCCCTGCAGGCCCTGCAATACCCCAAGCCAGTCTCGCTGCTGGCCTTGTGCTCGTCCTCCTTTGGCAGTGTTCCCCACTCAAGCAGCTGTGCCTCAACCGGGCCCACAGCGCCCCAAACCTAGAAGCTTTCGGGGTCGCCGCTTACACCTCCGCGATCCGGATGGGGCTGACCCGTGGTCTTTGGTGCACACTGACCTGCTGGCCCCTGATGGCCTTGCCACTTCTCTCTCCCCATGGCCATCACGTCCTGATGGCGGTGATTACACTCGTAGTGATAGGTGAACGCCTCGATCCGCCTGAGCCATTGAAGTGGAAACTGCGGATACCCACATCGTTGATGAAGTGGATCTTGGGTCAGACCAGAACCTGGCTGCAACAACCTATAGAAGGTCAACTTCTCCCACCTACAGTGCACCACATTGGCACCTATCGGATCTTCTAGGTAATTTCCGCCAAGCGCACTTTGCGGAATTTCAACGCCTGTATCATGAAAATGGTGAAAAGGTAAATAACCTAATCACAGTCTCAGTTTCACATTGATTTCCTTTGGCATCCAGATGTAAGTAGAAATAATTCTAGTCATAGGCCAATGCTAGTGGTCGCTACAAATTAAATGAGACTCATTTATCAAGCCCATAGAGTGAACAGGCCACCAAAAACTTTGAGCTACGACTGCTTAATCGCCTTGCCTGCCAATCAGGGGCAGGGTTCTGCGGCACAGAGGCGTTGCGTTGCTTGACGCGTGCGACTGGCCGGAGCATGGGAGGACGGAGTAAATTGCTTTGGATCCTGAAGTGCAACAGCTACCGGAGAAGCATTCAATACAATCGATTAGGTTCGTTCATTGGTAGGAGGAAGATTCCTGGCTCGGCTACCTTGAGGAATATCCTGATTACTGGACGCAGGTCGACACTTTGGCTTGTCTAGTTGAGCTTCTGAAGGATCTCTACCTTGACCTCTCAAGCTGCCAAATTCCGGCTGCGCGCAAGGACGGTAAATGAGACATTCCATGAAGCGGGCTGATCTGATTAGCTCGATCGAGCAGGTTGGATGAGTCCTCGTAGTCCTGGAGGAAAACAAGATTGGCATTGAAAGCCTGCCACAGGTGCCTCGCAGGCAGTACCCAGGCATCATGAGATCAATGAATAGCCCATACATCGCATTATCCGTCTTCTGCTGGATAGTGATATGGGTCCTTCCAGTGGGGTTGAGTATTTAGTGATCGCTGATCGGCTGAATCAATGTAGATTCGCATTCAGTGTCCCAAGTAGGTATCCTAATGCTGTGTCTTCCTTCCACCGTTCGGAAACCATCGCAGGTCCCTTCTTTGAACGACCAAAAGGAGAGCTACCATTGGCATTCTCAATTGTCAAATTGCATTCGCACTTAACAATCTTGTCTATTCATGAGCGATGCTCTGCTTGTACGGCATTATGAGCCGAATCATGGATGGTAAACAACAACAGCTTCGCATGCCTCCATAAGATCCTTGAGGTCTTGAGGCGCTTGCGAGATAGAGCCTCTCACCTGGAGTAAAGCTTGAATCCTATCAGCAATTTCCGTAACTCTAGCGACAAACTGCATAGTAGCGTGTGAGTATCCCAAGCTCGAGATTACTAGAATCGACCTATGAAGTCTGAGTGCATATCCGTGAATCAGCATTCTATCAATCTCTGCAGTGTTGCTTAAAGAGGCTAAAAGATATGAGTTGCTAACTATATCTATGAGGTGGGTGTAGGGAAGTTCTTGGTCAACATCTCCTGCCGGTAAAGTAGCAAATGTATTCAAAACATTGATTTGGGGACTATCAAATCCAAGAGGAGCGATTAAGGAGATCACAAAGTCAATGACTTCCAAGAAGGACGCAATGGCATCAGCGGTATCGGAGGCACTCTTTAGTCTATTTCTAGCATCTTTGAGCTCTGCAGTCCTTGCGATAATTCTCTCATTTGCTTCATTCACGTCACTAGAAGGAGCGAGATTCGCAAACTCTGAATACTTGAGTAAATATTTGTTGACTGCATCATCGTATCGCCGACTTGCTTGATCCTTTTGCTGAGAAGTCCATTTGGTAGCATTAGGTGAATCTCTGGGTAGTAGAGTGCCGACTTCGATCCATGTACATTGTTCCATTTCCAAAATCCCTTGGTACAGGGATTGTAGTTCAAGAGCTGATGACATGAGTTTCTTCGCAAGTTAAGCAGACTTTGTGAGTAGCGATTAATGAGACGAGTCTATCTAGTGCAAATGAGTCATTGACGCAAAAGCACAACTGCATCTCTAACAGCTAATAAATCGGCCTCATAAATACTCAGCAGCTGCCGTAGCTCGGCAATGTTTCCGGGCTGCGCGCCTTGAGCAAGACGATTCAATTCTGAATTAACCTTGATCAAGTTTTCGATAGACCTTGATGGACTAGAAGATGCTAGAAGGCGCCTAGTTTTTGTAATTGTGCTGAGCTGCTTGAGAATTTCCTGTCTCTGGGACAGAGGCAGGGTTAATCTGCCGCGATCATTGTAAAATTCTCTAAGGTTCTTTGCCGTAGACGAAAACTGAGTGTCATATACATTTTCGGCTAACTGAAGATCTGTCTTTAAGAATCCCAGAAGCTTGTCAACCTCTGGAGAGGTTGTGATAATCACATCCCTAATTGTATTCCACTGAAGGTTTTCTAAGTATAGCTTTCCAAGCACGCCAGCAATATTGGCAAGAGGCCCGACATATTTTGTGGACGAAGGACTGGTTGCGAACTTACCTTCAACACTGGTAAATGCCGCGCTAAGACGGCTAACATTATCTTGAAACTTCTGGGGTGATTTGCTTGCAGATATCTTTGCTAATGCATCAGCATAATCCGAAAGTGTTCCTAGCAGTTCAAGTTTAATCCCTAGAGCTTCTGATGATAGATATGGTGAATCAAACGAAGACTTAAACGACGCCAATGAAGCACATTGACTTGGATACTCTTTTTCAATCTTGCAATTGCGATCTAAGCTAACCAGTAATTCCTCTCGGTTCAAGGCTGTGTCATTAATTCTTTGATAGTATTCTGAATAGACAACTTTGCTTGCCATTACGCCATCACTAAATCGTTTTACTTCTTCAACGATTTCAGTCTTGTTGGTTACAAGACAGCCCGTCAGAAGTCCAGGTGATAAGATTGCAATGCCTAATGATGTATATAGTCTAAAAGCAGTAGTCCTTGCCTTGCTACTTGTTGAGTTATTCTGGCTCATGTTTAGTTCTGCTTAACTGCTATATAAGCTAGGCGAGGCTTAGAAAGTTAAGTCCACGTAGTTCATGAAACGTAATTCAACCTTGGCCAAGTCTGCATGCGCTAAATAGCCTTTCTTAGAACAATGCCATTCACTAGGGCTACCCCCTCAAGCATTTTGCTGCTCGCCGTAGCATTCAGCGGCTAGGTGAAGGCAAGCGTTCGGCGGTCACTGGGCGTAACCTGAAGCGCTGAGCTTGCCAGTGAATCGCTTTATATCTTTCGATAAGAATGCGTCATCTGATACAGCTCCGAAAAAGTTACAGAATGTGTGTTTTCACAAAATCAAGCCTGAAGTAAATTGTATTCTAATTGCAGTGAACTTGATTAATGATGGCAGAAGTTCAAGGTGGTTCGAGCGACATTCTCTCCGCATTTCTTTCTGAGAATCGCACAGCCGATTCATCTCGGCTAATTCCATTCACTGATTCACGCGTCGTCCCTGGAGTTGTCACCGGGACATACATTCTTATTGTCACAGGAGAAAAGCCTTTTCTCAATATGGAGGTAAGCCTGATTCCCCGCATCTATGTTGTTCAGCCAGAGTATTGGGAAATTGAAGTCGTCGGGGTACTTAGCGGTATCGGGCTCCCAGCGACTGAGCCTTACTCTGTCTTTATATCACTCGAAGCAATCAGAGGCACACGAGGAATTACAGTGGTAGGAAATAGTCAAGAGATTTCTTTTGATGTTCCGCCTTCCCAATAATCTATCAGATGTGATAACCATTGTGCCTAGTCTGCGCTTTTGTACTGGGCCTTTTGTCATTATCTAGAAAACTTTTTTTTCCGGTCATGACGCAAGCGCTATTTGCCATATCAGATGGCGCAAGTGAGATCCACCTAATGATTCTTCTGGCTGATGACGCTACAATTACTCATGCTCGCCGCATTCTTGCTGGTCAGGAATTTAGGCGAGTTCATATATCAGGGCCAATTGTCCGGTCAATTGCTTCTTGCAACCCAAACTGGTCATTCCATATTGATCCAGCCTAAATCTTTTGAGAATTCGGTAGAGCTATGTGATGCATCAATTGAGTTTGTCGAATCAAGCTTAGATCAACTGGGAGAATCAGCGCTCCCAAGCTTCTTTTGGTGTGCCTGGAGATAAACGATCAAGGCAGAATTTTAATTGTAACGGTGGATCTTGATCTTCGCGAAAACCTCGGTTCACGACGGTTCACCAAATTGGGCCTCCCGATTAAGGCTAAATCGACTGGGCTGCAGTTGATCTGAGCAGTCTTTGGATGTAGAGTGTGCTAGTTTTGGGCTGATTACACTGAAAAGCCGTCCAAGGTATTCCACATGTTGGTTTTTCCCCGATTTCGTGGATACCGATCAGGGCTTCACAAGGGTGAGTGTAGGTGCAGCGATGAACGGCTACTCGTGGCCGATCAGACTGAGATGAGCGATTGTTGAAAGGCAGCGCTCGCGGTTGTAGTAACTCTCGATTCGTAAGGCCTATTCATGCTGCAGCTGCTGGGGTGAGATCGGTACCTCTCGATTGTCATCGAGGCCCAGCTACTGCTTCGCAGCCCTACTGGCGAGGCAAAGTGAGCAACAGGCAGCCGGAAAAACCCTTCTCATCCCCTGAGCCCCCAGTTCCTCATACGGGGCCACTTGAGGTCAGCGCGCTTCTCGCTGGTGTGGAGCTACTTGTCGCGCGGACTGGCCTGGCCGTGATCAACACTGAACTGTCGTACGCAGCGGGCCAAGCTGCTGGAGGGAGCCCCAACTGTGCTGCCACGGTGTTGAAGTAGCAGCCCTCCTGCAAACAGTGCAATACGGCCGTATCCTTCTGCTGCGCAGTAAAACGGCGTCTGGTTCTTGTTGAATTGATTATACTTGGATAGCCTGATGATCATGGTATGACGAAAATCGTCTTGTTCTCGAAACTGGCGGCACCCCAAACCTTCAGAAAAGTAGATTAAAATCTAGCTGCTTGAGAGGCAAGGTCTTCATGAGTCTGACCTAATGCTCGCAGAAGCCACGCATGCTTGTTGTAAACCAATATGTGCTTTCCGGCCTAAATTGGCTAGCCAGAGCAGAATAGGAGTTATTTGCAAGTGCGAGGAAGTGTGATGCTCCTTGTCCAGCCCAAATACTTCGAAATACTCACTAACATTACTGATCCATCTAAGCCTGAGGGCCTTCGTGAGCTAGGCGAGATTCTGCAGCTCACCCTGCAGCTTGAGCATGCCACTATCCCTCCATACCTTAGTGCCGCATACAGTCTGACTGGAAGTAACAATAGGCCGATTAGCGAGCTCATACTTCGAATCGCCAAGGAGGAGATGCTTCATATGACTGTGATCGCGAACATCATGAATGCAATCGGTGTGTCACCCAAACTCAATGATCCAGAATTCATACCGGCTTATCCAGCACCTTTGCCATTGTTGGACTCGGACGGCTGGCAGGTTGGGCTGAAGTCGTTCTCAAAAGATATCGATGCGAGCAAGGCCCTCATCAAGGACACCTTCATGCGCATTGAGGCGCCAGAAGATCCGCTGATGTTCCCGGATCTCGACGATGGGGTGTTCCTAGCCTCTGCGGTATCTCTTGGAGAGGCACCCAGAACTATTGGAGCGCTGTATGAGTCCATCATTTCTGTGCTCGAGTCTGGAGCCATTCCTAATTTGTTTGGCAACACCGAAAACAGCCTGTACAAGCAGGTAACCACCGAGGGTCTGCTTCTCTTCCGGTTCAGGCCAGTGCAGCTCAAGAAGGAGGGGCTCCCTGAAATGTATCCCCTGCCTGATGGAATCACGTTCAAGATTACAGATCGGGACTCCGCGGTTCGCCATTTACGGTGGGTCATGGAGCAGGGGGAGGGAACGGATACGCAGCCTAAGGATGCGGCCGGTCTTCCTGCCCATTACTATCGGTTCGAGTCCATTATCTATGAGGAATACCTGATCGAGAATCCAGATGTAGCTCCTGACGATCCCTACGACGGTGGCTATGCTTTTGACGGTGCACCCTTAGTTCTTGATCTCAACGGTGTGCATGAGTTCGATCCCAACCCGGTCATTGATAACTATCCTGAAGGTGATTTACGCGAAGCAATGGAGAAGTTCCAGGCCGGCTACCGCGACATGCTTGCGAAGCTCGATTCGGCCTTCAATCCTGTTGACGATAGCCCAGAGGCATTGGAAATGCAGCGTTCGAGCTATTATGGGTCTATCTCGGCAATGCGCGGGATGTCTAGGGATGCCAGTCTGGTGATTCGCTCTGCTGGAGCAGTACCAGGAGCGCTCGGAGGTTTAGTATATTGAACTTAATTGTCCAAGCCACTCTGTAACTGGACCAACACTATGCCATTCCCAGCCGACCTCAGCAATGTAGCCACTTTCAAGATTCATCCTGCCATCGGTTGTGCCCGTCTCGCTGACAACCCAGACGATTACGAGTTCTTCGAGTCTGAACAGGACCGTCCCAGTTTCAAGTATATGAGCGAGCAGAATGGAGTACAGGTGATGAAGCGACAGTCTGTTCAATACAAGATATTTGCGTACGACTCAAACAGGGATCTTCTGGGCGAGCTTGACGAAGCAGCGATGACACGGCTTGGGATCCAGGCGACCTGGAGAGCTAGCGTTGCCAACCGCAAGCTTCACAACTACTCGAAGAAACGTAGGGCTAACGATACGGCTTTTCCTGAGATCCCTGAGATCTCTGCGAGTGCTGAGGCCACCGGAACCCAGCTGGCAGTGCTGGAGGGACAAAACCCGTTCGATCCCAGTTTGAAGATCGTCTTGGGTACCCTGTCGGGGAGTGGTAAGTTTTCACCGCCAATCGGCGGGGTGCATCGTCGGTTCCCAGGAGCTGCTATCGCTCGATACCCTGCGGATGAGAGCGGCGAACTGGACGTTACGGATACGACGTCTGATGGGTCCATTGAGGTCACCCTGACCAACACCGACAGTATCCCCGTCATTCCAGCTTGGGTCATTGTTGCGCCTCAGGAACATTCACCAGACGTGAACCCTGGAAATCCTAATCTTTTGGGCACAACCAACTTAGACTGGACTACAGAAACGAAGATTGCTCTCAGCATCTCAGGAGACCCTCCCGATCACACTGCCTCTCGCATGGATCGACTGGTCATGTCGACCGTCAACGGCGAGTACAACCCAGGCATGGAGATGAGTTTCCAGGCACGTCGAATGGAATTCACTGATGTCAACGATGCTTTTTATCCACGCGACGTTGGCCCTATTGGCCCCAATGAGATTCGAATTCAGCCTGCCGGAGCGGGTGGTGCCCTAGGGGCATTTCCTGGCCAACTCACCAGTGGGCTGTGTTCCACCTGGCAAGGAGATTTGGTTGCTTGCTTGGACTATTGGACAGCTCAGTTCCCCGACGAGGTCGTAAGAGAGTCTGATGGTGCAACCGTGTTCCTGGCTCGTGAGAACTACAACATCAATGCCAGGATGACTGACATCGAGGATCTGGTAGTACACGCCGATAGAATGGGCGTTGCTCGTCTCACAACAGGCAATGTGAACTTGCTGGCAGAGACTGAACGGGACCCTTAAATGTCATTGGATCGCCCGGGGCGACTCAGGTCGCCCCTCATACACGTCTTCGGGAGTGAGGATTCGCGCTGGGTACTGGGGGTTGAGCGGGGCCAGATGCGGCCCCTGGATTTTTTTCGTGCCCAGGCGCTCGAGACTGTGCTCAACCACCAGGATGATGAGCGGGCCGAGATTTTTATTGCCGCTTTGGGCATCGACGTCACACCGGCAACCCGGCTTGATGTGCCCACCTCAGTGGTTCCCAACGCGTTCTCGTTGGCGATTGCCCAGCAATGCAACCTGGGCTGTACCTATTGTTATGCAGAGCAGGGAACGTTTGGCGGGAACCCTAGCCTGATGGTTGACCAAGTGGTCATGGGTGCCATTGACCAGCTCTTCTCCAATCGCTCCCCTGGGGATCGTCTGACACTGGCCTTCATGGGGGGAGAACCGCTCACCAACCGCCAGGGCCTTCATAATGCCACCCGCTATGCACAAAGCCGAGCGGACGCAGCAGGGGTGGAGATCCAGTTTGCGCTTACCACCAACGCCACGCTGGTTCAGGACGTCGATTTGGCGCTGTTCCAGCAGCACACTTTCACCATTACGGTGAGTCTGGACGGGCCCAAGTGGGTCAATGACTTAACGCGGCCCCTCAAGAGCGGACGCTCAAGCCACGATGCAGTTACAGCTGGCCTTCGACGCTTGATCGATCTCAAGGAGCGGCGCTACCGGGTGTCTGCTCGGGCGACTGTTACCCCTCGCCACCTCGACGTCGTCGGCATTGTTGACGCTCTTCTGGCTTTGGGGTTCGACTCGGTGAGGTTGTCGCCTTTGCTCAGTGCACCCGCAGCCAGCGATGAGATGGACGGGGAGGCCCTCGACATCTTCCTTGAGAACATGCTTAGCTGCGCGAAAATCTTCGAGCTGCGTCTGCGTGAACGGCAGATTTACCCGTTTGAGAACGTGCTGAGCACCCTGCGCCGCATCCACACTTACCAGCCAGATGCGTACCCCTGTGGCGCTGGCGGAGGATACCTAGGAGTGTCGGCTGAGGGTGGTCTGTTTGCCTGCCACAGGTTTGTGGATCGGCCTGATGGCCTGCTCGGTGATGTCCGTACCGGTGTTGATCCGGGTCTCCAGCGTGACTGGCTAGCCAAGCGCCACTTGGATGAACAGTCACCCTGCACCACATGCTGGGCCCGCTACCTCTGCAATGGCAGCTGTCACCACGAAGTGATTACCCGGGGTCGGCCGGCATGTGATTATATCCGCGGCTGGTTGCATGAGATGCTGGGGCTTTATGCCCGCATTCGGCAGGACCCGGTGCTGTTTGAACGAGCCCTAAATGCCATTCGACGGCTCCACTAAGATACCCGAATCGGTAGATGTGTGCGTTCTTGGCGCGGGTCCCGCTGGAGCCACGGTGGCCGGTGAGCTCGCCTCTCGAGGATATCGGGTATGCCTCGTGGAAGCTGCCGAATTTCCGCGCCCTCATGAGGGCATCTGTTTGTCCGATGAGTCCGTTCCGCTTTTACGGGAACTGGGCTTATTGAACGCTGTCCAGGAGGCAGGGTTTCATCGCCGCCGCATCACGAAAGTGGTCTGGGACGAACCTGGCGCTCGCATCGTGCCGAGGAGCGGCCTTCACCTCGATCGAGGCAGCTTTGATCAGCTGGCCCTTGAGCATGCGATCGCCAAAGGTGTCGTCTGTGTACAGCCTGCCAAGGCACTGCGGCCGATCCGAAGATCCAGCGGTGGATGGACGGTTCCCGTGCGCACCGTTGGAGGGAAGGCTGGGATCAAGTGCATCTTCGTGGTCGATGCGTCGGGGCGGCGATCGGTGATGCGCCTATCGCGCGTGCGGCTTAGTCCCCCGCTTGTCGCGATCCATGCGCAATGGAGCCTCATACGGAAGCCCGCGTTCGATGGCATGATCGCGGCTGGACCAGATGCTTGGTGCTGGTTTGCCCAGACATCCTCGCGCACTGCGATGGTGTCGCTCTTCACCCGGCCAGAGGAGCTGCGCAGCAAGGCCGCTTCCCAGGTGGACGAGATCTATCAGGCACTGATGGCAGTCCTGCCGGAGCTGAAGGATTGCCATCTAGGAGAGCTCCTGAGACATCCCGTGTCCTGTGAGGCGTCGAGTTCAGCGGTGGAGGATCCCATCTCCACGAACCATGTCTGTGTGGGTGATGCGAGCATGACAGTCGATCCCCTGGCGTCCCAAGGGGTTCACTTAGCGATGACCTCAGGCCTTCAGGCTGCCGCTGCCGTGCACACCCTGCTGGACCATCCCCAGGACGGGGCGCACGCCATGTCTTTCTATGTCGACCGCCAACAGGAGAGGAGAAGGCTGTACGTCGAGCGGACCGCCGAAATGTACTGGCAGGTGGCTCAACGGAGGCCCTCGCTTTTCTGGACCGAGCGTGCCGAGAAGCGCCCGGAACCTGTGCAGCCCATTAGTGTTATGCCTCTGGATCCAGAAGACCTGATCCAGCTGTGTCACCAGAGCGCGTTGCGCCCCACTCCGATCCTTGACGACGGAAGGATCCGCTGTGGTCCCGCGCTCCACCACCCGAACCTACCGAGACCTATCGCCTACGTGCACGGGGTCCCCATTACCCAGTTGTTGGCCTCGGTTGCCGACCCCCTGAGTTACGGCCAACTCCTGGCCAACTGGCAAGCCTTGCTGCCAGGTCCCATCGCGCACCAGACTTTCCACTCACTGTGGACAGCCGGAACTCTCGTGCGAGCATGAAGATAAGGTCTGCATTCCGGCTGGGATTGACTGAAATCCAGCCAGTTGAAGCAGCATTTAGGTAGCTGTCAGCAGCGTAGCGATCGCTTTGGAGCCGTTGCCCCGTGACGTCCTCATTCAATAAGGTTTCGCCTACCCAGTTCCAACTTTCGCACTGGTTGTTTATCCCTGCAGCTGAGCGAGCCGCTGCTCAAAGGATGCGTTGTCCGTTAGGGGAGCCGGCAAGGCAGCGATGAGCTACTGTAGCCAGGAGGCTAAAGTTGGTACATTTTTGACGTCCGCCAGACAGAGCGGTTCTTCCGATGGCTTGCGGGTCTCCGTGATCTGAGAGCCCGGGCGAAGGCTCTGGCCAGGAACGAGCGGTTTATCGGCGGCAATCATGGTGACGTCAAGCCCGTTGGGGCCGGGGTGTCCGAGTTGCGTATCTACTATGGTCCTGGATACACGGTCTACTACCTGCTGAAGGGAACCGTCTTGATCATCCGTTTTTGCTGGCTGAGATAAGACCTTGCAAGCTAAGGACATGGATGAGGCCCTTCTGTTGGCAGATCACCTGACGGAGGAGACCTTATGAGAACCACGACGACGCCCTGCGATGTTGCCGAACATCTGCGCACACCGGAGGAGATGACGGCCTATCTGGAAGCCTGCATCTAGGAGGCGGATGGTGATTCCGCCTTAATTGCTAAGGCCCTAGGCGACATCGCACAAGCACAGGGGATGCCCCAAGTGGCCAGAGACTCAAGTCTTTCGAGGGAGAGTCTCAAAAAGGCCTTATCGAGACAGCTCAGCTCGAGTTTTGACACCATCCTCAAGGGAGTCTCGGCCATTGGACTGAAGTTGTGCAGCAGTGTGAGAAGTGAAGCGGAAAAGACTTGAGCTCTGTTTAGGCGGTGCAGGTCTGCACATGCTGCCTGTGGAGATGCGAGACCTTCGAACAGGCCCCTGGAGTGGGCAGGCCGCCGTCGAGTTCGCTTCTAAGGAGATAGCTTCTTGGCTACCACTCAGGGGCAGCGTTCGACTTGTCAGGCACCCCGGAGTTATCATCAGAATTCCCCTTATGAATACAGGGCTGGTATGCCTTCACGAAATAGGCACATGCTCCAGAAACACAAGCTGGCGGTTGGTTCTGGTGCTGGGCATGCTGTCGCGCGGGGCAGGACCATCGATGGCGTGCTCCTCATACTTGGCAATCACCAGCCGTAGCTTTGCGCCGTCCGGCTCGGGCAGGACGATCCGCCCGTCCCAGAGCGGCGGGCGCAGCCAAAGGTGTTCCGCCCAGACGCCAAGGGCCAGCGTTTCGGCGAATCGGCGTTCGGCGATCACCTCGCGGCTCAGGGCCAGCCGCTCCAGCCATACCTCCACCACAGGTTTCGGCGACACCGGCGCCACCAGATTCACCTGCCCGCTCAGAGGGGCGTTTTCGGAGCGCGGCCGCACCTCGCGGGAGCCGCCTGAAACCCCATAGCCCTACCGAACAGCGTCACGCCGCGTGAGCGTCTGCCTGCGGCCGCGCGTACGACCAGTGGTCGCCACTGGTGTTGATCTCGATGTCGCAGAGCCAGAGCCCGCGCTCGGGGTCATCGGTCACGCCATGGGGGGCGACCAGGTCTGGGCGCGATGCCCGGCATGAAAGTTGACGGCCAGATCGGGACGCCACCCCACGGGGCCACCGCCCGGCGATCGACGCCCCCATGAGGGCCGTTGGCCGAGCCCACGGGCCGGCGCCGGTGATCAAACTCGTCTCCCGCACCGGCTCTCACGGCGCCTGAGCCGCCCCCCGGGGCGGCCGCGCCATAGGATCCCCCCCATGCCCTCCAGCCCCACCGTCGGCTCCGCTGACACCACCACCGGTGGCGTGCCGTCGCTGGAGCAGCTGTTCCCCTTCCCCCTGGATGCTTTCCAGCTGGAGGCGATCGATTCCCTCAACCAGGGCCACTCGGTGGTGGTGAGCGCCCCCACCGGCTCCGGCAAGACCCTGGTGGGCGAGTACGCCATCCACCGGGCCCTTGCCCATGGCCAGAAGGTTTTTTACACCACGCCTCTCAAGGCGCTCTCCAACCAGAAGCTGCGCGATTTTCGCCACCAGTTCGGCCACGAGAAGGTGGGCCTGCTCACCGGTGATCTCAGCCTGAATCGGGAGGCCCAGGTGGTGGTGATGACCACCGAGATCTTCCGCAACATGCTCTACGCGGAGATCGACCACGCCGACGACGATCCCCTCGCCGATGTGGAGGCGGTGGTGCTCGACGAGTGCCACTACATGAACGACACCCAGCGCGGCACCGTCTGGGAGGAATCGATCATCCATTGCCCCACCCGGGTGCAGCTGGTGGCCCTCTCGGCCACGGTGGCCAACGCCGGCCAACTCACCGACTGGATCGAGCGGGTGCATGGCCCCACGCGCCTGATCCACAGCGACTTCCGCCCCGTCCCGCTGGCCTTCAGCTTCTGCAGCGCCAAGGGCCTGCATCCGCTGCTCAACGACGAGGGCACCGGCCTGCATCCCAACTGCAAGGTCTGGCGCCCTCCGAAATCCACCCGCCGCAAGGGACCGAAGGAACCGCGGCCACCCCAGCCGGAGGCGCCGCCGATCGGCTTCGTCGTGGCCCAGATGGCGGAGCGCGACATGCTGCCGGCCATCTATTTCATCTTCAGCCGCCGCAACTGCGACCGCTCCGTGCGCGACCTGGCCAAGGTGTGCCTCGTCAACGCCGAAGAGCAGGCGCGGATCCGCCAGCGGCTGGAGGCCTTCATGGCGGTGACCCCTGACGCGGTGCGGGAGGGCGGCCATGCCGATGCCCTGCTGCGGGGCATCGCCGCCCACCACGCCGGCGTGCTGCCGGCCTGGAAGGAACTGATCGAGGAGCTGTTCCAGCAGGGGCTGATCAAGGTAGTGTTCGCCACCGAAACCCTGGCTGCGGGCATCAACATGCCGGCCCGTACCACGGTGATCTCGGCCCTCTCCAAGCGCGACGAGCGCGGCCACCGGCCTCTGATGGGCAGTGAATTCCTGCAGATGGCGGGTCGCGCCGGCCGCCGCGGCCTGGATACCCAGGGCTACGTGGTGACGGTGCAGAGCCGGTTCGAGGGGGTCCGGGAGGCAGGGGCGCTGGCCACCAGCCCGGCCGATCCCCTGGTGAGCCAGTTCACCCCCAGCTACGGCATGGTGCTCAACCTGCTGCAGCGCTACGACCTGGCCAAGGCCCGGGAGCTGGTGGAGCGCAGCTTCGGCCGTTACCTGGCCGGGCTGGATCTGGCCGAGGACGAATCCCGCATCGCCGAGCTGATGGCCCAGCTGGCCAGCCTGGAATCGAGTGGCGGCGAGGTGCCCTGGGACGACTTTGAGGACTACGAGAAGGTGCGCGGCCGCCTGCGGGAGGAGCGCCGCCTGCACCGGATCCTGCAGCAGCAGGCCGAGGAAACCCTGGCCCACGAGCTCACCCTGGCGCTGCAGTTCGCCAGTGAGGGAACGCTGGTGAGCGTCAAGGCGCCGGCCCTGCGCAGCCGGGTCACCCCGGCGGTGATCGTGGCCAAGGTGCCCGGCTCCGGCCAGTTCCCGCTGCTGCTCTGCCTCACCGACGAGAACGTCTGGATCCTGCTGCCCTGCCATGCGGTCGTGACCCTGCACGCCGAGCTCAGCTGCCTGCAGGTGAACCAGCTGGAGCCGCCGGAGCTGCACCATGCCAACGAGCTGCGCCACGGCGACAATGCCAGCGGCGGGCTGGCCCTGGCGGTGTCCTCGATGGCCCGCCGCCACGACATGCACACCCCCCGCTACGACCTGGCCGGGGAGGTGCAGCAGCAGGGCCAGCTGGTGCAGCAGCTGGAGCAGGAGCTGGAGGCCCACCCGGCCCACCGCTGGGGCGACCGCAAGCACCTCAAGAAGCACCGCCGCCGCATGGAGGAACTGGAGGAAGAGATCGGCGAACGCCAGCGGCTGCTTCACCACCGGGCCAACCGCCACTGGGACACCTTCCTGTCCCTGATCGACATCCTGCGCTTCTTCGGCGCCCTCGATGGCGAGGAGGGTCTGGAGCCCACCGAAGTGGGCCGCACCGTGGCCGCCCTGCGGGGCGACAACGAGCTCTGGCTGGGGCTGGCCCTGATGAGCGGCCACCTCGATGGCCTGGATCCGGCCGAGCTGGCGGCGGTGCTCGAAGCCATCTCCACCGAGGTGAACCGGCCCGATCTCTGGTGCGGTTACCCGCCGCCACCGGCTTCCGAGGAGGCGCTCCACGACCTGCGCGGCCTGCGGCGCGAACTGCAGCGCCAGCAGGAGCGGGCCTCGGTGGTGGTGCCGGTGTGGTGGGAGCCGGAGCTCACCGGCCTGGTCCACGCCTGGGCCCGGGGCGCCAGCTGGAACGACGTGATCGCCAACACCTCCCTTGACGAGGGGGACGTGGTGCGGATCCTGCGCCGCACCGTCGACCTGCTGGCCCAGATTCCCTACTGCGAGGCGATCAGCGAGCAGCTGCGCCGCAACTCGCGCCTGGCCCTCAAGAGCATCAACCGCTTCCCGGTCTGCGAGATCGAGGATCTTCTGAAAGGCGGCAACGGCAAGCTGGATCCAGCCACTGAGCGGCCGCCGGCCGGTTAGGGGGCGGCCGCCCCCCTCAGATCCCCAGCCGATCCCAGATCACATCCAGCTGTGCCCGGTGCAGGTCGGTGGAGAAGCACGCCGCCAGCTGCTCGCTGTCCAGGTGGCTGGTCACCGTCGGGTCGGCCTGCAGGTTGGCGCGGAAGTCGCCGCCCGCCGTGTTCCAGGCGGCATGGGCGTGGCGCTGCACGATCCGGTAGGCCTCCTCCCGGCTCAGCCCCGCCTCCACCAGCGCCAGCAGCACCCGCTGGCTGAACACGACGCCGCCGTAGACGTTCATGTTGCGGGCCATGTTCTCGGGGTACACCCCCAGCCCTTCCACCACGGCGGTCATCTCCCGCAGCATGAAGTGGAGGGTCACGGAGCAGTCGGGCAGCATCATGCGCTCCACGGAGCTGTGGCTGATGTCGCGCTCGTGCCAGAGGGCCACGTTTTCCAGGGCCGCCACGGTGTAGCTGCGCAGCACCCGGGCCAGGCCGCTGATGCGTTCGCTGCGGATCGGGTTGCGCTTGTGGGGCATGGCCGAGCTGCCCTTCTGGCCCTTGGCGAAGTTCTCCTCCACCTCCAGCACGTCGGAGCGCTGCAGGTTGCGGATCTCGGTGGAGAAGCGCTCCAGGGAGGTGCCCACCAGGGCGAGGGTCTGGACGTACTCCGCGTGGCGGTCGCGGCCGATCACCTGGGTGCTGGCGGTGTCGGGCTCCAGGCCCAGCAGCCGGCAGGTGATGGCTTCCACCTGCGGATCGGTGTTGGCATAGGTGCCCATGGCGCCGCTGATCTGCCCGACGGCCACCACCGAGGCGAGCCGCTCCAGCCGCTCGCGGTTGCGCTCGGTTTCCGCCAGCCAGCCGGCCACCTTGAAGCCGAAGGTGATCGGCTCGCCGTGGATGGCGTGGGAACGGCCGATCATCACCGTGTCCTTGTGGGCCCGGGCCAGCTGGCGCAGGGCGTCGGCGAGGCCATCGAGCTCGGTGCGCAGCACCGCCACCGAGGCCTTGAGCTGCAGGGCCAGGCCGGTGTCGAGCACATCGGAGCTGGTCATGCCCACATGGATGTAGCGGCCCGCATCACCCACGTGCTCGTTGACGTTGGTGAGGAAGGCGATGACGTCGTGGCGCACCTCCGCCTCGATCTCCAGGATGCGGGGCACCTCAAAGGCCGCCTTCTCGCGGATGGCGGCCATCGCCTCGGCCGGCACCCGGCCCAGCTCGGCGTTGGCCTGGCAGGCGGCGATCTCCACCTCAAGCCAGCTGCGGAACTTGGCTTCCTCGCTCCAGAGGTCGCCCATCTCCGGGAGGGTGTAACGCTCGATCAAGGGCCGGGCGGTGGCGAAGGATCCACCAACCTATCGAGCCGCCCCCACCGGCTCAGGCGGCGGCGGTGAGGCGGCGGTAGGGGAGCTCCAGGTGCACCATCGATCCCCAGGCCTGCTGACGCACCCAGCAACGGGTGCCGCGGCGGCGGATCAGCTGGAAGGGGGGCAGATCCTCAGGATGGTCCCTCAGCCTCACGAAGCTACCGGGGTGGAGCAGTTCCACCACATTGGATCCGGGGGCAGCCATGGATCCGGGGCCAGCCATGGGAGGAATCAAAGGGAACCGTGGTGCCATCCTGCGACTGTTCCGAGCCGAAGCCTCCGGTCATCGGTTTTTGTTCGGTTTGGAACGCCGTTCGATGACAACATGCCGGTGGAGCGGCAGCACCCATGGCCGGAACGCAGCATGGCCCGTAAGGAACGGCTCGATCGCCGCCTGGTGGATCTGGGTCTGGTCGCCAGCCGCCAGCAGGCCCAGCAGCTGATCCGGGCCGGCCGGGTGCGGGGCGGCGGCGAGGTGCTCGACAAGCCCGGCACCGAGGTGCCTGAGACCCTGCTGCTGGAGGTGGAGCAGCCGCCCCGGTTCGTCTCGCGGGGGGGCGAGAAGCTGGAGGGGGCCCTGGCGGCCCTGCCGATCCGGGTGGAAGGCCGGGTGTGCATCGATGGCGGCATCTCCACCGGCGGCTTCAGCGATTGCCTGCTGCAGCACGGTGCCGTGCGCGTGTACGGGATCGATGTGGGCTATGGCCAGACGGCCTGGACCCTGCGCACCGATGAACGGGTGGTGCTTCGGGAGCGCACCAACCTGCGCCACCTCACCCCGGAGGCCCTCTACGGCGAAGCGGACCCGTGGCCCGACCTGGCCGTCGCTGATGTGTCGTTCATCTCGCTCACCCGGGTGCTGCCGGCCCTGCGGGCCCTGCTGCTGCCGACGGGCGAAGCACTGTTGCTGGTGAAGCCCCAGTTTGAGGTGGGCCGCCAGCGGGTGGGCAAGGGGGGAGTGGTGCGGGATCCGGCCGCCCATGCCGATGCCATTGCCACCGTGATCGCGGCGGCCCGAGAGCTGGCCTGGCATCCGTCGGGACTGGTGGCCTCACCCCTCACCGGGCCTGCCGGCAACCACGAATACCTGCTCTGGCTGGTTCCACCCGGGGCGAGCGGGGAACCTCCCTCCGACGGCACGGACTGGTCGGGCCGCATCGCCGCCCTGGTCAAGGACACCCTGGCCAACGGCAAGCCATCAAAGGACAGCCTGGCCGAGGCCTGAGGGGCCCACGGCCAGGGTCAGGTGGCAGGGCCGGAGGCTCAGATGGCGCCGCTGTCGAGGTCGCCGGTGCGGATCCGGATCACGGAGTCGACCGTGCTGATGAAGATCTTGCCGTCGCCGATCTCACCGGTGCGGGCTGCGTCCTGGACCGCTTGGACCACTGTGGCCACCCGTTCATCGTCGACGACGATTTCGAGCTTGAGTTTCTGCAGGAATTCGACCGTGAATTCGGAACCGCGATAGCGCTCCACCTGCCCTTTCTGCCGACCGAAACCGCGAACCTCGCTGACGGTCATGCCAACGATGCCCGCATTGACAAGGGCGATCTTCACGTCCTCGAGTTTGAAGGGGCGGATGATGGCCTCGATTTTCTTCATGGCTGTGCTGCGGTCAGGAAGGCGACGGTTGGAGTCTCTCAGAGTCCCCCCCTGGGCAGGGGACGGCTCCATTACCGCCGAGCCTTGTCGGGGTCGTCGTAACGGTTGCTACGTGAACTCCGGGCCGCTGACGGGCGGGCCGGACCGCCGCAGGGGACTCCGCGCCATCCGTCAGCTCCTGTACGGTCAAAATCCGTTTCCCTGTCCCCCTGACCATGGCTTCCGGTGTCGCCGACGAGCCCCAGACCGTGACGCCCCCCTACGGGGAGCGGGCCATCGCCGAGGCCCAGCTGATCTGTTTCCCCAATCCGCGGCTGGGGCGGCCCTACGACGTGGCCATCGAGCTGCCGGAGTTCACCTGCACCTGCCCTTTCTCCGGCTATCCCGATTTCGCCGTCCTGCGGCTCCTCTACCAGCCGGGGCCCCGGGTGCTGGAACTCAAGGCGCTCAAGCTCTACGTCAACAGTTACCGCAACCGCGCCATCTCCCACGAGGAGGCGGCCAACCGGATCCTCGACGACCTGGTGGCCGCCTGCGATCCGGCCTGGATGCAGCTGGAGGCCGATTTCAACCCCCGCGGCAACGTCCACACCGTGGTGCGGGTCAGCCATGGCGTGCGCCAGCCCTGCTGAGTCAGGGCTGGGGTTGGAGCCGCTGCAGCAGGGCCGGCAGCTCTGAGGCGAAGGCGGTGAGGTTGCGGTTGCAGAGGCCCGCCACGTGCAGCCGGCCGCCGGCCCCATCGGCGATCGCCCAGAGCTGGCGGGTGGCCACCAGGCTGAGAGCTCCGCCCAGCAGGGCGATGGCGAAGCCTGTGTAAACCAGGGGCACGCCGGGATCGCGCTTGAGCAGGATGCCGCTGGCCGGCAGCACGCTCGCCACCCGGATCGGTAACCCCTTCACCTCCTGGGCTTCCCCACCGGGCACCAGTTGGGCCAGGGCCTCGCCGTCGGGGCCGAACACCTGCACCGGCCCCTGTTCGCTGGTGAGGCTCAGCAGCACCGGCTCCGTGCCGTCGGGGCGGGTGGGCAGCACCAGCCCCCAGAGTTGATCGCCGAGCTGGGGGAAGCTCTGCAGGGGCAGCTCCAGCACCGGGCTGCGCCCCAGCTGCAGGCTGATCGTCGCCAGGGACCAGTCGGCCTGGTACAGGGTCATGCCCCGATAGCGCAGGGGATGGTTGACGCTGATCGCCGCTTCGGTTGTGGGGGCGTCGTCGCCCGGGGTGATCAGCCGCAGGCTGGAGGAGAACTGCTCCGGCCGGCCGGCCGGATCCCGCTGGATGCGGAAGTCGTCGAGGGCCAGGGTCACCTGGGTGCTGCCGCGGCTGTCGAGCAGTTCCAGCTCCCGCCCCGGGGCCAGGAAGCGCTCCAGCCGCTGACCGCCCAGGGCGCCCCAGGCCGCCCCCACCATCAGCACCACCATGCCGGCATGCACCAGCAACGGGCCCACCCGGCCGAGCACGCCGCGGCGGGCTGCCAGGCGGTCGTCCTGGCGGCGGATCTGCCAGCCCGAGCCGCGCAGATCGGCCTCCAGCCGCTCCAGGCCGGCAACGGGCTCGCTGGTCACAAGGGTTTCGGCCACGCTCAGCTTGCTCAGCTGGCGGGGGCTGCGGTAATCGATCCAGCGCAGGGAGGCCTGCAGGGCCGGCCACTGGCGCCGCCAGCTGCACAGGATCAGGGACAGGCCCAGCCAGGCCAGCAGGCCCAGGAACCAGCCGCTGGAATAGACGTGATCCAGCTGCAGCCGCAGCACCCCGTCCCCGCCCAGCAGGCCCAGCCAGGGTTTGGGGTCATAGAGCTGGTGGTAAAAGGCCGCTTCTTCCTTCTGGGGGATGGCCGTGCCGATGCCGCTGGCCAGGGCGATGACCAGCAGCAGGCCGATGGCCAGGCGCAGGTCGGAAATCCAGCCGGCCAGCCGCTGCAGGGGCCGCCAGGGGAAGGAGGAGGCGCTGGTCATGGCAGCACCGACAGCAGGGTGAGGCCGCCGCTGGCGAGCAGGACGACGCCACTGATCGGTGGCACCCACTGGCCCAGCCGGCGCAGCTGCAGCAGCCCGGGCAGGGAGGCGGCCACGGTGCCGGCCAGCAGCAAGGGCATCACCTGGCCGGCCCCGAAGCTGCAGAGCAGCAGCATGCCGACCAGGGGCTGGCCGCTCTGGGCCATCCAGGCCAGCAGCACCGCCAGCACCGGGGTGGTGCAGGGGGTGGCGGCCAGGCCGAAGGCCAGGCCGGCCGCCAGGGGGGCCAGCGGGGCCGGCACCAGCCGTCGCCACCGATCGGGATCGGGCCCGGCCGGCAGGGGCAGCCGCAGCAGGCCCAGCAGGTTGAGGCCCATCACCACGGCCACGACGGCCACCAGCAGGGGCAGCTGGCCGGGGATGCGGCCGTAGAGGCGCCCCATCAGGCCGCTGGCCAGGCCCAGCAGCACGAGGGCCGCCACGATGCCCGCCGCGAAGCTGACGCTGCGCTGCCAGGGGGCACGGCCCTGTTGCTCTGTGCCGAAACCGGCCAGGTAGGCCAGGGTGACGGGCAGGAGCGAGAGGGAGCAGGGGCCGAGGCTGGTGAGCAGGCCGCCGCTGAACACCACCGCCAGGGTCAGGGGGCCTGGGTGGGCCAGGGAGCCCTGGAGCAGCAGTTCACTGCTGCGGGCCCAGTCGGCGAACGGCAGCCCGGAACTGAGCATGGCCGGTCAGGTGTGGCAGCAGGGCTCAGCCTATCGGGGCAGGCCGTTGGGCCCGGCGCCGGGGCCGGACCGGTTCGAGGCCGGAGGACTCCAGGGAGCAGCGCAGCAGCAGCCCGGCCAGGAACAGGCTGCTCAGCAGGGAGTTGCCGCCGTAGCTGATCATCGGCAGGGGCAGGCCGGTGGTGGGCATGGAGCCGCTGGCCACGGCGATGTTGAGGATCGACTGGCCCACCAACAGGGTGGTGCAGCCGATGGCCACCAGCCGGTGCTGGTTGCTGCGGCAGGCCAGGGCCACCCGGAGACCCACGAAACCGAAGATCACCAGGAACAGCAGCAGCATCACCGAGCCGATGTAGCCGAACTCCTCGGCGAACACGGCGAAGATGAAATCGGTGGTCTGGATCGGCAGGTACTGGAGTTTCTGGGTGGACAACCCGAAGCCCGAGCCGAGCAACCCGCCCGAACCGATGGCCAGCAGGCTCTGCACCAACTGGTAGCCGTCGCCCTGGGCGACGCGCCAGGGGTCGAGGAAGGAGCTGACCCGGGCGAGCTGGTAGGGGTTGATCATGATGCTGAGGCTGCCCAGCACGACACCGCCGCCGGCGGCCCCCAGCAGCATCGTCAGGGGAAGCCCGCCGGCCAGGGCCATCAGCCAGAGCAGCAGGCCGAGCAGGGCGGCGGTGCTCAGGTTGGGCTGCTTGAGGATCAGCAGGATCACCACCCCGAAGATGCCGAGCCAGAGGAGTTTCTGGTCGAGGGCGATGCGACGCCAGTGGGAAAAGATCACGGCGCCCTGGAGCACGATGAAGGGCTTGATCAGCTCCGACGGCTGCAGCTGAACCGGGCCGAGCACCAGCCAGCGGCTGGCCCCGTTGACGGTGGTGCCCACCACAAGCGTGGCTGCCACCATCAGGGCGCCCACCAGCAGGGCCGGTGCCGCCAGGTGCAACCAGCGCCGCATCGTCGTGCGCATGGCGAGCCAGAGCAGCCCCCAGCTGGCCACGAGCCAGATGGCCTGGCGCTTGACGTAATAGGCCCCGTCCCCCATCTCCCGCTCGGCCACCCACCAGCTGGCGGAGGTGAGCACCAGCAGCCCCAGCAGGCTCCAGAGGGCCACCAGGCCCAGCAGCAGGCGGGCTTCTGCCGGCCACTGCTGCCAGGGGAGTGGCATCCAGCCGGCGCCGGTGCGGCCGTGGAGCTGGCGTGGTGGAGAAGTGGACAAGGCCGCAGCAGGGATCCAGGGATGGCCCATTCAGCCGTGACGAAGGCGGGTTTGTCGAGTCGCGCCGAACATTTCTCCGTCTCCGCCGGTGGGGGTGGGTCGAGGCACAAAAAAGCCCGGCCATGGGCCGGGCGATGGAGCGATGGTGCCAGGGGCACTCAGTTGCCGCAGTTCTGCTGACGACGGCCGGTGGCCAGTTCCACCTTCAGGATCCTGCCGCCCTGCTTCATGATCCGCTGCTGTTCGGCGAACCAGCTGTGATAAGGCACCCACTTGGTGAAGTAGGTGTTCTGCAGTTCCCTCTGACTGCGCGCCTTATCGGGGCAGGGGATGCAGGCCGTAATCTTGAACAGACGCATGGGGTGATCCTCGGAAAACGTGCCGTGGTGGGGGCGTTGCTGGGGATCAGTTGCCCAGGCCGGAGCTGATGTAGTCGAAGTAGACGCCCATCTCACGACCGGCATCGGGACCGACGAGGGAGGCGGTGGTTTCCTTCATGGCCTGGATCGACTGCACCGTGGCGCCGATGGGCACACCCAGGGAGTTGTAGGTCTCCTTGAGGCCGTTCAGCACGCGCTCGTCGAGGATCGACGTGTCACCGGCCAGCATGGCGTAGGTGGCGTAGCGCAGGTAGTAGTCGAGGTCGCGGATGCAGGCCGCGTAGCGACGGGTGGTGTACATGTTGCCGCCCGGACGGGTGATGTCCGAGTAGAGCAGGGCCTTGGCGACGGCTTCCTTGATGATGGCCGAAGCGTTGGCGCTGATGGTGGCAGCGGCACGCACCCGCAGCTCACCGCTGGCGAAGTACTGCTCGAGGCGCCCCATGGAGCCGCCGTCGAGATAGAGCCCCTGGACGTCGGCCTGGTTGATGACGTTGGTGATGGCGTCTTGCATGGATCCTGGGTTTGATGGCGATGGACGGGAGGGAGGTGAAACCTCAGGAGAGGGCGCCGACCACGTAGTCGAAGTAGAAGCCGGCCTCTTCGGCATCGGAGCCGGTGAGGAGCCCCGTGGCTGCGGTCTTCATCTCGCGCACGGCTTCCGCCATGGCTTCGAGGGGGGTGCCGAGGGCGCGATACATCTCGCGGGCCCCGATGACGCCGATCTCTTCGATCGGGGTCACATCCCCGGCGACCACGCCGTAGGTGACCAGACGCAGGTAGTAGTCCATGTCGCGCAGGCAGGAAGCCGTCATCTCCTCCCCGTAGGCGTTACCGCCGGGGGAAACGAGATCGGGGCGCTTCTGGAAAAGCTGGCCTCCGGCCTGCTTCACGATGCGCTCCCGGCTTTCAGCCAGGACCTGGGCGACGCGCAGACGACGCTGACCCCCTGCCACGAACGACTTGATCTGGTCAAGTTCGCCAGGGCTGAGGTAGCGGGCTTCGGCGTCCGCGTTGATGATCGAGTTGGAGACGATGCTCATGCAGTTCTGCCTCGAAACAAGCGGTCACCGTGAAGGAGACCGGTATCCGGTGGGTAAGGGTGATCGGCTTGGCCGACCGTCGCATCATTCTGTGGCAAGGCCCCGCGCTCCCATGGGGGCCGGTAACAGTTCTTCACGGCTAATCAGTTGGTGAGATCCCTTGGCTTGCAACGGCTTTCGCGGGAGTTCTTAACACCATTCCAGCGCAGCAATAGTTCATCTCTTGTTGTCGCCCTGTGACGCACCGCAAGCGCATTCCCAGCCCAATCTCCCCGTCTCGTTGTAGAGACGGGCCAAAAGAAACCCCCCGGGGCTGACCCGGGGGATCGCTAAAGCAGGGAATCCGCTGCCTTCAGGGGCGAGATTCTATCGAGTGGGGGGCGATCAGATCGCTCCCCGCACCGAGGGGGTGAGACCGCCATTGCCGCCGTAGAGGGAGGCGGTGCGGTTCACCGTGGTGAGGGGGACGCCGTCTTCGGTGGCCAGGCCGCGAAGATAGGGCACGGTGTCCTGGCCGAAGGCCGAGGCGTACTCCCTGGCGTTGAGCAGTTCGGCCACGGCGGCCTGCTGGCCGGCGGTGGCGCGGGTGGCGAGGAACCGGCTCACTTCCGCCGGCATGGCGGCACGGCCGAGCAGGGCCAGGTAGGCGGCCGAGGCCGCCCGCAGGGGGGCCATCCGCTGGAGCCGTTGCTGGAAGAGTTCACTGCCGGCGATCTGGGAGACGAATTCGGCCACCGAGAGCTGGCCATCCCGCAGCTGGGATTCCGGATCCATCTGCCGTTCGGCCGCGAATGGCACGCGGTTGAGCAGCTGGCGGTAAACCGCCTGAACCACCTCCTGGACCTGGGTTTCGCTGGGATCCCGGAGCAGTTGCACGGGACGCGGCAGGCTCTGGCGGCGGTTGAAGCCCTGGGGGGAGCCGGGCCGCAGGGCCTTGGCCATCGCCCCGTCAGGAGCCATGGCGGCGCCACTCAGCAGCCTGGTGCCCACCGTGGCTTTCCAGCTGCCGGCGATGCCGATGCTGGCGGGGGCCACGTAGCCATTGCCGCCGCCCGCGGTGGAGACACCACTGCGCCAGACCGGGGCGGAACCGCCGCCGGGCTGCCAGCGGGACTGGCTCCAGCTGCGGCTGGGCGCCGGCGGCTGCTTGACCGTCTCGGGGCCGGAGGGCACCCCGGAGGAGGCCGTGGCGCTCTGGCCACCGGCCACCTCCGCTTTCCACTGGCCGCGCACCTTCGGCCTTGCCGTCAGGTTGCGGGGCACCAAGTCGCCCACGGTGCGCAGCTCCTGGGCCACCGGAACGATGGGGCGCTGGAGAGGCGTGATGTCGGCGACCGTCTCCAGGGTCCGCACCAGACCGGGAATCCGGCGGGCGTTGCGATCGGCCGGGGTGAGGAAGCGTTCGTAGGGGACGGTGTCCTCGCCGAAGCATTCGTTGTACTCACGGCCTTCGATCATGGCGTCGACGACGCCGTAGAAGCCCTTGCGGGCGGCGGTGTCGAAGTAGGCGTTGATCTCCCAGCGGCCGAAGGTGGGCCGGCCCAGCAGGCGACGGTGCATCACCTCGATGGCTTTGGTGATGTAGAGGCCACTCCAGTAACGGCGTCGGAAGGCCTTGGAGCGGGCCACCTGGCGCACAAACTCCCGCAGGCTGATATCGCCGTTCTCGAGTTTGATCTCTTCAACCTTGTTGCGCTCGCCGGCGTAGCCGGCGGTGCCCAACACCTGCACGTAGACCGCATTGATGACGGCCTGGGTGCTGGATTCGGTGCCGCGGACGCTGGGTTGGCCGCCCCGACGGGGGGTGGAGCTGCCGCCGGTGGCGATCTGGCGCAGACGCACCACCTTCGGGCCCACCCGGCGAGGGGTGGCCTTGCGGAACTGGGCGCTGTCCATGGGCCCGGGCTGGGCCATGCCGTTGCCGATCAGGATCCGACGGGTGTCGTAGCTGAAGGGCGCCGGGCGGGTGGCCACCGAAGCCGTGCTGGAGGGGAAGATCGCCCCGTAGGTGAGGGCCAGGGGGTCGTTGCCGCCGCCGTAGGGGTGCTGGTCGGCCAGGGGCTGGCGGTAGGAGGCGTAGAGGGTGATGTACTGGGGCGCACCTTCAAACGGGGCGCTGAAGCGGAAGAGGTTGCGGTTGGACCCCCAGCCGGCGCTCTCCTGGGCTTCCTCGCCGATGTCGCGAAGGTAAGGAACCGTTTCCTCACCGAAGACCCGGGCGTACTCCATGCCGTTGACCAGGGCGTCAACGAGGCCGGCCAGGCCCTTGGCGCTGACAATGGCGAAGTACTGGCGGAACTCTTCGATCGAGCTCACGCCACGGCCGAGGAAGTGGCGGAAGGCCAGTTCCACAACGCGGCTGTTGGAGAAGCGGCCGTAGAACTGCCGCTGGTAGACCTTGCTGCGGCCGAGGGCGCGGATGAACTCCCGCATCGAGAGCTGGCCCTGGCGCACCTGGGTGGCCTCCACCGGGCACACCACCTGGGAGTAACCCTTGACGATGTCCCGCTCGAACACCTGGCGGTAGGCGGCCCGGATGATCTCGGCCTTCTCAGCGCCGGAAAGGCGTGGCCGCATCACGAAGCGCTGGGCGCCTTCGGCGGCGAGGGCATAGGTGGCCGGCAGCTGCAGACCCTGGTTGACGGGGCTGCCGAGGCGGGCCCGGGTGGAGGGGGTGGCGATTTCAAGCTCCTTGAGGAGCACGTTGAAGCAGTCGATCACCAGCTGGCGGGATTCCGGCTCCCCCTTGAACAGACTGGCTGCGGCGGCGCGCATCTCCTGCAGGGCCACGTTGGTGGCGGACAGGGAGCAGGCCTTCTCGAGCACGTCGCGGAGACCGCGGGTGTTCACCGCCAGGATGCTGGGATCGCCGGCGATCACCGCGTAGCCCACGTAGCGCAGGAACCAGGCCAGGTCCCGCAGCGACTTGCGCATGCGGGCGTTGCCGTAGATCGCCACCGAAATGGGGTTGAAGCCGCTGGGCAGCACGACCCGCACGTCGGCGTCGGCCTGGACGCCCTCCAGGATCCGGCCGAGCAGACCACTGCCCCCGGAGCCCTGGGCAAAGGTGCGCACCGAGCGCTGGAAAGCAGCCTGGTCGGCGGCGAGGGCGACACCATCGCCGGCACCAGTGCTGGGGGTGCTGAGGGGGGCGTCGAGATAGGAGAGGGGCGTGCCGCCGGTGAAGATGCGGTTGGCAGCCCGGGCCACGATCGCGTCGGCGTTGGCGGAGATCCGTCGGGCGGCTTCGACGCGGATCTGGCCGCTGCGGAAGAAGGTGGTCAGGGCGTCCAGTTCGCCGCCGTCGGGGAAACGGTCCTGCTGCTCCGCTTTCCGGACGCTGGAGAGCGGCAGGGTGTCGTAGCGCTGGGGGGCGACCCTGGTGCTGCCGCTGCTGGCGGTCACGGTCATGAACGAGAGCGAGCCGGGCTGGGTCACGTTACGGCTCCCCCCCTGGCCCCCCGGCAGGGGATGAACAAATGTTTGCAGCCTGTCCTGAGGCTCAGGCTGAACGGCGCCCGGCGCCGTGGAATGCTGCCGGACCCTGCACCAAGGCACTGATGAATCACCCCCCGGAGGCCCCGCTGGATGCCGCCACGCCGGTGGTGAGCGCCTTCTACGACCGTTTCCCCTATCCGGGGGATCCCCTTCAGGACGGCCCGCCGCCGGGATACAACTGGCGCTGGTGCGTGGACAGCGTCGTGGCCGCCGTGGACGGGTCCCTGCCACCGGCGCCGCGCCCCTGGCGGATCCTCGACGCCGGCTGCGGCACGGGTGTGAGCACCGACTACCTGTGCCATCTCAACCCGGGGGCCGCCGTGCTGGCGGTGGACATCAGTGCCGGTGCCCTGGCGGTGGCCCGGGAGCGCACCGGCCGCTCCGGGGCCGCCGCCCAGGTGGCGGAGCTGCGCATCGAGCAGCGCAGCCTGCTCGACCTGGCGGGGGAGGGCCCCTTTGACTACATCAACTCGGTGGGGGTGCTGCATCACCTCGACCAACCCGAGCTGGGTCTGCGCGCCCTGGTCCCCTTGCTGCGGCCGGGGGGGCTGCTGCACCTCTTTCTGTATGCCGATGGCGGCCGCTGGGAGATTCACCGCACCCAGCGGGCCCTGGCCCTGATGGGGGTGGGCACCGGGCCGGCGGGCCTGCGGCTGGGGCGGGAGTTGTTCGCCACCCTTCCCGAGACCAACCGCCTGCGGCGGCACCACGAGCAGCGCTGGGCCCTCGACACCGCCGCCGATGCCAACTTCGCCGACATGTACCTCCATCCCCAGGAGACCAGCTACGACCTCGAGCGCCTGTTCCGATTCGTCGATCAGCCCGGGGTCCGCTTCGCCGGTTTCTCCAATCCGGAGGTCTGGGATCCGGCCCGGTTGCTGCAGGGGGAGCTGCTGGAGCGGGCCCAGGCCCTGCCGCCGGCACAGCAGTGGGCCCTGGTGGAGAGCCTCGATCCCGACATCAGCCATTTCGAGTTCTTCCTGCGGCGCCAGGACGGCGACGGGGCAACGGAGACGGCGACGGAGTCTTGGAGCGATGAGGCCCTGCTGGCGGCCGGCGGCGAGCGCAACCGTTGTCTGTGGGGCTGGCCGTCCACCGCCTTGCTGGGGCCGGAGCTGCGGCCCCTGACCATCACCGAGTCCGAGCTCGCCCTGATGGAGGCCCTCGCGGCGGCCCCCGCCGGCACCCCGATCGGAGCGCTGACGCTGGCCCAGAGCCCCGAAGAGCGGCTGGCGGCGGCGCGGCGGCTCCTGGCGGAGCAGGTGCTTCTGTTGCTTAGAGCCTGAACGGGCCGAGTGATAAAGTCCGCACGCCAAGACAGAGCCTCGACGGTTGCAGGCTGCCCTGACCCCCTCTCCGGATGCCGTTCCCCCCGCGGAGACGTCGGCCGAAGCGGTCGCCGGGCATCCGACCAACGACGCTCCACCCCAGCCTGAAGACACCAACGTTTTCTCGTCGGTGAACAACGGCATGGACGGTTACCTGCGACTGCAGCGCCGGATGCTTCTTTCCACGGTCTGTGCCACCGCCCTGGCGGTGCCCATCACGGCCCTGTGGTTCGACCTTCCCACCGCGTTCAGCCTGCTGGTGGGAGCCCTGGCGGGTCTCCTGTACCTCCGGCTCCTGGCCCGCAGCGTCACCCGCTTCGGCGTCGAAACCAAGGGGGTGGGCAAAGCCCAGCTGCTGGTGCCGGTGGTGCTGGTGCTCGCGGCCGCCAGGCTCCCCGTCCTCGAGATCCTGCCGGCCCTGGTGGGATTCCTCCTCTACAAACCCGCCTTGATCGTTCAGGCCGTCCTCGACACCTGATCCCTGTTTCAGCCGCTCCGGCGGCCCCCTTCAGCCGCCTTGCGGCACCCGACGTTCCGCCAGGTCCTATCCCCGATGGCTCCGTTGCCCCTCGCCCTTCCCTTCGCCGCCCTTGAGGTCGGCCAGCACCTGTACTGGCAGCTCGGCAATTACAAGATCCACGGGCAGGTCTTCCTGAGCTCCTGGGTCGTGATCGGCGCCCTGCTGGCCGTTGTGGTGGTCGGCACCCGCCGCCTGGAGCGTGATCCCAGGGGCGTGCAGAACCTGCTGGAGTTCCTCTGGGACTACCTGCGCGACATCGCCCGCGAGTACATCGGCGAGAAGGCCTACCGCGATTGGCTTCCTTTCATCGGCACCCTGTTCCTGTTCATCTTCGTGAGCAACTGGGGCGGTGCCCTGATCCCCTGGAAGCTGGTTCACCTGCCCAGTGGTGAACTGGGTGCTCCCACCGCCGACATCAACACCACCATCGCTCTGGCGTTGCTGGTGTCGCTGGCCTACTTCTATGCAGGCCTGAGCCGCAAGGGTTTCCGGTACTTCGAGTACTACGTGGAGCCCACGCCGATCATGCTGCCGTTCAAGATCGTCGAGGACTTCACCAAGCCCCTCTCGCTCTCCTTCCGTCTGTTCGGCAACATCCTGGCCGACGAACTGGTGGTGGCGGTGCTGGCGTTCCTGGTGCCCCTGGTGGTGCCCCTGCCGGTGATGTTCCTCGGCCTGTTCACCAGTGCGATCCAGGCGCTGATCTTCGCCACCCTGGCCGCTTACTACATCGGTGAAGCGGTCCACGAGGAGCACCACTAGCTCCTGCCCCCGCTGGTCCGGTCCCCCGGTCTGGCAAACTCCTTGCGCGCAGGTCCGGCACGATCCGGGCCCGCCTCCCCAGGTGTCCCCGGCGCAGGGTTCTCGACAAGGTTCCTTCCGCGCTTCCCCGGCGCCCCACATTTCTAACCCCACCATGGATTCCCTTACTTCCGCTGCGTCTGTCGTGGCTGCTGGTCTCGCCGTCGGTCTCGGCTCCATCGGTCCTGGCATCGGCCAGGGCACCGCTTCCGGCGGCGCCGTCGAAGGCATTGCCCGTCAGCCCGAAGCCGAAGGCAAGATCCGCGGCACCCTGCTGCTTTCGCTGGCCTTCATGGAATCGCTCACCATCTACGGCCTGGTGGTCGCCCTGGTGCTGCTGTTCGCCAACCCCTTCTCCTGATCGGAGGCCGTCGCGGGGATGAGCGGGCCGCACGTTCGTCGCGGCCCTTCTCCACCCCCGGCTCCATCCACGCCTCTACCACCGCCCGCCTTATTGCCCCATGACCAGCTGGCTTCTGCTTGCCGAGGCAGGTGCGACCGCAGGGTCGCCCGAGGGAGGTCTGTTCGACCTCGATGCCACCCTGCCGCTCATGGCGCTGCAGGTGGTGCTCCTCACCTTCATCCTCAACAGCCTGTTCTTCCGACCGGTCGGCAAGGCCGTGGAGGACCGTGAGGGGTACATCGCCACCAGCCGTACCCAGGCCAAGGAGAAGATCGCCCAGACCGTGCGCCTCGAGGCCGACCTCAAGGAGCAACTGAAGGGGGCCCGGCTCGAAGCCCAGAAGGTGATCCTCGAGGCCGAGCAGGATTCCGACCGCCTCTACCGCGAGGCCATGGCGGTGGCCCAGGCCGACGCCATCGCCAGCCGTGAAAGCGCCCGCAGCAAGATCGATGGCCAGCGGGCCGATGCCCTGAGTCTTCTTGAGGCCGATGCCGACAGGCTCGCCGACCTCATCGTCGACCGTCTTCTGCCCGCCTCATGATGATCTCCACCCTCCCGATGCTGTTCGCCAGCCACGGCACCTTCGGCCTCAATCTCGACATTTTCGAGACCAACATCATCAACCTGGCGATCGTGATTGCCGGCCTGGTTTGGTTTCTGCGGGGCTTCCTCGGCGGGATCCTGGAGCGCCGCCGCGAGCGGATCCTCGGCGAACTCAAGGAAGCCGAGGAGCGTCTGAGCGCCGCCACAGCGTCCCTCGCCGTGGCCCAGACGAGCCTGGGTGAGGCCCGCGCCCGCGCCGAGAAGATCCGCGCCGACGGCAAGGTCCGCGCCGAGGCCATCCGCCTCGAGAGCGAGAAGCGCACCGTCGAGGAGATGGCCCGGCTCAAGCAGGACTCCCAGTCCGACATGGATTCGGAGGTGTCCCGCGTCAGCAAGATGCTGCAACGCGAAGCCGCCGAGATGGCGATCGCCAAGGCCCTCGCCAGCCTGCCCGGCCGTCTCGACGCCAGCACCCAGGCCCAGTTGATCGATCAGTCCATTCAATCGATGGGGAACGCCTGATGCCACTGCTCAACACCATCACCACCCCCTACGCCGACGCGTTCCTCCAGGTCTGCGACGCCAACGGGGACACCGAGGCGGTGATCGACCAGGCCCGGGCGATTCTCTCCCTCTGGCACGACTCCAGCGACCTGCGCGAGGCGATGGCCTCCCCGGTCCTGGAGGTCGAAGGCAAGAAGGCGGCCCTTGAGCAACTCTTCGGGGCGAGCATCTCCCCCTCCTTCCTCAACCTGCTCAAGCTGCTGGCCGACCGGCAGCGGATCGGCTTCCTCGATGCCGTTCTGGAGCGGCTCCTGGAGCTCTACCGCGAGCAGAACCAGATCGCCCTGGCCACGGTGACCTCCGCCAGCCCCCTGAGCGACGACCAGCAGGCCCTGCTCGCCGAGAAGGCCAAGGTCGTGGCCGGTACCGACAAGGTGGAGATCAGCCTTGCGGTGGATCCTGCCCTGATCGGTGGGTTCGTCCTCAGTGTCGGCTCCCGGGTGATCGACGCCAGCCTCGCCGGTCAGGTGCGGCGGCTCGGCCTGACGCTCGCCAACGTGAGCTAGCGCTTCGCTCCCTTTCCCCTCTCCTTCTCACTTCATCGCCTCCCCTCCGGGGACTCCCACCCATGGTTTCCATCCGCCCCGACGAGATCAGCGCCATTCTCAAGAAGCAGATCGCCGACTACGACAAGTCGGTCTCTGTCAGCAACGTCGGCACGGTCCTGCAGATCGGTGATGGCATCGCCCGGGTCTACGGCCTGGAGCAGGTGATGGCCGGTGAGCTGGTGCTGTTCGAGGACGGCACCGAGGGCCTGGCGCTGAACCTCGAAGACGACAACGTCGGCGTCGTGTTGATGGGCGAGGGCCTGGGCATTCAGGAAGGCAGCACCGTCAAGGCCACGGGCCGCATCGCGGCGGTTCCCGTGGGTGACGCCATGCTGGGCCGGGTGGTGAACGCCCTGGGCCAGCCGATCGACGGCAAAGGTGAGATCCCCACCACCGAGACGCGCCTGATCGAGTCGATGGCGCCTGGCATCATCCAGCGCAAGTCGGTGCATGAACCCATGCAGACCGGCATCACGGCGATCGACGCCATGATCCCCATCGGCCGCGGCCAGCGGGAACTGATCATCGGCGACCGCCAGACCGGCAAGACCGCCATCTGCATCGACACGATCCTCAACCAGAAAGGTGAGGACGTGGTCTGCGTCTATGTGGCCATCGGCCAGAAGAACGCCTCGGTGGCCAACGTGGTGGAAGTGCTGCGCGAGCGCGGCGCCCTGGATTACACCGTCGTTGTGGCGGCCAGCGCTTCGGAAGCGGCGGCCCTCCAATACCTGGCCCCCTACACCGGCGCCGCCATCGCCGAGTCGTTCATGTACAAGGGAAAGGCCACCCTGGTGGTGTACGACGACCTCACCAAGCAGGCCCAGGCCTACCGCCAGATGTCGCTGCTGCTGCGCCGTCCCCCCGGCCGTGAGGCCTACCCCGGCGACGTTTTCTACTGCCACAGCCGCCTGCTGGAGCGGGCCGCCAAGCTCTCCGACGCCATGGGCAAGGGCAGCATGACCGCCCTGCCGATCATCGAGACCCAGGCCGGTGACGTCTCCGCCTACATCCCCACCAACGTGATTTCGATCACCGACGGCCAGGTGTTCCTCAGCTCCGACCTGTTCAACTCCGGCCTGCGCCCCGCCATCAACGTGGGCATCTCCGTGAGCCGGGTGGGCGGTGCCGCCCAGACCAAGGCCATCAAGAAGATCGCCGGCACCCTGAAGCTGGAGCTGGCCCAGTTCGATGAACTGGCCGCCTTCTCCCAGTTCGCCTCCGACCTGGATGCCGCCACCCAGGCCCAGTTGGCCCGCGGCAAGCGTCTGAGGGAACTGCTCAAGCAGCCCCAGTTCAGCCCCCTGATCCTGGCCGAGCAGGTGGCGGTGGTCTACGCGGGCGTCAAGGGTCTGATCGACGAAGTCCCCGTGGAACTGGTGCCCCAGTTCGCCCGCGAACTGCGCGAGTACCTCAAGAGCAGCAAGCCCGAGTTCATCAACAAGGTTCAGACCGACAAGGTGCTGAGCGACGAATCCGAAGCCATGCTCAAGGAGGCCATCCGCGAGGTCACCTCCTCGATGCTGGCCGCCGCCTGAGGACTCTCCACCCATGGCCAATCTCAAGGCAATCCGTGACCGGATCAGTTCGGTCAAGAACACACGCAAGATCACCGAAGCCATGCGGCTGGTGGCTGCTGCCAAGGTGCGTCGTGCCCAGGAGCAGGTGCTGCGCACCCGCCCCTTCGCCGATCGTCTGGCGCGGGTGCTGCAGAACCTCGAATCCCGCATGGGCTTCGAGGGTGCCGACTCCCCCCTGCTGGCCGAGCGCCGTCCGGTGAGCACCATCACCCTGCTGGTGGTCACCGGCGACCGGGGCCTCTGCGGCGGCTACAACGCCAACGTCATCCGCCGGGCCGAGCAGCGCTTCGCTGAACTCAAGGGTCAGGGCTTCGCAGTCGACATGGTGCTGATGGGCCGCAAGGCCATCACCTACTTCACCAACCGCTCGTACCCGATCCGGGCCACCTTCACCGGCCTGGAGCAGGTGCCCACCTCCCAGGAAGCCAACGAAATTTCCAACGAGGTGCTGGCCGAGTTCCTGTCGGCCAGCACGGATCGGGTCGAGATCGTCTTCACCCGTTTCATCAACCTGGTGAGCTCCCAGCCGGTCGTCCAGACCCTGCTGCCCCTTGACCCCCAGGGCATCGCCAGCTCGGATGACGAGATCTTCCGTCTCATCACCCGCGACGGCCGCCTCGGCGTCGAGGTCGGCACGGTGGAGAACGCTGAGCCGGCCCTGCAGCCGGACTTCGTGTTCGAGCAGAGCCCCGAGCAGTTGCTCAATGCCCTGCTGCCCCTCTACCTGGCCAACCAGCTGCTGCGCTCCCTCCAGGAAGCGGCCGCCAGCGAACTGGCCAGCCGGATGACGGCCATGAACAACGCCAGCGACAACGCCAAGGCGCTCGCCAAGACCCTCACCCTCGATTACAACAAGGCCCGCCAGGCGGCCATCACCCAGGAGATTCTGGAAGTGGTGGGTGGCGCGGCCGCGATGGGCTGATCGTCAGCTCCAGGTGGCCGGTGGTGGCATCCCGCTCCCGGCCCAGCTGCCAGCCTTCCGGGCAGAGCAGCAGCATTTCCATCGTGGTGCGTACCCGGCCTCCATGGCAGAGGTGACCGCCCAGGGTGTGTCCCTTCGCATCGGCCACCACCAGGTGCAGGTGAGCGCCAGCCCCGCTCACGCTGCCGGTCAGCATGATCACCTCCTGCGGACCGTCCAGCACGACCCCTTTGTCCTGATCCGCGAAGCGAAGCACGGGACTCTCAAGGCTGCCGATGCAGCAGACGATGAAGCCGCAGAGCTCCGGATCTTCCCGGGCCATGGCTTCCAGTTCCTTGCGCAGATCCACCCCTGGTGGCAAACGAAGTGGGTGGTGGGATGGGACCGTCATTGCAGGATCCGTTCAGAGGTCAACAGCCACAGACGTACCGTTTCTCGTGGAACATCCTCAGGCAGGCGTCCACGACGTCGGTGTCGTAGAGCTTGCCTCGGTTTTTGCTGATCTCCGCCAGGGCGGCCTCGCTGCCAAGGCCGGCCCGGTAGGGACGATGGGCACACATGGACTGCACCACGTCGGCGACCGCCACTACGCGGGATTCGAGCAGTAGTTCTTCCCCACGCAGGCCGTTGGGATAGCCGCTGCCATCCATCCGTTCGTGATGTTCATGGACGATGCGGGCAATCGGCCAGGGGAACGCCACATCCTTGAGGATGTTGTAGCCGGCCTCCGCATGGTCTTTAATCAGGTCGAATTCATGCTTGGTCAGCTTTGTCGGCTTGCAGAGGATTTCCGCCGGCACCATGATCTTGCCGATGTCGTGGACGGAGGCGGCCAGCTGCAGGCCCTCCAGCTGCCGCTCCGGTAGGCCCAGCTCCACGCCGATGGCCATGGCCAGCTCTTTCACACTGTGCTGGTGGCCGGCGGTGTAGGGATCCCGCATCTCCGCCATCCCCCCCACGACCGCGATCAACTGCTTGAAGAGCCTCTCCTTCTCCTGGAGGCTTCTGATCAATCCCTCCTGGGCGATCGCCCCGGCGATCAGGCTGCCGAGGCGCTTGGCGATCGTGTCCAGCAGTAGCCGTTCTTCCGCCTGAAAAGGTCCTTCGATGGCTTCCGCGAACGGCTTGGTATAGCCGACTTGCAGGCAGCCGTAGATGGTGTCGTTGGCGCTGATTGTCGAGGACTGAATGGCTGGGCATGGATCAAGATCGCCCGTCTGATACACATTGGGGCCCCGGGAGATCCTGGCAACGGTGTGGGCGGAATGCTGCCAGGCTCGGGGGATGGCCTCAACCGTCTGCTGAAGAAGGTCGTCGAGTGTTCCTTGATTGGCGCCGATGATCTGCTCGATCTGCTGAAGGCACTGGAGTTCCTTGACGCGTTCCGACAGCGTCAGCTCCAATGTCGAAGGCGTGGTGACTGGGACGTTGGTCGCGACCGGATGGATCGTTGGCCGTCTGCCCTTGGTTCCATATCTCTTCATTATCCCAGCCTTCATGTCGCCTTCTCTTCGAGAGGGGCAGAACAGCGAGGAAGCACATGCAACGGTGCTCGGCGCCTTTCCGTTATCTATACATTACACCGATGTCAGTAACCTCGGACGCGTTTCACGCCCCAAGACGTCGCTGCGGCCTGTTGGCCCCGCTCCGGGGTTGGGAGTCGGCCACCGCCGCGGGACGCGGTTGCCCGGGGATTCCATGGGTCAAATCACCGCAGGGCAGGAAGAACGCCTCAAGGGCGGGATGCACGGCATTCCCCACCACCACGAGGCCTTCACGTTCGAGCAGATCGGCCTGGGTGTCGCCGTTGGGATCCCGTTTGGGCACGCCCAGGCTGCCATTCGCTGACACGACCCGATACCAGGGAATGTCCAGCTTGGTGGCGTCGTCCAGCTGGCTGAGGATGTACGCAACATGCCTTGGCATCACGGCCAGATGCTCACCGATGGATTGGTAGGTCGTCAGTTTTGCTTCGGGAACCGCAGAAACGATCCTGAGCACCTGGTGCTGGATGCGCGCAAAAGCCTCGGACTTCGCCATGGCGGACTAGGCCTGGTGGCACACAGAAAGGATGACATTGCCCTTCTTGCGTCCCGTGTCGACATAGCGGTGGGCTTCCACGATCTGATCGAGCGGATAGCGTCGATCGATCATCGGGTGGAAATCGCCCGTTTCAGCCAGTGCCGCCAGGTGGCGCAGATCCGTCCGTGTCACGGAAGCGGGTCCGGCGATCACCGTGTGGCGGCTCGTCAGCGACACCCACAGGCCCTTCAGCATCTCTGGCAAACCAGCCAACACCAGCAGCAGGCGCCCCCCATCCTTGAGCGATCGCCTGCAGCGTGCATAGGGTGCCGTGCCGACCGTATCGACAATCACGTCATAGGTTTCACCGTTCTGTGTGAAGTCGGCCTGGGTGTAGTCAATGACATGCGCGGCGCCCAGGGAGCGCACCAGATCACCGTTGGCTCCGCTGCACACACCGGTGACCTCGGCCCCGGCGTGCCAGGCCAGCTGCACAACGGCGGTCCCCACCGCGCCGGAGGCCCCATTCACCAGCAGCTTGTCTCCATGGCGAACCTTGCCTCGGCGCAGGAAATCCAGGGCCGTCGTTCCGCCGAAGGACAGCGCAGCGGCCGTTTCGTCCGAGAGGCCAGGCGGTGTGGGCAGCACCAGGCCGTCCTGCGGCAGGACGATGAATTCGGCATGGCAGCCCATGCGGGCGTCGCTGAAGGCGAACACCCGCTCCCCCACCTGAAACCGGGTGACGTTATTGCCGATTGCCGCGACAACGCCGGCCAGCTCCGAGCCGAGGATGGGCTGCCTGGGTTTCTTCAGGCCGAACACCAGCCGCATGATCAGCCCGAAGCCCGTCGGCACCGTCTGGCTCCTCACCCGCCAGTCCGCTGAGGTGACGGTGCTGGCATGGATCCGGATCAGGAGTTCGTCGTCTTTAGGCGCGGGGGTGGCGATCTCCCTGATGCGCAGCACGTCGGGCGGTCCATAGCGCTCAGCGACAACGGCTTTCATGCGTCAGGGGTCCTTTTCGGATGTTCTCCTACGCATGCAGCGTGGACCGATGGCTGCTGCACCCTGGGTGGCATGGCGGCGGCCAGCCTGGGTGATGGAAGGAGAAACGGTTCAGGAATCAGCTTAGAAGCCATGACCCCAGCCTTGTTCCGGCACCTGTCAGGTGAGGCACGCGGTGCTGATGCCCCTGAAGGCTTCGCCAGAATGCTGATTCCTTTCCATCAACAGCCTGTGTCCTGTGTGGATGCGTGCGCTGGTCAACCTTCAAGGGACGATGTCAGACTTACCAACGACAACGAGTGTCGGGACTGATCGTCTCCATAATGGGGTCGGGATACGAGCCAGATGGTCGTGGCGGCCATGCCGTAGTCATGCAGATTGGGCCGCACACAGGCCATGCTGTCGATGGTTAACGTTTGTATCTGGCTGTTCAGTGCCGCTGGGCCGTCTTCATACTTGGCCCGGCTCTCCTGCCGTTGGCTCCAATTTCCGTTCTCCCCATTGTTCTCGTTGTTGCTGCCCTGGGCTCCCCTGTGGTTGCTCAGACAGCACCAGCCAGTCCGACCGTGAATGGCTCTGGAGCTGTGGTTGTGCCTGAGCGAATTCCCGTCCGGACGATAAAACCGCCCTCTGGTACGGATGGCCCCAGGGGATTCAGGCCTGACAGGATCCTGCCCCTCACGGCAGGACAATGCAAAGGGATCGGCGGGATTGTGGATCCCTTGGGATCGAATGAAACCTGTGACTCTGGCTACTTGTGTTCGACGGTCGATCGGGACGGTGTGATCCGCAGGCGTTGCATCTCCAAGACCGTTGAGGCTCCATGAGCCGGATGATGATGTCGTTTGTGCGTCCGATGCCAACATTGTTCTGGGCTGGCTTGCTTGGCCTGGCCGTGTTTCAGCCACTGGGCACCATGGCGCAGACCAGCCGACCTCCCCAGGTCCCGTTCAGCCCCCAGACCACGGGGTCCCCGCCGAAGTCTCCCCAGGGACAAGGCACCCTGCGGCCGCAGGCACCGACTCGCAACCCCACCGCCCCTCGCGCCCCCATGGCGGCAACCATGAGTGTCGGTGATTGCGTCGGTCTTGGCGGCAAGATTGAAGTGGAAGCCAGCGGTCTCTGCAAGCTTGGATTGACATGTCGACGCTGGGAGGGCGAAAGCAATGGCGGTGAAGTCTGCATCTCCGATTTGGATCCTCGATAACCAGTCATCGATCGACCTGGGCTTGAGGCGTATCACTTTGCCTTCAGGCTGTGTCTGCAGCCCTCGGTGCCGGGGCCATGGGCGATGGAGAACTTCTTGATCCGCTGATCAGTTCACACGCCGCCGATCATGGGGTCTCTCCTGTCCCCCAGGGTGTCATCCAAGCCTGGAATGACGTCTGCTACGGCGTTGATTCACGACAATGAATTGCTGACCCTGATCGCTACGACGATGACAGGCGGAAGGCTCAAGATGAGTGTCGAACATCCAAGCCCGAGGATGGATCCATGTTTGGCACTGAGCTTCAGCGCTCCGCCACCCACGGTAACGAACGCCAACATGATCATCAGAAAGACAATCGCATAGGCAACTTCTCCATCCCGGGCGCTGGCCGTCAGGGCCCAATGGAGGATGAAAAGCGCTGCGACGGAATCGATGGCCAGCAAGACAAGGCTGATGGCATGAAGGGCCTTTTTCATGTTGTCTCAGCCATGGCATCGCCCCCGGACTTTTGGCTGTGTTGTTGCTCTGTTCGCCCGGCAGATGTCATCAGCCTTGCAGACGCAGGTGTCCGGCGGCGGCGAGTCACCAGCCTTCTTCCCATGACCCATCAATCAGCATCCACCCAGGTTAAGCGATCACCCAGTCGCCATGAGCCAACATTGGCGCCCGCTCCACGGCCATGCTGGACCACGGAGCTAGATCTCCATCAACTCCCTCAGCTTCGCCATTTCCTGATCGACCAAGTCGACTTGCTGCTTGAAGAAATCGTTGCCAAAGGTTGCAGGCTGAAAGAACGTCATCATGAACTCACATCCATCACCATTCGGAACAATCCTCGCCGGCACTGTCCAGCTGGCATCAGGGATCCGAAGCTTGGCTTGACCCATGGGGGTCTCCATGTCCCACCACCCATCTTCCGATGCCCGAATGGACTTGATATTGAGAATGGCCCATTGAGGCCAGTTCGCAGGATTGGAGAGGTAGTCAAAGACCTTCGTGACTGGCGCCTGGATCGAAACGGTCTTTGTGATCGAATGAAGAATCATGTTTAGTCCTCCTTGTATAACGTTACTTCGTCATTGGGTGCAAACGATATCATTCCATCTGTTGCTCAGTCGTTCATCGGTTGTTCACAGAGATCAGTGCGTTTCGTGTGTCTGTCTTAGCCGTAGGCGTAGGAGACTTGTACGCAGGCCTGGCCGGTCGACTGGTTGAAGCTGAGCATCAGGGATTCGAAGGCTGTGCCACTGGACAGTCGAAGTGAACCGGGACGATTCCCCAGGCCGAACGTGATGATCGACCCGGTGGTGCCTGCCACACAACTGCGGCCGGCAAGCTCCATGCGCTGCGCGTGTGGAGCGGGGGGTGATGAAGATCTCTGGATGCTCTTCAGCGCCAGAGTACGAACAACAGAGGCGGTCTCTGATGAGGACATGCGAAGGGTGCATGTGGCGTTTCTTGTCAGATCGACCATGCGGCATGCCAGATGCTGCGGTTCGACGGCGGCCTTCTTGAGGAGTGCGCGAACGTCGGCCTTCAGTGCCGACTGATTGGCAGCGTTCCAGAGTGGTTGGCAGCCAGCGAGTAGAAGCAATGTCAGAGCACAGGGGAGATGAAGCACGGTCATGGCGTCAGCTCCCGGAGATCACCGAAGGCCAAGTTAGCCGTTGGCACAAATCCATGGGATTGGTCCAGCCGTTCTGGAGTTGAGGGCGGGATCTTGATGCTGGAGTGTGGTGCAGGTGTTGGAATCTATCCACTGTCAATGGCTGGATCTGAAACCTTGACTGTTCATCCTGTGCGGCTTCACCTACTCGTCGCACGTTCACCACACTTTCCCCGATCCATCCCTTGCTTTCACTGACCTTGACTTGATCGGCATCCCATCCAGTTGGCTGGGCTACGTACGCCCTGGGAACTCAGTTCCGCCGATGGGCGTTGATCATCGTTGTCGTGACGTCCCTGGGGAGCAGAGTTCCTGGACAGCGCCGCGGACGTTGCGGGCCAGGACCAGGCACGGGACGGCATGGTCCCAGAGTTTCCGCTCAGGCACATTCCGATCCCCGTCGCCGCGCCATCCTTCCCGCTTGTCCATGGCCGATCCTGCCCCCGCCGCCCTGGCCATCCAGCCCCTGTTCCCGATGGCCCTGGGCCGGGTGCAGCTGGCGCCCGACCCTCTCGACACCGCCCTGTTGCTGCAACGGGCCCTGGCGCTGCGTGAGCAGGCCCCCAGCGAGGAGGGCGTGGCCTGGACCGGCGATGTGCATGGCGCCGGCGAGCTGCACCGAGACCCCCTGTTTGCCCCCCTGATCACCCGGCTCGCGGGCCATGCCTGGGAGTATCTGTTGGCGCTGGGGTTCGATCGCCGGCGGGTGGCGTTGCACGTGCAGCGCAGCTGGCCGGTGATCAGCGACGCCGGCGAACAGGTAGGGCGCCACCACCACCCCAACGCCCACCTCAGCGCCGTCTATTACCTCAATGGCGATGGCTGCGGCCGCAGCGGTTGCCTGCGTCTGTTCGCCCCCCGGCAGGTGAACGAGCTGGTGCCGGGTCTGGCCGTAGGCCAGGACGGCCCGATCCGCCCTGGCGCCGCCCTCAACCAGCCCTGGCAGGACGTGGCGCCCCGGGCTGGCCTGCTGCTGCTGTTCCCCGCCTCGGTCGACCATGCGGTGCTGCCCAATGACGACCCCGACGACACCCGCTTCTCCGTGAGCATCGACTTCCTGCTCACCGCCCCGGCGGCGGCGCCCCATCCCGGGGAGTACCTCGCCCCCCATCCCGGCCTCTGGCTGGCGATCGGAGAAGATGGCCGTGCGTCGGGAGCCTGAGCCGCCCCTGCCACCGCCGCCCCTCCCGGACCCCCATCCCCCGTGCCCGAGACCACACCAGCGACCACCCCAGAGCCCACCGTCTTTCAGATCAGCGCCAGCCTGGATGGTGTCGCCCACAGTTTTTCCTGTCGCAGCGACCAGACGGTGCTCAACGCCGCCGAGGCCGCCGGGGTGCCCCTGCCCAGCTCCTGCTGCTCGGGCGTCTGCACCACCTGCGCCGCCCTGCTGCGCAGCGGTGAGGTGCACCAGCCCGATGCCATGGGCGTGAAGGCCGAGCTGCAGGCCAAGGGTTATGCCCTGCTCTGCGTCTCCTATCCGTGCTCCGATCTCGATCTGCTGGCCGGCCAGGAGGACGCCCTCTACGAGGCCCAGTTCGGTCAGTTCCAGAAATGAGTTCTCTGGTGCCCCTGGAGCTGTGGCTGCAGGCCGCCCCCGGCCCCCTGCTTCCCCAGCTGCGGCAGGCGCTGGCGGGGGAAGCCCGTCGCCTGGCCGGTGCGGGTGCTGAGCCGCTGCGCTGGGCGATCACAGCGGTGGATCCCCAGCGCGGCCTGCGGCTTGAGGGGATCGTGGTGGGCCCGGTGCCGACGCCCGGTCCTTGAGCGCGGCGGCCCCGCCCCTGCCCACCCTGCTGGTGATCCCCACCGGGGTGGGCTGCGCCATCGGTGGCTTTGCCGGTGACGGTCTGCCGGCGGCCCGGCTGCTGGCGGCGGCCAGCGGTTGCCTGATCACCCATCCCAACGTGATGAACGCCGCGTCCCTTTACTGGAGTGACCGGCGCCTGCACTACGTGGAGGGCTGGAGCCTCGACCGTTTCGCTGCCGGTGAGCTGGCCCTGGCTCCGGTGCCCAGCCAGCGGGTGGGCGTGCTGTTCGATGCGGGCCTCGAAGCGGAGCTGTTGCTGCGCCACCACCAGGTGATCGACGCCTGCCGCGCCAGCCTGGGGCTGACGATCGGCCCGGTGCTCACGAGCGAGGTGCCCCTGGCGGTGAGCCTGTCGATCGGCCCCAGCGGCAGCAGCTGGGGCACCCTTGGCCGGCCCGATGCGCTGCTGCAGGCCGGTGAGGCGCTGCTGGCGGCTGGCGCCACGGCCATCGCCGTGGTGGCCCGCTTCCCCGAGGATCCCGGCAGTGAGGCCTTGGCGGCCTACCGGCACGGCACGGGGGTGGACGCCCTGGCCGGGGCGGAGGCGGTGATCAGCCACCTGCTGGTGCGCCATCTGGGGGTGCCCTGCGCCCATGCCCCCGCCCTGGCGCCGCTGCCATCCGATCCCGGGCTGGATCCGAGGGCGGCGGCGGAGGAGCTGGGCCACACCTTCCTGCCCTGCGTGCTGGTGGGCCTGAGCCGCGCCCCCTCGCTGCGGCCCGAGCCGGCCAGCGGCAACGGGTTGCTGCACGGCGCTGATCTGGGGGCGGTGGTGGCCCCGGCCGGGGCCCTGGGGGGTGAGGCGGTGCTGGCCTGCGCCGAGCGGGGCGTTCCCGTGATCGCCGTGGACGGCAATCCGTGCCTGCTGCAGGTCAGCGGCGAGTCCCTGGGGCTGCCGGTGATCCCGGCCGCCAGCTACGCGGAAGCGGCTGGGATCGTGCTGGCCCTGCGGGAGGGCCTGGATCCGGCGGCCCTGCGGCGGCCCCTGGCCTGAAAGCGCCTCAGGGCTCGCCCAGGAAATCCCGTTTGCCGAGCTCCACGCCGTTATGGCGCAGGATGTCGTAGGCGGTGGTGACGTGGAAATAGACGTTGGGCAGCACGAAGAGCAGCAGGAAGTTCTGGCCGCTGAAGTGGAGCGTCTCGCTGCGGATCGTCAGCTCGATCGCCTTGGCATCGGTGCCATCGATCTGCTGGGCTGAGAAGCCTTCGAGGCTGGCGATGGTTGTTTCGATGCGGCCGATGAGCTCTTCGAAGCTGGCTTCGTTGTCCTCCATCGCCGTGCCCTCCACCCCGGCCAGCCGGGCCAGGCCGCGGCGGGCGATGTCGGTGGCGATCTGCACCTGGCGCACCAGGGGGAACATGTCGGGGTAGAGGCGCGCCTGCAGCAGCACGGACGGATCAATCCCTCTGGCTTCGGCGTGGGCGGCCGCCTTGGCCAGGATGCCGCTGAGATTGTTGAGGCTGCGGGCCAGGGGCGGAACGGCCGCCCCGTGCATCGAGAGGGTCATGGCTGGGGCGGGGGGCCGGGGTGCTGGCGAGGCGGACTGTAGGTCGATGTCTCGGCTGGATCCAGGGAGGCGATGAGCACAAACACTCAGCGGCTTTCCCCCCTAAGGCGGACCGATTACGAGTTAAACTCCTTTCGATCGCTGCTCCGGGCGGCGCGTCGTCAAGTCGTTCTTCACACATTCACATGGCTGCCATCGAAACGGTCCCCAGCGTTGTCTTCAAGACCCGTGTGCGCGATGAGTCCGTGGGAGGCCCCAACCCCTTCCGCTGGCAGGACCTGACCACCGACGACATCTTCAAGGGCAAGAAGGTGGTGGTGTTCTCCCTCCCCGGTGCCTTCACCCCCACCTGCTCCTCCAACCACCTGCCCCGTTACGAGGCTCTGTACGAGGAGTTCAAGGGCCAGGGCGTCGACAGCATCGTCTGCGTGTCGGTCAACGACGCCTTCGTGATGTTCCAGTGGGGCAAGCAGGTGGGCGCTGACAAGGTGTTCCTGCTCCCCGACGGCAACGGTGAGTTCAGCCGCAAGATGGGCATGCTCGTCGAGAAGGGCAACCTGGGCTTCGGTGCGCGCTCCTGGCGTTATTCGATGCTCGTCAACGACGGCACGATCGAGAAGATGTTCGTTGAGCCCGGGCTGGAGGACAACTGCCCCACCGACCCGTTCGAGTGCTCCGATGCCGACACCATGCTGGCCTACCTGAAGGGCACCTCCCCCGCCGGCGTCTGCGCCCCCAGCCGCGAGTTCGTCGGCTGAAGCCAGCCAGTGCTGGCCCGATCAGGATCCAGCGCTTGCTCTTTCCACCCCCGCTCCCTTCTCGGGAGAGGGGGTTTTTCATGCTCCGAAACGATGCCGTGCCGGCGCCCGTCGGCCAGCATGGGCCCAACGGGTTCTGGGGGCTGAGGCGGTGAAGCTGGAGACGGCATCCCCAACCTTCCGCTTCCGACCCCAGGGTCCGGCTCGTTTCTTCCTGGCGGCGTTCCTGGTCTTCTGGCTCAGCGGCTGGCTGGCCGGAGAGATCTTCGCCCTTTGGTTCCTGTGGACGTTTCTGGGCACGTTCCTGACGACGGGACAAGGGGCGCTGCCGGCGGCCCTGTTCCTGCTGGTCTGGGTGAGCTTCTGGAGTGTCGGTGGCGCCGCCGCTCTGCACCATCTGCTGCGGGCGCTCTGGTCGGAGGATCGGCTGACCGTGACAGGTGACGGCCGTCTGGAGCGGCAGGTGCAGCTGGGACCCTTCCGTCACCGGCGTGCCCTGCCCAAAGCCGCCATCCTGCGCTTTCAGGTGCGCGATGGCGGCCTCGGGGGGCCGCTGGTGGCCGAGCTGCCCGGCCGCAGCCTGGAAATCACCCGGCTCGGCAGCCTGATTCAGCGGCAGGAGGCCGCCAGTCAGCTCAACCGACTTCTGGGTCTGCGTCCGGCAGCGTCCGGCGATCCGCCAGCCTCCCCGGCTGTTCTGCCCGCGGGCTGGCAGGAACTGACTCCCTCCTTCGGCAGTCCGCTGCTGGTGCCCGACCCGGCCCTGCGCCGGCGCCATCGCCTGGTGTTGGGCCTGGTCAATCTGGTGCTGTGGGGCCTGCTGGCCCTGCTGCTGGGTGGCGGCCCGGCCGGATCGGGAGTCTGGGTGATGGGGATTCCGCTGGCGCTGGTGGCCCTGGCCTGTGGCTGGGGCCAGGTGTGGCTGGCCTTCGGGCGTCGGGAATGGCGGCTGGAGCCGCGGGTTCTGGTGCTGCAGCGCCGCTTCGGCCATCGCCTGCAAACCCTGGGGGAAGGTCGGGCCCTGGAGCTGGTGGAGCTGGTGGATTCCGATGGGGACCGCTCCTATCGGTTGCAGGCCACCCGGCCCCCCGGTGGCAAGCCCTTGCTGGTTGATCAGCAAAGTGGTGATCCGTCTTCCCTGCGCCAGCTGGGGGCCTGGCTGGCGGCGCGGGCCCATGTGCCGTTCGAGGATCGGGTGCCCAGTGAGGAGCAGCGGCGGCAGCAACGCGCCGCTGAGATGGAGCGCCTGCGCGTCCAGTTGGCCGCTTCCGGGCGCCTGGGCCGCTGGGCGGCGCAGCAGCTCGACCGGGCTGAAGCGGCCGGGGCCATCCGGGCGAAACAGCAGCCTGACAACTGACCAACCGCAGGTTGTGCTTCCAGGCGAATGGTCAGATTCTCTGGTTGGCGTCGACAACTCACGCCGCCTGATGGCGTTCCAGGTGAAGGCCTTCGCCGTTTCGAAGTCCCAAGGGCCAACGTTCACCCACCGCCAACATCTCCTGGGAAGCGCACCGAACGTCCCGCCAAACGCACGCCGCATTCGCTGCTTTTCGGGAGGGAATCAGCTAGCCTTTTTTGGTAACTTCCAGGAGATTTGCCGCAGACGCGCTCGATAACCTTCCCGCTTCTGCCCCAGATCGGCATTACCCCCCATGGAGATGGTGAACGGGTTCGATGGGCTTTTCAGACACGTTTCCTTTCCTGCATCAGGTTTCCCGGCAGCGACGCCGCAGAGAGGTGATCACCGATACCGCTCAAGGTCAGGGGACTGTCGTTGCCAGGCGTGATTCGTCAGGATTCACTGGTAAGGGAGCGGCTGGAACTGGCCTTCCCATATGGGCCAGCAGCCAGTCGATCTTCGAGTCCCTGCCGGATCCCTTTCTGCTGCTGTTGCCCGAGAAGAATCCCTCCGGCGCCATCATCGACTTCGTCTGTGTTTACGCCAACGGCCCGGCCAGTGCCCTGCATGGCCGCACGCCGGGCAGGATGCTCGGGGCCCGTCTGCTGGATGTCCAGCCGTCCAGCGCCCTTTTTCCCCATGGCCTGAAGGTCATGGAACAGGGGCAGGCCGTTGTTGTCGGAGGCCTGGAGGCTTCCGACCATGGTGGCTTGCGCCCCAGGCAGCCTCCCGAGATCCGTCTGTTTCTTGCCAATGGTCTGCTGTGCTGCCTCTGGCGGGAGCCCCGCCAGCGCATGGCGGAACAGCAGAAGCTGGTGGAGGTGGAACGGCGGTATCGGCTGCTCGCCCGTCACGCCTCGGATGTGGTGGTTGAACTGGACCGTGAGCACCGCATCGTCTGGGTCTCCGAGTCGATTGAAGCCCGGTTGGGCTGGCGGCCTGATGCCCTGCTTGGCCAGCCGGCCATCGGCCTTGTGCATCGGGACGACCGGAGCCAGGTCCTGCGCTCCGGTCTCAGGCTTGCAGGACCGGGATCCTTCCGCCAAGACCTGCGGATCCTCTGCTCCGACGGGGGCTGGCGCTGGATGGTGGGAACCGCCCATCCCCTGCCTGAGGAGGAGACCGGCGCCCTGGTGCTGTCCTTCCGCGACATCCACGACCAGGTGCGGATCCGCGCCGAGCTGGACCACAGCCGTGAGCACGACGCCATCAGCGGCCTGGCCGTCCGTGCTGTGGCCCTCGATCGGATCCGACGGGCCCTTGATGGTCTGGAGGGCACCGGTTCGACGCTCGCGGTGCTCAGCATCGGCATCGATGGCCTCACCCAGGTCAACGATGCCCTCACCCATGCCGGTGGCGACAAGCTGATCGCTTTGCTGGCGGCGCGAATCGTCCGGGCGATCGGCCGTCCAGAGCAGGTGGGCCGGGGCACCGGCGATGAATTCATCGTGCTGCTGAGTGATCCGGACGCCGCAGCCGCGGCCACCCTCACGGCCGAGAAGATCCTGCGGGCCTGCCGTGCGCCGGTCAGCATCGGTGGCCAGCCCATCGACCCCACGGTGAGCATCGGCATCGCCACCGCCCGGGCCGGCGCGCTCCCCGATGAACTGCTGCGGGACGCCAGCCTCGCCATGCGGCAGGCCAAGGGCCGCAGTCGCAATGGTTTTGCCCTGCTCGACGACGCCCTGGCCACCGAAGCTCACACGCTTCTGCTGTTTGCGGCCGAAATCCAGCGGGGGCTGGTGATGGGGGAGTTCGCCGCCTGGTTCATGCCGATCGTGGCGTTCGACACCGGCCAGATCACCGGCTATGAGGCCCTGGCCCGCTGGGTGCGGCCCGATGGCATCGAAGTGCATCCGGCCGAGTTCCTGCCCTGTGCCGAGTGCCGCGGCCTGATCGTCCGCATCGACCTGCTGGTGCTGCGCCAGGCCCTGGCGGCGCTCTCCCGGTTGTCCCCCGCACTCACCATGGCGGTGAACGTGTCCGCGGCCACCCTCGCCCTGCCCGATTACCCCCAATTGGTGGGCGAAGCTCTGCGGGCCGCCGGGGTCCGCCCGGAGCGTCTGCACCTGGAGGTGACCGAGACGGCCCTGCTCACCGTGACCGAGGGCATTGGCCGGCAGATCCAGGAGCTGGCCTCCAGCGGCGTCCGTTGGTATGTGGATGATTTCGGCACCGGCTATTCCTCGATCAGCCATCTGCGCGATCTGCCCATCGCCGGTCTGAAGCTGGACCGCTCCTTCACCTGTGCCATGCGCGCCAAGGACACCAAGAGCCTGCGGCTGGCCCAGGCGCTGGTGGGGGTGGCCGAAGGGCTGGAGCTGGACACCGTGGCCGAGGGGGTCGAAACCATCGAGGAGGCCCGTCTGCTCACCTCCCAGGGTTGGCTGCACGGTCAGGGCTGGCTCTACGGCAAGGCGGCCCCCTTGAAGCTGGATGCGGCCCCGCTTCCGCTCTGAACCAACTCAGCCCGGCGCGCCGCGGAGATCGGCGCAGCAGGCCTCGAAGGCCGCCGCCGGATCGGTGGCGCCGCTGATCGGCCGACCGATCACCAGCTGGCTGGCACCCGCCGCCACCGCCGCCGCTGGCGACATCACCCGCTTCTGATCGGCAGCGGCGCTGCCGGCGGGGCGGATGCCGGGGGTCACCAGGGTGAAGGGCCGGGGATGGGCGGCCCGCAGCCCGCCCACCTCCCAGGGGGAGCACACCGCTCCGGTGAGGCCCGCCGCTGCGGCCATCGCCGCCAGCTGGGTCGCGTAGGTGGCCAGGGGTGTGGCGATGGCCAGTTCCTGCCGGAAGCGGTCGGGATCCCAGCTGGTCAGCACGGTCACCGCCAGCAGGGTGGGGGCGCCGAGGCCCTCGAGGGCGGCCCCCTCCTCGGCCGCGGCCTGGGCGGCGGCGAGGGCTTCGGACCCGGCGCAGGCGTGCACCGTGATCAGCTCGGCCCCCAGGCGGGCGGCACTGCGGCAGGCGCCGGCCATGGTGGCGGGGATGTCATGGAACTTCAGGTCCAGGAACACCCGCAGACCCCGCTGCCGCAGCTCCCGCACCACATCTGGACCGGCGGCGGTGAACAGCTCCAGGCCCACCTTCACCCAGCGGAGCTCAGGAATGGCCGTCGCCAATGCCAGAGCCTCCTCGGCCGTGCCGCGGTCGAGGGCCAGGATGATGCTCTCGGCGGGGTCGGACGTCATCAAGGTGGCCGTCGTGCCCGCCATCAGGCCACCAGCCGACGGAAGGTCTTCCTGCCGAGCTGCAGCACCTTGCCGGCCAGTTCCTGGGGGCTGCTGAATTCCTGGTTGGGGTCGCTGAGCTTCTCCCCATCGAGTTTCACGCCGCCGCCCTGGATCTGGCGCCTCCCTTCGCTGCTGCTGGCACAGACCTGCAGGGCGCTGAGCAGGTAGAAGGCCTTCAGCGGGAAGGCCAGTCCGGCCAGGGAGGCCTCGGGCACCTCCGCTTCCGCCGTGGTGCCGCTGGCCCCTCCCGCCACCAGCCGGGCCGCATCGGCCTGGGCCGCGGCGGCCGCCACCGCTCCGTGGCGATCGGCCGTGATCTGCAGCGCCATCGCCTTCTGCCGCTCCCGGGGCTCCGCAGGCAACGTCGCCGGGTCCAGGTCGGTGAGCAGGGTGAGGTAGTCCTCCACCACCGCGTCCGGCACCTTCTCGAGCTTGGAGTACATCGAGAGGGGATCCTCCAGCAGGCCGACCGTGTTGCCCAGGCTCTTGCTCATCTTCTGCACCCCATCGAGGCCCGGCAGGATCGGCAGCAACAGGCCGAACTGGGGCCGCTGGCCGAAATGGCGCTGCATGTCGCGCCCCATCGCCACATTGAACTTCTGGTCGGTGCCGCCCAGCTCGAGGTCGGCCTGCACCGCCACCGAGTCGTAGCCCTGCAGCAGGGGGTACAGGAACTCGTGCAGGCTGATGGGTGTTCCGGAGCCGTAGCGGTTGGCAAAGTCCTCCTTGGCCAGCATCTGGCCCACGGTGCTAATCCCCAGCAGCTCGATCACCTGCGGCAGATCGAGGCCGGTGAGCCATTCGGAATTGCGGCGCACCTCCAGCCGCCCGGGGGTCTCGAAATCGAGCAGGGCGCGCTCGGGGGGCTGTCCCTGGCCCAGCTGGGCCAGGTAGGTGGCGGCATTGGCCTCCACCGCCGCCGCATCGAGCTGCACGCGGGTGCTGCTCTTGCCGGTGGGATCGCCGATGCGGGCCGTGAAGTCGCCGATGATCAGCACGGCCGTGTGGCCGGCGTTCTGGAAGGCCCGCAACTTGCGGAACAGCAGGCTGTGACCCAGGTGGATGTCGCTGCCGGTGGGGTCGATGCCCAGCTTCACCCGCAACGGCCGGCCCTGGCGTGCCGACTCCGCCAGCCTGGCCTCCAGGCGCTGGTCAGGGTCGGGATCCCGGCCGGCGGGAAACAGGTCGGCGATGCCCCTGGCCAGGGCTACGGGGAGGGGCGCCAGGGCCGGTGCTTCCGCCTGCTTCGCCGGGAGTGCTTCGCCCATCAACGCCAGCCACCTGCCTGGGCCGATGGTAGGCAGCCATGGTGCACCGGTTGATCAGCCCAGCAGGGCGGCCACGGCGGCCGCCGCCCTCTCGCCACTGTCCACGGCACCCTCGAAGAAACCCGGCCAGCGCTCCGCCACCTCGGTGCCGGCCCAGAACACCCGGCCGTGGGGCCGCAGCAGGGCATCGCCGCTGCGGGTCCACAGGCCGGGGGGCATCCAGGCGGCGAAGGCGCCGCCGACGAAGGGTTCGTCGGGCCAGTTCTTCTCCACGTACTCCAGCGGTTCCAGGGCCATCGGGCCGAAGTAGGCGGCCAGATCCTCCAGGACAGCGGCCCGGCGCTGGTCCGCTTCCAGGGCCGCCCAGCGCTCCCGGCGGCGACCCACCACGAAGGCGGCGAGCACCCCCAGGCCCGTTTCCGGATCAGAGCTGTCGGCGCACAGCTCCACCCAGGGGCGATCGCCGATGCCGATGCCGGAGAGCCCCGCCTCGCGCCACCAGGGCCGCCCGTAGGCGATCAGCACCTTGGTGCAGTTCCCCATGGCCATCCCCTCTTGCAGGGCGAGCCGGTCGGCCGGCAAGTCCGGCGTGAAGCGGATGGCGCCCGCCAGCGCCGGCGGCATGGCCACGATCACGGCCCGGCAGTGGTGGCTGGCGCGATCGGTGATCACCTCGACTGGCGCCTCTCCCTCGGGCTGATGGATGGCCCGCACGGGCTCGCCCAACACCAGGGCGTCCCCCAGCTCCCTGGCCAGCAGGGCCGGCAGCTGGCCGGCACCGCCGTGGATCAGCTCCTCCTCGGGGTGGTCCCCCTGGGACGCCGTGCGCTGGCCCCAGGCCACGTGCAGCAGGGACACCTGGTCGGGTTCCGCCGGGCCGAGAAAGCCGACGGCGCGGCAGAAATAGGCGAAGTACCAGGCGGCGAAGGGGGTGTGAGTGTGGGCCTCGATCCAGTCCTGGAAGCTCAGCCGGTCAAGTTCGGCGGCGTCGGGATGGTGATGGGGATGGCCCTCGGGCAAGGACGCCACCAGGGCCTGGAACTGTCTCAGGGCCTCCATGGCATCGTCCCAGTCGCGGCTGGGGACCGACGGCGGCTGCCCCTCCGGAAACCCCTGGAAGAAGCCGCTGAAGGTGCAGCGATGGGAGCCGAAGCAGAGGACGGTCTCACCGTCGTGGGGCGACGGGAAACGGCGCAGACCGTGGGCCTCGAGCAAGGCCAGGAAACGGGAATGGCTGGGACCCACCCACTGCCCGCCCAGGTCGACCCAGGCCGGCGTCCGTGATTCCTGCAGTTTCAGTGGGGTGCGCACCATGCGCCCACCCACCGAAGGCCCCGCCTCGATCACCCCCACCGACAGGCCGGCCCGGCGCAGCTGCCGCGCCGCCACCAGCCCGGCCAGCCCTGCTCCGACAACGACGACATCCTTCACGGTGGTTCAGCCGGCAGCTTCCAGTTGGCTCTTCATGCGCTCCAGGGTCAGGGTCATCTGCTCGAACATCTGTTCCGGCGTGAGGCCGAACTGGCCGAGCTGGGTGCGCAGCTGTTCAACGGTGAGCTTGGCCTGGAAGTCCTCCGACAATTCGAAGCGCTTCATGAACACCTGGTAGCGCTCCATCATCTCCTCCATCCGTTCGATGTACAGCTTCTTGCCCTCGCGGTCGAACTTGCCGTACTCGCTGCCCAGCTGCATCAGCTGCTGGTAATCGCTGAACAGCCGCTTTGCCTCGTCCTGGACGATCTCGGAGTCGAAGAAAGCCATGGGGGACGTCGGCTCCGGGCTGCTTGAGAAGCCGATTCTGCAGAGGCCAGGGGCGCCTGGGGAGTGCGGATCCACGCATCGCCCCCCAGCGTTCAACGCGGGTCTCGCCACGCCCGCTACCGAAATGAGGCGCAGCCCCTGCTGAAGATGGACCTCCATCAGTCGGGGCTGCCGAGCCCCCTGTTCCCGTGGACCTCACCCCCCTGCTGCCCCAGGTGCGTGACGACGTCAGCCAGGGACTGGTTCTGCTCAAGGGCGTCCGGCTGGTGCTCTGCCTGGGCAGCCGGGCCCAGGTGGCCCTGCTGATGGGAACCCCCGCCCGGATCCTGGGTGCCGCCACCACCGCCGCCGAGGGCCTGGCCCTGGTGCGCCAGCACCAACCCAGCCTGCTCCTGGTCAGCGACCGCTTGGAGGAAGGCTGCGGCGTCGACCTGGTGGTGCAGGTCAAACGCCGCCATCCCGAGGTCCGCACCTTGCTGGTGATGTCCCAGGAACACCAGCTGGCCCTGGTCCAGGCGGCCCTGCGTGCCGGTTGCGACGCCATCGTGCCGGAGACGCGGCTGTTGCACGGTTCCGGTCTGCAGGCCCTGCAGACCGTGCTTGGCGGCGGGATGTACCTGGACCGTTCGTTGGTGGGCGCCTTCCGCGCCGGCCAGGAGCCCGGCGCTGGGCACGAGCGGCTCAGCGCCCGCGAACGGCAGGTGCTCGACCGGGTGGTGCGCGGCCTAAGCAATCCCGAGATCGCCGGGGAGCTGATGGTGTCGGTGGACACGGTGAAGACCCACGTGCGCAACGTGCTCCTCAAGCTGCGGGTCAGCGGCCGCATCCAGGCGGTGGTCACCGGTCTGCAGCTGGGCCTGGTCGACTGGCCCCGACCCGGAAGCACCCGCTAACTTCAGGCCCGACGTGCATGCAGGTGGGCCTCCATGGCAGGGCGCCACTGGCTGGATCCCCTGGCCCGCCGGCTGCTGGTGGCCACCGGGCAGCTGCCGCCGTCCCCACCGGCGGCCCCAGCCCCTCTTGCCGGTGGGGACGACGAGGCTGTGGAGCGTGAACTGCTCGCCCTCAAGCTGGCCCACAACCCCGACCTGCGGTTGCGCGATGCCGCTGAGGTGCGTCACGCGGCCGCCCTGGGTTGGACCCTCGAGGTCAACGTTGCCGCGGCCGGCGACTGGCTGCGGTTGCCGGGCTGCCGGCCTGATCTGGTGGATCGGCTGATCCGCCTGCAGCGTGACGGCACCCAGTGGCGCGGCCCCGGGGAACTGGCTGGGGCGCTGCAGATCCCCCCTGAACAGGTGCTGATCTGGCTGCCGGTGCTTCGTTTCGCCCGACCCGCGGAGCCCGCATCTGCCCAGGCGCCTGCTCCCCTGGCGATCAACCAGGCCTCCGAGGGGTTGCTGCGGGAACGTCTCGGCCTGGGGCCGGAGCGCTGCCGGCGGCTGCTGCTGGAGCGGGCCCGCGAGCCCTTCCGGGATCTGGCCGATCTGCAGCAGCGGCTGCAGCTTCCCGCCGACCAGGCCGAACGCTGGATCGGTCGGTTCCGCTACGCCGCCGCCCCGGAACCGGTGCTGCCGCCGTCCCGGAGGCCGGCCCCATGAGCCGGCAGGGGGACCTGTTCACGGCCGCGGCCGCCGTTGAGGCAGGAGCGGCCAGTACCTCGCCGTTCCCGGAGCTCCCCCTGCTGCGGCAGCAGCTGCTCACCTGGCAGGGCCGGCTGGCTGCGTTCCAGGGGCCGCTCTATGCCGAAGGCAGGGCCGGCGGGGCCGCCCCCCTGCAGCAGGGGCAGCTCTTCCCGATGGCGGCCGACCCCGGCGATCCCGCCGTGGTGGCGCGCCGCTTCGATCCCCTCCGCCTCAGTCCCCAGAGCCTCTCCTTCTGGCGCTGGCCCCGCCTGCCCCAGCGGGGGGCGGCCCTCTACCTGGTGATGGATCGTCCTGCGGAACTGCCGGTGCCGCTCCTGCTCTACGTCGGCGAGACGGGGCGTGCCGACCAGCGTTGGAAGGGCGACCACGACTGCAAGGGGTACCTGGCCGCCTATGGCGAGGCGCTGGCCAGGGTGGGGTTGGAGGCGCGGCCGAGCATCCGCTTCTGGAGCGACGTGCCGGCGGCGGTGTCCCCGCGCCGGGCCCTGGAGCAGGCCCTGATCCGGCGCTGGCTGCCCCCGTTCAACAAGGAGACCCGGGAGCGCTGGGCCACGCCGTTCACGGCCGACCCGGCCTGAAGGGCAGGGCCGGGCTGGCTACGATCACGGGTCGCCTGCGCTGGGTCCATGGAGTTTCGCTGTCTTGCCGTCCCCGGTGCTCTCGAGGAGACCTGGACGGGTGACACCCTGGTGCTGGGCCTGTTCGCCCCCGCCACGGGCAGCGGCCGGGCCCTGGCCGAAGAGCTGGTGGGCGAGGGGTTCGAAGCCTTGCTGCAGCGCCGCCGCTTCGAGGCCAAGTCCGGCCAGACCATCACCCTGGAGCGGCCGGGGGGCTCCCCGGCCAGCCTGATCCTGGTGGGCCTGGGGGAGCCGGCCGACTTCGGCCTCGAGGCCCTGCGGCAGGCCGCTGCCGGAGCGGCCCGCGCCGCCGCTTTGGCCGGTGCCGTGGAGCTGGGCCTTTGGCTTCCGGTCGAGGGGCTGGAGCCGGCGGCGGCCGCCGCCGCCATGGCCGAAGCGGTGCGGCTCGGGCTGTATGCCGACCAGCGCTTCAAAAGCGAGGCGGAACCTTCGTCCCTCCCCTCACTGGTGAGCCTGCTCGGCGTTGCGGCAGGGGCCGAGGCGGGCCTGGCCCATGTGGCGGCCACCTGCAGCGGCGTGGAACTGGCCAGGCGACTGGTGGCGGCCCCGCCCAACAAGGCCACCCCCCAGTCCCTGGCCGAGGAGGCCGCCGCCATCGCCGCCGCCTTCGGCCTCGAGCTCAAGGTGCTGGAGCGGGACGACTGTGAGGCCCTGGGCATGGGGGCCTACCTGGGGGTGGCCCAGGGCTCGGATCTGCCCCCCAAGTTCATCCATCTCACCTACCGGCCCACCGGGGCGGTGACACGTCGGGTGGTGCTGGTGGGCAAGGGGCTCACCTTCGATTCCGGCGGGTACAACCTCAAGACAGCCGGCTCCCAGATCGAGATGATGAAGTACGACATGGGCGGCAGCGCCGCGGTGCTCGGGGCCGCCCGTGCCATCGCCGAAATTCGGCCCGCCGGCCTGGAGGTGCACGTGATCGTGGCCAGCTGCGAAAACATGATCAGCGGTGGCGCCATCCACCCGGGTGATGTGCTCACCGCCTCCAACGGCAAAACCATCGAGATCAACAACACCGATGCGGAAGGGCGGCTCACCCTGGCCGATGCCCTCGTCTATGCCTGTGGCCTGGAGCCGGATGCCATCGTCGATCTCGCCACCCTCACCGGCGCCTGCGTGATCGCCCTCGGCGAGGAGATCGCCGGGCTCTGGTCCCCCAGCGACGGCCTGGCCGAGGCCCTGCTCAGCGCCGGCGATGCCGGCGGGGAGGCGTTCTGGCGCATGCCCCTGCGCCCCTCCTACAAGAAGGGGCTCAAGAGCCACATCGCCGACCTGAAGAACACCGGTCCGCGGCCGGGTGGCTCGATCACCGCCGCCCTCTTCCTGCAGGACTTCGTCACCAAGGATCTGCCCTGGGCCCACCTCGACATCGCCGGGACCGTGTGGAGCGACAAAGCCCGGGGGATGGATCCGGCCGGGGCCACCGGCTTCGGGGTGCGCACCCTGGTGGCCTGGATGCTGGCCGGTGCCGCCAGCTGATCCCATGGCCGCCGGCCGTGGCGGCTGAAGGTTGCGGCCTAGGTTTGCTCCCAGACCAGACAACGCATCGCTCCATGGCCGTTCACAAGATCCGCTGGTACGTGAAGGCCCAGCTCGGTGTGCTCCTGCTCCCCGCCGGCCTCTGCCTGTTCGGGGAGGGGGTGATCCGCAAGGGCATCCAAACCTGGTCGGCCCTGGCGGCAGCGGCCGATCAGGGACAGTCACTGCCGGAGGCCGGTCCCTGGGTCTGGTACGGCGCCCTGGGGTTGATCTTCATCAATGCGGGCGTCGGGCTGATGGTCGAGAGCGGTCTGCTGCGCGGCTACCCCCGCACCCCGCCCCGGGCCTGAGGTTCAGACCGCCACCGGCTCGGTGTCGCCCCTGCCGCTCACGTGGACGTGCAGCTCGGCCGGGGATTCCAGGCGATGGATCTGCCAGGTGGCTTTCTCACCACAGCTGGCCTGCAGCTTGTCGAGGTCGTCGGACGCCTGCCTGGGGCTCGCATAGGGCCCGATGTGGCGCGTCTGCAGACCGTCACGGATGGTCAGCAGATACATACAGAAGCCCTCCCGTCGTGTGCCAAACGCTAGGGCATTCTTCGGGGTCGCGACAGGGTGCAAAAGCACCGTGTCTGCATCATCCGGTCGGGTTCGGCTCAGGCTCCCTGCCAGCGCTGACTGCTGCGGGCCCGCCGACCCCAGACCGTGTCCAGGCGCCGGTCGCGCCCGCAGGACCAGCGGTAGTAGTTGTATTTGACGCCATTGCGCTTGGCGTAGTTCTGGTGATAGCCCTCCGCCGGCCAGAACTTGGCCAGGGGCCGGATCGCCACCTTGAGCGCAGCCGCCGGCTTGCCCAGCTCCCGGGCCGCCGCCACGAGGCTGTTGCGGGCCTCCACGGCCTGGTTGGCGCTGGTGGTGAAGATCACCGGCCGGTAGGAATCACCGCGGTCGCAGAACTGGCCGCCGGCGTCGAGGGGATCGATGTTGCGCCAGTAGGCCCGCAGCAGCGCGTCGTAGCGGATCTCGGTGTTGTCGAAGCGCACCCGCACCACTTCCTGATGGCCGCTTCCCCCGGCCGAGACCTGCTTGTAGGTGGGGTTCGCGCCCTTGCCGCCGCTGTAGCCGCTCACCACGTCCAGGACCCCGGGGAGCCCCTCCAGATCGTGCTCCAGGCACCAGAAACAACCTCCCGCCAGAACGGCCTCCTCGGTGGCCGCCAAGGCGGGAGCCACCGGGCCCCCCAGGGCGAGCAGCAGCCCCAGCAGCAGCGCGATCAGTCGCATGGCGTGTGTCCCGAGAACGGTTCGAGGATCGCCGTCGCCGCCCGGCGGGTGACGCCTGGCTCCCCCAGCTTCTGCCTCAGCCGAACGTAGCCCTCCTGCACCCGCTCCCGTGCCCCGGAGGCGGGATCGAACAGGGGCAGCAGGGCGGCCAGGATGGCGTCCGGGGTGAAGTCGTCCTGCAGCAGCTCCGGCACCAGCCGTTCCCCCAGCACCAGATTCACCGGGGAAATGTGGGCCACGTTGAAGTGGATCACATGTTTCGCCAGGAACGCCGTGGGCCGGCTCACCCGGTAGCCGGTCACCTGGGGCACCCCCCGCAGGGCCAGTTCCAGGTTGGCGGTTCCGGATTTGGTCAGGGCGGCATCGGCCGCGGCACAGAGCTGGGGCCGCAGGGCATCGGCCTCACCGGCCGGGATCACCCGCACCGCCGTGGCTCCGGCCGCCTGCATGGTCTCGGCAAGGACCGCCTCGAACCCCGGCAGGCCAGCCGGCAGCAGCACCTGCAGATCGGGCCGTAGCCGCTGCAGCTTGGCCACGGCCTCGGCCATGGGGGGCAGCACATAGCGCAGCTCCTGCCGCCTGGAGGCGGGCAGCATCAGCAGCACCGGCGCCTCCTGGGGCAGGCCCAGCCGCTGGCGGGCGTCCTGGCGCGAGGGTCGCTGCTGCAGGGTGTCGATCAGGGGATGGCCCACCCAGGTGACCTGGGCACCCCGTTCGGCGTAGAAGCTGGCCTCTTCCGGGAAGATCGCCAGGATGCGGTCGGTGAAGCCGATCAGCCGGGTGGTGCCGCCGTCGCCGAGACGAAAGGCCCACTCCTGGGGGGCGATGTAATAGGTGATCGGCACATCGGGGTAGAGCCGCCGCAGGCGCAGCCCCAGGTTGACGTTCGCCCCCATGTAATCGATCAGCACCACCGCATCCGGGGGGTGCAGACGCAGCCAGCGGCGCACCCTGGCCTGCAGCTTCAGGGTGGGAATGACCAGGGGGATCGGTTCCCAAAGGCCGATGGCCCCGAGCTTTGTGGTGTCCGCCAGGAGCTGGGCACCGGCCCGCTCCATGCGACTGCCCCCGAGGGCCACCACATCGAGGGGCAGGGAACGGCGGGCCGCTTCCTCGTGCAGGGCCTTGACCAGCAGGGATCCCTGCAGATCACCGGAGACCTCTCCGGTGCTGACCAGGAGTCGCACCATCAGCGCTGGGCCGGCAGCGGTCCGCGCCGGCCCGGCCCCACCGAGGCCTCCAGAAAGGCGCACAGCTCATCGGCCGCGGCCAGCAGGGGGCGCTCCCGCGCCTGCCGCAGGGCGGCCGCCAGCACCAGATCGCTGCGGTAGATGAGGGTCCAGAGATCCTGCAGCTGGCGGAACTGGGCACCGTCGTCGAGCTGGGCCACGCCGCTGCGGCGCAGTCCGACGCGGTTCAGCCCCCGGATGCGGCCTGGATGGCCCTCCACCGTCATGAACGGGGGCACATCGCGGTCGATGCGGCTCATGCCGCCCACCATCGCCAGGCTGCCGATGTGGACGAACTGGTGGATGCCGAGCACACCACCGATCACGGCCCGCTCACCGATCACCACGTGGCCCGCCACCGCCACACCGTTGGCGATGACGATGCGGTCGGAGAGCTGGCAGTTGTGGCCGATGTGGCTGTAGGCCATCAGCAGGTTGCCGTTGCCCAGGACGGTGCTTTCCCCTTCGGCGGTGGCGCGGTTGATGGTGACGCACTCGCGGATCGTGTTCTCGTCCCCCATCACCACTTCGGTGGGGGCGCCGCCGTACTTGAGGTCCTGGGGCTCGAGGCCGATGCAGGCGCCCGGGAAGATCCGGTTGCCCTTGCCCATCCGCACCCGCCCGTCGATCACGACATGGGGGCCGATGCGACTGCCTTCGCCGATCTCCACCTCCGGACCGATGACCGAATAGGGACCGATCTCCACGCCGGGGGCCAACCGGGCCCGGGGATCGACCAAGGCCGTGGGATGCACGGATGTCGTCATGGCAGTGCTCGACATCGCGTCAGTCCACGAGCGAGAACATCAGCTCGCCCGAGCAGACCCGCTCGCCATCGACCGTGGCGGTGGCGTGCACCTTGCCGAAGCGTTTGCGCTTCAGGCTGAGCAGTTCGCAGGTGATCAGGAGCTGGTCGCCGGGCACCACGGGCCGCCGGAAGCGCACACCGTCGATGCCGGCGAACACGAACAGACCCTTGGGCAGATCGGGCATCTGGGTGACGATCAGGCCTCCCACCTGGGCCATGGCCTCAACGATCAGCACGCCGGGCATCAGCGGACGGCCGGGGAAATGGCCCTGGAACTGCGGTTCGTTGAAGGTGACGTTCTTGAGCGCCACCGCCCGCTTGCCGGGGACGTACTCCACCACCCGATCCACCAGGGCGAAGGGGTAGCGATGGGGGAGCAGGTTGAGGATCTGCTCGCTGCTGAGCACCACGGCCCGTGCCGGATCGGCGTCGGGGCAGGCCGCTGTGGCGGCCTCAGGAGCGGCGGAAGGAAGAACGGTCAAGGAATCAGTGGGTCGGTACGGGCACGGGCAGGCGGGGCGCCTGGGCCGCAAGGGCCGCGGCCATGGCGGTGTGCAGGCCATGGGAACCGCGGTAGGCGAAGACGTGGGCCCTGGGCAGGCCCACCAACGCCAGGTCTCCCAGCAGGTCCAGCAGCTTATGGCGCACCGGTTCGTCGGCGAAGCGCAGCGGCGGATTGACCCAGCCGTCGCCGTCACAGACCAGGGCGTTGTCGAGGGCACCGCCGCGGATCAGGCCCGCAGCCAGCAACTGCTCCACCTGCTCCTTGAAGCCGAACGTGCGGGCCGGGGCGATCTCCGCCACGAAGCGCTCCGGGGTGAGATCCAGGGCGTAGAGCTGGCGGCCGATGGCCGGCTGGGGAAAGTCGATGGCGGCCGCGAGGCGCAACCGGTCGGCCGGCAGGGCCACCACGAAGCTCTGGCCCTGCTGCAGGGTGAGGGGCAGGGGCGGCAGGGGGGGCTCGAGGCGCTCGCCCCGGCTGCTGATCCCCGCCTCGCCGATCGCTTCGACCCAGGGAAGCCCCGAGCCGTCGAGCAGGGGGACCTCCTCCCCGTCCACCAGCAGCTCCGCCTGGCTGACCCCGGTGCCGGCCAGGGCCGCCAGCAGGTGCTCCACTGTGGCCAGGCGCCGGTCCCCCAGCTGCAGGCAGGTGCAGAGGCGGGTGTCACTCACCAGGTCGGGGCCCAAAGGCTGCAGGGGCCGTTGCGGGGCGTCCAGCCAGCCCAGCCAGTAGCCCGGCCGCTCCGACGGGCCGAGGCGGACCCTGGAGACGGCGCCGCTGTGAAGGCCCACCCCGGTGCGCTCCACGCAGGAGCTCAGGGTCCAGGCCTGGCGATAGTCGCTGGGCCAGCTGGTCACTAGAACTTCCAGCCCACGCCGAGGTTGAAACGCCACTCTCCGGTGAAGTCCTGGCTGGCCACCTCCAGCCGCAGCGGTCCGACCGGGGTGGTGACGATCAGGCCGGTGCCGATCGAGAAGCCGGAGCCCGGCTTGTTCAGCAGCCCGCCCAGGTTGCCGGGCACTTTGGTCTGGCTGCCGAAGGTGGTGCCGCCGTCGATGAACAGCTCGCCGCTGACGATGCTGAACAGGGGGAAGCGGTATTCGATCGTGGCCTCACCGAAGCTGCGGCCCACGCCGAGATCGCAGTCGAAATAACCCCGCACCGAGTTGCCGCCGCCCAGACAGAAGGCCTCATAGGGCGGCAGATCGCCGATCACCGTGCCGGCGGACACCTGGAAAGCCAGGGCCTGCTTGCAATCCTCGGTTTCACCGGCCTTGGGCCGGCACCCTTTGTAGAACTTCAGCCAGCGCACCGGGATGTAGTGGGTGAAGCTGCCCCGCAGTCGGTTGAAGGTGGGGGAATCGGGACCCACCGAGAAGAACTGTTCGGTGCCGAGGCTGAGGAAGTTGCCCTGGGTGGGGTTGCGCGGATCGTTGAGGGTGCTCATCGTCGCCGCCAGCCGCAGGCCCAGCAGCTGGTTGCGGGCGGCGCAGTTGTAGGCCAGACAGATGACCGAGCTGGTGGGAGCGGAGAACAGCGAGGTGGCCTCGTTCGGAGTGGCCAGACCGAAGCGGCGGGAGGTGCCGGAGAAATCCATCGGCGTGGCCACCTGGCCGGTCAGACCCAGCAGAACGGTCCAGGGAGCGCGCTTGAAGGGGTTGCCGCCGTTGAGGGGCCGCACGAACTGAACGTTGGCGCCGACACGCTGGATCAGGACGCTGTTGCCGTCGAACTGGAACCAGCTGAGGTTCTGACCGGTGGTTTCGGCGGCGATGCGGGCCGCCGTCACCGACGGGAAGACGTCGAGGAGGGGGTTGAACGGCGAGAAGATGTTGTAGGCGACCTGGGTGCCGGGGGCCTGGTAGAAGTCGGCGACGGTGAAGATGTTGCCGTTGTCCTGGCTCTGGAACACCTGGGGGGCGTCCCGGCTGATGAAGGCCTTGAAGCGGAAGGCGGTGCGGTACTTGTCCCCCTTGATCCAGGGGTCGCTGAAGGAGATGTCGGCCAGGCCGCCGAACTGGCCGTAGGTGAAGCTGGTGGAGAGATCCCAGGCGCGGCCGAACAGGTTGCTGTCCTGCACCTGGATCTGGCCGAAGACCCCCTGGCTCTGGCTGTAGCCCAGACCACCGGAGAGGGAACCGGTCGACTGCTCGACCACCCCCAGCACGATCACCACCGAGCCGGGATCCTCCGGTTCGGGGCGCAGGGTCACCTTGACGTCGCTGAACAGGCCGGTGCCATAGAGACGCTTGAGGTCGTCCTCCAGGTTGCGGCGGTTGAAGACCTCGCCGGTCTTGATGGAGATCTCACGGGTGATGACCCATTCCTTGGTCTTGCCCTTGATCGGCTGGCCCTTGTCGTTGGTGGCCGATCCCTCCTTGTTGAGGAACTGCACCTCCACACCCTTGACCGTGCCCTGGCGCACCAGCAACTGCACATCGCCATCGGGGCCGACGCGGGAGGGGCCGGTGACACGGGCCAGGGAGAAGCCCTGGTCGGCGTACCACTTCTGCAGTTCCTGCATGCGGCCCTGCAGGGTGACCAGGTTGAGGGTCTTGCCGTAATCACCGGCGAAGGTGTCCTGCAGCACCGTGTCGGGCAGCTTGGCGTCGGCGGGATCGAGGCTCACCTTGGTGAGCACCGGGTTGGGCACCACCGAGACCACCAGCCGCACCCCGAGGGGGCCGTCCTGGGGCTGGATCCGGACGTCGGAGAACCAGCCGGTGGCATAGATGGCCTGGAGATCCGTTTCCAGTTCGCTGCGGGTGATCGCGTTGCCGGGCGTCACCGCCATGGCGGCGTACGCGGCCAGCTCCAGCCGCTCCCGCTCGGGATGGTCCGCCAGGCCTTCGATCACCACCTCGCTGATCAGCACCCTCGGTTCGGCCGAGGCCGCAGGCGAGGGGGCCGGTCCCAGGGAGGGTTTGCCGGGCCGGTCGTCGCTGGCGGCGGGGGCGCCAGGGGTTGGGGTGGCGGGGGCTGGCGTCACCGGAGCCGCCTCGCTGCCGGGGCTGGCTCCCGGGGCCGGGGCCGCCGGGGTGGCGGAGGGGTCAGGGGCGACGTCGGCCGGGCCGGCGAAAGGATCGGCGCCGGCCTGGGCCAGTGACGGCACCGGGGCCTGCCCCTCCCGCTTGCTGGGGGGACTTTCCGCCGCCCTGGCCTGGCCGCCGGTCAGCAGCAGGGCCACGAGCAGTGGCAAGGAGGCGGTCGCCGCCCGGGGCGTCACGCTTCGAAGGATGTGGGGCCTGCCGAGGCGAACGCCAATCATGGATGTCGTCTGCAGAGCGGCCAGGCCGCAAATTCCGCTGACCTTACCCGTAGACCCGCGGTTCGGGACAGACCCCTTGGACCCGTTTGAGGACCTCCCCGTAGGCCTCGACAACGCCGCCCAGGTCCTGGCGGAAACGGTCCTTGTCGAGAATTCGCTCCTGGGCATCGCTCACCGCCCGGTTCCAGAGGCGGCAGGTGTCGGGGCTGATCTCGTCTGCCACCACCAGTTCGCCAGCCCCGGTGAACCCCAGTTCGATCTTGAAATCCACCAGTTCGAGCCCCACGTCGGCGAACAGCTGGCGCAGGGCGTCATTGACGCGGAAAGCCAGGCCCCTGATGGCTTCCATCTCGGCGACGGTCACCAGCTGGAGCCTCTCCAGCCGCGCTTCGCTGAGCAGGGGATCGCCCAGGGCGTCGTCCTTGTAGTACAGATCGAGAAGCGGCGGATCGAGCGGGGTGCCCGCCGGGATCGGCATCTGGCGGCAGAGGGAACCGGCAGCCACGTTCCGGACGACCACTTCCACCGGCACCACCCGCACCGGCCGCACCATCATCCAGTGATCCCCGTGCAGGCCCAGATAGTGGGTGGGTACCCCCAGCCGCTGAAGATGCTCGAACAGAAGGGCGGAGATGCGGCAGTTGAGGGCCCCCTTTCCGAGCAGCTGGGCCTTCTTGAGGGCATTGAAGGCGGTGGCGTCGTCCTTGTATTCCACGGCCACCACATCGTCCTGATCGGTGGCGTACACCCGCTTCGCCTTGCCTTCGTAAAGGAGGGGGCCGGTGGCAGGGGGCAGGGTCATGGGGCGGGTGTGGTGGTCGGGGCCGGTTCCGTCGCCGGTACCGGAAGGTCGGCGGCATGGCCGCCGGGGTCGCGGGGGGAACGCAGCTGGAGCTCCAGCTTGCGGGTGCGCGGGGCCGAAGCCGGATCCTCGCGCCGCCAGCGCCATTCCCCATAGGCGTCGTCGAGGCGGCCACTGAGCCGCAGGCGCCGCTCCACGGCCCGCCCGGAGGGCAGGGCGGCCTGGGTGTCCAGCAGTTCGGCCACCAGGCCCCAGGCCCCGGCCGCCGCCGCCTGGTCGAGGGCCGCCTCCAGCAGGGCCTCCCGCTCCGGCGCCGGCAGCTCCGCCAGCATCCCCACCGCCTGCTGCAGACGCAGGGCCCCCGCCAGGCCGCCCTGGCGGGCCCGGACCAGCAGCTCGCCGCCGACCCTGGGGAAGCCCCGCGATTCCAGATGCAGGGCCAGCAGCTCCAGAGCTGAGCGGCTGATCACGGTGCCATCCTCACGGCGCTGCAGCGGCAGGGCGATGCCATCGAGGGACGTGCCGCTCTCCTGCCGCAGCCGCTCCAGGGCCAGGGCGGCCCGGCGGTGGTCCAGCCCCGCCGAGGCGGCGCGCCACTGCAGTTGCAACCACTGCACCCGCTCGGCTCCGGCGGCCGGTCCGACGCGGTTGAGCACGTCCATGGCTTCGCTGGGGGCCCGGCAGCTGAGCAGCACGTCGGCATTGGCCAGCACCACTTCCAGGGGCTGGGGGGCCGGGTGGAGCGTCAGCAGCCGCTGCTGCAGTTGCCTCAGGCGCTCGCCCAGATCGGCATCGGCGCTCTGGCGACAGGCTGCATCGAGCTGCTCCAGGTCCCCGTCGCGCAGCAGGTCGGCGAACGCTTCGTCACTCAGGAGCGGTGGCGGTTCTTCGGTCTCCTCCGCTGGCCCGGAGGGTCCGGTGCCTGCCCCGTCTGCCGCAGGATCCTGGGGAGCCTGCTCTGGTGCCACCGCCGGCGCAGCGGTCGGGGGGCTGGCCGCCGCAGCCCCCAGCGGGGCGAGCAGTCCCAGGAGGATGAGGGCTCCAAAGGGCCTCAGGAGCAACCGACGCCACGCCGGTGGCCACGGCCGTCCGCCCGGGGGAAGGCCGGTGGTCGGGCCGGATCCGCGGGACGGGGCAGCGGTCGAGGCGGCGGTCGGAGAGAATGGCAAAGGGGAGTGGCAGCAAGGCAGGTCAGGGCAACCGGTGCAGCACCCGTGCCGAAGCTCAACCTAGGGGAGCTCTCCTCCCCGATCCACCCCCCGTCCTGCCTCCCCTGTTCCGCCCATGGCTTCACCCACCCCCACCCATGCTCCCGCTGCTGGCCCAGGGCCGGCCCGGATCCTGGTGGTGGGCGGCGGTGGCCGCGAAAACGCCCTGGGCTGGGCCCTGGCGCGCTGTCCGGGGGTGGAGCAGGTGCTGGTGGCCCCTGGCAACGGCGGCACCGTGGCCCTGGCGGGCTGCGGCCAGCTGGCCATCGCCGAATCCGACCAGGAGGCCCTGGCTGCGGCCTGCCGCGAGTGGGCCATCGACCTGGTGGTGGTGGGGCCGGAAGCGCCGCTGGCGGCCGGTCTGGCGGATCGTTTGCGCTCGGAGGGGCTGGCGGTCTTCGGCCCCGGGGCGGACGGGGCCCTGCTGGAGGCCAGCAAGCGCTGGGCCAAGGACCTGATGCAGGAAGCGGGTGTGCCCACGGCGGGCTACTGGGCGGCCACATCCCGGCAGGAGGCCCTGGAGGCCCTGGAGCGGCACGGCCGCCCCCTGGTGGTGAAGGCCGATGGGCTGGCGGCCGGTAAAGGTGTGACGGTGGCCGACAGCCTCGAGCAGTGCCGCGACGCCATCGAGGAGGTGTTCGCCGGCCGTTTCCAGACCGCCGCACCTGGTGAGCCGGCCGCCGCCCCCTCCCTGGTGCTGGAGGAACGCCTGCACGGCCCGGAGGTGTCGGTGTTCGCCCTCACCGATGGCCGCAGCATGGTGTTGCTGCCCCCGGCCCAGGACCACAAGCGCATCGGCGAGGGGGACACCGGTCCCAACACCGGCGGCATGGGGGCCTACGCCCCTGCCCGGCTGCTGGATGGGGCGGGACTGGAGCAGGTGCGCCAGCTGGTGCTGGAGCCGGTCCTGGCGGCCCTGCGGGCCCGGGGCATCGACTACCGCGGCGTGATTTTCGCCGGCCTGATGCTCACCAAGGACGGACTGCGGGTGATCGAGTTCAACTGCCGCTTCGGGGACCCGGAATGCGAGACCCTGATGCCCTTGCTGGGCCCTGAGCTGGCCCGGGTGCTGCTGGCCTGTGCCACCGGCCATCTGGAAGGGGCTCCGCCCCTCACGATCGAGCCCCGCTGCAGCGCCTGCGTGATCGCCGCCGCCGAGGGGTACCCCGGCGACGTGCGTCGCGGTGACCCGATCCATGGGGAGCTGACGGACGACCCCGACCTGCAGCTGTTTCACGCCGGCAGTCGCCGCGGCGAGGACGGCGACGTGGTCACGGCCGGCGGGAGGGTGCTGGCGGTGGTGGCCCAGGCCGAGGATTTTGATGCGGCCTTCGAGCGGGCCTACGCCGGCCTGGGACGGGTGGGTTTTGAGGGCATGGTGTACCGCCGCGACATCGGCCATCAGGTGCGGACGCGTCCGCCGGTGCGGCCATGACGCTCAGCGACCCAGGCCATGCCCGCACCAGCAGCCAGCCAGCCGATTCTCTGAACCTGTGGCGGGCGCGCCTGCGTCGCTGGTGGGCCGAGTTCAGCCTGCAGACGAAGCTGCTGGCGGTCGCCACCCTCGTGGTGAGCTTGCTGATGACCGGCATCACCTTCCTGGCCCTTAATGGCATCCAGCGGGATGCCCGCATGAGCGACACCCGCTTTGCCCGCGATCTCGGGCTGCTGCTCTCGGCCAACGTCACGCCTTTGGTGGCCGAGGGCAACGACCGCGAACTGGCCTCGGTGGCCGAACGTTTCTGGCAGTCCAGCCGCAGCCTCCGGTACATCTTCTTCGCCGATTCCGACGGCGTGATCTACCTGGGCATCCCCATGGGCGGCAGCACCGGCGTGGGTGAGCGGTTGCTCAGCCGCCGCCTGGAGCTGCCGGCCGACATCCAGCGCCGCCCCGACAACCCCCTGATCCGCCAGCACCTCACCCCGGACGGCCAGGTCACCGATGTGTTCGTGCCGATGGTCAGCGACGGCCGCTATCTGGGGGTGGTGGCCCTGGGCATCAACCCCAACGAAACGCTGCTGGCCAGCGCCGCCCTCACCCGTGAAGTCACCGTGGCGGTGTTCATCTCCATCTGGGTGCTGGTGATCCTGGGGTCGGTGTTCAATGCCCTCACCATCACCCAGCCGGTGAAGGAACTGCTGCGGGGGGTGCGCTCGATCGCCGGCGGCAATTTCGAGACCCGCATTGCCCTGCCGGTGGGGGGAGAACTGGGTGAGCTGCTCAACGGGTTCAACACCATGGCCTCCCAGCTGGAGGTCTACAAGGCGGCCAACATCGAGGAGCTCACCGCCGCCCAGGTGAAGCAGCAGTCATTGATCGCCACCATGGCCGATGGGGCGGTGCTGCTCGATGCGGAAGGGCACATCGTGCTGGCCAACCCCACCGCCCGGCGCCTGTTTCGCTGGGAGGGTCGCAAGCTGGAGGGCAGCGAGCTGGCCGGTGAACTGCCCGACCGGCTGGCGATGGAGCTGCACGATCCTCTGGAGAGCCTGATCCTCAACGAGCGGGACAACACCGAGGTGCGCTGCAGTTTCGGAGATCCCGCCCGCACCCTGCGCATCGTGCTTCAGTCGGTGCGGGATGCCAGTGGCGAAAGCCTCAAGGGCATTGCCATGACCATCCAGGACCTCACCCGGGAGGTGGAGCTGAATGCGGCCCAGAGCCGCTTCATCAGCAACGTGTCCCACGAGCTGCGCACCCCCCTGTGCAACATCAAGAGCTATGTGGAGACGCTCCACGACATGGGTGACCTGCTCAGCCCCGAGGAGCAGAAGGAATTCCTGAGCATCGCCAACGCCGAGACCGACCGGCTGTCCCGGCTGGTCACCGACGTGCTCGACCTGTCACGACTGGAGTCCGACCGGGTCTGGCAGCTGGAGCCCTTGGAGATCGCCCCGGCGATCGAGCAGACCCTGCGCACCTACCGGCTGAACGCTGAGGAGAAGGGGGTCACCCTCATCTTCGCCGGCGATCAGCACCTGCCCCGGGTGCGTGGCAACTGGGATCTGCTGCTGCAGGTGTTCGACAACCTGGTGGGCAATGCCCTCAAGTTCACCCAGGGCGGCGGCCAGCTGCTGCTGCGCGCCTACCCCTGGCCCGACCACTGCCTGCTGGATCCCGGTGTCAGCCCGGGCGACCACCCCGCCTGCGCCCTCACCTCCCCCCTGCCCCGGCTGCGGGTCGAGATCGCCGACACCGGCTGCGGCATCTCCGAAGCCGACCAGTCGCGGATCTTCGAGCGGTTTTTCCGGGTGGAAAACGCCGTCCACACCGAGGCCGGCACCGGGCTGGGACTCTCGATCGTGCGCGGCATCCTCGAGAAACACGGCAGCCAGGCCCGCATGGCCAGCGAGCCCGGGGTGGGGACCACCTTCTGGTTCGACCTGCCCCTGGAGGATGCCGACGGCGATGAATTGCAGGTTCAGGTGGAGCGCTCCTCCTCGATGGCCGAGATGGACAAGGAACGACGCATCGCCGTGGCCTGAGGGGTCACCACCCCGCCTGATCAGCTCTCCCCGTCGACGCTGCGCATGATGCGCCCGAGGTCGACCCGTTCATCGGTGGTGATGCGATGGGGCACACCGCTGATGATGCGCTCGAAATTGGCGAAGGAATCCTTGATCTCCGGTCCGTTGCCCGTGATCACGAACTCCCGGATGCCCTTGTCGTGCCACGAGCCGCGCATCTTGAACACGTTCAGGGCGCGGGCCATTTCGCCACGGATCTCCACGTACTGCAGCAGCAGAATGGTGTCGGTGATGGTGGAGATGTGGGAGTCGGTGATCGAGTGGCTGCCCATGAACTCCTCGGAGGTGTTGGTGAAGAAGCCCGCGATCTCCTCCTGCTTCGCATACCCCGTCACGCCGATCACGAACTGCCGGAAGGCGTTGTGGCTGACGCCCCTGGCAAGGGCGGAAAGGGAGTCAATCGCCATCCGGGTCGGTTTGAACTCGCTGATCTCCGTCTTGATGATCTGCAGGTGATCCTCCAGACCGGTGGACTCCGGATAGGCGCAGATGATCTTGAGCAGGCCGTCCTGCTCCATCTGCTCGAAATCGATGCCCCAGCTGGTGGCGTTGCGCAGCAGCTGGGAGCGGGATTCCTCGTAGGCGAACAGGATCGCCCGCTCCTTGCTGCGGCAGGCATCCTCGACGAACTTGCTGACCAGAAGCGTCTTGCCGGTTCCGGTGGCGCCCGTCGCCAGGATGATGGAGTCCTTGAAGAAGCCCCCGCCGCACATCTCATCCAGCCGGGGAACGCCGGAGCTCACGCGCACGTTGGAGGAGCGCTGGGTGAGGCGCATCGCCCCCAGGGGGAACACGCTGATGCCGTGGCTGCCCATGGTGAACGGGAACTCCCCTTTCATGTGCGTGGTGCCACGGAGCTTGAGCACTTCCACGGTGCGGCGCCGCCGTTCCCCCTCCAGCACGTTGCGCAGGATCACCACGTTGTCGGAGACGAATTCCTCGACGCCGTAGCGGGCGATGGCTCCGTACTCATCGACACGTTCGGTGGTCATCACCGTGGTGACGCCGATCTCCTTGAGCCGGGCGATCAGCCGGAAGATCTCCCGGCGCACCACGGAGATGGCGTCGTACTGCTGGAAGACAGCAGTGATGGAGTCAATCGCCACCCGCTTGGCTTTGTATTTGCGGATCGCATAGTGAATGCGTTCGATCAGACCGGAGAGGTCGAAACTTCCTGAGACCTCCTGGCCATCGGGGTCCGGGGAGGCGTCGAGGACAAACAGCTTGTTCTGCTCCACCATCTCCTGCAGGTTCCAGCCGAAGCTGGAGGCGTTGCGAAGGATGTCGAGGGGGGATTCCTCAAAGGTGACGAAAATACCGTGCTCGTTGAACTGGCGGATCCCGTTGCAGAGAAAGTTCAGCGAAAAGACCGTTTTTCCTGTTCCTGAGGTGCCACTGATCAAGGTCGATCGACCGATCGGCAGACCGCCATGGCAGATGTCATCGAAGCCCTCGATTCCCGTGGGAAGCTTCTGCATCTGCATCCGGTTGGCGGTGAGGTCGTGGTCGTTGGGATCCGGCATCGATAGGGATGGAAAGGGAAGGAGCTGAAGGGCTGAAGGATCTGAAAGGAATGCTGGCCTGGCTTGAACGGCTTCAGGAGGATTCAGGAGAGGAGGCTTCACCGCCTGCTTCGAGATCGTCGATGTCCAGCTTGAAGTCCTCCTCCGAGAGTTCTTCGTAGAGGAGATCAAGGCCGATCAGCACCCGATCCCGGTCGGACAGATCGCCGATGATCCGCCGCACGGGCGGGGGCAGGATCTTCGCCAGGGTGGGAGTGGCCAGGATCTTGTCCTCCTCGGCGAGTTGGGGATTCTTGAGGACGTCGATCACCTTCAGGGCATAGACCCCACGGAACTCGGACTCGAGGATGTCGCGGAGCGTTTTCAGAGCCCGCATCGAGTTGGGCGTGTTGCCGGCCACGTAGAGCTTGAGGATGTAAGTCTTGCGAAAAGTCATGGCTGTGGCTCAGGCGAAGGGGCTGGATACTTCGGGGATGGGGGCAGGCACGATCGGCACGTCCGGAGGGATGGAGCGCCGATACATCTCACAGAGGTGCGCCATGACGTCAAGGAGGGCCAGGCGATAGTCCTGCAGGAAATCGTTCTTCTGTCCTTTCAGCATGAGCTGTTTCCAGAACTCCTCGATCAGATTCACGTGGATCTCGACCATTTTGGTGATCGGCAGATCGGCGAAGAAGGCTGTGTTCACGAAGCTTTCGATCGCCAGGTTGGCCGTGGCTGGATTCTTGAAGTAACTGATCAGCAGATCGCGGTAGCTGCGGCGCAGGGAGTTGAGCAGCTCGTCGCGCTCCTCGGCTTCCAGGTTGCGCAGGAAGCGGGAGGGATCCCGCTTGTAGTAAACGCTGAGATAGCCGAGACGACCGTTCAGCCGGTTCGACAGCTTCCAGCCATCGGGGGTGGCCGCCTGGGCCTCGTTGCTGGCCGGCGGCGTGTGGCTGCGCAGGAATCGGGAGACGGCCGCATCGAGGCTGTAGCTCAGCTGCTCCAGTTGGTCGGGGGGCAGACGGACTTCAGCGCCATGGAACAGCACATCCCCGCTGACGGGTCCGATCAGCACGGCCGGCAGCTCCAGTCCCCGTTCATGCAGGATCCCGAAGAAGCCTGCCCCGACAGCCCCCTCCTCCAGCAGCAGCCCGTCGACATCCTCCCGGTGACGCTCCAGCTGCGCCAGGGGCTCGGCGTCAGGGTCCGTCGGCACCAGGTGGTAGCGCCCACCCTTGAGCCACTGGACGCAGGCCTCGGCCAGGGCAGGGGTCTGGATGAGGGACAGGATGTTGAGAACCGGTTGGGGCATCGACCGCTGCGGCGGGGAACTCCCCTGGTCGAGCTGATTCTTGACGGAAGGTGGTCCCGGACGGGAGGATCTTAGTTCTGTCTTTCGATTCCGTGCGCCCAGGCCCAATGGCGGCTCCCTGCCGCCAGCCTGGCCACGCCCCTTGACGTGATGACCCAAGCCCCCCAGCAGGACCTCCCGAGCGACGCCGCGACGGGAGCCGCCACGACGGACACCACCGGTGCCTACGCGATCGTCGAAGCCTCCGGTCAGCAGTTCTGGCTCCAGACCGATCGCTACGTCGACCTTGATCGTCTCAGCGCCGACGTCGACAGCACCGTCACGCTCGAGAACGTGCTCCTGGTGAAGGACGCGTCCGGCACCACCCTGGGCCAGCCCTACGTGGCAGGCGCCACCGTGGAGCTCAAGGTGATGGCCCATCGCCGCGGCCAGAAGATCATCGTTTACAAGATGCGCCCCAAGAAGAAGACCCGCCGCAAGAACGGTCACCGCCAGGAACTCACCCGCGTGATGGTCCAGTCCATCAAGGTGGGTGGCAAGGCGATCGTCTGATCGGGTTCTTCCAGCTCTCCGGTTTCTTTACCCCCCTCCACCTCTCGTTTCCCCCATGGCCCACAAGAAAGGCACAGGTTCGACCCGTAACGGCCGCGACTCCAACTCCAAGCGCCTCGGCGTCAAGCGCTACGGCGGTGAAACCGTCAGCGCCGGTTCGATCCTGATCCGTCAGCGCGGCACCTCCGTGATCCCCGGCGTCAACGTGGGCCGCGGTTCCGATGACACCCTGTTCGCCCTGGTGGACGGCGTGGTCAACTTCGAATCGATCAAGCGGGGCCTGCGCAACCGCAAGCGCATCAACATCGCAGTGGCTGCCTAGGTCAGGGGCACCTCGCCCAGTTCGGTGCCGTCCCCCGGCACCTCCAGGTAGCGCCTCAGCCAGCCCACCAGCAGGTAGAAGGGCAGGGTGTCGGCCAGGGCCGCCACCAGCTTGAACACATAGCCGCTGGCGATGAACACGCCCAGCTGGGGCAGCACGGGCTCACCGGCCCTGATCGGCAGCACGTGGGCGGCGTAGTGGCTGATCAACACCACCGCCGAGGTGTCCACGATCTGGCTGATCAGGGTGGAGCCGTTGTTGCGCAGCCACAGGGCCTTGCCGTTGCTGAAGCGCTTCCAGAAATGGAACAGGCGCACGTCGGTGAACTGGGCCGCCATGTACGCGGCCATGGAGGCTCCCACCGCCCCGAAGGCCAGCCGCCGCACTTCAAAGAACACCGGCACCCCATCGGCCCGGGTGTCGAGAGGCAGACCCGCCACCCCCCCGAACCCGTCCAGACCCGGCAGGATGCCCCCCAGCCAGAGCACCAGCACGATCCAGCCGTTGAGCATCAGACCCACCCACACCACCTGGGAAGCGCGTCGCTCGCCCCAGATCTCGCTGATCAGGTCGGTGCAGAGGAAGGTGACGGGGTACGGCAGGGCCCCGATCGCCACGATGATCGGGAAGGAGCCGATGCTGCCCAGGGTCAGGAACCGGGTCAGACCCAGGATGTTCAGCATGCCCATGGTTCCCAGGAAGATGCCGGCCAGCACCAGAAAGGCCACCTCGCGCCGCTCCTGCAGGGTCATCGGCGCCTGGGCATGAAGGAAGGTTCCACCAGGCTGCCGCCTTCGCCCCCGTCGCGCCACGGCTGCGGCTTTCTGGTGCTCGACAAACCCGCCGGCGTGACCTCCCACGATGTCGTCGCCCGGGTGCGGCGGGCCTCCGGCCTGCGGCGGGTGGGCCATGGCGGCACCCTGGATCCCGCCGTCACGGGGGTGCTGCCGATCGCCCTGGGTCCGGCCACCCGGTTGCTGCCCTACCTCCCCGGCGACAAGATCTACCGCGGCACGGTGCAGCTGGGGCTGCGCACCAGCACCGACGACCTCGAGGGTGAGGTGCAGGAGCAGCGGCCCGTGCCACCCCTCGGCCCCGAGGCACTGGAGCGGGCCCTGGCCGCCTTCCGGGGCGAGATCCTGCAGGTTCCCCCCCAGGTCTCCGCCGTGCACGTCGATGGCCAGCGGGCCTACGCCCGGGTGCGGGCGGGGGAAGCGCTGGCCCTGGCGGCCCGGCCGGTGCTGATCCACGGCCTTGACCTGCTCGGCTGGGATGCGGCCGGTGGCCGTCTGGAGCTGGAGGTGCGTTGTTCCGCCGGCACCTACGTGCGTGCCCTGGCCAGGGACCTGGGGGAGGCCCTGGGCTGCGGCGGTGCCCTGGCCAGCCTGCGCCGCACCGCCGCCCTCGGCTTCGGCCTGCACCAGGCCATTTCCATGGAGCGTCTGGCGAGCGGCCCCATGCCTCCCCTGCTGGATCCCCTTGACGTGCTGGTTGATCTGCCGCGGCAGCGTCTCGATCCGGCCCAGCTGTCGCCGTGGCGTTGCGGCCGGGCGCTGCCCCGTACGGTGGAGCAGTTGCCCGAGGGGGCCGTCGCCGTGCTCACGCCGGATGGCGCTCTGGCGGGCATCGCCCGTGCCGACGGCAAGGGCCAGCTCCTGCCCCGGCTGGTGTTCGACGCCACCGGTTGAACCTCTCCTGACATCGCGATGGCCGGCCACAGCAAATGGGCCCAGATCAAACGCACCAAGGCGGTGGTGGATGCGAAGCGGGGGGCCCTGTTCACCCGGCTGGGGCGGGAGATCACGGTGGCGGCCCGTGCTGGTGCCGACCCCGCCGGTAACTTCCAGCTCCGCACCGCCATCGAGAAGGCCAAGGTGGCGGGACTGCCCAACGCCAACATCGACCGGGCCGTGGCCAAGGGCAGCGGCCAGGGTGGTGCTGGCGCCGACCTGTTTGAGGCGGTGCGCTACGAGGGCTATGGCGCCGGTGGGGTGGCCGTGCTGGTCGAGGCCCTCACCGACAACCGCAACCGCACCGCCGCCGACCTGCGGCTGGCCTTCGGCAAGCATGGCGGCAATCTCGGCGAGATCGGCTGCGTCAGCTACCTGTTCGAGCAGCGGGCCGTGGTGCGGCTGGTCCTGCCCAACGCCGACGAGGAGGACCTGCTGGAGAGCCTGCTGACCCTGGAGGAGCGGGGTGGACCAGCGGCGGCTGGCTACGCCATCGATGCGGACGGCGTCGATGTGTTCGGGGCCTTTGCCGATCTGGAAGTCCTCCAGGACGGGCTGAGGGACCTGGGTCTGCCGCTGGCGGGCTGGGAGCACCGTTGGATCGCCTCGCTGCCCTGCCGCCTCGAAGACGGGGACCTGCTGGCCGCCTGTCTGCGCATGCTGGATGTGCTGGAGGATCTCGACGACGTGCGCAGCGTCACCACCAATCTCGAAGCGGACGACGGCCTGATGGAAGCGGTCCTGCTCAGCTGAGCATGGCGTCGGCGTCGGCGATCACCGTCAGGGCGGGATGGTGCTGCAGCCAGCTGGCGGGCAGCTCCGCTGAAGGGGGCTCCTGCAGGGTGCGGCGCAGGATGGTTGCCTTCTCGGCTCCCGTGACCACCAGCAGCACCCGGCGGGCCGAGAGGATCTCGGCCAGTCCCAGGGTGATGGCCTGCCGGGGGACGGCACCGGGGTCGCCGCCGAAGCCAGCGGCGTTCTGGCGGCGTGTGTGGTCGCTGAGCACCACACAGCGGCAGGCCACCGCAGGGTCGGAAGGGGGTTCGTTGAAACCCACGTGGCCGTTGAGGCCCAGGCCCAGCAGTTGCAGGCCGATGCCGCCGGCCGCGCTGACGGCGGCGCCATAACGACCGGCTTCGGCCACCGGATCGGCGGCCTGCCCATCGGGGAGCCGCACCCGCTCGGGGTCCAGGCCGAGGGGCGCCACGAGCTGGCGGGCCATGGTGGCGGCGAAGGAGCTGGGATCCTGCGGCGCCAGCCCCACGTACTCGTCCAGGTTGAAGCTGCGCCAGGTGGCGCGCACCCTGGCCGCCAGGGTGGGTTCCAGCTGAGCCATCCGGCGGACCAGGGCCCCATAGACAGGCCCCATGGTGCGTCCGGTGGCCAGGCCCAGGGGCCGCTGCGGGTGCAGCCGATCCGCCAGCAGCAGGGCTGCCACCCGTTCGGCCACGGCCGCCGCATCGGCCAGAACGACGGGCGTGATCGCGGAGCTGTTGGTGGAGCCGTGCCTCAAAGGGAGCTGTAGGGGAGGATCCTGGCCCCCTGGTAGTAGTGCTGCAGGATCTGGCGGTAATCCTCGCCGCGCAGGGCCAGCCCGTAGGCCCCCCACTGGCTCATGCCCACCCCGTGACCGTAGCCGCGGCCGCTCACCAGCAGCGTCGGCGCGGCCGGGGGCCGGGGGCTTCGCCAGGGGGACTGGACCATGCCGGAGGCCAGGGAGCGGATCCCCTCGGGGGTGAACACCCCCTGCAGGGAGGGCAGCGGGGGAGGGAACGGGTAGGCCCTGGGGGCCTCGAAGTCGAAGCGGGCCAGGGTGCTGCGCAGTCCCAGCCGCTGCCGCAGTTCGGCGCCCGTGAGCAGCAGCGTGCCGCCAGGTCCGGTGACCCGGGCCTGGCGGATGCGGCCGGAGCTGGTGGTGGAGAGCACCTCGATGCGGAAGGCCCCATCGATCTCCCGGAAGGCCCGGGCCAGCCTGTCGGGCTCGATGCGCAGCTGCCAGGCGTGGACCGGGCTGGCCTGGTCGAAATCGGGCACGCTCACCAGGTAAGGGAGCTGCTGGCGCCAGATCTCGCCGCTGTTTTCCGTCAAGCCGCCACTGCTGCTGTGGAAGACCGCGTTGATCAGGGCGGAACCATGGACCAGCACCTGGGATCGGGTGCTGCGCACCGCTTCACGGGTGGAGTCGGTTTCGCTCTCCACCCCCTTGTAGACCTGGCTGGCGACCGTGGCCTTGAGGTCGAAGGGGGCCGCCGGTCGGCGCTGGCGAAGGGCGTAGGTGCGGGCCGCCACCGCCTGGGCCCGCAGGGCCGCCTGCGGCCAGCTGGCCGGCATCTCGCTGCCCACCACGCTGGGCAGGTAACTCTCGACGTCGATCAGGTTGATCGCCTGCAGCCGATCGCCCTCGCTGCGCACCAGCAGCCGGCCGCGGTAGCGGCGCTGCTGCAGGGTCAGCATGGCCTCGCCGCCGCCCTGGGCCTGGGCGGGTTCGATCCAGGCCTGACCCGAAGGCAGCGACAGCCGCCGGGGGCTGCCGGCCGGTCCCTGAAGCCTTGCCTCCAGGGCCGTGCCGCTGCGGACCAACTGCAGCCGGGCCCCCGGGGCCAGTTCCATCAGGGTGCGGCCCGCCCCGTCGCCCAGCCGCAGGGCGGCGCTGCCGGCCACCAGCTCCAGGCTGGGGGCTTCTTGCAGCAGCACCCGCACCAGGGGCACCGGTGCCCTGGCCTCGATGGGCAGCGGCGCCGCCATGGCGGCCGGGAGCAGTGCCAGGGGCAGGCCGGCGCGCCATCCGAAGCGGAGCAAGGACACGGGTGGACGCCAGCGACAACGGGTCATTCTGGATGCTGCGTCCGGGGATGGCCATGGCGCCGGCCACCACACCGGCTGGCGGCGTGGCAGCATGCCCGCTGAGGCCTCCCGGATGTGCAGGTCACCTTCCTGGGAACCAGCTCCGGCGTTCCCACCCGCGCCCGCAACGTCTCCGCCGTCGCCCTGCGTCTGCCCCAGCGGGCGGAGCTCTGGCTGTTCGACTGCGGCGAGGGCACCCAGCACCAGTTTCTGCGCAGCGAGCTGCGGGTGTCGCAGCTGCGCCGGATCTTCGTCACCCACATGCACGGCGACCACGTCTTCGGTCTGCCGGGGCTGCTGGCCAGCCTGGGCCTGGCCGGCAGCTGTGGCGGGATCGATCTGTACGGACCGGATCCGCTGCGCGACTACCTGGAAGGGGTGATGCGCACCTCCTCCACCCGCATCGGCTACCCCCTGCGCACCCACCGGGTGAAGGAGGCCGCCGCCCGGGGCAGCCTGGTGCTCGATGACGACGACATCACGGTGCGCTGCACGGCGCTCACCCACCGGGTGCCGGCCTTTGCCTATCGGGTGGATCAGAAGCCGCGGCCCGGCCGCTTCGACGTGGAGCGGGCCAGGGCCCTGGGCGTTCCCCCCGGGCCGGTCTACGGGGAGCTCAAGGCCGGTCGCAGTGTCACCCTCGATGACGGCCGGGTGATTCGGGGCGAGGCCCTGTGCGGGCCGCCGCGGCCAGGCCGCAGCGTCGTCTATTGCACCGACACGGTGTTCAGTGAGGCGGCGGTGGCCCTGGCCCAGGGCGCCGACCTGCTGATCCACGAGTCCACCTTTTCCCACGGCGAGGCGGAGCTGGCCATCGCCCGCCAGCACTCCACCAGCACCATGGCCGCCCAGACCGCCCTGGAGGCGGGGGTGAAGCGGCTGGTGCTGACCCACCTGAGTCCCCGCTACGTGGCTGGCAATCCCATGACCCCCGACGACCTGGTGGCCGAAGCGCGGGCCATCTTCCCCGAGACGCTCGTGGCGAGGGACTTCCTCAGCCTTGAGGTGGGGGAGGTGGGCTGAGCCTGCAACAGTTCGCGTGATTCCGCTGCGGGGGACCCGTTGCCCGTGATACAAGGTCTCAGTTGCGGTCCCACCGCCATTTCGCCGGCTTCTTCCATGGCCCCCCTCTTTCTCTCAGCCGCCCCCCTTTCAGCCGTCCGCCGCTCGCTCGTCCGTGCCGTCGCCCGGACCCTGCTGATCCTTCCCCTGGCCCTGCTGGTCTGCTTCGCGGGTCCCGCGGCGGCGGCCCAGTGGAGCGCCGAGGACCTGACCGTGCCCGTGTCCCCCGACGGCACCCTGGTGACCTTCACCGAGAAGGAGGTCAAGACCGGCCGCAAGCTCTTCAATGACAGCTGCGGCACCTGCCATGCCGGCGGCATCACCAAGACCAACCAGAACGTGGGCCTGGATCCCGAGACCCTCGCCCTGGCCACCCCGGCCCGGGATTCGGTCGACGCCCTGGTCGACTACATGAAGGACCCCACCTCCTACGACGGGGAGTACAGCATCTCTGACGTCCATCCCAGCCTGCGCAGCAGCGATGTGTTCGTGAAGATGCGCGACCTGGATGACGAGGACCTGCGTCTGATCGCCGGTTACATCCTGGTGGCCCCCAAGGTTCAGGGCATCCAGTGGGGCGGCGGCAAGATCTACTTCTGAGTCCCCACCCAATCTCAAGCCGGCAGTCCTCCAGGGCTGGCCGGCTTTTCTGTGGCTCAACGCCTGCGTCTCAGGGGGCCGGGGAGGGCAGAGGTGGTGGAAGTGGCGGCGCCAGGTTGTCGGCCTCCAGGGAGCCGGGCAGCTTGCTGTACCACCACTCCTGCAGGCCGGGGGCCAGCCGCTGGGGGAACAGGGTGATGACGGTGCGGGTGGGTCTGGCCCCGGGCTGGAGCAGCTCCACGGCATAGGAGGGGCAGCGGCGGGCGGCCAGGTCGGCCACGAAGCGGCGGCCGACGCGGCGCCAGCTGGGCTCCTTGCTGCGCCAGGCCAGCCGGCAGCAGGGCCAGGGCAGTTCCTCCCGATCGAACAGGCGGCAGCAGGGCCCCAGGACCCGGTAGCTGTACTGGCCGCCGGGGCTGGGATGCTCGCTGCCGGAGGCCAGCACGGTGTCCACCTGGAGTGACATGAAAAAGCCACCCCTGAGGGTGGCGGAGAAGAACACGGGGTTCAAGGGGCGATCCGCGTGAATCGCCCGGCGAGGAGCTCAGTAGAGCTCTTCTTCGGTGTGGGTCTTGATGGTGCAGTCGGAGGTGGGGTAGGCAACGCAGGTGAGGACGAAGCCGGCCTCGATCTGGTCGTCGTCGAGGAAGCTCTGGTCCGACTGGTCGACGGTGCCGGCGGTGAGCTTGCCAGCGCAGGTGGAGCAGGCGCCGGCGCGGCAGGAGTAGGGCAGGTCAATGCCCTGCTCTTCGGCGGCGTCGAGGATGTACTGGTCGTCAGGAACCTCGATGGTCTTGTTCAGCCCCTCGCTCTCATTGACGAGGGTGACCTTGTAGGAAGCCATGGAAGAGATTGGAGCTCACAGACACCCGGCAGCCAGGGCCTGTAGGACCCGCCCTTCCTACATCCGACAGGGGGCATTCCCGGCGTTCTTGGGCTCGCAGGCCGGGAAGGCCAATCAAAGCCAGGACACAGATCAGCGTGTCTTATGCAACATCCGAGGCCGAACGGATCCGCAGCAGGCCCCAGCGGTCCTGCTCGACCTGCTGCTCCACCCGCCAGCCCGCGGCCAGCAGATCCCGCTCCAGGCCAGGGGCCTGATCCACCAGCAGGCCGCTGAGCAGGCCCACACCGCCGGGGCCCAGCAGCCGGGGGAAGCAGGGAATCAGGGCTTCGATCACCGGCGCCAGGATGTTGCACAGCAACAGATCGGCACCGCGCCCCCCCAGCAGCTCCGCGAGGGCCTCCGCCGAGCCGGTCGTCACCGTCAGAGCCTGGGCGCCATCCAGGCCGTTCAGGGCGGCGTTCTCGCGGGTCGCCCGCTCCGCCAGGGGATCGCAGTCGGCGGCCGCCACGGTCGCCGCCCCCAGCCTTAGGGCGGCCAGGCCCAGGATGCCGCTGCCACAGCCCAGATCGGCCACCCGCAGGCCCCGCAGGCCCGGCCCCTGGCCCTCGCGCTCCCGCTCGCCGGCCAGGGCTTCGAGCGCCTCCAGGCAGAGGCGGGTGGTGGGATGGCTGCCGGTGCCGAAGGCACTGCCCGGATCGATGCGGATCACCAGGCGATCGGCCTGCTCCGGCGGCACCTCCAGCCAGGCCGGCAGCACCAGCAGCCGCTCCCCCACCGGATCGGGCCGCCAGTGGCTCTTCCAGCTCAGACTCCAGTCCTCATCAGCCTGCCGCTGCCAGTGGACCTGTGGCAGCGCCAGGTTGAAGGGCTCCCCCAGCGGGGCCAGGGCCCGCTCCAGCTCCTGCCGCTGGTCGGGGGGCCAGTCGCTTTCGGGCAGCCAGGCCAGCAGCTGGCGGCGCTCCGGGGCCTCGGGGGGATGCTGCAGGGCCACCCGGCTCACCCCCAGCAGCGGCAGCTTCCAGAGCAGGGATTCCTCCAGTTCGGCCGGGGCGGCCATCTCCAGCCGCCACCAGACCAGGCCCATCAGAGGGTGACCGGATGGGCGGCCTGGATGCCGTTGATGTCGTGGATCACCGCCAGCAGGCTGGGGGGGATCGGGTCGTCCAGGCTCAGCACCATCACGGCGTCGCCGCGCACGATGCGGCGCCCCACCTGCATCGAGGCGATGTTGACGTTGTGCTCGCCGAGCAGGGAGCCCAGCTGGCCGATGATGCCGGGCATGTCCCGGTGGCGGGTGAAGAGCATGTGACGGCTTGGTGTCACGTTCACCGGGAATTCGTCGATGGTGGTGATGCGCAGTTCCCCGTCGGTGAACACCGCGCCGGTGACGCTGTGGTTGCCCCGGGGGCTGCGGGAGCTGAGCTGGAGCGAGCCACCGGCGAAGTCGCGGCTGGCATCGTCTTTCACCTCGAGCACGTGGATGCCGCGCTCCTTGGCTTCCAGGGTGGCGTTGACGTAGTTGATGCTGTCGCCCAGGGCGGCCGACAGGATGCCCTTGAGGGCGGCCACCACCAGGGGCTGGGCGGGATGGGAGGCGAACTCGCCCTGCAGCCGCACCTCCAGCTCGCTGATCTGGCCACTGGCCAGCTGGCTGAGCAGCAGGCCGAGGGTTTCGGCCAGCTGCAGATGGGGCTTGAGCAGCTCCATCACCTCGGGGGTCAGGCCGGGGATGTTCACGGCGCTGCGGGCCGGCAGGCCGAGCAGCACGTCCCGGATCTGTTCCGCCACATCGATCGCCACGTTCTCCTGGGCTTCTTCCGTGGAGGCGCCGAGGTGGGGGGTGAGGATCAGCCGCTCCTTGACCAGGCGCAGCGGTGAATCGGCCGCCAGCGGTTCTTTGGCGTACACGTCGATCGCGGCACCGGCGATCACCCGGTTCTCGACGGCGTCGGCCAGGGCCTGTTCATCGATGATGCCGCCGCGGGCGCAGTTCACCAGCCGGGCCGTGGGTTTCATCGTGGCCAGCAGGGCCGCGTTGACCAGGTTCTCGGTGTCGGGCGTTCGGGGGAGGTGCAGGCTGACGTAGTCGGCTTCGGCGAACAGCTGGGGCAGGGGCAGCAGCCGCACCTGCAGCAGCTGGGCCCGCTCGGCGGAGATGAAGGGGTCGTAGGCGGCCACGTCCATGCCCAGGGCCCGGGCGACGCGGGCGACGTGGGAGCCGATCTTGCCGAGGCCCACCACGCCCAGGGTTTTCTTGTAGAGCTCGTTGCCCACGTAGGTCTTGCGGTCCCAGCCTCCGGCCATGGTGCTGGCGTGGGCGTGGGGCACGTGCCGCGACAGGGAGAGCATCAGCGCCAGGGCGTGCTCGGCGGCAGCGATCGTGTTGCCCTCCGGCGAATTCACAACGATCACGCCGCGCCGGGTGGCGGCGGGCACATCGACGTTGTCGACGCCGACGCCGGCCCGGCCGATGATGCGCAACTTGGCGGCGGCTTCGATCACCTCAGCGGTCACCTGGGTGCCGGAGCGGATCATCAGGCCGTCGTAGTCGCCGATGCAGCCCACCAGCTGCTCCGGGCTCAGGCCCGTGCGCACGTCCACCTGGGCAACCTGGGAGAGGATGTCGATCCCCGCCTGGTCGATGGGATCAGAGACCAGAACCTTCGTCATGTCCGGCAGCGGTGCGTGGGGCGGGGGGAACGCCCCCAGGGGGGCAGGCCGGAGGTGCAGTGTAGAGAGCGGTGCGGAGACGAGCCCATGTCCTTGAGTGTGGTGGTGGTGCTGGACGACCGTGATCGCCTGCAGGCGTTGCGGGAACGCTTGTTGGCGCTGCAGCCGGCCCCGACCCGCGTGCTGGCGATCGGCAGCGGTGAGGCGACCATGTCGGAGGTGGAGCGGCTCGATCCGGCCACGGCCCGGCGGCGGAGGCAGCAGTCGATGGTCCGCTGGCTGCTGCCCTTCGGCTTCCTGGCGGGACTCACCTTCACCCAGATCACCGATCTGCACACGTTCAGCTTCGCCGGGGCCTACGGGGAGCCGCTGATCGGTGGCCTGCTGGGCATGGGTTCCGGCTGGATGGGCAGCTTCGCCGCCGCCGCCAGCGTCAGCTCCGAGGAGGACGACCGCATCCGCATCCTGCGCAACCGGCTCGACGAGGGCTGCTGGCTGCTGCTGCTGGAGGCCCCCGCCGGGAGCGAGATCCCCTGGACCACGATCCAGCTGGCACGACCGAAGGCGGTCGTGCGGTTGGACGACACCTGAGCTCCTGGCCCATGCTTCCACGACGGGACCTGCTGGAGGGAACGCGCCACCCGGAGGCCCTCGGCGGCCTGTTCGGCCTGGCGGAAACGGCCCTGCGCACCTGGGAGCCCCAGGTGAGTGGATTTCTGGACGCCGCTGTGTGGGAGGAGGCCGAGGCCAGGCTCGGTGCCCTCAGCGAGCTGAGCCTCGCGAGTGACGGCGGCCACCCCGGCGCCGAACGTCGCTGCCTGCTGCTGGGACGGGTGGGTCAGGAGCCCGTTGCCCCCGCCCTGATGGGGCTGGAGATCAGCGGCAACTTTCTGTTCGATCCCGCCTCCGCTGCCGACATGCTCGAGGGGCTGGCCCGCTCGGGTGCCAGCGCGGCGGAGTGGGGCGACCTGTGGCTGCGGGGCGATCGGGGCGCCCAGGCCATCGTCACGGCGGCCCTGGCCGGCAGGCTGGATGGGGGCGAGGGCCTGGTGCGCACGGTGCCGGTGCGCTTCGAGGCCCGCCCCATCGACGGGCTGCAGCTGCCGGCCCGACGCCTGCCCCGCCAGCTGACCACGGTGGAAGCCTCCCTGCGGCTGGACGCCCTGGCGTCCGCGGGTTTCGGCCTGTCCCGCAACCGCATGGCCACCCTGATTCGCCAGGGGGCCGTGCGCATCGACTGGACCGTGGTCAGCAGCCCCAGCCAGCCATTGGCGGTGGGGTCGCGGGTGCAGCTGGAGGGGCGGGGCGAGCTGGAGGTGCTGGCCATCGATCCCACCAAGCGGGAGCGCTTTCGAATCCGGATGGAGCGCCATTGAGGTCCCGGGCCCCAAGTTGACAGGAGGGAAGGCCGGCGAGTAGGAAAAGCCGTAGGAAGAAGCGGATCCAACGGTGTTCCCGTTGGCGAAGTTGCGACAAACCATGCCTTTCGATTTTCATCGAAAGGACTGTCGATTTCCCCACACCTCGGTGATCCCGGCAACGGGCGATTAGCTCAGAGGTAGAGCACTACCTTGACACGGTAGGAGTCACTGGTTCGATTCCAGTATCGCCCATCTTCAGTTCACTTCATTGCTCGCGAATCGGGCTCGGTTCGGTTCGGCGTGCGCTTCGCTGCTACCCTCGGCCGATCGTGCCCGTGAGCCTGCCAGCGTGAGCCCCACCAAGGCCGATCCACCCCTGTCCTGCATGGTGGTGGTGGGCCTCGGAAGATCGGGACTGGGGGCTGCCCGCTTGCTGCATGCCCGCGGTGAAGCGGTTGTGGTGATCGAAAGTGGCGACTCCCCGGAGCTTCGGGCCCGGGCCGCCGAACTGGAAAGGGAGGCCATCGCGGCGCGCCTGGGGGTGCCCCTCAGCGTCGAGGCGTTCCAGGCCCTGCCGCTGCCGCCGTCCGTGGTGGTGGTGAGTCCGGGGATCGCCTGGAACCATCCGGTGCTGGAGGAGCTGCGCGGCCAGGGGGTGCAGGTGCAGGGAGAGATCGTGCCCGCCTGGCAGGCCAGCCGGGACGTGCCCTGGATCGGCATCACCGGCACCAATGGCAAGACCACCGTCACCTGCCTGGTGCACCACCTGCTGGAGCAGGGCGGCAAGGATGCACCGCTCTGCGGCAATGTCGGCATCTCCGCCGCCGAGGTGGTGCTGCAGCGGCGCCTGGAGCAGGGCCCCCGTCCCGACTGGCTGGTGGTGGAACTGAGCAGCTACCAGCTGGAGGCTGCCCCGGCCGTCGCCCCCGCCATCGGCGTCTGGACCACCCTGACCCCCGACCACCTCGAGCGCCACGGCACCCTGGCCGCCTATCGGGCCATCAAGCGGCGCCTGCTGGAGCAGTCACGCCGGCGCATCCTCAATGCCGACGATCCCGACCTGCGACGCCACGCCGACACCTGGGATCACGCTGACTGGATCACCGCCGGTCCCAGGGAGGCCTTGCCGGCCGGGATCGACCCGCTGCTCTGGATCGATGCGAGCGATCAGGTGCAGGGGCGCCAGGGTCCCCTGTTCCCCGCCAGTGCCCTGGCGATGCCCGGGGCTCACAACCGCCAGAACCTGCTGCTGGCGGTGGCGGTGGGACTCCATGCCGGACTGGAGCCGGCGGCGATGGAGGCCGCCTGCCGCTGCTTCCCCGGCGTTCCGCACCGGCTGGAGCGCCTGCGCCAGCGGAACGGGATCACCTGGTTCAACGACAGCAAGGCCACCAATTACGACGCCGCCGAGGTGGCCCTGCGGGCCCTGGAGGGTCCCTTGGTGGTGCTGGCCGGAGGTCAGTCGAAGCAGGGGGATGCGGCGGCCTGGCTGGAGCAGCTTCAGTTGCGGGCGGCGGCGGTGGTGCTCTACGGCGCGGCCCGGGAAGAATTCACCGGCCTCCTGCAAACCAGCGGTTTCGGTGGTGTGGTGCGGCAGGTGGAGGATCTGCAGGCTGCGGTGGCCCTGGCCGCCAGCCTCGCTCCGGAGCTCGACTGCCAGGGGGTGTTGCTGTCCCCGGCCTGTGCCAGCTTCGATCAATACGCCAGTTTCGAAGCCCGCGGCGACCACTTCCGCCGGCTGGTGCTGGCCCTCTGAAACCGAACATCCATGGCCTGGTGGTTGATGAAAAGCGAGCCGGATGTCTACGGCATCCAGCATCTGCAAGCGGAGGGCACCACCCTCTGGGACGGGATCCGCAACTACCAGGCCCGCAACTTCATGCGCGCGATGCAGATCGGTGATCGCGTCTTCTTTTACCACTCCAATGTCAGCCCCCCCGGCATCGTCGGCCTGATGGAGGTGATCGAAACGGGGCTGGTGGATCCCAGCCAGTTCGATCCCACGTCCAAGTACTTCGATCCGGCCTCCAAGCCGGAGGCCCCGCGCTGGGACTGTGCCCGTCTCGCCTATCGCGCCACCTTCCCGGCGATGCTCAGCCTCGATGCCCTGCGGGAGCATTTCTCGGTGGAGGATCTGGTGGTGGTACGCCGGGGCAACCGCCTCTCGATCCTGCCGGTGGCAGACGCCAGCGCCGCGCGGATCTTCAGCCTGCTGGGGGTGGCGCCGGACGCCTGAGGCGCCCCAGGCCAGCTCAGGCCGCTGGCGCCGAGAACGCCTGATGGCCTGGAAACAGGTTGGCCAGGTAGCAGCGGGTCACCCCCCGGTTGCGGATGCCGTTCTGCACCAGAAAGCCCGCCAGGGCTGCCTGGAACAGCCGGTACTGGTCCCAGTTGGGGTGGCGCTCAATGAACTGCCGCATGGCCTCCAGCAGCGGTTCGGGCACCTCGGCCCGCAGGCTCACCAGCGACTCGGCCCCATCCAACGGCAGGGATTTCAGGCGGGCCATTGCGGACTCCATGCAGCGCGTCAGCTACTTCTCCACACCGAAGGGGGAACGTCAAACGGCCCCGGTTGAAGCGACAGCGGCCTGGTCCCAGACTGAGACACAAGCTCTTGCAGGGCCTTCAGGCCGTCGCAGGCCCCGTCAGCCCGCCGCCGCTGCGGCGGCCGTGAATTGTCAAGCCATGGCGGCGGCCCGTGCGGCTTCTCCCCAATCGCGACCAGTGACCAGCGTTTGAAGGGGGCCTCCTGGGGAGAAACGGTGCAAAACAGCGGTGGCGGCTGGGGAATCCAGCAACGATCAACAATCCTGATTCCCGCCACTCGGCTCAGCCGGTCTCAGGCGCTCGAGTGCCGCGGCGAAGGCGGCGCTGGCGGCGGCCGTCCAGCCCCCTTCCATCCCCCGCGATCCGGGCTCCGGGGTGAGCACCAGTTGCAGCGACCAGCTGCCGCGATCCCCCCGCAGGCCCAGCCACAGCGACCCGCCGGCGTCGGAGTGGGCATCGCCGATCGGCAACTCCAGCTCGATGTCGATGGCCTCTTCCGCCATCAGGGTGCCGGCGAGGGCGACGTGCTGCGCGGTGAGGCGTTCGCTGGCCCGTTGCAGGGCGAGCAGCTCGGCGCCGGTCAGTTCGCAGGCCCAGCCCTCTCCCCCGATCAGGGCGGTGTAGGGGCTGCGGGAGGGATCCACCACCAGCCGCCAGCCCTGGCCTTCGCCGATCTCCACAGCAGGCTGGAGGGGCCCCGGGTCAGCCGGGAAGCAGGTCGGGCTGGTCCTGTTCGTCGCTGAGTTCGACGATCGCCCGTTGCACGGGTTTGATCATCGAATCATCGAGCAGGCCGTCAAAATCGTCGAAGCGGCGTTGCTTGGCCCGAAAAGCGATGCGAACGGTGGTCAGGTAGCGGTTGCTGGAGTGCCGAATCAGGCTCTCTCCTCTCTGGGCCAGCTCCTTGGCGTTGAGTTCGCTGCTTGGCATACGGACCTGATCATCAATCGCAACAGCCTAGTTCAGCCCCCCGTACGCCGTTCTTCCCTGGCCACGGCCTAGAAGGGGGCCAACCGTGCCCCTGCGCCAACTCCACACCCTTCCGACCCATGCCCGGCACCCTCGCCATCGACCTGGGCAGCAGCACCACCGTCGTGGCCTGGCAGGACAGCCAGGGACCCCCCGGGCTGCTGCCCCTGCCCCCCTACAGCTGCGGGGATCCCTGCGTGGTGCCCAGCCTGCTGTGGCTGGAGAGCCCTGGGGCCGAACGGCCCCTCATCGGTCGCCAGGTGCTGGAGGCGGCCCTGGCCGATGGCGACCATCCCGGCCTCTGCCGTGATTTCAAGCGCCACATCGGGGCCCCGGCGACGGGCCCATCGCCGGGCTGGCTCACCGCCGAGCGGGCCGGTGCCTTGCTGCTGCAGGGGCTCTGGCGGGCTCTGCCGCCGGAGCTGGTGCCGGAGCGGCTGGTGCTCACCGCCCCGATCGAGACCTACCGGGGCTACCGGGCCTGGTTGCAGCGGGCCAGCGGCGATCTGGCGGTGCCGGAGCTGGCGCTGGTGGATGAACCCACCGCCGCCGCCATCGGTGCCGGCCTGCCCCCCGGCAGTCGGGTGCTGGTGGTGGACATGGGCGGTGGCACGATCGACCTCTCCCTGGTGGCCCTGGAGGGCGGTGAGGGGCGGGCCGCCCCGATCGCCCAGCTGCTGCGCTTCGCGGGCCGGGATCTGACCCGCAGCACCCAGACCCTGCGCTGTGCCCGGGTGATCGGCAAGGCGGGTGTAGCCCTCGGTGGTCGGGACATCGACCGCTGGATCGCGGCCCACCTCTGCCCGGACGCTTCCGTTGACGGCGCCCTGCTGCAGCTCGCCGAGCGCCTCAAGTGCCAGCTCAGCGTTGCCCCCGAGGCCCTGCAGATCCAGGCGACGGGGGGATCCTTGCGCGAACTGACCCTGAGCCGGCCGGCCTTCGAGCGGCTGCTGCAGGAGCGGGGGCTGCTGCAGCTGCTCGATGGCCTGCTGGAGACGGTGCTGGCGGCGGCCCGCCGCGAGGGGCTGGGCCTGGCCGCCATCGATGCGGTGCTGCCGGTGGGGGGCAGCAGCCGCATCCCCCTGATCCGCCAGTGGCTGGAGAGCCGCTGTCCAGGCGTGCCCCTGCGCGGCGAGCGGCCCGTGGAGGCCGTGGCCCTGGGGGCCCTCGCCCTGACGCCCGGCGTGCGGGTGCGGGACGTGCTGGCCCGCGGCGTGTCGCTGCGCTGCTGGGACCGGCGCAGTGCTTGCCACCGCTGGCATCCCCTGTTCATGGCGGGCCAGAGCTGGCCCACCGACCAGCCCCTGGAGCTGGTGCTGGCCTGCAGCCGTGATGGCCAGGAACAGCTGGAGCTGGTGCTGGGGGAGCCCCTGCCGGAGGAGCGGGCCGAAGTGGTGTTTGAAGGGGGGCTGCCGGTGCTGCGGGAGCGGCCGGCGGGGGCGGCCCCGGTGCGGCCCTGGTCCACGCCAGCGCTGGCCATCCCCCTGGCCTCCCCTGGTCGGCGGGGCGTCGACCGGCTGCGCCTGCGGTTCTCCATTGATGCCGAGGCCCAGCTCCTGGTGGACAGCGACGATCTGGAGGCCCCTGCAGGAGCCGACCGCCCGAGCCCCCAACGCCTCGGCCCGGTGCGCTGACGGTCAGGGACGGTGGACGCCGACCAGGCTGCCCCTGGGACCGGGCGCCGGTGGCCGCCGTTGCATACAAAGGAGAGAGATCCGCCCCGCTGTCCCCCCCTTGGCCCTCCGCCGGCACAGACTGCCCCGTTTCTGGCTGGCCATCACCCTGGGTTCGGTCGCTGCGGCCATCGGTCTGGGCTACTGGTGGGAGCGTCAGCTGCCCGTGCGCCTGGAGCAGGCCTCCAGCAGCGGCCGCCTCGACGATTGCCTGCGCTACAGCGAGCAGCTGGCCGCCCTCAGCTGGCTGCCCGGCCGCTCCCCCTTCGATCGGGGCCGCTGCCTGCGGGCCAAGGCCGACCAACTCTGGGGCGAGGACAACTGGAGCGAGGCCCTGCGCCTGCAGCGCCAGGTGATCAATTCCAGGGCCGGCACCCCGGCCGACCGGGAACGGCTCGCCCGTTGGCAGCGCCAGCTGCGGGCCACGGCGATGAACCGCTTCCAGGCCGGTGATCTGCCGGGGGCCCTGGCGGCGCTCACACCCCTTGGGGAGGAGCGCAAGGACGATGGCAGTGCCATGGGCGACGACCTCCAGGAGATCTGGAACCGCAACCGCTCCCAGCTGGAGCGGGCGACGCTTCTGGTCAAGCAGAAGCGCTGGTGGGAGGCGCTCGACAGCCTCAACCGCATCGATCACCCCTGGTGGCGCCAGCAGAGCGATCCGCTGCGGCTGGAGGTGAAGAAGGGCCTCGACCAGCTCAAGGGCAAGGACCGGGAGCACGACAGCCATGGTTCCCTGCCCCACACGGTCTCCGGCGAGAAGCTGGATGGCCTGGTGCAACGCCGCATCGCCGCCGGCATGGACGAATGGCAGGCGTTCCAGGCGGCCTGCAAGGAGCTGGGCGGCAGGGTGGTTGAGGCCGGTCCCGAGAGCGCCTGCCAGCGCTGAGCCCATGACAGGATGGCCGCGCAGAGCGTCCCGGTGGACATGCAGCCAGGTGATCAGGTCAAGGTGAGCAGCAGCGTGGTCATCTACAACCACCCCCAGCACCGGGGAGAGGCCTTCGACATGGAAGGGCAGCAGGGAGAGGTGTTCAACGTCCTCAACGACTGGAAGGGACGTCCGATCAGTCCGAACCTGCCGGTGGTGGTGGCCTTCGGCAAGTTCCGCGCCCACTTCCGCGAGGACGAACTGGCTGCCGTCTGAGGCCGCTGGGTGGTCTCGCCGCGTCTGAGGCCGCTTCAGTCGCGCAGCAGGTAGACCCCCTCCTCGCCATCGATGGCCTGGAGGCAGAGCTGGATCGTCTCGTGCCGGGCGGTGGGCACCACCCGACCGCAGTAATCCGGCTGGATCGGCACCTCTCGGTGGCCCCGGTCCACCATCACCAGCAGGCCCACGCGGCGGGGTCGTCCCCAGGCCTGCAGGGCCTCCAGGGCGGCCCGCACCGTACGGCCGGTGAAGATCACGTCGTCCACGAGCACCACCTGACGGCCGTCCACGGGCACCGGCAGCTGGGTGGCCTCCACCAGCCGGGTGCCCACCCGCTCCAGGTCATCGCGGTGGAAGGTGGGATCCAGGCTGCCGTGGGCGATCGGATGGCCGCAGATCGCCTCCAGGCGTCCGGCCAGCACCCGTGCCAGGGCCACACCACGGGTGGGGATGCCGAGCAGCACCAGGTCCTGGCTGTCGGCCACGGCCTCCAGCACCTGGGAGGCGAGCCTGTCGAGGGTGCGTCCCAGGTCCTGGGCGGAGAGCAGTTCCAGCCGATCGGCGGGGGCCGTACCGGCCTGAGGTCGGGCCATCGAACGTATGGCGTGTAACCAAAGCCTGACGCATCTCCGTCGCAGGAAGGTGTTTGGGGAGGGGGGCTGTAGGTTGGCTCTGCGTAGAAACGTGCAGATTTTCTCGCTGGTGAAAGCAGCTCCCTCCCAGATGCATTCCGCCAGCGGCAGAGCTGATCGTGTCTCCAGCGAGACGTCAGCTCCCGTGGCGCCCATGGTTTTGGCCATCCTGGATGGCTGGGGCTATCGGCCCGAGAGCGATCACAACGCGGTCAGGGAGGCGGACACGCCGGTCATGGATGCCCTCTGGGCGGCCTACCCCCACACCCTGATCGAGGCCAGCGGAGCCGCTGTGGGCCTGCCGGATCACCAGATGGGGAACTCCGAGGTGGGTCACCTCACCATCGGCTCCGGCCGGATCATCCGCCAGGAGCTGGTGCGGATCGGTCAGGCGGTGCGCAGCGGCACCATCGCCAGCAATCAGGCCCTCAACAATCTGGGCGACACGCTGGTGGCCAGCGGTCGCCCCCTGCATCTGATCGGCCTCTGCTCCGATGGTGGCGTCCACAGCCACGTGGACCATCTCGGCGGCCTGCTGCGCTGGGCGGCCGGCCGCGGCCTCAGCGATGTGCTGGTGCACGTGGTCACCGACGGCCGTGACTCGGCCCCCCATGGCGGCCCCGGCTATCTGGCCCGCATTCAGGCCATGATCGAGGAAGCGGGCGTGGGGCGCATCGCCACCCTCTGCGGCCGCTACTGGGCCATGGACCGCGACCAGCGCTGGGAGCGCACCGAGAAGGCCTTCCGGCTGCTCACCGAGCCGTCCGAGATCTGCCCCCTCACCCCAGCGGAGGTGCTGCAGGACTCCTATGCGGAGGGCATCACCGACGAGTTCCTTGAGCCGGTGCGCCTCGCCGAGGGACTGCTGGAGAGCGGCGACGGCCTGGTCTGCTTCAACTTCCGCCCCGACCGGGTGCGCCAGCTGATGCGCGCCCTGGTGCTGCCGGACTTCGACGGCTTCCCACGCCAGTGGATCGGCCCGCTGGATGTCGTCACCTTCACCCAGTACGAGCAGGGGCTGCCGGTGCAGGTGGCCTTCCCCCCCGAGTCCCTCGACGGCCTGCTGGGCCAGGTGGTCTCCGAGCACGGCCTGCGGCAGTTCCGCACTGCTGAAACAGAGAAGTACCCCCACGTCACCTACTTCATGAACGGTGGCATCGAGCAGGCCTTCCCCGGCGAAGACCGCCACCTGGTGCCCTCGCCCCGCGTCGCCACCTACGACCAGGCGCCGGCGATGTCGGCGGAGAAGCTCACCGACAGCTGCATCGCCGCCATCGGCCGGGGGATCTACTCCCTGGTGGTGATCAACTACGCCAACCCCGACATGGTGGGTCACACCGGCCAGATGGAGGCCGCCACCGAAGCCATCGCCATGGTCGATCGCTGCGTGGGCCGGCTGGTGGAGGCCACCACCCGCATGGGCGGCACCCTGCTGATCACGGCCGACCACGGCAATGCCGAAGTGATGCAGGGCCCCGATGGGCTCCCCTGGACCGCCCACACCACCAACCCCGTGCCGGTGATCCTGGTGGAGGGTGAAAAGCGCAAGCTGGCCGGCCACGGCAACGACGTCACCTTGCGGGAGCACGGCGGCCTGGCCGACATCGCCCCCACCCTGCTGGAGATCCTCGGTCTACCCAAGCCCGCCCGGATGACGGGCACCTCCCTGGTGGTGCCGGCCACCGCCCCCACCGCCCGGATTCCCCAGACCCTCAGCGCCTGAAGGTCTGCATCGGAGACGGCTAGTCTGGGTCGATGGTCAAGAACATCGTCTCGTCCCTCTGGATGCTCAGCGGCGCCCTGCTGATCATCTCCGTTCTGCTGCACAGCCCCAAGGGTGATGGCATGGGGGGCCTGGCCTCCAGCGGCGGCTCGATGTTCAGCAGCGCCCGCAGCGCCGAGAACACCCTCAACCGCATCACCTGGACCCTGCTGTCCCTGTTCCTGGGGCTGGCCGTGGTGTTGAGCGCCGGCTGGCTGGGCTGAGCCGGATGGAACGCCGCAGTTTCCTGTCCACATTGCTGGCCCGGGTGGGCACACCCCTGGCGGGGTTGTTGCCCTTCCTGCCGGCCTCCAAAGCCCTGGCGGCGGCGAAGGCCACGGATCCCGCCTGGCAGCTGAGCCCGGCGGAATGGAAGAAGCGCCTCAGCCCGGCGGCCTATGTGGTGCTGCGCCAAGAGGGCACAGAGCGCCCCTTCAGCAGCCCGCTCAACAAGGAGAAGCGCAGCGGCACCTACGTCTGCGCCGGCTGCCGTCTGCCCCTGTTCGCCTCAACCGCCAAGTTCGACTCCGGCACCGGCTGGCCCAGCTTCTGGCAACCCCTGCCCAAGGCGGTGGTCACCAAGACCGACTTCAAGCTGATCCTGCCGCGCACCGAATACCACTGCCGCCGCTGCGGCGGCCACCAGGGCCACGTCTTCGATGACGGACCCAAGCCCACCGGCAAGCGTTACTGCAACAACGGCGTGGCCCTGGCCTTCGTGGCTGGGGGCTGAGCGGCCTGCGGCGTCGGCGTCGGCGCTGTGAGCGGATCGTGCCCCAGCTGGTCGCCGATGCGCTCCCGGGCCAGCTGGCGGTACTCGAAGAAGTGTTCGCCGGCGGCGCAGAGGCCCAGATAGAGGGCCAGCAGGCGGGGCTGTTGCCGTGCCATCTGCCCCAGCTGCCGCCAGAACTGCCCGCGCAATCCAGGGCGGCGCAGGCCCTGGTGCCAGATCAGCAGGGCCAGCAGCCGCACCGCCCGGACCGGTGGCACGTGCATCTGCTGCGAGCAGTGGGGATTGGGGGTGATGGCGAGGCAGTGGCGCAGGCAGCGCTCCAGATAGGTGGCGGGTTCGTACATCCGCCAGAGGGCCCCCACGTACTCCCGGCCGATGTCCTGGGGCGGACGGGAGGGCACGAAGTTCATCAGGGTGTTCTGGTCGCCGCAGCAGCCATCGGCATCCGGTAGGAGCCGTCCCTCCCGCTCCAGTCGGGTCCAGAGCGCCGTGTTGGGCGGCGCCTGGAGGATGCCCAGCATCGGCTGGGGAATGGCCGTCTCAGCGACGAACGCCTCGATGCGCTGCCCTGCGCCGGAGCGTTCCCCGTCAAAGCCGAGGATGAAACCGGCGTAGATGACCAGCCCCGCCGCATTGATCTTGCGGCAGGCTTCCGTGAGCGGATGGCGGGTGTTCTGCTGCTTGCGGGTGATTTCGAGACTGTCCTGGTCGGGGGTCTCGATGCCCAGGAAGACGCCGAAGAAGCCGGCCTGGGCCATCCGATCAAGGAGCTCGGGCTGTTCGGCCAGGTTCACCGAGGCTTCGGTCAGGAAGTTGAAGGGATAGCGATGCTCCTGCATCCAGGGAATCAGGTCGTTCAGCAGACGCTTGACGTTGTGCTGATTGCCGATGAAGTTGTCATCCACCATGAAGATGGATCCCCGCCAGCCCAGGTCGTAGAGGGTCTGAAGTTCCGCCAGGATCTGGTGGTTCTCCTTGGTGCGCGGCTTGCGGCCGTACAGGCTGATGATGTCGCAGAACTCGCAGTTGAAGGGACAGCCGCGGGAGAACTGCACCGCCATCATCAGGTAGGCATCCCGCTGCAGCAGATCGAAGCGGGGCCTGGGACTGAGGCTGACATCCGGCTTCTCGCTGGCCCGGAACATCCCGTTGTTCGCTCCACTCTCGAGGGCCGCCAGGAAGGCGGGCACGGTGAGTTCCCCCTCATCCAGGATCAGGTAGTTGGCGCCGGATTCCAGCGCATGCCCCGGCAGGGAGGTGGGATAGGGGCCACCGACCGCCACCTTCTTTCCCAGCCTTACCGCCTTGCGGATCAGATGGTGAAAGTCTTCGCGCTGCACCATCATCGCCGAGACGATCACGAGGTCGCACCACTGCCAGTCGTCCTGGGGCTCCTCGGCCACGTTCCTGTCGTGGAAGCGCAGGTTCCATTGCGGCGGCAGCAGGGACGCCACCGTGAGGATGCCCAGCGGCGGGATGAAAGCTTTGACGCCGGCCATCTCCAGGAGCCGGTCGAACGACCAGAACGTTTTCGGGAAGTGGGGATAGAGGAGAAGGGCGTTCATCGTTCGGTGGCAACGCTGCAAAGGCATCCGGACAAGGCAGCCGGACCTTGCTTTTCAACGTAGGCCGCGAATGAATGTGCAAGCAGCAGCTGTGATTGGCAGCGGTGGCTTTTGATGCAGTTCAACTGCATCTCACTGCGGATTTGCTGATTACTTTTGTTGCATCTTTGACTTCAAAGTGCGGACTTCCCCGGCCTACAGCAGCAATGGCCTTGGGAGACACTCCCGTTGCCGGGGGGCTGAATCGCTCCACCCGCACGGCCACTTCCAGGAGCTCTTGCCACGGCTCGGCGATCAGGGCGTACTGGGAATTCATGGGTTAGTAGTGGTAGCGACCTTGGAGGAACTCCACACGGTCAGCCTTGACGAGATGGACACAGCGGTGCTGCTGGGTGATCCGGCGCGACCGGATGCCTGCGCCCAGGTAGTGGAGAGGCTCCGGTTTGCCGATGCCGCTGAAGGGATCGCGCAGCACAGCGTTCATGAACTCCAGCAGGCGGCGGGCCGTGCGACGGTCGGTTTCAATCCAATGCTGCAGGTCCTCCAGAAACTCCGGATCGCACAGCGCCTCCCGCTGGGGGCTCATGCCTCCAGCTGCGCCTCGAGAACCCCAAGGCATAGCGGCGGAAGGCTGTCGCTCTGGGCGCGCTCCAGGGCCTTGAGCTGGTTGCGGGCAGCGGTGTAGGTGGTCTCGATGGCCACGGGAGGCGCACAGGATGTCTGTGCATGTCAGTGGCGATCCGGTGGCGTCATCCAGCTGCCGCTCGAGCGACTGGCGAATCAGCGCTGAGCAGTCGATGCGTCTGGGCCGTTCATGCGAAAGACGAATAGCCTGGCAGCGCCAAAAAAAAGCGCCCCCGCAGGGGCGCTTGGTGTTGAAGGCGAAGGAGTGGTGCTCCGACGCTGACCGCAGAAGCGATCAGTAGTCGAAGTCGCCGCCCATGCCGCCACCGCCACCGGCGGGTGCAGCTTCCTTCTTCTCGGGCATGTCGGCCACGATGCACTCGGTGGTGAGCACCATGCCGGCGATCGAGGCGGCGTTCTGCAGGCCGGAGCGGGTCACCTTGGCGGGATCGACAATGCCGGCGGCCAGCATGTCGACGTACTCGCCGGTGGCGGCGTTGTAGCCCTCGTTGAAGGGCTTGTTGCGCACGTGCTCGGCGACGACGGCGCCGTTGACGCCGGCGTTCTCAGCGATCCGCTTGAGCGGGGCGGTGAGGGAGGAGGCCACGATGGTGGCGCCGATCAGCTCCTCGCCGGAGAGATTGGCGGCCGCCCACTCCTCGAGGGCCGGGGCCAGGTGGGCCAGGGTGGTGCCACCGCCGGGGACGATGCCTTCTTCAACGGCCGCCTTGGTGGCGTTGATGGCGTCTTCCAGGCGCAGCTTCTTGTCCTTCATCTCGGTTTCGGTGGCAGCGCCCACCTTGACCACGGCCACACCGCCGCTCAGCTTGGCCAGACGCTCCTGCAGCTTCTCCTTGTCATAGGAGGAGTCGGTTTCGTCCATCTGCTTGCGGATCTGCTCGCAGCGGGCCTTGACCGCCGCCTCGTTGCCTTCGGCGACGATGGTGGTGGTGTCCTTGTTGATGGTGATGCGGCGGGCGGTGCCCAGCATCTCCAGCTTGGTGTTCTCCAGCTTGAGGCCGGCGTCCTCGGTGATCAGCTGACCGTTGGTGAGAACGGCGATGTCCTCGAGCATGGCCTTGCGGCGGTCACCGAAGCCAGGAGCCTTGACGGCGGCGACGTTCAGGACGCCACGCAGACGGTTGACCACCAGGGTGGCGAGGGCTTCCTTCTCGATGTCCTCGGCGATGATCAGCAGGGGCTTGCCGGTGCGGGCGATCTGCTCGAGCACGGGCACCAGATCCTGCACCAGGCCGATCTTCTTGTCGGTGAGCAGGATGTAGGGCTCGTCGAGCACTGCTTCCATCCGCTCGGTGTCGGTGGCGAAGTAGGGCGAGATGTAGCCCTTGTCGAAGCGCATGCCTTCGGTGACCTCCAGTTCGGTGGTCATCGACTTGCCTTCCTCGAGGGAGATGACACCCTCTTTGCCCACCTTGTCCATGGCATCCGCGATCATGCGGCCCACTTCTTCGTCGTTGCCGGCGGAGATGGTGCCCACCTGGGCGATGGCGTTGGAATCGGAGATCGGCTTGGCGTGCTCCTCGATCTTGCCGACGAGGAACTCGGTGGCCTTGTCGATGCCCTTCTTGAGGGTGATGGCGTTGGCGCCGGCGGCCACGTTGCGCAGGCCCGCCTTGACCATGGCGTGGGCCAGGACGGTGGCGGTGGTGGTGCCGTCACCGGCGGCGTCGTTGGTCTTGGAGGCGGCCTGACGGATCAGGGCCACACCGGTGTTCTCGATGTGGTCCTCCAGTTCGATCTCCTTGGCGATCGTGACGCCGTCGTTGATGATCTGGGGAGCGCCGAATTTCTTCTCCAGCACCACGTTGCGGCCCTTGGGGCCCAGGGTGACGGCAACGGCTTCGGCAAGGATGTCGATGCCGCGTTCGAGGGCCCGGCGGGCTTGCTCGTTATAGATAATGCGCTTGGCCATGGAAGAAAAAAGATTGCTTGGTTGTAGGTGATGCAGACGGAAACGCCGTCAGATCAGTTGACGACGGCCAGGATGTCCTTCTCAGACAGGAGCACGTACTCGTCGGTGCCGAGCTTGATGTCCGTGCCGGCGTACTTGCTGTAAAGCACCTTGTCGCCGACGCCCACTTCAGGAGCCTGACGGGAGCCGTCGTCGTTGCGCTTGCCGGGACCGATCTGGACCACTTCACCCACCTGGGGCTTTTCCTTGGCGGTGTCGGGCAGAAGGATGCCACCGGCGGTTTTCTCCTCCGATTCGGACACCTTGATGAAGACGCGATCTCCGAGGGGTTTGACCGTGGAGACGCTGAGAGAAACGGCAGCCATGAAATGACGCGAAGAATGGTTGCGAAGACAGCGACGAGGGGTCGGCCGGGGCCGGGGCGTCGCTGGGGTGGGGTGAGTTAGCACTCACGCCCTTCGAGTGCCAACCTAGGGGGCGGCTCTGCCGCAGCGCCATCCCCGGGCTGTGCGGGTGACCGAACCCCCAAGCCCCAGGCACCCTGCGGTGGTAAGGTTGCGCCGCTTCAGACGGGTGGTTGGATCCCTCTGGGCACATCTCGTTCTTTCCTTACCTATGGCTGCTGCCGCTCCCGCCGTCCCTGGTACCAAAGGCACCGTGCGCCAGGTGATCGGCCCCGTCCTCGACGTGGAATTCCCTGCCGGCAAGCTGCCCAGAATCTTCAACGCCCTTCGCATCGAAGGCACCAACTCCGCCGGTCAGCAGGTGGCCATCACCGCTGAGGTGCAGCAGCTGCTGGGCGACCACCGGGTCCGCGCCGTGGCCATGAGCAGCACCGACGGCCTGGTCCGCGGCATGAGCGCCCTCGACACCGGCGCCCCGATCTCCGTTCCCGTGGGTGAAGCCACCCTCGGCCGCATCTTCAACGTGCTCGGCGAGCCCGTTGACGAGCAGGGCCCGGTCTCCACGACCATGACGGCCCCGATCCACCGTCAGGCCCCCAAGCTCACCGAACTTGAGACCAAGCCCCGCGTCTTCGAGACCGGCATCAAGGTGATCGACCTGCTGGCCCCCTATCGCCAGGGCGGCAAGGTGGGTCTGTTCGGTGGTGCCGGCGTCGGCAAGACCGTGCTGATTCAGGAACTGATCAACAACATCGCCAAGGAACACGGCGGCGTCTCGGTGTTCGGTGGCGTGGGTGAACGCACCCGCGAGGGCAACGACCTCTACGAGGAGTTCAAGGAGTCGGGCGTGATCAACGCCGGCGACCTCTCCAAGTCGAAGGTGGCCCTCTGCTACGGCCAGATGAACGAGCCCCCCGGCGCCCGCATGCGCGTGGGCCTGTCGGCGCTCACCATGGCTGAGCACTTCCGCGACGTGAACAAGCAGGACGTGCTGCTGTTCATCGACAACATCTTCCGCTTCGTGCAGGCCGGCTCTGAAGTGAGCGCCCTGCTGGGCCGCATGCCGTCGGCCGTGGGCTACCAGCCCACCCTCGGCACCGACGTGGGTGAACTGCAGGAGCGCATCACCTCCACCCTGGAGGGCTCGATCACCTCGATCCAGGCCGTCTACGTCCCCGCCGACGACCTCACCGACCCGGCACCCGCCACCACCTTCGCCCACCTCGACGCCACCACCGTGCTGAGCCGCGGTCTGGCCTCCAAGGGCATCTACCCGGCGGTGGATCCGCTCGATTCCACCAGCACCATGCTCCAGCCCGCCGTTGTGGGCGACGAGCACTACCGCACCGCCCGGGCCGTGCAGTCCACCCTGCAGCGCTACAAGGAACTGCAGGACATCATCGCGATCCTGGGTCTGGACGAACTCTCCGAGGACGACCGCCGCACGGTGGACCGGGCCCGCAAGATCGAGAAGTTCCTCTCCCAGCCTTTCTTTGTGGCGGAGATCTTCACCGGTCAGTCCGGCGAATACGTGAAGCTCGACGACACGATCAAGGGCTTCAACATGATCCTGGCCGGTGAACTCGACGACCTTCCCGAAGCCGCTTTCTACCTGGTGGGCAACATCGACCAGGTGAGGGCCAAGGCCGCCAAGATCCTCGCCGCAGCCAAGTCCTGATCCGGGAATCTTCTCCATGACCCTCACCCTGCGCGTCCTCGCCCCCGATCAGAGCGTCTTCGACGGCACCGCCGACGAAGTGATCCTGCCCGGCACCACCGGCCAGCTCGGCATCCTCACCGGCCACGTCTCCATGCTCACCGCCCTCGACAGCGGCGTGCTGCGGGTGCGGGAGGGGGGCAACTGGCAGTCGATCGCCCTGATGGGCGGCTTCGCCGAGGTGGTGGCCAATGAGGTCACCGTGCTCGTCAACGGTGCCGAACTGGGCAGCAGCATCGACGCCACCGCCGCCCAGAGCGATTTCGAGGCGGCCCAGCAGGCCGCTGTGGCCCTGGAAGGCTCCGACCCCAGCCCCGAGAAGGTCAAGGCCCAGCAGGCTCTGGCCCGCGCCCGCGCCCGTCTTCAGGCCAGCACGGCCGCCTGAGTTCCCCTGCGGGCCGGGAGGCTGCGGCGGCCATGGGCAAGGGTCGGGAACTCGGTCTGCAGCTGCGCCAGTGGATCGCCACCGGTTCGGTCAGCCTGGATAACCCCCAGGCCCTGGCCAACCGGTTGATCGATGCCCTGGGGGCCGAGGAAAGCCTGCGGGGTCCCGTGCGCGATCTGGCCACCCAGCCCCTGTTGTTGCGGGTGCTGCAATTGCAGGGTGGCCCCCAGCGCAGTGCCGTCACGGCCCTCAGCCAGCAGTTGGCCGGGATCTATGCGCCCAGGGTGCTGGCCGAGCTGCTTGACCTGCTGGAGGCCTGCTCCGGTGTGGCTCCTGTTCGGCCCGCAGGAGAAGTCATAGTCGCTGACGTTGCCATCAGCGGGCCCTGGCTGCAGAGCCTGCGGCCCCTCGGCCCCGGGCTGGCCCTGGCCGCCGCCTCGGCGCCGGTGCTGTTCTGGGCCGGCGGGGAACTCGATCAGTGGTTCTTTGATCCCTGGCGCTGGGGAAGCGGCGCGGTGCTGGTGGTGGCCCTGGCCCTGCTGCAGGCCCTGGCCCTCGGCCCGCTGCGGGCCCTGCGCCGCCGCTGGCCGTTGAGCCTTGAGGCCAGCGGTGACCCTCGCCGCGCCTGGTGCTGGATCACGGCTCCCTGGATCCATTCCGCCAGCCGCGAGGCCCTGCTCAACCTGGTGGTGCTGGCGATCGTGCTGGGGAGCTCAACGCTGCCCCTGTCGTCCCTGCTGCTGCGCTACACCCTCACCGCCCTGGCCACCACGGCACCGGCGGTGCTGGTGGCCCGTCGGGCCCGGGTGCTGCGTCAGTGGGACGGGGCCTCTGGGCCGATCGCCGCGTTGATTGCCCTGGCTTCGGCCCTCAGCCTGCTGCACTGGAAGGCCCATCCCTTTGTGGTGGGGCCGGTGGAGATTCCCGCCTGGGTGCTGCTGGTGATCTTTGGCGCCGTCCAGCTGGGCTGGCAGTTGCCGCGCCGCGATCCCCAGGACAGCAGCAGCCCCAAGGCCCGGCTCTGGAGCAGCCCCTGGTGGTGGGGCACCGTGCTGGGAACGGCCTGGGCCCTGGTCACCCGCGCCCAGGAGCTGGGCCGGGGCCTGGGCTGGCTGGGCTGAAGCCCTGGCTCCGGCCTGAGCCCGCTCAGCATCAGCTCGCCAGGGCGCGCATGACCTGCCCCCACAGCTCGGCCACCAGGGCGCCGGAGGCGGCCTGGGCGGGGCGGTTGTCGTCGTTGCCCATCCAGATGCCGGTGAGGATGCGGCTGGAGGGGGAGTAGCCCACGAACAGCACATCGACGCCGTTGTCGGTGGTGCCGGTCTTGCCGCGGGCATCGGCCACCACGGCGGCGGCGCCGCCGGTGCCAGCGCTCACCACCTGCCGCAGCAGGGCATCCATTTCGGCGGCCACCGCCGGTTCAATCAGCTGACGCGGCAGCTCGCCCACCGGGGTGGTGACGCCGCTGGGGGGGCAGTCGGCCAGGGACCGCACCGAGCCGCAGATGCCCAGGTCGTAGATGCGTTTCACACCGTGCAGGGGCACCGAGCGACCGCCGTTGGCCACCACGGCATAGGCCCCCGCCAGCTCGTAGAGGAAGGTCTCCTTGCCGCCCAGCACCATCGAGAAGCTCTCCTCCATGGGCGTGCTGATGCCCAGCTGGCGGGCCTTGGCCACCACCTTGTTGAGGCCGGCCTGCTGGGCCAGCCGCAGCGCCACCACGTTCTCGGAGCTGGCGAAGCCCGCCGCCACACTGGTGCTGCCACCCCCGCCCCGGCAGCCGGCCACGTAGGCCAGCGGGGCGCAGGAGACGGCATCGCCGGGCTTCACGCCGGCCTCCAGGGCCGCCAGGAAGCTGAACAGCTTGAAGGTGGATCCAGGCTGACGCAGGGCCTGCACCCGGTCAAAGCTCGAGCGGCTGTAATCGCCGCCGCCGACGTAGGCCAGGATCGCCCCGGTGCCGTAGTCGATCGCGATCAGGGCGCCCTGGGTGAGCCCGGCCCGGCCCCCCGGCCCCTCCAGGAACGCCTTCAGCTGCTTCTGGGCGATGGCCTGCAGGCGGGGGTCGATGCTGCTGATCACCGCGTAATTGCCCCGGGCCTCCGCGCTGCTGAGGTCGAGGGCGAAGCGTCGACCCTCCAGCTCGCCGATCACGTAATCGCTGAAGAAGGGATAGCTGGAGTAGGTGGACGCGCCGCAGGCGGAGGGATCGATGTTGAGCGGTCGGCGGCGGGCGTCGATCAACGCCTGGTCGGAGAGATAGCCCTCGGCGTGCATCCGCCCCAGCACCAGGTCGCGGCGCTCCCTGCCCCAGGTGGGGTTCTCCCGGTTGCAGGGGCTGTAGCTGTTGGGGCTCGGCAGCAGGCCCACCAGGAACGCCGACTCCGCCACGTCCAGGGCGCTGGCCGACTTGCGGAAATAGAGCTGGGCCGCCTGCTCGAACCCTTCCGCCCCCAGGCCCAGGTAGGCCCGGTCGAGGTACATCTTCAGGATCCGGTTCTTGCTGAATCCGGCCTCCAGCTGCCAGGCCACCCACAGCTCCCGCAGCTTGCGGGCCACCGAGACATCGGTGCCCACGGCCGGGTAGACCATGCGGGCCACCTGCTGGGCCAGGCCGCTGCCGCCACCGGTGCCCTGCACCAGGGAGCGCAGGGTGCCGAACAGATCGATGCCGCTGTTCCAGCCGAAGCGCGAATCCTCCGAGGCGATCAGGGCCTGGCGCAGGTGCAGGGGGTAGTCGGCCAGGGTCGGCAGGGCCGTCGAGGAGCCCTCGACTGCATCGATCTGGCGGCCATCGGTGGAGAACACCTTCACCGGCCCGCTCACCGACCGGATCGAGGAGCCGCCGGAGACGGTGGTGGCCAGCAGCAGACCCCCCAGGGCCACACCCGAGCCGACGAGGGCGCCGATGGCGCCCCAGTGCACCAGTTGCCCCAGGGGACTGCGGGGATGGCGGTACACCAGGGTGGGCGCTTCCCCCTTCAGCGGTGAGCCGAGCTGCAGCTTGTCCCCGTCCCGCAGGTGGATGGCGCGGATGCGGCGATCGCGGTGGAAGAGGCCGTTGGCGGAGCCGAAATCCTCGCCGACATAGTCCCGGTCGCCGGGGCGCTCCTGCTCCACGATCGCGTGCACCCGGCTGACGCCGGTGGCGTCGGCCGGCAGTTCGCAGAGGGGATCCCGGCCGATGCGGTAGCGGCCACCCTCCAGGGCCACACGCTGGCGGCACTGGCCGCCGATCCAGAGTTCCAGCCAGGCGCCGTGGCGGTTCAGTTCCCCCAGGGCCGTACTCACGGCCCGGCGACGGCCGCCAGCCGGAGCGGGGCTGCCAAGGGCCTGCCAGAGGCGGAGCCAACCCGTGGCGGGCGCGGGTGCGGTGGGCGGGGCGGTGCTGGGTGCGGTGCTGTCGCCAGGCGACGCCTGCTCCGTCGTCCCCACCATCCCCGGCCCATCTGCCTTGCTCCCATACGCTACCCGCAGCGATCGGAGCGGCCGGCCAGGTGGAGCAACGCCGGGATCCATGGGCACCCTTCCGCATCTGGACCGCCCTGACCATCGGGGTGTATGCCGTGCGGGCCACCTTTGCCGCCACCTGGGTGGGGGCGATCCCCGGCTGGGTGCTGCTGCTGCTGCTGCTGGTGGCCCTGGCGCTGGCGACCTCGGCCCTGCTGTTCCCCGGGCGGGTGATTCCCTGGCGGGAGGGGGAACCGATGGGCTGGTGGGGCCGGTTCCTGGCCGACCGGCGCCTGGGCCGCCGTCCCAAGGCCGGTGAGGACCCCCGATGAGCTCCCAGCCCCGGCTGCTGCTGCGGGCCGATCCCGGCCGCAGCGTGCCGCTGGATCCCCGCACACCCCTCTCGATCGGCCGCGATCCGGCCAGCGGCCTCTGCCTGGGCCAGGCCCAGGGCGTCTCCCGCCACCACGCCCTGGTGCGGGTGTCGCGAACGCGGCCGGGCCAGTGGCTGCTCTGTGACCTGGGCAGCGCCAACGGCACCTATCTGGAGGGCGCCCGGCTGCGGGACTGCCGGCCCCTCTCGGACGGCGACGAGATCCGGCTGGGCCTGCAGGGGCCGGTGCTGCAGTTCCGCGCCACCGCCACCGCCACCGCCTCCACCGCCGCTGCCAGCGCCGCCGGCCGACCTGCGGCTCTGGTGGTGGACCAGCCGGCCGCCGGGCAGCTGGATTTCGCCGGCCGCTCCCTGCCCCTCGATCGGATCCGCTCGGCCTACGTGCGCAGCCGTCGGCGCCATCCCCAGGCCTTCAGCTGGTGGCTGCTGCTCTGCCTGGGCGGCCTGCTGCTGCTTCCCTTTCCGTGGCTGTTCTGGCCCCTGCAGCTCGGGGCGCTGGCGGGCTGGATCCTGCTGGGCTCCCGCTGGGAGCATCTGCTGGAGGTGACGCTGCAGGACGGCCTGGCCTACCGGCACCGCTTCGACAGCCTGGAGACCGCCCTGGCCCACCGCAACGGCATCCGCAAGGCGATGGGTCCGGCCCCGGCGTCGGGGAGGCGGCCATGAGCTGGATCCTGCCGGAGGGCGCCAGCCTGGAGTTCGAGGGTCTGGCGGCTCCGCTGCGGATCATCCGGGGCCTCGGGGGTGGCACCCAGGGCCAGGTGTACGAGGTGGAACTGGAGGGGGAGCGGCTGGCCCTGAAGTGGTACCTGCCGGCCTGCATCGCCCGTGACGGGGGCCTGGAGCGGCGCCTGGTCGCCAGCATCCGCGCCACCGCCCCGAATGAGGATTTCCTCTGGCCGATCGCCCTGCTGCGGGCCAGTCCCGCCAGCCGCCCCCTGATCCGCATCCGCCAGGAGAGCTTCGGCTACCTGATGCCCCTGCGGCCGCCGGCCTACGTGGGGGCCTGTGAGCATGCCTCCGGCCGGCTGGCGATCGGCCTGCGCCAGGTGTTGCGCGCCTGCTTCGGCCTCGCCGATGCCTTCCATGCCCTGCACCTGGCGGGCCTCTGTTACAAGGATGTGTCGCTTGGCAACCTCTTCCTGGAGCCCGGCAGCGGCAGCATCCTCATCTGCGACAACGACAACGTCGCGGTGGATGGCGCCGACCATGGCGCGGTGCTCGGCACCCCGGGCTTCATGGCCCCGGAGGTGCTGCTGGGCCAGGCACGGCCCGGCGCCGACAGCGACCTGTTTTCCCTGGCGGTGCTGCTGTTCCGGCTGCTCACCCGCCACGATCCGCTCAAGGGCCAGATGGAGCTGGCGATCCGCTGCCTTGATGAGCCGGCCCGCCGGCGCCTCTGCGGTGAGGATCCGGTGTTCATCTTCGATCCGGTCGACGACCGCAACCGACCCGACCCGATCGAGCATGCGGCGGCCCTGATCACCTGGCCGATCTACCCCCGCCCCCTGCAGGCCCTGTTCGAGCAGACCTTCTGCCGCGGCATGAAGCAGCCCTCCCGCCGGGCCCTTACCGGCCAGTGGAAGCAGGAGCTGGCCCGCACCCTCGACCGCCGTACCCTCTGTCTTGCATGCGGCCAGGAAAACTTCCAGGCCAGCGGCGCTCCGGCGCTGTGCTGGAGCTGCGGCGCCCCCCTGCCGGAGCCCATCACGCTGCTGCTGGCCCATGGGAGCGTGGTCGCTGCCCCCGACAACGAGCTGCACGCCCACCACTTCGATGCCCTGGCCGGGGAGGATCTGCGCCGGCCGCTGGCCCGGGTGGTGGCCCATCCCCAGGATCCGCGGCGGCTGGGGCTGCGCAATCTCCAGGCCGCTGCCTGGAGCGCCGAGACCCACGACGGCCGCTCCCAGCCGGTGCAACCTGGCGAGAGCTGTAGCCTCGCCGCACTCGCCCGGATCCAGTCCCCGGCGGGTCCGATCGCCGTGCAGCGCCCCACCCGGCCATCCCCCGCCACCTGAGAGATGCCGTTCCCCGACGTCAAGCTGGCCAACCGGCCGCTCCATTTCCTCTACCTCTGCGACTGCTCCGGCTCGATGGCGGCGTCGGGCAAGATGCAGGCCCTCAACCAGGCCATCCGCCAGTCGCTGCCGGGCATGGCGGCGGTGGCCCGGGACAACCCGGAGGCGCGGGTGCTGGTGCGGGCCGTGCGCTTCGCCGACCATGCCGCCTGGCACATCGAGACCCCCACGCCGGTGGATCAGCTGGAATGGCGCGATCTCCAGGCCGGCGGCATCACGGCCATGGGGGAGGCCCTGAAGCTGGTGGCGGCGGCCCTGCAGACCCCGCCGATGGAGGTGCGCGCCCTGCCGCCGGTGCTGGTGCTGATCTCCGACGGCCAGCCCACCGATGATTTCGCCGCCGGCCTCGAGGCCCTGCTGCGGGTGCCCTGGGCCCAGAAGGCGGTGCGCCTGGCCATCGCCCTGGGCCACGACGCCGACCTGGAGGTGCTGCAGCGGTTCATCGGCATCGAACCGGCCACGGCGGGCCGCTCGCCCCGTCGCCCCCTGCAGGCCAGCAACGCCACGTCCCTGGCCCAGTACATCCAGTGGGCCTCCACGGCGGTGGTGGGGGCCGCCTCGATGCCGGCGAGCCGGGTGAGTGAGACGCCCCTCGAGCCTGCGGCGGGCAACATCCCCCTGCCGGATCTGCCCCCCACCGTGCTGGATCCCACCGACGATGTCGGTCCCCTGGTGTGGTGAACCGCTGGGCGGCGCCGATCGCTGCCAGCCGGGCCGGGGCCGCCCACCTCAGGACCGGCCGCCCCTGCCAGGACGCCGTGCTCTGCGGTGAGCTGCGCGACGCCGAAGGCCAGCCCGTGATGCTGATGGCGGTGGCCGACGGCCACGGCGGGCTCCGCTACCGCCGCAGCGAGGTGGGCAGTCGCCTGGCCTGCGAGACGGCCCTGGCCGTGGTGGGGGACGCCCTGGCCGCCGCGCCCCCGGGGGACGGGGAGGGGGGCTGGAGCCGCTGGCTGGCCCACGACCTGCCCGAGGCGGTCCAGCGCCGCTGGCTGGAGGCGGTGCAGGCCCACTGGCAGAGGGATCCCGGCGAGGGCGACTTCGAGTCCCTGCTCTATGGCAGCACCCTCGGGCTGGTGGTGATGACGACCCACTGGTGGGGCCATACGGGCCTGGGCGACTGGGACCTGGTGCGGGTGGAAGCGGACGGCCGTGCCCGGCTGCTGCAGGAGGAGAACGAACCCACGGCTCTCGGCGAGGCCACCTGCAGCCTCTGCCAGCCCCAGGCGGCGTCCCTGTTCGCGCGCCGGGCGGCCCTGCATCCCCTGGCGCCTGAGGCGCATGCGTTCGCCCTGGTGCTCTGCACCGATGGCATCCGTAAATCCTGTGCCACTGACGCGGACTTTCTCACCCTGACGGCCTGGCTGGCTCGCAGCGGCGCCGAGGCGGCAGGAGACCTGTCGGAGGCGCTGGATCGGATCAGCCGCGAAGGCAGCGGCGACGATGTGACCGTGGCGATCGGCCGCAGCGGGGCGCCCGGCGAGCCGCCGGCGCCGCTGCCCGCGCCTCCGGCGGTGGCGGAAACCCCTGCCGTGACGCCATCCCCTGCCCAGGCCGCCCAGGCTTCCCATCCCCGAAGGCGGCGCCCGGCGATCGGCCGGGCGGTGGCCATCGGCCTGGCCCTGGCCGCCGCCGGTGCGGGCTGGCTGGCCCTGATCTGGCCCCGAACCCAGCCCCCGCCGCAGGCGGCGCCCACCTCCCCCGGGCTGCGGGCCGCCCTGGCCGAGGTGGAGCGCCTCTGCGCCCAGCCGGCCAGCCTTCCCCTGGAGTTGCGCCGCCGGCGCGAGCTGTTCGTCGCCCTGCGCCAGGGCCGGCAGGATCCAGGCCAACTGAAAGCCGCAGCCGCCACGGATCCCCTGGCCGCCCTGATCGCGGCGGATCTGCCTGCTGCCGATCCAACGGTGGAAAAGCCTGCTGGGGCCAAACCGCCACCGGCCAATCCCCGCCGCAACCTGCAGGCCCTCGGTGCCTGCCCAGCCCTGCTGGAGGCCCTCAGCCAGCAGTGGGCCCTGTCCCCGGCTCCCACCACCCCCTGACCACCATGGCCCTGCGTCTGCTGCTCGATAGCGCCGATCCCCTGGAGTGGGAGCGCTGGCTGCCCAGCGGCCTGTTCCAGGGCGTCACCACCAACCCCACCCTGCTGCGGCGGGCCGGCCAGCCCTGCAACCTCGACCACCTGGGGCGGCTGGCGGAGCGCGCCGCGACCCTGGGCTGCCGCGAGCTGCATCTGCAGACCTGGGGCGCCGATGGCGAGCAGCAGCTGGCCACCGGCCGGGCCCTGGCAGCCCTCGATCCCCAGCGGGTTCTGGTGAAGGTGCCGATCACCCAGGGAGGGGCCGAGGTGGCACGCCAGCTGATCGCCGAAGGGGTGCCCGTCACGTTCACCGCCTGCTACGAGGTGGCCCAGGTGCTGGTGGCCGCCGCCCTCGGGGCCGACGGCATCGCCGCCTACCTGGGTCGCATCGGCGATCTGGGTCGCGACGGCCACGGCGAGCTGATCGCCATGCAGCGCGCTCTCGACGGGGTGGGCTCCAGCACCCGCCTGCTGGTGGCCAGCCTGCGCCAGCCGGGGGATCTGGCCCGCCTGGCGGCGGCCGGTCTGGCCCACCACACGATCAGTCCGGCCATTGCCGAAGCCCTGTTCGCCAGCCCGGACACCGCCGCGGCTGCCGAACAGTTCGAACGGGATTCCCAAGGCGGCTGAACCGCCCAGGGAACGCGGGACTCAGGCGGTCCCGCAGAAGGTGACGTCGGGGAACTTGAGCTTCGCCTCATCGAGGGACTTGCCGCGCCCCTCTTCCTGCCAGTAGTTGATCACCTCGGTGGCCTTGTTGAGGATCTCGACCCGCTCGTTATCGGTGATCCAGCTCTTGGCCTCGAGCTCACCCTTGAGCGTTTCCCAGGCGTCTTCCCGGGGCCAGAAGAAGTAGGCGGTGAGGGGGCTGGGGCCGCCACCGACGATCTGGTCCACCGCCAGGGCGACGTTGTCGGGCAGCCAGAGGATCTTCACCAGGAAGCGGCCTTCGTCGGCCTTGGGGGTGTAGCCGGAAGGCACCCCGTCCTCATCGATGGTGGCGGTGGCCAGGGCGGCACTGCCGCCGCGCAGCACCGGACGACCCTCGGTGGTGTCGGCGGCGATGGCCGCGGGGACGGCGCTGACTGCAGCGACCTCGGCACTCTCAGGGGCTGTCACGGTTTCGGCGCTCAAGGAGAACTAGCAAACGATTAACTTACCAGCCGATTCGCAGCAACCCCCCTGGCCGCCCCCGCCGCCCCCCGCGCCGTCCTCCTGTTCGACATCGACGGCGTGATCAGGGATGTGGGCGGCAGCTACCGGCGCGCCATCGTTGAAACCGTGCGGCAGTTCAGCGGCTGGGCTCCGGAGCCCGCCGCCATCGACGCCCTCAAGGGCGAAGGCCGCTGGAACAACGACTGGCAGGCCTCAATGGAGCTGCTGCGCCGCCGCGGCCTGTCCCCCCTGCCCGCCTGGGAGGAGCTGGTGGCGGTGTTCAGCGGCCACTACTTCGGTGGCGACCCGGACGGGGATCCCGGCCTCTGGCGCGGCTTCATCGGCAGCGAACCCCTGCTGGTGGATGGGCCGTTCTTTGCTTCTCTCAGCGAGCGGGACCTCGCCTGGGGCTTCGTCAGTGGCGCCGAGCCCCCGTCCGCCCGCTTCGTGCTCGAGCAGCGGCTGGGCCTGGTGGCGCCGCCCCTGATCGCCATGGGTCAGGCCCCCGACAAGCCCGACCCCACCGGCCTGCTGGCCCTGGCGGCCCGCCTGATGGGGGTGCCCCTGGGGGCCGGCGCCCCGCCCGTGGCCTACCTCGGCGACACCGTGGCCGATGTGGAGACGGTGCGGCGGGCCCGCGTCAGGGTGCCCGGCCAGCGTTTCGAGGCCCTGGCGGTGGCGCCCCCCCATCTGCAGCAGGCCGGTCGGGAGGCCGAGCGGCAGGCCTACGAAGCGCAGCTGCGGCAGGCGGGGGCCGACCGCGTCCTGGCCTCGACCCGCCAGGTGCTGGAACTGTTCAGCGCTCCATCGCCGCCGGCGCCTTGAGGGCGGCGGCCGAGAGCACCTCGTGGCCGTGGTCGCTGACCGCCACGTCGTCCTCGATGCGGATGCCGATGCCCTTCCAGCGCTCCGCGATGGCTGGCTGGCCCTCGGGCACCGCCAGCCGGTCGCTCACGTAGAGGCCGGGCTCCACGGTGAGCACCATGCCCGGTTCCAGGGCCACATGGTGTTCGCCGAGCCGGTAGGCGCCCACGTCGTGGACGTCGAGGCCGAGCCAGTGGCCGGTGCGGTGCATGTACAGGTGGCGGTAGGCCCCCTGCTCGATCAGGCCATCGACGGCGCCGCTCAGCAATCCCAGCTCCACCAGTCCCTCCACCAGCACCCGTACGGCGGTGTCATGGACGCCTTCGGCGGTCTGGCCGGGGGCCACCACCGCCACGGCCGCCTCCTGGGCGCCCAGCACCAGCTCGTAGAGGGCCCGCTGCTCGCCGCTGAAGCGCCCGTTGACCGGGAAGGTGCGGGTGATGTCGCCGTTGTAATAGTCGTCGAGGCTGCAGCCGGCATCGATCAGCAGCAGATCGCCGTCCTGCAGCCGACCGGCGTTGGCGGTGTAGTGCAGGACGCAGGCGTTATCACCACCAGCCACGATGGATCCATAGGCAGGCCCGCGCGCTCCCTGCTCAAGAAAGTGCTGCTCGATGACGGCCTGCACCTGCCGCTCGCTGAGGCCGGGCCGCACCACCCGCCGGGCCAGTTCGTGGGCTTCGGCGGAGATGCGGGCGGCCTCGCGCAACCGGTCCAGCTCCTGGGGTTCCTTGCGGAGCCGCAGCTCGTGCAGCAGCGGGCAGGGGGCCACGAGCCCCAGGGCGGCCTTGCCGCTGCGGGGGGCCCGATCCAGCTGGCGCCCCCAGGCGGCCAGCACCAGGGGCTCCACCTGCGGATGACGCCCCACCCGGAAGGCGATCCCCTCGGCGCCGTCGAGATACTCCGGCAGCCGCTCGGCCAGTTCGCTGCGGGGGTGGGCCAGATCGGCGCCGAAACTGGCGACGGCCCCCTCGCAACCCCAGCGGAAACCGTTCCACACCTCGGCCCCCGGATCCTTCGCCTCCACGAACAGCACGAAGGGGTTGTCGGGCCGGTGGGGCAAGAACAGGGCCACGGCACCGGGCTCATCGAAACCGGTGAGGTACCAGAAGTCGCTGTTCTGCCGGAAACCGTGCTCCACGTCGGCGTGGTGGGTCACCAGCGCCGCCCCGGGGATCACCGCGGCCACACCGCCCAGCTGCTGCAGGAACCGCTGGCGCCGGCGGGCCAGCAGGGCGGGGTCGATCGGGGGGGTCGGCGGCATCGCTGCGAAGGGATGTACAGCGAGAAGATGGCACAGCCGATTAAATACACGTGACCCCCCCGAACCTGCGCGTGCCGTTCTTGTCTGTCTCGATCACCCGCGGATGAACGATCTCCTGCTCCTGGTGCTGGCGGTGGTCGGGATGCTGATGGGGTCCTTCCTGTGTTCGGGGGTGGAGGCGGCCCTGCTCACGGTCAACCCGGTGAAGGTGCATGAACTGGCGAGCCGCACCCGGCCGGTGCCGGGGGCCCGGCGCCTGGAGGCCCTGCGTCAGCGCCTCGGCCGCACCCTGGCAGTGCTGGTGATCGCCAACAACATGTTCAACATCTTCGGCAGCCTGATGGTGGGCGGCTTCGCCAGTGCCGTGTTCGCCCGCCACGGCATCAGCGGCCCGGCCCTGCCCCTGTTCTCGGTGGCCCTGACGGTGCTGGTGATCCTGCTGGGGGAAATCCTGCCCAAGGCGATCGGCAGCAAGCTGGCCCTGCCCGTGTCCCTTGCCGTTGCCCCTGCGCTCGGGCTGTTCACCACCTTGATGCTGCCCCTGGTGCTGCTGCTGGAGCGCATCCTGCCGGCGATCACGGCCGAGAACGAGATCAGCACCGACGAGGAGGAAATCCGGCTGCTGGCCCGGCTCGGCTCCCAGAAAGGTCAGATCGAGGCCGATGAGGCCGCCATGATCGCCAAGGTGTTCCAGCTCAACGACCTCACCGCCAGGGATCTGATGCTGCCGCGGGTGTCGGCCCCCACCCTGGCGGGCCACCAGAGCCTTGATGAGCAGCGCTCCACCCTGCTGCGGCACGCCACCGCCTGGTGGGTGGTGCTGGGGGAGGAGGTCGACGAGGTGCTGGGCGTGGCCAGCCGCGAGCAGCTGCTCACCGCCCTGGTGGAGTGCCGGGGTGCCAGCCGGGCGGCCGATCTCTGCGAGCCCGTGGAGTTCGTGCCGGAGATGATCCGCGCCGACCGGCTGCTCACCAGCTTCCGCCGCAATGGGTCCGGGGTGCGGGTGGTGGTGGATGAATTCGGCGGTTTCGTCGGGGTGATCGGCCCCGAGGCCGTCCTGGCGGTGCTGGCCGGCTGGTGGCGGCGGCCGGCCGCCGCCGCGGACAGCACGTCGTGATGGCGTCGGCACCTGCCGCCGCCCCCCCCGCCGCCGAGCGCTGCCGGCAGCTGCTGGCCCGCTGGCGATCGGGGCTGGTGTTGAGCGGCCGGGAGCAGGCCGCCCTGGCGCCGGAACTGGCCAGCCTCGATCGCCAGCTGGATCGCCTGCGTCGCCGCCGGCCGCGGGTGGCGGTGTTCGGCCGGGTGGGGGTGGGCAAGTCGAGCCTGCTCAACGCCCTGCTCGGGGAGGAGCACTTCGCCACCGACGTGGCCCACGGCTGCACCCGCCGCCAGCAGCAGCAGGCCTGGGGCCAGCCGCTCGCCGGCCTGGAGGGGGTCGACCTGGTGGACACCCCCGGCATCGATGAGATCGCCGCCGCCGCCCGCTCCCGCCTGGCGGCCCGGGTGGCAGTCGGCGCCGACCTGGTGCTGCTGGTGATCGACAGCGACCTGACCGTCATGGACGCCGAGGCCCTGGACGATCTGCTGGCCTCCGGCAAGCCCCTGCTGCTGGTGCTCAACCGCAGCGACTGCTGGCCGGAGGCCGAGCGTGACGCCCTGCTGGCCAGCATCTGCCGGCGTCTGCCGGCGGGGGCCCGCAACCTGCGGCCCCTGGCCGTGGCGGCCGCCCCCCGAGCGGCCCGCCTGCGCGCCGACGGCCGGGTGCGCAGCGAGCCGGCCCCTCCCCGGGTGGAGCCCCTGCGCCGGGAACTCACCGGCCTGCTGGAGCGCCACGGGGAGCTGCTGCTGGCCCTCAATGCCCTGCGGGCCGCCGACCGCTTCAGCCAGGCCCTGCACCGCTGCCGGCTGCGCCATGGCCGCCGCCAGGCCCAGGGCCTGATCGGTCGCTTCGCGGCCCTCAAGGCCACCGGTGTGGCGGCGAACCCCCTGCTGCTGCTCGATCTGGCCGGCGGTCTGGCCTGTGACAGCGCCCTGGTGGTCCAGCTCTGCCAGCTCTACGGCCTGCCCATGACCCGCGGCGGTGCCCGCACGCTGCTCACCCGCCTCAGTGGCCACAATGCCCTGCTGGGCGGGGCCCAGCTGGGCCTGCAGCTGCTGCTGGGCGGTCTGCGCCAGTTGCTGCTGCTGGCGGCGCCCCTCAGCGGCGGGCTGAGCCTGGCGCCGGCGGCCCCGGTGGCCCTGGCCCAGGCGGCGCTGGCGGTCCACACCACCCGCCGCACGGGCCGGCTGGCGGCCGCCGAGCTGCTGCGCAGCACCACCGCCGCCGGCCAGCCGGGGGCCCTGCTGCGCCGGCTGGTGCGGCAGGATCCGGAAACCCGCCGCTGGCTGGGCGAGTGGCAGCAGGAGGGAGGGGAGCGGACCGCTGGCGGCGGGCTCCAGCCGTGACCCGTCTCGCCCTGTTCGGCACCAGCGCCGACCCCCCCACCCGTGGCCACCGGGCCCTGCTGGAGGGATTGCTGGGCCTGTTCCCTGCGGTGGTCACCTGGGCCAGCGACAACCCCCTCAAGCAGCACGGCGCCCCTCTCGAGGTGCGTACCGCCCTGCTGGAGGCCCTGGTGGGCGCCATCGACGACCCCCGCCTCAGCCTGGAGCCGCAGCTCAGCAGTCCCTGGGCGGTGGAGACGCTGGAGCGCGCCCGGGCCCGCTGGCCCGAGCGGGAGCTGGTGTTCGTGGTGGGCAGCGACCTGGCCGGCCAGATTCCCCGCTGGAAGCGGGCCGACGCGTTGCTGCGCAGCTGCCGGCTCGGCATCGCCCGCCGCGAGGGCTGGCCGCTGCAGCCGGCGGATCTGGAGCGGCTGCGGGGCCTGGGGGCCAGCCTCGACCTGCTGCCGCTGGCGATCCCGCCCAGCGCCAGCTCCCGGATCCGGGAGCGACCCGATCCGGCCCAGGTACCGTCCGAACTCTGGCCTGTGCTGCTGCAGCACAATCTCTACGGCCTCTCTGAGCCCTGATGCGCCTCGCCCTGGCCCAGTTCAATCCCCTGGTGGGCGACCTGGAGGGCAACGGCCAGCGCATCCTGGCGGCCGCCGAGCGGGCCCGCTCCGGCGGCGCCGACCTGGTGCTCACCCCCGAGCTGTCGCTGTGGGGCTATCCGCCGCGGGACCTGCTGCTGCGGCCTGCCCTGATCCAGCGCCAGAAGCAGGTGCTGGACACCCTGGCGGCAGCCTGCCCAGGCGGACTGGCCCTGCTGGTGGGGGTGGCCGAGCCGGCAATGGGCCGGCGCCAGCCCGGCCTGTACAACGCCCTGGCCCTGGTGCAGCGGGGCGGCTGGCGCCATGTCTGTCGCAAGCGCCTGCTGCCCACCTACGACGTCTTCGATGAGCGCCGCTACTTCCTGCCCGGCGACGCACCGGCGGTGCTGGAGCTGCAGGCCGGTGGCCGCCCCTGGCGGCTGGGCCTGACCATCTGCGAGGACCTCTGGGTGGAGGAGAACCTGCGCAGCCGCTGGCCGGATGCGGTGGACCCGATTGCCGATCTGGTGCCAGGCCGCATCGACCTGCTGCTCAACCTCTCGGCCTCCCCCTTCGGCCCCGGCAAGGGGGAGGTGCGCCAGGCGCTGGCGGCCCGGGCGGCGGCCCGGCTCGGGGTGCCGGTGGCCTACCTCAATCAGGTGGGCGGCAATGACGAACTGGTCTTCGACGGTGCCAGCTTCGTGGTGGCGGGATCGGGGCGGCCGCTGCTGCGGCTGGCCTGCGCCGCCGAAGACCTGGGCCTCTGGGACGCCACCCCCCCCGTGGCCACCACGCCCGCTCCGCCGCCGCCGGACTCCCGGGAGCAGCTGCTGCGGGTGCTGGTGCTGGGTGTGCGCGATTACGCCGCCAAGTGCGGTTTCCAGCGGGCTCTGCTGGGTCTGAGCGGCGGCATCGATTCGGCCCTGGTGGCGGTGATCGCCGCCGCTGCGCTCGGCCCTGAGCGGGTGGAAGGGCTGCGGATGCCCTCCCCGTTCAGCTCGGCCGGCTCCCTCGACGACGCCGACGCCCTGGCCCGCCGGCTGGGCCTGCGCACGGCCACCCTGCCGATCGCACCGCTGATGCAGGCCTTCGCCGCCGGCCTCGCCCCCGAGCTGGGGGCGCCGCCGCGGGGGGTCACCGAGGAAAACCTGCAGTCCAGGATCCGGGGCACGCTGCTGATGGCGGTGGCCAACGAAAAGGGTGGTCTGCTGCTTTCCACCGGCAACAAATCCGAGCTGGCGGTGGGCTATTGCACCCTGTACGGCGACATGAACGGCGGCCTGGCCGTGATCGGTGACCTCTACAAGACCACCATTGCCGGCCTCTGTGACTGGCTGGATGGCCCTGCCTCCGGCCCCTGCCGCGCCGCCCTCGGTCTGCCGCCCGATGGGGAACTGATCGGCGCGGCGATCCGCACCAAGCCCCCCAGCGCCGAGTTGCGCCCGGACCAACGCGACAGCGATTCCCTGCCCGACTACGCGGTGCTCGATCCCCTGCTGAAGGCCTGCATCGAGGAGATGCGCACGCCGGAGGAGCTGGTGGCCCAGGGGGCGGACCGGGAGCTGGTGGCCCGGGTGGCCGGGTTGCTGCGACGGGCCGAGTTCAAGCGACGCCAGGCGGCACCGGTGCTCAAGGTGAGTGACCGGGCCTTCGGCAGTGGCTGGCGGATGCCCATCGCCTCGGCCTAGGGTTTGGCCACGATCGCCCTCGGGCGGCATTTCTTCTAGGCCCATGCCAGCTCCCGGCCCGGCACCCCTGGCCTCCCCGATGGCGAGCATCGGTGTGCCCACGGAAATCAAGCGCGACGAGCAGCGGGTGGCCCTCACCCCCGACGGCGTCCACGAGCTGGTCTCCCAGGGCATGGAGGTGCGCGTCCAGGAGGGGGCGGGCCTGGGGGCCGGCATCAGCGACGACGACTACCGCGCCTCCGGCGCCCGCATCGTCAGCTGTGAGGAGGCCTGGGCCGCCCACCTGGTGGTGAAGGTGAAGGAGCCCCAACCCCAGGAATTCGCCTTCCTGCGCAGCGACCTGGTGCTGTTCACCTACCTGCACCTGGCGGCCTATCCCGAGGTGGGCCGGGCCCTGCTGGAGGCGGGCACCACGGCGGTGGCCTACGAGACGGTGCAGCTCGAGGACGGCAGCCTGCCGCTGCTGGCGCCGATGAGCGAGGTGGCAGGAAGGCTGGCGGCCCAGGTGGGGGCCCACCTGCTGGAGAAGCCCCACGGGGGGCGTGGCGTGTTGATCGGGGGCTGCACGGGTGTGCGGCCGGCCCGGGTGGTGGTGCTGGGGGCCGGCACGGTGGGCTGGAACGCGGCCCGCATCGCCGCGGCGATGGATGCGGAGGTGTTCCTGCTGGATCGCTCGCCGCACCGCCTGCGGGGTCTGGAATCCGCCCGACGCGGCCGGATGACGGGCCTGGTGAGCAGCCGCAGCCTGATCGAGCGGCTGGTGCCGGGGGCCGATCTGCTGATCGGTGCCGTGCTCCTGCCTGGCGGCCGGGCCCCCACCCTGGTGGGGGAGGACCTGGTGCAGCGCATGCGGCCCGGCTCGGTGATCGTCGATGTGGCCATCGACCAGGGGGGCTGCATCGCCACCAGCCGTGAGACCACCCACACCGATCCGGTGGTCACCATTCATGGCGTGCAGCACTACGCCGTGGGCAACATGCCCGGCGCCGTGCCCTTCACCTCCACCGAAGCCCTTGTGAGCGTCACGCTGCCCTACATCCTGGTGATGGCGGGACGGGGCCTGCTCGAGGCGGTCACCGACCGGCCCGAACTGCTCTCCGGCCTGAACACCGTGGACGGGGCGGTCTGCCATCCCGGGGTGGCCAAGGCCCTGGGCGTGGCGCCCCGCCATCCGATGGCCTGTCTGCGCTGAGCCGGCGCCGTGACCCTCAGGTGGCGCTCTGGGCGGTGGCGAAAAAGATCACCGAGGCGGGCTGGCCGCTGAGGGGATCAAGGGGTTCACGCATCTCCTTGACGACCAGATCGTGGCGTCGGAAAAGACGCATCCAGGATTCCATGGTGCGGAAATACCAGGGAGCCGGCGCCCGGAAGGCCGCGGAGAAGCCGGCCCAGGAGCCTTCGCGCCATCCGTCTTCGTAGGGGTAGTCGGCGCAGACCAGCAGGGGGTGGAGGGTCTGCACCAGCACAGAACCCCCCGGGGTGAGCAGCTTCGGCAGGGCCTGGAACAGCTCGTCGAGGATGCCATCCCCCAGCAGGGAGAAGTTGGCCACCACCACGTCGAACTGTTGGTTCAGGCCGCCATCGGCGATCTGCTGGTAGGTGAGTGTCTGGAAGCGGGCCCCCGGCGGGGCGCTCTCTGCGGCGATGGTGGTGAACTCGGCCACGGCGTCGGTGCCGAGCACCTCGATTCCCCGGCGGGCGCACTGATGGCTCAACCAGCCTTCACCGCAGCCCAGATCCAGCAGGCTGCGCGGGGCGGCAGCGGAGATCGCTGCCAGGATCGCCCCATTCGTCACCCGTTCGCGGCTGAGGATCTCACCGCGGCGGACGGCCCGGGTCCAGGTGGCGGCGTTGACGACCCAGGAGGCCAGGATCTGCTCTTCCAGGCCCGGTCCCGGGGGCTGCTGCGCCGAGGCCTCGCCACCGTCGGCGTCATGGGGAAAGAGCATGGAGGGGGCCTGGACGGGCAAAGCTTAATCGGAGCTTAACAGAAAGGTGAATGCTTGATGAATGAGCGCGACAAGCCCTCCTCCGGTCAGCGACTTCAGCATCAGTACTTCGGAATGTAGTCAATACGAATCAGAATCGTCATCTGGCTGACGACATGGCGCCTGACGGTCAGAGCCGCCGCACGTCAACCTCCCTTGGGGGGATCCTGAGCCCCACGCCCCAGCAGGGGGCCAGGGTCAGGCCGCCGGCTCAACCAGCAGCCCGGTGAGGTCTTCGCTGCCGAACACCTGGCGGTAGGCAGCCGTGCTGGTGCACAGGATCACCGGCACCGCCACCAGCAGCCCCACGAAGCAGGCCAGCAGGCCCAGCAGGGCGATGGCGAATTCCACCAGGGCCAACAGCAGCACCGAGCCCCACTGGGGATCGAGCAGGCTGCGCCCCCGGGTGATCGATTCGATCGGTCCGAGCCCCTGCAGCAGGGCGATCTGGGCCATGAACTTCTGGTTGACCGCCAGGTAGATCAGCACGGCGAACGCCACCAGAAAGGGCAGCACGGCCAGGACCTGGTTGAGCTGGGCGGCGGCGACCCCGACCAGGGCCGCCACCACCAGCACCACGGCGAACAGAATCCCCAGCACCAGTCCATTGCGGAACAGGCGCCAGCTGGCCTGGCCATCCCAGCGGACGAAGGTGCCCAGCCTTGGCTTCCCTCCCTCCAGGGCGCTCCAGGCGCCTCGAACCAGGCCGGTGGTGCTCCAAAGGCTCACCAGCACGCTGAGGATCGAGCCCAGCACCATCCGGACCAGCTGAAGCGTTGTGATGGCGTCGGCAGCTTCGGGGTCCACCTGGCCCTGGATCAGGGAGCAGAGGCTGCTCAGGATCCCCGCCAGCACGGTGAAACCGATGAACACCCAGGGGGCCCGGGCGAAGGCCTGCCACCCCTCCTTCACCGCCTCGATCACCTTGAGAGTGGACCCACCGGAGGGATCCTGCATCGGAGACACGGCCATCGAAGCTGGTGGGGAGCGTTGCCGGGAGACTAGGCAGAGGGGTATCGGCGGGCACCCCATCGCGTGTGAACAGTTGCAAGGGGAGGCGGCCTGTCGATCAGCCCGGATGAAGAAACTTGAGCACCGCCTGGGTGCGGTTGCTCACCTGCAGCTTCCGAAAGATGGTGTGCAGATAAACCCTCACCGTGCCTGTGCCCAGACCGAGGCTGGCGGCGATCTCCCGGTTGGTGAGTCCGCCGGCCATGGCCGCCAGCACCTCCCGCTCCCGTGGGGTCAACAGGGCCAGGGACGTCAGGCGCCGCCGCAGCTGTGCTGGCTGTCCGGCAGGGTCCAGGTGCCGCCGGTGCGCAGATTGCGGGCCCGGTAGACGCGGCCGCTGACGTCGCCGCGGGGAGCCCCATGGCCATCCGGAACGAAGGTCAGGCAGAGCTCGACCGGATCCCCTTCCCGGCTGCTGTGGATCGCCGGCACTGTGTCGTAGGAAACCTGGTAGCCCCCATTGGTGAGGGCCTGCCAGCGGTGGCTGTTCCTGGCCATCAGCGCAACGATCCTGGCGGTCCCCCGGTTGTAGGGCCCACACGGTGGCTTGTCAGCGGTGGCCCACCACCGGCCTGGCCCGTTCGCGGGGCGGAAGCCAGCAGGGCTTCGGCGGCCCGGCGGGCATCGCCGGCGGCCAGGGGAGTCCGCTGCAGGAAGGCCACCACCAGGGCGCCTTCAAACAACAGCTGCAGCTGGCGGGCCAGACCCTCGGGGTCGGCGACAGCGAGATCGCGGCAGAGCCCTTCCAGGAGGTGGCGACAACCCTCCTTGAAGGCCTCGGCCGCCTGCCGGGGCAGATCCTCCGCAGCGGGGTACTCGCTGGCGGCCTTGATGAACAGACAGCCGTGGAACTCCGGCGAGCGCACCGCCTGCTCGAGCCAGTCGAACACCACCAGCAGGCGCGTGCCGGGGTCCTTCGGTGCCGCGGCGATCCGCTCGGCGAGCACCGCGGCGATGGAGCTGGCGCGGCGCTCCAGAACGGCGGCGATCAGCTCCTCCTTGGATCGGAAGTGCTTGTAGAGGGTCATCTTGGCCACCCCGGCCGCGGCGAGCACCGCGTCGATGCCCACGGCCCGGTAACCGTGGCGGGCGAAGAGCCCTTCGGCGGTGTCCAGGAGCGCGTCCCGCTTGGCGGAGGACCTGGTGGTGGTGCCGCTCCCGGCCATGGAGTCCCCTGCAGTCAGACCAATCTACTGAGTAGACAGAAAGGTCTGCTACTTTGACCTGAGCAGACAGGTCTGTCTACTCAGGTTGCCTGCGACCCCTGACCCCCACCCCCTGGCACCCATGCTCAAGCTCCACGGCCACGAACTCTCTGGCAACAGCTACAAGGTGCGCCTGCTCCTGGAACTGCTCGGGCTCGACTACGACTGGGTCCGGGTCGATCTGATGGCCGGCGAACACAAGGGGGAGGCGTTCCTCGCCGTCAATCCCTTTGGCCAGGTGCCCGTGCTCCAGGAGAACGGCACCACCCTCGCCGACGCCCAGGCGATCCTCTTCTACCTGGCGGCCCGCCAGGGGGATGGCCAGTGGCTGCCGGCCGATCCCCTCGGCCAGGCCCGGGTGGTGCGCTGGCTCTCCACCGCCGCCGGTGAGGTGCGCCAGGGGCCGGAAAGCGCCCGGCTGCATCACCTGTTCGGTGTCAAGGCGATCCCGATCGAGCGGGCCAGCGAGAAGGCCGCCTTCATCCTGGGCCAGCTGGAGCGGCACCTGGCCCACCGGGAGTGGCTGGAGCTGGAGCGCCCCACCATCGCCGACATCGCCGTGTTCCCCTACGTGGCCCTGGCACCAGACGGCGGGATCGATCTGGCCCCCTATCCCAACGTTTGCGCCTGGATCGGGCGGATCAAGGCGCTGCCGGGCTACAGGCCCATGAAAGGCCTGGAGGCCTGAGCAGAGCTTCCTCCCATGAGCCAGCACTACCTGCATCGCCATCTCACCCCCGCCGTGGGGGAGGCCCAGCTCCAGGCCTATGGCCAGAGCCAGGGGGTGCCCCCGGCCCCGGCATCCGATCGCCTCAGTGCCAGGGAGATCGCCTTCATCAGCGCCCGCGACAGCTTCTACCTGGCCAGCCTCACCGAAGCGGGTGCCCCCTACCTGCAGCACCGGGGCGGGCCGGTGGGCTTCCTGCGGGTGCTCGACGAGCACACCCTGGGGTTCGCCGATTACGGCGGCAATCGCCAGTTGCTCACCGCCGGCCATCTGCGCCGCGATCCGCGGGTGGCACTGTTCCTGATGGATTACCCAGCCCGTCGCCGCCTCAAGATCGACGGGGAAGCGGAGGTGGTGCCGCCCGCTGACGACCCTCAGCTGGCGGAGCAGCTGGGACCGCAGGCGGCGGGGGAGGTGGAGCGTCTGTTCCGCATCCGGGTGGAGGCCTTCGACTGGAACTGCCCGCAGTTCATCACGCCGCGGTTCACCCAGGCGGAGTTGGAGGCCCGGCTGCGGCCCCTGCAGGAGCGGATCGCAGCGCTGGAGGATGAGCTTCGAGGTCTGCGCCCGCTCCCCTCATAACGATCCTTCCCCGCCCCGCTGGGGAAAGGACACATCCAGCACCAGGCAGCCAGCCCCATCGGTGCGGAAGGGGCCATGCAGCTCGCCGGGGGGACGGCTGGCGTAGTGCCCCGCCTCCAGCCACAGGCCGAAGGCGGCATCGAACAGGCGCCCGCTGACGATGAAGATCTCCTCGGGGAAGGGGTGGGCCTTGCCCCCGAAGGCGGCGGTGTCGGCCCCGCTCAGGAAGCGGGTGAGCCGGGTGATCTCCCCGGTGGACGGATCCTCACTGAGCACCAGCTCCTGCACCTGGCCCTCCAGCCCCTCCAGCCAGCGCCAGCGGTGGGCCTGCTCCGGCGCCAGGGGATTCCAGTAGGAGCTGGTGGTCTTGCTCATGGTGGGGCGAAGGGAGCGGCGGCGGCCAGGTGGGCGTCGATCAGCGGCGCCAGCCGCCCGGCGTGATGCAGGCCCAGATCATGGTCGCCGCCGGGGATCACCTCCAGACGGGCCCGGGGCAGTTTTTGGGCCAGGCGCTCCCCCACGGCGATCGGGCTGAACGGGTCCGCATCCCCCCACAGCAGCAGGGTGGGTGCCGAGACCTCCGGCAGGCGCCCGGAGAGGTCCGTGTTTTCCGTGGCGAACCAGTCGGGGAAATGGGACAGGCTGGTGCGAAAGCCGGCCCTCCAGTCGGCGGCCCCCAGCTCCGCCATCGGCAGGCCGCCGGAGGTGGCGCACAGCACCAGGTGCGTCACCCAACAGGGCCGGGCCAGGGCGGCCCGCAGGGCCAGGACCCCTCCCATCGACTGGGCGATCAGGGCGCAGGGGCGATCCAGCGGCTCCAGCAACAGGGCCAGCAGGTCATCGAATCCTTCCACCCCCGGCCGGGGCGGGGTGTCGCCGAAGCCTGGCCAGCCCAGGTGCTGCCGCTCGGCGCGGCAGGCCAGCCGCCGCTCCAGCGGACGCCAGAAGCCGGTGTCGCCGGAGGCGCCGGGAAGGAACAGCAGCCGCTCGGGCAGGCCCTTCAAGGCCGGTCGGCCTCCACGCCCACCAGGGCCGCACTCGCCTCCCACAGCCGCCGGGCCAGATCAGGGTCCTGCCCCTCGAGGCTGGTGGCGGTGGGCTCAAACACGTGCCGGCCAGGAGCCGTGACGCGGTTGCGGTGGTAGGTGAAGCCGCCGGCGGCATGGGCGTCATCGACGACCAGGGCGGCCAGCAGCGCCCCGGCGTTCTCGACGCTTTCGGTGAGGCGAAGGATCGAGCGGGCCGCCAGGGCGAACAGCCGCTGGCCCAGCTCATTCGACTGGCGGCTGTAGCGCCAGAAGCCGCCTTCGCTGGTGGGCGGAATCACCAGACCGGGGCTCCAGGCGATCACCGGAGCGGGCGTGCCCCGCGCCTCCAGGCGGCGGGCGAACTCGCGGGCAAACAGCACGTTGCAGAGCTTGCTGTCCTTGTACGCCTTGTCGGCATTGAAGCCGTCTGTGCCGTTCACCATCGTGGTGGCCTGCCCTGGCTGCAGACCAGCCAGCGCGCCGAGCCCCGCGGCGGCGCCCACCTTTCCCCCCGCGGTGGTGGGGTCGTGGACTTCGCTGGCGGTGACCACCACCCGTGGGGACTGTCCGGCTGCCAGCAGGGGCCGCAGCTCGTGGGCCAGCAGGAAATGGCCGAGATGGTTCACCCCGAAGCTGAGCTCATGGCCCTGGGCGGTGCGCCGCGGTTCGCTGGCACCGGCGTACTGCAGGCCGGCATTGAGCACCAGCGTGTCGATGGGGGTCGCCTGGGCGAGCAGGGCGGTGGCACAGGCCCGCACGATCTCCAGATCGCCCAGGTCGCAGGCCTCGGTGGCGGGGGGCATGCCGGCGCCGGCCCGCTCCAGCACCCGCCGGCTGGCCGCCTCGCCGGTGGCCCGGTCCCGGCACAGCAGGGTGAGCCGGTGGCCGGCCCGACAGAGGACCACGGCCGCCTCGAAACCGATGCCGGAGTTGGCGCCGGTCAGCAGGATGTGGCGCGCTGCGGCCAAAGGGCGAACTCCTGCGGGCGGCGAAAGGGGTGCCGTAAGCCGGCCCAGGCTAAGGACCCCCGCCATGGGCAGCGGGCCTGGTGCTGGCGATCGCGGCGGTCGTCGCCTTTCGGGAGTCAACCAGCAACGCGCCCACTCTCACCAACAGGAGGGGGTGCACATTCCGGTTCCTGGACGTGTCATTGCCATGGCGAAGCCTGAGCTTCTCGTCGATCGTCGATGGGGAGGCCGTCACGCCCATGCGCTTTCTCCCAGGGCTGTGTCACCCATGGGCAAGTCGGCGATGTGGTGCGGATCGAGGTTGATCCTCGCAGCGAGGTCAGGCTCCATCAGCGGAGGCGTCTGGAGCTTTCTTAGGAGATGTCGCTCGTCGTGACCCAAACGTATGCATTGTTCAGCGGCGTGGTGCAGAAGAAGCGCACCAATTCCTTTCCTCCGGTACGAAGGCAGAACGTCCATCCCGACGCTGTGCGGGGAGGTGCCGATCGACTGAGCTGCGAGGAACCCAACGGAAGCCATGGGTGGTCGCCCCGGCTTCAACCCCGAAGCCTCGGTGTGCACCCTGACAGGGGGCGCGCAAAGGGGATCGCCTTCGAAGTGCAGACCCGATCAAGATCGCTTGCGGGGGAAACACCTTCGGGCACAACTGTCCACGCTGACGGCCCCAGCAAGACATTCTGTTTCGAACAGACAAGAAGCACGGCACTGACCCGTGCCCGACAGAGTCGGATCTGCTGCACAGCAGAAGAGCATCACTCAGGGCCTGGCCGAAGGTGATAAAAAAATGGACAGACCTATGGGTGAATTCCGTGAGCTTTCATCGTGCCGCCCTGACTTCGGCTGCTGCCGTTGCAGTGTTCGCCAGCTTGAGTGTGGTCAATCCAATGGCCGCCAGTGCCAAGGTATCGATCTTCGAGGCCATCCTCGACGGTCCCAGCGAAGATCCACCGGTCAATTCACCCGGCACCGGCACGGCCTTTCTGACAACCGACGATGTTCTGAACACCCTGCGGTTACAGGTCAGTTTCGGTGATCTGATCGGCGGCACAACCGTGGCCCACATCCATGCACCAACGGCCGTTGCCAATGGCGGTGTGGCTGGGGTCGCCACCACCGTCCCCACCTTCCCCTTCTTCCCCACCGGCGTCACAAGCGGTACCTACGACCAGACCTTCGACATGCTCCTGGCCAGTTCCTACAATCCGACGTTCATCAACAACAACGGCGGATCTCCAGCCACCGCACAGGCGGCCCTTTTCAGTGCCATCTTCGAGGGGAAGGCTTATCTCAACATCCACACAACGGAATTCGGTGGGGGTGAGATTCGCGGCTTCTTCCAGCCACAGCCAGAGTCCGTGCCAGGGCCGCTTCCCCTGCTCGGGGTGGGAGCCGCCTTCGGATGGAGCCGCCGGCTTCGCAACCGCCAGCGGCAGAAGGCCAAGGCCGACTGAGCCTGGCGATGGTGACCCGTCCGGCCGGGGACGTGGCCCTCAGAACAGCTTGAAGAGGTTGAAGCTCCCCTGTTTCTTGGGCTCCTCTTTCCCTTCTCCCGCACCCGGATCGAGGCCCTCCAGGCCCTCACCCAACGGACGCATGGCCGTGGAGCGCCGCTCCAGGCTGAGCCGCCAGGAGGGGGCGCCCTTGGCGCTGTTCAGCAGCAAGGTGTCGCCGTAGGCGGTGAAGGTGAGCATCGCCATCCGCATCGCCGCCATGGCCTGGGCGCTGACCGAGCAGGTGGTGCGCTCCGGCGCCAGCAGCACGCCGCGCTGCACCAGCCGGGCCGCTGCCGGGGCCCGCAGTTCGCCCGGCACCGAGCTGTCGGCCCAGGGCGCCTCGCTGGAGGTCCACATGACGATGTCGCCCTCCTGGCGGCCCATGCCGGTGGCCATGGCCTGGTAGCCGAGGGCGGTGGGGATGGCCTGCCAGCCCAGCCGCTGGGCACCGCCGGCTGTGGTGGTGGTCAGCGTCACCGGGGCCAGGAAGTCGTGGCTGCGCTCCACCTGGAAACGGATCTCCGGCGCGTAGTTGCTCGCCACCACATGGCTGCCCACCAGCGAGGCCTGCGCCGGCACCGCCTGTGCCTCCGCCGCCGCCGGCCAGCGGCCGCTGGTGAGGGGGGCGCCGCCAGCGGCGGGGCTGGTGGCCAGACCCCTGAGGCCCTCCAGGGCCTGGCGACGCTGTTCCGGCAACAGCCCCTTCAGGGTGATGATCTCCGGCTGGCCGGCGCCGGCGCTTTCGGCGCAGCCTCGATAAAGCAACAGCCGCCCCTTCGGTTCGGGGATGTCCTTGTCCTGCCACGGGGCGGGCTGCCCAGGGCTGTCGCTGTCGCTTCGCAACGGCAGCGCCGTGCCCATCGCCAGGGCGGGGGGGATGCGGTGCTCGGCCGAGGGGCTGGCCACCTTGCCGGGCGCCTGCAACCGCAGTTCCAGTTGGCGGCTGGTGCTGTTCATCGAAGGGCGGCCGCCCATCATCATCCGCATGATGTCGGCGCCGCCCATGGCCATCGCCCCCATCCCTGAGCTGGTGACGGCCTCCATCCCATAGGTGGCCACCGGGGCCGCCTGCCGGGTGCCCACTTTGGGCGTTGCCGCCAGGGCCGGCAGGGCCAGGCCGGTGCCGAGCACCACCACCAAGGGGCCCGCTGCCTGCCGGATTCTCCGCTGACCTGCCCCCATGGCGTTGCCGCTGCCTCCAGGGCGATCAATCTATGGGTCGTTGCCGATGGTCGCCCGTGCCCCCGTTGGAGTCCGCCGCCCCCTCCCCCCTGCAGCGCATCGACCAGGCGCTGTTCGACACCGTGGCCGCCGGCGCCGCCGACTCCCCACGCCGGCGCCTGAACCACAACTTCCACGCCCCTTCCGATCGGGTGCAGCGCTTTCTCAATGTGTTGCAGATCGGCACCTACGTGCGGCCCCACCGCCATCGGCGCGCCCAGCCCGGGGCTGGTTTTGAGTGCTTCCTGGTGCTGCAGGGGGAGGTGGGGCTGCTGCTGCTGGATGGCGGCGGTCGGGTGCTGGACCGGGAGCGGATCAGTGCCGGCGGTCCCCTGTTCGGGATGGAGCTGGCCGAAGGGGTGATCCACACCCTGGTGGCCCTGAGCGCCGATGCGGTGCTGATGGAGATCAAGCAGGGGCCCTACGAGCCATCCGCTGACAAGGACTTCCTGGCCGGGTTCCCCCTGGAGGGAACCGAGGCCGCGGCGGTTCAGGAACAGGCCTGGCGGGCCCTGTTCGACGACCGTCCTGCGGCTGGCGGTCCCTGAACAGGCCCCGCTGGAGGCCGTCAGGCCAGTTCGGCGCGGCGGCAGAAGCTGCAGTGGCCCCAGCGGGCCATCTCCCCGGCCGGCGCCGGCCGGCCGCAGGCGGGGCAGTCCGCCATGCCGTGAACATCGCAGCGGCTGGGATGGGCTGCCCAGACGTCCGCCTCGCTCTGGGCGCCCGGCGTGCTGGGGGCACCGGGATGGTGCTGCTGCACCCGCACGTCCCGCACCACGAAGCCAGCCGCCCGCAGCGAGCCCAGCAACTGGTGGCGGTTGTATTGCAGGGCCTGCAGCCATGGCCCCGGCGCCGCACCCACGGTCAGCAGGCCCCCCTGCAGCTGCAGGGGCCGGCAGTGGGGGGCCAGCTGGGGACCGGCGATCCGGGGCCATTCCCGCCACAGACCGGCCAGGTGGCCGTCGCGGCGCCAGTCCTGCTGGAGGCTGTCGAGGCAGCTCGCCAGGGCGCTGGCCGGCGGCCGGGGGGGAGGCATCAGCAACGAGATGTTGCCCACCCGCCGCGTCTGTACGGCCTCGCTGATCCGGCGACGGGAGCCGCTGCCATCGGCTTGGCGGCGCTGGCGGGAACGGGAAGGCTCCATGGGCCAAGGCTAGGGGTGCGGCAATCCGCTGGCCGGTGGAGGGGGCTTGCCGGCTGGTTCTGGCTACTGTCAAGGACTGCAATAGCCCCGCCTCCATGGGTTTCTTCGATCGGCTCAGCCGCCTGCTGCGCGCCAACCTCAACGACCTGGTGAGCAAAGCGGAGGATCCGGCCAAGATCCTCGATCAGTCCGTGGCCGACATGCAGGCCGACCTGGTGAAACTGCGCCAGGCCGTGGCCACGGCCATCGCCAGCCAGAAGCGGCTGCAGAACCAGGCCGAGCAGGCCGAGGCCCAGAGCCGCACCTGGTACGAGCGCGCCGAGCTGGCGCTCAAAAAGGGTGAGGAGGACCTGGCCCGCGAGTCCCTGTCCCGCCGCAAGACCTACACCGACACCGCCGCCGCCCTCAACGCCCAGCTCAACGGCCAGGCCGGCCAGGTCGACACCCTCAAGCGCAGCCTCACCGCCCTCGAGGGCAAGATCGCCGAGGCCAAGACCAAGAAGGACATGCTCAAGGCCCGCGCCCAGGCGGCCCAGGCCCAGGAGCAGCTCCAGAACGCCGTGGGCAGCCTGAACACCAACAGTTCGATGGCCGCCTTCGACCAGATGGAGGAGAAGGTCCTCAACATGGAGGCCCGCAGCCAGGCCGCCGCCGAGCTGGCCGGCGCCGATCTGGAAAGCCAGTTCGCCGCCCTGGAGGGCGGCAACGTCGACGAGGAGCTGGCGGCACTCAAGAACCGGCTGGAAGGCGGCAAGACCCCCATCTCTCTGCCCATGGAGGGCGGTCCGGCCCCCCAGCTGGAGCCGGTCAAGGTGGCCGAGGTGAATGCCGAGCTCGAGGAACTGCGCCAGTCCATCGACAAGCTCTGAATTCATACAATCGGGCCACAGCCGTCCCGAACGCCGTGCCCGCCGACGTCGATTCCCCCGTCCTTGCCCTCACCGATGCCAACTTCCAGGCGTCGGTTCTGGAGGTCCCGGGCCCGGTGCTGGTGGACGTCTGGGCGGCCTGGTGCGGCCCCTGCCGCCTGATGGCCCCCCTGATGACCTGGGCCGCCACGGCCTACGCCGAGGCCCCCGGTGGCACCCTGACTGTTGGCAAGCTGGAGGCCGATCCCAACCCGATCACCCGCGACAGCCTCAAGGTCCAGGGTCTGCCCACCCTGATCCTGTTCCGGGCCGGCCTGGAAGTGGCCCGCCATGAGGGCGCCATGGCCCAGTCCCAGCTCAAGGCCTTCCTTGATGCCCATCTCTGAGCGCCTGTCGCGGCTCGGCAGCGGCGTCTTCGCCCGCAACGACCAGCGCAAGGCCGCTTACAGCGCTCGTGCCGCCGCCGGCCACGCAGCGGACGGGTCTCCCCTGCCGTCGCTGCTCGACCTCTCCCTCGGCTCCACCGACCTGCAGCCCCCGCCCGTGGCCCTCGAGGCCATCGCCGCGGGCCTGAACAGGCCGGAGAGCGCCTCCTACTGCCTCCACGCCGCCACCCTGCCCTTCCGCGAGGCGGTGGCGGCCTGGGCGCAGCGCCGTTTCGATGTGGCGGTGGACCCGGAAACGGAGGTGCTGCTGCTGGTGGGCTCCCAGGAGGGCACGGCCCATCTGCCGCTGGCGGTGCTCAACCCCGGCGATCCGGCCCTGCTGCTTGATCCCTACTACCCCTCCCACATGGGGGGCCTGCATCTGGCCAGTGCCGAACCGGTGCTGCTGCCCCTTGAGGCCGAGGCCGGCTGGCGGCCGGATTTCGATCGGCTCTCCCCCAGCCAGTGGCAGGCCCTCAAGCTGATGGTGCTGGGCTTCCCCCACAACCCCACGGCGACCACAGGCGAGCAGGCCTGGCTGGATGCGGCGGTGGAGCGGGCCCTGCGCCACGACGTGGTGCTCGCCCACGACAACCCCTACGTGGACCTGGCCCTGGAGGGGGAGGCCCCCGCCCTGCTGCGGAATCCGGCTTGGCGGCGTTGCGGCATCGAGTTCTTCTCGTTCTCCAAAAGCTGGTGCCTGGGCGGGTACCGGCTCGCCTTCGCCATTGGCGCCGAGGAGCTGATCACCGCCCTGCGCCAGCTCAAGGGGGTGGTGGACTTCAACCAGTCCCTCGCCCTGCAGGCCGGAGCCATCGCCGCCCTGGAGCAGGCCCCCCACTGGCCCCAGCAGCTGCGCGGGGTCTACCGGGAGCGCCGCGACCGGATGGCCGCCGCCCTCGAGGCCCAGGGCTGGCCGCTGCGGCTGCCTTCGATGGCGCTTTATCTGTGGCTGCAGATCCCTGAAGTGGCGCGGGCTCGAGGTCTGGATTCGGAGCGTTTCTGCGCCGCCCTGCTGGAGGGAACGGGCGTCTGCCTCACCCCTGGCAACGGCTTCGGCCCCGGCGGCGAGGGCTGGCAGCGGCTGGCCCTGGTGCACCCGGCCGCGGACCTGGAGGCTGGGGCGGCCCGCATCGGCGACTGGCTGCGGCGGTTTTGATCGGCGCGATCGGGGCCCATCGACGGGCGACCCCGGACGCCCCGGCGTCGCCCCTTGCCTGGCGGCTGAGGGCCCTGCCGGTGTGTGCCAGCACCGAGACGGAGCTCGATCGCTGGCTGGCGGGTGATCCGCGTCTGGCGGGCACCGGGCCGCTGCGGACCCCCCGCGCCCTGATCGCCGGCCGCCAGCGCTTCGGACGCGGCCAGCAGGGCCGCCCCTGGTGCTCGCCGAGCGGGGGGGTTTGGCTGAGTGCGGCCCTGCCCTGGCCCGCCGCTGCCGAGCTGGCCGCCGCTCCCGGTCTGGCGGTGGCGGTGGGGCTCTGCCTGCGGCTGGAGGCCCGGGGGCTGCCGGTGCGGCTCAAGTGGCCCAACGATCTGCTGCTGGCCCCCGCCGATGTGGTCGGTAAGGACATCGCACCGCTGAAGCTGGCGGGTCTGCTGCCCCGGCTGCGGCTGCGGGGGGGCGCCTGCCGTTGGGCCCGCGTGGGGGTGGGGCTCAATGTCGCCAACCGGGTGCCTGCCGGTGCGGTGGCCGTGGCAACGGTGCTGGGCCCAGGGCGCGCCGATCCGTTGCACTGGTGTGGGGAAGTGCTGGCGGCCCTGGAGTGGGCGATGGCCTGGGCCGGCCGGCCCGAGGAGGTGCGCCGGCAGGCGGAGCAGCGCCTGCTGCTGCCCGCTGGCTCCATCCGCCTCGACGGCGACGACTGGCGCCCGGCCGGGCTGGCCAGTGATGGCGGTCTGCGGTTGGTTCACGGACCCCGGGAGCGGGTGCTGCACCGCTGTTTCGGCGCCGGATGAGCGCCCCCCTTACAGTGTGTTTCGCCTTTCTCTGACATGGCCCCCAAGCCCATCACCGCCCTGACGGCCCTCACGGCCGGCGCCACGGTCTCCTGGCTGGCCATGCCCCTGGTGCTGGCCCAGGCCGTTCCTGGCGGCGAAGCGCCGGCCCCGCCGGCCCAGGCCCCGGAGCCGACGCCAGTGCTGCGCCCTTCGGTGCGGATCGCCGCGCCGGTCACCCGCCCCGAGTTCCAGGCCCCCGTCCAACCCCTGGCGCCACCGCCACCGGTCAGCGGTGAGTCCGCACCGGCGACGCTCCGTCCTGGCACGGCGGAGCGCCGTCCCGAGCCGGTCCGCCGTTTCGACGCCTCCCTTGATGCCCTGGTGCGGGACGGGGTGGTCACCCCTGGCGAACGGGTGCGGGTGCGCGGCTCCCTACTCTCGCCCCAGGAGGCGGCCACCCGCAGCAAGGCCTGCCGTGCCGGGGCCCTCTCGGTCCAGGAATGCAACAGCGGCGTGATCATCATCGGCCGTGGCCGCAAGGATGGTCTCTCGGACGGCCTGGGCGAGGGGGATCTGGTGGCCGGGGGGCGCGGCATCGGCTTCGGCGGTTTCGGCCTCGACGCCTCCCCCCTGCCGCCGATCACCGTCCCCGTCAGCGCCCTCCTCACCGGCGCCGGCGGCAGTTTCCGGCTCACCGACGTGTTCCGGGTCACCCCCCGGCCTGCCCCGATCGGCGGCAATGGCAACCAGCGGCTGCTCTTCCCCCTGATCGGCTCCGCAGTCACCACCAGCAATTTCGGCTGGCGCCTGCATCCGGTGATCGGCAGCTGGCTGATGCACGCCGGCCGCGATCTGGCGGCCCCCGAGGGCACTCCGGTGGTGGCGGCCCTCTCCGGTCGCGTCGTCAGCAGCGGTCTGGCTGGCGGCTATGGCCTGGCGGTGGAGATCGAGCACGACCGCCCCCGTCGCCGCACCCTCTACGGCCACCTGTCCGAGCTCTACGTCAAGGACGGCGAGATGGTGCGCCAGGGTGAGGTGATCGGCCGGGTCGGCAGCACGGGCCTGAGCACCGGTCCCCACCTGCACTTTGAGCTGCGCCTGCCCGAAGATGGCGGCTGGGTCGCCACCGACCCGGGTGATCTTGACCCCGGCGGCAGCCTGTTCGCCGGCCTGGCGGGCCCGGATGGCCGTGGTTCCACCGACGCGGTGGCCCTGCTGATGGGCCAGCTCATCGCCACCCTGGAGCGGCCCCGCTCGCCCCTGCCCCTGCCCGGGGAGCGGCTGCCCGCGCCAGCACCGGGCTGAGGGCACCTCAGCCGCTGATGCGGCCGTCGCGGAAGTGGACCACCCGATCGGCCCTGGCGCCCACCTCGTTTTCGTGGGTCACCAGCAGGATCGTGATGCCCTGGGCATTGAGATCACCGAACAGGCTCAGCACCTCCTCGGTGGTGTGGGAATCGAGCGCGCCGGTGGGCTCGTCGGCCAGGAGCATGGCCGGGTCGTTGATGATCGCCCGGGCCAGGGCCACCCGCTGCTGCTGGCCGCCGGAGAGCTGGTTGGGCTTGTTCTCCAGGCGGTTGGACAGACCCACCCGATCCAGGGCCGCCAGGGCCTTCCGGCGCCGCTCCTCCTTGGGGATGCGGGCGTAGATCATCGGCAGCATCACGTTGTCGATGGCACTCAGCTGGGGCAGCAGATGGAACTGCTGGAACACAAACCCCAGCTGCTGGTTGCGCAGGTCGGCCAGCGCGTCGTCATCGAGGCTGTCGACATCGGTGCCGTTCAGCCGGTAGCTGCCGGAGCTGGGGCGATCCAGGCAGCCGAGGATGTTCATTGCCGTGCTCTTGCCAGAGCCGCTGGCCCCCATCACCGCCAGGTAGTCGCCCTGCTGGACGGTGAGGGAGAGGTCGTCGAGGGCTCGGACTTCTGTATCGCCACGGCCGTAGACCTTGGAGACGTGGACCAGCTCGGCCACCGGTGGGTTGGGGAGATCCATGGCCGCCACGCTAGGAACTCAGCCCAGTGGGGGGATGGCCGCGGCGGCGATGGCCTGCTGCAGGATCGGGGTGCCGGCCACGGTGGAACTGGCCCAGTCGAACAGCGGGCTGGAGAGAACGCCGCCCACGGCGGTGATCACCACGCAACCCACCAGGGCCGCCCGCAGGGGCTGCATGCCGGCCAGATTCCAGGTGATGGCAGGGTAGGCCTTGACCACATCAGAGGCCTCCTGGGGTTCTTTGACCACCATCATCTTGATCACCGAGATGTAGTAGTAGATCGACACCACCGAGGTGACCAGACCAACCACCACCAGCAGGTACTGGTGGTCGGCCCAGCCGGCGAAGAAGAGGTAGATCTTGCCGAAGAAACCCAGCATCGGCGGGATGCCACCCAGGGAGAGCAGGCACAGACTCAACCCCAGGGTGATCAGGGGATCCTTCTGGTAAAGGCCGGCGTAGTCGGCGATGCGGTCGCTGCCGGTGCGCAGTGAGAACAGGATGATGCAGGCGAAGGCGCCCAGGTTCATGAACAGATAGGCCGCCATGTAGAGCACCATCGCCGAGAAGCCGTCCTCGGTGCCGCACACCAGACCGATCATCACGAAGCCAGCCTGGCCGATGGAGCTGTAGGCCAGCATCCGCTTCATCGAGGTCTGGGCCAGGGCCACCACGTTGCCCAGCACCATGCTCAGCACCGCCAGCACGGTGAACAGGAATTTCCACTGGGCATCGAAGCTCTCGAAACAGCCCACCAGCAGCCGCACCGCCAGGGCGAAACCGGCGGCCTTGGAGCCCACCGACAGAAAAGCGACCACCGGCGTGGGGGAACCCTCATAGACGTCGGGGGTCCACTGGTGGAACGGAACGGCGGCGATCTTGAACGCCACGGTGGCCAGCACGAACACCAGGGCCAGGGCCGTGATCGGCGAAGCGCTGGTCTGCAGGGCCAACCCGATGGTGGCCAGGCTGGTGGCACCGCCGCTGAGGCCGTAAAGCAGGGAGGCGCCATAGAGGAACACCGCCGCGGCGGCCGATCCCACCAGCAGATACTTCAGGGCCGCCTCGGAACTGCGGGCATCCCGCTTCATGTACCCCGCCAGCAGATAGCTGGCGACCGAGAGGGTTTCCAGGGAAATGAAGATGCTGACCAGGTCGGTGGAGCCACACAGGAACATGGCCCCGAGCGTGGCGGCCAGCAGGATCGCGGCGTATTCGCCCATCGGCGTGCCGCTGCGCTCCACGTAGCGCCAGCTGAGCAGCAGCGAAATCAAGGTGGAGGCGGCCACCACCGCCCGGAAGGCGATCGCCAGGTTGTCGGCCAGGAAAGAACCGAGGAAGGAAGGCTCCAGGGGGCTGTCCCACTGCAGGGCCAGCAGCACCAGGGAGGCCCCGAGGCCGCCGTAACAGATGGGCGGCACCCAGCGACTGACCGCCTTCTCACCGGCCAGGTCGACCACGAGGCAGACCACCAGGGTCAGCAGAACGGCCACTTCCGGAGCGATGGCCCCGGCATTCAGTTGCAGGGCCAGCGCGCCCGTGCCCAGACCCGAAGCAATGGCCTCGGCGGCGGAAGCGGCCGTGGTGACGGAGCTCGCTGCTGCCAGAAACAGGTCTGCCACAGGGTTCGGGGAGGCACGCGATCTGGCGGACTGTAGCCGCCATCTGGGGGGTCGGTCTGGTGCCCCGATACCCGCCGGGTCCGCCGATGCGATAAAGAAGGAAGCGGTATCGCGCCTTCCCGTGGCCCACACCCTGGTCATCGTCGAGAGCCCCACCAAGGCCCGCACCATCCGGGCGTTCCTGCCCAAGACCTTCCGCGTGGAGGCGTCGATGGGCCATGTGCGCGACCTGCCCAACAACGCCAGTGAGATTCCTGCGGCCCACAAGGGGGAGAAGTGGGCCAACCTCGGTGTCAATACCGCCAACGCCTTTGAGCCCCTGTACGTGGTGCCGAAGGACAAGAAAAAGGTGGTGAAGGAGCTCAAGGACGCCCTCAAGGACGCCGACCAGCTGTTGCTGGCCACGGATGAAGACCGGGAAGGGGAGAGCATCAGCTGGCACCTGCTCCAGCTCCTGGGGCCGAAGGTGCCGGTGAAGCGCATGGTGTTCCACGAGATCACCAAGGAGGCCATCGGCCGCGCCCTCGACCAGACCCGCGACCTCGACATGGAGCTGGTCCATGCCCAGGAGACCCGCCGCATCCTCGATCGCCTGGTGGGCTACACCCTCTCGCCCCTGCTCTGGAAGAAGGTGGCCTGGGGCCTGTCCGCCGGACGGGTGCAGTCGGTGGCGGTGCGGCTGCTGGTGCAGCGCGAGCGCGCCCGCCGCGCCTTCCGCAGCGGCAGTTACTGGGATCTCAAGGCCGGCCTCGAGCAGGCCGCCGTGCCATTTGAAGCCAAGCTGACCCACCTGGGGTCCGAGCGGATCGCCGGCGGCTCCGATTTCGATGAGACCACCGGCGGCCTCAAGCCGGGCAGCAAGGTCAAGCTGCTCAGCGAAGCGGAGGCCGGTGCCCTCAAGGCCGCCGTGGAACGCTCGCCGTGGCGGGTGTCTGCGGTGGAGGAGAAGCCCACGGTGCGGCGGCCCGTGCCCCCCTTCACCACCAGCACCCTGCAGCAGGAGTCCAACCGCAAGCTGCGGCTCTCGGCCCGCGACACCATGCGCACGGCCCAGGCCCTCTACGAGCGGGGCTTCATCACCTACATGCGCACCGACTCGGTGCACCTCTCCGACCAGGCCCTGACGGCGGCGCGCAACTGCGTCGGCGCGATGTACGGCAAGGAATTCCTCAGTCCCGAGCCGCGCCAGTTCAGCACCAAGGCCCGCAATGCCCAGGAGGCCCACGAGGCGATCCGGCCCGCCGGCGAGAGCTTCCGCACGCCCAAGGACTCCGGCCTCGATGGCCGCGACCTGGCCCTCTACGAGCTGATCTGGAAGCGCACCGTGGCCAGTCAGATGGCCGACGCCCGGCTCACCCTGCTGGCCGTCGACATCGAAGCGGCGGGTGCCACCTTCCGGGCCAGCGGCAAGCGCATCGACTTCGCCGGTTTCTTCCGCGCCTATGTGGAGGGCAGCGATGACCCCGATGCGGCCCTGGAGGGCCAGGAGGTGCTGCTGCCCTCACTCGCCGTCGGCGACGCGCCCGTCTGCCGGGGGGTGGAGGCCCTCGGCCACCAGACCCAGCCCCCCGCCCGCTACAGCGAGGCCGCCCTGGTCAAGACCCTGGAGAAGGAGGGCATCGGCCGGCCCTCCACCTACGCCAGCATCATCGGCACCATCGTCGACCGGGGTTACGCCACCCTGCAGAACAATTCCCTCACCCCCAGCTTCACGGCCTTCGCGGTGACGGCCCTGCTGGAGGAGCACTTCCCCGACCTGGTGGACACGGCTTTCACCTCGAAGATGGAGCACACCCTCGACGAGATCTCCACCGGCAAGGTCTCCTGGTTGCCCTATCTGGAGGGCTTCTACAAGGGCGAGAAGGGCCTGGAGACCCAGGTGCAGCAACGGGAGGGCGACATCGACCCCGGCATCTCCCGCACGGTGGTGCTGGAGGGTCTGCCCTGTGTGGTGCGCATCGGCCGTTTCGGGGCCTACCTCGAGACCAAGCGGGTGGCGGAGGACGGCAGCGAGGAGCTGCTCAAGGCCACCCTGCCCCAGGAGATCACCCCCGCCGACCTCGACGCCGAGAAGGCTGAGCTGCTGCTGCGCCAGAAGGCCGAAGGTCCCGAATCGCTCGGGGAGGATCCCGAGAGCGGCGAGCAGGTCTACCTGCTGTTTGGCCAGTACGGCCCCTATGTGCAGCGCGGCCAGGTGAGCGAGGAGGTACCCAAGCCCAAGCGGGCCTCCCTGCCCAAGGGCGTCAAGCCTGAGGATCTCAGCCTGGAGGACGCCCTGGGTCTGCTGCGGCTGCCCCGCCTCCTGGGGGAGCACCCCGACGGGGGCAAGGTGCAGGCCGGGCTGGGACGCTTCGGCCCCTACGTGGTCCACGACAAGGGCAAGGGGGAGAAGGACTACCGCTCCCTCAAGGCCGAAGATGACGTGCTGGCTGTGGGCCTCGACCGGGCCCTGGAGCTGCTGGCCATGCCCAAGAAGGGTCGCGGCGGTCGCACGGCCCTGAAGGATCTCGGCGCGCCGGAGGGCTCCGAGGAGTCGATCCAGCTGTTCGACGGTCCCTACGGCCTGTACGTCAAGCAGGGCAAGGTGAACGCCTCCCTGCCGGAGGGCACCACCGCCGACACGATTTCCCTGGAGCAGGCGGTGGAACTGCTGGCTGCCAAGGCGGCCAGCAGCAAGAGCGCCGCCAAGGCCCGCAGCGCCACCAGGGCTGCCGCCAAGACCACCACCAAGGCCAGCTCCAAGACGACAGCCGCCAAAAAGACGACCCCCAAGCCAGCCGCCGCCAAGAAGCCCCCCGCCACCACCAAGTCCGGTCGGCTGCGGGCCAGCGCCGTGCGGGTGATCAAACCCGCGGGCAGCTGATGGCAGCGCCCCGCCCCTCCCTTCCTCTGGCGGGAACCCTGCTGACGCTGCCCCTGCTGCTGTCCGCCTGCGGTGGCACGGCCTTCGGCGACGCCCTGTCGCGCAGCTTTTCCGGTGCTCCAGCCTCCCCCCCGGCCACGGCCCCCCGGACGACGCCCACCACCCCGGCGCCAAGCCCGGCCACCCCGCCCCGCCCGGTGGCCAGCGAGCCGCCGGCCCGCTCTCCTGCCGCCACCCCCACCCCGGTGACCCCCGAGTCCCCGCCCGTGCGTCCGGCCCCCTACCGCGTCACGATCCGCCTGCCCCTGGCCGACCCCTCCGCCCCGGCTGAGGTGGTCACCAAGGCGCTGCGGGCCGCCGGGGTGCCGTTCGAGGTGGAGACGATCGAGCGCATGCCGGCGGCCGGCACGCCCGCTCCGGAACCCCCCGCCCCGGCCACCGGCAGTGCCGCCCCCGCCGCGGGCAGCGCGGCCCCCGCCTCCCGTCCGGCGCCGGCGCCGCGCTGAGCCGATGACCCCTCCCTCCCGGCGGCAGCTGAGCCCTCGCCAGGCACGCCAGCTGATGGACACCGCCTACCTGGCGGCCTCCACCGCCCTGTTGTGGGTGGCGCTCTACTACCTGCCGGTGGGCAGCCCCCTGTTCCGCCTCGCCCTGCCCCTGCCCCTGGCCCTGCTGCAGTTGCGCCATGGCTGGCTCTGCGCCCTGGAAGGGGTGGTGGTGACGGCTCTGCTGCTGGTGGCCCTGATGGGGCCGATCCGCGGCCCCCTGGTGCTGTTCCCCTATGGCCTGCTTTCCCTCTGGCTGGGGTGGGGCTGGCGTCGGCGCAGCAGCTGGTGGCTCACCCTGGGGGTGGGCGCCCTGATCGGCGCCGCTGGCTTCCTGGTGCGGGTGGCCGTGCTCTCGGTGCTGGTGGGGGAGAACCTCTGGGTGGTGATCACCACCGCCGCCGCCAATCTGCTGGACCGCCTGGCGGGGGTGGTGGGTCTGGCCGGGGGCTTCGATCTGGCCCAGGTGCAGGTCGCGGCCCTGCTGCTGGTGCTGCTGCAGAACCTGATCGTGGTGCTGGCCCTCCACGCCGTGGCCTACTGGATCTTCCCAAGGCTCGGCCTGCCGATCAGCGAGCCGCCGCCTGCCCTGCGCGGTCTGGTGGCCCTCGACCCCCTTTGAGCCAGCTGCGGCGGATCTGCGGTTCCGCGGCCGCCGCCGACCGCTGGTGCGGGCCCTGGCGGCAGGGCTGGCGCCACAGCGAGGTGCTGTTGCTGCTGGCGGCCACCGACACCGCCGCCGTTCCCGGCATCTCCGCCGCCGGTGCCACCCCAAGCTCCCGGCGCCGCACGGCGGCGGCTGACGCCGAACTGCTGCTGCTCGGTCCCGCCGGAGAGCGTCCCCATGCCCTGCCGCCCCTGCCCGCCGGGGTGTCCCCCGCCCTGATCAGCCATGTGGTGCTGCGGGAGCTGGCCGTGGCCCCCCTGGTCGTCGACCTGGGCTGCCCGGTGGCCCCGGCCGTGGCCCACCTGCGGCTGCCGGGGTTGGCCGGGGGCGGTCCGGCCCGCTGCCTGAGCGGCGGCGAGGCCCTCGATCCGGGGCGGCTGGAGGCCCTGCTGGCCCTGGGCCGCCGCTGGGGCGAGGGTCTGCCCCCAGGGCGCCCCCTGCTGCTGGCGGAATGCGTGCCAGGGGGCACCAGCACGGCCCTGGCCGTGCTGGTGGGGCTGGGGGTGGCGGCCCACGGGCTGGTGAGCGGCAGCCTGCGCCACCCCGACCATGGCCGCAAGGCGGCGTTGGTGGAACGGGGGCTGCGGGCGGCGGGCCTGACCGATGGTGGTGCTGGGGCCGCCCGCGTGGCGGCGGCGCTGGGGGACCCGATGCAGCCCCTGGCCGCCGCCATGGTGCTGGCCGCCGCCGCCGCTGGCCGGCCCGTGCTGCTGGCCGGCGGCAGCCAGATGGCGGCGGTCCTGGGCCTGGCCCTGGCTTTGGCGCCCCCTTCGCTCCGCCCGGCGATCGCTGCCGGCACCGCCCTGGGCACCACCGCCTGGGTGGCGGATGAGGCGGGCAGCGACCTGGCCCTGCTGCTGCGCCGCATCGGTGGGCGCTGGGGGGTGGAGCCCCTGGCCTTCGCGGCCGACCTGCGCTTCACCGATCCCTGCCATCCGGCCCTGGCGGCCTACGAGCTGGGCTACGTCAAGGAGGGTGTGGGGGCGGGAGGGCTGGCCCTGCTGTGGCAACTCAGCGGCCGCTCCAGCCCGGCCCTGGCCCGCCTCTGCGACCAGGCCTGCGCCACGCTGCTGGGGCCGCCGCCACCTACGGTCCGCTGAATGGGTGCCCCTTCCCCCCCACCGCCATCCCCGGGCCTCAGCCGCCGCACCCTGCTGCGTCTTGGTGCCGCCTCCGCCCTCACCCTGCTGGCCGGTTGCGACCGCCAGGAGCCGCTGCTGCTGGGCAGCCGGGGCGATCTGCCCGCCGCCTGGGTCCGCCGCCTGCCCAAACCCTGGCGCAGCCAGCTCCTGGAGGATCCCGCCCAGGTGCTCGCCCGGGCGGCCGCTCCCCTGACGGGCCTGCTGCAGCTCAGCGATGGTTGGGCCGGCGAACTGAAACCCACCGACCTGCAGCCCATCGGCACCCCGGCGCTGATCGAGCGGCTCGCGCCGATGGCGGCCCCACTGGCCCGCCTCCATGGCCCATCCGGCAACGGCCCCCTGGCGTTCCCCTGGTCCTACGGCCCCTGGGTGCTGGTGCTGCGCAACCGGCCCGACCTGGCCCGGCGGCGGTCCGAGGGCTGGGACCTGCTGCTCGACCCCAGCCTGGCCGGTCGCCTGGTGCTGCCCTCCTCCCCCCGGGTGACGATGGCGTTGGTGGGGGAGGACCCGGAACGGCTGCGGCGGCTGCGGCGCTCAGCCCTGGCCTACGACGAGCGGGATGGCCTGAGCCTGCTGCTCACCGGCGAAGCCGAGGCCGTCGTCCTGCCCCGCCAGCGGGTGGTGGGCCTGCTGCGCCGCGATCCCCGGCTGCAGGTGCTGCTGCCCGAGGGCGGCTCCCCCCTGAGCTGGAACCTGTTGCTGCGGCCGGCCGGTCCCCATCCGGAGCCGCCCCTGGAGTGGTTGGGGGAGGCGCTGGAGCCCCCCCTGCTGCCGGCCCTGCTGGCGGGGGGCTGGGTGCCGCCCCTGCCCAGGGACCAGCTGCAGCGGGCCCTGGCGGATTTCCCGGCGGCGGTCGCCGCCTTGCTGTTGCCCCCCCAGCCGGTGCTGGAGCGCTGCTTCAGCTTGCCGCCGCTGGCGGCCGCCGAGCGCCTCAGGCTGCAGCAGCTGTGGGATGGCGCCGCCCCTGCCCCTGCCCCTGGCGCTTGAAGGGGTCATCGGGGCTCAGCCCCACAGACGGCGGCGTGGCGCAGCGGCCAGCCGCCGGTGGGTGTCGGCCAGCAGATCGGGGATCGGCAGCTGGAGCGGGCAGCGGGGCAGGCAGGCGCCGCAGCGACCGCAGGCAGAGGCATCCACCTGCTCCCACCAGTGGCCGGCCCGGCCGATGAGGTTGTAGCGCTCGCTTGCGAACGGTTCCATGCCATGGCCCACCGCCAGGTTGCGCAGGCGCAGCAGGGCGGGGATCGGAACGGCGTTGGGGCAGGGCAGGCACTGGCGGCACTGGCCGCAGCGGTCGGCTCCGAGCCGTTCGCTCCCGGCCCTCTCCAGTCGTGCCAGAGCCGCCGCCAGGGCCTGGCGTTCGTCGGCACTGGGGACAGCGGCGACGGCGCCCAGGCGCACGGCCCAGGCCAGGTCCTCCGGCCGGGCGGCCCCCAGGGTGAGGGTGCTGATCCCTTCGGCCAGCAGGAAGCGGTAGGCGAGCTCCAGCGGCGCGAAGGGGGCGCAGTCGGCGATCAGCTCGTCGGGGGGGGCAAAGAGACGGCCGCCCTTGTCGGCCGGGGAGATGGCCATCACGCCGATTCCTGCCGCCAGGGCCTGGCGGGCCAGGGGCAGCCGTTCCTGGTCGAACAGATGCAGGTGCAGGCTGCAGAAGCTGAAGTGGCCGCTGGCCAGGGCCGCGTCGATCAGGGCCGTGTCGCCGTGGCTGCTGAAGCCCACCTGGCCCACCAGCCCCTCGCCGGTGGCCCAGGCCAGCAGCTCGGCGCCTGGTCCCGACAGGGCCCAGGCCAGATGCTCCGGCCGGTTGAGGCCATGCACGGCCAGGTTGTCGAGCCGTTCGATCCCCAGCCGTTTCAGGCAGGCCCGCAGCTGGCTGCGGCCTTCATCAACACCCGGACCCGGCAGCAGCTTGCTGGTCAGCACCAGGGCGGAGAGGCCGGCCGGGTCGCGCTCCCCAAGCCGCTGCAGGGCCCGCCCCAGGAACACCTCGGCCGGGCCATAGGCGGGGGCGGTTTCGATGTGGTTGATTCCGGCCGCCAGGGCCGCCACGAGCACGGCGTCGGTGGCCTCCGCAGAATCCAGGGCCCGCATCGTGCCGAGGGTGAACGCCGACACCGGCCTGCCGCGTCCGAACGGTCGCCGTGCTGCCGGCAGCGGCGGCGCCTGGGGGTCAGGCGCCAGGGCCGCCTCCCTCGGGGGCTTCCTCCGGGCCGAGATCGGGCTCGGCGACCGTTCGGCCGATGTGGCGGATCAGGTCGGCCGGGCTGGTGCGGTCGAGGAAGCGGCGGAAATCCTCCTGGTCTTCGGCATCGGCCTCCGCATCGACCGGGATCGAGGCGTCGGCCACCACCTCCTCGAGCATCCAGATGCCGCTGTCGGTGCGCAGGGCCAGGGCAATGGCATCGCTGGGCCGGGCGTCCAGCTCGATGGGCTGGTCGGTGCCGTTCTGCAGCTTGAGCACGGCCCGGAAGGTGTTGTCCTCGATCGCGTGGATGATCACCCGCTCCAGCCGCAGGCCCCCGGCCTCCAGCAGGGTGGCCATCAGGTCGTGGCTCAGGGGCCGGGGCGGCCGTTCCCTGTTCAGACCCGAAAGGATGTTCTGCGCCTGGGCCTGGTCGATCCAGATCGGCACCTGCCGGCGGCCGGCAGGGTCCCGCAGCAGGACGATCGGGCTTCGGCTGGCCGCATCCAGGGCAATCCCGGCGACACGCATTTCAACCATGGTCGGGCCCGCTCCTCGCACGTGATGGTCCCCGTGGAACGATTATGGCCAGTGCAGCCGCCTCAGGGAATGTTCACCGGACTGGTGCAGGCCATCGGCAGGCTGGAGCGGAGTCCGGCCGGTGTGCGCGTGCGCACCGATCTCAGCCCGTTGGCCCTGGGGGACAGCGTGGCCGTCGATGGGGTCTGCCTGACGGTGGCCGAGCTGTTCTCTGATGGCTTCCGGGCCGATGTCAGCGAGGAGACCCTGGGCCGCAGCACCCTGGCCGAGCGGGCCGCAGGTGGCGGCTGGGTGAACCTGGAGCCGGCCCTGCGCCTGGTCGACCGCCTCGGTGGCCACCTGGTCAGCGGTCACGTCGATGGCCTCGGGGAGATCACCGCCATCCAGCGGCAGCCGGATTCCTGGCGGCTGGAGGTGGCCTGGCAGGATCCCGCCTACGGCCGCTATGTGTGCGAGAAGGCGAGCGTGGCACTCGATGGCATCAGCCTGACGGTGGCCGGCTGCGAGGCCGACGGCAGCCGCTTCTGGATCGCCGTGATTCCCACCACCTGGAGTACCACCACCCTGGCGGGACGCAAGGTGGGCGAGACGGTCAACCTGGAGGCCGACCTGCTGGCCAAGTACACCGAACAGCTGCTGCGGCCGGCTGGAAGGGCGGCGCCCCAGGCCACGCTCTCCTCGGCCTGGCTGGCGGAGCACGGCTGGGGTTAGCGGCCCGGCGGCGGACCCGGAGCCGCGGATGCTGAGAGTCATCAACGCCTGTGGTCAGTGGCGGGCTCCCTTGTCACGCTGACGACAGCGCCAACGGCACAGATGCTCACCACCGAAGCCCCCTCCTCCCGCCAGGCCATGGGCTCGGCCCTGCGCGCCTTCACCTTGGCGGAGGGGGTGATGCTCCTGGTGCTGGGGGTGCTCGCCCTCGTGTTCCCCGTGCTGGCCTCCAAGTGGGTGACCGCCGTGGTGGCCATCGCCTTCCTGGTGGGAGGCCTGGTGGGGTGGATCAGCTCCCTGCTGCGCTCTCCGGGGCTGAGCAAGGCCATCACCTTCTGGCGTCTGGTGACCTCCACCCTGTTCCTGGTTCTGGGGGTATGGATGATCCAGCAGATGGCCTCCGGTCCGGCGGCGGCGGCGATCCCGATGGCAGGACTGGCTCTGGCGATCGGCGTGGTGTTCGTGGTGGAGGGGGTGGTGGAGGCCCTGGTCGCCACCTCCCACCGTCAGATCGCCGGTTGGCGCTGGGGCCTGGTGAACGGCCTGGTGACGCTTGCCCTGGGGCTGCTGATCCTCACGCTCAAGTTCTGGAGCCTGCTCTGGGTGGTGGGCACCCTGGTCGGGATCAGTTTCCTGTTCAGCGGCATCGACCTGCTGCGCTTCAGCGCCAGCTTTCACCCGGAAGCGGACTGACGGCCTACCGCGTCCGGCTCAGGGGAGGGCGTCGCCGGAATCATCAAGGGGCAGCAGCCAGATCGAACCGGTTTCCTTGTGGATCTCGATCCTGAACTCCTGACCCGGTTCCAGCCCCATGCGCCGCGTGTAGGCCTGGCCGATCAGCAGGTTGCCATTGCCGTGGACGCGAGTGCGGAATTCGGCCTGACGTCCCTTCCCGACCCCACTGGCACCGCTGCCGCCGGACCCACTTGATGGCAGGGTGTATCCCTTGGCGGCCACCAGGGCCCGGTAAAAATTCTTCTTGAGCACCCTGCCGCTCGGCCCCACATAGCCGCAGGCGCGGGCGATCTGATCCTCCGGTCGGTTGCTGAGCGAGCGGGCCTTCTCCAGCAACGCCTGGCCTTCCAGCATCACGGCTCCGGCTGAGTTGTCCTCATTGGCTGGTCCTTTCTGGGCACCCATCAGCCGGTCAGACGGAGACTTCTGAAACGATTGTGCCGATCGTTGTGCTGAACAGGCAACAGTCTCAGGGAATCAGAGCAGATAAAGAATCCCGTACAGGACCACCCAGATGCCGTCGACGAAGTGCCAGTAGAGCTCGGCGGCCTCCAGGCCGAAGGGGGCGGCGCTGGTGACACGACCGCCGTTGCGGGTCTGGAACCAGACCAGCAGGATGCAGATCACCCCGAGGGTGACGTGCAGCCCGTGAAAACCTGTCAGGGCATAGAACGTGCTGGCGAACAGGTTGTCGGTGAGGCCGAAGGGCAGGGTGAAATACTCCACCATCTGCCCGGCCAGGAAGGCGGCGCCGAGGCCCGCGGTGAGCAGCAGCCAGGCGCGGCAGGGGCCCATCTGACCCAGCAGCAGATTGCGGCCGGAGCGGTGGAAGGTGTAGCTGCTCACCAGCAACAGCATGGTGTTGATTGACGGCAGCAGCAGTTCCAGCTCGTAGGTGGATCCCTCCGGCAGTGGATTGACGGCACGGAAGGTGAGATAGGCGGCGAAGAAGCCCGCGAAGGTCATGCCATCGGCCACCAGGAAGGTGGCCAGGCCGAAAAGCCTCAGATCCGCATGGCCCTCATGGCCCTCGGCGGTCACCGCTTCGGCGGCGCTGGTGCTGGTGGCGAGGCTGGTCATGGCAGGACGGACAAGGGAAGGCGGGGTAGGAAAAGCGGTGAGGTGATCAGCGGCGCCCGGTGCCGCTCCAGAGGTCCCTGCCGGTGGCGGCCTCCACGCTCAGGGCGTCTTCGTCAACGCCGTAACCGTAGGGGTGTTCCACCAGCGGCGCTGCACCGATCCAGTTCTCCACCGGCGGCGGCGAGGAGGTGAGCCACTCAGGAGTGAGGGCGTTCCAGGGGTTGTCGCCGGCCACCTGGCCCTTGAAGGCGCTCACCAGCACGTTGTAGAGAAAGGGCAGGCTGCTGATGGCCATCAGCAGGGCTCCGACACTGCTGATCTGGTTGAGGGTGGTGAAGCTGGGGTCGTACTCAGCCACCCGGCGGGGCATGCCGTTCAGGCCCAGCCAGTGCTGGGGGGCGAAGCAGAGGTTGAAACCCACGAAGGTCAGCAGAAAATGCAGGCGACCCAGATCCTCATTCAGCATCCGGCCGGTGAACTTCGGATACCAGTGGTAGATGGAGGCGAAGATCACGAACACCGTGCCGCCATAGACAATGTAGTGGAAGTGGCCGACCACGAAATAGGTGTCGTGCACGTGGATGTCGAAGGGAACCTGAGCCAGGGCCACACCGGTGATCCCACCGAACACGAAATTGACGATGAAGGCGCAGGAGAAGAGCATGGCGCTGTTCAGGGCCAGCTTGCCTCCCCAGAGAGTGGCCAGCCAATTGAAGAACTTGATGCCGGTCGGTACGGCGATGAACGAGGTGGCGATCGTGAAGAACAGGCGCATCCAGGGGGGCGTGCCGCTGGTGAACATGTGGTGCGCCCAGACCACCAGGCCCAACACCACGATGGCCAGGATGGAGTACACCATCGTGGTGTAGCCGAACAGGGGCTTGCGCGAGTGGATGGGCAGGATTTCGCTCACCAGGCCGAAGGCCGGCAGCACCATGATGTACACCGCCGGGTGGGAATAGAACCAGAAGAGGTGCTGGTACACCACCACATTTCCGCCCAGGGCCGGGTTGAAGAAGCCGGTGTGGGCGACGATGTCGAAGCTGAGCAGCAGCAGCGTGCCGGCCAGCACGGGGGTGGAGAGCACGACCAGGATGCTGGTGCCGAGCATCGCCCAGCAGTACATCGGCAGCTGCATCAGCTTCAGCCCGGGCCGCCGCAGCTTCAGCACCGTGGCGATGAAGTTGATCCCGCCGAAGATGGAACTGCCACCCAGCAGCAGGACGCTCACGATCCAGACCACCTGTCCAAGGGCGGGGGTGGTGAGGCTCAGCGGTGGGTAGGCGGTCCAGCCGGACTGGGCGGCTCCGGTGATGAAATAGCTGCCGATCAGCAGAATTCCAGCCGGCGGAATCATCCAGAAGGCCACGGCATTGAGCCTGGGGAAGGCCATGTCCCTGGCCCCCACATAGAAGGGAATCAGATAATTGCCGAACCCACCATTCACCACTGGCACGATCCATAGGAAGATCATCACGGTGCCGTGCAGCGTGAGAACTTCGTTGTAGGTTTCGCGGCTGACGAAATCGGAAATGGGACTGGCCAGCTCGGCCCGGATCACCCCGGCCAGGGCACCGCCGATGAAATAAAAGAGAAATCCGGTCACCAGATACTGGATCCCGATCACCTTGTGGTCGAGGCTGAAGCTGAAGTAGCGCAGCCAGCCCTGGGGCTGGAGGCTGTCCTGGAAGTCGTTGGGGGAAGCGACGGTCATCGGGGCTGGCAGGATCGGGCGGGGGGGAAACCTGGAGAGCGGACGATCAGGCGGTGGGGGTGCCCGGGGCGCTGGCGACCGTGGCTGTCACGGGGCTGTTCTTCAGCAACCAGGCGTCATAGGCCTCCGGTTCGTGCACCACCACGGTGGAACGCATCCCGCCGTGGTACGGGCCACAGAGCTCGGCACAGATGATCGGGTAGCTGCCCGCCTTGGTGGGGGTGAAGGTGAGCACGGTGGGCTGGCCGGGGATCACGTCCTGCTTGAGCCGGAACTGGGGCACCCAGAAGGCGTGGATCACATCGTTGGCCTTCATGCGAAGTTCCACCGGACGGCCATTGGGCACGTGCAGCTCGCCGCTGGTGATGTCTCCTTCCGGGTAGTGGAAGATGAAGGCGAACTGCATGGCTGTCACCTCCACAGGCAGCACATTGGTTTCGTCGGCTCCGGTGCCGATGCCGCCCCAGACCCGGGGGGCCTTCAGGGCGGGGGCTGCCGTGGGGTCCACCCCAGGGCCGGCTGTGCTGACCGAGGCCTCCATGGTTTCCATGGGGGGCATCCGGTGCATGGCGGAATGGTCGTTGAGGCTGCTCATGCCGCCCATCCGCTCGTAGATGTCGTAGCTGTAGATGCCCACGAACAGGACCACGATCGCGGGGATCGCCGTCCAGACGATCTCCAGCAGCAGGTTTCCCTCGATCGCCAGCCCGTCGGTCTGGTCGCCGGGCCGACGGCGGAAACGCACCAGGCTGAACACCACCAGGCCGACGATGCCCAGGAACAGGATCGTGCCGATGCTGAACAGGACACGGAACAGGGAGTCGTAGACGGGGGCGTTGGCGCTGGCGTCGAGGGGGAGGAGGTCGACGTTGTAGCCCACCCAGAGGCCTGACAGGACGAGCGCCATGCCCACCAGCAGGGTGACCAGGGAAGAGGGAATCGGCACGGTGGCGGCGGCGGGACGGCGCTCGGGAGGGTGGAGGGCTCCTGAGCTGAACAGCTTATGGAAGGCCGTTCGCGGGTCGTGCGTTCGTTGTAGCCAGAGAAGCAATTTCTGAGAAATTTCACATTCAGTTCGCACGATGTGCTGATTCGCACATCTTTGAATGCCTCCAAACTTCCTGGCCCGTCGAGGCCCTCGCCCAAGCCCCCGATCATGGGCACGCCCCCCCCCCCCCCACGGCCCTGCCGGTGCTGTTGGCCCCCGTTCGTGGAACCAGCCGTTCCTGTGGCGTGATCCCGCCTTCAGCCCTGGGCAGCGGCTGAACCCCATGGCGACCACGTTTCGCACCCACGCCCAGCTGTGGGCGATCTGTTGCCGGGATCCTTTGATTCTGAGGTGCCTCACATCCCGAGACGCGCTTGAGCGGAGCCGCCATGCCCTTCACCCACGAGCAGATCCAGAGGCTCCGACACCGCCATCGCGGCTACATCCTGACCCTCGCCACCGAGGTGTTGATCATTCTGGTGCTGCCGTTCTGTCAGTCGCACGCCTGGGTGCTTTCTCTGCTGCTGATCAGCCTGGCGGTGGTGTTGATCACCACGGTGACGCGGTACTCACCCCTGGTCAGCACACGGCCTCTGTTGTACGGCCTCGGTGGCCTGGCGCTCGTCCTGGAGGGGGTGTGGCATCTGGCACTGGCCTTCGATCCACCGCTGGGGCGCCTCATCACGGTGCCCCACGTGATCGCCTGGCTGCTGTTTTTTCTGGTGGCGCTGGTGCGCAAGGTGAAGACCCTGGTGCGTGAGCCCTTCGTGACCCTGGCCGTGGTGATGGGAGCCACCTCCGGCTATCTACTGGTGGGCATCGCCGGTGGTGTGATGCTGGTGGCCCTCTGGGTCCTGCACCCGGGCGCCTTCGACCTTGCCGCCCTGCCGGTGCTTCAGGATCGCAACGCTGACGCCGTGGCGATGGCGCCGGCGCTGATGGCGGCGTCGTTCATGATCCTGACCACCGTGGGAACGGCGGTGCTTCGCAGCAGCGACGTGACGGGGCAAGTGATCACGGTGGTGATCACCATTTCCGGCCAGCTGTACATCGCCATCCTCATTGCCCTGATCCTGGGCCGCTTCCACAGCAAGCCTGGGAAAGGAAGGGCCTTGCCGCGGTCCCGTTCCAGTCCGGAGGACCACCAGCCTTCGATCCGCTGACCCGGCTCCCCGGCGGTGTTCGCCACCGCTGCTGGGACTCGGGCCTGGCTGGCGATGATGCGTTCGGAGAGGCAAGCCCCCGCACGCGCCCGTGGGTTCGTTGTAGCCAGAGAAGCAATTTCGGAGAAATTTCACATTCACTTCGGGCGATGTGCTGATTCGCACATCTTTCAATGCCCGCTAACTTGGGCACCCAGAAGAGCATTCATTCATGGCCGTGGCGCCTTCCGCGCAACCCCTGTCCCGGCCACGGTCCACCAGCGGGGCCGGTTGGCCCCTTCGCCTGGTGCCCCTGCTCACGGCCCACCTCGTCGTTGCCCTGGTGGCCCTGGTGGCCATCGGCGGCGCCACCCGGGTGATGGAGGCGGGCCTGGCCTGCCCGGACTGGCCCCTCTGTTACGGGGTGCTCTGGCCGGGCCGCCAGTGGAACCTGCAGGTCTTTCTGGAGTGGTTTCACCGCCTCGACGCCTTCCTTGTGGGCGTGGCCCTGCTGCTGCTGTTCGCCCTCAGCCTGCGCTTCCGCTCGCGCTTCCCAGGCTGGCTGCCCTGGAGCTCCGGCCTGGCCCTGGCCTTGGTGGCCGTGCAAGGGGGACTGGGGGCCCTGACGGTGCTCAGTCAGCTGGCGGCGCCCACCGTCACCCTGCACCTGGCCACCGCCCTCAGCCTGGTTCTGCTGTTGAGTGCCATGCATCAGGGGCTGGAGCGCCCTGAGCCTGAGGCGGCTGCCGCCGCTGCCAGGTCCCTGCCGCGCTGGTGGCCCGCCCTGGCGGTTCTGGCGGCCCTGCTCGTCGGTGCCCAGTGCCTGCTGGGTGGGGCCATGGCCAGCCGCTGGGCGGCCGATCTCTGTTTCCAGGCCGGTGAGGGCTGCCGCTGGCTGCTCTTGCACCGGCAAGGGGCCTACCCGGCGGCCGTCGTGGTGCTGCTGCTTGCCGCCAGCTCCCTGGCTTTGCCGGCAGGCCATCGGCGCCTCCAGGCCCTCGCCTTTGCCGCTGCCGCTCTGGTGATCGTTCAGGTGGCCCTCGGGGTCGTCACCCTGCGGCTCCAACTGGTCGTCCCCGCCGTCACCGTGGCCCACCAGCTCACCGCCGCCCTGTTGGTGGGTGTGCTCGGTGGTCTCTGGGGATCGTCGTTCCTGTCCCCGTCCGTTCCTACCCGTCCTGAGGTGGTCCATGGTTAGTGTTAGCGCCGTGTCGGCCATCGCCGCGTCTCCGGCGCCGGCAGCGATCCGACCCTCGGTGAAGTTGCCGGCCTGGCTTGAGGTGGCCAAGCCGAGGCTCATCCCGTTGCTGCTCGCCACCACCGTCGGGGGCATGGCCCTCACGGCCGCCTGGCCCCTGGACCCGCTGCGACTGGTCTGCACCCTGGTGGGTGGCTCGATGGCCTCGGCGGCGGCCGGTGTCCTCAACTGTCTCTGGGAGCAGGAACTCGACGGCCGCATGCAGCGCACCAGTCGCCGGGCGCTGCCGTCGGGCCGGCTGGCCCAGCGCCAGGCCTTTGCCCTGGCCGTCGGTCTCACGGTCGCCTCGGTGCTGGTGCTCGTCCTGGGGGTGAACGCCCTGGCCGCCTCCCTGGCCCTGCTGGGGCTGTGCAGCTACGTGCTGCTGTACACGGCCCTGCTCAAGCCGCGCACCACCCAGAACATCGTCATCGGCGGCATCGCCGGCGCCATCCCCCCGCTCGTGGGGGCGGCCGCCGCCACCGGCCACCTCGGCTGGAGCAGCTGGTGGCTGTTCAGTTTGGTGATGGTGTGGACCCCGGCCCACTTCTGGGCCCTGGCCCTGCTCCTGCATGAGGACTACCGCTCGGTGGGCATCCCGATGCTGCCGGTGGTCAAGGGTCTGGAGGTCACGGCCGGGGCGATCCGCCGCTACAGCTGGGTGACGGTGGCGATGAGTCTGGCCGGCGTGGTGGCCCTGCCCAGCGGTGGCTGGCTCTATGGCCTGCTGGTGCTGCCCTTCAACGCCAGGCTGCTCCAGCTCAGCGCCAGCCTGCTGGAGGACCCCGGCGATCCTCGCCGGGCCCGCAGCATGTTCCGCTGGTCGATCTTCTATCTGTTCGGCATCTGCCTGCTGCTGGTGCTGGCGCGCACCCCCCTGGCCACCGCCGGTGCTCCGGGTGCCCTGGTGGCCGCTGCACTCCATCTGGCCCCCACGGCAGCTGCCTAGATTGACCTGGCTTCCGGCCCATCGCGATTGATCCCGGCTTGATCGAGCTCCAGCACCTCAGCAAGCGTTTCGGCGGCCGCAAGGTTGAGCCGGTGCAGGCCCTGGACGACCTCTCCCTGAGTGTGCCGGCGGGCTCCCTCTACGGACTGCTCGGGCCCAACGGCGCCGGCAAGACCACGGCCCTGCGCATCCTCTGCACCCTGCTGGCTCCCGATGCCGGCCAGGTCCAGGTGGCCGGGGTGGATGCCCTGGCCGAACCGCGCACGGTCCGGCGCCTGCTCGGCTACGTCGCCCAGGAGGTGGCCATCGACAAGATCCTCAGTGGCAGGGAGCTGCTGCACCTCCAGGCGGATCTCCATCACATGCCGGCCGCCGACCGCCTCGCCCGCACGGCCGAGCTGATCGAGCTCCTCGCCATGGAGGCCTGGATCGACCGCCGCTGCGGCAGTTACTCCGGCGGCATGCGCCGGCGCCTCGACCTGGCCGCCGGGCTGCTGCACCGGCCCCGGGTGCTGGTGCTCGATGAACCCACCGTGGGCCTCGACATCGAGAGTCGCGCCACCATCTGGCAGGTGCTTCAGCAACTGCGCGACCAGGGCACCACGGTGCTGCTCAGCAGCCATTACCTCGAGGAGGTGGATGCCCTGGCCGACCGCCTGGCCATCATCGACGGCGGCCGGGTGATCGCCGAAGGCACGCCCACGGCCCTCAAGGGCGCCCTCGGCGGCGACCGGGTGACCCTGCGGGTGCGGGAATTCAGCGATGAGCAGGAGGCCTCCCGGGTGCGGGACCTCCTGGCGGCCTGCCACGGCGTCCGCCAGGTGGTGGTCAACCGGGCCCAGGGCTACTCCCTCAACCTGGTGGTGGAGGACAGCGGCGTGGTGGAGACCCTGCGGCACCAGCTGGCCGAGGCCCAGCTGCCGGTGTTCGCCCTGGCCCAGAGCCGCCCCAGCCTGGATGACGTCTACCTTCAGGCCACCGGCCGCACCCTGAGCGACGCGGAACTTTCCGTCGCGGGTCGCCGGGACCTCAAGGAGGAACGCAAGCAGTCGATGCGATGACGACCCGATTCCCTGATTCCCCATGACCAGCGCCAGTCCCTCCCTCGCCCCCGTCCCCTCCGCCAGCACGGAGCCGTCGGCCTTCGCCGAGATCTCTCAGGAAACCCTCGCCCTCACCCGGCGCCTGTTCGTCCAGCTGGCCCGGCGTCCGTCCACCCTTGTGGCGGGGGTGCTGCAGCCCCTGATCTGGCTGGTGCTGTTCGGGGCCCTGTTCGCCAACGCCCCCGAGGGCCTGCTGCCCGGCGGCATCAGCTACGGCCGCTTCCTGGGGGCCGGGGTGATTGTGTTCACGGCCTTCAGTGCCGCCCTCAATGCCGGCCTGCCGGTGATGTTCGACCGTGAGTTCGGCTTCCTCAACCGGCTGCTGGTGGCGCCGCTGCGCTCCCGCAGTTCGATCGTCTTCGCCTCGGTGCTCTACATCACCAGCCTGAGCCTGGTGCAGAGTCTGGCGATCATGGGCACGGCGGCCCTGCTGGGCTATGGCTGGCCCGGCGGGGCGGGGCTGCTGCTGGTGCTGGTCACCCTGCTGCTGCTGGTCTTCGCCGTCACCGCCCTCAGCCTCGGCCTGGCCTTCGCCCTGCCGGGCCACATCGAACTGATCGCGGTGATCTTCGTGGCCAACCTGCCGCTGCTGTTCGCCAGCACCGCGTTGGCACCGATTTCCTTCATGCCCCCCTGGTTGGGCTGGCTGGCGGCCCTGAATCCCCTTACCTTCGCGATTGAACCGATTCGCGCCGCCTACGCGGGGTCGTTCCGCCTCACCGACGTGGTGCTGGTGGCGCCCTACGGGTCCCTCAATGCGGCCACCTGCCTGGCCATCCTGGCGGGCCTGGCGGCGGGTCTGTTCCTGTTGATCCGCCCGATGCTGGATCGCAAGCTCACCTGACGCCCTCTCCGTGTCCCTGCCCCCCTCCCGGCCCGAGCTCTCCAACTTGCTTCTCGAGGCCGTCCACCGCAGGGATGCCACCGCCACGGCCCGTCTGATTCGGCAGTGGGCGCACCGCCACGGGGTGGGTTCCCTCGAGCAGTTCCGCACCGGCAGCCTGATCGCCGAGCAGGGCGGCGAGGCCGGTGACTGGCTGCGCCAGCACCTGGAGGGACCGGCCGTTGCCCCCACGGCCCCTGGGTCGGATCGGCTGAAGCCCGTGAGTGCTGGCGTGGAGGATGCCTTTGCAGCCTTGGAAGCGGCCTTCTCAACGCCGCCGCTGCCTGCCGTGGAGGCGCCGGCGCCCCTGGCGCTGGTCCCCGAGCCCGTGTCCGCGGCGATATCCCTGCCTGAGGCCTCACGCCTCAGCGTCCTGCCCCCGGGCACGGCCCCGGCCCCGGCGCCCTCCACCCTGGCCGGGCTGCGCTCGTGGCTCTCCGGCGACCCCCAGCATCGCCGCGCCAGCTGATCACCCCATTTGCAGCCGTCCATGCTGTCGTCCCGTCCCCTGCCTGAACGCGCCGCCCTGAACGGCCACCTGATCGTGTCGGTGCAGGCACCGGAGGGCTCGCCAATGCGCGATCCGGCCGTGATTGCCGCGATGGCGGAGGCCAGCCTCCGACAGGGGGCCGCCGGGGTGCGGCTCGAAAGTCCGGAGCACATCGGCGCGGTGCGGCGTCGCTGCCCCGGGGCCCTGATCGTGGGGCTGTGGAAGCGCCCATTCCCGGACAGCGCCGTGTACATCACCCCCGGCTGGGAGGAGATCCGTGCCGTCTGGGCGGCGGGCGCCGACGTGGTGGCCATCGATGCCACCGATCGCCCCCGCCCCGATGGCCAGGCGCTGGAGGACCTGATCAGGCGTGCCCACACGGATCTGGGCGCTCCGTTGATGGCGGATGTGGACAGCGTCTCGAACGGTCTGCGGGCGGCGGCCCTCGGCTGCCACTGGGTGGGCACCACCCTCTATGGCTACACCGAGGCGACCGCCTCGCTGAAGCCCCCGGCCTGGGATCTGCTGGGGCCATTGCGGCGCGACCTCCCCGAGGCCGTGGCGCTGATCTGTGAAGGGGGGATCGCCAGCCAGCAGGAGGCCTCCCGGGCCCTGGACGGTGGCGCCGATGCCGTCGTGGTGGGAACGGCGATCACCGGTGTGGATCTGCAGGTGGCCGCTTACGTGCGGGCCATGGCCGGCTGAGCGTCGGCTCACCCGGCCCCATCGGGCCCCCCAGGGGGCTCACATCATGCCGGGCATGCCCATGCCGCCCATGCCGCCCATTCCTCCCATGCCACCCATTCCTCCCATGCCGCCATCGCCGGCGGGGGGAGCGGCGGGTTCCGGCTTGTCAGCGATCACGGCCTCGGTGGTGATCAGCAGTGAGGCGATCGAGACCGCATCCTGCAGGGCCAGACGCACCACCTTGGCGGCGTCCAGGATGCCGGCGGCCAGCAGATCTTCGTAGGTGTCGGTGAGGGCGTTGTAGCCCTTGCCCTGGCTGAGCATCTGCTGCACCACCACGTCGCCGTTGGCGCCCGCGTTGGTGGCGATCTGGCGGGCGGGCGCCGCCAGGGCCCGCTGCACGATCTCCACCCCGGTGCGGACGTCGCCCTCGCAGCGGCTGGCCAGGGCTCCCAGTTCCTCGCTCAGCTCGACCAGGGTGCTGCCGCCGCCCCCGACGATGCCTTCATCGATCGCCGCCCGGGTGGCATTGAGGGCATCCTCGATGCGCAGCTTGCGGTTGCGGAGTTCGGTCTCGGTGGGGGCTCCCACCTTGATCACGGCCACGCCGCCGGCCAGCTTGGCGATGCGCTCGTTGAGCTTCTCGCGGTCATAGTCGGAATCGGTGGCCTCCAGCTCCCGCTTGATCGCGGCCACCCGGTCGCTCACCGCGGCGCGCTGGTCGTCGGCGGCCACGATCGTGGTTGTGTCCTTGCTGATCGTGATGCGGTGGGCATGGCCGAGGTCGGCCAGGGTGGCCTTGTCGAGGGTCATGGCCCGGTCCTCGCTGATCACCGTGGCGCCGGTGAGGATGGCGATGTCCTCGAGCATGGCCTTGCGGCGGTCACCGAAGCCCGGCGCCCGCACCGCGGCCACCTGGAGCACGCCCCGGGTCTTGTTCACCACCAGGGTGGCCAGGGCCTCACCTTCCACCTCCTCGGCCAGGATCACCAGGGGCCGGCCGCTCCTGGAGACGGCCTCCAGCACCGGCACCAGGTCGACCACGGTGCTGATCTTGCGATCGGTGATCAGCAGCAGGGGATTGTCGAAGGCGCATTCGCGCCGGTCCTGGTCGGTGACGAAGTAGGGGGAGGAGTAGCCGCGATCGAAGGCCATGCCCTCGGTCACCTCCAGTTCGGTGGCCAGGGATTTCGATTCCTCCACGGTGATCACGCCATCGGCGCTCACCCGCTCCACCGCTTCGGCGATCATGCGGCCGATTTCTTCATCGTTGCCGGCGCTGACCGTCGCCACCTGGCGGATGGCGTCTCCCGCCACGGCGCGGGAGCGCTCGGCGATACCGGCCACCACCAGGGCCGTGGCCTGCTCCATGCCGCGACGGAGGGCGACGGGGCTGGCACCGGCGGCCACGTTGCGCAGGCCCTCATGCACCAGGGACTGGGCCAGGACGGCGGCGGTGGTGGTGCCGTCACCGGCGGTGTCCTTGGTTTTCGAGGCCACCTGCTGGATCAGCTTGGCGCCCAGGTTCTCGAAGGGATCCTCGAGCTCGATCTCCTTGGCGATGGTGACACCGTCATTAACGATGTCGGGGGCGCCGAACTTCTTCTCCAGCACCACATTCCGACCCTTCGGGCCGATGGTGACCTTCACCGCATCGACCAGGGCATTGACGCCCCGCTCCAGGGAATCGCGGGAGGCATCGGCGAACTGGATCAGTTTGGCCATCGATGGGGTGGTAGGAGCAGCCGTGGCAGCGTCCCACGGCGACCCCGCCGGTGGCATCCGCCCATCGGTGGGGAAAGCCGAATGTCCCGTTCAGGGTCGGCTGCGGCCCCCCGTCGCAGGCGGTACCTTCACAGCATGGAAGACCTGCTGCAGCAGACCCTCGACAGCGCGGCCACCGACGCGGCCCTCGTGCCCAGCACCAGCGCCGATGGGATGGTGTTTCTGCTGATCGCCGCCCTCGGCCTGCTGATGGCCCTGGTCTATGTGCCCATCCGGCTGTTTCTGACCCTCACGGCCCGCAGCCGGCGCCTGCGGTTGCTGCAGCGCATCCGCAAGTTGCGGGAAGACCTCGCCCAACCCCTGGCACCGGAATCCTGATCAGCGCATCACCATGCCGCCGTCCACCTGCAGCACCTGGCCGGTGATGTAGGCCGCCGCCGGATCGGCCGCCAGGAAACGCACCGCACCGGCGACCTCCTCCGGCTGGCCCATGCGGCCGAGGGGGATGGCCGCCAGGATCGGCTCCTTGTCGAGGTCCCGGGTCATGTCGCTGTCGATGAAGCCGGGGGCGACGGCGTTCACCGTGATGCCGCGGCTGGCGAATTCGGCGGCGGTGCTGCGGGTCAGGCCGATGACGCCGGCCTTGGCGGCGCTGTAGTTGGCCTGGCCGGGGTTGCCCATCAGGGCCACCACCGAGGTGATGTTGATGATGCGGCCGCGGCGCGCCTTGAGCATGCTGCGGCTGACGGCGCGGGTGCAGAGGAACACCCCGGTCAGGTTGAGGTCAATCACGCTCTGCCAGTCGGCCGTCTTCATGCGCATCAGCAGGCCGTCGCGGGTGATGCCGGCGTTGTTGACGAGCACGTCGAGGCGCCCTTCCTTCTCCAGCACCGCCTTCACCATCGCTTCGACAGCCGGTTCGTCGGCCACATCCGCCTGGTGGCTCCAGGCCCGGCCTCCGGCCGCCGTGATCGCCGTCACCACTGCCTCGGCTGCCTCGGGCGAGCGGGCGTAGTTCACCACCACCGCAGCTCCCGCCTGCGCCAGGGACTCGGCGATGGCCCGGCCGATCCCCCGGCTGGCGCCGGTCACCAGGGCGACCTGACCGGAGAGGGGAGCGGCGCTGGACATGGCGGCGGGAGCAGGGTGAGGCGATCGTATGCCGTGCGCCGGCCCGCCCCGATCGGCTCAGTCGGCCATCTGGTCGGAGCTCTCCAGGGCCGGGCCGAGCACCTCGGCGAACCGCTGCAGCTGCTCCTTGCTGCCCATCACCACCAGCAGCTGACCGGCCTCCAGGCGGATGTCGCCGCCGGGATTGGTGACCAGCGTGGCCTCCGGCGTGCCGTAGGTGGTGCCCCGGTAGGAGTAGGGGTTGACCACCGCCGGTGCCGGGGTGCGGATGGCCAGCACCTGGGCGCCGCTGCGGCGGCCGAACTGGATCTCCGCCAGGCTGCGGCCCAGCAGCTCGCCGAGCCTGGAGCTGTCGTCGCTGAGCTGGAACTCCTCCACCTCGCAGTCGGAGCCGGCCAGCAGCTCCATGAAGTCGACGGCGAGCGGCCGCAGGGCGGTGGCGGCCATCACCCGGCCCCCCGCCACGTAGGGACTCACCACCTGGTCGGCCCCGGCCAGGCGCAACTTGCGGCCCGCCTCGGCGCTGTCGGAGCGGGCAATCAGGCGGCAGCGGGGGGCCAGTCCCCGGGCGCTCAGCACCACGTAGAGGTTGGCCGCGTTGCTCGGCAGGGCCGCCACCAGGCTGCGGCAGTGGTGGATGCCCGCTTCCAGCAGGGTCTCATCGAGGGTGGCGTCGGCGAACAGCACCGGCAGCCCCCGCTCCTCCGCCTCATCGCGGCAGCCCGCGTCCATCTCGACCACCAGCAGGGGGACCTTCTCCCGGATCAGCTGATCGGCGATCTCCTGGCCGATGCGGCCGTAGCCGCAGAGAATCACGTGGTTGTTCATGCTTTGGACCCAGGTGCGGAATCGGCGCTCCCGCAGGCGCCGGAAGTAGCCGGTTTCAGACAGGCCCACCAGGTTCTGGATGGTGAGCTGGACCACCACGAGGCCTCCGGCGATGGAGAACACGGTGATGATCCGCCCCGCGGTGGAGAGTGGATGAACCTCGCCATAGCCGATGGTGGCGATGGTGATGGCCACCATCCAGTAGCAATCACCCCAGTCCCAGCCTTCGGTGATCCGGTAGCCGATGGCGCTGGCGTTGACCACCACGATCAGGGCGATCAGGGGGGTGACCCAGGGCCGGCGTGCCCTGGCGGAGGGGGGACGCTTCCTGCGGGAGAACCACAGGCGACTCATGGACGCCGCTCAGCCCAGGCCAAGGGCCTTGAGCACGTCGCTGGAGGGGAGGTCACGCAGGTGGTCAGGGGAACCCAGCCCTTGTACTCCGCTGCGGGCCGGCAGGCTGTCGCAGCTGCGACCCAGGGCCACCACGGGGGTGCCGCTGAGCAGGGCCAGCTCGATGGTCACCGGATCACTGGCCAGCACCACGTCGCTGGCGGCCACCAGGGCGGCCCGCTCGGGCAGGTGGGCCGAAGAGGCCGGTGGCACCTGCAGGGAGCGCAGGCCGGGGAGGGTGGCGGCGATGTGGCCGGGCAGCTCCTGCCAGGCCGCAGCTGGCCAGTCGTCCGGGCCACTGCAGGGGGCCAGCAGCAGCATCGGCTCGTCGCCGGCCGGCAACGTGGCGACCGCGTCGTCGAGGGCGGTCTTCGACAGGCTGAGGCGGAAGGCGGCGGCATCGAGACTCACCCCGATCGGCCGCAGGTAGGCCTCCAGGGCCTGGGCGGGCCAGATGTTCTGGGGCACGTTCACCGTCTGGGTGGCGGAGAAGCCCCCGGCGGCCATGCGGTTGGGGATGTGGCTCATCGAGAGCATCAGATCCACCTGGCGGCCGCTGGCCAGGTTGATGCAGGCCTGAAAATCGGGCTCCCGCACGCATCCCAGCAAGTTGGCCCAGTCGGCCAGGGTGGCGTCGTCGAAGTTGAAGGGGATGACCTTCTCCACAGCCGGCAGCAGCTTCCAGAGCGCCATCAGGGACGGATGGCAGGCCACCTGCATCTGGAAGTGGAGTTGCTCGGCGGTGGCCGCCACGGCGGGAAGCGCCTGCAACTGGCTGGCGCCATCGCCCGGGATCAGAAACAGTGCGCGCATCGGGCGTCGGGTCGGGCGGGCCTGGCGGCCTGATTGTATGGAGGGGATTCCAGTGTTCCGCCCGGGCGGCCCATCGCTTGTGCATTTGCTGATCGCCGCCGCCGGCAGCGGGCGCCGCATGGGCGCCGCCACCAACAAGTTGCTGCTGCCCCTGGCCGGTCGCCCCGTCCTGGCCTGGACCCTCGATGCCGCCCTGGCCTGCGGGGCGATCCGCTGGATCGGGGTGATGGGCAGGCCCGAGGACGAAGCGGCGATCGCCGCCATCCTGGCCGCGGCCGAGCCCCGCCGGTCCCTGGCCCAGCCGGTCGCCTGGATCGTCGGCGGTGACACCCGCCAGGAGTCGGTGCGGCTGGGCCTTGCAGCCCTGCCGGCGGATGCCGAGGCGGTGCTGATCCATGACGGCGCCCGCTGTCTGGCCGAACCGGAGCTGCTGGAGCGCTGCGCCACGGCCCTGACCGAGGCCATGGCCGAAGGGGCCGGCATCATCGCGGCCACCCCCGTCACCGACACCATCAAGCAGGTGGATGGCCGGGGTCTGATCACCGCCACCCCCGAACGCAGTGGCCTCTGGGCGGCCCAGACCCCCCAGGGCTTCGGGGTGGCCCAGTTGCGCCAGGCCCATGGGCGGGCCGAGCGTGAGGGCTGGAGCGTCACCGACGATGCGGCGCTCTACGAGCGGCTGGGGCTGCCGGTGCGGGTGCTGGAAGCGCCGCCCTCCAACATCAAGCTCACCACCCGCTTCGACCTCACCATCGCCAGCGCGGTGCTGGCGGCCCGCGGCAGCTGAGGCCGCCGATGGACAGCGCCGCCCAGCTCGAGACGATCGCCGCCCGCTGGCAGGGGGCTTTCGACAACCGGCGCCAGGTGGCCGCCAGCCTGGCCAGGGGTGGCCCGCCGGCGCCCGAGCTCACCCGGGAGTTGCGCACGCTGGTGGTGGAGCGGCTGCAGGCGCCCCAGCTGGGCGCGCTGGTGCTCTATTTCCAGGAGTTCCGCGCCAGTGCCCCCCAGCTGGCCCACCGCCAGCGGGTGGTGGTGCTTGGCCTGGATCCGCAGCGCGGGGTGGTGCGGGCCGAGCAGCTGTTCTTCCGGGGCGGCTCCACCTACGACCGTCCGCCCCTGGCAGCCTCCGTGGTGCACAGCCTGGGGCCAGAGGCTTTCGATCGCCATCCAGGTTGCGATCTGTTCTTCGAGGCGGAACCGGCCCTCGATCGCTTCCGCGCCCGCATGGATCCCGGGGCCTGCCGCTACCGCCATCCCCAGGACGGCGAGGTCTGCGCCGAGTTCGAGATGCTCCTCCACCCCGACCAGCTCTGGTACCGGGACCGCAGCCTGCGGCTGGCCGATGGCTCGGTCCGGGGTGAGGTCGACGGCTTCAGCTGGCTGCTGTTTGACCGGGCAGGCCGGAGCGATGGGATCGGGGTGGACGGAGCTTTCGGGGACGATCTTCCCGCCCTGGTGCGGCAACAAGGCGTGTGGCGCGGCACCTTCCGCCGTTACGACGCCGGGGGCGGGCTGCTCGAGAGCTTCCCGAGCACGATCACCATCCGGGTGTTCCAGGAGGGAGGCCGCTGGCTTTACCACCAGAGCAACCTGCATGGCACTCAGGACGCCCCGCTGCGCCGCCTTGAAGCCCATGGCGAGATCCATTCCGGCCGGGTGTGGTTCGCCAGCGAGCGTTATCAGGGCTGGGCGATGGATCTGCCGGGCGAGGAGCCTGCCGCCGGCAGCCTGCTGGTGATGCACCCCCGCGACCCGGCGGATCCCGACATTCACGAGATGATCCGCTGCAGCCCCGATGGTCGCCGTCGCTGGCGGGTGAGTCAGCTGCTGAAAGATGGCCAGCTGGTGGGCCGCACGTTCATCGACGAGGAGAAGCTCACGGACGACTGACGAACCCGGGGGCCGCGCTGATGACGCTCAGGCGGCCTCGGTCGCCGTCGAGCCGGGCCCGCACTCCCAGGGGCAGGGCGGCATTGACGTCGCCGTGGCCCACCGGCAGGCCGGCCAGCACAGGGATGCCCAGATCGGCGGTCCGCTCCCGCAGCACCTGCTCCAGGCTGAACCGGGGCGTGTCGTCGTCGGCGTCATCCCGGGGGTCGTCGCAGCCCTCGAAGCTGCCGAATCCGATGCCCCCCAGGCGTTGCAGGGCACCGCAGAGGCGCCAGTGGGTGAGCATCCGCTCGAGGCGGTAGGGGGCCTCCCCCACGTCTTCGAGGATCAGGATCGCCCCGTCCAGATCCGGCAGGTGCGGCGTGCCCAGCAGGTGGGTCGCCACCGTGAGGTTGGCGGCGAGCAGCGGGCCCTCGGCCTGGCCGCCCACCCAGGACTGCCCCTCGAGCGCGGCCAGGGGTTCGCCGAACAGCAGGGCCCGCAGCCGCTCCCGGCTCCAGGCCGGCTCGGCCGCCAGGGTGGTGAGCAGGGGGCCATGGATGGCGCCCCCGCGGCCCGTCGCCAGCCGGTGCCACAGCAGGGAGGTGACATCGGAGAAGCCCAGCAGCCAGCCGCCTGCCGCCTCCAACGGGCGCTCCAGCAGCCGGGCCGACCCCCAGCCCCCCCGCACGCACGCCAGCAGGGCCGGGGCGCCCACCGGTTCGGCACTGGGGCGCAGATCGCCGGCCCGCTCGTCGTCCCGGCCCGCCAGGTAGCCCCAGCGGCGCGCCGGCAGCCGGGTGGGATCGTCATCCAGCTCCAGGCCCCAGCTGGCCAGCACCGCCAGGCCGGCCTGCAGCCGCTCCAGATCGGCCAGGGCGGAGCTGGCGGCCACCAGTCGGACCCTGTCGCCTGCCTGAAGGGCCGGGGGTTGGAGGGGCGGCAGGCCGGCGTTCATGGCGGATCAGGTGCCGGTGGAGAGGATCACGGCCAGCAGCAGCAGACCCCCGAGCCACACCTGGACGGCGAAGTGGCGCCCATAGGCGCTGCGGGGCAGGTCGGGGCGTCGCAACAGCGCCGCCTGCTGCTGCATGGCCAGGGCGGCGGCGGCCCAGGGCAGCCAGAACGGCAGCCCGGCCCGTCCCTGCAGCAGCACCGCCAGGGCCAGGGCCGCGCAGGTGAGCCCGTAGCAGAGGGCCACCGCCAGGGGCGCCCGGGCCCCCAGGCTCAGGGCACTGCTGCGCACCCCAAGGTGCCGATCGTCGTCCCGGTCGCTCATGGCATAGACGGTGTCGAAGCCGAAGGTCCAGCTCACCGCCGCCAGCCAGGTGAGCAGCAGGGGCCAGCCCCCCATGGCACCCTGCAGGCCCCCCTGGGCGGCCGCCCAGGGAATCAGCACCGCGAAACCCCAGCACAGGGCCAGCACCAACTGGGGATAGGCGAACCAGCGCTTGGCGGAGGGATAGAGCAGCACCAGGGGCAACGTGGCCAGGGCGAGCCCCACGCACAGCGCCCGGCTGGTGGCGGGCAGGGCCAGCAGGGCCGCCAGGGCCACCACCAGGCAGAGGAGCAGCAGCGCCGCCGCGGTGCCCACCCCGAGGCGGCCATCGGCCAGGGGCCGGTGGCGGGTGCGCTCCACCAGGGGATCGATGCGCCGGTCCCAGAGGTCATTGGCCACGCAGCCGGCGCCGCTCACCGCCAGGCCCCCCAGCACGATCCAGCCCACCAGCAGGGCTGCAGGTGGCACGGCGGGACCGAGCCACAGGGCCCAGCCGGCGGGAATCAGGAGGATGAGCCGACCGCTCGGCTTGTGCCAGCGCAGCAGCTCCAGCCAGGCCTGGACACGGCCTGGGGCCATCGGGACGTTCACCGCTCGCAATGGTTGGTTGCCGGCACCCTATCCAACTCCTGACGGCGGCGTTCTCACCGGCTGGCGATGGGGCGGCCGGTGGCAAAGTGGCGCCGCCGCTGCCCGGGCCGACCCCCATGCCCCCGATCCCCGACACCGCCGGTACCGCGGAACGGCGGGTGGCGGCCATCGACATCGGCACCAATTCCATTCATTTGCTGGTCGCGGCGATCGATCCGGTCCTGCGCAGCTTCTCGGTGGTGCTGGCGGAGAAATCCACCACCCGGCTGGGGGAGCGGGATCCCGATTCCGGCGACCTCACGCCCGAGGCGATCGAGCGGGCCTTCCTGACCCTGCGCCATTGCCGCGACCTGGCCACCAGCCACGGGGTGGAGCAGATCGTCACCGCCGCCACCAGCGCCGTGCGGGAGGCACCGAACGGCCGCGCGTTCCTGCAGGGGCTCCAGGACCAGCTGGGGCTGGTGGTGGATCTGGTCAGCGGGCCGGAGGAGGCCCGACTGATCTATCTGGGGGTGCTGTCGGGCCTGTCCTTCGGCGACCAGCCCTATTTCATCCTCGACATCGGCGGCGGTTCCACCGAGCTGGTGCTCGCCGATGGCCGCGATGCCCGCGCCCTCACCAGCACCCGCATCGGTGCGGTGCGCCTGCAGCGGGAGTTCTGCCGGGAGGACCCCCTGACGCCCGCCCGCCGCGGCTTTCTCGAGGCCTACATCCAGGGGGCGATGGATCCGGCGGTGGCCGAGGTGAAGCGGGAATTGCGGCCGGGGGAAAAGCCCGTGCTGGTGGCCACCAGCGGCACGGCCATGGCGATGGCGGCCCTGGCCTGCGCCCAGGACCCCAACCCGCCCCTGAAGCTCGACGGCTACCGCCTCGGCAGGGCCCGCCTGGACGAGATCGTCGAGCGGCTGGTGGCGATGACGCCGGAGCAGCGCCGCGCCCTCACCGCCATCAACGAACGCCGGGCCGAGATCATCGTCCCCGGCGCCCTGATCCTCCAGACCACCATGGAGATCCTCCAGGTCCGGGAACTGGTGGTCTGTGAACGGGCGCTGAGGGAAGGTCTGATCGTCGACTGGATGCTGCGCAACGGCCTGCTCGTCGATCGCTTCAGCTTCCAGAGCACGATCCGCCGGCGAACGGTGCTGCACCTGGCCCGCACCTATGGCGTGGACACGGGCCGGGCCGACCGGGTGGCCAGCCATGCCCTCAGCCTCTACGACCAGACCCGGGGCCTGCTGCACGATGACGACGGCGAAGGCCGGGCCCTGCTGTGGGCCGCGGCCCAGCTCCATGCCTGCGGCAAGCACGTCAACATCGCCGCTTACCACAAGCACACCTGGTACCTGATCCGCCATGGCGAGCTACTCGGTTACTCCGAGGCCGAGCATCTGATGGTGGCGGCGATCGCCCGGTACCACCGGCGCGGCCTGCCCAAGAAGCGCCACGAGTCGTGGCAGCTGATCGAGGCCGGGCAGCACCGTCACACCGTGTTCACGATGGGGCTGTTGCTGCGGTTAGCGGCGGCCCTCGACCGCCGGCCCGCCCCCGGCATTGAGGCGATCAGCGTGTCTGCGGACGCGCAGCGGACCGCTCAGACCAGGGGCTTCACGATCAGCCTGCAGCCGCACGCGCCGCAGCCCGGTGACCCCCCCCAGGACCTGAGCCTGGAGGAATGGAGTCTCCGCTCCTGCGCCGATCTGCTGCTGGAGGCCACGGGCCTGAGGCTCACGGTGCGGCAGGCGACGCCCTGAAGCTGCGCCACACCACCTGATCGATCCGCCCCAGGGAGCGGGGGGCCTGGCTGCCGGCGGTGGCCGTCACCAGGTCGGGCCGGCCGGCCAGCACCCTGAGACCCTGGCCCATGGGGAAACGCTTCTCGCCGGTGAAGGTGCCGCGGAACAGGGTGACTCCGGCCGCACTGCGGACCTCCAGCCAGCTGGGCTGGCTGCTCTGCAGCACCAGCGCGTCCGCCGCCGGCCGGGAGGGCTCCCCTGCGGCCACGGCCTGGCCAGGTGCCACACCCGGGTTGGTGGTTGCGGCCGGTGTTGACGGGGGTCGGGACGCCTGCGGGGCAAAGACCTTCCCCTGCAGGGCGGCCACCACGAGGCCGCCGCCGCCCAGCAGGAGCAAAGACCCCCACAGCCAGCCGACAGAGCGTACCTGGCGGGTGGGGGCGGTGGCGGGCCGTCGCTGCAGGGGCGTGACGGGGGCCGGGCGGCCCTTGGCACGCATCAGGCGGCTCCCCTGCAGATCACTGATCTGCTGGCTCACGTCGATCCCCAGGGCGCCGGCCACCCGCTTCGCCTGGGCTACCACGAACACCGCTTCCGGCAGGTGGGTGTGGTCCCCGGCCTCGAGGGCCGTCAGCTGTTCGCTGCCCAGCCGCAGCCGGTCGGCCAGTTCCTCCAGGCTGAGGCCCTGATGGCGCCGGGCCTGGCCGAGCTTTTCGCCCAGTTGGACCAGCTGGGGAATCGGTGCGCTCCAGTCGTCTGCGGCCATGGTCGCGGCAGGAGATTCGAACAAGGGCAGGGTCTCCTGAAGCGCTGCGTCGCCAGCAGTATGACGAGCGGCCCGGTGAGCGACCAGTGCTCCGTCAGGGAGGACGTTACCGGCCGGAAAACGGAATTGAAGACATGGGCGATACTGGATTCGAACCAGTGACCCCTTCCGTGTGAAGGAAGTGCGCTACCGCTGTGCTAATCGCCCATCGTTGCCGTCTTAGCCCCGGCATCGCCTGAAAGAGGATCTTTCTGCGGCAGGGGTTTCGACCGGGCCGGGTGGCCTGAACCCTCCTACACGGTCGTCGATCACACTGTCAAATCCCTTCAGCCAGCCCTGTCGCAGCCGGCGTTCACCTGCCGCAGGGCCGTGGGGTCGAACTCGATGCTGGCGGGACCGTTGAACAGATCGGGCTGGAGCTGCCTGAGGGCCTGGGCGTCCCGGTCGAGCCGCACCTGGGCGGCCTCGATGCGCTCGGCGCGCCGCTGGCGCCACTGGGCCCGCTGGGAGGCCACCTGCTGTTCCCAGGCGCCGAGGGCGGCCTCGTACCGGTCCCGGTCGAGACGCTGGTCTTCGGGGCGATAGCGGGATTCCTTGCCGGCATCCAGGGGCTGGGGTGGCGCCACCGTCGGCCTGAACGGGCTGTTGCGGGCCGCGGCCAGCTCCTGTTCGGCCTGCCGTAGCGACCCGATCAGGGTGGTGATCGTCGCCTGCCGGCGGCGGCAGGCCTCCAGGGCCGTCCGTCGGGCCTTGGCGTTGGCCGCCTTCTCAGCCGCCTTCTCGGCCGTCAGGGTGGCATCTGAGCTGGGCAGGCAGCGGACGTAGCTCAGGGCTGCCGCCAAGGGATGGCCAGCGTCGGCTGCGAGCCTGCGGCAGCGCTCCCGGCCGGCCTCACTCACCCCGGTGAACTGACAGCCGCCCCCCAGCAGGGTCACGCCCAGCAGCACCGGGAAGAGGCGCCGGTGACGGCGAGCACGGGAACAGCCCATCGCCCTCGGAACTCCGCGCAGAGGAACACTGCATCCATTGTTGCCATCCTGCTGGCGTCCGGATACCCGAAGCGGCCGCCCGCCGTGGCGGCACCTGCCCCCCTGGAATCAGGCTGGCAGCCGCACCCTCCGGAAGGTCAGGTTGAGCCGCGCGGACGCCACCTTCAGGCGCCGCGGCAACCCGTGCTGCCAGTGCTGCTGGGTGGGCGGGTCCATCAAGAGCAGATCCCCATGCCCCAGTTCCACCGCCAGGGTGGGGGCTTTGTCCCGCTGGCGGGGACGGAAGCGCAGGGTGCGGCTGGCCCCCAGGCTGAGGGAGGCGATCGGGGCGTCCGGATCGAGCTCAGGCTCGTCATCGGCATGCCAGCCCATGGCGTCACGGCCGTCGCGGTAGTAGTTCAGCAGCAGGGAATTGAACTCCTGGGTGGCAGCGGCGCCAACGCGCCGGCGGATGGCGTCGGCCAGTGGTGTCCAGGGTTCGATGGCGTTCTCCAGTCCGGAGTAGCGGTAACCGCAGCCCGGATCCGCCATCCAGCAGGTGAGCCGGGGCATGGCGTGGCGGCGGCCAAACACGGTGATGAACTCCTGCTTCCAGGGCACCTCCTGCAGCAGCTGCTCCAGCCAGGCATCGGCTTCCTCAGTCCCCACCCAGCCCCGCCAGTGGCGCAGGCAGGGCGTGGCCGTCGTCACTCGGCGCCGCCGCGGAACAGGTGGTTGTGGCTGGCGGAATAGAGCAGGGATCGGGCCCCGTCGGCGGCCTGCAGGGCCGGACTCACCACGTAGAGGGTGGTGCGGATCAGGTTCCGCTCCCGGCTGACGCGGGCCATCGCCTCCAGGGGCACCACCGTGAGCCACTGGTCGGGCCAGCTGACCCGGTAACCGATCGCCACCGGCGTGTCCGCTGGGTAATGCTGCAGCAGCTCGCTCTGCACCTCCTCCACGTGGCGCGCGCTGAGGTAGAGGCACAGGGAGGCCTGCAGGGCGGCGAGACGGGCCAGGGATTCGCGCTCCGGCACGCCGGTGCGGCCGCCGGCCCGGCTGAGCACGATCGTCTGCACCCGGCCGGGAATGGTCAGCTCGGCCCCCAGGGCGGCGGCGGTGGCCTGGTAGGCGCTCAGGCCCGGCACCACCTCCACCGCCAGGCCGGCATCGGCCAACCGGCAGATCTGCTCCTGCAACGCTCCGTACAGGCAGGGGTCGCCGTCGTGGAGACGCACCACCCGCTGGCCGGCTCTGGCCCGCTCGATCACCACCGCCATCACCTCCTCGAGGGTGAGCGTGCTGGTGCGAACCGTTTCGCACTCCCTTGACGCCAGGGCGGCGATCTGGGGGCTCACCAGGGAGTCGGTCCAGACCAGCACCTCGGCCGCCTCGATGGCCCTGGCGGCCCTCAGGGTGAGCAGGTCCGGGGCGCCGGGGCCTGCTCCGACGATCTGAACGGTGGCTGTCATGCGGTCAGGCCGGAGGGGTCGGGGAGGGGACGTTTGAAGCGGTAGAGCCAGAGCAGACCCGCCCCCCCCAGGGCGATGAGCAGCAGGCTCATCAGCTGGGCCATGCGCAGGCCACCGGCGCAGAAGGGTGGCTGGGAGAACAGGCACAGAGGATCGAGGCGCAGCCCCTCGATCCAGAAGCGGCCGCTGCTGTAGGCCATCAGGTAAACGCAGCTGAGGGACCCGGCTGGAAGCCGAAGTCGGCCCTGGCTGCCCAGGCGGAACAGGAGCAGCAGCAGGCCGCAGACCCCCAGATTCCAGAGGGATTCGTAGAGAAAGGTGGGGTGGAAGGAGGCCTGCTCAAGGAATTCCGACGGCCGGTTGGCCATCGGAATGGTCAGGGCCCAGGGGAGGTTGGTGGGCAGCCCGAAGGCTTCGGAGTTGAAGAAATTGCCCCAGCGGCCGATGGCCTGGCCCAGGGCCACGGCGGGAACGAGCACATCAAGCAACGGCCAGAAGGGTTGGCGGCGCCAGCGGCAGAAGAGCAGCGTGACCAGGGTCCCGCCGATCAGGGCGCCATGGATGGCGATCCCCCCACGCCAGATGGCGAACACATCAAGCCAGTTGTTGTGGAACTGGCGCCATTCCAGCGCCACGTAATAGGTCCGAGCGCCGACCACGGCCCCCAGCACCATCAGGGGCAGGAGATCGGCGATCAGGCCGGGATCGACGCCCCGGCTGCGTCCCAGACGGGTGGCCAGCAGGAGACCCAGCAGCACCGCCAGGGCGATCAGCAGGCCATACCAACGAACGGAGACGGGACCCAGCTGAAAGATCAGGGGTCCCGGGGAGGTGAAAAGGCCGAGAAGGGCGCTCAGAAGCCCTCCGCCGCCTGGACCTTCTCAACCTGGCGCTTTTTGAGCACCAGCATGATCTGGGCCAGGGCCACGGCAGCGAAGAAGGCCAGCAGGCCGTAGATGCGCACCGGATTCTGAAGCACCACTTCCGCGTCAATCTGACCGAAGCCGCCGACGTTGGGGTCGTTGGTGATGGGCACACCGGCCTCCACCACATCGCCGACAGCGACGATCAGGCTGGGTCCGGCGGGGACGGTTTCGCTGACGGCGCCGGCTGCCCCGGTGATCTCCACCACGGTGCTGCCGTCATCACCGGCGGTGATGGCGCTGACGGTGCCGGCCACGGGGGCGGTATAGACGGTGTTGTTGGTTTTCTCACCCTCGGGGGTCACCTGGCCGCGGCCGCGGTTGGCACCCACATGCACCTGGTACTTGCCGAAGTGGATGGCACTGTCGGTGGCAGGATCGGGCGACAGGATCGGGAAGACGATCTCCTGGTGCTGGTCACCGGGGAGGGGGCCCACCAGAAGGATGTTGGGCTGGTCGTCGCTGTACTGGGTGAAGTAGACGCCGGCGGTTTCCTCCTTGAGCTCATCGCTGAGCCGGTCCTGGGGGGCCAGGGTGAACCCGTCGGGGAGCATCACCACGGCACCCACGTTGAGGCCGGCGGGGCTGCCGTTGCCGGACAGCTGCTGCACGGAGGTGTCGTAGGGGATTTCGACCACGGCCTTGAAGACCGTGTCAGGGAAGACCGCCTGGGGCACTTCCACCCGGGTGGCCTTCTTGGCCAGGTGGCAGTTGGCGCAGACGATCTTGCCGGTGGCTTCACGCGGGGAGGCGTAGTTCTGCTGGGCCCAGAAGGGATAGGCCCAGCTGGGGCTGGCCCCCAGGAGCAGCACGCCCACCGAAAGGCTGAGGGTGAGGAGGGTGCCGAACAGGGGGGAGAGGAAGCGGCGCATGGGGGTGCAGGTGGCGGGCGTCGGAGAGGGAAGCGGGGGAGGGAGATTCAGGCGCCGATCACGCCCACCAGGCCTTCTCGCCGGTGCGGAAGTCGGTTTCGGTCCACTGGCTGAGGAACACGTTGTCGTTCTCGACACTGACGTGGGCCAGGGCCAGGGAGAGGGGAGCAGGGCCGCGCACCACCTTGCCGGTGGCGTCGTACTGGCTGCCGTGGCAGGGGCAGATGAACCGGTTGGCGCCGCTGTTCCAGGGCACCACGCAGCCCAGGTGGGTGCAGATGGCGTTGATGCCGTAGTCACCGATGGCCTCGCCACCCTCCACCAGCAGGTAGGTGGGGTCACCCTTGAGACCCTGCACCAGGCTGCGGTCACCTTCCTTGTGGGTGGCCAGCCAACCGGTGGCGGTGACATTGTTGCCCAGCTCGTCCTTGGCGGTGACCCCACCACCGCTGCCGGCGGCTTTCGGCGGGATGAAGTAGTTCACCACGGGATAGAGGGCACCCAGGGCCACCCCTGTGACGGAGCCGAAAGTCAGCAGGTTCATGAACTGCCGGCGGCCCATTCCGGGCACATCAGCACCACCGCCGTTCGAGGAGGCCGCAGGAATCTGGGTCATAGGGAACGGCGCGGTGTGACCGATTGACGTGGCGCCCATTATGAACCTTGCCCTTCCCAGGCCGGGTCCGAGTCGCACCCGCCGGAGGCCGGCTGCAACATGCTGTTGTGGAGTGCGCCTGCCGCCATGACCTCAGCTGAGCCGCTTCGCCCGGAGGAACTGCTCACGTTGCTGCGGACGCGCTGGCAGGCCACCTACGACCTGCAGCTGGTTCAGCGGCGCGGTCGCCTCTACCTGCACGTGATGTGGGGCTACCTCGAGCAGCAGTCCTTCCCGCTGACGCCCCAGGCCTATGAGGAGCACCTTCAGGAGCTGGTGGGCTCCCTCAACGGCCTCGGCGTTGCCGCCCAGGTGCGCCACTGGCTCCAGACCACCACGGACAAGCCGCGTCTGGGCAAGGCCCTCTCCCTGCCCCTGGAGCTGCCGGCGGGACGTGCCAGCGAGTTCATGCTCTGAGCTGGAGCCTCAGGTGGAGGGCGACGGGGTGGGCCGCAGCCCTTCGGCCAGGGCCACCAGCGCCACCCCCAGCAGGTACAGGGCCGTGATCGCCCCGGTGAGCAGCAGCATGGTGATCGGGTCGGTGGAGGGGGTCAGCACCGCTCCGGCCAGGGCCGCCACCAGCACCACCCAGCGCCAGGCGCCCAGCATCGTGCGCCAGTCGATCAGCCCCAGGGCTCCCAGCAGGAGCTGCAGCACCGGCAGCTGGAAGGCCAGGGCCGTGGCCACCATCAGCAGCAGCACGAAGTCGAGGTAGCGCTCGATCGACCAGATCGGCTCCACCACATCGGCTCCATAGGAGACCAGGAAGCGCAGGGCGGCCGGCACTAGGGCCCACCAGGCGAAGGTCAGACCGGCGGCGAAGAGCACCGTGGAGCCGGCGACCGCCGGGGCCACCAGCCGCCGCTCCCGCCGGCTCAGCCCGGGCAGCACGAAGGCCAGGGTCTCGAACAGCACGTAGGGCAGGGCCAGGGTGAGCCCCGCGTAGCCGGCCACCTTCAAGGACACGAACAGGAATTCGCCCGGGGCCAGTTGCAGGAAGCGGATGCCTTCCGCCGGCACCTCCAGCAGCTTCACCAGCGGCCGCACCCCCACCAGGCAGACGGCGGCACTGACCACCACCGCCAGCAGGCTGCGCAGCACGCGCCGGCGGAGCTCCTCGAGGTGCTCCACCAGGCTCATCTGCACCTCGCCGGGGAAATTGTCCTCGGGGATGGAGTCGCTCATGGCCGTTCCGTCGTCGGCAGCCTAGGGGGCCCCGCCAGGAGATCAGCGGCCCGCTCGGGCACTGCCCACAGCACCGTGCCGCCGCGGTGGCGCACCGTGCCGGGGCCGGCGCCGGCGATGCGCTGCAGGTCGCCGGTGGGCACCATCACCACCGGCACCCGGCCGTTGGCCCGTCCCCGGCTGAAGTGGGCCGCCAGATCGGCCGCCTCCTGCAGGTCGTCGTCGCTGGGGGTGCCCTCCGAGCCCTTGAGCACCACGTGGCTTCCCGGGCATTCCTGGGCATGGAACCAGAGATCGCCACGCCGGGCCTGCTGCAGGCTGATCCACTCGTTCTGGCGATGGTTGCGGCCCACCTGCAACCGCAGGCCACCACTGCTGCGCAGCTCCAGCGGGGCAGGGGCGCTGCCGGCTGGTCCGCGCCGGGTGCGCCGCGAGGGCCCGGGTCCCTGGCCGTCCCGACAGGGGAGCAGGGCCGGCAGGTCCTCCTCGACGGCGGTGAGCTGGGCGTCGTTCTCCGCCTGCTCCAGGAAGGTGAGGCTGGTCTCGATCGCGGCCAGCCGCTGCTGATGCAGCTCCAGCCGGGGCGTGATCGCGGCCACGGAACGGCGCAGCTTGCGGGCCTGGCGGTAGAGGCGCTGGGCTTCGTCGATCCCATCCCGGGAGGGCGACGGCACGCTCAGCAGTCCATCGGCCCGGCGTTGCATCGCCTCGCTGCCCGGCACCGCCGCCAGCAGGGCCTGCTGCTGGTCGGCGTTGCGGCGCTCCCGCACGGCGGCGTTCTGAAGGCGTTGCCGCAGGCTCGCCCGCCGCTGCTCCAGCTCCCGACGGCCCAGCCGATCGTCGTAGTAGCGCGCCAGTCCCCGGTTGATCGCCCAGGGGGTGGGCGCGGCGGCCGGAGTCTCGGGATCCCAGCAGCGGTAGTCGCTGGGGCCGCCCCAGCCGAGGGCAAACCGCTCCTGATCCACCGTTTCCAGCCAGAGCCGCCAGCGCCGCCAGAGCTGCTGCCACTGCTCGGCTTGCAGGGTTTCCACCGGCAGGGGCAGCCAGGCGTCCGCCAGCTGGCGGGCCAGGGCCGGACCGACCCCCTGGTAGGCGCCCATCAGCGCCTGGCCGACCGTCTGGGGCAGCAGGCCGAGGCGCCGTTGCCAGGAGGCGAAATCCTCCTGGAGTCGGGGTGGTTCGCCAGCCATGGGCGGCGGCGGCACGTAGGCATCCCCGGTGCCGATGGGCCGCAGGCGCGACCGGTCCTGGCGGACCTGGCGGGCCAGGGTGATCACCCGCCCGTCCTCATCCAGCAGGAACAGGTTGCTGTGGCGCCCCATCACCTCAAGCACCAGCTGCCTGGCGATCGGCTCACCGGGCCTGGGGGCGAACCCCAGGACCACCACCCGCTCCCAGCCCTGCTGCTCCAGGCTCACCAGGGCCAGACCCCGCAGGCCATGTTGCAGCTGCTGGGCCAGGGTGCTGCCATCCCCCAGCCGCAGGGGCGGCTCGATGGCCAGCAGGCGTGGCGCCTCCGCCAGCCAGCTGAGTTCCAGCCAGAGGGTTCCTTGCAGGCTGCGCAGGCCCAGCTGCAACCGATGGGCATCGGGCTGCTGGGCCTTCTCGAAGCGGCTGGGCAGCAGGCCGTGGCGCATCTCGACCAGCACGGCACGCAGGCTGGTCACATCCATGGCCTGGATGGGCGGGGATGGGGCCATCGCCTCCAAAGCGGTCCACCCCTACTGTGCGCCCCTGCGCCAGCGATCCATGCCAGCCCCCCCCTCCCGCGGTCGACTCACGGTGATCACCGGCCCCAGCGGTGTGGGCAAGGGCACCCTGGTGGCCCGGCTGCTGCAGCGCCATCCCGGGATCTGGCTGTCGGTGTCGGCCACCACCCGGACGCCCCGCCCCGGGGAGATCGATGGGCAGAACTATTTCTTCCTGACCCGGCCCGAGTTTGAGCAACGGATCTCCACGGACGGCTTTCTGGAATGGGCCGACTTCGCCGGGCACCTCTACGGCACCCCCCGGGGGCCGGTGGAGGAACATCTCGCCCTGGGCCAGCCGGTGCTGCTGGAGATCGAGCTGGAGGGGGCCCGCCAGGTGCGGCGCACCTTTCCATCGGCCTTCCAGCTGCTGATCAAGCCGCCCAGCTTCGCGGAACTGGAGCGCCGCATCCGGGGCCGCGGCACCGACGCTGAGGAGGCGATCCAGAAGCGCCTGGCCCGGGCCCGTGTGGAGCTGGAGGCCGACGCCGAGTTCGATGCGGTGCTGGTCAACGGCGACCTTGACCTGGCCCTGCAGGAGCTGGAGTTGCTGCTGGGATGTCGCGACGCCGTCTGACCCCCCACCCCAGCCAGGGAGAAGCAACCATGAAAAAGCGGCCCGTCCAAGGGCCGCCGGGGGGATTTGATCAGCCCTGCTGCAGGCTTCAGAGGGGATGGATGATCAGATCGGGGAAGAAGCGGAAGACCTCGATCGTGATGCCTGCCGTCAGGGTGAACCAGACGGCGGCCACGACGGGAGCGGTGGTCAGGAATTTTTTCATGGCTCTTGGGATCAGCGGGGGGAAACGGTCACTTTGGAGTCGGACTCCACCATGGCGCCGCTGGTGAACTCCTTGAGGGCCGCCAGGGGCCAGACAGCGGCGGCCAGGGTGGTTTTGAACGCCAGGGGCAGATCAATCTGGATCTCACGCATGGCGGCGTCCTTGCTGCCGCGGATGGCGATCAGGTAGCCACGGCCGGCCCAGCCGATCGTGCCAGCGATGTACAGAAATAGGAGGCCCGGAATCGTGAAGTCACCGGCGTGGCTCCAGCGGCCGTCCGTGATCAGGTGAGGCAGGCCATCGGTGCCACAGAGGGCCTGCCCGTAGTACGCGAACCGGGCCTTGGCCTGATCCGTGCTGGCAGCGGCGGCGCGCTGCTGGAAGCGGGGGGTCTCGCTGCAGGGGGTGAGTCCGCCGATGTCGGCCCGGGCCGAGGGAGCGAAGCCGAAGAGCAGGAACACGGACGCCACAAGGGCGAAGGCCCTGATGGCGAAGGAACGACTGGAGAGAAGACGGCGCATGGAGAGGGGCCGCGGTGGAACTGCCGCGGGGCAGGATGGCTCGTGCGGACAGTAGGGGAGCTCTCCAGGGAGCATGAGCACGGTTCTGGCCCTCGAAACAAGTTGTGACGAGTCGGCGGCGGCGATCGTGTCCGGACGGCGAGTGCTGGCGGGGGCCGTGGCCTCCCAGATGGAGGAGCACGCCCGCTGGGGCGGGGTGGTGCCGGAGATCGCCTCCCGTCGCCATGTGGAGGCGCTGCCGGGCCTGATCGCCCGGGTGCTGGAGGAGAGCGGTCTGGCCATGGCCGACCTCGATGCCATCGCCGCCACGGTGGCCCCCGGGCTCGCCGGAGCGTTGCTGGTGGGGTCGGTGACGGCGCGCACCCTGGCGCGGCTGCATGGCAAGCCGTTCCTGGGGGTGCACCACCTGGAGGGCCATCTCTGCTCGGTGCACCTGGGTGAGGCGCTGCCGGAAGGGCACTACCTGGTGCTGCTGGTGAGCGGCGGCCACACCGAGCTGGTGAGGGTTGAGGCCCCCGGTCGCTATCTCCGCCTGGGCCGCAGCCGTGACGATGCCGCCGGGGAATGCTTCGACAAGGTGGCCCGCCTGCTCGGACTGGGCTATCCGGGTGGGCCGGCGATCGAGGCGGCGGCGCTGGCCGGCGATCCAGGCCGCTTCCGCTTTCCCAAGGGGAGGGTCTCCCTGCCCCAGGGGGGCTTTCACCCCTACGACTTCAGTTTCAGCGGACTCAAGACGGCCGTGCTGCGCCAGGTGCAGACCCTCAGCCGCGAGGACGGCAGCCTGCCGGTGGCCGACCTGGCGGCGAGCTTCGAGCAGGTGGTGGCCGAGGTGCTGGTGGAGCGCAGCTGCCGCTGCGCCGTCGAGGCGGGCCTCCAGACCATCGTGCTGGTGGGGGGCGTCGCCGCCAACCGGCGCCTGCGACGCCTGATGGGCGAGGCCACCGCCGCCCGCGGTCTCTCCTGGCGTGTCGCGCCGCTGGCCTACTGCACCGATAACGCCGCCATGGTGGGCCTGGCGGCGATCGAGCGCTTCGACGCCGGCGGGCGTAGCGGGATCGCCCTGGGGGTGGCGGCCCGGCTCCCCCTGGAGCAGGCCGGCACGCTCTATGCACCACAACCTCCCTTTTGATGCCCTTAGTGTGTGTTGATCGCTCTAAGGTCTGGCCCAATGGCCCCCGCGAATCCCCTGCCCATTGAGCAGGTTGAAACGAGCCTCAGTGACACGGAACCCGTGTCCCAGCAGGAACTCAACGCCTGGCGTCGCGGTTTCACGCCCCAGGCCGAGATCTGGAATGGCCGCCTGGCCATGCTCGGACTTTCCGTGGGCTTGGGGGTTCTGCTGCTGGTGCGCCTGGCGGGGGGGTGAGCCCTCAGGTCCGACCCCGCAGGGTCTGGGCCAGTTCGCCGGGCCTGAGGCTGGCGGCCAGAGCTTCTTCAGGGTGCACCTTGCCGGCGGACACCAGATTGGCCAGGTACTGGTTGGAGGTGATCATGCCGTCAAACCCGCTGCGGGCCATGATCGCTTCGATCTCATCAAGATTCGCCCTCAGGATGTAGTCCTTGCAGGCGTCGGTGTTGATGAAGACGTCGTGGTAAGAGGCCCGCTTGCCATCCACCGTCTTGATCAGGCCCTGGGAGATCACCCCCAGCAGTGAATCAGCCACGGACCGCCGGACGATGTCCTGCTCATCGGGTGGGTACATCCCCAGCATCCGCTCGACGGATCGCACGGCCGAATTGGTGTGCAGAGTCCCCAGCAGCAGGTGACCGGTCTGGGACGCTTCGATGGCGGTGGTGAGGGTGTCCTGGTCGCGAATCTCTCCCACCAGGATCACATCGGGATCCTCCCGCAGCGCGGCCCTCAGGGCCGTCTTGAAGTACTTGGTATGGGTGCCCAGTTCCCGCTGGCGGATCAGGGACTCGCGGCTCTGATGCACGAACTCCACCGGATCCTCAATGGTGAGGATGTGGCGTTTCATCGTGCGGTTGATGTGATCGATCATCGCCGCCAGGGTGGTGCTCTTGCCGGAACCGGTGGGGCCGGTGACCAGGAGCATGCCCTTGGGCCGCTGGGCCAGATCCTTGAGCACCTGGGGCAGGCTGAGCTCGTCGATGGTGGGAACACTCTGCGGAATCAACCGCAGCACCATCGCCGGTCCCTGCAGCGATTCGAGCAGGTTGATCCTCACCCGCACGAAGCTGAAGGCGAAGGATCCGTCGTGCTCCTTCTGCTGGACGAAACGGTCGATCTGGGCAGGTTCCATGATCTCCCGCAACCAGTCACGGAAGGTGCCGGCATCGGTCACACTCAGACCGGCCAGAATCATGTCGCCGCGATGGCGGAATCTGGGTAGTTCACCCACGCCGAGGTGAACGTCAGAGAAATTGCGATCGAAGGCCACCCGAACGATCTGCTCCAGAGTCGGGGCCGCTTCCCCACCGGAGTCCATCGGCGGGAGTTGGGACGGGCGGGCCGCCACCGCCGGATTGATGCCCACAGGTGGTGGTGGTGGTGGCGCCTGTGGCATGGAAGAACTCTGCAAAACGGATGGGCGATCCAGTGCAACGGTTCGTTATCGCAGGCCATCCTAGGTGCGGATTCCCCTCTGTGGACATCAGCGGAGGGGAGCGGGCTTCGGGCCGGGGGAAGGTCGATCGGAGGCTCCCTAGGATCCAATCATCTGCTTTGGCGCGTGTCTCCACAGCCCCTGGTCAGCATCGTTCTGGGCACCCGCCCGGAGGCCATCAAGCTGGCGCCGGTGATCCTGGCCTTTCAGCGGGCCCAGGAGTTCCGTACCCGGGTGGTGCTCACGGGGCAGCATCGCGAGATGGTCACCCAGGTGATGCGCCTGTTCGGCCTCAGCGCCGACCATGACCTGGCGCTGATGGCGCCGAAGCAGACCCTCACCCATGTCACCTGCGCGGCGCTGCAGGGGCTGAAGCAGGAGTTCGAAACGCACCGCCCCGACCTCGTGCTGGTGCAGGGCGACACCACCACCGCCTTCGCCAGTGCCCTGGCGGCCTTCTACGAGCAGATTCCCGTCGGCCATGTGGAGGCGGGTCTGCGCACCGACGATCTGTTGGATCCCTTCCCCGAGGAGGCCAACCGGCGCCTGATTTCCCAGCTGGCCCGCCTTCACTTCGCCCCCACGGCCCAGTCGGCGGCCAACCTCAAGGCCTCTGGGGTGGTGGGCGACATCCTCACCACCGGCAACACGGTGATCGATGCCCTGCTGCTGATGGCCCGCACCGCTCCCGACTGGGATCTGCCCGGGCTCGACTGGCAGAACCAGCGGGTGCTGCTGGCCACGGTGCACCGCCGTGAGAACTGGGGCGAGCGGCTGCTCGACATCGGCCAGGGCTTCCTCTCCCTGTTGGAACGCTTCCCCGACACCGCCCTGCTGCTGCCGCTGCACCGCAATCCCACGGTGCGAGAGCCCCTGCAGGCCCTGCTTGGCTCCCATCCCCGCGCCTTCCTGACCGAACCCCTCGATTACGACCGGTTGGTGGCGGCGATGCGCGGCTGCACCCTGCTGCTCACCGATTCCGGCGGCCTGCAGGAAGAGGCACCTGCCCTGGGCAAGCCCGTGCTGGTGCTGCGCCGCACCACCGAGCGGCCCGAGGCGGTGGCGGCCGGCACGGCGAAGCTGATCGGCACCGACAGCGGCGCGATTCTGGAGGAAGGAAGTCGCCTGCTGGAGGACCAGGAGGCGTACCAGGCCATGGCCCACGCCCACAACCCCTTCGGTGATGGTGCGGCCAGCGGCCGGATCGTCGAGGCGGCGCGCCGTTACCTGGGGGTCAGCGCCGCCTAGGGGCGCTTCTTGGCCCAGGGGGGCAGATCGATGAACACCCTGGTGCCGCTCTCCAGACCCGTGAGGATCTGGGTGTCCTTGCCGCTGCTGGCCCCCAGCTCCACCGGCTGGAAGGTGGGTTCCTGACCCTTGCCCACCAGCAGCACACCAGGGCGGCCGTCCTCCGTGACGATCGCCACGGTGGGCACCACGGTTCTGGCCTGGAGGGTGCCGGTCTGAAAGTCGATGTCGGCGGTCATGCCGATGCGTAGTTCCGGCGCTGGATCGACCAGCTGAAGCTTCACCTCGAAGGAGGTGACGTTGTTGGTCTTGACGGCCCTGGGGGCGATCTGGCGCACCCGGGCCTGGAAGCGACGGTCCGGGAAGGCATCGACCCGCACGCTGGCGGGCAGGCCCACCTTCAGCCGGCCGATATCGCTCTCGGGCACCTTGGCCACCACCTCCAGTCCCTCGGAAAGCTCCACGATCGAGGAGCTGGTGGCGCCGGCGGTGGCCGACGCGGTGGTGGTGGGGGTGACGAAGGCGCCCGGCTCGGCGTAGCGCTGACTGATCACCCCGTCGAAGGGGGCCCGCACGATCAACTCGTTCTTCTCGACCATCCGCTGCCGCAACCGCTGCCGTGCCGCGGCGGTGGCCAGCCGCCGCACCTCCGCGTCGGAGCGGAAGCGATTCATGGTGTCGAGGCTGATGGCCCCTTGGCGGAAGAGGGGTTCATTACGGCGCAACTCGCTGTCACTGCGGCGTTGTTCCGCCTGCGCCGATTGCACGTTGGCCTGCAGTTCCATCAACCGGTCGCGCAGGTCGCCGTCATCCATCAGCGCCAGGGGCTGACCCTTGCGCACCGTGTCGCCTTCGTCGACCAGCAACTGCAGCAGGATGCCCTGGCGCTTGGGGCTGACGTTCACCCGCTGGACGGCATCCAGTTCACCGCTGGCGGTGATCACCCCGGGCAGGGAGCCTTCGCGGGCCACCACGGTGAAGGGGGCCAGGTCGCGGCCGCCCTGCATCCGTTGACGCTGCCAGATCCCGGCGGAGGCCAGCAGGGCCAGCCCCACCACCAGGCCGATCCAGAGGCGGCGCCGGGAACGACGCTTTGCCGCCACGGGAGCGGCCGGCGGCGCCGGGCTCCGGGTCGGGGTGGGAGCCGGCGGCAGGGGGGTGATGGCGGGAATGGGCCGGCGTTTCGCTTCCGACAGTTTCGCTCGCCTGGGCAGCTGTTGTGGACGGCGGGAGACCGAATGGTCCCTGGCACGGTGACCCCTAGATTTCGCCGATGCTCAAAGCCGGAATCGTCGGGCTGCCCAATGTGGGCAAGTCGACCCTCTTCAACGCCCTGGTGGCCAACGCCCAGGCCCAGGCGGCCAACTTCCCCTTCTGCACCATCGAACCCAATGTGGGGGTGGTGGCGGTGCCTGATGAGCGCCTGCAGAAGCTCTCCGACCTCTCCAGTTCGAAGGAGATCGTGCCGACGCGCGTTGAATTCGTGGACATCGCCGGCCTGGTGCAGGGGGCGAGCCAGGGGGAGGGGCTGGGCAACAAGTTCCTGGCCAACATCCGTGAGGTGGACGCGATCGTCCACGTGGTGCGTTGCTTCGATGACGACGACGTGATCCACGTCTCCGGCAGCGTCGATCCGGAGCGGGATGCCGAGATCATCAACCTGGAGCTGGGGCTGGCGGATCTGGCCCAGATCGAGAAGCGGCGCGAGCGGCTCAAGAAACAGATGCGCACCAGCAAGGAGGCCGCCGCTGAAGACGCCGCCCTGGCCCGGCTGCAGGCGGAACTGGAGCAGGGCGGCGCTGCCCGCCGCGTCACCCTGAGCGAGGATGAGCAGGCCCTGGTGCGGAACCTTGGCCTGCTCACCGCCAAGCCGATCATCTACGCCACCAATGTGAGTGAGGACGACCTCGCCGGTGGCAACGCCTGGGTGCGTGCTGTCGAGGCGCTGGCCGCTCGGGAGGGGGCCGAAGCCGTGCGCATCTCCGCCCAGGTGGAGGCCGAACTGGTCGACCTGGCCGCCGAGGAGCGTTCCGACTATCTGGCCGGGCTGGGGGTGAGCGAGGGCGGCCTGCAGAGCCTGATCCGTGCCACCTACCGCCTGCTGGGTCTGCGCACTTATTTCACCACCGGCGAGAAGGAAACCCGCGCCTGGACGATCACCGCCGGCATGACCGCCCCCCAGGCCGCCGGCGTGATCCACACCGACTTCGAGCGGGGCTTCATCCGGGCCCAGACCGTCGCCTACGGCCAGCTGCTGGAGGCCGGCACCCTGGCCGAGGCCCGCAACCGGGGCTGGCTGCGCAGTGAGGGCAAGGAGTACGTGGTGGCCGAGGGAGATGTGATGGAGTTCCTGTTCAACGTCTGAGCGGAATGCCCGTGGCCCTACCCGTCGCGTTCATCGGCCTGGGGGCGCTTGGGGCTCCGATGGCGACCAATCTTTTGGCGAAGGGCTTTGCGCTCACGGTCCATAACCGCCACCGGGAGCGGGAAGGGGCCCTGGCCGCCGCTGGCGCCCGGCGGGCGGCCACGCCCGCAGCGGCGGCGCAGGACGCCACTGTGCTGGCGCTGTGCCTGAGCGACGACACCGCCGTGGCCGAGGTGCTGCTGGGGCGGGGGGGCGCTGGCGCTGACGCTGCCCTGGCGGGTCTGGCGCCTGGCTCCCTGGTGATCGATTTCTCCACCATTGCGCCGGCGTCCTCCCGTGCGATGGCTGCCGCGTTGGCCGAGCGCGGCGTGGCCTATCTGGATGCGCCGGTGACCGGCGGCACCGAGGGGGCCCGGGGGGGCACCCTGTCGGTGCTGGTGGGGGGCGGGGCCGACGACCTGGAGCGGGCCCGTCCCGTGCTGGAGGCGGTGGGCCGGACGGTCACGCACCTCGGCCCGGTGGGGGCCGGCCAGGAGGCCAAGGCCGTCAACCAGGTGCTGGTGGCGGGCTGCTATGCGGCGGTGGCGGAGGCCCTGGCCCTGGGGCAGCGCCTGGGGCTGCCGATGGAGGCGGTGCGTCAGGCGCTGCTCGGCGGGGCTGCAGGCTCCTGGGCCCTGGAGCACCGCGGCGGTTCGATGCTGCAGGGAGAGTTCCCGCTCGGCTTCCGGCTGCGCCTGCACCGCAAGGATCTGGCGATCGCCCTGGAGGCCGCGGCCGCCGCCGATGGCCTGGAGCTGCCGGTGGCGCGCCAGGTGGCGGTGATGGAGGACGCGCTGATTGCGGCCGGCCATGGCGACGAGGATGTGTCGGCCCTGGCCCGTTGGTTCATGGAGCCACTTGTCAGGCCAGGCTGCACACTCAGTTGTTGATTATCCTTCAACCCAAAGGAGAGGATGAAGCGGTATGAGAATGGCCTGCGTGATGATGCAAAAGGACGAGACGATCCTGTTTGATCCATGGTTTGGTTACCATGCCGATCTGTTGGGTCCTGAGAACTTATTCATCTTCGATAATGGATCAACGTCTGCTTCTGTTATCCAGTCACTTCAGCGTGCAAAGCTCAACGGTGCCAACGTCTGCTTGGACTATTCCAGTCGACGCGACTACCGCGAGCGTGGATCCATGCTTGCCAGCTTCATTCAGCAGTTGGAACAGTCCAATCCCTTTGACTTCTATTTTCTACTTGATTGCGACGAGTTCCTGGCCTGCCAGACGGATTCAGGAACATCCTGCCAGCGTCGTGATATCGAAATGGTTCTGGAGCCCTATCTAGGAAGCCGAGATGTACTTCGTATCCAGCATAAGCTCTGGCACAATCCCTGTAGAATGCATTTTTATGCCACTACACATTCCAGTCCGAAATGTTTTTTCGCCCACGGCACCTGCGGTTATCTGGACCATGGCTATCATCACGGCAGATCGCGCCTGGGGTCAGGCGAATCGACCACCAAAATAATCTATTTCGAGTTTCATTATAAGCCTTATGGCCTGCACAGAGTCAGCAACAAGCAGCATCTCTCGAGCGTGTTGACAGACTTCTCCAGAAGATCGTTGCGGGCCTACCAGAAAAAGCAGGATTTCAGTCATCACTGTGCTGCAGACCTGCTCGAAGGAAAGTTCGATTATGTTCGACGATTTCTTGAGCCTGAAGGCTGGGAGCGGGCGCCGGCACTATTGGCTGAATTCAACAGAATCGGCATTGCTTATGAAAAACTTTATGAGGCTGAGTCGCCGTTCCCCCAGCCTGTGCGGCTCTCACTCCTCTGGACGAGGCAGTCTGTCATGCATCGCGTCGATGAGCTCAATGACCTGCTTTATCGCGGCGCTCGGGCGATCTACCGGATGGTCTCCCGGCTGATGCAGCGTTTGCTCCAGCTTCTGTTGCGGCTGACACGTCTCCGCCGGTGAGGGCTTGGCTCTCGGCCTCGCCACAGATTCCCTATCTTTGTTCTGCTGGCAATGGGGTTTGCCTGCATCGGGACCGCTCCTGCCGAACGTACGCCGATTTCGCTCTGCGATGACTGATCCCCATTCCCGGCCTGCGATCGAACTGCGGGGACTCCGTAAACGCTTTCAGGAAGGCGATACGGAGCGGACGGTGCTTGAAGCCGTCGACCTCGTCATCGCCCCCGGCCAGTTCGTCGTGCTGCTGGGCCAGAGCGGCAGCGGCAAGAGCACCCTGCTGCATCTGATCGGTGGCATCGACACCCCCTCCTCCGGCAGCGTCTGCATCGGCGGGGTTGACCTCACGGCCCTCGACGAACGGCGCCGCACGCTGTTTCGCCGTGATCGCATCGGTTTCATCTTTCAGTTTTTCAACCTCATCCCCACCCTGTCGGTGCTGGAGAACGTCACCCTGCCCAGCGAGCTGGCGGGCCTGCCCCGCCCGGATCTGGAGGCGGCGGCCCTTGATCTGCTCGGCCAGGTGGGGTTGGCGGAGCGGGCCTCGACGATGCCGGACCGCCTCTCCGGAGGCCAGCAACAGCGCGTGGCCATCGCCCGCGCCCTGCTGCACCAGCCCCTGCTGATCCTGGCGGACGAACCCACCGGCAACCTCGATGAACACACCGGCGAGCAGGTGCTGCGCCTGTTGATCGCCCTCACCCGCCAGCAGGGCCGCACCCTGATCATGGCCACCCACAACGCCGCCATCGCCGAACAGGCCGACCGGGTGCTGCGGGTGCAGGAAGGCCATCTGCTGGAGGCCGGACCAGCGGCTGCGCCGGTGACGGCGTGAGCGAAACGAGTCCCCTGCCCGTGGTCCGCAACGGCCCCCTGTGGCGCCTGGCCGCCCGCCGTTGGCGTCGCCGTCCCCTGCAGTACCTGCTCTGCATCCTGGGCATCGCCCTGGGGGTGGCGATGCTGGTGTCGATCGATCTGGCCAGTGGCTCGGCCCAGCGGGCCTTTTCCCTGTCCACCGACGCCATCACCGGCCGCACCACCCATCGGCTGGTGGCGATCGCCCCCGGTGGTGTCCCTGACAGCACCTTTATCGAGCTGCGCCGCCACTTCCCGGAGATTCCCGCCGCCCCGGTGATCGAGGCCTACGGCCGGGCCGAGGAACTGGACGGTGAACTGGTGCGGCTGGTGGGGGTCGATCTGTTCAGCGAGGCCCCCTTCCGTGGCTTTCTCGGCGGCGACGGAGGTCGTGAGAAGGGCGGCGGCAACGGCTTCGTGCCCTTCCTCACCGAACCCGGCACGGCTGTGATCGCCACCGAGACCGCCGAGCGCTTCGGCCTCCATCCCGGTGCCGCCGACGGCTCAGGCCGCCTGCATCTCGATCTGGCCGGGCGGACGTCGGAGCTGCGGTTGGTGGGCAGCGTCAGCAGTGATTCGTCCCTCGAGCGCCGCGGCCTGGAAACCCTGCTGCTGGTCGACATCGCCACCGCCCAGGACCTGCTTGACCCCATGGGTTCCGCGGCGGTCCCGGCCGTGGGTCACATCGATCTGATTCTGGAGGGCCCCGCCCAGGAGACGGCCCTCCGCGACTGGCTGCCCCGGGGGCTGAAGCTGGAGTCGGCCGCGGCCCGCGGCAATGCCGTGCAGCAGATGACGGCCGCCTTCGAGCTCAACCTGACCGCCATGAGCCTGCTGGCCATGGTGGTGGGCATCTTTCTCATCTACAACACGGTCACCTTCAGCGTTGTGCAGCGCCGCGGCCTGTTCGGGGTGCTGCGTTGCCTGGGCGTGACCCGGGGCCAGCTGTTCACCTTGATCCTGGGCGAGGCGGCCCTGTTCAGCCTGGTGGGGTCCCTGCTGGGGCTGGCGTTGGGGGTGTTGCTGGGGCGCAGCGTCGTGGGCCTGATCACCCAGACGATCAACGACTTTTACTTCGTGGTCTCGGTGCGGCAGATCAGCCTGTCGGGGTTCACGCTGGCCAAGGGGATGCTGGTGGGGGTGGCCTCGGCGCTGCTGGCCTCCGCCCTGCCCGCCTGGGAGGCGATGGCCACACCGCCCCAGATGACCCTGCAGCGCTCCAGCCTGGAGGCCGGCTGGCAGCGGCTGTTGCCCTGGTTCCTGCTGGCGGCGCTCCTCTGCGGCAGCCTCGGGGTGCTGTTGCTCCGCTGGGACAGCCGCGGTCTGGTGCCCGCCTTCGCCGGGCTCTTCGCCCTGCTGATGGGCGCCGCCCTGCTGATGCCGCCGGTGCTGGTCGCCGCGATGCAGGGCCTGGGCTGGGCCAGCCGGGGCCTGCCGGTGGTGGCGCGCCTGGCCCCCCGCGACATCCTGCGCTCCCTCAGCCGCACCGCGGTGGCCGTGGCGGCCCTGATGGTGGCGGTGTCGGTGATCGTGGGCCTCTCGATCATGATCGGCTCCTTCCGGGGCACGGTGGTCACCTGGCTCGACCAGACCCTCCAGGCCGACCTGTTCGTCTCGCCCCCCAGCACCACCGCCAACCGGGTGCTGGGCAAGGTGGACCCCACCATTGTCTCGGCCATCGCCGGGCGCCCCGACCTGCGGGCCATGGTCACCTACAACAACTTCGATGTGCACCTGGTCGACCAGGACCGGGACATCACCCTGATCGCCGCCGGCGGCGATGTGTCCGCTGGCCGACGCCCCTACGCCTGGATCCGCCCGGGACTGGACGACCCCTTCGCCGCCCTGGAGGCCAGAGAGGGGGTGATCCTTTCCGAGGCTGTCTACCTGCGCGATGGCCAGAGCACCATCCCGGAGCAGGTCAGGCTCGAAACCCCCGACGGCGAGAGGAGCTTCCCGGTGATCGCCGTTTTCTACGACTATTCCTCCGATCGCGGCAGCGTGCTGATGGACCGCGCCCAGGTGGCGGAGCTCTGGCACGACGACAGCGTGGCCTCCCTCGGCCTGTTCCTGGAGCCCGGCACCGATGCTGAGGCGGTGGCCGCCGAGCTGCGCCAGCGCTTCGGCTCCCGCCAGAGTCTGCTGGTCCAGACCAATGGCTCCCTGCGCCAGGGCTCGCTGGAGATCTTCGATCGCACCTTCGCCATCACCGGCGCGCTGCAGTTGCTGACGGTGGTGGTGGCCTTCATCGGCATCTTCAGCACCCTGATGAGCCTGCAGCTGGAACGGGGCCGGGAATTCGCCGTGCTGCGGGCCACCGGCATGACACCCCGGCAGCTGGGGCGCCTCACCCTGCTGGAGACCGGCCTGATGGGCCTGCTGGCCGGGGCGTGTTCCATGCCCCTGGGCTTCGTGCTGGCCTGGGTGCTGGTGCATGTGATCAACGTCCGCTCCTTCGGCTGGACCCTGCAGATCGCCCTGGAGCCGCGCTTCTTCATCCAGTCGCTGCTGATCGCGGTGGGGGCCGCCGTGCTGGCGGGCCTCTATCCAGCCCAGCGGCTCGCTCGGATGAACATCAGTGAGGCGTTGCGGCAGGAATGAAGCACCGCCATCCCCTGCGCTCCCTGCTGGCCCTGGTGGCCGTGCTGCTGCTGACCCTGGCTGGCCCCACCACTGCCGGGGCCAGCAGCCGCATCGAATGGGGGGAGGTGCCGGCGCCCCAGGGCTTCGCCCGGGCCCTCACCCCCCGCCACTGGCGCTTCCCCGCCGATTTCGGCGCCCATCCCGACCACCAGACCGAGTGGTGGTACTACACGGGCAACCTGGAAACCGAGGCAGGACGGGCCTTCGGCTATCAGTTCACGATCTTTCGCCAGGCCCTGGTGCCCGAGGCGCCCCCGGCGCAGGCTTCCGGCGGCCGTGGGTCGGCCTGGCGCACCCCCCAGGTGTATTCCGCCCATTTCACGGTCAGCGACATCGCCACCGAGACCTTCCTGCAGGAGGAACGCTTTGCCCGCGGCGCCCTGGGTCTGGCCGGCGCCGAGGCCGATCCCTACGCGGTCTGGCTCAACGACTGGCGCATCAGCGCCGAGGGGTCCGATCGGGTGCGCCTGCGGGCCTCCACCGGCGCTATGGCCATCGACCTGACGCTTCGCCAGAGCCGGCCCCCCGTGCTCCAGGGCCAGGACGGCCTCAGCCGCAAGGGGCCCGAAGCGGGCAACGCGTCGCACTATTACTCCCTGGTGCAGCAGCCCACCGAGGGCACGATCACGGTGGCGGGCCGCGACCATGCCGTCCACGGTGTCAGCTGGAAGGACCATGAGTTCTCCACCAGCGTCCTCAGCCCGGGCACCGTCGGTTGGGACTGGTTCTCCGCCCAGTTCGAGGACGGCTCCGCCCTGATGCTCTATGGCCTGCGCCGGGAGGATGGCGGCAAGGAACCGTTCAGCGGTGGCCGTTGGATCGAGGGCAACCACGAGGTGGAGCTGGACGCCGAGGACTACGACCTGACGGTCACGTCCACCTGGCGCAGCCCCCGCAGCGGCGCCAGCTACCCCGCGGCCTGGACGCTCGCCATTCCGCGGCTGGACCTCGAGCTGGTGATCACTCCCCAGATGGCCGACCAGGAGCTGAGCACCGCCTCGGCCACCTACTGGGAGGGGGCCCTGCGCTATGGGGGCCATCGGGGCGACAGGCCGGTGCGGGGTCGGGGCTACGGCGAACTCACCGGTTATGCCGACCGTCTCGACAGCCTGCGGGGTGGGTGATCGGCGAGGATGGGTTCATCAGGAGCGCAGGGCCATGGCAGCAACGGACCACCCCGAGACCCCGTCTCCCCTGCCCGACGCCGCAGGCGAGGCCCCTGAGCATCCCCACAACTTCGAGGCCCAGAAGGAGATCCACCGCCGCATCCGCAACGATCCCGACTACGACGACTGGGAGTACGGCACCGAGCCCCTGCCCCACGAGGCCTGGGTCGAGAAGCAGGCGGCCGCCTCAGCCGAACGTCCGGCGGGGACCTAGTTCCCGCACCAGCGGTAGTCCCCCCAGGCAGGCCAGGGCCATCAGCAGCCACAGCCCGGCCCCGTGCCCCTGGCCGTCCAGCAGCCGACCGGCGAGCAGCGGAGCCCCGAAACCGCTGATGGCGAAACACTGGGAGAGCAGGGCCATGGCCAGTCCCTGGTGCTCGAGCGGGCAGCGTTCCACCACCGCTTCGGTGGCGGTGGGCAGGAAGGCGGTGACCCCGAAGGCCAGCGGCAGCTGGGCCAGCAGCAGCAACCCCAGACCCCGCTCGTTGAAGGCCGAGGCGGCCAGCAGCAGGTTGCCGGTGGCGAAGCTGAGCAGGCTGAGGTTCAGACCCGTCGTCACCGGCCGCCGGGCCAGGGCCTGACCCACCGGCCACTGGAGCAGCAGCACCAGGCCCAGCTGCAGGCCGATGGTGAGGGCACCGAGGCTCACCGGCAGGGCACGCCGCTGCAGGCTGCCCCGCACCAGTTCCAGCGGCAGGGCGCTCTGCATCAGGGCCGGCATCGCCGTGGCCAGCACGGCGATGGCCAGCAGCGGCACCAGGCCGAGGATCCACTGGCCCCAGGGGCTGGGGTGGGCCAGGGCCTCCCTGGGCCTGGGATCCGGCAGGCCCTGGCGCAACAGCACCAGCAGCAACACCAGCATGCAGCCGATGTCCACGGCATAGATGCCCCGCAGCCATCCCCGACCGGCGAGCACCGCCCCCACCAGGGCCCCGGTGGCGATGCCGAGGGCATCGGCGCTGCGGGCCAGGGCGAAGGCCCGCCCCGAGCCCATCGGCGCGCAGCTGAGCGACACCGCCAGCTCCACCGCGGGCCAGTAGAACCCCATGGCCACACCGAGCAGCACCTGCCCCTGCAGGTAGCCGCCGAACGACCCGGTGCCCATCAGCCGAACATCGCCGGCGATGGCCAGCAGGGCCGCCAGCAGCACCGGCACCGAACAGTTCAGGCCCCGATCCAGGAGCATCCCACTCAGGATCCGGCCCAGGGTGCCCGCCACCGCCGCCAGGGCCAGCCCCTCGGTGACCCGGCCGGCGCTGAAGTGGGCCTGGTGGAACACCATCGGTGTCAGATAGAGCACGCCACCGGCCCCGAGCATGGCGATCGTGCGGATCAGGGCCACTTCGCGCAGGGCTGCTGGAAACTGGGTGAACCAGGACCGCGCCCTGGCCCATCCCTGTGCCTGTCTCACGCCGCCTTCGCCAACTCAAGGGCCTGCTGGCCAGTCTGCTGATCACGGCGCCGGGCCTGGCGCCGGCGGCCGGTGCGGCGGAACTGCTGGAGCTGCGCTTCGATGGCCTGGAGCTGCCGGTGAACCTGGAGCAGCTGGATGGTTGGTCGAAGAGCCCGAGCGGGCGTCCCGTCAGTGGCGGGGGCGATCTGGCGATCTGGCTGGATCTGCTCGATCCCCGCAGCCGCCAGGACCTGAAGATCCTGCTGCGCGCTCCCCTGCTGCGGGACACCAGCTTCGGCCAGCAGCTGCTGGACAGCTGGGCGGGCAGCCAGATGCTGGCCCGCCTGGGCGACCTGCTGACCACCCCCGACGGCCGCAGTTCCACCGCGGTGCTGCAGACCACCCTCCGGCGTCTGCTGGAAACGCGCCAGGACGTCTCCACGATCGGCCTGCTGCGGGCCCTGCCGGTGCAGCGGCTCAGCCTCCAGCTCGATGGCCTCTACGACCTGGCTCTGCAGTGGCGCCAGCAGATCGACCTGCAACGCCAGGCCCTGCGGCGCCTCCAGGCCCTGGCGCTGCCGGAGCGCCGCACCGTTCCCTTCGCCTTCGGCGAACGCACCACCCGGAGAGCCCGCCGGCTGGGGCTGTCGGTGGCGCACCGCCCCCAGCTTCTGCCCCTGGAAATCTGGTCGGCGCCGGCGCCGGGCCGTCAGGGCAGCGTGGCATCTGAGCGGCCCTGGTTGCTGATGATGCCCGGGCTAGGGGGCAATGCCGACCAGTTCGGCTGGCTGGCCGGTGAGCTGGCCGACCGGGGCTGGCCGGTGGTGGTGGTGCAGCACCCCGGCAGCGATGGCCCCGCCCTCAAGGCCGCCCTCGACGGCCAGCGGCCCCCACCGGGAGCCGAGACCCTGGCCATCCGGCTGGCCGACATCAAGGCGGTCCTGGCAGCCCAGCGCCGGGGTGAACTGCCCGTGCAGGGCAAGGGGGTGGTGCTGCTCGGCCATTCGATGGGAGGCCTCTCGGCCCTGCTGGCGGCCGGGGTGGCGCCGGAACCGGGCCTCATGGAGCGCTGCCGCAAGGCCCTCGATCGCCTGCCGATCGCCAATCCCTCCCGGCTGCTGCAGTGCCAGCTTCCCAGCACCCAGCTGCCGGAACGCTCCACCCCCCCCGCCGACCTGCGCGGGCTGGTGCTGCTCAACGGCTTCGGCAGCCTGCTCTGGCCCCGTCGGGGCCTGGCCTCGCTCAGGGTGCCGGTGCTGATGGTGGGGGGCAGTCTCGATCTGGTCACGCCGCCCCTGGAGGAGCAGCTGCGCCTGTTCCTCCAGGGGCGGGATCCCCGCAGTCGCCTGGTGATGGTGGAAGGCGGCAGCCACTTCTCCCCCGTGCGGCTGATGCCCACCGATGAGGTGCTCTTCCGGCTCGATGCGGAGCTGGTGGGGGTGGATCCGGCCAGGGTGCAGTCGGCACTGCTGCGCCTCACCACCGAGTACCTCCACACCCTGGAGCAGCCGCTGCTGCTGCCCGCCCAGCGGCGGGTGCACCAGGGGGTCACCCTCGACGTGCTCGATGCCGCCGCCGCCCGGCGCTGGCAGGCCGGTCTGCAGCCCTGAACTCAGAAGCGGATGCGTGGGTCCAGCAGGGCCACCAGCACGTCCACCGCAACCGACACCAGCACCACCAGGGCCGCCACCACCACGACGATGCCCTGCACCAGGGGGTAGTCGCGCTGGGCGATGGCCTCCTGCAGGCGGAAGGCGATGCCGGGCCACGAGAAGGTGACCTCGATCAGCAGGGCGCCGCCGATCAGGGAGGCCACGGTGATGCCGGTGATCGTTAGCACCGGCAGCAGGGCGTTAGGCAGGGCATGGTGCAGCACCACGCGCCGTTCGCTCAGACCCCGGCTGCGGGCGGCCTCCACGTAGTCGGAGCCGAGGGCACGGCGCAGGTTGAGGCGCAGGGCATTGGTGAAGATGCCGCTGAGCAACAGGCCCAGGGTGGCCGCCGGCAGCACGAGGTGGCGCAGGCTGCCGCCCAGCTGCTGCCAGTCGCCGGCCATGAGGCTGTCGAGCAGATAAAAACCGGTGCCCTGTGGCGGCATCAGGGTGGCGGGGAAGCGCCCGCCCACCGGCAGCCAGCCCAGCCAGACGGCGAACACCAACTGGACCACCATGGCGGCCCAGAAGGGGGGCAGGGCGTAGGTGCCGATGCCGTAGAGGCGGCCGGCCAGATCGAGGCGCCCCTCGGGGCGGGCGATGCCGCTGAACCCCACCGCCAGACCCACGATGGCGGCCAGCAGCAGCGCCACCACCCCCAGCTCCAGGCTCGCCGGCAGGCTGGCCTGGACCAGGCGGGTCACCGGTTCGCCGTTGGTCAGCGACTGGCCCAGGTCGCCCTGCAGCAGGTGGCCCAGGAAGCGGCCGTACTGCTCGGCGAGGGGGCGATCCAGGCCGAGCTGGGCCCGCAGGGCGGCGCGGGCGGCCTCCGGGGCCCGGGTACCCAGCAGGGCATCGATCGGATCGCCGGGGGCCACCCGCAGCAGCAGGAACACCAGCGAGGCGATCAGCCAGAGCATGACGGGCGCCAGGGCCAGCCGGGAGGCCAGGTAGCGCGCCAGGTCGGAACGACGGCTCATGGCAGCCGGGCTCCGGCGGCGGTGGGCAGACGCCGCAGTTCCCCCAGCAGCACCCGGCCGGAACCGTCAAAACGGGGCTGGCTGACACCCAGACCGCCCCAGGCCGCCTGAGCACTGAGCCACACCGGCAGATAGGGGTTGGCGGCGGCGACACGGCGCTGGATGGCCACCAGCAGGGCGACCCGCTCGGGTCCATCCACCTGGCTGCTGCGCTGCAGCTCCTCCTCCAGCCCCGGCGCCGTCCAGAAGCTGCCGCCCAGCACGCTGTTGCCCTTGAGGCAACGGTCCCCCTCGGCCTTGCTGCAGGACAGCAAGGGCATCAGGAAGTTTTCCGCATCGGGATAGTCGCCGACCCAGTCGTAGAAGAGCATCGGCAGGGCGCCTTTGTCGAGCTGGGAGTAGGCCGTGGTGGCCTCCATGCCGGTCACCTCCAGCTTCACGCAGTCGCCGAGGTCGCGGCGCAGCTGGGCCTGCCAGGTGAGGGCGAACAGCCGGTCGGTGGGGATGTCGGAGCGGTAGGTGAGCGGCAGGGTGAGCACCTTCCCCTGGCAGTAGCCCGCCTCGCGGTAAAGGACGCGGGCTTTGGCGGGGTCGTAGGCCGGCCAGGCGCTGGGATCGGAGCCCGGCAGGTCCGGGGGGATCAGCTGCCGCTGGGGGGAGCGGAGCCCCAGGGTCACCCGCCGGACGATGGTGGCCCGATCCAGGCTGCGGGCCACGGCCTGACGCAGGACGGTCCGGTTCAGCGGCGGCTGGTCGCTCAGCAGTGACACCAGGGTGATCCCCTGGGCGGGACCGATGGCCTCCCGCAGGCGGCCGGCGGCGGCGTCCCGGTGCAGGGCCTGCTGATGGTCGATCTCCAGACCGCTGTTGAGCAGCAGGTCGACCTCGCCGCTGCGCAGGGCCCCGAACAGGGCGGTGGAATTGCTCAGGGTCACCAGGTCGATGCCCGCGTTGGCCGGCCGCTGGCCCCAATACCTGGGCCAGGGGGTGAGGCGCTGCTGCTGGCCGCCGAAGAAGGCCAGGGCATAGGGGCCGGTGCCGACGAAGCGGTCGTTCAGTGGTTTGTCGCGATGCCGCCGGTAGGCGGTCGGGGAGACCGGGGTCAGGAAGATGGCGCTGAGCAGCCGCGGCAAGGGGGTGAAGGGGCGCTTCAGCACCAGCTCGATCTCGTAGGGGGCGGTGACCAGCACGCTTTCAACCCGCTCACTGAGCTGATAGCCGAGGGTGCCGATCGCCATGAAGCGCCGCAGCGAGAACGCCATGGCGGCGGCATCGAAGCGAGTGCCGTCGTGAAAGAGCACGCCCTTGCGCAGGGGGATCCTGGCCCGCAGTCCATCGTCACTCAGCTGTGGCAGGGCGGTGGCCAGCCGCGGTTCGAGCCGGCCGTTGCCGTCGATGGCATAGAGCGGGTCGCCGAGGCCGCTGAGCACCTGCATCACGCCGATGCGGGAGGCCTGCACCGGATCGAGGGAATCGATGCGGCTCTTGGTGGCCACGATCAGGGACGGGCTGGAGCGAGTCGGCTGACAGGCCACCAGCAGCGGCAGAGCCGGCAGCAGGGTGGCGAGGCTGGCCGCGATCGCGGCGGGTCGGCGTCCTGTTCTCCCCCTGGTCGTCGGCAAGACCTTGCGATCCGGTGGGACCCATTCAAGCGGCCAGCCCGCGGGCTGCTCGCTGGTGGTGGTCAGGGGGCGCGTCGGTTGGGTTTCGGCCGTCGCCCCAGCAGGATCTCCACCCGTCTGCTGATCTGCTGGAGCAGGGTGAGGGAGGCCCCGGGCCGCTGGGCCCCGGCGGCGAAGGCCACGGCGAAGCCCAGCGCGGCGATGCTGACCCTGGCCACCCCCTGCCCGAGGGCCCAGACGTCGGTGGGGGCGGGGCCACCGATCCTGCCGGTGGCGCGTGTCTCGGTTCTCTGGAGTTCATCGAGAAGGCTGCGCTTCAGCTCGCCCAGGGGGAGGCTGAGGGCGGCCGCAGGCAGCTGGGGCCGGGGGCCCTGCAGACGGGAAAAACGCGCCTGCAGGTCCTCCGGGCTGGTGGCCGCTTCGATGGCCTGGCGGATCATCGTCACCCGCTCGCCGAGGACGTTGCGCTGCATCGCCTGGGTGCCCTGCGCCTGGGAAAGGACGCGCCAGGTGGCGACACCCTGCAGGGGCACCAGCAGCAGGAAAGCGAACACCACGACGATGGCCCACTGGCGGGCGGTGGCCAGCTGCGCCCGCAGGAAGCCGTTGGCCGGTTCGATGTAGAGCCCCAGGTGCAGCAGCAGAAATCCCAGCAGGGCCAGCAGGGAGGTGTTGATCATGCGGTTGGTGAACCGCAGCTGCCAGGCGGGATTGAGCAGTTGGAGGGGCAGGGAATCGACCAGAACGAAGCCCAGAAACACCAGCAGCAGCCCGCCTCCACTCCAGGCAAACAGGCGGCCGAAGCTGGCGATGTGGTCCTCGCGACTGGCGGAATAGTCAGGCATCCGTGGTCGGTACGGGGAAGGTGAGCAGGCAGGCCAGCGGCCCAGACCTTAGGGGGGCTGGCCGGCGGCGTCAGCGGCACTTAAGGAGGATGGCCTGCTTTCTGAATGTTGCCTGATAGATTGGTGAAACATTCCTAGGCCTTCATGGCGCGCCCCTTGTCTTTCGGTGCCCTCCCCCTGGGCCGTTTCCGGCCCTCCGTCCACCTGTACCCCCCGCTGCTGCTGCTCACCTGCCTGGTCGCCAGTACCGCCGCTCCCGCCGTGGGCAGCCATCCCCACGAAAGCCTGGGCGCTCTTGAGGAGCTGCGCGAGCTCCTGGCGCCGGGATTCGGCGCCTCTCCGGAGTACCTCGTCGGGGCCGGCGGGATCGGCCTGACCAACCCCGTCACGGGTCTGGTTGTGCCGTCCTTCCAGTACAGCGTTGCCCCTTACGAGGTGAGCGTCGATGGCTTTGTTGTGCCCTCCGGCATCTTCCTGGCACGTTCAGGCGCCGCCACGGGCGACAGCCTGTTCCGGTTGAGCAGCCCCCTCTCCTTCCGCTGGGCCGGCACCTCCTCCACGCCTGCGGCGCAGCTCACCTGGCGGGCGGGCACCCTGTTCGACAATGTCTTCAACGGGGCCACCGGTGGCTTCGTCCCGTTCCGGATCGTCTCCGCCGCTCCTTCAGAGCCGGACGCCTCCGCCTCTGACGCCTGGGACCTTGCCATCGCCGCCGAGCCCGCCGACGAGGATCCCGGCCAGAGGCAGGTTGGGGACGTGTTCGAAACCGCCCTGCTGCCCCCGCCTGCCGAGCTCCCCCCTGGGGCCCCCGCCGATCAGCTGCCCGGCGATCGTCCCGATGGTCCTGGTGGGGGCCCCAGCGCTGAGGGCCCCGATCCAGCCTCTGTTCCCGGCCCCCTGCCCCTGGCCGGTGTGGCCGTCGCCTTCCGTTACAGCCGCCACCTGAGGCAGCGCCTCCTCCAGGGACGCTGAGCGGCGGGTCGGTTCAGGAGCGGCTCAGAGGGTCCGCAGGCAGGCGGCCACCCGCTCCACCCCTTCCAGGGCCTCGATCGCGGCCAGCGCTTCGCGGAACCGGTCTTCCCGCACCTCGTGGGTGATGACGACGATCTCCGCCTCCCCTTCCCTGGCGTCGAGCTGCACGATCGACTGGATCGACACCTCGGCCGCGCCGAAACAGGTGCCGATGCGGCCGATCACGCCGGCCTCGTCGCGGGTGCTGAGCCGCACGTAGTTGCGATGGCGGCTCAAGGATCCGTCGACCAGGGCGCAGTGGCGCCAGCTGCTGGCGGCCAACAGGGGATCGAGGCCGGCCTGGGGGCCGCCCACCTGGCGGATGCCGGCGATGTTGAGGATGTCGGCCACCACCGCCGAGGCGGTGGGGCCCGCCCCGGCGCCCGGCCCGAAGAACATCACCTGTCCCACCGGATCGCCTTCCACCAGGATGGCGTTGTTGACGCCATGGACCCCGGCCAGGGGATGGTGCTTCGGCAGCAGGGTGGGATGGACGCGAACGTCCAGGGCCACGCCATCCGGCGGCCCGGACGGGCCGTCGTCCTGCACCCGTTCGGCCACCGCCAGCAGCTTCACCACAAAGCCGAGCTGGGCGGCATAGGCCACGTCGCGGGCCTCGAGCCGATCGATGCCTTCGGTGGCGATGCCCGCCCGCTCCACCGGCCCGCCGTAGGCCAGTCCCGCCAGGATGGCGATCTTGTCGGCCGCATCTCCCCCCTGCACATCAGCGGCGGGATCGGCCTCCGCATAGCCCAGCCGCTGGGCGTCCGCCAGCACGTCGGCGTAGGCCGCCCCCTCATCGGCCATGCGGCTGAGGATGTAGTTGGTGGTGCCGTTGATGATGCCGCTGACCCGCTGGATGCGGTTGCCGCCCAGGGACTGCTTGATCGGCTCGATGATCGGGATGCCGCCGCCCACGGCGGCCTCGATCAGCACGTAGACGCCCTGGCTGGCGGCGGCGGCGGCGATCTCCTGGCCGTAGCGGGCGATCACCGCCTTGTTGGCCGTGACCACGGGCTTGCCGGCGGCGATGGCGCGCAGGATCAGGCTGCGGGCCGGCTCCAGACCCCCCATCACCTCCACGACGATGTCCACCTTCGGATCGTCGATGACCGCCTCAGGGTCGGTGGTGAGGCGCTCCGGTGGCAGGGTCAACGGGCGGGGGCGTTGGAGGTCGCGCACCGCCACCCTTTCGAGCACAAGGTCGCCGACCAGGGGATGGCGGCCCTGGGGACTGGCCAGGATCGCCGCCACGCCGCTCCCCACCGTGCCCAGCCCGAGCAAGCCGATGCCGATGGTCATGGGCTGCAACCCCACAAACCACCATCCTAGAAATCAACCGGCCTGCAGCTGCCTGGCCTGGGCCTGCATGGTGCGCAGGATGTTGAGAAAGCCATTGGCCCGCGAAGGCGTCAGGCTCGCCTGCAGGCCCGTGGCGGCGATGAAGGAGGGATCCAGAGCGGTGGCCTGCTCCGGGGTCATGCCCGCCAGCCCCTCGATCAGCAGGGCCAGCAGACCCTTGGTGATCTGGGCATCGGAATCACCGCGCCAGTGGAGCTTCCCCTCCTCCAGGTGCCCGACCACATACACCTGCGAGACGCAACCTTTCACCTTGAAGGCGTCCAGGCGCAGGTCGTCCGGGAAGGGCTCCAGCTTCTTGGCCAGCCACAGCACGTATTCGTAACGGCGGCGCGGGTCGCTGGTGCTTCCCAGGCGTTCCACGATCCGATCGAGGGCTGGGCTGCCGGTGGCCATGGACGACAAGGAGGGGCTCAGGACGGACGGCGCGGCCTCAGCATCCCGGCCAGTCCGGCCACGGCGAGCACGCCGAGGGGGGGCACCAGGGCCCAACCCTCTACCTGAGGGTAGGAATGGGACCGGCTCACCCGTGCGGGGGCCGGCGAGGGGGGCGTGGCCTCGGGAAGTTCGAGGTAATCCCGGTGGCCGGGGCCCGCATCCACCTGAACCTCCCACAGGCGGCTGGCCTGGGGCGGCAGGGTGAAGACGATCCGTCCGGAGGCGTCGGTGCGCCCAAGTTCGATGCCGGGGCCGCCGTCAGGGGGGACGATGCGGACGGTGGCATCGCTGGCCGGTAGGCCGCTGGAGAACTGACTTTCGAGTTGCAGGGAGTCGGTGAGGCTGGTGAGGCGCTCCAGGCTGCTCTCGATGGCGTGCGCTCGCGCCTGGGAGGGGACCAGCACAAGAGAGGCCAGGCCGATCAGCCCGGAAACAAGGAGGCGCTTCATCCGTGGATCAGTTGGATTTCCAGCGACTATCGCTGCTTTTGCCCGCCTGCACCATCCTGGCGACCGAGCTGACCATCATCGAGAGGGCGTCGCTGGAGGCGCCACGGGCCTGAAATTCGGAGGTCATCACCCGCTCGGCAGCCGTCAGGGGACGGTTCTGGAGCGACGAGAGGATCGAATCCAAGGACGGCACGGATGCACTGCTCCGATCCTGGCAAACGAACGAGGGATTGGCCCGATGGCGGCGCCATCGTTAAGAGCTTGCAATCTTCCGCCGCCCCGCTTCGGTGAGGTGGCAGTCCCGTTCATCGAACCAGCCGTCGAAGGGGATGTCCCAGGGATCACGGGGCAGGGCCACGCCGGTGCAGGCGGCGGGCAGCACCACCAACGCCGGCACCGCGGCCCAGAGCGGGTCGGCCCGCAGCCGGTCGTACCAGCCACCACCCGAGCCCAGCCGCAGGCCGCAGGGGGCCACCGCCAGGGCGGGCACCAGCAGCAGGGCCATGGCCTCCGGCGACCGCTCCTGGCCGTGTCGCCGCCCCGGAGCCGGCGCGACCGGTGCCGGAATGCCGCAGGCGTCGTCGGCCAGGGGATCGCCCGGAACCCAGGCCCGGTACACAAGCGCAGCGCCCACCACCGCCGGCAGGGCCAGCCGGTCGCCCCAGGCCTGGGCCAGGGGGCGCAGGTCGGGCTCGCTGCCCAGGGGCCAGTAGAGCCCGAGATCGCCGCCACGGCCAGCCATCAGGACGCCCAGATGCCGCTGCGCCGTCGCCAGGATGCCCGGGGCCGCCGCGGTGAGGCACTGCCGCCGCCGCCGCCGGAACAGGCGACGCAGCTCCTGCTTGGAGGGTCCCTCTCCGGCGGGCGACCTCACCGCTGAAACCAACCGGTCAGGGCCACCGCCAGGGCATCGGCGGCGTCATCGGGGCGGGGGGGCGTCTCCAGCTCCAGCTCCCGCATCACCGCCGCCAGCACCTCGTCCTTCTCGGCGTGGCCCGAACCCGCCAGCGCCAGCTTGATCTGCATGGGGGGGTACTCCACCACCGGGATAGCGAAGCGGGCCAGGGTCATCATCACCACGCCCCGGGCCTGGACCACTGCGATGGTGGTGCTGGAGCGGTAGAAGAAGAACTTCTCCACCGCTGCCAGCTGGGGCCGCCAGCGGCGCACGATCACCCGCAGATCGCGGGCGATCTCCACCATGCGGTCGCCGTCGCTGCGGCCCGGTTCGGTGCGGATCATGCCGCAGTCGAGCAGGCGCTGGTGGCCGCCGCCTGCGGCGGAGCGACCCTCCACATCGATCACCCCATAGCCGACGCGGGCGAGGCCGGGATCGATGCCCAGAATCCTCACCCCGCCAGGGCCAGCTGGAAGGCGGCGGGGTCGCTGCCGGCGTGGTCAAACACCTTGCAGAACATCTTCACCACCCGATCGCCGGAGTCGATCTGCTCGAGGGGGTCCTTGCGCAGGCGGTGGCGCAGGCAGCAGGCCACGACGCGGGCCACGTCGTCGTCGCTCACCTCCAGGTGGCCCTCGAAGGCCGCCAGGGCCCGGGCGGCCCGGTTGGTGACGATGTCACCCCGCAGCCCGTCCACGTCCAGTTCGCCGCAGACCGCCGAGATGCGGACGCGCAGGTCGTCGTCGATGGCCACCTGGGGCAGCCGTTCCTGGGCTTCCACCACCCGGGCCTGCAGGGCCTCCTGGGTGCTCTGCAGCCGGTCGCTGAAGCTGTCGGGGTCGGCATCGAAGCTGGTGCGCTGGTCCACCACCTGCACCCGCAGCTCGGGATCGCGCACGGTGCGCACCTCCACGCTCATGCCGAAGCGATCCAGCAGCTGGGGCCGCAGCTCCCCCTCCTCCGGGTTTCCGGAGCCGATCAGCACGAAACGGGCCGGGTGCCGCACGCTCACCCCCTCCCGTTCCACCGTGTTCCAACCCGAGGCGGCCGAATCCAGCAGCACGTCGACCAGGTGGTCGTCGAGCAGGTTCACCTCGTCGACGTAGAGCAGGCCCCGGTTGGCCTTGGCCAGCAGCCCCGGCTCAAAGGCCCGCACACCCTCGCTGAGGGCCTTCTCAATGTCGATCGTGCCGCAGAGGCGGTCTTCCGTGGCCCCCAGCGGCAGGTCGACCATCGGCACCTGGCGGGCCTCCACAGGGAGCTGCTCGCCCTGCTCTGCCCGCTGACGCACCTCGCTGCTCTGCAGGTCGGGGTCGCTCGGAGAGCTGTTGTAGGGATCCCCCGCCACCACATCGATCGCCGGCAGCAGGTCCGCCAGCGCCCGGATGGTGGTGGATTTGCCCGTGCCCCGGTCCCCCATGATCATCACCCCGCCGATGCGGGGATCGATCACGTTGAGCAGCAGCGCCAGCTTCATCTCCTCCTGCCCCACGATCGCGGTGAAGGGGAAGACCCTGCGCTTCCTGGTTGGCGTCACGGGCGGGTTACGGGCGGAGCCACGGATTGTTTCACAGCCGCCCCTGGGGGCACCGCCAAGGGCGCGGGGATCAGCGACAGCACCTGGGGCGGAGTGGCGTCAGCCGGGTAGATCAGCCGTACCCGCAGCTGCCGCTCCTGGCCGGGGCGCAGGCTGACGGTGCCAAGGGTGGGTCCCTCCTGGCCGGCCCGCAACACGAGGTGGAAGCGTCGCCGGCCGCCGGGACCACCCGCGTCGTTGTCGAGGCCGCTGACCTCCACGGTGCCCCGGAACATCACCGCCCGCGCCGGCGTGGTGTTGAAGCGCAGGCCGCCCAGGGGCTGGTCGCCCTTGATCGGGGATTCCAGCGCCAGGGCGAGCCGCGTCGGCTTGGTTGTGTCGTTGCGCAGCGGCAGGCTGAGGTCGTAGGTGACGCCGTAGTTGCCGTGGGCGGCCCAGGCGGTGCCGGGATAGAAGGAGCGCAGCGGGGCCGTCTGCACCTGACCGGTGCCGAGGGTGCCCCGCTCCAGGGAACTGATCGGCCAGGAGATCGGTGCCCGGCTCACCGACAGGGTCGGGCGGCCCGGATCGGTGATCCGCCCGGCCCAGGCGCTGCCCACCTGCACGCCGCTGACCCGGGAATAGACCATCGGGCCGCTGGCCCCTCGGGGGCTGGGGCTGTGCTCCTTCGGGCTGAGACCGCCCTGCAGCAGGCGTTGCCAGACGGCGGGATCCGGGGGCCGGTCGACCGGGCCGAAGGCCGCCAGGGTGGCCACATCCACCGGCCCGTCGCTGTTGAGACGCAGCTGCAGGTTGAGGCCGTTCAGCAAGGGGTCGAGGCCGCGCACCGGCAGGGGCAGCACCATCAGGGTGCTCAGCTGCCCCGACGGCAGGGTCCAGCCTTCCGGCACCAGGGGACTGCGCTGCCGTGCCAGCAGCTCGGTGGCCACCCGGCTGCCGGGGCCGGCCCAGATCGGCGTGCTGCCCTGCTCCATCAGGGTCGGCAGGGGCAGGAAGGGGGCCGAGGGCTGGTCGGGGTTCACCGACTGGGACAGGGCGGTGGAGCCCGCCACCGTGCGCAGCGTCACCGGGGCATGGCCCCGTGGGGCCGCCACCACCGCCAGCCAGAGGGTGGAGTCGAGGCTTTCCGGACTGCCGGCGTAGATGTGATGGCTGAACAGCTCGAAGGGGCCACTGACGGCCGCATTGAGGTGCGCCGCCGGTACGCCCAGGGGACGGCCGGCGTAGCCCCGCTGGCCATCGAAGGTGGAGAGCAGGATGCCGGGCCCCTTGATCACCTCGGGGTTGTTGTCGTTCAGCATCGGCACCGCATCCAGCCGGCCGGGCAGGGGCGCCACCGTGCCCGGGCGAAGCACCGTTGGCGAGGGGGCAGGCCTGGGAGCTGCAGACGGCTGCGGCTGGGCCAGCAGGGGGCTGCCCAGGGCGGTCAGCCACGGCAGCAGCAGGGCGGGGGTGAGGGCTCTCATGGGCCTTTGACGAGGGTTTTGGCGACGGCGCCGGCCATCGCCCGGATCAGTTCGGCGGAGCGGGGATCGTTGAACGGGCCCTTGACCATGAAGGCCGCCACGGCGCGCTGGCCATCAGGCAGCTGGATCAGGGCGGCATCGGCGTAGGCGATGCCGATGTCGCCGGTCTTGTTGTAGACGGTGATTCCCTTGGGCAGCAGCTCACTGTCGGGATCGGGGGCGTCCTTGCCCATCCCCATCAGCAGGCCGAGGGGGATCAGGGTGTTGGTGCGGGAGGTGGCCATGATTTCCCGGAACAGATCACGGGCCCGGGGAGTGAGCTTGTCGCCGGTGTCCACCAGGGCGATGGAGCGGGCCAGGTCGCGGGCGCTGGTGGTGTTGGTGCCGTCCAGGTCCGGCAGCCAGTTGTTCACCACCGTTGCGGGCAGACCAAGGCTGCGGAAGCGGCCGTTGAGGGTGGTCTTGCCGCCCAGCCGGCGGATCAGCAGGTTGGTGGCGGTGTTGTCGCTCACCCGGATCATCTCCGTGGCGGCTTCGAAAAAGGGGAAGCGGGTGCCCAGCGGCTTGTTGGCCATCCAGCCGGCCCCACCCCCCACCACCTCCTTGGTGAGCGGCATGGGCTCGTTCCAGCGCAGCTTGCCGCCATCGAGGTCCTCCAGGCTGGCCAGCAGGATCGGCACCTTGATGGCACTGGCCGCCGGCAGAGCCAGATCCGGCTGCATCTGGGCGAAGCGACCGTCGTCGAGCACCAGCAGGAAGCCGCTGGCGGTCAGATCCTTCTGGGCGGCGGCCAGCCGTGTCCACTGCTGGCTGAGGCCGACGAGCTCCTGGCGTGGCTCAAACCGTCCCAGGGCCATCGCCCCGGTGCCGGGCTTCTTCACCGTCGGCGTTGAGCCCGGTGCAGGCGTACCGATGGCCCCCTTGACGAGGCGAGGCTCCAGCAGCTTGAGGCCGGTGCCCACGATCACGCCCAGACCCACCCCCAGCACGATCAGGCGCAGCACCAGGCCCACAGGGCGCAGCCAGGGGTTGCCCGGGGGACGGGATGGACGGCCAGCACTCACGGAAACAGGGCTTCAGGGCAGTGGGTCGACGCTAGTGGTCCTGGGAAGAAGGGAAAGGGCGACGGCTCGCCCAGCGCAACTGGCACACCAGCCCCCGCAGCAGGGCCACCTCCGGGTCGCTGACCTGGCCGCGCTGCAGCAGGGCCCGCAGCTTGGCCATCCGGGCATGGGCAGTGTGGGGCAGCAGAAACCCGACCTCCAGCAGCAGCGCCTCGGCGTCGCTGAGCATGGCTTCGAGCACCCCCCGGGGACAGGGGGGCTGGCCAACGGCGGCCACGGCCGGTGCCGTTGGCTGCCGGGCCAGCTGGTGCAGGTCGTGCAGCACCACGGCCACCGCATGGGAGAGGTTGAGGGAGCCGTGGGGCGTGGGGGTGGGGATCTGCAGGAGCCGGCCGGCCTGCAGCAGCTCGTCGTTGCTCAGGCCCCGGTCCTCCCGGCCGAACACCAGAGCCGACGGCAGTGCCGGATCGCCGGCCAGCAGCCAGGCCAGGGCCTCATCGGGATTCTCCAGGGGCAGGGGCTCCCCCTCCGGACGGCCACTGGTGGCCACCACCCGGCCGCAGTCGGCCAGGGCGGCGGCCAGGGTGGGGAACAGGCGTGCCCGCTGCAGCAGGGGAAATCCCTTGACGGCCATCAGCCGGGCCTCGTCGCTGAGGGGGTCACAACGGGGAGCGACCAGCCGCAGGTCCTCGATGCCATAGGTGCGGCAGAGCCGGGCCACGCTGCCCACGTTCAGCGGGCCGGCCGGCTCGACCAGGACCAGCTTGGGGCTCAAGGCAGCGCGTGCAGAAACGCCAGCAGATCGGCCATGGCCTGGGGTTCCGGCTGGAAGCTGGGCATCGGCGGGGTGCGCCCGCTCACCACCTGCTGGATCAGCTGGCGATCGTTCTTGCGTCGCTCGACGCCGTGCAGGTTGGGGCCCACCAGTCCCTGGGCCGCCAGGCCATGGCAGCCGGCGCAGTTGAGCCGGAACAGGCGACCGCCATCCGTGGCCGAACCGGTGAGAGCGAGGGTCTGGCGGGTGTAGGGATCGCTGTGGGCCGCCGGCAACACCACCACCACCAGCAGGATGCAGGCCGCCGCCGCCAGGGTCGCCAGGGCCGCCACCAGGCTGCGGCGCTGGGAGGGGGGCTGGTTGGCCTCGCTGACGGTGGCGGGCGTCACGGCGACGGGGGGTGTGGGGGACGGGCTGATCACAGTGCTGCGGTGGGTCTCGCGGGGCCGGGGGGAGTCGTGGAAGAATTGTGCTTCGACTGACGCTTCCGCCTCTCCATGATCGAACCCCTCCTCTGCGGCATCGTGCTTGGACTGATTCCCATCACCCTGGTGGGGCTGTTCGTGGCGGCCTGGAATCAGTACCGCAGGGGCAGTGCCCTCGGGGGCTGATACGGGGCTTTGAGCCTGGACCGGACGCCGTGGCTGGTGGTCAGGGGATGGAACCCTCCAGAGGAGAGGGTCCGTCCTGATCAGGCGGTGCCTGGAGTAACACCAGTGTAGTGCCGCCATAGCGTCGGCAGTCCCGCTGTTGCCAACCCGGCGGGGCAGCCGGAACCCCGTCCGAGGCGCATTCCCACACCAGGGTGCCGCCCGGCGCCAGCCATCCACCCGCGCGAACCGCCGTGGCGATCGGTCCGTGCAGCCCAGCCGCGTAGGGAGGATCCACGTAGATCAGATCGAAGCAGACGGGCGGGGTTGCGCTCGGCCTCGTCGCCAGCCAGCGCAACACGTCGGCCTGCACCACCTCCACCCGCTGGACCTCTGGGCCTTCCAAGGACGCCCGGCCGGCGAGGGTCGCCTCCAGGTTTCCCCTGGCCACCGCCGCAATGCGGCGATCCCGCTCCACAGCCACCACCTGCGCAGCCCCTCGCTGCAGGGCCTCACAGGCCATCACGCCGCTGCCGGAGCACAGATCCAGCCAGCGGCTGCCGCTGATTTCAGCGGCCAGCAGGTTCATCACCGCCAGCCGAACCCGGGCGGCGGTGGGCCGGGCGATGCTCCCCGGGGGGCTCTGCAGCCGGCGCCCCCCGCTCACCCGCAAGGTCACGGGGACGCCACCCAGTCGAGCCAGCGGCGCAGCATCGCTTCCCCCACCGGTCCGGACTTCTCCGGGTGGAACTGGCAGGCGGCGACGGTGCCGTGCCAGACCGCCGCCGTGACCAGGGTGCCGGCGTAGTCGACCTGGGCTGTGGTGGCGGCGGCGTCGGCCGGCTCGGCGGCGAAGGAGTGCACGAAGTAGACCCAGGCCTCCGGGGTGTGGGCGTCCAGCAGCGGGCTGGCGGTGGCGGCGATCAGGGGGGCCCAGCCCATGTGGGGCAGGGGGTGGCCGGCCACCCGCGGCAGGGTTGTCACCCGGCCGGCCAGCACACCCAGGCCTTCGGCCTGGCCCTCTTCGCTGGCTTCGAACAGCAGCTGCAACCCCAGGCAGATCCCCAGCAGCGGCCTTCCGCTGGCGCAGGAGCGGCGCAGGGCCGGCTCCAGCCCCGCCGCCCGCAGCCGCTCCATGGCCGGGTCAAAGGCCCCCACCCCCGGCAGCACCAGGGCGTCACAGGGCTCCAGGTCCGCCGGGCCGTGCACGTTGACCAGCTCGGCGCCGAGCCGGGCAAAGCTGCGTTGCACCGAGTGGAGGTTCCCCATGCCGTAATCGATCAGGCCGATGCGACTCATGGCTGGCTGCCGGTGGGGACCCGCTCGGCCGGATGCTCCAGGGCCGAGGAGGCGGGCAGGTCGAGGCCGTTGAGGTGGTCGATGAACTGGTAGAGACGGCCGACGCGGCGCTTGTCGAAGCGCAGCTGCAGGCAGGGCCGCAGCAGGCCGTTGTCGTCGACCCCCTCGCCGCTCTGGATGGCGCCCTGGTCCAGCAGATCGGCGAAGCTGCGGTTCAGCTCCGGCAACAGGGCCCGCGGCACCTCGGCGTTGAGCAGCAGTTCGATGCGGTCCTGGCCCAGCTGGGCACTGTGGAACACGCGGTAAAAGCGACAGATCTTGGCCACGGCTTCTTCGGCGCTCGAGGCTTCCGCCATCAGATCCACATCCTCCGGTGAGATCAGCTCACGGCTGGCGAGTTCGTTGTGCACATTGCGCTTCCAGACCTTCCAGAAATCGTCGCCCGGTGGGCAGAGCAGCACCAGCGGGATCGGGGACGTGCGACCGGTCTGGATGAGGGTGAGGCACTCGAACAGTTCATCGAGGGTGCCGAATCCCCCCGGCATCACCACGAGGGCATCGCTCTCCATCAGGAAGAACAGCTTGCGGGTGAAGAAATAGCGGAAGTAGAGCAGGCGGTCGTCGCAGGCACTCACGTAGGGGTTGGGATGCTGCTCGAAGGGCAGATCCACGTTGAGGCCGATGCTGTGCTCACAGCCGGCACCACTGTTGGCGCCCTCCATGACGCCGGCCCCCGCACCGGTCATCACCTCAAATCCGGCTTGAACGGCCTGGCGCGCAACGGCTTCAGCCAGGTGGTAGCAGGGATCGCTCTGGCGGGTGCGGGCCGAGCCGAACACACTGATCTTGCGGGCACTGCGGCGGGGACGGAACACCTCCAGGGCCTCGCTGATGTCAGCCAGGCAGCCCGCGATCAGCCGCCATTCCTCCTCTTCCTTCTCCTGGCGAGCCACCTGCAGCAGCGAGACCACCGCCCGCTCAATCTGGCGACGTTGGGGGTGGCCTTGGAGTTCGTCGGCGAGGGCCTGAAGGGGGCTTCTGCCCGCCGCCGGCGCTTGATTCGGGGAGAGGGGCGGCGTCAGCGGAACGGAATCAGAGGTATTTGGAGATGGTGCCGGACAGGGTGTTCTTGGGGACGGCACCGACAACGGTGTCGACCTTCTGACCGCCCTTGAACAGCATCAGGGTGGGAATGCTGCGGATGCCGTACTGGCTGGCGACGTTGGGGTTCTCGTCGGTGTTGAGCTTGTAGACGCGGATCTTGCCTTCGTATTCCTTGGCAATCTCATCGACGATCGGCGCCACCATGCGGCAGGGGCCGCACCAGGGGGCCCAGAAATCAACCAGCACGGGCACATCACTCTTGAGCACGTCTTGCTCGAAGGAGGCGTCGGTGACGGCAGCGGCGCTGGACATTCCTTGCAGACTCGGGATGAATTGAATCTAGCAACCGGGTTCGGTCGCTTTCCCCTGGGATCAGGTCAGCGTTGCAGGCCGTAGCGGAACCGGCAGCCCCAGGCTGCGGGGGCTTCCGGTGGAACGGTGGGAGAAGACAAAAAGCCCGGACACGCCGGGCCGGGGGGTGTGAGGAGTGTGCGAGCCGGAGCCCCCACATCCAGAGGTTAGCCTCCATCTCGCCTTGAGGCAGTGTTGTCCAGGTATGGGACGACGTGGCTGGCGCCGGGCCTGGCCGCGCCGTGCTACTTGCCCATGCCCAGCTGCTGGGCCTTCTGGTACACCTTGCCCTCGGTCAGCAGGGACGGGGCCACCACCACCTCCACCTGCCGCATTTCCTTGAGGGTCCGGGCGCCCAGGGTGCCCATGGAGGTGCGGATGCAGCCCAGCAGGTTCTGCGTGCCGTCATCGAGGCCCGCCGGGCCGCGCAGGATCTTCTCGAGGCTGCCGGTGGTGCCCACCTTGATGCGGGTGCCACGGGGCAGGACCGGGCTGGGGGTGGCCATCCCCCAGTGGAACCCGCGGCCGGGCGCTTCGGCGGCCCGGGCGATCGGGGAGCCGATCATCACCGCATCGGCGCCGCAGGCCAGACATTTGCAGATGTCCCCGCCGGTGACGATGCCGCCATCGGCCACCACCGGCACGTAGCGGCCGCTTTCACGCTCGTAGTCATCCCGGGCGGCGGCGCAGTCGGCCACGGCCGTGGCCTGGGGAATGCCGACGCCGAGCACGCCCCGGGAGGTGCAGGCGGCGCCGGGGCCGATGCCCACCATCACGCCGGCGGCGCCGGCCCGCATCAGCTGCAGGGTGACGTCGTAGGTGACGCAGTTGCCGATCACCACGGGCACGCCCAGGTCGCGGCAGAGGGCGGCAAGGTCGAGGGTCTGGCGACCCTCGGGACCGATGTGTTCGGTGGAGACCACCGTGGCCTGCACGAAGAACAGGTCGGCGCCCGATTCGGCCACCGCCGCGCCGAAGCGCAGGGCCGCCGCCGGGGTGGCGCTCACCGCCGCAATGCCGCCACCGGCTTTGATCTCAGCGATCCGCTGGCGCACCAGGTCTTCGCGAACCGGCTGGCTGTAAAGGTCCTGCATCAGGCCCACGAATTCCTCCCGGCCCACCGAGGCGATGCGGTCCAGGATCGGTTCGGGATCGTCGTAGCGGCACTGGACGCCCTCCAGGTTCAGCACCCCCAGGGCCCCCAGCCGGCTGAGTTCGATGCACATGCCCACATCCACCACCCCGTCCATGGCGCTGGCGATGATGGGAATCTCCCGCTGGATGCCCCCCAGGCTCCAACTGCTGTCGGTCACGTCCGGATCGACGGTGCGGCCGCCAGGAACCAGGGCGATTTCGTCAATGCCGTAGGCGCGGCGGACGGTCCTGGAGCGACCGAGCTGAATGTTCACCGTTGGACGGACACAGTGGGCACAAACTATCAACCGGGCCGCGATCGACCCGGCCCGATCACGGTCGGAAGATCACTCCCTGCCCCGGAACTCGTTCCAGCGGCGGCTCCAGTCAGCGAAGACCTGCTCCCGGTCGCTCTTGCGCACCATCCTTGTGACGGTGAACCGGGTCACGGCGATCAGGCCCACCAGCTCCAGCAGGCCGCCCACCAGGGGCAGGCTGTCCAGGGTGCCGATCAGGGAGGCATAGACCCGCAGCAGCAGCACGACGCCGATGAGGATCGCCAGCCCCTTGAGGGGGCCGCGGAACCGCTGCCACTGGGCCTGGAGCTCGCCGCTGCCGAGCCAGTCCTTGATCTTCTGCAGCAGCAGTTCGAATTCGCCGCCGCCGTCTGCGGCTGGATCAGGGGAGCCCTCCAGGGGCGGCACCTCAAAGGTGGCCACGATGCCGGGCTCCGGCTCGCTCACCGCGGCGGCCATCGGCTCGCTGAACAACTCCGGTTCCACCGGCGCTGGGGCGTCGCCTTCGGGATCCGGTCCGGCCAGGGTCGGTTGCGGCCAGGCGTTGACGGGATCTGGCGTCACCTCGGCCGCTTCCGTCGGCCACGGCTGCGGCAACGGTCCGTCCTCCTGGGGCTCGGGGCTGGAGGGGGGCTCGGGGCTGAAGGGGGTCTCGGCCATGGCTGGCGCCGGTAGCTCACCGCGGAGCTTACGGCCGTTTTCCGCCACCGCTCCAGAGGTGTGCAGGGATTTCAGCTGTCGAGGGGAATCAGGCCGCCGCGCCCCGAGAGCGGCCGGACCGGCAGGTGCAGTGGAAAGCGACCGTCCTGGAGCCAGGCGATCAGCTCCGCAGCGATCGCTGCGGCCAGGCGCGGGCTGTGGGCCGGAGCGGCGGTGACGCGGCGCCCCTCCACCTCGATCAGGCCGGATTTGAGCCGGGCATAGCTGACGGAGCCGAAGCGGGGCCGCAGGCGCCGCGGAATGGCCATATCCAGCACGGGCGCCTCCAGCTCCCCGTCGCCGCAGGCGGCCTGGCGGGCCACCGCTTCATTGATCAGGGGGATCGGGGCCGCCAGGCCCACCAGCAGGCCGGCCCCGTGGCCCTCGAAGAAGCAGGGCCGCAGCCATTCGGGCCGCAGGCCATGCAGATCCACACTCACCGCCGCCACCGCCCCCGGGCTGAGGGCGTGGCCGCCGGCGGAGCGAGGCACCCTCGGCTGGTGGCCGCTGCCGCTGCCCACCACCCAGCCGATCGCCCCCGCCACCAGCACCGGTGAGCCCGGCCCCAGCAGCGCCAGTCCCGGCATGGTGAGGCCGATGCTGCCGGCGCCGCCACAGCCGTAGAGCGCGTTGCCGAACGGCCCCAGAACGGGGCCCCAGGGGCTGCGCAGCACCCCTTCGGCGCTGCTCACGGCTACCACGCCGTTCTCGCTGATGGCCCGGTGCAGCAGCAGGCGGCCGGAACCGATCCGGGCCAGGTCGAGCTGGGCCTGCAGATCCCGCCGCGGGTGCAGGGCCGTGACCTCCCCGGTGGCGGTGAGGGTCAGGGAACCGCCCTTGAGCAGACGGTCGAGCAGATGGGCTCCCCCCTGCCGCTGGGCCTCCCCGAGGCCGCCGCCGATGGGCAGCACCAGGTCGCCACCGCCGCCGCCGCTCTGGGCCGCGAGGGCGTCGAGCTGGGCCTCCCGGAAGCGGATCGGGGGATCGCTGGGGCCGATGTTGAGGTGAACTGAGCCCTGGTCGGTGAATTCGGCGTTGGCAGCCACCACCACGTCGGTGTTGTCGTAGGCCTCCGCCAGCCCGGCTTCGGCCACCAGGGCGCGGAAGTCGGCGGCGGCCCTCACCCGCAAGATGCCCTTGCGCTGACGCTCGCGCAGGGCCGATTCACGACGGGCCGGCAGGGTCATCGATAGAGTGGGTTGTGCCCCATACGGTCTTGCATGGCGGATCCAACCGGACCCGGTGAATCCGACGGACGGATCATCCAGACCGACCTGCGCAATGAGATGTCGCGCTCCTATCTGGAGTATGCGATGAGCGTGATCGTGGGCCGGGCCCTGCCCGATGCCCGCGATGGCCTCAAGCCGGTGCACCGGCGCATCCTGTATGCCATGTACGAGCTCGGTCTCACCAGCGACCGGCCCTATCGGAAATGCGCCCGCGTCGTGGGGGAGGTGCTCGGTAAGTACCACCCCCACGGCGACACGGCCGTCTACGACGCCCTGGTGCGCATGGCCCAGGACTTCTCCATGCGCATGCCCCTGATCGATGGGCACGGCAACTTCGGATCGGTCGACAACGACCCGCCGGCCGCCATGCGGTACACCGAATCGCGTCTGCAGGCCCTGACCACCGACAGCCTCCTGGAGGACATCGAAGCCGAAACCGTCGATTACATCGACAACTTCGACGGCTCCCAGCAGGAACCCACCGTGATGCCGGCCCGGGTGCCGCATCTGCTGCTCAATGGTTCCTCCGGCATCGCCGTGGGAATGGCCACCAACATCCCCCCCCACAACCTCACCGAGTTGATCGACGGCCTGCTGGCCCTGATCGACGACCCGGAGATCGAGGACCGGGCCCTGATGGCGATCATCCCCGGACCCGACTTCCCCACCGGCGGCCAGATCCTCGGCCGCAGGGGCATCCGCGAGACATACACCACCGGTCGCGGCTCGATCACCATGCGCGGCGTGGCTTCGATCGAAACGGTGGAAGCCAAGGGCCGTCCCGACCGGGACGCGGTGATCATCACCGAACTCCCCTACCAGACCAACAAGGCCTCCCTGATCGAGCGCATCGCCGAGCTGGTCAACGACAAGAAGCTCGAGGGCATCGCCGACATCCGCGATGAAAGCGATCGCGACGGCATGCGCATCGTCATCGAGCTGCGCCGTGATGCCTACCCCCAGGTGGTGCTGAACAACCTGTTCAAGCTCACGCCGCTACAGAACAACTTCAGCGCCTACATGCTGGCCCTGGTGAAGGGTGAGCCGGTGCTGCTCACCCTCGGCCGCATGCTGCGGGTGTTCCTCGAGTTCCGCATCGGCACGATCGAGCGGCGCACCCGCTATTTCCTGCGCAAGGCCGAGGAGCGCGACCACATCCTGCAGGGCCTGCTGCTCGCCCTCGACCAGCTCGACCCGATCATCGCCCTGATCCGCGCCGCCCCTGACACCGCCACGGCCCGGGCCCAGCTGCAGGAGCGCCATGGTCTCAGCGAGATCCAGGCCGACGCCATCCTGCAGATGCAGCTGCGGCGCCTCACGGCCCTGGAGGCCGACAAGATCCGCCTCGAACACGACGACCTGGTCGCCAAGATCGCCGATTACCAGGACATCCTTGGCCGCAAGGAGCGGGTGCTGGCGCTGATCCAGGAGGAGCTGCAGGTGCTGCGCAGCCGCTACGACTCCCCCCGCCGCACCGAGATCCTGGATCTCGAAGGCGGCCTTGAGGACATCGATCTGATCGCCAATGAGCGCTCGGTGGTGCTGCTCACGGAGAACGGCTATCTCAAGCGGATGCCGGTGAGCGAGTTCGAGGCCACCAGCCGCGGCACCCGCGGCAAGGCCGGCACCCGCAGCCAGGGCGAAGAGGCGGTGAAGCTGTTCATCAGCTGCAACGACCACGACGCCCTGCTGCTGTTCAGCGACAGGGGCGTGGTGTATTCGATCCCCGCCTACCGGGTGCCGATCAGCAGCCGTTCCGCCAAGGGCACGCCGATCGTGCAGTTGCTGCCGATTCCCCGCGAGGAGGCGATCACATCCCTGCTGGCTGTGAGCGAGTTCGAGGACGACGTGCAGCTGGTGATGCTCACCAGTGGCGGCTACATCAAACGCACGCGGTTGTCGGCCTTCAGCAACATCCGCTCCAACGGCCTGATCGCCATCTCCCTTGAGGACGGTGACGCCCTGCGCTGGGTGCGACTCGCCCTGCCCGGCGACAGCGTGCTGATCGGCTCCCTCAAGGCAATGACGATCCACTTCCGCCTCAGCGACGAGGAGCTGCGCCCCCTGGGCCGCACCGCCCGTGGCGTGCGCGCCATGAACCTGCGCCCCGGCGATGAGCTGGTGAGCATGGACGTGCTCACGGCGGAACTGGCGGACCGTGTCGCCAGCACGGCCGAACTCGGCGCCGATGAGGAGGAGGGTGATGATGTCGCCCCCAGTGAGGGCCCCTGGGTGCTGGTGGCCAGCGCCAGCGGCCTGGGCAAGCGGGTGCCGGTCGACCAGTTCCGGCTGCAGCGGCGCGCCGGCATGGGTCTGCGGGCGATCAAGTTCCGTCGCGACGGTGACGTGCTGGTGGGCCTCAAGGTGCTCGGGGCCGGTGAGGAGCTGCTGCTGGTGAGCGAGCGGGGGGTGATCGTGCGCATGAAGGCCGATGCCATTCCCCAGCAGTCCCGGGCGGCCACCGGCGTGCGGCTGCAGAAACTGGATTCCGGCGATCGCCTCACCGAGGTGGTGCTGGTGCCGCCGGCCGCCGAGGAGGAGGAGCTGGTCGATGGGGCGGTTCCTGAGGTCACGCCGGTTGTCACCCCGGAGGCTCCAGCCGCTGAGCAGTCCCCAGACACGGACGACTGATCCCCCCAGATGGGGTCAGCGCTGGCCCCAGGCCCAGAGCAACAGCACCCCATAGCCGGCCAGGCTGGCCAGCTGCAGGGCCAGCTCCAGTCGCTCGATCCGGCGTTCGAGCCCCGGGCGGCCCGGGGTAGGGCCCTCGGTGGCGAGGCGATCCAGCCGATTGGCGCACCAGATGAACTCGCAGAAGAACACCAGCGTCACCAGATAGGAGAAGGCGTAAAGCCCATCCAGCACGGTGAGGTAGGGCAGGGAGGGCAGCGAATCGCGGTAGGCCTGCTGCATGAACACCAGGGTCAGCAGGATCACCGGTGGGATCGCCAGGCGCTCGGAGCTGAAGCTGGCCCGCAGGTTCGGGGTGAGCAGCATCACCACCATGGTGATCGTGAGCGGCAGCAGCCACTTCACCAGGGCCGCCCAGCCGATGGGTTCGTAGCGCAGCTCCATCTCCACGCCGCCCCGGTGCCCGAACAGGCGCCAGCTGCTGAGCCGGTAGCCGTTCATATTGCTGCGGCCACTGACGCCGGAGGCGGCGCTGTCGGCCAGCAGGCGGATCCGGGGCGGAACACGAATCGTCGCCGGGAAACGCGGGTCGGCCACCAGCCGGATCTGCAGGGGCAGGCTGCCGAAGGGGTAGCCCCGGTAGTCGATCTCATCGGAATAGAAATTGCCGTTGAAGCGATAATCGCGGCCCAGATCCGTGCCGAGGCGAAGCGGGCCGCTGCTGGCCTCCAGCAGGGAGTCCCAGGGCTCCACCAGGTTCTGGAAGCGCACCAGCTCGAGCGGATCCACCCCCGCCGCCAGCCACTGCCGCACGGTGGCCGCCGGCGCCGACAGCCGCAGCGTCCCCTCGACGCTGAAGGTCTTCTCCCGCGAGGAGAAGCGGTAAACGTTGTCCACCTGCAGGGCGATCCGAATCGGCACGACCGGGTTCGGGGCGGCCGTGGCCTCTGGTGGTTCCGCCGCTGATGGCGGAACCAGGCCCGGAACCACCAGGATCAGGCCCAGGCAGGCCAGCGTCACCAGCATCCAGCGGGCGAAGGCGCGCATGGGCCGTGATGCAGGATGAGCCATCACCGTACCGGCGAGATGGCGAGGGACGTGCTGGTGCTCGGAGGCGGCCCTGCCGCCCTCTGCATCGCGGCGGCCCTGGCTGACGAGGGGCTCCAGGTGGCCCTGCTGGCGCCCCAGGATCCGCGCGCCCCCTGGCCCAACACCTACGGCATCTGGGGGGATGAGGTGGACGCCCTCGGCCTGGGTCACCTTCTGGAGCACCGCTGGAGCGACACGGTGAGTTACTTCGGCGCGGGCGATCCCGACCCCGCGGCGGCCGCCAACCGCCCCACGGCCCACGGCCGCGATTACGGCCTGTTCAACCGCGAGGCCCTGCAGCAGCACTGGCTGGAGGCCTGCGGGCGCGGCGGGGTGGAGCTGCTGCAGGGGCTGGCCACGGGTTGCCAGGCCGATGGCGCCCTGAGCGTGGTGGCGGGTGCGGATGGCAGCCGGTGGCAGGCGCGGTTGGTGGTGGACGCCACCGGCCATCAGCCGGTGCTGGTGCGGCGGCCCGACCGGGGCCCGGTGGCGGGGCAGTCGGCCTATGGGGTTGTCGGCCGCTTCTCGGCGCCGCCGGTGCAGAGCGATCAGTTCGTGCTGATGGACTATCGCTGCGACCACCTCAGCGAGGCGGAGCGGGCCGAGCCCCCCACCTTCCTGTACGCGATGGACCTGGGCGGGGGCCGCTTCTTCGTCGAGGAGACGTCCCTGGCCCTGGCTCCTCCGGTGCCCTTCGATGTGCTCCAGCAACGCCTGCATCGGCGCCTGGCCCAGCGCGGCGTGGCGGTGCTGGAGGTGGAGCACGAGGAGTTCTGCCTGTTCCCGATGAACCTGCCCTTGCCGGATCTGCAGCAGCCGGTGCTGGGCTTCGGCGGGGCCGCCGCGATGGTGCATCCGGCCTCGGGCTACATGGTGGGCGCCCTGCTGCGCCGGGCGCCGGCGGTGGCCTCGGCGGTGGCGGTGGCCATGGCCGATGCCGCGGCCCCCTCGGCTCTGCTGGCCCGGGCGGGCTGGCAAGCCCTCTGGCCCCCGGCGCTGCGCAGCAAGCACGCCCTCTACCAGTTCGGACTGGGCAAGCTGATGGGTTTTTCCGAAGCTCAGCTGCGCCAGTTCTTCGCCAGCTTCTTCCGCCTGAGCGGCCCGCAGTGGTCGGGCTTTCTGGCCAACACCCTGGGCGTGCCGGAGCTGCTGGCAGCCATGCTGCGCCTGTTCGTCCTGTCGCCCTGGGACGTGCGGGCCGGCCTGCTGTTGCCGCCGCGCCAGCCCTAGCCGTCCGCCGGCAGCCCCAGCACCTCGGCGCTCTGGCTGCGGATCCGCCGGCAGAGGTCGGCGTCGTGGCGGATCGATTCGCCGTAGGAGGGCAGGATCCGTTTCAGGGTCCGCTCCCAGCCTTCGGGCAGCTTGTCGCGGAAACAGGAGCCCAGGATCTCCAGGCTGATCGCCACGGCGGCGGAGGCGCCCGGTGAGGCCCCCAGCACGGCCACCAGAGAGGTGTCGGCGGCATGCACCACCTCGGTGCCGAACTGGAGCACCCCGCCCCGGCGGGGGTCGCCCTTGATGATCTGCACCCGCTGGCCGGCCACCGCCAGGCTCCAGTCGCAGGACCTGGCGGTGGGGTAGAAGTCACGCAGGGCCGCGAAGCGCTGCTCGGCGCTGGCGAACACCTGGCCGATCAGGTATTCGGTCAGGGGCAGGTTGTCCCGGGCCACCGCCAGCAGGGGCAGCAGGTTGCCGGGCCGCAGGGAACCGGGCCAGTCGCAGAGGGAACCGCTTTTGAGGAACTTGCTGGAAAACCCTGCGTAGGGCCCGAACAGGATCCAGCGCCGGCCATCGACAAGGCGTGTGTCGAGGTGGGGCACCGACATCGGTGGCGAACCGGCGGCCGCCATCCCGTAGACCTTGGCGTGGTGGCGGCTGGCCACGGCCGGATCGCCGCAGCGCAGCCACAGACCGCTGACGGGAAAGCCGCCATAGCCGCGTCCTTCGGGGATCCCCGATTTCTGCAGCAGGGTGAGGGCGCCGCCACCGGCCCCAAGAAAGACGGTGCCGGTATCGATCAGGCGGACCTCGCCACTGGCTTGATCGCGGCTCTCCAGGCGCCAGCCCCCCTCCGGCCGGCGCCGCAGGCCCGTCACCGCCGTGGAGAAACGCGCCTCAAACGGCGGGCTGGCCCGCAGGTGATCCAGCAGCTGGCTGGTGAGGGCCCCGAAGTTCACATCGGTGCCGGAGGCGATGTAGGTGGCGCCGATCACCTGGCCCCGATCCCGTCCCTCCATCAACAGCGGCGCCCAGTCCGCCACCTGGGCCGGCTCCTCGCTGTAGGCCATGCCCCGGTAGCAGTGGTGGGCGCCCATCAGCCGGTGGCGTTCCCGCAGGAAGGCCCGCCGCTCCTCCCCCAGCACGAAGCTCATGTGGGGGACGCCCTGGATGAAGGCTTGCGGGGAGCCCAGGGCCCCGTCCCGCACCAGGTGGGTCCAGAACTGGCGCGAGAGATCAAAGGCTTCGTTGATGTCGAGTGCCTTGGTGAGGCTGATCGAACCGTCCGCTGCCATCGGCGTGTAGTTCAGCTCGCAGTTCCCGGCGTGGCCCGTGCCGGCGTTGTTCCAGGCGCTGGAGCTTTCCTGGGCCTCCATGGGGAGTCCTTCCAGCAGCAGGATGCGCAGATCCGGCCGCAACTGCTTCAGCAGGGTGCCGAGGGTGGCACTCATGATCCCCGCCCCCACCAGGGTCACATCGACGGTGGTCAGCGTCACGGGGTCTGCCGTTGGATCGGATCGGCGATCAGGCCGGGCGACACGGTATCCGATGGCCTTCTGGACCTGACAGCATGGATCCTTTCGCGCCCCCGTCCTGCGGGTGAGAGCCGGTGACGGAAGCCTCCCTTGCCATGGCCGATGGCCCGATCCCCGCTGCCGGCGAGACCCAGGCCTGCCGCGAGGAACTGCTGGACTTGCTGCGTCCCGGCTCCCCTGGCCAGGCCGGCGGGCGGATCGGGGCCCTGATCGCGCGGCTGGAGCGGCTGCAGCCGGCCAATCTCTCCGCCCAGGCCGCCCAGTTGGCGGGGGTGTGGGAACTGCGCTGGAGCAGCAGTTCCCAGCCCTATCTGGCGGTCCGGCCCTGGCTCGAGAACCTGCAGTTGCTCGATCCCGCCAGTGGCCGGGCCCTCAACCTGCTGCGCCTGGCCGGCCCCCTCGGGCCCGTCGCGGGGATCGGGGTGCAGGCCAGGATCGCCGTGGAGCTCGAGCCGCCCCACCAGCGGGTGTCGGTGTGCTTCGAGCGGGGCGGCTGGCTGGGGCCCAGGTTCGGAGATCAGCGGCTGCAGTTGTTCCGGGAGGTGCAGCAGGGGTATGCCGCCTGGCTCGATGTCACCGTGCTCGATGACGCGCTGCGGGTGAGCCGGGGTAACGCCGGCACCCTGTTCGCCCTGGTGCGGCGCCCGGACCTCCAGCTGGAGGCGTTCCTCGGGTGACCCCCCTGGGGGGGCATCACCAGCCGTCGTCATCGGTGTCGGCCTCATCCTCCGGTGGCCAGGCCAGGTGCACCACCACCGGCGCATGGTCGCTGGGCTGCTCGTTGCCCCGCATCCCCTTGTGGATCACGCAGCCCGTGGCGCAGGCCAGCAGCTCCTCGGAGAGATAGATGTGGTCGATGCGCCAGCCCCTGTCCCTATCCCAGGCGCCGGTGCGGTAGTCCCACCAGCTCCAGTGCCCGGCATCCGGTTCGAAGACGCGGAACACGTCACGCAGGTGATCGCCCAAGGCGGCCGTCAGGGCCTGGCGCTCCGGCTCGCTGGCCATGATTCCGCCGCTGAGGCGCTCCGGGTCGTGGATGTCGCGGGACTCCAGGGCGATGTTGAAGTCCCCCACCATCGCCAGGGGTTCCCCTTCGGTGTCCAGGGCCTCCAGGTAGCGCCGCAGACAGGCCAGCCATTCCAGCTTGTAGGGGTACTTCTCTGAGGTCAGGGCTGATCCGTTGGGCACGTACAGATTGAGTACCCGCACCCCTTCGATCGAGGCACTGATCACCCGCTTCTGCTCGCCCAGTCCCTCGGCCGCCGGATCGTCCGGCAGCAGTGCGGCAAAACCCACACGCACGTCCTCGATCGGCAGCCGGCTGAGGATCGCCACGCCGTTGTAAGCCTTCTGGCCGCTGATCACGGCCCGGTAGCCCAGGTCCTCGAAAGCGGCATGGGGGAACAGCGCGTCGGCCACCTTGGTTTCCTGCAGGCAGACCACCTCGGGCCCGTCGTCCCTGAGCCAGGCGCCCACCTGATCGAGGCGGGTGCGCACCGAATTGACGTTCCAGGTGGCGATCCGCAGGGCCATGGCGACGGGCCGGTGGACCGGCTGGGGGCCCTTATCATGGGCCTACTGGTGCTGCGTCCCAAAGCCGGAAAGAGCCATGACCCGTTCGATTTCTCTGCGCCGTTCTGCCGCCCGCGTGGTCTCCCTTGCAGCCATGGCCCTGCCGGCGGTGGCGCTGGTCGTGCTGCCGGCCGGTGAGGCCTCGGCCCAGCAGGCCGGCTACGGCCAGACCCTCGGCACCAGCATCCAGGAACGTCAGCTCTACGACTACGGCCCGAGCCGATCGGGAACCGGCAGCGGCTCGATCCTGGACAGCACCAATCCGCTCGACCTGATGAACAAGTTGAAGCGCAGCACGGCCCTGGACGAGGCCACCCCGCCCAGTTCCGCCATCGATCAGGCCCTCAGGGAGTTTGACGCGAAGGCACCGAAGCCGGCACCGGCTGGGTCTTCTGGGCAGCTGAAGGGGATCTGAGCGGTTCGAGCCCCCAGCTCGCCGCCAGCTTGTCCAGCCTCGGGTCCGGCTTGTCGGGGTTGGGGGTTCGCAACCGGGCCTGGGCCAGGGCGTCCTGGGCCCCCTTGGCATCGCCTTGGTCGTGACGCAGCATCGCCAGCCCCAGGAGGGGACGCTGGTCCTGGGGGAACAGATTGGCCAGCTGCAGATAGGTGGCCGCCGCCGTGGTGGCCTGGTTTCGCTTCAACTGGAGCTCCGCCAGAAGCAGGCCGATCCCGAGGGCCTCAGGCTGGATGTCGGGTTTGATGGCCAGGCCGTAGGCCGCCTTGACGCGGGTCTCGGCGGCGGCGCCGCGACCCTGCTCCAGGTAGAGCAGGCTGAGCAGTTGCAGGGCCTCCACCTGGGTGGGCCGCAGGTTGAGGATCTGGCGCAGTTCGCGCTCGGCGCCGCTGCGGTCGCCCTGGTCGCGCCGCAGTTCGGCGAGCATCAGCCGCAGCGACCAGCGCTCGGGTTCCCGGTCCGCCATCGGCTCCAGCAGGTTAATCGCCTCCGCTTTGCGATCGAGTGCCACCAGCAGCTCCAGCAGCCGCTGGCGGTCGGCCGGGCCCGCCTCATCGGCGTCAAGCCGCAGCCGCAATCGGGTGGCCTCCTTGGTGAGCAGCGTCCGCTTCGGGTCGGCGCTGGCCTGGGTGGCGGACTGACGCTGTCCCAGCCACCAGCCTCCACCGAGGGCCAGCAGGCCCACCAGGCCGGCCGCCAGCAGCGACCAGAGGCCAGGAAGGCTTCGGTTCGGGGAGGGCATCCGCTGACGGAGAGGGCTCAGGGTCGCGTCCGAGTCTGGCCTGGGCATCACGCTTCCGCTGCTGCTTACATTGACCCGGGCCATTCCAGGCACCGCCACGGGGTTTTTCCTTTCACCATGCGCCAGCATCCCATTTCCCCGGTCACCGAGCCGATGCAGTACCGGGCCATCGGAGTGGTGCGCGGTTGCTACGTGCCCGCCGATCCCGACCAGCTCACCCGGGGTCTGATCCGTACGGATGACGGCACCGAGATCGAGGCCGTGGTGCTGGGGCGCCTGCTCACGCTGATGCGCCGCCATCTCGACCTGGCGACAGCCCATCTGTGGGTCGTCTACCCCCGCTCCCGGGAGGAGAACCAGCTTCATTTGCAGATGGTCGGCGTGTGGGAACCGAGCACCCTGGCCGCACCCTCAGACGACGAGGCCGTCGCCGCTGACGCCGACCAGCTTCCCGAGGGCGACGATTACTTCTCGATCCGGGGCGAGCTGATCTTCACCCGCCCCGAGACCGGCGATCTGGTCATCAAGGTGCGGCAGCAGCCCCGCCCCGACGGCAACCGTCCGGTGCCGTTCAAGCTGCAGCTGCGCGGCGACATTCCCCTGGAGCACCTGCGCCACTTCGTCTCCCTCGACCTGCGCCGCCAGGGTCAGCAGCTTGCCGTCGAGCGCTTCGAGGTCATCGGCCCGGTGGCGGAGCGGGGCAACCGCGGCGGCCGGGCCCGCAAGCCCGGCGGTGACAAGGGCGGCCCGGCCAAGCCCAAGGGCCACGGCCGCGCCGTGACCCGCCAGGGCCGTTGAGATGACCAGCGGTGCCCTCACGGCCGGGGTCGTGGTGCTGCTGGTCAGTCTTGGTGCCGTGGCGGGCCCACTGGTCGGGCTGTCCCCCTGGTGGCTCACCGTGTTCGTGGCCCTGGGCCTGGGTTCCCTCACCTTGGATGCGGCCCGCTTTGGCGGTCGCGGCGGCCATCTGCTGGCCGAAGCCCTGCCCGGTGGCCAAGGGCGCCTGCGCCGCATCGCCATCCATGAAGCTGGCCACGCCCTGGCGGCGAGCAGCGATGGTCTGGTGGTGCAGCGGGTGCTGGTGGGCAGCCTGGCCTGCCTGCGGGCCGGGGTCGACAGCGGCGGCTGCACCGAATTCGCCCTGCCCGAGAGCGTGAAGCTCTCCGCCGAGGACCTGCGGCGCTGGAGCCGGGTGCTGCAGGCGGGCATGGTGGCCGAGTCGCTGATCTACGGCGGCAGCGTCGGCGGCGATGACGACCGGGCCCTGCTGGGCCGCCTCTGGGGCCTCTCCGGTTTCGATGTCGAGACGGCCCGCATGGAACAGCGCCGGGCGCGCCGGGAGGTGGAGCAGGCCCTGCGGGACCGCCGCGTCGAGATCGAGGCCGAGGCCGAACGACTGCTGCAGGCGGCCCCCCGATTTGGCCGGCGGCCGCCCCCATGACGCTGGCCTTGCTGGATTGCCCCACCGGCCTGGCCGGCAACATGCTGCTGGCCGCCCTGCTGGATCTCGGCCTCCCTGAGGCGAGCATCGAAGCGCCCCTCGCCGCCCTGGGGCTGGAGGGGCGTTACCGGCTGCGGATTGAGGAACGGCGCAGCGGGGGGCTGCGGGGCCTGCATCTGGACGTGGAGGCCCTGGAGGCCCAGCCGCACCACCGCCCCTGGGGGGCGTTGCGCCAACAGATCCAGGCGGCACCCCTGGAGCCGGGGTTGCGGCAGAAGGTGCTGGCGGTGTTCACCCTGCTGGCGGAGGCGGAGGCCACGGTCCACGGCCACGCCGCCGAGGCCGTCGCCTTTCATGAAGTGGGGGCGATCGATGCCCTGGTGGACATCGTGGGCGTCTGCGCCGGCCTGCTGCACCTGGGGGTGGACCACTTGGTTTGCGGCGTGCCGCCCGCCGGCCACGGCAGCGTGACCACCGCCCACGGGGCGCTGCCGCTGCCGGCCCCGGCGGTGCTTGAGATCGCCCGCGCGCGGGGCCTGCCGCTGGCCTCCAGCGAGGGGTTTCCGCCCGGCGAACTCACCACCCCCACCGGGTTGGCCCTGATGGCCTGCTGGGCCGACCGTTTCGGCCCCTCCCCCGGGGCCGTGCCGCTGCGGGTGGGGGTGGGTCTGGGCACGCGCCAGCTGGATCGGGCCAACCTGCTGCGCCTCACTCTTGCCCGCCCCCTGGGGGACGATGGCGCCAGTGGAGCTATCGACGTGAGCGAAGTCCTGTTGCAGCAGCAGGCCCAGATTGATGACGCCAGCGCCGAGGACCTGGCCTACCTGGCCGAGGCCCTGCGCCATGGCGGGGCCCTGGACGTGTTCAGCCAGCCGGTGGCGATGAAGAAGGGCCGCACCGGCACCCTGCTCACCGCCCTGATGCCCCCGGAGCTGGGGCCGGCGCTGCGCCAGGTGTGGTGGCGCCACGGCACAACGCTGGGGGTGCGTGAGCAGCTGCAGAACCGCTGGATCCTGCCCAGGCACAGTGCCACCCTGGCCACCTCCCTGGGCCCGGTGCGGATCAAATGGGCCAGCCTTCCCGACGGAAGGCGGCGGGCGAAGGCCGAACATGCCGACCTGGTGGAGCTGGCCGGGCGCCTGGGTCGCTCCATTGAAGAGGTGCGCGACGAGGTCCGCCGCGCCCTGGCGGCTGAGGGGGAAGCGCCATGAGGCCCTGGTCCCCTGCCAGCCTCGAAAGCCTGCGGCGACGACTGCCGTCGCCACCGAAGTGGCTGGTCCTGCCCGGCGGCCTGCGCCCCTGGATCACCCTGGGCAGCCTCGGTTTCGTCATGGCGGCCCTGCTCAGTCACGGCCGCCAGCTGGTGCAGCTGCGGATTGATGGCCAGGGTTGGCTGTGGCTGCTGCTGGGCGTCGGGGTGAGCCTGCTCAGCCTGCTGATCAATGGCGTCGCCTGGGGCGTTGTGCTGCATTGGCTGGGCCTGCGGCCCGTCTGGGCGGCGGTGGTGGAACTGCACGTGGCCACCAACCTGCGCAAATTCCTGCCCGGGGGCATCTGGCACCTGGCCTCACGGTTGGAGCGGCTGCGCAACGAAGGCGCGCCCCTGGCGGCCCCCGTGGGCACCAGCATGGCCTTGGTGGCCGTTCTGCTCGATCCCATGGTGGCGGTGGTGGCGGCCCTGGCCCTGGTGTCCCTGGGCGGCTGGCAGGGCGGGCTTGGCCTGGTGTGTCTGCTGCCCCTGGTCCTGCTGCTGCCCCGCTGGCTCGATCCCCTGCTGGCGCGGCTCGAGCGGCGCCGCGCCCGTGACCTGGGCCTGGAGGAGGAGCTCCAGCAGGAGCTGGCGCAGGGGGCGGACCTGGTGCGCTCCAGCCTGAGGGGCTATCCCTGGCAGCCGCTGCTGGCGGAACTGGCCTTTGTGTTGTTGCGCTTCGCCGCCTTCTGCTGCTGCATCCGGGCCTTCGATCTGCCCCTGGGGAGCGATGACGCCCCCGCCTGGCTGGCGGGCTTCGCCCTGGCCTGGACCGCCGGCCTGGTGGTGCCGGGAGCACCCGGTGGGCTGGGGGTGTTTGAGGCGGTGCTCCTGCTGCGCCTGGGGTTGACTCTTCCGGAGGCCCCCCTGCTGGCGGTCGCCCTCAGCTACCGCCTGATCGTCACGCTCACCGATCTGCTGGCCGCCGCCCTGGTGGCCCTGGACCGGCGACTGGTGCGGGAGCCGCCTGTGGCGACACCGCCATCAGGCAGCTCTTCTCAATAGGTTCTAGTTTTGCGACTATCTGGGATCGCGTGGTGAACACTCCCCCCACCGGTCTGGCCCAGCCCAGCAGCCTGCGAACCACCCTCAACGATCGGGGCCAGCGCCTGACGCCCCAGCGCCAGCGGGTCCTGGATCTGTTCGAGCGGATCGGTGAGGGCAGCCACCTGAGCGCGGAGGAAGTGCACCTGCGCCTGGTGCGCAGCCAGGAGCGGGTGTCCCTGGCCACCGTCTACCGCACCCTGCGGCTGCTGAGCTCGATGGGGCTGCTGCAGGAGCTCGAACTGCCGGAGGGGGGGCGCCGCTTCGAACTGGCCGGCGACGCCCACCGCGACCATCACCACCTGCTCTGTGTCCGCTGCGGCCGCACCGAGGAGTTTGAGAGCGCCCCCGTGCTCGCCGCCGGCGAAGCGGCGGCTGGGGCCTTCGGCTTCCGGCTGCTGGAGTGTGTGCTCAACGTGCGGGCCCTCTGTCCGGCCTGCGCGGCTGAGGAGCAGGGTTGAGGGGGCTGCCGGGGCTGAGCGCCGGCAGTTGCAGCTGCTGATCGGCCCAGTGGGCCGCCAGGGCCGCCAGCAGGCTGGTTCTGTCGCCACGGATGCGGAGCATGGGGGCTGAAGCGGAGGAATCAGCCCAGGCTGGGGGGGGATCAGGGCGGCAGCGGTCCCCGATGGCACGGCGCCAGGCCTCGAAAGCGACTGTCACGGGTGACCGATCCGGGGGCTGCTCCGGTGGCACCGCTTCGCAATCGCCAGCTGCTATTGAGAATCGCTTGCAAAAGGGGCCCTTAGGCGTCTAGGTTGCGAGCAGTTCGCAATAAGGGCGCTCCTTCTCGATGCGCTATCGCTTCCTTCCCGATGACCCCGTCAGTGCCGTGCGCATGCCGGCCGGCCAGACGGTGCTGCTCGATCCCACCCCCAGGCCCGGTGGGTCCTGCCTCGAAGTCCTCGATGGCATCGCCCGCGTCTACTGCCCCTGCGAGGAGACCGAGGGCATGACCCTGGCCTTCCTCCAGGCCGGTGATCAGCTGCGCACCGACCGGCTCTGCAGTGACGGTGTCTGCGTCGAGGCCCTCACCCCCCTGTGTTTCCGCAGTGATGCCGAACCGCTGGAGGGCCATGGCTTTGATCCGGTCAACGAGTGGACCCTGCAGTTGCTGCGCATCCGCCACCTCGGCAGCGCCGAGCAGCGGCTGCATGCCCTGTTCTCCTTGCTCGTACGCCGCCTCGGCCGCCGTTGCGGGCCCTGGTGCGACCTGCCCTTCCGCCTCACCCATGAGCGCATCGGTGAACTGATCGGCACCACCCGGGTCACCACCACCCGGCTGATCTCCCGCATCCGGGCCGCCGAGCTGCTGCAGGTCCCCAATGGTGAATCCGGCCTGCGCCTGGCGCCGGCCCTGGTCGATGGCGCTCCCCTGGCCGCCTGAAGCCCCCCCTTTTTTCTCCCCGCCCGTTCTTCGTCGCCCCTCCCATGGCCAACTCCCTCGGCAGCCTCCCCGACAGCCCCGCCGCCATCAGCGCCAGCGGCCCCCAGCCCCAGGCCAAGAAGAAGGGCTGCCGTCAGAAGAAATGCTCCAAGTGGAAAGGCGGCAAGTGCTGCTGCGGCCGCGACTGAGGCCCGGCGCCCGCTGGCGCCGCTTCAACCTCCTTTCCCCTGGCGCTCCAGGCTGGGCATCAGGGCCACCGAGGCCGCCAGCCCCAGGGCCAGGATCAGCAGCGCCGGCACCAGGGCCGCCCCCACCCGTTCGTCGCTGGCGTACTGATACACGCGCACCGAGAGGGTGTCGAAGTCGAAGGGGCGCAGCGAGAAGGTGAGCGGCAGTTCCTTGACCACGTCGACGAACACCAGCAGCGCCCCCACCAGCAGGGGCCCCCGCAGCAGCGGCAGGTGAATCCGACGCAGCACCGCCAGCCAGCCGCAACCGAGGCTGGTGGCGCATTCGTCGAGGCTGGGGGGGATGTGCTCAAAGGAGGCATCGAGCCCCTGTTTCGAGACGGCCAGGAAGCGGTCGCCGTAGCCCCAGAGCAGCAGCAGCAGGGGGCTGAGCTGCAGGGGGCCGCCGATCAGCATCAGGGCCAGGGCCAGCACCGTGCCGGGCACGGCGTAGCCCATGCCGGCGAAGAAGGTGAGCCGGCCCAGCAGGGGATGGGCGAGCCAGCGGCGACTGATCGCCAGCAGCAGGGCCGCCGCCACCGTCAGCAGCGCGGCGGCCAGGGCCAGGCCCAGGCTGCGGGCGGTGAGGGCCAGCAGATCCTCGAGTGGATCGCTCTGCAGATGGTCACGGCTCAGAAACAGCCAGGTGAGCGGCAGCCCCAGGCTGACCAGGGGCGGCAGCAGGGTGAGCAGCTGGGCCAGGTGGCAGCGCCAGCCCCGCAGGGGCCACTGCAATGTGCCGACGCCGTCCTGGCCGATGTTCCAGCGGCGGCTGCGGTGGCGCATCCAGCGCTCGGCCCCCACCAGCAGGCTGACCAGCACCAGGGCGATCAGGGCCAGCCCCACGGCGCCCTGCAGGTCACCCTCGCTTTGCCAGCGCTGCAGGATGCCCCGCGAGAGGGTCGGTACGCCCAGCAGTTCCACCGCGCCGAGCTCATTGACCACCTCCATGCCACTGAGGGCGACGCCGGCGCCGATGGACGGCAGTGCCAGGGGCAGGGCGACGCGCCGGAAACTGCCCCAGGGGCCCACGCCCAGGCTGCGGCAGGCCTCCAGCTGGCGCTGGCCACTGCCGGAAAAGCTCTCGGTGGAGAGCAGGAACACATAGCTGTAGGTGGTGAGGCTGAGCAGCAGCACGGCCCAGCCGATGCCGTGCACGCGAAAGCCCCAGCGGCTGCCCAGGTCGACCAGCACGGCGGCCAGCACGAAGGCCGGAGCCGCCAGGGGCAGCACCTGGGCCAGCCGCAGCCAGCGGCGACCGGGGAACTGGCAGCAGGCGGTGAGCCAGCCGTTGGCGGTGCCCAGCAGGGCACCGATCAGGCCGACGGCCAGCACCAGCACCAGGGTGTTGGTCAGCTGTTCGAGGCCTTCGGCCCCCAGCCACACCTGGCTGGAGCCGGCATCCCGCACGGCAAAGCCAGCCAGGACCAGGAACGGCAACAGGGCCAGTCCGCAGACGAGGAGCACTGCCGCCGCCAGGGGGGCACGCCGCAGCGGCGCCCCGGTCCTGTCGGCTGTCGCCCGCTCGGCCGTTGCCAAAACCCCCATCCGGTGACCTACTTCCAGCCGTTCGATTCCATCATCTGGGTCGCCGCCCTGCTCTTGGATCCGATCTGCTCCACCGAGACGCCATCGGCCCGGAAGGTGCCGAAGCGCTTGAGGATGGGATTATCCCCGAAGCCCTTGAGGGGGTATTCGTTGTTGGCTTCGGCGTAGCCGCGGCCGCCGGTGGGGGAGGCCAGGAATTCGATCAGTTTGATCGCCGCCTGCGGATTTCTGGCGTGGCGGGTGACGCCGGCCCCGGTGATGTTGACGTGGGATGGGCTGAGGTACACCACCTTCAATTGTTGGGCCAGTTGCTTGTCCTGGGCGCCAGCTTCACCGGAGAGCATGCGGGCGATGTAATAGGAGTTCACCACACCCACACCGCATTCACCCCTGGCGACGGCCCGGGCCAGGGGGGTGTCGGAGGTGAAGAAGGGCTGGCTCACGTTGGACACCATGCCGCGGATCCAGGTGCGGGTGGCGGCATCACCGTTGAGGATCATGCGGCTGGCCACCAGCGACTGGTTGTAGGGACTCTTGCGTTCCCGCAGGCAGAGCTTGCCTTTCAGGGCGGGCTTGGCCAGGTCGGCATAGGTGCGGATCGTGGCGGGATTGACCAGCTTCGGGTTGACCACCACGGCACGCACACGCCGCGTCAAGCCATACCAGCGGCCCTGGGAATCGCGCAGGTTGGCGGGCACGTCCCGTTGCAGGGCGGCCGAACGCACGGGACGGAACAGGCCCTGGTCGGTGGCGGCATCGAGGCGGGCGGCGTCGACAAGCACCAGCACATCGGCGGGGCTGTTCTTGCCTTCACTCTTGAGGCGCTCCAGCAGGGCATCGTCCTTGGCCTCCAGCACGTTCACCTTGATGCCGGTGCGGGCGGTGAACTGGCGATAGAGCTCCTTGTCAGTGTTGTAGTGACGCCCCGAATAGACGCCGATGGTGGTGCCGGCCTGGGCGATGGCTGGAGCGCTGGCCTTCGACTGGCCGACGGCCGGCAGGGTGCCTGTGCCGAGAAAAGCGAAGGCCGCCGCAGCCAGGGCAGCAGATCCGCCAGCGAAGAGCCAGAGACGGCGGAGGGGAAACCTGGAGCTGGGCATCATGAAGAACGGGCGCAAGCCCGGACCCTATGAAGCCCGCCCAGTGGCAGACGGAACAAACGACGCGAAGGCGCGTATCAATGCTTACGCCTCAGTAGGACGTGGAGCGGCGAACCGGGATCAAAGCAGGCTGCATCAGGCCACCGCCGCCGTTGTCGTCGTCGGAGTCCATCACCATCCACAGCACCAGACCGAGAAGGGCGAGAACGCCCGTCATCAGGAGGAACTCGGTCATGGGAAAGGGTCGTAGGCCGTCACCCTAGCGGCGCCAGCCGGTGGTTCCGTAGTGGTTGCAGCATTCCGGCCCAAAGGGCCGTGGGGCCTCAGGCGAAGCCCTTGCCCGCCTCTTTGGCCACACAGGCCTGGAGTTGCTGGCGCAGCCGCTTGTGGTCGAGATCCTTGCCGATCAGCACCAGCTGGTTCTTGCGCTCTCCGGGCCAGTCACTGTCGTCGATGGAGAAGCGCTTGCCGGCCAGGTGGAAGACGTGGCGGCGCTCGCTTTCGTTGAACCAGAGGATGCCCTTGGCGCGGAAGACCCCGGCAGGCATCTGGTTGTCGAGGAAGTTCTGGAACTTGCGCAGCGAGAAGGGGCCGTCGCTGCTGAAGGACAGGGAGGTGAAGCCCTCGATCGCCTGGTGGTCGGGATGGCCACCGTGGTCGTGGCTGTGGTCATGGCCGTGATCGTGGTGATGGCCGTGATCGTGGCCACCGCCCGTGGTCGCGGCCTCCGGTTCGTGTTCGCAGCGGCCGTGGTCGTGGTCGCAGTGGCTGTGGTCCTCGCTGCCGTGGTCGTGGGAATGGTCGTGGCTGGGGGCGACGACGGGGGCCTGCTGCTGGGCCACCACCTTGTCGGTCTCGAACAGCCCCACGCTCAGCAGCAGCGGCAAGGGCACCGCCCCCTTCACCGAGCGCAGGATGCGGGCCTCGTTCTTGATCGCCCGCAGTTCGCCTTCGAGGGCCTCAAGACGCTCCTCGCTGACCAGGTCGCACTTGTTGAGCAGGATCATGTCGCCGTAGACGATCTGGGAGCGGCCCACCTCCCCCTGCAGCGTCTCGGGGCCGAAGTTCTCCGCATCCACCAGGGTGATGATCGAGTCGAGCCGGGTCAGATCGCGCAGGTCGCTGCCGAGGAAGGTCATGGCCACGGGCAGCGGATCGGCCAGGCCGGTGGTCTCCACCACCAGGTAGTCGACCGGTTCGGGGCGCTCCAGCACCCGGTAGACGGCTTCCAGCAGCTCGCCGTTGATCGAGCAGCAGATGCAGCCGTTGCTCAGTTCCACCATGTCGTCGCCGGTGGCGACGATCAGCTCGTTGTCGATGCCGATCTCGCCGAATTCATTGACGAGCACGGCGGTCTTGACGCCCTCCTGGTTGCTGAGGATGTGGTTGAGCAGGGTGGTCTTGCCGGCCCCCAGGAACCCGGTGAGGATCGTCACCGGCACGGAGATGGGCTTGGCCTCGCTGGCCGCGGCCGTCGCTGTCGGGGCGTCCAGGTTCGTGCTGGTCATGGGGAGAGGCGAAGGCGTTGTGGCGATTCTGACGGCGCGGCTGCCCCACCAGCACGGCGAAGGCTGCTGGAATGGCGGCCGATGAACCCGGTCCATGAACTCCAGCGAAGCCTTCGCCGCCATCGGCCTTGCCGCCGTGGCCTGCGATGGCGCCCTCGACGCCGATGAGGCTGCCATGCTGCGCCAGCTGCTGGAGGTGCGATCGCCCTACAGCAACCTCGGTGAAGCTGTGATGGGGGCGATGTTCGAAGGCCTGCTGGGGCGGTTGCGCAGCGGCGGCTGGGAACAGCTGCTGATGGAGGCCGCGCCGGTGCTGACCGAACCCCAGCAGGAGACGGCCTACGCCATGGCAGCCCTGCTGGTGCACACGAACCGCAGCTTCAAGCCGGTGGAGCAGCAGATGCTGCAGCGGCTGGGGGAACTGATCAGCGTGCCGGACGACCGCTGCAGCCAGATCCTCGAGGTGATGGCGGTGCTGCACCGCGACAGCCTCAGGTCCTGAGACCCCGGCAGTGCTCGCAGAGCCCGAAGAACTCCAGAGTGTGATACATCGGCAGGAAGTCGCCCATCTCTGCCTCCGGAAGGTGCAGGCCGTGCACCGGGCAGTGGCTGAGCACCCGGGTGCTGCCGCAGTCGACGCAGGTCAGGTGGTGCTCGTCCCGTTCGGTCGGGGCGTAGAGGGCCTCGCCGCTGGGCAGGTGGCGGCAGCGCACCAGGCCCCGCTGCTGCAGCTGGCGCAGGTGGCGGTAGACGGTGGCCAGGCCCATGGCGGCGGGGCTGCTGCGCAGCCGGGCGTGCAGATCCTGGCCGCTCAGTTCGCCGTCGGCCGCGCGCAGCTCCGCCAGCAGGGAGGCCTGGCGGGGGGGGAGATCAGGGGCGGAGGGGGCCTGCATGGTCCCGTTTCTACCCTGCCGGCAGCCAGACGGCCTGGAGGGCCTCCTGCTGGAGGGGCACGGGGTTGAGGCTGGTGGCCTCGATCAGCACCACCTGGGCCGGAGGTGGGGGCCCCTGGCCCTGCTCCAGCGGGCGCAGCACCACGGCCAGGCGGTCGCTGGTGGGGTCGTAGCTGAGGCCGGTGCCGGGCTCCAGCTCCCAGCGGCTCAGGCGCCGCTCGGCCAGCACGGTGCCGCGGCGGTCGAGGCTGATCAGCGTGAGGGCCGGGCGGCCCACCCCTTCGACGAGCAGCGCCCAGATGCGCTCGCCGCCGCGGCTGCAGGCCGTGGCCACCAGGGCCTGGGGGCCGATCCAGAGCTGGCGCGGGGCCAGGCCCGGCTCCACCAGCTCCAGGGAGCGGCGGAAATCGGGCCAGTGGCGCACCAGCAGCGCCCGCCCCGCCCGGGGACAGAAGCTGCTCAGGTCGCGGCTGCCGGGCAGGGTCTGGCGGCGGGACGGTCGGGGCGGCAGGTCCTGCAGGCTGAGGCCATCGATCTCCGGCACCACCGCCGAGCCGCCCTCCGGCAGCAGCCGCACCGCGCCGCTGGCCTCCAACGGCAGGCGGCTCGGATTGCCCCTGGAGGGCCAGAGCTGCAGGCTCACCTGGTCGGGCTGCTCCCCGCCCGCCTGCACCAGCAGCTCGCCGCGGCGGTTGCCGCTGATGTGGGCGAACACCATGTCGCTGGGGCCGAGGGGCTGGGGGGCACCGGCCTGCACAGGGCTGGGCGCGGCGTTGCCCTGGCGGCCCAGGGGGCGCAGGGGCTGCTGGCGCAGGGGCACCCGCCAGACCCGGAAGCGGCCGGCTTCGGAGCGGGCCACCACCGCCACGGCCTCGCCGTTGCCGAGCGGTTCAAGCATGGTGATCCGCGGCCAGACCGGCGTGATCGGCCGCCAGCGGCCGTCGTGCTCGCGCAGCTGCACCTGCTCGCCAGCGCCCGCCGGCACCACCGCCAGTAGCCGGGGGCGCGGATCCCACTGCCAGCGCTGGGGGGCCAGGGCCAGGCCGCGGCGATCGCGGCCGGCCAGCTGCAGGATCAAGGGGGAGCTGATCCGCTGGTCGGGGGCCAGGTTGAGCAGCAAGGTGTCGCCGTCGCCGAGCCAGCGGTGGGCCAGGGCCGGAGAGAGGGCGCTGGCGGTCTGGAGGGTGGCGGGGTCCATGGGCCGGCTGAAGCGGGCCTGAAGGGCGGCGGGGCCGGAGCTGGCGGCCACCGGCGTGAGGCGGTCGAGCCGGGGCGGCTGGCGCAGCAGCAGCTGCTGCTGAACGAGGGCCAGCAGGGCCGCCAGGCCCAGGGTGAGGGGCAGGGGCCGGGCCCAGGGGAGGCGGAAGAGCGGGCTCATGGTTCCAGGGGCCGGGCTGGCCGGGGGATCGGCCGGATGCGGCTGGGGACCACCTCCAGCCGCTCGCCGCCGCCGCCGGGGGCGGGCCTGAGGCCCATCACCCCGTCGATGGCCAGCCACTGGTCGGCGGGGAAGGGGGCCTGGCCGGCGGGCCAGTGGACGGGCAGCCCCACCGGGGAGGCATCGGCCAGGCAGCAGCGCACCAGCAGCCGGGCCAGCTGGGGAGGCTCGCCCTCCATTGGCAGCACGAAGCCGCTGATGCGCACCGGATCGCCGGCGAACAGCTTGGGATCGGGCTGGCTGCGCAGCAACCGCACCCAGTCGGTGAGGCTGCGCTGGGCTGGGGGCAGCACGAAGCTCAGCTCGCTTTCGGCGGTCTCGTCGCGGGGGCGCTGGCCGGCCAGGTCGGCGAAGGAGGGGGCCGGTGGCAGCAGCAGCACCAGCAGGGCGATGGCGGCGGTGAGCAGCAGGGTGCGGGCCTGGCGCCGGTCGCCCCGCTCCTGCCGGCCGGGCCCGAAGGCCAGGCGCAGCTGCAGCAGGGCGACGAGCAGCAGCAGCAGGCCGGCCAGGGCCACCAGGGGGTGGAACACGGCCCGCAGGAGGAGGTCGAGGCGGCCGTCGACGCTGCTGTAGAGCATCACCAGGGCCCAGAGGCCGAGGCTGGCGGCGCGCCAGAGGGCGGCCCGCTGCAGGAGGGGGGGAGTCACAGGCGCCACAGGTTCACCCACTGGCCGATCAGGAGCACCATCAGGGCGGCCCCGGCGGTGGTGAGCACCAGGCCGCGGGGACGGAACAGCAGCCCGAGCAGGCTGACGAGTTTGAGGTCGATCACCGGGCCCAGGAGCAGGAAGGCGAGCAGGGCCCCGGGGGTGACCTGGGCGGCGAAGCTGAGGGCCAGGAACGCATCCACGCTCGAGCACACCGACACCACCAGGGCCAGCAGCATCAGGGCCAGGATCGAGAGGGTGGGGGCGCCGCCCACCGCCAGCAGCCAGCTGCGGGGCACGAAGGACTGCACCAGGGCGGCGATGACGCTGCCCATCACCAGCAGCAGGGCCAGGTAGAGGAACTCCTGGCTGGCGTGCTTCATCAGCTCGGCCAGGGGCGGCCGGACCGGGGCGGCCTCCGGGCTGAGGGCCGAGGGTGGCGGGGCCCCCACCAGGCCGCTGGAGCGCTCCAGCAACCCCACCGCCGCCAGGGGCTGGTGCAGGCGCCGTTCGGCCAGCAGGTCGGCCTGGAGCAGCTGGGGTTCGCCCACCAGGCCCAGCAGCAGGGCCAGGCCCACGGCCACCACCACGGCGCCGATGGGCCGGGCCAGCAGCAGCCAGGGCTGGTCGGGGAAGGCGGCCCAGGTGCTGGCGATCACGATCGGGTTGAGCACGGGGGCGGCGAACAGGAAGCCGAGGCCGGCGCCGAGGGGCGCGCCGCCGCTGAGCATGCGGCGGGCCACCGGCACGTTGCCGCATTCGCAGGCCGGAAGGGCGAAACCGAGGGCGGCGCCGGTGAGGGGCCCCAGCAGGGGATGGGACGGCAGCCGCCGCAGCCAGCGCCCCCCCGGGGCGAACCAGCGGGCGCCGGCGGAGATCAGCACGCCGATCAGCAGGAAGGGCAGCGCCTCGATCAGCAGGCCTTGGAACAGGGCCCAGGCGGTGGCCAGGCGGGTGAGGATCACGGCGCCGGCCAGGGCTCCTGAGGCGTGGCGGCAGCGTCGAACCAGGCGGGTACGGCGGTGAAGCGGGCGGCGTTGGCCTCGTTCTCGCGGGCCTCGACGCGCCAGCAGCAGCTGCGGCCGCCGTCGCGGGGGCGGAGCAGTTCGTTGGCCCAGCCCCAGGCCAGCTCGGCACTGGCCTCCATGCCCACGTTGGCCATCACGCGCAGGTCGAGGGCGCCCTGCTCATGCAGGGTCTGCCACTGGGCCAGCAGGGGGTCGTCGTGGTTGACCAGGAAGGTGTGGTCGAACTGCTCTTCCAGCCGCTCGCGCAGGGGCTGGAGGCTGGAGAAATCGACCACGAAGCCGTGGATGTCGAGGTGGTGGGCGGCGAACCAGAAGGTGAAGCTGCGGCTGTAGCCGTGCACGAAACGGCAGTGGCCCGGGTGGCGCCACTGGCGATGGCAGCAGGGGAAGCCGCCGTAGCTCTTGCTGCAGGTGTGGGCGGCGGGGGTGGGCATGGGGGAGGATCACTGCAGCTGACGTCGCGTCCCGTGGGGGCTCCCTCCGCCGCTTCCCCTGGATCCTGTCATCTGCCGTCACCCGATGGGGGGGCAGTGCTGCCCGGCCCGGAGCTGATCGCCACGCTGCGCTTCGACGGGGCCGGCCTGATCCCGGCGGTGGCCCAGGACTGGCTGGACGGGGCGGTGCTGATGGTGGCCTGGATGAACCGGGAGGCGATCGAGCGCACGCTGGGGAGTGGGGAGGTGCACTACTGGAGCCGGTCGCGGCAGGAGCTGTGGCACAAGGGGGCCAGCAGCGGCCATTACCAGACGCTGCGGGGGCTGCGCTACGACTGCGATGCCGATGTGCTGCTGCTCACGATCGAGCAGACCGGGGAGGTGGCCTGCCACACCGGTGCCCGCAGCTGCTTCTACGAGGAGGGGGCGGAGGCGACGGCGGGCGGCCCGGACGCCCTGCCGCCCCCGGCGGATGTGTGCACCGAACTGGCGCGGGTGATCAACGGGCGCCGGGATTGCCCGGAGCCGGGCAGCTACACCAACAAGCTGCTGGAGGGGGGCGACAACCGGATCCTCAAGAAGATCGGCGAGGAGAGCGCCGAATTCGTGATGGCCTGCAAGGACGACGACCCGGACGCGATCGCCGGCGAGGCGGCCGATCTGATCTTTCATGTGCAGGTGGCCCTGGCCCACCACGGGGTGGACTGGCGTCAGGTGCAGGAGGTGCTGGCGGCGCGGCGCGGGGCGCCACGGCGCGAATGAGCCGCCTGCAGCGCGAACTGGCCTGCCGCCGGCGGCTCACCGATGGATCGGGCGAACGCTGGCTGTGGGCCCTGGGCTCGAGCCTGCCCTGGGTGGGACTGGCGGTGCTGCTGCTGCACGCCCTGACGCGCCGCACGATCACACCGTTTCTCTATGGCCTGACGGCCCTGGGGGCGGTGGGCTTCCTGGTGCTGACGCTGGGGGGCCTGCCGGACGACCTGGCCAACCGCAACCGGCTGCCGTCTGGCACGGTGCCGGCCGCGATCACCTTGATCTGCGTGGCGGCGTTTGCCTTCGGGCACCGGCAGGGGCAGGAGAAGGCGGCGGTGGAGGCGCGGAAGTGGTTGGAGTTGGATCGGTGAGGGGTCAGAGCCGGGCTTCACGAAGGCGGCAAACTCCCTTTTTTCTCTATACCCAAGCACTGATTCGCGGCCTACTTAGCGCTCAGTAGCGTAGCGAACATCATGTATCGAAACGCACAGGTGGTTGTCGGACCCATGGGCCAGGGTTAATTCTGTTGAGTAGGAGCTAATCTCTCTTGTCATGACAGGATTCTTACCTAGTACCGAGTTGGCTTCAGCCGTGGTTCTCGGAAAGGAGCTGCTGCTGGCAGTGGTTCATGGAAGCCACCGAAAAACAAGATATACGCTCCCAAGGAAGGCCGTGAGAGAATTCAGAAACATGTTCCAAGCAGGTAATTATTAATGCCTAAAGCACTGTTGGAACTTCCTCCTGAGGAGCTCCTCTCATTGCCGATTGATCAACTTGCCATTATCGCCTTACGACATATTGATTCAGCCCCAGAATGGAGTGCCCATAACTTCATACAGTTATCTCGAAACCAAGGGCTGGGGGAGCAGGCATCACAGTGCTGGGCCGAGGCACTTAACTGGCTTATTTCGAAGAATCTAGTTGCGCAACCAAATCCGAACAATAGCTCTCCCGGAACAATCTTTGTAACACGTCTCGGTAAATCTGTACTGGAGTCTGGACTTGAGGCTGTTAAGGCATCTGAACGCCTTCAGTTTGACTTGCACCCAAGACTTGAGAGGGTGAAGTCACAGTTCCTGCTAGGTGAGTATGAGCTTGGGGCGTTTGCAGCAATGCGCGAAGTAGAGATTAGAGTACGTGAGCTGTCAGGTGCTGGGTCGTCGCTTGTCGGAGTTAAGCTGATGAGAGAGGCATTTCGAGAGGGAGGAAAGCTTGCCAATCCAGATCTTGATCCTGGAGAACGGGTTGGGGTAATGGAGCTTTTTGCTGGAGCAATCGGAACCTTTAAGAACCCGCCGAGCCACAGACAGGTTGATTATGCAAACCCAACAGAGGCCTCAGAAGTTATACTTCTTGCAGATCTTCTCATGCGCTTACTTGATCGTAGTCGAGTGGAAGGCCGGTAAGTGTATAAACTCTTCTATCTTCGGGCGTATAACACCAAATGCAGAAGGCGGGAGGCAGGTATTTCTAGGTTCCAGTCTTGTCTCTTGCCTGCTTCTGATCTGGAGCAATATGTTTGAACTTGCATGAAAATACGAATTAGTAACGTAAAAGGGATTTCGAGTCTTGATTTTGAGGTCCCATCTAGTGGGGTCTGGATAATGACGGGGCTTAATGGCTCCGGTAAATCTACCGTACTTGCGGCCCTATATCGCATTAGGTACTCGTACGCTTTCCAGCAATTTTTCCGGACAAGCCCTTTAGCCAATCGAGTTGATCTTTATGACGAGGCCTCAATAACCTATGAAATCAATGGCCACTCCGTAACGTATAAGTATGGAGGCCAAAGATGGCGGGCGACTCCTCGCGACAATTCAACCATCTTACGAAACTTCCCTTATTCAGCCATTTCTTATCTAGAAGCAAATTCCGAACGGATTGAGCCTTTTGCAGATGAGATTACTCACAATAGGCTAAGGGATGCCAGTGATGATGTTAAGGACTTTCTGGTAATGGTGTTAGCAGACAATAAATGGAATAATTTGAAGTTCATTAACACTCGGAGGGGAAGAGGGAATGAGGCATTCTTAATTCCATATCGGCCTGGCCAGGGCCACCCATATAAATATTACTCCGAGAAAAGCTTTAGCCTTGGCGAGCTTTGCATTCTTCGTCTGGCTACGCGTCTATCGAAAATCCAGAATGACGGTCTTGTGTTAATCGATGAAATTGAAATGGCACTCCATCCGCAGGCTCAAGTTCGCCTGCTTGAGAAATTACGCACCGTAAGCCAAGCTAAAAACACAACGATTATTTTTTCCACTTATTCTGCCTCCATTATAAAGACAGCAGGACGGCGCCAGCTTATCCATCTTGTGAATGACGGTAGCAACACCATCGAGGTGATTAGGAATCCCTATCCGGCACAGATACTTGGTGAAATCGCTTTCGATGATGAATTAGGAGCGGACTTTATCTTTTTTGTTGAAGATAAGCAGGCAAAGATGCTTCTTGAGCAGATGATTCAAGAGTATCTGGCAGTAGCTAATCCGAACATTAACTACCAACCTCTCTGCAAGATCGCACCGGTTGGCGGATATGTTCAGGTCTTAGAATTCGTGAACGGCTCATCGCAAATATTCCCTAGCTACGTTCGTAGAATTGCCTTCTTGGATGAAGACGTGAAGACCGAATCTCTACAGTCTGCTCAGCAGCGGAATGATCGTCGGCTATTAGATCTCTTTGCCAGATCTCAAAGAATATTGAACTATTTGCCTTGCACGCCTGAGATGGGAGTTGTCGATATGATCGAGGGTGGTCACATGCGCGTCGAAATCCGGAATTGCTTTCCAGGCCATGCGGTCAATTTTGATCGACTAACTCAGTCTGCAGATTATCGCGCTCTAAACAGCCAGAAGCCGCGAGATCTCGCCAAGAAGAAAGTTAGTAATATGGTCGAAAAAGTGAGCCAAGCTACTGGAATGGATGACGTGCAGATTAGGCGCATTCTTTACAGGGCATACACAAAACATAGGTATGGCAATGCGATTGGGGATTTGCGTGCCTTGCTTGGCCCTATATTCAATGCAGGGTAAGCATAGAAATTTTATTCGCATGGACGACTAACTCTTCGCCTCGCTACGAGTTGTCCGCCAGTTATGGAAGCGTTTGGCACATATCAAGAACCCCTGCACTCTGGCTGCCTATCTCCTCCAAGCAGCTCACCTCGATCTGAATCACCATGCCCCCCCCCCCCTGGGTGGAGACGATTTCCGGCCAGTCTTGCCCCGGTCGTAACCCTGCTGGCATCCTGAAGGGGCAAAACTCCTCCCCCCGTTGACCTACGCCGCTGAAAGCCCGCTGAGCGACGCCGGCACCAACGACGTCCTCCACGACGAGTTCCTCGGTGCCCTCGCCGCCCTGGGCGGATCTGCGGGCAATGGCCGCCTGCGGGAGACGCTGGAGTGGGAGGAGGCCCACTACGAAGCCGTGAAGGTCGACCTTCTAGGCCGCCGCCTGATCGTGAACGGCCGCGGCCGTGGTGGCTCGGTCGCCCTGGCGGAAGGTACAGCGGGGGAAACCTCCGGCAATGGCCAGCCCACCACCCGCGCCCCCAACGGATCCCGCGCCGCCTCGCCCCTAAGCTCCTTCGAGCAGGCGTTCCGCGCCATCGACGACTGCCTTCGCAAGGAGGCGGGCTGCGGCACCGAGCTTGACTACACTGAGCAGACCTCCTGGCTGCTGTTCCTCAAGTACCTCGACGGACTCGAAGACGACAAGGCCGCCGTAGCCGCCCTGGAGGGCCGCAGCTACACCCCCATTCTGGAGGAGCCCTACCGCTGGAACAGCTGGGCGGCGCCGAAGAGCGCCAGCGGCCAGCTGGATCACCACGCCGCCCTCACCGGCGACGACCTGCGCGACTTCGTGAACGGGCGCCTGTTTCCCTACCTGGAGCGCTTCAAACAGAGCGCCAGCGGTCCGAACACGATCGAGTACAAGATCGGTGAGATCTTCGGCGAACTGCGCAACAAGATCTCCAGCGGCTACAACCTGCGCGAAATCATTGATGTGATCGATGGCCTGCGCTTCCGCTCCCAGGCCGAGAAGCATGAGCTCTCGATGCTCTATGAGGAGAAGATCAAGCGCATGGGCAACGCCGGCCGGAACGGCGGTGAGTACTACACGCCCCGGCCCCTGATCCGCGCCATGGTGAATGTGGTGAACCCCCAGATCGGCGAGTCGGTCTACGACCCTGCCGTGGGCTCCGCCGGCTTCCTGTGCGAAGCGTTTGAATTCATGCGCAGGGGCGGATCCACCGGGGCGGAACTCAGCACCGCCGATCTGGATACGCTGCAGAGCCGCACCTTCACAGGCAAGGAGAAGAAGAGCCTAGCCTATGTGATCGCGATCATGAACATGATTCTGCATGGCATCGAGGCGCCCAAGGTGCTGCACACCAACACCCTCACCGAGAACCTCAGCGATGTGCAGGAGCGCGATCGCTTCGATGTGATCCTCGCCAACCCACCGTTCGGCGGCAGCGAACGCAAGGAGGTGCAACAGAACTTTGAGATCCGCACGGGTGAAACGGCGTTTCTGTTTCTGCAGCACTCCATCCGATTGCTGCGGGGCGGCGGCCGCGCCGGCGTGGTGATCAAGAACACCTTCCTCTCGAACTCCGACAACGCCTCGGTGGCCCTGCGCCATAAGTTGCTGTCCGACTGCAGCCTGCACACGGTGCTCGTCTGCCCCGGCGGCACCTTCCAGGGGGCGGGGGTGAAAACGGTGGTGCTGTTCTTCGAGAAAGGAGCCCCCACCCGCAAGGTGTGGTTTTACCAGCTCGATCCCGGCCGCAACCTGGGTAAGAATGCCGCGCTTAACGACGCGGACCTCGCTGAGTTCGTTTCCCTCCAAAATACTTTCGCTGACTCACCAAAGAGCTGGAGCCTTGACGCCACGTCCATTGACCAATCAACCTTTGAGCTTTCGAGCAAGAATCCGAATGGAGTTGAGCAAATTGCTCATCGCAGCCCTGCGGACATCATGGAGGAAATCGCCGTGCTCGATGCTGAAAGCGCAGAAGTGCTAGGACGAATCAGGGAGATTCTATGAAACAAGGATGGAAAACCAGCACATTAGGTGACGTGTTGGATGTCCTTCGGAATGGCCTTAACTGCAAGCAAGACAAGCGAGGTAAGGGCGAAAGGATTTCTCGGATCGAGAGCATTTCAGAGGCAATCTTCGACTTGAAAAGGGTCGGCTATGCCCAACTGACTGAGCGAGAGAAGGAGCGGTATCGACTCATGCAGGGCGATATTCTGTTTAGTCATATTAATAGCGTGATTCATGTCGGTAAGACTGCCCTGTTCGACGGCGTCGAGCCGGTTTATCACGGCGTAAACCTGCTGCTTATGAGGCCAAAGGAGAGCCTGACTTCAGCGTATTTGCAATATGCGCTGATGTACCTGTTTTCTAGTGGCTACTGGCGGGGAGTTTGCAAGCAGTCCGTCAATCAGGCGAGTGTGAATCAGCAGGACATTTCTAGAGTTGAGATTTGTTTTCCCGAAGCACTCCCCGAACAGCAGCGAATCGCCGCCCTTCTCGACGAAGCGTTTGCGTGCCTCGCCACCGCCAAAGCCACCGCCGAACAGAACCTCCAGAACGCCCGCGCACTTTTTGAGAGTCACCTTCAAGCCGTCTTCTGTCAGCGGGGGGAGGGGTGGGTGGAAACGACGCTCGACAAGATTTCGACCAACCTCGATAGCAGGCGAGTTCCCATCACCAAGAACCTCCGAAGCAGTGGCGAGTATCCCTACTACGGTGCGTCAGGCATCGTTGATTACGTTGCGGACTACATTTTCGAGGGCGACAATCTGTTGGTTTCTGAAGACGGAGCGAATCTGCTGGCGAGAACGACCCCCGTCGCATTCTCGGTGACCGGCAGATACTGGGTCAATAACCACGCACACATTCTGCACTTTGATAGAATGGCGACCCAGCGGTTTGTCGAGTTCTACTTAGAAAGTATCAAGCTTGATGAATTCATTACTGGCGCAGCACAGCCAAAGCTCAACCAGAGAGCGCTAAACGCGATTCCAATACCGATTCCAGAATCGGTTGAGGAGCAGGCAAAGATTGTCAATGGAGTTAAGGCACTTCAGGAAGAAACCCGACACCTCACCCGCCTCTACGAACGCAAACTCGCTGCCCTGGAGGAACTGAAGAAGTCCCTCCTGCACCAAGCGTTCAACGGTGAGCTGTGAGCCCCAGGCGATGTCTGCAAACCCTCCCGCTTCGGCTCCCATCACCACCATCGGCATCGATGTGGGAGGCCACAGCAAGGGCTTCCATGCCGTGGCCCTCTGTAATGGCGCCTATGCTTGCCAGCTGAGCAGCCGGGATATTCTGGAGCTCAGCCATTGGTGCCGCAGCGTGATCGGTGCCAGCGTGATAGCCATTGATGCCCCATGCCGCTGGAGCCCCACTGGCCGCGCGCGTCCCTGCGAACGGGAGTTGATGCAGCAGGGCATCTTCTGCTTCGCAACACCCAGCCGCGAAAAGGCCGAACAACATCCCAGCGGCTACTTCGACTGGATGCGTCACGGGGCAGATCTCTACGAGGCCCTGAAGGATTCCCACCCGCTGCTCACCAGCCTGCCCAGTACGGTCCAATGCTGCTGCTTTAAAACCTTCCCCCATGCCATCACCTGGCATCTGCGGGGCGGGGAGACCAAGGCTCGCCAGAAGCGTCCGCAGCGCACGGCCCTGCTCGCCCAGGCCGGTATCACCACCGCAACTCTTACCAACATCGATTGGATCGATGCCGCCCTCTGTGCCCTCACAGCCCATCGGGTCGCCATCGGTGCTTCCTGCCTTGCATTTGGCGAGCCGAACACCGGCCTGATCGTGGTGCCTGAACGTCCTGGACCGTCGGGCGAGACAGGCCTGGATCGGCCAAACTTATCCGTATGACTGCCTCGGCCCGCCCATCCAGCTATCACTACGTGGCGGATAAGCAGGTGTTGCACACCATCCCGGCCGAGCTGATCCCATGAACGAGGCCGAAACCCGCGCCGAGCTGATCGATCCGCTGCTGGTGGCGGCCGGTTGGGGTGTGGTGGAGGGCAGCCGTATTCGCCGCGAGTTTCCGATCGCACCGGGCCGCATTGAAGGCGGCGGTCGCCGCGGCAAGACCCTCAGCGCCGACTACGTGCTCAGCTACCGCAACACCGCCCTGGCGGTAGTGGAGGCCAAGGCCAATTCCCTGCCGCTTACTGAAGGCGTGGGCCAGGCCAAGGAGTACGCCGCCAAGCTTCAGCTGCGTTTCACCTATGCCAGCAACGGCAAGGGCATCTACGCCATCGACATGCAATCGGGAGAAGAAGGGGAGGCCGAAGCCTTCCCCACCCCCCAGGAGCTGTGGCAGAGCACCTTCGCCGAAGAGAACGCCTGGCGTGATCGTTTCGCCGCCATCCCCTACCCCGACAAGGGCGGCAGCTGGCAGATCCGCTTCTACCAGGAGATCGCCGTCAGCCGGGTGCTGGAGGCGATCGCCTCCGGCAGAAACCGCATCCTTTTGACGCTGGCCACCGGCACCGGCAAAACCTCGATCGCCTTCCAGATCCTCTGGAAGCTTTTTGCCGCCCGCTGGATCCTCTCCGGCGAGCCCACGCGCCGGCCCCGCATCCTGTTTCTAGCCGATCGCAACAACCTCGCCGATCAGGCCTTCAATGACTTCACCGCCTTCGCCGCCTTCGAGGAGAACGCCCTGGCGCGGATTGATCCGGGGGACCTGCGCAAGAAGGGGCGGGTACCCACCAACGCCAGCGTCTTCCTCACCATCTTCCAGACCTTCATGAGCGGCCCGCCGGTGGACGGCAAGCCCTCCCCGTGGTTTGGCCAGTATCCGGCCGATTTCTTTGATTTCATCGTGATCGATGAATGCCATCGCGGCGGCGCCAACAACGAATCCACCTGGCGCGGCATCCTCGAGTACTTCGCCCCCGCCGTGCAGCTGGGCCTCACCGCCACCCCACGCCGCGAAGGCAACACCGACACCTACGCCTACTTCGGCGAGCCGGTGTACAGCTACTCGCTCAAGGAGGGCATCAACGACGGCTTCCTGACGCCTTTCCGCGTCAAGCAGATCACCACCACCCTCGATGAGTACGTCTACACCCCCGACGACACGGTGGTGGAAGGGGAGATCGAGGCGGGCCGCTTCTACAAGGAGCCTGATTTCAACAAGATCATCGAGATCGAGCGGCGCGAGCGGGAGCGGGTGCGGATCTTCATGGAGCAGATCGATCAGCGCCAGAAGGCGATCGTGTTCTGCGCCACCCAGGATCATGCCCTGGCGATCCGCGACCTGATCAACCAGCTCAAGAGCAGCAGCGATCCCAGCTACTGCCAGCGGGTCACCGCCAACGACGGCGAGCTGGGCAACACCTGGCTGCGGGCCTTCCAGGACAACGAGAAGACGATCCCCACCATCCTCACCACCTCCCAGAAGCTCTCCACCGGCGTGGATGCCCGCAACGTGCGCACCATCGTGCTGCTGCGGCCGGTGAACTCGATGATCGAGTTCAAGCAGATCATCGGCCGTGGCACCCGCCTGTTCGACGGCAAGGACTACTTCACCATCTATGACTTCGTGAAGGCCCACCACCACTTCAGCGACTCGGAGTGGGATGGGGAGCCCTTGGAGTCAGAGCCTGTCGAGCCCAAGGCTGTGGTTCCTGTTGGCGAACCCGAGCCGCCCAAAGAGGGAGACAATGACCCGGAGGGGCTGAAGCCCCATCCCACCAAGGCCCGCATCAAGCTTGGTGATGGCAAGGAACGCTCGATCCAGCACATGCTGGTCACCTCCTTCTGGCATCCCGATGGCCGGCCGATGAGCTCCCAGCAGTTCATCGAGCTGCTCTACGGCCAGCTGCCGGAGTTCGTGAAGGATGAGGCCGAGCTGCGGCAGCTCTGGAGTGCGCCCGACACCCGCCGCAAGCTTCTGCAGGGCCTGGATGAGAAGGGCTTTGGCGCCGATCAGCTGGCGGAGATGCAGCGGATCATAGAGGCGGAGAACAGCGATCTGTTCGATGTGCTGGCCCATGTGGCCTATGCCCTGCCGCCAGTTCCTCGCCAGGAACGGGCCGAGAGAGCCCGCCTCTACACCCACTCTCGCTTCACCAGCAAGCAGCAGCTCTTCCTGGACTTTGTTCTCCAGCACTATGTGACGATGGGCGTACAGGAGCTGGCCCAGGAAAAGCTCACGCCGCTGCTGAGGCTCCGCTACCAGAACTCCATTGCTGATGCAGTGGCAGAACTGGGAAGGCCTGAAGAAATTGGCCTGATCTTTTCTGGCTTCCAGAGATATCTTTATGAGACTTTTGCCTGATTCCTGCTTGGTTCATGAAGGCCTGATGCCGAAAAAGAAAGTGCCTAACAATCCGAAGCGCTTGACACACGAACGAACACTTTTTAGTTCACTCATGAGCTCTTGGCGCGAATGTGACCGGAGGCGTTAGAGAATCTCTGGGCAAGAGGTGCTTGAGCAGTGGCTGAGGCCAAAGCCTCCGTGTAGGGCTCGGATTTGACTGAACAAAGCCTCGATCAGGGCTTTACCGCTCTTGCCGCCCCACCTTTTCATGCTTTATGAGCTCCAATCAGGACTCCCGGGCAAACCATTCCCTCGTTCATGTCGTCGCAAGCAACAGGCGGCGTGCCAAGAACAGATTCGTGAGCGCCGCGATCACGTTGACCTTGCAGCAGTTCGTGGCCATGCCACGCAGTCGGGCCTCGTGGAATCCGAACTTCTCCTTGATCACACGGAACGGATGTTCGACCTTGGCGCGGACGTGTGCCTTGGCCGCCTCGACCAGATCCTGCAGCTTTCCATCCTCAGAATCTGGCAATGCCCGGCGTTTCCCCGGACGCATCGCCACCCTGAATTCTGTTGTCTTACCTGTCATCTCAGGCCTCTAGGCGATCCCTCGGCAGCCGGCATCGGCGTAAACCACGGCCTCATCGCCATGCAACAGCTCTGCAGCCGGGGTGAGGTCGTGGACGTTGGCGGCTATGGTGACAACTGAGTGGATCAGGCCAGAATCCTTGACCACACTGAGGTGGACTTTCATCCCGAAATACCACTGGTTGCCCTTCTTGGTCTGATGCATCTCCGGTTTCCGCTTCCCCCTCTTTGTTCCTGGTGGAGCGGGGTGCCGCGATCAAGGTGGCATCAACGATCGTTCCCTGGCGCATCTTCATGCCACGCACGCTGAGGTGCGCTTTGACGGTTTCAAAAACTGCTCGCCCAGCTAGTGCTTCTCCAGCAGGTGGCGGAAGGCTAGGATCGTCTTCTCATCCAGGTCCCGTTCACTGATCAGATTAATGCACACAATGCGCCGCATGGTGGGCACCTTAAACAAGGGCTCTTCCATTGCAGGATCACTGAGTGGATACCACTGCTGCAACGGGTTGATGTGCAGCATCGTGGCCAGTGGGTTCGGAAGACTCCCGCCCTTCCTACTGGTCTTGGGTAATGGCGATCAATCAGATCAAGCTGGGCCTGCCAAAGCAGCACCACTTCCATCTCGGCCAGGAAGTTCTCGCGTTTGGTGCGATTCTTGCCTCTGGATTTCTCATAGTCCGAGATGTCGAGCCACTTGCTACCCATCAACCCAATCCTGGCCTGCTATCACAGAGCCATTGTCCCGTCGTTGGCCCTGGTTTTCCAGAGACTCCCTATCTCAGTTCTGGTTCTTGAGTGCTGCCCTCGTGAGCAGGCTAAGGCACACCATTGACTTGACCTCATTCAGAGTCAGTTAAGCTTGCCCATGTAATTCGCTGAGAATCTATGAGTCGTCCTTTCAGGAATAAACTGAGCGAGGCTGCTTGAATCTTTCCATTAATTTGTCTTGTCGTCAATGCTTTGCCCACGCCCAACCGAAATGTCTGTCTCGGATGCGATTCTGTCTGCCATTGGATCTGGCGCAATCAACAGTGAAAACATTTCATTCGACCTGCTCCGTTCAGTTGGAATGAAGGACCATGGTCGAGAAATGTGGGATTCTCTTCGCAGAGGAAGAAACATTCTGGAGACTCCTGAGCAACTAGATCAGTACCTTCACTCCTATGGCCCCATGACCCAAGGCCAGTGGCATGTCCTTCTGAAGGGTATAAACCTGCCAGAAGGTGCGATTCATGTTGTTGACTACGGGTGTGGCCAAGGCCTTGCGGGATCTTGTCTCTTGGATCACTATGACAATGAACTCAGAGAAAGAGTCGAGTGTATTGAGTTGATCGAAATCTCTGAAATAGCCCTTGCGAGAGCTCATGCAATCTATTCATCCTACTGCCCTGCTGCAGTCATTAAACTGCATCACAAGGGGTTGGATGAAGTGGATCTATCTGATTCTCAAAAAAGTGATCGAGCAAGCACGTTGAACTTAATGTCAAATGTGCTTGACCTTCATACCTTCTGTTATGAGAGCCTTGCTCGTAAGTTGTTTGTCCGGCGTGGGACGCACCTAATCTTTGCCGTCAGCCCTAAGGGTAATAGCGGGTCGCGACGGGTAGGTGCATTTCATGAGTTTGTAGGCTCTCTAGAAGGAGTAACTGTCCATGATGCACGATTAAGTTCTACCAGAGGATATCATTCTCAAGTCTCCTTGTATATGAGCACGGAGGTCTAGGAAGTGAACTTGCTTACGGATCCCGGTCCTAGCTTGCCATTCAATACCCACCAAGCTGGCATCTCTGAAGCTAAATGGTGCAACAAACTGCAAGGCTACAAGGTACGGATCCGCCACGGAGAGCTGCTTTATATTCAGCACTTCTTTGACATAAAGATTGCCGACAGGGCCGTCGCTTTCTTCCAAGAGGCTCACGGCTTTGACTTTCGCCAAGCGAGCTGGAGAGAGCTTTCTCTGAGTCAGTTTGAATCAATTCGGTTTTTCAACATCAAGTGGAGACAGGATTACATACGGATGTATGGAAGAGAGGTGCCTCTGCCTCGTCTGACCGCGTGGTATGGCGATGCTGGTAAGGTCTACTCTTACTCTGGGATCACATCCGTTCCCCACGAATGGAATGATGGGCTTCTTTATCTCAAGTCAAGGGTTGAAAAGGCTGCTGGTGCCAGTTTCAATAGTGTGCTGCTTAACTGGTACCGTGACGGCCAGGACTGCCTCGGCTGGCATGCTGATGATGAACCGGAGCTAGGCAATCATCCAGTTATTGCCTCTGCCAGTTTTGGAGTATCTAGAGACTTTGTTCTTCGCCTGAACAAAGATCATCAGACTAAGCTTGTTCTTCCTATGCATCATGGAACTCTGCTTGTTATGATGGGGGATATCCAGCAACACTGGCAGCATTCTGTTCCAAAAAGAAAGCGCGTGCTTGGATCGAGATTCAATCTGACATTCCGCAAGATATCCGCTTAGTGACTACCAACTAGATTTTGTCAGTTGGCCTGAGCTCAAATGTCTGAATCCTACCAGTTTGCTTGTGTTGCGAAGAGGTGTGATGAGATGCTCTTTGCGTTGTAGGCTCTATCGAGATGTCTGTGTGGTGAATGACAGGCAATTCGAAGAGGACGTGCCTTTAGGATTGCTACTCACTACTTTGCCTGATGACTGCTATTCACAAATCGCCAACAAGTTCTGAAGTGCCTGATCATGGCTGTGTTGTGGCGTGCTGTAACCCAAGGCGATATCGCCCTGCTGGGTTTTTAAACGCAAAACTGATTCATTCTACTGATATGCACTTGGTTTTGGCTTCTGCGCTGATAAATGTATTGTCGAAGTGCCTCTATCCGGCGAGTCTTGGCGAGTGCGTCATGCGAAACTCCTCGTTTGCCATCTAAATTAATGGATATTCAACTCGTCCGGATTACAGTTCAAATGCTTAATTCCCCAGGGGGGAGGATGTTATTTGGCGTAGAGCCAGGAACGGATCTTGAGGGGTTGTATCTAACGAATGACTTTTTGACTACCATAGGAGTTAATCCTCATCTTTTGAGGTTTAAGGTTAATGGCACCCCAGCTGGGGGCGATTTTATGCTCATGCCTGAAGATCACATCCAGGTTGAGGCGCAATCAGTTCAGCCTGTGGAAGCAATTGACAATGAGTTGGTTGTCCTCGCTCGAATGAACTGCGAGGATTGGGACGAGTTTCGCGTGCATGCCGGTGCCAGCTTAGAGGACTTTCTCTTCTCGACCACATTCATCAGTGTTACAACAATTCATCCTGCTGCTCTGGTCATTAAGGTAAACGGCTTGTCAGTCGAGATGTGCTATCGCCTAGCTGATGGAGACCGGATCACAGTCGCAGGCGCATCGATGCTCAAAGGGGCGATCTCTGGTCGAGACCTAATTGCAAAACTTAGAGTAATGGTCGGGCTTCGGCCTGAGCCTTCGCCTGGTGGCGGTAGCCATGGAAAGTGGAAAACTAGTGATGGCAAGACAGTTGTAATTCCAAGAAGGTCATCTGATATTCCTAATGGTACTGTGAAGTCAATTCTTCGCATGGCAGGAGTGGATATGGGGCTAAAGGAATTCTATTCTTGTCGCCCGCGCCCCTTGACTCGTTAAGTAATCCACATCGCAATGGCTTTCTCGAGCCCATGAACAGACTTTTGTCGACGAGCGAGGAGCGCTGAGGCCTCGTCAGCACTTAGACCCAAGACAAGCTAATTGGATATGCCTTTAGGCTTCCTCTCCCCAACCCCATCGTTCGGCCTCGGCCGATAAATCGCCACCCCGATCACATCCGGCACCCGCGCTGCGTAGCTCGCGAAGTTCTCACTGCGGATCACCCCCGCCCCCTCCGCCGCGTGGATCGCATCGATCACCCCGTCGCGCTTCTCCAAGAAGCCCACGTGGGTCACATCCAGCCCCGGCACCTTTGTCACCAGTCCGAAGATGTCGCCGCTGCGCAGCGACGGCAGCACCCCCGGTAGCGCCGCCAGCGGGATGTAGGCCTGCTCAAGCACTAGGTCCTTTTCCAGCTCCGTGATGCACTGCCGGTTGCGGGCCAGCTGCATCGGCTTGTAGCTCTTGATGTGGTTGCTCATGAAGTTGAGCGCCACCGTGCGGCTGCTGGCGCCCGGCAGGAACGGGGTGAGGTTCACCACATAGCCGTTGCGCTCGGCCGCCTCGGCCCAGCGGCTGAAGTAATGCTGCCGCCGGCAGTAGTCCACCTCGCCATTCACGTAGCGCAGCCGCCGCACGTGCTCGGTGAAGCGCTCCACCCCTTCGTCCTGGGTGTCCACCTTGCGGCTGTTGCTCAGCGCCAGCAGCTGCTCCACGAACAGCAGACAGTCGAAGTTGGTGAGATCCAGCACCAGCTGCTCCTTCGGTCCGCCATCAAGGGAGAACCCCTTGAAGGGATAGTCCAGGAAGCGGCGCGCCAGGCTCACCAGCGCCTGGTTCATCGGCGCCCAGGCGGTGGCATCGATCGCCTCCGCCGCCAGCACCCGCGTTTCCCCCACATAGTTCGGTGACGGCTCTGCCAGGGCCACACCCCCCGGCAGCGGCGGCGGGGCGGCCGCCAGGCGGGAGTTCGCGGGAGTGGCGTTCCGCAGCAGCAGGTTGGCCGCCGCGAAGCTGGCTCCGGCGGTGATCAGCACCGTCAGGCCCAGCAGGAGAGTGGGTTTTCGCATCCAGCTGCCACCGCCGCGGCGACCCTACAGCCGCCGTCAGGCCGCGCTGCTCGCCAGCCACGCCTCCAGTCCCACCGCCGGCAGCTGGGGGCTGCTGGTGATCTCGATGATGCGGCCGATGGCGGCCGGGCTCTCCACCGCATCCAGGCACACCCGCGCCACCAGCCGCCGCGGGATGCTGTCGCTCTCCTGCTGGTCGGGCCCGCTGAAGCGGATGCCTTCGGCCTCGATCCCCTCCTCGGTTTCCTTCAGCCCACCGGGGCGCACCACGGTCCAATCGAGGCCGCTGGCGGCCAGCCAGCGCTCCCCGACCCCCTTCCACACCAGGATCAGCCCGAACAGGTTGAGCGGGTGCAACCAGCGGCCGCTGCACAGCGAACTCACCAGCACCACCCGCTTCACACCGGCGGCCTTGCAGGCCGTGATCTGGGGGCGCATCGCCAGGGCATCCACCTTCAGCGGCCCGGCCAGATCCACCGACGGCCGTGCCCCGGTGGCGATCACCAGGGCGTCGCACCCCTCAAGCGCCGCCGCCAGCGCCTGGCCATCACCCAGCTCCAGGCGCACCAGCTCGGCGCCGGCCAGCCCGGGCGGCACCTCGGACCCCGGCCGCAGGATCGCCTTCACGCCCCAGCCCCGGCCCAGGGCCTCTTCCACCACCCGCCAACCCGTCTTGCCTGAAGCTCCACTCACGGCGATGCAGGTCATGGGGGGTCTTGCTCGAAGGCGTTGAGATCCATTCTCGTGGCCCGGCCGTTGGGATGGCGACAGCCAGGGAGTGGTCCGCTGGGTAGGCTGCCCCCATGGCCGAAATGGTTCTCGAAGTCAGCCACCTGAGCGTGCGGCGTGATGCCGTCACGGCGGTGGATGACGTCAGCTTCCAGCTGGTGGCCGAATCCGACACCGCCCTGGTCGGCCCGAACGGGGCCGGCAAGAGCACCCTGGTGCAGGCCATCCTCGGCATCCTTCCCCGCCAGGCGGGTGAGGTGCGTTTCCTGGGCTGCAGCCTCGGCAGCCGCGGCCAGCTGCCGCGGGAGCTGCGCGCCAAGCTCGCCTACCTGCCCCAGACCCTGGTGCCCCGGGGCCGCTTCCCGCTCACGGTGGCCGAGTTCGTGGGCCTGGGCTGGGATTCGCCGGGCCTGTCCCTGCCCTGGCTGGGCCGCCAGGAGCGCAGCAGCGCCATCCGCTCCGCCCTGCGCAAGACCCTCTGCGCCGACCTCGCCGATCGCCTGCTCTCCGAGCTCTCCGGCGGCCAGCTCAAACGGGTGTTGCTGGCCTTCTGCGTGGTGCGCCCCCGTCGCCTGCTGGTGCTCGATGAGGCCCAGGCCGGCCTCGATGCCCGGGCGGCCGAGCAGTTCCACACCCTCCTTTACCAGCTGCGCCGCAGCGAAGGCTGGACGATCCTGCAGGTGTCGCACGATCTCGAGATGGTGCGCCGCACCTGCGACGGCGTGCTCTGCCTCAACCGCAGCCTGCGCTGCCACGGCACCCCCGACCACGCCCTCAGCCCCACCCGGCTGGCCCAGATCTACGGCCCCGGCTTCGTTCCCTACCACCACCGCCACCCGCCCCACCGGCCGCCCCACCCCGAGGAGAGCCCGCCGGCCTGAACGGCCCCTTCAGCGGGACGCGGGCGGCGACAGCACGGGCAGGCCGAAGCGCGTGGGTTGCCCATACAGCCAGCGCAGCGTGGCCCGATCGCGCTGGCTCAACGCCAAAACCGGCTGGGCACCGGGGAGGGCCGCCATCGCATCGGCGGGATCGTCGCTGTGGCCCCACAGCCCGAAGGCATGGCCCAGCTCATGCAGGGCGGTGGCTTCGGTGGCCTCCGGCCGCTGGCCCGGGCTGATCAGCACCTGCACCTGGGGCTCCAGGATCCAGCCGGCGCCCCGGTCGGCCTCCACCACCGCCAGCTCAGCGCGGCCATGGCTGGCCCGGGTGCGGCCATTCGGCTCCCGCAGCAGCGGCGGCCGCCGCCGCAGGATCCGCACCTGGGCCGCCGCCGGATCCTCCACCCGGGTGATCGCCAGCTCCTGCTGCCATTGCTCCATGGCCCGCTCCACCGCGCCGAGCCAGAGGGCGTCCCAGCGTTGGCCGGCACCGCTCGTTGCCGCCGGCTCCACCCACACGCACCAGTGATCAAGCCGCGGCCAGCCGAAGGCCGTGGGCCGCAGCCGCTGGCGGTAGTCCTCGCCTGCGGCCGCAGCGGCAACGTCGGCGGGCGTGCTCGGCGTTGGCGCGACGGCTCGGGTGGCCACAGCCACGCCGCAAGGGGCCGGGGCGGCCTGCAGGGGGGCCGCCAGCAGCAGCAGCGACGGCAGCAGGCCGGCCACCAGCAGGCGATGGGGCCGGCCCATCAGCCCGCCAGTCCGACTCCGCGGGCCATCAGGGCGGCCATCAGGGGGATGGCGGCGAAGCCGGCCAGTTCGATGTTGAGCACCCAGCGCAGCCGGTTGGCCAGGGCTTCGCTCACCTGGGGCAGCTCCCCCTTGCGCAGCGGGATGGCCCAGAGGATGTAGGTGATGGTGGGATAAAGAGACAGGGCGCCCACCGCCAGGTAGGTGCCCACCTTCCACCAGAACAGCGGATTTTCGGTGTAGAAGCTGGTGCCCTGGCCGAAATACAGCACCCGCAGGATGCCGCTGAGCAGCACCCCGAGGGCGGCCAGGCCGTAGGTCACGTCCGTGATCACCATCAGGATCGCGTCCTTGCGGTCCGGGTCGGGCCGGATCAGGCGCCGCTCCAGCACCAGGGCCCCGAAGCAGACCATGAAGCTCAGGTAGTGCACGTAGGCCACCCCGGCGCTGGAGAGCACCTCGGAGGGGATGGAGAGAAGCCCGGCCATCGGCTGGTGTCAGGGGATCGCCCCGGACGGTAGCGGCTGGCTCCTGGCCACCGGGCCCCTTGGCGAACAGGGTCTGAAGCGCAGGTTGAAATCAGTACGAAATAGGGAAAAAGTTGGCTTTATGCGGAAGACGCAACGGAACACTGAAGGCTTTCTGTTCGTTTCAGGAACATCCAGAAACAACCGTAGGTTCAACACAGCGATTCATGTGCTCTATGGCGAGTTCCCTCAGTGCCTTTCTCGGCGAGATTGGCCGCCATCAGCTGCTCACCCCTGAGCAGGAGCTCACCCTTGGGCGAAAAGTGCAGGCGATGGTCAGCCTGCAGGAACGCTGTTCCCAGGCGGGCGGCAGCGGCCCGGCCTGCGACTACGACGATCTCGAAAAGCGCACCATGCGCAACGGCGAGCGGGCAAAACAGCAAATGGTGACAGCCAATCTGCGGCTGGTCGTCAATCTCGCCAAGCGCTACCAAGGCAAGGGACTGGATTTACTTGATCTGATCCAGGAAGGCACCATCGGTCTGACCCGCGCCGTCGAAAAGTTTGATCCCACCCGTGGTCACCGTTTCAGCACGTATGCCTATTGGTGGATTCGTCAGGGGCTGAACCGGGCCCTCTCCACCCAGAGCCGCACGATCCGCATTCCTGTCAACGTCAACGAGAAGCTCACCCGGCTGCGGGCCGCCAAGGCGCGCCATCTTCAGTCCCACGGCCATTCCCCCAACGCCGGGGAGCTGGCCGCCGCCATGGGGCTGCCCGTGGCCGAGGTCGAAGACCTGCTGGGCTGCGAGCTGCGCAGCGTCACCGTCAGCCTCCAGGGGGCCGTGCGCTCCAAGGCCGATCCCTCCGAGCTGGTGGACGTCCTGCCCAGCAACGAGCCGGCGCCGATGGAGCGGGCCGAGCAGGCCGAGCGCACCGAGTCGGTCTGGACGCTGCTGGAGAAGTCCAACCTCACCCCCAAGGAGCGCACGGTGGTGATGCTGCGCTTCGGGCTCGACGGCAGCCACGAGTGGCGCACCCTGGCCGAGGTGGCCCGGCAGCTGGAATGCAGCCGCGAGTACTGCCGCCAGGTGGTGCAGCGGGCCCTGCGCAAGCTGCGCAAAACCGGCATCGAAAGCGGCCTGGTGGAGGAGTGATGGAGGGGGATCCCCCCCTCGTTGATCAGCCTCCGGGGCCCACAGAATGAATGGACGCCCAACCCGTTGGCGTGTCCCTTCCCCCGAGCAGATCGCCATGGCTGTTGCTCCCGCTGATCAAGCCCCCGTCGATGCCGAGGTGCTCGAGAGCGCGGTGCTCGATGAGGCCCTGCTGGTGCGGCTGCTGCGCCGGGCCGGCCGCACCATCGCCCGCCCCGCCTTCGAATGCGTGGAGCTGCTGCTGGATGGCTCCACGCCGCCCCAGGTGCGGCTCACCGTGCTGGCGGCCCTCACCTACTTGCTGCTGCCCCTCGATGTGATCCCCGACTTCATCCCGGCGGCCGGCTTCAGTGACGACATGGTGGCCCTGACGGCCTTGCTGGGGCTCTGCGGCACACACCGCACACCGGCGATCCGCGCCCGGGCCCAGAGCCGGCTGGATCGCTGGTTCCCCCTCTTCCGCCAGCAGGGGTAGCGTCTGGCCATGCCAGCGTCCGCCCCCTCCCTCAGCCCGGAGCAGCTCGACGAGCTCCAGGGCCTCCTCAAGGACTGGTTGCGGCTCACCGGCCGTACCCAGTCCGACCTGCGTCGGGCCCTGAGGGCCGGTTCGATCCGCATGCCCGTGCTGCTGGAGGAACTGCACCGCACCTACAGCCAGCAAGGAGCGGCGGGCCTGGCCGAACGTCTCTGTGCCATCGAGGCCCAGTGGCTGGCCGAGGAGCCCTGCGAGGACGGCGACGTTTCCGCCCAAGGCGATCCCATGGCGGATTCGATGGGTCAGCTCGATCTGCTGCTGCAGGAAATCCGCGGCGACAGCGGCAGCTGACGCCTCAGGCGCGCCGCGCTGGCGGGCCGGGCGACCAGCCCCCAGAGTGGGGTCTGACCGATCCTGCGGCCCCGCGCCGACGACCACCGCCATGAACGCCACCGCCGTCCTCACCCGCGCCTTCCCCTGGTCCCTGCGGGCCGCCACCGCCCTGGTGGCCGGTCTGTGCTTCAGCGGTGCGGCCCAGGCCCAGGTCGAATCCTTCATGCTCAAGCGTGGTGGCAATGTGGGTCCGGAAACCCACATCAAGCCCACCAACTGCGTCACCGGCGCCGACGGCTCCGTCACCTGCGACACGGTGATCGAGAATCCCCCCAGTGACACACCGGCCCAACCCAACTACCAGCCGTTCAAGAACTGATGCGACGCCTGCAGCGGATCTTCCAGGACACGATCTTCCTTCGCCTGATCGACCAGGGCGAGCGCCTCGTGGCCAAGTTGCTGGCCGTCATGCTGTTCCTGGTGCTGTTGGTGGCGGCCCTCAAGTTCACCTTCGAGGTCGTCGTTCAGCTGTTCGACCCCAACCGGCGCTGGGTGGGGGAGGGTCTGATCGCCGTGCTCGGCGATCTGCTCAATCTGCTGATCGCCATCGAGGTGCTGCAGAACATCACCTCCTACCTGCGCCGCCACGTGGTGCAGATCGAACTGGTGCTGCTCACCGCCATCACGGCCGTGGCCCGGAAGGTGATCGTGCTGCCCCCGAACGCCGAGAACAAGCCTGCATTGGTGGTGGGACTCGGGTTGGCGGTGCTGTGCCTGGCGGCGGCCTTCTGGATGGTGCGCCGCGCCAATGAACAGGACGTCATTGAGCGGGAAACGGCGTCCAGAACAGGGCCAGCCAGATCGTTCCAGGAGGCGGGTCACTCGTCAGCAGCCGGTGCCGCCGGCCCGCACTGATCTGCAGGGCCTCACCGCAGGCCAGGTCGCGGGGTTCGCGTTCATCGGCGAACTGCAACTGGGCACTGCCCTGCAACAGCAGCACCCATTCGTGTTCCGTCTGGTCGTACCAGAAACCCTCCGGGCTGGAGGCGCTGCAGGAGTGGATCCGCTCCAGCCGCAGCTGCGGGGTCTGCAGCAGCACCGTTGTCACTTCCTCCCCAGCGGCAGGGCAGGGGCCCCGCACCAGGGAGCTCGCGTCGGCCCGGTCGCCGGCTGGTGGCTCGCCCCAGCGGCGGCCGATCTCGAAGCCGCAGGAGCGGGCCAGGGCCACCACCTGATGGTGATCGCCACAGTCGCGCAGGGCCGCTCGCAGGCCGGGATCGGCCTCACTCAGGGCCACGAAGGCATTGAGCTGGCGCACCTTCTCCAGGAACTGCTGCAGCTGGGCTTCGGCCATGGGGGGAGGTGCGCAGGCGTCAGAGCAGATCCTTGCCCATCCGCCAGCGCAGGAAGGACACGCCGCCCAGGATCACCGTTTCTTCGCCGTCCACCACCCAGCCCCGCCGCTCCAGCAGCGGCCGTGACAGCTGGCTGGCCTCGGTGCGCAGGCGGCTCACCCCCTGGGAGCGGGCGTGCTGCTCCAGGGCCTCCAGCAGGTCACTGGCCCGTCCCTGGCGACTGGAGCGGCCCCGGCAGTAGAGCAGGGCGAGCCGGTCGACGGGGTCGAGAAGGGCAAACGCTTCGATGATCGTGTCGTCGTCAATGGCACAGCTCACCAACCCATGGCCGCGTAGCAGTGACGACCGGAAGGCATCATTGCGGCTCGCCTGTTGTGACCAGGCCTCGATCTGTGACGGGCTGTAGAGGTTGCCGGCCTGGCTGATGACCGCCTCGTGATACACAGCGACCAGCTGCTGGCAATCATCGGGCTGGAATGGACGGATTGGCAGCATCGTGGCGGTGAATGTGCATGGATTGTCGCCGCTTTCGGCAGAAGGCTGTTGGCGCTGGTGTATGTTTTAGGTCTAACCTCACACCTGACACCGCGTACATACCATGTTGACAGGATCGGAATTGCTGGCCAAGGTCAAGGAACTCGGCGATGTCGGGAAGTCCGAGATCGTGCGGGCCTGTGGCTATGTTTCCACCAAGAAGGACGGTGCCGAGCGCCTGAACTTCACCGCCTTCTACGAGGCCCTGCTGGAGGCCAAAGGCGTCGAGTTCGGCGCGGCCGGCAAGGTGGGCAAAGGCGGGCGCAAGCTCAGCTATGTGGCCACGGTGCAGGGCAATGGCAATCTGCTGATCGGCAAGGCCTACACCGCCATGCTCGATCTCAAGCCTGGCGATGAGTTCGAGATCAAGCTCGGCCGCAAACAGATCCGCCTGATTCCCGCCGGCAGTGCCGACGAAGAGGATTGATCCGCTGGCGCCCGCTGCTGTCGGCCCTGGTGGTCCTGCTTCTGGTGCTGGGCCTGATCCTGCCGCCTCCCGCCCTCGGTTTTCCAGGGGCGGCGGCGGCATTCGACTTGATCGATTCAGAGGCTGCCAGTCTCGAAACTGGCAGCCGACTGTTTGAAGCCCACTGCGCCGGCTGCCATGTCCAGGGCGGCAACATCCTTCGTCGCAGCAAGACACTGAAACTGGCAGCATTGCAGCGCAATGGCGCTGCCAGTCCGGAGGTGATTGCCACGATCGCGGCGTCGGGCATCGGCCAGATGGGCGGTTACGGCCAGGCCCTCGGAGATGGCGGGGCCGAAGCGGTGGCCGCGTGGGTGTGGCAGCAGGCCCAGGACGGCTGGCCCCGCAGCTGAGGCTGGCCTCGCCGCGCTGCGTCGATGCAGCGTTCAGAAGGCCTGGATCCAGGGGTAGATCTCCACGGCCGTCCAGATGCCCTGGCGCCAGTAGATGTCCCCTTTGACGAACGTCTCCACCGTCTCCAGGTTGTCGGCTTCGTAGAGGCCGAAGACATGGCTGGCGTCAACGGTGGGCCCCAGGGTGAGCAGCACGCCCTCCTCTTTCTGGCGTTGCAGTCCGGCCAGATGCTCGTCGCGGTAGGGGGTGCGGCGCTCAAGGGCGTCGGCGCAGTAGGTGCCCCAGAGGACGAATTTCATGGGCCGCAGGATGGGAGAGGAACGTTCCTCAGCCTTTCATTTTCCGCGCCCGTCGTGGCTCTTTTGAAACACCAGCAGGCGGTTGTTGGCCGGCATCGCCGCATCGGCCCGCAGGTGCAGCCCCAGATGGGCGGCTTCGACCTGAAGCTCTTCGGCATCACGCACCCCCATGGCCGGATCGATCTGGCGCAAGTGGAGGTCGAAGGCCCCATTGCTGGCGGCGGTGTGAGCATCGCCATAGCGGAACGGGCCGTAGATCAGCAGCAGGCCATCGCGGCTCAACACGCGGGCACTGCCGGCCAGCAGGTGGGGCACAGCCGCCGCCGGCATGATGTGCAGCGTATTCGCTGTGAACACCGCCTCGAAGGGCCCGGCCGGCCAGTGGGGCTCGATCACATCCAGCACCAGCGGCGGTGCCACCCGGGCCCCGGGGGCCAGGCCCGCCTGGCCCTCCAGGGCGATGCGTCCGGCCAATCCGGCCAGGGATTCGGAGCGCTCACTGGGCTGCCAGCACACCCCCGGCAGATGGCGGGCCATGTGGATGGCGTGCTGGCCGCTGCCCGATCCCACCTCCAGCACCCGGGCCGCCGGGGGCATCCACTGGCGCAGCAGCGTCAGGATCGGCTCCTGGTTGCGCAGGCAGGCGGGGGAAAAGGGCAGGCTGTCGGGGAGCATCGCCCCATCATGGGGGTCGTCGCCCGATGGCCCTGCGAACCCCGGCCCTGCGCCCCTGTGCGGCAGGTTGGCTACAGCGGCTGATCGAGGGCGGCGCGCAGCTCGGCGGCGAAGGCGCCGGCATCGGCCGCCACATCGGCTCCGCTCTGGTGGGCCTGGGCCATGCGCCGCACCAGGGCGCTGCCCACGATGGCGCCATCGCCGCCCCAGCGGCGCACCTGCAGGGCCTGCTCGCCGGTGGCGATGCCGAAGCCCACGGCCACCGGTGTGGGTCCCAGGTCCCGCAGCTGCTGCACCAACGGCCCCACCCGCGTTTCCAGGCTGGTGCGCACCCCCGTCACCCCGGTGACGCTCACCAGGTAGGTGAAGCCGCGGCTGGCGGTGTGGATGCGGGCCATGCGCTCGGCCGGGGTGTTGGGGGCCACCAGCAGCACCAGGTCCAGACCATGGCCGGCCGCGATGGCCGACAGTTTCTGGGCCTCCTCCAGGGGGAGATCGGGCACCACCAGGCCGGCGGCACCGGCGGCGGCGGCCTCGCGGCAGAAGCTCTCCATGCCCCGGTTGAGCAGGGGGTTGCTGTAGGTGAACAGCACCACAGGCAGGGTGAGCTGGCCCCGCAGCGACTCCAGCATCGCCAGCACCCGGCCCGGGGTGGTGCCGGACGCCAGGGCCCGGCTGGCGGCGGCCTGGATCACCGGGCCATCCGCGAGCGGATCGCTGTAGGGGATGCCCAGCTCGATCAGGTCGGCGCCGGCGGCCTGCAGGGCCAGCAGGCTTGCGGCGGTGATCGAGAGATCGGGGTCCCCCGCCATCAGGAACGGCATCAGGGCGCAGCGACCTTCCGCCCGCAGGGCGGCGAAGCGCCGCTGGATCGGCGTTGGGGTGGTGGCAGGGCCGGCGGTGGCGGCGACGCTCATCGGGCCGGATTCAGGACGGTTCCCCTGAGCCTATGGGGTCGTCTTCACATCTCGGCATCGGCCTGCAGCTGGCCCACTTCGGCCAGGAGTTTGGCCTGCTCCTCGGGGCTCATGGCGTCGAACTTGCGCTGCAACTCCTCGTCGGTGACGGCGTCGTAGGCGGCCCGGTAGCGGCGGCGCTGCTCCATGTAGGTCATCTTGCCGCCCACCACCCGCAGCAGGTAGCTGGCGGTCCAGCCCAGCACCACCAGCATCAGCAGGGCCGAGGCGGCGATGCCGGGGGAGAAACCCTCCAGGCCGCTGGAGCGGAACACCCAGTAACCGCCTCCGCCGATGGCGAAGACCGCCAGTCCCAGCAGGATCGCCTGTGCGCGGGTCACCGATCAGGCCTCGCCCTGGCCGGCCATGCGCAGGTTGAGGAAGGGGGCAAACAGGATCAGCCCCGGGAAGAACAGGAACACCAGGCCGTAGATGCCCGTGCGCTCGATCTTGCCCATCACGGTCCAGCGCTTGTGCATCCACCAGTAGAGGGCCAGGGGCACCACCACCAGGTATGCCCCGGCCAGAGCCAGGTAGGCACCGATCACCAGCAGGGTGTCGAGCGAAAGGCTGCTCAGAGGTCCGCTCAGGGCCACCAGGGTTGCGCGAAGTGACTCGAATCTAGGATCCAGCAGCGGGGGCATGGCGAAATTGGTAGACGCAGCGGACTTAAAATCCGCAGGCCGCAAGGCTGTGGGGGTTCAAGTCCCCCTGCCCCCATGGCGCAAGGTTGGTCGCGACGCGCGGCACTCAGGACAAAAGTTCATCACCAAGTGTGTCTGTGGCTCTCCACACGCAGCGGTTCCACGGTCTTTCCCTGCGGCACCACGCCGCCTAGACCGAACCCATCGTGGGATTCGAACATTGGTCCATGTCGCTCCGCTACTGGCCGCCACCTGTCTGGCTGGATTTGCCCTGTTGCAGCTTCTGTTCAGCATCGGCACCTGGTGATGGTTGACATGGCCCCTGCCCGCTTCCGCCATGAGGGTGATCGTTGATCTCTGCGTGGTGCCGATCGGTGTGGGGGTGAGCCTGGCCGCCTACGTGGCCGCCTGCGAGCGGGTGCTTGCAGAGGCCGGTCTGACGATCCGGCTGCACCCCAACGGCACCGCCATTGAGGGGGAGTGGGCGCCGGTGATGGCGGCGATCGAGGCCTGCCATGCCGCCGTGCATGCCATGGGCTGCCCGCGGATCTTCACCACCGTCACGATCAACACCCGCACCGACCGCGACCAGAGCCTCGACGACAAGCTGGCCAGCGTGCAGGCTCTGCTGGGGTGAGCCTCACATCAGCCAGCCCGGCCGCAGCAGCAACGCCAGCCCCAGCGCCAGCATCACCCCACCACTGATCAGTTTCAGCCAGCGGCCGCCGGCTTCGGTGAGCTTGTGGCTGCTCAGGGCCAGAACGGCCGCCGCCACCATCAGGCTGTCGTCGGCGATGTAGCCGAGGATGTAAAGCCCCAGGTAGGCGTAGTGGGCGGCGGGCGCCTGGTTCTGCTGGCTCAGCACCGCCGTGTAGATCGCCGGCAGACCGGCGGTGCAGAGCAGCTCCACCGCATTCACCACCACGGCCAGCACCGCCACCGCCGCCAGGGCCGGCAGCAGGGAGCGGGACTGCACCACGGTCCGCATCCGGGCGTACAGACCCGGCTTGGCCTCCGCAGGGATCGAGAGGCTGAAGCCGCTGCCCTGGCGCCGGCCATCCATCACGTTCACCACCCCCACCGTGATCGCCACACCGGCGAGCACCAGCCGCAACCAGGTTGACCACCCAATCAGCAGAAACACATTCAGCCAGGCGGCCATGAAGGCGTAATACACCGCACCGCTCACCAGCACGAAGGTGCCGGCCACCAGGGCCATGCGGCGGCGGTTGCGCCAGTGCACCAGCAGCGACAGCAGGAACAGCAGCACCCACATCGCGCAGGGATTGAAGCCATCCAGCAGCCCCATCACCAGGGTGAACAGGGGCAGGCCGAGGCCGGCGACACCGACGTGGCCCAGGGGGCCGAGGCTGAGCTCCGTGGCGCTGGCCTGGACCCCGCCAGGCTTGGCCTTGTCCGACGCCTCGGTCAGGGCAAGCAGCTCCCGGCCTCGGCCCCCAGGGTCATCAAACCCCACCAGCACCTGGCCGGCATAGACGAAGGTGGGGACCCCGGGGGCCTGGATTCCCTGCTGCCGCGACAGACGTAGCAGGTCGTCGCGGGCCTGGGGCTCGTTCCCCACGTCCCGCAGGCGCACCCGCACGGCCGGCCGTTGCCGCTGCAGCTCGGGCAGGAAGGCCTTGGCGGCGGCGCAATGGGGGCATCCCTCGCGCACGAACACCTGCAGTTCCCCCGCGGCGGCGACGGCTGCTGGCGGCCACAGGCTCAGCAGGATCGCCAGGGCCAGTGCCAGCAGCCCTGGCCGCCAACGGCGGTTCACGGTTGTGCCTGTCCCCATCGTCGTCGCCCCCGGGCTTGCTCCTGATCCTCGCTGGGTTGGGTTGCCGGTGGGAGACTGGAGTTGTACACCCACCCCTGGGCCCATCGCAGATGCCTCCAGCCGCGTCCACCGGCGAGCGGACCGGCACCTTCGGGATCCTGCTGTTTCCGGGGGTGGAGGAACTCGACGCCATCGGACCCTGGGAGATGGCCACCCTGTGGGCACACCAGCCCGGTGGCCCCAGTCAGTGCCTGATGATCGGCCGGAGCGAGGCGCCGATCACCTGTGCCAAAGGTCTGGTGCTGCTCCCGCACGCCAGCTTTGCCACGGCTCCGCCGTTGGATGTGCTGCTGGTGCCGGGGGGGCAGGGGACCCGCACGGAGGTGAACAATGCCGAGCTGATCGCCTTCCTCCAGCACCAGTCGACCACCTGCCGGGCGGTGCTCTCGGTCTGCACCGGAGCCTTTCTGCTGCATGCGGCGGGCCTGCTCAGCGGCCGGCGGGCCACCACCCACTGGGCCTCCCTGGAGCGCCTGCGGGCCCTCGGCGACGTGGTGGTGGTGGAGGAGCGTTTCACCCGTGATGGGGCCGTCTGGACGGCGGCGGGCATCGCGTCGGGCCTCGATCTGATGCTGCATTTCATCGCTGAAACCGCGGGGGACGATGTGGCCGCCAAAGTACAGCTGGAGTCGGAATACTTCCCGGCATCGAAGATTTATGGCAACGCCGCCAGCAGCGGCCAAGGATCGGCCTATTTCAGAACATGATGAAGCGATGGAATGGGTGTTTGCACTCACTTCGCTGGCGATTCCGACGGATTAAACTCAAGAAAAGTAAGGAGGAGATCCCATGTCAACCTGTGAAAGGCCCCGCATCGATGCGCCAGTCGAGGCCCCTGCGGATTCCCATGCCAATGCCACCGAAGCCCTCCACCGTGTGAAGCAACTGGCCCTTCGCGATCCTCAATTCGCCGCCGCGCTGCGTACATCCGATTCGCCTCAGAATGCAGCGGATCTGGCGCAACAGCACGGCATTGATGTCAGTGCGGCGGCACTCTGGCGCCACCGCGGCACCCTGGTCCACGGGGGGCTACCCACCTGGCGCGGTTGAATCCCCCCCGGCACCCGCAAGGGCCCCGGGATCATGGTGACGGTGGGCCCTTGAGTTCGATGCTGTTCCCCTCCGGATCCTGCAGGTAAAGGGCCGGCCCGACACCTTCGGCCCCGTAGGTGTGATGGAGGGGGCCGGCATCGATGCCCTGATGGCGGAGATGGGCCCGCAGGGCCTCCTCGTCGAAGGGTTCGACCCGCAGGCAGATGTGATCCAGGTTGTGGCCGTCCATCCCCGGCGCCGCCCCGCCCCGGCGACCGAGTTCCCCGCTGACCGCCGCCAGATCGATCAGGCCGCTGCCGGCGCGCAGGTGGATCAGGCCCAGGGCTTCGTTACGTCGGGCCACGGTGCAGCCCAGCACACCGGTGTAGAAGCGCTCCATCCGCTCCAGATCCCTGCAGCGCAGCACCACATGGTCGAGGCCCGCGATCGCGATGGGGTGGCGCCTGGTGCCGCTGCCGTCCATGGGCCTTTCCGCGCTGGAGTCGGTCTCCATTTTTTCGGCTCCTGCTGTTGCCTGGGCTGGGTGACGCTGGATCGTCGCCGGCCGTTGCAGGGCGGCACCGTTCAGAGCACGGGCTGCCAGGAAACGCTTCGGTCTGCGGCGCTGCCGTTCAGTTCGTTGAAGGCCAGCACCTGGTTGCGTCCGGTCTGCTTGGCCCGGTACATGGCGCGGTCGGCCCTGGAGATGATCTCGTCGGGGTTTTCGCCCGATTCCACCATGGTCACGCCGATGCTCAGGGTGATCGTCAGGTAGCCGGCACTGGTGGGGATCGGTTCGGCCACGGCCCGGCGCAGCTTTTCGGCGATGGTCACCGCATCGTTCAGGCTCCGCACCCCCTGCAGCACCACCATCAGCTCGTCGCCTCCGATGCGGGCGGCCATGTCGCCGCTGCGCAGACCCATGCGGATCCTTGTCGCCACCGTCCGGAGCAGTTCGTCCCCCGGCAGGTGTCCGAAGGTGTCGTTGATCTCCTTGAAATTGTCGAGGTCACAGAACAGCACGGCGGTGGCGTCGCCATGGCGTTGGACGCGACCGGCAATCGCGGTGATCTGCTCCAGGGCCTCGTGACGGTTCACCAGTCCGGTCAGTTCGTCGGTGCAGGCGCGGCGGGCCAGCTCCCGTTCGGCGGCCACCTCCTGATCCACCGTCCGGAAGGACCCGACGATGCCATCCAGGTGGCCATCGAGATCTCGGTAGGGACTGGCATGCAGTTCCACCCAGCGGTGGCTGTGGTCGTGGGCCAGGGCCTGCAGACGGCTGACCACCGTCCGGCCGGCGGCGAGGGTGTGGAGGTCGCGCTCCAGGGCCGGTTGCTCGTCAGCGGGGATGAAACGGCTGAGGGGATGGCCGATCCACTCCTCCGGTTTCCAGCCGAGCATGCAGGTGAGGGACGGGGAGATCCAGCTGATCACCCCGTCCTTGATCAGCAACACCACATCACTGGAGTTCTCCGCCAGCAGCCGGTAGCGCTCCTCGGAGGTGGCCAGGGCGGCTTCCGCCTGAACCATCTCGGTGACGTCGTTGAACTGGGCGATCACGAAGGCGGTACTGCCGTCGGGATGGCGGGAGCAGGACACACTGCAATCCACCCAGATGGAACGGCCGGCCCTCTGCAGGATGCGTTTGCGCAGGCGGTAGCTGGGGCGTCGGCCGCTGAGAAGTTCCTCCATCAGCGGGCCTTCGCTGGCCTGGTCCGCCGCCGGTGAACAGTCCTGCCAGGTCAGGCCCTCCAGGCCCGGGCCGTCAAGGTCGAGCAGGCGGCAACCGGTGGGGTTGATGGAGAGAAAGTGGCCCGTGGCATCCAGCAGGGCGATGCCGGTGGACGCGTTCTCCATCGTCAGGCGGAGGCGTTCCTCCGAGGCTGCCAGGGCCGCCTTGGTGCGCTCCTCGGCCTGCCGTGCCTCCACCTCCCCATGGATGTCGCGCCAGCTGCCCACCATGCCCAGCACGTCTCCGCCGGACCCGAGCAACGGCCGCAGGGCCATGGAGACCCAGCGGATGGCCCCGTCGGCGGCCCGGAAGCGGAGATCGCAGCCGCTGCTGCTCCCGTTCAGGACCAGGCCGATGGCCTGCTCCAATCGTCCGCGGTCGGCCTCGAGAAGCAGCCTGTCGATGCTCTGTCCCTCCAGCTCCCCGGGGTCATGGCCGAGCAGTTGACGCACCGAGGGGGAGACCCAGGCGATCCGCCCGTTCCGGTCGCTGCTGAGAACCACATCCGGAGCGTTCTCGGCCAGCAGCTGGTAGTGCTCCTTGAGCTCCCGATTGCTGCGTTCCTCGGCCTGCAGTTTCCTGGCCAGGTGCATCGACACCCAGGCCATTCCAATCAGGCCGGCCAACCGCAACAACAGTTCCAGCGTCGTGACCTGGGCCGCCTGCAGCGACCAGATGACGGTCAGCACGATCGCCAGACTCGTGAACCAGCCCACCTGGCGAGGCGTGGCGAAGGAGGCTGCCACAACAACGGGGATCCAGTAGTACTGGAACAGGGTGATTCCCAGGGTTCTTGTGAGCACCAGATCCACCAGGAAAAGGGCGATCAGGGCAACAACCGAGACGACGAATCTTGGGTGATAGCGAGGTTTGGGAACGATCAACTTATTCAGGCCGACGAATGAGCTAACCAATCACCAGATGCCGATGCCAACGTTTCGGTGGCATCGGATTCACTTGCTGAAGGCTTCTGCGTTGGTGTCGGAGCCGTTCTGGTGTCCATTGATGTGCTTCTCGCACGCCAGAGCGGAGGATGTGAACAACAGAACAAAACTCAACACCATGGCCGGTAACTGGAGGTTCATGGCGTAAGCGCCCACATGGGGGTGAGTATAGGTAGACCCCTGCTGCGCGTCTTCCGGCGGTCCTGCTGCATTGCCGCTGCGCCCTGGGTCGGTGGCAGGCGGTGATCCCGGACCCATCTGCTGACCAGGGCACCGGCTATGGCTAGCAAGGAATGGTGGGAGACCATCACCATGACCACTCCGGCCACAGCCAGCACCGACCCGCGCATCACCCAGGTGATCCGCCGCCATGGGGCCCGCGCTGATGCGCTCATCGAGGTGTTGCATCAGGTGCAGGAGCTGCATGGCTACCTGGCGCCGGAATCCCTGCGGGAGGTTGCCACCGGGATGCGGTTGCCGTTGAGCCGTGTCCACGGCGTGGCCAGCTTCTACCACCTGTTCCGGCTCGAGCCCCCCACGGCCCACCGCTGCGCCGTCTGCCTCGGCACCGCCTGCTATGTGAAGGGAGGCGCCCAGGTGGCGGCCAGCATCGAGCAGCGGCTGGGGGTGCGCCTCGACGATCCGTCCGGCGATGGCGTCTGGGCCCTGCAGCACGTCAGCTGCCTGGGGGCCTGCGGCCAGGCGCCGGTGCTGGTGGTGGACGGGGAGCTGATCACGCGGCTGCCCGTGGACCCGCCCGAGGCCCTGGACGCCCGGCTGGAGGCCGCCGGCCTGCCTCAGCGCACCACCACCTGATGGCCCCCCAGCTCACGGGACTGGTTCAGGGCCAGCTCCACCCGCGAGAGCATCGCCTGCCCGCCGCTGTCTGAGGCGCCCAGCAGGCTCACCCCGGCGTTCATGGCCAGCTTCGGGATGGATCCGTTGTCCTGGGGCAGGCCAGTCTCACTGACAATCTGGCGGATCTGTTCCGCTGTGCTGCGGGCTGATTCGAGGGGATGGTCCCAGAGCAGCAACAGGAATTCACTGCCGCCGATGCGAAACAGTTCGTCGTTGGCGTGCAGAAGCTGCCTCACGTCGGTGATCAGCAGCTGCAGAATCTCATCCCCTTTCGGCCGGCCATGAACGGTGTTGATCTGCCGCAGCCCCCGCACGGAAAAGGCCAGGCAGCTCAGGGACACGGAGCAGGCACGGGCCCGGTCGCAGACCTGCGCCAGCCTGCTTTGCAGATCCGAGCGGTTGTGGGTTCCGGTGAGGGGATCGGTGTTGCTGATTTGACGCTGCCGCTCAATGCTCTGCTTCAGATTGGCGCTGACGACACTGAGGTCCTGGCTCAGACGCAGAACGCGTCGGTTCTGTTCCTGGAGGCGGCACGCCAATTCCTGGACTTCGATGATGCTGCTGCTGAACTCAGAGGCCTCGGGCTCCAGACTGGCGGACAGCCCGGACCCCTCGCCATCCACGGGATGGGGAGAGCGCAGCATCTGAAGCTGTCGCTCCATCACCCAGGCCATCGCCTCGCTCAGCAGGATCCCCAGCAGCATCACCCAGAAAAGTGTGAGCAGCAGCCTGAGGCTCTGGTCCTGCAGCTTCAGCACCGCCGGCGCGGCGGGTTGCACGACCTGAACCAGATAACGGGGGGAGGTGACGGTGGTGCTCCAGTACCCGTTGATCCACACCTTGAGGGCAGGACGGCGCTCCTTCGGAACCAGGATCTGCAGCCCATTCAGCTCGATCTGCTTCGATGGCGCCGGTTGGAAGTGGTTCTGCAAGCGCAGGAACAATCCGGGGTTGGAACTGATCTGGTTGCCCTCGATGTCGGTGAGCAGGAAGGCTGCCGAGCCGACGCTGGCTGGCAGTCCGCGGGAGGGCTCGCCGAGCTGGAGGGGATCGATCCGCCCGGCGGCTTCGCCGACCGTCCGCAGGTTTTCAAGCACCCCCTCCTGGGTCGACCGTTGCAGCTGGCTGCAGGAGAGCAGGGTGACGCCGAGCGAGGGCAGGATGATCGAGGCCAGCACCACCGAAAACACGAGGCCCCGCAGGGGCAACAGCCCCTTGCCATGGCTGTGGCGCCGCAACTGCAGCAGCACGAACAGCAGGAAGGCCACCACGGTGTTGGCCACGCCATTGACCGCCTGCTTGGCCGCCGTCACGGCCACATTCGTCGGATCGATGTGCAGCACCGAGCCATAGAGGAAGAACACCAGTGGTGTTCCCACCAGGAGCCAGAAAACGACATCGGCCACGATGATCCGACCATTCAGATCGTTCGCCGGCGGGCCGCTGAAGCGGTTGACGAACAGCGCCAGCCAGAGGGCTTCAGCACTGAAGATCACGATGGCCCAGGGATGGCCCCACAGGGTCCAGGTGTAGAGGCTCGCCATGGCGGCGATGGGCACGTTCCACCAGCCCCTCAGCCACAGCAGGGCGAGCGTCGAGGCGATCGATCCGAGCAGGATCTGGATGCTGAAGCACAGCGACACCGGGCAGGCGTTCCCCAGGACGGCCAGCCCGGCGAGCAGGCCCAGGAGCAGGCCCCGTCGCAGGGCCATGGTGCCCGTGGGGAAGCTCATGGCAGGGGCGCCCTGGTCGGCTCAGCGCCGCTCACCGGGACTGTGGCCAGGCCCTTCTGGATCAGGGCTTCGAACTGGGTGGGCGTCAGGGGGCGGCTGAACAGGTAGCCCTGGAAGGCCGGGCAGCCACAGCGGCGGAGAAAGTCGAGCTCTTCGGGGCGCTCCACCCCCTCGGCCAGGGTGTTCACCCCCAGCCCCCTGGCCATGGCGAGGGTGGCGCGCACGATCGACTGGGAGGTGGGGTTGGTGTCGACACCATCCACAAAGGAGCGATCGATCTTCAACTTGTTGATCGGATACCTGTGGATGGTGCTGAGGGAAGAGAAACCGGTGCCGAAATCGTCGATCGCCAATTCCACTCCCATCGACTCCAGTTCTAAAAGCTGTTCGCGAGTACCGAGAGCCGGCATCAGGCAACTCTCGGTGATCTCCAGCTCCAGCAGCTCGGGTTCAAGGCCCGTGCGGTCCAAGCACGCCGCCACCAGATGGGGCACGGTCTGCTTCGGGTCCTGGAACTGTCGGTTGGAGAGGTTCACTGCCAGCCGGCCAGGGGTGAGCCCAGCCTGCACCCACCCCTGCCACTGGCGGCAGGCGTCCTCCAGCACCCAGGCGCCGATCCGGTGGATCAGGTCGCTGGTTTCCGCGATCGGCAGGAACTCCAGCGGTGAAACAGAACCGAACTTCGGACTGTGCCAACGCAGCAGGGCCTCCGCCCCCAGCAGACCCCCCTGGCCATTCACCTGGGGCTGATACATCAGTTCGAGCTGACCCGCTTCGATCGCCCGCTGCAGGTGGGCCTCGATCGCCAGGCGATGCCGGCTGCGGATCGTCATCTCGACCGCATAGCGCAGGATCGTCTTCGGCCCCCGACGTCTGGCCTGCCCCAGGGCCGTGGAGGCGAACAACAGCAGGGTTTCCGGCTCCCTGGAATCCTGGGGGAAGCAGCTCACCCCCGCCCAGGCCGAAAGGGCCAGTTCCAGATGTTCCGCCGTGCCCAGTGGATCGGCCAGCCCGGCCAGGATTGTGCTGGCCAGCTGCAGGCCCGTGGCGTCGGCCGGATCCAGGGAATGCACGATCAGGAACTCACTTCTACCGACCTGGGCGATGACATCCGTGGGCCCCACGAAGCGGCTCAACCGCTCGGCGACGACCTGCACCAGCCGTTCCCCCTTGGCCTGGCCGAAGCTTTCCTCGATCCGCTTGACCCCGTCCAGCTCGATCCAGATCACCACCAGCGGTCGCGCCTGTTGGCACAGCTGACCCAGCTTCAGCTCGGCCATCTGCAGGTTGGGCAGCCTGGTGAGGGTGTCGTGATAGGCCAGGTACTCCAGTTGCCGATCCTTCTCCCGCAGTCGCGTATGGTCGGCCAGAGCCGCGACGTAGTGGCTGGGGGCGCCGGACCCGTCACGCACCACCCCCATCTGCATCCAGACGGGATAGATCTCCCCGTTGGAGCGGCGGTTCCAGATCTCCCCTTCCCAATGGTCGAAGGCGAGCAGCTGCTCCCAGAGCGCCGCATAGAAGGCCGTGGATTGGTAGTCCGATTTCATCATGCGGGCATTGCGGCCCACCAACTCCTCCGGCGCGTAGCCGGTGATGGCGGAATAGGCCTCGTTGCAGGTCAGGATCGCCCCCGTGCTGTCGGTGATCACCACGCCTTCCTGGATCAGGGAGAAGGCCTGGCGGTGCAGGCGTAACCACGCAAGGCTGTCGTCCCAGTTGCGGCGCATGGCCTCCAGGGTCCGCTCCTCCCGGGCGACCGCGCGACGGCCTCGCAGGAACTGTTGGCTCAGCAGGCCCCCCAGAGCGCTGCTCATCAGTCCGAGCAGCAGCACCGCTTCCCAGGTGGGAAACCAGGGGCCGGAGACCTGCAGGGGCACCTGCACCAGTAACAGCCAGCGCTGGCCGCCGGTTTCGAAGGGCCGCGACTGCGCATGGGGCAGAACCTCGGCCCCTGGATGGTTGCGGGAGTCGTAAAGGAGCTGGGCGGGATCGGCACGGTCGCCGCTGTACAGCTGCAGGTCCACCTCCTCCTTCAGTCGCATCAACGGGTGGTTCAGGGCTGCCAGCAGAAAATCCCGCAGCGGCAGGGTGGCGAAGGCCCAGGTTGTGGGCGGCGCCGTTCCCGGGCCTGCTCTGCCGTCGCTGTCGGCGATGGGAAGGACCTGCACTAGAAAGGCAGGTTCTCCCGGTCCGGGACGGCCGGTGAACAGCCAGCCTTCCTGCGGTATCGCGTCTTGCCGCAGGGCCTGGCCGGAGTTCTGGAGCAGGGTGCCCAGATCGCTGCCCAGCAGCCGGCGGTTGCCGGGATTCAGCGGCGCAATCAGGCGGATCGGGGCCCTGCCGGAGGCGGCCGTGGCGTAGCCCAGGGTGCCGATGCCCTCCAGTGCCGGGCCACCGCCTTCCATGGCCAGGACGAACCGCTGCAGCTCGGCCAGCGTGACCTGCTCAGAAGCCCGCTCCAGGCCGGCGAGACCCCGCAGCAAGGATTCCGAGTTGGCCAGTCTCCGCTGCAGGGCGGCATAGACATGATCGGCCGCGGACGTCTCGCGGTTGGCATGCCCCAGCTTTGACTGGCTGTAGCTGCCCCAAGTCAGCAGGGTGGTGCCGAGGAGTCCGACCGCCACCACGCCCATGACCAGAAGGCGTCCCTTGCGGTCGTTGTGTCCGTCGGCAGGGGAGAGGCGTGCCAGGGAGGGGTTTGGCGAGGGGGGTCAACGTTGCGCCTTCCTTCCATCATACTTTCTTCACATTTCCGGGTCCACCCGTGCGGACTCACGCCAGCATCGCCAGTCCTGCGAGGAGGCGCCAGACGGGCTGGCGGCAGCGGCTCGCCGGCCTCGCCGTCCTGGGCTCCCTGCTCCTGGCCGTGGCCATGGGCTGCCAGCACCAGCCTCCCCGTCTCGTGCTGGCGGTGCACCCCTGGCCGGGGTACGCCTACTTCTCCCTGGCCAAGGACCGCCAGCAGTACGACCCTCGCAGACTCAACCTGGATCTGCGCAACTTCGCCGACTCGGCGGCCACGATGGAGGCCTACATGTCGGGAGGGGCCCAGGCGATCGCCACCACCACGATCGAGGCCGTCAACATCTGCGGGGTGGCTCCAGACAGGTGTCCGGTGATCGTCTACGTGATCGATGAATCCCGCGGTGCCGATCAGGTGCTGGCCCGCCAGGGAGTGAAGGACCTCAAGGGCCTGGCCGACCAACCGATCGCCCTCGACCGCAGCAGCCTGTCCCGGTACGTGCTGTCACGGGCGTTCGAGTCCGTTGGATTGCCGCCCCCCGTCCCGTCCCAGCTGCGTTTCCTGCCTGCCGCCGCCTGGGAAGCGGCCCTGCGACGGGGGGAGGTGCAGGCGGCGGTGACCTACCCACCCCGGAGCGAGCAGCTGCTTCGCGCCCTGCCGCTGAAAACGCTGTTCACCAGCCGGCAACTCCCCTACGAGATCCTGGATGTGCTCGCGGTGGAGCCTGAGCTGCTCGAGCGGCATCCCGACGCGATCCTGGCCCTCATTCAGGGCTGGCAGGCGGCCCGGCAGGAGGAGAGCCAACGCCCGACGGCGGTGCGCCAGGGCATGGCCAAGTATCTCGGCCTGGATCCTGGACAGTCACTGTCTGCCTTGGGCGGCATCCGCTATCCCGGCCCCCAGGAGCAGTACGAACTGCTTGATCCTCGCCAGAACAACCTGCCCCCACTCCTGGAGAAGATCCGCAAGGTCCTCTATGCCAATGGCGTGATCCCGGCCAACACCCCCCTGCCGACAACGGTGGACAGCATCGCCCAGGCGCTGGCCAAGACGACGTAGCGGCGCCGCGGCGATTTCCTGGCTAGCACGTCCATAGGCGCCCCCGGTCCCCCATGCCCGTCCCCCCGCAGCTGCGCTGCTGCGATGCCAGCGGTTGCCGTTCCGCCGGCGGCCAGGCCCTGCGCAGCGCCCTGGAGGGCGCCCGGGACGCCGCCGGTCTTGACGCTGATGCGCTGACGATCAAACCGGTGGGTTGCCTGCGCCTCTGCGGCAGTGGCCCGCTGGTGGCCTGCGACGGTCCCGGCCCCACCCAACTCTTCGGCGGCGTGTCCCCCGAGCACGCCGGGGCCCTGATCGCCGCCAGCCACGCCGCCGGCCTTGCCACCAGCCACACCGCCAGCGGCGGCGACGCCCTGGCGGCCCATCGGCTTGATCTGGAGGATTCTTTCTTCGCCCTGCAGCAGCCCGTGGTGCTCGAGGGCTGCGGCCAGGTGAATCCCGAATCCATCGACGACGCCCTCGCCTTCGGCACCTACGCCCAGTTGCGCCGCGTTCTGCAGGAGCTCACCCCCGAGCAGGTGCGCGACGAGGTGCGCCGCAGCGGCCTGCGCGGTCGCGGCGGCGCCGGCTACCCGACGGGCCTGAAGTGGGACACGGTGGCCCTGCAGCCCCCCGGCCCCCGTTATGTGGTCTGCAACGCCGATGAGGGGGACCCGGGCGCCTTCATGGACCGCAGCGTGCTCGAGAGCGACCCGCACCGGCTGATCGAGGGAATGGCGATCGCCGCCTACGCCGTCGGCGCCGAGCGGGGCTTCGTTTATGTGCGGGCCGAGTACCCCCTGGCGATCGAGCGCTTGCGGCTGGCCCTGCAGCAGGCCCGCAGCCGGCACCTGCTGGGGAACCACATCGACGGCACCACCTTCAACCTGCGTCTGGAGGTGCGGGTGGGCGCCGGCGCCTATGTGTGCGGGGAGGAGACGGCCCTGCTGCTCTCGATCCAGGGCCAGCGCGGCATGCCCCAGCCCCGGCCCCCCTTCCCGGCCCAGTCCGGTCTGTGGGGGGCGCCCACCTTGATCAACAACGTCGAAACTTTCACCGCCGTGCCGGCGATCCTGCGCGAGGGGGGCGACTGGTATGCCGCCATCGGCACCGAGCACAGCAAGGGCACCAAGGTGTTCGCCCTGTCGGGGGCGGTGGTCAACACCGGCCTGGTGGAAGTGCCGATGGGCACCCCCCTGCGCACCGTGGTGGAAGTGATCGGTGGCGGCGTGCCGGATGGCTCACCGATCAAGGCGGTGCAGACGGGGGGGCCTTCGGGCGGCTGCATTCCGGCCGAACGGCTCGACACTCCCGTCGACTACGAAAGCCTGCTGGAGCTTGGCTCGATGATGGGCTCCGGCGGCATGGTGGTGATGGGGGCCAGCACCTCAATGCCAGAGGTGGCGCGCCATTTCATGGGCTTCAGCGTCAACGAGAGCTGCGGCAAGTGCGTGCCCTGCCGTGCCGGCACCGTGCAGCTGGCCCAGCTGCTCGATCGCTTCGTGGAACACCGGGCCACCCCGGCCGACATGGAGCGGCTCGATGCCCTCTGCCAGATGGTCAAGGTCACCAGCCTCTGCGGCCTGGGCCAGTCGGCCCCCAATCCGGTGCTCAGCACCCTGCGCTGGTTCCGCCATGAATACGAGGCCGCCTGCCGCGAGCCCGCAGCCTGCGTCGCCGCCGGGGGGGTGGAGCCATGAGCGTCGTCACGCTCACCGTGAATGGCCAGGACGTGGCGGTGCCGGCAGGGGCCAGCCTGCTGGAGGCCACCCGGGCGGCGGAAGCCAACGTCCCCACCCTGTGCCACCTCGAAGGCCTCACTCCCGTGTCCTCCTGCCGGCTCTGCCTGGTGGAGGTGGAAGGGTCCGGCAAGCTGCTGCCCGCCTGCAGCACCGCCGCCGCCGAGGGCATGGTGGTGCACACCCACACCCCCCGGCTCAGGGAGTACCGGCGCATGACGGTGGAGCTGTTCTTCGCCGAGGGCAACCACGTCTGCGCCGTGTGCGTGGCCAACACCCACTGCGAGCTGCAGGACATGGCCGTGACCGTGGGCATGGACCACTCCCGCTTCCCCTACCAGTACCCCCAGCGGCCGGTGGACGCCACCCACCCCCAGTTCACCCTCGACCACAACCGCTGCATCCTCTGCACCCGTTGCGTGCGGGTGTGCGACGAGATCGAGGGGGCCCATGTCTGGGACATCGGCAGCCGCGGCGGCCAGTGCCACATCGTCGCCGGCCTCGATGAGCCCTGGGGCCAGGTGCAGGCCTGCACCTCCTGCGGCAAGTGCGTGGACGTGTGTCCCACCGGCGCCCTGTTCCGCAACAGCGACACCACCGCCGAGAAGCAGCCCAACACCACCCTGCCCGCCCTGTTGCGCACCGCCCGCGAGCAGCACCGGTGGCACAACCAGTGACGCCCCACCCCATGACCCCCTCCCCCCCCGCCGCCAAGCTCCGCCTCGCCACCGTCTGGCTGGCGGGCTGCTCCGGCTGCCACATGTCGTTTCTGGATCTCGACGAATTCCTCTTCGACCTGGCCGAGAAAGTGGATGTGGTGTTCTCGCCGGTCGGCACCGACGTCAAGATCTACCCGGAGAACGTCGACATCGCCCTGGTGGAGGGGGCGGTGGCCAACGTCGACAACCTGGAGCTGGCCCTGCAGGTGCGCCAGCGCACGGGCCTGGTGATCTCCTTCGGCGACTGCGCCGTGACCGCCAACGTGCCGGGTCTGCGGAACCTGCTCGACGCTGGCCACGACAGCGCCAAGGCGGTGCTGGAGCGCGGCTACCTGGAGCTGGCCGACGCCACGGGCCAGCTGCCCTTCGCCCCCGGCATCGTGCCCGAGCTGTTGCCCCGGGTGCTGCCCCTGCATGAAGTGATCCCGGTGGATCTCTACCTGCCGGGTTGCCCCCCCTCCGCCGAGCGCATCCGCGAAGCGATCACCCCGTTGCTGTCCGGCGAGCGACCCGTGCAGGAAGGGTCGGCCATGCTGCGCTTCGGATGAGGACTTCGCCATGACCCGCACCGTCATCATCGATCCGGTGACCCGCATCGAGGGCCACGCCAAGATCACGCTCCACCTCGACGAGGCCGGCCACCTCACCGACACCCGCTTCCACGTGGTGGAGTACCGGGGCTTCGAAAAGTTCTGCGAGGGCCGGCCCTTCACCGAGATGGCCGGCATCACCGCCCGCATCTGCGGCATCTGCCCGGTGAGCCATCTGCTGGCGGCCGCCAAGACCGGCGACAAGCTGCTGGCGATTTCGATCCCACCGGCGGCCGACAAGCTGCGGCGGCTGCTCAACCTGGCCCAGCTCACCCAGTCGCACGCCCTCTCCTTCTTTCATCTCAGCAGCCCCGATTTCCTGCTGGGCTGGGAGAGCGATCCGGCCAAACGCAATGTCTTCGGCCTGATGGCCGCCGACCCCGACCTGGCCCGGGCCGGCATCCGCCTGCGCCAGTTCGGCCAGCAGATCCTGGAGCTGCTGGGCGGCCGCAAGATCCACTCCGCCTGGGCGGTGCCCGGGGGCGTGCGCTCCCCCCTGAGCCAGGAGGCCAAGGACTGGATCCTGGACCGCCTGCCGGAAGCCCGCGCCACCGTGACCCTGGCACTGGAGCTCTACAAGACGCTGCTCGATGGCCCCCTGCAGAAGGAGCAGCGGGTCTTCGGCGATTTCCCCAGCCTGTTCATGGGCCTGGTGACCCCCAAGGGGCTCTGGGAGCACATCGACGGCGGCATCCGCTTCCGCGATGCGAATGGGGCGATCGTGGCCGACCAGCTCAGCGAGGACGACTACGCCGAGTTCCTCGGCGAAGCGGTGGAACCCTGGAGCTACCTCAAGTTCCCCTACTACAAGCCCCTCGGCTATCCAGCCGGCATCTACCGGGTGGGCCCCCTGGCCCGGCTCAACGTCTGCGACAGCATCGGCACGCCCTGGGCCGACCGGGAGCTGGCGGAGCTGCGCCAGCGCAGCGGCCAGACCGCCACCTCGAGCTTTGCCTATCACCACGCCCGGCTGGTGGAGATCGTCGCCTGCCTGGAGGCCATCGAGGCCCTGGTGCAGGATCCCGAGCTGATGCACGGCCGCATCCGGCTGCGCGCCTCCCTCAACCGCAACGAGGCGGTGGGTGTGAGCGAGGCCCCCCGGGGCACTCTCTTCCACCACTACAAGGTGGATGACGACGGCCTGCTCACCAGCGTCAACCTGATCATCGCCACCGGTCAGAACAACCTGGCGATGAACCGCACCGTGCACCAGATCGCCCAGGAGTACATCCCCGATCCGGTGCCCGCCGGTGCCGAGATCCCCGAGGCGATGCTCAACCGGGTGGAGGCGGGCATCCGCTGCTTCGACCCCTGCCTCTCCTGCTCCACCCATGCCGCCGGCCAGATGCCGCTGCGGCTGCAGCTGCTGGCTGCCGATGGCACGGTGCTGGCCGAACGCCTGCGGGGATGAACGGCCCCGGCACCGGCACCGGTGGCGCGCTGTTGATCGGCATCGGCAACCCTCTGCGGGGCGATGACGGGGTGGGCTGGCATCTGGTGGAGGGTCTGGGGCTGCAGCGCCACCAGCTGACCCCGGAACTGGCTGAGGCGGTGGCGGCGGCCGATCGGCTGTTGATCGTCGATGCCTGGCTGGCGCCACCCGGGAGCCACTGCCTGCTGCGGCCCCTGGAGGCCACGGACGGCTGGGAGCGGGACACGCACCGGGTGGCGCCCGCCCGGTTGCTGGCCCTGGCCGAGCAGCTGTTCCACCGCTGCGTGCCGGCCCACGAGCTGTTGGTGCCGGCCTTCGACTTCTCCTGGGGCGATCACTTTTCGCCGCAGCTGCGGCGCCAGCTGCCCCAGGCGCGCCGGTTGCTGCGGGGCTGGTTGCAGGGGGCTGGGGCGCCCCATGCATGAACTCAGCCTGATGGACGCGGTGCGGCAGCAGGCCCTGGAGCAGGCCGCCCTGCATGGGGCCCGCCGCATTGCGGCGATCACCCTGCGGGTGGGCAGCCTGGCGGGGGTGGAGATCGAGGCCCTGCGCCTGGCCCACACGGTGGTGATGGCGGACACGATCGCCGCCGGTTCCCGGCTGGTGATTGAGGCGGTGGCCGCCGAGTGTTTCTGTGCCGCCTGCCGGCGGCCGTTTCCGGCGCAGGATGGCTGCTGCGACTGCCCGCGCTGCGGCCGCATCAGCCGGGAGCTGCTGTGCGGTCGGGAACTGCAGCTGGCCTCCCTGGAGCTCGACTGAGGCGGCGACGGCGTACGGGCCTGGTCAGCGCAGGGGGCTGGTCTGATTCGCCGGTCACGATCGGGGCCGGGGCCGTAGCGCCCAGGCTTGGCGGTTATCCCGATCAGGACCTGAAAAACATCCCTCTATTGTCAGCCGACTTATCAGTCGACGCCACAATGATGCCGGGTTCGGGGGACGAAACGTAATCTTGTGCAAGTTTTCTTTTTCTTGCCACTCTGTGCCAGGGCTGATGCTGTCCATGGCCTGTCAATTCGTCCCAGGTGTGGGTCTATTTGTTAATGAGTGAGAGGAACGCAACCCCCATGACTTATTTCACAAGGACATTCAATCGCACGTTTCTCCGCGGGGTAGGAGTTGCCGCAACAGGCGGTCTTCTTCTCGGTGGTCCCGCGATGGCGGAGCTCAGGCCGCTTGGCGAACGCACCGAGCCGGTGACAAACCCTGTGACGTCAGAAACGTCCGCAAGCCTTCCCGGGTTTGCTGAAGCCAGCCCCAGTGACATCCCCGCCACTGCGGTTCCGGCTCTGGAATCCGCGCCGACAGTGGCAGCCCCCAGCGCAAGCCTGGATCCCCAGGTCGCGCCGGAGTCCAACCTCGTCGCCCAGACCTTCCCCCAGCCGGAGGTGAAGGAGGTCTATTCCGCCAAGGGCTGGTACCTCACCATCGGTGCCGGCGCCCAGACCCCCAGCGACCAGACGGTGAACAGCAATGGCAACTTTGTTTCCCCCTTCTTCGCGCCCCTGCTGTTCAACTTCGGCAACAACAACTCCACCAAGCTCGACCTGGGCGGAGGTTTCTCCGGTGACGTCGGCGTTGGTTACGACTTCGGTGCCTTGCGTGGTGAGCTCACCTATGGCTACAGCCGGGCCAGCCTGAACGCCGTCGGTGCCGCCAACCCGATCGGCTTCGGTGCCTTCGGCATCGTGCCCTTCACCAACAACGTGTCCGGCGTCATCAACAAGAATGATGTGCTGGCCAGCCTCTACTGGGACATCGAAACCAACAGCCGCTGGACGCCCTACATCGGTGGTGGCATCGGGTACACCAACCTGAGCACCCCGAGCTTCAGTCTCAACGGCTTCCCCACCAACAGCGTCAACAAAGGCCTGTTTGGTTGGCAGGCCAAGGTGGGTGTCAGCTACGCCATGAGCTACAACTCCGATGTCTACCTTGAGGGCGTCTATCAGGGCGCTGGCGGGTATTCCTCCGAGAACGTGACCTTCGACGCGTTCAACAGCTTCGGCGGCAAGATCGGCTTCCGTTACCGCTTCGGCGCCCGCCCAGTGGCGGCGGCTCCCATCCCCACCCCGGAGCCGGAACCGATCATGCAGCCCGCACCGGCTCCTGCGCCGATCTTCCAGCCCGAACCGGCCCCCGCGCCGATCCGCGGCCTCTGGTGAACACCGGATGGCCCCGGTGGCCAATCGGGCCCCGTCGGAGCTCCGTGCCTAGCCTTCGGGCAAGGCCGGGCCCCGGCGGGGCTTTTCCGTGCCGCTCACCTGTCTGGGGGTCGATCCTGCGATGTGTGTCGACTGCCATTGCGGCCAACCGGTGGCCGCCACCACCGAAGTTCCGCGGCACCTGCAGCTGGGCCAGCGCCTGCTGGTGCACAACGATGCCCAGGCGGCGGCGAATCGGGAGCATTTCGCCGCTGCCGGCGTTCGGGTGATCAACCTGCTCTCCTCCCCTGGCTCCGGAAAGACCGCCCTGCTGGAGCGCCTGGCCCTGGAACTGGCCCCGACGTCGTCGTCGGCGCGCCATCCGATGGCGGTGATCGTGGGGGATCTGGCCACCGACAACGACGCCCGCCGCCTGCGGGCCGCCGGCGTTCCGGCCCTGCAGATCACCACCGGCCAGGCCTGCCACCTGGAGGCGGCGATGGTGCACCGGGCGCTGCATGAGCTCGACCACCTCGGCCACCCCCTGGCCGGCCTGGAGCTGCTGGTGATTGAGAACGTGGGCAATCTGGTCTGCCCGGCCTCCTTCGACCTGGGCGAAAGCCAGCGGGTGGTGCTGCTGTCGGTCACCGAAGGGGAGGACAAGCCGCTGAAGTACCCGGCCACCTTCCATTCCGCCGATGTGGTGGTGATCAGCAAGGGCGATCTGGCTGAGGCCTGTGGCTTCGATGCTCCCCAGGCCCGCCGCAACGTGGCCCGGGTGGCCCCCCAGGCCCGGATCGTGGAAGTCTCCGCCCGCAGCGGTAAGGGCATCGCCGCGCTGCTGGCGGCCCTCGGCCTGGAGCGGGTGCCCGTCGCCGGGTGAGCCCGCTGCCAACGGCCGGACGGGCCCGGCTGCAGCTCGAATGCCGCGGGGTGGTCCAGGGGGTGGGATTCCGCCCCCTGGTGCACCGGCTGGCCTCCGGCCTGGATCTCAGCGGGGACGTGCAGAACGGGCCGGGCGTGGTGCGGTTGCACCTGGAGGGCGAGCGGCCGGCCCTGGAGGCGTTCCTGCGGCGCCTGCCGCTTCAGCTGCCCCCCGGGGCCCGACTGGAGCGGTTGGATCCGCTCTGGCTGCCGGCCCCGACGCGGCCGGCCGGGGCGCTGCCGACGGGGGTCCGGATCCTGTCCGGGGGGGCGGAGCGCCTCGGCATCGACCTGGTGGCTGTGGCGCTGGTGGCCGATCGGGCCCCGTGCCGCGCCTGCCTGGCCGAGCTGGCTGACCCCGCCGATCGCCGCTTCGGCTACCCCTTCATCAGCTGCTGCGACTGCGGCCCCCGCTTCAGCATCGCCACCGCCGAGCCCTGGACCCGGGTCCACACCACCCTGGCCCCGTTCCCGCCCTGCCGCGCCTGCCGCAGGGAGTACGAGGATCCGGCCGATCGCCGCTTCCACGCCGAGACGATCGCCTGCCCGGTGTGCGGGCCGCGGCTGGCCCTGTTGGATGGCGCCGGTCGGCCCCTGGTGGGTCCCGGCGCTGACGGCAGCACCGCTGCCCTGATCAGGGCCTGCTGCGGCCGCCTCGCCGCTGGCGAGATCCTGGCCCTGCAGGGGGTGGGCGGCTTCCAGCTGCTGGTGGATGCCACCAACGCCGCGGCGGTGGCCCGGCTGCGGCGACGCAAGCGACGGCCCGCCAAGCCCTTCGCCCTGCTGGTGGCCGAGGCCGAGGCCCTCGCCCCTTTCTGCCGCATCGATGCCGAAGAACGGCGTGCCCTGGCGGATTCCGCCGCTCCGATCGTGCTGCTGCGCCGCCGCCTGGGGGGCCCGGAAGCCCTCCCGGGCGTGGCCCCGGGCAGCCCATGCCTGGGGGCGATGCTGCCGGCCTCGCCCGTGCACCACCTGCTGGCGCGCGCCTTCGGCCGGCCCCTGGTGGCCACCAGCGGCAACCCCAGCGGCGAGCCGCTCTGCACCGATCCCGTCGAGGCGCTGGAGCGGCTGGGGGGCGGGGCCGGCGGCCCCATCGCCGATGTCTTTTTGGTGCATGACCGCGCCATCGCCCGGCCCCTGGACGATTCGGTGCTGCAGCTGATCGATGGCCGGCCGGCCCTGCTGCGCCGGGCCCGGGGCTACGCCCCCGAACCCCTGCAGCTGGCGGCGGCTCCAGCTGGGGGGCCGGAGGGGGTGCTGGCGCTTGGCGGGGATCTCAAGAGTGCGCCGGCATTGGCGCTGGACGGGCGGCTGTGGCTGGCCCCTCACCTGGGCGACCTGGCAGACGGGCGCCTGCTCTCCCGGCTGGCCGGCGGTCTGGCGGCGATCGAGCGGCGCTGGGGTGAACGGCTGACGCGAATCGCCTGCGATGCCCATCCCGGCTACCTCAGTCACCAGCTCGCCGCCGATCAGCCATGGCCGCGGCGCACGGTCCAGCACCACCGGGCCCATGGCCTGGCGGTGCTGGCCGAGCACGGGCTGCCGTCGCCGCTGCTGGCCGTCACCTGGGATGGGCTCGGCTACGCCCCCGGCGGCAACGGCGACCCCCAGCTGTGGGGCGGAGAGCTGCTGCTGCTGGGCGGGCCCGGCGCTCCCGCCTGCGAGCGACTGGTGGCCCTGAGGCCCTTCCCGCTGCCGGGCGGAGAGCGGGCGATGGCGGAACCCCGCCGGGCGGCCCTGGGGCTGCTGGCCGCCGCCGGCCCCTGGGCCCTGGCGCACCCCGGCGCCCGCCCCAGCCTGGCCGCCTTCGCGGCCGGCGAGCGCCAGCTGCTGCTGCAGGCCATCGCCAGCGGCTGCAACAGTCCCCTCAGCACCAGCGTGGGCCGGCTGTTCGACGCGGTCGCCTCCCTGCTGGGGCTGGTGCAGGAGCAGACCTATGAGGGCGAAGGGGGTCTGCGCCTGGAGGGGGCCGCCGCCCGCGCTCCCCAGGAGGTTGGCCGCTGGAGCCTTCCCCTGGTGCCGCCCGAGGCCGTCGCGGGGGGCACCGCCGCCGGGGGGCCGAGCCTGGGCTGGCTCGACTGGGAACCGCTGCTGGCGGCGCTGCTGGCGGCAATCGCCACCGGCACGCCGCCGGCGCTGTGTGCCGCCCGCTTCCATCACGCCCTGGCCGAGGCCCTGGCCGACATGGCCGCTCTCGCCGCTGCCTTGCGCTGCCCCCCCGCCATGGCCAGCAGCGCGGCGGTGCCGGTGGCGATGGGCGGCGGCTGTTTCCAGAACCGGCTGCTGCTGGAGGCCGCGATCACAGGCCTGCGGGCCAGGGGCCTGCAGCCGTTCTGGCCGAAGGTCGTGCCGTGCAATGACGGCGGCCTGGCCCTGGGGCAGGCCTGGGCGGTGGGCGGTCCGTGGGCAGATCCGGCCGCCGCGCCTACAACCGGATGGAGTGCCACCGAGCCGAACCCTCCCCATGTGCCTGGCCGTGCCGGCTCGCATCCTCTCGATCCGGATCCAGCCGCCGCCGGGAGCGCCTGAGCCGAGCGGGGCCGAGGCCGCAGCCACTGATGTCGCAGCCGATGACGGCCTCTGGCGCATGGCCGAGGTGGATTTCGGCGGGGTGCGTCAGCAGGTCAGCCTGGCCTGCCTGCCTGAGGCGGCCGTGGGCGATCGGGTGCTGGTGCACGTGGGCCTGGCCCTCAGCCTTGTCGACGACGATCCCGCATGACCATCACCGTCGATGGCAACGAGGCCGTGGCCCTGGTGGCTTACCGCCTGAATGAGGCGATCGCCATCTACCCGATCACCCCCGCCTCGCCGATGGGGGAGTGGGCCGATGCCTGGTGCACCGAAGGTCGCCCCAACCTCTGGGGCACGGTGCCGGCGGTGGTGGAGCTGCAGAGCGAGGCCGGCGCCGCCGGCACCGTGCACGGCGCCCTGCAGGCGGGGGTGCTGACCACCACCTTCACGGCCTCCCAGGGGCTGCTGCTGATGGTCCCCAACCTCTACAAGCTGGCCGGCGAGCTCACCCCCGCCGTGCTGCACGTGGCGGCCCGCTCCCTGGCGGCCCAGGGCCTCTCGATCTTCGGCGACCACAGCGACGTGATGGCCTGCCGCGGCACGGGCTGCGTCATCCTCTGCTCGGCCTCGGTGCAGGAGGCGGGCGACTTCGCCGCCATCGCCACCCGGGCGAGCCTGCTGGGGCGGCTGCCGGTGCTGCACATGTTCGACGGCTTCCGCACCTCCCACGAGATCCAGAAGATCCACCCCATCGACGACGCGGTGCTGCACGCCCTGATGCCGATGCAGGCGGTGGCGGACCACCGCCTGCGGGCCCTCTCCCCCGACCATCCGGTGCTGCGGGGCACGGCCCAGAACCCGGATGTCTACTTCCAGGCGCGGGAGTCGGTGAACCGCTTCTACGACGCCCTCCCCGGCCACCTGGTGGAGGCGATGGAACGGTTCGCCGGTCTCACCGGCCGCCATTACGGGCCCTACGAGTACGTGGGCGCGGCCGATGCTGAGCGGGTGGTGGTGCTGATGGGCTCCGGCTGTGAAACTGCCGAGGAGACGGCGTTGGCCCTGAACGCCGCCGGCGAGCGGGTGGGGGTGCTCAAGGTGCGCCTGTTCCGGCCCTTCGTGGCGGCCCTGTTCGCGGCCGCCCTGCCGCCCACGGTGCGGGCTCTGGCGGTGCTCGACCGCTGCAAGGAGCCCGGCTCTGGCGGCGAGCCCCTTTACCTCGATGCGGTGGCGGCCCTCAGTGAGGAGTGGCAGGCCTGCCACGGCGATCGCCCCCTGCCCCGGGTGGTGGGCGGCCGCTACGGCCTCTCCTCCAAGGAGTTCACCCCGGCGATGGTCAAGGGGGTGTTCGACAACCTGCAGCTGCCCCAGCCCCGCAACCACTTCACGGTCGGCATCGACGATGACGTCACCCACCGCTCCCTGCCCGTTTCGGCGGACTTCCACGTCGACGGGGCCGACGAGGTGCGCGCCGTGTTCTACGGCCTGGGCTCGGACGGCACCGTCGGGGGCAACAAGGCCACGATCAAGATCATCGGCGAGCAGACCGACTTGTTCGCCCAGGCCTATTTCGTTTACGACTCCAAGAAATCCGGCTCGGTCACGGTGTCGCACCTGCGCTTCGGTGCCCGGCCGATCCGCGCCCCCTACCTGATCGAGCGCCCCACCCTGGTGGCTTGCCACCAGTGGGATTTCGTCGACCGCTTCGACCTGCTGGCCGGCCTGGACGCCGGTGGGGTGCTGCTGCTCAACAGCCCCTTCCCGATCGAGGAGAGCTGGCGGCGGATGCCGGCGTCGCTGCGCTGCGGCATCCGTGAGCGGGGGCTGTCGGTGTGGCTGATCAACGCCTACCGGGTGGCGCGGGAGGCGGGCATGGGGAACCACATCAACACGGTGATGCAGGCCTGCTTCTTCGCCGTCAGCGGCGTGCTGCCGCGGCAGGAGGCGATCGAGCAGATCCGCGTCTCCCTGCGCAAGACCTACGGACGCAAGGGGGAGGCGGTGGTGGCCATGAACCTGCGCGCCCTCGACGCCACCCTCGACAACCTGCAGCCGCTCGACTGGAGCCGGCTGCAGGCGGAAGACGACCTCCCGGCCGCGCCTCCTGTGGCCGACCGGCTCGCCGGCGCCCCCGCCTTCGTGCGCGAGGTGATCGCGCCCCTGCTGGAGCGGCGCGGTGATGCTCTGCCCGTCAGTGCCCTGCCCTGCGACGGCACCTGGCCCACCGGCACGGCCCAGTGGGAGAAGCGCAACATCGCTGACACGGTGCCGGTGTGGGAGAGCGACCTCTGCGTGCAGTGCGGCAAGTGCGTCATGGTCTGTCCCCATGCGGTGATCCGGGCCAAGGCGGTGGCGCCGGAGGCCCTGGCCGGTGCCCCGGAGGGATTCCGTCAGGCCCCGGCCCGCCATCCCGATTTCAAGGGCCGCAGCTTCACGATCCAGGTGGCCGTCGAGGACTGCACCGGCTGCGCCCTGTGCGTGGAGGTCTGCCCGGCCCGCGACCGCACCGAACCGAAGCGCAAGGCGATCAACATGGCGCCCCAGCGGCCCCTGCGGGAGCAGGCCCGGGGCTACTGGGACTATTTCCTGGGGCTGCCCGAGATGGCCCGCGACGACCTCAACCTGCACAAGATCGGCCAGCAGCAGCTGCAGCAACCCCTGTTCGAATTCTCCGGCGCCTGCGGCGGCTGTGGTGAAACGCCCTACCTGAAGCTGGCCAGCCAGCTGTTCGGCGACCGCATGCTGGTGGCCAACGCCACGGGCTGCTCCTCCATCTACGGCGGCAATCTGCCCACCACACCCTGGAGCACCAACGCCGAAGGGCGCGGCCCGGCCTGGAGCAATTCCCTGTTCGAGGACAACGCCGAGTTCGGTCTGGGCATGCGCGTCGCCATCGACCAGCAGCGCCAGATGGCCCTCGAACTCCTCGAGCGGCTCGCACCGGCGCCGGAGCGGGCCGACCCCCTGCTTCCCGAGGCCCTGGTGGCGGCGATCCGCGAAGGCGATCAGCACGATGAGGCCGGCATCGTGGCCCAGCGGCAGCGGGTGGTGGAGCTCAAGCGGCTGTTGCACGCCGTGGCAGCGGAGGCCCCCCGGGCCGCCGAGGCGGCCCGCCTTCTGGATCTGGCCGATGCCCTGGTTAAGAAGAGCGTCTGGCTGGTCGGGGGCGACGGCTGGGCCTACGACATCGGCTTCGGCGGCCTCGACCACGTGCTGGCCAGCGGCCGGGACGTCAATGCCCTGGTGCTCGACACCGAGGTGTACTCCAACACCGGCGGCCAGATGTCGAAGGCCACCCCCCGGGCGGCGGTGGCCAAGTACGCCGCCGGCGGCAAGGCCGCCCCCAAGAAGGATCTCGGGCTGATGATGATGAGCTACGGCAGCGTCTATGTGGCCAGCGTGGCCATGGGGGCCCGCGATGAGCACACGGTGCGGGCGTTCCTGGAGGCGGAAAGCTACCCGGGTCCGTCGCTGATCCTGGCCTACTCCCACTGCATCGCCCACGGCATCGACATGGCCCGGGGCATGGAACAGCAGAAGGCGGCGGTGGATTCCGGCCGCTGGCTGCTCTACCGCTACGACCCGCGCCGCACCGAACGGGGCGAGCACCCCTTGCAGATCGACAGCCGGGGTCAGCGGCGCCCCCTGGCCGAAGCGATGGCCACGGAGAACCGCTTCCGCATGCTCTCCTTCAGCCAGCCGGAGCGCGCCCGGGCCCTGGCCCGCCAGGCGGAGCTGGAGGTGGCCCGGCGCTGGGCCATCTACCAGGCCCTCGCAGGCACTCCGGTGGAGTCCAAGGCAACTCCCCAGACGACGTCCCAGTCAGAGGCACCGGCATGACCCGTCCCGATCTTTCCGTCTCCTACCTGGGCCTGGAGCTGCGCAGCCCGCTGGTGGTGGGGGCCGCGGCGCCCCTGAGTGAAGACATCGACCAATTGCTGCGGCTGGAGGAGGCCGGGGCCGCCGCCGTGGTGCTGCATTCGCTGTTCGAGGAGCAGATCGAGCGTGACCAGCTGGAGCTGCACCGGGTGACCCTGCAGGGGGCCGACAGCTACGGCGAGGCGCTCAGCTACTTCCCCGAGCCCTCGATCTTCCACGTGGGCCACGACCTCTACCTGCGCCACCTCGAGCAGGCCCGCGCCCGCCTGTCGGTGCCGGTGATCGCCAGCCTCAACGGCGCCCACCCCGGCCAGTGGGTGCAGGTGGCGCGGCGGATGGAGTCGGCCGGCGCCAGCGCCCTGGAACTGAACATCTATTCCGTCCCCACCGACCCCGACCTCTCCAGCGCGGCGATCGAGAACCAGGTGCTGGAGATCGTCGCCGAGGTGCGGGCCGAGGTGACGCTGCCGCTGGCGGTGAAGCTCAGCCCCTTCTTCACCAACTTCGGGTCCATGGCCAAGCGGCTGGCCGCCGTCGGTGCCGACGGCCTGGTGCTCTTCAACCGCTTCTACCAGCCCGACATCGACATTGAGGAGCTGGAGGTGCGGCCCAACCTGCTGCTCAGCACTCCCCATGACCTGCGCCTGCCCCTGCGCTGGATCGCCCTGCTGCACGGCCGCCACCCGCTCGATCTGGCGGCCACCGGCGGCGTGCATCGCGGCACCGACGTGGTGCGTCTGCTGATGGCCGGTGCCGCCATCACCCAGGTGGTGGCCGCCCTGCTGCGCCACGGCCCCGGCCGGCTGGCGGGCCTGGAGCAGGAGCTGAGCCAGTGGCTGCTGGAGCATGAGCACGCCACCGCCCGGGAGTTGATCGGCTGCATGAGCCAGGAGCGCTGCCCCGATCCCAGCGAATACGAACGCTCCCAGTACATGCGCGCCGTCCAGACCTTCCTGCCCGCCGAGGCCTCGGCGGCCCCCGGTCCCTGGTGAGCGCTCCAGCGGTGCTGACCGCGGAGGTGGCTGCCGTGCGTGAGCTGGCGGATGAGCTGGCTGCGATCACCACCCGCCCCTGGACCCTGATGGAGGTGTGCGGCGGCCAGACCCACGCCATCGTCCGCTGGGGGCTCGACCAGCTGCTTCCCTCCGGCTTGCGGCTGATCCACGGCCCCGGCTGCCCGGTCTGTGTGACGCCCGCCGCCACGATCGACGCGGCCCGCCGCCTGGCCCGCCGCCCGGAGGTGATCCTCTGCTCCTACGGCGACATGCTGCGGGTGCCGGGCGGAGAGCCGGGGGGGGATCTGCTGGGGGTGAGGGCCGAAGGGGGCGACGTGCGCCTGCTCACCTCACCGTTGGAGGCCCTGGCCCTGGCCCGGCGCCATCCGGAGCGCCAGGTGGTGTTCCTGGCGGTGGGGTTCGAGACCACGGCCCCGGCCACGGCCCTGTTGGTGCGCCAGGCGTTGGCGGCTGGGGCGGCCAACCTCTCCCTGCTGGCGGCCCATGTGCGCGTGCCCCCGGCCATGGCGGCGATCCTCACGGCCGAAGGCAACCAGGTGCAGGGATTCCTGGCGGCGGGTCATGTCTGTGCCGTGATGGGCACCGCGGAACTGGAGGACCTGGTGGAGCGGCACCGGGTGCCGGTGGTGGTGAGCGGCTTCGAGCCCCTGGATCTGATGCGGGGGCTGGTGACCTGCGTGCGCCAGCTGGAGCGGGGCGAGGCCCGGGTGGCGAATGCCTACGGGCGGGTGGTGCGCCAGCAGGGCAATCCGGCCGCCCGGGCCCTGCTGGAGTCCGTGTTTGAACCGGTGGACCGGCCCTGGCGGGGCTTCGGCGTGATTCCGGGGGGCGGGCTGGGGCTGCGGGCGCCGTTCCGCCGCCTGGAGGCCGGGGCCCGCTTCGCCGACCTCCCGGGTAGGCCCGAGGCCGGGGTCGAGCCGGCGGGAGTCTGCATCAGTGGCGCCATCCTGCAGGGCCGCGCCCGGCCCATGGATTGCCCGGCCTTCGGGAGCGCCTGCACCCCGGAGCACCCGCTGGGGGCACCAATGGTGTCCTCGGAGGGGGCCTGCGCGGCCTATCACCGCTATGGCCGCCGTGGCTGAGACGGCCCCGCTCGCCACGCCCCGGATCCAGCTGGCCCACGGCGGTGGCGGCACCTTGATGCAGCAGCTGATCGATGGCGAGCTGCGCCGCCTCTACGCCGATCCCGACCAGGTGCTGCACGATGCCGCCCGCCTGTCCCTGCCCCACGGGCGGCTGGCCTTCACCACCGACAGCTACGTGGTGCACCCCCTGGAGTTCGAGGGGGGTGACATCGGCAGCCTGGCGGTGACGGGCACCGCCAACGACCTGGCCATGGCCGGCGCCCGGCCTCTGGTGTTGAGCCTCGGTCTGATCCTGGAGGAGGGGCTGGAGCTGGCCCTGCTGCGCCGCATCGTGGCGTCGCTGGGGGAGGCCGCCCGGCGCTGCGGGGTGACCATCGTCACCGGCGATACCAAGGTGGTGGAGCGGGGCAAGGGGGACGGGGCCTTCCTCAACACCAGCGGCATCGGCCTGCTGCAGGTGGACGAGCCGATCGATCCGCTGGCGATCGCCCCCGGCGACCAGCTGCTGGTGAGCGGCGACCTGGGCCGCCACGGAGTGGCGATCCTGGCCGCCCGCCATGGCCTGGATCTGCAGCCCCCCCTGGCCACGGACTGCATGCCCCTGTGGCCGGCGGTGGAGGCGCTGCTGGCCGCGGGGGTGCGGCTCCACTGCCTGCGCGATCTCACCCGGGGCGGGCTGGCCAGTGCCCTGCAGGAACTGGCGGCCCCCAACGCCCTGGAGCTGTTGATCGAGGAGGAGCGCATCCCGGTGGCCGAGCCGGTGCGCCGCACCTGTGCGCTGCTGGGCTTCGATCCGCTTCACCTGGCCAACGAGGGACGCTTCCTGGCGGTGGTGCCCGAGGCCGATCGGCAGCGGGCCCTGGCGGTGCTGGCACCGGCGGGGGGGGCCTGGATCGGCCGGGTGGCGGCGGCAGGACCGGGACCCGGCCGCCCCGGCGGCCGGGTGCTGCTGCGCACCCCCTTTGGCAGTGAGCGGGTGCTGATTCCCCTCAGCGGGGAACTGCTGCCACGGATCTGCTGAACGCTGGTGGCAGCTGCCCAGCGTGCCGCCAGCGCTTGTCGAGGGCATCCACCAGGATCACCAGCACCGGGGCCAGGGCCATCGGCCCCAGCCAGGCCAGGGGGAAGGGGGCCATGCCGAAAACGGCCGCCACCGGAGCCACCAGCACCAGGGCACTGGCCAGCAGCGGTTCACTGATCCATCCCAGCCACAGCAAGGGATTGGGAAGACCAAACAGGGCCCAGGCAGGGCGCCGGTCACTGCGGCAGGCCAGCAGGGTGCCCATCTGGCCAGCCACGATCAGGCAGAAGGTGACGGTGGTGGCCTGCTGCTGGATCGCCACCACGCCGGCGTCAGCTGTGTGGTGCAGCAGCTGGGGGGCCAGGAGGCGCAGCTGGCTCCAGCCCACGCCGTTGGCTCGCCAGGTCAGCAGGTACCCCGCCATGGCCACCAGGCCCTCCACCACCCCCAGCACCAGATAGGCGCGCACCATCACGGCCCGGTTGAGCAGCGGCAGGCCCTTGGGTCGCGGGGGCAGGCGCATCACCCCCGGCTCGGGTGGGTCGGCCCCCAGGCCCAGGGCCGGCAGCAGGTCGGTGCCCAGGTCGACGGCCAGGATCTGCAGCACCGTGAGGGCGGCGGGAATCCCGGCGATCACCATCGCCAGGAAGGGCAGCACCTCCGGCACGTTCGAGGCCAGCACGTAGGTGATGAAGCGGCCGATGTTGGTCACCACCGAGCGGCCGTAGCGGACGGCCTGCACGATGGTGGCGAAGTTGTCGTCGAGCAGGACGATGTCGGCGGCCTCACGGGCCACATCCGTGCCGCTGATCCCCATCGCCAGCCCGACATCGGCGGCACGCAGGGCCGGCGCATCGTTGACGCCGTCGCCGGTGACGGCCACCACGTCGCCCAGGGCGCGGTAAGCCTGCACCAGGCGCAGCTTCTGCTCCGGCGCCATGCGGGCGAACACCAGCCGGCGGCGGTATTTGAGCAGTTGGCGCAGCTGCACGTCGCTGATCTGGGCCAGGGTGGAGCCCTCGATCACCCGCACCGGGTCGGCGCTGGCCTGCTGCTGCGCCGTCGATCGCCCCGGGGACCTGGGGGGGTCGAGCAGACCGATCTGCTGGGCGATCGCCTGGGCCGTGAGGCCGTAGTCGCCGGTGACCATCGTCACCTTGATGCCGGCTTCGCGGCATTGCCGGATCGCGTCCGGCACCTCAGGCCGTGGTGGGTCGTAGAGACCCAGCAGGCCGAGGAACATCTGGCCGCGTTCCAGGTCTTCACTTGGAACGGTGGGCGATTGGTCGTCGCCGCGACGCAGTGCCACGGCGATCACGCGGAAGCCTCGGGCGGCCAGCCCATCGTTGGCGGCCACCACCTGCTGGCGCAGCTCGGCGGGCAAGGGCGCGTCGCCAGCGGAGGACAGCCAGCTGGTGCAGTGCGCCAGCACCTCCAGGGGGGCCCCCTTGGTGATCAGCAGGGAGCCCCCCGTGACGATCGGCAGATCGTCGGCCTGGTCACTCCAGTCCACCAGCACGGTCATGCGGCGGCGCAGGGAATCGAAGGGGATCTCCCGACGCCGCGGGTGCCGGCCCGGCAATTCCTCCGGCACCAGCCCGGCTTCAGCAGCGGCCACCAGCATCGCCGTTTCGGTGGGATCCCCCACCCCCAGCCACGGTTCGGTGGCTCCACCCGCCCCGCCCGCCGCCGTTTCGAGACGGGCGTTGGAGCACAAGGAGGCGGCGCGCAACAACAGCCGCTCCAGGCCCTCTTCGGGTAAGGGGAGCCAGGTGCTCTCCACCGCCATCCGGTTGCCGGTGAGCGTGCCCGTCTTGTCGGAGCAGATCACACTCACCGAGCCCAGGGCCTCCACCGCCGACAGGCGGCGGACCAGGGCCTTGCGGCTCGCCATGCGCTGCACCGCCATGGCCAGGGCCAGGGTCACGGTGGGCAGCAGCCCTTCCGGGACATTGGCCACGATGATCCCGGTGGCGAAGACCACGCTCTCCAGCGGGGTCATCCCGACCAGCAGGACGCTGAGGCCGAAGGCGACCACGCCCATGGTCACGGCGATGGTGCAGATCGTCTGCACGATTTTGCTGATCTGAACCTCGAGGGTGCTGGCGCCGCGGCTGGTGCCGGCCGCCAGCCGCGCTACCTGTCCGAATTCCGTCTCGGCGCCCGTGGCGTAAACGAACGCCTCCCCCCGTCCTGAGGCCACCGTGCTGCCGGCCATCACCAGGTTGGCCCGCTCACTGGTGCTGACCTCCGCCTGCTGTTGGGTGCCTTCCAGAGCGTCACTCCGGCGTGCCACCGGCAGGGACTCGCCGGTGAGCACGGAGAGGTCGAGATAGAGCGTGTGGGCGATGCTCACCCGACAGTCGGCCGGGACCCGATCCCCCTCCTCGAGCCGAACCCGATCGCCAGCCACCAGCTCCTCCGCCGGCAGAAATCCCAGCGTCCCGTCGCGCCACACCTGCACCTGGCTGGGCAGGGCGCGGGTGAGCGCGGCCAGGGTGCGCTCGGCCTGGAATTCCTGCCAGAAGGAAAAGATGCCATTGATCAGCACCACCGCCCAGATGGCCCAGCCCAGCTGCGGGGTACCGGCGGCGAAGGCCAGGCCTCCGGCGATCCAGAGCAGCAGGGCCATGAAGTGGACCATCTGGTCCAGGAAGCGCAGGGCCAGGGGTCGGCGTTTGGCGGGCGGGAGGCGGTTGGGGCCGAACTGCGCCAGGCGTCGTTCGGCCTCGTCGCTGCCCAGGCCCTGCGCTGAGGTCTGCAGGGCCTGATGGACTTCCTCCAGGGGCAGCGACCAGATCGGCTGGGATGCGGCGAGACGCACGGATCGTCAGCGGGGGCCACGATCAGCATGACCAGCTTGCGGAGCCGCGACGCACGGTCGCTAGTGTCCGCACCACCTTGTTGATGCCGCAGCCCATGCGAGCGCTGGTGCTGCGTCGCTCCCTGGTTGTGCTGGCCCTGTGCCTGGCCGCCCTACCTGCGGCGGCCGAGGAGGTCGGCACCCTCTGGCGGCTGCGCGATGGCGCCGGAACGGTGTTCATCGCCGGTTCCCTGCACCAGCTGCGCCGCGACCGCTCAGCCCTGCCCCCGTCCTACGGCCAGGCCTATGGGCAGGCGGAGCGGTTGGTGATGGAGCTCGACATGGACGCCATCAGCCCGGAGGCCCTGGCCGGTGAGTTGATCGGGCGGGCCATCGACCCCCAGGGCCGGTCCCTGCGCGACGGCCTGCCGCCGGCGTCCTGGCGGGCCCTGCAGCCGCGGCTGCAGGGCCTGGGACTGCCGGAGGCGGCGATCGATCGCTTCGAGCCCTGGGCCGTGGCCCTGCTGCTGGCGTCCGCCGAGTTCCTGCAGCGGGGCTATTCCCCGGGCAGTGGCGTCGAGGGCCAGCTCCAGGCCAGGGCCGCGACCGACCGCAAGCCCATCGACGGCCTGGAGACCCCGGCCCAGCAGCTCGCGCTGTTCGACGGGCTGAGCCGGGCGGATCAGCTGCAGTTGCTGGAGGTCACCCTCAAGGAACTGGAAAGCGTCGGGCCGAGACTGGAGGCCCTGGAGGGCGCCTGGCGGGCCGGCGACCTGGTCGGGCTCGATGGCCTGCTGCTCGGGGACTACCGCCAGCGCCCCGATCTGCACCAGCGCCTGGTGGTCCGGCGCAACCGGGCCTGGGTGGCCCCGGTACGGGAGCTCCTGCGACGCCCCGACGACACTCTGGTGGTGGTGGGTCTGATGCACCTGCTGGGGGAGCAGGGGCTGATCGCCCTGCTCAGGACGCAGGGGCTGAAGCCTGAGCGGTTCGTGGCTGGGGCCTGGCGGCCCGATCCCTAGGTCGGGTCCCCCCGGCGGCCCGCTCCCAGGCTCAGCTCCCATCCCTTGATGATCCGGTAGAGGGTGGGCACCAGGAACAGGGTGAGCAGCGTCGCGACCATGAGGCCGAAGAAGACCACCGTGCCGATGCTGGTGCGGCTGGCGGCACCGGCGCCGGTGGCGAACACCAGGGGCAAAAAGCCCGCCAGGGAGGAAATGGCGGTGAGCAGGATCGGCCGCAGACGGGCCACGGCGGCTCCGTGCACGGCCTCATCGAGGGGCATTCCCTCATCCAGGCGCTGGTTGGCGAATTCGACGATCAGGATCGCGTTCTTGGCCGCCAGGCTCACCAGCACCAACAGGCCCATCTGGCCGTACACATCCAGGGGCAGGCCCCGCAGCGCCAGACCCAGCACCCCTCCGAGCACCCCCATCGGCACCGTCGCCAGGATGATCAAGGGATCGGCGAAGTTCTCGTAGAGACCGGCCAGCACCAGGAACATCACCAGCACCGCCAGGGCGAAGACCTGCAGATTGCCGCCACCGGCCCTGGCCTCCTCCCGCGCCAGGCCCGCCCATTCCAGGTCGGTGGCGGTGCTGCCCCGGTCGCGCTGCAGTTGCTCCAGCAGGGCGATGGCCTGGCCGCTGCTCACCCCCGGGCCGGGTTGGGCCCGGATGCTGATCGAGCGCACCAGACGGGTGTGGTTGATGGTGGTGGGGCCGGTGCCCGCCTCCACCCGCACGACCTGGGCCAGGGGGATCAGCTGGTCGTCGCGGTTGCGCACCTGCAGGGAGAGCACGTCGTCGGTGTTCCGCCGGGCGTTGCCGTCGAGCTGAACGATCACCTTGCGCACCTGGTCCCCTTCGAAGCTGTCGTTGACGTAGTCGCTGCCGAAGCTGGCCCCGAGCACGCTCACCACTTCATCGAGATCCACCTGGAGCGAGGCCATTCGCAGCCGGTCGGGGATGAGGCGCAGCAGGGGGGCGTCGGCGCTGAAGCGGGTGCCCACCTGCTCGAAGGCGCCGGTGTCCCGGGCCGCCGCAATGAACGCTTCGGCCTCCTGCTGGAACTCCCCGAGGTTCAGGCGGCCACCACTGGTGTCGAGCAGGTCGAACTCCAGCCCGCTCTCGCTGCTGAAGCCGCGCACCGTGGGGGATTCGCTCACGATCACCGTGGCGTCGGTGATCGTCTGGCGCAGGCGCTTGTTGAGCCGTTCGGCCACGGCGGCCGCACTCTGGTCGGCGCCGCCCCGTTCCTCGATCGGCTTCAGCCGCAGGAAGACGATGCCCTTGTTGGGGGAGCTGTCCCCAAAGGAACGACCGGCGTAGAAGTTGGCGAAGCGCATCAGGGGTTCTTCGGCCACCACCGCGCGCACCTGCTCCATCACCCTCTGGGTGCGCGGCAGGGCGATGCCGTCCTGGAGCAGCACCACACCCCTGAGCTGGCCGCTGTCCTCCTGGGGAATGAAGGCCGTCGGTCGTTGCTGCAGCGCCAACCCCGTGAGCAGCAGACCGAGCAGCAGGCCAGCCACCACCCGTCGCCGCGAGCCGAGCACGCGCGTCAGCAGCCGGTCGTAGGGGCCCTCCAGCCGCTCCAGGGCCCGGCGGGGGGGATCGATCCAGCGCAGCAACCAGGCGGGCTCACGGCGGTCGGCGTGCAGCAGCCGGCTGGCGGCCACCGGGGTGAAGGTCAGGGCGTTGAAGGTGGAGAAGACGATGGTGCCGCCGATCGTCAGGGCGATCGGGGCATAGAGGCGGCCCAGGCTGCCCTGCAGGGTGAGCACCGGCAGGAACACCACGATCAGCACCAGAGACGTGGCGATCACCGCGCCGCCCAGCTCCGCCATGGCTTCGCGGGCGGCCTCCAGCGGTGGGCGGCCGTTCTCGAGGCGGCGTCCGATGTCTTCGCTGACCACGATGGCGTCGTCCACCACCAGGCCGCTGGCCAGCACCATCCCGAACAGGGTGAGGGTGTTGATCGAGTCGCCGCTGAGGCGCAGCACGGCCAGGGATCCGATCAGGGCCACCGGCACCGCCGAGGCGCTGATCAGGGCGAGTCGGCTGTTGCCGAGCCCCAGCAGCAGCACCAGAAACACCAGCAGCACGGCCTCCCGCAGGCTCGCGGTGGTGCGATCGATGCTGCTGCGGATCGAGGCCGCCTCATCGACGATCACCTGCAGGTCCACCCCCGGCGGGAAGCTGGAGCCCAGGTCCTCGAGCGCGTCGTTGACGCCCTGGTTCACCTCCAGGGCGTTGCTGCCGTCCCGCTGGAAAATCCCCACGGCCACGGCGGTCTTGCCGTTCAGGTCGGTGGCGATCGATTCGTAGTTCTCGCTCCCCAGGCTCACCCGCCCCACGTCCTTCAGCAGGGTGACGCCACCGTTGGGGCTGCGGTCGACCACCAGGCTCTCGAACTCCTGGACGGTGCGCAGGCGCCCCTCCATGCGCAGGGGGAGGGTGACCAACTGGTCATCGGGGGCGGGGGACACGCCGGCCTGGCCGAGGGCGGCCAGCACGTTCTGCTCCTCAAGGGCGTCCCGCACCTCGCTGATGGTGAGATCGCGTTCCTCCAGGCGCAGTGGATCCAGCCACAGCCGGAAGGCCAGCGAGCTGCCGCCGAACAGCCGCACCTCCCCCACCCCGGGCACCCGTTGCAACCGGTCGCGGATCACCTGATCCACCCAGCCACTCAGAAAGACATCGTCGTAGCGGTCGCGGCTGGCGCTGAAGCTCAGCACCATCAGCAGGTCGTCGGAGGTGCGTCGCACCTGTACCCCGAAGCGGGACACCTGGGCGGGGAGCTGGCGGCTCACCACCGCCGCCTCGTTCTGGGTGTTGATCTGGTTGATCTCTGGATTGCCCCCCTCGAAGCCGAGGGAGATGCTGCTGCCGTTGGCAGAGCTGGTAGAGCGGATCGAATCCAGCCGTTCCAGGCCGTTGAACTGCTTCTCCAGCAGGCTGGTGACCCCCTGCTCCACCACTTCAGGGCTGGCGCCTGGGTAGCTGGCGCTGACCGACACCCGCCCGGGGGCGATCGGGGGCAGGTTCTCGACCTTCAGCCCAGGGAGGCTGATCAGGCCGCCCAGCAAGACCAGCAGGCTGAGCACCAGCGTCAGGACCGGCCTGCGCAGGAAGGGGTCGGAGATCGACTTCACGGAATCGCCTGGGTGGGCACCGACCCTTCGCGCCCGTGGATCCTGGCAGGTTTTGCCGCTCGGCCGTGGTCAGCGCAGGTCGCGTTTCAGCACGGCATAGAGGTAGTCGGGCGATTTGTAGCGGCTGGGGAGGCAAATGTGCAGCTGCTCCAGCCGGCTCCAGCAGACCGTCTTCTGAATCGCCTCCATGGTGCGGCCCTCCTTGAGCAGCAGCCGCATCGCCTTGCAGTACAGGGAATATTTCGCCTCAAGCTCGCCGATCGTGGGGGGCTGACCCTGGACCTGGGGCATGGCGGAAGGGGGCACCCGGGTTTTTCAGGGGCGCCAGGCCACTCTACGAGCTGGCCAGCATCCCCTCGACGCCCAGGACCCGCGCCGGCGGGGCGTAGCCGAGGGTCGCGGCCTGCGCATCGCTGAGGCGTCCGGCCGCATGCAGCACCCCCGTGATGCGAGGAATGTCGAGAACGGCATGGCAGCGGTACCCCCCCCGGGCGAGCCGCTGGCGGGCGCTGGTGTCCGCCTGGCCGCCGTGGTCGATGAACACCACCACGTCCTCCACCTCGAGGCCGGAGCTTTCCAGCTTGGCGATCCCCTCCAGCACGCTGGTGCCGGTGATCAGGATGTCGTCCACCACCACCACCCGGTCGCCCTCCTCAAAGTCCCCTTCGATCAGGCGGCGGGCCCCGTGGGCCTTCACCTCCTTGCGCGGGTAGAGCAGGGGCTTGTGCAGCTGCAACGACAGCCCGGTGGCGGTGGGCAGGGAGCCGTAGGGAATGCCGGCGATGCGGTCGAAGACCAGCTCCCCGAGCTGGCCGGCGTAGGCATGAAGCACCCGGTGGAAGAGGTTGGGATCGGAGATGATCTGGCGCAGATCCACGTAGTAGTTGAAAACGGCCCCGGAGGCCTGCACGTAGTCGCCGAACAGCAGGCAGCCGATATCGAACAGGTCGACAATCAGGCTGGCCAGGGGATCCCCGGCCCCAACGCTGTCGCCATCCCCCTTCGTGGTCGCAGGGAGACCAGCCCCGCCCTCCGGCTGTCGCCCCGGCAGCCACAGGCTGCAGGCATCGTTCTGGTCCCGCGCCCGCCGTTCCAGCCAGCGGTCGCGCCGCTCGCTGATGCGTTGCTTGAGGGCGGCCGATCGCTCGGCGATGTCGTCCTCCACCAGCAGGTTCTGGGGCAGGGGCATCAACAGGCCGTCGGCCGATGGGCTCAGTCCGGCCTCCAGCAGGGCATCCAGCCTGTCCTCCTCGCCCCAGAGGCTGCGCAGGATCAGGAAACGCTCGGGCGCCTCCTGGCGCACCCGGGCCAGGATGGCAGGGTCGCTGGTGCCCACCTCCAGCAGCAGCTGGTCGGGGGTGGCCCAGAGCTGGCATTCCCGCACGATGCGCAGGTAGAGGGGGTCGTCCTCATCGGGGTGGTGCTGCAGCACCCTGGCGGCCGCATTGGAGCTGTGGCAGGTGATCACCACCGCCTTTTCCGGATAGAGCAGGAAGGGGGCGGCGATGTCCTGGCCGGCCAGGGGCGAGAGGGTGACGCCGTCGGCACCGAGCTCGCGGAACAGGTAATGGGCCAGGGCCGAAGAACTGTTCAGGTCCCCGTGCTTGGCATCGATGATCAGGGGGATGTCGAGGGGCACCAGTTCCCGCACCTCCCGCAGCAGCTCCAGTCCGACGGGGCCGAGGGCCTGGTAGAAGCCGAGGCTGGGTTTGTAGGCGCAGACGTGGTCGGCGGTGGCCTCCACCACCGCCTTGATCCAGTAACGCGCCTGGGAGAGAAACGAGCGCCCCCCCATGCCCCGGCGGTGGGCCCAGGCCTGCAGCATCTCCGGGTTGGGATCGAGGCCGGTGACCAGGAGCGACTGACGGGCGGCGATGGCGTCGGTGAGCCGGACGAAAAAGCCCATCGCGCAGGGGGTGATTGCCCAAGGTGCTAGGGCGAGGGGCACCGCCTGTGCGAGTGGGTGACACAGCTCTTATTGATCCTTCGGCCCCGGAGGGTCGACCCCGCGGCCGGTGGATCAGTGCGCCGCAGGCGGTTCTTCGGAGGCCAGCAGTTCGGCATAAACGGGGGTCCAACGGGCGGCATCGAGCCGGCTCCTGGCGGCCTCAGGAGTGGTGACGTAACGGGCCAGTCCCTCCTGCACCGCCGCGATCGCCACGGCCTCAGCCACCGCCCGGGACACCACCTGAACGGCCGATAGGGGGGGCATCAGCGGCGCCTCCGGATCGCTGGCGGCCGGAATCACCCGGGCCAGGGCCTCGATGCTGGCGTCAATCATGGTGTCGCTCACTTCTGTGGCGCCTACCGCCACGGCGCCGTAGCCAAGACCAGGGAACACGAAGCAGTTGTTGCACTGGCCGATCACCCGTTCGATCGGCTGGCCGGCGCCGCCGGAGCAGACCACGGGAGCGAAGGGGCTGCCGGTGGCCACCAGGGCCCGGCCCTGGCTCCAGTGCAGCAGGTTCTCGGGGGTGATCTCCGCCAGGTGGGTGGGATTGGAGAGGGGCAGAACGATCGGCCGTGCGCCGCCGCCGCAAAGCGCCTCCACCACCGCCTGGTCGAAGGCCCCGGCGGCCGTGGAGGTGCCGATCAGCACCCCCGGCCGCACCGCTTCGACCACCGCCAGCAGGCCCGGGCCCGGACCATCGGCCGGCGCCGTCGCCCCGAACCGTGCCGCCAGCCGCTCCGGCGACTTGGCGAACGGGCCGGCGCCGCCGGAGAGGCCAGGGGTGTTTGCCAGGATCAGGCCATCGCGGTCGATCAGCCAGAGGCGATCGGCGGCCTCGGCGGCGCTGAGTCCCGCCCGCTGCAGCAGGCGCCACAGCCGCTCGGCGATGCCGCAACCGGCACTGCCCGCCCCGAAGATGACGATCTGCTGGTCGGCCAGTTGCTTGCCGAGGCCGCGCAGGCCGGCCAGGATCGCCGCGGCGGCCACGCTGCTGGTGCCCTGGATGTCGTCGTTGAAGCTCGGTACCCGGTGCCGGTAGGCCTCCAGCACGGGCCGCGCATGGGCGGCGCCGAAGTCCTCCCAGTGCACCAGGGCGCCCGGGCAGACCCGCTGCACCGCCGTGATGAAGCGGTCGAGGAAGGCGGTGTAGGCCTCCCCCTGCAGCCGGGACTGGCGCAGGCCTGGGTAGCAGGGGTCGGCGAGCAGTTCGGGCCGGTCGGTGCCGACATCGAGCATCACCGGCAGCCCCCGGGCCGGATCCAGCCCGGCGCAGAGGGTGTAGACGGCCAGCTTCCCCTGGCAGATCTGGATGCCCCCCACCCCCTGGTCGCCGATGCCGAGGATCCCCTGGGCGTCGGTGACCAGGAGCAGGTCCGGGGAGTGGTCGCCGCAGGCCTGGGCCAGCAGCTCCTCAAGCCGGTCCTGCTGGGGTGCGGCCAGGTAGATCCCCTGGCTGGGGCTTCGGTAGGTGTGGCTGAAGTGCTGGATCGCCTGCCCCACCGTGGGGGTGTAGACGATCGGCATCGCCAGCTCGATGTGGTCGGCGAGGAAGCGGTGGAAGAGGGTGACGTTCCGCTCCCTCAGGGTCTGGAGGTAGGCATACCGCTCCAGGTCGCTGCCCATGGCGTCGAAAGCCAGGCGGCAGCGCTCCACCTGGGCCTCGATGCTCTCCACCTGCCAGGGCAGCAGCGACTCCAGGCCCAGGGCCTGGCGCTCCGCCCGGCTGAAGGCGGTGCCCTTGTTGAGCAAAGGGTCATTCAGCAGCTCGGCGCCCCGGAGGAGCGTGCTCCGCTGGCGACGGGGTTCGGCGACCACGGCGTGCTCCTCGGTCCGCTGGCGCCCCCATCATCCATGGGGTGCCGGGATCACGCTGCCGGCGCCGGTGGCGGTTCCGCTGCTGAACTTGCCTCGACGTTCCTGTGATGCACCCCCCCATGAAGATCGTGCGCTACGAAGACGTGCAGGGTCGGATCCACCTCGCCAGCCAGCATCCCGACGGCAGCCTGGAGCGCCTGGCGGGCGATCTGTTCGGCGAACTGGTGCCCACGGGCGAGACAGCCGCGGTGGCGCGGATCCTGGCCCCCCTGGAGCCCCGGGCCATCCTCTGCATCGGTCTCAACTACCGCCGCCATGCTGCCGAAACCGGCGCGGCGATCCCCACCTACCCGGTGCTGTTCATGAAGGTGCCGGGGGCTGTGCAGCACCCGGAGGCGCCGATCAGCCTGCCCACAACCGCGCCCAGCCACCAGGTGGATTACGAGGGGGAACTGGCGGTGGTGATCGGCCGCACCTGCCGCAACGTGTCGCGCTCCGAGGCCCTGGGGGTGGTGCTGGGCTACACCTGCGCCAACGACGTCAGCGCCCGTGACTGGCAGAAGCAGCCCCAGCTCGGCGGCGGCCAGTGGTGCCGCGGCAAGAGCTTCGACAGCTTCGCCCCCCTGGGCCCCTGCCTGGTGACCGCCGCGGCGATCCCCGATCCCCAGGCCCTCCGCCTGCAGACCCGCCTCAACGGCGAAACGGTGCAGGCGGCCAGCACCGCCGACATGATCTTCCCGGTGGCGGAGATCATCGAATTCCTGAGCGCCAGCACCACCCTGCCGGCCGGCACCGTGATCCTCACCGGCACCCCCAGTGGTGTCGGCATGGCGGCCGATCCGCCCCGCTGGCTGCGCCGCGGCGATACGGTCGAGGTGGAGATCGAAGGAATCGGCGTGCTGCGCAATCCGGTGATCGACGAACCTCTCCCCAGCCCGCCCCCCGCGCCGGCCCCCGCGTGATCAAGCTCCCCGATGCCTGGACGGCCCAGCCCGAACGGGCCCACCGCAGCGGCGGTTACCGCCACTTCGCCCTGCTGGGCCAGCGGGGCCGTGGCCGCGAGCGCACCGTGGAGCTGGAGGCGGTGCTGGATCCCGGCTACCGCCTGCTGGTTCCCCTGGTCGAACTGCGAGACCGCCAGGCCTGGCAACCGGGCTGGCAGCGGTTGCCACAGGAGCAGGGGCCATCGGAGGGGACGGCCCACTGAGGGACGGGGCCTGGCTCAACCCTGCGACAATTCCCGACGGGCGACCACGTCCCAGGCCTGGTCGTTGTCGGCGCCGATGCTGCTCCCGTCGGCCTGAAGCAATTGCTCCAGGTCATGGGTGAGCTGACGCGAACGGGCGATCACCAGGGCGTCGTCGCCCTCAATCGTCGCCATCTCCTGCAGGGCGGCCTCATCGTGCTGGCGGAATGTCTGGGCGATTCGATGGGCCCGGTGGGCCCGCACTCCCAGCAGCCTGAGGGCATCGATGCCCATCTCCAGGGCCGAGCCGAAGGTTTCTCGACGGATCAGGCTCACCCCCTGGCGGATCAGGGCGTAGGCATGGCGGCGATCCTGGGCCCGGGCCAGGATCGCCAGGTGGGGGAAATGTTTCTGGGCCAGGGCCACGATCTCCAGTGCCTTATCGGGATCGTCAATCGCCACCACCAGCAGCCGGGCCTGGGCGGCCCCGGCCGCCTGCAGCAGATCGAGCCGGCCGGCGTCGCCGTAGAACACCTTCCAGCCGAAGCGCCGCAGCAGATCGATCTGGGCGGGGCTGTGGTCAAGCACCGTGATGCGACAACGGTGGGCCAGCAGCAGCCGCCCCACCACCTGGCCGAAACGGCCGAAGCCGGCAATGATCACCGGGTTTTCACTCTCATCGATGCCGTCGGCCTCCCGTTCCTCCGTCGGGCTGGCGAAACGGGGCTGCAGCCAGCGGTCGTTGGAGATCAGCAGCAGGGGGGTGAGCAGCATGGAGAACGCCACCACCGCCACCAGGACGGCCGTGAGACTTTCCGGCAGCACTCTGGCCTTGGTGGCGAAGGAGAACAGAACGAAGGCGAACTCACCCCCCTGGGCGAGGGCGAAGCCGAACAGAAGTGTCTGGCTCCAGGCGAGGCGGAAGCCCCGCCCCAGGGCTACCAGCACGCCCAGCTTGGCGACCACCAGGGCCAGCACCAGGCCCAGGATCAGCCAGGGCCGCTCGATCAGCAGCCGGAAATCGATGCTGGCGCCGACGGTGAGAAAGAACAGGCCCAGCAGCAGGCCCTTGAACGGAGCGATGTCCCCCTCCAGCTCATGGCGGTACTCGTTGTCGGCCAGCACCACGCCGGCCACGAAGGTGCCCAGGGCCGGTGAGAGGCCCACCGACTGCATGGCCAGGGCGATGCCGATCACCAGCAGCAGGGCCATGGCCGTGAACACCTCCCGCAACCGGGTGGCCGCCACGATGCGGAACACGGGCCGCATCAGGTAGCGGCCGCCAACGATGATCCCGGCCACGATCCCCAGCACCATCACGGCCTGGAGCCAGGGATTGAGGGCGGGCCCGTGGCCCCCGAGATCGGCCTTCTCGTAGGCCAGCAGCGGCAGCAACGCCAGGATGGGGATCACCGCGATGTCCTGGAAGAGGAGCACCGAGAAGGCCGACTGGCCCGCGTCGGTTTTCGCCAGACCCTTCTCGTCGAGGCTCTGCAGGCCGATGGCTGTCGATGACATCGACAGGATCAGCCCCACCGCCAGGGCCATTGTCCAGGTCAGCCCGAGCAGCATGGCCAGGGCCGTGATCAGCAGGGCGGTGGCCAGCACCTGCAGGCCTCCCATGCCGAGGATCGGCAGTCGCAGACGCCAGAGCCTGGAAGGCTGCAGCTCAAGCCCCACCAGGAACAGCAGCATCACCACGCCGAACTCGGCGAAGTGCATCACGTCCTCCCCCTCCTGCCCCACCAGGTGCAGCCCGAAGGGGCCGATCACCACCCCGGCGATGAGATAGCCGAGCACCGAACCCAGCCCCAGGCGGTTGGAGATCGGCACCGCCACCACGGCCGCGGCCAGATAGATGAAGGCCTGCAGGAAAAGGCTTTCGTCATGCATGGTCGGTCACCGGGGGGAGGTGAGCACCCGATCAAGGTCGTGGTTCAGATACTCCCCTTCTGCGAGTGCATCCCAGCGCACCGTGCCGTCCCGCAGCCCCATGAGCAGGAGCCGGTAGGCGCGGGCGTAGGGGTCGATCTGGTCGGCCTCCCGGAGCAGGTGGGTGCCGTGGATCACGAAGGGGGGCAGGTAGTCCATGCCGCAGAGGCGGGCGGTCTGCTCGAAGGGCGCCAGCAGTTCCCTGATCGCGAAGCGGTTGGCGCCGGAACGGCAGTAGGCCTCCTTCTGGCCGCCGGTGGTGATGGCCGAGAGGAACGTCTTGCCCACCAGGGCCGTGCCGCCGGCCCCGTAGGCGAAGCCATGCTCGAGCACCAGGTCCTGCCACTCCTTGAGAATCGCCGGGCTGCTGTACCAGTAAAACGGGTGCTGGAACACGATCATGTCGTGGGCCAGCAGCAGGGCCTGCTCCCTTTTCACGTCGATGTGGAAGCTGGGATAGGCCTCGTACAGATCGTGCAGCGTGACGTGTTCGAGGTCGCCGATGGCCCGGATCAGGCGACGGTTCACCCAGGACTTGTGCAGGGCCGGATGGGCGAACAGCACCAGGATGCGGTTGGCATTGTCCATGGGCCGTCCCTGCGTGGGCGGAGGTTAATCGGGTTTCTCGGCACGGACTGCCGCAGGAACACCATGCCGGCTCGCTGTCGGTTCGCCCCGGGTCCCAAACCGCCCACCTGGTGGATTTCAGCCAATGTCCCTAATTGTCCTATCTGAAAGCGGTCCCGTGACCTTCAACGGATCCCTGGCGGAGCTCCAGGCCCTGGTCGCGGACCTCGGCTGTATGGGCCACTGGGTGCACCAGGGGGCCTTCGAGATGCTTGTCATTGACGACGGCGTATCAAACCTGCGCCTCAACCGGTGGCCCGGCACCGGGACCCTGATGCTGGTGGGCGATCCGGCCCAGCGCAGGGAGCTGGAGCCGCGGCTGAAGGAGGCCCTGGCCGGTCGCGCCTGAACGCCCCTCAGTCCTTCACCACCAGCTCCGTGGTGCCGCTGCGGCGCAGCAGATCGCCCAGCACCAGCAGGTCGTTGCCGTGGATCAGGCCGATGCAGCCGTCAGTGCCGCTGCGTCGCCCCCGCCCGGCGCTGGGATCGTGGTGGATGCCCAGGCCCCGGCGGGCGGTTGGGAAGCTCGGCTCCAGGCCGATCCAGAGGAAGCGACCGAGTTCGACATCATCCGTCGGCTCCACGGGGGTGATTTCGGTCACGGCGTAGCGCCCCCGCGGCAGGGGCGCCTTGCTGCCCAGCCGGCCCCGGTCACCGTCCTGGCGCCGCACCCGGCCCACCAGGGCCTCGTAGGCCCGGGGCGGCTGGCCGGGGAGATGCAGCTGCAGCTCCCAGATCGGATCGCCGGTGACGGGCAGCTGCCGCTCGGTGCGCACCAGCACCATCTGACCGCCACTTCCAACCGCCAGTGCCCTGGGCCCGGGGTCACCTGGGGGCGCCACAAGGCCCAAGCCAAGGGCCAGCAGGGCCACAGCAGAGGATCGCTTCATGGACAGCACGGGCGCGGTGCCCGTGTTACTGCCCCGGCACGGGTGCCACAAGGGCGGGGCAGCCGGTTCTGGAAGACTCAGTCCCGCTCATCGCCGTCCCGGCTGATCGTCACCAGGGCCGGCGCGAACAGAAACACCGTGTCCCCCAGTCGCTCGGACTGACCGTCCAGGGCGAAGACGCCACCCGAAACGAAGTCGATGGTGCGCTGGGCCTCCTCCGGGGCCATGCCGCTGAGGTGCAACACCACCGTCTTGAACTGCTGCACCGCCAGCACCGCGTCGACAGCCTCCTCAAAGCGGCCCGGTGTCATCACCACCACCTCGTGAAACCAGGTGCCGAAGGGGGTTTCCATCGCCCCAGGTTGCCTCAGGCCCGCTCCCCCAGCTAGCGGCTGTGGTGGTGCCTTCCCTGAGAACCGCTTCAGGCGATCACGGCGATGGCGTCGATCTCCACCCGCGCCCCCTTCGGCAGGGCCGCCACCTGCACGCAGGCCCGCGCCGGAGCCACCCCCGCGCTGAACACCTCGGCATAGAGGGCGTTGACCCGGGCGAAATCGTTCAGATCCACCAGGTACACCGTGGTGCGCACCACCTGCTCAGGACCGCAGCCGGCGGCGGCCAGCACCGCCTGCAGGTTGGCGAGCACCTGGACGGTTTCGGCCTCCACGTCACCGCCCCCCACCAGGGTGCCGCCCACCGGATCGAGGGCGATCTGGCCGGAGCAGTAGAGGACGCCACCGGCGACCACGGCCTGGTTGTAGGGACCCACCGGGGCGGGGGCGGCCGGGGTATGGACCGGATGAGACAAGGGCCTGTGCCTTTCGTCACCCCCGCCAGCGCTGGAACTCATGACGGGTGACAATGCGGGACTGGGATCTTATGGCTTCTTCCACCACCATCGCCACGCCTGCCGCCACTGCCGCCACCACGGCGTCGAGCCCCGGGGAGATCACCGGCCTCGCCCCCCGCGATCACGTCCGCATCGACGACCTCTGGTATCGCTACCCGGGTCGCGACGTTTCTGCCTGGACCCTCCAGGGGATCGACCTCGTCCTGGGTGCGGGGGAACTGGTGGGTCTGCTGGGCCCGTCCGGCTGCGGCAAGACCACCCTGCTGCGACTGATCGCCGGCTTCGAGCGCCCCGGTCGCGGCAGCATCAGCATCGGCGGCCAGCAGGTGGCGGGTCCGGAGCGGTTGCTGCCCCCCGAGCGCCGGGGCGTCGGCATGGTGTTCCAGGACGATGCCCTCTTCCCCCATCTCGATGCCTGGCGGAATGCCTGTTTTGGCTTGCGCCGCGGCCAGGACACGGCCCGGGTGTCCTGGCTGCTCGATCTGCTGGGGCTGGGCGGGCTGGAGCGCCGCTACCCCCACGAACTCTCCGGCGGCCAGCGCCAGCGCCTCGCCATGGCCCGGGCACTGGCGCCCTCGCCCTCGGTGGTGCTGCTGGATGAGCCCTTCTCCAACCTGGATGTGGAGGTGCGGCTGCGGCTGCGCAGCGAGCTGCCGGCCGTGCTCGCCCGCTGCGGCGCCAGCGGTCTGATGGTCACGCACGATCCGGAGGAGGCACTGGCGATCTGCGATCGGGTGGGGGTGCTGCGCGACGGGGTGCTGCACCAGTGCGCCCCGCCCCGTGAACTGGTCGACCAGCCCGCCACCGCCTTCGTGGGCCAGTTCGTGCTCCAGTCCAACCTGTTGCCGGCCCGCTGGCGGGGCCGGCGGCTTCAGACCGTGCTCGGGGAACTGGAGCCCCTCTCCAGGGGGGAAGAGGGTGCGGAGGCACCGGAGGCTGTCGAGGTGATGGTGCGACCCCAGGCCCTGGAGTTCCTGCCCGGGGAGGAGGGGCCGGCCTGGATCACCGGGCGGGAATTCCTCGGCCGGGAATGGCTCTACCAGGTGCAGCTCGGTGACCAGCGGTTGCGCTGGCGGGCGCCCCTGGAGGCCGACCACCCCCACGGCCGCCGAGGCCGGCTGCGGTTCCGCGCCGGTGAGTCGGCCCTGTTGTTCCCGGGTGGTCGTTCACTGGTGACCCTGCCCCGGGGCCGCAGCGCCGAGAACCTCAGCTCGCCTCCCTGAGGCCGGTCACGGGACGGCGCCTCAGCAGCAGCAGGGTGCAGTCATCCTCGAGGTGCTGGCTGCTGGTGAAGCCCCGCAGGCTCTGGCGCAGACCCTGGATCAGGGTGTCCAGGGGGGCCTGGCCCGCCTCGGCCAGCAGGTTCTGGCACCCCTGCATGCCGAAGGGTTCCCCTTCGATGTTCTCCGCTTCGGTGACACCATCGGTGTAAACCATCAGCAGGTCGCCGGGGCTGAGCTGCAGGGCCAGGCTCTGGTATGTGCGGCCAGCAAAGACACCCAGCAGCGCCCCCTTCGGCATCGCAATCGGACGCACCTTCCCGTCCTGAAGCAACAGGGGTGGGCAGTGGCCGCCGTTGGAATAGGTGAACAGGCCGGAGGTCACGTCCAGATAGCCACAGAACATCGTGACGAAAAGCGCGGCCTCGTTGCCATCGGTGAGGCTGTCGTTGAGGCGGCGCAGAACAGCGTCCGGCGATGTTTCGGTGTTCGCCAGGATTCTGAGCAGTCCCACCGAACGCGCCATGAACAGCGCCGCACCGAGGCCATGGCCGGACACATCCCCGATGCAGACGAACAGTCGTTGGTTGTCGACGAAGAAGGCATCAAAGAAATCTCCCGCCACCGTGGTAGCCGGCTCCATGAGCGTGGCGATCTCAATGTCCGGATGCTCGGAGAACAGACAGCCCTGGGCCGGCAGCATGTTCAATTGCAGGTCCCTGGCCAGGTCCAGTTCCTTACGCAGGTGGGACAGCTCCAGGGTTTCCCGCTGCGCTTCCAGCGTCAGCTGATTGGTGAGCCGGGTGCGCTCCACCAGGGAAATCATCATGTTGCGGGCCACCCCCGGCAGCAGCACCATGTGCGACCAGAACACCTGCTGGGGAATCCTCAGCACGGTCGCCCCATCCTCCGCCCGCACCAGGGCCGAGGCCGGCTGGCCATCGATGGCGGAAAACTCACCGATGCACTGACCGATGGGAATGGCCATGCCCTTGCCGCGGTAGCCATCGGCCCCGAGGTGGACCGTGACCGTTCCGGCCAGGATGATGAAGATGTCCTCGTTGCTCTGCCCCGGGCTGAGCAGCACCTGGCCCGGAGCAAGGGGCAGAAGCTCACAACGTTGGACCGCCGCCAGCAACACGTCTTCTCTCACGTCCCGAAAGAGGGGAATGTCCTGGTACGGAAGGGAGGCGCTGGTCGAGGGGGTCAGGGAGCGTGGGGGCTCGACGCACATTCCCGATCAGGGCTCTTTTGAGAAGTAGATGCCGAGCTTAAGCACGTTCCTGTCCCCGGCCCTCTGGTAGCTGCGCTCATCCATGAAGCGGCGCACCAGCAGCAGTCCGAGCCCTCCAGGTTCGGCCTCGGCCAGGGAGCGGGGCAGGGGGCCGCGGCTGACGCCCAGGGGATCGAAGGCCGGGCCGGCATCGACGATGGTCAGGGTGGCCAGGCCCCGATCGCCGCAATCGGCCAGCTCCAGGGTCAGATCCACTGGGCAGGTGAAAGACGCGGCCCCGCCGTGGTCGATCAGGTTGGCCAGCACCTCGTTGAGGCAGAGATCCAACTTGCCGGTGGGCTCGGGAGGAACGGCCCGGTTCTGGCAGTGCTCCGTCAGCCACTGGGAACAGCGCCGCAGCTCCAGGGGGCTGGGCTGCACGGAAAGGCGGAGGGCGTCGGGCTGGGATGGCGCCATCGATCCAACCTCAGGCCAGGGCGACCCGTTCGGCCTGATCCCCATCACCGACCATCGGAATCACGTCGTCGATCCCGGTGGACTCCAAGGTGGCCTTCACCAGTTCGTTGTCGCCCAGCAGGAGCACCATGCGGCCGCCCTTCTGATCCAGGGCACGGGCGCTGGAGATGATGCTGCGGATGCCGATGGAGGCCAGAAAGCTGACATCACGCAGATCCAGAATCACCGGCAATGGTTTGATGGCCGTCAGCGATGTGAGCTTGAGGGCAATCTCTTCCATGCCCAGCATGTCGAGGCGTCCGGAGAGAACAACCTTGCGCAGCTTGATGGAGCCATCGGGCTCGAGGACATCGTCCGATCGGATCGAAGCCGTCTGCATCATGACCGCTGGAAATTGAACCAGGTGACATTACCTGGGTTGTGCCGCTTACTGACAAGTCGGTCTCTGCGTTGTGATGTGCAACACATTCCTGCGGCGAGGTGGCACTCTTCTCGCCCTAATCCGGCGCAGGTTCAATCCGTCCAGTCATTCTTGCTGCGCCGCAGGGCGGCCAGTGCCTGGGCATCCGTTGCTCGCAGAAACAGGTTGGTGCGGCGTTCCTCGCCGATGCTGCTGGGGATGGTGGGCCTGTCCTGGGCCCGGGCGAGCAGCACCGCGGCCAGCCGTGCGGCGATGGCCCCATCCTCCGGCCGCTGGGCCGCGGCCCAGCGCAGATTCGAGGCGGTGTACTCATGGGCGCACCACACCCGGGTCGTCTCCGGCAGCGCCGCCAGCAGCCCCAGGGAGTGATGCATCTGCTCAGGGCTTCCCTCGAACAGCCGGCCGCAGCCGGCGGCGAACAGGGTGTCGCCGCAGAAGAGCTCCCCTTGCAGGGGCAGATGGAAGGCCAGGTGGGCGCGGGTGTGCCCCGGCACCGCCAGCACCTCCACCGTCTGGCCCAGCAGGGTGAAGCGGTCGCCGCCCGCCACCCCACGGGTCTGGAAGGGGATCCGTTCCCGGTCGGAGCGGGCCGCCACCACGTCCGCCCGGGGCCACTCCTCCAGCAGTCCGGGGGTGCCGCCGATGTGATCGCTGTGGTGGTGGGTCTGCAGCACCGCCACCAGCTCCAGATCCCGCTGCTTCAGCCAGGCGATCGCAGGGGCCGACACTGCCGGATCCACCACCGCCGCCTGCCGGCCGTCGTGGAGCACAAACAGGTAGTTGTCCAGCAGCACCGGCAGCAACACCACCTCGAGCGGGGTGGCGGGCCTGGCTTGGGCGTGATCCGGCATCGTTACAGTCCAGGTTGCTGCTGGCTTCCATGATCACCGCCAACCAGCGGTCCCCGATCACCGTCGCCCTGGCCAAGGGCGCCCTGCTGAAGGATTCGGTGCGCCGCTTTCAGGCGGCCGGTCTGGATTTCTCCGATCTGCTGGAGGAGGACAACCGGCTGCTGATGGTGCCGAGTCGCTGCGGCACAGCCAGGGCCCTGCTGGTGCGCAATGCCGATGTGCCGGTGTACGTGGCCTACGGCCAGGCCCAGCTTGGGGTGGTGGGCTACGACGTGCTGCGGGAGCACCAGTTGCCGGTGGCCCAGCTCGTCGACCTGGGCTTCGGCGGCTGCCGCATGGCGGTGGCGGTGAAGGCCAGCAGCGGTTACCGCCGCGCCGCCGACCTGCCGGCCCACTGCCGCGTGGCCAGCAAGTTCACCCGCTGCGCCGAAGCCTTCTTCGAGCAGCTGGATCTGCCGGTGGAGCTGATCCACCTCACCGGTTCGGTGGAGCTCGGTCCGATCACGGGCATGTCCGAGGCGATCGTTGACCTGGTGGCCACCGGCCGCACCCTGCGGGACAACGGTCTGGTGGCGATCGAGGATCTGTTCACCAGCTCCGCCCGCTTGATCGGCCATCCCCTGGCCCTGCGCCTCGACGACGGTTCCCTCCAGGGTCTGGTGGAGCGCGTCGCTGCTGTTCCGCTGGCGGTCCGATGAGCAGCCTTGATGGCCAGCGCCTGCGGCGACTGCTTCCCTACCTGGGCCGGGATCGCAAGCGGCTGCTGCTGTCCCTGCTGCTGCTGATCCCCCTGGCCCTGGCGGCCTCGGTGCAGCCGTTGCTGGTGGGCCAGGTGATCTCCAAGCTCCGGGGCGAGGAGGTGCTGTCCTGGCTGGCCCCGTTGCCCGTGCCGGCGGCCCTGCGGCTGCTGGTGGTGCTGCTGCTGGCGGCGGTGCTGCTGCGCCTCTCTCTCCAGGGCACCCAGACCTACAACGTCCAGGTGGTGGGGCAGCGGCTCACCGCCCGCATCCGCGACGACCTGTTCCGCCATGCGATGGCCCTGTCGCTGCGCTTCCACGACCGCACACCGGTGGGCAAGCTGCTCACCCGCCTCACCAGCGACGTCGATGCCCTGGCCGAGGTGTTCGGCAGCGGTGCGGTGGGGGTGCTCTCCGATCTGGTCACCTTGCTGGTGATCGGCCTCACCATGCTCTCGATCGAGTGGCGCCTGGGTCTGCTGCTGCTGGCCAGCCAGGTGCCTGTCACCCTCGGGGTGCTGTGGTTGCAGGGCCGCTACCGCAAGGCCAACTACCGGGTGCGGGAGGAACTGGGCCAGCTCAATGCCGACCTGCAGGAAAACCTCCAGGGGCTGGAGGTGGTGCAGATGTTCCGGCGTGAGGCCGTCAACGGCGAGCGCTTCTCCCACACCACCGACGCCTACCGCCGGGCCGTGACGGGAACGATCTTCTACGACAGCGCCATCTCGGCCTTCATCGAGTGGGTGGCCCTGGCGGCCGTGGCGATGGTGCTGGCCCTGGGCGGCGCCATGGTCACCGGTGGGGCGATGGGCCTGGGCACCCTCACCACCTTCATCCTGTTCTCCCAGCGGGTGTTCGATCCCCTGCGCCAGCTGGCGGAGCGCTTCACCCAGATCCAGGGGGGCCTCACCGCCGTGGAGCGCATCGGTGAACTGCTGGAGCAGCCGATCGAGATCGCCGATCTGCCCAGCAGCCAGCGCAGCGCCGCCGCCATGGTCTCAGGAGCGGAGCGCTTCAGCCCCGGCGAAGTGGAGTTCGAGAACGTCTCCTTCGCCTACCGCCCCGACGATCCGATCCTCACCGACCTCTCCTTCCGCATCGCCCCCGGCGAGCACGTGGCGATCGTGGGCCCCACCGGCTCCGGCAAGACCACCGTGATCCGGCTGCTCTGCCGGCTGTACGAACCGCAGCAGGGCACCATCCGTCTCGATGGCGTGGACATCCGCGAACTGCCGATCGCCACCCTGCGCCGGCGCCTGGGGGTGGTGCTGCAGGACACCTTCCTGTTCAGCGGCAACGTGGCCGACAACCTCCGCCTCGATGCCGACATCAGTGAGGCGGATCTGGAGCGCCTCTGCGGCGATCTCGGTCTCACTCCCCTGCTGGGCCGGCTGGGGGAGGGTCTGGCCACCGAGCTGCGCGAGCGGGGCGGCAACCTCTCCTCCGGCGAGCGCCAGCTGCTGGCCGTGGCGCGGGTGGCGATCCGCGACCCGTCTGTGCTGGTGATGGACGAGGCCACCGCCTTCATGGACCCCTCCACCGAAGCCACGCTGCAGCGGGACCTCGACACCCTGCTCAGCGGCCGCACCGCCATCGTCATCGCCCACCGGCTGGCCACCGTTGAAGCCGCCGACCGCATCCTGGTGCTGCGCCGTGGGCGCCTGATCGAAGAGGGCAACCACCGCGAGCTGCGGGCCGTCGGGGGGCTCTACGCCCAGTTGGCGGAGCTGCAGGAAAAGGGGCTGGCCACGCTCTGAACCCCTTGGCTCTGGGGGAGAAGTTCCAGCTCGTCCTCCAGCCAGGTGTCGATCAGGGCCGCCAGCTGCCGTGGTTGTTCGCCCATCGGCAGGTGTCCCAATCCGTTGAGGATGACCAGCCGGTGCAACGGGCTGTATCCGGCCAGGTGACGCACGTAGCGGGGCTGCATCACCCGGTCGCGGCTGCCGGCGATCCACAGGCTGGGCATCTGGAGTTCGGCCGTGAGCCTGGGCAGCTGGCGAACGGCGCCCCGGTTGGTGCTGCAGGCCAGCAGCCCCCGCGCGGCTCGGCCGTCGGCCACCAGGGGGCTGCGGATCGCGGCGGTCCCGGGCAGCTGGGCCGCCCAGACCGGTCGCCAGCGCAGGAAGGCGGCCCCTCCGCGGCGGACCCGGGCGAAGGGCCGCGGCTGGTACACCCCACCCCCCACGGCGATCTGAACCAGACCCCGCAGCTGCTCCCCCAGCAGGGGTGCCGCGTGAAGGGCCAGGCTCCCCCCCAGGGAGTGGCCCAGCAGCACCACCGGCCGGCCGTCGGCCTGTCGCTGGGCGGCCTCGGCCAGCCAGCGGCCGTAGCTGGCCAGGCTGGCCTGCAGCCCCCGGGGCCGTTCCGTGCCGCCGAAGCCGGGCAGATCAGGGCACCACAGCGACCAGCGCGGCGCCAGTTCCCGCCGCAGCGGGTGCCACAGCCGGCCCGCCAGCAGCCAGCCATGGACCCCCACGAGCAGGGGCCGATCGGAGCTGGTGGGGGAGACGCTCAGGACGGTCGCCGGGTGGAGTCCCTACCCTGCCGCAGTCCGGCCTGCATCCGTCAGGATCTTCAGAACGCGTAGCCCCACGTCGTGCCCGAGACCCTGCCGCTGATGACCGATCTCTACGGGTCCGGCCATCGGCTCTGCACCACCCCCAATCCCAGCCTGGAGCTCGTGCTCAGTCAGGAACGCCCGATCGATCTGATCGAGCTGGAGGCGCTCTGCGATGCGGTGGGCTGGAGCCGCCGTCCCCTGCGGCGGGTTCGCAAGGCCCTGCAGCACAGTCTTCTGCAGGTGGGGCTCTGGCGCCATGACGCCCGCCTGCCGCGGCTGGTGGGCTTTGCCCGCTGCACCGGAGACGGAGTCGTGGAGGCCACCGTCTGGGACGTGGCGGTCCATCCCCGTTACCAGGGTGCCGGCCTGGGCAAGGAGCTGATGGACTATGTGCTCGAGCAGTTGCGGGGCATGGGCATCGACCGGGTGAGCCTGTTCGCCGATCCCGACGTGGTCGGCTTCTACGCCGCTCAGGGCTGGGAGCTGGAGCCGCTGCAGCGGCGTTGTGCCTTCTGGTATGCCCCCTGAGGGGTGGGGTCGTAGTAGCGCTCGGCGAGCTGCTCCGCCGGCGTGCCGCGGCGCCAGGCGCGCCTGAGGCGGGCGTTGGCCAGCACCGTCTGCCACACCCCCAGCCGCTGCCAGCGCCGGCCATTCACCCGCAGGGCCAGGCCGAGGCTGCCGATCCTCGCCTGGCGCCTGAGGCGCTGCACGAACTCCAGGTCCTCCATCAGCGGCAGCGGCGCGATCCCGCCGGCGGCGTCGTGCAGCGCCCTGGCCAGCAGCAGCCCCTGGTCGCCGTAGGGCAGCTGGCGCCAGCGGCTGCGCAGCTCCACCGCCAGCTCCACCAGGCGCAGGGCCGGATCGTCGCCGGCGATGCGCAGCCGGAAGGCCCAGGCTCTGGTCTCGTCGGCGGCGATCGCCGCCGCGAGGGCCCTGGCCCACCCCGCTGGCAGGCGCACGTCCCCGTGCAGCAGCAACAGCCAGGGGCCCGCGCTGCGGGCCACCCCAGCGGCCAGCTGGCCGCCACGGCCGCTGCCGTCGTGGAGCACCAGGGCGCCGGCCAGGGCGGCCAGCCGCGGGGTGCCATCGCGGCTGCCGCCATCCACCACCAGCACCTCCCGCACCAGCGCCGGTGCCGTGGCCAGATCCGCCAGCAGGGCGGGCAGCCCATGGCTCTCGTCACGGGCGGCGATCACCACGCTCAGGGGGGGCCTCATCGCCAGGGGGCCAGGTCGGCGGGGCGGTCGAGGTCATGACGCTCCGCCAGCAGGGCCGGGGCCAGGCCGGCCTGCCGTGCCAGCTCCAGGGTCTGGGCCAGCACCCGGTCGCTGCCCCAGTCGATGCCCGTGAACAGCTGGGGCGTGGCCCGGCGCCCACCGATCAGCCAGTAGCCGCCGTCGGCGGCGGGGCCCAGCACCAGGGCGCTGTGCTCCAGGGCCCGGAAGGCCTCCAGCAGATCCTCGGCGGCCAGCGCCGGCAGATCACTGCCGATCAGAACCACCGCCGCCGCCCCCTCGCGGCAGCCCCGCAGCAGCTGCCGCTGCAGCCGCAATCCGAGGCTGCCGCTGCCCTGGGCCACTACCCGGTCGACGCCGAGCTGGCGGCCCCAGCGCCGGGCCGCCCTGGGGCCGAGACCGCTTGCCGCCAGCACCAGCTCCAGTCCACCGCCCTGGCCCCCGGCGCCCGCGGCTGCGACAAGAACCCTGCGGGCCTCGGCCGCGGCGGCCAGCCCGTGCTGGGTGAGGCGGGCCTGGATGGCGGCCGCCCTGGCCCGGCCCACCCCGGGCACCAGGCGGCTCTTGCAGCGGCCCGGACCCGGCCAGCGGGCCAGCATCACCAGCTGGGGTGCTCCGGTCCCCCGACCCCGCGGCGGCCTCAACCCTCGCGCGGCAGCTCGGCGGGGCGGACGGTGAGGTTCTGCCTGGAGCCGTTGCGCAGCACCGTGATCGCCAGCGGATCGCCCACCTTGCCCCGGTCGACGCCCAGCTGCACCTCCGAGGCGTTGCGGACCGCCTTGTCGCCCACCTTCTCGATCAGGTCGCAGGGCTTGAGCCCGCCCCTGGCCGCCGGGCTGTTGGCCATCACCTCGACCACCACCACGCCGTTCACTTCCGGCAGGCGGCACTCGTTGGTGGTGGCGTTGATCTCCTTGGCCAGCTGGGGGGTGAGGGCCTGGAGGCGCACGCCGATGTAGGGGTGGCTGGCATAGCCGCGCTCCAGGATCTGGGCGGCGATCTGGCGGGCCGTGTTGATCGGGATCGCGAAGCTGAGGCCGGCGCCAGGGGCCTGGCGAATGGCGGTGTTGATGCCGATCACCTGGCCGCGGTCGTTGATCAGCGGCCCGCCGCTGTTGCCGGGGTTCACGGCGGCGTCGGTCTGGATGTAAGGCACGCGCTGGCCCTCACCCACGGCGTTGGTGCGCTGGATGGCGCTGATGATCCCGGCCGTCACCGTGTTGTCGAGGCCGAGGGGGTTGCCGATGGCGATCGCCCATTCCCCCGGCCGCACCTTGTTGGAATCGCCCAGGGTGGCGACCGGCAGCTTGGAGGCCACCACCTTGACCACCGCCACGTCGGTCAGGGGGTCGGCTCCCAGCACCTTGCCGGTGAAGCTGCGGCCGTCGGGCAGGGTCACGCTCACCTCGCTGGCCCCCTCGACCACGTGGGCGTTGGTGAGCAGCACCCCGTCGGAGCGGGTGATGAAGCCCGAGCCCTGGCCCTGCTGCTGCTGAATGGCCGGACCCCGGCCGAAGATGCCACCCAGGGGGTTCACGGTGCGCTTGACCGTGTCAATGCGCACCACGGCCGGGCCCGCCTTCTCGACCGCATCGACGATCACGGAACTGCTGGGCTGCAGCGTCGGTGCCGGTGCCGCATCGCTGATGGGGGCCTGCTCGGGCTTGGGCAGGCCCGGCAGGCCCGGGAGGGCCAGACGGGTGCCGGTGCAGGAGGTCAGCAGGCCTGCCGTGGCCGCCAGGAGGCTGAGACGTGACAGGAAACGGGGCTGGACCATCGGGGGCGGGCGGGCGTCGCTGAAGGATTCATTAAAGACGAACCTCCGGGCCCGGGATGCCTATATTCGGCCATCGCGTCGTGGGCTCCTGGTGCAGCAGGGTGATCAGCTGTGGCACAGGGTGAGCCAGGATCTACAGGGCAGGCTCAGCAAACCGACCTACGAGACCTGGATCCGGCAGGCCCGTTGCCGGGATTTCGCCGACGGCCTGCTGCGGCTTGAGGCCCCGAACAGCTTCGCCTGCGGCTGGCTGCGCAAGAACTACCTGGTGATGATCGCCGCGGTGGCCAGCGAGCACGCCGGCCGGCAGGTGCGGGTGGAAGTGGAGGTGGCCCCGGATGCCGAACCGCTGGGTGAGCTGCCGGAGGTCGTCGCCGAGACCGGCGACACGCTGCCGCAGCCGGTGGTGGAGGCTCCGGTGCGTGCGGCCATGGGCCCGGCCGGCGGTGCCGGGGGTGGCACCCGGATGGTGCCGGCGCCCCTGCGCCTCGGGGCGGGACTGAACACCCGCTACGTGTTCAACCGTTTCGTCGTTGGGGCCAACAGCCGCATGGCCCATGCCGCCTCCCTGGCGGTGGCCGAGGCCCCCGGCCGGGAGTTCAACCCCCTGTTCATCTGTGGTGGGGTGGGCCTGGGCAAGACCCACCTGATGCAGGCCATCGGCCACTACCGGCTGGAGATCGACCCGGACGCCCGCGTGTTCTATGTCTCCACCGAGACCTTCACCAATGACCTGATCCAGGCGATCCGCAAGGACGGGATGCAGGCCTTCCGCGATCGCTACCGGGCGGCCGACCTGATCCTGGTGGACGACATCCAGTTCATCGAGGGCAAGGAATACACCCAGGAGGAGTTCTTCCACACCTTCAACGCCCTGCATGAGGCCGGCCGCCAGATCGTGATCGCCAGCGACCGTCCCCCCAGCCAGATTCCCAAGCTCCAGGAGCGGCTGATTTCCCGCTTCTCGATGGGGCTGATCGCCGACATCCAGATCCCCGATCTGGAGACCCGGATGGCGATCCTGCACAAGAAGGCCGAGGCGGAACAGGTGTCCCTGCCCCGGGAGCTGATCCAGTACATCGCCGGGCGCTTCACCTCCAACATCCGCGAACTCGAAGGCGCCCTCACCCGGGCGGTGGCCTTCGCTTCGATCACCGGCCTGCCGATGACCGTGGAATCGCTGGCGCCGATGCTCGATCCGGTCGGCAATGAGGTGGCGGTCACCCCCCAGCAGGTGCTGGAGAAGGTGTCCGAGGTGTTCGAAGTGCGCATCGATGAGATGCTCAGCCCCAGCCGCAAACGGGCCGTCAGCCAGTCCCGCCAGGTGGGGATGTACCTGATGCGCCAGAACACGAATCTCTCGCTGCCGCGTATCGGCGAGGCCTTCGGCGGCAAGGATCACTCCACCGTGATGTACGCCGTGGAGCAGGTGGAGAAGAAGCTCAGCAGCGATCCCGCCCTGGCGCGGCGGGTGCAGCAGGTGCGGGACCTGCTGCAGATTGCCTGCCGCCAGCGCCGCTGAGCTTCAGCCGGCGCCGGTGAGGGGCAGGGCGGGATCCAGCCCCTCTACCTCGCCTTGAAACACCCGGCTGGCGGTGATGTCGTCGGCTTCGATCGTCATCAGGTCGGTCTTGGTGAGGGCCCGGCCCATGCCGCTGAACAGCCGGTTGGCCTGGCGCATGCGGGCCCGGTCGATGGCGTTGCGGATCGAGCGGGCGTTGGCGAAGAAGGGCAGCTGCATGCGGCGCTGGATGTACTCGGCGAAGGCCGCGCCCGCCTCCGGGCTGAAGCGGTAGTTCTCCGCCGCCAGGATCAGCTGGGCGATCGCCAGAAGTTCGCTGGCGGAGTAGTCGGGGAAGTCGATGTGGTTGGCCACCCGCGAGGACAGGCCCGGGTTGCTCTGGTAGAAAATGTCCATCCGCTCCTTGTAGCCGGCGAAGATCACCACCAGATCGTTGCGGTTGTTCTCCATCACCTGCAGCAGAATCTCGATCGCCTCGGCGCCGTAGTCCCGCTCGTTCTCCGGCCGGTAGAGGTAATAGGCCTCGTCGATGAACAGCACGCCGCCCATCGCTTTTTTGAGCATCTCCCGGGTTTTGGGGGCGGTGTGGCCGATGTACTGGCCCACCAGATCGTCGCGGGTGGCCGTCACCACATGGCCTTTGCGCACGTAGCCGAGCCCATGCAGGATCTTCGACATGCGTTCCGCCACCGTCGTCTTGCCCGTGCCGGGCCGGCCGGTGAACGACATGTGCAGGCTGGGGGGTGCCGTGTCGAGCCCCACCTGGGTGCGGGCCCGGTTGATCACCAGCAGGGCGGCGATCTCCCGGATCCTGGCCTTCACCGGACGCAGGCCGATCAGTTCCCGGTCGAGCTGGTCGAGACCCTCCTTGATCCCGGCGGCGTCGTAGGCCGCCCGCAGGTCCACCAGCGTCGATTCCTGGGCGTCGGCCGCCCCGGCGGCGTCGGCAGCGTCGTCGCTAGAGGAGCCCATCGATGGCCTTGGCGAAGGTTTCCTCCGGTTCGCCGATGGGGTCCTCCTCCGCTTCGGCGCGCACGGTGAGATTCACGTAGGTGCGCCCGAAGCTGATGTCGGGGAAGCGGCCCTCCTGCTCCGAGAGGCCGTTGAGGCGCTCCAGGAACGTGCGGGTGCGTTCGTAGTCGTCGAACTCGATGCGGCGCTCGAGCCGATCGGGTCGGGGCCGTCGGGTCCAGGGCTGATCCATGGATCCGACCCTAGATCAGCCCGGATCGTCGAGACAGTCGGTGCGGGCCACGCAGAGGCGGGCAGCCCAGGCGGCGGCATAGGCCCTGTTGGCCGCCTGCTGCGCCGGGACGGTGCTGTCGAGCGGATGGGGGAAGGTGCCGGCGATGGCGGCGTTGGTGACGCAGAACATCGCCTTCTGGAACGTCATGCAGATCTTCACCCGCACGTCCCCGGCGCCGCGGATGCCGGCCAGGTAGGTCTGGTGCAGTCGCTCGGGCAGGTGGCGGTACATGTCCTGCATCAGCAGGCTGGGCGGGATACCCGAGCCCATGGTGGGCAGCGGGTCGGCGTAGAGGGCGCCGTACATGAACTGGGCCTGGTCGGGGGAGATCTGCTGGGCCTGGGCGTTGAAGGACACGGTGCCCAGGAACGGGGTGCCGCGCAGGAACACCGCTTCGACGTAGGGCACGGCCACATCCACGAGGAACGTGAGGCCCGCCTCGGGGGGGAGCACCCAGAAGCGGGTGCCGGCGATGTCCACCGCGTAGGTGATCGGGGCACCGGCCGCCGCCACCAGGCCCTCCTTGATGAAGGTGACCACCGCGGCGATCGAGTCCACCCTCCCGTCCCGCTCGGCCCGGGCCAGATCGATGAACAGATCGCTCATCACCCGCCAGAACTGCCCCAGGGCATGGGTGGTGGCCGCCGAGCGGATCAGTTCGCTCAGGAACTGGGGGAACAGCGGGTTGAGGGCCGCCAGCAGGGGGTCGCGGCGGGTCTTGTGGGCGACGATGGCGGCGCAGTTGGCCGCAAAGGCCTCGCTGTCGAGGTAGGCATCGAGGCCACCGGTGCCGTGCCAGAGCATCGCCTTCTGGCAGTACTCCGCATATTCGAAGTTGATCCGGTCGTGCAGCAGATGGCGCCAGATCTTCGCCGGGCTGTGGTCACCGTCGAGGAAGCGGAACACCGGGAAGGGATTCAGGAACTGCTTCTCGGCCTGGTAGATGAGGTTGATGCTGTAGGCATCCAGCACCTCCCCGTAGCTCTCGAGCACGTCCACCACCTGGCTCAGGTGATCGGGGGACTCGGCCAGCAGGGTGCGTCCGGCCAGCAGGGTCTCCACCAGGTCGTCGCTGGAGGGCAGCCCGCCGCTGAAGGTGAGGGGCGGTTTGGGGGAACGGGGGATCGGTCTCATGAGAGCAGCCCTCCCCCCTGGATCGCCGCCACCAGGGCCGGCAACTGGGCCATGGCGGTGGTGGCCTGTTCGCTGAGTTTGCCGAGCCCCCAGGGCAGCACCCCCAGGCCCACCACACCGCTGGCCAGGGCCAGAGCCGGCAGGGTTTCACGCAGGGCCACCGCCGGCAGCCTCACCTCGAGGCGGGAATCGGCCACCGCATCACCGCTGGCTGGGGTCACCGCCAGCCGGCCGAAGAAGGCCCGGTTGACCAGCAGCAGGAAGTACACCGCCGTGAGCCCGGAGCCCACCATGCACAGCAGGGTGGCCACCGGGAAGGCGGCGAGGCTGCCGCGGAACACCAGGAATTCGGAGATGAAACCCGCCATGCCCGGCATGCCGGCGCTGGCCATCACCCCCAGGATCATCAGGGTTCCGGTGAAGGGAAGGCCCCGCTCGGGGTTGAGCAGGCCCCGCAGCACCTCCAGATCCCGGGTGCGGGTTTTGCGGTAGACCACGCCCACCAGCAGGAACAGCAGGGCGGAGATCAGGCCGTGGCTGACCATCTGGAAGACGGCCCCCAGCAGGCTGACGGGGGTGGCGGCGGCTGCCGCCAGCAGGATGTAGCCCATGTGGCCCACGGAGCTGTAGGCCACCATTCGTTTCATGTCCCGCTGGGCGATGGCCGCCAGCGAGCCGTACAGCACCGACACCGCCGCCCAGCCCGCCAGCCAGGGAGCGAGCAACGCCCAGGCCTCCGGGAACATCCCCAGGCAGAAACGCAGCAGGCCGTAGGTGCCCAGTTTCAGCAGCACACCGGCCAGCAACACCGACACCGGTGTGGAGGCCTCGGTGTGGGCATCGGGAAGCCAGGTGTGGAACGGCACCAGCGGGATCTTGATGGCAAACCCGATCAACAGCGCCCCCAGCAGCACCAGCTGGGTGCCCATGCCCAGCTGGGCCGTGGTCACCGGGTGGATGGCGAAATCGGCCTGGCCGGTGACCAGGGCGAGGCCCAGGAACGCCCCAAGGATCAGGAAGCCTGAAATGGCCGTGAAGATCAGGAACTTGGTGGCCGCGTAGCCCCGGTTGGCGCCGCCCCAGATCGAGATCAGCAGCCAGAGGGGAATCAGCTCCAGCTCATAGAAGAGGAAAAACAGCAGCAGGTTTTCTGACAGGAAGGCCCCGTTCACCGCGCCGCTGATCCCCAGCAGCAGGGCGAAGTAGAGGCGGGGACGCTGGCTGAGGTCGCGGGTGCAGATCGCCGACACCAGGGTGAGGGCGGCGTTGACCAGCACCAGCGGCATGGCCAGGCCATCGACACCCAGGCGGTAATCGAGGCCGATGCTGTCGACCCAGGCGAAGGACTCCTGCAACTGCAGGCCCGGATCGCTGACGTCGAAGGCCAGCAGCACCCGCAGGCTCCAGAGCAGCTGCAGCACCAGCAGGCCGAGGGCCGCGCGGCGGATGCGCTCGGTGGCCAGCTCGCCCGGCCAGCAGAGCAGGCCGAGGGCACCGGCGAAGGGAATCAGCAGCAGGGCGCTCAGCATGGTTCCGCCTCAGCCCCCCAGCCAGGAGAGGCTGCCGATCAGCACCACGATCGCCGCCACCACGGTGAAGACGTAGGTCTGAAGCCGGCCGCTCACCCCCAGCTTGAGGCTTTCGGCCGAGGCCATCGAGACGTCGGCGATGCGGTTGACCAGCCCGTTCACCACCAGTTGGTCGAAGCCGTTGGTGATCCGGGCCAGCCCAGCCACGAAGGCAACGATCGTGGCCCGGTAGATGCGGTCGGTGTAGAAGTCGAAGGCGAGCAGGTCCTGCAGGACCCGCAGGGGCCGCAGCACGGAGCGGGACCAGAAGGTGTCCAGGGGGACCAGGCTGCCGGCCAGCAGCCCGGCCAGGCCGCTGCCCACCAGCGCCAGGGCCGTGCCGCCTGAGAAGGCGCCGATGCCGGGAACCCGGTCGATGCGGGCCATCACCAGGGGGGTCACCAGCACCAGCACCGCCACGGTCACCATCGGCAGGGCCATCAGCCAGTTCACCTCCGGGGTGCGGCGGGTCTTGGGGTGGGCAGACCCCAGGAACACCTGGCGGTAAACCCTGGTGAAGTTGAGTGCGGTCAGGCCGTTGGTGAGCAGCACCACGGCGGCAAAGAACGGGGCCCTGGAGCTCAGCCCCTCCACCATCAGGCCGAAGCTCCAGAAGCAGCCCAGGGGCAGCAGGCCGGTGAGGCCGGCCGCCCCCACCAGGAATCCGGTCGTGGTGGCGGGCATGCGGGAGCCCAGGCCGCCCAGTTCGGTGAGGTCCTGGCAGTTGGTGGTGGCGATGACGCTGCCCACGCTCATGAACAGCACGGCCTTGGCCAGGGCATGGGAGAAGAGCAGCAACAGGGCGATGAAGGGCTGCTGCAGGGCGATGGCCACGAACACCAGCCCCAGGTAGGAAGTGGTGGAGTAGGAGCAGGCCCGCTTCAGGTCGACCTGGGAGATGGCCACCAGGGCCCCGCCCAGGGCACTGATGGTGCCCACCGCCAGCAGCACATCAATCGCCACCGGCGAGATCAACAGCAGCGGCATCACCTTGAGGAGCACCACGGCGCCGCAGGTCACCACCACGGAATTGCGCAGGATTGAGGCCGGATTCGGACCCTCCATCGCCTCATCCAGCCAGAGGTGCATCGGGAACTGGGCACACTTGCCCATCGGGCCGGCGATCAGCCCCAGGCCCAGCAGGGTGGCCCCCAGGGCCGGCAGGGTCTGGTGGGCCGACCAGGCGTAGAGGTCGTTGAACTCCAGCGATCCGGCCCAGGCCGACAGGGTGACGACACCCATCAGCAGCAGTACATCGCCCACCCGCTTGGTGAGGAAGGCATCGCGGGCGGCGGTCACCACGAGGGGCTGGGCGTACCAGAAGCCCACCAGCAGGTAGGTGGACAGGGTGAGCATCTCCAGCAGGAAATAGCTCATGAACAGGTTGCTGCTCAGCACCACCCCGGCCATGGCCCCTTCGAAGAACCCCACCAGGGCGTAGAACCGCGCCAGGGACCATTCCTTGTCGAGATAGCCCAGGGCGAACACCTGCCCCACCAGGCTCAGGCCGGTCACCAGCTCCAGGGCCGCCAGGTTGGTGAGGGACAGATCGAAGCCGATGCGCAGGTCCAGGTCGGCGGCCGCGAACCAGGCGATGTCGAGGTGCTGGGGGCCGAGGGCCAGCACGGCGCGCAGCACGAGGCTGCCGTGCAGCACCGCCAGCAGGGTGACCAGCAGGTTGAGGTAGGCCGCCGGACGGGGGCCATTGCGTTTGATCCAGCCCGTGGCCCAGGGCAGCGACAGCACCATGCCGCTGAATCCGTAGAGGGGGATCAGCCAGCTGAGCTGGATCGACAGGGGAAGGGTGTCCGGCAATGGAAGGGACGTCAGAAGGTGGCCCTTTGCAGGGACCGGGCCTGGGCGTTGCCCAGGCTGTCCAGCCAGGCCGCCAGCACGTCCCCATGCTGCTGTTCTTCGTCCCTCAGGGTTCGGAAGAAAGCTTCATTGTTGCGATCGCCGATCAGCAGACAGAAGCGCGTGGCTTCCGCGTAGTGCTGGATCAGATCCAGCTCGAGATCGGCATCGAGGCGCAGCAGACCCGCCAGATCGGCGGCGTGGCCCACCGGCCGCAGCTGGGACGCGGCCGGGGCCACCCCCAGCTGGAGCATGCGCTGCACCAGCCGCTCGGCATGGCGCAATTCCTCCACCGTTTCCTGGCGGAAGCGTTCGGCGGCCTCGGCCTCGCCCCAGAGCTCCACGAGGGAGGCCTGGGTCATGTACTGCTGCACGGCGGACAGTTCCAGGCTCAACGCGCGGCCCAGGTAGCCGAGGACGCGCGGATGGGCGGCGTCCATGGGGATCAGCCCCTGCGGCCGACGCCGGAGGCCGCCAGGGCAGGCTCCACTTCGCTGTGGGGACGGGCAATGATGTGGGCGGCCACCAGGCCGTCGCCCACCCGCTCGCAGGCATCGGCTCCGGCCCGCACGGCCGCGTTCACAGCACCGGTTTCGCCACGCACCATCACGGTGACGTAGCCGCCACCGACGAATTCGCGGGCGATCAGGGTGACTTCGGCGGCCTTGGTCATGGCGTCCGCCGCTTCGATCGCCGGCACCAGGCCACGGGTTTCGATCAGACCGAGAGCGATGCCGTGGATGGTGGGGGCCATGGGGGAGGTACGGGGAGTGGGGGTCGAGGGGGGGGTGCCGGCGCCGCCGC
>JAHHGT010000005.1 GCA_019359745.1 Aphanothece saxicola GSE-SYN-MK-01-06B
GCGGCGCGTCGCCTCCCGGCGACTCAGAAAACTTACAACACCGTCGGCTCGCGCCTCTTGATCTCGTAAGCCTGCTCCCCGCTCGAGCTCTCGCTCTCTGGGGCGCAGTCCAAAATCATATCACCTGCAGCGCCGCATCAGTGCGATGACCTGCTGATCCACGCCTGGCGGCGGCTGCCGCCTGTCCAGCACAGGGCCCACACCCTGCTGGAACCAGAACCTGAGCGTCTGGGCCGTAGGCACGTCACCGATCAAGCCCATGGGCTGGCACCGTTCCTCCGGCGGCGGGCCTCTTGCCCGCCCGGCGTCCGGCCAGCACCTGGGAGGGCACCCTGAGGCCTCCGGCCCGTGGTCTCGCTGCGTGCCTCGCTGGGTTGGGTCGGCAGGGCTGCTGCCGGCCCCTGGCCCCACCCAGAAGCCCGAACACAAAAAAGCCGCGATGGCTCGCGGCTCAAGGGAAGGATGATTCGGGGCCAAGGCCCCGGATGGCTTCAGAACAGACCCAGGGTGAGGGACTTGTCGATCGGCAGGCAGGCACCAATGCCGAGATAGATGGTGAACGCGGTGCCGAACAGAAAGGCGCCCATGGCGACGGGGCGGCGGAACGGGTTCTGGAACTTGTTGAAGCTCTCGATGAAGGGGATCAACATCAGACCCAGGGGGATCATCGTCTGGAGGGCAATGCCCAGCAGCTTGTTGGGGACGACCCTGAGGATCTGGAACACCGGGTAGAGGTACCACTCCGGAAGGATCTCGAGCGGGGTGGCGAAGGGATCGGCCCGATCGCCCAGCATGGCGGGATCGAGAACGGCTAACCCGACCAGGCAGGCGAGGGTTCCCAGGATCACCACCGGGAAGATGTAGAGGAGGTCGTTCGGCCAGGCCGGCTCGCCGTAATAGTTGTGGCCCATGCCCTTGGCCAGCTTGGCCCGCAGCTTGGGATCGGTGAGGTCAGGCTTCTTGAGGATGTGCATGGTGGGGAGCTCGGAGCGCTGGTGACCGGTGGGGAAAGGCTAAGGGGAAGGACGGGGTTCAGAGCGGGCCGGAGATGCCCTGCTTCCGGATCATCAGGAAGTGGATCAGCATGAACACCGCCAACAGCCAGGGCAGCACGAAGGTGTGAAGGCTGTAGAAGCGGGTGAGGGTGGACTGGCCCACGCTTTCACCACCGCGGAGCAGTTCGACCATGAAGTCGCCCACCACGGGGACGGCGGCGGGAACACCGCTGACGATCTTGACGGCCCAGTAACCGACCTGATCCCAGGGGAGGGAGTAGCCGGTGACGCCGAAGGACACCGTGATCACGGCCATGGTCACGCCGGTGACCCAGGTGAGCTCCCGGGGACGCTTGAAGCCGCCGGTCAGGTACACGCGGAACACGTGGAGGATCAGCATCAGCACCATCATGCTGGCGCTCCAGCGGTGCACCGATCGGATCAGCCAGCCGAAGCTGACATCGGTCATCAGGTACTGGACGGAGCTGTAGGCCTCCACCACCGTGGGCTTGTAGTAGAAGGTCATCGCGAAGCCGGTCGCGAACTGAATCAGGAAGCACACCAGCGTGATGCCGCCCAGGCAATAGAAAATGTTGACGTGGGGCGGGACGTACTTGGCGGAGATATCGTCGGCAATCGCCTGGATTTCGAGGCGCTCCTCAAACCAGTCATAGATCGGGGACGGCTTGGCGCCAGGAGACGAGTTCGCCATGCAGCGTGGGGCTTGGGTTGCGAGAGTCTACCGATCGTGCTGACCCCCTTGTGAGAGACCCGGGCCGCCGGTCCATCCCGGCTCAATGCTTTGCAACAGGGCTCTGCCTGCTGCTGTGCCTGCAGCTGTGGCTGCCCGACCCGGCGCTGGCCCTCAACGATGCCCAGCAACTGGTGGTGGAGGCCTGGCGGCTGGTGAACCAGAGCTACGTCGATCCTGCCCAGCTGGAGGCGGTGCATTGGCGGCGCCTGCGCCAGAAAGCCCTGGAGACGTCGATCGCCAGCTCGGTGCAGGCCTACGACGCCATCGAGACCATGCTGGCGCCCATCGGCGACCCCTACACCCGCATGCTGCGCCCGGAGGAGTACGCCACCCTGCGCTCCAACACCCAGGGCCGCGTGACCGGGGTGGGGCTGCAGCTGGGACTGCGGGCGGGGGATCAGCGGATCGTTGTGATCGCCCCCCTCGATGCCTCCCCCGCCGCCGACGCGGGGATCGTCTCCGGCACCGAGATCCTGAAGGTGAACGGCATTCCGGCCGACGTGCTGGGGCTGGAGGGTACCGCCGCCCGCCTGCGGGGCACCGCCGGCAGCGATGTGCTCCTGGCCCTGCGAACCCCAGAGGGGCTGTCCAAGGAAGTGCTGCTGGACCGCCGCGAGGTGGATCTGCAACCGGTGCGCAGCCATCGCCTGCAGAGCGAGGGACACACCCTGGGCTATCTGCGGATCACCCAGTTCAGCGAACCGGTGCCCCAGCAGGTGCGTTCCGCTTTGGCCGAGCTGACCGCCGCCGGGGGCAGCGGGCCGATCGAAGGGCTGATCCTTGATCTGCGCAACAACTCGGGTGGGCTGGTGGCCGCCGGCCTGGCGGTGGCCGATGGGCTGCTCGACGGGGTGCCGATCGTGGAAACCCAGGATCGGGGCGGCATCGCCGCCCGGCAACAGGCGACCCCCGGCCGTCTCTACGGCGGCCCCATGCTGACCCTGGTCAACGCCGGCACCGCCAGTGCCAGCGAGATCCTGGCCGGTGCCCTGCAGGACAGTGGCCGCTCCCACCTGGCCGGCAGCCGCACCTTCGGCAAGGGACTGATTCAGACCCTGATCAACCTCAGTGACGGCAGCGGTCTGGCGGTGACCGTGGCCCGCTATCTCACCCCCAGCGGCCGCGACATCCAGAACCAGGGCATCGAGCCGGACGTGTTGCTGCCCCAGCCCGAGCCGCTGGAGCCGGACGGCGACAGGGACAGCTGGCAGCAGGCGGCCGCGAAGCTGTTGGTGGCGGAACTGGTAGCCCCAGCCCTGGTGCCATGAGCCAGCGCATCTACCACGATCCGCTGCACGGGGCGATCCGCCTCGATCGTCAGGACCCCGCCGAAGCGCTGGCGATCGATCTGATCGACACGGCGCCGTTCCAGCGGCTGCGGCGCATCCGCCAGCTGGGGCCGGCCTTTCTCACCTTCCATGGGGCGGAATCCAGTCGCTTCACCCATTCCCTTGGGGTGCTGGCGGTGGCGCGGCTGGCGCTGCAGCAGCTGGAGCGGCTCGATCCCTCCCTCGCCCAGCACCGGGGTGTCCTCTATGCCGCCGCCCTGCTGCACGACGTGGGCCACGGACCCCTCAGCCACTCGGGCGAGGAGATGTTCGGCGTGCAGCATGAGGTCTGGTCGGGCCGGCTGATCCGCGACCATCCCGCCCTGCGCGACCGGCTCGACGCCGATGCCCCCGGCCGGGCCGCCCTGGTGGCCGACCTGCTGGAGCACGGCCAGCACCCCTGCCGGGCCATCAAGGCGCTGGTCAGCAGCCAGCTCGACTGCGACCGGCTCGACTATCTCCTGCGCGACAGCTACAGCACCGGCACCCGCTACGGCCAGCTCGACCTGGAGCGGATCCTCGCCAGCCTCACCCTGGCGCCCGACGGTGATCTGGCCCTGCACCCCCGCGGCCTGATGGCGGTGGAGCACTACCTGGTGGTGCGCCACCTGATGTACCGAAGCGTCTACAACCACCGGCTCAACATCGTCTGCAACTGGCTGCTGAACCAGGTGATCGCCGTGGCCCGCCGGCTCGGGCCCGCCGTGGTGTGGGCCGATCCCACCATGGCCCGCTGGCTCTGGGATCGGGACCGGCTCGATCTCGACAGCTACCTGGCCAACGACGACATCCGCACTGGCTACCACCTGGTGCGCTGGCGCGAAGAGGCCCCTGCGGAACTGGCCGATCCCTGCGGGCGGCTGCTGGAGCGGCGCCTGCCCAAGGCCACGGACGTGAGCGATCTCCCCCCGGCCGGCCGGCTCGAGCTGCTGGCGGTGGCACGGCAGCTGTGCGAACGGGCCGGCCTGGTGGCGGAAGGTTGCTGCGCCCTGCAGCAGCGCCAGAGCCGGGGGTATCACCCCTACGCCGGTGGCCTGCGGCTCTGGGATGGGCTGCGGCTCCAGGCCCTCGAGCAGCGCTCCCCCCTGGTGGCCAGCCTCTGCCAGACGGTCGACATGGCCTGGCTGATCCACCCGGCCCAGGTGAGCGACGACCTGCGCGCGGCCCTGGCGGTGCGGCGGCAGGAGGACGGGGGCCGCCAGGGCCTCTAGGTTCGCTGCACCCCCGGACACCGTCGTGGCCGCCGCACTGATCCAGGCCGTCGACGACCGGCAGCCGCACCTGCTGCGGCTCCCGGCTCAGCAGGGCTCCGCCAGTGCCCTGGAGGAAGTGCGCTACGCCCTCGGCAGCCGCCACCCCCGGGCGGGCACCGTGGTGCTGGAGACGGGCCGCTGGCCCCTGAGCCTGCCGGAGCTGCGGCAGCTGCAGGAGCTGCTGGCCCCCCTGCAGCTCGACCTGATTCGCGTCGCCGGTGACCACCCGGAGACGCTGGTGGCCGCCGCGGCCCTCGGACTCGAGATCGATCCGGGAGCGTCGCGACCGCCATCGCCAGCCGCGGCTGCAGCCAGAGCCGCCGTGGCGTCCGATCTGCTGGTGCATCGCGGCACCCTGCGCTCCGGCGACCATCTGCAGGCGGAGGGTTCGGTGCTGCTGCTGGGGGATGTGAACCCCGGTGCCCGCATCAGTGCCGCCGGCAATGTTCTGGTGTGGGGGCGGTTGCGGGGCATCGCCCATGCGGGCGTGGCCGGCGACCGCAACGCCCGCATCGTCGCCCTGCAACTGCGGCCCCTGCAGCTGCGCATTGCCGACATGGTGGCCCGGGGGCCGGAAGGTCTGCCGCCGCCCGGGCTGGCCGAACAGGCCCTGCTGGTGGACGGGGAGATCCGCATCGATCCAGCGGCGCCGGACTTCAGCGGTTGATCAGGCCGAAGGCCCCCAGGCCGCCGGCCACGGCCATGAACCACAACGGCGAGATCCGGGTGCGCAGCATCAACACGCACACCAGCAGGGACACGACGACACCGGCGGCATTGGTGTCGGCGGTCTGGAGGATCTTCACCCCCACGGCGAACAGGATGCCCAGGGTGATGGGGCCGAGTCCCCGCTCGAAGGCCACGCGCCAGGGGGAGTCCCGCAGCCGGTTCCAGCTGAGGCAGGCCACCACCATCAGCAGGGTGGAGGGCAGCAGGATGGCGATCTCGGCGCCGTAGGCACTCAGCAGGGCCCAACCGGGCCCCTCGGGCCAGCCGGCCCCCATGCCGAGCAGCCCCACGATCATCGAACTGGGGCCCGGGGCCGCTTCGGCCAGGGCGTAGATGTCGGCGAACTGGGAGGGCCGCAGCCAGCAGTACTGATCGACGCTGAGGTGGTGGTACTCGGCCAGCAGGGTGTTGCCGCCCCCCAGGGAAAACAGCGAGAGGCCCAGAAACGTACCCATCACCTGCAGCAGGTGGCCCAGGTCGTTGAGCCGCATGGGGGTGCAGGTTGCGGCGGCGGCCGCCAGCAGCAGGGGCGGCATCAGCGCGGCTCTCCGGCAGGGGGACTTGGCTGGGACGGCCGCGGCCAGTACCAGGCCATTGCCAGGGGGCCGGCCACCAGCACCAGCGGCACCAGACGCACGTGGAAGAAGGTCATCAGCACGAAGGTGACCGCCGCCAGCAGCAGGGCCACCGGATCCTTCCAGTATTCGTCGAGGATCTTGAAGCCCATCGACAGGGCCATCCCGGCCGCCGCCGCCACCACCCCCGCCAGCACCCGATCCAGCGCCGGCAGGGTATGGAACTGGAAGTACAGCAGCCCCACCCCCATCAGCAGGGTGAACGGCACCAGCAGCATGCCCGCCAGGGCCGCAAGGGCCCCGGGCAGGCCGCGGAAGCAGGTGCCGACGTAGACGGCCATGTTGATCTGGTTGGGGCCCGGGAAGAGCCGGGCCACGGTGAGGCCGGTGAGGAATTCCTCGTTGCTCATCCAGCGGCGCTGCTCGACGATGATCCGCTGGCTCCAGGCCGAAAGGCCGCCGCCGAAGGCGGAGAGGGCCACCAGGAGCATGCCGGTGAACAGCTGCCGCAGGCCGGGCGCGGGGGCCGCCTGGGGGAGCTCCGAAGCGTCAGTCATGCACGAAATGGGGATCCGGCGGCAGTTCCCCCTCCTCGTGGAAGCTGGGATCGAGGGGATCGGGGGCGTGGTACTTGGCGGCGGCCTCCCAGTCGATCTGGAACGTCTCCTTGAGCCGCGCCACCACGTCGGGGGCATCGCTCTCGATGCCCAGCTCCCGGCGCAGGTCGAAGGCGCTGCGGTCGATGTTCATCGAGCCGGTCTGGGCGAAGGCCCCGTCGACAAGGATCAACTTGGCGTGCAGCTTGGGCCGCTGCTGGCGCCGCACCTTGACGCCGAAGCGTTCCATCACGCGCAACGAAGAAAAAGTGTCGTAGATGTCCCAGTCGCTGATGCCGTGCTTGCCGCCGCACAGCACCCGCACCTTCACGCCCCGCTCCCGGGCGCTGATGATCCGCTCCAGAATCACCGCGTCTACGAACTTGGGGTGCTGGATCCAGAGGGTGCGCGTGGCGGCATCGACGATGCGGGCCATCTGACCGCGACTGTGGGCGCTGCTCCACACCAGTCCCACGCCGAGGTCGGGCTGGAAGAAGACACGCTGCCAGTCGGCTTCGAAGCCGGCGATCACCTGGGCCACCACGGCGGGGTTGTAGGTGAGCACCCCGTAGTCGCGGGTTTCGGTGAAGTACTTGTCGGCCAGGTTGAAGGTGGCCACCAGGGCGGTGTGCTGGTCGATCACCATCGATTTCTCGTGGGTGACGGGGAAGGACTCACTGGTCCAGGCGGTTTCGATGCCCCAGGACTGCAGGCGGGCGTAGGCCTCGTCGTTCCACCGGTCGCCGCCGGAGGTGTGGGGGTTGAGCATCACCCGCACCTGCACCCCCCGCTCCCGGGCGCGCCGCAGGGCGTCTTCCACCGCCTCCGACTGGAGCTTGAACTGCTTCAGCAGCAGTTGTTCGGAGGCCTCCTCGATCAGGGCGACCACGGCCTCCACGCCGTCGTCGGGCATCACCAGCAGCCGCTGGGGCCGGTGGGGGGCGGCAGTCATCGAGGGGCGCAGGGGGGAATGGGCCTTTCTAGCGGCAGTTCCGGGCCTTGGCCCAGCCGCTCCGCCCGATGGGATTAACCTGCCGCGACGCCCGTGGACGCCGTGACGTCAGCCCCCGCCCGCATCATCCTCATCTGCTCCGGCAAGGGGGGCGTCGGCAAGACGACCCTCACCGCCAACCTGGGGATCGCCCTGGCCCGCCTGGGGGAGCGCACCGTCGTGCTGGATGCCGATTTCGGCCTGCGCAATCTCGATCTGCTGCTCGGCCTGGAGAACCGGATCATCTACACCGCCCAGGAGGTGCTGGCCGAAACCTGCCGGCTGGAGCAGGCCCTGGTGAAACACAAACAGGAGCCCAACCTTGCCCTGCTGCCCGCCGGCAACCCACGCATGCTCGAGTGGCTCACCCCCGACGACATGCAGCGGATCGTGGCCATGGTGGCCGAGCGCGCCGACTTCGTGCTCATCGATTGCCCGGCCGGGATTGAGGACGGTTTCAAGAACGCCGCGGCGGCCGCCCGCGAAGCGATCGTGATCACCACACCGGAAGTGTCGGCGGTGCGGGATGCCGACCGGGTGATCGGCCTGCTCAACACCCGCGGGGTCGCACCGGTGCAGCTGGTGCTCAACCGGGTGCGGCCCAAGATGATGGCCAGCCAGGAGATGCTGGGCGTCGACGATGTCACCGACATCCTGGCCCTGCCCCTGGTGGGCCTGGTGGTGGAGGACGAGCAGGTGATCGTGTCCACCAACCGGGGGGAACCGCTCACCCTCAACGGCAACGGATCCCCCGCCGCGAAGGCCTACCAGAACATCGCCCGGCGCCTGCGGGGTGAGGACATCCCCCTGGAGGATCCCTCCAAGACCCGCAAGGGACTGCGCGCCCGGCTGATGAACAAGATCCGCAAAACCACCGGTCTCTTCTGAGCACCATGACGCTGTTCGATTTCATCCAACGGTTGCTGGGGCGCCAGAAACCCAGCGGCACCATGGCCAAGGAGCGGCTGCAGCTGGTGCTCGCCCACGACCGCAGTGATCTCAATCCCGAACTGCTCGAGCAGATGCGGCGCGAAATCCTCGAGGTGGTGCAGCGCTACGTGGAGATCGACATCGAGGAAGGCGACGTGAGCCTCGAGACCGAGGACCGGGTCACCGCCCTGGTAGCCAACCTGCCGATCAAGCGGGCCCGTCCCCTGCCGGCGCTGGTGGCGGCCGCCGCCGCCGTGGGCATGGCCCAGGCTCCCGATGCCGAAGCCCCGCAGGAGCTGGCCGTTCCCCTGGCCAGCGAACCGACCGAGGAGTCATCCACCGCCAAGTCCGACTGAGAGGCGGCCGCCCGCGCGACGGCCGGCGGGAACCCTGCAGGCAGTGCAGCGATGGCAGGCCTTGGCGGAAGCAGTCCCGGTGGCGATCACCCCGGCGGAGCAACGGGTGCTCGACCTGCTGCGTCGGGGCGACAGCAACCGCCACATCGCCGCCCAGCTGGTGCTGAGCCCGCGCACGGTGGAGTGCCATGTCTCCCACCTGCTGGCCAAGACCGGCTGCCGCAGCCGCACCCAGCTGCTGCTCTGGTCTCTGGCCCAGGGATAGGCTGGGTCGGGCCAAGCGCCCACGCCGGCTTAGCTCAGTGGTAGAGCAGCGCTTTTGTAAAGCGAAGGCCATCGGTTCAAATCCGTTAGCCGGCTTGCGTGCAACTGCCCAGATCGCAGCTCCTGCAGTTGATCTCGCAAATCAAGCGCCGGAGACGCCTCCCTCGTTTCGGCACGCTCGGGCAAGATCTGGCCCGCTTTTGTCCATCGCCTGTCCGACAGAACGGCAGTCCTGAGGCCAGGTCGGCCGTGGACGCGGAAGGACTGAGGCCCCTGCTCAGGAGGGTCCGGCTCGTGGGCGGAGGCCGTGGCCAACGTCGTCATGGGCTTGAAGCACGACGAAGGGGCCTCCGAGGCGACGGTGCGATCCACAGCCCCCCAGGGTCCTTCTGCGGATCTACGCCCCCCCTGGGACGCTCCTTGGGCCACCAGCACGATCAGAGAGGCGATCCAGCCCCTGGTCCCCCTGGGGCAGACCAGACGGCAGCTGGTGTCCGTCCTGAGGCCGTTGGCACAACAGGAGGTCGAACCGGGCTCGCGGGTGTTGATCATTGGCGCCGAATCCAAAGGCGCCGAGGAGGCTTCCGGGCCGAACGATGTGACACGGATCGCACAGCCAGAAACGCGACCACGACGCCGGAGCGCCCTCTGCTCAGCCTCAACTGGGAAGGCAATCAGGTACTGCGTATCTGCAGCATGTCTTTTTGTTTGGGGGCTGCAGACTTGCAGCCTGCCTGTTTGATGCTGGAGGGGGCTCACGCCTGACGATGTCATGGACAGCAACAACCGCCGGTTCTTGGCCTTGGCAGAGCTGCTTCTCGATGAGATCCATGCCGCCAACGAACTCCCCGCCACGGTTGAGAACGTTGCGGAACTCCTCGACAAGATGATCCGCACCATTGATGCCTATCGGGCAACCGGTGGCGATGTCGCAGATCTTCTGGAAAAGACTGTCCGCACGATGGAGGCCTACCGGGTAGCCGGCGGTGACGTGTCTGGACTTCTCGCTGCCAGTGGTGCCGGCAGCAAGTTGAACGACCTGGACCAATTTCTGAACCCCACCGATGTTTGATCTGATGTGCTCCGTGCTGGCTAACCGCTGCTGGCCGCTGCTGGCCGCTGCTGGCCGCTGCTGGCCGCTGCAATGATGCTGTCAGATGCGTTTCTCTTGTGCACCGGAGTTGACACCCCCCTATAATTCCGCCGGTTCTCTTTGGCGATCTTTCATCAATGCTCAAGATTCAACGTCTCCAGAAGTTACGGGGATTGATATCTGCACAGCAAGTAGAGTTGCAACTAAGAACGAAAACAGCATCTGACCTTCGGAATCAATTGGCCGAGCTGATAGAGCAGAGCACGCGGCGCGCCAGCAAGGACTCCTCCACAATGGAGGGAGATTGAGACGTTCGCCGGCCTCGAGGTGAAGCCAAGTTGTGTCGTGCCACGAGGTTGTTCCGGCTGACAAGAGGTGTGAGATCGGCAGGGTTGTGGTGCGAACCAACCGCCCAAGTCTTCACGCCTCAGGCCGACTCACCCCCAACGCCCGCACCGGTGCCCATGGTCCTGGGTGGCCTCACCCCCCAGCAGCGGCTCGCTCAGCTGCTGGCATGAACAACCTGATGGGCAGCACCAATGTCCAAGAGTGTCCGATACAGATTCAAACGATCGCTGAGGACCCCGTCCTAGCGGTGCCGATACGATCCGCAGAACCCCCTTTGCCAAGCGAAGGCCATCGGTACAACTCCGTTGGCCGGCTTGCCTTGAGAGGGGAGCGGATCCGCCGCCCTTACCATCTCCCCATCACAACGGACTGGGGGCCATGTCGTGCCAGGCCTGGCTGGTGGGGGGGCTGATCGCCCTCGCTGGGGACCTGGCCCAGGGCCCACCCACGCCGCCGCCGCTCCCGCCGGAGCGGCCGCCTCAGCCTGCCGTCCGCTCCGGCGCCGAGATCCTGGGCCGTCCCGGCATCCGCACCCGCTACGTGGATCCCAGCGGACCGGCGCCAACGGCTGGGGCCAAAACACTGCCGGCCGTCGGCCCCCCGGCGCGCCCCCTGACAGTTCCCGTCAACGAGAGGGTGGATTTCACCCCGACGATGGAGGAAGGCCCGTTCCAGCAGCCCACCTTGAGGGGACTGTTCCGCTGGGATCTGCAGCAGCCCGCCAGCCGCTGAGGGGCTTCAGCCCATCGCCTGCCAGAGCGACAGCAAGCCGAAGGCGATGAACAGGCCGCCGCTGAGGCGGTACAGCACCCTCTCGCTGATCCTGCCGCCGATCCACTGGCCCGCACCCACCGCCAGCCAGGTCACCAGGGCATGGCCCAGAAGCGTGCCGGCCAGCAGGCCGGCGAAGGTGAAGGCCGGCGCCGCCGCCAAAAAGATGGTGGCGAACTGGGTGCGATCCCCCAGTTCGGCCAGGAACACCAGCACGAAGGCCTCCCAGATCACGGCACCAGGACCGCGGATGCGGCCATCGCTCTCGGCCGCGTCGATGGCTGCCTCGGCCTCCTGGGCTTCCCCCTTGGCCGCATCGGCAGGCAGGCCGGCGGCATCCACGAGGAGCTTGACGCCGAACCCGAGGAACAGGGCCGCCGCCAGCCAGGGAACGACGCTCTGGGGCAGCCACTCCCTGAGGCCATACCCCATGCCCAGGGACAACAGGGTGACGAGGCTGAGCGCCGCGAAGGCCCCGACGAACACCCAGCGGGGGCGATGGCGCGCCGCCAGGATCAGGGCCATGAAGAAGGTCTTGTCGCCCAGCTCGGCCAGGGTGATGGCGGTCAGGCTGGAGCCGAAGGCGGCAAGTCCGGGATCGCCGGCGCTGGCAAGGGTCATGGGGACGTTCGGCACGCCTCCATCGGCGCCAGGGGGTGGATCCGGCCGCAGGCCGGATTTTCCGGATCAGGGCATCATGCTCCGGCGAACAGCCAGAGCAGCGCAGCCAACGCCAGCCAGCCCAGCCAGTCCAGCTGGAACAGGGGGGTGGCCAGATGCACCAGGGGCACCAACAACCAGTGGCTGAGGCCCACCGTCAGAAGCACCACCAGCAGGAGCGGCAGCATCAGGCCCCCCCGGCAGCCGAGGCCGCTGCGGCCCCGGGCCGCAGCACGGTCCATGCGCTCCCACTGCCGGAGTCCTGTTCCAGCCCCCGCCAGGCCAGAACCGTGCTCGCCTGTCCGGATCCCGCCGGCCAGGGCAGGGGCTCGAGCAGGGACAGGGTGGGGAACTGGCGCGCCGCTTCGGCCGCCGTGGTGGCAGGGGGCTCGCCGGAACGGTTGGCACTGGTGGTGGCCAGAGGGCCGCTGAGGCGCAGCAGCTCCCGCGCCGGCTCGCAGGCCGGGACGCGCAGCCCCAGGGTCGTGCCGCCGGGGTTGAGATGGTTGGTCAAGGCACCGGCGATCGGAAGCACCAGGGTGACGGCCCCTGGCCAGCCCCGCTGGGCCTGCTCGATCCAGGGCTGTTGCCAGGACACGCCCAGCGCGTCGATCAGCTGGGACAGGTCGGCCCCCATCAGGATCAGCGGCTTGTCGGCGGGACGTTGCTTGAGGCACCAGAGCAGGGCAGCCGACGCGGGCCGGGCGGCCAGGGCTGGCAGGGTGTCGGTGGGGAACAGGACCGCTTCCCCCGCCGCCAGGCACCTGGCCAGTGGCGCGGCAGCATTCATCACCCGCCGGGCCTCCAGCCACTGGCGAAGCGGGCCCGGCCCTCCAGGTCGGCATGCACCGCGAGCCGTTCCAGACCGGCGGCGCGCAGCAGCCCTCCAACCGCCTCGCTCTGGTCGTGGTGGTGCTCCAGCAGCAGCAGGCCGCCGGGGGCGAGGCCCCTGGAGCTGCCGGCCACAATTGAACGGATGGCCGCCAGCCCATCGGGGCCGCCATCGAGGGCCAGGCGGGGTTCGTGCTGCCGCACCACCGGCTCCAGCTCCAGGAGGGTGGCACTGGGGATGTAAGGGGGGTTGCTCACCACCAGATCCAGCGCGCCCCACCAGGGCGCCAGCGGCTGCCACCAGTCACCCGCCAGCAGGGAGACGCGGTCCTGCAGCTCCCAGCGGCCCAGGTTGGCACCGGCCTGGGCGAGGGCCTCGGGGCTGGCCTCCACGGCGAAGCCACGACTCGCGGGCAGGCTGCGGGCCAGGGCGATAGCCAGGCAACCGGAGCCGGTTCCCAGGTCGGCCCAGCGGCCTTGGGGGCGCCCCGATGGCCACAGGGACAGGGCCAGATCCACCAGCAGCTCCGTTTCCTGCCGCGGGATCAGCACCCCGGGCGCCACGGGCAGCTCCAGGTCGCGCCAGGGGCAGCAGCCCACCAGGTACTGCAGGGGCTCGTGGCTGTCGAGGTGGCGGCGCCAGAGAACTTCCAGCCCCTCGAGCGAGCGCTGCAGCAGGACTTCGCCCTCCGGATGGCACCAGAGCGCCTGCAACTGGCTCCAGCGCAGACCACCGCCCAGATCCAGCAGCCAATCGAGGGCGGCGGCCTCGCCGCCGAGGGCCAGCAGGCGGCGACGCCAGCCCAACAGCTCCGACGCCGTGATCAGCAGGCCGTCGGGGCCATCCGCCGGGGGCGCAGGGACGGGGACGGTGCCGACCAAGGAAACCATGAAGGGAGCCTAATCAGCAGGGGCGATCCCAGCATTGCTGGCCTCAACAGGGGCGCCAGCAGAGGCCGGCCTCGGCCCGCAACAGCCCGGCCAGCTCGAGCTCCAGCAGCCGGGGCATCAGCTCGGCCATGGGGCGGTCGAGGGCCAGGCTCAGCTGCTCGAGGCTGGCTCCGCCGCCCACCGCCGCCAGCAGACCCTCGGCCTCCGTCCCCTGGAGCTCTCGGGCCGGGGCGGGTGCGTCAGCGGGGGGACGCGGGGCCAGGGGGCCGCTGCCCAGCTGGCCGATCAGGTCGGCAGGGAGGAGCAGCGGGGTGGCCCCCCTGGCCAGCAGACGGTTGCTGCCCATGGCCGAGGCGCGGCCGGCATCGGCGGGCACCACCCAGAGCGGCATCTCCAGCTGCCAGGCCAGTTCGGCCGAATGCAGCGCCCCGCTCTCCACCGGGCACTCCACCACCACCACCGCGGCCGCCATGGCCACCAGCAGGCGGTTGCGGGCGGCGAAGCTGCCGGGTCGGACGCTGCCGCCCTCGGCCAGCTCGCTCACCAGCAGACCCTCACGGGCCACCTGCCGCTGCAGCACCGCGTGGTGCAGGGGGTAGGTGCGGCCCAGGGGTGTGCCCAGCACCCCCACCGGGGCACCCCCAGCCGCCAGACATCCTTCGTGGGCCGCCCCATCGATGCCTTCGGCCAGACCGCTCAGCACCGGCCAGCCCGCCTCGGCCAGGGCGGCGCCGATGGCGTGGGCCATCGAGAGGCCATGCAGGGAGGGACGCCGGGTGCCCACCACCGCCACCGAGCGGCGCCGGCCCAGGTGGGGCCAGAGGCTGCCCCGCCCACGCCAGCACAGCTGCAGGGGGGGCCGCTGCAGATCCCGCAGACCCGCGGGCCAGCCCCGATCCCCGGGAACCAGAACCCCACGGCCAAAGCGGCACCGGGGCGCGAAGGCCTCGAGGGGCCGAGGGCCCCAGCGATGGCGGAACCGCTCGATCACCGCCACCAGCCCCGGCCCCAGCCCCGGCACCGCCGCCAGCTCATCGAAGGGCGCCTGCCAGGCGGCCATCAGCCCGCCACAGCTGGCCTCGAGGGCCCGCAGCCGCTGCCAGCCGAGGCCGGGGCAACGGCTCCAGAGCAGCCACCACAGGCGCCGTTGCCGATCCCAGACCGGGGCCCCGCGGGGCGGGAAGACCCCCTGCACCAGATCTCCCATCCCCGCGCCCCACCACCCGAACAGCAGTACAAGTGTACTATGGCTGGGCGGTGGCTTCGGCCGGGCCGGAGCGCAGGATCACCAGGGCCTGCTCCAGGTCGAGGGGCAACCGCCGCAGCAGGCGCCTCTGCGACGGGCCACCGGAGAGGTCCACCAGCACCAGATCGACGCTGGCTTCCGCCGCCACGGCCCCGTCGGGGCCAATGAACTGGCTGTGCCAGGGCAACTTCACGCCCAGCCGCGGCAGCACCCGGCTGCGGATCTCGACGCTCTCTCCATGGAGCAGGGCCCGGCGGTAATCGATGCGCAGCCCCACCACCGGCAGCTCCAGCCCCCGGGAGGAGAGGGTGCTGTAGGCCAGGCCCGCCCGGTCCAGGGCCTCGACGCGCGCCTCCTCCAGCCAGGCCAGATAGGCCCCGTGCCACATCACTCCGGCATGGTCGGTGTGCTGGGGCAGCACCCGCCTCCGCAGGTGCCACCAGGCCTCATCCGAACACTGCATCACGGTCTTCACCACAGGGGATGGCGGAAAGGGGATCAGCCATAGGCTGATGCCGAGCCACGTTGATGTCCGTGTTCCGCAACCTGCTGATCGCCGATTCCGGCAAGGGCCATGTCGAGGAGATGGTCCGCCTCCTGCGCGACATCCCTCCCTGCCGCCAAGCCCGGATCAACCTGCTGCACGTGATTCCCGAGCAAGGGGGGCTCGATCTGGAAAGCCATCGCCAGCAGGCCGAGATTCTGGTGAAGGAGGCGATCGAGCGCCTCGGTCTGACCCCAGGGGAGGTGAACACCGTGGTGCGCGAGGGCGACACCAAGCTGACCGTGTTGAAGGTGGCCGATGAACTGGAGGCCGACCTGATCGTGATGGGCTCCCGGGGCCTGGGCAGGCTGCAGTCGATCCTGGGCAACAGCACCAGCCAGTACGTCTTCCAGCTGTCAACCCGACCCATGCTGCTGGTGCGTGACGACCTCTACGTGAAAGCCATCAACCGGGTGCTGGTGGCCATCGACGGCACCGGTGTGGGCGATGACGCCCTCAAGCTGGCCTGCGAGCTGGTGCAGGGGATCCCTGGCGGCAGCCTCACCGGCGTGCATGTGTCCCGCCAGGACATCACCCCGTCCCGGGGTGGGCGCACACCCGGCGATGAGGTGCTGCTGAAGGCCATCCAGCGGGCCCGCAGCTTCGGCGTGGAAATGAAGGGCCTGCACCGCACCGGCGACATTGCACGGGGCGTCTGCGGCACCGCCGAAGACGTGAAGGCTGATCTGGTGGTGATCGCCTCCCAGGACCGGCGGCCCCTGGTGGCCCGGGGCCTGGTGGATCTCGACAAACTCCTGGGCAGCTCGGTGAGCGACTACATCCGCGTCCACGCCCCGGCCCCGGTGCTGCTGGTGCGCGAGCCGGAGGGACGGGTCCGCTGAACCGCGATCAGCCGCCCTGGCGGCTGTTCGTCTGGATGTAGAGAATGATCAGGAAGACGGCGGGAACCAGAACGAACAGGAGGCTGGCAACGAAGCCGAGGTCGTTGGTTTCCATGACTGCTGGAGAGGTTCTGAGAAGGTATCACCGCCCATCGGCGGGAAGGACGCCCCCTTCACCGCTCGTTGTGGATGGAGCCCCGGCGGCTTCCGGAGGCGTCTCTGACTCCTCGGACATCTCACCCTCAGCAGCGTCGGGCGGCTCGGGCCAGGCGGTGGGGCCCTCCGGCAGGGGCAGGGATCGGGCCCGGCTCAGTTCGCCGTCCCGATCCCCGAGTCCCACCTGGGGCCTGGTGAGCACCAGCACCGACTTCTGCACCAGGGCCTGACAGGCCAGCCGCCAGGTCTGGGGGCGACGTTTCAGCTTCAGCAGCTCCACCGAGGTCTGCTCGGTGAGGGCGTTGCCCGCACCCCCCTCCACCACCTCCACGAAACAGGTGATGCACTGGCCGCAGCCGCCGCAGTTGCCCAGGCGGCCCTTGAGTCCGTAGAGCTCGATGCCCTCACGCAGGGCCACCTCGCGCAGATTTTCCCCCGGGTAGCACTCCACGTCGCGCTGCTCTCGGACGAACCGGATCACGGGCATGGCGGAAGCCTCTCGGGGGACGGGATGACTCCCATTGTGAATCGCGCCGTTGCGGTCCGTTACCTGGGCCCCGTGGTGTTGCTCGCAACCCTTACCATCGCCAGCACGGATCGGTAACCACCGAGCGTCTCCTTAGCCGTCATCGCCCCGGCGATCGGCTTCGGCAACTGTCAACCCAGACCTGACCCCCCAATGGGATTGCCCTGGTACCGGGTGCACACGGTCGTCATCAACGACCCGGGCCGACTGCTGGCCGTGCACCTCATGCACACCGCCCTGGTAGCCGGCTGGGCCGGCTCCATGGCGCTCTACGAGCTTGCGATCTTCGACCCCTCCGACCAGGTCCTCAACCCCATGTGGCGCCAGGGCATGTTCGTCATGCCCTTCATGGCCCGCCTGGGTGTGACCGGCAGCTGGGGGGGCTGGAGCGTCACCGGTGAAACCGGCGTCGACCCCGGCTTCTGGAGCTTCGAAGGCGTGGCTGCAGCCCACATCATCTTCAGTGGCCTGCTCTTCCTTGCCGCCATCTGGCACTGGACCTACTGGGATCTCGAGATCTGGCAGGACCCCCGCTCCGGGGAGCCAGCCCTCGATCTGCCCAAGATCTTCGGCATCCACCTGCTGCTGGCGGGCCTGGGCTGCTTCGGATTCGGAGCCTTCCACCTCACCGGCGTTTTCGGACCGGGGATGTGGATCTCGGATCCCTACAGCCTCACGGGCCACCTAGAGGCGGTGCAGCCCTCCTGGGGGCCTGAAGGCTTCAACCCCTTCAACCCGGGCGGCATCGTGGCCCACCACATCGCCGCCGGCATCGTGGGAATCATCGCCGGCATCTTCCACATCACCACCCGACCGCCGGAACGCCTGTACAAGGCGCTCCGCATGGGCAACATCGAGACGGTGCTCGCCAGCGCCATCGCGGCGGTGTTCTTCGCGGCCTTCATCGTGGCCGGAACCATGTGGTACGGCTCCGCCGCCACACCGGTCGAGCTGTTCGGCCCCACCCGCTACCAGTGGGATCAGAACTACTTCAAGACGGAGATCAACCGTCGCGTCCAGACCGCCATCGACAACGGCGCCACCAAGGCCGAGGCCTTCGCGGCCATTCCCGAGAAGCTCGCCTTCTACGACTACGTCGGCAACAGCCCCGCCAAGGGTGGTCTGTTCCGCGTCGGCCCGATGATCAACGGTGACGGTCTGCCCACCTCCTGGATCGGGCACATCTCCTTCACCGACAAGGAGGGCCATGACCTTGAGGTCCGTCGCCTGCCCAACTTCTTCGAGAACTTCCCGGTGGTCCTCCAGGACCAGCAGGGCATCGTCCGCGCCGACATCCCCTTCCGTCGTGCCGAGGCGAAGTACTCCTTTGAGCAGCAGGGCGTGACGGCCACCGTCTACGGCGGTGCCCTCAACGGTCAGACGTTCACCGATCCCGCCGACGTCAAGCGACTGGCCCGCAAGGCCCAGCTCGGCGAGGCCTTCGAGTTCGACCGCGAGACCTACCACTCCGACGGCACCTTCCGCAGTTCCCCCCGCGGCTGGTTCACCTTCGGCCACGCCTGCTTCGCCCTGCTCTTCTTCTTCGGCCACATCTGGCACGGTGCCCGCACCCTCTACCGTGATGTCTTCGCCGGTATCGACCCCGATCTCGGTGAGCAGGTGGAATTCGGTCTGTTCGCCAAGCTGGGCGACCGTTCCACCCGACGCCTGCCCGAGGGTTTCGTGCCCCCGGCCGGTTCCCCCCTCAGCTGACCGCCAGCCCCCCCGAGGATTCCCATGGAGAGCTTCGCTTACATCCTGATCCTGGCCCTGGCCATCTCCACGCTCTTTTTCGCGATCGCCTTCCGCGATCCCCCGAAAATCGGCAAGTGACCACGCTTCCGGATTGATTCAACCCCTGGGAAACCAGGGGTTTTTTCTTGCGTGGGACGCCACCTTGAAGGCAAGCCCTTCTCTTTGTGCGCGTAGCTGTTTACACTCCCAACACTTGGAAGCGTGCCCAGGGATGCAATGTCCCTCCTGCCAACACACCGATAGCCGTGTTCTGGAATCAAGGGCCGCCGATTCCGGACGCAGTGTGCGGCGACGCAGGGAGTGCCTCAACTGTGATTTTCGCTTCACCACCTACGAACGGGTCGAGACCGTCCCGATCACCGTGGTCAAGCGCAACGGCAGCAGGGAGACCTTCAACCGCAGCAAACTGCTGCATGGTCTGCTGAGGGCCTGCGAGAAAACAGGCCTTGAACCCTCCCGGCTGGAGGCCGTCGTCGACGACATCGAGCTGGTGCTGCAGCAGCGGGCCGGACGTGAGGTGAGCAGCAACGAGATCGGGGAGCTGGTGCTGCAGCGCCTGCGGGAGATGAGCGAAGTCGCCTATGTGCGTTTCGCCTCCGTCTACCGCCAGTTCCAGGGCGTCAGCGATTTCGTCGCCACCCTGGAAGGCCTGGGCAACCGGGGCAAGACCAAGAACCGTCTGGTGGTGGTGGGCTGAGGCCGGCTCCAGCCCGTTGAATGGGACGGCCTGCCGACCCGTTGATAGAGTGATCGATCGGGTGTGCGCTGCAGGCGGGCAGCCACCTCGTTCCTTCGCACTGCCACCGGCAGACCGCCCCAGCTCCATGACCCTCACTCCTTCTTCCGAAGCCGACACCCTCGAGGCCCTCACGCCGATCAGCAGCGAGGAGGCCGCCGACATCGAGACCACAGCAGAACTCGATCTGGCGATCCCGGAAGAGGTTCCCAGCGCCGACGACTCCAGCAGCAGGGTCAGCGCTCGGGACGGCGACGGTGTGGGCTTCACGCTGGACGAGTTCGCGGCTCTGCTCAGCAAGTACGACTACAACTTCAAGCCGGGTGACGTCGTCAACGGCACCGTGTTCGCCCTTGAATCGAAGGGCGCCATGATCGACATCGGCGCCAAGACCGCCGCCTTCATGCCTCTCCAGGAGGTGTCGATCAACCGCGTCGAGCATCTTTCCGACGTGCTTGAGCCCGGGGAGGTGCGCGAATTCTTCATCCTCAGCGAGGAGAACGAAGACGGCCAGCTCACCCTGTCGGTGCGCCGCATCGAGTACCAGCGTGCCTGGGAGCGGGTGCGCCAGCTGCAGAAGGAAGACGCCACCATCTACAGCGAAGTGTTCGCCACCAACCGCGGCGGCGCGCTGGTGCGGGTGGAAGGCCTGCGGGGCTTCATCCCCGGCAGCCACATCAGCACCCGCAAGGCCAAGGAGGAGCTCGTGGCCGACTTCCTCCCCCTCAAGTTCCTGGAGGTGGACGAAGAGCGCAACCGCCTGGTGCTGAGCCATCGCCGCGCCCTGGTGGAGCGCAAGATGAATCGCCTCGAAGTCGGCGAAGTGGTGCTGGGTACCGTCCGGGGCATCAAGCCCTACGGCGCCTTCATCGACATCGGTGGTGTCAGCGGTCTGCTGCACATCTCCGAGATCAGCCACGAGCACATCGAGACGCCCCACACGGTGCTCAATGTCAACGATCAGATGAAGGTGATGATCATCGATCTCGACGCCGAGAGGGGCCGGATCTCGCTGTCCACCAAGGCCCTCGAGCCGGAACCCGGCGACATGCTGAGCGATCCCCAGAAGGTGTTCGACAAGGCCGAGGAAATGGCCGCCCGTTACAAGCAGATGCTGCTGGAGCAGGCTGAGGACAACGAGCCCATGGGCGTCTCCCTCGAATGAGGTCCCTGGCTCCGGCCCTCTGACCATGGTGCTTCTGTCGTTGCGGGGCACACCGCTTCTATGCGGGGATCGTTCTCTGGGGGCGGTGCTGTTCGACAAGGACGGCACCATCAGCCACAGCGAGCCGATGCTCGTGGCCCTGGCCCAGGCCAGGGTCTTTCACTGTCTGGCCCTGGCCGATCTGGCCGCCGGCGACCCGGAGCGTCACCGCGACCTGGGCGACCTGCTGCACCGCGCCTACGGCCTTGCCCCTGAAGGCGTCCATCCCGCCGGCACCATGGCGGTGGCCAGCCGCGACCAGAACCTGGTGGCCACCGCCACCGCCCTGGTGCAGGTGGGCCTGGGCTGGCCCGAGGCCCTGGCCCTGGCCGAAGCCGTGTTCGCCCGCACCGATGCCCTGCACGGCCAGGGAAGCGAGCAGCGGCCGGCCCCCACGGCCGGCCTGCGCCCGCTGCTGGAGTCCCTGCAGCGGGCGGGGGTCCGTTGCGCCGTGATCAGCAACGACCATGTCGAGGGGATCGAAGCGTTCCTGGCCGCCCATGATCTGGCCCCCTACGTGCAGGCCATCTGGAGCGCCGAACATCAGCCCCGCAAACCTGACCCCGCCGCCGTCCATGGCCTGTGCGATGAACTGGGCGTGGCCGTGGAGAGCTGCGCCCTGATCGGCGACGCCAACAGCGACCTGCGCATGGCCCGGGCCGCCGGGGTGCCGGTGGTGCTCGGCTATCGAGCCGGCTGGCGGCGGCCGGTGGAGCTGGATGACTCCTTCCAGCAGCTGGATCACTGGCGGGAACTCACCGTGGCGCCAGGACCGGCCAACCCGTGGGAATAAGCTCACCCATCGATTGATCGCCTGCCTCCCATGAGCCGTTTCGTCTTCACCTCGGAATCGGTGACGGAAGGCCACCCCGACAAGATCTGCGACCAGGTCAGCGATGCCGTGCTCGACGCCCTGCTGGCCCAGGACCCCGCCAGCCGGGTGGCCTGCGAGACCGTGGTCAACACCGGCCTCTGCCTGATCACCGGGGAAGTCACCACCAACGCGCGGGTCGACTTCAACACCCTGGTGCGGGGCGTGATCGAACAGATCGGCTACAGCGGGGCCCGCGCCGGAGGCTTCGATGCCAGGAGCTGCGCCGTGCTGATCGCGCTTGATCAACAGTCGCCCGACATCGCCCAGGGCGTGGATGAGGCGGACGACCACGACGGCGACCCCCTCGACAAGGTGGGCGCCGGCGACCAGGGCATCATGTTCGGCTACGCCTGCGACGAAACCCCCGAGCTGATGCCTCTGCCGATCAGCCTGGCCCACCGGCTGGCCCTGCGGCTGGCCCAGGTGCGCCACGACGGCAGCCTCGGTTACCTGCTCCCCGACGGCAAAACCCAGGTAAGCGTGGAGTACGAGAACAATCGCCCCGTGGCGATCGACACGATCCTGATCTCCACCCAGCACACCGCCGAAGTGGAGGGCCTCAGTGATGAAAAGGCCGTGCAGCAGCGCATCAAGGACGACCTCTGGACGCACGTGGTGCTCCCCGCCACCGCCGATCTGCCCCTGAAGCCCACCAGGGAAGGCACCCGCTTCTACGTCAACCCCACCGGCAAGTTCGTGGTGGGCGGCCCCCAGGGCGATGCCGGCCTGACCGGCCGCAAGATCATCGTCGACACCTACGGCGGTTATGCCCGCCACGGCGGCGGTGCCTTCTCCGGCAAGGACCCCACCAAGGTCGACCGCTCCGCCGCCTATGCCGCCCGCTACGTGGCCAAGGCGCTGGTGGCGGCCGGTCTGGCCCACAAGGCCGAGGTGCAGCTCAGCTATGCCATCGGCGTGGCCCGCCCCGTGAGCATCCTGGTGGAAAGCTTCGGCACCGGTGCCCTCGACAATGCCGACCTCACCGCGCTGGTTCAGGAGCATTTCGACCTGCGGCCCGGGGCGATCATCGAGGCCTTCGGCCTGCGGGAACTGCCCCAGCAACGGGGAGGACGCTTCTACCAGGATGTGGCGGCCTACGGCCATTTCGGCCGCAAGGATCTCGACCTTCCCTGGGAGGACGTCAGCGCCATCGCCGCCACCCTGAAGCAGGCAACGGCGAGCCGTGTCAGCGCTGTTTCTGGGGGTTGACCTCGGCAGCAGCGGCCTGCGCCTGGCTGTTCTGGCGGAAGCCGGTGCCACCGGCGGCCAGCCCGATGACCCCCTGCTGAGCCGGCAGTCCCCCTACCCCGGTCGCCTGGAAGATCCTGGCGCCTGGCGGCAGGGGCTGATCGAGCTGCTGGCCACCGTTCCCGAAGCGATCCGCCGCCGGGCGCGTGCCATCGCCATCGATGGCACCTCCGGCACCCTGCTGGCCTGCCGCGCCGATGGCTGCCTGCTGCCGCCGCCCCTGGAGCAGGCCCTGCCGTACCACCTGGCCTGCCCGGAGCAGTCCCCGGCCATCGCGGCGCTTCTGGGCCAGGCCTCAGGCGGCGCCCCCAGCCATCCGGCCGCCAGCGCCAGCGGCAGCCTGGCCAGGGCCCTGCGCCTGCTGGCCCTGGCCAGGGAAGCGGGGGTGGGGCCGGGTCTGCTGTTGCGCCACCAGGCCGACTGGCTGATTGGCTGGTTGCTTGGCGACTGGCGCTGGGGCGAGGAGGGCAACAATGTGCGCCTGGGCTGGGACCTGGAGCAGGGAACCTGGCTCGCTGGCGTGACCTCAGGCCTGGGCGAGGAGGCGCTGCCGCAGATCCGCTCCAGCGGATGCGTGCTGGGCCCGCTCGCCCCTGGAGCGGCGGCGTGCCTGGGCCTGTCCGGGGACTGCCAGGTGGTGGCGGGCAGCACCGATGCCAATGCCGCCGTCCTGGCCGCCGACCCCCAGGCCGGCGATGGCATCGCCGTGCTGGGCACCACCCTGGTGCTGAAGCAGTTCGTGGCGGCGCCCCTGGCCGGTGCCGGCCTCAGCAACCACCGGGTGGCCGGCCGCTGGCTGGCGGGGGGTGCCTCCAACGCCGGCGCCGGAGTGCTGCGCCGCTTCTTCGATGACGAACGGATCGCGGAGCTGAGCCGCCAGATCGCTCCAGACCGCCCAACGGGGCTCAAGCTGCTCCCCCTGAGCCGCAAAGGTGAACGTTTCCCCGTCGACGACCCGGACCTGGAGCCGATCCTGGAGCCGAGGCCCGTCAGCGATGCCCGCTACCTGCAGGCCCTGCTCGAGGGCCTCACCGCCATCGAGGCGACGGGCTGGCAACGGCTGCGGCAGCTGGGGGCCCCGGCCCTGCAGCGGGTGATCAGCGTCGGTGGCGGCGCCCGCAACAGCCAGTGGCGAGCCCTGCGTTCGCGGGCCCTGGGGATCCCGGTGCTGAACCGACCGAAACGCACGGCGGCCCTGGGCATGGCCCTGCTGGCCAGGGCCAGCTTCAGGATGGAGAACGACTCCCCTCCCCTACGGCCATGAACGAACGCCTCAGCTCGATCCTTTCCATCGCGCTGTTCATCGTGCTGGCGGGCTTTGTGGGCTTCAGCGGTGTGCGTCTGGGCCTGCTCCTCTGGCAGCGGTTTGCCGGCGCCTGAGCCCAGAATCCCCCCATCCGCCCTGACCCCATGGCCGCCGACCCCCTCACCGCCGCGGTGAGCGACCGCATCTGCAAGCACATGAACGACGACCATGCAGAGGCCGTCCTGGCCTATGCCCGCCACTACGGTGGCTGCACCGAGGCCCAGGGGGCCAGGATGGTAGCCGTGGAGCCCGAGGCGATGCGCCTGGAGGTCGACGGCACCCCCGTGGAGGTGCCCTTCGACCACGCCCTCACCGACAGCGAAGACGCCCACCGCACCCTGGTGGCCATGCTGCGGTCGCTCCCCGGGAAGGCTTGAAGCAGCAGCGCCAGACCCCTGACCCTTCTCGCCCGCCTGATCCGGCTGCCGCTCGACTGGATCGCCGCCACCCCCTGCCCCCTGTGTCGCGGCCTGCAGCCGCCTCAGCACGCGGCCGCAGCCCCCTGCCCCACCTGCCGCAGCAAGCTCCCGCTGCCGCATGGTGGCCAGCGGGGCAACGAGCCCCTGCTGTGGTGGGCGGCCGGGTCCTACGACGGAGAGCTGCGACGGTTACTGCTCGGGTTGCGGCAGCGACCTGAGGAGGCCCGGATCGCCGCCCTGGTGCAGGTGCTGGCGGAGGGGCTGCCCCAGTGGCGGCGTCGGCCGCTACTGGTGCCGGTGCCGAGCTGGAAACGGCGTGGCAACCCCCTGCCCGCCCTGGTGTGCCGCCAGCTGGTGCACCAGCTGGGCTACCGCCACGACGGCCTGCTGGAACGGTCGCGGCCGGTGCTCGGCCAGCATCACCTGAAGCGGGCCATGCGGCTGGCCAACCAGGAGGGCGCCTTCCGCTGCCGCCGCGGACCCCGCCCCGGCGAAGCCACGGGCCGGCCGGTGCTGATCGTCGACGACATCCTCACCAGCGGTGCCACCGGGTGCAACGCCGCCCAGGCTCTGGAAACCCTCGGTTGGCCGGTGGTAGGGATGCTGTGCCTGGCTCGCACCCCCCGGGGCCGAAGCCGCAGCGGGTCGTGATCTAAGATCCCTCTGTCGCTTCGGCGACGGGCCGGGATAGCTCAGTTGGTAGAGCAGGCGACTGAAAATCGCCGTGTCCCCAGTTCAAATCTGGGTCCTGGCATTGCGTGCGGACTGCGCTGCAGCCCATCACCATGCCCCAGCCGCCTTCGACCTCCAGCCAGATCTTCAACAACGCCGACAGCTTTGCTCAGGCGTTCGACGAAGCCTGGCAGGCCCACAGCCGCGAGGATCCCTCCCACGGTCTGTCTGCCGCTGAGAAGCTCGAAGCCATCCTCGGCTCCGTGGCCGACCACCCCTTCGCCCAGGGCGATCCAGCCACCGCCCGCCAGGTGGGCGCCTTCCGGATCCGCCTGCTCGACCTCTAGGTTGCGCCCCATGAGCAGCTCCCTTGCCCGCCTCATCCAGCAACTGAGCGCTGGCTTCAGCAACCAGGCCCAGGCCTTCGACAACCCGCCCCTCTACGCCCACATCCTGGTCAAGTTCCGGCCGCTGCCCCAGCTCGCCCCGGGTTCTCTGCTCCTCGAGCAGACCTACGCCATCACCCCCGGCACGCCCTACCGGATCCGGGTGCTCCGGGCCGAACAGCGCGACGGCGAGCTGATCATCCACAACCAGGCCCTGCGCGACGAACAGCGTTTCTGGGGGGCCATCGAAGACGAAGGGCGACGCCAGACCATCGGCGACGACGACCTGCTGCCCCTGGACGGCTGCACCTATCTGGTGCGGGAGGTGGGCGAAGGCTTCAGTGGCGAGGTGGAACCCGGTTGCCGTTGCCTCGTGGAACGCAAGGGCAACCTCGCCTATCTGGTCAGCAGCTTCGAGATCGACCCCCGGGGCATGCGCACCATCGATCGGGGCCACGATCCGGCCACCCATGAGCAGCTGTGGGGATCGCTGGCGGGACCGTTCGAGTTCGAACGCACCCACGACTACAGCGGCGACATCCCCCCGTCCTGGCTGGAGAACTGACGGCGTAAGCCAGGGAGGCCTGCCGGGGCTTCAGCCGGCGATCAGTTCGTCCATGAAGGGCTGCTCCCCCTCGTCGAGGAAGGGGTCGGTGTCCTCCGGGCCCAGATCGAAGCTTTCTTCCTCCGTGGGGGAGCCCGGCAGCTCCTGCTGCAGTGCCGGCGGCTGCACCGCCTGCAGGTGGCGAGACCCCCCGCTGCGATCCAGACCCCGAAGCGCCGCCTCGATCCTGGCCAGTCGCTCTTCGGTGTCGCCCAACCGCTGATCCATGGCCACCCCATGGGCCGCTTCCTGCCCGGCGGCCTGCTGCAGCCGTTCGCCGATACGCTCGTCCTGGCCCTCCAGCCGTTCCTCGAGCTCCAGCAGGCGGTAGGTGAGGGCTTCGGCGACCTGGGAGAGGACCTGCAGCTGGTCAGCCAGCCGCAGGGAGACGTCCTCGGACAGGGGCACAACAGCAGTCATGACGGCACCGGGATGATGGCCGGATGGTATCGGGGTGGGGCCAGCCCGCCAGGGGGCACAACCCCGGGGCTGGCAGGGTCGGGCGGGGGCGCCCCGGTCGGGGGATTTGTAACGATTCTGAAAACCCTGTCGTGGCGAGCGGACAGGCCCATAGGATCCGCCTTGCAGCCCATGATCGGGACGTTTGCTGCAGCCGTCCTCGAAGGCGTCTGCCGACCGCGCAGCGGCCACTCGCCCTGCCCTCCGACCTCCTAACCAACGTTTCTCCCTCCGGCCCCCCACGCTCATGACACTTGCCAACGCTGCCTATCTGGGCATCGAGCGTTTCTCCAGCGATCGCAACAAGGAAAACTGGACGAACGCCACCGAAAACGACAAGGCCGCCCTGATCCGCGCCGTCTACAAGCAGGTGCTCGGTAACCAGTACGTGATGGCCAGCGAGCGGCTCACGGGTCCGGAGTCCCTGTTCAAGCGCGGCTATCTCAGCGTGCGGGAGTTCGTCCGGCAGGTGGCCAAGAGCGGCCTGTACAAGGCCAAGTTCTTCGAGAACTGCAATCCCTACCGCTTCATCGAGCTGAACTTCAAGCATCTCCTGGGCCGGGCCCCCCAGAACAAGGCCGAGATGCTCCACCACTTCACGATCCTGCAGGAGCAGGGCTACGACGCCGAGATCGACTCCTACATCGACAGCGCCGAGTACCAGACCCGCTTCGGCGAGGAGGTGGTGCCCTACCTGCACGGCTGGGACTATTCCTCCGGCCAGCAGGGCCTGCAGTTCTCCTACATGCTCCAGCTCACCCGGGGCGTGGGCGCCTCGGTGCGGGGCGACCTGCTCAAGAACCAGTCCCGCCTCAATCCCTCCGTGCATGCGGAAGCTCCCATGCCGGTGGTGAGCCCCAACGCCCGCGGCAGCGTGTTCCGCAAGGTCAGCGCCGATGGCGTCACCCGCCAGGGGGTCGGATCCGGCGAAGAGGGCCGCACCTTCCGGGTGGAGATCTCCGGCTTCAACAACTACCGCCTCCACAAGCGCAGCAACCGGGTGCGCTTCATCCCCTTCAACAAGCTGCTGCAGACCCAGCAGCAGATCCTCCGGGAAGGCGGCCGCATCGCCAGCATCACCCCGGTCAACTGAACCGGGCTCCCGTCCAGCCTGATCCCCCTACCCCACCGAATCCATGAAGGTTTCCGCAGGTACCCGAGGCACCGGCCTCAGCAGCTCCCGCCAGGTGGCCCTCACCGTCACCGGCGTGAGCAACAACGACTATTCCCGCACCGCGGACATGGTCATGAACGTGCCCTTCACCCGCATGAACGAGACCATGCGTCTGGTCCACTCCCTGGGTGGTCGGATCGTCAGCGTCTCCGTGACCGGCGGTGGCAGCCCGGATCAGCCGGCCCCCCGCAAGGGGAAAGGCAAGGCGAGGGACGACGGCTGAGCCCCAGCTCCAGCCGCGATCCGTCGCCAGAGGGTCCCCGACGCGGGGGCCCTTTTTGCTGGGAGGTGAAGCACGCGGCGAAGGTGTCTTACACCGATCCCCCAGGACATCCGTTCAGGTTGAACTCAGGGATCTGGGCAGCGGGGCAGAAGGGTTGCGGCAGCTGGGATCCTGAGGCTAGTGACCATTTATTAAGGTCCTCCCATCCCTTGGACGCTGGGCACAACAATAGGTAGGTCTTTCGGAGCGATGCCCGGCCGAGGCCAGGCGATCATCGAAAGCAACGACGCAGTCGACGTCGGCCAGGCCACCACCGGGCTGACGCACCAGACTCACCCCCTTACCCACCCAATCCCGACGTTCGACGTCGAGAACAGGAGCTAACTCAATGTTCGACGCCTTCACCAAGGTCGTTGCTCAGGCTGATGCCCGCGGCGAATTCCTCAACGCTGGTCAGATCGATGCCCTTTCCGGCGTCGTCGCTGACAGCTTCAAGCGTATGGATGCCGTGAACCGCATCACCTCCAACGCCTCCAAGATCGTCACCAACGCGGCCCGCGAGCTGTTCGACCAACAGCCCGCCCTGATCGCCCCCGGCGGCAACGCTTACACCCATCGCCGCATGGCTGCCTGCCTGCGCGACATGGAGATCGTTCTCCGCTACGTCACCTACGCCGTCTTCACCGGTGACGCTTCCGTCCTCGAAGACCGTTGCCTCAACGGCCTCCGCGAGACCTACCTGGCCCTCGGCGTCCCCGGCGCTTCCGTGGCCGAAGGCATCCGCAAGATGAAGGACGCCGCCATCGCCATCGCCAACGATCGCAACGGCATCACCCAGGGCGACTGCTCCTCCCTGATGTCCGAAATCGGCACCTACTTCGATCGCGCAGCTGCTGCTGTCGCCTGATCGCGCTTCATCCTTCGGTTCACCTTCCCTTCCAACCCCCTTCTCATGAAGACTCCCCTCACCGAGGCCGTCGCAGCCGCTGATTCCCAGGGCCGCTTCCTGTCCAACACCGAGCTCAACGCCGCCTTCGGCCGCTTCGAGCGCGCCAAGAACGCCCTGGAAGCTGCCAAGGCCCTCACCGCCAACGCCGACTCCCTGGTGAACGGCGCCGCCCAGGCCGTCTACAACAAGTTCCCCTACACCACCCAGATGCAGGGGAGCAACTACGCCTCCGACGCCCGCGGCAAGGCCAAGTGTGCCCGTGACATCGGCTACTACCTCCGCATGGTCACCTACTGCCTCGTGGCTGGTGGCACCGGCCCCATGGATGAGTACCTCGTGGCCGGTCTCGACGAGATCAACCGCACCTTCGAGCTCTCCCCCTCCTGGTACGTGGAAGCCCTGACCTACATCAAGGCCAACCACGGTGTCTCCGGCGACGCCGGCGTCATCGCCAACAACTACATCGATTACGCCATCAGCGCCCTCGTTTGAGTCGCTTCGCTCTTCGATTCCTCTGGGTCCCTTCGGGGACCCTTTTTTTTGGCCCTTCCATTGAATGGAGGCCCCGGTGGGATCGGTCGCTGTAACGATCGAACCATCTGGCGGAAGTCTGTGCTGACTTCCTCATAAGATCGGAACGGTGCACCGTACGCGTGCAGTCCTCCCCCCTTCTGGCCCGCCATCCATGACCCTCGTCAATGCGCCCTATCTGGGCATCGAACGCTTCGCGAACGACCGCAACAAGGAAAATTGGTCGAATGCGTCCGATCAGGACAAGACCACCATCATCCGCACGGTGTATCAGCAGGTGCTCGGTCGTCAATACATCATGGAGAGCGAGCGCCTTGAGGGTGCAGAATCACTGTTCCGCAATGGCTATCTGAGCGTTCGCGAGTTCGTGCGTGCGGTGGCCAAGAGTGGCCTGTACCGCTCGAAGTTCTTCGAGAATTGCAATCCCTACCATTTCATCGAACTGAACTTCAAGCATCTGCTGGGTCGCGCCCCCCAGAACAAGGCAGAGATGCTGCACCACTTCACCATCCTGCAGGAAGAGGGTGTGGAAGCCGAGATCGATTCCTATATCGACAGTGCTGAATATCAGGAGCGCTTCGGGGAAGAAGTGGTCCCCTATCTGACCGGATGGGACTACTCGGCCGGCCAGCAGGGGCGTCAGTTCTCCTGGCTGATGCAGCTGGCCAGGGGCGCCGCGGCTTCGGTGAAAGGGGATACCGCCGGCACCAACTTCCGACTCGGCAAAGCCCTGCACCAGGACCGCGCCGTTCCGGTGGTGAGCCCGAACGCCAAGGGATCGGCCTACCAGCCCAGCCGGGTGGCCAATGAATCGATCACCAAGATGGCCAAGGGAATCGGCCAGAAGGCCAAGGTGTATCGCATTGAAGTCACCGGACTGAGCGAGTACCGCCTGCACAAGCGCAGCAACACCGTTCGCTTCGTCCCCTTCGACAAACTGCTGGAGGCCCAGCAGATGATCCACCGTCAGGGCGGCCGGGTCGCCAGTGTGAGCCCGGTGAACTGACCGCAAGGTCCCTGGTTTCTCCTCCACGACTTCACCCCCTCGGCATCACGCCGAGGGGGGTTTTTCATGCCTCATCTGCACCCACGCGCACCAAGAGAGCGTCGTGCCGATTGTTCAGCAAGGCACAGATGAGAGGGAAGGCGGCGTATCCAATGTCCCAACGACTGCAGTCAGACAGAGGAATCGAGTCCCCACAGATGACCCTTTGTAAACTTAACGGATTCTGGAGCGATTCTTTCTGACAATAGGCCCGTGCCCAGCACAGGTGAACGTCCTTGGCGTTCCCACCCCCCTTACCCACCCAAAGCCCGACGTTCGACGTCGAGAACAGGAGCTAACTCAATGTTCGACGCCTTCACCAAGGTCGTTGCTCAGGCTGATGCCCGCGGCGAATTCCTCAACGCTGGTCAGATCGATGCCCTTTCCGGCGTCGTCGCTGACAGCTTCAAGCGTATGGATGCCGTGAACCGCATCACCTCCAACGCCTCCAAGATCGTCACCAACGCGGCCCGCGAGCTGTTCGACCAACAGCCCGCCCTGATCGCCCCCGGCGGCAACGCTTACACCCATCGCCGCATGGCTGCCTGCCTGCGCGACATGGAGATCGTTCTCCGCTACGTCACCTACGCCGTCTTCACCGGTGACGCTTCCGTCCTCGAAGACCGTTGCCTCAACGGCCTCCGCGAGACCTACCTGGCCCTCGGCGTCCCCGGCGCTTCCGTGGCCGAAGGCATCCGCAAGATGAAGGACGCCGCCATCGCCATCGCCAACGATCGCAACGGCATCACCCAGGGCGACTGCTCCTCCCTGATGTCCGAAATCGGCACCTACTTCGATCGCGCAGCTGCTGCTGTCGCCTGATCGCGCTTCATCCTTCGGTTCACCTTCCCTTCCAACCCCCTTCTCATGAAGACTCCCCTCACCGAGGCCGTCGCAGCCGCTGATTCCCAGGGCCGCTTCCTGTCCAACACCGAGCTCAACGCCGCCTTCGGCCGCTTCGAGCGCGCCAAGAACGCCCTGGAAGCTGCCAAGGCCCTCACCGCCAACGCCGACTCCCTGGTGAACGGCGCCGCCCAGGCCGTCTACAACAAGTTCCCCTACACCACCCAGATGCAGGGGAGCAACTACGCCTCCGACGCCCGCGGCAAGGCCAAGTGTGCCCGTGACATCGGCTACTACCTCCGCATGGTCACCTACTGCCTCGTGGCTGGTGGCACCGGCCCCATGGATGAGTACCTCGTGGCCGGTCTCGACGAGATCAACCGCACCTTCGAGCTCTCCCCCTCCTGGTACGTGGAAGCCCTGACCTACATCAAGGCCAACCACGGTGTCTCCGGCGACGCCGGCGTCATCGCCAACAACTACATCGACTACGCCATCAGCGCCCTCGTTTGAGTCGCTTCGCTCTTCGATTCCTCTGGGTCCCTTCGGGGACCCTTTTTTTTTGGCCCGATCCCCCCTGTCCGCGGGGGTGGCAGCATTCCCTTAATCCCTCCTTCCCACCTCTGCACGCCCATGGCCGGTGACGGTGCGCCGATCAGTGAAGCCGAAGCCCTGGAGCAGTTGCGCCAGACCGACGACCAGTCCCGTCAGTACTACGCGGCCTGGTGGCTGGGTCGCATGCGCAGCCGGCATCCGGAGGCCGTGCCGCTGCTGCTGGCGGCCCTGCGCCAGCGCCAGCCACGGGATGTGGGCGCCGGGGTGGAACACAACGCCGTGGCCCGCAATGCCGCCCGGGCCCTGGGCAAGATCGCCGATGGGCGGGCGGTGAGCGAGTTGCTGGTGGTGCTCGACGATGCCGACGACGGCCTGCGGGAGGCCGCGGCCCGCTCCCTCGGCGAGCTGCGTGCCACGGCAGCGGTGCCGCTGCTGACCCGCCGCCTGGCCAGCGGGCCCGAGGTCGCCGGTGCCCACCGCAGCGACAGCCCCCGCCTGCAGGAGCCCTGCGAGGCGATGCTGGAGGCCCTGGGGACGATCGGCGTTGCCGAAGCGGAGGTTTTGGCCGTGATCAAGCCCTTCACCAGCCATGGGCGCCCGCTGGTACGCAGTGCCGCCTGCCGGGCCCTGCTGCAGCTCACCGGGGAGACGGCCTGGGCCGACGAGCTGCTCCAGTTGCTGCAACACCCCCAGTTGCAGGTGCGTCGGGCCGCCCTGATGGATCTGGGCGCGGTGGGGTGGCGTCCCGCCCTAGTCCCCATCCAACGCACGTTGGCCGAAAACAGTCTCAAGCTGATTGCCCTGCGGGGCCTGGTGGAGAACGGCAACGGCGATGAGGCGGACAGCGATGATGAGGCTGTGCTGATGGCGATGGACGCCTTGCTCTGATGACGGCCGCAAGCGGAGATTCCAGGCTCGCGGCCGATCGCATCCGGGCCTTCGAGCAGGCCGGCAGCGCCGAGGAGCTGGTGGCGGCCACCCGCCGGCTGATCGCCTGCGACGACCCCCTGGCCACCGTGCCCCACCTGGTGCAGGTGCTGGGCTTCAACAATCCGGGAGCCGCCGTGGCCGCGGTGGATGGGCTGATCGCCCTGGGTCCGGCGGCCGTGGGCCCCCTGCTGGCCAATCTCGATGCCCACAACTACGGCGCCCGGGCCTGGGCCGTGCGAGCCCTGGCGGGGATCGGCGACCCCCGCGGGCTGGACGTGCTCGAGGACGCCCTGGCCACGGACGTCGGTCCCAGCGTGCGCCGGGCCGCCGCCAGGGGTCTGGGGGCCCTGCGGCTGGAGGCCCTCACTGAAGAGGAACGGCGCCAGATGCGTGAACGCTGCCTGGGGGCCCTTGAGAGCGGCCGTGGGGATGGCGAGTGGGTTGTGCGCTATGCCGTGGCGGTGGGCCTCGAGGGCCTGGCCCTGCCCCTGCCCCCGGCCCATCCCCACAGCCATCGGGCCGAGGCCTGCCTGCAGCAGCTCCAGGATCCGGAGCGGGAGGACACGCTGGTGGTGCGGCTGCGGGCCGGTGTGGCCCTCAAGCGCCTGAACGCCCGATGACCACCTCCGCGGAACCGCCCACCGCCTCCCTCGCCATGGCCCAGCCCACCAGCCTCCTGTTCGTCTGCCTCGGCAACATCTGCCGCTCCCCGGCCGCCGAGGGCGTGTTCCTGCATCTGATCGCCCTCCAGGGCCTGGAGGACATCTTCCGGGTGGATTCCGCCGGCACCGGCGACTGGCATGTGGGACGGCCCGCCGATGCGCGCATGCGCGATGCCGCCGCCCGGCGCGGCATCGCCCTGCCCAGCCGGGCCCGCCAGATCACGGCGGACGACCTGGGCCGCTTCGATCACGTGCTGACCATGGACCGGCAGAACCTGACGGCGGTCCGTGGCCTGGCCGGGCCTGGGGCCTCCGCCCAGATCACCCCCATCACCCGGTACTGCAGCCGCCACAGCATCGAAGAGGTGCCCGATCCCTACTACGGCGGCGAGGAGGGCTTCGATCGGGTGCTCGACCTGCTGGAGGACGCCTGCGGGGGCTTGCTCGCGGCCCTGATCACCGAACGGATGCGTAGCTAGGGGGTTCCAGGACCCGGCCAGGCGTCTTCGGGCACCCGCTCGCGGAACAGATCCACCAGGCGCTGGATCACGGCGTCGATGCCCAGCCCATCGGTGACCAGCTCCACCGCATCGGCCGCCTGCCGCAGGGGGGCCTCAGCCCGGGTGGAATCCAGGTGATCCCGCTCGGCGATCTGGGCCTCCAGTTCCGCCAGGGGCGGCACGGCGAAGCCCCGCTGGGCCAGATCCGCTGCCCGGCGGCGGGCCCGCTCCGCCACCGTGGCGGTGAGGAACACCTTGCACGCCGCCTCCGGGAAGACGGCGGTGCCGATGTCGCGCCCTTCCGCCACCAGGCCGCCCCGCTGGCCCATGGCCCGCTGCTGAGCGGTGAGGGCCGCCCGCACGCAGGCATGGGCCGCCACGGTGGACACCGCTGCGGTGACCTCGGGGCCCCGGATGGGCTCACTCACATCCTGGCCATTCACCCGCACCCGCTGCTCGCCGCCGGCGTCGCTCTCCAGCTGCAGATCGAGGTCGACCAGCAGGGGAGCGATGGCGGCGGCATCGGCCGGGTCCACACCTTTGTGCAGCACCCACCAGGTGAGGGCGCGGTACATGGCACCGGTGTCGAGATAGAGCAGGCCCAGGCGTCGGGCGAAGGCCCGGGTCACGGTGCTCTTGCCGGCCCCGGCGGGGCCATCAATGGCAACGATCGGCGGGCGGTTCATCAGGAAGACATGGTCGATCAAACGCGTGCTGCCACAACGGGCGGCCGCGGCCAGCAGCGAGAGACCGCCGGTGGCGGCATCGATGGGGCTAAGGGTAGAAGGCTGGACGAGCTGCACATACTCCACGGCCAGGCCAGCCGCCTCCAGGTCGCGGCGGACGGACGCGGAGAGCAGCGCCGCGCTGGCGGTGCCGTCGCGCCAGAGCGCCTGCGCCGCCCCCAGGGCCGACGGCAGGGCCGCCGCCTGATCGCGCTCGCTGGCCCTCAGGTAGCGATGGCGCGAGCTGCAGGCGAGCCCATCGACCTCCCGCACGGTGGCGCAGCCCTGCACCGTCACCGGCAGGGCCAGGTCGGCCACCACGCGGCGAAGAATCGTGAGCTGCTGCCAGTCCTTCTCCCCGAGCAGAAGCCGATCGGGCCGCACCAGGGCCAGCAGCCGGCAGACCACGGTGGCCACACCCTCGAAATGGCCGGGCCGACCGGGACCGCACAGGGACTGGCGCAGGGCGGCCGGGGGAACCACGCCGGTGAGCTGGGCCTCACCGCCAGGAAACAGCTCCTGCACCGATGGGGCCAACAGGGCCTCGGCACCGGCCGCCTCCCCCAGGGCGGCATCGGCGTCCAGATCCCTGGGGTAACGGTCGAAATCTTCAGACGGTCCGAACTGGAGTGGATTGACGAACACGCTGAGCAGCACCGCGGGGCGGCCGGCAGGCACGGCTGCGCAGGCCCGCTGCAGCAGCTGCTGGTGGCCTTGATGCAAGCTGCCCATCGTGGGAACGAAGTGGAGCGGCCGGCCGACCTGCTCGCGGCGCCAGTCGTTCAGCTCGGCCAGGGTCTGAAGCAGTTGCACCGGCACAGAAGGAAAGCCCACCCGCCAGATTGGCGGATGGGCTTGAGGGACAGGGGACGGATCAAGTCGCCTGAACGTTTCAGGGGAGCACTTCGAGCTTCACCTGGGCAACGCCGCTGGCGGTGAGGCCCAGTTCCTGGGCCGCACCATGGGCCAGGTCGATCACGCGGCTGCCATGGAACGGGCCGCGGTCGTTGATGCGCACCACGGCGGAACGACCGTTCCAGAGGTTGGTGACACGAACCTTGGTGCCGAAAGGCAGGGTGCGGTGGGCGGCGGTGAGGCTGCCGGGGCGAAGAACTTCTCCACTGGCGGTGCGGTTGCCGAAGAAGCCGGGGCCATACCAACTGGCCTGACCGGTGGTGACACGACCGGCGGAGGCGATCAGATTGCTCGCCGTGGGCACGGTACGGATCTCTTCGACGAAACGGTCCCAGGTGGAGGGAAAGTCGGCGGGGCGGATGGCAACGGAACTCCCAGGGGCCTGCTGGGCAGTAAGGGAGCCGGCTTGGGCCGGGGCGATGCTGCTGGTGAAGAGGAGGGCGGCGGCGCCCAGGAGTTGAGTGACTCGCATGACAAGCGGAAGACATTGGCTGAGCGAGAGATCAAGGAACAACGTTCCTGATGACTGCATTCGGGCGTTGACGACAACCAGACCTGAAGCGGTGGTGACTGAGTCGAACGCGGCCGAAATGGCCTGGCGAATTCCTAAGAGAAAATGACGACCCCGGAAAACTATCCGAACTGCACAGGGACCAAATGCGCTGCAGACAGGCCTCAGGACCGATCAGTTTTGTTCATCTTTGCCACCCCTCCAGGCGTCCACTGGCCTGACTGACCCACCGGCGCTAGCGAAACATCAGTGAATTTGATCAATGGCATAAGCCCAGGCGATGGGAGCATGGGCCAATCGGGCAATCGTCCATGCCCAGGGACCTCCAGGCGCCCCCAGCGGCCCCATGCCGATGCAGGATCGGTGCAGCGCTGACCCTTGCCCCATGGACTACCGCTCTGCCGGCGTGGACGTCGCCGCCGGCCGCGCCTTCGTGGAACGCATCCGAACCAGTGTCGAGACGACCCGGCGGCCGGAGGTGATCGGGGGACTGGGCGGCTTCGGCGGGCTCTGCCGCCTGCCGGCCGGGATGAAACGCCCCCTGCTGGTGGCCGGCACCGACGGGGTCGGCACCAAGCTCGAGCTCGCCCAGGCCCATGGCGCTCACCACGGGGTGGGCCTCGACCTCGTGGCCATGTGCGTCAACGACGTGATCACCAGCGGCGCGGAACCCCTCTTCTTCCTGGATTACATCGCCACCGGCAAGCTCGGCCCCGAGGCCATGGCGGAGGTGGTGGAAGGCATCGCCGATGGTTGCCGCCAGAGCGGCTGCGCCCTGCTGGGGGGCGAAACCGCCGAGATGCCGGGCTTCTACGGCGCCGGCCGCTACGACCTGGCCGGGTTCTGCGTGGCGGTGGTGGAAGAGGAGGAACGGATCGATGGCACGCGCGTGGGCGTGGGCGACCGGATCGTGGCGGTGGCCAGCAGCGGCGTCCACAGCAATGGCTTCAGCCTGGTGCGGCGCATCCTGGAGGCCGAAGCGGTCGACGCCACCACCCGGTTGCCGGCAACCGGGCAAGGGCTGATCGAGGCCCTGCTGACCCCGACACTCCTCTATGCCGCGCTGGTGCAGGACCTGCGCCGATCAGGGCTGCCGCTCCATGCCATGGCCCATATCACCGGCGGCGGCTTGCCGGAGAACCTGCCCCGCTGCCTGCCCGCGGGAGTTCATGCGGTGGTCGACCCCGACAGCTGGGAGCGTCCGCCCCTGTTCCGCTGGCTGCAGGAGCGGGGCCAGGTGCCGGAGGCCGATCTGTGGAACACCTTCAACCTGGGGGTCGGTTTCTGCCTGGTGGTGCCAGCAGCGGCCTCCCCTGGCATCATCGACCTCTGCCGTTCCTCGGGCCATCAGGCCTGGGAGCTCGGCAGCATCGCGGCGGGCGAGCCGGGGGAACACCCCCTGGCCGGATTGCCGCACTGAGACGACGGCGGCCCTGATCCACCACTTTCCCTAAGGTCGTTGGCATCATCACCGCCGCAACCAGGCCCCCAGACGCTCCCAAGACGTTCAAAAGATTGCGCAGCCCGATGTTCGATACGTCCAGACGCATCACCCGCCGCCGCAGTTCCGCCGGCCCGATGCCTCCCCAGCGCCCCCAGCAGCCGCGGCCCCGCCAGCGCGAAGGCGCCGCCATGGTCCAGCAGCGCGAAGGCACCGGTGGCCAGCGGCCGACCTTCCTGACCCTGCGGGACCACGGCAAGGTCTATGTGGCCGACCTGCCCCGCCTTTCCGACGGCCAGCTCACCCATATCAATAAGGAGGCCCAGGACGTCTTCGACAGCCTCAATCGCCGCCTGCAGGAGCTGGAAGCCCAGACCTACCTGAGTGAGGCCGACCAGGACACCCGCATCCGGGCCACCACCAAACGGGACATCACCCAGCGGTTCCTCAACTCGATCGCCCAGGAACAGGAACTGCGGCGCTCCAACCCGGCGCTGCGGGCGGCCGCGGGCGAATCCCTCTCCCGTGCGTTCCTGGAACTGGCTCGCCACCGGCTGCCCGGCTCCACCTTCGATTCCCTGCTGCAGGAGGCCCTGAGTGCCTGCGGTCCCGGCGAAGACGGCAGCCTCGGCGGCGAACCGGCCGATCCCCAGGTGGTGAGGCTGCTGCAGCGGACCGAGGCCCCCCAGCCTCGGCCCGCCGCCCTGCCGGTGGTGCTGAGCCCGGATCCAACCGACGCCCTCAGCGCCTGAGCGCCTCAGGCGCTCTGAAACGGATTGGCCGGCATGCGCCCCTCGCACCGTTGCGCCACCCGGTCCAGATCGCGTCGTTCCCCGTCATCGAGGCACCAGCTGGCGGCCGCGGCCGCCGCTTCGGCCTGATCGACTCGTCGCATCCCGACCAGGGGAACGGCGCCATGGGCCCGGCACCAGTTGATCGCCACTGCCGCCATGGGGGCTTCGCGGGCATGGGCGATCCGCTCCATCGTCTGCAGCAGGGGCTGGATGCGGGGCTGCAGCCGGCGGAACAGCAGACCCCGGGGTCCCGCTGGCAGTCCCTGGCCCTCCCCGGGGGGGCGGCCCAGCAGACCGAGGGCCAGGGGGCTGTAGGCCAGCAAGTCAATGCCCAGCTCCCGGCAGACTGAGGCCACCCCATCAACCGCCAGGGCTTCGGGCGCCAGCAGCGAGAGCTGCACCTGCAGGCTGGACAGCCGCAACCCCCGCCGGGCCAGCCGCGCGTGCACCAGGCGCAACCGGCGTGGTCCCAGGTTGGAAATCCCCAGGCTGTCCACCCGGCCCTGCTCGAGCAGATCCGCCAGCCCCTCCAGCAGGGCCCCCTCCTGCCAGGGGGCGTAGCGGGCCGTGCTCCAGTGCAGTTGAACCCGATCGAGCCGGCCCCTCAACCGCCGCCGGGAGGCCTCGAAGGCCCGCTCGAATCCACGGCGTCCCAGGCGCCAGGGAAAAGGGGCCAGCTTGGTGGCCACGGTGAGTCCCTGGCGCCGGGCCGGCGGCAGGTCGGCGACGAAGCCGCCCAGCAGCGACTCGCTGCGGCCTCCGAAGCGACCGGTGCCATAGGAGTCCGCCGTGTCGAACAGGGTCAGCCCCAGGTCCACAGCCCGGCGGAAACAGGCGGCCAGCTCCGCGTCTTGGGCCGGGTCATAACCCCAGAGAAACTGGTTGCCCCAGGCCCAGGTGCCCACACCGATCCCGGGGGCAGCGGACCGCCCGGGGGCGGACGCGGGGGTGGCAGGGTCGGCCCAGTCGATCGCGGCACTCTCACGCTGTTGCCATGATCGAACCGAACCGTCCCCAGGGGACACGCGATGACCACCCATCCCAGCGGCCGGCCGCCACGGCCCACCGCCGGTGCGGACGCCACCATCCCGATGGCCGCCGGCAGCGGGCCCGCCGTACCCGCCACCGAGCCGGTGCTCTGCGGCCATTGCGGCCGCACAGCCAGCAACGGGATCAGCTGCCAGGGGATCTGCGTTGCCGACTCGGGCTATTGAAGCGGCGGCCTTGCCGGGGAGGGCCGTCGGGCCTGGTGCTGCTGCTGGCCCTGGCTGGTCCGTGGACAGCGCTGGAGGCCCAGGACCTGTCCGGTGAGGATTTCGGCCGCTGGGAAGGGGGCCTGCGGCGCTGTCGCCTCGTCAGTACCTCCAGCCAGGCCTCGCCTCAGCCGCCCATCAGCTGCAGGTTGCTGCGGCTGGATCAGCAGATGGAGGGACTGCTCACGGTCCGGTTTCTGCAGCCCGCCGGCAGCGGTGCCTTTGTTGATCGCCAGCTGGTCTTCGCCGGGGTGCTCGCGGAAGGCACCAGGGGCATGCAATGCCAGGCCAGCCGCTGCGAGCCGCGCTGGCCCCTGCGACTGAGGGTGAGCGCCGTGGGCCAGGCGGGCTTCGGCGAGGCCACGACGAGCCTGGGGCTGACCAGGGCCCAGCTCGCCAGCGGCCACTGCCAACTGGATGGGCGCGCCTTCCGCTGCGAAGCCGTCGGCCCAGACGGCCAGCGATGGAAGGCGGAAGCCTCTCCATGAGCGGGCCTGCGAAGCGGGCGCAAGGGAAATGACGATCGGCAACGAACGCCACAGACAACCCTGACCCTCTTCAGGTTCTCTTTATTATTCGTTCGTTCGGGTGACGGTCATGCCCCAGTCCACATCGCTGCTGGCCCTGGTGGGCGTCGTGGGCTTCGCCCTGATCTCCTTGCTCCTGGGCGTCCTTCCCTGAGCCGACCCGAGTGGCCGGAGGGACGTCGCCGCTAGGGTGCCGCCACCCACTATCCGGCATGTCGACCAAGGACGCCTTCACGCGCATCTACCAACGCGACACATGGGGGGGAGGCTCCGGCCAGGGGTCCAGACCTGAGTTCAACGGCGAGTACATCGCCACCCTGCAGCGCTTTCTGCGGCTCAATCACATCCGCAGCGTCGTCGATTTCGGCTGTGGCGACTGGCAGTTCTCCCGGCTGATCCACTGGGGTGAGATCACCTACACCGGGATTGACATCGTCGACTCCGTGGTGGCCGCCAACAGTGACCTCCACGCCAGCGACTCGATTCGCTTCCAGCTCTTTGAGGACCTGGCCAGCCTGCCGCCCGCTGATCTGATCCTGGTGAAGGATGTGCTGCAACACCTTCCCAACCATTTGGTGCGGGAGTATCTCGACCATTTCAAGGCCCACTACCGCTGGCTGATCGTCACCAACGACGATCTGCCCCACTCGGAACTCAACCAGGACATCGAGGCGGGCGCCTGGCGGCCGCTGCGTCTGGACCTGCCCCCCTTTGAGGAGCACTGCTCCACCCTGGCCCAGTGGGTGGTGCTCACCGAAACCTCGATGAGCCTGCACAGAAAACGGGCTGAACTGATCCTGGGAGCAGGACCACGTCAGCCGTAGCGAAGGCCTGGAATGGAGCAGGATTGTTACCAGTTGCCGACCCTTTTGAGGGCGGTGTAGTACTCGATGATGGCATCTTCGAGAATCGCCGTGGGTGTGGAAGGTAGCTGAATTCTTTCGCGATAGGCCTGGATCTTTTCAATCATCTCCAGGCAGTCTTCGCTGAGCAGCGCCACGAACGGATCCGGCTCTTCCGTGGAATTGGCTCCCACCTCAGTCCTCATTGGCAAGTCCATTTCAGTCTGCCACCGATGGGCGGCCATTGGGCCGTGACTCCTGCGCGGAAGGGCGAGCAGGAGCGCGCCGGTTGTTGCAGAGGCGGCACCCAGATTCGAACTGGGGATAAAGGATTTGCAATCCTCTGCCTTACCACTTGGCCATGCCGCCTGCCGGGGAGCAAACTCCCCGCAGCGGATCGTATCAGCCATGGCATGTCCACCCCCCGTCTGCTGGTTCTGAGCAACGGCCACGGGGAAGACCTGATCGCCCTGCGGCTGATCGAGGCCCTGCGGCACCAGGCCCCCGACCTGGAGGTGCAGGTGTTGCCCCTTGTGGGGATGGGCCAGGCCTTTGCCGGCGCCGAAGCGGCCGGGGAGCTGCAGCGGGTCGGGCCGCGGCAGCCGCTGCCCAGCGGTGGCTTCAGCAACCAGAGCCTGCGGGGACTGCTGAACGATCTGGCCGCCGGGCTGCCGCTGCTGAGCTGGCGTCAGTGGCGGATCGTGCGGCACTGGGGAAGGCAGGGTCTGCCGATCCTGGCGGTGGGCGACCTGCTGCCCCTGCTGCTGGCCTGGGCGAGCGGTGGTCCGTACGGCTTTCTGGGCACCCCGAAGAGCGACCACACCTGGGCCACGCCGCCTCCGCCGGGATGGGGCCGCTCCCCCCTGGCCGATGGGTACCACCGGGCCAAGGGCAGCGAATGGGATCCCTGGGAGTGGGCCCTGATGGGCCGCCGTCGCTGCCGGCTGGTGGCGGTGCGCGATCGCCTTACCGCCTGGGGACTGCGCCGCCATGGGGTGCGGGCCCTCGCCCCGGGCAACCCGATGATGGATGGCTTCACCGCCCCTGGGCCCCTGCCGGCCTGGCTGCAGGGGCGACGCCGTCTGCTGCTGCTGCCGGGCAGCCGCCTGCCCGAGGCCCTGGGCAACCTGCGCGGCCTGCTCGCCGCCCTGCCAGAGGCCCCGGGGGCAGCGCCGATCAGCGTGCTGCTGGCCTGCGGCTCCAGTCCCAGTGACGCCGAGCTGGCCGCCCTCCTGGCTGCGGCTGGATTCACCCCAGGGGCGCCACCACCGGGCTCCGGCGCCTCGGCCCTCTGGCGGCGTGGCCCAATGGAGTTGCTGGTGGGTCCGGGCCGGTTCGCGGCCTGGGCGCCGCTGGCGGAGCTGGGGCTGGCCACCGCCGGCACGGCCACCGAGCAGCTGGTGGGTCTGGGGGTGCCGGCCCTGTCGCTGCCAGGGCCCGGCCCCCAGTTCAAGGCCGGCTTCGCCCGCCGCCAGAGCCGGCTCCTGGGGGGAGCCGTGCAGCCGTGCCAGGACAGCGGGGAGCTGAAGCGGCGGTTGATCGCCCTGCTCAACGACGACGGCGAGCGGGCCCGGCTGGGCCGCCTCGGCCGGCGGCGCATGGGACCGGCCGGTGGCAGCGCGCGGCTCGCGGCCCTGATCCGGGGGCGCCTGCTGCCGGGGTAGGGGGATGATGGGCTCGACCGCCCCCTTGTTCTCCGCACCGATGCCCGGCATCCCCGACCGCAGCTTCAACGCCGCCTGCGGTCATCTGGCCACCCAGCTGGGCATCAGCCTGGCGGCGGCCCGCCGGCGGGTGGAGATCCTGGCGGCCAAGGAGGGCCTGCGGGACACGGCCGCCAAGCTGGCCCTGGCGGAACGCCTGCTGGAGGAAACCAGGGCCAGCGGCCTCGACCGGGGCCAGCTGTTCGACGGCCAGCTGCGTTCGGTGGGCGAGGACGACCTGTTCATGATCGAGGACTGAGGGCCGCTGCAGGCAGGACGCTCGGCGGGCCGCTCCGGCGCGCCCGGACTCAGTGCTCGAAGACCTGGGTGAACCGCTGCCGGTCGAGGGCGGCGAACACCGGCACGCAGGCGAAACAGCGGCGGGCCAACTCCCAGCGCTCCTCCCGGCGCAGCATCACCTCCAGCCGGTCGCGGGCCGCCAGCAGCCAGCGCACGTCTCCGGCGGCGTAGGCCAGCTGGGTGTCGCTGAGCTCCTCCACCCGGCCCCAGTCGGAACTCTGGGCCTGCTTGTCGAGCTCCACCCCCACCAGCTCGTTGACCACGTCCTTGAGGCCGTGGCGCGGGGCGTAGGTACGGGCCAGGCGGCTGGCGACCTTGGTGCAGAAGATCGGGTCCACCGCGATGCCGAGGTTTTCCGCCAGCGCCGCCACATCGAAGCGGGCGAAGTGGAACACCTTCTCGATCGCCGGGTTCTCGCAGAGGGCCTTCAGCCGCGGCGCCTGCGTCTGCCCCCGCGCCAGCCGGATGCAGCAGACGTTGTCGGCGTCATCGCAGATCTGCACCAAGCAGAGGCGGTCGCGCCCGTGGATCAGCCCCATGGCCTCGGTATCGATCGCCAGGGCCCGGGCCTTTCCGTAGAGCTCCTGCCAGGTGGCGTCGAGGTCGTGGTCGAAGACGGCGAAACGGGCCGCCGGTCCGGGGCTGGCGCTGGCGCTGGCAGGGGACTGGGCCATCGGTGGGCAGGGATTTTTGGGCCATCGTGGCCCAGCACGGACGCCGGCCAGGCCAGTCGAGCCAGAATGGGGGCCGCCAAGGCTCCGCCCCCATGCCCACCCTGGGTTCCACCCTCCTGCTCACCCTGCTGATGGCCATCGGGCTGGTCTTCTTCCTGAGGGCCGCCAGCAAGGACCGCACCACAGTGGTGGACGTCCACTCGCCCCAGCCGCCGGTGCAGGTGCTTGAGGGCCTCTCCAACTGGCTCACGGCCCGGGGCTGGCAGACCGAAACCGGCGATCCCGAGCGCCAGCTGCTGCGCTTCCGCGGCCAGGTGCGCTCCAGCCTGCCCCTCGCCCTGCTGCTCTCGCTGCTGGGCAGCGTCGGGGCCGCCTGCCTGGGCCTGGTGCTGCGCCAGGTGCTTCCCTCCCTCGGCTGGTGGCCCCTGCTGCTGGCCCTGGCCGGTCCGATGGCGGGTGTGATCTACAGCCGGCGGGCGGCCAGGCCCGAGAGCCTGGAGCTGCGGCTGATGGACGAGGACAGCGGCGGCGGCAGCACCCTGCGCCTGCGCGCCCACCGCGACGAGCTGATTGCCATCGAGCGGGAGCTCGGCGCCGACCTCCAGCTGGCCAGCGACGGCTCCCTGCTCTCCTCCCCGATCTGAGCCGATGCGTTGCCGTTCTGCCGCCTGGTTGGTGGGTCCAGCCCTTCTGGCCCTCGGCCTTGCCCCCCTGGCGACACCTGCCCGCAGCGCCGAGGCCTCTGCCCTGGGCGGCCAGCTCGGGACGTCAGCTCCAGCGCTGGCCGGCGTCGATCCGATCACCGGCCCCCGCAGCCACCTGAACCGGGACTGGATCGGCGTCCGCCCCGTCGAAGCGGACACCCCCATCCTGGTGCTGGCCGGCCATGCCGATTCCCAGGGGATCGCGGGGTCCGGCACCAGCGGCGCGGCGGTGGCCGCCGGGGCGCCACCGATGTATCCCGGCATCAGCGACGAGCTCTACTGGAACATGGTCATCGCCGAGGCGGTGGTGGCCCTGGGCCAGCAGCGGGGGCTGCGCATCAGCTCCTACCGCCCCCCCTTCCGCACGATCAGTGACGGCGACCACCCCAGCACCAACTGGAGCGTGGGCCGGCAGCACGCCGCCAGCGGCGGCTATGCCCTGGAGATCCACTTCGATGCCTGGGGACCCGACGGCGTCGGATCGGGGCTGATTCCGCCGCTGCACCGACCCTTCGGCCGTCTCGACGAAAGCCTGGCCGAGGCCTTCGGTGGTTTCCCCATGGCCTTCCGCGGCGGACTGGGCGGACCCAGGCGCGGCATCGCCCTGCTCGAAGTGGGCAAGCTGGAAGGCCGACTGGAGCGCTCCCTGCGCAACCCCGCCACCCGCCCCGACACGGTGATGGCCATCGCCAGCCGGATCGTCACGGCCCTCGAAGTCGGCCTGGGCCGCAGCCCCACCATCACCCCCCAGCCGCTCAGCCCACAGCCTGGTGGGGTCGGCAGCGCTCCTCCAGGGAAGGGTCTTCAAGCCAGTTCTGGGGACAAGTGAACAGGTCGGTGAGCAGGGCCTCACGGCTGCCTTGGGCGGCGGTGTAGCCGTACTCCCAGCGCACAAGGGGCGGCAGCGACATCAGGATCGATTCGGTGCGGCCATTGGTCTGCAGGCCGAAGATCGTGCCACGGTCGAACACCAGGTTGAATTCCACATAGCGGCCGCGGCGGTAGAGCTGGAACTGGCGCTCCACCTCTCCCCAGGGCAGCCCCTGGCGGCGCTCCACGATCGGCACGTAGCTCGGCAGGAAGGCGTTGCCACAGGCCGAGGCCAGGGCGAACAGCTGCTCCCAGTCCTGGTGCAGGGGGCCGACAGCGGAGCTGGCTTTCGCCGCCGGCCCCTCGGAATCGCCGCCCTTGTAGAGCACCCCGCCGGGGTCCTGGTAGTCGTAGAAGATGCCGCCCACACCCCGGGTTTCGCCGCGGTGCTTCAGAAAGAAGTATTCATCGCACCAGGGCTTGAACACCTGGTAATAGGCGGGATCCACCCCATCACAGGCCCCCTTGAGGGTGCGATGGAAGTGGCGGGCATCCTCCAGGAAGGGGTAGTAGGGGGTGAGGTCGGCGCCGCCGCCGAACCACCACACCGGCCCCGCCTCGAAATAGCGGTAGTTGAGGTGCACCGTGGGCACATAAGGACTGCGGGGGTGCAGCACCATCGACGTGCCGGTGGCGAACCAGCGGTGGCCCTCCGCTTCGGGGCGCTGGGACAGAATCGAAGGGGGCAGGCGCTCCCCCTCCACTTCGGAGAAATTGACGCCGCCCTGCTCAAAGACCCGGCCGTCCTTCATCACCCGGGAGCGGCCACCGCCGCCCTCCGGCCGCTCCCAGCTCTGTTCCTCGAAGCCACCCTCGCCGTCGAGGCTCGCCAGGCCGGCGCAGATCGAATCCTGCAGGCCCATCAGCAGGGCCTTGGCGCGGCTGCTGGAATCGGCAGGTGGCATCTCCATGGAACGGCAGCGCGGCGGGCGCGGAACATCCGCACACCATTTCAGCCCGCCGGGGGGTCCCACAAGGGTTCGAGAGTCTCTGTCACGGGCTGAGGAAGTGGCGGACGGACGCCGGTGGCGTGCCTCGGCCGGCCCGACCACCCCGGGGCACGGCCCCTAGGATCCCGTCTCATCACGCCCGAGACGTCGACGAATGGCCAGCGCCGACACCCTCCAACAGGCTCTGCAGCCGCTCCGCGATGCCGGCAGCGGCCGCAGCCTGCTGGAGCTCGGCTGGATCAGCGACCTGCGTCACCAGGACAGTCGGGCGGTGTTTCGCCTCGCCCTGCCCGGCTTCGCCGCGAGTCAGCGCGAGCGCATCGCCGCCGAGGCCCGCAGCGCCCTGCTGGCCGTGGAGGGCATCAGCGACGTCCAGATCGAACTGGCCCAGCCTGCCGCCGCTCCCTCCTCGGGGCCGATCGGCGCCGCCGGCCATGGCCCCGGAGGGGGCCAGCTGCCGGAACGGCAGGGCATCCCAGGCGTGCGACAGGTGATCGCCGTCAGCAGCGGCAAAGGTGGCGTCGGCAAGAGCACCGTGGCGGTCAACCTGGCCTGTGCCCTGGCCGCCTCCGGCCTGCGGGTGGGCCTGCTCGATGCCGACATCTACGGCCCCAATGCCCCCACCATGCTTGGCGTGGCCGACCGCAGCCCCCAGGTGACGGGCAGCGGCAACGACCAGGTGCTGGAGCCGATCGAGAGCTGCGGCATCGTCATGGTGTCCATGGGCCTGCTGATCCAGGAGAACCAGCCAGTGGTCTGGCGCGGCCCGATGCTCAACGGCATCATCCGCCAGTTTCTTTATCAGGTGAACTGGGGCGAGCGCGACGTGCTGGTGGTGGATCTGCCGCCCGGCACCGGCGACGCCCAGCTCACCCTGGCCCAGGCCGTGCCCATGGCCGGGGTGGTGATCGTCACCACGCCACAGCAGGTGTCGCTGCAGGATGCCCGCCGCGGACTGGCGATGTTCCTACAGATGGGGGTGCCGGTGCTGGGGGTCGTGGAGAACATGACCGCCTTCATCCCCCCCGATCTGCCTGATCGCCGCTATGCCCTGTTCGGCAGCGGTGGCGGCCGGGTGCTGGCCGACGAGGCGGGCGTGCCTCTGCTGGCCCAGCTGCCGATGGAGATGCCCGTGCTCGAGGGCGGAGAGAGCGGCCGGCCGGTGGTGCTCTCGGCCCCCAGCTCCGCCAGCGGCCGTGCCTTCACCGAGCTGGCCGAGCGGCTGAGCGCCAGCTGCGCCCTCAGCCCGGCCCTCGCCTGAGGCGATGGCGGTTCTCAGCCCCCGGCGCGGTGGCTTCGCCGCCAAGGGGGCGAAGCGGCGTGGCCTCGGCTTCGATCCGATTCTGTGGGGCATCCCGATCGCCCTCACCCTGCTGGCGGGGATCCTGATCGCCAGCACCCAGCGCCAGCAGGCCACCACCGACTGGTACCAGCACTGGGTCACCGCGGCGGTGGGGATGGTCGTGGCCCTGCTGCTCTCCAGGGTGCCCCTGGAGCGGATCGCCCGCTTCCAGTGGCCGATCTACATCCTGATGGTCGCGAGTCTGATCGCGGTGCGGATCATCGGGGTCAGCGCCCTTGGGGCCCAGAGCTGGATCAACATCGGCGGCTTCTATGTGCAGCCGTCGGAGTTCGCCAAGGTGGCGGCCATCCTGCTGCTGGCGGGCGTGCTTTCGAAGTACCCGGTGGAGCGGCCGATCGATCTGCTGCGGCCGGTGGGGATGATCAGCGTGCCCTGGCTGCTGGTGTTCGTGCAGCCCGATCTGGGCTCGTCACTGGTCTTCGGTGCGGTGCTGCTGGTGATGCTGTTCTGGTCCGGCATGCCTGCCACCTGGCTGCTGCTGCTGCTCTCACCGCTGTTCACGGCGATCATCGCCGGCACCGTGCCCTGGCTGCTGCTGGGCTGGATCCCCCTGATGGGCTGGGTGGCCTGGCGCTCCCTGCCCTGGAAGGGCATCGGCCTGGCGCTGGTGCTGGCCGTCCAGGGACTGTTCGCCGTGGGGACCCCCTGGCTGTGGGAACACGGGCTGCGGCCCCACCAGCGGGCCCGGCTCACCCTGTTCCTCGATCCGGCCCAGGATCCCCTCGGCGGTGGTTACCACCTGCTGCAGAGCACCGTGGGCATCGGCTCCGGCCAGCTCTGGGGCACCGGCCTGATGAACGGATCGCTCACCAAGTTGCGCTTCATCCCTGAGCAGCACACCGATTTCATCTTCAGTGCCCTGGGGGAGGAAACCGGCTTCATCGGCTCGATGCTGGTGGTGGTGGGCTTTGTGGTGCTGATCTGGCGCCTGCTGCAGATCGCCGGCCGGGCCGGCAGCGACTACGAATCGCTCGTGGTGGTGGGCATCGGCGCCATGCTGATGTTCCAGGTGGTGGTGAACGTCAACATGACCATCGGTCTCGGACCCATCACCGGTATTCCCCTGCCCTTCCTGAGCTACGGCCGTTCCGCCATGCTCGTCAACTGCATCAGCCTCGGGCTCTGCGCCTCCGTGGCCAGGCACAGCCGCAGCCAGCGGCGATGGTGGTGAGCCTGGGGGAACTGCGTTCACGGCTGGCGGAGGGGGTGCCGGCGGGGCGGGGGGACGAGGACAGCGTCAGGCGCCAGTGGTGGGCCGCCCTGGCCACCGTGCAGGAAGATCTGCTCGGAACCGCCCCACCCCAGCCCGGCGTCTGGCTGGCGGCGCCCCTGCCGGCCCTCTACGAGCCCGCCCTTCTGGAGTGGCTGGACGGCTGGGTCTGGACCCCGGTGGAGGTGGGCAACCTGATGCCATCGGGGCTGCCGCTGCTGCCCGGTCTGCCGCCCCCCGCGGGGACCGCCCCCCGGGGCACGGCCGGCCGGCCGGGGGGCTTCCAGCGCCTCAGCCTGCGCGAAGAGGACGGCACCGATCCGCTGCTGGTGCTGATCACGCCGGTGCTGCAGGTGGCCCTGGCCCTCGATGGCCCGCCGCAGGCGCGGCGGCTGGTGGTGCGCTTCGAGGCTTCGATCCTGTCGGCCGCCCTGGAGCTGCTCGATCGCCGCCTGGCCCAGGACGATCCGACGGCGGGTCTGGGGCTGCGCCGCCGGCTGCAGCTGCTGGGTCCGCTCCGCAACGCCCCCGACCTGGGCACCCGCTTCTGGCCCCTGCTGGCCCAGCGGCTGGCGGCGATGGCCCCCAGCGTCACCCTGCAGCCGCTGGTGCACGGGGAGAAACGCAGCGAGGGCAACGGCAACGACGCCGTCAGCAGCGAGCTGGCCCTGCTCGAAGCCCTCACCCACGAGGTGCGCACCCCTCTGGCCACGATCCGCACCCTGATCCGCTCCCTGCTGCGCCGCACCGATCTGCCGGCGGTGGTGCGCCAGCGGCTGGAGCAGATCGATGGCGAATGCAGCGAACAGATCGACCGCTTCGGACTGATCTTCCTGGCGGCGGAACTGCAGCGCCAGCCCGGCAGCGGCCAGCCCCTGAGCGCCAGTGAACTGGCCCGGACGGACCTGAGCCGACTGCTGTTTCAGCTGGAGGCGCTGTGGCAACGCCAGCTGGGCCGGCGTGATCTCAAGCTGGTGCTCGAGATCGCCGCCGACCTGCCGCCGGTGATGAGCGACCCCAGCCGGCTGGAAACCATGCTCGGCGGACTGATCGACCGGTTCAGCCGCAGCCTGCCCAGCGGCAGCGAGGTGCGGCTGCGGCTGCTGCCGGCGGGGTCGCGGTTGAAACTGCAGCTCAGCAGCGACGACCCCGAAAGCCGGGACGCCGATGGGCTGGCGGCCGCCGTGCCGATGCCGGTGGGGCCGGTGCTGAGCTGGAACCCCGAAACCGGCAGCCTGCAGCTCAGCCGCCAGGCCACCCAGCGGCTCTTCCATCGCCTGGGGGGCCGGCTGACCGAGCGGGGCGGCAGCAACCTGACCGTGTTCTTCCCGGCCGCCGAGCGCAGCGGCTGAGGCCGCGGACCGGGTTTGTTGACGGGTGTGAAGAGTCCGGCGGGGGCGCCGGAAAGGCGAAAAACACGGTGCTAGTTTCCGCCTGAAACGGTCTGCAAGTCATGCCTGATACGGCCCTCCACGGTCAACTTCCGAAGTCCATCGGCAGCACCGGTGGCTTGCTGAACTCGGCCGAAACCGAGGAGAAGTACGCCATCACCTGGAGCAGCTCCAAGGCCCAGGCGTTCGAACTCCCCACCGGCGGTGCCGCGGAGATGAACGAAGGCGACAACCTCATGTACTTCGCCCGCAAGGAGCAGTGCCTGGCCCTCGGCACCCAGCTGCGCACCAAGTTCAAGCCCCGGATCGAGGACTACAAGATCTACCGGATCTACCCCGGCGGCGACACCGAATTCCTGCATCCCAAGGACGGCGTCTTCCCCGAGAAGGTCAACGAAGGCCGCGCCATGGTGGGCCACACCCCCCGCAGCATCGGCGCCAACCCCAACCCCGCCAGCCTCAAGTTCAGCGGCAAGGCCACCCACGACGCCTGAGCCCCACCGGCCAGCACTTATAACGGCGGGGCCGAGAGCCCCGTTTTTTTTGCCTGCCTGTCGCCGTGATGCCCGGTTCTGATCGCAGCGCCTTCCTCGCCCGGATCGCCGGTGGGGAGGCAGGCGCTGACTTGGCCGTCAATGTCCTGCCCCTCTGGAAACGCTGGCCAGCCGACCTGGAGACCCCCCTGACCACCTGGCTCAAGGTGGGGGCGGGTGGCAGCCATGGCGTGCTGCTGGAATCGGTGGAAGGGGGTGAGCAGCTGGGCCGCTGGAGCTTCGTCGTCAGCGACCCGCTCTGGACCCTCACCTGCCGCGGCGACCGGGGGGAGAGGCGCTGGCGCGATGGACGCAGCGAACAGCTCCAGGGCAGCCCCTTCACCCTGCTGCGGGAGGCGCTGGCCCCGCTGCGCCCCGGCCCGGTGGAGGGCCTGCCGACGGTGGCCCAGCTGTTCGGCTTCTGGGGCTACGAGCTGATCCGCTGGATCGAGCCCAGCGTGCCGGTCCACGACGCGCCGGATGGGGCTCCCCCGGACGGCTGCTGGATGCTGGCCGACAGCCTGCTGGTCTTCGACCAGGTGAAGCGCCAGATCACGGCGGTGGCCTACGTGGATCTCTCGGGCGGGGCCGATCCCGGCGAGGCCTACGACCGGGCGGCGGCCCGCATCGAGGCCCTCGAGGCCCGCATGCACGCCCCCCTGCCCAGCCATGTGAAACCCCTGGCCTGGCATGAGGCGAGCGGCGCCGAGCTGGCCACCCACAGCAACCGCAGCCAGGCCGACTTCGAAGCCGCCGTCGCCACAGCGGCCGAGCACATCGCTGCCGGTGATGTGTTCCAGCTGGTGCTGAGCCAGCGACTGGAAACCCGGGTGAGCCACGATCCCTTTGAGCTGTACCGCAGCCTGCGGATGGTGAATCCCTCGCCCTACATGGCGTTCTTCAACTTCGGCGACTGGCACCTGATCGGCTCCAGCCCCGAGGTGATGGTGAAGGCGGAGCCCTGCGCTGAGGGGGTGAAGGCCTCCCTGCGGCCCATCGCCGGCACCCGGCCCCGTGGCATGGATGACGCCCAGGATGCGGCCCTGGCCAAGGAGCTGCTGGCCGATCCCAAGGAGCGGGCGGAGCACGTGATGCTGGTCGACCTGGGCCGCAACGACCTGGGCCGGGTCTGCCGGGCCGGCTCGGTGCAGGTCACCGAGCTGATGGTGATCGAGAAGTACTCCCACGTGATGCACATCGTCAGCGAGGTGGAGGGGCTGCTGACCGAGGATCACGACATCTGGGACTTGCTGATGGCGTCCTTCCCGGCCGGCACCGTGAGCGGAGCCCCCAAGATCCGCGCCATGCAGCTGATCCATGCCCTCGAACCGGACGCCCGCGGGCCCTATTCGGGGGTCTATGGGGCCGTGGATCTGGCCGGGGCGCTGAACACGGCGATCACGATCCGCACCATGGTGGTGCGGCCCCACCCCGACGGCGGCTGGCGGGTGCAGGTCCAGGCCGGGGCCGGCATCGTGGCCGACTCCCGGCCGGAGGCGGAGTACCAGGAAACCCGCAACAAGGCGCGCGGGATGCTCAAGGCCCTCGCCTGCCTGGAGCCGGCCGCGGCCGCTGCGGCGGACGTCACGCCATGAGCGCGCCCCTGCTGCTCAAGGGCTTCGAAGTGGAGATGTACACCGGCCGGGCCGATGGCACGGTGGTGGGCTGCTCGGCCGAAGCCGCCGCCGCGCTGGCGGGCTTCATGACCGAACCGGACCAGCGCAACCTGGAGTACGTCACCCCGCCCGAGGCCTCCTACACCGCCCAGCTGGAGCTGCTGCTGGAGCCGCGCCGCCGCCTGCGCCGCTGGCTCCAGCCCCGCCAGCTCACCCTGCTGCCGGGCAGCACCCTGAGCCTGGGGGACAGCCACCGTTTCGAGCGCTCCGACCCCGAGAACCCCTACCACGCCTATATCGAGGCCACCTACGGCACCCGGGTCGTGACCGCCAGCGTCCACATCAACCTGGGGCTGACGGACATGGACGCCCTCTTCGCCGGCCTGCGGCTGTTGCGCTGCGAGGCCTCCCTGCTGCTGGCCCTGAGTGCCAGCTCCCCCTTCCTGGACGGGGTGGCCACCGGGGCCCACTCCCAGCGCTGGCTGCAGTTTCCGATCACCCCGCCCCAGGTGCCCCTGTTCCGCGACCACGGCCACTACATCCACTGGATGGAACAGCAGCTGGCCGCCGGGGCCATGCGCAACGTGCGCCACCTGTGGACCTCGGTGCGCCCCAATGGCGACGACCGCCCCCATGGCCTCAACCGCCTGGAGATCCGCATCTGCGATCTGGTCGACGACCCGTTGCTGCTGCTGGCGGTCACCGCCTTCACCGAACTGCGCCTGCAGCACCTGCTGCAGGATCCCCACGGCCAGGATCCCCTGGCCGCCAGCCCGCTCACCCCAGGCGAACTCGAAGTGATCGCCGATGCCAACGAGCGGGCGGCGGCCCGCTCCAGCCTCGAAGCCCAGCTGGTGCACTGGCGCACCGGACAGACGCTGGAGGCCCGCGCCTGGATCGCCGCCGAGCTGGAGGCCATGGCCCCGCTGGCGGCGGAACTGGGGCTGGAGCGCTGGCTGGCCCCGCTCCACGGGCTGCTCGCCACCGGCAACCAGGCGATGCGTTGGCTCGCCCGTCAGGAGCGCGGCGAAAGCATCAGTGCGATCATCGGCAGCGAGGCCGTGGCGCTCGCGTCACGGGAGAAGGCGCTGGACGCATGGCTGGAGACAGAAGCAGCCCAGGTTCCTGGAGGATCATGAACAGCAACCCCGCGCCCACCGCCCCCATGCGGCTCCAGCTGACCGAGCCCTCGGTCGTTCCCGCCGAGGCCTCCCCCGGGGTGATCCGGCTGCTCACCGAGCGACTGGAACTCGTGGAGGATCTCTGGCAGACGGTGCTGCGCAGCGAATGCCCCCCCGAGCAGGTGGAGCGCCTGCTGCGGCTCAAGGAACTGAGCGGTCCGGTGGCGCCGGGTCTGGATCCGGACGCCTCCTCTGCCGTCGACACCGATGGCATCGTGGCCTTGATCAAGGCGATGGATCTGGCCGAAGGCATCGCCGCCGCCCGGGCCTTTTCCCTGTATTTCCAGCTGGTCAACATCCTTGAGCAGCACATCGAGGAGGACAGCTACCTCGAGAGCATCAAACGGGCGCCAGCCCCCGCCAGCAACGACCCCTTCCTGCCTGCCCTGGCCAGCCAGAGCGATCCGGCCACTTTCCGGCAGCTGTTCGAGCGCCTGCGGGCCCTGAATGTGCCGCCGGGCCAGCTCGAGAACCTGCTGAGGGAGCTCGACATCCGGCTGGTGTTCACGGCCCACCCCACCGAGATCGTGCGCCACACCGTGCGGCACAAGCAGCGCCGGGTGGCGGCCCTGATCCAGAAGCTGCAGGTGAATGGCCAGGGCAATCCGGACGACAACGACCGGCTGCGGCAGCAGCTGGAGGAGGAGATCCGGCTGTGGTGGCGCACCGATGAGCTGCACCAGTTCAAGCCGTCGGTGATCGACGAGGTCGATTACGCCCTGCACTACTTCCAGCAGGTGCTCTTCGACGCCCTGCCCCAGCTGCGCCAGCGCATCCGCGCCGCCCTGGCGGCCAGCTACCCCGACGTGCAACCGCCCCGGGACGCCTTCTGCACCTTCGGCTCGTGGGTGGGCTCCGACCGGGACGGCAACCCCTCGGTGACGCCGGATGTGACCTGGCGCACGGCCTGCTTCCAGCGGCAACTGATGCTCGCCCGCTACATCCAGGCGGTGTCGATCCTGCGCGACCAGCTCAGCATTTCGATGCAGTGGAGCCAGGTGAGCGCCGCCCTGCTGGAATCGCTGGAGATGGACCGGCTGCGCTTCCCGGAGATCTACGAGGAACGGGCCGCCCGCTACCGTCTCGAGCCCTACCGGCTCAAGCTGAGCTACACCCTCGAGCGGCTGCGGCTCACCCAGCAGCGCAACCAGCAGCTGGCGGATGCGGGCTGGGAATCCCCCTGTGACGGCTCCTCAGGCCACGAAGCCGGCCTCACCAGCCTGATGGAGCCGGCCCCGCCCCAGGAACTCCATTACGCCTCGGTGGAGGAGTTCCGCACCGACCTGGAGCTGGTCAAGGAGAGCCTCGATGCCACCGGTCTGAGCTGCGAAGCCCTGCAGGACCTGCTCAGCCAGGTGCACATCTTCGCCTTCTCCCTGGCCAGCCTCGACATCCGCCAGGAGAGCACCCGGCACAGCGACGCCATCGATGAACTCAGTCGCTACCTGCTGCTGCCGGTGCCCTATGGGGAGATGGACGAGGAGCAGCGGGTGGAGTGGCTGCTGAACGAGCTCAAGACCCGCCGGCCGCTGCTGCCACCGGCGGCCCGCTGGAGCGCCCCCACGGCCGAGACCTTCGCCGTGTTCCGGATGCTGCAACGGCTGCAGCAGGAATTCGGCCGGCGCATCTGCCGCACCTACGTGATCTCCATGAGTCACACGGTGTCCGACCTCCTGGAGGTGGTGCTGCTGGCCAAGGAGGCGGGGCTGGTGGATCCCATGGCCCAGAAGTCGGCCCTGCTGGTGATCCCCCTGTTCGAAACGGTGGAAGACCTGCAGGGGGCTCCGGCGGTGATGGGTCGCCTGTTCGCCGACCCCTTCTACCGCCAGCTGCTGATCAGCAACAGCGACGGCGAGCAGCCCCTGCAGGAGGTGATGCTCGGCTACTCCGACAGCAACAAGGATTCCGGCTTCCTCTCCAGCAACTGGGAGATCCACCGGGCCCAGATCGCCCTGCAGTCGCTCGCCGATGCCCACGACGTCGCCCTGCGCATCTTCCACGGCCGTGGCGGCTCGGTGGGACGGGGTGGCGGCCCCGCCTACCAGGCGATCCTGGCCCAGCCCAGCGGCACCCTCAAAGGTCGCATCAAGATCACCGAGCAGGGGGAGGTGCTGGCCTCCAAGTACTCCCTGCCCGAGCTGGCCCTCTATAACCTCGAAACGGTCACCACCGCCGTGCTGCAGAACAGCATGGTGAGCACCCCGGTGGACGACACCCCCACCTGGAACGTGCTGATGGAGCGGCTCGCCGCCCGCTCCCGCGACCACTACCGGGCCCTGGTGCACGACAACCCCGACCTGGTGGCCTTCTTCCAGCAGGTGACACCGATCGAGGAGATCAGCAAGCTGCAGATCTCCAGCCGTCCGGCACGGCGCAAGAGCGGCGCCAAGGACCTCTCCAGCCTGCGGGCCATCCCGTGGGTGTTCGGCTGGACCCAGAGCCGCTTCCTGCTGCCCAGCTGGTACGGCGTGGGCACGGCCCTGCAGGCCGAGCTCGATGCCGATGGTGAGCAGATGGAACTGCTGCAGCTGCTCTACCAGCGTTGGCCGTTCTTCCGCATGCTGATCTCCAAGGTGGAGATGACCCTCTCCAAGGTCGACCTGGAGCTGGCCGGCCATTACGTCACCTCCCTGGGACGCCCCCAGAACAAGCAGGTGTTCGAGCAGATCTTCGCGTCGATCGCCAGCGAGTTCGCCCTCACCCATTCCCTGGTGCTGCGCATCAGCAACCACAGCCGGCTCCTCGACGGGGACCCGGCCCTGCAGCTGTCGGTCGACCTGCGCAACCGCACGATCATTCCCCTGGGCTATCTGCAGGTGGCGCTGTTGCGCCGGCTGCGGGAGCAGAAGCGCCAACCGCCGATGAGCGAGGGGCCGAGCGACGGGCCCGGGGGCGGCGACGGCCGCACCTACAGCCGCAGCGAACTGCTGCGCGGTGCCCTGCTTACGATCAACGGCATCGCCGCAGGCATGCGCAACACGGGCTGATTCCCTGAACTCTCTGTTGATCCCCTTCCGCAGCCAGCCTTCGACCCCACGCCTGCGGGAGGGTTATGCCCTGCTCCATCAGCACGACCCCGAACCGGCCGGCCTCAACCGCCTGCTGGAGGCCTGCGGCGATTCCCCCCGCAGCACTGACCGCTGGGAGCGGGTGCTGGCGCGCAGCGCCTGGCACCTGGTGGTGCTCGACCCGGGCGGGCGGCTGGTCGGCTTCGTGCGGGCCACCAGCGATCAGGCCCTCAACGCCAACCTCTGGGACCTGGTGGCCGATCCGGCCGATCCCTGCCGGGATGAGGTGATCGGGGCCCTGGTGCAGGCCGCCCTGGCCCGCCTGCGGCGGGAACTCAGCGGCTGCAGCATTTCCCTGTCGGCCCCACCGGAAGCCCTCAACGCCCTCTCCCGGGCGGGGTTCGTGGTGGATCCCGGTGGCATCCGGGCCATGGGCCTGGACCTGCGGTCCCAGGCAGACGGGTGACCGAGAAAGGGGCGGGGCTGACGAGCATGGAGGGACTCGAACCCCCGACATTCAGAACCGGAATCTGACGCTCTATCCAACTGAGCTACATGCCCTGCCACGGCGGTAGGGGTCCCACAGGACCTTTCCCTCCGATGGCGGTACCTTAGCGGCTGACCGCCCCAGAACCATCCGGCTGCACCGCCTGGACCTCCGGCATTTCCGCAACATCGACGGCCTGCGGCTGACGCTGGAGGCGCCCCGCCTGCTCGTGATCGGCAGCAATGGCCAGGGAAAGTCGAACCTGCTGGAAGGGGTGGAACTGCTCACCAGCCTGCGGTCGCACCGCTGCAGCGTCGACCGGGACCTGATCGGCCACGGCCACCCCACAAGCCGCCTGGGCGCCCTCACCGACGAGGCCGACAGCCTGCAGCTGGAGCTGCGCCGCAGCGGCGGCCGCCAGGCGTTCCGCAACGGCAAACGGCTGGAGCGGCAACTCGATCTGATCGGCCCCCTGCGCTGCGTCGGCTTCAGCGCCCTCGACCTGGACCTGGTGCGGGGGGAGCCCGCCCTGCGGCGCCAGTGGCTGGACCGGGTGGTGCTGCAGCTCGAACCCGTCTACGGCGCCCTGCTGAGCCGCTATGGGCGGCTGCTGCGGCAGCGCAGCCAGCTGCTGCGCCGGGGACTGGCGGCCGGAGCGCGGCAGGAACTGCTGGACGCCTTCGATCAGCAGATGGCCCTGGTCGGCGCCCGCCTGCACCGCCGGCGCCAGCGGGCCCTGCGGCGCCTGGAGCCACTGGCGGTGGCCTGGCAGCAGCGCATCGGCGGGGCCGCCGAACCGCTCCAGCTGGATTACATCAGCGGCACCGTGTTGGCGGAGGCCAGCGACGAGGAGGGACCCTGGCGCCAGGCCCTGGCGGAACAGCTGTGCCAGCAGCGGCCTGAGGAGGAACGGCTTGGCCAGTGTCAGGTGGGGCCGCACCGGGACGAGGTGGGCCTGATGATCGGCGGCCAGGCCGCACGTCGCTACGGCTCCGCCGGCCAGCAACGCACCCTGGTGCTGGCCCTGAAGCTGGGGGAGCTGGACCTGGTGGGCCAGGTGGTGGGTCAGCCGCCCCTGCTCCTGCTCGACGACGTGCTGGCCGAACTTGATCCCGGTCGCCAGCAGCTGCTGCTGGAGGCGGTGGGGGACGGCCACCAGTGCCTGGTGAGTGCCACCCATCTGGAGGCCTTCAGCAGCGGCTGGCGGGCCCAGAGCCAGGTGGTGGAACTGCACGCCGGCGCCCTGGTGGCCTGAGGCCCGAGCCCCCTGTCGCCGCAGGCAACCTGGCGAACCGCTGATCCGTGCTTCTGGCGCGTATGGTGAGACCTGTTTGACCGGATTCGATGAACCAAACCCTTTCCAGCCTGCATCCCAACCCGGGATGGAAGCCCGCCGCCTCCCCCATCCACGCCATTGCACGCCCCGTCTCGGCCCCAGGCGACATCACCGACGCGGTAGGGAAACACTGCATCCTCGAGCTCTACGACTGCGATTGCGCAAGGCTCGACGACGAAGCTTTCCTCAGGGACACCATCACGACAGCAGCCAAACGCGCTGGTGCCACCCTGCTCAACCTGATCACCCACCGCTTCGAGCCCCAGGGCGTCACAGGCCTGGCGTTGCTGGCGGAGTCCCACATCTCCATTCACACGTGGCCCGAATCGGGCTATGCGGCCGTGGACGTGTTCACCTGCGGTGACCACACCATGCCCGAGAAGGCCTGTCAGGTCCTTTGGGAGGAGCTGGGCTCCGGCCGGCACAAGCTCACCAGCTTCCGCCGCGAGACGCCCGAGGCCCTGATCGACAGCCAGAGGGAGCCCCACCTGGCCAGCGCCTGAGCCCAGGGCCAGGGCAAGCCCGGGTGTCGGTCAGTCCCGATGCCCCCCCAGGGAGCGGTTCAGCTTGCCGCTCACCAGCCCCTCCAGATCCAGGGCCACGGCGGTGAAGCCAAGGCCCCTGAAGGCTTCCACCAGCTGGGGGCGCAGTTCACCGTGGGCCAGACACTCCAGCGCCGCCGGCAAGCCGGCGGCGGGGATTTCAATGCGCGCCGTTTCCCCCTGGCTGCGGACCCGCAGTTCGGGGAAGCCGCGCTGGCGCAACCAGTCCTCGGCGGCGGCCACCCGGGCCAGCCGGGAGGCGTCGATCGGCTCGCCGTAGGGGAAACGGGAGGCCAGGCAGGGCTGCGCCGGCTTGTCCCACCAGGGCAGGCCCAGGGCCCGGGAGAGCAAGCGCACCCCCGGCTTGTCGATGCCGGCCTCGGCCAGGGGCGAGCGCACACCGAATTCGCGGGCGGCGCGGATGCCGGGCCGGTGGTCGCCAAGATCATCAAGGTTGACCCCATCCAGCACCTGGGCCCCCTGGGCGGCGGCGGCGATTGGGGCGAGCAGGCGATGCAGCTCCCGCTTGCAGGCATAGCAGCGGTCCTCCGGGTTACTGGTGTACGAGGGGTCAGCCAGCTCCGCGGTGGCCAACTCGCGGTGGCGCAGGCCCAGCCAGCGGGCCTGGGCGCGGGCCTCCCGGCGCAGATGGGGCGCCAGGGCCGGCGAAACGCCGGTGATCGCCAGGGCCCTCTCCCCCAGCCGGTCGCCGGCCAGGGCGGCCACCAGGGCGCTGTCGACGCCGCCGGAGTAGGCCACCACCACCTGGGGGAAGCTCTCCAGCTGCCGGCAAAGCGCCTCCAGTCCCCGCTCCAGGGGGACGGGCAGGGCTTCGAGCAGGTGGAGGCGGCCGGGTGTGGGCATGGCGTAGATCCTGGCAAGGCTGGGTAGCATCCGGATCAGCACCCCCCGCCCATGTCCCCCGCCGCCCGCAGCACCCAGACCCCCCAGCGCGGCACCGGGCGGGGCATCGGCATCCGCACCGCCGCCGGCAGCGACGAGCGCGCCCATGGCCAGCTGCACGTGTACGACGGGGAAGGCAAGGGCAAGAGCCAGGCGGCCCTGGGGGTGGTGCTGCGCACCATCGGGCTGGGGATCTGTGAGCAGAAGCGCACCCGGGTGCTGCTGCTGCGGTTCCTCAAGGGTCCCGGCCGCGCCTACGACGAGGACAGTGCCATCGAGGCCCTGCAGCAGGGCTTCCCCCACCTGATCGACCAGGTGCGCACCGGTCGGGGCGACCACTTCAGCGCCGCGGAAGCCACCCGCTTCGACCACCAGGAGGCCCAGCGGGGCTGGGACATCGCCAAGGGGGCGATCGCCAGCAACCTCTATTCGGTGGTGGTGCTCGACGAACTCAACCCCGTGCTCGATCTGGGCCTGCTCGACACCGAGGAGGTGGTGCGGACCCTGGCCACCAAGCCGGCGGGCATGGAGATGATCTGCACCGGCCGGGGCGCCCCGCGGCAGCTGGTGCAGCTGGCCGACCTGCACTCGGAGATGCGGGCCCACAGCGGCCCCCAGCAGGGACTGGAAGGCCTGGAGATCTACACCGGAGAGGGCAAGGGGAAATCCACCAGCGCCCTGGGCAAGGGCCTGCAGGCCATCGGCCGCGGCATCAGCCAGGACAAGAGCCACCGGGTGCTGATCCTGCAGTGGCTCAAGGGCGGGGCGGGCTACACCGAGGACGCGGCGATCGCCGCCCTGCGCGAGAGCTACCCCCATCTGGTGGATCACCTGCGCTCGGGCCGCGACGCGATCGTCTGGCGCGGCCAACAGCAACCGATCGACTACGTGGAGGCGGAGCGGGCCTGGGAAATCGCCCGGGCCGCCATCGCCAGCGGCCTCTACAAGACCGTGATCCTCGACGAACTCAACCCCACGGTGGATCTGGAACTGCTTCCGGTGGAGCCGATCGTCCAGACCCTGCTGCGCAAGCCCACCGAAACCGAGGTGATCATCACGGGCCGCTGCAAGAGCCGGCCGGCCTACTTCGATCTGGCCAGCGTCCACTCCGAGATGGTGTGCCACAAGCACTACGCCGAGCGGGGCGTCGACCTCAAGCGCGGCGTCGACTACTGAACCTGCGGCGTCTGGAATCCCCGGCCCGCGGCGTTCACTCGAGATCGAGCTGGTCGTCCTCGAGCATCTCCACCTCCTCCGAGGCGATGAAGCGGCCCAGCAGCAGCCCAACCAGCAGAGCCACGTACAGGGTGCTCGCTATACTGAGGAGGATCACGAAGCGCTCCCCCACCGCATTGGCCGGCAGAACGTCGCCATAGCCGACGCCGGCGATGGTGACGAAACTGAAGTAGGTGAGCCGATCCAGCAGCAGCTGGTGGCTGGCGCCCTCCCCGAGGTTGAAACTTCCTGGCACGAGCACCTGGGTGGCCGTGGCCAGCACCCCGCCGGTGAGGCCCAGGTGCAGATAACCCGCCGCGGCGCCGGCCATCACCAGCCCATTGACCCGGGGCACCCGGGCCAGCAGGCGCACCAGCCGCAGGGAGGTGGCCAGGAAGAACAGGCTCAGCAGCACCATTTCCACGGCCCGAAACAGACCACCGGGCCAGGTGCCGGTGAGCACCGGCACCCAGAGCCCCAGGCCGCCCACCACCCCGATCCAGCGGAAGGTCTCCTGGCGCAGCCGGGCATAGGACACGCCGCCGATCACCGGCAGGGTGAGGATCGACTGCAGGATCAGCAGATTGAAGACCAGGGCCAGGAGCACGCTGGCCGGCCAGCCCCGGGTGGCCGTCAACGGCATCACCACGACCGGCAGCAGGGCCGAGAGTAGCAGCGGCAGGAAGCGCTTCTCGAGGGCGATCAGGCGCCGGGCTTCCTGCCGCCGCCGCTCCAGCCAGCGCCTCCTGGCCGGGGAGAGGGGCTCAGTAGCGCGGGACGTCAGGATCCACCTCCTGGCTCCAGGCGTCGATGCCACCCTGCACGTTCACTCCCTCGACGCCGTGACGGCGGAGGGCGATCAGGGCCTTGGCCGAGCGGCCGCCAAGCTTGCAGTGCACGTAAAGCCGTTTGCCGTTGGCGAGGCGGCGCACCTCCTCGATCGCCTCGCCACTCTCGATGCGATCAAGGGGCACCAGCACCGCGCCGGGGATCACGGCAATCTCGGCTTCCGGGGGATTGCGGACGTCAAGCAGGAGCAGGTCGTCCTGGGGGCCATCGAGCAGGGTCTTGAGTTCGCTCACACTGATGCTGGCCACGCTGCCCGCCTCCTCCTGGCCGGGAGCCGAGCCGCCCACGCCGCAGAACTCCTGGTAGTCGATCAGCTTGTCGATCACGGGGCGCTCCGGATTGGGGCGCAGCTTCAGCTCCCGGAAGCTCATCTTGAGAGCATCGAAGAGGAGCAGGCGGCCGCTGAGGCTGGTGCCGATGCCGGTGATCAGCTTGACCGTTTCGGTGGCCTGGATCACGCCGATGATCCCGGGGAGCACCCCCACCACACCGCCTTCGGCGCAGGAGGGGACCATGCCCGGCGGCGGCGGTTCGGGGAAGAGATCCCGGTAGTTCGGGCCCCCCTCGAAGTTGAACACCGTGGCCTGGCCCTCGAAGCGGAAGATCGAGCCGTAGACATTCGGCTTGCCCAGCAGCACGCAGGCGTCGTTGACCAGGTAACGGGTGGGGAAGTTGTCGGTGCCGTCGCAGACGATGTCGTAGCCGGCGATGATCTCAAGGGCGTTCTCGCTGCTGAGGGCCGTTTCGTAGAGATCCACCTGGCAGTGGGGATTGATCTCGTGGATCCGGGCTTTGGCCGACTCGATCTTGGGCTTGCCCACCCAGCTGGTGCCATGGATCACCTGGCGCTGCAGGTTGCTGTGGTCCACCACGTCGAAATCGACGATGCCGAGCCGACCCACACCGGCGGCGGCCAGATAGAGCAGCAGGGGTGAACCAAGGCCGCCGGTGCCGACGCACAGCACCGAAGCCGCCTTGAGCCGCTTCTGCCCCTCCATGCCGACCTCCGGCAGGATCAGGTGGCGGGAGAAGCGCACCACCTCATCGGGGCTGAGCTGGACGGCGCTGGTGTCGGGAGGAAGCATGGCGGTGGAGACCCACGACGCACTAATCGTCCATTCTCCACGCCAACCGCCGGGGGCCGCCCTGCTCCGGCAACCACCAGCAGGCCAGGGAACGGAGCTCTCCCGCGGCGGGACCCCCCTGCCCCAGGATCAGCATCAGGGTGGGCGCGAAGGCCAGGGAGCTGTCGAGGGCCGAGGGCACGGGCTCCGAGAGCGGATGGCTGTGGGCCGATCCCAGCACGCTCAGCCCCCGGGATCGGGCCCACTTCTGCGCCAGCAGCTGCTCACGCGGATCGAGGGCGAAGCGGCGGCGGCGTTCGGCGGCAGGCTCCCAGACGTTGAGGCAGGGCCAGACGCGCCGGACCCACCAGGGATCCCGGCCCCCGAGCAGCAGGGCACAGCCCTCCTCGGGGGCGGCCGCCAGCAACACGGCCTCAAGCAGCGTCAGCGCCTGCCGACCGATGCGCAGTTCCGCTGGCGTCTGTGGGTTCACACCGGTACGTTATGCATCATTCCGTCAGGAGACCTCTCCTTCCATGATCGACAGCACGACCGAGGTGAAGGAGACCACGCAGGACGACGCCACCACCAGCGCCGCAGAGGTGGATTTCACCGAGCGCTACAGCGAAGTGATTGGCAAGGTCAACGAAACCCTCGACAAGGTGGACTGGAGCCAGGTGGGCCGCATCGGCAAGGCCTCCGGTGTGCTGCTGGCCGTGATCGTGGCCCAGATCCTGATCAAGGGCGTGCTCGACACCATCAACCTGCTGCCGATCGTGCCGGGCCTGCTGGAACTGCTGGGACTGGTGGTGGTGGGCAACTGGAGCTGGAACAACCTCACCACGGGTGAAAAGCGCTCGGCCGTGATGGCCAAGCTCCAGACCCTGCGCAAGGAATACCTGAGCTGAGCCGACGCTTCATCTTCCCTTCTCCTGGGCCGTTCCACGGCTCAGGAGATTATCAATGCGTGCCTGGCACTGGCCCAGGTAGGAGCCGCCGAAAAGGTTGGCGTGGTTGAGAAGGTGATAGAGGTTGTAAAGGTCGCAGCGGAAGCGGTGGCCGGCCGGTAGGGGCCAGGTCTCGGCGTAGCCCGAAAAGAACGCCTCGGGAAAGCCACCGAACAGTCCTGCCATGGCAAGGTCCACCTCCCGGTCGCCCCGGTAAACGGCCGGATCGAAGAGTGCTCCCTGGCCGCCGGCACTGATGGCGGCGTTGCCGCTCCAGAGATCGCCGTGGACCAGGCAGGGATCGGGCTGGTGATCCGCCAGCCAGTCGCCGGCGCGCTCCAACAGGCCCTGGGCCTGCCTCAGGGGGGTGCCATGGCGGGCCAGGTGCTCCAGCTGGGGGACCAGACGCCGCTCCACGAAGAAGCGTCCCCAGTCGTTGTCCCAGCCGTTGCCCTGGGGGAAGGCCCCGATGACGTTGTCGCGGGGCCAGCCGAAGGACAAGCCGCCCCGATCTTCCGCCGCGCAGCGGCGGGTGAGGCTGCGCCGGTGCAGACCCGCCAGTGCGGCCCCCAGGCGGCGCCACGGCGGCTCCATGGCCGCAGATCGGCGGCTCTCCAGGTCGAGCCAGGGGAGCACCAGAACGGCCCATGGTCCCGCCAGGCCGCAGGCCTGGGGGACAGGCACCAGAACCCCACAGTCTCCCGCCGCCGCCGCCAGGGCCTGCAGGCCATCGGCTTCCGCTTCCAGCAGGGGCAGGGAGGAGGCCCCATTGGTTTTGGCGAACAGCCGACTGCCGTCCGCCAGTTCCAGACACCAGGCGCTGTGGATGCAGCCACCACCCACCGGACGGCAGCTCAGCGCCTCAACGCCGAGCCGGTCGGCCAACCAGGGAATGAGGGAATCGGGGTGGGACATACAGGGCTGGAAGAGGTGCCATCAGGCTGGCGGACAAGGCCTGTGATGCAGCGTATTCGCTGCATATTCAAGTCAGTGAATATTTTGGGGCCATGAAGACAGTTCACGCACAAGATCAGAGAGGTCGAACATACTGGGAAGAGTTGGTTGCGACGATTCCGAACGATGTCTCAAGCTCGTATGTCCCGGGATTCCATGAGTCGCAGCGAATGGAGAAGTCATGAATTCGCTCTGGTACTCCATTGGGCCGGAGTAGCTCTCTTGGCCTATTTTCTTGTCGATCTTGCCTTTCAGGCCTGGCCTGTTGCCCTTCTCAAGCCGGCGTGGCTGGATCAGATGAGCGGCTTCCTGGTGGGGCGCAGCGCCACGCCACTGATTGGAGCGCTGCTCATCGCAGCGGCCTCCGAAATGGATCACAGGTCAACGGTCTTGGCCCAACGATCTGCACTCCTGCGACGATTGGCCACATGGGTCGCCATCGGTTATCTGTTATTGATCCCGGTACAGATCTATGCCGGAGTGAAACTGCTGCGCGAGCAACAACAGATCGCAACCCAACAGCTCTCCCAGGCCCGGCGGGCCATGGAGGCGATTCAGGCCTCCACCACGGTTGCTCAATTGCGACAAGCCTACGAAGGTATCCCTGGCAACAAGGCACCGCTGCCAGAGCCACTGCCCGTACCACTGGACACCGTGAAAGGTCGCCTGCTGGAAGCCATGGATGCGAGGAGCAAGAAAGCCCAATACGACTTTGACCAGCAAATGTCCACGCTCTGGCAACGATCGCTGGGATTGCTCTTTGGCAATGTCCTGAGAATGCTGATCCTCTTTGTAGGCTTTGCGGCCCTTGGCCGGCCTTCACCGGGTCAACCCACTCTGCTGACGCAGATGATGAACAGGCCGTTCAGACTCCATGGCATGGCTGGCGGGTTCAGACAAAACGATAGGAATGCCGTGGTCCCTGATGGGTGGATCGAAGACGATCAAAGGATTCATTGACGATCCACGACGACCCCTCCCATGAAGCTGCTCTTGGCTTCGGATCTCATCCTTCAACAACAGCCTCATAGCCAAGTCAGCATGGCTCCAGCACTTGCGGGTTGATGCACAATCGAGGCCCGCTGACATGGGAGTGAGATGGCCAGAGGGGCGAGGACGCCCGCGCGGCCCATGCCTACACCCGCCGCGAGACGAAACGCAGCGTGGCGGTACCGGTGCGGCTGATGCACGCAAAAGAGCCAGAAACGCATCGCTCCCTGAGCGGTGACAAAAAAAATCCCCGCCAGATCGGCAGGGATCAAACGTCTTGGAGGGAGCGGAACTCAGGGCATGGCGACTGGCTTCTGGATCCGTGCTCTCAACTTGCGACTGACGCCAAAGGCGGCAGCAGCTCCGAGAATGGGCAGGGGACCAGGAACGGAGTCCGGAGGTGCTTGGCCAGGGACCTGGAGAAAGTTATTTTTGACGATTTGAACGTTCCCTTCAGAAGCTATCCAGGTATCAGAGATCGAGAGTTTCTTGACATTGAGCGAAGGGAAGACGAAGACCGGCTCATGACCTTCCTGGGTGGTGACGAGCTGAGCAACTCCACCTGACCATGAAATATCCTTGACGGCACTGTAGACAGAGTCTGTCGTGCCATCCGCTGTCAACTGCACACTCTGGAAAACGTTTTGGCCAAGGACGATTTCGATGTCATAGCCGATACCTCCTTCCAATGAGCCCAAGAGAGCATTACCAATGAAACTGTACTCAACATTATTGGTGAGCTCAGCAAAGGAAATCAACACGTCTGGGCTATTGGCAACATCGCCCGAGCAACTGAGATTGGTGATCTTTGTGTTGCCGACTGTCAGATCAGCCAGAGCCTGGCAGGTGGTGAATGAAGCGGCACGGGCCGACCCTGCAAGACCAAGAACCGTAAAGGCCACTCCAAGGCATACCGTGGCAGAGCCAATGCGGCGCTTAGCTGCATCGACGCTGCGGATTGTCGGAAGATTTAGGGTCATGTCAGATTTGGCGGACGTTGGGGCAATTGACTCCATAAGTCTATAGCTGAAATCACGCTATCTCAAATCAATCCCAGAACCCTCACCATCCCACAGGAGCTGCCTGTCATGTCGTCGTCCAGCCTCCTATCTCCACAGGAACGACCGCATTCCAAATCTGGAGGAAATCCGGATCGACTGTGGTGCAAGGGATCACCGGAAAAGGAACGTTTAAGTTCCCCATGCTGAGGAAGCCGCAGACAGGAGCATTTTGCCGCTGCTGATCTGCCACATCTGGAGAAGGGTGCATGACATTCAGAGTCACACCCATGAACCGCCACGCATGTGCTGCGGCGACGCATCTGAATGGCATCAACGTCCTTTGACTCCTCCACCGGCCGGCGCGTCTCTGCTGCATCTATCCCCCCTCACGCGTTCCGCGGCACAGCCGTCCCCCACAGCATCGATCGGCGGACTGCCAACATCAGGCTGATGCAGACGTGCAGCGTTGAACCCCAGCAACAGGCCCAGAACGGATGTCGTGGTGGTGGGCGCCGGCATCGCCGGCCTGACGGCGGCGGCGCTGCTGGCGAAGCAGGGGCTCCAGGTGCAGCTGCTCGAAGCCCACCGCCAGAGCGGCGGTTGTGCCGGCACCTTCCGGCGCGGGCCCTATGTGTTCGATGTGGGGGCCACCCAGGTGGCGGGGCTGGAGGACGGTGCTGCTGGCCACCCCGCCGGCATCCACGCGCGGCTGTTCCGCCATCTGGGGGTGGCACCTCCGGCGGCGATACCACTCGATCCCGGCTGTGTGGTCGATCTGGCCGATGGCCTTGAACCGGTGTCGATCTGGCGCGACCCGGAGCGCTGGCGCCAGGAGCGGCTGAAGCAGTTCCCCGGCAGTTCTCGCTTCTGGGCCCTGTGCGATGCCATGCACCGGGCCAACTGGGCTTTCGCCTCCCAGGATCCGGTCCTGCCGCCCCGCACCTGGTGGGATCTGGGCCAACTGCTGGGGGCGGTGGGGCCAGGGACGCTGGCCAGCGGCGTGCTCACCTTCGCCACGGTGGCCGACCTGCTGCGGATCACAGGCTGCGACGCCGACGGCCGGCTGCGGCGTTTCCTGGATCTGCAGCTGAAGCTCTATTCCCAGGAGCCCGCCGATCGCACGGCCGCGCTGTACGGAGCCACGGTGCTGGCGATGGTGCAGGAGCCGCTGGGCCTCTGGCACCTTGAGGGCTCGATGCAGTCCCTCAGCGACAGCCTTGAGCAGGCCCTGGCGCAACAGGGCGGTCGGCTGCGGCTGCGGCATCGCGTCGAACGGCTGCGGCCGCCCGTGCAACCGAACGAGCGCTGGCAGATCACGGGCCGGCGACGGCCGGCACGCCCCGGCGATTCCCGTCTGCCGGAGTCCGATTTCAGCCTGGAGGCCACTGAGGTGGTGGTCACGCTGCCCCCCCAGGCCTTGCCGGCCCTGCTGGGGGACGCCCTGCCTGCCGGCTACCGCCGTCGGCTCGAGAACCTGCACGAACCCAGCGGCGCCCTGGTGTTCTATGGGGCCGTCGAGCGGGACCGGCTGCCGCCGGGTTGCCCCAGCCATCTGCAGCTGGCCTCTACTGAGCCGGGCTCCCTGTTCGTCTCGGTGAGCCAGGAGGGGGACGGCCGGGCCCCCGCCGGCCGGGCCACGGTGATCGCCAGCGTGTTCACCCCGGCCCGACCCTGGTTCGGCGTGGAGGAGGCCGACTATCAGGCCCGCAAGCAACGGGCGATGGCCGCGATTCAGAGGGGTCTGGAACAGCTGCTGGGGGTGGGACCTGCCGACTGGCTCCACCGGGAACTGGCCACCCCCCGGGGTTTTGCCGGCTGGACCGGCAGGCCCATGGGCTACGTGGGGGGGCTGGGCCAGCACCCCAGCCGCTTCGGGCCCTTCGGCCTGGCCAGCCGCTCCCCCCTGGCGGGCCTGTGGCTCTGCGGCGATGCCATCCACCCCGGCGAGGGCACCGCCGGGGTGAGCCTTTCGGCCCTGATGGCCTGCCGCCAGTTGCTGGCCCGGAGGGGGGTGGACCTGCGGCCCTGAACCCCCGGGCACTGACTCAGTTGACGCTGACGCGCACCACCCGGCCACCGAGACGCTGCACCCGCTGCAGGGCCTCGTTCATGCGGCTGTAGGGCACCCGCATCACGTAGGCACCGCTGCGCACCACGGCGTTCTTCACCAGCCCGGTGGCGGTGATGGTGGCCACCCGGCCACTGGGGGAGCTGGTACCGCGCACCCCGGCCGACACCACCAGAGCCTCCTCGCGGTGGCCGCGGGAGGGATCGGTGGGCTGGCCGTTGCGGGACACCGGACCATCCACGCTGGCGCCCCCCTGGCCCAGGTTGGCCTGGAAGAAGGATTCGCCACTGAAACGGGGCCGGTTGACCGACACCGTCACAGCCCGATCCTGGTGCAGAGCCCTGCCGAGCTTGAAGCGGGTGCCGGCGCTGTCACCCTTGACCGAAGCGGCAGCGCCACCGGCCAGCTGCATCAGCCAGGAGAACTGCTGACCCTGGTGGCCGGCGGAATAGTCCCAACCGTGGAGATAGGGCACCACATCGGAACCGAAGCGCTCCTGATACTCGGGACTGTCGATGTAGGAATCGATCTCGGCGTCGTAGCCGTGCTCCTGCAGGATCGTGAAGTGGTGCAGCATCTCGGCCTTGTTGTGGGGAGCCCGGCCAAGGAGATGCTTGTGGTTGAGCTCGATGAAGCGGTAAGGATTGCAGGATTCAAAGAAGCGGGCGCGATAGAGCCCGCTTCTGGCCAGCGTGCGCACGAATTCCTGCACGGTGAGGTAACCGTTTCGGAACAGGGATTCAGCGCCGACAAGGCGCTCGTTCTGCATCACATACTGCTGACCCAGCACCTGCTGATAGACCAGCCGGATGATGCCATCACGATCCTGCGGCGACGCCTTCGACCAGTTCTCCTTGTTGCGATCATCCGCGAAACGCTCGATGCCAAGGGAAGGGGCTTGGACCAGGGCCATGGGAAAACAACACAAAGGGCAGAGAGAAGAGCATCGCCATGGGCATGGAGGTGGCGGCTTCTGGCAGGAACCCGTGCAGGTGCAAGATCAAATGGGGTCCCAGGAAGGCCTTGCCGGCCGACGATGTCAAGGAGCGATTCTTACCGGATTCAGAGGGGGGAATCGAGGATCGTTACAGCGCTAAGTCCCCCGCGAAAGATCCATACATTCCTTCACCACGAAGGATTGAGAAAAGACAAGAAACGACTCAGGACGCCAGTCGGCCTTGGTCCTCAACGAGGCGATTGCGCTGGCGCAGGGGGCGCTGACCGCCTGCACGGGCCTGGGTGGTGGGGGCAATGGTGGGGAGTTGGAGCGAGGTCACGGGACTCGCCGCGTCCTGGCAGAGGCTTTCCCAGACAACCTCCAGCGTGGCCAGCTCGTCGGTAGGGGACCAGCCCAGCTCCGTGGATCGACTCTCGGCAGCCAGGGGTTCGGCACCATGGGGCGACAGATCGGGACGCCTGGGCTGCGACTGGCGGCCAGGCTGCGGGAGATCAATCACGTCGTCAGCCCTCAGCGACCTGGATGCGTTTTACGGCATCTGGCCACCCCGTCCAGGGGCGGGGCAACAGATGCTGACGAAAGACATTATGAAGATGGTGCCGGACTGGACATATGGAAGGCTGGATGAAGCCAAAAGTCTGTCTGACAACGCGGCCAGAGCAGGGTGAGGCTCCAGCGCCTTCGGGACGCCACAGGAGGGTTTGGCATCGACAGCGCGCTGACATCTGGCGCCGCATCCCAACGATTGGACCCGATGGACATCGCGGGCTCTGTGAGACGCCAGGCGTCCATTGACACCCTGGGGGTCCCTACTCGTCGCTGGGCAGCAGCACCAGGGTGTGCAGCCGGTCGGTGCCGAGGTCATGGGTGAGGATCCACACCTGCAGGCCCTGGCCGAGGTCAAAGACGCTGCGCAGCGAACCCTGCTGGCGGTAGGCGGCGATGGTGTTGTCGCGGGCATCGCGAGCATCCACCACGCCCCAGTCGCCGCGGCGGTGGCGGGCCACCAGACGCTGCAGCGTTTCACGATCCACCCACTCGCGAACCTCGGGACTCACGTCCACCGGGCCGATGGCGAGGCGGGCTGCCATGGGGGGTTCCTTCTCTGTGGTCGACCTTACGGGACATCCACTCGGTGGCCTGGCCGGTAGTTCAACCATCCCCCGCGTTTCCACCGATGCGAGTGTCGCCACGCCTCACCACAGCCGCCGCCCTCTCGACCTTGGCTGTCAGCCTGCTGGCGTTGCCGCTGATCGCGGTGAGCCTTCTGCCTCGCCTGGGCGCCTCCAGCGCCGTGGCCGCCAGCCTGCCCGATCCGGCCACCGGGCTCACCCTGGCGGCCGGCCCCCGTGCCACGGCGGTGCTGGCAGGGGGGTGCTTCTGGGGCATGGAAGCGGTGTTCGAGCACGTCAAAGGCGTCACCGAGGTGGTGACCGGCTACACCGGCGGCAGCCCGGCCACCGCCGCCTACGAGCGGGTGAGTGGCGGCGACACCGGCCACGCCGAGGGCATCCGCATCACCTACGACCCGGCCCGGGTGAGCTACGGCCAGCTGCTGAAGGTTTTCTTCTCCGTCGCCCACGACCCCACCGAGCGGAACCGCCAGGGTCCGGATGTGGGCTCCCAGTACCGCTCGGCGATCTTCCCCACCGACCCGGAGCAGCGCCGGGTGGCCGTGGCCTACATCGCCCAGCTGAACCGCTCCAGTGCACTGCCGCGGCCGATCGCCACCACCGTGGAGGACTGGCGGGGCTTCACCCCCGCCGAGGCTTACCACCAGGACTTCGTCGCCCGCCACCCGTCCCACCCCTACGTCGTGATCCACGATCAGCCGAAGGTGACCCGGTTGAAGACGCAGTTTCCTGACCTGTCCCGTTAGGGGTGCGTGTGCCCTCAGCGCAGATGGTCGAGGGCGCCGCGGCCGTGCAGATCGGCCAGGGCGTCGTAACCGCCGATGGGCTCGCCATCGATGAACACCTGGGGCATGGCGCTGAGGCCACTGCGTTCGGCGACCTCCTGTCGGGCACCCTGGTCATCGGCGAGCTGCACCAGGTGGGGAATGCCGAGGGTGCGCAGCATGCGCAGGGCCCGGGCTGAAAAGGGGCAGCCGCTGAGCACGGCGATCTCCACCCGCGGCTGGGTTGGGGCGGCCGCCAGGGTCGCTGGCTCCTGGGGCACAGCCGTGGGCAGGAAGCCCACCAGCAGGTCGGCGCCCCTGAGCACCAGGCTGCCGTGCTCGAGGTGGCCGCCCCACACCTGGCACTCGCCATCGGACAGGCTCAGGTGCAGGTGCACCCCCTGGGGGGCCACCGTGCCCTGCAGGGTGATGATCTCCAGGTGCCCCTGAAGCACGGTGGGCTCGGCCTGGCCCGGGCACTGGAAGGCTGCCTGGGAGAGGTCGCCCACCACCCCCAGCACGAAGCCGGAGGCACCGGCCTGGGTCCCCAGCTGCTCAAGGCTGGCACGCAGATCAGTGCCCGGGCCGAGATGCAACGGCAGGGGATGCATGGCGGGAGCAGGCGGCGAGGGGGTCAAGGTAAGTCCCGGCCCGCCGGCGCCAGCGGCCCGAACCGACAGCGCAGCAGCGCCAGGGCCTCATCGGGCAGACCCAGGAAGCGGTCGAGCCAGGGATCGCCACTGGGGGCGATGGTGGCCACACCCACCAGCTGCGCCTGGCCATCGCCACTGAGGGGCTGGCCCGTGGCCTGGTGGCGGCGACCCTGCACGGGGCCGGTGCTGAGCATCGTGTCGACGATCAGATCCGGGGCCCGATAGAGCCCGCCGATGGCGAAGCGGAAGCGGGCGCAGAACCGCAGCGCCATCGCGCCGGTGGCGCCATCGAGGCGGCCCTCGAGCTGCTGGGGGTGGATCGTGATCGCCAGCCCCGGGGGCAACGGCAGGCCCAGGAACCGGGTGGTGCGCCAGTTGAGCGGGGGGATGGTCAACGCATCGGAGTCGAAACGGAGCCGCTGCGAACCGGTGCTGTCCCCGTCGCCAAGCCGCCCCACGCCCCCGCCACCACGGGCGTCATACCGGAAGCGGGGATAGGCACCGATCACCAGGCCGCATCCCACCAGGGTCTGGAGCGTCAGCTCAGCCATTGATCTGGAACTCCGCCTGGGTGGGGTAGGGGATCTCGATCCCCTCGGCGGCGAACAGGGCCAGCAGGGCCCGGTTGAGGCGGGCCACCTCATCCTTGAACGCCGCATAGGTGGGCTGGGAGGAGCGGTAGTCGTAGGTGAAGTCGTAGCTGAAGTCGCTGATGGCCATCAGGCGACAGGCCCGGAAGGCGGCCAGGGGTTCGGCATCAAACAGGGAGGCGATCAGTTCCGGGATGCGCTGCAGCTGCTCCGCAGTGGTGTCGTAGGCCACGCCGATCACCATGCGGGAGCGGATCACCTGATCGAGGATCTGCCGCAACCGCAGCAGGACCGCTTCCCGCAGGGTGAGGTAATCGATCCAGTTGGGGGCGTGTATCTGCCCGCAGCAGCGCAACAACAGCTCCCGATCCGCGGTGGCCTGGTCGAGAAACACCTGGGCGGCGGACAGACCCGGCAGCTCGGTGAGATGCAAGCGGCCGTAATGCACCAGGTCGTCCAGCTGGTCGGGGGTGAGATCGGCCGGCAGGGGCAGGTGCAACTCGAAGACATGCAGCACCGCATCCTGCGCCTGATTCGACCGCAGGGAATAGTTGACGATCGTCTCCTCATCGACGACCGAATTGGGGATCGTGACGCGACTTTCATGGGTCTGCAGCTCCAGGGAGCGCAGGCCGATCTTGGTGACGTAGCCCAGATTGCTGCCGATGCGGCAGAACTCCCCCACCCGAAGGGGACGGTCGGTCTGGATCGACAGACCGGCGAACAGGTTGCCCAGCAGCTTCGAGGCCCCGAGGCCGATGGCCAGGCCGGGCACGGCGGAAAAGGCCAGCACGGTGGAGCCCGGCAAGCCCAGCAGGATCAGCAGCCGGTACATCAGGGAGACGCCGATGATGGCCCCCAGCACCCGGCAGACCGGCATCACCAGATTGCTGACGCGGCTCAACTGCAGGGCGTTGCGCCGGCCGCGCAGAATCGTGACCCATTCCGCCAGGCTGCGGCCGAGGGCCTCCATCAGGAAGAAACTGAACAACCCCGCCCAGCAGAAATAGAGCGTGTAGAGCAGGTACATCAACACCTGCAGGGGCAGGCCGGTGACGTTGACGTAGTGATCGAGCAGCAGTTCCACCAGCCGGGTGATGGGCAGGGCCACCCCCGCCAGCAGCACCCGATGCCAGGCGATGTTGTCGACGCGCCAGATCTCCATGGGGGTGAGAGGTTGGCTGGCGGCCCGTTTGGTCATCCGATAGCTGGCCAGCAGGGCCAGCACCAGCCGGAACTGAACGAACGCGAAGGCCGCCATCATCAGCAGGCCCAGGACGATCTGGAACAGGGTCTGGTCCCAGAGGTGGGCCTCCAGCACGTTGCGGCGGAAGCCCGCGGGGATGCTCAGATACCACTTGGGCGGCAGGATATGGCCGGGCCTGAGACTGAAGGCGTCATAGATCGCTGGCGTGAGCAGGCTGGAGGCACCGGCGGCAGGCGCCCGCTGGTTCTTGATCTCCTCGTAGAGTCCGGGGATCTGGGCCACCGTGAAGGCGGAGAATCTGTAGCCGCGATCACGGCCCCCTTCCGTGCCCTCATCCGTCAGGGTGATGGAGGTGCCCGGGATGGTCCAGCTGGAACTGGGGTTCACCCGTCCCTCGTTCAAGGCCTTCATCCCGGCCGTATCAGGAATCTCGAAAGGCTTGCGGCTGTGGGTGAAGACGTAATCGAGAATCACCTTGAGCTTGAGGGCATATTCATCGGCGAAATCCGCCCGGATGCTCTGGGGGATCTCCGACACATCGAGGGCCTTCACCGCCTCCTCGAAGTAGCTGTTGATCAGCGCCAGTTCGTTGCGAACGGCGCTGGACCAGAACAGCCCTGGCGTGGCGGCAGTCTTGGCCTCGATCCGGGCGATGTCCCGGCTCACCTGGGCCATCACCACGTAGAAGTTGAGCAGGGTGGCCCGCGGGCTGTCCCCCACCACCTGGTTGAGGGGTGCGTCCGTCCATTGCTGCTTCAGCTCCAGCAGCTGGCCATGGAAGGGTTGGCTCTCCAGGGGCACGTAGGTGTTGAGGCCCGTGGAGAACGGCGGAGGCACCTGAGCAGCTGACAGCGCCGCCGTTGACAGGCCCATCAGCGGCAGCAGACAGGCGGTCAGGAAGGCCAGCAGCAGACGGATCGGACGGGGCACCCGGAAGCCACGGCACATGTCCCGAATGATGGCGGCTCAGCCGGCCGGCAGCACCTGGCGGTAGCCGTTCGCCTCACACACCCGCAGGGGAGTGGCGAACAGGGCGCTGAGGGGGGCGTCCCGCAGCAGGGCCTCCGTGGGGCCGTCGCCCACCACCTTCCCCTCCCGCAGCAGCACACAACGGCGAATCTCGGGAAGGATCGCCTCGATCTGGTGGGTCACCAGCAGCAGGGTGGTGCCGCTGCGGGCCAGGTCGCGCAGGATCGCCAGCAACTGGTGTTTCGCCTTCAGATCAAGCCCGTTGGTGGGTTCATCCAGCACCAGCACTTCGGGGCTGTGCACCAGGGCCCGGGCCAGCAGCAGGCGGCGCCGCTGGCCCTCGGAGAGCTGGCCATAGGGGCGCTCCGCCAGCGCGGCCAGCCCCAGCTGCTCCATCAGCGCCGCCACGCGCTGGCGCTGAGCCTCGGTGGCCACCTGGCTGCGACCGATCCCCACCGAGCCGAAGAACCCGGAGAGCACCACATCGGCGGCGGCCACCCTGCCGACGTAGGCGGCCTGCAGGTCCTGGGACACCAGGCCGATGCGGCCGCGCAGCTCCCAGAGATTCACCGTTTCACTGCCGAAGATCCGCAGGAAGGAGCCGGGCTTCACCACGGGATAGAGCTCGCGGCTGAGCAGCTTCACCAGCGAGCTCTTGCCGGAACCGTTGGGACCCAGCACCACGGTGTCCTCGCCGCGGTGCAGCTGCAGGCAGAGATCCTCGAACACCTTGCGGGGGCCCAGCCAGGCCTCGACGGCCTGCAGCTCCAGGTAGGGGGGGGCACCAGCAGCTGGTGGCGCAGGAGCTTCGATCACGACCTCACGTCGGCGAAGGCTTCCTGGCCGGCGGGACGGCCCCAGCCGAGCTTGCGCTCCAGTTTCTGGATCATCTTGCCGGCCAGGTCCAGGCCGGTGGCCGCTTCGATCCCCTCGAGCCCGGGGCTGGAATTCACCTCCAGCAGCAGGGGCCCGCGGTGGGAGCGGAGGATGTCGACGCCGGCCACATCGAGCCCCAGGGCCTTGCAGGCCTTGATGGCCATCTGTTTTTCGGGGGCATCGAGCTGCACGGTCCGGGCCGATCCCCCCTGGTGCAGGTTGGCCCGGAACTCGCCTTCGGCGGCCCGGCGCTCAATGGCAGCCACCACCTTGCCGCCGACCACGAAGCAGCGCAGATCCGTGCCCCCGGCCTCCTTGATGAACTCCTGCACCAGCAGGTTGGCGTCGAGGCTCTGCAGGGCATTGATGACGCTTTCGGCCGCCTTCTGGGTTTCGGCCAGGACGACGCCCTTGCCCTGGGCGCCCTCGAGCAACTTCACGATCAGGGGGGCGCCGCCCACCATGCGGATCAGGTCCACGGTGTCGAGCGGGGAATCGGCGAATCCCGTGACCGGGGTGTTGAGCCCGGCGCGCACGAACTCCTGGGAGGCGAAGAGCTTGTCGCGGGAGACGGTGATGGCGTGGGCGCTGTTGAGGGACGGCACCCCCATCGATTCGAACTGCCGCGTCACGGCGCAGCCGTAAAAGGTGACGCTGGGGCGGATGCGCGGGATGACGGCGTCCACCGTGCCAAGCACGTCGCCGCCGCGGTAGTGGACCTCCGGGTTGCGGGGGTCCAGGCGGATGTAGCACTGGCGGATGTTGAGGAACTGCATGTGATGGCCCCGTTCCTCGCCGGCCTCGATCAGGCGACGGTTGCTGTAGAGGTCGGGGTTACTGGCCAGCAGCACGATCCGCAGGCCGTCGTCGCGCTTGCGGACATGGGAATAGAGGGCGCGGCTCTCCTCGGCGCTGAGGCTGCGCAGGTGGTGACTGCCCTCCGGGTCCACCAGGATCCGGCCCACCATGGCCTGGCGGCCGAGCAGCATCCGGTAGCCCATGGCATCACGGTTGGCGAGCGTGAGTTCCACCTCCCAGCTCTGCTCACCGAGCACCAGGCGCTCCCGGATCACGTAGCGGCTCTCCGGGACGCCGCTGGTGTTGCGCACGTCCCGCTTGGCCACCACGGGGGCCTCGTGGCGCACCACCACCACCCGATCCCCCTGGAGCGGGTGCACCTCGAAGCTCACCCAGGGCTGGCCATCGCGGTCGAAGGCCACGATGTTGGTGGCATGGAGGGCGGAGGTGGCCGCTCCGGAATCGACGCGGGCCTTGATCGCCGGCAGCCCGGCGTCCGGGAAGCTGCACCACTCCTCGCTGCCCACGATGATCTTGCCGTCGAAGCTGTCCATGGATCCGGCTCAAGTGGCGTGGGCGAGCCCACGAACCGCCATGCTCGCCGGACTGGTTGCCCTTGTCATCCGGGCATGACGGCGGCGGTGTTCAGCGGTTGTCGACGGGATCTGGGGAGAGCTGGCGGAGCAGTTGATCGAACTTCTCCCGCTTGTTGAGGGTGGTGCCGTAATCGCCGAACAGAATATTGAGCGGCGGCATCGTTCTGGACCCCGTGGCACAGGCATGGCGGTGCTGGAACACGAAGCGCGGCCAATGCGTGACCACTGGCGAAGAAGGGTCCAGGTTGTGCTTGGCCGCCATGTGCTCGACGCTCTTTCTGACCCAGTCACTGGACCAGCGCAGCTGGAAGAACGGCAGGTCGGAGGGAAGCAACTGTTCGGGGGAAGGGGGGATGTAACTCACCTGGCTGGCAGGCTCAAAAAACATGGAACCTCCGGTGCTGGAGACGGAGATCGAGAAATCCGTCTCTTCGGCCATGCTCAGCAACTTCTCGTCCAGGGGGCCGTTCTGGGCGAAGAAATCGGCCCGAACCAGAACACAGTGGAACTCATTCAGTTCGGTGGGACCCGCCACCAGGGGCTTGTTCACCTTGGCCAGGGGCAGATGGTTCCAGGGGCGCCGCTCGGTCAGCCAGCGGCGGCCCTGCTCCATCGACTTCCAGACGAGCTCACCACCAGCATGATGAACGACGCTGAAGGCTTCGTCTTCGAACGTCAGCGGGCAGACAGCGGTGCAGCCGTGCAGGTCGGCGCAGGCGACCAGCGCCTGAAGCCAGCCGCGGCTGACGATGACATCGTTATCAACGAAGACAAGATATTTTGTCTTGACGAAGGGAAGTGCCAGGTTGCGGGCGGTGTTGGGTGAGAGATAGTACTCGGTGCGAATCAGCTGGAAATTCCTTTCTTCGGCTTGAGCCTGAAGTGCCCTGCCCAGATCGGGGGGAGAGTTGCCATCGATGTAAATCAGCTCGAATGGAACGTCCGTGTTCTCAACGATCGAATCCAGTGATCTCAGTGCGTAACCGAATCGTTCGCGAGGTACGACCACCACCGTGACGTTGCTCTGGACCATGGTGACGGAACGCTCTTGACAACTTTTACACCAATCGGCTGGGAGTTGTCGGTTCAGGCAGGCTGGGGGCTGTGTGCGGGCGATGGTCATGGCGGAGGCTCCCTATCTGGTGGCGCTGGCCCTGCTGGAGCAGGAGGGGAAGCGGGCCCTGCCCCTGAACGGCAAGTCGTTGGCCGCGGCGGCGGCCGAAGCGGCGGACCCCGGCGACGACGGCCGCACCCTGGTGCTGGAACTGCTGCTGCGCCTGTGGCAGCGCAGTGAGGAAGGCGCCCTGCGGCGGGCGGCCGGGGACGGCAGCCTGGTGCTGGTGGAGCTGCCGCTGGAGGCCCTGCAGGAGCAGTTGCCGCGGCTGAAGGCGCGCTGGGTCGGCGGCGGTGCCACCGCCGATTTCCATTCCGGGCTGGCCGCCCTGGCGATCCGGGGCTGGCGTGTGGCGATCGCCCGTTATGAGCCGGTGCGATTCACCGCCTGGCCGTGAGGCGCGCCCTGCGGCGGGGCCGGAGCTGGTGGGGGGACGGGTGCAGGGCAAAGCTCGTCCATGAGGCGGAAATAGGACACGGGATCCCGGCGGGCCATGACCCGGGCTTCCGCTTCCCGCTGCCAGCGGCCGTCGCCGTAGAGCCGGGCCAGGTCACGCTGGTCGCGCCGGCTCAGGCCCCGGCGCAGCTCCTCCTCGCCCAGGTGGAGCCGTCCCCGCAGACAGCGGGACTGGACCGCGTGCCAGCCCTCGTGCAGCAGGGTGTCGTTGAGGTTGCCGCGGGGGCAGACCACGATCCGCCGGCTCTCACGCAGATAAAGCCCGTAGAGACCGCGCTCGGCGCAGCGGGGATGGCTGCCGAGCACGCGGAAGCCACGCTGCTCGAAGGCCTCCACCAGCCGCTGGTACGGCCAATTGTCCGCGCGGGCCGGGGGCATGACCAGCGCCAGCACCAGGGCAACGGCAGCGGGCTTCACCCAGGCCATGGAGGCGGAGACGGGCACGGGAGGGGCTTGAACGTAAGGCGGCGACACAGCAGTCTGGTGAGCTGTCCCAAGGCGCTCGGGCCATGACCACCACCACCGCCCCGCCGCATGACGACCGGCTGGCCGCGCTTCAGCGGGAGTTCGAGCACGACGCCAGCTTCAACCTGGTGTTCGTGGTGCTCACCGTCGGCGCCTCCCTGCTCGCCACCCTGGGCCTGCTGGCCAACAGCCCCGCCGTGGTGATCGGCGCCATGGTCGTGGCCCCCTGGATCATGCCGCTGCAGGCGATGGCCTTCGAGATCCTGCGGGGGCGGCTGCCGATGTTCCTGCGGGCCCTGCGCACCCTGCTGCTGGGGGTGGTGATCTGTGTGCTGCTGGCGATGGCGGTGGGCCATCTGGTGGCGTTCCCCAGCTTCGGCAGCGAGGTGATGAACCGCACCAGCCCCAACCTGCTGGATCTGGGGGTGGCCCTGGTGGCCGGGGCGGTGGCGATGTTCGCCAAGTTGAGAAAGGATGCGATCTCGGCCCTGGCCGGCCTGGCCATCGCCGTGGCCCTGGTGCCGCCGATGTGCGTGGTGGGGATCCTGCTGGCCTCCTCCGACTGGATGCAGGCCTACGGGGCGCTGCTGCTGTTCACAACCAACCTGCTGGGGATCATGGTGGGGGCGATGGCGGCCCTGGGGACGCTGGAGAAGGTGTATCGGCGCCGGTTGTTCAACAGCCGGATCGGCCTCACCAGTGTGGCTCTCACCGCCCTGCTGGTGATTCCCCTGGGCAGCAGCTTCTTCCGCCTTCTCAACCAGAACAGGCGGGAGAACAAGGCCCAGCAGCTGGAGGCGGCCATCGAGCAGCGGCTGCGCAGCAGCACGATCACCCTCGGCGGCGATCCCGCCATCGACATGGTGGGCCTCACCATCGACTGGCAGCAGAACCCGCCGCTGATCCGGGCCCGGGTGCGGGTCACGGATCCCTCCCTGCCCACCTCCGCTCAGGTGGCCGCGGTGCAGGCCTTCATCAACAAGAACCAGGCGCCGTTGCGCTTCCGGCTCGTGATGCAACGCACCGCCGTGGATCTGATCGGCCCGGAAACCGCACCGAATCCCCCAACCGTTGAGGCGCTGCCGGTGCCGCCCCCGCGCCTGCCGCGGGAAGCGGAAAAGGAGGGAGAAGAACAGGCCGACGAGTAAGGAGACACCAGGGCTGCCCAGCGTCGCCTCGGCTGCCAGGCGGCAAGGGACGTGAAGGCTCTTCAGCCCCGGCTCCCGTCGGGTCCATAATGTTTTCATAAAGACAATTTTCGGCGCTTCGCCTAGGAGTGGAAGCTGTCAGGAGGTTCTCCCATGCATCGCCGAATGCTTTCGATCTCCCTGCGCAGCAGGTCTGTTCGCCTTGCCGCACCGGCCTCCATCGCCCTGATTGGCCTGGTGGCCACAGCCTGCGGTGGTGGTGGCGGTGGCACCAAATCGTTGCCCTCCATCAGTGGCGCGGGCGCCACCTTCCCGGCCGCGGCCTACCAACGCTGGGGCGGCGATTTTGCCTCGGAAACCGGTAACAAGATGAATTACCAATCGGTGGGTTCTGGCGCCGGTGTGCGCCAGTTCCTGGCCGGATCGGTCGATTTCGGGGCCACTGACGAGCAGCTTTCCGAGGAGGATTTCAAGAAAGGTGCCGCTGGTCAGCGTGGCGCCGTTCAGATCCCCATGCTCGGCGGCACGGTGACCCCGGCCTACAACAATCCCGACTGTCCCGATCTGAAGCTCACGCAGGCCCAGCTCGCCGACATCTTCCTCGGCAAGATCACCAACTGGAAGCAGCTCAGCTGTCCTGACAGGCCCATCACGGTGGCCCACCGCTCGGACGGATCCGGAACCACCTACGTGTTCACCAACTCCCTGTCCTGTTTTTCCAAGGAGTGGAAAGACAAAGTCGGCAAGGGCAAGGCCGTGCAGTGGCCCGTTGGCGTGGGCGGCAAGGGCAATGAAGGGGTGGCCGGTGTGATCAGCAACACCCCAGGGTCTCTCGGCTACCTGAACCAGGCCTACGTGCAAGGCACCATCAAACCCGCAGCGCTCCAGAACAAAGCGGGCAACTTCGTGCTCGCCAATGGTGAGAGCGGTGCTGCCGCCTTGAACGGAATCACGCTTGATGCGCGTCTTGGTGGGGAAGAATGCAATCCCGCCGGTGCCGACAGCTTCCCGATCGCTGCCTTCACCTGGATCCTGGCCTACCAGAGCGGACAGGGGAAAGAGAAGGCGGAGGCCGTGCGCACGTTCCTGACCTGGGCCCTGCAGGAGGGACCCCAATCCACAGCCGCCGAACTGGGCTACGTGCCGATCAAGGGCAAAGTGCTGGAACGGGCCCTGGCCGAGATCGAAAAGATCAAGGAGTGATCCCGATCCGCTTCCAGCAAGTGTGCTGAAGAGTACGAGGGGGGGCTGGCCCCCCTTTTTTTGCTCCCAGGCCAGGGGAAGGCCGGGCGTGGCAGGGCGTGGGGCGCCGCCTGATGAAGGCAAGTAGAGGTTGTGAATCCCTTGTCCTTTCCCCCCCCCCAGCTGATCATCAACCATCTCCGTCGAGCGTCCCTGCCGATCGGGCTTGTCGCCTTGCCGCTCACCATCGGTGCCTGCCGCACCGGCGGGCAGGGGCTGCCCTGACTGAACGGTGCCGGGGCCTCCTTCCCGGCACCGGCCTACCAGCGCTGGGCGGCCGACGACAAGGCCAGCGAAGACCACCTGGTCAACGACCAGTCGGTGGGCTCCGGGCAGGGGGTGCGCTCCTTCCTGGCCGGCTCGGTCGATTTCGGTGCCACCGACGAGGCCCTCAGCGAGGAGCACTTCAAGGCCGGCTCGGCGGGCCAGCGGGGCGCCGTGCAGATCCCCATGCTGGGCGGCACGATCAGCCCGGCCTACAACAATCCCGATTGCCCTGATCTCAAGCTCACCCAGGCCCAGCTGGCCGACATCTTCCTCGGCAAGATCACCAACTGGAGCGCCCTGGGCTGTCCCGCCAGGCCCCTGACGGTGGTGCACCGCTCGGATGGGTCCGGCACCACCTTCAACTTCACCAATTCCCTGGCCTGCTTCTCGGAGGTATGGAAGCAGAAGGTGGGCGTCGGCAAGGCAGTGCAGTGGCCCGTCGGGCTCGCAGCCCGGGGGAACGAGGGCGTGGCGGGCGTCCTCCAGAACACCGCCGGAACGATCGGCTATGTGAACCAGGCCTTCCTGCGGGGCGTCGTCAAGCCGGCAGCCCTGCAGAACAAGGCCGGCAAGTTCGTCCTCCCAGATGCCAGCTCCGGAGCGGCGGCCCTGAACAACATCAAGCTCGATGAACGCCTTGCTGGGGAGGACTGCAACCCCGAGGGGGCCGGCAGCCATCCGATCGTGGCCTTCACCTGGATCCTGGCCTTCGAAAGCGGACAGGGCGAGGCCAAGGCCAAGGCCGCGCGCACCTTCCTGCTCTGGGCGCTGGAGGAGGAGCGCCAGCAGCAGGCCGCTGAGCTCGGTTTCGTACCCCTCAGCGGCGACGTGCTGAAGCGTGCCAAGGAGCAGGTGGCCAGGATCAAGGACTGAGCCACCCCGGGCCGACCACCGAGACTGCCAGCGGTTCGCCTGGAGACGATGAACACCCGTCCCATCGATCAGCTGCGGCGGGTCTGGTTCTTCGGCCGGGTGAGCCTGCTGCTGGTGGGCATCGAAGCCTGCAGGGTTCTGGTGCACCGGCAGCACTGGGAGGTGCTCACCCCGAATCCCCTCTTCTCAGCCTTGGTGGCCTCCGAGGTGTTCCTGCTGGGCTTCCTGCTGAATGGGGTTCTGACCGATTACAAGGAAGGGGAGAAGCTGCCCGGTGAACTGGCCAGCGCCCTCGAGAGCATCGCCCTGGAGGTGCAGGGCCTGCCGATGTTGCAGCCGAGCGCCGAGGTGGCGGGGATCCTGGCGCTGCTGGCAAGCTTCAGCGAAGCGCTCCTGGCCTGGATGCAGAAGGCCGGGCCCACCCCGCAACTGCTGGAGCAGCTCAACAACCTGCAGCTGGCCATCGAGCAGCTGGGCTGCTTGTATCCCGCACCCCTGCAGGCGCGCCTGCTGCTGGAGCTGGCCCACATTCGCCGGGGCGTGCAGCGCATCGACGTGATCCGCAGCACCACGTTCGTTCCTTCCGTCTATGGCATGGCCTACGTCGGCACGGGGGTTCTCACCGTCGGGCTGGTGCTCTCCCGGATCGAGCCCTTCGCCGAGTCCCTCTTTTTCATCGGCGTGATCTCCTTCCTGCTGATCAAGCTGCTGCTGCTGATCACCGATCTCGACAACCCGTTCGGGTCCTCCCAGGCGATGTCGGTGGAGAACGTCTCCTTGCTGCCCGTCGCCGATGCGGTGCAGCAGCTCCGGCGGGCAGCGGAGCCAGGCCCAACGGTCTAATCAACTAGCGTTGATGCAATGAGCGGGGCCGATGGCATGGACGAGGACAGCGCCGTGCTGGCCCGGTTGTCGCTGTTCGACCGCTAGCTGCCCCTCTGGATCCTGCTGGCCATCCAGGGCTGGATCGATGCCGTGCGCATCGGCAACACCTCGCTGCCGATCGGCCTGGCCCCCTGCATCGCCATGGTGCTGATCTGGATCGATCTGGCCCGGGGCGACCGGGAGGCGGCCGCCATGCTGTTGGCGATCAATTCGATCATTCAGGTGCTGGCCTATGCCCTGCTGGGTGGCTTCTACCTGTAGATCCTGCCCTGCTGGCTGGGCCTGGCCACCCAGGACGTGGCCTTCTCGATGGTGGAGATCGCCGCGGCGGTGCTGGTGTTCCTGGGGCTGCCGCTGGCCGCGGGCTACCTCAGCCGCCGCAACGGGCTCAGCTAGCCGAAAACGGCCACCCTGGCGATCACCGTCGCCGGCAACAACTTCGAGCTGGCCACCGCCGTCAGCATCAGCGTCAGGGGGGTCAGCTCCCGCCAGGCCCTGGCCGGGGTGATCGGTCCGCTGATCGAGGCGCCGGTGCTGGTGGCGCTGGTCTACGTCTCGCTGTGGTTGCGGCGCCGCTTCCCAGCCCAGGCGATCGCCTGAACCTCAGGCGCCGGCCGCCAGCAGCTTCCAGGCCGCAATCACCAGCACCACCGCCAACAGACGGCGGATCCACAGCGGCGAGAAGCGGCGGCTGCCGCCGTAGGCCCCCAACGTGCCGCCGACCAGCACCACCCCCGCCAGCGGCGCCAGGGCCACCGGATCCGGCAGGGCAGCCACGCCCTGGCGCAGCAGCAGGCCGGCCAGGCCGGCGATCGAGTTCACCAGGATGAAGGCCACCGACACGGCGGCCGCCTGCTTCGGCAGCAGCCAGGAGCGCAGGATCATCCAGGGGGTCAGAAAGATGCCGCCGCCGGTGCCGGTGAGCCCGGCCAGCAGGCCCAGGCTGCCGCCGGTGAGAGCCACGACCCGGCGGCGGGGCAGCCGCATCGCCCCCGGATCGCTCGGCGTCGCATTGCCGGCCAGCCGCCAGGCGGAGAACAGCAGCACCGCCCCGATCAGCTGGCGCAGCAGAGCCGCCGGCAGGGTGATGGCACCGCCGATCAGGGCCGCGGGCACCGACGCCAGGGCCAGCGGCACAAAGACATCCCGGCGGAAGTGGCCGGCGGCGATGAACTGCAGCGTGCCGACACTGGCCACGAGCACGTTGAGCACCAGAGCGATGGCGCGGATCTCGGGCGCCGGCAGCCCCGCCAGGGCCAGCACGGCGATGTAGCCGGAAGCGCCGGCGTGGCCCACCGAGGCATAGAGAAAGGCCACCGCCGCCAGGGCGATCAGCAGGGGCATAGGAGGATGGCCACCGATCCCGGACACCGGGCAGGGACGCTGCGATGAAGTTCAAGGACTACTACGCCAGCCTGGGGGTGGAGCGCAGCGCCAGCGCCGAGGAGATCAAGAAGTCCTACCGCAAGCTGGCGCGCCAGTACCACCCCGATGTGGCCAAGGAGGCGGGCGCTGAGGAGAAGTTCAAGGAGATCAGCGAGGCCTACCAGACCCTCTCGGACCCGGAGAAGCGCCAGGCGTATGACGACCTGGGCCGCCACCGCCCCGGCGATGAGTTCCACCCCTCACCGGAGTGGGAAACACGCTTCTCGCGCGGCGGAGGCAGCCAGCAGGAGGTGGACCTGGCCGACCTGTTCGAGCGGATGGGCTTCGGCGGTGGCGGCTTCAGTGGCGGCGGCTTCGGGGGCGCAAGGGGGCAGGGGGCGGACTTCCCGATCCGCGGCCAGGACGTGGAGGTGGCCACCGAGCTGAGCCTGGAGCAGGCCGCCCGGGGCACGGAGGTGTCGTTCTCGCTCAACGTTCCGGCCCTGCGGCCCGATGGCCGGGTGGAGACGCAGACCCGCAGCGGCCGGATCCGCGTGCCCCGCGGCGTGGTGGAGGGGGAGCGGCTACGGGTGCCTGGCAAGGGCGGCGACGGCATCGCCGGCGGTGCCCCCGGCGATCTCTATCTGGAGGTGCGGCTGTCGCCCCATCCCCGCTTCAAGGCCGTGGGCCACGACCTCTACCTGGAACTGCCGATCGCCCCGTGGGAGGCGGCCCTGGGGGCTGCGATCACGGTGCCCAGCCTCGATGGCCCTGTGGCGGTGAGCCTGAAACCGGGGATGCGCAGCGGCCAGAAGCTGCGCCTGGCCGGCAAGGGTCTGCCCCACCGGCGCGAGGGGGCGGGCGATCTCTACGGTGTGATTCAGATCGTGCTGCCCGAAACGATCGGTGAGCGGGAGCAGGCTCTGTACCGCGAACTCGCCGAAGCTTCCTCCTTCAGCCCCCGCCACCACCTCGAAGGACCCCCCACCGATGGCTGACGACCTGCTGATCCCCGACGACGACGAGGCCTGCACCGTGGCCCTCGAGGAGTTGCTGGCCGCTTCGGGCCTGTGCCACGAGGAGGTGAGCGAACTGGTGCAGTTCGGGGTGTTCCGCTGCGCCCAGCACGCGCCGGTCTGGACCTTCCACGTCCATACGGTGGTGCTGGCCCGCCGCGCCGCCCGCCTTCGCGACGACTTCGGCCTCAACGTCTCCGGGATGGCGCTGGCCCTCACCTACCTGGAGCGGATCGAGGCCCTCGAGGGCCGGCTGCGGGAGCTGGAATCGCAGTTGCCGCGGTGAGAGGTGGGCCCAGCTACAACCCCACCTTGCGACGCCCCCAGGCCATGCCGGCCGCATAGCCGATCGCCGGCAGCAGCAGAGCCGGGTACAGGGGGATCTGCACAAGCAGAACGATCCCCACCAGCCAGGGCAGCAGCAGCAGGGTCCCGAAAGCCAACTGGCTGAAGCGGGACCGGCGCGCCAGGCGGCCCGAGCCCTGCACCAAGCGGGGAACGCCCTTCCCCAGGCCGTAGCCCAGCAGCACGGTGACAACGGTGAGCAGGATCGCGCCCATGGTTGGAAAGCAGGCTCCTGGATTCTGGTGCGCCAGCCAGCCGCTGGGGGCACAGCCGGCCAGGTCTGCCATGCTGGCCGGGAGTCTGACGCGGGGGCGCTCAAAGCATGAAAGTCACCGTTGAGCTTTCAGACAAAGAGATGGGCGAAATCCTGGCTTTCACGGGTGAGCGCAAGAAAGGTCCTGCCATCCGCCGGCTGATGGAGGAGGCCCTGCAGCAGCGGCGGCGCTCCGACGTGGCCCAGCGCTTCCTCAACGGCGAATGGGGCGTGGAGCTGGAGAGCTTCGAGTCCGACCAGGAGCGCGATCGCCGACAGGCGCAGACGATCGATCCATGACGCTGCTGCTCGACACCAGCCTGTGGATCGACTTCACCCGGTCGCGCAGCCCGAGCCACCTGAAACAGTTCATCGCCCCCTTTGTCCTCGACCCCCAGGCCCATCTGGCCGAGCCGGTGCGCTTTGAGCTGTTGCGCTCCGCCCAGCCTGAAGAGGCCCGGCTGCTGGAGGCGCAGTTCGCCACCCTGCCCTCACTGCCCACGCCAGTGGATCTCTGGCAGCAGGCGATCGGCCTGGGCCAGGCCTGCCGCCAGATCGGCCGCACGGTGCTGAGCCTTGATCTGCTCGTGGCCGCCGTGGCGCTGCACCATGACGCCGTGCTGGTGAGCTTCGATGCCGATTTCGATGCCATCGCCTCGGTGAGCGAGCTGCGTCTGAACCGCCTGGTACGCCCCTATTCGCAGACGGGCACGTAGGGCACCGCGATCGTGGCGATCGCGCTCTGTTCGGCAAACGCACCGAGCACCTGCTTGCCGCCCCGGTTCACCGTGACGAACCGCCCGGCGAACGTCTCGTCGTAGCGCGAAGTGGCGGAGAGGCCGGCGGCGCGGGCACGCTTGAGCAGGTCGCCCACGGTGCCGCCGGGGAGGGCGACGCCGAACGTCGTCCGCACACCGGCCGAGAACGCGAAGACCCGCAACGTGCCCCGGTCGAATTCGACCGTGCCGACGATGCCGGCCGGCGCCTTGGGCCCTTTGAGCTTGTAGACGACAGGCAGCGGCGGCCCGCCGAGCTCACAACCGGGGCCCGGATCGGAAAGCCAGCCGGTCGCGACGGCTTCGGCTCGGCCCATGCCGAGACGCAACGGGCCGATGCCGTCGAGGCGGAGCACCGGGCTGGATGCGCGACCATCTGCCCATGCCGTTGTGGCCGCCAGCAGCAGGATGGCCCCCATGGCCCCAAGCCGTGCAGCGCGACGCAGCGAAGGGCCGATCCGGCGTGTCATGGTCTGACTGTATGGGCACCAGTTCCGACCCCCGCCTGATCGACGGTCCCGACGACGCCCCGGCCACCGTGCTGCTGGCCCATGGGGCCGGGGCGCCGATGGACAGCCCGTTCATGGCGGCCATCGCCGGCGGACTGGCAGCGGCGGGCTGGCGGGTGGTGCGCTTCGAGTTCGGCTACATGGCCCGGATGCGGGAAACGGGCCGCCGCCAGGGACCCGAGCGGATGCCGGTGCTGCAGGAGGCCTTCCGCCAGCAGGTGCGGCTGGAGAGGGGCGAGAGCCCGCAGCGGCCGCTGTTCATCGGCGGCAAGTCGATGGGCGGGCGGGTGGCCAGCCTGCTGGTGGACGAGCTGGCCGCCAGCGACGGGGTGCGGGGCTGCCTGTGCCTGGGCTATCCCTTCCATCCACCCGGCAAGCCGCTGCAACTGCGCACCGAGCACCTGGACGCCCTGCGCACCCCCACCCTGATCCTGCAGGGGGAGCGGGACACGTTCGGGCGACGGGAGGAGGTGGAGACCTACAGCCTCTCTCCGGCGGTGCAGCTGGGCTGGATCCCCAGCGGTGACCACAGCTTCAAGCCCACCCGGAGTTCGGCGCTCAGCGAGGCGGAGAACTGGGCAACGGCGGTGGGGTGGAGTGATGGTTTTTTGCGGGGGGTGGTGGGGTGAGACTGATCAGCCGGGGGAGAAATGCCTCGCCGCTCAGCTTGTCCGTCAGACCTGCTCGAAAGGTTGCCTGGGTCGTTGTGGATGAGAACAGGACGCCATCTGCGCTGTCATCAGGGCGTACCTGACTGCAGCGTTTCGATGAAACCAATCACGCGTTCTTCCAGCTGATCGATACGCCGCATCAGCCGAGCTTCCGTTTGTGCCAGAGCTTCCTCGCTGACGCCGCCACGACCAGCTCCCGATGCCGACAGCGAGCGTGCAGGGGCGGGCCAGGCGCCATTGGCAAACACGGAGCTCAGATGGTCCCAGGTTTTCTTCTTGGTGGGAGCTGGGCCTAGGGCGGCCTCCAGATGGGCGTGGGCCGCTGCGGCCGTGCGGAAGCGGGCCTTGAGGGCCGCCGGATGGCATTGCTCCTTCGGCAGCAAGGGCTGGGGGGACTCAGTCAATGCACCGATGGCCTCCGCCGGCGCCACTTCCTCCACCAGCTGACGGATCGCGGCGTTCTGTTCGCCCACGGTGCGGAACAGATCGGCATCGCCCTTGGCCATGCGCGCCATCAGCTCGCCGAAGCGATCGCTCAGTTCCCCCATCAGCCCTCACTCCCTCCGCGCAGCAGGCGGCGCATGCGCTCGATCAGCCGTGTGATGCTGAAAATGCTCCAGTAGCCGGTCTCCTCCTTGGCAGCATCGAGTTCCTGCAACAGCCCATCGAGGGCCTGTTGCTTGTCTTCGAAGGCTTCCAGCTCCCGGTGCATGTCCTGGGCGATGCGGAGGGCCTCCGCCTTCTCCTGGCCCAGGGCCATCAACCGGCCCTCGTAGCTGCGCAGGGTCTCCAGAAATCTCTCGCGAGCCACTGTGAGCTCCCTGGAGCGGCGCTGCAGCTGGGCCCTCGAGCGGGTGAGCGAGGCGTGGCTGTTGCGCATCGCCTGGTAGTGGTGCTCAATCTGCTCCCGGCTCAGGGCGCTGAGATCAGCGGGGAAATCGCTGGTGGAGCGGATGCCCTTGCAGGCCAGCGCGGCTTGGGCTGGATCGGACGCCACCGGCATCGCTTCAGGGTCTGGCAGGAGGAGGCTCAGCTCCCCTTGCTCGCTGTTGGTCATCGGCTCAGAGACGCGTCCTCCAGCACAGCACCGGAGATGGATGGACGACCATCCATCGATTCACATTTCTCAAACCGAGACTCCGATCTGGACGTCACGATCCAGACGGAACCCTGACATCGACGTCCTGCCATCAGCGCCGCCGTTCCCGCCAGATCTCCTGCACCAGCGGATCGGCGACGCCGTACAGGCCGTGGCCCAGCCGCATCAGCAGGTTGTCGGCAAGAAGTTCGTTGACCACCGGCTGAATCTCCTCCACCCGTACCTCCCGGCCGACCGCAGCGGCGTAAGCCGACGCGGCCTCCGCTGAGAACAGGCCCTTGGCAGGGCCCTCCTCCCGGGCCACCCGCTCGAAGATCGCCATGGCCAGCCCGCCCAGCTGTTCCACCTTCTGGAGCTCCAGGTCAGCGGCCGTGCCGCGCAGGGTGGCCGCAATCACGGGCAACAGCTGATCCGGCTCCAGCCCCGAGCCACTGCGGCTGCTGAACCTGAGCTGACCCAGGGCCCGCAGAAACTCCTCAGGTCGATGGCCCAGGGTCTGAAACGCGTCCCAGGCCACCGGCTCCGACGGCAGCGGCGTCCCACCCTCCTGGGCGAGACGCTGCAGCACATGGCGGACATATTCCAGACCCAGCAAGGGGTAGGGCAGCGACGTGGCCCCGGTGAAGGCTTGGTTGCGCCGGGCCGTCAGTTCACCCACCAGGGCCCTGTGGGAGCCGGTGCCGAGAAACAGGAAGTGCCCTGGCGTGCCGGGTCTGGGGTTGATGGCGTCCCGGGCTGCTTTGAGGGCCAGCAACAGTTGATGGCCGTCCTCGGTGGTGATGGCCTGCTGCACCTCATCCACGATCAGCACCACATCGCCCCTGGCCTGATCCACCACCTCCGCGAGGGCCTGAGCCAGGGTTGCTCCACCGGTTTCCCCCAGCTGCTCCAACTGGAACCCGAAACGAAAGCCCATCCCACCGAGATCCAGTCCCCTGAGCCGGCCCAACCGGGCCAGGGGCGTCGAAGCTGGCGTCACCAAGTCGGCCAGCAGGCGGCGAACGGCGGCATAAACCAGCGTCGCCGGGCTGACCTTGATGTCGCTCCACAGGTCCACGTAGATCACCACCGCCCCCTGGGCCTCCAGTTCGGGCACCAGATCCGTCAGGAGGAAGGTGGTTTTGCCCGTCCGACGCAGCCCGGACAGGAACAGCCCCGACCGCAGGCCCTCGTCAAGGACGCCGGGATGGAGCAGCCGGCCGGCCAACTCAGCGGCCAGCCTGGGACGGCGGAAGACAGCGACCAAGGCTATGGGCATTTATGACAGAGAAATAATTATGGCTCAGCCATAAGTTCCAGTAAATGCCCCCCGCAAGCGACGCAACGCCGGGGCTGGCTGATCTGAGGACAGGGGCGATGGGATCGCATGCCTGGAGGAGCACCATGGCGACCTACGCCCTGAGCCAGCCGCAGCGCTTCCGGCGTTTCGATCACGGCCAGCAGGCCCAGAAGGACGCCCGCAAGCTCGCCGCCGCATCGGGAGCCCTCAAGGCCAAAGCCGAACAGCAGCTGCAACGGCTGTCAGAGGATCCCTTTCGGCCGCCACCGCCCGATGAAGCGTTGATGGGTGATCTGCGAGGAGCCCTTTCCCGTCGGCTCAACATCCAGCGCCGGCTCGTCTACCAGGTGCTGCCCGTCGAGAAGGTCGTGAAGGTGCTGCGGCTGTGGACGCACGACGAATGAGGCTCTCCTAGGGCAGCAGTGCCGAGGGGACCAGGGGGCGGGGATCAGACCCAGTTCTCATCCAACAGCCCGTCCACCCGCTCGAACTCGCGCAGGTTGTTGCTCACCAGGGTGAGGCCCTCGCTGCGGGCATGGGCGGCGATGTGCAGATCATTCACACCGATCGGCGTGCCGCGGCGCTCGAGGGCCGCGCGGATCTGGCCGTAGTGCTGGGCCGCCTTGGGCCCATAAGCCAACACCTCCAGGCGACTGCAGAAGTTTTCCACCACGGCCAGCGAGCGCGGCGGATCGGAACTTTTCTCGGCACCGTGCATCAACTCAGCCAGCGTGATCGATGACATCGCCAGATGACTGGCGTTGCAATTGAACCGCTCCAGCAACGACTCCGGCCGCCGTTTGATGACGTAGATGCAGATATTGGTATCCAGCAGATAACGCAGCATCGGCGAATCAGAAGGACTCGCGTTCGTCTTGCCCCTGCGAAGCCCGCTCCTCCAGGAAGTCGTCCGGCACGCTGGGGCCACCGTGGAAGAAGCTGTCCCAGCTGCGGCCGAGCGGCGCGATGATCCGCTCCTGGCCGCAGGCCCGGACTTCCACCTCCGTGACGGAGTCGGGAAGCCGCAGATGGGCGGGGATGCGCACCGCCTGGCTGCGGTTGCTCAGAAACAGCTTGGTGACAGCCCGCATCGGACCTGCTTGGATATACAAGGAGTCTATCCCAGGTTGACGTCCGCCGCTGCCAGGATTCCGAGGAACGCCAGCACGCCGTCATGCCCCTGCCCCAGGTGATGCCGCTGTTGCTGGCCGCCGCGATCGCCCCCTGCCCAGCTCCGGTGAAGGCCCAGCTCGATGGCCTCTACCGCTGGCATGTGGCTGGGCAGGACCTCAGCGGTCCGACCGAGATCAAGAGCCAGCAAAGCCGCTTCACCGATGGGCTGTACCAGAAGTTGCGGCGCGCCTTTGCGCTCGATCCAGCCAGTGGTCGATTTATCGACTTCGATCTGTTCAGCGGCACCCAGGTGTCGACATACGGCGCCAAGGTGCTGGGCTGCACCGCCACCCCCGGCGGCGGGCTGGAAGCCCGGGTGGCGGTGCAGGCGGGGCTGCGCAAACGCCCTTTGGAGGCCCCGCAGCAGCTGCGCTATCAGCTGGTACCAGGCCCTGCTGGCACCTGGAAGATTGCCGACATCGTCTATTCCGATCCGGCCGGGTTCCGCCTTTCCGGCTACCTGGCTGAGCTGCTGGCTCCCCAGCCCTGATCCCCGCAGGACCCCTGCGGATCATGTCGAAGGACGGCAAAGCAGGACGGCCAAGGGTTTTCGGCTAGCCTGTACGTACATCTCCGTACACACAAGGCAGAAGGCAAGGCCATGGACGTGCTTCCCAGTCGGGTGTTCATGAACGGCAACAGCCAGGCCGTGCGCATCCCCGCCGAGTTCCGCCTCGCCACCGACCGGGTGCAGATCACCCGCAGCCCCAACGGCGATCTGATCATTCACCCCTGCCCGACCCAGCGGGGCCAGGCCCTGCTCGACACGCTCGCCGGCTTTGAACCAGGCTTCGTGGCCAGCCTGGAAGCGCAGCAGGCCAGTCCGATCCCGGTGCAGGAGCGGGAGACTCTTTGATCTACCTGCTCGACACCAACATCCTCATTTACCTGATCAAGAACCGGCCGCCCCAGGTGGCTGAGCGCATCGATCAACTCGCCGATGTGGACAGCCTGGCGATGTCGTTCATCACCTGGGCCGAACTGCTGCGCGGGGCCGAGGGCAGCCAGCGCCGCGAGGCTACCCTCCAGCAGCTCGAAGCCCTGACCCGGCAGGTACCGGTGCTCTACCCCGATGGCCCCGCCATTTGCCGCCACTACGCCGCGCAGGCTGCCGCCCTGAAACGCTTGGCCACCCCCATCGGCGGCAACGATCTCTGGATTGCTGCCCATGCCCTGGCCCTCGGCGCCACCCTGGTGAGCCACAACGTGCGCGAATTCGCCCGCATCGAGGGCCTGGCCCTGGTGGATTGGGCGGCTCCTGCCTGATCGAGGCTCAGACTTCACCTGGCCCATGCTCCGGTCCGATGGCGCACCCGTCAGCCGCGCAGATCGCCCGCCTGGGGCGCCAAGGGGTGGCCCTGTTCTTCGTGTACATGCTCAGCGCGGAGCTGCCCGGCCAAATCTTTCACCTCGCCCAGCACCTGATCGGGCCGGGGCCGGGCGCCATCGCGGAAACCCTCGAACACCTCGGGGTGCTGCTGGTCTACCTCCTGGCCCTGGTCTGTGCCCTGTTCCTGGCCCAGCAGGAGCTCTGCCGCACACGCCTGCTGGCGTCCTACCCGCCACACGAGCCAGTCCCCCTCGCCATGCATGTGCTCGGCCTGGTTTGGGGCCTGCTGGCGGTGTTCCTGCTGCGCTGAACGCTGGACGTGGGCCCCGAAAAGATCAACCGCAACCTTGACGGCGCCAACAAGGACCAGCTGGGGTGATGGAGGGCAAGGTTCAGCTCCTGCCAGTACTCAAAGCCAGACACGTCAACACCCCACTCAAATAAGCCCCCGTATCAATCCCGATCCGGTGCGGCAGCCGCGTCACCTTGAAGTCATGGCGAAACGTATGCCCATGCACCACGGTGTACGGCAAACCATGGGGCCGGCTCAGAAACGGCCGCCGGATCCAGATCAGATCGTCTGTGGCCTGGTGCTCCAGGCGGATGTCGGGGCGCACGCCCGCATGCACGAACAGATAACGGCCGCGGATCGCCGTGTACGGCAGCTGCTCGAACCAGGCCTGGCGCTCGCGGGCCAGGGGCCGGATGTCGGGGTTGCCGCCGTTGCACAGCCACAACTCCACGTCCTGGTCCGGCGCTCTCGGTGCCATCGCCTTCAGCAGCATCTGCTCGTGGTTGCCCCGCAGCACGGTCACCGCCGCCAGGCCGAAGGCGGCGGGGTTCTCCTGCAGCTGCCAGACCCGCTCCAGCACCTTCCGGTCGCCATCGGCTTCGGGGGCCCGGTCGATCAGGTCCCCCAGGAAGATCAGTTCTGCCCCTGAATCCAGGTGTGGGGTGAGTTCCTGCTCCAGCAGGGAGGCGCAGCCGTGCACATCCCCGATCGCCACCACCTCAGGTCTGTTCATCGTCGCTCTCCCACACGTTGAGGCTGGAGCGCTGCGACTCCCGGCGCAGGTTTTTGCGGCTGCGCTTGGGATCGCTCTTGAGCATGGCCAGCTTGTCGCTGAGCAGGTTGAGCTCCCGGGTGAGCCTGGGGGTGGCGGGCATCGCCGACAGGTCGCCGAACAGCTTGCCCAGGCTGATGCTGGCGCTGCCGACATCGCCGCGATCGAGTTCGGCGATGACCCGCTTGCGCTCCCGGTTGGCGTTGAAGAGGGCCAGTTGTTCCGCCACCGCCTCATCGCCATCCAGTTGATCGAGCTCCCCATGGGCCATCACGGGCAACTGCAGGTGTTCGATCAGGCTCTGGCGTTCGCCGCTGCCGGGGACCTCCCAGGCCAGCCGCACGCTGAGGATCTCCTGATTCGGGACCCAGGCGGGCAGCTTGAGCTGCAGACCCACGTTCAGCTCCTGGCCGGCGCGCAGGTTGGGCAACTGGTGGTTGCCGGCGGTGGTGGGCGTGAGGTCGTTGAGCAGATCGACCACCTCCGCACCGTGCTTGCCCCGCAGGCCAAGGCTCACCCGCCGCCCGAAGGTGCTCGCCAGCCCCTGGAGTTCGGAGGCGTAGAGATCCGCCAGCTGGCTGGGGGTTTCGATGTGGGCCAGGGTGCCATCGCCCGCGGCGGCCATCGCCCCCATCAGGTCTTCGTCGAAGTCGTCGCCCAGGCCGAAGGCGCTGGTGCTGATGCCGCGCTGGGTGAGGCCCGCCACCTTGGCGGCAATCTGGCCTTGGTCGGTGAGGCCATGGTTGGCCTGGCCATCGGAGAGCAGCAGCACCCGGTTCATCGCGCCGGGGTCGAGGTGCTCCGCCACCTGGGTGGCCCCCGCCCGCCAGCCATCGAAGAGGGCGGTGCTGCCACCGCTGTGGATCGTGTTGATCGCGGCGATGAAGGGCTGGGGATCGGTCACGGGCATGGAGGGCACCACCACCGTCACCTCGTCGTCAAAGCTGACGATGGCGAGGCGATCACGGCCGGTGAGTTCCCCGGCCAGGAAGCGGGCCGCCTTGCGGGCGTAGCTGAGCTTGGTGCCGCCCATGGAGCCGGAGCGGTCGATCACAAGGGCCAGGTTGAGTGGCGGCCGCTCGCGAAGGCTGGCTGCGGCGGCCACCGGCGGTGGGGTGATCGTGAGCAGCAGATCCAGGATCGACGGGCGATCGGAGGCCACCGCCGGCCGCAGGGGCCGGAAACGCAGGGTGGGACGGGTCATGGTGGGGGTTAGCGGTGGGACGGGGGAAAGGATTCAGCGGTCGGCGTCGTCGAGCAGGGCGTTGAGCCGGTCCAGGAGGTGCTGGAGCCATTGCTGGCGCCGGGGGCCGGCGGGAGGAGGCAAAACGGAGTCGCGGACGTGCACTTCGATGCCGGGGGCGAGGGTGAAACGCAACCAGCGGCTGCCGTTGTCGCTGGAGCGGGATCCGGTGGGGGTGCGCTCGGAACGGGAGCGGGAGGACAGGGGTTTGTTGAGCATCCCAAGAACGGAGCCCATCGCGGCAGCTTTTCGTGCGAAGGAGGAAGACCCCTCTGGCGCAGCACCGATGGCGTCGGCCGTGGACGGCAGATCCCGCAGGTACTGAAGGGCCTCGTTGGCGGAGGGAGCAGTGGCCGCCGCCCCCTCGCCATCGAGCTGCTCCAGCTGCTGCTCCAGATCGGCGTCGGCCAGAACACAGAAGGGAGCAATGGCGGAGAGGCTCAGGCCGCGCCGGGCCAGGGCGCGCACCAGCACCAGTTGCAACAGATGCCGGTGGCCGTACACCGCGCTGCGCCCCTCCTTGCCGGGGCGATCGATCAGCCCCTGGGTGGCATAGAGACGCACCGTGCGCGGCGAGATCTCCTCCCCCAGCAGATCGCCAGCGGCAACGAGGAGGTCCTCGAGGCCGTAGAGGGCGTCAGCTGGAGTGGAGACCTTGACCATCCCCTAATTATCCACACTTGCAGTGCAGGTGTCAAGCGATTAAGCTTCGTGCCCCTTCTGGCAAATCACCATCGAACACCCCGCTCCCGACCCCGCGCCCCTGCTGGAACACCTGCAGCAACTGGCCCGCCCCCGCCACGCCCGCTGGGATCCCATGGGTCTGATGGCCGTGCGCACCTATCTCACCGAGCAGCTCGGAGCCCTGGGGCCGGTGCAGGAGCACCACTTCCGCGAGGGCATCGATGTGGGCACCAACCTGATCCTGCGGCTCCCCGGCCAGCGCCCGGAGCTTGATCCCCTGCTGGTGGCGGCCCACTACGACGGCCCCCTGCACTCGATCGGCGCCGACGACAACGCCTCCGGCCTGGCGGCCCTGATCGAACTGGCGGTGCACTGGAAGGCCCAGCCGCCCAAGCGGCCGGTGTGGATCGTGGCCTTCGACCAGGAGGAATGGGGCATGCTCGGCAGCACGGCCCTGGCCCGGGAACTCCAGGCCGGCGGCCAGAAGCTGAAACTCATGGTGAGCCTGGAGATGCTCGCCTACACCGCCGCCACCCAGAGCTATCCCCATCCGACGATGCGGGCGATCTATGGCGATCGCGGCGACTTCATCGCCGTGGTGGGCAACCTGGGTGCCAGCGCCATGCTGCCTGGCCTGGCCAAGCGGATGGGGAAGCACGTGGTCACCAAGGTGCTGCCGGTGCCCGATGCCGGCCGTTCGATTCCCGATGTGCGCCTGAGCGACCACAGCCCCTTCTGGGATGCGGGCTACGACGCGGTGATGGTGACCGACACCTCCTTCATGCGCAATCCGCACTACCACCAGATGAGCGACACGATCGACACGCTCGATCTGCCGTTTCTGGCGGCTGTCACCGAGGGGTTGAAGAAGGGGCTGGGGGCGCTGTGACGCCAGCGGCCCTCCGCTGCCCCTGGTCCTTCGCAGGGAAAATGGCCACGATCCGGCCGTACTGGGGAGGATGGATCCCGCCGCAGACCCGTCGATGGAGCCAACGCTCGACAGCCTTCTGACCTTCTACGCCGAGCGGATCGGTGGCCCCTTCCCCCTCGCCCTGCTGCCCCCCGATCAGCCGCTGCACTGGCAGGGGCAGAGCCTGTTCGGCACGGCCCGGGGCACGGAGCCGCCCTACCTGCTCCAGAGCACGATCGATTCCTTTCTGAGTGAGGCCCCGCTGGGCTTTTTTAGCGTTGGCTTCTGGGGCCATGGCATGAACAGTCACGCCTTCTACTACCAGCGCCGCGAGCCCTGGTGCAGCCTGTTTCTGCGCCTCGCCTACGGCGGCTTCTACGACGACAACGAGCGGGCCGCCCGCCAGGTCCGGGCCACCATGGTGTGGTTCGCCGGGTTCCTGCCGATCGTCCGCGAGCGGGCCCGCCACTGCATCGTGGTGGATTCCATGGGTGACGCCATCTTCCGGATCTGCCTGCACGACGGGCAGGTGATTGAGGGGGATGGGCCCCTGTTTGAACACGAACATGGGCCGGCGGAGGCCTTGGGGCCCCTGCTCGCGGGGGCCTGAAGATCAACGGGAAGCAGGAGAGTTCCTGCGAACACCGAGCAGCTCAACTGCGCCGCAGGCGGTTGGGGAAGAAGCGCACCGGAGGCACCTCCTCCGGCCCGGGGGCGCCCTGGGACGCCGGCGCAGTGAGTCCATAGGCGGCCAGGACAGCACGGGCCCGCTCCTGGTGCTCCTCGCGCAGGGCCGCCGGCGCCTCGATACGGACGCCACCGGCGAAGCCCAGCAGCCAGGTGCGCAGGTCCACGTCCCGCCTGACCGTCCAGGGGGGAAGGTCTAACTCCACCGGGTAGGGGTGGCTGTCGCCGGCGGGGTTGGGCTCCAGCCGATGGGGGGCTTTGGGGTGGCGCCACCAGGTGTCGCCCGGCAGGGGTTTGGAGAAGCGGGTGTGCTCGATCGGGAAGCGCAGCACGCCTTCGCGGATGAAGGCGAAGGCCCAGTCCTGGCAGCAAAAGCGCAGGGTCACCAGGTGCCGGGCCCGGGTCTTTGGCGAGGCACCGGCGAGGGCCAGTTGCTCGCCGAGGTCGTCGCCGCAATAGATGCCGCCGCTGAGGTGCAGCAGCCGCCCGGCCCGCTCCACGGCCTGCTGGTGGGCCCCGTCGCTGCGTCGGTTGCGGCTCTCGCTGCGGCGCAGCGCCAGGCGATCCAGCCGCTCGGTGCGGATCAGGCCGTGGGGCTGGGCGACGGCGTCCTCCTCGTAGAGCAGGTACCAGCCGATGGTGTGGAAGATCAGCTGCAGCGGCCAGACCCGCAGCTCCCCCACCGGGCTGTCGGGGAAGCTGGCCCCCGAGGCGTAACGCTCCAGCACCACGCGCCGGTGCTCGAGGATCGCCGTCTCGATCGCCTCCGCCTGCCGGTAGCCGTGGCTGTCGGCGGCGAGCGAATCCGGGCGCACCAGGGCGGCATCCACCACCGAATGGTTGGCGTAGGTGCGCACCGGCGCCGAAGCCTCGGGGCTGATCCCGCCCCAGCGCAACCTCTCATCCAGCTCCGCCAGCAGGTCCTGGGCCGAGGGATCCCCGAGGCGGCCGGCCGCCTGGCTCACCACCCCGTGGATCTCCCGCAGCCGCGGCGCCGACAGCAGCGCCGTGCCCAGGGCGTAGCCGTGGCGCACGTTGTCGTTGCGCACCCGGAAGCCGTAGGGCGTCAGCAGCTTCTCCAGGTCCTTGCGCAGGGTGGCGGCCTCCCCCGGCAGGTAGGCGCCGGGGATTTCCTCCATCGCCTGGATCAGGTGGCCGGGCAGGTCGCTGCCGCCCTCACGGTCGAACGGCTTCTGCAGCACATGGCGCAGCAGGGTGAACACCCGCACGAACACCGGCCCATCCCCAAGGGGGGGCAGCCCCCCGTTCACCCCGCCCGCCGCGGCCACCGCCGGGGCCAGCTGGATCGGCGCGCCGACGGGCTGGGCGGCGGTGAACCCCTGCTGCTCCAGCCAGGCCAGGTCGGCCCGCAGGGCCGCCACATCGCCATAGCACTCCCCATGCAGCCGCCGCAGCAGGGCCGCCGCCCGATCGGCCAGGTCGCCCTCGGGCAGCGGCGAGACGATCGCCTCCAGCTCGGCGGCGGTGACGGAATCGTTGGCGGCCAGGTCCGGATAGCGGCTCAGCAGGCGCAGTAGGTGGAGGAGCCGTTCGAGATCCAGCAGGCGGGAGTAGCCATGGCGCTGCACCTGCCGCTCCCGGTTGGTGGCCGAGCGGATGCGCTGGTCAAGCCGGGCCAGCTCCTCGGCCAGCACCGGCTCCAGGGCCTCGTGGTGGCTGGGCACAACGGCCACCACGGCCGCGAAGCCCTCGGCCCGGCTGGGCCCGAAGTGCGGATCGGCGAGGGCCGCCGCTAGCTCCTTGATCACCGCTTCTGGCACCAGGCGCTGGCGCCGCTGGTTCCACTCCAGGCAGGTGGCCAGGGGGGTGAACAGCCACCAGCCGACCCACTCCACCGGCGCCGGCAACGGCAGCGCCTGGGTGAGGGCCAGCCGCCAGGGCCGCCGGGCGTGGGTGGCATCGACGATCACCGGGCAGCCGTCGGCCACGGCCGCCCGCAGGCGCTCATGCAACAGCTGCTCGATCGTGCTCCAGGGTCCCTGCACCGCCGCATCGCCGAACACCTCGGCGCGGATCGCGTCGGTGGAGAGCACCACCGCCGGTGGCTCACCAGGCCCGCTGAGCAGGGGCGCCAGGGCGCGGGCCAGGGTGGTCTTGCCGCTGGCCGGCGGGCCGATCAGGAGGTGGCAACGCATGGCGGTCATCTCCCTCAGCCCAGATACGGATCCAGGAAGCTCAACGGCCGAGCCATGGTGGCCGAGAAGCCGAGGATGCCGCGGTCGCTGTGGCTGTAAAGGAGGCTGTCATCGGCCTCCAGCAGGTACGTGCCGCCCCGCTGGGTGAGGAAGTCGTCGCGGGGGACGTAGGTGCGCCAGTGGCCCAGCACCTCGGCCATGTTGCGCAGCCGCACGGTGGCCAGCTCGAAGGGCCGCTGGAAACCGCTGCCACCGGCCCGTGCGAAGAACGACCCACGGATCAGCGGCAGGGGACCCGCCTGGATCGTCTCGTCGTCGGCGATGCGCTGGGGGGCGCTGCGATCGCCGGTGTAGCCGCGCAGCACCTCGGCCAGGGTGCCGGGGGAGCCGAGGCCGGCGCACATCAGCAGCAGGTTCGGCCAGGGCCCACCCGCCTGCTTCAAGCCCTCATAGAGCCCCAGGTCGCGGTGCAGATCCGGCTCGGCGTCGACCAGCAGCCGCTCGCTCGGGAAGCCGGTGAAGGCGCAGAAGCGCTCGCGGCCCGCCCCGTCGCCGATGCCGATCGCCAGCAGAGCGATGCCGGAGGACTCCAGCTGCGGCAGCACCGGCACCAGGGCCTGGGCGTACTCGAGGCTGTCGAAATCGCCCAGCTGACTGAGCAGCAGCACCAGCCGGCGCCGGCCGCGGCCCATGCCCTCCACCGCCGCCAGACGCTCCAGCAGCAGGGCGGGGGCGGGCGGCCGGACGGCCGCATCGGCGGAGGCGCTCACGGGCAGGGGGCGGGTCAGGGCAGCACCATGCTCCTCCATCCGCGCTGATCGACCTATCCTTACCAGGTAATACCCCCATTCCAGAGAGGCTCGCGATGGAGTCCATGGGGTCCGCCACCAGCGCGATCACCAGCAAGGGACAGGTCACCATCCCCAAGGCCTTGCGTCAGCAACTCGGTCTGGCCCGGGGCGGTCGGGTCAGTTTCCAGCTGGTGGGCGATCACATCGAGGTGCGCTCCTGCAAGCCGGAGCAGCCGCTGCCGACCAGTGGCTTCGGCCTGCTCCAAACCCATCGCCCGCCGCTGCCGGTGGATTTCGACCCGGCCAGCCTGCTGGCGCCGTGATCGGTCTCGACACCAACGTGCTGGCCCGCTACTTCGTCGCAGAGGACGGGGCCGATGCCGTGACCGAGCGCCAGCGCCAGGCGGCCCGGATCCTGATCGAATCGGGGCAACCCCTGTTCCTGCCCAAGACCGTGGCCCTGGAGCTGGAGTGGGTCCTGCGCGGCTACTACGGCTTCGCTGCCGAGCAGGTGCTTCTGGTGTTCGACCACCTGTTGGCCCACCCCGGCCTGAGCGCGGAAGATCGCCCGGCCCTGGAGCAGGCCGTCGCCGGGCTGCGCGGCGGGCTCGACTTTGCCGATGCCCTGCACCACGCCAGCTGCCGTGGCTGCGACACGCTCACCTCCTTCGACGACCGTGGCTTCGCCCAGCGCATCCGCCACCTCAACTTGGCGCCCCGCGTCGTCGTTCCCAAGGCCCCTTAACGGGTGGCCCGCGCCAGGAATCCCTCGGCGGCGGCCGCCAGGGCCACCCGCCGAGCCGGGTCCATCCGCTCCAGCAGCCGCACCATCATCGAGAGGCGGAGGTTGGCACGAAAGAACCCCTGGTTCCGGTCGATGAAGCGCCAGTAGAGGCCGTCCCAGATCTCGCACCAGGGGCCCTTCTTGAAGTCGCCCATCTTGAGGATGTAGTTGGAGCCGCCGATGTAGGGCTTGGTGGCGAACAGGCCGCCGTCGCTCATCAGGCCCATGCCGTACACGTTCGGGCCCATCACCCATTCGTAGGAATCCAGGTAGCGCTCCATGAACCAGCGGTGCACCTCACCGGGGTGGATCTCGCACAGCAGCATCAGGTTGCTGATCACCATCAGCCGCTCGATGTGGTGGTTGTAGCCGAGCCGGTTCACCCGTTCGATCGCCGCGTCCAGGGGCGGAAGGCCGCTGCTGCCGTCGTCCCAGCAGGGGGCCAGGCGGCGCAGGTGGTTCCAGAAGTTGGCGCTGGCCTGGCGTTCGCCGTGCACCCGGTCGATGCCACGCACGAACTCGCGCCAGCCGATCACCTGGCGCAGGAAGCCCTCCAGCGAGGCGATCGGCACCGGCTGGCCACCTTCCTGCCGGCGCCGCGCGTGCTCCATGGTGGCGGCGATCACCGCCGCCGGCGTCAGCAGACCGATGTTGAGCAGGGGCGAGAGCAGGGAATGGTTGAGGGTGTCGTGGTGCTGGCTGAGGGCGTCCTCGAAAGGGCCGAAGCCATCGAGGCGCTCCCGCAGAAAGCCCTGCAGCCAGGCCGCCGCCCCGGCGTGATCGAAGGGAATCCACAGCGGCCCCAGCTGGCCGGGGTGATCGGCGAAGTGGCTGGCGATCAGGGCTCGCACCGCTGGCTCGTGGGGGCTGGCCGGCACCGCCGGCAGGGGGGGCTCCATGTAGCCCTTGGGCAGCTTGCGCCGGTTCTCCACATCGAAGCTCCAGCGGCCGCCGGCCGGGGAGCCATCGGGCTCCAGCAGCAGGCCGAGGCGGCGCCGCTGGCGCTCGTAGAAGGTCTTCATGAACGGGCGCCGGCGGGCCTCGAACCAGCTCCGGCTGCCTGCCACCGATTCCAGGAACGCCGGCGAAGGAAGCACGCTGAGCCGCACCCCCTGCTCGGCGCAGAAGCGCTGCAGCCGCAACTCGAAGCTGCGGTCGGCCACCTCGGCCACCTGGAGCTCGCGGCTTTCGCCCAGTTCCACTGCCAGCCGCTGCCAGAAAGGCACCCCCTCCGACTCCGGCAGCTCGCAGTAGCGCACCTCCACGCCTCGCTCCAGCAGCGCCTCGCGGAAGCTGCGCATCGCCACGAAGGTGTGCAGCAGCCGCAGGCGGTGGTACCGCCAGGTGGAGGCCACGGCCAGGTCTTCGATCATCAGCACCCGGGAGCCGGGGGCGAGCTGCAGGGGCGAAGGGTTGAGCCAGTCGGGATGGAGCTGGTCGCCCAGGATCAGGGTGAGGGTCATGGCCATGCTGGGGCGGCCGGCTCCTGGGCCGATCGGCCCCAGAGGCGAAGGTGCTGTCGCTCGGGGTCGTAGAGCCCCACCTGGCGCTCCAGATCGAAGCGGCGGGGGGCGCCGCCGAAGCTGCGGGGGTCGGAGCCGACGCCGGCCAGATAGGCCCAGTTGCCCGTGTTCAGGGCCGGGTGGGCATCGATCAGGGCCCACTCGAAGAAGCGGGCGCCCCAGATCCAGGGCAGCCTGAGCTCGTTGACGAAGTGCGAGGCCACCCACTGACGGCCCCGGTTGGAGAGGTAGCCGGTGGTGAGCAGTTCATTCAGCTGGGCATCGATCAGGGGATGGCCGGAGTCGCCGCGGGTCCAGCGGGCGAAGCGCTGCCGATCCGCCTTCCATTCGGGCGGACGGTTCTGGAGGCCGCCGGGGGCATGGAAGGCCGCGCCGTGGTGCTGCTCCGACCAGAGGAAGAATTCGCGCCAGAGCAGCTCCTGTTTCATCCATTCCGAACCTTCATCAGCGCCGTGCCGCTCCTGGTAGCGGAGAACCTCCTGCCAGATCCGCCGCACCGACAGGGAGCCCACCCCCAGGAAGGGGGAAAACTTGGCGGAGAACTCCGTCCCCACCAGGCCGTTGCGGGTGGTCTTGTAGGTGCGCAGGCCCTCCGTCTCGAAAACGTAGTGCTGCAGCCGGGCCAGGGCTGCGGGCTCATCGCCAGAAAAGGGGAAGGCGCTGCGGGGATCGGGCCCAGCGGCATCCGGCGGGGCGGCGGGCGGCGCCAGCCAGGTGCGGGGAAGGTCGTCCCAGGCGTCCCCCAGGCCGGCGAGATCCGGTGGGGGCAGGGGCGGTTCCGGGGCGCGCTCCAGACCGCGGCGGAACTGGCTGAACACCTTCGGGAAACGCTCGGCCGCCACGGGCCAGGTGCCAAAGAGGCGGCTTTCGTCGGCATGCAGCACCGCCTCGGGCTGCACCACGGGGCGGAGCTCAGCGAGGGCTGCCGCGGTGGTGAGCTGGGGGAACGCCAGCAGGGGGATCCCCGCCCCCGCCAGGCGCCCCTGCAGCGAGGCGAGGGCCTGGGCCTCCAGGCGCCGCTGGTGGGGGCCCCGCAGCCGCTGACCCTCCGGCCGGAAGGCCAGCACCAGCAGGCGCGCGCCGCGCTGGCGCGCCAGCGCCACGGCCTGGTGCAGGGCGGGCTGGTCGTCGAGGCGCAGCTGGCCCTCCAGGGCCAGGGCGATGCTGACGGCGGCCGCCATCGGTGTTGCAAGCAGCCGCTCCACAGTGGCAAAGGCAGACCCACCGCCGCGAGCCAGTCCCCGTGATCCAGGCCCCCACCCCCGCTCTCTTCATCGGCCATGGCAGCCCGATGAACGCGATCGAAGCCAACCGCTTCACCCGCGCCTGGGCCGCCTGCTTCGCCGCCCTGCCCCGCCCGCAGGCGATCCTCTGCGTCTCGGCCCACTGGGAAACCGAGGGCGCCAAGGTCACGGCGATGGAGCGACCGCGCACGATCCACGACTTCCGCGGCTTTCCACCCGAGCTCTTCGCCGTCGACTACCCCGCGCCCGGATCCCCGGCGCTGGCGGAGCGCCTGCAGAACCTGGTGCCGGAGGTCGCCCTCGACCACACCTGGGGGCTCGACCACGGCACCTGGTCGGTGCTGCGGCCCATGCGGCCGGCGGCCGATCTGCCCGTGCTGCAGCTCAGCCTCGACCGGCGCCGCAGCCCCCGCGAGCACCTGGAGCTGGCCCGGCGCCTTCGGCCCCTGCGCCAGGAGGGGGTGCTGGTGCTCGGCAGCGGCAACCTTGTCCACAACCTGGGCCTGATCGACTGGGGGGAGGGGGCCCACGGCTGGGCTGAGGCCTTCGATCAGCTGCTGGCCGAGCGCATCGCTTCCGGCTCCCTGGAGGACCTGCTCGATCCCCTCGCCCTGGGCCCCGAGGCGGCCCTGGCGCTGCCGTCGCTGGAGCACTACCTGCCGCTGCTGTACGTGCTGGGGGTGCGGGATCCCCGCGAGCCACTGGCTTTCTTCAATGCCGAGGTGACCCTGGGTGCCATCGCGATGCGCTCGCTACAGGTCGGCGCCGGCGACGGATAGGCCCGTTCCATGACGGATTGCTGCGGCCCAGAGCGGAGCGATTGCGCTTCTTAAGGATTGCTCTAGGTTTTGGGGCAACGGGAGTGACCCATGCACCGATCCATCGGACTGCTGACCGCCACCGGCCTCACCGGCCTGGCCCTGGTGAGCCTGACCATGACGTTTCTGGGCTGAATCAGGGCGCCGCCGGCAGGTAGCCCGTGCGGCGCAGGAAGGCCCGCAGCGCCGCAGGGAAGTCGGCGTAGCGCTTCTCAGGCCGCCGGCACTCCCCCTTGGCGTTGTAGCCGGCCTCGCAGGAGGTCAGCCCCCAGTCGGAGCTCCGGTCGTAGAGGCCCAGCATCCGTTTCCAGCCTGCGTCGAACTCCCCCACCAGCGCCTTGGTGGCCACCCAAGCCGCCAGGAAGCCGTTGGCCTCGCTGCGCTGATCGGCCGGCTGCTGGAACCAGCTCTCCATCTCCTTCAGCCGGCGCCGGTGCAGGGGCAGCACCTGGGGGCGATGGCTGATGTCGACGAAGCGAGACCCGTCCAGTTGCCAGATCTGACTGGGGGCGCTGCTGCCGGCATAGCTGGCGAATGGATAGAGGAAGCGGTTGTCCACGTCCACCAGCAGGAAACGACCGTTGCCGAGCGGGTCGCTGGCGCCGTTGGGTCCACCGTTCACCGGATCGCGTCGCACCTCAAACCAGCGGCGGCCGTCGGGGCTGCTGGTGAGCACGCGGGTGTCGTTGCAGCAGTGGGCGCCGCCCGTGAACGTGGAGAGCAGCACCTCCGGGTAGGGATTGGCCGGATCCATCTCCACCACCTGCAGCACCGAATCGATGCTGCCGGGGCCGATCCGCAGCGCCCCCATCAGCTGACCGACCACCTTCCCCTCCACCCGGACGGTGGCGACGGGTTGGACCTCATCCATGCCATCGGGTCTGGGCTGGCGACGGTTCTCCAGCACGGCCACCACGGGGCCGTTGGTGATCACCGGACCGGGCGCCGGTGAGAGGGCCAGCAGCAGGGGCAGCAGCATCGGAGTAGGGCCTACTGGCAGCCCTGCACCGAGATCCGGTAGCTGAAGCCCAGGGCGCCGGGGTCGCTGCTGGCCCCCACCTTGAAGTTCATCTGACTGGCCTGCTTGCCCGGAATGGCGGGGAAGGGGCCGAACATGCGTCCGGTTCCCATCGGCGGATTCATGACTTCGTTGATCACCTGCAGATTGCTCCCGTCGCTGAACTTCATGAAGCCACTCACCGGATATTTGGCGTTGGCGTCGGAGGAATTGGCCGTGAAGAAGAACTTGAAGCTGCTGTAGGGCTGGTTGACGATGAAGTCAGTGTTCCAGTTCTCCTTGCCGATCAGCTTCGCGGCCCCCACCCGCTTGGAGACGATTGGGGTGGTGCCGTCGCCCCCGACCGGTTGCAGGAAGGTGCAGCGTTGTTGCGCCTGGGCCGCTGAACCTGCACTGATGATGAGCGACGCGCTCAGCAGGGAGAGGGCCAGGGCTTTCAAGGCAGCGGATCCGAAGACTTCGACCCTAGAACGCAAGGGGAGCCCGGACCTTTAGGGCTCGAAGGAGAAGATGCGCTTCCAATCGTTCTTCATGCTGATCACGGTCCAGCCTTGCTGGCGGGCTTCGTCGTAAAGCCCCTGGGTGAAGGGGCCCACCCGAGTGTCCGGTAACCCCAGGGCCGGACCGTAGGCATACTCGCGGCGGGCGTCATCGTGCAGCACCAGCATCGCCAGACGCGGCCCGTCGCCGGAACTGGTGAACTCCAGCATCTGCCGGTCGCCGGTGGAGTTGCCGAAGGCGGCGGTGGGCCGCCGGCCGATCATCAGCTGGATGCCTTCCGGCTTGCCGGCGTCGTTGTCGTTGAGCAACAGCCGGGGCTCCTTGGTCAGGAAGGGCCGACCCGCGCTGTCGTAGCCGTAGCGGGTGGCGCCGGCCGTGCCGATCACCTGCTCCGGCGGGATGCCGTAGGTGCGCTCGGCATAGACGCGCACGAACTCCTGGCCGCCGCCGGTGACGATGTAGGTCTTGTAGCCGCTGGCACGCAGATAGCCGAGCAGCTCCTGCATCGGCTGGAAGGTGAGCTCGGTGTAGGGGCGCCGCCAGCGGGGATGGCGGGCCGTGTCCAGCCAGCGCCGCACATCGGCATGGAAGGTTTCCATGGGCATGCCGGCGAGCACGGTGGCGGCGAGCGTCTCCAGTTCGGCCCTGCTGGGCACCACCCCGGGCACGCGCTCGAGGATGTAGCGCACCTGCGGGTAGACCGGCTGCTCCACCCAGAGGGTGCCGTCCTGGTCAAAGGTGGCGATGCGCTCCCCGGGGGGCACGAAGCGGGGGCTCGCGGGGTCCGTGGTCTGGCGCACGAAGCTGAGGATGCCGTCCCGGGCCGGCCCAGGATTCCAGGAGGGCAGCGGATCGACCGGGCGGGCGGCGGCACCGGGCCAGCCAGCCACGCCGGCCAGCAGGGTCGCGGCGACCAGGCCCGCCAGCAGGAGCAGGAACCAGCGGCGGCGGCGGGACAGGGTCACGGGGCGTCGGGCTCAGAACTTGCGCAGTTCTCGGCGGATCTTGAGCGGATCGCCGGAGTGCTGGTGATTGAAGAACAGCATCGGCACCCCGGCCAGCAGCAGGCCAACTGCCACGACGACCCCCCAGGAGATCGCTGGCCGGCCCTCCGGTGGGACGTCACCGGGCCGGAGCCGCTCCCGGGGCGGTTGCCGGGCTGCACGCCTGAACCTTGCCATCGCTGCAGGCTCCGGGCCCGTCTGGCCCTTCAGTCTGCGTGGCCCATCCGTTTGAGGGGGGCCGGCAACCGCCGTTCGCCATGGCCGGGGATCCTGATCCGCTGATTCCGGGCCCGATCCCCGCACGGGGGTGAAAGGATTTCGCCATCGCCCCGGCCGGCCCGCCATGGACATGTCCTCCCTGCTGCTTGCCACCGGGGGCCACCAGATCGAAGCCGCCGAGACCCTGATCGAGGTGGGCCGCTTCATCGTGATCCTGTTCGCCGCCCGGGCCCTGGCGGAACTGATGGTGCGTTTCCGCCTGCCGGCGATCCTCGGCGAGCTGGTGGCGGGGGTGCTGATCGGCGTTTCTGGGCTGCATCTGATCCTGGCCCCGGAGCTGGGCGGCCAGCTCAACGGCTTCGCCGAGCACACGATCGCCGCCCTGGCCCACGTGGCCCCGGAGCAGGTGCAGGAGCTCTACGACCACAGCTTCACCAACCTGCAGGCGGTGGCCAAGATCGGCCTGCTGGCCCTGCTGTTCCTCACCGGCCTGGAGAGCGAACTGGATGAACTGATGGCGGTGGGGGGACAGGCGATCACGGTGGCGCTCACCGGGGTGGTGCTGCCTTTCGCTTTGGGCACCGCCGGCCTGCAGTTTCTGTTCGGGGTGCCGCTGCTGCCGGCGATCTTCGCCGGGGCCGCCATGACCGCCACCAGCATCGGCATCACCGCCAGCGTGCTGGGGGAACTGAAGTTCCTGCGCACCCGCGAGGGGCAGACGGTGATCGGGGCGGCGGTCCTCGATGACATCCTCGGCATCGTCATCCTGGCCGTGGTGGTGGCCCTGGCCGGCGGCGACGGCTTCAGCCTCGGCCCGATCCTGAAGCTGATCGCGGCGGCAGGGGTGTTCGTGGTGGTGGCCCTGTTCCTCAGCCGCACCGCCGCCCCCTCCTTCGACTGGCTGCTCGATCGCCTGCGAGCCCCCGGCGAGGTGGTGGTGGCCGCCTTCCTGGTGCTGTCGCTGTCGTGTTTCGCGGCCCAGGCCTTCGGGCTGGAGGCGGCCCTGGGGGCCTTCGCCGGTGGCCTGATCCTGAGCGCCTCGCGCCACCGGCACGCCATCGAGGCGGCGGTGAAGCCCCTGGTGGCCCTCTTTGCCACCTTCTTCTTCGTGCTGATCGGCAGCGGCATGGATCTGTCGGTGCTCAATCCCTTCAACGCCGCCAACCACGAGGGGCTGGTGATGGCGGGCTTCCTGTTGGCGGCCGCCGTGGTCAGCAAGGTGGCGGCCGGCTGGAGCTACCTCAGCCCCGGGCCCACCAACCGGCTGGCTGTGGGTCTGGGGATGATGCCCCGCGGCGAGGTGGGGCTGATCTTTCTGGGGTTGGGCACCCAGACCGGCGTGCTGGGGCCGTCGCTGGAGGCGGCGATCCTGCTGATGGTGATGGGCACCACCTTCCTGGCGCCGGTGCTGCTGCGGCTGGTGCTGGCCGAGCCGGCAGGGGACGTGGAACTGGCCTCCTGAAGGCGGGGCCATGGGACAGTGGCCCCAGCTTGCTCCGTGCCCGTGCCAAACGACAGCGGTTCCTCCAGGTCGGTGATCGTGGGCCTGGTGGCGGTGATCGGCTCGCTCGGTGGTCTGGCCCTGCTGGTCTGGATCACGGTGGTGATGCTTGACCTCAAACACCTCAACACCTCCGGCTTCACCCTGCCCTGAGCCAGATCCCCTAGGGGGAGGGCTGGCAGGATCGGGCGTGGGCGGCAACCAGGCAGGCCTTCAGGGCCTCGGCCTTGAGCGGCTTGGCGAGCACGTCATTCATGCCCGCCTGCAACGCCGCCTGCCGCTCCTCGGCGGAGCTGAAAGCGGTGACGGCCACGATCCAAGGCCGCTGCGGCCGTCTTGTGGCGGCGCGGATGCGGCGGGTGGCCTCCAGCCCATCGAGCCGGGGCATCTGCACATCCATCAGGATCAGATCGGGGTCGAGGATCTGCTGCCGTTCCAACGCCTCCAGGCCATCGACAGCGGACTCCGGCCCATAGCCGAGGCGCCGCAGCAGCAGCTCACAGAGGCGCCGGTTCACGGCACTGTCATCCACCACCAGGATGCGCAGGGGATGGCGCAGCGCAAAGGCCGCCCCGTCGACCTCCGCACTCAGGGGCGGGGGCAGCGCCACCGGGGAGGGGGCGGGGTCGGCGGCGGCCACGTCCACCGGCAGGCTGAAGCGGAAGACGCTGCCGCGGCCGGGGGTGCTCTCCACCTCGATCAGGCCGCCGAGGGCCGCCACCAGTTGCTGGCTGATGGCCAGCCCCAGGCCGGTGCCGGCCTGGGGCGCGTTGGCGCTGGTGGTGAGCTGACGGAAGGGTTGGAACAACAGGCCGATCTGGTCGGCGGCCATGCCCACACCGGTGTCGGTGACGCAGAACGTCAGGGTGGTTGCGTCTGGCCCCGGGGCCTGGGTGGAACCCGCCGCCACCTGAACGGAGACGACGACGCTGCCGGCGTCGGTGAACTTGATGGCGTTGCCGATCAGGTTGAGCAGGATCTGGCGCAGGCGGATGGCGTCGGTGCGGATGGCCTGGGGAACCTCCGGGCCGATCACCAACGACAACTGGAGCGCCTTGGCCAGGGCCAGGCTCGAGCAGGTGGCGACAGCCTCCTCCAGGAGCGGGCGCAGCTGGCACGGGGCCAGGTCGAGCTGCAGGCTCCCGGACTCGATCTTGGTGAAATCGAGGAGTTCATTGAGCAGGCCAAGCAGGGCCTCCCCCGAGCTTTGGGCGATGTCGAGGCACTCCCGTTGCTGGGCCGTGAGCTCCGTGGCCAGCACCAGCCCCGTCATGCCGAGGACTCCATTGAGCGGGGTGCGGATCTCGTGGCTGAGGGTGGCGAGAAAGGTGCTCTTGGCGCGGTCGGCGGCAGCCATGGCCTGGAAGGCGCGGGCGCGGGCCTTGAGGCTGCGGCGATGGAAGTTGGCCGCCAGCACCGAGAAGCCGGCACTGCCGGCCAGGCTCAGCAGGTAGGTGAGCAACAGCGGGAATTCCTGGCGTTGCAGCTGGGCCAGCGAGATATCGATCCCCACGAAGCCCACCAGTTCCCCAGCGTCGTTCCGGACCGGGGCAAAGCCACTCATGAAAGATCCGAAATCATCCGTGTAGGGCCTGGTGCTGATGGTGACGACGCCGGTGCGAGCGGCCTCAAGGGCATCCTTTGAAGGATCGACATAGAGGTCACCGACGCTGACGGCGCTGGCGGGGGCACTCGCGTTCTGGATGTAGTAGGTGCTGTCGATCGTGTAGCGCAGACCCTCCGGACTGACGATGAACACGTAGGCGTAATAGATCTCCGGCACGAGCCGGCGTAGCTTCACCAAGGGGGCGCTGGCGCGGCGATAGTCCGGGTCTCCGGTCTGCTCGGGCCTGGTGATCGCGGCAACGAGGCTGGGGTCCATCTCGCCGGCGGCAATGCTCACCAGCTGGCGCAGGTTTTCACGCACCTGGTGGCGCAGCAGGCGGGTGGCGCTCCAATAGTTGAAGCTCAGCGCCACCGCCGCCACGGCGAAGATCATCGCCGCCAGCACAACGCTCTCGCGGCGAATGCGCTGGCGGCTCCAGTCAGCCAGAAAACCTCGTTGCGCGGCCTGCCTCTTATCTACAGCGGCGGCCACCCGATCGCGTCAGGGCCAGGAGCCGCCGCCGGGGGGATGAGGAGATGTGAACCGCCGTCCGGTCCCCCGCGGGACCCTGCGAACGTTTGATCAGGTGATACGGCTGCCCATGCCCGCGAAAGTGGCTCCCCGCGAAGCGGCACGCCTGGAGGCCCTCAAGGACTACCAGATCCTCGATACGGACAGTGAACAGTCGTACGACGACATCACCTTTCTGGCCGCCCAACTGTGCGATGTACCGATCGCCCTGATCAGCCTGGTGGATGCCGATCGGCAGTGGTTCAAATCCAAGGTCGGCCTGGACGTGAGCGAAACGAGCCGCGATGTCTCCTTCTGCGCCCACGCCATCCTTGGCGATCAGACCCTGGTGGTCAACGACGCCCGTGAGGATGAACGCTTCTGCGACAACGCCCTGGTCTGCAGCGCACCCAACATCGTCTTCTATGCGGGGGTGCCGCTGTGCACCCCGGCCGGTGCCCGGCTCGGCTCGTTGTGCGTCATCGATCGACGGCCCCGTGAACTCAGCAGCCTGCAGATCCGCTCCCTGGAGACCCTGGCCCATCAGGTGGTGCTGCAGTTGGAACTGAAACGGATCACCGATCAACTCGCCGGCGCTTTGCAACGCATCGATGTGATGGAGCGGCTGATCCCGATCTGCTCCTACTGCAAGGGCATCCGCAACGACCAGGGCTACTGGGGGACGGTGGAGGCGTTCATCAAGAGCCACGACAACGTGGAGTTCTCCCACGGCGTCTGCGATGCCTGCATGGCCAAATACTTCCCGGAGGTGGCTGCGCTCGGCAAGGACCCGTCATGACAGTGTCTGGCGTGCGTGATCCGTTGGAAAAGGAGATGGGCTGAGCGCCATGGCAGCGGCCACGACCCGGTCCGAGAAGCTTGATCCGCGTCTGACGCCGGCCGCCAAAAGCACCCTGCAGCGGGCAGCGGCCGCGGCCCAGCGCTCAGTGAGTGAGTTCGTTTTGAAGAGCGCTCTGGAGAGGGCCGATGAGGCCCTGATCGATCGACGACGCTTCGGTCTCGATGAGGCGCAGTGGCAGGCGTTCCTCTCGGCACTGGAAGCACCAACGCGTCAGCGCTGCGCACACTCCAAGCCGCTGAGATTGCAGGGATCCGCGCCCTGGCGTCCCACGCCAAAGATGAGGCCGCCCAGGGCTTCTACGCCCACGTCGGCTTCCTGCCCTCGCCCACCGATCCACTCCACGTCTTCCTGCTCACCAAAGACTTCCGCAAGGCCGTCAGCCCTTAGCCAACAATGGCCGCTTCCCCACGTCGGTGGATTTCACTGGCGTAGTCTGTCCAGGTGCCCTGGCCCCAGTAGCGGAAGCAACTGGTTTCCAGCAGCAGCAGGTGGAGCAACGCCCGCTGATAGCGGGGGGTCCGGGTCACGCCGGGATCCTGGGCCACCAGGGGGTCGAACAGCTGGTGGAAGCGGGCGCTGAGCTGGTTCATCGGCTCCAGGACATTGGCGTAGCCCTCCACCCAGCTGAGATCGTTGGTCCAGGACGCGCCGGCCATCGAGAAGCTGGGATCGGTGGCCTGAAGCTGGGCGATGGCCGCTGTGGTGGCCGCCGGCGAGGGCGGGCCGTCGAGCAGCTGCCAGAGCTTGTACTGCTGCACCGCCTGAATCCTGGGGAAGTCGCCGGCGGTCACACCGGCGGCCTCCAGCAGCTCGAGATACTCCGTGCCGTTGATCGCCACCGTCGCTTTCCCACTCCCCTTGGCGGCGATGGCGTGATGGGCCTGGAGGAAGGCGGACGGGAACTCATTCATCATCACGCCGCCATTCTCGCCATCGGCAATCTGCGACACCAGCGACGGCACCGTGGTAGTTCCCAGCGGCTGCCGGCCAAGCCCCAGGGCTTCGTAGCAGGGCTGCATCTGGCCCACCAGCTTGGTGTCGGAACCCTGGGTCTTGATCAACACCGTGATCGACATCTCGTCGCCGCTGGAGTTGCGCGCCACCAGCTGATTGGGAAGGTATTTCTGCTGCTGAGACAGGCTGCTGCCATCGAAGTTTTCGACGCTGTGCTCCTGCACCAGCAGCCAGCGGTAGCCGCTCTCCTTGAGGGCCTTGACGAACTCAAACAGCGTGTCGGGATGGTTGGGCAGGTGCATTTCCGGGGGCGAAAAGCCCTTCACCCGCGCCAGGGCCTCCCGCCCGAACAGGGCCGCGAACTGGTGCTGCCAGGCCAGAATCTGCAGCTTGAGATCGGGAATGGGGGTGGAGGGGGCCACGGCATGGCTCCAGAAGGTGCCAAGCCACTCCACATGCGGCTGGAGAGTTGGATCACAGGCGAGCCGCTGGAGTGCTTCAAGCACATCAAGCCGACCCATCTGCTCCAGGCCCCAGAGCAGATTGCCCGAATAATCCAGCATGATCCGGGGATTGCAGCCCTCCCCAATCAGCTGGGGAAGGAGGTCGGCCAGGCGCCTGTAGCACTGGGCGAAGGGTTCGGCGTTGTGGTTATCGCCCTCTCCCTGGTGCTCGAACATGTACTGCAGATGGGAGATCAGCTCGCCATGCGCCCCGGCTGGAATCGTGGGCTGGTGCATGTGGAGCGCGCAGGCAAACCCGGAACGGATCTCCTCCAGCTTGAGGCTGGTCTGCGGCAGAGCCACCGGGCCGGGCTGCTGCACCAGGGCAAGGATCTCGGCTTCTGAACCAGCGATCGGCGGCAGAGCTGGGTCTGTCATGGCTGGGGTTGGGGTGCCCGCGCGCTGGGCAGGTCGTGCAGGATCAGTCTGAGGGTCAGGGACAGACGCTGCCATGGCAGCGTCTGCGCCAGGCTGAAGCCATGACGCTGCCGGTGCCAGGAGACCCCCCGCCATGACACCCCCAGGTCTGTTTCAGCGTTGGCGGGTGGCCGCCGCCCTGGCGGCGATGGCCGCCGCCGTGGTCGGGCTGGCCCTGCATTGGATCGGGGTGGGCCGCGGCGGGCCGGCAGCGGGTGCCGCCGACAGCGCGCTTTCGGCCGAGGTGGGGCGCCGCTATGGGGGGATGAAGCGTCTGCTGTTTCCTGGCCAGCCGGAGATGTCCGTGGCCGAGTGGCTGGCGCGGCCGAAGGACCGGCCGGCGGTGCTGGTCGATGTGCGAGAGCCGCACGAACGGCGCATCTCGATGCTGCCGGGGGCCATCACGAAGGAGGACTTCGAGCGAAACAGCGCCCGCTATCGCTCCTGGGTGGTGGTTCCTTATTGCACCATCGGCCTGCGCAGCGGGATCTACACCCGGGAGCTGCGGGGCCAGGGTTTCGAGGTGCGCAACCTGGCGGGCAGTGCGCTGGCCTGGGCCCATGCCGGCCTGCCGTTCGAAACGAGAGGCAAGGCCACCCGCCGGGTGCACGTTTTCAACGCCGACTGGAACCTGCTTCCCCGCGGTTACGAACCCGTCGTCTCGCAGGCGCCCCCCCATGGAGGGGAGGTGGGTCCTGAAACGGAACCCGTCCCATGAAGCCGATCGGCCCCAGATCCGATGCAACGGATGGAGGGCTTGAACCCGATCGTCCTGCTGGTGGCTGAAGCGACCACGCAGCCGGCACAAGACGCCACCAACAACCAACTCCTAGGGTTTGAACACTTGCACACTCCCCAGATGCAGAAGCCCCTCCTCCATCTGGCCGCAGTGCTTGTGGCCCTTCCGCTGCTGAGCCCGGACCCAGCCGTGGCCCAGAAGCGGATTCCCAAACTGCCGGGCAACGACCAATGCCCGCTTGGCTATGTGAATGATCTGAAGCAGCATTGCAATTCACCCATTTACTACCAAGTCAGGCCCACCTACGGAAAGCCCTGTCTGTCGGGATGGATGAACATCGGGGCGGGCTACTGCAAGAAGAAAACCCTGGGGATTTTCTGAGGCGCCTGGCTGGATGGGGGGCACGGCAAGGGTGATGCGGACAGGGATCGACCGCTCTGCCTAGGATCGCACCTGCATCCGATCGGCACGGTCAGCCCCTGGAGGCATCGGAGCCATCCCATGCCCGAGCTTTCGATGCCAGAGGTTTCCGTGTCCGCAGATCCCATGACCGCACCGATCCAGGCCCTGGCCGCCCCCGGCGCCGGGCAAGCGCTTGAGCCCTTCAGCTACACCCCAGGCCCACTGGGCAGCGAGGAGGTGGAGATCGCCGTCGAGAGCTGCGGCATCTGCCATAGCGATCTCTCCATGCTCGACAACGACTGGGGCATGACCGCCTATCCGTTTGTTCCCGGCCATGAAGTGATCGGGCGGGTTGTCGCCCTCGGGGAGCACACGAAGCGCCTGAGCCTCGGAGACCGGGTTGGTCTGGGCTGGTTTTCCGGCAGTTGCGGTGCCTGCGATCAATGCCTTTCCGGCAATCAGAACCTTTGCCTCAAAGCCGAGGCCACCATCGTCGGGCGTCACGGAGGCTTCGCCACGCGGGTTCGGGCCCAGTGGACCTGGGTGGCGCCCTTGCCGGAAGGGCTGGACACCGAGAAGGCCGGCCCCCTGCTCTGCGGAGGGATCACCGTCTTCAACCCGATCGTGGAACTCGGGATCAAACCCACCGACAGCGTGGCGGTGATCGGGATCGGCGGGCTGGGTCACATGGCCCTGAAGTTTCTGCGGGCCTGGGGATGCGACGTCACCGCCTTCACCACCAGCGACTCGAAACGGGAGGAAGCGCTCCAGCTGGGCGCCCATCGCACCTTGAACTCCCGCAACGCCGAAGAACTGGCCGGGGCGGCGAGCAGCTTCGACTTCATCCTCAACACCACCAACGCCAATCTCGACTGGAACACCTACATCGCTGCCCTCAAACCCAAGGGCCGGCTGCACACCGTGGGGGCCGTCCCCGAACCGATCGCCCTGGCGGCCTTCCCGATGATTCTCGGGCAGAAGAGCCTTTCCGCCTCACCCCTGGGGAGCCCATCCACCACCGACACGATGCTGCAGTTCAGCTGTCGCCACGGCATCGCGCCCACCACGGAGTTCTTCCCCCTGTCGAAGGCGAATGAAGCCCTGGATCATCTCCGCTCCGGCCAAGCCCGGTACCGCATCGTGCTCATCAACGACCTGGGGTGAGGCCCGCCTGCGGCGGCGTGATGGTCAGAAGGAGTCTTCCGTCTGGCCGGTGAAGCGGCCGGCGTAGCTCTCGTTGCCCAGCAGCTGCTGAAACACGAACTGGCAGACCGCGGTGCCGGGATGGACGGCGAGCGGAGCGGGACCGAAGTTGCTCATCTCCAGCACCTGCTGGCTGTCGATCCCCGGACCCATGAAGGGGGCGCTGATGTGCACCATCAGGCCCAGCCGCGCGAAACGGCTGCGGCCCTCCAGCCAGCCGCACAGGCCAGGCCCCAGGCGCAGCCGCTCCTGGGTGATGCCGAGCACCGTCTCGCCCGGCATGATCAGGATGTGCTCGCCCTGGGGCACCACGATCTTCTCGGTGAGCGTCCGGTAGTCGGTGTTCTCGCCAACCTCGATCACCTGATGCACCTTGCGGAAGACGCGGAAGGTGCGGGCCAGGGTGAGGTCGAGGGAGGCCGGACCCAGGCGCTCAGGAGCGAAGGGCATGACCCCGATCGCGCCCGCTTCGATCGCCTGCAGGATCGCCTCTCTGCCGAGAACGGTCATGTCTTTCGCTGGACACAGGCGAGGGTGGATTGTCTCAGGCGGGCGGCCGGGGCCCTCGGTCCAGACCGTCGATGGTCTGCTCCAGCAGATCGCGGCCGCTGTCGTACACGACGCGCGGCGCCGGCCGGCCGGCCTCGGTGGCACCCAGGCGGCGGGCGGCGGCACGGCGCCGCTTCAGCTGGGGATCGGCCTGGCAGGCCGCCTTGGCCCAGGCCTGGCGACGGCGATTTCGGGCCGCGATGGCACGGTTGCGCCCGTACTGCAGCGGCAGGCGGGCCAGGGGCAGGAGCAGCAGCAACAGGGAATAGCCGATGGCGAAGCGCGCCAGCCAGGCCACCGGGGGCAGCCAGGCGGGGGTGATCGCCAGCAGCCACGGCGAGAGCACCAGCAGGGCCCCGACGGCGACGCCATAGCCGACCCGTTGCCCGGCTCCGGCCCGGCTGAAGCGAACGGCCCGCTCGCGCAGGGGCGGCACCGGCCCATCCCCGCCGGCGGCGCGGGCGGGCAGGGAGGGGAAGCCATAGATCAGGTCCCCGTCCTCACTCACCTCGGGGCGGCCGTCGAAGCGCAGCAGCACCGGCAGCATGGCGGCATCGGCCAGGTCACGGCGGCGCTCGGGGTCGGAGGGGCAGTCGGGCAGATCGAGCAGGGGGGCGAGGTCCTCGGCGATCACCACGCCACCGCGCTTGCGCAGGAAAGCGGCGATGCGGCGCCAGCGCAGCGGCTCGAAGCGGGCATTGGGATCGCCATCGCCGAACAGGATCGAGAACACGGCGCTGAGGAAGCCCAGGGAGGCCGGATCGGCGCCCTCGCCGGGCAGGTCCCAGAGCAGGCTCCACAGCTGCTGCGGCGCGATGGAGGCGGAGCCCTGGCGCGCCGGGGCACCGAGGCCGGAGGCGAGCAGATCCAGGATGGAGAGGGGCACCTGGGCGAGCCCCTGCAGCAACGCCAGGCCGGCATCGTCGGCGTCGTCGCTGCTGAACAGCCGCACGATCAGCAGCACCGACAGGATCAGCACCACCAGGGTGGTGACCAGCAGCAGCACCAGCCCGAAGCTGAGCCGGATCAGGCGGGCGGCCAGGCGCAGGGCCGCCTGCAGCCGGGCCTGCAGGCGGCGGCGGCCGCTGAGGGCCAACAGCCGCCTCCGAAGCGCTGGAGGGAAGACGAACAGCAGGGTGCCGTCCTCAGCCACCTGCAGGCGACCGGACACGTCGGCCACCAGGGCCAGCAGCCCCGGCTCGACCTCCTGCAGGGACAGGCCGGTGCCGGCAGCCACCTCGCCGACGCTGCAGCGGCGCCCGCGGTTGCCGATCCAGTCGAGCAGGGCGGCCTCCACCGTCATCGGCCTGGGTCAGACGTGCGGGGGCTCGCGAACACCGCCTCCAGCCAGTCGTAGGCCCGCTGGTGGAACAGGGAGCGGGCCGTCTCCTCGCAATGGCCGCCGGCGCCCTCGGCGGTGGTGAAGCGCACCAGGGTGCGGGGACAGCGCAGCGCGGCATGGAGCTGTTCCGCGAAACGCGCGATCGGATCCGCCTCCGCCCAGGCCACGAAGGTGGGGCAGCGGATCCGTTCGGCACGCCCTTTGAGGCTGTAGTCGCCGGCGATGCGGAGGTAGTCGGCGATGGAATCGAGACCATGCACCCAGAGGGCCCGCCGAAAGGTCCAGTGCAGGTAGGGATCGGAGCGGACCCCGTCCTCGAGGGCCTCGAGATCGGCGGGGGCGATCTTGGGCAGCCGGTCGCGCGCGGCCGGGGCCAGCGGCAGGAACGTGCGCAACGCCTCGAGCAGGTCCCATTGGCCGGGGTCGGCGATGCAGGCCGCCAGGCGGTGTTCGCCGCTGGCCGCGCGGGGCGCCAGATAGCCGCCGAAACTCCAGCCGATCAACGCGATCCGCTGCGGATCCACCTCCGGGCGGGTGAGGGCAAAATCGACCACCGGGCCCACCACGGCCTCCCAGTCGGGACGGAACACCAGGCCCTGGTGGATGAGGGGCCGGCCCTGGCCGGGGCCGTCGAAGGTGAGGCAGTGGTAGCCGCGGCGGACGGCGGCCACGGCATGGGCGAAGTGCGCCTCGTGCACGGTGGCGTCGTAGCCGTTGGTGGCGATCAGCGTGGGGCGCGGTTGGCCCGAGTCATCGGCGCGGTGGAAGTAGCCGGGGAGGGTGGTGCCCTCGTAGGGGATCTCCACGGCCTCCACGGCCGGCGTCATCAGGGCGGCCGCCCTGGCGAACGCCCCGGCCTCCCGGTCGAAAGCCTCCACCAGCCGGGGATCCACGGGCGCCCCGAAGAGCGGCAGCCAGGCGGTGCGGTAGTAGTTGCTGGCCCGCAGCCAGGCCTCCCGGGCACTCACCGCGTGGCCGGCCGCAGCACAGGCCTCGGCGATCTCGCTCACCCGATCCGCCGTCGCGCTCCAGGCCCGGAACCAGCTGTCCGGATCCCCGGGCGTGATCTGTGACGCCGTGGCGAAGCACTCGCCGAAATCCGCCCCGCCGTAGGGGGCGTGCGACAGGGCGCGGAACGCGAAGCGCTCGAAGAGGGGATCGGCGAAGAAAAGGCCCATGGGGAGAAGGTCAGGGAGCGTGCCGTGCATCCGCCGCCAGCCGCCGCAGGGCCAGCCGGTCGGTCTTGCCCACCGGGGTGAGGGGCAGCTGCTCGAGCACGCGGATCTCCTCCGGCGCCTTGTAGCCGACACGGGCCCGGGCAAAGGCGATCAGTTCGGCTTCGCTGGGGGCGGGCTGGTCGTGGCGGAGGGTGAGGTAAGCGCGCACGTTCTCCCCGTGCACCGGGTCCTGGATGCCGATCACCCCCACCAGCTCCACGGCCGGGTGTTCAGAGAGCGCCTCCTCCACCTCCTGGGGGCAGATGTTGGAGCTGTCGTGGACGATGATCTGCTTGCGGCGGCCGCAGAACCAGAAGAAGCCGTCGGCGTCGACCCGCATCTCATCGCCGCTGTCGAGCCAGCCCTGTTGGATGGTGTCGGCGGTGGCCTGGGGGTTGTCCCAGTAGCCCACCATCATCGAAGGCGCCTGAATCCAGAGCCGTCCCTGCTCGCCCGGGGCCACCTCGGTGCCGTCCTCATGGCGCAGGCTGGCGCTGAACCCCGGGCAGAGCCGGCCGACGGAGCCGATCCGGTTCAGGCCGGAGGGGGGCGCCAGGGTGGTGTAGCCGATCTCGCTCATGCCGAAGCATTCGTCGATGCCGAAGCCGGCGGCCAGGCGGAACTCCTCCCGCAGCTGGTGGGGCACCTTGTCGCCGCCGCTGATGCAGAGACGCACCGAGCCCAGATCCGTGGGCAGCAGCCGTTCATCCCGCACCAGCTCGAACAGGGCAGCGGGCAGCATCAGGAGCACCGAGGGCCGGTGGCGCCGCAGCAGGGTTTCCACCGTGGGCGCATCGATGCGGCTGGCGATCGCGGCGGAGGCGCCGGCGGCCAGGGCCGCCAGCACGAGGGCCGAAGAGGCGATGTGGGCCAGGGAACTGCCGGCCAGCACCTCTTCGCCGGCCCGCAGTTCGCTGGCCTGGATGAAGGAGGTGAGGACCGCGGCGAAGCTGGCCCGGCTGTGGGTCACTCCCTTCGGCCGGCCGGTGCTGCCGGAGGTGAAGAAGAGGACGCAGGGCTCGTCGTCGGCCAGATCGGGCCAGGGCGGGAACTCGCCGCCGGCGGGCGCCGCTGCCAGCAGGGGCTCCAAACCGGAGGGATCGTCAATGCGGTGGCAGCCAAGGGGCAGCCGGCCCGCCACGGCACTGGCCTGCACATCGGCCAGCCGTTCGCCGTGGAACACCAGGGCCGCGGCGCCGCTCACCGTCAGCGCATGGTCGATCTCCGGGGGCACATAGCGGTAGTTGAGCGGGGTGAGCACCAGGCCGCTGCGCAGGCCAGCCAGGTAGTGGACGACCAGCTCCACCCGGTTGGGGATCAGGGAGGCGAGCCGATCACCCCGCCGCAGGCCCAGCCGCTGGTAGGCCCGGGCCAGCTGCTCCACCTGGCGATCAAGCTCGGCCCAGCTGAGGCTGTGGTCCAGATCCTGCAGCGCCGCTGCCGCCGGATCGCCCCCCAGGCCGGCCTCCAGGAGGCGGGTCAGGTCGATCAGTGGGGCCAGGGGCGGGCCGTGGTGGGGCATGGAATGCCGAAAGCCCGCCCACTCTGGCAGCGGTTTGGTGTTGCGCTGCTGCAAGGGGGGCAGGCCATCGCCTGCGCGCGTTCATCGCCGTACGGATGGTGGGGAAGATGCTCACCCGAGGATCTTCCTCGCGTCCTTGAGCAGCAGGAGCAGCTGCTGCTGGCGCAGAGGCGATGCGATGAAACCGAACCGGGTGTAGAAGCGTGCCGCGTCTTCGTCGATGGGATGGGTCAGGATCGCCCGAATTCCGGCCTGCTCAGCGATCAACAGCGTCCGACGGATCGCGTCCTGCAGCATCCCGACACCGAGGCCATGTCCTTGGTGTTCCCGTGACACGGCGAGCCTGGCCAGGATGACCACGGGCAGCGGAAATCGCCCCATGCCCTGACGGATGCGCTCTGGGGACTCCGCAGTGTCGACCTGGCCCACGGTGAGGCTGAAGTAGCCGGCGACGCGGTTCTCCTGGTCAGCGACGACGAACGTTCGGGCCGAGCCACTGGTCTGCGCCTGGCGGGCGTGGTGCAGTAGCCAGTGATTCAGTGTGGGCCTGCCGCACTCAAAGCCTTCCAGCTGGTGCTGGACGGCCAGCGGCTGCGGCGGCCGCCAGGTCACTCGGCGTCCCAGGGTGCCCGCCTGGTGAACAGATCACGGAGACCCTCGTTGGCCTGATCGGGGCGGTCCAGCAGATCCATCAGGGCCTGGGCCTGGGAACCCGAGACCATGAACAGGCGCTGATCAAGGAGCGCCTGCTCAGCAGCGAGGCAGGCACTGTCAAGGATGAAGTCGGTGAGTGACTTGTGGGTGACCTCGGCGGCACGGCGCAGCACGGCTTCCTGTTCCGGCGTGGCGCGCAGGCCGAGCCGGGCTGAGCGCGCAGGAGGCGAAGCTCCGGTGGCAGCCATGGCGAACCCTCTCCTACCTAAGCAGCCGAACAACGTTAGTACAAACGACGCACGCAAGCGGTGAGGAGGGGTCCTGCAAAGCTTGGTTGAAGGCAAGACGGAGGGATTGGCATCGCCGCAGGGCTTCTCCTCCATCAGTGCCACACCCCGTCACACCCCTGCCCTCAAAGATCCAGGCTGCCGATCAGCTCTTCGATCGAGCAGCCCAGCTGACTGGCCACGTCCTTGAGGATCTGCCGCAAGGTGCCGACCCTCAGGGGCTTGTGGGCTGGAATGGTGAGGTGCTGCTGCTGGCCGTCAGAGCTTCGGCTCAGCCGCATGTGACTCCTAGTCTGACGGGTCTGCACGTAGCCATGGCGCCGCAGGCGCTCGGCCAGGAGCTGGCCGTTGACGTCCCGCGGAATCCTCACAGGGCCAGCAGTTCCTGCCTCACGTGATGGAGGCGGATCTGGGGCGGTGCCTGGCCTGGATCGAAGTGGCAGACGACCGCGTCGCGGATCTCCCGGTGGAGCTCCTCGAGAGTGTCGGCCTCGGTGTGGATCGCGGCGCCGGCTGCGCTGGCTCGGAAGGAGCCATCCTCCGCTTCCTCGACCACGAAAAGGATTTCCTGCATGGCCCCCTCCAGTGGCGCCAGTCTGGCAGTGGCGGGCGGGATGCTGCCCCTGTCTGGGCAAAGGGACTGGGGCGGCACAACCACACCCGGCGCCGGGTTGGCTGCAGCCGCATCACGCCCAAGCCAGAAGGGATCCCATCAGGGGCGATGGCCTGACGGGCCGCCCAAAACCACGAAGCTCCACACGCTCAGGGGCGATCGAGAAGCCTGCCGCACACGTACTTGTGAAGGACACTGCTGATCAGGGTCTGGTAGGGAATGCCCTCCTGCAGGGCACGGGCACGCAAGGCGCCTAGATCCTCACTGGTGAGGCGAATGTTGATGCGCTGATCCTTGGTGGCCGTTGACCTTGCGGAGGCTTCCAGGCGGGAGCGCTCTGCAGCCGTAGCCACCGAACGGAGCGTGCCCGCTTCGAAGGCTTCCAGGATCTCCTGCTCTTCGTGATCAAGGGGGTTCATGGTGCGTCTCCTGGGCGGTAGGCGATGGTGGCTTTGCGGCTGGGAATGATGGTTTTGAGAAAGAGGTGATCGTCGGCCTCGACATAAGGCACCAGATGGGCATAGCCGGAGATCAGAACGACAAGAATGCGCTGGCCTGGGTAGCGGGCCTGGTTCGGATGCTCAACGATGTCGAGCAGATCACCGGATTCGATAGCGACCACCACGGCCTCGAAGGAAATGCCTCGTTGAACCTGAAGGACCTCGTTCTTGCCTGCGCTCCAGCGAAAGGGCTTCATGGCAACACCCTAAGGCCCTGTGTGCCTTTTGTCATCAGTCTTTGGGTGGGGGACTAGGGCGGCACAGCCAGACGGGATCCAAGCAGGGGCAATGGCCTGACGGACCGCCCAAAACCAAACCTGGCCCGGTCGCCCGTCAGCCGCCAGCATCACTCCATGGCCAACAGCCCCTCTGCTGCCTTCCTTCGCCTGCGGCAGTAAATCTCCAAGCGCATGCGCATGAGCCCCATCGACCAACCCCTGATGCTCAAGGAGCTCCTCGGACGCCGCAGCCCCGCCCCCGCGCAGGACGTGGCCCGGCAGATCCTAGGAAGCGAGAAGCTGAACGATGTCGAACCTCAGGGATTCGCCGTAGCCAATGAACGCACAGCGATCAGATCCTGATCACCAATCGCTCGGAGGCTGCTGCTTGAAAGCGTCAACAGCGATTGGGTGCGTCCCGATGCAGCGACAAACTCAATTTCGAAATTTGCAGGGTCGTGAATAGCTACGACAGCACCGAGATCGCCCAACTGCAGACCAGCATCAGGTATGTCGTGGGTGAGAGCAACTGTCTGGTGCAAGACGAACATGACTTACTCCGGAAATGCGGTGACGAGCCTTGGCTGTCTGGAATGATCGGGGATCAGCCAGACCGTTCTGAATGGTCTGGATGCGCCGTTGGAGCCTTTCAACGTAGCACTGATGACTACTTTCATCCCATAGGCACTCATCTCGATCCGCTGAACCGTCCCAGTCTGGCCATGATGGAGCAGATCATCACGAAGTCGTGTCCAGGATTCAGCGGTGTAGCCGAGTGAACGAAAGACCCTGGCCTTGAAGCGACAAACTGGATGCGTGTCTGAGAGCAGATAGTCGCAGATCTTGGCTTCGTCAACGATCGCGTGGTCTGCATGGGGGAGCATTCGTGGGCCAGGGTGATCGCCGGAGCTTCTCCTCCACAAATGCCACCCCCTGTCACAGCCGCCAGGATTCCCCCATGCCCCCGCCCCCCTCCGCCACCTACCAGCGCCTGCGCGAGTACATCGCCGAACGCATGCGCATGAGCCACATCTACAAACCCCTCATGCTCATGGAGCTGCTGGGGAGGAGCAGCCCAGCCCCAGCGCAGGACGTGGCCCGGCGGATCCTGGGCGAAGACGTGACCCAGATCGACTACTACACCGAGCGGGTGAAGCGCATGGTGGGCAAGGTGCTCACCGGCAACGGCATCACCGCCTACTGCAACGTCGCCTACAGCCTGATCGGCGCCTACAGCCTGATCGGCGGCGACGAGCTGAGCGACGCCGAGCGCGACCAGCTGCAGCAGCTGTGCCGCCAGTGCCTCGATGCCTTCCGCGAGCAGCGCGGCGAAGAGGTGTTTGCCCACCGCAGCCGCCACCGGAGCCCGATCAGCGGCTCGGTGAAATATAGAGTCCTCACCCGCGCCAGGGGCCGCTGCGAGTGCTGCGGCGCTCACGAGCACCAGCGGGCCCTGGAGGTGGACCACATCGTCCCCAAAAACCAGGGCGGCTCCGACGCCATCAGCAACCTGCAGGCCCTCTGCTTCCGCTGCAACGCCGGCAAGCGCGACACCGACTGCACCGACTTCCGCGGCGTGCAGGCCAGCTACGGCCACCGCGAAGCGGGCTGTGTGTTCTGCGCGCTAAAGGGCAGCGGCCGGGTGCTGCTGGAGAACGAGGGGCACAGCCTGGTGATCCCGCGTCGGCACGTGGCCGACGGGCTGGAGCTGCACCAGCCGGAGTGGAACGCCGTGGTGGAACTGCTGAAGCTGAGGCGGGAGCAGCTCAGTGCCCAGGACGCCACGATCAGCGGCTGGAATGTGGGGCTCAACTCAGGCGAAGCGGCGGGACAGACGGTGTTTCATGCGCATTGGCATCTGATCCCGAGGCGGGAGGGAGATTGTGAGCAGCCGAGGGGTGGAGTGCGAGGGGTGATCCCTTCGAGACGGGCCTACTGAAGACAGCCAGCCTCGCCTCGGCTACAAAGACACAAGTACTGGCCGAATCCGTGCCCTCCTACTGGTGGGTGAACCACAAGCAGACCTACCGGCAGGAGACCGACGGCGGCTACATCTGGTCGCCGAAGGCGAACGCCAACGGCGCCCGCAATGTGACCTACTACAACCTCAGCCGCTGCCAGCGGGGGGATGTGGTGTTCAGCTATGCCAATGGGCGGATCAGCCAGCTGGGCCTGGTGGAATCGCCGGCGGTTACGGCAGTCAAACCTGAGGAGTTTGGCCCTGCTGGCGAGAACTGGAACCAGGAGGGCTGGCTGGTGCGGGTGAACTGGCACCCGCTGCGCCAGGCCCTGGTGCCGCAGACGTTCTTTGAGCTGCTGCAGCCGCTGCTGCCGGAACGCCACAGCCCGATCAGCACCAGCACTGGCCGGGGCAACCAGGGGGTGTACCTGGCGGGGCTGAGCGAAACCCTGGGGCTGCTGTTGCTGAAGCTGATAGAAGAGCACGCCGATCCGGCGGTGCGGGTGCACCTGGTGGTGCTGGCGGAAGAGGGGGAGTACACCGCCGCGCTGCTCGATGACATGCAGCGGCTGCAGGAGGTACCCAGCAGCACCGAGCGCGATGCGCTCACCAAGGCGCGGCTGGGGCAGGGATTGTTTCGCCATCGGGTGTCGGAGCTGGAGCCGGCCTGTCGGGTCACGGGGCTTGCGCGGCAGGAGTTCCTGGTGGCGAGCCATATCAAACCCTGGCGATCCTGCGACAACAGCGAACGGCTGAGCGGCGCGAACGGCTTATTGCTCTCCCCCCATGTGGACAAGCTGTTTGATCGCCATTGGATCAGCTTCGACGCCGGTGGTGAGCTGATCTGGCAGCACGAGGCAGCAGGTGAAGCCTTGCGCTGTTGGGGCATCGAAGGGGCGAATCTGATCCGGCCGTTCAGCCGGGAGCAGGAGGCGTTCTTGAGTGCCCACCGGGAATCCCTGAGGCACTGAGGCCTATCGGTGCCCGCCCTCGATTTCGCCCGCCTGGCGTCTGAGTTCGCCACCCACTCCGCCGCCCTGGCCGGTCCGGGACACCCGAGCCTCCTGTTCGTGGCCCATCGGCGCGAGATCCTGCAGTAGAGCCTCGCCACCTTCCGCCAGGTGCTGCGCGATGGCTCCTTCGGAGAGCTGCTGGTCGATGGCCAGCGCCCCAGCCAGTGGCGCCATGTGTTCGCCTCGGTGCAGTCTCTCGCGGGGCTTGATCCGGCGGCCCTGGCGCCGGACACGTTCGCCGTGGTGATCGTCGATGAGTTCCACCACGCCGCCGCCGCCAGCTACGAGCGCTGCCTGGCCCACCTGAGGCCGTCCCTGCTGCTGGGCCTCACCGCCACCCCCGAGCGCACCGGCGGCGAGGACATCCTCCATTGGTTCGAGGGCCGCATGGCCGCCGAGCTGCGGCTTGCGCCTCCACGACGGCACCGACCTCTCCCAGATCGAATGGCGCCTCAACAGCTACGCCAGCGAAGCCCTCTCCAACCTCTACACCGCCGACGACGCCCGCCTGCGCCTGATCCTGCGCGAACTGGCTGACAAGGTCACCAACCTGGAGGCGATGCGGGCCCTGGGCTTTTGCGTGAGCGTGGAGCACGCCCGCTGGATGGCCCGCAAGTTCGTGGCCGCCGGCCTGCGCGCCGCCGCCCTCGATGCCTCCAGCCCCCGCGACGAGCGCGCCGGGCAGATCCGCCGCCTGCGCTCCGGCGAGCTGCAGATCCTGTTTGCGGTGGATCTGTTCAACGAAGGCCTCGACATCCCCGAGATCGACACGGTTCTGTTCCTGCGCCCCACCGAGAGCCATCTGGTGTTCCTGCAGCAGCTCGGCCGCGGGCTGCGCCTCTGCCCGGGCAGAAGCTGCCTCACGGTGCTGGATTTCATCGGCCAGGCCCACCGCAACTTCCGCTTCGACGTCCGCTACCGCGCCCTGCTCGGCGGCACACGCGACCAACTGGAACAGCAGATCAATGAGGGGTTTCCCTTCCTGCCGGCCGGTTGCAGCCTGCAGCTCGATCGGGTGTCGAGCCAGCGGGTGCTGGCCAATCTGCGCGAGTCGCTGCCCAGCCTTTCTCGATGAGCTGCGCGACCTGTTCGCCCTCCTGTTGGAGCGCACCGACCACCTCGCCCCTCCCCTGGACTGGGATCAGCCCGTGCCCCTGGCCCTCCACGCCCGCTACAGCCGCGCCGAGATCTACGCAGCCTTTGGCCTGATCAGCGATACCCAGCAGACCACCGGCCAGTCGGGGGTGTTGTTCGATCGGGCCACCCAGTGCGACGTCTTCTTCATCACCCTCAAGAAATCCGAGCGCCTCTTCTCCCCCACCACCCGCTACAACGACTATGCGATCTCCCCGTGGGAGTTCCACTGGGAGAGCCAGAGCCTCACCCGGGAAGCCTCCGCCACCGGGCAGCGCTACATCCACCAAGTGGAGCGTGGCAGCCGGGTGCTGTTGTTGGTGCGGGAGGAAAGCAAGCGCGGTGGGGTGACGCTGCCGTTTCTTTGCCTGGGCTTTGCCGACTACGTGAGCCACGAGGGCGAGCGGCCGATGGCGATTCGTTGGAGGTTGCACAGGGCGATCCCGGGGGGCTTCTATCCGGAGCTAGCGGTGGCGGTGTGAGGGGGCCTGTAGCCGCTAGCCTGTCGCAATGGCTCATGCGCGCATCACCCACAACCCAGCCCAGTGCGGCGGTAAGCCCTGCATCAGAGGCATGCGGATCCGCGTGAGCGATGTGCTCGATCTTTATGCCGCTGGGCTCTCCCCCGATCAGATCCTCTCCGAGCTTCCTGATCTTGAGCCGGAAGATCTCCAGGCGGCCCTCAGCTATGCCGCCCGCGAGTTGAACCATCCTGTTCTGGTCGCGTGATTCTCTGGCTTGATGCTCAGTTGTAACCAGCCCTCGCGAGTTGGATCACAGCACAATTCGCTCCGATCCAGAAGGATCACGACTTCCTGCATCTCCTCTTCGAGCAGGGGCCGCCTCCCCAGGTGATCTGGCTTCGCGTGGGCAACAGTTCCAACCAGGCTCTCCAGGCCGTGCTGCTGCGTACCCTTGATCAGGCCATCACCATTCTCCGTGACGGGGAACCCTGGGTAAAAATTCGCTCACCACGCTGAATCCCCTGCGCTACCTGCCAACGCGGCTCCCGGGTACTGCTGTACCGCTGCGCGGAAGCCTTCGGTGACAGGCGGGAGCAGCGCAAGCTTGGCGGAGCCACCTACGAAAGCCACGAAGACGAGCCGATCGTGTTGGTCGCAGAGCGGCGATTCGCTGGCGGCTGCACAGGGCGATTCCGGCAGCGTTGGTTCCGGAGTTGGCGGTGGCGTGAGGGGGCTGGGAGGCTTCGTCACAGAGGCCAGCTCCATGCCGCTTAGCCTGAACGCATGTCAGGGAGTCAGACCGACATGAGCTACCGCATCCGGCTGTTGGAAACCGAAGAGGGTTGGTCGGTGAGCTGTCTTGACCTACCCGGCTGCCACTCCCAGGGAGCCAACAGGGACGAAGCACTGGCGAACATCCGCGAAGCGATAGCCCTCTGGCTGGAAGTGGAAGCTGAGGAGGGTGGCGTGCGCAGCGTGGAGACGATGGAACTCGCCATCTGATGCCGCGGCTGCCGGGAATCAGCCAGAAGGAGGCCGTGAGGGTGTTTCTGAAGCTGGGGTATCGGATTGTCCGCGAGTCGGGTCATCTGATCCTGAGCAATGGCGAGCGTCGGCTTGTGATCCCAAGACACGACCCCATCAACGCCATCACCATTGGCGCGATTGCGCGCGATGCAGGTCTGACGCCTGAGCAGTTCCGCCAGCTGCTGTGATGGCCTAAGAGGAGCGTCTCAACGGTGTCCTCGCCCCCTGCGGCCACGACCACAAGGCCATGGGCGCGCACGAACGGCGCCGATGGCTGAGGCTCTGCGCCCAACTGCTCTTTATCCTGCCGGTGCCCCTGCACGTGCACGGCCGTCACCGCGAAGGCGTGCTCTGGCACCAGCCCAGCGCCACCGACCTACTGTTCATCACCCTGCGCAAAAGCGAAGCCCTCTTCTCGCCCTCTACCCGCTACCGCGGCCTGGCCCTCGGCCCCTCGCTATTCCACTGGGAGAGCCAGAGCAGCCCCGGCAGGCAGCCTGGCTACCGGTGATGGCGTTGGCGGTTTAGCGTCATCCCAGGCCACTCCTGAGCATTCACTGCCGGCCATGGACGTCAGTTCCGAAACGTTGATCCGCCAATTGCGCCAGCACGCGCCCATCTGGAGTGAGCGTTTCGGCGTGCGCAGCCTGCGGATCTTCGGCTCCTGGGCCCGTGGCACGGCAACACCGAGCAGCGATGTGGATCTGCTGGTGGCCTTCGACGGCCCTGCCACCGCGAGACGCTTCTATGGCCTCCAGCTGTTCCTGGAAGACCTGCTCCAACAACCTGTCGATCTGGTGACGGAACAAGCACTCCGGCAGGAGCTCAGGCCTGCGGTGGAGGCGGATGCCATCACCCTCTGACGGCAGTCCGAAACGTGACTGGCGCCTCTATGCGCAGGACATGGATCGGTTTGCCCGTCGTGCCGTGGGCTACTGCGCTGATCTGAACCGTTCGCAGTTCGAGGCGAACCAGCTGATGCAGGATGCCGTTCTTCGCAACATCGAGCTGATCGGCGAAGCCGCCACTCGCATCCCATGCGCAATCAACTCATCCACGCCTATCTGGGGGTCGACCTTGATGTGGTGTGGGATGTGGTGCAGGTGGAATTGCCGCTGCTGATCCTTCAGCTGAAGACCGTTCTGTCCTGACGAGCAGCCTGGTCGTGAGGGGATCAGGGGCCCCTTGGATCCACCGCGAAGGCGTGCTCGGGCACCAGAGCAGCGCCACCGACCTGCAGTTCATCACCCTGCGGAAGCGTCACCGATGTGGCGAGTGATGCATGCAAAGCGCATGCGCCGCGAGTAACCTGGCAGCCATGCCATCCCTGCAGATCCGCGACCTGCCTGAGCCACTTCACCGGTTGCTGCAGCACCGCGCCCAGGTTCACAAGCGCAGCCTCAGCCAGCAGGCGTTGGTGGATCTCGAGGCCATCGCCAGCGAGGATGGGCGCGAGCGTCGCCGCCTGGTGCTCGATCGCATCGCCCGGCGCGGGCCCCTGGCCACTGCGCTGGCCGCAGATCAGACGCCGGAAGCGCTGATCCGCGCCGACCGCGAGCGCTGATGGCCCTCGCCTGCGTTCTTGATGCCTCGGCTGCCGTGCGGCTGATCCTTGGGGATCCCGACCACCACCTGCAGGCCGAGGCCCTTGCCCTGGCCTGCCATCACGATCACCCCGTCGTCGACTGCCTCTATCTGACGCTTGCCCGGAGGGAAGCCGCCACCTTGATCAGCCTGGATCGTCGCCTGCAGCAGCTGGCTGAGCGGGTGCTGCCCTGAGCCCCAATTCAGGACGAACAGCTGTAGTGCGACACCCCTCCGGCGTTGAAGAATTCCCTGGGCTTGAGGCGGTCGTAGGTCGCCGCCAGCTCCGCAGGAAGCGCGTCGTAGGGATGGCGGAACACCTCCTGCTGCTCCCTGACCAGGCCGTAATCACCCTGCGCCGCCTGTTCGTAGGCCGGGGCGATCAGCCATTCGCGCCAGGTGACGGCGGGATTGACGCGTTTCATCGCTGCCGATGTCGCGCTCAGGTCGCCCCTGCCCGTCACCTGATGCCGCCAGCGTTGCAACCAGCTCGTCCACTGCCCATCGAGCTCCTCTGAGCAGGGCACGTAGAAGCTCTCCTGCAGGGCCGAGACGTCGTCAGGGATATCCGAAAGCCTGCGGAAGAAGATCGTGTAGTCGGTCTTGGAGGCCACCATCAGCTGCAGCAGCTCCTGCACCAGCTCAGCGTCGTAGCGGATCAGGCCGAGCTTGCTGGCCCACATCGCGTCGAGCGTCTGGCCCATCGCTTCAGCGAAGCCCTCACGGAGCTCATCCAGCCTGGCCAGTGCCTCTGGATTGCCCTCGAGCAGGGGCCGCAGGGAGGCCCAGAACATCTGGAAGTTGGCTTCCGCCGCCACCGGTTGGTTGAAGAAGGAGAAATGCTGGCCGCCGCCGGTCCAGGGCTGGAAGCGGGGGTCGAAGAGTTCGCAGAAGCCGAAGGGGCCGTAGTCGAGGGTGTACCCCCCCGCCGCGCAGTTGTCGCTGTTGAAATTGCCCTGGCAGTAACCCACCCGCATCCAGTTCGCCACCAGGGACGTGAGCCGTCCGCGGAACAACCCCGCCAGTGCCACCACCTGGTCGCTGAAGTCCAGGGCCGGATCGATCTCCTGCCGGTAGTTGCGCTCGATCAGGTGCGCCACGATCATCCGCAGCTCGTTGCGCGCCTCGGGGTGGGCCTGGCTGCGGACGCGGCGGGCGAACAGCTCCAGCTGGCCCACCCGCAGAAACGAGGGCGCCACCCGGGTGGTGATCGCCGCCGGATTATCCACCAGAATGTCGGGATCGAACGAGCGGGAGTTCGCCGAGTACCAGGGCCGGCGCACGGTTTCCGATCGGGACACATAGAGCGTCAGCGAGCGGGAGGTGGGCACCCCCAGGGCGTGCATCAACTCCTGCGCCAGAAACTCGCGCACGCTGGAGCGCAGCACGGCCCGTCCATCGGCGCCGCGGCAGTAGGGCGTGGGGCCGCCGCCCTTGAGTTGCATCTCCCAGCGCTTGCCGTTGAAGACGCCTTCGAACACGGACATGGCCCGGCCATCGCCGTAGCCGTTGCCGGTGCCGAACGGGCACTGCTGGATGTATTCGCTGCCGTAGATCGAGAGCGCATAGCCGGTGGCCCAGCCGAACGGGCGCATCGGCTCCTGCGCCGCCGTGATGTCACCGGAAAACAGTCGGCGGAAGGACGCGTCGAGGGCAAGCTCGTCGCTCAGGCCCAGCTCCTGGAACAGGGTGCGGCTGTGGGCCACAAGCTCCGGTGCCGGCAACGGCGTGGGCGTCACCGGCACGTAATGGCCGGAGAACACCTGGCGGGGCCGGTGATCGTGGCCATCGGCGGTGGCCTGGGGATCCGCCCGCAGGGAATCCAGCAGCGAGTACTCGGCCCGCTGCGCAAACGCCGCGAACGTGGATGTCGGCACGGTGATGGGCGCTGCTGTCGGCACGGTTGTCTGCACGAATCCCTGACGCTTAGGTCACCATCCTGGCGAGCAGCACCCGCTCGGTGACGGATCACCCGTCAGCCGTCCCAGATCTCCTCCAGCTCCAGCCGAAGGCCCGGCAGCTCCGGCTCCCCGTCCAGCACAGCCAGCCCCTCCAGCCGCTGCGGTTCGCCGCTGGCGCGCCACACCTCCACACCGCGGATGTCGGGCAGCAGCAGCCAGCCCAGCCGGGCCCCATTCGCCTGGTAGGCGGCCATCTTGCGGCGCAGATCCGGCAGCCGGTCCGATGGGCTGGCCAGCTCCACCACCAGCTCAGGGCAGAGGGGCGGAAAACCCTGGCGCTCGTCGCTGGAGAGGGCCTGCCAGAGCTCCAGCCGCACGGCGCTGGCATCCGGACTCAGCACGGAGCCATCGGGCAGAAGGAAACCGGTGGAGCTGTCGAACACGCACCAGCCGGGCTGGAGGCGGGCCCACAGACCCAGCTGCAGCGCCAGCTGGTTGTTGCGCCGTCCAGTTTCGCCGCCTGCAGGGGTCATCTCGATCAACCGCCCGTCCGCCGCCAGCTCCAGCACCGCCTCCGGATTCGCCGCACAGAGATCGGCAAACTGGGCCGGCGTGAGCCGCAGCGCTTCGCTCAGTTGGCGGGGCAGGGTGAGCATGGCCCTGCGAGGGCACAAACATTGGATTGGATCCTAGGCAGGGTTCAGGTGGCTGCCTTCTCAACCGCCCAGCACCAGCCCCCCATACCGCCGCACCGCCCTGCGGTGATCGGCGTCGGCCCTCAGGCCGATGAAACCGTCCGGCCGCACCGCCAGCAGGGTGAGGGGCCCCAGGCCCAGGCTGGCCGCTTCCTCCAGCCGCACGCTCACCACGGCCTCCACCAGCGCCGGCGGCAGCGTGCCCTCCGCTTGATCGGCCTCCAGCTCGGCCTGCAGGGCGGCGAGGGCGTCCGCGGGCGCCTCGGGGCCGGCCAGCAGCAGCAGCGTGTGACCGCAGCGGTGGGTGAGCGCGTGCAGCCGATCCGCGCCGGCCGCAGGTGGCAGCGCGATCGTGGTGGGCAGCCGCTGTCCGGCTCCAATGGGCTGGCCCCCGCTGCCGCTGATGATCGCCGAGCCGGCGTAGCTGACGTTCATCTCGGTTTCCGCCACCACCTCCTGCTGGCGCGCCACCGGGTTGGCGAGCATGGCGGCGATCGCCCGGTCGCGGGCGGCGCGCTCAGCGGGCTCCTGCAGCCCGTGGGCCTGCTCGGTGGCATCGCCGGAGCGGCAGATCTCCTGCGCCACCGGACGCCGCTCCTGCTCGTAGCTGTCCAGCAGAGCGGGGTCGGCGGCGCCGTGGTGCACCAGGGCCAGCTTCCAGGCCAGGTTGGCGGCATCGTGCAGCCCGCAGTTCATGCCATGCCCCTCGGCGGGGGAGCACACGTGGGCGGCATCGCCGGCCAGGAACACCGGCCCGGCGCGGAAGGCACTGGCCACCCGGCTGTGGCAGTGGAAGCGACTGGGGTTCTCCACCCCGGCAAAGCGAGCCTGGGGCAGGTAGCGCTGCAGCGCGGCGGCGGCCTCGGCCACCAGATCGCCCTCCTCGGCGGCGGGCCGCAGGTACACCCGCCAGCGGTCGTCGGGAAGGGCCGTGAGGATCAGGGGGGAGGCGTCCAGATAGGCCGCGTTGACCTCGTGGCTGTCGGCCCAGCCCTCCACCGCCGCATCGAACACGGCCCAGGGACGGCTGATGCCATGGCCCTCGAAGTCGAGGCCGCTCAGCGCCCGGGTGGTGCTGCGCAGGCCGTCGCAACCCACCACCCAGCGGGCCTGCACCGTCTGCTCCCGCTCACCGCAGGCCACCGTGGCGCTCACCCCCTCACCACTGGGCGCCAGAGCCACCAGCCGGCAGGAGCGGTGCACCGAGCCCCCCTCCCCCTCGAGATGGTCGGTAAGGATCGTTTCGGTCACCTCCTCGGAGAGGCCGAGGTTGAAGCCGTAGCGGCTGCCGCAGTCGGCCAGATCCAGCTCCCCCAGCCGCTCACCGTCGGCGTGGATCAGGATCCGCCGCTGGCGGCAGCCGGCCTCCAGAAACCGATCCACCAGCCCCAGCGCCTCGAAGATCTCCAGCGAGAGCGGATGGATCACCGTGGCCCGGTCCCAGTGCAGGGCCTCGGCCCGGGCGTCGATCAACAGGTTGGGAACGCCGCGGCGCTGCAGCTCCCCGGCCAGCAGCAGGCCGGTGGGACCGGCTCCCACCACGAGCACGCTGGTCTGGGTGGGAAGGGATGAAGGCATGGCGCCCAGGCGGGTCGAGCTGGCGAGGGCCAGCGCGGGGCACACTAAACGCATCCCAGGGGCTTAGCTCTGGCCCACCCCTTCCGCTCCCTGGCCACCGCCACGGCCGCCGGCCTGGCCCTCAGCACGGCAGCGGCCCAGGCGGCCCCCAACGGCACCTGGCTGTCCCAGCCCCAGATCTGGTACTACGCCTCCCGGCAGTCACTCAACGGGGTGATGGCCGACATCCGGGGCAGCGACTTCAAGGTGGTGTTCCTCGACGTCCGCAAGGTGTCGGAGGCGATGCAGCGGGAGGCGGCCGAAGCGGCCCGCCGCCAGGGACTGATGCCCGTGGTGTGGGTGCAGTCCCCCCAGTACCGGGCGTTGGCGATCCACGATCTGGTGCACGAAGCCCGCCACGGCGACGGGATCCAGGTGGACGACCACTTCTTCGCCAACTACTCCCTGCAGGACTTCTACCTGCTGCGCCGGCTGTACCCCAAGCCCATCTTCTGCAGCATCCAGCCGTTCCAGGCCAGCCTGGTGCCCACGGCGGGCTGCAACCAGCTCGATGTGCAGTGCTACAGCGCCCCGCAGTTCCAGCAGTGCCTCAAGCTGGCCGACCGGCTCGGCGCCGTGGTGAGTCTCTCCAGCGAGAACACCCTGCGTTACCGGAGCCAGCTGGGCAACCGATCCTTCAACACCTTTCTTTGGCAGGGGCCCTGACGGGCGGGGCGTCCTGCGGCGCCAGGTGGGCGCCGATCGCGCGGAAGATGTCATCCGCCGCATTGCAGTAGTCACCGCTGGCATCAAAGGCCTCTTCGTCGAAGGTGACTGCCACCGCGATCGCGATCTTGCGTGACGGCAGGTAGGCCATCACCCCGGCCTGCCCGGAGAACAGCGGGTTCTGCAGCAGCCAGGGGCCCGAGAGGACGATCCCGATCCCGTAGGTGTAGAAGTCGCCGAGGGTGGCGCAGGTGGCACAGCCCTCGATCGGCCGGCCGAAGCCCCGCAGCGTCGGAGCGATCTGCAGCCTGTGGCTCTGGGGCGACAGCAGCTGTCCCGTACCGATCGCCTCGGCGGAGGTGGCCATGTCGTGGATGGTGGTGTATTGGATGGCCCCATGGGTGAGCGTCCACGACGGGTTCCAGTAGGTCGACTCCTCGTAGAAGCGCGTGCCCGCCGGGATGCCGAGGCTCTGGCGCCGTTCCGACGAGAAGGCGTGCAGCACCGGCGGCGCGATCACGGGGGTGCCGCCGGGATCCCGCGTGTTGCGCAGCTTCAGGGGTCCGAAGATCCGCTCCTGCATCAGCCCAGGCATCGTCTGGCCCGTGATCCGCTCCAGCGCCAGACCCAGCAGGACGAAATTCGTGTGCGCGTAGTTCCAGCTCGTGCCGGGCTCATACCAGAGCGTCTTCAGGTCCGCATAGGCGAGCAGGTCCTGCACGGAGAACTGCCGGAACGGGTCCTCCAGCAGGGTCTTTTCGAACGCGGCATTGCCGATCACGTAGTCGCGGTAGCCGGAGGTCATCCGGGCGAGCTGGCCGAGCGTGACCCGCTCCGCGTTCGGAATCTCCGGCAGCCACCGCGCGAGCTTGTCATCGAGGCTCACCTTCTTCTCGTCAACCAGCTGCAGCAGCAGCGTCGCCACGTAGGAGATGGCGATCGCACCGTTGCGGACGTGCATGTCCTCCGTGGCGGGCACGCCCGTCATCGACTCGCCCATCGCCTCGGTGACCACCTCCTTGCCGTCGATCGTGACGCGCACGATCACCGCCCTCAGGTGGTCGTCGGCCATGCGCTGACGAACGATCCGCAGAATGCCGGCCGCCTGGGGCGAGGCCTGGACGGGACCCGCTCCGCCCAGGCAACCCGCCAGCAGGGCAGCCAGGACACGTCGTCCCTGTGGGGCGAACCAGCGACGACCCACACGTGCTCGAGCAGCAAGCGGCAACGCTAGGCGCCCTGGCGCCTGCCGCCCCCGGAGGGATGCCTATCCTTGCCGCGATCGTCGAGCGCCATGCCCAGCCTCCATGGCCTGCGTCGCTGGGCCGCCTCGCTGCTGCTGGCTGGTGCACTGAGCGGAGCGATCGCTGAGCCTGCGGCAAGCCGTCCGCCGGCCACGCCGCTGACGCTGACGTTTGCCGATCAGACCTATCTCCTGCGCTGGTCGTCGCAGCACCAGCACGAGTTCACCCCGGCGGGCCAGGAGGACCTGAGCCGCTGGACGGACATGGTCACCATCAACACCTACCCCGGGGTGAGTGATGGGGATGGGCTGGCCGAAGTGGCCAACCGGGCCCTCGGCAACTACCGGCGCCACGGGGCCACGGTCCTTCGCACGGCCTCGCTTCCCCGCACCCCTGGGCAGCCCGCCGAGCACCTGGTCGTGGCCCTCTTCCCCACCCGCGCCTTCAGCGAGGCCGTGTTCGCCCGCTGGCGCCTGGCGGACGGCCGTGGCACCGCCGTGATCGTCAGCCACCGCCGCTATGGCCCCAAGGCCGGGGACGCCATGGCGGCCTGGCTGAAGGCGAATGGACCTGCCGTGGAGCGCCGCTTGATGGCCTTCGATCAGGTCCCTTCCCACCGCGTCCTCGAGCCGCCCAGCCCCTGAGCACCCCTACGGCTCCGCCGGCGGCGACTGCCCCTCCAGGAAGGCGATCACCTCATCGCACCAGCGGATCCACTCCTGCTCGAACAGGATGCCCCGGCGCAGGGTGAGATGGCGGTACTGCTCTTGCAGGGGCAGGGCCGGGTGGCTGCGGAACAGGGCGTCCTTCTCTTCGTAGGAGCCGAGCTGGCCGGCATGGACGGCGCGGCGGCGGCGCACCTCCGCCAGCAGCTGGGCGGGCTCGCTGTAGGGGCCACCGAGCACCTTCACCAGCAGGTCCTCGCGGATCGGGGTGGGCAGCGACGGCTCGGCGGCCCAGTGGCGCAGTTCTTCCCGGCCCGCCTCGGTGATGGCGTACACCTTGCGGTCCGGCCGTCCCTGCTGGGGCACCACCTGGCAGTGGACCCAGCCGTTCGCCTCGATCCGGGCCAGCTCCCGGTAGATCTGCTGCTGGCTGGCGGTCCAGTAGCAGGCCATCGTCTCCTCGAACTGCTTGCTGATGTCGTAGCCGCTGGCGTCCTTCTCGCAGAGCACCGTGAGGATCGTATGCGCCAGGGCCATGGCAGGGAGGGGACGTCACGTCGGCGTGGGAGTTGATCCTGACCCAGCCGTCGCCGGGTCCGGTTGACCTACCCAACAAGTTGTGCATACACTTTGGCGCATACCCAATCTGTTGCATAGCGAAGGCTGTTGCCTGGCCATGGCTGTGGCCTGGCAGAGGAGGTCCCGCTGCCGCCGTCCCCCCATGAATTCCGCCCCCGCGACGTCGCCAGCGCTGCTCAGCCCCCTGCGGCGGATCCGCTGGGGCCGGCCCGCCGCCTGGGGGCCACCGATCGCGATCGCCGCGGCCGCCGGCCTTGCGATCACCGTGGCGGTGTCCCGGCAGCCCCGCCCCCCCGTCCAGCGCCCCCTGCCGGTGGCGGTGGTGACGGCCCAGCCGGTCAGCCGGTACCTCACCAGCCGCGACTACACCGGTGAGGTGGTGGCCGGCCGCCGCAGCAGCCTCGGCTTCGAGCTGCCCGGCAGCCTCGAGCGGGTGCTGGTGGAGGAGGGGGACCGGGTGGTGGTCGGCCAGCCGTTGGCGCACCTCGACCGCCGTCGGCTGCGGGCCCAGCGCCAGCAGTCGCTGGCTCAGCGGGATGTCGCGGTGGCCGCCGTGGAGGAGGTGCGGCAGCAGCTGATCCTGGCCGAGCTGCAGCGCGACCGCCGCCGGCAGCTCCATGCCCAGGGCGCCATCTCCCGCGAGGACCTCGACCAGCAGATCCATGGCAGCGCCGCCCTGCGCAGCCGCCTGGTCCAGGCCGAAGCCCAGGTCGAGGAGGCCGAGGCCCGCCTGCGCCAGATCGATGTCGACCTGGCCCGCAGCGTGCTGGTGGCCCCCTTCGACGGCACGGTGGGCCGGCGCCTGCTCGATGAGGGCGTGGTGGTGAGCGGCGGCCAGGCCCTGATCACCCTGGTGGAAGCGGCCCCCCTGGAGCTGCGGGTGGGGGTCCCCCCTGACGCCGCCCGGGGCCTGCGGCCGGGGCAGCGCCATCCCGTGCGCGTCGGCGATCGCCGCCTGCTGGCCACCGTCAGCGCCCTGCTGCCGGAGCTCGATGCCGGCAGCCGCACCGCCACGGTGGTGCTCAGGCTGCCGTCCGAGGATCTGCCGGTGGGGGCCACGGCCCGCCTCAGCCTGCGGCGCAGCGAGACGGGCGCCGGCTTCTGGCTGCCCACCACCGCCCTGGTGGCCGCCGAGCGGGGTCTCTGGTCGGTGTACGTGCTGGGCCCCGCCGGCCCCGCGCCGGAGCAGGGCCGCCCGGTGGTCCGGCGCCTGGTGGAGCCGTTGCACAGCGAAGGCGACCGCTCCCTCGTGCGCGGCACCCTGCGCCCCGGCGACCGGGTGATCGCCGCCGGCACCCACCGGGTCGTGCCGGGTGTCCGTGTAACGGAGGCGCCCTGATGTTCGATGTCTTCCATCGCAACCGCCAGCTGCAGCTGCTCACCCTGCTGCTGGTGGTGGTCTGGGGGCTGTCGGCCCTGGTCACCCTGCCGCGGCTGGAGGACCCCCTGATCACCCAGCGCAACGCCCTGGTGGTCACCGCCCTGCCCGGGGCCACGCCGGAGCGGGTCGAGTCTCTCGTCACCGAACCCCTCGAGGAGGCCCTGCTGGAGCTGGAGGAGGTGGACCACCTCGACTCCACCTCCTCCACCGGCACCTCGGTGATCGCCGTGAGCCTGAAGGAATCGATCCGCGAGGTGGCGCCGGTGTGGGGCAAGGTGCGCAGCAAGATCGATGACGCCACCCCCGACCTGCCGCCGGAGGCCACGGACCCGGAGTTCCGCGACGGCAACATCGGCGCCAGCTCCCTGATCGTCGGCCTCACCTGGGAGCTCGACACCCCCCCCAACCTGGGCCTGCTGACCCGGCTGGCCGACGACCTGGCAAGCCGGTTGCGCGCCCTCCCCGGCACCGACCGGATCGAACTCAGCGGCGAACCCGAGGAGGAGATCCGGGTGGAGATCGGCGCCCGGGAGCTGGCCCGGCTCGGCCTCACCCCGGGCGCGCTCGCCGAAAGGATCGCCGCCAGCGACGCCAAGGAGTCCGCCGGCCAGGTGCGGGGCGCCCGCAGCGCGCTGCTGCTGGAGGTGGATGGCGCCCTCGACTCCCTGGAGCGCATCCGCGCCATCCCGCTGCGCACCGGCGACGACGGTGCCGGTGCCCGCCTGGGGCAGGTGGCCGCCGTCAGCCGCGGGGTGCGCCAACCCGCCTCCCGCCTGGCCCTGGTGCGGGGCCGTCCGGCGGTGGTGGTGTCGGCCACGGTGGCCTCCGGCTCCCGGGTCGACCTCTGGGCCCGCCAGGCCCGCGACCAGCTGGAGGCGGTGCGCGCCACCCTGCCCGAGGGCCTGGGGCTGCACACCGTGCTCGACCAGAGCCGCTACGTCCAGGAGCGTCTCGATGGGGTGATCGGCAACCTGGTCACCGGCTCGCTGCTGGTGGTGGCCGTGTCGGTGCTGATGCTCGGCGGCCGGGCGGCCCTGGTGGTGGGGGCGGCCCTGCCCCTGTCGGCCCTGATGGTGTTCGGCTGGATGCGGGTTCTGGCGGTGCCCCTGCATCAGATGTCGGCCACCGGGCTGGTGATCGCCCTTGGGCTGCTGATCGACAACGCCATCGTCGTGGTGGATGAGGTGCAGCAGCGGCTGCGCTCCGGCGACAGCCCCTCAGCGGCGGTGCGCCACTCGGTGCGGTACCTGCTGGTGCCGCTGCTGGCCTCCACCCTCACCACCGTGCTGGCCTTCGTGCCCATCGCCACCTCACCGGGGGCCACCGGGGAGTTCATCGGCACGATCGGGCTCACCGTGATCCTGGCCCTGGCCAGCTCCCTGTTCCTGTCCCTCACGGTGATTCCGGCCCTCACCGCCCGGCTGCAGCCCTGGCAGCCCCTGGGGCCAGGCGTGGGCTGGTGGGAGCAGGGCATCACCCCGGTGCTTCTGGCCCACCCCTACCGCCGCTCCCTGCTCCAGACCCTGCACCATCCCGGGCCGGGGGTGGCCCTCTGCCTTGTGCTGCCGCTGCTGGGGTTTCTGGCCTTCGGCAGCCTCGAACAGCAGTTCTTCCCCCCCACCAACCGCGACCAGTTCCAGATCGAGCTGCGGCTGCCCCAGCAGAGTGCCCTGGGGCGCACCGAGGCCCTGGCAATAGCTGTACGGCAGCGGATCCGTCAGGACCCCCACGTCGACGACGTGCACTGGTTTCTGGGCGAGAGCGCGCCGGCCTTCTTCTACAACGTGATCGCCTCCGAGGAGAACGCCCCCCACTACGCCCAGGGCCTGGTGCAGCTGCGGGGGGCCGAAGGGGTGCGGCCCACGATCCGCTCCCTCCAGCAGGCGCTGGATCGGGAGTTCCCCGAGGCCCAGATTCTGGTGAAGCAGCTGGAGCAAGGGCCCCCCTTCGAGGCGCCGATCGAGCTGCGGCTGGAGGGGTCCGATCTGGAGCAGCTGCGCCGCAGCGGCGACGAGCTGCGCCGCCACCTGGCCCAGCTGGAGCCCGTGACCCACACCGCCGCCAGCCTGAGCGAGGCCCTGCCCCGTCTGGCCCTGGCGGTGGACGAAGAGCAGGCCCGCCGCAGCGGCCTCGACAACCGCGCCATCGCCCGCCAGCTCCAGGCTGGCCTCGAGGGCAGCGTCGGTGGTTCGATCCTGGAGGGGGTCACCACCGTGCCGGTGCGGGTGCGGGTGGCCGAGGCCCAGCGCAGCGATCTGGCGCAGGTGGCCTCACTGGATCTGGTCGCACCCGGCAGCGAGGCACCGATTCCCCTCGGGGCCCTGGCCGGGCTGCGGCTGGAGCCGGAGCTGGCCGCGATCGAACGGCGCGACGGGCAGCGGGTCAACACGGTGCAGGCCTTCCTGACGGCGGGGGCGCTGCCGGAGTCGGTGCTGCGGGACTTCCGCCGCCAGCTCGATCGGGAGGGCTGGCAGCTGCCGGCCGGGGTGAGCCTGGCCTACGGCGGCGAGGCCGATGCCCGCGGCGAGGCGGTCGCCAACCTGCTCTCCACGGTGGGCGTGCTGGCGATCCTGATGACCGCCACACTGGTGCTGTCCTTCCGCTCCTTCCGGATGGCCGCCCTGATCGCCTCGGTGGCGCTGCTGTCGGTGGGGCTGGCGGCCCTGGCCCTGAGGCTCAGCGGGTCACCCTTCGGCTTCACCGCCATCCTCGGCACCCTCGGGCTGATCGGGCTGGCGGTGAACGACGCGATCGTGGTGCTCACCGCCATCCGCACCGATCCGCTGGCCCGCAGCGGCGACCCTGCCGCCACCGCCGCGGTGGTGGAGCACGCCACCCGCCATGTGCTCGCCACCACGATCACCACCGTGGTCGGCTTCCTGCCCCTGATGCTCGATCCCACCGGCTTCTGGCCGCCGCTGGCGATCGCGGTGTCCGGCGGCCTGGTGGGGGCCACGGCCCTGGCCCTCTACTACGTGCCGGCCGCCCACGGCCTGCTGGCGCGGGCTCATCGCCGCACCCGTTCCCAGGGCCTGCGGCCCGCAGCGCCCTGAACCGGGCATTGTGAACGGCGGAACCACCATTTTCCCCCGTGCCTCCGCCCCTCGGCCGACGCCAGCTGCTCTCGCTCTCCGGCCTGGCCCTCGGAGCGGGTCTCTGGCAGCTCTGGAAGCCGTCCCCATCCCAGGCGGCCGGCGGCCTGGCCGCCCCGCCCCGCAGCGGCACACGCCTGGTGCTGATCAGCGACCTCAACAGCTCCTACGGCTCCACCACTTACATCGATGAGGTGCACCGGGGCGTGGCCCTGATCCCCTCCCTGCGCCCCGATCTGGTGATCTGCGCCGGCGACATGGTGGCGGGTCAGAAGGCGGGGCTGGGCCGTCAGCGGCTGGCCGCCATGTGGGCGGGCTTCGATCGCAGCGTTCTCAGCCCGCTGCGCCGCGCCGGGCTGCCGTTCGCGCCCGCCATGGGCAACCACGACGCCTCCGGCGCCAGTGCCGGAGGCCGCTTCCTGTTCGCCGACGACCGTGCCGAGGCGGCCCGCTTCTGGCGCGCGCGCCGGGACGGCCTCGGACTGCGCTTCGTTGACAGCGGCAACTTCCCCTTCCACTACGCCATCCGCCAGGACGACGTGGTCGTGCTGGTGTGGGATGCCTCCGCCGCCACCGTGCCGGCCGAGCAGCTGCGCTGGGCCGAGCGGATCCTGGCGGGCCCCGCCGCCCGCGCCGCCAGCCGGCGCCTGGTGGTGGGCCACCTGCCGCTGCGGGCCGTGAGCCAGGGGCGCGACCGCCCCGGGGAAGTGCTGGCTCAGGCGGCGGCTCTGCAGCAGTTGCTGGAGCGCCAGGGCGTGGAGGCCTACGTGAGCGGCCACCAGCACGCCTACTTTCCGGCCCGGCTGGGCCAGCTGGATCTGTTCCACCTCGGCGCCATGGGCAGCGGCCCCCGCCGGCTGATGGGCCAGAGCAGCACCCCCTTCCAGACCCTCACCGTGCTGGATCTGGTCGGCAGCCCGCCGCGGCTGGTGGACACCAGCTTCGATCTGCGCACCCTGCGGCGCATCGACCTGCAACGGCTGCCCCGCTCGCTCCGCGATGCCGCCGGCCGGGTGCTGCCACGGCGGCCCAACGCCTGAGCTGGCGGGGCCAGCGCCGACAGTTCTATCGTCACCGCCATCGCAAGCCGACGTCATGAAGCTGCCGGAAGGCTGGCGGATCTACGCCCTGGTCCTCGGACTGAACGTGCTGGCGCTCTCGCTCTGGTGGGTCGATCGCGACGCGGTGCCCCACCCCTCCGCCGGCGGCATGGGCGCCTGGATCGCCGCCCGCCTGGGGTCCTGAGTTGCCCGTGATCACGATGAACAGCCAACGCCTGGGGCTCTTGGTCACCCTGCTGGCCCTCCTGCCGGCGGCGCATCAACCCGCTGCGCTGGCGGTAACGCCCCCACCTTCCCCGCTGGAGGGGACCGCCTGGGTCCTGGAGCGGCTGGGGCAGCGCCAGCCCCAGAACGGCACCACCATCACCCTGCGCTTCGAGGCTGGCCGGGTGGCGGGCAGCGACGGCTGCAACCGTTTCGGCGCCCCCGTCACGGTCCGGGGAACGGGCCTGCAGGTGTCGTCCCGGGGCCTGAGCACCAAGATGGCCTGCCCGCCGGCGGTGATGCGGCAGGCGGAAGCCTTCCAGACGGCGCTCACCAGCAGCCGGGGGTTCCGCCTCGACGGCGAGCGCCTGCGGCTGCTCGCGGCCGACGGCCGGCCCCTGCTGGTGCTGGTGGCCCAGTCGCAGCGGCTGGTGGGCAGCACCTGGCGGGTGGCGGGGTTCAACAACGGCCGCCAGGCGCTGGTGAGCCCGATCCTGGGCACCAGCCTCTCGCTCCGGATCGTCAAGGCCGGCCAGCTGGCCGGCACGGCGGGTTGCAACCGCTTCACGGCGCCGGTGCGGCTGGAGGGCACCCGCCTGCGCATCGGCACCCCGGTGGCGACCAGAAAGCGCTGCGCCGGCGCCGGTGTGATGGAGCAGGAGCAGCAGTTCCTGGCCGCCCTGCCCACGGCCACCAGCCTGCGGCTCGAAGGCGAGTCCCTGGAGCTGCGCCGGGCCGACGGCGCCATCGCCCTCAGCCTGCGGCGCGTTCCGGGGCCCTGAGGACCGGGTATGGATCTGCCAAGGGTGGTGTTCTTCGGTCGCACCGGGGCAGACGCCCTGGCGTTCTTCAACCTCGATCTGGCGGACTGGCGGGGCCGCCGAGTGCTCGATTGCCCGGGCGGACCCGGTTCCTTCACCGCCCTGGCCCGCGCCGCCGGGGTGGAGGGCGTGGCGGCCGATCCCCTCTACACCCTGTCGCTGCCGGAGCTGGAGCGCCGCTGCCGTGAGGACGTCGCCTTCACCATGGAGCGCCTGGCCCTGAGTCCGACCCTGCGCCCGGACTTCGACCAGGACCGGTTTCGCCAGGGAAAGATGGAGGCCCTCGAAGCCTTTCTGGCCGACCGCCGTGACCATCCGCAGGCCTACCGGGCCGCGGCGCTGCCCTCCCTGCCCTTCGAGGCGGCCAGCTTCGATCTGGTGCTGTCGGGCCATCTGTTGTTTTGTTATGCCCCGATCGCTGACGGCGGCCTCAGCGAACAGCCCGACTTCGACCTCGACTGGCACCGGCGCGCCCTGGCCGAACTGCTGCGGGTGAGCCGGCAGGAGGTGCGGATCTATCCCGCCCACACGATCGAACGCCACCCCCGGGTGCATCCCTGGGTGGAGCCCCTGCTGGCCGGCCTGCCGCCGGGGTGGCAGGGGCAACTGGAGCCCACCACCTACGACGAAGGCTTCGAGGGCGAGACGCCGATGCTGCGGCTGCGGCGCCACAGCGCCCCTGCCCCCAGCGGGCCAGGGGCTGCTTAATCACGAATCCCACACCAGATTTCGTAAATCTCGATACAAAAAGCGGGGAATGTAACGGGTCGTGGCTGGTTTCCGCCACGCGAGACACACTGACAAAAAACTGCACCAGGAGCGAATTCCCATGACGTATCTGACCTGGAGGCGGGAGCTGGTGCGCTCCGCCATCGATCAGATGCTCGCTGCCACCGATCCCGACCGCGGCCCCTTCGGTGATGGGGGTGTGCTGTTCAACGCGATGATGCAGGACCTGAGCCAGAGCCTGCCGGCCCTGGAGATCGTGGCGGCCGCCGACGACATCCTCACCGCCCACCGGGGCTTCTGTGAGGGGCGCAGCTGCGAGGTGGCCCAGGCCCTCAAGGTCTGCTTGTCCATGCCCGCGGAAAAGCAGGGCCTGGAACGGCGGCTCGTGCTGGACCGCGAGCGGGTGGAGCAGAACGCCCTCGGCCATGACGCCAACCTGCTGCTGGTCTGGGATGGCCGGCGAACCAGTCCCATCGAGGAGCTCGGCGTCGCCGCCCTGAGCGAGCGCTTCCCCTGCCAGGGCAGCGAGGCCCGCTGGAGCACCGGCGAGTTGGTGGCCCTGCTCGAGTCCCGTGCCCTGCAGTGCCGTCGCACCCGCGTGGCCCAGGAGATCGTGGCGGAAGATCCCGCCACCACCCCCTCCGGCGGCACCGTGGTGCTGGTGTTTCCCACCGACCCCGGCACGCGCCCGTGGGTCGCCACCGTGGCCGTGGCCCTGCCCACCGAGGAGCTTCCGGAGAGCGAACCCCCCACCCTCGACGGCTACCAGGCCATGCGGGTGCTGGTGGGTCCCACCAGCACCTCGGCATAACGGCCGAAGGCCTCCCCCTCGCTGAGGAACAGCCGGGGGATCACCAGTTCACACTCCAGCAGCAGCAGCTCGCCGTCCTCGTCGCGGATCCCGTCGATGCGGGCGTAGGGCAGCACGCCGAAGCGCCGCCGCAGCCGCTCCTCCACCCCAGCGGCCCAGCACCGTTCCGCCGCACTGGCCTGCCGCAGTTGGTTGCGCCCCCCGAATCCTTCGTGGGCGATCCAGCCCCCCGCCGCCACGCTCTTTGCCACAGCGTGGGAGAACTCTCCGCCCAGGAACACCGCGCTGAACTCCCCCTCCCGGCAGATCTGCGGCAGAAAGCGCTGCAGGCACACCTCCCCGTCCTGTGCCAGCCGCTCCAGCCAGCCATCGGCGTCGGCGGCCGCCACAGCCGTGCTGCCGTCGGCCGCGGTGACCGCCAGCCGCGGCCCCTCGCGGCGCACCCGGTAGGTGTGCCAGCTCCTGGCACCGATCGCCGGCTTGAGCACCGCCTCGCTCCAGCCGCACGCCTCCAGAAGCCCCGCCAACGAACCGCACCATCCGCGGGGCAGCCAGCGGCTGGGGATCAGGGCCACCCCCTCCCGCTCCAGCTGGGGCAGGTAATCCCTCTTGGTGTGGCCCGCCTGGATCACCGGCAGCGGATTGGCCAGCGGCACCCCCAGGCCCTCGAACTGTTCCGCCAGGGCGCTGATGCGGGCCAGGAAGTCGGGGTGGCGATGGCTGTCGCGACAGTCGCGCACGCTGACCCGATCGAAGCGCCCCCAGTCGTCGGTGGCGCCGTCGGTCAGCGATGGCAGGGGCACCAGCTCACTGGCGATGCCGCGCTCGGCCAGGAAGGCCCGCAGGGCCGGCGTCTCGTCGTGGATCCGCCCCAGGTGCAGCAGGGCGATCAGGCCGGCAGGATGCCCCACTCGCGCTTCACCTGCACGCTGGTGATCTCCCAGGCCTCTTCGGCCGCCACGACCGGGCCATGGTGATCCACCGGCGCCAGGCCCCGCCTGGCGAATTCGTTCTGCAGCAACAGCTGGAACAGCACGCTCTGGGAGACCAGCCCGTTGAGGCGCTCCTCACCACCCACCCGCTCCATCAACACCGGATGGCCCTGGCAATCGCGCAGGGCCCGCAGCTGCTGGTGAAGCCACACCCGCTCGTACTGGAGCATCGCGTCGTTGCAACGGGCCAGATTCTCCCGATAGCAGCTGGCATGGCACTTGATGGCCCCTTCCGACAGGCCCGCGGCGGCGCCGGCGTCCTTCAGAAGTTGCATCGCTTCGCTCAGGAAACTCACGGTCGTTCACTGATGGCTCAGCAAACCTAGAAACGGCAACGGCCATTGCCCACGGACACCAGGCGACGGCAATGATCCTTAGCGCAGGAGAAGAAAAGCCAAAGCCTGTGGCGGTTGCTACATCCCTTTGGCGAGCACCGGCCGGGAGCCGCTGAGCCATTCTTCACAACCACTCGTCACAACCACTCTTCATAACCACTGCTTGCGACGGAAAAAGAGGAAAAGACTGATCCCGATCACGAGCATCACCGCCCACACCGAATAGTACCCACCTCGCCACTCCAGCTCTGGCATCTCCTTGAAGTTCATGCCATACACACCGGCAATGAAGGTGAGCGGAATGAAGATTGTCGAGATGATTGTCAGCACCTTCATCACCTCATTCATGCGGTGGCTGAGGGTCGAGAGATAGGTGTCGTGCATGCCACCGAGGATGTCGCGGTGGGTTTCGACCAGATCAATGATCTGGATGCAGTGGTCGTAGAGATCACGCCAGAACACCCGGCAATCGGCCGACAGCAGCGACGATTCGCCCTTGCAGATCATGGCCACCTCCTCGCGGATCGGCCAGACGGCCTTGCGCAGGCTCAGAATGGCCCGCTTGAGCCCGTGGATCTCCTTGATGTCGCCGGGATGGGGATCCTCCAGCAGCCGGTCATCCACCTCCTCGATGATGTCGCCCATCCGCTCCACAGCAAGGAAGTAATGGTCGACAACCGCGTCCATCAAGGAGTAGGCGAGGTAGTCGGCCTTCATCCAGCGGATCCGACCACTGGAGGAACGGATGCGATCGCGCACCCCATCAAAGACATCGCCATCATCCTCGAGGAAGGAAATCACGAAGTGATCACCGAGGATCACGCTCACATGTTCGATATCAATGGTCTTGGTTTCTTCGTTGAAGGCGATCATCTTCAACACCATGAAGACGTAGCCCGGAAACTCCTCCACCTTGGGGCGCTGGGTGGTGTTGGCGATGTCCTCCAACGTCATCGGATGGATGCCGAAGCACTCCCCGAGGCGCTCCACCAGGTCGACGTCATGGACGCCACTGACGTTCATCCAGGTGATGCTGTCCTGGCGCACCACATCGGCGCAACTGCGCACCGACACATCCAGTTCTTCCGACCAGCCGTCACCGTCGTAGTGGAGGACATCGATCTGCACCTGTGCCAGCCGTTGCTCGCCCACGAACACCACGGCACCCGGTGAGGATCCGGGCCTGATCCGCCTGCTGCGGATGCCGCTGCTGCCGGTGGCGCTGCGGAGGCGCTGGGACTGTCTCAAAGGCCTGGTCTTCATCGCCCGGCCCGGATGCAATGGAGTTCCTGGGAGCCTATCGGCATCCCATGTTCAGAGAAAGTCCGGTCGCAGCGCCTGGCTGCGCGCCAGCGATTGCTGCAGGCCCGACCATTCCTCTGCCGCCACCATCGCTTCCAGGGAGGCCAGGGACTGGCGGTAATGATCCAGGGCCTCCAGCAGCGCCGCCCGGTTGGCGCACGCCATCAACATCCCCAGCTCCGGATTGCCGCCACCGACGCGGGTGGTGTCAGCAAAGCCACTGGAGGCCAGGGCCCGCACCAGCTCCGCCCCGGCAGCGGTCTCGCCGCCACCGGCAGCGGCCGCCTGCACCAGGGCCGCGCCCACCAGCACCGGCAGATGGGAGATGAGGGCCACAGCGCGGTCGTGGGCCTCGGCGTCGCAGCAGAGCCAGCGGGCCCCGAGCGCTTCCGCCAGCTCCCGCACGGCCTGCAGCGCCTCCGTATCGGTGCCGGCCTCCGGGGTCGCCACCCAGGGCCTGCCGCGGAACAGTCCGGGCTCCCCGGCCTCCACCCCGGCCCGGGCGGTGCCCGCCATCGGATGGGAGGCCACGAAGCGGGTCGCACCAGGACCGCCACCGGCCGCCAGCAGCTCCCGCCAACGGCGCAGCACCGGCCCCTTCACCGAGCCCACATCGGTGATCACCGCCCCAACCGGCAGGGCCGCCAGCAGGGCGGGATCCGGATCCAGCAGGCGATCGAGGGGCAGGGCCAGCACCACCAGGCCGCAGCCCTCCAGCACGGCCGCATCGGTGCTCACCGCGCTGGCCAGTCCGCGCTCCCTGGCCCGCTCAGCGGTGGCCGGCCGGTGCACCAGGGCCCGCACCTGCGCCCCGGCCGCCATCAGGTCGAGGCCCAGGGAGCCCCCGATCAGCCCCAGGCCCACCACGCCCACCGGTTCGCGCTGCCAGAGGGGTGTCATCGTCGCTGCGGATCGGCTGGGGCCAGCTTCCTACGATCCAGCCATGTTGGAAGCCCGCGCCCACCAGCACCTCAAGGCTCTCCTGCAGCGAGAGGGGGTGGAACGCTGGCCCCATCACCTCACCTTGAGCCGGCTGGTGGCTCGCAGCCTGCGCCGCGCCGACCACACCCTGGTGCGCCTGGCCCCCGGCACCGCCCCCAGCTGGTGGATCAGCTTGCTGGTGCCCCTGGCCCTGAGCGAAACGCCCCTGGCCCTGGTGGTGACACCGGCCCTGCGCCAGCGGTTGTTGCTGGTGGAATGGCCGCGCCTGCGCAGCGTCGGGCTGGAGCTGGCCTGCTGGGAAGGGCCCGGCGCACCGACCGGCACCCGGCTCTGGCTGCTCGACCACCGCGAGCTGGTGACGGCCTGGCGCAACGGCGCGCTGGGGGATCGGCAGCTGGTGATCCCCGAGGCCGAGTTGCTGGAGGTGGCCCTGCGCCAGGCCCTGGAGGTGGAGCTGGAGCCCCGGCACTGGGATCAGCTGCGCCGCGCCCAGCCCAGCGCCGAAGCCTGTCTGCTCAGCCTGCACGAACGGCTCAGCCGCCGGGTGCTGGCCCATCCCCGCTCCCCCCACCGGCTGGTGGCCCTGGCCGATGACGACGAAGCCCCCCTGCGCCACCTGCTGCGCCTGCTGGAACCCCTGCCGGAGCCATGGCCCCGCTGGCTGAGCGCCGGCGCCGGCTGGAGCAGCTGGGCCCGGGTGGAGCCGTCGTTGTTGCAGTGGAACCTGCTGCGCCAACCGCTCGAACCCCTGGGCGAACTGGCCGGCCTGCTGGTGGGACGGGGGGCGGTCCTGATCGGTGAGCTGGCCACCGGCCGGGCGGCGGAGGGCCAGCCCGCTGCCGCCGCCGCCCTGGGGCTGGAGCCGGCGGTGGTGCTGGATCTGGCCGATCCCCCCCTGTCCGACCCCCTGCCCCTGTTCGCCCCCCTGCGCCAGCCGTTGCCCAACAGCCCCCATTACGCCCAGCACCTGCTGGAGCAGGGCCGGCGGCTGGTGCTGGGCCAGAGCGGCCTGACCGTGGTGCTGATCGACGATTCGGCCCTGTGCCTGGGCCTGGCCAGCGGCCTGGCCGCCGAATTCGGCAGCCGGGTGTGCCACCAGAACACGTCACCGGAGAGCAACGGCGTGGTGTGCTGCAGCTGGAGCTGGTGGCTGGAGCACCAGCCGCGGCTGCCCCTGCCCTGCCAGGTGGTGGTGGGGCTGCTGCCGATCGCCAGCCTGGAGGATCCCCTCACCGCCGCCCGGGTCGGGGTGCTGCGCCAGCAGGGCCGCGACTGGTTCCGGGAACTGCTGCTGCCGGAGGCCCTCAACCGGCTGCAACGGGGTGTGGCCGGGCTGCGGCGCAGCGGCGGGCGGCTGGCGGTGCTGGATGGCCGCCTGCGGGGCCGCAGCTGGGGACGGCTGGTGTTCACCGCCCTCGAACCCTGGGTGGAGCTGTCCCGGCTGCGGCCCGACCCCTAGCCTGCCTCCAGTTGCCGTCTGAGCCCTGATGGGGGAAGCCAAACGCCGGGCCGAACAGGGACTGCCGCCCCGGGACAAGCCGCGTGTCAGCAAGCCCAAGGACGTCGACACCTCGCCCCGGATCGTCACCTGGCTGCCCCTGACCCGCAACCAGGCCTCCCGGTTCGTGGCGATCACCACCAAGGGCGCCTGGATCGGCATCGGCGGCCTGGCCCTGCTCTGGGTGACGGTGCGCTTCATCGGCCCGGCGGCCGGCTGGTGGACCCTGTCGGACGGCTGAGGGGCCGGGTGCCGGTCTCCACATATGAGCATTTGCACCTAGCAAGAATCGGAAGAAATCCTTATGATCTGCGGATCGTGATGGGCACCTTCCATGTTTCTCCGGCTGGCCGAGCAATACCGCTCGGCCGTTGAGGATCTGATCCTGAGCCTCCAGGCCCTGGCCGTCTCTCTGAAGAAACAGGGCCATGTGGCCACCTGCTACACCTGCGGCGATGGCCGCGACGGCCATGGCGCCTCCTTCGTGGCCGACCTGGGTGATAACCACATGGTGCGCCTGCTGGTGTCCGATTTCGGCATCAGCTGGGTGGAATCCCGCAACGGCCAGGAGCTGGTGAAGCTGGAGGGCGCCGATGCCATCCAGGAACTGCAGCGGGTGGTGCTGGTGCTGCAGCCCTCCACCGAAACCGTCGCGGCCCCAACGCGAACCAGCCCATCCGCCCTGCCGGCCCAGCCCTGAGCCGGGCCCTTCACCTCCGCAGCCCGGTGATCAGCCGGCGGCGGGTAGCTCCTCCAGCTCAGCGGTGTCTTCTCCAGCCTGGGGCTTGGCCGCCGCCAGCTTGGCCGCCGCCGCCAGCGGTTTCATCGAGTTGGCGGTGACTTCGGACCCTTCGGTGAGCTTCTTGCGGGTGAGCTGCTCGATCACCTCCTTCGGCCCGGGGTTCTGCTCCAGCCAGGTGATCGTGTTGTCGCGGCCCTGGCCGATGTTGTCGCCCTCGTAGCTGTACCAGGCGCCCTTGCGGGTGACCACACCGGTTTCCTCCGCCAGATCCAGCAGACAGCCCAGGGTGCTGATGCCGCGGCCGAAGAGGATGTCGAACTCGGCGATCCGGAAGGGGGGCGCCACCTTGTTCTTAGCCACCTTCACCTTGGCCCGGATGCCGTACTCCTCGGTGCCGCGCTTGAGCGTCTGGATGCGGCGGATGTCGAGCCGCACCGAGGCATAGAACTTGAGGGCGTTACCACCGGTGGTGGTTTCCGGGTTGCCGTAGGTGACGCCGATCTTCTGGCGCAGCTGGTTGAGGAAGATCACCGTGCAGCCGGATTTGCCGATGTTGCCGGTGATCTTGCGCATGGCCTGGCTCATCAGCCGGGCCTGGCTGCCCACCGCCAAGTCGCCCATCTCCCCCTCGATCTCCGCCCGGGGCGTCAGGGCCGCCACCGAGTCGACGACAACGACGTCGACGGCGGCCGAGCGCACCAGCTGGTCGACGATCTCCAGGGCCATCTCGCCGGTGTCCGGCTGGGAGACCAGCAGGTTCTCGATGTCGACCCCCAGGGCAGCGGCATAGACCGGATCGAGGGCGTGCTCGGCATCGACGAAGGCCGCCACGCCGCCGCGCTTCTGGACCTCGGCGATGGCGTGGAGGGTGAGGGTGGTCTTGCCGGAGCTCTCCGGCCCGTAGACCTCCACCACCCGGCCCTTGGGATAGCCGCCCCCCAGGGCCAGATCGAGGGTGAGGGCCCCGGTGGGGACCGTTTCCACCCGCATGCGGGAGGCATCCCCCAGCCGCATGATCGACCCCTTGCCGAAGTTGCGCTCGATCTGGGTCAGCACCAGGCCCAGGGCCTTGTCGCGCTCAGCGGCGGCCTTGGGGTCGCCGCTGGGGGCAGCGGCGGAGACGTAGGAGGTGGATGTGGAGGGAGAGCCGGAGGAGGCAGCGGAGGCGGAGGTGGCCCTGGAATCGGCAGGCATGGTGGGGGTGGGTGATGGAACGGGCCGCAGCAGGCTGGAGCCGTCGAAGCGGTGGGTGGAGGCGGAGATTGGGGGCCGGAACCGGGCGCCATCCTGTGGCCTCTGGACAACCAGTGCCACCCGGAGACTCCGGCGTATCAATCTGTAGTACGGGCGTACTCTAGCGGCTCATGGCCATTGCGCCAGGGGGGCCTCGAAAGCGGCGGGCTCCAGACAGCGGATCCCCAGGGGTGCCAGCCCCTCGCCGTCCCCCGGGCCCAGGTACCCCCAGGCCACGAGATAACAGCGCACCGCCTCCAGCCCCGGCGTCCGCCGTACCAGCTCCAGGGTGGGACGGCGGTCCTCCACGAACCACAGGGGGCGCTCGCCCGGATCCCGCTCCGCCACCAGCCGCCCCAGCACCGAGGGCTTGCTGCCCTGTTCGTGGCCGTAGAGCGCCAGGGGCGTGAGACCAGCGGCGGCCAGCAGCCGGGCGGCGAAGGCCCCGCCCTTGGTGGTGAGCACGGCCCAGTCGGCCCCCTCCGCCGCCAGGCGGCCCAGGCGCGCCTCGACGCCGGGGTAGAAGCGGTGCAGGGCCAGCCAGCCGTCCAGGTCGGTGGCGATCGCCTCCTGGCGCAGATCCTCGAGCGCCCGCTGCAGCTGTTCGGTGCTCCAGCCCCAGCGCTCCAGCGCCCGGGCCAGGAAGGTGTCGTAGTCGGCCACGGCGGCATCGAGATCCATCTCGGGTCGCCCCAGCTCGGCGGCCATCAGCACCATCTCCCAGCCCTTGTGGATCAGGGGCCGCAGCCGGGCGAACCCCGGTGGCGCCTGCTCAGGCAGGTGCCAAGAGGCGCCCGCGCCAGCTCCCCCGGCCACCAGGGCCAGGGCCGCCCGGCGGGCCGACCACCAGTACTCGGCCATGCCGTCCACCAGCACGCCATCGAAATCGAACACCAGCAGAGGGCGTTCAGGCACCGGCGGGAAAGGGAGAAAAAACTGGGCCGCTAGGATTCGAACCTAGGAATGTCGGGACCAAAACCCGATGCCTTACCGCTTGGCGACGGCCCAATCAACCCATGGGATGGGAAAAGACGTCGGTCCGTAACCGGCGCCTTGCTAGTTACCCACAGCGGCTGGTCCTTCGTCAACTCGCCCGCGGCCACCCTGGCGGCAGGCCCCCTCAGGCGGGAAAGACGCGCAGCCGCTGCTGGCGGCCGCGGCCGAAGACCGCACTGCGCAAGCGGTAGTGGTGCACCAGCTCGGCCTGCAGGGCCCGCACCGCTTCGTTGCGGGGCAACAGCTCCACCGGCCGGCCCTGGGGCAGCACCACCTGCTCCACCGCCAGCCGGCATTCCTCCAGGGCCGCATGGGCGTCATCGGGGCGGGCCGCGCCGACCCCGACCGGCTCTTCGTCATCCCCATCGCCACCTCCCCCCTGGCGGCGCTCCAGCAGGCGCTCCATGGCCCGCTGCAGCTGGTGGGGCGTGTCCGACTTGATCACCAGGATCGGCAGGCCCAGGTCGCGGGCCTGGCGGCGCAGCTCCGGATCACGGCCCAGCTGGCCGCGCACGCTCAGCACCGCATCGGCCTGCTCCGGCTCCTCCACCACCTCCACCGGCAACTGGCGGCGCCGCACCGCCTCCTCCAGCTGCTGGGGCGCCACTCCCACCCCATAGATCCGCAGGGCCGGAACTGCCGGGGTGGCCCTGGCCGCCGCTGGCCGGGGCGCTGCCGGATCGGGCAGGGGCACCACCGCCAGAGGAGCGGGACCGGGGCGCCGGGGGGCCACGGCGGTGGCCCAGGCCGGCGGCGGTGCCGGGCGGACGGGGCCGTCATCACGCAGCACAAGGCGGCCGTCGCTGCCCAGCTCCCGCGCCTGGGGGTGGGTGGGCTGGCCCCGCAGCAGCAGATCCACGGTGCCGGCCACATCGCGATGCACGAGCCAGCGGTGGCGGCTGTGCATCTCCACCGCCAGGGGGAAGGTGGGCTCGGCGGCCCGTTCCAGCACGGTCTTCTGGGTGCGGCGGCGGCGGGCCTCTTCATCCCCCAGGGTCACCGACTGGATCCCACCCACCAGATCACTGAGGGTGGGGTTACGGATCAGGTTGGCCAGTTCGTTGCCGTGGGCCGTGGCCACCAGCATCACGCCCCGTTCGGCGATGGTGCGGGCCGCCTGGGCCTCCAGTTCGGTGCCGATCTCATCGATCACGATGACCTCGGGCATGTGGTTCTCCACCGCCTCGATCATCACCTGGTGCTGCAGCTCCGGCCGTGCCACCTGCATCCGCCGGGCCCTTCCGATGGCGGGGTGGGGGATGTCGCCGTCGCCGGCGATCTCGTTGCTGGTGTCGATCACCACCACCCGGCGCTGCAGGTCGTCGGCGAGCACCCGGGCGATCTCCCGCAGGGCCGTGGTCTTGCCCACCCCCGGGCGGCCCATCAGCAGCAGCGACTGCCCGGTGTCCAGCAGGTCACGCACCATCGCCACGGTGCCGAACACCGCCCGACCCACCCGACAGGTGAGCCCCACCACGTCGCCGGTGCGGTTGCGGATGGCGCTGATGCGGTGCAGGGTGCGCTCGATGCCGGCCCGGTTGTCGCCACCGAAGGGACCCAGGCGTTGCAGCACCGCCGCCAGGTCGGAACGCTCGATGGCGTCGCCCCCCAGGGCCAGCACGCGGCCGGGGTAGCGGGCCTCCGGCACCCGGCCCAGGTCGAGCACCACCTCCAGCAACCCCTCCCGTTGCTCCGGCCCCGCCAGGGCCCGCTGCACCACCGGCGGCAGCACGGCCAGCAGACGGTCCAGGTCGTCGGTGACCCGCTGGGGGGAGAGGGACGGGTGGGGCGAAGGCTCCAGGGGGCGCCGGGGGGAGCTGCCCATCGTTCTAGCCAGGCCTCAGGGGCCGGCGACATCGCGGGTCAGCCAGGGATCCACCAGCGCCGCGGCGATTTCCAGGGCCCGGGGCCAGAGCCGGGGCAGGTCCAGCAGCCGCCGTCCCTCCGCCTGGGCCTCCTGCAGCAGCGGCTGCAGCTGCCGGCGGGCCACTCCGCCGAAGGCCACCCCGACCGCCCGCGGCCCGGCGCCGGAGCGCCCCAGCACCGCCAGGGTGTGGGCGTTGGTGCCCCCGGCCAGCTGCAGCGGGCCCGGCGGCGCCAGCGGCGCCAGCCGCTCCAGCAGCCCTACCGCCGCATGGGCCGTGCCGGCCCCCACATCGCCGCTCATCGGCCGCCCATCCAGCTGCCAGAGGGGGCGGAAACCGGCCCCGCGCAGGAGGCGGAACCGCTGCCACAGCTCCGCCGCCAGCCCTTCGGCCGTGCCCCCCCCCTCCAGACCGGCGCTGACCGCCACCCGGCGCAGGGCCACGCCGCTGGCGGTCAGCTGCAGCACCCGTTCGGCGAAGGCCTCCAGGCGTCCGGGCCGGGTGTGCAACTCCACCGCGTCCGGGGCCAGTTGCGCCAGCAGGGCCCCCACCGCGGCCGGCTCCAGCACCTGGCTGCGCTCTTCGATCAGCCCCAGGGGGCAGGCGGGCAGGCAGCGGCCGCAGCCGTAGCAGCGCTGTTCCACCACCCCCCGCCCGTCGATGGCCAGGGCGGGGCAGACCCGCTCGCAGGGCCTCGGGCAGGACGGCGGACAACGCTGCGGATCGAACCAGGCCTTGCGGAAATGGGGGTCGAGGCCATCGCTGAAGCTGACCATCAGCCAGGGGCGCGCCGCGCCGTGGGACTCCGCCCAGGCCAGGCCGCGCCGGGTGGCCGCCACCACGGCCGGATCGGCCGCCACATCGATGCAGTGCACGCCGGCCAGGGCATGAATGCCGGCCAGATCCTCGATGGCGGCCAGGTCCTGGTTGCTGGCCCCGCCGATCAGCTTCACCCAGCAACCGCGGGCCAGGGCCTGCTCCGGGTCCCGGGCCATGGCCGCCATGGGGTGCGCAACGGGGTGGGCCGATCCTGCCACCAGGTGGGGGCTCAGCCGGCCTGGGGCAGCTCCGGCGCCGCCTCAGGCGCCTCGGGCTGGGCGAGCCCCAGACGGTGCACCATCCAGGGGGCTGTGAACCCCTGCAGGCCCACGGTCATCAGGATCGTCAGGAACACCAGCCCCTTGAGGGCGCCGCCACCGGGCACCTCGGCCCGGTCGAGTTCAAGGGCGAAAAGGCTCACCACCGCCGCGGTGACGATGCCGCGCGGAGCGATCCAGCTGAGCAGCGCCTTCTCCTTCCAATCAAGGCTGGGCAGCCCCAGGCCCGTGAGCTGGATCAGCGGCCAGCGCATCAGCATCAGGGCCACGACGCAACCGACGCCCCCCAGGCCCAGGGGGCTCAGTTCCGCCCAGGAGACGTCGGCCGCCAGCAGGGGGAACAGCACGGTGATGGCCAGCATGGCCAGCTGGCGGATCAGCGCATCGAGCTGGGTGGCGGCCGCATCGAGGCGCAGCCCCACCACCACCCCGGCGCTCACGGCCGCCGGCAGGCCCGATTCGGGCAGCAGGGCCTCGCAGCCGCTGAACATCAGAAACAGCACCCCCAAGGTGAGTTGCAGCTCCAGGCCATCGGGCTCGGCCGTCCCCTCCCCGCCCCTGGCTGCCGCCAGGGCGCCCAGGCGGCGGAGGGCCTCCGAGAGCAGCAGGCCGGCCAGTCCGCCGAGGGCCACCCCACCCCCCAGGCGCAGCAGCAGCCGGGAGGCCACCTCCTGCCAACCGCCCAGGTCGCCCAGGGTCACCTGGAGCAGCACCAGGCCCAGCACCGCACTCACCGGTTCGAGGATCAGGCCTTCGGCCTCCAGAAGTTGGCCCAGCTTCGGGGCCAGCCGCAGCTGGCGCACCATCGGGGTGACCACCGTGGGACCGGTGGCCAGGGCGATGGCGCCATAGACCAGGGCCAACGACCAGGGCAGGCCCGCCAGCGCATGGGCCAGCAGGGCGGCCACGGGCAGCCCCAGCACCAGGCGCACCAGCACCAGTTGCAGCACCGAACGCTGCAGGTCGCGGCCGGCCAGGCGCAGGTTCAGCCCGCCATCGAAGAGCACCAGGCTCACCAGCAGGCCCACCAACGGCTCCAGGCCGGCGCCGAGGTTCTCGGGATGGACGATGTCGAAGCCGGCATGGCCCGCCAGCAGGCCCATCCCCAGCAGCAGCACCACGGCGGGCTGGCCGGTGACCCAGGCCGTGGCCTGGGCGAGGGAGCCGGCGAAGAAGGCCGAACCCCAGATCAGTGCCAGCCGCTCACTCAACGCCCTGGGAGTCCGCGGAACCGGCCCAGGCTATGGGGTGAACCCGGCTCAGGCAGGAACGAGCTGCTCCAGCGGCTGCCAGCGCAGGGCGCGGGCGCCGCCCATCTCCACCACCAGCTTCAGCCGCGGTTCGCGGCGGCAGAGGTCGCAGAGGGCGGCGAGCTCGGAGCTGCTGAGCACCTGGCCCTCCAGCAGCCACAGCAGCACCGGCCCGTCGCCGGCCAGCTGGGGGCCCAGCAGGGGCATCACCCGTTGCACCTCGCCCACGGCGGCCGCCCGGCCGACGCTGTGGTGGCCCAGGTGGGGCGGACGGATGCCATGCAATTGCAGGAGGTAGGCCTCCGGATCCCCGAGCCCGCGGGCGGAGGTGAGGTGGGCCCTGTAGCCGGCCGCCCGCAGCCGCCGCAGCAGGCGCGTTTCGGAGCCACCCTCCAGGGGAACGAACAGGGCGAGGGCACCGCAGCGCTCCAGCTCGGTGCGGAAACCACGGCCGGTCATCAGCAGAGGCATCGGGAGCGGCAGGCGAATCGCCGGCTGAGTCTGGCAGCCGGTGCGGGGCCCGGGGGTGGTGGTGCACACCATGGGGTACTGTTGTCTCTTGTGCTGTAGATCTGTGCCCGTCCGCTAGCCGGGCCTCCAGAGAACAGCACGGGGTCCGTCAGTGGTGACGAACCCTTCCTGGCCCGTACGACTCCTGCAACGCTTCGTCGTTGCCGTGACCGTCGGGATACTGCCCGAGGCCTCACCGCTTCCGGCAAGTCCCAGCCCGCTGATTCGCCTCGCTAGCCCCTGACCCTCGGGTCAATCTGCGATTCCACGAATTCAGCCCCCCGCCGCACAGCGGGTCCTCCACGGATTTCGGGCCTTGGCCCTGAATCCATGGCGGCACGCCGCGGCTGTCCAGCTGGTGTTGTTCTCCCTCCCATGTCCATCGGCATTCTTGGGAAGAAGCTGGGTATGTCCCAGTTCTTCGACGAAGAAGGCAAATCCATTCCGGTCACCTTGATCGAAGCGGGTCCCTGCCGCATCACCCAAATCAAGAGCGAAGCCACCGACGGTTACACCGCGGTGCAGCTCGGCTTCGGCGAAACCCGCGAGAAGCTCGTCAACAAGCCCGCCAAGGGCCACCTGGCCAAATCCGGCGAAGTGCCCCTGCGGCACCTCAAGGAGTACCGGCTGGAGGCCATCGACGGTCTCGAGCTGGGGGCGCCCGTCACCGTCGGTGACTTCAGCCCCGGCCAGAAGGTTGACGTCAGCGGCGACACGATCGGTCGTGGTTTCTCGGGCCTGCAGAAGCGCCACGGCTTCAGCCGCGGCCCCATGAGCCACGGCTCCAAGAACCACCGCGAGCCAGGCTCCATCGGCGCCGGCACCACCCCAGGCCGGGTCTACCCCGGCAAACGGATGGCTGGCCGTTACGGCGGCAAGCAGATCACCACCCGAGGCCTCACCATCCTCAAGGTGGATGCGGAACGCAATCTGCTCGTCGTGAAGGGCTCGGTACCCGGCAAGCCCGGCGCCCTGCTCGACATCCGCCCGGCCCGGCGGGTGGGCGTCCCCGCAGCGAACTGAGGAGAACACCCATGACTGACTGTGTGATTCGCGACTGGCAAGGCAAGGAGAGCGGCAAGGCTCCCCTCGACCTCAAGGTCGCCAAGGAAACATCCGCCAACGGCCTGCTGCACAGGGCCGTGGTGCGCCAGCTGGCCCATACCCGTCAGGGCACCGCCAGCACCCTCACCCGTGCCGAAGTGGCCGGTGGCGGCCGCAAGCCCTACAAGCAGAAAGGCACCGGCCGGGCCCGCCAGGGCTCGATCCGCACCCCCCTGCGGCCAGGCGGTGGCGTGATCTTCGGACCCAAGCCCCGCAGCTATGCCGTGGCGATGAACCGCAAGGAGCGTCGCCTGGCCCTGCGCACCGCCCTGATGAGCCGCGTCGCGGACATCACCGTGGTGAAGGGCTTCGGCGCCGGGCTCGAGACCCCCAAAACCAAGGAGATCACCGCCGCCCTGTCCCGCTTCGGCATCGAGGCCGGCGACAAGGTGCTGCTGATCCTCGATGGCGCTCCCGAGGCGGTGACCCGCTCGGTGCGCAACCTCGAAAAGGTGAAGCTGATCGCCGCTGATCAGCTCAACGTGTTCGATCTGCTCCATGCCAACAAGCTGGTGCTCAGCGAAGAGGCACTGGCGAAGATTCAGGAGGTCTACGGCGATGTCTGAGCGTTTTGCAGGCCGGCTGGCGGACGTGATCCGTCGCCCGCTGATCACCGAGAAGGCCACCCGGGCCATCGAGATCAACCAGTACACCTTCGAGGTGGACCATCGGGCCGCCAAGCCTGATATCAAGGCGGCCGTCGAGCATCTGTTCGACGTCAAGGTCGTCGGCGTCAGCACGATGAATCCCCCCCGCCGCTCCCGTCGGGTCGGTCGCTTCGCCGGCAAACGCGCCCAGGTGAAGAAAGCGGTGGTGCGCCTTGCCGAAGGCAACGCCATCCAGTTGTTCCCTGAGTCCTGAGGGATCTGAAACGTCATGGCAATCCGTAAGTACAGACCCAACACTCCCGGCACCCGCACGCTGGTCGTCACCGACTTCAGCGACATCACGGGCAAGAACCGGGAACGGGGCCTGGTGGTGTCCAAGCACCGCCACAAGGGCCGCAACAACCGCGGCGTGATCACCTGCCGCCACCGCGGCGGTGGCCACAAGCGCCTCTACCGCATCGTCGACTTCCGTCGCGACAAGCACGGGGTGAGCGCCAAGGTGGCCGCGATCCACTACGACCCGCACCGCAACGCCCGTCTGGCGCTGCTCTATTACACCGACGGCGAGAAGCGCTACATCCTCGCTCCCGCCAACGTGGCCGTGGGCCAGAGCGTCATCTCCGGTCCCGACGCCCCGATTGAGAACGGCAACGCCCTTCCCCTTTCGGCCATCCCCCTGGGCTCGAGCGTTCACAACGTCGAGCTCTACGCCGGCCGCGGCGGCCAGATGGTGCGCACCGCCGGGGCCAGCGCCCAGGTGGTGGCCAAGGAAGGTGACTACGTCGCCCTCAAGCTGCCCTCCACCGAGGTGCGGCTGGTGCGCCGCGAGTGCTACGCCACCCTCGGTGAGGTGGGCAATGCCGAACAGCGCAACACCAGCCTGGGCAAGGCCGGCCGCAAGCGCTGGCTGGGCCGCCGTCCGGAAGTGCGCGGCAGCGTGATGAACCCCTGCGACCACCCCCACGGGGGCGGTGAAGGCCGGGCACCGATCGGCCGCTCCGGTCCTGTCACGCCCTGGGGCAAACCCGCCCTGGGCCTCAAGACCCGCAAGCGCAACAAGCCGAGCAACCGGTTCGTGCTGCGGAAACGACGCCGCACCTCCAAACGGAGCCGTGGCGGACGCGACTCCTGATGACCCACACCGCTCTGCTGTTCGCCTGATCCGCCATGGGACGCTCACTCAAAAAAGGCCCGTTCGTCGCCGACCACCTGCTCCGCAAGGTCGAGAAGCAGAACGCTGCCGACGACAAGACCGTGATCAAGACCTGGTCACGGGCCTCCACCATCCTGCCGATGATGATCGGCCACACCATTGCCGTTCACAACGGCAAGGCCCACGTGCCCGTCTACGTGACGGAGCAGATGGTGGGCCACAAGCTGGGCGAATTCGCCCCCACCCGCACATTCCGCGGTCACATCAAAGACAAGAAGGGAGGCCGCTGATCTGATGGCAACCACCACATCCGACACCCAGGCCCTGGCACACGGCCGCTTCATCCGCGGTTCCGTGTCGAAGGTGCGCCGGGTTCTCGATCAGATCCGGGGTCGCACCTACCGCGACGCCCTGATCATGCTCGAGTTCATGCCCTACCGCTCCACCGGCCCGATCACCAAGGTGCTCCGCTCCGCGGTCGCCAATGCCGAGCACAACCTCGGCCTCGATCCGGCGACCCTGGTCATCAGCCAGGCCATCGCCGACATGGGACCCTCCCTGAAGCGGTTCCGGCCCCGAGCCCAGGGCCGCGCCTTCGCCATCAAAAAGCAAACCTGCCACATCAGCATTGCTGTGGCAGCGCCCACCGCCTGACCCCCGAGGACACCGCCCGATGGGACACAAGATCCATCCAACCGGCCTGCGCCTGGGGATCACCCAGGATCACCGCTCCCGCTGGTACGCCCCAAGCAAGACCTATCCCCTCCTCCTTCAGGAGGACGACCGGATCAGGAGGTTCATCAACAAGAAGTACGCCGCCGCCGGCATCAGCGACGTGCTGATCGCCCGTAAGGCCGACCAGCTCGAAGTGGAACTCAAGACCGCCCGTCCGGGCGTTCTCGTGGGCCGCCAGGGCAGCGGCATCGAGGAGCTGCGTACCGGCATCCAGAAGACCCTCGGCGACGCCCACCGTCAGGTGCGCATCAACGTGGTCGAGGTGGAGCGGGTCGACGCCGACGCCTTCCTGCTGGCCGAATACATCGCCCAGCAGCTGGAGAAGCGGGTGGCCTTCCGGCGCGTCATGCGCATGGCGGTGCAACGCGCCCAACGGGCCGGGGTGCTGGGTCTGAAGCTCCAGGTGAGCGGCCGCCTCAACGGCGCCGAAATCGCCCGGACGGAGTGGACCCGCGAGGGTCGCGTGCCCCTGCACACGCTCCGCGCTGACATCGACTACGCCACCAAGGTGGCCACCACCACCTATGGGGTCCTGGGCATCAAGGTCTGGGTGTTCAAAGGAGAGGTGCTTCCCGGTCAGCAAGACCAGCTGCCCGTGGGTGGAGCACCGAAACGCCGCGCCAACCGCCGGCCGCAACAGTTCGAAGACCGCTCCAACGAGGAGTGATCAGGAGGCCTGAACCATGCTGAGTCCAAAACGCGTCAAGTTCCGAAAACAGCAGCGAGGCCGCATGCGCGGCGTCGCCACGCGCGGCAACACGATCGCCTTCGGCGATTTCGCCCTGCAGGCCCAGGAGTGCGGGTGGATCACCTCCCGTCAGATCGAGGCCAGCCGCCGTGCCATGACCCGCTACGTCAAGCGGGGGGGCAAGATCTGGATCCGGATCTTCCCCGACAAACCCGTCACCATGCGGCCTGCCGAAACCCGCATGGGTTCCGGTAAGGGCAACCCGGAATTCTGGGTGGCCGTGATCAAGCCGGGCCGCATTCTCTTCGAGATGGGCGGCCCCGAGATCACGCCCGAAATCGCCAAGGAAGCCATGCGTCTGGCCCAGTTCAAACTGCCGCTCAAGACGAAGTTCCTCGCCCTGGCCGATCAGGTGGCAGCCGCCCCCGAACCCGCCCTCGCCGTCGCCGTCGAATCCTGACCATGGCCCGCCCCACCATCACCGATGTGCGTTCGCTCAGCGACGCCCAGATCGGCGAACAGATCGACGGCGTCCGTCGCGAACTGTTCGACCTCCGCTTCCAGCAGGCCACGCGCCGACTGGAGCACCCGCACCGCTTCAAGGAGGCCCGCATCAAGCTGGCCCACCTGCTGACGGTGCAGGAGGAGCGTCAGCGCTCCACCGTCGCCTCCTGATTCCCCCCTCGATCCCCATGGCACTCAAGGAAAGGGTCGGCACCGTCGTCAGCGACAAGATGGACAAAACGGTGGTGGTGGCGGTGGAAAACCGCTTCCCCCACCCCATCTATCAGAAGACCGTCCGCCGCACCACCCGCTACAAAGCCCACGACGAAGCCAACAGCTGCCGCGTGGGCGACCGGGTCCGCATCACCGAGACCCGTCCCCTCAGCCGCACCAAACGGTGGGCCGTGGCCGAAGTTCTCTCCACCACCAGCGCCGGCTGAGGAACCACCCATGATTCAGCAGGAAACCTTCCTCAACGTCGCTGACAACAGTGGCGCCAAGCGCATCCAGTGCATCCGGGTGCTCGGCACCAACCGTCGCTACGCCCACGTGGGCGATGTGATCGTGGCCGCCGTCAAGGACGCCATGCCCAACATGGGCGTCAAGAAGTCGGATGTGGTCAAGGCCGTGGTGGTGCGCACCCGGGCCACGCTGCGCCGCGACACCGGCAACGCCATCCGCTTCGACGACAACGCCGCGGTGATCCTCGGCAACGACAACAACCCCAAGGGCACCCGCGTCTTCGGTCCGGTCGCCCGGGAACTGCGCGAGCGCAACTTCACCAAGATCGTGTCCCTCGCCCCGGAGGTGATCTGAGATGGCCACCGCAACCCCCAAGGCCAGGCCCGTCGAGCGCATCAAGATGCGCATCCGCAAAGGTGACACCGTCCAGGTGATCGCCGGCAAGGATCGCGGCAAGACCGGCGAGGTGCTCCGCACCCTGCCCAACGAGAACCGTGTCGTGGTGCAGGGCATCAACCTGCGCACCCGCCACGTCAAACCCACCCAGGAAGGCGAGACGGGCCGCATCGTCACCGAGGAAGCGTCCCTGCACGCCTCCAACGTGATGCTGTACTCCACCGCCAACAAGGTGGCCAGCCGGGTGGAGATCGTCGTCCAGGACGACGGCAGCAAGAAGCGCCGCCTCAAGAAGACCGGGGAGGTGCTCGACTGACCGCCCCCCACCGCGTCGCCCGCGACGCCACCCCCGCTCCGCGTCCCTGCTCCCCTCCCCCGTCCGCCTTCTGACCACGTCCAGAAGCGCCCCCCCATCCCCCCGTCATGTCACTCAAACAGCGCTACCGGGAGACGATCCAGCCCAAGCTGCTGAAGGATCTCAACCTCTCCAACGTCCACGAGGTTCCCAAGGTGGTCAAGGTCACCGTCAACCGGGGCCTCGGTGAAGCCGCCCAGAACGCCAAGGCCCTCGAGGCCTCGATCACCGAACTGGCGACCATCACCGGTCAGAAGGTGGTGGTGACCCGCGCCAAGAAGGCCATCGCCGGCTTCAAGATCCGCCAGGGCATGCCGATCGGCGTGGCCGTCACCCTGCGGGGCGAGCGGATGTATGCCTTCCTCGAGCGTCTCATCCACCTGGCGCTGCCTCGCATCCGCGACTTCCGCGGCGTGAGCCCCAAGAGCTTCGACGGACGGGGTAACTACACCCTGGGGATCCGGGAGCAGATCATCTTCCCCGAGATCTCCTTCGACAAGATCGATGCCATCCGGGGGATGGACGTCACGATCGTGACCAACGCCCGTAACGACGATGAGGGCCGGGCCCTCCTCCGCGAAATGGGAATGCCGTTCCGCAATACCTGAGCCCCCTCCCGGACACGACCATGGCCAACCACGACCCGATCTCAGACATGCTCACTCGCCTTCGCAACGCGAGTGAAAAGCGCCACGAGCGCACCAGGATTCCCGCCTCGCGGCTTTCCCGCAGCATCGCCAATGTGCTGCAGCAGGAAGGTTTCATCGCCGCCATCGCCGAAGAAGGCGAAGGCGTGCAGCGCCAGCTGGTGCTTGAGCTGAAATACAGCGGCAAGCACCGCCAGCCCACCATCCGCTCCGTGCAGCGGGTGAGCAAGCCCGGCCTGCGCATCTACAAGAACACCCGCCAGCTGCCCAAGGTGCTGGGCGGCCTCGGCGTGGCGATCATCTCCACCTCCCGGGGTGTGATGAGCGACCGTGATGCCCGCAAGCAGGGCGTCGGCGGCGAAGTGCTCTGCTACGTCTACTGATCCCAGGAGTTGTTCCATGTCTCGTATCGGTAAAGCCCCGATCCCCATTCCCGACAAGGTCACCGTCAGCCTCGATGGCCTGGCGGTCACCGTGAAGGGTCCCAAAGGGGAACTCAGCCGCGTTCTTCCGGAGGGCGTCAGCGTCAGCCAGGAAGGCGGCACCGTGGTGGTGAGCCCCACCACCACCCACCGTCGCTCCCGTGAGCGCCACGGCCTCAGCCGCACCCTCGTCGCCAACATGGTGGAAGGGGTCAGCCAGGGCTTCACCCGCAAGCTCGAGATCGTCGGCGTCGGCTACCGCGCCCAGGTCCAGGGGCGCAAGCTCGTGGTCAGCGCCGGCTACAGCCACCCGGTGGAGATGGTTCCCCCCGAAGGGGTCACCTTCTCGGTCGAGAACAACACCTCGGTCTTCGTCTCCGGCCCCGACAAGGAGCTGGTGGGCAACGAGGCGGCCAAGATCCGCGGCATTCGTCCCCCCGAGCCCTACAAGGGCAAGGGCATCAAGTACGAAGGTGAGCGGATTCTGCGCAAGGCCGGCAAGACCGGCAAGAAATGAGGTCTGCTCGAGCGTCATCCGTCTGATCCCCCATGTCTACCCTCTCCCGCAAACAGCAGACCCAGAAGCGTCACCGCCGCCTGCGTCGTCTGCTCTCCGGCACCGCCGCCCGTCCCAGGCTGGCCGTGTTCCGCTCCAACAATCACATCTACGCCCAGGTCATCGACGACGACGCCCAGAGCACCCTCTGCGCCGCGTCCACCCTCGACAAGGACCTGCGCACCAGCGTCACGGCGGGCGCCACCTGTGACGCCTCCGTCGCGGTGGGCCAGCTCGTCGCCCAGCGCGCCCTCGCCAAGGGCATCCAGCAGGTGGTCTTCGATCGCGGCGGCAACCTGTACCACGGCAGGGTCAAGGCCCTTGCTGACGCCGCCCGGGAAGCGGGCCTTCAGTTCTGATCCCTGCTCTCACCATGACCGAAACCAACGACCAGATCCAGACCGGCGCCGTGCCTGCGGCCTCCGACGTCCCCGCCGCTGCTGAAGGCCAGCAGGAGCAGCGCCGAGGTGGCGGCGGCGGCGGCCGTGGCGATGCCAAGGGCGACCGCCGGGGCGGCGGCGGCCGCGGCCGTGACAACCGTCGCGGCCAGGAACGTGACTCCGAATGGCAGGAGCGGGTGGTCCAGATCCGCCGCGTCTCCAAGACCGTCAAGGGCGGCAAGAAGATGAGCTTCCGGGCCATCGTCGTTGTCGGCAACGAGCGCGGCCAGGTGGGCGTGGGTGTCGGCAAGGCCGGCGATGTCATCGGCGCCGTCCGCAAGGGCGTGGCCGACGGCAAGAAGCATCTGGTCAAGGTGCCCCTCACCCGCACCAGCTCGATCCCCACCCTCAGCAACGGCCGCGACGGCGCCGCCAGCGTGCTGATCCGGCCGGCGGCCCCCGGTACCGGGGTGATCGCGGGCGGTTCGATCCGCACCGTGCTCGAACTGGCCGGCATCAAGAACGTGCTGGCGAAGCGGCTGGGCTCCAAGACCCCGCTCAACAACGCCCGCGCCGCCATGCAGGCCCTCGAGGGCCTGCGCACCCACAAGGAGACCGCCAAGGAGCGGGGCATCTCCCTCGAGCAGATTTACTCCTGAGGCCCGCCATGACGTCCTTCTCTCTCAACAACCTCCAGCCCCAGAAGGGGTCCCGCAAGCGCAAGCTGCGCAAGGGTCGCGGCATCGCCGCCGGCCAGGGCGCCAGCTGCGGCTTCGGCATGCGCGGCCAGAAGTCCCGCTCCGGCAGCCCCACCCGCCCCGGCTTCGAGGGTGGCCAGATGCCCCTCTACCGCCGGATCCCGAAGCTCAAGCACTTCCCGGTCATCAACCCCACCCACTACACCGTGATCAACGTGTCACGGCTGGGTGAGCTGAAGGCGGGCAGCACCGTCAGCCTCGACTCCCTGGAGCAGGCGGGCCTGGTCACCAGCCCCCGCTACCCGCTCAAGGTGCTCGGCAACGGCGAACTCACGGTGAAACTGACGGTCCAGGCCGCCGCCTTCACCGCCTCGGCCCGCGCCAAGATCGAAGCCGCCGGCGGCAGCTGCGAGATCATCGACTGAGCCCGGGCCGTTGCCCTGCCTCCAGCCCGGAGCCGTCTGCCCGTAGCCTTGTGCTGCGGCAGGCGGCTCCGGTCGTATCGACCCGTTCCCCCCACTCCCGTCATCACCATGCTCCTCAGCAGGGGGCGCAATCCGAGCGCCGCTGAAATCCTCGTCCAGCTGGTCCAGTCGAAGGGCCTGAGGGATCGGGTGCTCACCACCCTGGGCCTGCTGCTGCTGGTGCGACTCGGCATCTACATCCCGGTGCCCGGCATCGACCGGGTCGCCTTCCAGGACTTCATCCGGCAGGGTGGCCAGCTGATCGGCTTCCTGGACATCTTCACCGGCGGCGGCCTGTCCACCCTGGGCGTGTTCGCCCTGGGCATCCTGCCCTTCATCAACGCCTCGATCATCATCCAGCTGATGACGGCGGCCCTGCCCCAGCTCGAGGAGCTGCAGAAGAACGAAGGCGAGGCCGGCCGGCGCAAGCTGGCCCAGATCACCCGTTACGTGGCCCTGGGCTGGGGCATCCTGCAGAGCATCGTCTTCGCCCTGATCCTGCGCCAGTACGCCCTGCCGGGCCTGCCGGAGTGGCTGTTCGTCGTCCAGACGAGCCTGGCCCTGGTCACCGGTTCGATGGTGGTGATGTGGGTGAGCGAAGTGATCACCGAACGGGGCATCGGCCAGGGGGCCTCCCTGGTGATCTTCATCAACATCGTCGCCACCCTGCCCAAGGCCCTGGGCTCCACCATCCAGCTGGCCCAGAGCGGCGACCGGGCCACGGTGGGCGGCATCGTCGTGCTGGTGCTCGTCTTCCTGGTGACGATCGTGGGGATCATTTTCCTGCAGGAAGGCAGCCGTCGCATCCCGATCGTGAGCGCCAAGCGCCAGGTGGGCGGGGCCAGCACCCTGGCGTCCCGCCAGAGCTACCTGCCCCTGAAGCTCAACGCCGGCGGCGTGATGCCGATCATCTTCGCCTCGGCGGTGGTCTTCCTGCCGCTCACCATCGCCAACCTCACCAAGAGCCCCTGGCTGATCCGGGTGGCGGGCTACCTCAACCCCACCAGCAGCACCCCCTGGGTCTATGCCGTGGTCTATTTCGCCCTGATCTGCGGCTTCGCCTTCTTCTACGCCTCCCTCACCGTCAACCCGGTGGACATCGCCACCAACCTGAAGCGCTCCGGGGTCGCCATTCCCGGCGTGCGGCCGGGTTCGGCCACCGCCGACTACCTCTCGGGGGTGTCCAACCGGCTCACCCTGCTGGGGGGCCTGTTCCTGGGCGCCATCGCCATCATTCCCTCGGCCGTGGAGGGCGCCACCCAGGTGCGCACCTTCCAGGGCCTGGGGGCCACCTCCCTGCTGATCCTGGTGGGCGTGGCCATCGACACCGCCAAGCAGGTGCAGACCTACGTGATCTCCCAGCGTTACGAAGGACTGGTCCGGCAGTAGGCCCCTTTCCCCCGTCTTCCCTCCCATGAAACAGCGACTCCTCTTCCTCGGGCCCCCCGGCGCCGGCAAGGGCACCCAGGCCGAGCTCCTGGCCGAACGCCACCAGCTGCTGCATCTCTCCACCGGAGAACTGCTGCGGGCGGAGGTCAAGGCCGGCAGCGCCCTGGGCCAGGAGGCGGAAGCGGTGATGGCCCGTGGCGAGCTGGTCAGCGATGCCCTGGTGCTGGCGATCGTGCGCAGCCGCCTGGAGGGGCACCAGGGGGGCTGGCTGCTGGATGGCTTCCCCCGCAACCTGGCCCAGGCCGAAGCCCTCGACGGGCTGCTGGCCGAGCTCGACCAGCGCATCGAGCGGGTGCTGCTGCTGGAGCTGGAGGACGGGGTGCTGATCCAGCGCCTGCTCTCCCGCGGCCGGGCCGACGACAACGAAGCGGTGATCCGCAACCGCCTGGTGGTGTACCAGGAGCAGACCGCCCCCCTGATCGACCACTACCGCCAGTTGGGCCTGCTCCACAGCGTGGAGGCCTCCGGCACGGTGGCGGAGATCGGAGAGAGGATCGTAGCCAGCCTTGTTGACTGATGTGATAAGGTAGCTGTTTGCAAATTCGGAGAGCACAACGCCCATGAAGGTGCGTGCCTCAGTCAAGAAAATGTGCGACAAATGCCGGGTGATCCGTCGCCACGGCCGGGTCATGGTGATCTGCACCAACCCGAAGCACAAGCAGCGTCAGGGTTGACCCCCCACGCTTCCACGGCGGCCGCCTTCGGCCGCCACCCCCATTGCCCTCTGATCGTTTCCTGACGTGGCTCGGATCGCCGGTGTCGATATCCCTCGTGACAAGAGGGTTGAGATCTCACTCACTTACGTGTACGGGATCGGGCTCACCAGGGCCCGCAAGATTCTCGCCAAATCGGGGGTCAGCCCCGACATCCGGGTGAAGGACCTCAGCGATGGCGACGTGCAGAAGCTGCGCGGCGCCGCCGATTCCTTCGTCCTCGAGGGCGACCTGCGCCGCGAAGAGGGCATGGCCCTCAAGCGCCTGCAAGACATCGGCTGCCTGCGGGGTCGCCGCCATCGCATGGGCCTGCCCGTGCGCGGCCAGCGCACCCGCACCAACGCCCGCACCCGCCGCGGCGCCCGCAAGACCGTGGCCGGCAAGAAGAAGTGAGGTTTGGGCCTCCGGGCCCGTTCCCCCTTCCCTGCCTACCCATTCCCCGGCCCGTGGCCCCTCGCGGCAGCCACCGGGCCCCGGTCCCGCCGCCCTCCTCTCCCGGAGGTCGTCACCGGGACTCCCCCCCAGTCCTTTGATCACCTCCCTGCTCCCGCAGGGCCACCGCCATGGCCAAACCAGCCAAGAAGACAGGCCCCAAGAAGGCCAAGCGCAATGTGCCCAATGGGGTCGCGCACATCCAGAGCACCTTCAACAACACGATCGTCTCCATCACCGACACCGCCGGTGAGGTGGTGAGCTGGTCGTCGGCCGGCGCCAGCGGTTTCAAGGGAGCCCGCAAGGGCACCCCCTTCGCCGCCCAGACCGCCGCCGAAGCGGCCGCCCGCCGCGCCCTCGAGCAGGGCATGCGTCAGATCGAAGTGCTGGTGCGCGGTCCTGGCTCCGGGCGCGAAACCGCCATCCGGGCCCTGCAGGTGGCCGGTCTCGAGATCACCCTGATCCGTGACGTCACCCCCCTGCCCCACAACGGTTGCCGCCGGGCCAAGCGCCGTCGGGTCTGAGCCGTCCGGAGGCCTCCGGCTTCCCACCCGACTCCCCAGGGCCGCTGCCGCGGCCACCTTTCCTTTCCCACCTCCTCTGACCGTGTTGCACTACCAGATCGATCGGGTCGAGCACCAGGTCGCCGACGACCGTTCCCAGACGGGCGTCTTCCTGATCGGCCCCCTGGATCGGGGCCAGGCGACCACCCTCGGCAATGCCCTGCGGCGCGTGCTGATCGGTGGTCTCGAAGGAAGCGCCATCACGGCGGTGCGTCTCTCCGGGGTCAACCACGAGTACGCCACGGTGCCTGGTGTGCGCGAGGACGTGCTCGACATCCTGCTCAACTGCAAGTCCGTTCCCGTCAACAGCCGCAGCCGTGATCTCGAGATCGGCCGCCTGATGGTCAACGGCCCGGCCCGGGTCACCGCTTCGGATCTGCAGTTCTCCCCCCAGGTGCAGGTCATCGACGGCGATCGGGAGATCGCCACCGTTGCCGAGGGCCACAGCCTGGAGATGGAAGTCCACGTGGAGCGCGGCATCGGCTACCGGCCGGTGGATCGCCACAACGAGGACACCGCCGCCATCGACCTGCTCCAGATCGACGCGGTCTTCATGCCCGTCCGTCGGGTCAACTACACCGTCGATGAAACCGCGGTCGGCGAAGGCGGCTCGGCCCATGAGCGCCTGCGCATCGAGATCGAGACCAACGGCAGCGTCACCCCCGACGACGCCATGGCCCAGGCGGCCAACCAGCTGATGGAGCTGTTCCAGCCCCTGGCCACCCTCACCATGACCGAGGAGCCCGGCCTGGAACCCGAGCCTTCGGCCGAGGCCCAGATCCCACTGGAGGAGCTGAACCTCTCCGTGCGCGCCTACAACTGCCTCAAGCGCGCCCAGGTCAATTCCGTCTCCGACCTCATGGGCTTCAGCTACGAAGACCTTCTGGAGATCAAGAACTTCGGATCCAAGTCCGCCGACGAGGTGATCGAGGCCCTCGAGAGGATCGGCATCTCCCTGCCCCAGAGCCGCACCAGCGGCTGAAAGGCGGTTACCCCTTCCCCGTTACGCCACCCGCCCCGTCCCCACCATGCGACACCAGTGCCGAGTCCCCCTGCTGGGACGCCCCGCCGACCAACGCAAAGCCATGCTGCGTGGTCTGACCACCCAGCTCATCCGTGAAGGCCGCGTCACCACCACCAAGGCCAGGGCCAAGGCCCTGCGTAATGAAGCCGAGCGCATGATCACCCTGGCCAAGGACGGCACCCTCTCCGCCCGTCGCCGCGCCATCGGCTACATCTACGACAAACAGCTCGTCCACGCCCTGTTCGACAAGGCCCAGGACCGCTACGGCGATCGCCAGGGTGGCTACACCCGCATCATCCGGACGGTGAGCCGTCGTGGTGACAACGCCGAGATGGCCATCATCGAGCTGGTCTGAAGAGGATCGCCCTTTCGCTGCAGTACGAGGGCTCCTCGTTCCACGGCTGGCAGCGTCAGGCCGGGCACAGCAGCGTTCAGGAAACCCTGGAAGGGGCGATCGCTGCGCTTGACCCGCACCGGCCCGCCCAGACGGTGGCCGCCGGTCGCACCGACAGCGGTGTCCATGCCGCGGCCCAGGTCGTGCATTTTGATGCCTCCGGCCCCATTCCCGTCTCCCGTTGGGCGAAGGCTCTCAACGGCCGCCTGCCGCCCACGATCCGGGTGAGGGCCGCCGCCGAGGTCCCGGCCGACTGGCACGCCTGCTTCAGCGCCACCTACCGGCGCTACCGCTACACGATCTTCAACGGCCGCACCCCCAACCTGTTCCTGGCCCCCTGGAGCTGGCATCGCTACCAGTGGCGCCTCGACGAGGCCCGCATGGCCGGCTGTCTGGAGGCTCTGCTCGGGGAACACGACTTCTCCGCCTTCCAGCGGGCCGGCAGCCGCCGCGCCCATGCCCGCACCACCGTTCAGGACGTGCACATCGACCGCCAGGGGGATCTGCTGGTCGCCGAGGTGCAGGCCAGCGGCTTCCTCTACGGCATGGTGCGCCTGTTGATGGGCCAGCTGGTGGCCGTGGGGGAGGGCCGCCTTGAGGCCGAGGAGTTCCTGCACCGCTGGCGCAGCGGCGCCCGCCACGCGGTGAAGGAGGCCGCCCCGCCCCAGGGCCTCTGCCTCCTGCGGGTGGGCTACCCAACGGAGATCTTCCCTGAGGCCGCCTGGTATGATTGTCAACCGCGATTTCTGTTGGAATCGCGCGATCCTCCAGCCGATCCGTTCATCGGCGTTCCGATCGGTTGAGCAGCTCTGCAGGGTGCCCCGTCCGGTGGCCCCACACAGTCAGCATCTCGCCGAGTTCGCCGGATCCGGCGACACGGTAGGGTCGAATCTCCCTGTCCCGACCCATCCGGCTGCGATGGGCTCACCCCAAACCGGCCCGCCGGCGCGATGAACAAGACAACCCCACCCTCCATCGATTCGCTTGAGCGCCAGTGGTACCTGGTCGACGCCGCGGACCAGACCCTCGGCCGTCTCGCCAGTGAAGTGGCCCAAGTGCTGCGTGGCAAGAACAAGCCCACCTTCACGCCTCACCTCGACACCGGTGATTTCGTGGTGGTCATCAACGCCGACAAGGTGCGCGTCAGCGGCAACAAGGCCACCCAGAAGATCTACCGCCGCCATTCCGGCCGTCCCGGCGGCATGAAGACCGAAACCTTCGAGCACCTCCAGGCCCGTCTGCCGGAGCGGATCATCGAGAAGGCGATCAAGGGCATGCTTCCCCACAACGCCCTTGGCCGCCAGCTGTTCCGCAAGCTGAAGGTCTACAAGGGCGCCGAGCATCCCCACGCCGCCCAGCAGCCCCAGCCCCTCGCCCTCGATCCCGCCACCGCCGCCCAATGACCAGCACCTCCAACCGCGTCGTCTACTGGGGCACCGGCCGTCGCAAGACCGCCGTCGCCCGCGTGCGGGTCGTCCCCGGCAGCGGCAGCGTCACCATCAATGGCCGCCCCGGCGACAACTACCTCAACTACAACCCCGTCTATCTGGCGGCGGTGAAAGCTCCCCTGCAGACCCTCGGCCTGGAAGCCCAGTACGACCTGCTGGTCAACGTGCGCGGCGGTGGCCTCACCGGCCAGGCCGATGCCATCAAGCAGGGTGCAGCCCGCGCCCTCTGCGACCTGTCGCCCGACAACCGCAAGCCGCTCAAGATTGAAGGCCACCTGAGCCGCGATCCCCGGGCCAAGGAGCGTCGCAAGTACGGCCTCAAGAAAGCCCGCAAAGCTCCCCAGTTCTCCAAGCGCTGATTTTCGTCATGCCGAAAGCCGACATCCATCCCACCTGGTATCCGGACGCCAAGGTGATCTGCAACGGGGAGGTGGTCATGACCACCGGCTCCACCCACCCCGAACTGACGGTCGACGTGTGGAGCGGCAATCACCCCTTCTACACGGGCACCCAGAAGATCCTCGACACCGAGGGCCGGGTGGATCGCTTCATGCGCAAGTACGGCATGGGCAGCACCGATTCCGCCTCGGGTGCCAAGAAGGCCGCCAAGCCTGCCGAGGCTCCTGCCGCCGTCGAAGCCGAGACCCCGGCGGCCACCGAAGCCTGAACCCTTCAGCCTGAAGCCGGCTGCCCGAATCGGACAGCTGATTCGGCCCGGTCTGTCTCCGGCCGGGTGCCTCCAGCACCCGGCTTTTTCCGTTTCGGGTGCCGCCCATGGATTCCGAGCTGCTGCAATCCCGGCTGGACACCGCCTGCCGCACCTTCCAGACCCTGGAGCGCCAGCTGGCCGACCCGGCGGTGGCCTCCGATCCGGCCCGCCTGCAGGCGATCGCCCGGGAGAGGGCGCGGCTGGAGCCCCTGGTCAACGATTACCAGCGACTGCGCAAGCTGGAGCAGGAGCGCGACGAGGCCCGCTCCCTGCTGAAGGCCCACCGTGACGATCCCGCCGCCGAGGAGCTGGTGGCCATGGCCGCCGAGGAGCTGGTCAGCCTCGAGGGCCTGATCACCGCCCTGAACGCACGGCTCACCCTCAGCCTGTTGCCCTCGGATCCCCGCGACGAGCGCAGCGTCATGCTGGAGATCCGTGCCGGGGCGGGCGGCGACGAGGCCAGCCTCTGGGCGGGCGACCTGGCCCGCATGTACGAGCGCTATGCCCAGAACCAGGGCTGGCAGGTGCAGCCCGTCAGCGCTTCTGAGGCCGACCTGGGCGGCTACAAGGAACTGATCCTCGCCATCCGCGGCGATGGGGTCTACAGCCAGCTGAAGTTCGAGGCGGGCGTGCACCGCGTGCAGCGGGTGCCGGCCACCGAATCCCAGGGGCGGGTGCACACCTCCACCGCCACCGTGGCGGTGATGCCCGAGGCCGATCCGGTGGAGGTGCAGATCGATCCAGGGGATCTGGACATCAGCACGGCCCGCTCCGGCGGCGCCGGCGGCCAGAACGTCAACAAGGTGGAAACGGCCGTCGACCTGCTGCACAAACCCACCGGCATCCGGGTGTTCTGCACCCAGGAGCGCTCCCAGATGCAGAACCGCGAGCGGGCGATGGAGATCCTGCGGGCCAAGCTCTACGAGCGCCAGCTGGCGGAGGCGAACGCCGAGGAGCGCTCCGTGCGCCGTGCCCAGGTGGGCAGCGGCGACCGCAGCGAGAAGATCCGCACCTACAACGCCAAGGACAACCGCGTGACCGACCATCGGCTGGGGCGCAACTTCTCCCTCGAGCCCGTGCTGGCCGGCCAGATCGAAGACCTGATCGGCGCCTGCATCGCCGAGGAGCAGCGCCAGGGTCTTGAGGCGCTTGCCCTCGAGGCCACCGGCACCGGTGGATGAGCCTCGGCGGAGGAGCGGAGTGGTTGAGAGCGAGGGCGCTTCAGGCGCCGATGACGTACTTGGCCCACTCCTGATGCTGGCCGGAGCGGATGCGCCGGTTGGCCTCGAAGCTCAGGCTGCCCAGGGGCCGGCGGGGCTCCCGGGCCAGGGGCATGCCCGCCTCCCTGGGGGTGCGGTTGCCCTTGCGCACGTTGCAGGGCAGGCAGGCGGTGGTGACGTTCTCCCAGACATCGGTGCCGCCCCGGCTGCGGGGCACCACGTGGTCGATCGAGAGCTGCTCACCATTGAAGCCGCAGTACTGGCAGGCGTGGCCGTCGCGGTGGAAGACGTTGCGGCGCGTGAGCGGCAGCGGCTTGTAGGGCACCCGCACGAACTGGCGCAGCCGGATCACCGTGGGCAGGAAATGGTCGGGGCGAATCGTCTTTTCAGGGTCGTGCTCCAACCCTTCGGCCTTCCCCTTGAGCAGCATCACCATGGCCCGACGCCAGGTGGTGATGTTCAGCGGTTCGTAGGACGCATTCAGAACGAGTACGTGGCCCATTCCAGTCCGCTGGATACGCGGCATGCTAACGGGATTCCCATGAAATCCATGGTCCACCCCCTGCACCGGCGTCCATGACCAGCGCCTCGCTCGCCCCCACCAGCGCGACGGAGGAGACCCAGCCGTCGCGGCAGCGGGCCTGGGTGGAGGTGAACACCGCGGCCATCCAGGCCAACGTGCGCGCCCTGCAGCGCCACATCGGACCGGCCACCCAGCTGATGGCCGTGGTCAAGGCCGACGCCTACGGCCACGGCGCCCTGCCGGTGGCCCGGGCCGCCCTGGAGGCGGGGGCGGCCTGCTTCGGCGTCGCCACCCTGGCCGAAGGGGTGCAGCTGCGTCGCGCCGGCATCTCCGCCCCGGTGCTGGTGCTGGGCAACCTCACCCAGCCCGAGGAGCTGCGCAGCTGTCTGCGCTGGCAGCTGATGCCGACGCTCAGCAGCATGCGGGAGGCCCTGCTCTGCCAGAACCTGGCCAGCGGCAGCGGCCGCAGCATGGCCGTCCAGCTCAAGCTGGACACCGGCATGGCCCGCCTCGGCGCCGACTGGCAGGAGGGCCCCAGGCTGGTGGCGGCCCTGCGGGGCATGGAGGCCATCGACCTGGCGGGGATCTATTCCCACCTGGCCTGCGCCGATGCCGCTCCGGAGCAGGACGACGGCCTCAGCGACCTCCAGCAACGGCGCTTCGAGAGCGTCCTCTCCAGCCTGAACGAACAGGGGCTGACGGCCGGCTGCCGGCACCTCGCCAACTCCGCCGGCACCCTGCGGGGGCACCAGCAGCACTACGACCTGGTCCGGGTCGGCCTGGCCCTCTACGGCCAGCCGCCGGCGCCCCACCTGGCCGGCGTGGTGTCCCTGCGGCCAGCCCTGCAGATCCAGGCCCGCGTCACCCTGCTGCGCCAGGTGGGGGCGGGGGTCGGCGTCAGCTACGGCCACCGCTTCCGCACCAGCCGGCCCAGCCTCCTGGCGGTGGTCTCGATCGGTTACGCCGACGGGGTGCCCCGCCAGCTCTCCAACCGCATGGACGTGCTCTTCGACGGCCGGCGCCTGCCCCAGGTGGGCGCCATCACCATGGACCAGCTGGTGATTGACGCCACCGAGGCCCCCCGGATCGAGGTGGGCAGCCTGGTCACCCTGCTGGGCGAACAAGAGGGCGAAAGCATCAGCCCCCTCGACTGGAGCGAGCGCTGCGGCACGATCCCCTGGGAGATCCTCTGCGGCTTCAAGCACCGCCTGCCGCGCCTGGCCGTGCCCCCGGAGTCAGAGGCGGCGTCCGAGCCCTGATAAGCTCTCTTCGCCACTGGAGAGGTGGCTGAGTGGTTGAAAGCGGCTCCCTGCTAAGGAGTTACAGAGGGCAACTTCTGTCGAGGGTTCGAATCCCTCCCTCTCCGTTCCAGGCCCTTTCAGGGCCGTCAACGCCAGGTCCGCTCAGAGCCTGGCAATGCCGATCCGGCCCATCGACCTGCAGGCGCTAGGCGTCCAGCAGGGCGGCGGCAATGGTCGGCAGCAGGGTGTCATCAGCGGCCCGGGCCCGTCCCTCGCTGAACACCACCAGCAGCATTGGCACCTTGCCCTCCACCTCCACATAGGCGGCGTCATGGCGGGCCTGGCTCATCCAGCCGGCCTTGCTCCACAGCCGGGCCCCCTGCGGCAGGGCGGCCCCGAGGAAGCCATCCACCTGATTCTCGGGATCGGCGGCCCGGGCCACGGGGTCGAGTGAGCGACGCAGCAGGGCTGTCATGCGGCGGCAGGCCGGCGGGGAGACCGCGGCTCCGGCCATCACCCCATGCAGCAGACGGGCCGTGAAATCCGTGTTGAGGCGGTTGCGGTTTTCCAACTGGGGCCCATAGAAGTCCCGCTCCCGGCCGTAGGGCCCCTCCGCCCAGGTCTTCTGGCAGGCGTTCACCCCCGCCACCTCGCTCCAGCCGAGGCGCACCAACCAGTCGTTGACCACCTGGCGTTGGCGGCACCAGGCTGCGGACCGTCCGGGGGGCAGGGACGGGCCGCTGGTGGTGCCGGTGAGCAGATCCACCACCAGGCTGGTGGCGTCGTTGCCGGAGTCGCGCACCATGTTGGCCAGGGCTCGACGCAGTTCCGGACCCTCCTCGATCAGCTGGCGTTGCAGCCAGGCTTCGGCGGCCACCAGATACACCAGCTTCACCACGCTGGCGGGGTAGCGCGGCCTCTCCCCCTCCCAGCTGGCACCGGTCACGGTCTGGCCCCAGAAGGCCTCCTGGCCCAGGCCCTCGGCGGCGCCCACCAGGGAAGCCCCGTAGCGGAGCCAGGTGATCGAGAGCTGCTCCCCCAGCCCCGGGCGCTCCTCCTCCTCCAGTTGGCCGATGAGCTGGCGCAGGGTCTGGCCCATGGCCTGATCCGGGCTGTAGAACGCCATCAGCGGCGGCACCTTGCGATGGCGACCTTAGGCACCCTGCCGGCGCTGGGCCGTACCTGGACCCTGACCCGGCCGCTGCCGGCCTACAGCCGGCCGCAGGGCCCGGGCCTGGCCACCGAGATCCACGCGGGGCGGCACCTGAGGGTGCTCGAGCGCGCCGAGACCCGCCTGCGGGTGCGGCTGCACGAGGACGGCTACCCCTGCTGGGTGGAGGCGCTCGCCCTCGAGAGCCACGGCCAGCCCGGCCCGCCCCCGCCGCTGCCCCGCCTCGACCGCGCCAGCATCGCCGCCCGCCTGGAGGCGGTGATCGGCTTCGCCGAGGCCGCCCGTCACCAGCCCAACCGCTACCTCTGGGGGGGCACCCTGGGCCCCGATTTCGACTGCTCGGGGCTGGTGCAGACCGCCTTTGCCCAGGCCGGCATCTGGCTGCCCCGGGATGCCTACCTGCAGGAGCGCTTCTGCCGCCCGGTGGCGGTGGCCAGCGGCGTCACCAGCCTGCTGCTGCCGGGGGATCTGCTCTTCTTCGGCACCGTGCGGCGCTGCACCCACGTGGCCCTGCACCTGGGCGGCGGCCGTTACCTGCACAGTTCCGGTCGCCAGAACGGCCGTGACGGCATCGGCATCGACGACCTGAATCCCCGCAACCAGGATCCGGTGGCCTGCCACTACCGGGCCGAACTGCGGGGCGCCGGGCGGGTGATGCACAGCCACGACGGGAGTCCGCTGCCAGCTTGAGCTACATTCAGCCCGAGACATCCGAGATGGACTTGGTGGAGTCGGCCCTGGCCCACAGTCCCGAACTTTCGGTGGTTGTCCCCCTGTACAACGAGGAAGCAAGTCTTCCCCTCCTCGTTGAGAAGTTGCTGGCGGCCCTGCGGCCGCTGGGCCGATCGTTTGAACTGGTTCTGGTCGACGACGGTTCGAAGGACGGGACCCCTGCGGTCCTCCGTGATCTGGCCAACCGGGTTCCGGAACTGGTGGCCGTGCTGTTGCGGCGCAACTACGGGCAGACAGCCGCCATGGCCGCCGGATTCGATGCCAGCGGTGGTGGGGTGATCGTCACCCTCGACGGGGACCTCCAGAACGATCCCGCCGACATCCCCCTGCTGCTGGCACGCCTGGAGCAGGACAACCTTGACCTGGTGAGCGGCTGGCGGCACCAGCGCCAGGACGGGGCCATCGACCGTCTGTTGCCGTCCCTTGTGGCCAACCGCCTGATCGCCCGGGTCACCGGGGTGCGTCTGCACGATTACGGCTGTTCCCTGAAGGCCTACCGGCGGGAGGTGGTCAGTGACATGAACCTCTACGGGGAGCTGCACCGTTTCCTGCCGGCCCTGGCCTTCATCGAAGGGGCTCGCATCGGCGAGGTGAGGGTCTCCCACCAGGCCCGTGTCTATGGCCGCAGCAACTACGGCATCGACCGCACCTTCCGGGTGCTGATGGACCTGCTGACCGTGTGGTTCATGAAGCGGTTCCTGACCCGGCCGATGCATGTGTTCGGCTTCGCCGGCCTTTTGACCCTGATGGCGGGCCTGGCGATCGCCCTCTGGCTGGCGGGCGAGAAGCTGCTGCTGGGCACCGACATCGGCAGCCGTCCCCTGTTGCAGATGGCGGTACTGGCGATCCTCAGCGGGGTGCAGCTGTTCAGTTTCGGGTTGCTGGCGGAACTGCAGATGCGCACCTACCACGAAAGCCAGGGGCGACCGATCTACCGGGTGCGGGCCACCCTGCGCGGCGGCGGCTGAACTTTTATGTCACCCCCGCTCCTCTGAGAAGCCAGGCAGGAAGGGGTCCTTACAATACCCGCGGTTCCTATTGGCCCAAGCCATGACTGGTGAATTTGCCGTTGCCTGGATGCCGTCCGTGATGGTTCCCCTGGTGGGAATCCTCGGCGCAGCGGTGGCCATGGCCCTGCTGTTCAACGTGATCGAGGCGACCGACTGACGACCGGCCCAGGCCCCAGCGTCATTCGCCTCCCCTTCTGACGACCCCCCGATCCGCCCCCCATGACCGTGACCCCCGTCGCCGACCCAACCGTCGGCAATCTGGCCACCCCCGTAAACAGCAGCTATTTCACCAAGGCCTTTCTGAACGCCCTGCCGGCGTATCGGCCCTCCCTCTCCCCCAACCGTCGCGGTCTTGAGGTGGGCATGGCCCACGGTTACTTCCTCTACGGACCCTTCGCCTACACCGGCCCCCTGCGTGCCACCGAGTTCGCCAGCACCGCCGGCCTGCTCGCCGCCATCGGTCTGGTGTCGATCCTGACCATCTGTCTGTCGATCTACGGCACCGCCGGCAGCGGTCCCAACGTCCAGCCCGCCGACGCCACCATCGACAACCCTCCCGCCGACCTGTTCACCAAAGCCGGCTGGGCGGAATTCGCCAGCGGCTTCTGGCTGGGTGGCTGCGGTGGCGCCGCCTTCGCCTGGTTCCTGTGCAGCACCGCCATCCAATCGCCGCTGGCCAACATCGCCGGTGGCGTCTGGAGCGTCGGCTGAATCGATCAGCCCTGAACAAAACCAAACCCAGCTCCATCTCCGAACTGGAATCAAAAACCCTGCTGGTGCAGGGTTTTTTTTATGGGGCATGGACAGCCGGACATGGCAGCATTCACCCAAAGGGCATGGATGGAGACGTGATCAGACGCCCCTGGAAAAGCAGAGCATTCAACAGGAAGGTCAGAACCGAGCAAACGATAAAGGTGATTCTCAGAGATTTTGGTGAGCCAGACACACTGGAAGCAGCCGCAGCGAGAACCACGATGGGGATGAATACCACCGCAAGGTAACGGGGACTGATGAATCGCAGCAGCAAAGGAGGCAGCAGGGAGAGGCTGGCAGCAGCGCCAAGAAGCCTCAGGCTGAGTTTTGTCGAAGCAGGAAAGGCAGCGAGTCGCCAGGCCTGAAAGAAAGGAATCAACATCAAGCCCATCGTCTGCAAGATCGAGAACAGGCCAAATGACCCTGACACCAACAAGAAATCGAGATACTTCTTCGGGTGACGCAGCACCACATCCTTGATAGTTCGTGCACCGGGGAAGACGGAACGCATCACCTCGCGCCAGTCCAGCGAGCTTGCAACCGCTGGCTCCAGGCCTGTGGAGAATTGGTGAGGACTGAACATGAACACATAGGAGGAGGCAAATGTCCTGAGCCCCTTGACGGTTCTTATCATGTCAATTCCGTAAAGCTTAAAGCCTGGGGCCATCAGCAACAGAAGCCAGAAGAACGTCCAGAATGGGACCTGCCACCTCATGCGATTCTCTCTGAAGTCCCACCAATACCAAACCGCACCAACCCCGAGAGAACAGGCCAGCAACTGAATCTTGGAAACGCCGAAAAGGGCCAGCAGACCAGACGATATCAGGCGAGGCCATCCCAGCCGAACAGACAGCATGAAAAGGGCGAAGAATGACGCCGCGATGATGTCGCTGGAAGGCTCAGCGAACTGAAGGGCCGAACTGGCAATCACCGTGAAGGCCAGGGCCTGAAAGATCCACTGGCGGATGAACTGAAGGCAAAGAAAATAGGACGACAAAAGAAAGAGCAGTGTCGTAATTCCCTTGGCGTGCCAGTTCAAGCTTTCCGCCGATGGAGACACGATCAACTTGTAGAGGCCGATCAGCAAGCTCGCCGAAACCCCTCCAGACCAGTTGAATCGTGGATAATGGAATACCCAGCCCGAGGGAAGATGCTGGAGACGCAGATCTGCTCGCGTCACAAAGGATTGGTCCATGGGCCAATCCATCACATGACCACTCTGACTCAGAAGCCCATGAAATGAGACTGCGATGGCAATGACAAGAAGCAGCGGCAAGCAAAACTTTTGGAAAAAGCCTGGAATCTTGTCAGACTCGAAGTCCATTTGTAGCCGGCATCGTCCAAACCTTAGCAGGCACAAAGTCGACAACTTCGCCCGAAGGGGACTTCAGACTGTCCGAAGAAAGCCAGAATCGGGAAGGTCACCAAGGGATGACGGAGTGCTGTCCATTGAGAACCGCAGCCGTCCGCAACAGGTGATAAGACCCAAACGCGAAACCCAGACACGTTGGGCAAGTCCGACCTGGACAAGACACGTCAGACGACCTGGCTGAAGTTGAAGCCGATCAGGTGGTCGTCGAAGTCGCGGTCCCCGCCACCAAGTTGGTCTTCCAGACCGAAGAGATTGGTACCCAGGCTGCGGAAGTGGCCGAGGCCGTCGCTGTTGGCCCCCGCATAGGCAAAGAAGGTCTGGCCGCGCACCTGGGCAAAGGGAGCCAGGAAGGAGGATTCCGAGATGGTGACCGTCGCCTGGCTGGATTGGTTGTCTCCGACCCGCAGGCCTTGCAACTCGGTGACCAGGTTGTCGGCGCGCAGGGCGGCGCTGCGGTAATTGGCCTCGCCGGGGCGCACCAGGTTGCCGGCGGCATCACGCACGGTGCCCTGGGCATCGAGGGCGCGGTAGAAGCCGGTGATGGCATCAAAGTTGGCTTCCCGGCTGAGCACCAGGGTGCCCTGAACCGCCTGGGCCGCAGAAAAGGCGGTGAAATCCAGGACCGGTGCCTGGCCCTGCTCCTGGCCGATCAGCGCATCGAGCCCCTGGTCGGTGTCGAGGAGCTCGAGCGCCACGTTGACGCCGCTGGGGGAGGCGAAGCCCACCGAACGGTTCGATCCGGCCGGTGCGTCGGGGCGGAAGAAGCGCAGGCGCGCGTCGCTGGCACTGGTGAGATCGTCGAGGCTGGCGTCGACCACCTCGAAGAAGCGCACCGACTGGCCGTTGACCAGCAGGATCTCACGATCGAACGTCGTACCCGCCGCCAGGGTGACATCGGAGCTTTCCAGGGTGGAGAAGAGGGTCTGGGAGCGGGAACGGATCGCCGCCAGATCGGCCAGCAGCGTGTCGGCACCGGCGAGCTCGTTGGCCTCGAGCACCACGTAGCCGATCTGGTTGGAGCTGGCGGGACGGCCCGTCAGGCTCGCCCGCAGCACCAGGCTGGCAGAGGCTCCGGCCTTGCTGGGGTCGGCCACCGTGAGGGTGAACGCATCCACCCGATCAAAGACGGGGTTGAGATCCACTGTCCCGACCGTGATCGACTGCAGGATCTCGCCATCCGCCGCCGGCCCCTGATCACCGCGGCCGCCGTCGACCAGGGAGAGGTGAAGGAACTCCGCGGCACCATCGGCGTCGAGGTCATAGAAGCGGGCACCGCCACCCTGACGCGGGTCGTAGGTCAACGCTGCGATGGCGCCGGTGGCGGGGTTGGTGGAGGAGGCCGTCCAGCGGCTGGTTGGCGTGTCGGTGAAGGGGGCTCCAACGGTCAGGGCGGCGAGCTCGAAGCTGACCGTCGCCCGGGCCAGACCCGGATCGAGATCGATGCCGAAATCAACGGCGCTCTGATCGTCGGGATCCAGCAGCGAGCTGGTTGGTACCACCTGGAAGGGCCGATCGGCCTGGAACGTGCCACCGGTGATGTTGACGGCGATCGGCTGGATGTCGCCCCCGGGGGTGATGACCACAACGACCGGATTCCCAGGTTCGGAGGGGGGAATGGCGCCGATCGTCAGCGTCGGCGAAAAGGCGGTGATCGCCTGTCCATCGAAGAACCCCAGCCGGAGATTGAGGCTGGCCAGGTCGGCGGGGCCAAAGCCGGCGGGAGCGGTGATGCTGAGTGTCCTGTGGTCGACGCGGATCCAGTCGGGACCTTCGAGGACAACCAGGCGCAGGCTGTCGCCGTCGGGATCCAGGCCGAAGGACCCGAGGTTCTGAAGCACCTGGACACCGGGAATCAGCGTGAGGCCCGGAGGGGTCGATGGCGTGGCCAGCTCCGGCGCCGCGTTGGCCTGGATGCCGGCCGCGGCCAGGGCTTGCTTGATCTGCGCCCAGCTGCCCTGGAGCTGGAGGCCATCGATGAAGGCCAGATCCGTATCCACTTCAAAGTCGCGGATCCGCAGCGGCTCGGCTGCCGCCACGGCCATGGAGCTGTCGATCAGGAACTGATCGGCCTCGTCGTCCGCCAGGGCCGTGGCCGGCGCCAGCCCGGATGTGCCAGTGGGGTCGATCAGGCGGCCGCCGATGACGAGATCCCTGGCCTGGGCCAGGAAGAACTGGTCGACGCCCCCGCCGCCCACCAGGACGTTGCCACCCAGGCTTTCGGTGTTGAAGAACCGGTCGCTGCCGCCCCGGCCCTCGATGCGGGAGCCCGCGCCGACGTAGATGGTGTCCGGCGCCTCTGAACCGATCACCGTCACGTTGGCGAGCTGGATGCCCTGCTCGGGCACGGCGCCGTAGGCGGCCGGATCCAGAAGGGTGACGTTGCCGCCGTTGTCCACCGCCGCGCCGAAGACCAGATCCAGTTCCTGCCAGCCGGGTTGCCAGAGGATCGGACCGCCCTGCTCGGGAGTCAGCGCCAGGCTGAGGTCGGCGGAACCGGTCACCGTCTCGATCGCCCAGGCGGGCTGGTTGGTGAGCGGGTCGGCGCCGGAAAGCAGGTGGAACTCCCCGTTCACCTGGTCGGTGGTGACGGTGAGATCGAGGAAGCCGCGCCGGTTCACATCGGCGTAGGCCAGTCCGTTGATGTACCCCATGAACAGGCCATCCAGGCCATCGACGGCGGGGTAATTCGCCCGGATGTAGGCATCGGCACCCGGCAGATACTTCTCCAGACCAGGCGAGGTGACCCCGGGGCTGGCGAACTCCAGGCCGGCCAGGCTGCCGGCGGGGCCCGTGCCCGCCGGCATCGTGTCGAGCACACCGGCCCAGGCGTTGTGGGTGTCACCGGCCAGGCTGATCAGCCGCTTGCCCAGGGCCAGGGCGCTCTGCAGGATCGTTTCGCGCTCCACCCCGTAGCCATCCCAGGCGTCGAGGTTGTAAGGGATCTTGCCGGCTTCGGCGAAGAGGGCTTTCTCCGCCGGGCTCAGCTGATCGAAGGGGGTCCCGGTGGCGAGTTTCTGCAGCGGGGCGGCGTACTTGTCGAGCAGGGCTGGGTTGCCGGCGTCCAGCAGCAGCTCAGCGGGCACCGCCATCGACTGCATCAACACCGACTGGCCCAGCACCTGCCAGGCGGCGCTGGAGCCGGCCATGCGTTGCTGCAGCCAGGCCATCTGGGTGTCGCCGAGCAGGTCGCGGCCGGGGTCGCCCCAGGCCTGCTGCACGGTGGCCAGCACCATTTGTTGGGTGACCAGGGGTGCCAGGGCAGCGGCAAAACCGGGGACCGCGGCGGGGGAGGCCGGAGGGGTCAGCCCCAGCTGGTTCGCATAGGCCGCCAGCTGGACCGGGTCGGCGAGGATCGCGCCGATGCGGGCCTGCACCGCGGCGGCATCGGGGTAGTCCAACTGCCGGTCGCGGGCGGTGAGACGGGTTTCCAGGATGTGCAGCGCCAGCACGTCGCCGAAATCGAAGGAGCGGTAGCCCTGGGTGAGCGGCGAAAGGGCGGTGGCGCCGTCCTCGGGCTGGCGCAGGCCGGGTTCCCGGATCGGCAGCCATTCGTGGTAGGCCTTCAGAGCGGCGTCGCGCCGGGCGATCCAGTCGCCCTCGGTGGCGCTCTGGTGGTTCTCGGCGCCACCGGCCCAGCTGTCGTTGGCGGTCTCGTGGTCGTCCCAGATGGCAATCAGCGGTGCCGAGGCCCGCAACGCCTGGAGATTGGCATCGGTGTGGTACTGGGCATAGCGGAGCCGGTAGTCGTCGAGGCTGACGATCTCGCGGTTGGGCAGGAAGCCACGGTCGCCGGCGGCGTCCTCCGCCTCGTCGAAGCCACCCGGGCCGTACTCATAGATGTAATCGCCCACATGCACCAGGGCGTCGTAGGGATTGACCGCATGGATGGCGGCGGCCCGGGCGTAGCCCAGGAATTCCTCGGCGGCGGTGAAATTGGCGCAGGAGAAGACCGCCAGCCGCACCGGATCGCCACCCACCGGCAGGGTCTTGGTCTGCCCCACCATCGACGCGACACCGCCGGCACGGAAGCGGTAGTGGTACACGGTGTCGGCGCTGAGGCCATCGGCCTCCACCTTCACGGTCCAGTCACGGGCGGCACTGGTGGTGAACACACCGCTGTCGACGATCGAACCGGCCTCGAAGCCGGCGCTGCGGGACACCTCCCACTGCACATCCACCAGGCCGGCAAAACTCCCGGGCGGCGAAATCCGGGTCCAGAGAATCACCGAATCCGCGTAGGGATCGCCGGAGGCGACGCCGTGGGAGAAGGCCAGGCCGGCAGGGAGCGCGCGGCCCAGATCCAGGTCCAGCACCAGGGGGTCGTGGTCGGAGGTGCGGTAGGGGTCGGGCGCGAAGAAGTCGCGGGCCGCCGCGTTGCCGTTGCTGTTGGTGTCGAGGTTGTAGTCGCGGAAGGCGCCCTCGGCGGCGTTGATGCTCCAGTCGCTGGCTGCCACCGCCTGGCTCACCAGCGAGGGGGAGATCAGCATGTGATCGAGCGCCCCGCTCATGTCGACCGGGTTGAAGAAGGCGTAGCTCGAGGGGGGCTCGGCCGTGAACGTCGGCAAGGCGTTGCGGAAGCCCGCCGCTTCGAACACAGCGATCGGGTCCTCCTTGGCGTAGGCATTGATGTCGCCCAGCACCACCCAGTCGCTGTCGCCGTTGCCGGTGGGATCGGTGCCGATCCACGTGAGCAGCTCGGAGGCCGCCGCGGTGCGGGTGGCATTGAAGGCCGACTGGCCATCCTGCTGGTCGAGGTCGGGGCCGGTGGCACCGCCGCTGCCCTTGGATTTCAGGTGATTGACGACCACATTCAGCACTTCGCCGCTGGCCAGTTCCCGGAAGCCCTGGGCCAGGGCCGGCCGGTTGAGCGGGCTGCCGGTGGCGAGAGGATCGGTGAAGCTGGCACTGCCAAGCACCCGGGCCGCACCGCTGGGGGCCACCGCCTGGTTGTCGTAGATCAGCCCCACTTTGATGGCGTCACTGCCGATCAGACCGGTGGGCACGAAGCTGTAGGAGCGACCCGAGCCGCTGGGCTGGGCGGCGTTGAGGCGCGCCACGATCGTGGTCAGGGTGGCGTCGTCGGCATCGTTCTCCAGTTCCATCAGGCCAATCACATCGGCCTGCAGACCCACAAGGGCCGCGGTGAGCTTGGTGAGCTGGCGCTCCAGCTCCTCGGGCGTATCGGCACCGCGGGGGTCCAGGCCCGTGGCCGTGGTCGCTCCGGGGGAGTCAAGGGTGGAGAAGGTGTTGAGCACGTTGAAGCTGGCCAGGCGCAGCTGCCCGGCCCCGGCCGGCGCCGGTGCCGCAGGGCGAGGGTTGCCGCTCTCGAAGCTGAGCGGCGCCGTGGGCTGCAGCCGGTACTTGCCGAAGTCGAATCCGAGCACCCCCTCCACATCGGTGATCGTGTCGCCGCGGCGCAGCAGCTGGTCGCGCACCGGCGCCGCCGGCGTGGCCGCCGCCGCAGGCCGGTAGGCGCTGTTGCTGCCGTCGTCGAGCACCAGTTCGCGGCGGGCGGTGCCCTGCTCAGCCGCGAAGGCCGCCGGCCCCGGCGCCATCACGTTGGTGGGCTGGAGCGGCAGACCGCCGGCGCTGAGCTCCAGCTCACCGAAGCGGAACTGGCCGAACAGACCGTTGACGCTGAGGGTTTCCGGGAAGCGCACCCACATGCCCTCGTAGGGCTCCAGATCGAGCGCCGTGCTGCGCTGGGCCAGCAGATTCGGAATCTCAACCGGGCGGGTGTCCGCCAGCCGGCCCTGGGCCTCCACCGAGAGGTCCTGAACCGTGCTGAGGATGGTCTGGCCGAAGCTCTCGCTCACCAGGCCGCTCACCAGCACCCGGTCGCCCAGCACCACATCGACGTTGCTGCCGATGAAGGGGTAGGCCACGTAGAGGCCTTCGGAGGTGAGATCACTGGTGTCCCAGTCGCTGGTTTCCTCTTGCAGGAAGAAGCCCCCCAGCTCGCCGCTGAGCTGGAAGTCGCCGACCACCACCGCTCGCAGGGTGACGCTCTGGCCCACAAGGGGGCTGGCGTTGCCACTGCCCTGCACGGCGGAGATGGGGGTGATGCGGTCGTTGTCGAAGATGGTGATCTCGGCCAGGGCGCCGGATGCAGCCAGGGCGTAGCCCGACGGTGCGGCGATCTCCATGGCCACGATTTCGCTGCCTTCATCGAGATCGTCGTCGCGCACCTCGATCGCCAGGTCGATGCTGGCGCTGCCCGCCGGGATCACCACCGAGGCGGGCAGGGGCGTCAGAAGGTCGTCGTTGCCGGCAAAGCCCGCGCCACTGCGCAGGCTGATCGGCACGCTGAGGGGTTCGGCAATGTCGCCTGTGCGGCTGATGCGCACACTGGCGGAGCCCCCGGATTCACTGGTCTGGGCAACGATCGCCTGGATCGCAACCTCCGGCAGGGTGGGGGATTGGGGGATGGAGATTGTCAGATCGTCGATCGCCAGGCCGTGGTCGCTGCCAGGGTCGTTGACTTCCGTCCAGCGCAGCCAGAACGTGGCGTCTTCGGCCCAAGGGGTGGCGGTGAGGTCGATCGTGCCGCCACGGTCCTCCACCCTCCCGGTGGTGTTCCCATCCACAGCGGCAGCTGTTCCGGTGGCAATGGGGGAGGCCCAGTTGAAGCCGCCGCCCGGTGCCACCCAGGAGGTCACCTGATCAAAGCTGGCGCCGTAGCCGTGTTCCAGAACCATCGTCTGGGCGGAAGCATTGCCGCCGTTGCGCCATTGCTCGCCGTTGAAAGAGACGTTGAGGCTGCTAATGGAGCTGCCGCTGGTATTGCTGAGGGCCAGGGCAAACCAACCGGCCACGCTGCCGCTGGCTGGAGAGCCGAAATAACTGCCCGCGGAACCGACACCACCAAGGGCCCGATCGCTGCCGCCACTGGTTCCGTAGCTCAGGAAGGCGCCGGTGTTGGCTGCGCCCGTATCGGCGTTGTAGCTACTGATCGCAACAGGAGAAGCGGCAGGCTGGCGGAACAGAAACCAGCCTGGGAGGGTCAGATCGTTGGACCAGGCGTTGCCGCTTCCGGATGCTGCCAGGGTGTCGAAGGACTGGCTGTAGCTACCTGAGAACGAAGCGGTCATGGTCTGGGGTGGTGAACGTGCTGGATCAAAGTGGTGATCCCGTGAGCCGAGAGGCAAACGAGAGAAGCCGACCTCCCCCCGGAGGAGGCAATCGGCTTCAGAGAGCAATCAGGCGAAGACGAAGTTGGCCTGATTGTTGAGAGCGGCGGCGCTCACACCGGTGAAATGACCGATGGTAGTGCTCGCCAGGTTGAGCAAGGTGTCGGCACCCATCTGGGTGAAACTGAGGTCGGAGAAGCTGGCACCGCGCAGGCCAACTAGGTCTTCACCAGCCTTGAAGTCCATCACGAACTGCTTGGAGGCGGGCAGGTCGCCAGGGCCGCTCACCAGCCAGAACTGGTCGCTGCCGGCACCACCATTGAGGTAGTTGGTGCCTGCACCATCCAGGATGGTGAAAACGTCGTTGCCATCGCCACCGAGTGCCCGGTTACCGGAGCTACCAATCACGAAGTCATCGTTGCCGCCCATGCCGCTGAGGCGGTTGCCATCGCCGGCAATCGCCCAAATTTGATCACTGTCCGCCCCACCAGTCATCGTGTCGCGGCTGCCGGCATATACGGTATTCAGGCCTGAGCCAGCGAAAACAGTATTGCGGAAGCCGCTATTCGATTCGCTATCGATCTCGTCGTCGCCGGCACCTGTAAAGATTGTATTCGCTTTGAAGGTCAGTTGTTCGGCTGGGTTTGCCAGGAGCAGCGAATCGTTCTCGGAGGTAAATGCAACAACGGGGCTCACGACTTCATCTTGGGCTGCCATGAGGCGCTCTGCAGCAGTATCGCCGCCAAGCAGAATCGCTTCCATGGCGTGTGAAACGTGGGCTTGATCGATCATGCCAGGAACACCATTAATGATCGTGCCATAGGCCTCGATGCCGGTGCTCACGAACTGCTCTACAATCTCGCTGCCCTCACCCTTGTAATAGATCGGCACAGGCCGCTGGGTGTGGGTCCACCAGCCATCACCGATTCCAGTACTGCCATCTTTCAGCGTGGTTGTAGTACCCCAGAAGTGGCCAACCTTTTCGGCGTCACCGCTTACCCACTGGCTGGTATCGCTGCGCGTAAGAGTGGGAGTGAGATTAATGTCGTAACCCTTATTGCCCCCTTCAACGACTTCGTTGTTGCCAGCTTTGCTGGCGAGGATGGATTCGGCGATCTCCTTGGGGTAGTTTGGCAGCAGAGTGAGATAGTGGTCGTGGTCAGCGGTTACCATGACCAGATTTTCTTCCCAGCCGCCATTTCGCTGCACCCAATCAGTCACCGTTGTCGTGACATCGTTGAGATCGTGCAGGGTGCCGAGCATCAGATCCATGTTGTCGGCGTGGGCGGCCCAGTCGATGTCACCCACCTCAACCATCAGCCAGAACCCATCCTGGTCTTTGCCGAGTGCTTCCAGGGCTTGACCGGTGAGCTGGGCAACGGTCGGACTGGCACTGAGTTCTATATCGAGGGCATCGCCACTGAGAGCTGTATTGCTGGCCGATGTATTGGAGTTGTTGACATAAGCACCTGTGCCGGTGGCAGAGTAATCGCTATCTGCTGTGCGCCACGGCAGGTTGCCGCCCTGGCCCTTGGCGCCAAAGATTCCCATCAAGTGATCCGTTTCAGGATCGAAGGCATCCACGGCCGCTTCAAGAATTTCCAGACCACTCTTCTGCGCGTTGGCATCGGAGTAATTGTCTGGACGGCCGATCACCTGCCAGCCTTGCTCGGCACTGCTCGGGCCAAAAGCTGTAGAGGTGACGATCGGCCTGCCGTTGGCATCGGTGCCGGTCACCTCCTGCTGGCTTTCCTGGTAGCTGCCATCCATCAAGCGAGCGAGGGTGGCTGTATTGACGTAGCTGCTGCCACCAGCGGGGTTGCCACCACCAAGAACAATCTGGGGCTGTGCCGTGAAAAGGATCTCGTCGAGAATGTTGTCGGTGAGGTCCAGGGGGTGACCATCAACACCGAATTTTCCAGCGTTGGAGGATTCCTGATACTTGTTGCGGTTGTTGACGTTGGCAACCGCGGCGGCAGGAGTGGCGTGGTTGATGGGAACAGAAGTGACCACGCCGCCGGATTTGCCCAGCTCTTGGGCATCCATCAGGATGGATTCAAATCCATGTTCATGGATGTCAACCGAAATGGCGCCGTTGTAGGTCTTGATGCCTCCATAGAGGGTGGAGGCAGTATTGGCGGAATCGGGATAGTCGCCCTTGATGTATTCGGGATCAAAGCCGGTCGATGTATTGCCGCGATTCTCGTAGTAATCGGCATCCCAGGGGAGTTCGCCCCCCTTGGTGCGATCCCAGTTCACATAGGTGAGACTGGGGTCGAAGCTGAAGCCATCCCGAAGAGGGGCGTCGCCGGTGTCATGAGTACTGGTCGATCCCTGAAGGGCGCTGTTGTTGGTGCTGCCGTCAATCTTGGTGGAGCCAGTGGTGGCTAGACTGAAGCCCTCAAATGCCTGGTAGGGATTGCCCTCACCTTTGCCGGAAGTGTAGTAATCGTCAAGGGTACGGTCGGCGAACAGGCCAGTGATTTCAATAGCCGATTTGCCCTCGCCCAAAAGGGCATCAATCTCCTTTTCGATCTGGCTGTAGATGGCGCTGGCTCGGGACATTTCCCAGCCCATGCCATCCCCAATGATGAGGACGATATTTTTGGCCATGATGTTTTGTGCAAGGAGTGAGGAGTATTGGCAGCCTCGGCATGGTGAATGCGCCCTTGGCTAGTGGCACAGCCGAGTAATATCTGGTTGCGGGTGTTAGGCCAGACCTGCAAAGTTTGTCTGGCTATTCAGCGCTGCTGCGTTGATGTTGGCGAAATAACCAACCTCAACCCCGGACACACTCACTAGCGTGTCGGCTCCCACCTGGGAGAAGCCAAGGTCGGTGAAAGCCACCCCGCGCAGACCCACTAGGTCTTCACCTGCCGTGAAGTCCATCACGTACTGCTTGGCGGCCGGCCGATCCCCCGGCTCGCTCACCAGCCAGAACTGGTCGGAGCCAGCGCCACCGTTGAGGTGGTTGGTGCCTGCCCCACCGAGGATGGTGAAGATGTCGTTGCCAGCGCCACCAAGGGCCCGGTTGCCGGAGCTGCCGATGATGAATTCGTCATCGCCGGCCATGCCGCTGAGGCGGTTCTGGCCGCCGTCGATCGCCCAGATCTGATCACTGCCGCTGCCACCGGTGATGACATCGCGGCTGCCGGCATACACCACGTCGGCGCCGGATCCGGTGAAGATCGTGTTGTCGGAGCCGCCCGTGATCGCCACATCCACCTCATCGTTGCCGGCGCCGGTGAACACGGTGTCGAGGCGGCCGTCGAAGCCTGGGACCGTCGAGAGACCCGGCAGGGTGGTGTCGTTGCCACTGGTTCCGACGAGGATCGGATCGATCACCGCATCGCTGCGAACCGCCAGGTTTTGCAGACGGGTGTCCAGGGCCGCCGGAGTGTCCGCCGCCGTGAAGGGGTTGCCGGGGGAGTGGTTCGCTACCAGGAATTCGGCCAGGGCGTCCTGCTCCGAACCGTTGGTCGCAAAGGTGGCGGTGCCGGTCAGGGGGGCACCTGCCTCGGTGATGTTGACCCGGTTGGGGTTGGTCAGGCTGGCGAAGGGATAGCCATCGCCGCCACTGGCCAGGAAGTCCAGGGTCACCATGCGGATGGTGCGGGCTGGATCACCTACTACCGCGCCGCCTCGGACAACGATGTCGAGATCGTTGCCGGCGGCGTCCTGGATCGCCAGGGTCACCACCCGGGAGCCGGCGGGGCGGCTGAGGTCGTAGCTGAAGGCCATGCCTCCCACCTGGGGGAAGCGCCCCTGATTGATGCCGGCGGCGATGCCGAATTCGATCAGGGCCTTGAGTTCGCCGGGGGTGACGCTCACCAGGGACAGGCCGTTGTTGAAGCTGAGGGCGTTGGCGATGTCGTTGCGGGAGATGCCACCCTCGGGCTTGACCACGTTGCCCTGGGCATCAAAGACCGCTGCAGTGGGCAGCAGTTCGGGGACACCGTTGACCGAACCGGTGGGAATGATCGACTGGCCGATGGAGTTGCGGATGCCGCCACCGTTCTTGAGCGACACCATCACGGTGGGATCGATCTGACGGGCGTAGGCCAGGTTGGCGTCGGCCGTGAGGTTGCCGAGGTTGGTCTCCTCACTGCGCACCCCGGGGTTGCGGTTGCCGTTGAGGAAGACATCACTGATGCCGAACCACTCCGACTCCTGGGCGACGATCACCTCGCGCAGGTTGTTGACCACCTCCTGCACGCGGGCGTCGATGAAGGCCTCGGCATTGAGGGCCGCCACGCCGGCGGCATCGGTGCGGAAGGCCCCGCTGATGGTGGGGTCGTAGCTCTCGGGGATGATCACACCCTGGCTGTCGAAATCGAGCACCAGACGGCCGAGATACTTGTAGTTGCCATCGGTGTTCACCACCGCCACCGGACGGCCGTCAGCGCCGGTCTTCACGATCGGATAGGCGCCCTGGACGCTGTCACCGGGGCGGGCCTGATCGTCACTGTCAAAGAGCCGGGTGTTGGAGCCGCCGGCCACGATGATGTCCACGTGGCGCAGGCGCTCGGCCAGGGCCTGCTCGATGCTGATCTGCTGCATGTGGGCCAGCAGGATCACCTTGTTCAGGCCAGGATTGGCGGCGAGCAGGGCATCGACATCGGTCTGGATCTCCGCGGCCAGGGCATCCAGTTCCGCGGCCGTGGGCGTGCCGCTGAAGGGGGCCGGGGCCACGCCCACAGCGCCCGGGCTGGAGATGGTGGGCAGCCAGGGGGTGGTGGCCCCGACCACGCCGACCGTCTCGCCGTTGACGTCGAACACCACGCTGCTGGTGATGCTGTTGGGCCGCGGCGCCTGGCCGGCGGGCACCACCAACGCGGCGAGGTTGCTGTCGGTGGCGAAAGTGAGGTTGCCGCTCAGGTAGGGGAAGGCGGTGCCGGGATGGCCGGCGGTGGCGTTGGCCCGGATGAGATCCCCCACCACCGCGGTGCCCTGGTCAAACTCATGGTTGCCGAAGGCGATCGCCTGCACCCCCAGGGCGTTCTGGATCAGCACATCTCCGCGGCCGACGGCGCCGTAGGCCTGGGCGGAGGCGCCGTAGAAGAGGCCGGGGATCCAGGCGTCGCCGCTGGAGAGGGTGAGGGTGTTGGCGAAGCCGGGGACCCCGTCGAGATCGATGTCCTGGGCCCGCAGGGCATTGAGCACGCCGGACAGGCGAGGGGCGTCGTTCAGGGCCGCAATGCCACCCTCCTGGTCAGCCAGGTGGAACAGCTGCAGGCGGAAGGCACTGCCCGCCACCAGGGGCGCCGCCGTGGTGATGCTCACCACATCGTTGCCCTCGCTGCTGGCGATCACGCCCGCCGGCTCACCGGCGGCGCTGCGCAGGAAGGTGATGCCCTCGATGCGCTCGGCACCGGGGAACACCAACGGATCCACCGCCGCCACGTTGTAGGGATCGGTGACGTCGAACACCGCTGCCACGCTGGTGGTGGTGCGCTCCAGCGCCACGAAGGCGTAGGTGCGGCCGGCCACGGTGGCGATCTCCACCATTTCGGGCTCCGTGCCCTTGTCGTCGTCGCGATTGGAGGCCATCAAGCCCAGGCTGTTGGCCAGGTCTTCCAGGGCCGCGCTGGAATCGAACACGGCATTGCCCTGCACGTCGTAGATGCGCAGGGAACGGGAGCCGATGCTGAAGGGCTTGTCGATCAGACCGTCGCCGGTGATGTCGCCGTAGTCGTTGAGCAGGTTGAGACGGGTGCGGCTGATGCCGGTGGCGGCCGCGAAGGCGTCATTAAGGGCATCCACCCCGGGATGGTCCCGGAAGGGGGTGCCATTGACCAGCGCGCCATCACTGGCACGGGTGAGGTCGAAGAAGATGTTGCCCTGATCCGGCTCGTATTCGCGCGAATCCCCCTCACCGACGGCCAGCAGGAAACTGCGCCCCTGGGGATCGGTGAAGGTGGCAATGCCGTCCGGCATCGTGAGGCTGTAGAGCGGCAATCCGCTGACGGGGCGGTATTGGTTGCCGCCACCGCTGCTGCCGTCCACATCCCGGTCGGAGCTGTCGAAGCCGGCGCCATCGAAGCTCACCACAGTGATCACGTTGCCACTGGCCCCTTCGGTGCCGAAGTCGTTGTCGTAGTTGATCACCAGCGCGCCGTCATCGCGGATGGTGAGACCTTCCGGCTTGTCGTAGGCCAGGCTGCCACCGATGGAAGGCAGGTTGAACAGCTCGATCTTGTGGGCCAGGCGGAGGCCCGCAGCAGCCAGCACGTCGGCGCTGGAGGTGGTGAAGATCGGGGCCGTGGCCGGATCACTGTCGTGGTCGACGAAGCTGCGACGGTTGTCGAGCAGCTCGGGGCTGACCACCCCGATCGTCCCCAGCCAGCCGGCCGTGGCCTGGTCGGCGGCGGTGGTGAGCGGCAGGGTGTCGGTGGCACCGCGCAGATCCACCTCGTAGACGTGCTTGAAGCCTGTGAGGCTGCGGCTGCTGTCGCGCTCCATCACCAGGAACACGCCGCGGTCGGCGTCGAAGGCGACGTCGCCGATCTTGTCCTGGCCGGTGCGGCCGCTGAGCAGGTAGAGGTGTTCCTTCACCGGGGTGCCGGTGGCCGGATCGATCGCCAGGATGCGGGTGAGCTCGGAGCGGCTGCGGCCTTCGGTGACGCCGTCCCCGTTGGCATCCACGTCCAGGGGGCTCTGCATGAAGGCGTAGAGCAGGCCATCGTTGGGGTTGAAGGCCATGCCCTCGATGCCCCGGTTGCTCCAGCGGTTGCCGTAGATGGCCGGCAGGCTGTCGATCGTTTCCGCGCCGATCGGCTTGGCCCCACCGATGTTGTGCTGGGCCTCGAGTTGGGCCTTCTGGCCAGCGGGGATGTAGCGCTGGATCAGATTGCCGCTGACCGCATCAAAGATCGAAATCTGGCCGCGGTATTCATCGCCGACAGCGAACACCTGGCGGGTGCTGCCGCCGATGGTGAGGCTGAAGCGCGAGACGGTTTCCGAGTCGATGCCGAACGGGTCGTAGCTGAGCGGGGCGTTGGCGGCATCGATCGGCACATCGTCCTTGATCGCCAGCTGGGGCAGGCCGGTGAGGGGGGTGCCGTCGGGGCGGTTGAGGCCAAGGCGGCCCAGCTCGGTGACAGCTCCTGTGGCGCGGTTCATGCCCAGCTTGTAGATGCTGGGCTGAAAGTCAGGGTCCAGAAACTGACGCTGACCAGCGATCAGAGCGCCGTTGGGGCCGCGATCGGTGATGGAGAAATAAACATCCAGCTCCGTGCCGTTGACCGACTCCTTGCCGGCGAAGAACAAACCGGAAAGACCACCGGCCAGCACGCCAGTGGGTTGATTGGCGGCACCAGCGGCATACTCCAGCTCGTAGGTGAAATTCTCAGCGCTGGCAACGCCGCGGGACCAATCCTTGATGCCGGCGGAGAAGATGGTGCTGATCACCGGGGCGGCACCGGTGAGGTCGACCACGGCGATGGCATTGTTCTCCTGCAGGGTGATCCAGGCCGTGTTGCCATCGGCACTGAAGGCGATGGCCTCGGGTTCGATGTCTTGGGCCACAGTGGTGGTGACACCGAGGCGCTCGCCGATGCGGATGCCGCGATTGATCAGCTCGGCGCGGCGGTTTTCCCAGACTTCAAAGCCCACGCTCTGGACATCGGCTGCCGTCGGGGCAACGGGTACGGCCGCCAGAAAACCGCTGGTATTGATCAAAGAGATGGACCCGACCGGATCGATGGTGTAAACAGCGTTCGGCTCCCCTTCGTTGGTCACCAGCAGCTTGGTGCCATCGCTGCTGAACTTGACCATGTCGGGCAGAGAACCCACCGTCACGGTGCTGAGATGAACGGGAAGTGCCGGATTGCTCAGGTCATAGAACTGCACGAAGCCGGGGTCGGTCTTGACCGCGTTCTGCACCGCAATGGCAAGCAGATTGCCGAACACGGCCGCACTCTGAAGCGTCTCACCATTGCCAGTGGATGTGGCCCTTGCAACAGCCAGGGGGCTGGCAGGATCACGGAGATCGGAAACAACAATCGCCCCGGATCCGCCACCAACGGTATACAGATATCCCGTGGTTGGGTTGTAAGCAGAGATTTCAGCATTGGCTCCGAGATCTGCCAGAGAGATCACGCCATTTGTCGCCTGGATGAAAGGATCCAGTGCGGTAAAGGTGAGAGCCATTTAAATCAGCTGCATTCAAGTTAAATCTGACAGCCGAGCCCCAATGCCAGGTTAAGCCCTGACAAATTCAAGTTGAAGAGATGGGGGTCATTCGCTGCCCCGTTACGTGACCAGGTATTCGGGACGACGTTGATTGTCGTGGCTCCAGGGTCCGTTTGACGCTCATGCCGGTGGGCGCGATGGCAAGACCTATGGCGTCCTTCAGTGATCAGAACGTAACGGTGTCAGGTCTTCGATCGTCAGCGCAATGGCGCTCCAGCCAACCCCATCCCTTGGCTTTGCAGGTCTGATCCCGCTGCACGGGGCATCGCTGCTGCACCGGCCCTCAGGCGCCAGGAAGCGCGTAAGGCTTGGGTCTAGAACCTGACGCCCCCCATGCCGCCTACTCCCGCACCAGCCCATGCCCGGCCAGCGGCCGATGTGGTGGAGGCCCTGCAGAGTGATGCCACGAGCGGCCTGAGTGAGACGGAAGCCCAGCGGCGGCGGCTGGTCCATGGCACCAATACGCTCACAATCCGTGGCGGCAAGCCCCGCTGGGTGAAGTTTTTACTGCAGTTCAACAACCCCCTGCTGATCACCCTGCTGGTGGTGGGGGCGGTGAAGGCGCTGCTGGGTCACCCCCGCGATGCCCTGGTGATCTGGAGCGTCACCGTGATCAATGCCGTGATCGGCTTCGTTCAGGAGAGCAAGGCCGAGAACGCGATCGCCGCCCTGGCGCGGTCGGTGCGCACCGAGGTGGAGGTGGTGCGCGCTGGCGAGCGCCAGCGCCTGGCCTCGGAGCAATTGGTGCCAGGTGATCTGGTGCAGTTGGAGGCTGGGGCGCGGGTGCCGGCCGACTTGCGGTTGCTGGAAGCGCGCCACCTTCAGACCGATGAATCGGCCCTCACCGGGGAATCAATGCCGGTGCACAAGGGCACCACCGCCGTTGAGGCGTCCGCCCCGCTGGCGGAGCGGATCGGCATGGCGTATGCGGGCAGCTATGTGACCAAGGGTCAGGGCCTGGGGCTGGTGGTGGCCACGGGGGACGACACCGAGGTGGGCAGCATCTCCAGCTCCCTGCAGGACCATGTGGATCTCACCACCCCACTCACCCGCAAGTTCGGCCGCTTCAGTCGCAGCTTGCTGCAGGTGATTCTGATGCTGGCCGGGCTCACGTTTCTGGTGGGGCTGGCGCGGGGGCGCGGCGTCGATGAGATGTTCGATGGGGCCGTGGCCCTGGCGGTGGGCGCGATCCCGGAAGAGTTGCCGGCGATCGTGACGATCACCCTGGCCATCGGCGTGAATCGCATGGCCAGGCGGAGGGCCATCATCCGCAAGCTGCCGGCCGTGGAAACCCTTGGCAGCACCACCGTCATCTGCTCCGACAAGACCGGCACCCTCACCCAGAACCGGATGACGGTGCAGCACCTCTACGGGGGCGGCCAATCGGTGGCGATCGAGGATCTCTGGCCGGGCCAGGGCCTGGCCGGCCCCACGAATGTGGCCCTGCAGGAAACCCTGCTGGCCGGCCTGCTCTGCAACGACGCCCGACCCAGCAACCGTGAGGGGCTGGTGGGGGATCCCACGGAAACAGCCCTGTTGGTGTCCGCTGAGGCGGCCGGAATCGACCGCCAGGACGCTCTGGATCGCCATCCCCGCCGCGATGCCATTCCCTTTGCTTCGGAACATCAGTTCATGGCCACGCTGCACGGCAGCGATCGCATCCTGGTCAAAGGCTCGGTGGAGGCCGTGCTGGATCGCTGCAGCCGGCAGCTGGATTCCCTGGGCCAGCACGAAGCCCTCGACCGCGAGGCCATCGAAGCCGCCGTAGGGGCGATGGCGGCCAGCGGGGAACGGGTGCTGGCCTTTGCCATTGGCCAGGCCGAGGCCTCCCAGCACCAGCTGGAGCACCACCATGTGGCAGAGGATCTGGATTTCCTCGGTCTGCAGGGGATGCTGGATCCACCGCGCCCCGAGGCGATCCGAGCCGTGGCGGCCTGCCAGGCGGCAGGCATCACCGTGAAGATGATCACCGGCGACCACCTGGAAACCGCGCGGGCCATCGCCCGCGAGATGGGCATCGGGCGTGCTCCGGCCGGCGAGGGTGAACCGCTGGCGGCGATCGATGGCCGCCAGCTGGCCGAACTGGATGCGGATGGCCTCGCCGAGTGCGTCGATCGGGTGGACGTGTTTGCCCGGGTGGCGCCGGACCAGAAGTTGCAGTTGGTGCAGGCCCTCCAGGCCAACGGCGAGGTCGTGGCCATGACCGGCGACGGCGTCAACGACGCGCCCGCCCTCAAGCAGGCCGACATCGGCATCGCCATGGGCGCCGGCGGCACCGAGGTGGCTCGTCAGGCCGCTGACGTGCTGCTCACCGACGACAACTTCGCCACGATCGAAGCGGCGGTGGAAGAGGGCCGCTCGGTCTACCTCAACCTGCGCAAGACCCTGGCCTTCGTACTGCCGGTGAACGGGGGCGCCTCGATGACGATCCTCTTGGGGGCTGTGCTCGGCACCGCCCTGCCGGTGACGGCTCTGCAGGTGCTCTGGCTCAACATGGTCTGCTCGCTGACGATGTCGATCGCCCTGGCCTTCGAGCCGATCGTCCCCTGGTTGATGCAGCAGCCGCCCCGGCCACCGCAGCAGCCCCTGCTCACCAGCGGCCTGATCCGCCGGGTGCTGGTGATGTCGTTGTTCAACTGGGGGGTGATTTTCGGGCTGTTCCTCTGGAGCACACAGCGCTACGCCGACCTGGCATTGGCCCGCACCATGGCCATCCAGGGTCTGGTGTTGGCCCATCTGGTCTATCTGGTGACCATCAGCCAGTTGCGCACCGCTCTGCTGGCCCTGCCACGGCTGGGCTGGCGTGCCTTCACCCAGGCACCGGCGGTGCTGCTCGGCATCGCTGGCACGGTGGCGGTGCAATGGATCTTCAGCCAGACCGCGGTGATGCATCGCTTCTTCGGCACCGCCCCGCTCAACCTGGAGCAGCTGGCAACCTGCGCCTTGCCCATGCTGCTGGTGCTGCCCGTGGCCTGGCTGGGGGAGCGGCTCGATCCCACCGATGGCAGGTCCGGAAGCCCTTGAAAGGTGCTCCCACCGGCCTGAACATCCAGCCAAGACCATAAAAAACCCCCGGTGGTGACCGGGGGTATGGGGGTCCCTCGAAGATTCGAGAAGGGGCGTAGACGGTGTTCGGGAGCCGTGGCTCAGCCGAACTTGCCTGACGTGGACGCGATCAGGAAGGCCGCGTACGTGAGGATGTAGCCGATCGTGAAGTGGGCGAGACCCACAACACGGGCCTGAACGATCGAGAGAGCGACGGGCTTGTCGCGCCAGCCCACCAGGTTGGCGAGGGGCGTGCGCTGATGCGCCCAGACGATGGTTTCGATCAGCTCCTGCCAGTAACCCCGCCAGGAGATCAGGAACATGAAGCCGGTGGCCCACACCAGGTGGCCGAAGAGGAACATCCAGGCCCAGACGGCCAGGTTGTTGGACCCCATCGGGTTGTACCCGTTGATCAGCTGGGAGCTGTTGAGCCACAGGTAGTCACGGAACCAGCCCATGAGATAGGTGCTGGATTCGTTGAACTGGGCCACGTTGCCCTGCCAGATGGCGAGGTGCTTCCAGTGCCAGTAGAAGGTGACCCAACCGACGGTGTTCAGGGCCCAGAAGACCGCCAGATAGAAGGCGTCCCAGGCCGAGATGTCGCAGGTGCCGCCACGGCCGGGGCCGTCGCAGGGGAAGGAGTAGCCGAAGTCCTTCTTGTCGGGCATCAGCTTGGAACCCCGGGCATCCAGGGCCCCCTTCACCAGGATCAGGGTGGTGGTGTGCAGACCCAGGGCGATGGCGTGGTGGACCAGGAAGTCACCGGGGCCGATCTGCAGGAACAGGGAGTTGTTGCCTGCATTGATGGCATCCAGCCAGCCGGGCAGCCAGACGGCGCCGTTGTTGGGCCACGCCGTTGAGGCGATGCTGTCGGAGTTGGCGAGCAGAATGTCCATGCCGTACAGGGCTTTGCCACTGGAGGCCTGAACGAACTGGGCGAACACCGGCTCGATGAGGATCTGCTTCTCGGGGGTACCGAAGGCGACCACCACGTCGTTGTGGACGTAGAGACCCAGGGTGTGGAAGCCGAGGAACAGGGAGACCCAGCTGAGGTGGCTGATGATGGCTTCCTTGTGCTCAAGCATCCGGGCAAGAACGTTGTCCTTGTTGGCTTCCGGGTCGTAGTCGCGGATGAAGAAGATCGCACCGTGGGCGAAGGCACCGCACATCAGGAAGATGGCGATGTACTGGTGGTGCGTGTAGAGCGCCGCCTGGGTGGTGTAGTCCTTGGCGATGAACGCATAGGACGGCAGCGCGTACATGTGCTGCGCCACCAGGCTGGTCACGACTCCCAAAGCAGCCAGGGCAAGGCCCAGCTGGAAGTGGAGGGAGTTGTTGACGGTGTCGTAGAGGCCCTTGTGGCCAGCACCGAGGGCTCCACCGAACGGAGTGCCCTTCGGCGGGTTGTGGGCTTCCAGGATCTCGCGGATCGAGTGGCCGATACCGAAGTTGGTCCGGTACATGTGGCCGGCAATCACGAAGATGCAGCCGATGGCCAGGTGGTGGTGGGCGATGTCCGTGAGCCACAGCGCTTCGGTCTGGGGGTGGAAACCACCCAGGAAGGTGAGGATCGCGGTGCCGGCTCCCTCGGAGGTCCCGAACACCTGATTGGCGGTGTCGGGGTTCTGGGCATAGACGCCCCAGTTGCCGGTGAAGAACGGAGCCAGACCGGCGGGGTGGGGTGCCACCGAGAGGAAGTTGTCCCACCCGACGTGCTGTCCCCTGGATTCGGGGATGGCCACGTGGACCAGGTGACCGGTCCAGGCGATGGAACTGAAGCCGAACAGCACCGCCAGGTGATGGTTGAGCCGCGATTCAGCGTTCTTGAACCAGGCCAGGGAAGGCAGGAACTTGGGCTGGAGATGGAGCCAGCCGGCGAACAGGGCCCATGCCGAGAGGATCAGCATGAAGATGGAACCCTGGTAGAGCTCCATGTTGGTCGTCATGCCGATCGTGTACCACCAGTGGTACAGACCGGAATAGGCGATGTTCACCGGTGAGGAAGCGCCCGCCTGGGTGAAGGCGTCAATGGCGCCCTGCCCGAAGTGGGGATCCCAGATCGCGTGAGCGATGGGACGTACATGCAGCGGATCGGCGACCCACTGCTCGAAGTTGCCCTGCCAGGCGATATGGAACAGGTTGCCCGAAACCCAGAGGCCGATGATCGCGAGGTGACCGAAGTGGGTGGAGAACAGCTTTTGGTAAAGCCGCTCCTCCGTCATTCCGTCATGGCTCTCGAAGTCGTGAGCCGTGGCGATGCCGTACCAGATACGGCGGGTTGTCGGGTCCTGTGCCAGACCCTGGCTGAACGAAGGAAATTTCGTTGCCATTGGGAAAGGTCAGGTGGAGGTCAGCCGACCGCGATGAGTCGGGACAGGAAGAAGGCCCAGGTTGTCGCGATACCGCCCAGCAGATAGTGGGCGACACCGACGGCACGGCCTTGGGTGATGGAAAGCGCCCGCGGTTGGATGGCGGGAGCCACCTTCAGCTTGTTGTGAGCCCAGACGATGGACTCGATCAGCTCCTGCCAGTAGCCGCGGCCACTGAAGAGGAACATGAGGCTGAAGGCCCAGACGAAGTGGGCACCCAGGAACATCAGACCGTAGGCGCTGGAAGACGAGCCGTAGCTGTTCAGCACCTGGGCGGCCTGGGCCCACAGGAAGTCCCGGAGCCAACCATTGATGGTGATGGCGCCTTGGGCGAAGTTGCCGTTGGTGATGTGCTGGACGGTGCCGTCAGCATTGACGGTGCCCCACACGTCGCTCTGCATCTTCCAGCTGAAGTGGAAAATGACGATCGACAGGGAGTTGTACATCCAGAACAGGCCGAGGAACACGTGGTCCCAGGCCGACACCTGACAGGTACCGCCACGGCCGGGGCCGTCGCAGGGGAAGCGGAAGCCCAGGTTCGCCTTGTCGGGGACGAGGCGGGAGCTGCGCGCATAGAGCACACCCTTCAGCAGGATCAGCACGGTGACGTGGATCGTGAAGGCGTGGATGTGGTGGACCATGAAGTCGGCCGTTCCCAGGGGGATCGGCGCGGCGGCCACCTTGCCGCCAACGGCGACGATGGTGCCGTTGAACACTTCGCTCACACCAGCCAGCGCGTTGGGGGCGGTGGTGCCGGCGGCAGCGGCGTGCAGACCCTGGATCCATTGCGCGAAGACGGGCTTCAGCTGGATCGCAGTGTCGCTGAACATGTCCTGGGGACGTCCCAGGGCGCTCATGGTGTCGTTGTGGATGTAGAGGCCGAAGCTGTGGAAGCCCAGGAAAATGCACACCCAGTTGAGGTGGCTGATCAGGGCATCACGGGCTTTCAGCACCCGATCCAGAACGTTGTCGATGTTCTTGGCCGGGTCGTAGTCGCGGATGAGTGCGATGGCCGAGTGAGCACCGGCTCCGACGATCAGGAAGCCGCCGATCCACATGTGGTGGGTGAACAGCGACAGCTGCGTCGGGTAGTCGATACCGATGTAGGGATACGGCGGCATCGCATACATATGGTGCGCCACGATGATCGTGAGCGAACCCAGGAGTGCGAGGTTCAGACCCAGCTGGGCGTGCCAGGAGGTGGTGAGGAATTCGTAGAGCCCATCGTGACCTTTGGGCGCGGGGAACAGCAGGGGATCGCCCTTCTGGCCCTCGAGAATTTCCTTGATGCTGTGGCCGATGCCCCAGTTGGTGCGGTACATGTGGCCAGCCACGATGAACAGCACCGCGATCGCCAGGTGGTGATGGGCGATGTCGGTCATCCAGAGGCTGCCGGTCACAGGATTCAGACCACCTTTGAAGGTGAGGAAATCGCTGTAGGCGGCCCAGTTGCCGGTGAAGAAGGCGGAGATCCCCGCGCCGAAGCCGGGGAACAACTGGGTCAGCAGATCCTGGTTGAGGAACTCATGGGGGAGCGGGATGTCGGCCACCGAAGCGATGGTCTTGCCGTTCAACACCAGCGGGCTGCCGGCGTCGATGGCGTCCATCAACTGGGTGGTGGGCAGCGACACGTGCAGCAGGTGACCTGTCCAGGACAGGGACCCGAGCCCGAGCAGGCCGGCCAGGTGGTGGTTGAGCATGGACTCAACGTTCTGGAACCACTCCAGCTTCGGCGCTGCCTTGTGGTAGTGGAAAACACCGGCGTTGAGCATCAGGCCGGCCATCACCAGGGCACCGATGGCGGTGCACAGGAGCTGGAACTCATTGGTGAAACCCCAGGCTCTCCACACGTGGAAGAGGCCGGAGGTGATCTGGATGCCGTGGAAGCCGGCACCCACATCGCCATTGAGAATTTCCTGACCGAAGATCGGCCAGACCACCTGGGCACTGGGCTTGACGTGCAGGGGGTCGGCCAGCCAGCCGGTGTAGTTGGAGAAGCGGGCTCCGTGATAGAAGGCGCCGCTCAACCAGATGAAAATGACGGCCAGATGGCCGAAGTGAGCGCTGAAGATCTTCCGGGAGACCTCTTCAAGATCGCTCGTGTGGCTGTCGAAATCGTGAGCGTTGGCGTGGAGGTTCCAAATCCAGGTGGTGGTTTTGGGACCTTTGGCGAGGGTGCGATCGAAGTGCCCGGGCTTGCCGAGAACATCGAAGTCGACGGGAACGGGGTTCCGGTCAACCATGTCCTTCGCCTTGTTCCCACGCTCTGGTGGGCTGATGGTCATCGAGACGTTCCTCGAGGGACGGGGTCGAGGTGGAGGTCCACCCCTTCGACGGACGCCGGAGACAGGTCATGCGACCGTTCCGGGCCCATCGGTGGGCCCCATGGCCGGGAGGACCCGACCATGGGCACCAGTCGCGAGGTGGGGGAAATCCCTTGCCACGACTGGGGCTTTGGGCCCCGAAAGGGGACCGCTGGCGGAAGTATAGGGGTCGAAAACAAGGCGAATCGGCCGCCAGTTACAAAGGTTTAATCCCGGCGGTTCCAAGGCTGCGACAGCGGTCTGACCGCATGTTGTCAACAACGTAACAATCAGAAAGTCCTTGGGTTTCTATAACCGCTTGCTGCATTGTTCGGCGCTTTTGACAGCTGATCTGCCCCTTTCGGGCCCCGAAGCAGAATGGCGCCACGGTTGAGGCAGTCCGCGTGAGCGACAGGGGTCAGAGGCGAGGGGCCGCAGGGCGAGGGGCCGGGAGGTCCTGCCTCTGGGCCGGCCTGCTGACGCTGGTTCTGCTGCTGGTGCTTGGCGTGGCCCCACCGGCGGCCCTGGCGTTCAACCTGCCGGGCCGACGCACCCCCGCTGCCGACGCCACTCCCCTGGCGGTGGGACGTTCCAGCCAGCAGGAGGTGGCGCCCCCCCTGGCGGTGCAGCAGCTGCAGGAGGCCCTGGACGGGCGGCGGCCACGGCTGGAGATCCTCTCCCCCGCCGACGGAGCCCTGCTGCCGGCCGGTCCCTGGACCCTGAAGCTGCAGGTGGAGGACTGGCCCCTGGTGGATGCCGGCCCCCTCGGCCTCGGCCCCCACGTGGTGGTGCAGCTGGATGGGGATCCCCCCCTGCCGCTCACGGACACCAGCACCAGCATGCGGCCGCTGGAGCCGGGCAGCCATCGGCTCACCGTCTATGCCGCCAGGCCCTGGGGCGAGGCGGTGAAGGGCCCCGGGGCCCAGCGCCAGATACGGCTGCACAGGGTCGCGGCCAACCCCTTGAGCCAACCCGCTCCGGGCAGTCCCCAGCTGATCGCCGTCAGCCCCCGGGGGACGGCGGCCGGCACGCCGCTGCTGCTCGACTGGCTGTTGCTGGAAGCCCCCCTGCAGAACCTGCGCAGCGGCGACGCCAGCTGGCGGCTGCGGGTCAGCCTCAACGGTGACAGCTTCCTGGTGGATCAACAGACGCCCCTGTGGCTGGAAGGCTGGCGCAGCGGCAGCAATGCGATCCAACTCGACCTGCTCGACGGCCTCGGCGAGCCGCTCAACCCACCGTTCAACAGCCTGGTCACGGAAGTGACCCTGGAGCCCGGCGCCGACGCCCCCCGCTGGCAGGGGGGCCGACTGCAGCCCGCAGAGCTGGCCGTCCTGCTGGGCGAGGCCCCACCGCCTGCCGCGCCGGAGCCGGAGCCGGAGCCGGAGACGAAGACCGAGACCATGCCCGAACCAGCGCCAGAACCAGAGACGGCGCTGGACTCTGCCCCCGACATGGAGACCGAGGCCCTGATGGGAGCTGGGGCAGCCCCCACAACCGGGCTGGGGAACGAGGTCCAGGCGGAGGGCGAGAACCCTGCCGAGAGCGAGACGGCGACAGCGGACCGTCCCAACCCATCGGTGCCCTCAACCATGGCTGAGCAGGCCGAGCCTCCCCTGGATGGGAGCGTGGAGCCGTGAGCGTCAGCCAACCCGCGATCATCGGCCTCGGCTTCGGGCCGACGGCCACACCGATGCTGCAACAGCTCACCCAGGCCGGCCTCTTGCAGACCGTACGCGGCCCGGAGGATGCGGCGGCGGCCGTCTGGCTGGCGGAGCACTGGGGGACCGCCGAGGCGGTGGTGGCCGTTGGGGCCTGCGGTCTGGTGACCCGGCTGATCGCCCCCCTGATCCGCGACAAGGACCGTGATCCGGCCGTGCTGGTGGTGGATCCGCAGGGCCGTTTCGTGGTGCCGCTGCTGGGGGGCCATGCCGCCGGTGGCGATCGGCTCAGCCAGAAGATCGCCGCCCTGATCGGCGGCGAGGCCGTGCTCACCGGCGCCAGCGCCGCCCGCGGCCGGCTGCCCCTGGATGCCTTCGGCCAGGCCTGGGGCTGGCGCCGGGGCGGGGGCGACTGGCGGGGCCTGATGGTGGAGGCGGCCCGCGGCAACCGGATCAGCCTGCGGCAGGAGAGCGGCAACAGCCTCTGGCAGACGCTCGAGGCCACCGGCACTGCGGAGACGGCCGGCCCGGCGGCCCTGGTGATCAGCCCCCACGGCGGCGACGGCTGCCGCTGGCATCCCCCCGCCCTGTGGCTGGGCCTCGGCTGCGAGCGGGACACGAGCCTGGCGGTGCTGGAGCGCCTGGTGGCGGAGGGACTGGCGCAGCACGGGCTGGCCCCCGAGGCCGTGGCCGGCCTGGCCAGCATCGATCGCAAGGGGGATGAGCCCGCCCTGCTGACCCTGGCGGAGCAGCGGGGCTGGCCCCTGCGGCTGTTCGACGCCCCCACCCTGGCGGGGGTGAGCGTCCCCCATCCCTCAGAGGCGGTGGCCAGGGAGATGGGTACGCCGAGCGTGGCGGAAGCCGCCGCTCTTCAGGCGGCGTCCCAGGCGGGGGGGCCGGCCCGCCTGCTGGTGGAGAAGAAGATCGGTCGCGCCGGGGCCGGGGAGCGGGGTGCGGCCACCCTGGCGGTGGCCCTGGCCGGACGCCAGTGGGCTCCGCAGCGGGGCAGTCTGCAGTTGGTGGGCAGCGGTCCGGGGGCGATCGCCCTGCTCAGTGGCGAGGCCCGCCAGGCGTTGGCCGCCACGACCGTATGGGTGGGCTACGGGCTCTACCTCGACCTGCTCGAACCGCTCAGGCGGCCCGACCAGCTGCGCCGCGAGGGCCGCCTGACCGAGGAGACAGCCCGTTGCGCCGAGGCCCTCGACCTGGCCCGCCAAGGCCTCGACGTGGCGCTGATCTCCTCAGGAGACAGCGGCATCTACGGCATGGCGGGGCTTGCGCTGGAGCTCTGGCTGCAGCTGCCGGCCCTCGATCGTCCGGCCTTCACGGTGCACCCGGGGCTGTCGGCCCTGCAGCTGGCCGCCGCCCGCGCCGGTGCCCCGCTGATGCACGATTTCTGCACGATCAGCCTCAGCGACCGCCTCACCCCCTGGGAGGTGATCGAACGGCGGCTGAGGGGCGCCGCCAGCGGCGATTTCGTCGTGGCCCTCTACAACCCCCGTTCCCTGGGCAGGCCCTGGCAGCTGGGCCGGGCCATCGAACTGCTGGGCGAGGGCCGGCCGGCCAGCACACCGGTGCTGCTGGCCCGCCAGCTGGGGCGCGCCGAGGAGACGCTCAGCCTGCACACCCTGGGCTGCCTGCCCGAGGAGCAGGTGGACATGCTCACCCTGGTCCTGGTCGGCAACAGCTCCACCCGTGTCCAGGACGGCCGCATGGTGACCCCCCGGGGCTACCCGGGGGCGGCTCTGGCCTGAGGGCAGGCGTCAAAAAAATCGGGATGACAGGATTCGAACCTGCGGCCCCTTCGTCCCGAACGAAGTGCGCTACCAAGCTGCGCCACATCCCGATGGCCAGACTTTAGGGGATGGAGCGCAGCGACCGTCCTGCCTACAGTCCGCCCAGCCCAGCGACCCCCGTGACCATCAGCGACCCCAGGCCCGCCCCTGCCAAGCCCCCCTGGTTGCGGGTCAAGGCGCCGCAGCGGGAGCGGATCGGGGCGGTGGCGGACCTGCTGGTCGACCTCAAGCTCAACACGGTCTGCCAGGAGGCCAGCTGCCCGAACATCGGCGAGTGCTTCGCCGGCGGCACCGCCACCTTCCTGATCATGGGGCCGGGCTGCACCCGGGCCTGTCCCTACTGCGACATCGACTTCGACCGCAGCGTGCGGGCGCTGGATCCCACCGAGCCCGAGCGACTGGGGGAAGCGGTGCGGCGCCTGGGCCTGAGCCATGTGGTGATCACCTCGGTCAACCGGGACGACCTGGCCGATGGCGGCGCCAGCCAGTTCGTCGCCTGCATCGAGGCCGTGCGCCGCAACGCGCCCCTGACCACGATCGAGGTGCTGCTGCCGGATCTCTGCGGCACCTGGGAGGCCCTGGCGGTGGTGATGGCGGCGGCGCCGGAGGTGCTCAACCACAACATCGAAACCGTGCCCCGGCTCTACCGGCAGGTGCGGCCCCAGGGGGTGTATGAACGCTCGCTGGAGCTGCTGCGCCGGGTGCGGGAGGGCTGGCCGCGCACCTACACCAAATCAGGGTTGATGGTGGGTCTGGGCGAAAACAACGCCGAGGTGCAAGGGGTGATGGCCGACCTGCGCGCCCACGCCGTCGACATCGTCACGATCGGCCAGTACCTCTCCCCCGGTCCCAAACATCTGCAGGTGCAGCGTTTTGTCTCCCCTGAAGTGTTCGAAGAGTTCCGCCGCCACGGCGAAACCGACCTGGGCTTCCTGCAGGTGGTGAGCAGTCCGCTCACCCGGAGCAGCTATCACGCCGGCGAGGTGCGGCGCCTGATGCGCGAGCACCCCCGCTGATCAGAACCGGACCCCGATGCAGGATTGGGACGTCGCAGCCCCCCGGTCCGGTCATGAGCAAACTCGCCTCCCTCGGCCTGGTGGTGGCCCTGCTGACGCCGGGGGAGCCGGCCCTGGCCGTGCCGCACGTGTACTCCGATGTGGTGCTGGGGGTGAATGACCTGATGGCCTGCGTGGAGAACGCCAAGAAGGTGGCCAGCAAGAACGGCTTCACCGACGATGTCCAGGTGCTCGGCACCGGCGAGAGCCGCTCGGTGTACGCCGACCACGCCAGCCTTCCCATGGCCGTCTCGATCAGCTGCAGCACAAAGCTGGGTGCGGCGTCGATCGCCGTGGCCGGCATGAACAACGACGACACCTTCGCCGCATTCAAGAAGGTCTACGACGACTTCTGAGCCTCACCCCCAGGCCCGCTCAGGCCACCACTGCTTCCCGTTGGGCCAGACCCACCGCCGTCTTTTCACTGGGGGGCACCAGCACCTGGAAGCGTCCCTTCCAGGTGGGCCAGTCGGCCAGGATCGCCGCTGCCCTGGTGCTGCCGGTGGCCTGCAGATGGGCCTCCAGCAGGGGACGAAGCAGCGCTTCCTGCTCAGGGGTGGTGAGGGGCACCAGCTCCACCGACTCCGGATTGAGGCGGGCCGCCAGGCCACCGCTTTCATCGAGCAGGAAAGCCACGCCACCGGTCATGCCGGCCGCCACGTTGCGGCCGGTGCCGCCCAGGACCACGACCACGCCGCCGGTCATGTATTCGCAGCAGTGGTCGCCAACCCCCTCCACCACGGTGCGGGCACCGCTGTTGCGCACGGCGAAGCGTTCACCGGCCCGGCCGAGGGCGAACAGCTCGCCGCCGGTGGCGCCATAGAGACAGGTGTTGCCCAGAATCACCTGGTCACCGGGATCGGTGACACCGGCCGGAGGCACCACGGTGATGCGGCCGCCGTTGAGGCCCTTGCCCACGTAATCGTTGGCCTCCCCCACCAGGCGCAGGTCCATGCCCTGGAGCACGAAGGCACCGAAGCTCTGGCCGGCCGCGCCGTGGAAGGTGAGGGCCAGGCCCCCCTGGAAGCCGGTGTTGCCATGCAGGGCAGCAATCTCGCCGCTCAAGCGGGCGCCCACACTGCGGTCGGTGTTGACGATCGGCAGCTGGCGCGCCAGATGGCCGTGGGCGTCGATCGCCGCGCGCACCTCCGGATCGGCGAGCAGCTGGTCCTCGAGCACCGGGCCGTTGTCATGGGCGACATCGTCATGGCGCAGCCAGGAGCGGTCGGCGGCTGCGGGAATCGGATCGAGCAGGCAGGAGAGATCCAGGGCACCGGTCTTGGTGAGGTGAACCTTGCGGGGCGCCAGCAGATCGGTGCGGCCAATCAGGTCCTCGAGGCGTGCCACGCCGAGCACGCTGAGCAGCTGGCGCACCTCCTCGGCCACGAAGACGAAGAAATTGACAACGTGCTCGGGCAGGCCGGTGAAGCGCTTGCGCAGGGCTTCCTTCTGGGTGGCGACCCCCACCGGGCAGTTGTTGGTGTGGCAGACGCGGGCCATGATGCAGCCCTCGGCGATCATGGCCACCGAGCCGAAGCCGTACTCCTCGGCCCCCAGCAGGGCGGCGATCAGCACGTCCCAGCCGCTCTTGAGGCCGCCGTCGGCCCGCAGCAGCACCCGGTCCCGCAGGCCGTTCTCCAGCAGGCTGCGGTGCACCTCGGTGAGCCCCAGCTCCCAGGGGCTGCCGGCGTGCTTGATCGAACTCAGCGGCGAGGCGCCGGTGCCGCCGTCGTGGCCGGAGATCTGAATCACATCGGCGTTGGCCTTGGCCACCCCGGCGGCGATCGTGCCGATGCCGATCTCGGCCACCAGCTTCACCGAGACCCGGGCGGCGGGGTTCACCTGGTGCAGATCGTGGATCAGCTGGGCCAGGTCCTCGATCGAATAGATGTCGTGGTGCGGCGGCGGTGAGATCAGCGCCACGCCGGGCTTGCTGTTGCGCAGCCAGGCGATGTAGGCGTCCACCTTGGGACCAGGCAGCTGGCCGCCTTCGCCGGGTTTGGCGCCCTGGGCCACCTTGATCTCCAGCTGGCGGCCGCTGCGCAGGTAGGCCGGGGTGACGCCGAAACGCCCCGAGGCGATCTGCTTGATGGCGGAGCAGGCGCTGTCGCCGTTCTGCAGCCCGCGCAAGCTGGGGAGGGTGGGCGAATGGCCCTCACCGTCGACGTCGTGGAGTGGGTTGTAGCGGGCCGGATCCTCACCGCCTTCGCCACAGTTGCTCTTGCCGCCGATGCGGTTCATCGCCACCGCCAGCACCTCGTGGGCCTCGCGGGAGAGGGCCCCCAGGCTCATGCCGCCGGTGCAGAAACGGCTGCAGATGCTCTCGACACTCTCCACCTGCTCGATCGGCAGGGGCACCGGGGCCGGCCTGAGCTCAAGCAGGTCGCGCAGGGCCGTCACCGGCCGGTTTTCCAGCAGGGTGCGGTAGGTGGAGAAATGGTCATAGCCGGGGCCCGCCGCCACCGCGGCATGCAGGGCCTTGGACATGTCCGGATTGTTGAGGTGGAACTCCCCACCGGTGCGGTACTGCACGAAGCCCATGAACTCCAGCTTGGTGCGGTTCAGTTCCGGGTAGGCCTTGGCATGGAAGGCCAGGGTCTCGCTGGCCAGGTCCTGCAGGCTGAGGCCGGCCACCCGGCTGGTGGTGCCGGTGAAGGCCAGATCGATCAGGTCGGCGCCGATGCCGATGGCCTCGAAGATCTGGGCGCCGTGGTAGCTGGCGAGCAGGGAGATGCCGATCTTGGAGAGGATCTTGCGCAACCCCTCCTCCAAGGCCTTGCGCACGTTGGCCTGGGCCTTGTCGGCGTCGAGGGCAGGCAGTTTGCCCCGCTCGATCATCGACTGGGTGCGGGGGTGGGCCAGCCAATGGCGGGTGGTCTCCCAGGTGAGCCACGGGCAGACGGCGCTGGCGCCGTAGCCGATCAGGCAGGCCAGGTGGTGGGTGCTCCAGCACTGGGCGGTGTCCACCACCAGGGAGCACTGCAGGCGCAGGCCAAGCCGCAGCAGGTGGTGGTGCACGGCGCCCACCCCCAGCAGGGGGGGAATGGCCGTGGTGCCGGCGCTGATGCCGCCGTCTGTGCGGTCGGAAAGCACCAGGATCTGGATGCCGCTGCGCACGGCCGCCTCCGCCTCAAAGCAGAGGCGATGCAGGGCCTGCTCCAGTCCGTCGGGGCCGCTGGCCACCGGCAGCAGTGTGGAGAGGGTGGTGAGCCCGAGGCCAAAGGTGCCGAGGGCCTCCAGTTCGGCCTCGTTGAGCACCGGGGACGTGAGGTGCAGCACAGCAGCGCCGGAGGCATCGGGGCGCAGGGCCGAACCGCGCCGACCGAGATGCATTTCCAGGCTCATGACCAGCTTCTCGCGCAGCGGGTCGATGGGGGGGTTGGTGACTTGGGCGAAGCGCTGCTTGAAGTAGTCGTAAAGGAGGTGGGGCTTGGAGGAGAGCACCGCCAGGGGGATGTCATCCCCCATGCAGTAGGTGGGCTCCTTGCCCTGGCCGGCCATGTCTTCGATCACCAGGTCCAGGTCTTCGGCCGTGAAGCCGAAGGCTGTCTGCTGCTGCAAAAGCTCCAGGTCGCCCAGGGAGTGCTGCGTCTGCCAGGCGCCGGGGGGGAGGCTGCGGCGATGGTCGAGCAGCCAGCCGGCGTAGGGCAGCCGCGCCGCGGTCTCCTCTTTCACATCCCAGTTGCGCAGCAGCCGGTGCTGCTCCAGATCCACGGCCAGCATCTGGCCGGGGCCGAGGCGGCCCTTCTCGATGATGCGGGATTCCTCCAGCTCCACCACGCCCGTCTCCGAGCCCATCACCACATAGCCGTCGCTGGTGATGCAGTACCGGGCGGGTCGCAGGCCGTTGCGATCGAGGGTGGCCCCCACCATGCGGCCGTCGCTGAACACCAGCAGGGCCGGGCCGTCCCAGGGTTCCTGCAGGCAGGCGCTGTATTCGTAGAAGGCCTTGATCGCCGGCCGTTCGTCGAGCTCGGGCTGGTCGCGGAAAGCCTCCGGCACCAGGGTGAGCAGGCTGTCGGTGATCGGCCGACCACTGCGCACCATCAGTTCGAGGGTGGCATCGAGGTTGGCCGAATCGCTGAAGGCGGCGTTGACCAGGGGCCGCAGGTCCCGGGCGGCATCGCCCCAGACGGCCTCGAGATGGGATTCAGCGGCCCTGGCCCAGTTGATGTTGCCCAGCAGCGTGTTGATCTCGCCGTTGTGGCCCAGCAGGCGCATCGGCTGGGCCAGGGGCCAGCGGGGCAGGGTGTTGGTGCTGAAGCGGCGGTGGTACACCGCGAAGGCGACGCTGAAGCGTTCGTCCCGCAGGTCGGCGTAGAAGGCATCGAGCACCTCCGAACGCACCATCCCCTTGTAGACGACGGTGCGGCCGCTGATCGAGGCGAAATAGAGGTCGGTGGTGTCGGCACCCCAGACCTCCCGCACCCGATCGACGGCGCGGCGTCGCAGGCGGAACAGCAGCGATTCGAGGGCGTCCACATCAGCCATGACGCCGGGCACGGCATCGGGGGCGGCCAGCAGCCACTGCTCGATGGCGGGGGCATTCTCCCGGGCCAGGGGGCCGAGCACCTCGGGGACCACCGGGACCTCACGCCAGCCGAGGCTCAGCAGCCCAAGGCGCTCGGCCTCCTCGTCGCAGATGCGCCGGGCCTGGTCGCGCCGTTCTTCGTCGGCGGGCAGGAAGAGCATCCCCAGTCCCCGCACCATGGCGGTGGAAGCGGCGGCCGCCGGCCAGACGGCCTCCAGATAGCTCCAGGGGATCGCGGTGAGCAGCCCGGCCCCGTCGCCGGAATCTCCATCCCCGCCGCAGCCGCCCCGGTGCTCCATGCAGCGGAGACCGCGCAGGGCCTGCTGCAGCACCCAGTGGTTGGGCACCCCATCAAGGTGGGCCAGGAAGCCCACACCACACGCGTCCGTTTCTCCAGGGCCTGGGGACGAGCTGTCGCGGTGGGGCCAGAGCGGAGCGGAGGAGGACATAGGCCGGGTTGGTGCTGCTGAAACGGAGCTGGAGATGGCTTGAAAGCAACAAGCCTAAAGAGGCCGGCAGGAAGGGCCCGCCGGGGAGCTGCCGTGTCACCCGTGCAGCAGCCGTGTCCGCGACGACAGGGCGAGCTGCCGATCCTAGGCAGCCGCCGCTGCCCCAAAGCAGCGGGACTAACTTTTTCTATGCAGCGGCAGGACCCCAATCCATGGCCAGGACCCTTCCGATCACCCTGGTCCTGCTGGCCCTGATCGGAGGCCCGCGGGTCACCGAGGCCGCCCCCCCGCCGATGCCACCGGCCCTGCCGGAGCTGGATCCCCCGTCGCGCCGCCGGCCGGAGCCTGTGCGGCTGGCCCCTGCGGCGGAGATCGGCGGCACCCAGCTGGCGCTCAACGGCCGCCGTCAGCAGGCCGCCTGGCGTTGGGGGGGCCAGGACCCACGTCAGCCCCAGGCGTTGTGGCTGCCCCTGGAAGTGCTGGAAGGCCAGCTGGGCTTCAGCAGCCGGTCCAGGCCCGATGGCGCTTTGGCGCTGGAATGGTTCGGGCGGGAGCTGGTGGTGCCCGCCAGCCAGCAGCGCTCGCTGGCGGATGAGGTGGCCGTCGACGTGGCAACGATCCTTCAGAACGTCGGAGTGGCGGTGGAGCGTCGCGGCGACCTGCTGGATCTGCGCCTGCCGGCGCCCCGCCTGCTCCAGGTGCGGAGCTCCGAGCAGGCGGGCTTCCGGCGCGTGGTGCTCGACCTCGATGGCCCCACCCTGGTACGCAGCAGCGATGGCGGCGTCCAGCTGGCCCTGCTCAGCCGGACCGACCAGCTGGCCCAGCTCACCGCCCGGGGCCTGCGCAGCGGAGCCGATGGAGCGGACCTGAACCTGAACGTCCCGGGCGGCACCGCGCCCCTGCGCCTGTTCACCCTGGGGGAACCCGCCCGGGTGGTCATCGACCTGCCCCTGAGCGGCACCACCGGCACGGCAGCGACGCCACCGACGGCTCCGGCGCCGATCGATCCGCGGCTGCTGGCGCTGCTGGGGCCCCAGCTGCGCTGGGACCAGCAGGTGCGCGCCGTGGGGGGCACCAGGGTCCAGATCAATGCCGTCAGGGTCGATCCCCGCAGCGGGCCGCTGGAACTGCGGACCCTCAGCCGGCCCGATGGGATGGCGGGCCTGAGCTCCCTGGCGGCCCTGGCCCAGCGCCAGGACGCCCTGGTGGCGATCAACGGCGGCTTCTTCAACCGGGTGCGCCGCCTTCCGCTCGGCGCCCTGCGGGACCAGGGCCGCTGGCTGTCCGGGCCGATCCTCAACCGGGGCGCCGTGGGCTGGGATCCCCGCAGCCTGCCGCGCTTCGGGCGCCTGCGGCTGGACGAATGGATCAGCGATGACCGAGGCCGGCGCTGGCCGCTGCTGACCGTGAACAGCGGTTACGCCCAGCGGGGCCTGAGCCGCTACACCGCTGACTGGGGCCGGCTCTACCAGGCCCTGACCGGCTCAGAAACGGGCGTGATGCTGAGCGGCGGGCGCGTGCAGCGGCGGATCGGCAGCCAGGAGCTGGCGGCGGGGGTGCCGCTGCGGCCGGAGGACACCCTGGTGGTGGCCCGCGCCGGGGCCGTCCTGCCCTGGAATGAAGGGGAGTCGTTGCGCCTGGAGAGCCGGCCCAGCGACCCCCTGGGCAACGCCGGCTCCGTGATGGGAGGCGGGCCGCTGCTGCTGCAGAACGGCCGCATCGTGCTCAACGGCAGCGCCGAAGGGTTCGGGGCCGCCTTCCTCCGGCAAGGGGCCCCCCGGACCGTGGTGGGCAGCGATGGCACCCTGCTCTGGCTGGTGACCCTGGAGGGCGCCGGGGGGAGCGCCGGGCCCACCCTTGCCGAGACCGCCTGGCTGCTGCAGCAACTGGGCCTGGTCGATGCCCTCAACCTCGATGGCGGCAGTTCCACCGGCCTGGTGATGGGCGGCAGCCACCGGGTCAAGGGCCGGGGTGTGGCCGGCTCGGTTCACAACGGCCTGGGGCTGGTGCCGGTCGGGGGCGGCGCGGCGACCACCGGCCTGGGTCCCACCAGCCAGCGGCTGGCAAACTGAACCCATTCGCCACTTCACCGTGCCCCGGGGCCACAGCCTTCGCCTCACCCCCGCCGCCGCCGCCGAGCTGTGCCGCCAGGCGGCCGTGGCGGGCACCCCGGGGCTGATGCACCTGGAGCTGCTCGAGGGCGCCTGCGAAGCCTGGGCGATCCGGCTGCGCCCCGGCCACCTGGCCGGCACCCCCGTGGCCCGGGCCGACGGCATCACCCTCTATTCGCCCGCCGGGCAGCTGCCGCTGCTGCAGGGCCTGCAGCTCGACTACCGGGGCGACCTCAGCGGCGGCGGGTTTCTGGTGCGTCCCGGGCCGGGCGTGCGCAGCTGTGCCTGCGGGGCCGCCTTCAGCCGCGAGACGTGAGCGGGACGACGACGAAGTAAGGTGTCGGATTGTCGAAACGGTCGGACAACCGACCTGTCCACACCGAGCAGCACCCCGGCCTTCGATGCCCACTATTCAGCAGCTGATCCGCACCGAGCGGCAGCGTCTCACCCGCAAGACGAAGTCGCCCGCCCTGCGCGCCTGCCCTGAGCGGCGTGGCGTCTGCACCCGGGTGTACACCTCCACCCCGAAGAAGCCCAACTCGGCGCTGCGCAAGGTGGCCCGTGTGCGCCTCACCTCCGGGTTCGAGGTGACGGCCTACATCCCCGGCATCGGCCACAACCTTCAGGAGCACTCGGTGGTTCTGATCCGCGGCGGCCGCGTCAAGGACCTGCCCGGTGTCCGCTACCACATCATCCGCGGCACCCTCGACACCTCCGGGGTCAAGGATCGGCGGCAGTCCCGCTCCAAGTACGGCGCCAAGACACCGAAGGCCTGAGCCTTCGTTCCCCCGGCTCTTCGCGGCCGGACCAGCCCTCTCCCGCTTTTTCTCCCCCCGTTCCATGTCCCGCCGCAACGCCGCCGAGAAACGCCCGGTTCTCCCGGACCCCCAGTTCAACAGCCGTCTGGCCTCGATGATCGTGGCCCGGCTGATGAAGCACGGCAAGAAGTCCACGGCCCAGCGCATCCTGTCCGATGCCTTCACCCTGATCAACGAGCGCACCGGCGCCGATCCCCTCGACCTGTTCGAGACGGCGGTCCGCAACGCCACCCCCCTGGTGGAAGTGCGGGCCCGGCGGGTCGGTGGCGCCACCTACCAGGTGCCGATGGAAGTGCGTCAGGAGCGGGGCACCGCCATGGCGCTGCGCTGGCTGGTCAACTTCTCCCGGGCCCGCAACGGCCGCAGCATGGCCCAGAAGCTGGCCGGTGAGCTGATGGACGCGGCCAATGAAGCCGGCAGTGCCGTCCGCAAGCGGGAGGAGACCCACAAGATGGCCGAAGCCAACAAGGCCTTCGCCCACTACCGCTACTGAGCCGCCCATGGGGGCCGGATCCCTGGGCTGATCCGGTTCCTGCAGATCGCACCAACGTCGGTCTGTAAAGTTACGCCCGCTTTTCGTCGACCCACCCCCGGAGAACTTTCCCGTGGCCCGCGCCTACCCCCTGGAACGCGTCAGAAATATCGGTATCGCCGCTCACATCGACGCGGGCAAGACCACCACGACCGAACGGATCCTGTTTTATTCCGGCGTGGTCCACAAGATGGGCGAGGTGCACGATGGCGCCGCGGTCACCGACTGGATGGAGCAGGAGCGCGAGCGGGGGATCACCATCACCGCCGCCGCCATCTCCACCAGCTGGAAGGACAACCGGATCAACATCATCGACACCCCTGGCCACGTCGATTTCACCATCGAGGTGGAACGCTCGATGCGGGTCCTCGACGGTGTCGTCGCGGTGTTCTGTGCCGTCGGTGGCGTTCAGCCCCAGTCGGAAACGGTCTGGCGTCAGGCCGATCGCTACAACGTGCCCCGGATCGTGTTCGTCAACAAGATGGACCGGACCGGCGCCAACTTCCTGAAGGTCTACGACCAGATCAAGGATCGCCTCAAGGCCAACGCCGTGCCGATCCAGCTGCCGATCGGTGCCGAGGGTGACCTCAAAGGCATCATCGATCTGGTGCGGAACAAGGCGATCATCTACACCAATGACCTCGGCACCGACATCCTCGAAGAGGAGATTCCGGCCGACATGAAGGAGGAGGCGGCCGAGTGGCGCCAGAAGCTGATGGAGTCGGTGGCCGAAACCGACGAAGAGCTGATCGAAGCCTTCCTCGAGAACGGTGAGCTCACCCAGGAGCAGCTGATGCGGGGCATCCGCCTCGGGGTGCTGCAGCACGGCATGGTGCCGATTCTCTGCGGCTCCGCCTTCAAGAACAAGGGCGTCCAGCTGGTGCTCGATGCGGTGGTCGACTACCTGCCCGCCCCCGTTGATGTGCCGCCGATCCATGGCCTCCTGGCCGACGGCAGCGAAGCCACCCGTGCCTGCGACGACAACGCTCCGTTCAGTGCCCTGGCGTTCAAGGTCATGGCCGACCCCTACGGCAAGCTCACCTTCGTCCGCATGTACAGCGGCGTGCTGCAGAAGGGCAGCTACGTGCTCAACTCCACCAAGGACAAGAAAGAGCGCATCTCCCGCCTGATCCTGCTCAAGGCTGATGAGCGCGAGGAGGTGGACGAGCTGCGGGCCGGCGACCTGGGCGCCGTGCTCGGCCTCAAGGACACCACCACGGGCGACACGCTCTGCGTCGACTCCGACCCGATCATTCTGGAATCCCTGTTCATCCCCGAACCGGTGATCTCCGTGGCCGTGGAGCCCAAGACCAAGGGCGACATGGAGAAACTCGGCAAGGCCCTGCAGTCCCTCTCCGAGGAAGACCCCACCTTCCGGGTCTCCACCGATCCGGAAACCAACCAGACCGTGATCGCCGGCATGGGCGAACTGCACCTGGAGATCCTGGTCGACCGCATGCTGCGGGAGTTCAAGGTGGAGGCCAACATCGGTGCCCCCCAGGTGTCCTACCGGGAAACCATCCGCGGCAGCGCCAAGGGTGAGGGCAAGTTCGCCCGCCAGACGGGAGGCAAGGGCCAGTACGGCCACGTGGTGATCGAAATGCAGCCCGGCGAGCCGGGTTCAGGGTTCGAGTTCGTCAACAAGATTGTTGGCGGCATTGTTCCCAAGGAGTACATCGGTCCGGCGGAAGCCGGCATGAAGGAAACCTGCCAGTCCGGTGTGATTGCCGGTTTCCCCATGATCGATGTCCGGGTCACCATGGTGGACGGCTCCTATCACGACGTCGACTCTTCGGAGATGGCGTTCAAGATCGCCGGTTCCTTGGCCTTCAAAGATGGCGTCAAGAAGTGCAATCCCGTGCTTCTTGAGCCGATGATGAAGGTTGAGGTCGAGGTCCCCGAGGATTACCTCGGTTCGGTCATCGGCGACCTTTCCTCCCGCCGCGGTCAGGTCGAAGGACAGTCCGTCGACAACGGACAGTCCAAAGTCCAGTCCAAAGTGCCTCTGGCCGAGATGTTCGGCTACGCCACCCAGCTCCGATCCATGACCCAGGGTCGGGGTATCTTCTCGATGGAGTTCAGCCATTACGAGGAAGTTCCTCGCAATGTTGCGGAAGCCATCATCTCCAAGAATCAGGGCAATTCCTGATCTTTCTTTCCATCCAACCCACCCCCCCGATTCTTTCCTTCCATGGCACGCGAGAAGTTCGAGAGGAACAAGCCTCACGTCAACATCGGCACCATCGGTCACGTTGACCACGGCAAGACCACCCTCACCGCCGCCATCACCAACGTGCTGGCGTCCCAGGGCATGGCCAAGGCCCAGGCCTACGACGAGATCGACGGCGCCCCTGAGGAGAAGGAGCGGGGGATCACGATCAACACGGCCCACGTCGAGTACGAAACCGGCAAGCGTCACTACGCCCACGTTGACTGCCCGGGCCACGCTGACTACGTCAAGAACATGATCACCGGTGCCGCCCAGATGGACGGCGCCATCCTGGTGGTGGCCGCCACCGACGGCCCCATGGCCCAGACCAAGGAGCACATCCTTCTGGCCAAGCAGGTGGGCGTGCCCGCGCTGGTGGTGTTCCTGAACAAGAAGGACATGGTCGACGACGAGGAAATCCTCGAGCTCGTCGAACTGGAGATGCGCGAACTGCTCAGCAGCTACGACTTCCCCGGCGACGACATCCCCGTGATCGCCGGTTCCGCCCTCAAGGCCCTCGAGTACATCCAGGGCGGCAAGAAGGCCGTGCGTGGCGAAGATGAGTGGGTCGACAAAATTCTCGACCTCATGGATGCGGTCGATGAGGCGATCCCCGAGCCCGAGCGTGAGATCGACAAGCCCTTCCTGATGGCCGTCGAAGACGTCTTCTCGATCACGGGTCGCGGTACCGTCGCCACCGGCCGTATCGAGCGCGGCAAGGTGAAAGTGGGCGAAACCGTTCAGATCGTGGGGATCCGCGACACGCGGGAAACCACCGTCACCGGCGTGGAGATGTTCCGGAAGCTGCTCGACGAGGGCATGGCCGGCGACAACGTCGGTCTGCTCCTGCGCGGCGTCCAGAAAGAGGACATCGAGCGTGGCATGGTGCTGGTGAAGCCCAACTCCATCAAGCCCCACACCAAGTTCGAGGGCGAGGTGTATGTGCTCAAGAAGGAAGAGGGCGGCCGTCACACCCCCTTCTTCGCCGGCTACCGCCCGCAGTTCTACATCCGTACCACCGACGTGACCGGCCAGATCACCGCCTTCACCGCCGATGACGGCACCAACGTGGAGATGGTGATGCCCGGCGACCGCATCAAGATGAGCGCCGAGCTGATCTGCCCGGTCGCCATCGAACAGGGCATGCGCTTCGCCATCCGCGAGGGTGGCCGCACCATCGGTGCCGGCGTGGTCTCCAAGATCGTTCTGTGAGGCTGATCTAGCCTGTTAGCGGGGAGCATCGCCACGGTGATGCTCCCCCTTCTGGAACCCTCGGTTCCAAGTGCACCTCGACAATCCGTTTCAGCGGCGCTGCCGCCGCCCTTCGCCCGCGCTTCCCTTCCGATGACCGCTTCCATCCCTCAGCAGAAGATCCGCATCCGCCTGAAGGCCTTCGATCGCCGCATGCTGGATCTCTCCTGCGAAAAAATCATCGAGACCGCCGATCACACCGCTGCCACGGCGATCGGTCCGATCCCCCTGCCCACCAAGCGCAAGATCTACTGCGTGCTGCGCTCGCCTCACGTCGACAAGGATTCCCGTGAGCACTTCGAGACCCGCACCCACCGCCGGATCATCGACATCTACAGCCCCAGCTCCAAGACCATCGACGCCTTGATGAAGCTCGACCTGCCCAGCGGTGTGGACATCGAGGTCAAGCTCTGATGGTGATGGGGCCACGCGGCCTTCGCCCGGCGGGTCGGTGTTTCTAGGATCGATTCAAACTTGAGATGCTCTGGTTGATCCTTTCGTTGCCGACCCCCGATCACCCCTTTCCCCCTGCCGCCAGCGGCAACATCCGCGCGTGACTGATCTGGCCGTCAGGGAGTTGCCCCTGTTCCCCCTGCCTGATGTGGTGCTCTTCCCCCAGGAGGTGTTGCCGCTTCACATTTTCGAGCCGCGTTATCGCATGATGCTGCGCACGGCGATGTCGGAGGATCGACGTTTCGGCGTGGTGCGCTGGGACCCCCAGAGCAAACGGATGGCGGAGGTGGGCTGTTGCGCCGAAATCCTCCACTGCCAGGTGCAGGACGACGACCGCAGCAACATCGTCACGATGGGCCAGCAGCGCTTCCGGGTCCTCGACATCGTGCGCGATACGCCCTTCCGGGTGGGCATGGTCAGCTGGATCGAGGACACGGTGAGTGAAAGCCATGAGGAGCTCGAGACCCTCACCAGCGATGTCACCCGAGCTCTGAGGGACGTCGTCGACCTCACCGGCAAGCTGATCGGCAAGCCCTCGTCGCTGCCCGCCGACCTGCCCGATCTGCCGCGGGAACTCTCCTTCTGGATCGGCGCCCATCTCGGCGGGCCGGTGGCCGATCACCAGCAGGCCCTGCTGGAGATCACCGACACCGGCGAGCGCCTGCGCCAGGAATACGAACTGCTGGACCAGACCCGGCGTCAGCTGGCGGCCCGCACCGTCCTCAAGGACACCTTCTCCAGCCTCGGCGACGACGACAACGAGGCCTGAACCATGGCGAGTCTGTTCCCGGGCGGCGTCCTGCTGCCCCTCCTGGTGACGGGGGGTGTTCTAGTCGTGGTTCTGGTGGCCCTGCTCTGGCAGCGCCGCTCAAGGGCCTACCTGTCAGCGGCCAGTGTCGCCGCGGCCTACGACCGCTGGACGGACGACCGGCTGCTGGAGCGCCTCTGGGGCGAGCATGTGCATCTGGGGCACTATGGCGATCCCCCCGAAGCGCGGGATTTCCGGGCCGCCAAGGCCGCCTTCGTGCACGAACTGGCCCGCTGGAGCGGCCTCGACCGTCTGCCCCCCGGCAGCCGGGTGCTGGATGTGGGCTGCGGCATCGGCGGCAGCGCCCGCATCCTGGCCCGCGACTACGGCTTTGAGGTGCTGGGCATCAGCATCAGTCCGGCCCAGATCGCCCGGGCCCGGGAGCTCACCCCCGCCGACCTGCCGGACTGCCGCTTCGCCGTCATGGACGCCCTGGCCCTGGATCTGCCGGACGGCAGTCCTGACGCGGGTTTCGATGCGGTCTGGAGTGTGGAGGCCGGCCCCCACATGCCCGACAAGCAGCGCTACGCCGATGAGATGCTGCGCGTGCTGCGGCCGGGCGGCTGCCTGGCGGTGGCCGACTGGAACCGCCGCGATCCGGCCGTCGCCCCGATGAACCGCCTGGAGCGCTGGGTGATGCGCCAGCTGCTCGACCAGTGGGCCCACCCGGAGTTCGCCAGCATCCCTTCCCTGAGGCGTAATCTCGAGATCAGCCCGTGGAACCGGGGCCTACCGATCAGCACGGCCGACTGGACCGCGGCCACCCTGCCTTCATGGGTGGATTCCATCGCTGAGGGGGTGCGCCGCCCCGGGGCGGTGCTGGGTCTGGGGCCGCGGGCCGTTGTTCAGGGCCTGCGGGAAACGCCGACGCTGCTGTTGATGGACTGGGCCTTCCGCACCGGTCTGATGCAGTTCGGCGTCTTTCGCGGCCCCCTGCCGCCCAGCGATGGAGCCCAGGCCCCAGAACTCAGGGCGCCTTCTCTTCGGCAGCAAGGTTGCTGAGGGGGTAGGCGCCGAACAGGGCCAGATGCTCACAGAGGGGGGTGAGATCGGCGATGGCCCCCTCCAGCGGGGCGGCGCCCTCCGGAAGTTCGAGATCGACGAAGAAGATGTACTCGCCCATTTCCCGCTTGGAAGGGCGTGACTCGATGCGGCTCATGTTCAGCCCCTGCCGGGCGAAACAGCCCAGGGACTCCAGCAGGGCACCGGGGCGGTTGGAGTGCAGGGAGAACGCCAGGCTGGCGTAGGGACCCCGCTGGGAGCGCTCCCCGCGCCGCAGCAGCAGGAAGCGGGTGCAGTTGCCGGGCACGTCGTTGATCGGATAGGCCAGCACCTCCAGACCATGCTCGGCGGCCGCCTCCAACGAGGCGATGGCGCCCCGGAAGCGGCTGCCCCGCACCAGCCGGGCCGCCTCGGCGGTGGAGCTGGTGGGCAGCTGCAACGCCTGGGGCAGCTCTTCCCCCAGCCACAGGCTGCACTGGGCCAGGGCCTGGGGGTGGGAGAGCACCTCACTGATCCCTTCCAGCGGACCACTGCCCACCAGGGCATGGCGGATGGGCAACACAAGGGCCCGGGCCACCGCCAGGTCCGGGTGTTCCCAGAGAGCGTCCAGGCAGGTGGTGACGCCCCCCTCCACGGAGTTCTCCACCGGCACCACCGCCAGTTCGCAATCGCCGTCGGCAAGGGCCCGGATCACGGCGCGGATGCCCTGCTGGGGCACAAAGTCGACGTCCTCCAGGCCCTCCAGACCCGCCAGTCGCTGCGCCGCCTGCTCGCCGTAGGTGCCGACGGGACCGAGAAAGGCAAGACGCATGGCGGGGGGCGGTCTGGGGTGATCGGTAGGATCATGGCCTGCCGGCCCGCAGGCCATGTCTCTGGCCTTCAGCGCCAGCCAGCAACTCGACCTTCCGGTGGTCAGTGAAGCGGATCGTCTGCCCGCCTATCTGGACGACGAGCAGCGGGTGGTGCAGGCCCTGCTTGACCCGAAGCAGCTCGAACCCCTCGGCCCTGGCCGCTACCGCTACACGGTGAGCCAGGTGAAGGTGTTCCAGCTCCGGATCCAGCCCGTGGTGGAGCTGCAGGTCGTGCGCCGCAACGGGCGCCTGGAGCTGGAGGCCCTCGACTGCCAGCTCGAGGGGCTGGGACTGGTGGAAGATTTCCGCCTCGGCCTCTGCTCCTGGCTTGCCGCGGCCGACGGCGGCCTCACCGGCGAAGCCAGCCTCTCGGTGACGGTGAGCCGCCCCACCCTGCTGCAGCTGATCCCCCCCAAGGTGCTCGAGGCCACCGGCCGCTCGGTGCTCGGCGGCATCCTGCTGGGCATCAGGACCCGGGTGAGTCAGCAGCTGCTGGGGGACTTCCAGCGCTGGTGCCGATCGAGCTGAGAAAGCTGCGGCGGTGCAGGGGGGTGGGACCCAGCCGCAGGATCGCCTCCCGGTGCTGGCGGGTCCCATAGCCGGCATGGCGCTCCAGTCCGTAGCCGGGATGGCGCAGGGCCAGTCGAGCCAGAAGAGCATCCCGTTCCTGCTTGGCCAGCACGCTGGCGGCGGCGATCGCCGCGCAACGGCCATCACCCCGCACCAGGGTGGTCTGCGGTCCGGGCCACGGCCTCAGGGGCAACACCCCATCCACCAGCAGCAGCAGGGGCGACCGCGGCAGCCGTTGCAACGCCCGCAGCATCGCCCACTCGGTGGCCAGACGCAGGCCCCAGCGGTCGATTTCGCTGGCGCTCGCCTGCCCCAGGGACCAGGCCAGGGCGTGCTGCCGCAGCAGGGGAACCAGCGCCTGCCGGCGTCTTGCGGAGAGCTTCTTGCTGTCGTTCAGACCCGCCGCCACCAGGGGACCCAGGGCCGCCGCCGGCAGCACCACGGCCGCCGCGAACACCGGCCCGAACAGGCTGCCCCTGCCGACCTCGTCCACGCCGACACAGGAGGAGGGGTCGAGCCCGCCCCAGACCGAAGCGTCGGGGTTCGCGAGGGCGTCCGGACCGTGCGGATCAGTCGGAGGCAGAGGAACGGCGCCGGCGACGACGCGGTTCGCCGGCCTCACTGGGGGCCGACCCGACCACGGGCAGCGCCGCGGCGGCGGCCACCGGGACCGGAGCCGCGACCGGTGTGGACCTGCCAGGGGAACGACGGCTGGGCAGCGCCACGGTGACGAGCTCACCGGGCTCGGCGACGGCTTCGGATTCGAACGGTGCCGGGGTGATCTCCAGGATGGGAATCACCGCGTGGTGCTCAGGGGCCTCGGAGGCGTCAGGAGCTTCGAAAGCTTCGGGGGCCTCGGGGCTCTCTGTGGCTTCGCCCGACCCGTTGCGCCCCTCGCCGTTCCTGCCGCGACGGCGGCGACGGGAGCCACTGGCGGCCAGCTGTTGGCGGGCTTCCTCAATGACCGCCTCGGGATCGGCATCGGGGCGAACGACGCGCACCATCAGGCTCTCCCCGGTGGGGATCGGATCCAGCAACAGCGCCGGGCTCAGGCCCATCCAGCCATAGACCAGCTCCTGATCTGCGTCCATCGGCACGGCCAGCACTTCGGGCTCCTGGCGACGCTGGGGCGCATCGGTGGAGGGGATGCTCTCCAGGGGGGCAGGCAAGGCGATGGCACCATTGCCAACGCCTTCGGCGAACCCACTCGCCACCGGGGCCTCGGCCCCATCGGAGCCCCGGCCGCCACGACCGCCGCGCCGCCGCCGGCCCGTGCCACCGACCTCAGCACCACCGTTGGCGGGGCTGGCCACTTCGGCCCGGGCCGAAGCTGCCGAGCGCACCAGACCGGAGACCGTGGCCAGGGGCTGGAGGGTGTCCTTGCCGGGGAGCACGGCCACATGGCCCAGGCCCCCACAGCTGGGGCAGGCCCGGCCGAACAGTTCGTAGATGTTCTGTCCCTGGCGCTTGCGGGTCAGCTCCACCAAGCCGAGCTCGGTGAGCTGGGCGATCTGGGGACGGGCGGTGTCGTCGCGGGAGGCCTGGGTGAAGTGCTCCAGCAGCTGCAGCTGGTCGCGGCGGGACTCCATGTCAATGAAGTCGATGATCACCACGCCACCGATGTTGCGCAGCTTCAGCTGGCGGGCGATCTCCACCGCCGCCTCGCAGTTGGTCCACAGCACCGTCTCGCGGGCGTTGGCCGAGCGGGTGAACGATCCGGAGTTGACGTCGATGACCGTCAGGGCCTCGGTGGGCTCGATGATCACGTAGCCGCCGGAGGGGAGATCCACCCGGGGCTTGAGGGCATCACGGATGGCCGCGTTGACCCGGAAGTGCTCCAGGATCTCGGTGGATTCACTGTGGTGCTCCACCAGGAGATTGGCCTGGTCGGAGCCGAGGAAAGCATTGACCCGTGCCACCGCATCGGCGCTGTCGACCACCACCCGCAGCACATCGGGGCTGTAGAGATCGCGCAGGACCCGGTGAATGAAATCCTCGTCGCGGTTGAGCAGCACCGGCGGCGATGCTGTCTCAGCCGCCTGCTGGATCGACTCCCACTGACGCAGCAGACCCTCGAGGTCGTCGATCAGCATGTCTTCGCTGACGTCCTCGGCCTCGGTGCGGATCAGCAGGCCGGCGCCGGGGGGCTTGATCAGCACCCCCAGGGCCCGCAAACGGTTGCGCTCGTTCTCGCCGTTGATGCGCCGGGAGATATTGACCCCCTGGCCGTGGGGCTGGAGCACCAGGAAGCGGCCCGGCAGGGAGAGGTTGCCGGTGAGCCGCGGCCCCTTGGTGCCCGTGGGCTCCTTCATCACCTGAACGAGCACCTTCTGCCTGGGCTCCAGCAACTCGGTGATGCCGGCGCCTCCCTTCCTCAGCCGCAGCGGGCCGAGGTCGGTGATGTGGATGAAGCCGTTCTTCTCACTTTCTCCGATGTTGACGAACGCCGCATCGATCCCGGGCAACACGTTTTCGACGGTTCCGAGATAGACATCGCCGATCTGATAGCGCCCCTGGGCGACGATCAGTTCATCGACGCGTTCGTCGTTGAGCACTGCGGCGATCCGCAACTGCTCAGCGATGACGATCTGCTGGGGCATGGAAGAGATGGTGGGCTCTGTGGAGCCCTGCCAGAGGGCAGGTGGAGGGAAGGAATCGGACGCCGACCGTGGCGGTCGCGCAGCCACTGGAGAGGAACAGACCGGACTCCGGTAACAATGGAATCGGCTGTTTGCCTGGTACAAACCCCTGAAACCAGGAGCCTGTGAAGAGATAAGACGTCGTCGGGCCGGCAGCGTGGCGGAAGGGATGTCGTCCCTTCCCGATGCGAAGCAACGAAGACCGAACCAAGCAGTGTTGACTTAAATCGCGCTTACGCGGAGGAGCTTCTAGAAAGCATCCCTGTTGCAGAAGCGTCTGGGCAGACCAGGACGAAGGGGAGGATCCCCGCGCTTCCTGTATCTGTCTAGGGCGAACTTAGCATGCGTCCAGCCAAAGGCAACGGCGCTGGACCGGCCCCAGCACCAGGGGCAGGCCAAGCGACTCCCCCAGCCAATGGCGCAGATGTTCGGGCCGCAGGCTGCGGCCCTGGGGATCCACGGCGGCCTCCAGATCCAGCACCAACCCCGCCCCTCCCGGCACCTGGTCCTGCGGCGGCGCCGGTCGGAGGGCGAGCAGGTAGGGACGGCAGTCCCGCTGGCGGGGGCGGCCCTTCTTGTCCTGGTCCTGCCAGGGCAGGGTGGTGGCCTCCAGCAGCGCGGCGATGGCAGCCGACCATTCCGACGACAGCGGAGCGGGCTGACCCGGCGCCGGCAGCAGGGCGATCCGCCAATGGGCGGCGCGGATCTGCTGGGCCAGGCCGGGGGTCGCCAGGGGCACGGCCTGCACCGAGAGCAACGTCAGCTCGCCACTGAGTTCCGCCTGGAGCCGCAGGCGGGCCGTCTCCGGATCGACCGGGGCGGCGAAGTCAAGGTCGAGCCACTCGCCCAGGCCCTCCACCCCCAGGGGCAGGGGCAGCGCCACCTGCAGCCGCGGCAGGGGGTGAAATCCGCCCGTGAAGCTGACCGGCAGGCCGCTGCGCCGCAGGGCGCGCTCCAGCAGGCGCAGGGTGTCCAGATGGCTGATCAAGGCCAGGGAGCCTGTCTTGGCGAAGCCGAAGCGCAGCCGGCAGACCCTTTCGCTGGCCGGGGCCCGTGGCGGGATCGGCGGCGGAACCGGGGGCGCCGGGATCACCACGTTGTGGCCCAGCTCAGGACCACAGACACCGCAGCTGCTGCAGCCTTCGAAGGAGCAATCGGGCACCACCGCCGCCGCCAGGGCCCGACGCAGATCCTCGGCCAACCAGGTCTTGTCAACGCCGGAATCGATGTGGTCCCAGGGGAGGGGCTGGCGGCAGAAGGCCTCGAGATCGCCGGTGGCAAAGGCCTCCGCCGCACTCCAGCCGCCCATCTCCAGGGCCCGGTAGGAGCCCCCCAGGCCGGCCGCCTCGATGGCGCCGGTCCAGGCGGCATGGGTGCGATCGGCCGATTCGAACCAGGCATCCAGCCCGGCTCCCGCCCGCCAGGCCGCTTCGATCACCGGCGCCAGCCGCCGGTCCCCCCGGCCCACGAAGTCCTCCACCGCCGACAGGCGCACGTCGGTGAAGTTGGTCTTGAGACCCCGCAGGGGCCGCAGGGCATCGCGCAGCAGCTGCTGCCGGCGCCGGAATTCCGCCGTCGACACGCTGTGCCACTGGAACGGCGTGTGCGGCTTGGGGGTGAAGTTGCTGATCGTGAGGTTGAGCTGCAGCCGGCCCAGATCGCGGCACTGCTGCTGCAACGCCCGGCAGGTGTCGACGATGCCGAGCACATCGGCGTCGGTCTCTCCCGGCAGACCGATCATGAAATAGAGCTTCACCCGGCTGTAGCCGTTCTCCATGGCGGTGCGGATGCCGCGCAGCAGTTCCGCATCCGTGAGCCCCTTGTTGACGATGTCGCGCAGGCGCTGGGTGCCGGCCTCGGGGGCGAAGGTGAGCCCGGCCCGGCGGGTGCCACCGAGGATGTGGGCGATGGAATTGTCAAAGCGGTCGACCCGCTGGCTTGGCAGGGTGAGGCTGACGTTGTGCTCCGCCAGCCGGTTGCGCAGCTCCACCCCCACCGCCGGCAGGGACAGGTAATCGCTGCAGCTGAGCGACAGCAGGGAGAAGTCGCTGTAGCCGGTGCGGAGCATCCCCTCCTCCACCGCCTCGATGACCGCCTCGGGCTCCACATCCCGGGCCGGGCGCGTCAGCATCCCCGGCTGGCAGAAGCGGCAGCCACGGGTGCAGCCGCGGCGGATCTCCACGGTGAGCCGGTCGTGGACCGTTTCGATGTGCGGAACCAGGCCCATGGCGTAGTGGGGCATGGGGGTGGCGGTGCGCCGCTGAATGCGGGGCGCCAGGCCCGGCTCCAGCGGCAGCAGGCTCACCCCATCGGGCCCGGGCGCATACAAGGACGGGACGTAGACCCCCGGCACCTCGGCCAGGTCCCGCAGCAGGGCCCGGCGGCCCAGGCCGGCGGCGCGGCCCTCGGCCACCACCAGGCCGATCTCGGGCAGCAGCTCCTCCCCATCCCCGAGGGCCAGAAAATCGAAGAACGGCGCGAAGGGCTCGGGATTGCCGGTGGCCGTGGGCCCGCCGGCGAAGATCAGCGGCGGTGCCGCCGGATCATCCAGGGGCAGGTCGCCACGGTCGGCGGCACGGATCGGGATTCCCGCCAGATCCAGCATCTCGAGGATGTTGGTGCCGCCGAGTTCGTAGCTGAGGCTGAAGCCGAGGATGTCGAAGGCCGCCAGGGGCCGGTGGCTTTCCACCGCGAACAGGGGCGCGTTTCGCTCCCGCAGCCGGGCCGCCAGATCGGGCGCCGGCAGGTAGGCGCGGTCGCAGAGCTGGCCGGGGACGGCGTTGAGGATCGAATAGAGCAGCACGTGGCCGAGGTTGCTGGCGCCGACCTCGTAGACCTCCGGATAGGTGAGGGCCCAGCGCACCCGGGCGGCCGACCAGTCCCGGGGTTCCACCCCCCGTTCGTTGCCCAGGTAGCGGGCCGGGCGGGAGATGCTGCTGTCCACCAGCGCGGCGAAGTCGATCGGCGCAACGGTCAAGGCCATGGCCTGCGGGCTGGAAACCGATGGTAGGCAGGCCGGACCGTGCCATAGGAAGATGCCGCCACGCCCAGCCGCCACGCCTTCCGCTTCCTTCCCATGGTTCAGGTCAACGACAGCTATCTCAAGCTCAAGGCGGGCTATCTGTTCCCCGAGATCGCCCGACGCGTCAAGGCCTTCAGCGAGGCCCATCCCGAGGCTCCCGTGATCCGCCTGGGCATCGGCGACGTCACCGAACCCCTGCCGGCGGCCTGCCGCGAGGCGATGAAGCAGGCCATCGAGGCCATGGGCACCCGGGAGGGCTTCCACGGCTACGGGCCCGAGCAGGGCTACGGCTGGCTGCGGGAGGCCATCGCCCGCCACGACTTCCAGGCCCGCGGCTGCGAGGTGAGCGCCGAGGAGATCTTCGTCTCCGACGGCTCCAAGTGCGACAGCAGCAACATCCTCGACATCCTCGGGGCCGGCAACCGCATCGCCGTCACCGATCCGGTCTACCCGGTGTACGTGGACAGCAACGTGATGGCGGGCCGCACCGGAGAGTCCGACGACGGCGGACGCTATGGGGGGCTCACCTACCTGCCGATCACCGCCGCCAACGGTTTCGTCGCGCCGCTGCCGGAGCAGCCGGTCGACCTGATCTACCTCTGCTTCCCCAACAATCCGACCGGTGCCGTCGCCACCCGCGAGCAGCTGAAGCAATGGGTGGACTACGCCCTGGCCCACGACGCCCTGATCCTGTTTGACGCCGCCTACGAGGCATTCATCACCGATCCCGAGCTTCCCCATTCCATCTACGAGATCGAAGGGGCGCGACGCTGCGCGATCGAGTTCCGTTCCTTCTCCAAGAACGCCGGCTTCACCGGCACCCGCTGCGCCTTCACCGTGGTGCCCCGGGGGCTCACCGGCCGATCGGCGGCCGGTGAGCCGGTGGAGCTGTGGGGTCTGTGGAACCGGCGCCAGAGCACCAAGTTCAACGGGGTGAGCTACATCGTGCAGCGGGGGGCCGAGGCGGTGTACTCCCCGGAAGGCCAGGAGCAGGTGCGCGCCCTGGTCGGCTTCTACATGGACAATGCGGCCATCATCCGCCGCGAACTGGCGGCCGCCGGGCTGCAGGTCTACGGCGGCGAGCAGGCCCCCTACGTATGGATCAAGACCCCCGACGGACTGGATTCCTGGGGCTTCTTCGATCACCTGCTCGGCAAGGCCCATGTGGTGGGCACCCCCGGCAGCGGCTTCGGGGCCGCCGGAGAAGGCTATTTCCGCCTGTCGGCGTTCAACTCCCGCGCCAATGTCGATGAGGCGATGCGCCGGATCCGGGCTCTTTAGAGTTGGGCCCCATGAGAACCGGAGCGGCCATGCCCATGACCACGCCGGCGGCGACCGAAACCCCCACCCGATCCCCGGGGGGCGCCGCCGTGATCGAAAAGGCGCCGGAGCGGGTGCGCAAGACCTCGCCCCGCTACAAGGTGCTGCTTCACAACGATCCGGTGAACAGCATGGAATACGTGGTGAACACCCTGCGCCAGGTTGTGCCGTCCCTGAGTGAGCAGGATGCCATCGCCGTGATGTTGGAAGCCCACAACACCGGCGTTGGACTGGTGATCGTCTGCGATCTGGAGCCAGCCGAGTTCTACAGCGAAACCCTCAAGGCCAAGGGCCTCACCAGCACGATCGAACCGGAGGCCTGAGTGCGCCCCCGCTGGATCGGTACCCTGCTCTACGTGCCGCTGCTTTACGGCCTGGGCTGGCTGGTGGTGCGCCCCCTGGCCGGAATCGCCCCTGGCCTGCGCCCCGATCAGGTGAATCTGGCCGGGGCCGTGCTGTCCCTGGTGTTGCTGCTGCTCACGCTGCCATGGCGGCTACGGCGGGCCTGGGGAGAATCCCACCCCTGGCAAGCCCTCGGGGTGGTGGCCCCGCTGCCCGCGGTGCTGGGGTCCTTCGGGCGGGGGCTGCTGCGGGCCCTGGCGCTGCTGGCCTTGGTGGTGGTCGCCCTGCTGGCCTCGGGAAACGCCCGCTGGATCGGGCTGGCCGGCCTGGAGGGGGGCGAGTGGCTCAATGCCGTAGCCCTGGTGGTGGGGGTGGGCTTCGCCGAGGAACTGGTGTTCCGTGGCTGGTTGTGGGGCGAGCTGCAGCGTCTGTTGGCACCCCGGCCGGCCTTGCTGCTGCAGGCAGCCATCTTCGCCTTGGTGCACCCCTGGAGCCGAGCCGGCCTGCTGGGAGGGGTGGGGCTGCTCGGTGGCCTGGTCCTGCTGGGGCTGAACCTGGCCCTGCTGCGCAGGGACGATCGAGGGATTCTGTGGGGCCCGATCGGGCTGCACGGTGGCCTCGTGGGGGGCTGGTTCGCCCTGCAGGCGGGACTGCTGGAGTTGCAGCCCCAAGCCCCCTTGTGGCTGGCGGGACCAGGCGGAGCTCAACCCAACCCCATCGGCGGACTGGTGGGATGGGTGGGGCTGGGGGCACTTCTGGCGCTGAGGGCCTGGCGGAAGAAAGAGTATCGAGAGGAAGCTCTCCCAAAGTCCAACGGATGACATTGCTTCTACAGGCCCTTGGCGGATGAAGCCGCAGGGGAATTACAAGACGAAGTCGGTGGCAATGAAAGTATGCAGCCCATTCACCTGGATGGAGAATTCCGCTCCAGTGCTTCCCGTGATGTTGCCTTCAACAATGGTGTTGGAGCCGTCCTGGAAAAAACGCAACTGGCCAGCAGCGGAGAAACTTGCAGTCCCAATGAACGTGAAGTTCTGGTTGCCACCGGCACCAGTGTTCGCATCAATGTCATTGACATTGATCAGGTCTCCGCCGGCAATACCAGCCCCCTCGAAATCCGTGATGATGTCACGGGTGGCCACCGTTGTACCCGAGTCAGCACCGGAGAGGTAGAGGAACGTGTCATTCCCGGTACCGCCCGTGAGGAGATCCACACCCAGCCCACCAGTCAGGGTGTCGTTGCCACCGCCACCATCGATTGTGTCGTTGTTTCCAAGCCCGTTAAGCCTGTTGTTGTTGCTGTCGCCAGTCAGGACGTCAGCCCCACCATTGGACCGCACATTTTCGATCCCTGCGATTGAAGAAAAGCCACTGGCCGTGCCAAGTGCCAGATTGACGGTGACCCCCCCAGGCGTCGATTCGTACAGCAGGACATCTCCCGTGCCTGCGCCCAGATTCGCCGTCACAGACTCAACATTTGTCACTGATCCACCTTCAACGCCCGTGATGGAGGATCCATTGAACGTGACATTGAGGATTTGATCTCCCCCAGCAGAGGTGAGCACCAAGGTATCGGTGTCACTGCCCCCATCCACCGAATCGACGCCATGGGAATCGACCGTGTAATTGATGGTGTCATCACCAGCGCCACCCCTCACGGTGTCGTTACCGGTGCCGCCGGTCAGGGTGTCGTTCCCAGCGCCTCCCAGCAGGACATCGGCCAGGTCACCGGTGGAAATCGAGTCATTGCCGTCATCGCCGCTCACCCAGTCGGTGAAGCCGGCGGCAAGGGCGAGGGTGTCGTTGCCCTGCCCGGCGGCGGTGAGCTTTGTGAAGGACGCACCATTGACGGTGCTGGTCCCGGTCAGGCTGATGAACTTGTTGTCGCCGGGATCAACGTATTTGAGAGCCAGACCCGGTCCGCTGAAGACGTTCGTGCCGCTCAGGACAGGGAGCACCCCAACGGTTGGACCATTGATGCGAAGGCCAAATCCATTGGCAATGGTCGAAAACGTGTTCGATGTCAGCGTGATGAGCTTGCTGACATCGTAGAGATCAAGATAAGAACCATTCTGGAACGTATTACCGGTCAGCGTCGCTGTGACATTGCCGAGGATATTCCCCTGCGACCGAACGTTTTGGTTCTCTGAGCGGGTGAAGGTGTTGCCTGAGATCAGAACCGAACCGGCGGCAACGGAACCTGTGAAGTTGAGGATGTTGAAGCTGCTCAGATACCCGGCTTCATCGAAGAGGCTGTCGATGAGGCGAAGGCTGCCACTGTTGTTCCAGCTGTGCAGGAAGGCGGAGCCGCCGGTGCCGGACGCTGGATCAAAACCCAGCTGGCCCTTCACCGCGACCGTTACATCATCAAGGGTCAGATCGACCGTGATCGGTGCCGCGGTCGAAAATGTGGTCAACGACATGTAAAGGTTGCCGTTGCCGTTCCAACCCCTGTGGATGCCGCTGAAGGTGACATCCTGCACCAGGAAGGCACCGGAGGTTGCCCTCAGCAAGGCTCCGCCGTCAGCAGCCCCTCCCGCGGTGTAGTCCAAGGTGAGATTGGAAACGCTGCCGGGCGCAAACGCGCCATCCACATTCCGCTGAAAGATTCGGGTGTCCTTGATGACCGTCCCCGTCTCTGAGGTGCCCGTCACGGCATAGCCGGAGGCCTGAACGACCCCAGGGACGGAAGTCTGCTTGGCCAATGAACGGATGGAGGCGTAGGTGCCATCCGCCAGCACGATGGTGTCCGTTGCAGCCGCTGCGTTGATGGCCACGCGGAGCGTGGGAGTTCCGGTCGTCGTGACGTTAGTGATGGCCATATCGGGGGAGCGCTGGTAGAGAGCCTTGGGTGATGGCCTGAAAGACAGGTGCCAGATACCGAAGGGATGTGCAGCTCAATGGATGCAGATTACCCGAAAGTTCCCGGGTACCTCCGTGCTTTCTGTGGTATCGGCTGTCACTTGCTTGTCTTCCTCGCCCAGGCCGGACTTCGAAAGGGGCCCACGCCTCCGTTTCAGAGCGTCGCCGTGGCCAGGGCCCGACGCCCCTCCACCGGCGCCCGCAGGGCCTGATCCAGGGGAGCCACGCCGTACTCCCGCTCCAGCAGGGCCATCACGGTGCGGCCGAAGTCGGCCGGGTTGCGCTCAAAGGCCTCCAGGCAGATCCGGCCGAACACCCGCCCCATGGGTTCCGGGTTCCACAGCAGCTTGCGGGCGGTCCAGGGCATCAGGCTCATCGGGTCGTAACCGGGCTTGAGCATCCCCTGGTCAAAGGCGTACTGCTCCAGGTGGGTGTGGGGCTGAAGCCCGATGAAGAAGATGGCCGGCTCCACCTTGTCGGCGCCGAAAATGGACTCCAGTTCCCGGTGGTAGGCGATGGTCTGGCGGATGGTCTCGGGCCGCTCATCGATCACGTTGAACGAGTAGTTGACGGAGACATGCTCACGGAAGCCGGCCGCCGCCAGCAGGCGGCAGTTCTCGAGCACCGTGCGCAGGTTGTACCCCATGCGCATCTTGCGGACGAGCTCCTGGGACCCTGACGTGATGCCGATCTCGAAATAGCTCATCCCTGTGGCCACCATCAGTTCGGCCAGCTCAGCGTCCAGGTTGTCGGCACGGATGTAGGCGGCCCAGCGGATGTCTTTCAGGCCCTCAGCCTGAATGGCCCGCAGCAGCTGCTTGGCATCGTCGATGTAGCGCCTGGCCGGAATGAACTGGGCATCGGTGAACCAGAAGCCCCTGACCCCGCGGTCATACAACTGGCGCATCTCCTCCACCACCTCATCGATGGGGTTGACGCGCACCGCTTTCCCCTCCACGACGGTGTAGACGCAGTAGCAGCAGTTGTGCGGACAGCCGCGCTTGGTCTGAACCCCGACGTAAAAGTCGCCGCCCTCGAGATACCAGTTCAGCTGGGGCCAGATCGATTCGATGTAGGCGTAGTCGCAGGCGGTTTTCTCCAGGCCAGCTGGTTGCTCGTGGATCAGGCCCTGCCGTGGAGCCTCCCCCACCACGTAACAGCGCTCCGCCTGCAGCGACTGGCCGCGGATCAGCTTCTCCAGCAGCCCTTCCCCCTCCCCCACCGACACCACGGTGCCCCTGGGCAGACTGCGCCCCAATTGCTCATAGAAGACGCTCACCGCGCCACCGCCGATCACCACCCGGGCCTCCGGGTGATGGCGGTGGGCTTGCCGCAGGCCCCGGCGCACCAGCCGCAGGTTGCGCCACAGCTCTCCGTAGTAGGAGCCCATCAGCCTCAGCCCACCAAGCGCGCCGCGCAGTCGCTTCAGGGGATTGGCGGAATAGAAGACCTCAAAGGAGTTCTGCAGCGGATTGCCGCCCCGGCCATCCACCGGCGCGTAGATCTGGATGTCCCGCCAGGAGAACACCAGCAGGGTGGGCCGGAACTGGTCGACCACCTCCAGCAGTACCCGCTGGACATCGAGCAGGGGCACGGCCGCCAGATCCAGGATGCGCTGGGGCAGGGCGGGGAAACACTTGTGCAGGTGATCGGCCAGGTAGATCGGGCCGATCGGGAAGATCGGGTTGCAGGGCAGCCGCACCAGCAGCACCCGTTGGTCGCTCACGGCTCGCGCGGCTCGTTGGTGTGGTCGGACGCTAACAAGCCCGTCCTGACCGCCGGTGGGTGGTCCGAAGCACGGCTTTTCTTCATGAAGGCACCGCTCACACTCCGCAACACTCTGTTACAGTGCCGGCAGGTGGGATTCCGCCTCTACCTCCTTCATCGGATCGGCGTCAACGCGCCGCCCGTTGTCCCCTCTTCTCGCACTCATGACCGCCACTCTCCAGCAGCGCTCCGGCGCTTCGGTGTGGAACCAGTTCTGTGAGTGGGTCACCTCCACCAACAACCGCCTCTACGTCGGTTGGTTCGGTGTGCTGATGATCCCCACCCTGCTGGCTGCCACCATCTGCTTCATCGTCGCCTTCATCGCGGCGCCCCCCGTCGACATCGACGGTATCCGTGAGCCCGTCGCCGGCTCCCTGATGTACGGCAACAACATCATCTCCGGCGCCGTTGTTCCTTCCAGCAACGCCATCGGCCTGCACTTCTACCCCATCTGGGAAGCCGCCAGCCTCGACGAGTGGCTGTACAACGGTGGCCCTTACCAGCTGGTGGTCTTCCACTTCCTGATCGGCGTCTTCGCCTACATGGGCCGCGAGTGGGAACTCTCCTACCGCCTCGGCATGCGCCCCTGGATCTGCGTCGCCTACTCCGCCCCCGTGGCGGCCGCCAGCGCCGTGTTCCTGATCTACCCCTTCGGTCAAGGTTCCTTCTCCGACGGCATGCCCCTCGGCATCAGCGGCACCTTCAACTACATGCTGGTGTTCCAGGCTGAGCACAACATCCTGATGCACCCCTTCCACATGCTGGGTGTGGCGGGTGTGTTCGGTGGCTCCCTGTTCTCCGCCATGCACGGTTCGCTGGTGACCTCCTCCCTGGTGCGTGAAACCACCGAGAGCGAGTCCCAGAACTACGGCTACAAGTTCGGCCAGGAGGAAGAGACCTACAACATCGTGGCTGCCCACGGTTACTTCGGTCGCCTGATCTTCCAATACGCCTCGTTCAACAACAGCCGCAGCCTGCACTTCTTCCTGGCGGCCTGGCCCGTGATCGGCATCTGGTTCACCGCCCTGGGCGTGAGCACGATGGCCTTCAACCTGAACGGCTTCAACTTCAACCAGTCCATCCTTGATGGTCAGGGCCGGGTGATCAACACCTGGGCCGACGTGCTCAACCGTGCCGGCCTGGGCATGGAAGTGATGCACGAGCGCAATGCTCACAACTTCCCGCTCGACCTGGCGGCTGCCAGCGCCACCCCTGTGGCCCTGACCGCCCCGGCCATCGGCTGATCCGGTTCCCCCGGTTTCCCTGGAATCCCCCTGATCGTCTGATCCTGGTTCGTCCTTGATCGCTTTGAACCCCCTGCCAGCGCAGGGGGTTTTTTGTTGGCTTCAGGCGCCGGCCCCGATGTCTGGCAGGCTCGACGGCAGCGAACGCCAGCTCACCTGACAGCGCCGGAACCCCAGGCCCCAGCCACCAGCCCCGACACCTACGTGCTGGGAAACGATGCCGTGGAACTGGACCGGCTGCGGCTGCAGCACGACCTGTGGCGCCCCTTCCTGCAGGCGGCCCTCGGGCGGGCCACCCTCAGCCCGGGGGAGCGGGTGATCGACCTGGGCGCGGGCCCGGGGTTCGTGGCCCTGGATCTGGCCAGGATCGTGGGACCCACCGGCCAGGTGCTGGCCCTGGAGCAGAACCCGGCCTATGTGAGGCATGGCCAGCGGCTGGCTGTGGAGGCTGATCTGGGCCAACTGGAGATGCGATGCCATGACCTGCTCCGCGATCCGGTTCCCGCAGGCCCCTTCGACCTGGTCTGGTGCCGCTGGCTGGCGATGTTCCTGCCGGAGGTCGAACCCCTGCTGGATCCGCTGCCGCACTGCCTGGCCAGGGGCGGCCGGGTGCTGTTCCACGAGTACGTCCACTGGGACACCTTTGGCCTCCATCCCCATGGCCACGCCATGGCCCGCTTCAGCCGGGCCGTGCAACGCAGCTTCCGGCAGGCCGGTGGTGACCCCGACATCAGTCGCCGGCTGCCCTCCCTGCTCGCGGCCAGGGGGTTCGAGATCGAGGAGCTGCTGCCGCTGCCGGTGCTGGGGCGGGCGGGGGAATGGCCGGCCCGCTGGCTGGAGATGTTCGTGACGCTGTACGGCTCCAGGCTCCAGGCCCTGGGGCTCTGGAGCCCGGAAGAGGCCGAGGCGGCCAGGCTGGAGATGGCGGCGAGCCGGGCCGATCCCGGCAGTTTCTGGGTGGGCCCCACCATCCTGGAGGTCAGGGCCCGACGGTCCTGAACGCTTCACCGCACCCGCTTCGTAGTCTCGCGCCAGTCACAGGACGCCATGGGCAGCAGCTTCGGCCACCTCTTCCGCATCAGCACCTTCGGTGAATCCCACGGCGGTGGCGTGGGCGTGATCGTCGATGGCTGCCCGCCGCGGTTGTCGCTCGATCTGGAGGCCATCCAGGCGGAGCTCGACCGCCGCAAGCCCGGCCAGAGCAAGATCACCACCCCCCGCAAGGAAGACGATCGGGTCGAGGTGCTCAGCGGGCTCCTCGATGGCGTCACCCTGGGCACGCCGATCGCCATGGTGGTGCGCAACAAGGACCAGCGCCCCCAGGACTACAGGGAGATGGAGGTGGCCTTCCGCCCCTCCCACGCCGACGCCACCTATCAGGCCAAGTACGGCATCCAGGCCCGCAGCGGCGGCGGGCGCGCCTCGGCCCGGGAAACCATCGGCCGGGTGGCCGCCGGCGCCATCGCCAAGCAGCTGCTGACCCGCGCCGCCGGCACCGAGGTGATCGCCTGGGTGCGCCGGATCCACGACATCGAGGCCGCCGTGGATCCGGCCACGGTGACCCTGGAGGCGGTGGAGAGCACCATCGTGCGCTGTCCGGATCCGGCCGTCGCCGCGCGGATGATCGAGCGCATCGAGGCGATCGGGCGGGAGGGGGACTCCTGCGGCGGGGTGATCGAGTGCCTGGTGCGGCGGCCGCCGGTGGGTCTGGGCATGCCGGTGTTCGACAAGCTGGAGGCGGATCTGGCCAAGGCGCTGATGTCCCTGCCGGCCACCAAGGGCTTCGAGGTCGGCTCCGGCTTCGGTGGCACCCTGCTGCGCGGCAGCGAGCACAACGATGCCTTCCTGCCCAGCGAGGACGGCCGCCTGCGCACCGCCACCAACAACTCGGGCGGCATCCAGGGGGGCATCAGCAACGGCGAGGAGATCCGGCTGCGGGTGGCCTTCAAACCCACCGCCACGATCCGCAAGGAGCAGCAGACCATCGACGCCTCCGGCGCCGCCACCACCCTGGCGGCCAAGGGACGGCACGATCCCTGTGTGCTGCCGCGGGCCGTGCCGATGGTGGAAGCGATGGTGGCCCTGGTGCTGGCCGATCACCTGTTGCGCCAGCAGGGCCAGTGCAGCCTCTGGTGATGGGCTGATCAGGGTCGGGTTGGCAGCGCGGCCAGAAGCTGCCTCAGCGGGTCTGTGGCGAAGGGTGCTGCCGCCGGACCCTGGGAGTCTCCCACCAGCGACGCCCCCAGGGCGACGGCATCAACCCCCGCCTCCAGCCAGGGAAGGACATCACTGGGCGACAGCCCCCCGGCGGCAATGCAGAAGGGCAGCGGCGCGCCCAGGGGATCCCGCAGGCGCCGCCAGTAGCCGATGCCCACCGTGGTGGCGGGGAACAGCTTGACGATGGAACAGCCCAGGGCCCGGGCCCGGTTCACCTCCGTGGGTGTCATCACACCGGGGACGAGGGCGAAGCCCGCAGCTGCCGACCTCGCCAGCAGGCGGCTGTCGAGGATGGGGGAGACGCCGTAGGCAAAACCGGCCTCCAGCACCGCCTCCAGGGCGGCTTCGCCGCAGATCGAGGCTGCCCCCAGACGCAGGTCCGGGAAGCTGGCGATCAGCGGCCGGCACTGGGCGATCCAGTCGGCGCCGGGGCCCCAGGCGATCTCAATGTGCCGCACCCCCAGATCACGCAGCTGCTCCAGTTGGGGAACCAACAGGGAAGGCTGCCGATGGCGAAGCACCACCAGCAGGGGCTGGTGGTGCAGGGACGCGATCAGGCCGTCGCCGGCAGACCTAGACGTAGGCCGCCACCGTGACGTTGCGGGAGATCAGCAGCTCCTGGAGCTCCTCGGCATCCACCGTCTCCTTCTCCACCAGGATCTCGGCCAGTTCATCGAGCACGGCCCGGTTGGCGAGCAGGACGTCGGTGGCGCGGCGATAGGCATCCGCCACCAGCTGGGACACCTCCTCGTCGATGGCGGCGGCGGTGTCCTCGGAGAAGTCGCGCTCGGCGGCGATGTCGCGACCGAGGAACATGCCGCCCTGGGCACGGCCAAGGGCCACCGGGCCGAGGCGGTCGCTCATGCCGAAGCGGGTCACCATCTGGCGGGCGACGCGGGCCACCTGCTGCAGGTCGTTGGAGGCACCGGTGGTGACTTCATCTTCGCCGTAGACGATTTCCTCGGCGACGCGGCCACCCAGGGCGACGGCCATCTGGTTCTGCAGGTAGGAACGGGAGTACAGACCCGACTCCATCCGCTCTTCGCTGGGGGTGAAGAAGGTGAGACCGCCGGCCTGGCCACGGGGAATGATGCTGATCTTCTGGACGGGGTCGTAATCGGGCATCAGAGCCCCCACCAGGGCGTGGCCGGACTCGTGGTAGGCCACCAGGCGCTTGCGGCGCTCGCTCATCACCCGATCCTTCTTCTCGGGGCCGGCCATGACCCGCTCGATGGCGTCATTGACCTCATCCATCGAGACCTCGGTGAGCTGGCGCCGGGCAGCGAGAATGGCCGCTTCGTTGAGGAGGTTGGCCAGGTCGGCACCGGTGAAGCCGGGGGTGCGGCGGGCCACCTTGTCGAGGTCCACGTCCTTGGCGAGGGTCTTGCCGCGGGCATGGACGCCGAGGATCTGCAGCCGGCCGGCGTAGTCGGGGCGATCGACCACCACCTGGCGGTCGAAACGGCCCGGCCGCATCAGGGCCGAATCGAGCACGTCGGGGCGGTTGGTGGCCGCGACGATGATGATGCCGGTGTTGCCCTCGAAGCCGTCCATCTCGGTGAGCAACTGGTTGAGGGTCTGCTCGCGTTCGTCGTTGCCGCCGCCGAGGCCAGCGCCACGCTGGCGGCCCACGGCGTCGATCTCATCGATGAAGACGATGCAGGGGGCGTTCTTCTTGGCCTGCTCGAACAGGTCGCGCACGCGGCTGGCGCCGACGCCCACGAACATCTCGACGAACTCGGAACCGGAGATCGAGAAGAAGGGCACGCCCGCCTCACCGGCCACGGCCTTGGCCAGCAGGGTCTTGCCGGTGCCGGGAGGGCCCACCAGCAGCACACCCTTGGGGATCTTGGCGCCTACGGCGGTGAAGCGATCGGGGTTCTTGAGGAAGTCGACCACCTCGGTGAGCTCCAGCTTGGCGCCCTCGATGCCAGCCACATCACCGAAGGTGACCTGGGTCTGGGGTTCCATCTGCACCCGCGCCTTGCTCTTGCCGAAGTTCATGGCCGGGTTGCCGCCACCGCCCTGGGCGCGCCGCAACAGGAAGAACAGGCCACCCAGCAGCAGCAGCGGGAAGATCAGGCTGCCGATCGCCTGCTGCCAGGCCGCTGGCTCCCGGTTGGGCTGCACGGCGATATCGACGTTGTGGTCGGTGAGCAGCTTGAGCAGGTCCTTGTCGGGGGCGAGGTTCACCACGGCGCGCTGGCCGTCGTTCTCCACCACCTGGGCGGTACCGCGGTCGGGGGAGATCAGCACCCGGGAGATCTCGTTGGCCTGCACGGCCTCGACGAAATCGCTGTAACGGAGGGTGCGGGGCGCACGGGCCGGGTCAGGACGCTCCAGGAAGGCGGTGCCCACCGCGATCATCACGATCACCAGGAGCACGTAGAGCCCCGCGTTGCGCCAGCGTTTCTTCACGGCCCTGTCTCCAGTATGAGGATGAAAGTAACGGAATGTTAAACGGTGTCCGGTGCTGGACGGGGCTCAGGCGGCGGCCCTGAGCACCTCCACCACGCTACGAAAGGCAAACCATTCTGGGATCTCTTCGCCGCCGCGCAGCATCTGGCGGAACTGGGTGCCGCTCAGCTTGCGGATGTGCAGCCCCCGGGCCTGGGCATGCTCGGCGGTGACGTAGCCCTCCTCCTCGGTGTAGACGAGGTTGAGCGACGGCACGGTTTCCATGCCCAGTTCGGTGGCCTGGTCGCGGGCGAAGTCCTGGGCTTCGTAGGGGCCATAGAAATCCTCCCCGGTCAGGGACGATTTGCAGCCTGCCATGTCGCGGCCAATGATGAAGTGGGTGCAGCCGTAGTTCTTGCGGATGATCATGTGCTGCAGGGCCTCCCGCGGGCCGGCCATGTGCATCGCGTAGGGGAGGTAGGCCCAGCGGATGCGGGGGTTGGCCACTTCGGCCGCCAGGCGCTCATAGGTGGCAAAGCGCACCTCACCGGCGATGTCGTCCTCCTGGGTGGGGCCGCAGGTGGGGTGCACCAGCACCACCGCGCCCTTGCTCACGTTGGGCGCCTCGAGCGCCCGGGTGAACAGTTCGTAGTGGGCCCGGTGGATGGGGTTGCGGCACTGGAAGGCCACCACGTCCTCGCCTGCCGGAAGGGTGGCGCGCACTTCGGCGGGCGTGCTGCAGGGGAACACCCTCTCGGGCAGGGCCAGACCCTGGAGGCGTCCGCCCAGGTAGTAGCGGCCCCGCTCGGTGGCGATCATGCGCACCGCCGGGTGCTCCAGGGACGTGGTGCCGTAGCAGCCCTTGGCCTCGACCACCTTGTCCGGCTCCCAGCGGCTCTCCACGGTGAGCACGGCCAGGTCCTGCCCCTGGTAGGTGAGCAGCAGCCGCTCGCCCACGGCGATGCTGCCGTCGTCGGTGTCGAAGACGATCGGCAGGCCGAACAGCAGACCGCTGGTGGTGCGGTGGCCCGCCACCACCGCCTCGTAATCCTCCTGGTGCATGAAGCCGCGCACGGGCGAGAAGCCACCCACGATCAGCAGCTCCACGTCGCAGGCGTTGCGGTGGCTGCAGTTCACCACCCGGTCCACCGCGGCACGCACCCCGTCCCGGTGGTCGGTGGGCACCATCAGATCGACGAGGCTGCCGCCATGGGGGGCGATCAGGTCGGAATGAGGGGCGGTATTGGCGAGCGTCATGGCGACGGGCCGGGGCGTCACAAGGGATTCGATCCATCCTCCCAGACCGGCGCTCGGCCATGAAAAAGGGGCCCGAAGGCCCCTTGCTGAATGGGGAAGGGATCTCCCTCCCGAACCATCAGATCTGCTCGAGACGGCCGAAGAGCTCACCGGTGATCTTGACGTCGACGACGTCCTTGGTGCCCATGTCGGTGTCCGAGGGCTGGATGGCGGTGAACACCCCGGCGAACTCCCCGGTGCTGGGATCCACCTTGGTGATCGAGAGGTCCATGGTGCCGGTGCCATCCACGTAGCGCTTGACGGTTTCCCCGGCGAACTCATCACCAGCGGGAACCAGGCCCACGGCACTGCTGTAGCCGGTGGTGAGACCACGACCCTTGGGATCGAGGAAGTTGCTGGTGCGGTAGCTGGGGGCGCGGTACTTGCCCTTCAGATCGGTGCTGGTGGAGAACGACGTGCCATCGGCGGAAGCCAGCAGCTCCTTGCTGGAGAAGGTGAAGGGCACCTCCTCACCGCCAGGCAGCAGCACGGTGATCGGCTGGAAGTCGATGCCCCCGAGCTCCTTGAAGCTGAGGCCATCCGCCGTCACGGCGAGGTCGCCATAGACCTGATCCAGGCTGGAGGTGAAGCGGGTGAGGATCTTGCCGGCGACGAACTGGGCTTCCTGGCGCTTGTTGGCGGGTTCCCCCTTCACGAACACCTCGGAGGGATGCATGCAGATCTCCTTGAGCTGGTAGCGGGCCGAGGGATCCAGGGAGATCGTGCCGCGGGCGGAGTCGGGCAGGGTCGGGCAATCGTTGGCCAGACCGGTGTTGTGGATGTCTTCGTAGGTGAGATTGGCCCGATCAACGGCCTTGGCCCCGCCGCTGCATGCGGACACCAGGGTCAGGCACAGAGCCAGCACGAGGGCCAGCAGGGGACGGAAACGCATGGGGAGAAGCCGCAGAGACGGAACGGGAACTGGGCTGGCCGGGATCCTACCGGTGCAAAACACCCATTCCTGGCGGCTTGCGTGGGCTCTCAACAACCTGTATGAGAGGACGATGTCCCTGAGCCGCACCCACCCGATCGACGACTCCACGACCTTGACGCCGCCGACCCCGGCACCGGCCGCCCCCGACCTCCAGGAGCCCCTCGACGCCCTGCTCCGGATCGCCGAACAGCGGGCCGAGGACCCCGAAGCCCTTCTCGATCTGTTGCGTCGCATCGAACACCTGCACCGCAGCATCCAGGACGGCCCCTTCCGCAACAGCCTCCCCAGCGACCGCAACGGCCTGTTCACCCTGCTTTCCGAGATGGAAAGCAGCGGCGGCTGGCCCTACATCCCGCGGCTGCAGCTGCGCACGTTCATGGATCTGCTGTCGCCTGAACCGGAGCCCTGAGCGCCATCACCTCGGCCAGCGCCGACAGCAGCTCGTGGGCCAGGGCCAGTTTGCCGGTGGAGCCGATAGGGCGCTGCCGCTCCCCAGGACCGAGCAGCCAGCCCTCGTTGCTGGCGGCCCCAAACCCCGCATCGGTGCGATCGATCGGGTTGGCGAACAGGAGATCGCAGCCCTTGCGGGCGAACTTGGCCCGCGCCTGTTCCAGCACCTCTCCGCTCTGGGCCGCGAACCCCAGGATCACCTGGGCCGGCGGACGGCGTTGCACCAGGCCCGCCAGCAGGTCGGGCACCGCCTCCCAGTCGCTGCGCAGCGCGTCCGTCAGGGCCTGCTTGGGGAGCTTGGCCGCCTGCGGGGCGCGGCGCCGGTGGTCGGCAACGGCGGCGGCCATGGCGATGGCATCGGCGCCGCCCTGCAGCGGCCCCAGCGCCGCTTCCATCTCGGCCGCCGTGACGACGGGATGGCAGCGGAGCCCCTCCAGCCACTCGGGAACGACCGTGAGGGGACCATGCACCAGGTCGACGCTGGCGCCGCGCAGGCGGGCGGCCTGGGCCAGCAGCACACCCATGCGGCCGCTGCTGAAGTTGGTGAGGCAGCGGGCCGGATCGAGGGGCTCCCGGGTGGGGCCGGCACTCACCAGCAGGCGGCGCCCCCGCCAGTCGCGGCGGCAACCGGCCAGCACAAGGGATTCCAGGGCCAGCAGCAGCAGCTCCGGGGCGGCCATGCGCCCATCTCCGACCCGGTCGCAGGCCAGCAGGCCGCTGCCCGGCTCCAGGGGCAGCACGTGCTCCCAGCCCTGCAGCTCCCGCCAGTTGCGGCGCACCGCCGGGGCCGCCCACATGGCGCTGTTCATGGCCGGGGCGGCCAGCACGGGGGCCTCGCAGGCGATCAGGGTGCTGGCCAGCAGGGTGTCGGCCAGGCCTTGCACCCAGCGGGCCAGGCTGGTGGCACTGAGGGGGGCGACCAGCACCACCTCGGCCCACTCGGCCAGCTCAATGTGCAGGGGCCGGGCCGCTCGGTGGCTCCACTGGTCGGACTCGATGTGGCAGGGGGCGCGGCTGAGGCTGGCCAGGGCCACCGCACTCACCAGCCGCTCGGCGCTGGGGCTGAGGACACAGCGCACCAGGGCGCCCCGCTGCACGAGCGCGCTGACCACCAGGGGCAGCTTGACGGCGGCGATGCTGCCGCTGATGAGCACCAGCACGCGCCGCCCGGCGAGGGGATCGGCGGGGCCCAAGGAGGAGACCACAGGGGTCTCACTCCTCATCGAAGGGTTCCTGATCCACCAGATGGACGTAGGGCCGGATCAGGTCGGGTCGGTGGATCGCCAGGGCCCGCAACAGGTGCCAATCGGCGAGGCCCGCGAACGGTGTCGGGTAGTCGTCCTCCTCGAGGCGCCGGGCCAGTTCGGCGATGGCTTCGTCGTCGAAGGCCGCGAGCCGCTCGGGGGTGATGGACAGGCTGGAATCAACCAAGGTGGCGGCCGAGAAGGGGGACGGGGTGGTGATAATGGCGATCGAAGGGGAATTAGCTCAGCTGGTAGAGCGCTGCGATCGCACCGCAGAGGTCAGGGGTTCGAGTCCCCTATTCTCCATCCACCATTCTGGCCGCAAGCAGGGGTCCCCCCAGCCCGGACGCCATCGCCGGCCAGCACCAGACCCCCATGTCCGCACCGATGAACTGGAGCAGCGACGCGGAAACCAGCCTCAAGGAGATTCCCTTCGTGGTGCGGCCGATCATTCGCCGGCGGATCGAGTCCATGGCCCGCGACGCCGGCCTGGATGGTGTGGATCTGGCCTTCTACGAGCAGGCCAAGGAGCGTTTCGGACGGAAGTGAGACGGCGATGGGGTAAAAGAGGGGGTTGATCAGGGGCCCGTTCGATGTCGCAGTCCAAACGAGAACAGGTTGTCAGTCATCTGCGCTACATCCGACAGGAGCTGCGTGAGATGCACCAAGGTGTGATGGAAGATGGCCTGCTGCCCGAGGCCGGCGAGGTGCGGGGTGTGATGGCCCAGATGGAGGCCCTGCTGGAGTTGCTGGAAGGCAAAGGCTCCCGCAAGAAGGACGGGGACAGTTGAAGCGCGACGTCTGAGACCGACCACCCCGGGCGTCAAGCCCCCGCAGGGACGCTCCGGTCAGCGGCTGCCCCCCCTTGCCCGAGCCCGAAGAGCTTGGTTTGCTGGTGTCGTCCCCATCACCCGCCCGGGCCTTGGCCTCGGGCTTTTTTATTGGTATCCCCTATCGGTGGGGGGAAAATGCTGTCAAGACGCCAGAGATGGTGTAGACCAGAGGTCGCAGGGTTTGGGCCGGGTGATGGGGATCACCGCCAGTGGCTTTCCACCCTCGGGTGTTGAGCCCCCTGCTCCCCCTTCTCAACAGCGGCAGGTTTCCACCATTGCCTCCCCGCTTCCAGCAGACACGATTCCAGCAGCGCATCACCCAGTCGGGCAACCTGCTGGAGGCCTGGGCGCAGAATCCCTGGCGGCGCCTTTCCCTGCTGCTGATCGTGCTGCTGAGCGGATTCGTGGTCGGCGGCGGCGTCGGCTCGATCACCGGCGCCCTGTCCCTGTTTGATCCCCTCGGGGCCCTGGTCTGTGTGCTGGCCATCGAGCTGGCGGCCCGTCTGCGCAGAAAGCTGCTGAGCCAACCCCTGAAACTGCGGCTGCAGGTGCTCGACATGGCCCGCATGGGACTGCTCTACGGCCTGCTGCTGGATGGCTTCAAGCTGCTCTGAGCCGGGGGCGGACGGCGCTCAGGTGGCAGCGAGCAGATAAAGCAAAGCCATGCGGATCGGAATGCCGTTGCGGACCTGCTCCTCCACCAGGCTTCGGCGGGAATCATCGAGCAGCTCGCCGGCGATCTCCACCCCCCGATTCACCGGGCCCGGGTGCAGCACGGGAACCCCGTCGCCGCAGAGGGCCAGGCGCCGGTGGCTGAGGCCGTACTGGCGGTGGTAGGTGTCCAGGCTGGTGAGCAGGTGCTGCTGCATCCGCTCCTTCTGCAGGCGCAGGGTCATCACCGCATCGGCCCCGGGCAGGGCCTGCTCCAGCCGGCGCTCCACCCGCACCCGGCCCCGGGTGGCCACCGGATCGGCGGCCTGCCCCGGCGGCGGCGCCAGGACGAAATCGGCGAAGCAGTCGGGCAGCAGTGTCGGCGGGCCGCAGAGCACGACATCGGCGCCGCAGGCGGTGAGGGCCCAGAGGTTGGAGCGGGCCACCCGGGAATGGAGCACGTCGCCGACGATGACGATGCGCCGGCCCCGCAGGCTCTCGGGGGTGGGGGCCTCGGGGGAGAAGTGGCGCGCCAGGGTGAAGAGGTCGAGCAGGCCCTGGCTGGGGTGGCTGTGCAGGCCATCCCCGGCGTTGAGCACGGACACCCGCTCGCCACAGCGATCCAGGTCGCGGGCCAGGCTGTGGGGGACGCCGGTGCAGCGGTGGCGCACCACCAGGATGTCGGCCCCCATCGCCACGTAGGTGCGGGCGGTGTCCAGCAGGCTTTCCCCCTTGCTGAGGGAGCTGGAGGAGGGGGAAAAGCTCTGCACCTCGGCCGACAGCCGCTTGGCCGCCAGCTCGAAGCTGGTGCGCGTGCGGGTGCTGGGCTCGAAGAACAGGCTGGTCATCAGCCGGCCCTGCAGGGCGGGCAACCGGCGCGCCCCGGCCACCGGCAGGGCCCGGAAGCGCTGGGCCAGTTCGAGAACGGTGGCGAAGTCAGCGACCGAGAAGGACGCCAGGTCGAGCACGTGGCGGTGACTCCAGCCGCTCAAGGCGTTCTGCTCCCGTCGAACGTCCCAACCGTAGAGGCCAGCACGGCCGCCAACCCATCGAAGCGGGGGGTGCGATCGCCCCGGGCCCGCCGGCTGACACTGCGGCTGGCGCGCAGGTACCAGCGCCAGGGCAGCTCCTGCCCCTGGGACACGCCGATGCGCTGGGTCTGCAGCAGCGGCGGCACCCCCGCCGGCCCCGGCTCCTCCAGCAGCGCCGCCACCTCGGGCGGCCGCGCGGCCAGCCACAGGCCCGAGGCCGGAGAGGCCACCGTGCCGTCATGGCCGCGGTCGAGGCCGAAACGGCGGGCCAGCAGGCCGGGGCCGGCCGCCGCCCGCTCCGGCACCCCCGGCAGGGCGGCCGCCCGCAGCAGCACCCCGTTGGCCCAGTCACGCCGGCCGGTGACCACGTTGACGCAGTGGTGCACGCCGTAGGTCAGGTACACGTAGAACCGGCCGGGCTCCCCGAAGAGAGTGTCGTTGCTTGCCGAGCGGCGGCGGTGGCCGTGGCAGGCCGGCTCGCTCTGGCAGTACGCCTCGGTCTCGACGATCACGCCCCACAGCAGAGCGCCCGACGCCTGGCGCCGCAGCAGCAGGCAGCCGATGAGCTCCGGAGCCACCAGCTCGGCGGGGCGGGCGAAAAAGGGTCGAGGGAGGGGAGAGTCGCGGCGGCTGGTCACCATGGGGCGGCCTCCGGCCGAGTCTGCAGCCAGGTCGGTGGCTTATCCGATGCGTTCTGCATCCCGTGTCCCTTGGTACGGCGGGGGAGGGCTCGGCTGGCTTAACCAGGTCTTAACCAAGGGATAACGTTGGGCGGCCATGGCGAAGCGCTACTCCATTCTCGATCGGCTGCGCTTCACCCGAACAGGCCTGAAGGCTCGCCTCGATTACCTGAAGTCCGGGTACATCTTTGTGCACGTCCCCAGGTGCGGAGGCACCTATGCCTCCACCCTGATTCACGGCCGCCCCCTCGGGCACCTCTATGCCGATTTCATCCGGCGCAAGCTGCTGGGCGATCGCCTCTATTCCGCTCGAACGTCCGTCGCCTTTGTTCGCGATCCTGTCGAGAGGCTGATTTCGGCCTACTGCTTCTCGCTTCGCGGCGGCACCGAGCTGGTGTGCCAGTTTCCGTTGCATAGGCCTCCGCGCTGGGCTCTGACGGATTTTCGGACCTTCTGTGAGGACTGGCTGTTTCAGCAGAGCCTGCATCGGGTCGACTTCATCTTCCGGCCCCAGAGCTGGTGGCTGTTCGACGAATCCGGCCACCTGATCGTTGATGAGGTCAGCCATCTGAGCCGGCTGGATTCCTGGCTTCAGGAGAAGGGCTTCATCACCGAAGACAGCCCGGTGAAGGTCAACGCCTCGGAGCAGGACCTGGCGGGCGAAGCGCGCCGGGCGCTGTGTCCGTCCCTGATCACCTCGATCCGGGATCTCTACGCCCAGGACCTCGAGCTGCTCAGCGGCCACCTCTCCTGACGCCCCCGCGGCGCCGCCAACGGTGCGGGGAAGCGGACCGGATCCCGCCCCGGGAAGCGATGGAGGCGCGGGCGGGCCACACTGGCGGCAGCGCTGAACAGCCCTACCCCCTGATCACGCCCTTTCCATGGAAACCGCCAGCTTCAACCTCGGCACTGTCCTGCTGGCCGTCAGCGGCCTGTTCGTGCTGACCACGCTCTACTTCGGCACCAAGGGCGGCTACTACGACACCGACGACTACGACGGCAACGGCACCGCCCACTGAGTCCGGGCGGCCGATGGCCACCGTCGAGCCAGGGATCAGGGACGCCCCAGCCGCTCGGCCTCGGGACAGTCGCCGGTGGTGGGCAGGTCTTCGGCGGCGGTGGAACGGCTCACCGAGGCCAGCCGGGTGCTGACGGCCCCGATCGAGGCGAGGCGGACGCTCTCCTCCCAGCTGTGGCGCTCGTCGCCGTCCTCGTCGTCGTAGCGGAGGGTGACCAGATCGCCTTCGATCTCGGCCACAACGGCCTGCTCGATCCAGCGCTGCTGGTCGAGCAGATAGACCCAGACCGGCCGTTGCTCGAGGCGAAAGCGGTCGAGCTTGCGATGCAGCATCGTGACGCCGCGGATAGGGTCGATCCTAGGCAGCACGGCGCAGGCCGCCATGTTCACCATGACCCGATCGATCCCCAGCACCGTTCCTGGCACCAGCACGGTTCCGGGCCCCGTCGCCGGCAGCGAGGAGATCCGGCTGCAGCTGCGCAGCTGGCCTGAGGTGGAGGCCTACCTGGCCCACTGCCGTGGGGTGATCGTGCCGCTGGGTTCCACCGAGCAGCACGGGCCCACCGGCGCCATCGGCACCGACGCCCTCACCGCCGAAGCGGTGGCCCTGGAGGTCGGACGTCGCACGGGCGTGCTGGTGACGCCCGCCCAGGCTTTCGGCATGGCCGAGCACCATCTGGGCTTCGCCGGCACCATCAGCCTGCAGCCCTCCACCCTGCTGGCGGTCCTCCACGACGTGGTGCTCTCGCTGGCCCGCCACGGCTTCGAGCGCATCTATGTGATCAACGGCCACGGCGGCAACATCGCCACGGCCCGGGCCGCCTTCGCCCAGGCCTACGGCACCGCCGCGGCCCGGGGCCTGCCGGGGGCCGAACGGCTGCGCTGCCGTCTGGCCAACTGGTTCACCGCCGGCCCGGTGATGCGGGAGGCCCGCGATCGCTACGGCGAGCGGGAGGGGCACCATGCGACCCCCAGCGAGATCGCCCTCACCCTGCACCTGGAGCCGAGCCTCACGGCCAAGCAGCGGCCCCTGCCCGAGGCGGCGCCGGCCGGGCCGATCCACGGCCCCGAGGACTTCCGCCGCCGCCATCCCGATGGCCGCATGGGCTCCGACCCCTTCCTGGCCACGGCCGACGACGGCGCCCGCTTCCTGGAGCTGGCGGCCGCGGCCCTGAGTGAGGACCTGGCCGCTTTCCTGGGGCCGGAAGGGGACGCCGGTTAGGTTCGGGTTCGGATGGATGAACGGACGATGGGTCGGATCTCAGAGGAGGACGTGCGCAAGGTGGCCCACCTGGCCCGCCTGGCCCTGCCGGAAGAGCGCATCGCCACCTACACCGGCCAACTCGAGCGGATCCTCGACTACGTCGCCCATCTGGAGCAGGTGGACACCGAAGGGGTGCCCCCCACCACCAGGGCCGTGGAGGTGGTCAACGTGACCCGCCCCGACGCGGTGGACCCGACGCCGGTGCGGGAGGAACTGCTCTCGCTCGCCCCGCAGCGGGAAGGGGATTTCTTCCGGGTGCCCCGGATCCTGGCCGACTAGCGCACCGGGGAGACGGCGGTGCGGTGCAACAGCTCCAGCACCCTCCGGCGGGCATGGCGGGTGGGCATCAGCCTGACGATCGGCCGCAGGCGGCTGCGCCGCTTCTTGTGGGAGCGCACGCCCAGGAAGATGTCGTAGAGGAAGTTGAGGCTGTCGGTGCGGCTCTCGAACAGTCCCAGGCGCTGGGGCGAGCCCTTGGCATCCAGAATCGATTTGGTGGCGTGATACGCCGGCTGGTATTCAAACCAGGGGATCGACGGCCAGAGGTGATGAATCAGGTGATAGTTCTGGCCCATGATCAGCCAGTTCATCAGCCTGCTGGGATAGACGCGGGCGTTGTGCCAACGGTTGCGCGACTGGAAGGGCCGGTGGGGCAGATAGTCGAAGAACAGGCCCAGGGTGACCCCCACCATCAGGGCCGGGGCGAACCAGCAGTTGAACACGAACGGCAGGAAGTTGTGCCGGGCCGCCGCGACCACGATCAGCACGAAGATGGTGCGGGCCAGCACCCACTCGAACAGCTCGTTGTGGCGCCAGAGGCGATGGCGGAAAAAGAAGACTTCGTGATAAAAAAACCGCGGCGCGATCAGCCACAGGGGCCCGAAGGTGCTGACGATGTGGTCGGGATCGAGCTTGGGATCGTTGACGTGGGCGTGGTGCTGCAGATGCACCCGCGTGAACACCGGGAAGCTGAAGCCCAGCAGCAGGGCGGCGCCGTGGCCCATCACCGCATTCCAGAAGCGGTGGGGATGGGCGGCGTTGTGGCAGGCGTCGTGGATCACGGTGCCCTCCAGGTGCAGGGCCAGGAAGCCCAGGGCCAGCAGGGGCGGCAGGGGCCAGCCCCCCACGAACCAGCCCCAGATCGTCAGGGCCGCCAGGCCATAACCGGCCAGAAACAGGCCCACCGTGGGGTTCCAGGCGGCGGGGGGATCCAGGTACTCCCTCGGAACGCTGCGCCGCTGCACGGACGTGGTCGCGGCCACGGCGGCGGACGAGGGTGCCAGCGTGTCTGTCATGGCCTGGGCCAGCTCTGGAGTCCCAAGGGAGGACCCAGATTACGGAAGTCGCCCGTGCGGCGCGACAGGGGCCGGGTGGGAGCCGTCACGGCTGGTTGGGGGCGATCGGCTGGCTCGGACCGATCGGCAGGGTGCGCAGGTTGGCGGTGACATCCACCAGGGGGAACTCTGCGGAACCCCAGCCATCGGGGGGCAGCAGCGACGGGGCGCTCGCGCCCGGGGCGACGGCGGCACCAGCGGCAAAGGCGCCATCGGTCCAGGCCAGCAGCAGCCCCCGCAGGGCCCCGCCCCCCTGCTCATAGGACGAGCGCAGGTTGAAGTGGTCGCCATCTTTGGCCAGCACCAGGCGGTGTCCGCCGCCCAAGTTGCGCGCCTCCAGGGCCATGGGGCGCAGCGCCTCGGGCCCGGAGGGCACCACCCAGTCGCGGTTACCGCTGACCACCAAAGCCCGGGCGGTCATGGTGCGGGCTGAGCCCTGGTCGAACAGCAGCGACATCGGCGGACTGACCGCCACCACCGCCTTGACGCGGGGATCGGCCAGGCCGGCCTGGTCGGCGGAGGTGAGGAAACTGCACTGCAGCACCCAGCTGATGTTGCGTTCCGGGTTGGCGACGTCCTTGCAGAAACGGTTGAGCAGGGCCGCGCTGGGACGGGCCCCGGCCAGCTGCAGCACCGTGGTGGCGCCATAGGACTGGCCCATCGCCACGACGTTGTCGGTGCGCAGGCCCGCCGGCAACGCCAGGCTGCCCGCCGCGGCCGCATCGATCACCGCGCTCATGTCCATGGGCCGCAGCTTCAGGTCATCCGGGCTGGGGGGCGGCATCTGGCCGGAGAGCATGGCCTGCTGCTGCGAGCGGTCGCTGCCGGGGTGGCGGGGCAGCAGCACCGTGTAGCCATGGCTGGCCAGGTGCCGGCCCCAGCCCTCGAAGCTTTCGGGATCGTCCCAGAGGCCATGGGAGATCAGCACCAGGCGGCCGTTGGCGCCCGTTTCAGGCTGGATCGTGACCACCTGCAGGGGCTTGGGGCGGTGCGTGACGGGGATCGCCAGCTCCTGGCGCTTCACCGCCAGCGGGCCCGTCTGGCTGAGGGCCGGGTTGATCCCGGCGGGGGGCAGGGACGTCACCAGGGAGTTGCCCAGCCGTTGCTGCCTGGTGACGCGATCAATGGCGAGGATCACCCGCTGCAGATCCACCGAGGCGCTCTTGCCGGGCAGGGCCTCCAACACATCCAGCAGGTTGAGGCTGCCCTTCGCCTGGCTGGTGGCCAGCGAGGCGGCCAGCTCCTTGGTATCCATCGGCTGACGCACCCCCTCCACCAGCACCACCGACGAGAGCAGCAGCAGCACCTGGTTCACCAGGGGGGACCCCACCGACTGCTCGGCAAAGGCCTTCACCGGCAGGGGGAGGGGGGTCTGGAAAGCCTCGACCAGCCGGCGGCCGATCGACCCATCGGTGGCCCGGTCGAGCTCGGCGAGGTCGCTGTCGCCGGAGAGCAGTTTGCGCTGATCCCTGAGCTCGCTCAACTGGATCGTGAACGGGGTATCGATCAGGGGAAGCATCAGCTGGATCTGCTCCAGCGCCTGGGCGGGAGCCCCCGCCAGCAGCGACCCCGCTCCCAGGAGCAGCGCCGTGAGCTGGCGGAGAGGGCTCTTCATGCTTTGGTTCCTGCTGCTGGGCAGCGTAGGTCTGCCGTCCAAACGACACCCCTGGGCTGGCCTGGATCGCTCATCGATGCCCACCGGGGGACTTGAACCCCCACGACCTGAGCCACTGGAACCTAAATCCAGCGCGTCTACCAATTCCGCCAGGTGGGCGCTGAGCGACTCTAAGCAGGTTCGCCGGTGCCACCCGCACGAAGCAGGCCCGTCGTCACCGCCCAGAATGGGCAGAGACGTTGTCCTGGCCATGCTTGCCACCCTCGGAGGCTCTCTGGCCCTGCTGCTCGGGCTGCTGCTGCTGCTGCTGCCCCTGCTGGCCTCCGAACTGAGTCGGGCCCGGGACTCGGTGTGGGGGGCGGTGGTGCTGCTGCTGGGCCTGGTGCTGGTCACCAGCGCCGAGCGGCTCACGGGCGCGCCGATGCTGGCGGTGCTCTGCGGCGGCCTGCTGATCGGCCGGCTGGGGGTGGAGGTGGGTCAGGGCCGCTGGCGGCTGCTGACGGAGGAGGAACGCCAAAGGCTCTGGTCCGTGGAGCGCTGGCAGACCAGCCTGAGCCAGATCGGCGCCTCCCTCGGCCGCCTGCTGCAGCTGGCCAGCGGCGTGGTGGGCGGGCTGGGCTCCTGGCTGGCGGAACGGCGCGCGGCCCGACCCGCCAGCACCAAGAAGTGGGTGCGGCCCGAGACCGAGGCGACCGCGGCCGAAGCGACCACAGCCGAAGCGACCACAGCCGAGGCGACCGCATCCGTGGCCGAGGTGGACGTGCCGGAAGCCGATGCCCCCGTCGTGGTCAGCAGCTTCGAGGAGATCGATGCCCTGCTGGAGCAGGCCATCCCGGAGGCCACGCCGGAAGCCCCGCCCGAGCCGGCGACGCCGCAGCCGGAGGAGGGTCTCGGCGAGGCGGGATAATCCAGCCTTCTCGCGCCCCGGCGACGTGACGGCAAGCCCGGCGTCCTACAAGGACACGCTCAACCTGCTGCAGACGCCCTTCGCCATGCGGGCGAACGCCAGGGTGCGGGAGCCGGAACTGCAGGCCTTCTGGAAGGCACACGATCTGTACGGGCGGCTGAGCCGCGGCAACCCGGGTGAACCCTTCACCCTCCACGACGGACCTCCCTACGCCAACGGCGCCCTGCACGTGGGGCACGCCCTCAACAAGATCCTCAAGGACATCATCAACAAGCACGCCCTGCTGCAGGGGAAGCGGGCCCGGTTCGTGCCGGGCTGGGACTGCCACGGGCTGCCGATCGAACTGAAGGTGCTGCAGGGCTTGAGCGGCGAGGAGCGGCGCGGGCTCACGCCGGTCGACCTGCGGCGCCGGGCCCATGCCTACGCCCTTGAGCAGGTGGAGGGCCAGATGGGCGGCTTCCGGCGCTGGGGCATCTGGGCCGACTGGGACGCGCCTTACCTCACGCTTCAGAAGCCCTACGAGGCGGCCCAGATCGGGGTTTTTGGCCGCATGGTGCTGGCCGGCCACATCTACCGGGGCCTCAAGCCGGTGCACTGGAGTCCCAGCTCCCGCACCGCCCTGGCCGAGGCCGAGCTGGAGTACCCCGACGGCCACACCTCCCCCAGCGTCTACGTGGCCTTCCCGGTGGTGGAGCTGCCGGAAGCCCTGGCCGGGATCCTGGCGGCCGCCGGCATCGACGGACCCACCGATGCGGCCCACCGGGAGCAGCTGTTCGTGGCCATCTGGACCACCACCCCCTGGACCCTGCCGGCCAACCTGGCGGTGTCGGTGAATGGCCAGCTCGATTACGCCATCTGCCGCGACGGCACCACCAACGGCGGCACCCCCCGCTACCTGGTGGTGGCCGCCCAGCTGGTGGAGCAACTGCGCACCAGCCTGGCGCGTCCGCTCGAACCGCTGCTCACCCTCAAGGGGGCCCAGCTGGAGGGGATCCTGTACCGCCATCCGCTGCTGGATCGCACCAGCCCCGTGGTGATCGGCGGCGACTACATCACCACCGAAACCGGCACCGGCCTGGTGCACACGGCCCCGGGCCACGGCGTCGACGACTTCCACACCGGTAACAAGTACGGCCTGCCGGTGCTCTGCCCGGTGGATGAGGCCGGCACCCTCACCGCTGAGGCGGGCCCCTTCGCCGGGCTCAACGTGCTCAAGGACGCCAACCCGGCGATCATCACCGCCCTGCGGGATGCCGGGCTGCTGCTGGCCGAGCAGCGCTACGAGCACCGCTATCCCTACGACTGGCGCACCAAGAAACCGACCATCTTCCGGGCCACCGAACAGTGGTTCGCCTCCGTCGACGGCTTCCGCGCCCAGGCCCTGGAGGCGATCGCGGCGGTGGAGTGGCTGCCGGCCAGCGGCCGCAACCGCATCGAGGCGATGGTGCGCGACCGGGGCGACTGGTGCATCTCGCGCCAGCGTTCCTGGGGGGTGCCGATCCCCGTCTTCTATCACCGCACCACTGGCGAGGTGCTGCTCAACGCCGACACCCTGGCCCACGCCGAGGCGCTGATCGCCGAGCACGGCGCCGATGTCTGGTGGGAGCGGGACGAGGCGGGCCTGCTGCCGCCGGCCTGGGCCGAGGAGGCCGACCAGTGGCGCAAGGGCACCGACACCATGGATGTCTGGTTCGACTCGGGCTCCTCCTGGGCCGCCGTGCTGGAGGGCCGGGGGCTGGGCTATCCCGCCGATCTGTATCTGGAGGGCTCCGACCAGCACCGCGGCTGGTTCCAGAGCAGCCTGCTCACCTCGGTGGCGGTGAACGGCCAGGCTCCCTACCGCCGGGTGCTCACCCACGGCTTCACCCTCGATGAGAAGGGCCGCAAGATGAGCAAATCCCTCGGCAATGTGGTGGATCCCGTTGTTCTGGTGGAGGGCGGCAAGAACGAGAAGCAGGAGCCGGCCTACGGCGCCGACGTGCTGCGGCTGTGGGTGAGTTCGGTGGATTACTCCGCCGACGTTCCCCTGGGTCCGGGGATCGTCAAACAGCTGGCGGATGTGTACCGCAAGGTGCGCAACACGGCCCGCTATCTGCTCGGCAACCTGCACGATTTCGTGCCGGCGGAACATGCCTTGCCGATCGCCGATCTCCCGTTGCTGGATCGCTGGATGCTGCAGCGCACCGCCAGCCTGATCGAGGAGGTGAGTGCCGATTTCGAGCGCTTCGAGTTCTACCGCTTCTTCCAGGCCCTGCAGAACTTCTGCGTGGTGGATCTCTCCAACGTCTATCTCGACATCGCCAAGGACCGCCTCTATGTGAGTGCGGCCGGCGATTTCCGACGGCGCAGCTGCCAGACCGTGCTGCACCTGGTGGTGGAGCGGCTGGCGGGGCTGATCGCGCCGGTGCTGTGCCACATGGCCGAGGACATCTGGCAGAACCTGCCCTATCCGGTGGCCGAGGCCTCGGTGTTCGAGCGGGGCTGGCCCACGGTGCCGGCCACCTGGGCGGCGCCGGAGCTGGTGGCGCCGATGCAGCGGATCCTGGAGCTGCGCGCCCAGGTGAACCGGGTGCTGGAGGGCTGCCGGGGTCGGGGGGAACTGGGCGCCTCGCTCGAGGCCCAGGTGCAGCTGGAGCTGTCCGAATCGGCTCCCCTGCAGGAGGCCCTGGACCTGCTGGCCGCCAGCCCCCACCCCGAGGTCGACAACCTGGCCGACTGGCTGCTGGTGTCAGCCCTGCGCCTCAGTGGCCCGCCGCTGGAGGCCCCACTGGCGGAACTCCAGGAAGAGGGCGTTGGGGTGCGGATCGCCCGGGCGACGGGCAGCAAGTGCGAGCGCTGCTGGCACCACGAGGACGACATCGGTGCGCACCCCAGCCATCCCAGCCTGTGCGGGCGCTGTGTGGGTGTGCTGGAGCGACAGGCGGTGGGCACGGCCTGATCGATGAACTTCTTAGCCCAACTTGGCCTCAACAGTGATACATCCAGTCACCGATGACATCCATCATCCCTGGAAAATCCGGTGATAGCGTGATGACGGAATGACACCTTTCAGCCTTTCGCTGTCCGCTCACCCCATGCGCTGCCCAAAGGAATAAGGCATGTCCAAGCTCTCTTGGCAGGACATGCTGAACGGGCCAGCGTTCGTCATCAATCTCGATCGCCGGCCGGAACGCTGGCAAAGCAGCTTCGATCAACTGCAATCGGCTGGATTCAGCAGCATCCATCGCTGGCCTGCGTTTGATGGGGCAACAGGGAATGTGAAGGAAAGCCTGAGGAGCTTCGGGATCGACACCCTGGCGGACATCGACCATTTTCTGAGCCTGCCGGGCGCCCAGGGTTGTTCCGTTTCCCAGCTGAGGTTGCTGCAACACATTCTTGATCAAGGCTATCCATTCGCCAGCATCTTTGAAGACGACATCAGGTTCTCCAGGCACTGGCAGCGGTTGGCACCGGCCTACATGAAGGCGACGCCTGAAAACGTCGACCTGTTGTACCTGGGATCGCAGATTCAGTACGACAGCCTGCATCGGTGGCACCCGGCTCGGCGCCTGAATCGATCCAGGCGGCTGACCCGCTTCAGCCAGAAGGCATGGCCCTGGCCATCACGACTGCTGGGCGATGTGGTGCAGGGGCCCGTGTATTGCCTGCATGCGATCACCATCACGCGCCAAGGATGCCAGCAGCTGATGCAGTTTCTGACGACACAGCGGATTGGGATTTACATTCCGGACTGCATGATTCATGACGCCATGGCCGGACGGGAGCACATCTCAGGATTCCCGCTCCGCTGGTATGCCTGGAACGCTGGACGACTTCTCCTGACGGACCAAGAAAGGGGGACCAATCCACACTGGGTGCGCCGCAATTGTGGCCTGGTCCATCAGGACGAAGCCTTCGGTACGGATATTCAACCGCGCGCGGAGAGTGGACCGGTCTGAGGTCGGCTGCGACCGTTCCTTCAACGGGGGAACCAGCCGGGCGCCAAGGCTGAAGGCCCCCGCCAGCAGACCGGCCAGGGCGATCGTCACGCTCCACAGCTGAACCGGCCGCAGGGCCCCGAGCAGATCAAGGACGGACATCTCGGCGGGATTCAGCCCCTGCAGCCCTGGCCTGGCCGGCCCGGCCGGCGGCGTTCCCATCTCCAGCACCTTGTCCTTCCAGTCGGCCAACACCCCATTGAATTCATTGGAGCTGAGCGCGGTCGCCTCCAGGGGCAGGGTCTGCACGTACCAGTCGTAGCCCGATTCCAGCAAGCCTTCGGCCTTCAGGCCCGCTTCCACGATGACGAGCAGCGGCAGATGCTTCGTGTAGGCCATCGCCGCTTCGATCTGATTCCAGGGTGTCGGCAGTCGGGTGTCGGTGAGGCTCACCTGGCGCGGGCCGCCGCGCTTGTCGAGGCCGGCGGGAAAGTAGCTGCGCTCCAGGGCGATCACCACAATCCCGGAACAGTGCTCCATCAGTTCGGTGATGGCCTTGAGCGGTGCATCGGCGCTGAAGGTGTTGCGACCGACCGTTTTCGGGGTCAGCGATTCGCTGCGCAGGCGATCCTCGATCAAACGCACGAACGACTCCTGCTCCGCTGTGGCGGTGGCGCCCACACTCACGAAGATGAGTTTCTCCTCCATGGGGTGGAACCCATCACTGGTCGGAGGGTAGTGGTGTCGTCGCCGCCATGCCCGTGTCAGAGGCCCAGATCGGAGAGGCCCGGGTGATCGTCGGGGCGGCGACCCAGCGGCCAGTGGTACTTCCGCTCGCTTTCCTGAATGGGGAGGTCGTTGATGCTGGCGATGCGGGTGTGCATGAAGCCCTGATCATCGAACTCCCAGTTTTCGTTGCCGTAGGAGCGGAACCAGTGGCCGGAATCGTCGTGCCATTCGTAGGCGAAACGGACGGCGATGCGGTGGCCGTGGAACGCCCAGAGTTCCTTGATCAGGCGATAGTCGAGCTCCCGGGCCCATTTGCGGGCCAGAAACTGCTCGATAGCCGCGCGGCCGCTGACGAACTCGGCGCGGTTGCGCCAGACGCTGCCTGGGCTGTAGGCCAGCGCCACCCGGGCCGGATCGCGGCTGTTCCAGCCATCCTCGGCCAGGCGCACTTTGGTGGCGGCCGATTCGGCATCGAAGGGGGGAAAGGGGGGCCTGGGGGATTCCGGAGCGGTCATCAACGCAGCGATTCCACAGCCTGAGCAGGCTAATTCAAACGTTTCTCCACCTACCGTCACCAGCACAGGGCCCCCGCTGCCGATGGAGAGAGTCAGGGCACGCTCCACGGGTCTGGGCACCCGGCGGTTGAGGCGTCTGGTGGTGCTCCAACGCCGGGAACGTCAACGTGGGCGCCGTGTGCAGCCCCGTTTCCGGCTGAGCCAGATCGGCGTGACGTCCCTTGGTGGTCTCACGGCCGTCGGCCTGATGGCCCTGTTGACGGTCTGGAGCGGGCAGGTGCTGATCGTGGCGCCTCTGGGAGCCTCCTGTGTGCTGCTCTTCGGCTACCCGCGCAGCCCACTGGCTCAGCCGCGCAACGTGGTGCTCGGCAACACGCTGGGGGGGAGCCTGGGTGTGGGGCTGGTGAGTCTGCTGGGCCAGGGCCCCCTGGTGCTGGCGCTGGCCGTGGCGCTCACGATCCTGGTGGGCCAGCAGCTGCGCTGCCTGCATCCCCCCGCCGGAGGCATGGCGTTTCTGGCCGCCTTTCTGGGGATGTCGTGGCCCTTCCTGCTGTTTCCGGTTCTCCTCGGATCACTGCTGCTGGTGCTCCTGGCCTGGGCCTTCAGCCGCTGGGTGCCGGGGGCGATGCCCTACCCCTTGCACTGGCTCTGAGGACGGCCCCATGGCATCAGTGAGCTGGAGGGGGAGGCTCAGGTGAGTGGAATGACTGGGACGTCGTCTTCGCCCTCAGCGGGAACCTCTCGGGATGGCGTATTGACTCAACGGACAAGTCAACGTCCAGATCAGGCCAATAGAGATGGTCGGGCGTGGGACGCAGGACGTTGATGATCTGCTGAATCGTAGCCGCCTTGAACCAAGGAAACTCGGCATAAGGAAGCGCCAGCTCTTCATCATCAATTAGCATCCAGATAGAATGGCCAGAAACATTCGTGACCTCAGCGACCTCAGCCCCCAAAGTGGTTGTTCCAGGCATCGATGATCTCCTGTTTGTGTAACTCGACTCACCGTGGAAGAAGAAAAACAGAAATTCTCCATCCCGGAAGACGGTTGGTGACAATAGCCCTCCCGAGCTTCATTGACAGAATAGCCCTGCTGCCACAAGAAGGAGAACGCACCCATTGCTCGATGGCCAACCGCCTTCAATATGGAATCGAATAGGTGTTGCCCCGCTCGCTGCGCACCAAGAAGGCGGCGGAGGTCTGCCGGTAAGTGGCCAGGGTGGTACGGCCGTTGCTGGGCTCGGTGATCAGCAACTTGCCGCATTCCTCCTGGTCCCCCTGGCCGCAGGTCCAGGGTTCGCCCACCTTCTCCATCTCGATCTGCTTGCCGTCGGAGCGGAAGGTGACCGTGAACGAGGTGGAGCCACCGGCGACGAGACAGGCTTCAGAGCGGCCGTTGAAGGAGCAGGTCTGCCAGGCGGCCTGGGCCTGGCCGGCCGGGATGGGTGGGATCAGCAGAGCGGCGCCGGCGGCGGCAAGGGCGCACAGGGCCACCAGGGGGGATCGCATCGAGCGGAGTCGCCGGGGAGAACCACTCTCGCCCCAGCCGCGCCTAGGGCCGCACAAGGTGGGTGATCGAAATGTACATTGTGTACAGATAACGTCTACGGTTTGACCAGAGGAATCATCTGCCTTCCGTGGCGGCGATAGATCTGGAAGTCACTGTCCGTCGTCAGAAGCAACGGCGAGTCGTTGATCTCCGCCAGGCGAATCAATGCGGCATCGGCCAGAGAGGCGGGCACATTCTCATAGCGCTTGAAAAGTGCACTTACAGAGCCAATCTGCTCCTGGAGCACGAAAGGCAGTTGAACGACGCCTCGCTCAATGAACTGCAGGGCCAACGCAGGATCAAAACCGGAACGCCTGAGCAGAATGCAGGTCTCAGCAACCACCGCCTCACAGCTCAGCAGTGGAGGCGGCAATCGCCTGAACTGCTCAACAGCCCATCGGTGATGGGTGTCGTTGCGACTCAACAGCGCCACCCAAGGGCCCGTATCAAGCTGAACCGTCAGGAAGGATGGGTTCCGAAATCAGCCAGGAACGCAGGGTTGGATGACAGATCAGCGGGTCCGCCATCGCAACAGCCCACGAGATCGGCCAACAGATCAGCTGCTGAGGGTGATGCTGCGTCATCGACGCCCTGCTCTGGGGATTGGAGGAACGCCGTCAACGCGCGTCGAACCAACTCAGACTTGCTGAGCCGGCGCCGTTGGGCCTGCTCAGTGAGCTGGGCATCAAGGGCCTCGCTCAACTTGAGTGAGATCACCGCCATGGCAAGCACCCCGTCATCGGCATCCCAATCCTGCCGGCTGCCAAGCGGTGTTACGGCTCATCCCCCCAACCCCCGGCAAGCCCGCAGCACCACGTCGGCGCAGCGGCCGTAGATGGCGGCGCGCCAGGCGGGGCTGTCGATCAGGAAGGCCTCGCGGACCTGGCGGCGGATCGCCTCCCGGTGGGGGGTGGGGCGATCGGGCACGGCGTGCAGCCAGGCATCGGCGCGCAGGGCCGCCAGCACCTCAGCGATCGGCCGGGTGCCGAACTCCAGGGCCAGGTAAGTGAGCTCCAGCGAGGGCGTCAGCCGGCGCAGAAACACAGGCACCGACCCCGACACCACCGACGAGCTGGAGGGGCCCAGGCCGGGCCGGGTGACCTCCGGGCCATACCAGCGTTGCAGCCGTTCCCAGTCGTCGTCGGTGCTGCCACTGCCGATCAGCTCCCCGTAGCCCCAGGGGCCCAGGCCCGTGTGCAGGTCGATCACCGCCAGGCGGCGGCAGGCCGGGCCGAGGTGCTCAGTGAGGATCTTCTCCAGGGTGGACAGCGACCAGCTGGGGCGGCTGCCGCCGTAGAAGAGGCCGGTGGGATGGGTGTACTGGCCGCGCTGCAGCGCCGCCTGGTAGGCGGCCATCCCGTGCCCAGTGATGAAGGTCTCCAGCAGGGCGTCGGCCCGTTGCCGCTCGGGCCCGTCCCAGTCGCCGGGCAGCAGGGCGCCGTGGAGGGCGTCGTAGGCCGGGTTCTCGGGCAGGGGGCCGCGGAAGTCGAGGCCGTTGCGGTTGAGATCGATGTTGTGTTCGTTGCCGCGGCGGAGCCAGGCGAAGCCATGGGGGTTGAGGGCATGGATCAGCAGCGCCCCGCCGCCGGCCGGCAGGGCGCCGTGGAGTTCATCCAGCAGAACACCCACCTGGCAACCGGATCCGGCCAGGCCCTCCACGCCGTGGGTGCCGGAGATCAGCAGCAGCAGGGACTCGGGCTCGGCGGGGCCCAGGGCCGCCGCATCGATGGCGAGCGACTCGCCGGCCGGGCCGCGGTGATCGGGCAGGACATGGCTGGTGAGCCGGGCGCCGGCGCCACGGGCGGCGGCCAGGAACGCCTCACGGGCCGAGCGGTAATCGGGGCGGAAGAAGTCGCTGGTGGCCATGGGGAGGGGTGCGGTGCTGTGGTCGATCAGAAGGGAAAGTTGCCGTGTCGCGTCACCGCGTGGATGTCGGCATCACAGGTGAAGATCCCTTCAAGCGCGCCGATGATCTCCATCACCTCCTGCCACCGGCCGATCCACCGGAACCTCGTCCAGGGCCATTGTCTTGGGGCCTGGATGGACGGCATAAGGACGTAACTCTCTGGATCGGCATCGGGAAAGTGCCGCGCTCGGTCATGGCCAAACAGGATCATGCCGCCTACGGTCGGCACCGTCTTTCCCTGGTTGTCGCCCATCAGTCGCAGGGTTTCCAGATCATGGCGGTGGAGGTCGCGGAACGGTGCGAGCGACTAGGAAGCCGCTCGAAAGTCGATCGCTTCCGAGCTGAGCACCGGCAAGAGCTGCTCGTCGAAGCCCTTGCCCCGGGAGAAACGCTGCAGCTCCTCGATCAGCTCTGCATCGGCGCGGTGGTTGGTGGAGCCCAGCCGCACATACACGCCATCGGCAGGCCCCTCCGGACCATGTACTGAGGTCGGCTTGAGCTGGGGTATACCTGCAGGGCCAGCACCTGCGTCTGCCGCCAGGGCAGGATCTCGAGCTTCGGCATGAGACGAGGGCTGATCCGGTTGCTGATGGGGTTGGCGAGCCGCTCCTCCTCATCCAGCGGGTCAGCCACGCCGTGCACGTTGCGGCCGCGATCCTCAGCCCCGATCAGCAGCGTGCCGCCAGCAGTGTTGGCGAAGGCACGATCGTTTTCGACGCCCGATCCGGCGAGGGAAGATCACGCGTGGACTCCAGCGTCTTGCCCTCAGGGTGCTCGAGCAGGTCGAACAGGTCCATTCTGCTCAGTCAGAACTGACCTCGGAAGGGCCAGCCACGTCATTGATCCGAGCGGCCCGCTGAGTGCGTGGCATGAGGAGTGAGCCAAACGCTTGCCATCACCTGCACGCATGCAGCCCCGTGATGGGAATACGATCAAGGCGTCGTGCCAGGCGAATGGCCATGCTGGGCTATGCATGCATTACCCTCGAACTAAGCGTGAACTTTCTCGGGAATTAATATATTCAATATAGGTAGCGTCCAAAAAGCCACAGAGACTCGCTGGGATTCGAGCTCTTGGCGCAAAGATGACATTGGCGATCTTTTCGCTGAATTCAATTCGCTTCTTAGGCTTACAAGTAAATCTCTGTATGATTGCAGTAATATCCTTCCATAAAGCCTCGCATTGCCTAACCATAAACCATGTAATATATTTTCCACGTATCAGCATGGGCAGATTTACGCAACCAGCAATCTCCTGCTCAGCGCTTGCGATTTCAGCTTCTGTATTTAACGGAGACCCAATATGCTTAGCAGCAGTCGACAGCAATAAATCGCGTGAGCTTGAGACAATGCTAGTAGCTGTAAACTTGAATATTTTTTCAAGTTTTAGATTATTCAGGTTTGCCAATATGCCCGCCCTTCTCCATAATAGAATCTGAGCCATTAGTGGAATCATTGAAGTAGAGAATGCCTCAAGATTACCCGCTATCAGCGTGACGATCACTTCCTCTTCGGCGGCGGAAAGGAGGGTAATCTGATAAATATCAGAAAGAACATTTAGGAGCATTTTGCAATCATAGATAGAGTTCTCAATCGAATAACCATCAGTGATATAGACATTGTCACCTGGCTGCTGTTGTCGGCGGCCAAGATAGTCATCTAGATCGCGGTCAATAAAGAAGCATATCTGGTTCTTGCTGAACCTGTGCCAATTGAACGCATGATAAGCTTGGATCACTTTTTTCTTGCCTCCTGCTGGTATGATTTTCACTTGCCAGTGGCCAGGCAACTTACCTTCGATTAGGCTTTGATAGAAGGTTGGGTCGTCCTTCCCCTCGCAAATACCGTATACGCATTTGTCACTCGCACGGTATAGCAATAAGAACGCATGGTATACTTCATCAACATCGGCTAGCGCCTGTTCATGTACTTGAATAAATGATGTATCAACTCCGCCACTCATACCGTAAACTCTCCCAATGAATGAGCATATTTCTTCAGGTTGTTATCATAGATAAATGGAGAGTGCGTAACTGCGATTAAGCCAGCGCAAAACGATCCGCTGTGTATATCGACAAGAAATCTCTTTTGCCATGGCACGGACAACGAAAGTTCTGGCTCGTCAATTAGAACAAAGTATCTATCCTGCCCAGATAAGTATAAATGACTAAACAATGAAACAATTTGCTTCTCGCCTGATGATAAATCGCTTAAATCGACCGAGTCTTCATTGTATGAGTCGAACCGAGGGCGAATGGAAAGTCTAAATGAAGTACTATCATAAACGAAGTCTTTGTCTGTAATATATTCCGAACAGACACGGCAAAATGAGGTTATTCTTTCCTCCTCTGATTGGAGCCTCTTTTGAAAATCAAAGATCTTGAGAAAATAATGACATATGATCTGATCTCTTTCAGTTGGTGCTTCCGTAGATCGAGCAGCTTTGATTGCCTTAAGCCAGTCATTACGCTGAGCTATGCCTACAATAGATTCATCCACTCTTGCAAGGGCCGAGTTAATTTCTGATTCAGAGATAGTAGCTAGGCGCTTAATGTCATCAATCTGGTAAGCCGATGACACGATGTCGCCAAAGTGCTTAAGCGTAAGAACGTTAAGATTCTCGCTCTGAAATTTTTCAAGCCTATCTAGTTCCGTCTTTCTAGACTCCTCTACATCTTGCATGCCAAACTCGACAAGCTCGATATATGAGTTGGTTCGCTCAAGCCGCGCAGAACGATTTCTTCGTCGGCTCTTAACTAAGTCGGTAGGGTCAATCCAATCAACAATACTTGCGAGCTCTCGTTCAATTCGTCGATATGTTGGCAGATAAAGGATCTGCGCGTTTACTCTGTCAGAAATAGCTTTTAGCTTTTTCCGCGCATCTTGCGAAAAGAGATTTGAGTCTTCCTCGAAGGAACTAAGCTCTTCAACCAGAAAGCGCAGAGGGATACCATACTTTTCGCTAATCCTACCTAGTGATTCTTTGGGAGGAAGTTCCGTGTCTAAGGCTTCTAACATCGCTTGCCTTACGGCAGACGGGAATCGCATTAGTCTTTTAGAGCTTAGCTTGCGCTGCTGTGCAATTATAGAACTAGTTATTTCAATCTCATCATCGTCAAATGTAAGAATTGCCGAATCAAATCTAAACATGGCGAGAGATCGCCATCGGCCTGCCAATATATTGTAAATGATTCTTAGAAAGGTCGTCTTTCCAGAACCATTCTCTCCGACTAAGATTAGCGTGTTATCCTCAACACGTGCGTCAATGCACTTTGAGGATCCATATAAGTTGTTAACCTGAATCCTTCTGAGTAGTGAACTCATGCCTGTGGTCACAGATGTGCCTAAGGCTAACTATGAATGAGTGTTGCCCATGCTATTCTTGCAAAACTTGACTTTGTCAGATGGAATCTCGCACCCAGTCCAGTGGTCCTTGAGCATTAGCCCAACGCTGCCCATGAGTGGCAGGCAAGGGGTAGGGGTGGCGGAGCAGAGGATTAGAGGTGGCCTATCTACTCGAGCGGCTTGCTCGAAGTGTCAGCATCGTGAACAAGTTGGAAGGCATTAGTCATGAGATTCCACAATACTTAGCACGGAAGAGTTCAACAACATTGACTATTGGTTAATCTCGCCATCCCTAGCTCGCTTGGTCCAACTTGCACGAAGCGTCGGCGAACCTAAATCTTGAATAAGACTGAAATCAATTTCCGAGCCATCAGGATCTCGATGCCTGCCCATTGAGATCATCTTTTGATTGAAGACGTAGTGGGCCTGATGAACGTCCATTGATTGGCGCACTCCCGTGAAGATATACTTTACCTTCGATATCTCTACTCTGTTGCCGTGATCATCTACAACAGCCACCTTCGGCCAGTCATGCTCACTCTCCACAAGCATTGGCTTCCCAATATCTTCCCTGGTCTTGAATATCTCTAGAAAGTGTTGTTTTCTGTATGCTTCGACTCCTGGGATAACATGCTCCTTGAAGAAGTGCTCAATAAGTCCCGCCAAATCACCAACAGCTTCTCCCTCTAACACAACACCACACTTTAGTCCCAGATCGTCCATAGGCCTGTACTCTTCGCAAGCTTTATAGAAGACTTGACTAATAAAAAAGACTTCATCGGAAACCACAAGAAGACCTGGCTTCATAGTGTAGCGAGCCCAATCCTGTTCTTCCGCTTCTTTCAGTGCAAGTGTCTCAATGCCGTTCTCCTTGGCCTTTTTTGTGGCACTTGATGCAAATCCACTACTTGACACTGCAATAACCTTGGCGACATTAAACGCCTTGGTCTTTCCGATAAGACCATCAATCCACTCCACTGTATCCTTTCTTGAACGATCCCGACACTCAACAATAAAGCTAAACTCATGTCCGGCGTATTCGTAGCTCACTAGAATATCGACTTCGCGGAGAATTCCTGCCTCTTTATCCCAGACCTCCGCCGATTCAGCTACTACCCCTCCGGCGGGAACGATCTGTTCATAGATCGCCTTGACCAGGGATTGAAAATCATTTGTCCTCTTGGGCATTCAGATTAGAACTCCACTGAATAAATAGGAATTAGGGCTATCGATCCTTCAAACGCTCACCATCACCAGGCCGCAGAGGCTTGACTCGTCGTTAATCCAATCTCAAGTAGCGGCCTTGGTGAATGGTGATGCTAGACCGGCCAGCACTCGATGCCTATCAAGAGCAGCCTTGCTTGGTGACTGGAGTTCAGTTGCCGGTTGTCGCAGGGAAACACCAGATAGCGACTTGTACTCAGATCCACCAAGAGATTCATGCAGGATCACCTGCATGTAGGTGGTATCGATTGCAATCAGGCCCAAGTCGAATAGAGTATGGATATCAGTGCGCAGCAAAAGCCCGTTTTGTACATGGTTTGTTTCGCGCCCGATAAAGGGAACAATGTGGGCTGCATCAAGTACTTGTGAAAGGTCGCATCCTGTAATTGCGCATCTTCCTCCATAGGCCTTCAGTAGCTTCTTCCTGAAAGCTGGTTGTCCTTGTCGGCAAGCAATTTCTCTTGCCACTCTTCGACGTGTATCCGTTATCCCATTGAGCTCGAAATAACCACTGTCATCTAAGGATGATGCCTCTGCCATAACCAGCGATTGTGCATCTTCCGATACAGGCTGGCAATCTCCACAGGCGACAACTGTCTGACATCCGTGAGATTTAGCCCACTCATATAGCGACGTCATGTTCCGAGAGCAAATCTTCTGCTTGCGGCCAAGATCGCTCGTCTCATCCTTTACCAATGTCTCGTCACCAAAATGAGGACAAGTGGCTCGATGGATCATCCCTTTTGTTGCTGATGTGCAGTTCAGGACGAAACCGTCGCGATTTGCGGCCCGCCACGCCTGTAATAACTCATGGGCATTACCCTGATCACGATTGAAAAACGATTTTGTCATAATGTGCTCGGTCTAACTACTAAATGGGCTGTCCCGTTATGCACCCCTTGGGCACCGGCGATTGCCGCCTATGTCGCCAAAGCGTTTACGGGCAGGCCTATCACCCCTTGGCCGCACTGACCTTCCGCCTGGGGCCGTCGACACGGCGGAGCATATGTGGACCCGTGATGCACTCGCTGCCAGCGCTGCAACCGAGGGCCCCAGCCGGGCTATCGAGCAACCTACCGAGTTCCGTTCCCTCGACTCGCCCAGCCCCCCCCTCACCCCTTCCAGCCACCAGTTCCGTGTGGCGGATCGGGGCTTCGGGGCTGGGGCTGCGGCCACGGAAGGATTCGAACACCTCGGTCGGGTGGCGGCTGCCGCTGAGGCTTGCGTGGGCCGACAGAGATCCAGCCCGTTCACCCCCGCCCACTGCGCAGCGCGAAGGGCACGGTGACCAGCAGGCTCCCCCCGGCGACCACGAACAGCCCCGGCAGGGAGATGTCGATCAGCACCCCCGAGAGAGCCTGGGACAGGGGGTCGAAGGCGACGCCGGCCAGCATGGCCAGGGCCATCACCCGGCCCTGCAGGGGTGCCGGGGTCTCCCGCTGCAACCAGGCCGTGGCCAGCACCCCCACCAGGCCGCCGCCGATTCCCATCGCCGCCAGCAGGGCGGCCGCCGACCACCACTGGCCGGCCACCGCCAGCCCCAGCAGGCCCGCCCCCAGCCCGGCCGACAGCCAGCCCAGCGCGCCCCCCGGATGGGCGATGGCGCCGAACCGGCCGGCCCACCAGACCCCCACCAAGGCGCCCACGCCGTAGGCGGCCTGGAGCCAGCCGAAGCTGGCGGCGCCACCGCCGAAGCGCAGCGTCACCAGCTCCACAACGCCGATCACCACCGGGCCCAGCACGGCCAGGTTGATCATGGCGATCAGCGTCAGGCCCGTGCGGATCGCCCCGTGGCCCCAGGCGAAGGCGATCCCCTCCCGCATACCCTGCGCCAGCCCCCCCGTAGGGGCCGTGTCCGCCGCGGCCAAGGAAGGCCGCACCTGCACGAAGCAGCCCACGGCGAGCAGCAGCAGAACGGTGTCGAAGGCCAGGGCCGCCGTCGCCCCGGCAACCGCCAGGGACAGGCCCGCCATGGCGGGGCCGGCCACGTTGCTGATCTGCTCGCTGCCCTGGAGCCAGGCGTGGGCCCGGCCGAGATGGCGGTCCTCCAGCAGGCGGGGCAGCAGGGCCAGGGCGGCGGGGTAGAGGCAGGCCTCCGCCGCCCCGAACACGGCCGCCAGCGCCAGCACCGGGCCCAGGTCGAGGGCGTCGCGGCTGGCCAGCAGGGTGAGCACCCCGGTGGCCGTCGCCAGGATCCAGCCGGCCCGCACCGCCATCGTCCGGGGCGGATGGCGATCACTCAGGACGCCGCCCAGCAGCAGCAGCAGCCCCCGGGGCAGGGCCGCCGCCATCAGCACCAGGGCCAGGGAGGTGCCCGAGCCCGTGCGCTGCAGCATCAGCCAGGTGACGGCGACGAACCAGAACTGGACGCCGGCGAACAGAAGGGTCTGGCCCAGCCAGAGCCAGCGGAAGCCCGGCCGCCGCAGCAGGGATCCGCTCACGGCCTTCCTGCTCACAGCCGCCCCACCCGCTCAGCAAACGGACGCAGCTGCAGCGCCTCGCGCCACTCCACCAGCGGCCGCTCCCAGCCCTCCTCCCAGCGCTGGGCGAACAGGGGCCTGGCCTCCAGGCCCATCTGCAGCCCGATGCGGATCGCCTCCACCAGCTCCGGCAGCAGCTCGGGGGCCCCGAGGGTGGCCGACACCAGGGCCTGGGCCGTGAGCACGGCGCCCAGGGGGTAGGGGAACTGGGTGAGATGGAAGGCCTGCAGGCCGATCTCGCCCGTCACCGTGGTGTCGAAGCCGGTGATCACGTGCCAGAGGTCGTGGGTCTGGCTGAGCCGCAGCTCCACATAGGCCGCGTCGGTGGCGGGCTCCATGCCGGCGTGCAGGTTGGGGTCGTAGCCCAGCCGTGCCAGGGACGCCGCGTAGGCGTGGCCGAGGCTGCCCTCGGGCAGGGCGGCCAGCTGCTCCAGGTCGTGGGCCGGGGGGATCCAGCGCGCCTCGATCAGCGCGGCGCAGGCCGGATCGCGGCGCAGCTGCTCGGCCATCAGGGCATAGGAGGGCGTCTCCAGCAGGGCATCGGCCAGGGCCCCCACCAGCTCCAGGTCGGTGTCGCCGCCGCTCATGGCCACGAAGGTGCCGAGAACGCGGAACAGCTGGGGCTCGGGGGCGGGAGGGAAAACGGTGGTGGTCATCGGGGTCAGCGCAAAGAAACATGAGCAGTGCTCACGTCCATGAAATTATGAGCATCCCTCGCGTTTGTCAACGGGGATGCGAGGATCGCTCAGGTTTTCAGGCTGCGCCAGCTTCCCGCCATGGCCGACGCCACTCCCCGCGAACCAGCGCCGCTGCGCCGCCAGCCGCGCCAGGCCCGCAGCCAGGAGCGGGTGCGGCGGATCCTTTCAGCGGCCGAGGAGCTGTTCGTGGAGGGCGCCGTGAGCTCCACCACCACAAACGCCATCGCCGCCAAAGCCGGGGTGCCGATCGGCTCCCTCTACCAGTTCTTTCCCGACAAGGGCGCCATCCTGCGCAGCCTCGCCGAGGGCTACGCCGAGCAGCTGCACGAGCAGCTGCGGGCCTTTTTCGATGAGGGGGACGGCCAGTCGCTGTCCCTGGAAGCCTCGATCACCGCCGCGGTGGCCCTCACCGATCGCTTCTTCCGCGACCACCCCGGCTACCCGGCCATCTTCCTGGATGTGCAGAGCGCCACCCCCGAGCTGCTGGCGATCGAGGCCGAGGCCGATGCCCGCCTGATCGCCGACTGGGCCGGCCTGCTGGTGGAGCGGGCCGCCTGCGAGGGCACCGATCTGGGCGAGGAGGACGCCCACCTGCTCGCCTACGTGCTGGTCAAGACCGTCGGCCACCTGCTCTGGCTCGCGGCCACCCAGGAGCAGGGCCGCCGCGACCAGCTGGTGACCGAAGCCGGCGCGCTGGCCATCGCCTACCTGCGCCGGCGGCTGCCGCCTGGGTGATCAGGCCCAGACGTTCTCCAGGGTGTAGGGGCCGCCCTCCTTCACCCACAGGGAGCCGTCGATGAAGCGATGGCCCCGCTCGAGGCCGGCGATCGCCTCCATGTCTTCGGGAGCCAGCTCGCCCTCGGCGGCGGCGAGGTTCTCGGCCAGGCGCGCCGGGGTCACCGACTTGGGGATCACGGCGGTGCCGCGCTGCAGGGCCCAGCGCAGCACCACCTGGGCCGGCGTGCGGCCGCGCCGGGTGGCGATCGCGGTGATGGTGGGGTCCTCCAGCAGCACCGGCCGGGTCCCTGAGGGCACCGGGAGGGTGAGGCCAGGGGCCCCCAGCGGCGAAAAGCCCGTCATGTGAACGCCGTGGGCCTCGCAGAAGGCGAACAGCGAGCATTGCTGCAGATAGGGGTGGAGCTCCACCTGGTTCATGGCCGGTCGGATCCGCGCCTGCCCCAGCAGGCTGTAGAGGGTGGCCATGCCGAAGTTGCTGACGCCGATGTGGCGACACAGGCCCCGCTCCACGGCCGCTTCCATCGCCGCCCAGGTGGCCGCGATCGGCTGGGCCTCGAGGGAGATCAGATCGCTGGCCACCTCCGGCAGCAGCACGCCTGGCCGGGTCGCCACGGGCCAGTGGATCAGATACAGATCGAGGTGGTCGAGCTGCAGATCGGCCAGGGTGCGCTCCAGGGCCGGGCCCACGTCCTCGGGGGCATGGGCGTTGTTCCACAGCTTGGAGGTGATCCAGAGATCCTCCCGACGCACCAGGCCCGAGCGGATCGCCGCGGCCAGGGCCTCGCCGATCTCGGACTCGTTGCCGTAGATGGCGGCACAGTCGATGTGGCGGTAGCCCAGCTGCAGCGCCGCCGTCACCGCCGGCCCCACCTCCCCCGGCGGCGAGTTCCAGGTGCCCAGGCCGAGCATCGGCATCTCAGCGCCGTCTTCGAAGCGGAGTGTCTTCAAGGCGGTGAACCCCAGAGGATCGTCACTCCACCCTGGCCTTGGCACGGAAGTCAACCAGAGCGAAGCTGCGGGACTGCGGCTTCTGCGATTCGATCACGAGCTGCAGCCGTTCCCCCTGCCGTCCAGTTTTGGTCTCGACCACCTTGTCGACCTCCCGACCCTGGTCGTCGAGCACAGCGAACGTCGCCTCGATCTGGCCGCAGGGACGCTCCAGGCAGGCGACCTCCATCACATCGACGATGCCGCCGCCATAAAGCCGGGGCCTGCGGCAGATCCCCTGGCAGCGGCGGGTGAACACCCCCTGATCCGATTCCACCCACCCATCGGCGAGCAGGTCCTGGCGGGTCTCGCCCCTCCCTCCGGCGGCCGGCTTCTCGGCCAGGGACGCGCGCAGGCCGGCCGCCAGCCAGCCGGCACCGAAGCCAAGCAGCACCAGCCCCAGCATCAGCAGCCGCTGCAGCACCGGAAACCGGGCGGGTCTCTGCGCCGGGGGTTTCCCCGGCGCCACCGGCTCCATCTCGACGATCAGGTCGTCAATGGTCGTCTCGCCCTTCTCGGTCTTGCCGGTCCTTGCCATCGTCGTAGGCCATCAGTGAACGGAACATCAGCCCGCCGCCGCTGCCGATCAGGGCAAACATGGTCAGCAGGTTCCAGAGCGAGGTGGGCTGGAAGCTCATGATCAGGGTCTGGAGCACCCCCACCGCCAGAGCCGCCACCGAGGCCAGCACCAGGAACCAGCCCCAGCGCTGGTTGCGCAGCGCGAACAGCAGGCACACCCCGATCGTGAGCGGGATCAGCAGCAGGCCGAAACCGCCGCCCAGGCCCTGGGACATCCCGAAGCCGCCGCCCCAGCCGCCTCCCCAGGCCGAACCCGCACCACCCCAGCCACCCGCGGCGCGCCGGCCGAAGCGGAGGCCCAGGCCCATCGGCACGGAGCTCACCATCACCTGGTTGAAGAACAGGAAGGCGCCCATGCTGAAGAGCACACCTCCCAGCAGGAAGCTGAAAAAGTCCCGGATCGGATCCCTGGCGGCCATGGCGCTCCTGCCGGCCCCGTCATGATGCCCGGCGCCGCCGCGTTTGTCCGCCGCCAGCCGCTGACGCCCTGTTGACAGCGGCCTGCACGGCAACGAGCATCGGCGCATGCGGGAGGCCGAAGGAGGAGGATGACGGCCGGCGACACCGCAACCTGCAGCCTGGTGCTCCATGCCACCGAAACCGGCGACGGCGAGGAACCACGGCAGGCCAATCAGCGCTACAAGGATCCCCGCATCGCCCTGGAGGAGCGGACGCTCCAACCCCTCCATCCCGGCGCGTTGCGGTTGCAGATGCTGAGGGTCGGCCTCTGCGGCACCGACCTCCACATGACCCAGAAGGATCCGCTGGGTTACGTGCGCAGTTCCGCGCCCGCCTCGATTCCGGCCCAGGGCCGGGTGCTGGGCCATGAGGGGATCGGCCGGGTGATCGCCATCGGCTCCGATGTCTCCCGCTTCCGGGTGGGCGACATCGTGGCGCCGGAATCCGTGCTGAGCTGCGGGGCCTGCCGGTCCTGCCGCTCCGGCGCCTTCAACCAGTGCCTCGACGCCCGGCTGCTGGGCATGGAGAAGGACGGGCTGTTCGCGGCGATCGCCGATGTGCCCGCCCGATCGGCCGTGGCCATCGGACGCCTGGCCGACAGCGACCGGGGCCTGCAGATGGCCGCCTGTCTGGAGCCGGCCGGTGTGGCCCTGCTGGCCTGCAGGAAGACCCAGATGGCTCCGGGCGACAAGGTTCTGGTGTTTGGGGCCGGCCCCATCGGCTTGCTCAGCGCGATGATGGCGCGCCGTCTCCACGGCGCCTCGTTGGTGAGCGTCGTCGAACCCTCCGCCTACCGCAGAGACTTCGCGGCGGCCTGGGCCGATCAGGTGGCGGAATCGGCCGAAGCGCTCCAGACCCCCGAAGGCGGCTGGGACGTGGTGGTGGAAGCCTCCGGTGCGCTGGCCAACGTCGATGCCGTGTTCCGCCAGATCGCCCCGGGCGGACGGGTGGCCCTGCTGGGCAGGGGCGGACAGGCGCTGCGGATTGGGGCGGTCGACCACATGATCACCAACGCCATCAGCGTCATGGGGCTGCGCGGCCATCTCGGCGGGGTCTACGAGCGGCTGATCGACCTGTGCCTCTCCGGGGTCCTGCCGCTGGATCGGATCGTCAGCACCACCATCGAGGGGCTGGAGCGGCTGCGATCCGTGCTCGAGCACCCGGACGACATCGCCGGCGGCGACTGCAAGATCGTCGTCAAGCTCGCCGATTGACAAGCTCGCCCATTGACCGCCCCCCCAAAACAAGTTCTTCACCCGCATGGCCCATCCCTTTCCCCTGGACGGCGAGTCGTTCCTGAAAATCCGGATCTCCGTGCGGATGCTGAAGTGCAACTTCAGCTGCAGCTACTGCGTGGCGGCGGCGGGGCAGACGCAGGTGAGCGGCATCGACTACAGCCGGGGCACCAAACGCAACATGTGGGGCACCGAGCAGGGCCGGGGCATGGCACGCAAGTCCATCGAATGGGCCGCCTCCCTGCCTTATCGCATCGGCGTTCGCTACGACGTGCACGGGGAACCCTTCCTCAACGCCGACGTGATCGAGGACCTGATCTGGCTCACCGCCCAGCCCAATGTGGCTTTCGTGGAGGTGCAGACCAATGCCTCCCTGTTCAGGAAGCGCCTCCCGGAGCTGGCCGGCCTTCTGGAGCCCTCCAAGCTCAAACTCTTCTGCACCTTCCATCACACCGAGATCGCCCTCGACGACTTCCTCGGCAACGTGACCCTGGCCGCCGAGCTGGGCTTCGACGTGGTGGTGAACACGCTGCTCTCCACCGACAACGTGGCGATCATCCGCGAGGCCCTGGCGCGCTGCGCCGAGCTGGCCATCCCCACCTCCGCGGATCTGAAGTTTCCCGGCTTCGATGTGCCCGCCACCGAGGCGATGAGCGCCGAGGTGGACGTGGACAAGCGGGCCCGGCACTTTCTCAGCCAGGACCCGATCGAGGCCCTGCTGGCGGCCGGTGAGCCCGGCCTGGAGGTGTTCCGGACCGTGGCCGACAGCGGACCGCTGGGCCGGGAGATCCGCTTCCTGGCCGCCCTGCTGGTGGGCCTCTACGGGGGGACCGGGCGTCTCTGTTCCGCCGGCCATGACTACCTGATCGTCGACAACTGGGGCGATGTCTTCCCCTGCACGAGCTATGCCGACACGCGCACGGGCCGCCTGGGCTCGGTGCTGGACCCCGGCTTCGTGCCGGCCCTGAGGGAGGAGGTCTATGCCCCCTGCCAGTACGCCGAAACCTGCCATCAGAAGGAGGAGTACGGCAACCTGCGCCTGCTGCGGGAGCACCGCGATCTCCAGACGAAGAGCCTCAACTGTGTCTGCGGCGAGGGCAAGGAGGTGGACCCCCTGACCCTCTTCGACAGCCGCATGGCCCTGCTGGAGACGACCCGCCACAACCCCCAGACCGGCCGCGTCGGCCGGCCAGCCACCCCTGCCGTCGCCCCGGTCGCCTGAGCGGTGATGCCCAGGGTCTGGATCTTTGCGCTGCTGGCCTCCCTGGGGGGCCTGCTGTTCGGTTTCAACGCCACGACCCTCGGCCTGGTGGCGTCAACGGCGGCCAATGACTGGTCGCTGAGCCTGAGCTCCCAGGTGCTGCTCAGCGGTGCCTTCTTCCTCGGCGCCATCCTCGGCAGCGTCTTCATGGGCCGGTTCGGGGATGGCCTGAGCCGCCGGGATGTGATCACCACCAGTGCCGCCTGTTACGCCTTCTTCGGCTTTGCCTGCGCCATCTCCGAACGCTTCGAGGAGCTGGTGGTGGCCCGCTTCTTCCTGGGGATCATCGTTGGCGTCACCTCCCTGGCCATCCCCCTCTACATCGCCGAAATCTCCCCGGCCAGACACAGGGGGGCCCTGGTGTCCCTCAACCAGCTCAGCATCACCCTGGGGATCGTTCTCGCCTTCGTGATCGAGAACCGTCTGGTGGACGAACTGGACATTTCCCAGCTGTACACGATCAGCGGGATCCTTGCCGTGATCGTCAGCATCGGGGCGATCATCCTGCCGGATTCACCCGCCTGGCTGATCAAGCAGGGCGACAAGGAGGCGGCGCGCGCGGTGCTCCGGACGATCCATGGCCCCAACGTGGAGCCGGAGGTGGCCGCCATCGAAGAAAGCCTGGCGGACAGCCATCCGAACGTGTGGGTGGAACTGCTGGAGCCGGCGAACCGCCGGCTCCTGGGGATCGGCATCCTCCTGTTCGCCATCCAGCAGCTGAGCGGCATCAACTTCGTGCTGCAGATGGCGGGGGATGGCGCCCTGTTCCAGGGCCTCGACCTGGGCTGGGATCTGGTGATCGTGGTCGGGCTGGTCAATCTGTTCAGCACCCTGCTGTTCGTGCTGCTGGTGGATCGCCTCGGCCGCCGCCCCCTGCTGCTGGCGGGCCTGGTGGGTCTGGCCCTGTGCCTGGCCGGGCTGATCCTCGAATCCACAGGCAGCGCTTTCCCCGGGACGCTGGCGGCCGCCAGCCCCTTCCTGCTTCTGGGCTACGTGGTCTTCTTCGCCATCAGCCTGGGCCCCCTACCCTGGCTGTTCGTGGCTGAGATGTATCCCCTGCCCGTGCGGGGCCTCTCGATGAGCCTTCCGATCACGGTCAACTGGGTGATCAATGCCGTCATGGTCTTCGCCGCCCTGTCGGTCGATTCCCCGGCCGACACCATCGCCGTCTACGGGATCTCGCTGGCCACCACCGTCATCGCGATTCCGCTGCTGTTTGTCCTCTACCCGGAGACCCGGCGGCTGCGGTTCTCCCAGATCCGCAGCACCTGGCACCGGTCGGGAACGGCCAGTGAGCGCAACGAAATCGCCGCCACCCTGGCCACCGCCGTCGTGACCATCGGCGGCATCTTCTTCGGCTACAACCTCACCGTGATCGCCGGCGCCCTGCTGCAGATCCGGACGGCGTTCGCCCTCACCCCCTTCAGCAGCGGGCTGGTGGTGAGCGCGGTGCTGGTGGGGGCGATCCTGGGGTCGTTCGTCAGCGGCAACCTGGCGGCGGCCTTTGGCCGGCGCTACATGCTGCTGACGACGACCGTTGTGCTCATCGTCGGCACGGCCGTTTCCGGCCTGTCCAACTCGGTGCAGATCCTGGTGCTCGGTCGCCTCGTCACGGGCCTGGCCACCGGGGTGACCGCCAGCATCGTGCCGCTGTACATCACCGAAATCTCCCCGGCCTCGATCCGTGGCCGGCTGAGCGCGATCCAGAATCTGGCGGTCGGCATCGGCGCCCTCACCGCCTATGGAACCAACACCCTGCTGATGGCCGCGCCGGAGGGATGGCGGGCGATGCTCTACCTGGGGTCCGTCCCGGCGCTGTTGCTGGGGATCGGGGCTTTGTTCCTGCCGGAATCGCCGCGCTGGCTGATTGCCAAGTCCCGTTTCAGCACGGCGGAGCGGATGCTGCAGAAGCTCTGTGTGGAGAATCCCAGGGAGGAGGTGGCCCTGCTCCAGGCCAGCGCCGACCACACCCCATCGGGGTCGCGGACGACCCCCCTGTTTTCACCAACCATCCGCCCCCCCCTGCTGATCGGCCTGGCCCTGGTGTTCTTCCAGGAGTGCACGGGCATCATCATCGTCACCTATTACAGCCCGACGATCTTTCAGGCCTGCGGGGTGAGCGATCCCACCACCGCCAGCCTGCTGACCACGATCGGCGTCGGTGGCTTCGGCCTGGCCATGACCTCCCTTTCCTTCCTGCTGGTCGATCGGCTGGGGCGCCGAACCCAGTTCCTGATGGGAATTCTCGGCGTTCTGACCAGTTCGATCGGCTTCGGATGGATCTTCGCTGTGCTGCCCCAGGGCACCGCTGCCGTTCAATCTCTTGTCCTGATCTGTTTCATCCTGTTTGTTTCGTCCTTTTCCCTGAGCCTGGCCTCCGTCTGCGGCTTGGTGGTGTCCGAGATCTATCCCCAGGCGGTGAGAGATCGGGCCATTGGCTTTGTGATTGCCTTTCAGCTGCTGTGCGGCATGGTGGCGTCCTTCGTGTTCCCGATGCTCGCCGATGCGGTGGGACTGGCCGTGGTGTTTTTCATCAATGCCGGCATCGCCGCGATGGCGCTGCCCTTCTGGGCCTTCGTGATGCCGGAAACCCGGGGCAGGAGTCTCGAGGCCATCGAGCAGCACTGGCTGGCGGGCAAGAGCCCCGCAACCCTGCGATGAGCGTGGGGCCTGGGCCTGCAACGACTCCCCCCCTGGCCAGCCGCATCGCCCTGGTCACCGGGGCCTCGCGGGGGATCGGCGCCGCCATCGCGGTGGCGCTCGCCGAGGCGGGGGCCTCAGTGGTGGTCAACTACGCGGCCAACGCCGCCGGGGCCGAGCGGGTGGTTCGCACCATCACCGAGCGGGGGGGACGGGCCGTGGCGGTGCAGGCCGATGTCGGCAGCGCCGAGGATGTGGAGCGGCTGTTTCTGGAGGCGGACAGGGCCTTCGGCGGCCAGCTCGATGTGCTCGTCAACAACGCCGGCATCTACTACGCCACGGATCTGCAGGAGGTGACCCCCGAGGTGTTCGATCACCTGTTCCGGATCAATGTGCTCGGGGTGATGCTCTGCTGCCAGGCCGCCGCCAGCCGCTTCCCCGGCGAGGGCGGATCGATCATCAACGTCAGCAGCCTGGCCGCCACCAAGGGGGCCTCGGGGAGCCTGGTCTACAGCGCCACCAAGGGGGCCATCGATGCCCTCACCCGCACGCTCTCGGAAGATCTGGCGCCCCGCAACATCCGCGTCAACGCCATCAATCCAGGGCTGGTGATCACCGAAGGAACCCAGGCGGCCGGGTTCGCCACCGCCGAACTGGAACGCCTCTGGACGGCCAAAACCGCCCTGGGACGGGTGGCGACCCCGGAGGACATCGCCCCGGTGGTGGTGTTTCTGGCCTCCGCCGCCAGCCGCTGGCTGACGGGGGAAACCATCCACACCACCGGGGGCGTCCGATGATCGGCGCTGACGACGTCTGTGACGCAGAACGATCCATATGAAAGGTTCTGATCTTTTCGCCACCTATCTCGAGCGCCGGGGCATCACCCATGTGTTTGAACTGATCGGCGGCACGATCACCTACCTGCTGGATTCCATCCAGCAGCGCACCTCCATCAGCATCATCAGCATGCACCACGAGCAGGGGGCCGGCTTTGCCGCCGAAGCCCACGCTCGCCTCACCGGGCTGCCGGGCATCGCCCTGGCCACCAGCGGGCCGGGGGCCACCAATCTGCTCACCGCGATCGGCAGCTGCCACTTCGATTCCACCCCCGCCATCTTTGTCACCGGCCAGATCCACCGGGAGGAGCGGAAGGGGGATCGGCCCCTGCGCCAGCTCGGTTTCCAGGAAACCGACATCGTCGCCATGGCCCGGCCCATCACCAAGGCGGCCTTTCTCGTCGACGATCCGGCGGAGCTTCCGCTCAGGCTCGAGCAGGCCTTTGCGCTGGCCCTCAGCGGCCGGCCGGGCCCGGTGCTGCTCGATATCTCCATGGCGGTGCAGACGGCGGAGATCCCCTGGTCGCCCGAGGCGATGTCACTTGATCCAGGGCCGCCGGCCGGCCACGGCGCGGAGGACCTGGAAGCGTTCTGGACGGCGGCCCTGGCGGATCTGGCCGCCGCGGAGCGTCCGCTGATTCTCGCGGGGGGCGGCATTCGCACATCGGGCGCCGCCGACACGTTCCGGTCGTTCGCCGCGGCCCTGGACCTGCCGGTGGTCCATTCCCTGATGGGTGTGGATGTGTTGCCCTTCGATGATCCCCTGCGGGTCGGCCTGATCGGCCTGTACGGCAATCGCTGGGCCAACATCGCCCTCTGCGCCTGCGACGTCCTGCTGGTGCTGGGGAGTCGGCTGGACAGCCGCCAGACCGGCAGTGACACTGAGCTGTTCCGGGGATCCCGCCCGCTCTATCACGTCGATTGCGACCGGCATGAACTCAACAACCGCATCAAGGGCTGCCGGACGCTGACGCTGGAGCTCGACACCTTCATGAACCACGTCCTGCGGCAGCGGCCGCCCACCCACGACCACCAACCCTGGAAGGACTTCATCGACGCCGAGCGCACGCGCTGGCCGGATACGGCCGAAGTCGGTGTCGTGGAGGGGATCAACCCCAACGGGCTGATGCATCGCCTTTCCGAAGCCTCGGGCGCGGCGGCGGCCTTCGTGGCGGATGTGGGTCAACACCAGATGTGGGCCGCTCAGTCGCTGCAGCTGCACGGTTCGCAGCGGTTTCTGACCTCCGGCGGCATGGGGGCCATGGGATTCGCCCTGCCGGCGGCGATCGGGGCCTGCCTGGCGGCGGGGCAGCAGCCGGTGGTGGTGATCGCCGGCGATGGGGGGTTCCAGATCAACATCCAGGAACTGCAGACGATCCGGCGCAACCAGCTGCCCATCAAGATGCTGGTCATCAACAACCACTGCCACGGCATGGTCCGTCAGATCCAGGACGTGGCCTTCGGCGCCCGCTACCAGTCCACCCTCTGGGGCTACGACGCCCCCGCCTTCACCGCCGTCGCGGCCGCCTATGGCATCCCCTCCGCCCTCGTCGCCGAGGAGGCCGACCTTGACGAAGCCCTGCGGTTGATGTGGGCGGAACCCGGGGCCCCCTTTCTGCTGGAAGTGGTCATCGACACCATGCTCAACGCCTATCCCAAGGCGATGGCGGGACGGCCGCTCTCGGAGATGGAGTCCCGGCGGGAGCCTCAGGCTGAACCGACGCCGGCGGCCGCGACGAAATCAGAGCAAACCTTGTCCAGGTAGGCCACGGGGAAGTCCGCGAACGCCTCGGCTCCAGGCTCCGCCACCGCCGGGGCCCGGACGGGGCGATACGCCTCGAGGACATCGAGCAGCGAGCGCGAGCGCTGGGCCGCGGGCAGCTGGCGCAGGGCCGGCTCGATCCGGGCCAACCATTCCCCGTAGCTGGCCGTCCGCTCCAGGGGAACGCCCGCCGCCTCGATCCGCTCCACCAGGGCCTCCAGCGGAAACCAGCCGTCGGCGGGGCCACCGAGGCTGAGCCGGTGGAAGCCCTCGGGCGCGACATCCCCGAGGGCCACGATCGCCTCCGCCAACTTATCCACGGGCAGGCCGCTGGCCCGGAAGCCTGTCTCTTCCCCGGTCGGATCGCTGACGCCGAAGTGCGGGGGGGCCAGGCGCGTCAGCAAGAGGCTGTGGATCAGCCGCGAAAGAATGTCGTCCGGGTTGCGTTCCCCGGCCAGGGACCGATCGGGCAGCACCAGCCCTGATCGCAGGATGCGGATCGGCAGACCCGTGGTGGCGTGGGTCGAGTGAAGCAGCTGCTCACAGGCCCACTTGCTGGCGATGTAGCCGTTGGCATAGGAGCCATCGAGTCGGAGGCGCTCCGGCAGGGAAGCCACGCCGATGGTGGAGACCATGTCGATGGATTTGCGCCGGTGCGTCAGCGCCAGCCGCACGATCTCGGCGGTGCCGATGACATTGGGTCGCCTGAGGTGGCGGTAGTCCAGCCGGTGATTGACCAGGGCGGCGCAGTGGCCGATGGCCTCGATGCCGTGGGCTAGCCGGTCGTAGGTGGCAGCATCCAGCCCCAGGCACGGCGCGCTGATGTCGCCGGCCACCACCTCCAGGTGGCGCTCCGCCAAGGTGCGCCAGCGCGCCGCCGTGGCCGGGTCGAGGTGGGCGAAGCGGGCGTCGAGGCGCTCGCGGGCGGACTGGGCTTGGCTCGACCGGACCAGGCAGACCAGCTGCCCGCCGGTGCTGGCGAGCCGCTCCAGCCAGGCCAGGGCGACCCGGCCGCCCAGAAAACCGTTCGCCCCGGTGAGCAACACCGAGCGAACCGGCCCTGAAGCCGGTGGCAGCTGCGCCGCGGCCTGGAGCGTGGCCCTGTCGATGAACGCCTCCACCCGGACGTCTTCGGCGGCGAGCTCTTTGGCGGCGAAGTCTTGAGCGGCGAGGTCTTGAGCGGCCAGCCCCGGGACCGGGGCGGAGCCGTCGGCCCGCAGGATCCGCGCCCACTCTGCGAGCGTGCCGCCGGGCCCGAGGATCTGGCTGGCCTCGATGGCGACGCCGAACTCCTCTTCGATCCGTACCGACAGCTGAACGGCGCCCAGGGAATCGCCGCCCAGTTCGCGGAAGCAGCGGTCCTGGAGCGACTCCTGGTCGTGGACGCCGAGGGTGCTGCTCAGCAGCAGCCGCAGGCGATCCTCGAGGCTCCGCGCGGCGCCGGGCTGCCGGAGGGAGGCCAGGGCCGCATCACCGAGACGGTCGTGGCTGTCGTAGAGCTCGGCAAGGACACGCTGATACCGCTGGCAGATGGCCGGCCGAAGCGGCTTGCCCAGGGAGGACAGCAGGCCATTGGCATGGGAAAAGGGTTCGTCCGCCAGGAGAAAATCCCGAGGAATCTCGAAGCTCTGCAGGCCCTTCTCGCCGGCCAGCTGCACCACCTCCTGACGCACCAGGGCGATCAGTTCGGCATCCGTGGCAGGGGGCCGGGGCCGCCGCGCCAGGGCCTCCTGGTCGGCCACGACGACCGCCAGCAGGTAGGACCGGCTGCTCTCGCCATGGACATGGATCTGGGCCACCGAGGTGCAGCCGTCCGCGAACAGCTGCTCCAGGGCGCCGACGGCGACGTACTCCCCCTGCGACAGCTTGATGACGTTCCGGCGGCGGTCGATGATGGCGATCTGGCCGGGGCCGCGCTCCTCGACCACATCCCCGGTGCAGGAGAAGCCGTCGGCATCGAACAGGGCCGCCGTCGCCTCCGGGTTCCTGAAGTACTCGCGGATGCCGAAGCGGGTCTTGACGCACAACTCGCCCCTCGGATAAGGACGATCGGAGAGGAAGTAGCCCGACTCCGGCACATCCCGCAGCCGGTAGTCGAGGACGTTGGGCCGGTTGAGCCGGCCGTTCATGGCCAGGCCACCGCTGGCCGTTTCGGTGCTGCTGTAGCCCTCGTGCACGGGCACCCCGAAGCTGTCCTCCATCAGCGCCCGGATGCGGGGCGCGATCGGCGCCGAGGCCACGACGATGGATTGCAGCCGGTCGCCCAGGACATCACGCAGGTCGCCTGACGGGGTCGATCGCAGGTGCTGGTCGATCCACTCACAGAGACGCGGGAACAGCACCAGCCCCGTCGGGCGGGCCAGGCGGATGTCCTCGAAGACAGTGGAGAGATCCGGCTTCAGGGTGAAACAGGCCAGGCCACCGCAGTTCAGGGCGGTGACCATGGAATCCCTGCCCATCATGTGGTGGAAGGGGGCAAGCACCACCGCCACCTTCGGGTCCGGACCGGTGACCTGGCGCCAGGTGTTGATCAGGGCCCCGGCGGAGATGCAGGCCCCCTTCGGTTGACCGGTGCTGCCGGAGGTGTGGATCAGCAGGGCCATCGCCTCCGCGTCGACGGCGGCCGGGGGCGGGACGTCGAGGCCCTCGCCGCGGCGGAGGAGATCCGGCAGCAGCAGCAGCGGCACCGTTGACCCGGCCGCCCGGAGGCTCCTCTCGGCCTCCTTCAGGAGGGTCCGCTCGGCCGTAATCCGGGTGTCGGCGTCGAAGACGATCAGCTGCTGGATGCAGACGTGCCGCCCAACCAACTCCACCATCGCGGGCAGCTGGGCCATGGACACGGCCAGCGCGGCCGGGGTGGTCCGCTCCAGGATGGCGTCGAACTCAGGGGCCGAATGGTGCCCGGACAGGGGCATCGGCACGGCCCCGGTGTAGGCCAGGGCCAGGTCGATGACGGCGTAGTCGATGCTGGCGAAGCCGATGATCGCCACCCGTTCGCCGCGGCGGATGACGCCATCGGGATCGGTGTGCCAGGCCGCGGTCAGGCACCGGACCCGATCGCGCAGGGTTCGGTAGGTGATGGGGCGGAACGCAGCCAGGGTCTGGCGGCGGGTGGCTCCGGTGGCGGGGTCGGCCTCCACGGCGTAGGCACGCTCCGCCAGCGCCGGGCGCTCGGGATGGGCCGCCAGAAAAAAGTCGATGAGGGCCCCGTAGGCAAGCGACGACGGGGGTGCAGCGGAGGAATCGATCATGTCGACACTGGCCTCAGGCCGGTGCCTTGCCGAACTCAAAGACAGGAAAGTTCTGGGGCAGCTTGATGGCGTAGACGCAGGTCTTGCAGAGGTCGTAACCGGGGATGGGACTGGGGAGGACCTCGGCGAACGACTGCTCGAAGATGTTGCCGAGAACATGATCCATGTGGTAGTCCTGACAGCAGAGAACAACGTCGCCGTTGGGAAGCATTACGTTGTTGTAGATGTATTCATCCCGTCCGCAGATCACCGGCCCCTCGTGGGACGAGGCCACGAAGTCCTCGGTGACACCTTCTTGCTCCAGGTTGCCTGAGCGGGAGTTCATTGTCGGCAGCGGCACACTGGCTGGCGGAAAGATGGGGGCGACGTCTGGATGGATGGCGTCCATCGCCATGACGGAGAAGTTCTGAATCTGTGCCGCCTTCAGGGCTTCAAGCACCTGAAGATACTCGGGAGTGACATCGATCTTTGCCAGCCTTCTGGCATCGGGAAGATGGATGGTGAACCCCCCATGCGGGAAGGCGCTGAAGGGGATCGCCTTGATCTGCTCGACGTCCTCCAGCGTCATGCCGACGGCCGTGGTGAAGACACACAGAGGATGCCCTTTGCTGTGGGCATGGAGGATCATCCGCGTGCAGTCTTCGTTGAGGAAAGGCTCGGAAAAACCCGCAAAGATGATGATGACGTCATCCGGCATCTTGTCGAGTGCGAGCCGGAAGTCGTCGAAGGCAAGCTTGCGCTTCGGACTCTTGTACCGGCTCAGGAGACTCTTCTGGGGGCAGTAGGTGCAGTTGACCTTGCAACCCACAACCGTCGTGATCTCCATCATGTACGTGGGAACACGCACATCCCGCAACCTGTGGTGCGCCAGCGGATGGGCGGCCATGGACAATATCTCAGTAAGCCTATTTGAACCTAGCACGACATCACGATCAGCCAGAATCATTTAAGGCTCGTCGCAGCTGTCGCCTGCCGTGATGTCTGCCGTGAAGCCTTCGATGAACGCAACGGCCTGCTGAAGGCCACACTCCCGTTCGATCTCTTCCTTCATGCGTCTGAGCCCCAGCTTCAATCCCGCATCGCCCATGGCCTCCCCGATCAGCCGCCGCAGCCGTTCGGCCGTGATCGCTCCGACATCCGCCGTGAGGGCCAGCTGGTGATGGGCCGCCCGGACGGCATTGCCCGGCTGGTCCCTGGCACAGGGAAGGATCACCATGGGAACCTCACGCTGCACACATTCCATGATGGAATTGAGCCCACCATGGTGAACCATGACGGCCGTATGGCGCAGCAAGGTGAGCTGGGGAATCCAGGACACAACCATCAGATTGGCGGATGACGCGAACGCGCCGATGAGGGCTGGATCGCTGATGTGGAGCACGAAGAACCACTCCGGAGCCTTGGCGCTGGCTTCGGCCACGGCCGCAAAGAATCGCCTGGCCTGCCGGTAGGCCCCTGCGCTCGTGCCCAGCGAACAGAAGATGATCGTCCGGCCGGAAGGATCGAACGGCAGCGAAGGCTCCTGCCTCTGAAAGTCAATGAAATCGCCGCAATGGCGCCGCTCCTCTGCCCGCGGCCCAGGCAACTGGAAGGCGGCCGGACAGAGCACAAGCTCGGGCAGGATCAGGTGCGGGCCGATCTCATCGAGGCGGTAGGTGACGTTTCGCTGGCAGCGGAAGCCGGACTGCCGGGCCACCGCCAGGAAGGTGTCGATGAGGTGGTGCATCCGCAGCGGGGCCCGGTAGGCACCGACCAGACGGGAGGCCAGGCGCTTGGAGAACAGATGGCGGAGGTGCATCAGCTTCCAGGCCAGGGAGATCCGCAGGGCCGGGAGCGCCCCGCGGCCCGGCTTGAGGGAGGTCACCGCAGGCGGGATGAGGGCATTGTCGAAAAGAAAGAGCGAGGTGGAGATCTGGATGGTGGGGATGCCCAGCCGCAGGGCCCGCAGGGCCACGTACCAGAGAAACGAATCACAGAGCAGGAGATCCGGCCGGGCCGAGAGCAGACAGGCGTCGAGGCTGCCGTCGACGATGGCGGCGGTGTAGCGGCGAAAGAGCGTGCCCGCCGACGCCGGAGTTGCCCTCCCATCGGCAGGCGTTGCGAACAGATCCGCCGCCAATTCAATGAATGCGAAGCCCTGTTCTTCCACCAGTGGCTTCACCCGGGGAAGCCCGAGATAGGTCACCCGATGACCACGGGACGCCAGGGCCCTGGCCAGCCGGAACGTCCCCAGGTGATGGCCCGCCTCGCCATGCATCGAGAACAGGATGTTCATGCCGTTGTCTCGGCCTCACTGCGCCGGCCGGCAGCCCTCGAACCACATGACGTGCCGGGCATGGTCGTAATCCTTGTACTGGCCCGTCAGCTGGATGCCCTGGCCCGTGCGCAGCGAGAGGGCATAGGCGCCCTGGCCCTTGGCGGCCAGGCAGCTGATCTGGGTCAGGAAGCGGAACTTGCCGAACCTGATGGCCAGATCGTTGGTGGAATTGGGAATCTCGTAGGCGATGCGATAGGCACCGCCATCCTTGGCGACGTGGGCCACCCGACCCTTGATCGTGAAGGTCTTGCCCTGGTAACGGGAGGGAATCGAGGCGGCGTTGGTGTCGGCTTCCTGAGAAATCTGCTGGGACAGCATCAAGGCCTCGATGACGACTGGGGCGGCCGACGACACCGCCCCCGCGCTCCGCTCCGCCGCCACGATGCCTTCAGCACCTCCCTTGATGGCGTTGAGCATGGCGCAGAGTTCGGTGCGGGCCCCACCGGCCCCCGCCAGCATGCCGGCCGGCAACTTCGCTTCCAGCTTCACCCGGGCGGCCGCCTGCTCGGCAAGGGCGGTGGCGATGATCGGGAAGGGCCGGGCCGAGCCCGATCGGGGCTGCTCCAGCAGCATGCTGCCGTCGTCCGCCTCTTCGCTGAGGATGTCGTACCCCCTGGTGGCCGCGATGCCGCGCAGCTGGCGGATCGCCACCGGTGGGGTCAGCGCCTCAACGGTGACTTGCGCGTTGAAGCGAATCCCGGACAGCGGGTTGCCGACCTGGGCAAAGGTGTCTTCACAACTGGCGGCTCTGGCGGTGGACGGCAACGCGAGAGCAACGGCCACACCCCCCAAGAGAACAACGGACTTCAGGAGAACCATGAACAACCGAGCGGATCTCAGGACCGTCGACTTTACCCACATTGACAGGCCTCTGGTCGGCCTCGATCCAGGACATCCGGCATGATCTCCGCTGCTGAGCAGGAAAAGCGCACCTCGATCGATCACAAGGTCGTTGTCGCGTCAATGGGATGCAGGTCCAGCATCGTTTTGACTGAGTTTGGCTGGATACGTAACTGTTGGAATCCCGCATCAATCTTGTCGGCGAGATCTTCAACCCTGGCACTGAGCGGCTCAAGATGCCATCCATGCAGGTGCTCGACCACCGGGGTCGGCGTACCCCGTTGGCTCAGGATTGTGCCGAGAAAGTCCACATCGTCGGCAGCGATTCCATCCCAATCAAAGCTGATGACCCTGGACAGATGAAACAGTTCGGTGCTGTCGTCGATCAGCCACTCCGTCTGCGTCTTGTTGGGGATGGCACGTTGATTGGAGAATTGGAACCGGGAGCGGAAGATGCGAAACGTATTGCTGATTTCCGGTGCCATCAGGATCGTGGGCTGATTGCGGATGACTGGGACGTCCACCTCCTGGCTGAGGCTGGACGTCTTGCTGCCGCTCAAACCGCTGAGGCGGCTCAAGAGGGAGTCAACCTCTGCTGCTGGAAGTCGCCCTCTCAGAATGGCCTCTCGCCGGTTCGGCTCATTGCTGAGGATCTCAAGAAGCAGGAGGAACTTACAACCAAGACTATGACCCAGCCACAAGGTATTGGTAGGGTCGAGATAGAAGTCGCGATTGGGCGAATCGGGGACTGGGAAGACATGTCCTGCGGCAATGTAATCCCGGATCGCGCGGGCTTGTTGCAGCAAACCAATGGCAACATCCCAGTGGTTGAACTGAAGCGGATTCAGCGGAAAGCGATGCAGAACAAGGGAGAATCCTCGTGCGTAGAGTTCCTGCACCAATGGTCGATAGGCACAAGCCGGTAAAGAGCCGAAGATGAATGCCCCAATGAATTGGATCATCCCCCGCGGCTCTGGATGCAGCAAGACAACGTCTCGACCGAACGCAGTACGCATGACGTCTGATTTCAGGCTTCGCGATCCAGCCGAATCAATGAGCCGCCATTCGCCGTGGGCAGAGAGTAGGCGATTTCACCTAACTCTGAGATCTCTTGAACGGCCGGCGGGCCGGCGTTCTCGACGGAACGGAAGAAGGTACCGCGCTGTTCTGGCGTGGCCAAGATCTCAAAGGAGCGTGGTGCCCCAAGAGATCCGGCAAAAATTTCAACGTACCCACGCAACTCAAAGTTAGGGGCAAATATGTTCAGCTTTGTGATATCCGGCTGGATGATAAGGAGGCCGGCGTCATTCGCAGACAACTGGAATGTGTAGCGGGTACTGGTGATAAGCCCCGCAGTCGTCGTGGAGCCAACGAGGGCAAGATCAACCCCGTCGATGTCAAGAAATGCCGCAACACGATTCGGATCAAGCCCTGGCGTTCTGGTGGTTAAAACCACCGTCAGGGCAATTTCCTGTCCGTTGGGATTGGCGATTGACAGGAAATATCCCAATAGAATCGTTCGCGAGAGTGGCGCGAGTGCCGGGGCTACCTGTGCAACAGCTACCGGAAGTTGGGGCTTGAGCAGGAGCTCAAATGTGGAGACGAGCGACATGACGCAGGAAGCGGGTTGATGTCAATCACTAGCCCGAAAAAAAACCTGGAAACGAGCCGTGATCGCCGCCACAAGTTACGGCGGCCTTGAACAACAACGTGCTGCATTTCAGATGCACCTTTGCACCATCACGATTGGTGGCTGCGATGCTCTTGCTGCCTGGACTGACCATAAACTCCGCAGCCCTGAAAGCAGGGCAGTGGGAAAACGTTGGACGTTTCCAGCAGATGACGAAAGGCCTGTCCAACAACATGAACAGGGGACGGCTCATCCCACGACCGCGCGCTTCGATCGGTGGAGCTTCAGGGCCTGGAAGGAGGCGCTAACGGTTGGTCTGCACACTCGCTGGGGCAACCCTCATCGGCGTGCTTTCGGGCTTCACCAGGCCCCCGGATCCAGGAACGTCTCCGCCGGCAGCGGGCCCGCCAGGATCCGCTCGTCGCTGGGGTTGAGGGGCCCGGCCAGCAGTTCGGCCGCGGTGATGCGGGCTGACTCGGGCAGGGCCGGCTGGTCGGGGTCGAAGGCGGTGGGGTGGGTGATGCTGCTGGAGAAGCCCCGGAAGATCAGCAGCTCGAAGGGTTCGTCCTCCGCCGGACCCGGCAGCAGACCCACCAGGCGCAGCACCCGGTCGGGGCGCTCGCGGCTGATCGTCTCGAGGGCGGCCAGCAGGGCGGCAATGGAGGCGGAGGCGGCGTCGGTCATCGGCGGAGCGGCACGGGCAGAGGGCTCAGAACTCGCCGGCCACCCGGCCCAGCCGCGGCAGGCGCACCACCAGCCACTGCAGCAGCCCCACCGCATAGGCCACCAGGGCCACATAACCCACGAAGGCGGCCACCCCCGGTGTCCACGCCCCGCCGAACACGAAGGCGAACACCCTGGCCACCACACCGTGCAACCCCTGGGGCGCCTCCAGCCAGGCCCGGCAGAGGCGCAGGGTGGCACCGGCGCCGCCCATGCAGGGCAGGGAGGTCACGGCCAGGCTCGCCCCGGCCAGCGACAGCAGGGTCAGGCTCCAGCGCCAGAGGCGCAGGGTGAGGGGCAGGGCCCGCCAGGGGGGCATGTCGGCGAGCTCCTCATTGAGATCCACCCAGAACCACAGGGACGCCACGACCAGCAGCGGCGCCACCACCAGCAGCAGGAAGCCGGTGGGGCGGTTGTCGGTCAGCAGCAGCAGGGCGATCAGCTGCAGGCTGGCCACCTTCCAGTAGAGGCCCATCAGACGCACCAGCGCCTGCTCCCTGCGGAGGGCCGCCCAGACGAGCAGCACCAGCGGCAGTCCCACGGCGAACAGCATTCCCAGCCGCACGTCGAGCCAGACCAGGGAGCGATAAAGCTGTTCCGGCACGTCCGCTCGGTTCGGTAAGGCGCCATTATCCGTGTGCCCCCCAGGCGATAGGGTCCGTTCATGGGTTCCCTCCCCTCCTTTCCCTGGTTGCAACGCCGTCCCGGCGGCCCCTGGTGCCGCACCGCCCTCGGCCGGGACGCCTCGCTCCAGGAAGCGGTCAACCAGGTGTTCGAGCAGCTCCGGGGCGCCCCCGAGGCCGACCTGGCCCTGGTGTTCGCCTCCGCCAGCTACGCCAGCGACCTGCCCCGCCTGCTGCCCCTGCTGCAGCAGAAGCTCAGCGCCGCCCACTGGCTGGGCTGCGTCGGCGGCGGCGTGGTGGGCACAGATCCGGCCGGCGCCCCCCATGAGATCGAGAACCAGCCAGCCCTGGCGGTCACCCTGCTGCGGCTCCCCGGCGCCAGCCTGCGCCCCTTCGCGATCGACACCACCTCCCTGCCCGACCTCGATGGCCCGGCCGAGCCCTGGCGCGAGCGGGTGGGGGCCGAGCTGGAGGAGGGCCAGTCGATGCTGCTGCTGCTGGATCCCACCGGCACCGCCATCAACGACCTGATCAGCGGCCTGGATTACGCCTACCCGAACACCACCAAGGTGGGCGGCATCGCCGGCCCCCACAGCGCCGCCCACGGCTCGCTGCTCTTCGGCAGCGGCGACAGCGACCCCGCCGACACCGTCCGCACCGGTGCGGTGGGCTGCCTGATCAGCGGCTCCTGGCGGCTCGATCCGCTGGTGGCCCAGGGCTGCCGGCCGATCGGCCCGGTGCTGGAGGTGGAGCAGGCCCAGCGCAACGTGGTCATCGAGGTGAGCTGCGGCAGCACCCGCAACAGCCCCGTGGCGGCGCTGCAGACGATCCTCACCGACCTCACACCGGCCGAGCGGGAGCAGGTCAAGCACTCCCTGTTCCTCGGTGTGGGACGCAGTGATTTCAGCCTTCCCAGCGCCGACCTCACCCCCGTGGCAGAGGCGCCCGGCTCCTTCCTGGTGCGCAACCTGATCGGCGTCGATCCCCGCAATGGCGCCGTGGCGGTGGGCGAACGCATGCGCGTCGGCCAGAAGGTGCAGTTCCAGCTCCGCGATGCCGAGGCCTCGCGCGATGAATCCCGCCAGCTGCTGGCCGGCCAGTCGCGGCGCCGCAGCGAGCCCCTGGCCGCCCTCCTGTTCGCCTGCCTGGGGCGCGGCGAAGGCCTCTACGGCGAAGTCGACGGCGACGTGAGCCTCTGCCGGGAGGTGTTCGGCACCGTGCCGATCGCCGGCCTGTTCTGCAATGGCGAGATCGGCCCGGTGGGCGGCACCACCCACCTGCACGGCTACACCGCCAGCTGGGGATTCCTGGTGCCGAACGAGCCGCCCGGGGGCAGCGCCACACCGCTCTGATGGTGCGTCAGCACGTCAATCCCCTCAGCCGGATCCACCAGCTGGCACGGCCCCTGCCGCCGCTGATCGAGCTGTTCGCCGATCCCTCCCTGCCCCTCCACCTCGACATCGGCTCCGCCCGGGGCCGTTTCCTGCTGGCCATGGCCCCCCTGGCGCCCGAGCGCAACCACCTGGGCCTGGAGATCCGCCGGACCCTGGTGGAGGCCGCCGAGGACGACCGCCGCCGGGACGGGTTGCGCAACCTGCGCTTCCTCTACGGCAACGCCAACGTCAACCTGCCGGACTGGCTGGGGCTGCTTCCTGCCGGGCAGCTGGAGCTGGTCACCCTGCAGTTCCCCGACCCCTGGTTCAAACTGCGCCACCGCAAACGCCGGGTGCTGCAGCCCGCCCTGCTGCTGGCGATCGCCGCAGCCCTGGCCCCCGGCCGGTCCCTGTTCCTGCAGAGCGATGTGGAGGCCCTGATCGCCCCGATGCGGCAGCTGGTGGAGGCCAGCGGCGCCTTCGAGGCCGCCGGGCCCGAGGCGTGCGGCCCCGATCACAATCCCCTGCCGGTGGCCACCGAACGGGAAGGCCAGGTGCTGGCGGGGGGTCTGCCGGTGCACCGCAGCCTCTACCGCCGCAGCAGCGCCCCATTGCCGTCGCTGGCCGCGCTGGAAGCCCATCTGGAGCCCATCACCAGCGGCACCGATAATCCCCTCGACGCTGAAGCGGATTGATGGTGCCTGCCCCAGCTCCCGTGCCCCTGCTGCTGCGCTGGCAGGGGCTGCTGGCGGGCCTCCCCGCCGGGCGGCTCGGCGCCCACCTGCCCCTGGTGGCGGGCTGGATCCTCTGCGCCCTGCTGGCCGGCCTGCCCCTGGTGACCCGGGCGGGCCTCAGCCTGCTGATCGCCGCCTCCGCCCTGCTCTGGGTGCTCTGGGCCCTGCGCACCCCGCCCGGCCGCCTCGGCACCATCAACATCTGGCTGCTGCTGGTGATCGCGGTGGCCGTGGTGGCCACCGGCTTCTCGCCCGTGCCCAAGGCCGCCCTGGTGGGGCTGTTCAAGCTGCTCAGCTATCTGAGCGTCTATGCCCTGATGCGCCAGCTGCTGGCCACCGCCCCGGTGTGGTGGGACCGGCTGGTGGGCGCCCTGCTGGCCGGTGAACTGGTCACCAGCGTGATCGGCATCCGCCAGCTCTACGAAGCCCCCGGCGCCCTGGCCCGCTGGTCGGACAACAACTCGGTGGCCGAGGGCACGGTGCGCATCTACAGCACCCTGGAGAACCCCAACCTGCTGGGGGGTTACCTGCTGCCGATCCTGCCCCTGGCCGTGGTGGCCCTGCTGCGCTGGCAGGGCCGGGGCCGGCGCCTGTTCGCCCTGGCCAGCCTGGTGCTGGGCCTGGTGGCCCTGGTGCTCACCTACAGCCGCGGCGCCTGGATGGGCATGGTGGCCTCCCTCGGCGTGTTGGCCCTGCTGCTGGTGCTGCGACAGACCCGCGACTGGCCGCCGTTGTGGCGGCGACTGTTCCCCCTGCTGCTCCTGGTCGGCGCCACCGTGGTGCTGGTGCTGCTGGTGACCCAGGTGGAGCCCCTGCGGGTGCGGGTGATGAGCCTGGTGGCGGGCCGGGAGGACAGCTCCAACAACTTCCGCATCAACGTCTGGACTTCGGCCCTGGCGATGATCCAGGACCGCCCCTGGATCGGCATCGGCCCCGGCAACAGCGCCTTCAACCTCATCTATCCGCTGTATCAGCAGCCCAAGTTCAACGCCCTCAGCGCCTATTCGATCCCCCTGGAGCTGCTGGTGGAGGCCGGCATTCCCGGGCTGCTGGCGGGGCTGGGTCTGCTGCTGAGCGCCGTGAAGGTGGGCCTGGGCCAGTGGCGCAGCAGCGCCCCCCTGGCCCTGCCGGGTCTGGCGGCGGTGGCGGTGTTCACCGGGCTGGGGGTGCAGGGCCTCACCGACACGATCTTCTTCCGGCCGGAGGTGCAGCTGATCGCCCTGTTCAGCCTGGCCACCCTGGCCGCCGCCGCCCAGCCTGCGGACCCGCAGCTGTGAGGCTGATCGCCGGCTTCGACGCCGGTCAGACCCACACCAGCTGCCGCCTCGCCCTGGCCGGCGATGGCGTGACGCCCGCTCCGGGCCGGGTGCTCAGTGAGGGAGAGGGCCCCGGCGTCTGCCACCTGGCCGCCCCGGAGGGACCTGAACGCTTCGGGTCCGCGCTGCGGGAGAGCCTTGAGCGGGCCATGGCCGGCGTGAATGGCGGCAGCCCGGAAGCCGTGCTGGTGGCGGCCGCCGTGGGGGCCAGCGGCATTGAGCAGGGCTCACCGGTGCAAGCCCAGGGCCAGGCCCTGGCGGCGGACGTCCTGGGTCTGGCCCCGGAGCGGGTGCTGGTCACCGGCGATGAGCGCACCGCCCTGCGGGGGGCCTTCCCTGACGCAGCGGGCCTCGTGGTGATCAGCGGCACCGGCACCATCGCCGTCGGACGCGACGGCCAGGGACGCGAGCACCGCTGCGCCGGCTGGGGCTGGTTGCTGGATGGGGCCGGCTCAGCCATGGACATCGGCCGCGACGGGCTGGCCCTGAGCCTGCAGATGGCCGATGGCCGCCTCCCCGACGCCCCCCTGCGACGGGCCCTCTGGCAGGCCCTGGAGCTGGACCCGGACGATCCGGGTGCACCGCAGCGGCTCAAGGCGCTGGTGGTGGCGGGCAGTTTCGGACCCGCCGGCTTTGCCCGACTGGCGCCGGTGGTGGATCAGCAAGCCGGTGCAGGCGAAGCGGGGGCCATCGCGGTGATGGAGCGCAACGCTGTCGCCCTGGCGGCCATGGCGGCGGGGGTGGCCAGGGGCCTGGATCTGATGGGGCCGGCGGTGTGCCCGATGGGCGGGGCGCTGAGCCATCTGGAGCAACTGCGCCGCCCCTTCAGTCGGAGCCTGGAGATGGCGCTTCCTGGCAGCCGCCTGGTGACGGCCACCGGTGATGCCTGCCAGGGGGCCCTGGCGATGGCGGCCGCCCTGCAGGCGGGGCCTCAGCCGGCCTGAACGGCCAGGGGAACCAGGGCCAGGGCGCCGCCGAGCACGGCCAGCAGCAGGGCCAGACGGGCGGTCCAGACCAGGGGCAGGCGGCGCATCGCCAGGAACGAGCCACCGCCCACCAGCAGCGACGCCGCCAGGGCACCAGACCACCAGGCCAGGGCCGAGCCATCGACGGGGGCCTCGCCGCCGTGCAGCAGGGCGTGCAGGGCCACCGCACCGGCCACCAGGGTGCCGGCGAAGGCCAGACCGGGGCTGCGACCATCCCGATGGGAACGCAGGATCAGCAGGGCCACCGCCGAGATCGCCAGGGCGGCCAGCACCTCGGCGAAGGGCATGGCGAAGCCCATGGCGCCGGCCAGGCCCCCCAGCACCGCACCGGCCAGGCCCCAGAGCAGCAGCTGGGCGGACACGTAGGAGGCGGCCGCCCCGACACCGATCAGCAGCAGCAGGTGGTCGATGCCGGTGATGGGGTGGAGGAAGCCGTAACCGAGGCCGCCGTGGGCCAGGCCATGGGCCTGGGCCGGCTGGCCGATCAGCACGAAGCCGAGGGCGGCCGCGCCCCCCAGAAGGGTCCAGGAGCGGAGGCCGGAGAAGTGGGTCATCGAGGGTCCCGGTCCGCGCCGGGGATGGAAGGAACGGTTCACGGCGAGCGTTCTGGCTGAGGGTGACCCCATCACAGCTGCGGGACAGCGCCGGAATGACGACGGGGCGAACCCAGCCGTGCACCGGACTTTCCTCGTTTCCTCCCGGAGGTGAACCCCGGGAACCGTCCACCCATTGTGACCGCAGCCGGTGACGTTGCCGCCCGATGACCGCAGCTTCTGACCAGGAAGGGGGGAGGATGGCGACCAGGAGGTTCCTCCCCTTCACGGGGAGGACGCAAGGAGGAAAGGCGGTGAGGGGTTGCCCGAGTCCGCCGCTGTCCCGCAGCTGTGATGGACACCAGGCTTCCCGGCCCGGCGTCCTCAGTCAGAACGCTCACCCCCACTCGACCCATTTCCCGCCGGCGAGGACCGGAGATTTTCCATGAACCTGCCTTCTCTGGCTGAGCGACGCGGCGTCCGGCCCATCGCCCTCGCCGCCCTGGGCGCCCTGCCCCTGCTGCTGGCGGCCCCGGCCTCGGCGCACCACCTGATGGATCTCACCGGCATGAAGCCCGGTGTCCTCACCGGCCTGCTGAGCGGCCTGGCCCACCCGATCCTTGGCCCCGACCACCTGCTGTTCCTGCTGGCGATCGGCTTGGTGGGCATCGTCCAGCCCTTCCGCTGGGTGCTGGCCCTGCTGACCTGCGGGCTGGTGGGCAACGCCCTGGGGCTGGCCCTGCCGGGCTTCCCCTGGATCGAGCCCCTGGTGGCCCTGTCGGTGGCCCTCACCGGCCTGGTGCTGGCCCGCCGCCTGCCCCCGGCCGTGCTGGTGCCCGCCTTCCTGCTGCACGGCTACGCCCTCAGCGGCGCCGTCCTCGGCTGGGAGCCCACCCCGATCGCCTTTTATCTGGTGGGTCTGCTGGTGAGCCAGAGCCTGCTGCTGCTGGTGGCTCTCACGGCCGTCCGGCGCTGGCGCCAGAACGCTTCCAGCGGTGCGCTGAGCCTCACGGCCGGTCTGCTGATGGGCATCGGCCTGGCCTTCACCTGGTCGGCCCTGGTGGCCTGAGGGCTCAGGTACCCAGCAGGGCGGTGCACTCCAGCCGCTCCTGGCTGGCGGTCCGGCGGGAGGCGCGCAGCCGGATCGCCTCCGCCAGGTACTCGGCGTCCTCGGCCACCCCGCAGAAGCGGGCCGAACCCCAGGTGTGCAGCCAGGGCAGGCCCAACACGTAGAGACCCGGCACCTGGGTGATGCCCCGCTCGTGGGCCAGATGGCCGGCGCCATCGAACACCGGCACCTCCACCCAGCTGAAGTCAGGGTGGTAGCCCGTGCACCAGATCACCGCCGCCAGCGGCTCAGCCTCCAGATCGAGCGGCGCTGCTGCACCGGGCGGCGGCGTCCAGCAGGGGACGTAAGGGGACTCCTCCGGGGCACTGAGGCCCTGGGCGGCGATGTGGTCGTCGATGCTGCGGCAGATGCGGCTGTAGACGGCGTCGGCCCCGTCGAGGTTGGCGGCCAGGTCGCCGGCGAAGCTGATGCGGTCGTGGCCGAGGTCGGCCAGCCGGCCGTGCAGCACCATCCCCTCGAGGGCGCGGCGGCGCAGGTCGATCTCGCGGCCACCGTCGCGGCCGGTGAGGTAGTGGTTGGTCTTGCCCCGCACCGCCTTCGGATCGGCGTGCTGGTCGATCGGCATGGCGTAGTAGCCCATGCGATCGAGCCAGTCGACCACGTCGCGGCCGCGGTAGCGGCGCGGGGAGCGGGGGGCGCTGCCGACGCTCAGGTGCACCCGGCGGCCGGCCAGGAAGAGGTCCTCGGCGATCTGGCAGCCCGACTGGCCACTGCCCACCACCAGCACCGGGCCAGCAGGCAGCGACTCAGGGCTGCTGTAGTCACGGGCATCGATCTGCAGGATCCGCTCGGGCAGGCGGGCGGCAAAGGGGTGGCGCTTCGGGCGGTGGTAGCCGCCGGTGGCCAGCACCACCTGATCCGCCTCGATGTCACCCTCGTCGGTGCTCAGGCGGAAGCCGGACCCACTCGCCTGCAGACGCCGCACCGCCACCCCCTCGCGCACGGGCACCTGGATGTGGTCGGCGAAGCGCTGGACATAGCGGACGATCTCCTCGCGGCCCATGAAGCCGTCGGGATCGTCGCCGTCATAGGGGAAATCGGGCAGGCGGCACTGCCAGTTGGGGGTGACCAGGCAGAAGGACTCCCAGCGCTGGCGCGCCCAGGCGTGGCCGATGCGGTGGCGCTCCAGCACCAGGGGACGCAGCCCCCGTTTCTGCAGGCAGTGGGCCACCGACAGGCCGGCCTGCCCGCCTCCCACCACCACCACCGGATGGCGCTGCAGCGCCTGCGTACCGCTTGCCACCGTGCCTCTCTGATCGTTGTCGGATGCCGATGCTGGCCGCGTCGACGACGACGCCCTGTAACGAACAGCACGGATTGCCCGGCGCCTTGATTCGGTGGCATCGGCGACACAGAACAAAAGTTCATCCGTGGCACGGTCCCCCATGCCGATTCCACCGACCGCGATTCCCCATGCCCCAGGTCAGCCGTCCCGCCAACCAGACGGGCGATTTCCTCGTCGATTACGAGGAGAAGGTCTTCCCCGACGTCAAGGCCGAACCGGGTGAGAAGGCCCTGGTCACCTTCCACACCGTGGCCTTCGAGGGCTCCATCGGCCTGGTCAACCTGCTGCAGGCCAGCCGTCTGATCAACAAGGGCTTCGAGACCTCGATCCTGCTCTACGGCCCGGGCGTGACCCTGGGTCTGCAGCGGGGCTTTCCCAAGCTCGGTGACGCCGCCTTCGACGGCCACCTCAACTTCGGCGCCCGCATCGAGAAGTTCATCGGTCAGGGCGGCAAGGTCTACGCCTGCCGCTTCGCCCTCCAGGCCCTCTACGGCCACGGCGAAGGCGCCCTGATCCCCGGGATCATCCCGGTCAACCCCCTCGACGTGCTCGACATCGTGCTGCTGCACCGCAAGGAAGGCGCCTTCATCCTCGACACCTGGACGCTCTGAATGCCCGCCACGGTCACCGTCGCCGCCGCCCAGATCCGTCCGGTGCTCTACAGCCTGGAGGGATCGGTGGCGCGGGTGGTCGCGGCCATGGAGGAGGCCGCCGCGGCCGGGGTGCAGCTGATCGTCTTCCCCGAGACGTTCCTGCCCTACTACCCCTACTTCTCCTTCGTGGAGCCGCCGGTGCTGATGGGGAAGTCGCATCTGAAGCTCTACGAGCAGGCGGTGACGGTGCCCTGCCCGGCCCTGGGCCGCATCGCCGCCGCCGCCCGCCAGCTCGGCCTGCACGTGCTGCTGGGCATCAACGAGCGCGACGGGGGCAGCCTCTACAACGCCCAGCTGCTGATCGATTCCGCCGGTGAGCTGGTGCTGAAGCGGCGCAAGCTCACGCCCACGTATCACGAGCGGATGGTGTGGGGCCAGGGGGACGGGGCCGGCCTGCAGGTGGTGCCCACCGCCCTCGGGCGCATCGGTGCCCTGGCCTGCTGGGAGCACTACAACCCCCTGGCCCGCTTCAGCCTGATGGCCCAGGGCGAGGAGATCCACTGCGCCCAGTTCCCCGGGTCGCTGGTGGGGCCGATCTTCGCCGAACAGACCGCCGTCACCCTGCGCCACCACGCCCTCGAGGCCGGCTGTTTCGTGGTGTCCTCCACCGCCTGGCTGGAGCCGGAGGACATCGAGAGGATCAGCCCTGATCCGGTGCTGCAGAAGGCCTGCCAGGGGGGCTGCCACACGGCGGTGATCAGCCCGGAGGGCCGTTACCTGGCCGGGCCGCTGCCCGATGGCGAGGGGCTGGCCATCGCCGAACTTGACCTGACCCTGATCACCAAACGCAAACGCATGATGGACAGCGTCGGCCACTACAGCCGCCCGGACCTGCTGGGACTGCTGATCGACCGCAGCCCGGCGCGGCAGCTGCATGAGCGCCCCCCCGAGCCGGGGCTGAACGGTTTCACGGCCGCCGGCGAGACGGCTGCAGGCCTGCCGCTGCTGGAGGACCTGCACCATGGCTGAGCACGATCGCCGCGCCCTGGGCCGCAGGCTCACCGAACTGCAGGTGCATGGGGTGGTCGATCCGGCCGTGCCCGGCAACCCCGGCCGCCGCGGCGGGGCCGGCCCGTCGGACCACCGCGCCCTCAGCATCGAGGGCACCACCGTGATGGTGCCCGTCTACAACACCGTGGCCGGCAGCTCGCCCTACCGGCTGGACACCGCCGCCGGCGGCGGGCTGCAAGTCAGCGGCGCCACCACGAGCCTCGAAGCCGCCGACGACGCCGGGCCCCTGGCCGTGGAGACCCCGCCCGAGCCGCGCTTCTACGGCCTGGCCACCGCCGAGGGCATCCCCTACCGCTCGATCGCCCTGCTGCACGGCCGGGACGTGCTCGCCACCACGCTCCTGCAGACCTGCATCCGCTTCCGCGACCGAACCCAGTCGTGTCAGTTCTGCGCCATCGAGCAGTCGCTGGAGGATGGCCGCACCCTCGTGCGAAAGACGCCGGAGCAGGTGGCGGAGGTGGCCGAGGCGGCGGTGCGCCTCGATGGCGTGCGCCAGCTGGTGCTGACCACCGGCACCCCCAACAGCGACGACCGGGGCGCCCGACTGATGGCCGAGACCGCCGCCGCCGTCAAGGCCCGGGTGGACCTGCCGATCCAGGCCCAGTGCGAGCCCCCGGACGATCCCGCCTGGTACGGCCGCATGAAGGCGGCGGGTGTCGACAGCCTCGGCATGCACCTCGAGGTGGTGGAAGACGAGGTGCGGCAGCGGATCCTGCCGGGCAAATCGGAGCTGGGGCTGGAGCGCTACATGGAGGCCTTCGCCGAGGCGGTGGCGGTGTTCGGCCGCGGCCAGGTGTCCACCTATTTGCTGGCCGGGCTGGGGGACAGCGCCGCGTCGCTGGTCGCCGTGAGCGAGCGGCTGATCGCCCTGGGGGTCTACCCCTTCGTGGTGCCCTTTGTGCCGATCGCCGGCACCCCCCTGGAGGCCCATCCCGCCCCCTCCACCGACTTCATGGTGGCGGTGTACACGGCGGTGGGCGATCGGTTGCGGGCCTCCGACCTCCGGTCCGAGGCCATGGCGGCCGGCTGCGCCAAGTGCGGCGCCTGCTCAGCCCTGTCCCTGTTCGAAGCCACCCCCTGAGCGCGGCCCATGTTCTTCATCGACCCCTCCAGCCACGACATCGGCCGCAGCGCCAGCTCGGCCCCAGCCCTCTTCACCCCCTCGGTGCGGCGGGGGGTGGCGATCGAGGCCGAGGACTTCCGCCTCTCGCCGACGGCCAGCTCCCAGCGCTTCTCCTTCCATCTGCTGCGGGGCGGCACGCCCCTGGAGGAGGGCTACTGGCAGCTGCGCAGCGCCATCTTCTGCCAGGAACAGCACCTGTTCGAGGCCACCGACCGGGATGAGAAGGATGGCCAGGCCTATCCCATCGCCGCCCTCGACCACAGCGCCGGCAGCGGCAGCGGCGTGGTGGGGGTGGTGAGGATCCTGGAGGAGCGTCCCCGCCTCTGGTACGGCGGCCGGCTGGGGGTGCACGGCGACCACCGCCGCCACAACCAGATCGGCAAGGGCCTGATCTGGAAGGCGGTGACGACGGCCAACGGCTGGGGCTGCGACCGCTTCCTGGCCACGGTGCAGCTCCAGAACGTGCGCTTCTTCCAGCGCCTGCACTGGACGTCGATCGAGACGCTGGAGATCCGCGGCCTGTCCCACCACCTGATGGAGGCCGACCTCGCCTACTACCAGCCCGGCCTGGAGCGTCGACCCCGGGCCGTGGCGTGAGCCGGCCGGAAGCGCCGGATCTGCCCCTGGCGGCCCTGGCTGACAGGCTGCGCCAGCTCAGCGGCCTCACCGGCAAGACCGACATCCAGGCACCGGCGGCGACCTTTCCCCACCGGCCCTTTCCCACCCTGGGGCCCGCCGCCGCCCTCGGCGACGATGCCGCCCTGCTGCCGCCGGTGGCCGCGCCGCTGCTGCTGGCCTGCGAGGGCCTGCATCCGGCCCTGGTGGCGGACGATCCCTGGTTCGCCGGCTGGTGCGGCGTGCTGGTGAACCTCAGCGACATTGCGGCGATGGGCGGCACGCCGATCGCGGTGGTGAACAGCCTCTGGAGTCGCGACGCCGCCCACGGGGCGGAGGTGCTGGCGGGCCTGCGCCGGGCCTCGGAGGTGTTCGGGGTGCCGGTGGTGGGGGGCCACACCAACCTGCAGAGCCCCTACGACGCCCTGGCGGTGGCGGTGCTGGGAACGGCGGCCGGGCCCGTGCTTTCGGCCCGCGCTGCCAGAGCCGGCGACCACTGCCACCTGCTGATCGACCCCAACGGCCGCTTCCGCGGCGATTCCCTCTGCTGGGATGCGGCCACAGGCGCCGACCCCACCCAGCTGCGGCGCCAGCTGGCCCTGATGGCGGATCTGGCGGCCGATGGCAGCGTCCATGCCGCCAAGGACATCAGCATGGGCGGCCTGGTGGGGACCGCCGCCATGTTCTGCGAGGCGGCCGGCTGCGGCCTGAGCCTGGATCTGGCCGCGATCCATCCCCCCGAGGGGGTGGCGCTGGAGCCCTGGCTCACCGGTTTCCCCAGCTTCGGCTTCCTGCTGGCCGCCCGGCCCGATCAGGAGAGCCGGCTGGCCGAACGGGTCTCCGCCTGCGGCGGCCTGCTGCTGGCGCGGGTGGGCACGTTCACGGACGCGCGCCGGTTGGTGCTGAACCAGGGGGGACAGCAGGAGGAGATCTGGCGCGGTGAGGCGCCGCTCACGGGCTTCGGCGCGCTGCCCTGATCAAGCTGTCGTGATCGTCACTGCAGCCGGGCTGGCCCCGGCGCACAATGGCCGCAATGGGTGGTGGGGGGCGCCATGCCGGAAGTGGAGCTGACGCTGGAATGGCCGGACGGGGGCAGCAGCCGCCTCTACTCGCCGTCCACCGTGATCCTCGAGCACCTCGCCCCGGGCCAGACCGTGACGGTGGCCGAGCTGCGGTCCAAGGGCACCCTGGCGCTGCGGCAGGCCTCCGAGCGGGTGCGGGCCCGCTACGGCTTCGCCTGCACCCGGGCCGATGAGGAGGAACGGCGCCTGCTGGAGCAGGCGGCAGCCTTCGCGGCCGAGGAGCTGGTGAGCGTGCGGAGCGCCTAGTCGGACAGCACCCGCTCGATACGGCGATCGGGGATCAACCACATCAGGGCCACCAGCGCATAGATGACCTGGGCGAGGGCCGGGGGGCGCAGGCTCGCCAGCATCGCCACCAGATAGAGGGCCAAGGAGGTGTGCCCCTTCCAGTCGCGGCCAACGGCACGGCGCAGCAGGGAATCGCTGCCCTGGCTGGCGATGATCCGCCCCTGAAGGATGAAGTAGGCCACGGCCGCCATGACCATGACCGCGCCATAGAGGATGACCGGCGCGATCGCCAGATGGTTCTGGCCCATCCAGCCTGTGGCGAAGGGCACCAGTGACAACCAGAACAACAGATGCAGGTTGGCCAGTAGCACCGGACCTTTGACGCGCTGCAAGGTGTGCAGCATGTGGTGGTGGTTGTTCCAGTAGATGCCGATATAGACGAAGCTCAGCAGATAACTCAGGAAGACAGGAATCAGGGGCACCAGAGCCGCCGGTTCGGTGTCGTGGGGCACCTTGATCTCCAGCACCATGATCGTAATGACGATGGCCAGGACGCCGTCACTGAAGGCCTCCAGGCGGGTGGTGTTCATGGCGTCTGCAAATGGATCTGGCTGCTTATGGCAGACGCGACGCAGAGTGCAGCAAAAAAGCAATGAATCGCTACAGAGCCCAGACAGCCTGGCAGCACTGAACGAGCGCCGGATACTGGATCCTGCGGGGCGAAAAGGCGCGCAAGGTTGTCTACGCGGAGCCTGATGCTCAGTAGAGAAGGGGTGCACTCCCTTAAAGGCAGACCTCATGAGACTCCACTTCCGCAGACGCCTGCTTTCGCTGGCCTCCATGGCCGCGCTGGTGATCTCCCTGATGATCCAATCGCCCGCCACGGCGATGGCCAGCCAGACACCCTCGGTGACTCCCGTCGCCTTCGCCGCCATGACAGACAAGATGAGCGCCAAAGCCAAGGAAACCCAAGGCAAGCTGGAATCCGCCTACGGCGAAATCACCGGCGATACGGGCCGTCAGGTCAAGGGCAAGGCCAAGCAGGTCCAAGCCTCTGCCATGAACGCCAAGGAAGCCGTGAAGGACGGCACCAGGTCCGCCGCCCGCAAGGCCAGTGACGCCTCCGACAAGCTGGCCAGCAAGATCAAGTAAGCCCTGATTCGATCCATCCATCCCCATCGCAAGGAGATCCCAATGCTGGAATCACTCGCCGTCGTTCTGGTGATTCTCTGGTTGCTTGGACTGGTGACGTCCTACACCATGGGCGGCTTCATCCATGTCCTGCTGGTCATCGCCTTGATCGTCATTGTGTCCCGGCTGCTCAGTGGTCGAGGAACCGTGTGAGATCAAGGCGATTGCCGGAATCAGAGGTCCTTCGTCAGGCGTTGCCGCAACTTGAGCAGCGCCTTTCGCTCCACATGCTGCACCTTGTGCTTGGACATCCCAATGCACGTCCCGATCTGGGCCAGCGAAGGAGAAGCATCTTCGGCATAACGAAGCTGCAGCACCTTCCGTTCCATGGGGTTCAGCAGAGTGACTTCACCATGGAGCCAGTGGTAGTCGTCCTGCAGGCCTGGCTCGCTGGGATCACCGATCAGATCGGTCAGCGACACCTCCCCCTCGGCACTGCCGAGGGTCTGATCCAGGGAGAGGGTCTGCAGGTCGTGGGACGCCTGAAGCACGGTCTCCAGTCGTTTGACGCTTTCACCCAGTTTGGAACCGATCTCTGCCAGCGACAGCTGATGGGGCGAGGCCATGCGGAGCGCGTGAACCTTGCGGGCCAGGGACGCCATCTGGGGCGGCACCCGGATCAGCCCCGTCGTCTCCTGGAGATGGCGATGCACCGACTGGCGAATCCACCAGGAGCCGTAGGTGGAAAACCTGCAACCCCTCTCAGGCAGGAAACGCTCCACCGCACGGATCAGGCCAAGGTTGCCAGCCTGAACCACATCCATCGGATCCAGGTGCATCAGACGGATGCGGTTGTGCTGTTGCTTGCAGAGAGACACCACCAGGCGCAGATTTCCCGTCACCATGCGCGCGAAGGCCCGCCGGCCCCGCCGCTCCTGGCCCGGACCAGGAGCGGGATGAGAACGCCAGTCCTGCACAAGGGCACCGAGGTGCAGTTCCTCTGAAGGCGTCAGCAGGGGAATGCGACCGATGATGCGCAAGTAGTCCCCAAAGCAATCAGACATCGGACCAACAAATAGGGGGCCACGTTCATCGTGGGGCCACCTTGATGAGGGGCGCGAGTGAAAAGCTAATCTGCGGCACATGGGCTGCAACAAGCATTTTTAGGCAGCGCATGACACAGTCTTTTCTTTGTACCACCAATTCGCCTTACATCCAGAGGAAAACTATTCATGTCCCTGATTTCTCTGATCGTCACCCTGATTGTCGTCGGGGTCCTGCTATGGCTCGTCAACAACTACATCCCCATGGATGGACAGATCAAACGCATCCTGAACATTGTCGTCGTCGTGGCGGTTGTGCTCTGGTTGCTCAATGCGGTGGGCCTGATGGATTCGTTGCGCGGCATCCGCCTCGGCCGATAGCGGCCTGAAGGCAAGCAGAAGCCCCACCGCGGTGGGGCTTCCCCATGGGGTGCTGCTGCTGATCCTCTCCAACGCCGTCCCGAACCCCAGGAATGGCGGCGGCACCTCACTGATCGGTGGCCTGATGTCCGCCGAGACGCTGCAAAATGTTCGTGGAGGGCCGGCCCCAGGAGCTGGTCCACAACGGCAGGATCTACGGCGACGTGTTCCAGCAGGCCGCAGCGCCGTTGACCACGTGCCTGTGGCCTTTGTGGATGGCCCCATCACGGTGCTGCCCCGTCCTCACCCCTCCTGAACCGGGGGCCCTGGCTCGCGCAGGGCGTGCAGCGCTTGGGTTTCTTCCGGACCGAGCACAATCAACGCCGACGCCTCCGCTGTCAGGGGCAGGATGAGCTGCAGCGGCAGGGCCTCACTGGGGCGGGGCAGCAGGGCGGCCATGTCGAACTGGGCCGCCCCCTCCGGCAGAGGGCCGTCATCGGGTGCCACCAGCTCTTCACTGCGGTTGGCCAGGGTCCAGGCGCCACCGGTGCCATCGCTGATCAGCAGGGGCCGGGTGTGATCGACGGCGACCCCCGGGGTGAGGGCGCTGAGGCGCAGTCGGTCGCCGCTGGGGTAGGCGGGATCGGGCTGGGCGAAGATCCGCAACGACCAGCGGTTGTCGTCCTGGTCGCGCAGGCTCCAGCGCTGGCCCTCCTCGGCGCGCGCCAGGCCGGGACTCAGGGTCAGCACCAGCAACAGCCCCAGCAGCAGGGGGGCCAGCCTTGAGGCCAAGGCGCGCCGCCAGCTGACAGGAGAGGCCGCAACAGGTTGAGCAGAAGCACGCATGGCAGGAGCTCCGTTCCCAGGAGATTCAACGCTATCGTTTTATCGTCCGGGAGAGGCAAGCGGTCATCCGCTAGGCGGTGTCGCTTCCCCCCTGCCGGTCTGTCCATCTTCGGATGTCCTGCCATGACCACCACCAACCTGTTGCGTTCCGGGATCCATCCCTGGGATCGCTTCAAGACCTGGGTCACCAGCACCGAGAACCGCCTCTACGTGGGCTGGTTCGGCGTGCTGATGATCCCCACCCTGCTTGCGGCCACCGTCTGCTTCGTGATCGCCTTCATCGCGGCGCCCCCCGTCGACATCGACGGCATCCGCGAACCGATCGCCGGCAGCCTCCTCTACGGCAACAACATCATCACCGCCGCCGTGGTGCCCTCGAGCAATGCCATCGGCCTGCACTTCTACCCCATCTGGGAAGCCGCCAGCCTCGACGAGTGGCTTTACAACGGCGGCCCCTACCAGCTGATCATCTTCCACTTCCTGATCGGCATCTACTGCTGGATGGGCCGGGAGTGGGAGCTCAGCTACCGCCTGGGGATGCGTCCCTGGATCGCCGTGGCCTACAGCGCCCCGGTGGGTGCCGCCACGGCAGTGCTGCTGGTGTACGCCATCGGCCAGGGGTCCTTCTCCGACCCCATGCCCCTGGGCATCTCCGGCACCTTCAACTTCATGCTGGTGCTCCAGGCCGAGCACAACGTGCTCATGCATCCCTTCCACATGCTCGGCGTGGCCGGGGTGTTCGGCGGCGCCCTGTTCTCCGCCATGCACGGCTCGCTCGTTACCAGCTCGCTGGTGCGGGAGACCACCGAAACCGAGTCCCAGAACCGCGGCTACAAGTTCGGCCAGGAGGAGGAGACCTACAACATCGTGGCCGCCCACGGCTACTTCGGCCGGCTGATCTTCCAGTACGCCTCGTTCAACAACAGCCGCAGCCTCCACTTCTTCCTGGCCGCCTGGCCCGTGATCGGCATCTGGTTCGCCACCCTGGCGGTGATCAGCTTCTCCTTCAACGTGAACGGCTTGAACTTCAACCACTCCGTGCTCGATCACCGGGGCCGGGTGATCAACACCTGGGCCGACATCCTCAACCGCGGCGGCCTGGGCATTGAAGCCATCCACGAGCGCAACACCCACAACTTCCCCCTCGATCTGGCGGCCACCGCCAGCACCCCCGTGGCCCTCACGGCTCCGTCGATCGGTTAGTGGGGCTTTGAACCCCGCCCAGCCATCGGCTCGCTGAGCCCCTGCCGGGCCCGGAGACATCCGGGCCCTTTTGCCATTCCCGCCTGTCCGTCCGTTTCCACCCTCTCGTCCGGAGCCGCCGACCCATGGCCCAGATCCTGCTTCCCAGCCTGCGGCGCCTGGCGCTGACGGCCCTCGCCTCGCTGGCCATGGTGCTGCTCGGCGCCCTGCTGCTCACCGTCGCCCCCCCGGCGGCCCAGGCCGATGCACCGGTGGACCCCGCCACCCTGGCCAAGGCCGTGGTGGCGATGGAGCAGCTCGATCAGATGCGCATCGCCCTGGCCTCCACCCTGGAGGGCCCCAGCGAGGAGCCCACCATGGAGACCATGAAGGAGGTCTGCAAGCCGGTGGGGATGAAGGCCGCCGCGATCGGCCAGGAGAACGGCTGGCAGGTGCGCCAGGTGGCCGCCAAGTTCCGCAATCCCGACCATGCCCCCGTCGGTGCCCAGGAGCGGGAGGTGATCGACCTGTTCCTCCGCCAGCCGGCGATCACCGGCCTGTGGCAGCCGGCCACGGCCGAGCAGGGCGCCGGCGTCAACTACTACCGCCGCATCAATGTGGAGCCCAGCTGCCTGGCCTGCCACGGCACCAAGGCCAGTCGGCCCGCCTTCGTGAAAGAGAACTACCCCGCTGATCGGGCCTTCGATTTCCAGGCGGGAGACCTGCGGGGGATGTACGCCGTGTTCATTCCCGAGACGCCCCAGGCCCATGACACGCTGGGCGAAACCCCCGGCTGACGCCATGGCGCGCCCCCCCTACCAACCCTCCCTGCTGCGGCTGACCCACGGAGTCACGGCGTTGCTGGTGCTGGCCGCCTGGCTGAGCGGTCTGTTCGTGTACAGCCGCTACGACGGCCGCTGGGGGCGGCTGCCCTTCACCCCGGGGGGCAACTGGATCGACCTCCATGGCACGGCCGGCTTTCTGCTGCTGCCGCTGGGGCTGGCCTTCGCCGCCTACGCCCTCACCCTGGGCCGGCCGCGCCTGAAGCGCAGCACCAACACCATGGCCCTGGCAGTGGCCACCGGCAAGCTGATGGACGAGGACTGGCTGCGGGACGGCCAGCTGCAGCACCTGGCCTACAGCCTGCACCTGGTGGCCTGGCTGCTGATCGGCCTGGCGGTGGTGCTGCATGTGGCAGGCAGCCTGCGGCTGGGAGGCATGCCGCTGCTGGCCTCGATGGCCAGCACGAGCCTGCGGCCGGGTGATTTGCCGGGCGACTGGCCGGGCCAGGTGCGGCGCTTCTGGAAGCGGGGGGGCTGAGGGGAGGAGACGTTTCGTTGAAACCGTTTCGATTGGAGAATGGTCGCCACTGTCTCGGCTGAGCGATGGCCAGGAGCCTCACCCTCAGAAATCTCCCTGACGACCTCTACGGCCGCCTGCAGCAAGCGGCTCAGCATCATCGCCGCAGCCTCAACCACGAAGCGATCGTGTGCCTGGAGCTGGCCCTTCCGCCTCAGGCGATCACGACCGCCGAGCGACTGGAGCAGATCCGGACCCTGCGCCACAGCCTGCCGACAGAAGCGGCGTTCACCCCGGGCCAGATCGATGCCTTCAAGCGCGAGGGCTGGGGGTGCTTCTGCTTGTCGAGCCTGAATCGGCCGACCTTCCGCTCCAGAAACGCTTGATCACAGCGGATCCCCGGGCAGAAAGCGCCGGATGAACAACTCCAGGGCCATCGGCCCGCAGCGGGGCTGCCAGGTGGTGCCGCCCGGCAGCCGCCGCCAGGCCTGCACCTGCAGCGCACCGCCGCCGGCCAGCAGCTGCACCCGGTAGCGGTACTCGGCATCGGCGGCCTGGGCGGGGGCGGCCAGGGGTTCGGCGCCGGGCTGGGTGGCCAGGAACGCCGCCGCGAAAGCTCCCGGCTCCGGCCGCTGGCGCAGGGCCGTGGCGAAACGCCAGGCGGCGCCGGTGGGGTAACCGTCGTGGTGGAGGTAGAGGTGGCGCTCCGGAACGCCGGGGAAACCGGTGAAGGAGTAGACGGCGCGGGTGGCCAAGGAGCTGGAGCGGCTGCACAGGGAAGTGCCACCGGTGTCTCAGTCCGTTGAACTGGTTCTGGCCGTACGGTGCACATGCAAGCACTCAGGACGATGGACGCCCCCGGCAACCGGGCCAGCAATCGGCGCTTGGTCGCTGAGCAGGTATTAACCGACTGCGAGGAGTACCACCTCGGCCCAGAAGCGCTGGACGCCTGGGAACGCATCAACCAGCGGCCTGCACGCTCCCTGAAGGGTCTGCGCGCGCTGATGGATCGGCCCTCACCGTTCCAGGCCTGAGCGTCGGCTACCTGTTGCCTGGGCTGCTGGCGTCCAGCAGGTGCTGGGGCCAAAGGAACTCAGATCCAGAAGGCCGTTCTGGCGGATGCTCGCCTCGATCTCATCCGGGTTCAGTTCGTCCCGCAACCTGGGTGTGGCCTCGATCACCGGATGGTGAAGGTGGTGCCAGGCGTAACCGGTGTGGGTGCCTCAACCGGCCTGAGCCGCTGCTTGCGGCCGTCGGGGAAGACCCGGACGATGAAGCCGCCTTCGGATTGCAACACGCTTTGCCCTGAGGCCAGTACCTGGGCACGCGCGGCGGCGAAGGCCTCACCGGAGACCGGCGGGAACCGGCTCTCGAGTTCTTGAAGTTGGCGTTCCTGCTCGGACATGGCCCAACCGCCGGCATCTCGATGGGCGCAAGCCACTCCCAGCTAGCCATACCTGGTAATCCCCAGCCCCGAGTCGCGTGTCGATGGACTCTGCCGATGCCGCCACCAGCTCGATCACCAGCAAGGGGCAGGTCACCCTCCCCAAGGCGTTGCAGCAGCAGTTCGGGCTGGCCCGGGGCAGCCGAGTAAGCGTGTTTTGGTGGGGAATCACATCGAGCTGTGCCCCTGGAAGCCGGAGCAGCCAGTGCCGGAAAGCGGCTTCGGATTGCTGAGGACCAACCGGCCAGCCGTGCCGGCGGACTTCGATCCCGCCAGCCTGCTGCGCCCGTGATTGGCGTGGACACCAATGTGCTGGCCCGCTACTTCGTGGCGGAGGACGATGCCGATGCGGCCACGGAACGCCAGCGCCGCGCGCAGGGAGGGATCGGGGGGGCGGCGCTGGGGGGAGTCTGCCTGCGGTGGGGCGGTTGTGGGGGGTCCGCCCAACGCTCAGGGCCGGATGTCGCCAGCGATGGCGCCACCGGCGGGAGGCGCTGGCAGCAGGGGTGTGGGATCCACCGCCACCAGCCCCTGCGGCTGGCGTTGGCGCACCTCCAGGTGCAGGTGCGGCGTGCTGGCGTTGCCGCTCTGGCCCACCTCGCCAATGGGCTGTCCGGCCCCCACGCTGTCGCCCTCAGCCACGGAGGCTTGGCGCAGATGGGCATAGAGGCTCGACCAGCCGCCGCCGTGATCGATCAGCACCGTGAGGCCGTAGCCGCTGATCTCCGCCTCCCGCTGCACCCGGCCGGTCTGCACCGCCAGCACGGCGGTTCCTTCCGGCGCGATCAGATCCACTCCGGTGTGCAGGCGCCAGGCCCCGCGGGCCTCCGAAAACCGCCAGCCCCAGGGGTCCTGCTCCGAGGCCGCCACGGCGAGGGGATAGTGCAGCGGCGCCAGCGGCCCCGCCGCGGCCTCACCGGCCCCGGACGCCCGGGCCTGGAGGGCGAGGTCACCCACCGGCACCTCCCTGGGCAGCAGCGCCGGACGCTCGGGCCTGGTGGCCGCCGGCGTCGGGATGGGGGCGGGAGCGAGCCGCTCGGGAAAAGGCGCGGGCGGCGCTTCCGCACCTGCCCCGGTGGCGGAATCGGGGATCGGCGGCTCCCCATGGGCCCCTGGCCGATCGGTCCCCGCCGCAGCCGCGGTGCCGCCGGGCAACAGCAGGAGCAGCAGCAACAGCGCCGGAACCCGCCGGAGGGAGGCAGAAGCCATCGAACGGGCGCGGGGCAAACGCGTTGTATCGCGTCTTCGGGGTGGAGCAAGACCGCAGGCGGGACGACCGTTCAGTTGTCGATGAGCAGGGAATGGGCCGTGCGCACGACCCGTGGATCGGGCTCAGCGACGACGTCGTGGTCCTTGTGGTCGTAGTCCAGGGCGTGGAGGACGCTGCGGATGGCGCCGAGTCGGGCTCGTCTCTTCTCGTTGGAATTGACGATCGTCCATGGCGCCACGAGGGTGTCGGTGGCCAGCAGCATCTCGTTGCGGGCATGGGTGAACGCGTCGTACTTCGCCACGCTGGCCTCGTCGATGGGCGATAGCTTCCACCGCTTGAGGGGATCTTCACGGCGGGCATCGAAACGCCGCTTCTGCCGGCCCTGCGACACGGTGAACCACATCTTGAAGAGCAGGATCCCACTGTCGACGAGTGACTGCTCAAAGGCGGGAACCTGCCGGAGGAACAGGGCATGCTCCTGCGGTGTGCAGAAGCCCATCACCTTCTCGACGCCGGCCCGATTGTACCACGACCTGTCGAACATCGTGATGTCGCCGGCCGAGGGCAGGTGCTGGACATAGCGCTGGAAATACCACTGGGTCCGTTCGGCATCGTTGGGCTTCGGCAGCGCCACATGGTCACTGCCGCGAGGATTCATGTGTTGGCGGAAGCGCTTGATCGATCCACCTTTGCCCGCCGCATCGCGCCCTTCGAACAGGATGACGACGCGCTGCCCGACAGCCTTGATCGAACGCTGCGCCTTGAGCAGTTCGATCTGGAGCGATTGGAGGTCTCGCTTGTAGGCCTTTTTGTCGATCCGTTCGTCGCAGGGAAGATCGTTCTGCATCGCCTCGATTGACTCGAAGGGCGCTGGGCGTTGCTGCTTGCTCATGGGACTGGCTCTCGTCGCTCGCCTACGACCACCATGGCCGCCGCAGACAGGGTGGCGCCAACCGCTGCCGTCGTGGGGCCCACCAAGGTCGGGCTACGGTTGATGCTTGCTGCGTGCCCATCCGATGCGCAGCCCTGCTGGACCGGCGGTGTTGGCGCGGCTGATGCGGGCGCTGATCCGCCATCCACGCCACCACTTCTGGCCCAATGCGATCAGCCTGCTGCTGGAGGCAGGGCAACTCACCGATACGTATCTACTGGCGCTGGCGGTCCACCACGGCGGCACGCTGGTCAGCTTCGGCCGCCGCCTGGGCTGCGGGGCCGAGGCCGGCGGTAGCGCCGCCCTGCACCTGATCCCCACCTGATGTCCCCAGAGCCCACCGACCCCGCCCAGCTGCGCCGCGACTACCGGCGCCAGGACCTGCGGCGGGGGGATCTGGCCGACGATCCGGTGGCGCAGTTCCGGCGCTGGTTCGATCAGGCGGTGGCCGTCGGGCTGGAGGAGCCCAACGCCATGGTGCTGGGCACCAGCGATGGGGTGCGCCCCAGCGCCCGCACCGTGCTGCTCAAGGCCTTCGACGCGCGGGGCTTCGTGTTCTTCACCCACTACGAAAGCCGCAAGGCCACCGAGATCGGCGCCCACCCGGAGGTGAGCCTGCTGTTTCCCTGGTACGGGCTGGAGCGGCAGGTGGCCATCCTGGGCCGGGCCGAGCGGATCAGCTCCGCCGAATCGCTGGCCTACTTCCTCTCGCGCCCCGTCGGCAGCCGGCTGGGGGCCTGGGTGTCGCAGCAAAGCGCCGTGATCGGCTCCCGCTCCATCCTGGAGATGCAGTGGCAGGCGATGCAGCGCCGCTTCGCCGATGGCGAGGTTCCGCTGCCGCCGTCCTGGGGCGGCCTGCGGGTGGTGCCGTTCGAGTTCGAGTTCTGGCAGGGCCGCACCAACCGCCTGCACGATCGCTTCCGCTACCGGCCCAGCGGCGGGGCCTGGAGCATCGAGCGACTGGCGCCCTGAGAGCCGATCGCGGCCGCCGGCGATCTGCAGATGAGCCGCAGAATCGCCTACTCCCCCATTTATGCGGCTATGCTCATAGCACTTGATGCCTGAGCACCCATGGCCGTTGCGCCCGCGCCCTCCCTGTCCCTCGCCGCCGCCGCCGGGGGCGCCCCGCTGCTGTTCCGCCAGCTGTTCGACGCCGACACCGGCACCTTCACCTACCTGCTGGCGGATGTGGCCAGCCGCAAGGCGCTGCTGATCGATTCGGTCTTCGAGCAGCACGACCGCGACCTCTCCCTGATCCGCGAACTGGGGGTCGAGCTGGTGGCCGCGATCGACACCCACGCCCATGCCGACCACGTGACGGGCAGCTGGCTGATGCACGAAGCCACCGGCTGCGCCATCGGCCTGGCCGCCTGCGTCGGCGCCGAGAACGTCACCCGTCCCCTGAAACACGGCGATCGCGTCCTCTTCGGCGGCCGCCACGTGGAGGTGCGCGCCACCCCCGGCCACACCGACGGCTGCCTCAGCTTCGTCCTCGACGACCACACCATGGCCTTCACCGGCGATGCCCTGCTGGTGCGCGGCTGCGGCCGCTGCGACTTCCAGCAGGGCAACGCCCACACTCTCTGGGCCTCGATCACCGAACAGATCCTGACCCTGCCGGATCACTGCCTGCTGTACCCCGGCCACGACTACACCGGTCGCTCCGTCACCTCCGTCACCGAGGAAAAGGCCTTCAACGCGCGCCTCGGCGGCAACGCCACCGAGCGCGACTTCGTCGGCCACATGGAGAACATGAAGCTGCCCCATCCCCACCGGATCGCCCAGGCCCTGCCCGGCAACATGCGCTCCGGCAAGCCCCGCGAGGCCAGCGCCGCGCCGGCCTGGGCCCCCATGGCGCGCAGCTACGCCGGCCTGCCGGAACTCAGCCCCGCCTGGGTGGCCGCCCATCGCGGCGATGTCACTGTGCTGGATGTGCGCTCCGCCGAGGAGTTCGCCGGACCTGACGGGCACGTGGGCGGCAGCCTGCTGATCCCCCTGCCGGAGCTGGAGGGCCGCTTCGCCGAGATCCCCACAGGCCGCCCGCTGGTGGTGGTCTGCCACTCGGGCAGCCGCTCGGCCCTGGCCACCCAGCAACTGCTCAAGGCCGGCCGGACGCAGGTGGCCAACCTCCACGGCGGCCTGAGCCGCTGGGCCGCCGAGGGCTTCCCGCTGGAGGGCGTCGTCCAGGCCTGACGCGCACCACACCCTTCCGATCCCACCGCTTAACTTCCATGACCGCCACGACCATGACCACCCCCAGCCGCCTCAGCGCCCACGACCTCGCCGACCAGCTGGCGGCCGGCGCCATCACCGTGATCGACGTGCGCGAACCGATGGAGTTCGCCACCGGCCACATCGCCGGCAGCCTCAACGTGCCCCTCTCCCGCCTGGCCCAGGCCGACCTGCCCCGCGGCCCGCTGGTGCTGGTCTGCCAGAGCGGCAACCGCAGCGGCAAGGGTCTCGCCCAGCTGCTCCAGCAGGGCCATCCCCACCCCGTCACCGATCTGCTCGGCGGCGTGCCCGCCTGGGAGCAGGCCGGCTTCCCGGTGCGCAAGCTCAAGGGGGCGCCACTGCCGCTGATGCGCCAGGTGCAGATCGTCGCCGGCAGCCTGGTGCTGCTGGGGGTGATCCTCTCCCAGGCCGTGGCCCCCGGCTGGATCTGGCTGAGCGGCTTCGTGGGGGCCGGACTCACCTTCGCCGGCGTCTCCGGCTTCTGCGGCATGGCCCGCCTGCTGGCCGTGATGCCCTGGAACCGGGTGACCCTTGCCGAGGGGCGGGGCTGATCAGGCCTGGGCTGCGCTTTGGCGCCACAGGCCCAGCCATTCATCCTGGCGCTGGTCCACCGAACCGCTGGCCTTCTCCCACACCTCGGCCCCCAGCCCCGCCTGGCCGAGCTGGGCGGCCACCACCTCGGGGTCGCTGCCCCATGGCGGGCCGCCCGGCCTGGGGTGGCACCAGAACAGCCCCAGCAGCCAGCCCCCCGGCGCCAGCAATCGGCACACGGTGGCGATGTACGCCTCGCGCTGGGCCGGATCAATGGCGCAGAAGCAGGTGTGCTCCACGATCCCCGTCAGGCTTCCGGGCGCCAGACCCGCCGCCGCCAAGGCTTGCCCATCGAACAAGTCGGCCTGCAGCCAGCGCAGGCGGTCCCTCTCCGGGCCATGGAGGCCGCGGGCTGCGCCAAGGGCCTCACTGCTGAAATCCAGGCCGATGGCGGAGAAGCCGAGGTCCTCGAGCAGGGCGGCCTCGTGGCCCCGTCCGCAGCCCGGCACCAGCACCGTCCCCGGCGGCCGGGGAGCGAGGGGGTGGCTGCGCAGGAACCGCTCCAGCGGCGGAGCGGGCTTGCCCAGTTCCCAGCCGTCGGCGCCCTGCCGGTAGCGCTGGTCCCAGTGGCTTGGAGCAGCGGTGGGTGCCGGCGTGGAGGGGTTCATGGCTCCAGCATGACGGGGTCCGTCGTCAACCCGCGGCGTCGCTGTAAGGAATTCAGCTGCTCTCCAGGCCATGGCCGCAGGGAGATGACAGCTTGTCTGCAAAGCACCCTCACCTTGATCTCCGCCATGACGCTCCCTGGCAACCACCCATGAAGGCCTCACTGGCCATGGCGCTAAGCGGCCTTGCCCTCGCCATCCTGCTGCTGCTGGGCGGTGGGTCCGGCGCCGCAGCGGCGGGGTTGCAGGGGGCCTCTCCCGTGCAGAGCTCCGTGGATCAGTACCTCCAGTCCCTCCCCGCCGATTTCCACACCCTCAAGACGGTGCCGGCCCTCAAGAGCCTGATGGCCGGCGGCAACACCCTGCTGATCGATGTGCGCCAGCCAGCCGAGTACCGGGCCGGCCACATCCGCGGAGCCGTCAACATCCCCCTGCGGGAACTCGATGATCACCTCGGCGCTATCCCCACGGACAAGGAGGTCGTCCTCTACTGCTCCACGGGCTTTCGTTCGGCCATGGGGGTGATGGCCCTGCAGCTGCAGGGCTTCAGCCATGTGCGTGGCTTTCCGCCGAGCCTGGCCGGCTGGCAGGCCGCCGGCGAGGCCGTTTCAGGCCCTGAGGTTGGCGGCGGCGCTCAGGCCTGATCGCCCCCCTGGGCCGCCGACGCCAGCGAATGGAGGACCATCGCCTGATCCGGCGTCAGATCGAACCCGAGGGCGCCGGAGTCCGAGGTCACGCTGAGGTGCAGGGGCAGGGCTTCGCTGGGTCGCGGCATCAGGGCATCGAGGTCGAACTGGGCCGATCCGACCGGGATGGCCGCCGCTTTCTGCACCAGTTCCTCGCTGCGGTTGGGCAGGCTCCACTCCTGGCCCGAGGAATCGCTCAGCACCAGCTCGTCGTGGTGATCCAGCACCAGGCCAGGCTCCAGGGCATTGAGGCGGAGCCGCTGGCCAGAGGGGTACTCCGGAAACGGCTGCTCGAAGACCCTGGCATTGAGCCGATGGCCCGCCCCATCGGCGAGCGACCAGCTGTCAGCCGCCAGGGCAGGGGCGGCTCTGAACAGCAGAACCAGCAGCAGGGGGAGCACAGCGCCCAGGGAGCGGCGCAGCAGTCCGGCGAGACGGATGGGTGGCTTCATGACGCAGGGCCAGAATTTACGCTAAAACACTAACGTAGTTAGTGCATAAAGGATGCTCTCCTGCCTCAGGCCGGGGCGGCGCAGGGGCAGGGCTGGGTGCGGTTGAAGTTGGCGAAATCGAAACTCTGACCCTGGCCATCCTCCTCCGGCATCATGTCGACGAAGCCCTGACCGAACAACATCTGGGATGCCGGCACATTGTGATGGGCATAGATCGGCCGCTCCAGGGTTTCGTCAATGCCACTGAATGCCATCACAATCTCCGCCTGAGCGGCCACCAGGTCTTCGGATGTGCGCCCATGCAGGGGACTGTGTTCATTGATCGGGTGCATCAGCGTCCAGGTGAGCAGAAACAGCGGTGAGCGATCACGGCTCAGAAGCATCGGGTGGAGGCGTCGCATCCGGTGCCCCTCGGAGGTGCGCTCATCAATGGCAAGAAACGCCTGAACCCTGGCCTCCAGGATGGTTTTGCGGCGTTCGTTGGCCAGGCGAAACATCAAGGTGGGCTGCCCGTTGTAGTCGTGAACCGTGGCCACCTCAGAAAACAGGATCCGGGCCGTGGAACGGGAGAAGCGACTGAACGCCATCCCCGTCGTCAGGGCGATCACGATCAGTCCCAGCAACGATTCGACGGTGACCACCAGATGGGTGAACAGGCTGCTGGGATGGAACGCGCCATAGCCGATTGAGCCCAGGGTCTGAACGCTGAAGAAAAAGGCCTCCAGGAAGCTGGTGGCCTCGCCAGCCACCCCGGCAATGCCATGGGGGTCGCTCCAGAAGATCAGGGCGAACAGCAGGTTGAGCAGCAGATACCCCGCGGCGATCAACGCGAAGAAGCCCGGCCAGGGCACCGCCAGCATCAGGTGGTTGGGGTGGCGCCAGTGGCGCAGCCAGTCGGAGGGGTTCACCGCGGTGAAGATGCCCCCATGCTTCTGCAGCCGCAGCGGAGCTGGAGGCATCGACGCGACCGGCGAGGTTTCCACTAATTTTATCTTTTTATGCGTTTTGGCGCATTAACTTGTGTGTGGCGGGCGGCGTGTCGGCTGGGGCCCGACCCAGGTTGGAACGAAGAGCATGGCCGTGGGATGGGCGAATCCGTAGCGAAACACCATCGCCAGCACCGGGTTCTGATCGTGGGCGGTGGCTCTGCCGGGATCACCGTCGCCGCCCAGCTGCTGCGCGCCCGCCCCGGTCTGGACGTGGCGATCCTGGAGCCCGCCTCCGTTCACGCCTACCAGTCCGGCTGGATCCTGGCCGGCGCCGGCCTGCTCCCCTACGCCCAGACCCAGCGGCCCGAGGCCGCCGTGATCCCGGTCGGTGCCGTCTGGATCCGGGACAGCGCCGCCCGCTTCGAGCCGGAGGTCCGCCGGGTGATCACCGCGACCGGCGCCAGCCTCAGCTACGAAGTGCTGGTGGTGGCCACGGGCCTGAAGCTCGACTGGAGCCGCATCCAGGGCCTGCCGCAGGCCCTCGGCCAGCACGGCGTCGTCAGCACCTACTCCCACCCCCACATCGCCGCCACCTGGAAGGCGATCCGCGACTTCCGCGGTGGAACGGCCCTGTTCACCCATCCGGCCACACCGATCAAATGCGGCGGCGCCCCCCAGAAGGTGATGTACCTGGCCGACGACATCTTCCAGGCCACCAGCGGGGTGGGCGTGAACACGCATCTGATCTTCTGCAGCGCCCAGCCGCAGCTGTACCCGGTGGAGGCCTACAACGCCACCGTGGAGCAGGTGGTGGCGCGCCGGGGGATCGAAACCCGTCTGCTGCACAACCTTGTCGAGGTGCGCGCCCAGGAGCGGGTGGCCGTGTTCGAGGTGCTGGCCGAGGGCCAGGAACCGCGCCGCGAGGAGATCCCCTACGACCTGCTCCATGTGGTGCCCCCGATGGCGGCGCCGGACGTGATCGCCAGCAGCCCCCTGGCGATCACCGGGCCGGGCGGCTGGGTGGAGGTTGATCGATTCACCTGCCAGCACAAGCGCTACGGCGATGTGTTCGCCCTCGGCGACGTGAGTTCGCTGCCCACGGCCAAGAGCCTGGCGGCCGTGCGCGGCCAGGCGCCGGTGCTGGTGGCCAACCTGCTGGCCCACCTCGATGGAGGCCCACTGCAAGCCCACTACGACGGCTACACCGCCTGCCCCCTGATCACCAGCTTCCACGACGTTGTGATGGCGGAATTCGACTACAGCCTCCAGCCGGTGAGCTCGTTCCTGGTGGATCCCACCAAGGAGCGCTGGAGCATGTTCCTGGTGGAAACGCGGGTGTTCCCCTGGGTGTACTGGCACCGGGTGCTCAAGGGGCGCCTGCACGAAAGCCGCTTCCTCAAGCCCTTCGGGCCGCTGGTGCGCGCCCTGGGGCTGGCACGCAATGAGACATGAGCCAGGCGCCGCGCCCGAGGATGCGCTTCTAGGCCGTCATCCGATGAAATCAGCGATGCACGGCTGCTGCAGCAGGGACTGAATCTGCTGCAGACAATAGATCGAGACCGGAGCTATGAGGCCCTTCTTGAGAGGCAGGAGTTGAGACTCACAACGAGCGATGAACGGGCTCTTTTTTCCTATCAACACTAATGGAGATGGCAACTGTTCCACATGCTGGATATCCGCCTGCGTTGCTGTGTGAGACCTGATTAGGTTGTAAATGTCCCCACACAACACCACACGACAATGAAAAGAATCGCCGCTTTCCTCACGTCTATGGTGATGGCGTTCCGGCGTCGTCTGGTCGTCATCGGGCAGGCCTGGACCGCTGCGATCGGACTGTTTCTCCTGGCATCGCTCCTGTCGCCACCCGCCGCCTCGGCCGCCGAAACAGCTGGCAACTGGAATCTTGATGATGGCGCTGGCCATCGTCTCGGCGTCATGCTCTACGAGCGCTCCGACATCAACGCGGCCACGGGTCTGCGTTTACGGCTGAATGCGGAGTCCCCCAGGCTGACTCTGGACCATGCCCGTCCCCTGCTGCTCAGTGATGGCAGGGATCAGGACTGGAGTCTCGCCAACCTCAGCAAAGAGCTGACGGCCTCTGCCGGCGGTGCCATTCCGGCCACATCCTCCCAGTTCGACGCCGGCTGCCTCGATCCGACCCCTGCCGACGGCCTGCCCCTGAAGATCACGGTGCCGAGTTCCGCCGGAGATCTGAGCTTTGCCCTCTCCCCGGGCCAGGTCCAGACCCTCCACTCCCTGACGGACGCCTGCATGAACTGACGACCGCCTGGGAGCTCCGCAGTCCTCGGTACCTTGTTCCGATGCGCGTGCTGCACACCTCCGACTGGCACCTGGGCCGCAGCTTCCACGGCGCCTCGCTGCTGGAGGAGCAGGCGGCGGCGATCGAGCGGATCGCCCAACTGGCCCGGGAGCATGCCGTCGATGCGGTGCTGATCGCCGGCGACCTCTACGACCGGGCCATCCCGCCGGCCGAAGCCGTGGTCCTGTTCAACCAGGCCCTGGCCATGCTCAGCGCCGGCGGCACCGCCGTGGTGGCCATCGCGGGCAACCACGATTCCCATGTGCGGGTGTCGGTGTACGACCCGCTGCTCTCGGCCTTCGGGGTCACGGTGCGGGGCGACGTGGGGCGGGTCCAGGAGCCGGTGCTGGTGACGCCCCGGGACGGGGGTGAGCCGGTGGCGATCTATCCCCTGCCCTACCTGGAGCCGGCGGTGGTCGGGCCGGCCCTGGCCGGCGAACCGGTGCGCCTGCGCCACGAGGAGGTGACCCGGCTGGCCATCGAGCGCATCCACGCCGATCGGCGCGCACGGTCGCCCCACCGTTCGGTGCTGGTGGCCCACACCTTCGTGGCCGGCGGCGAAATCTCGGAGTCGGAGCGGCAGCTCACCATCGGCAACGTCGACCGGGTGAGCGTGGACACCTTCTCAGGCTTCGATTACGTGGCCCTCGGCCACCTGCACGCCTCCCAGCAGCTGGACGGCCCCCGGGTGGCCTACTCGGGCACCCCCCTGGCCTATTCCTTCTCCGAGGAGAAGCACGTCAAGTCGGTGCGGATCGTGGAGCTGGCCGCCGACGGGACGCCGACGGTGCAGGTGGTGCCCCTGGGGGTGGGCCGGCGCCTGCGCACCCTGCGGGGACCCATCGACGAGCTCTGCTCAGACCCTGCCCACGCCGCCGCCAGCGAGGCGCGGGTGCGGGCGATCCTCACCGACGACACCCTGCCGCTGCAGGCCATGGCCCGCCTGCGGACCCGCTTCCCCCACATCGCCGAGCTGCGCCACGAACCCCCGGAGCTGGCCCACGCCGGCAGCGCCGAGCGCCACCGCCAGGTGCGCCAGGCCCGTTCGGCGCTGGAGCTGGCCACCGCCTTCTTCGCCGACCAGCAGGGCCAGCCACCCGGCGAGCCGGAGGCCGAGCTGCTGCGGGCGGCCCTGGCGGCGGCGGAACGGGGAGGGGAGCACTGAAGCCGCACCGGCTGGCGATCGAGGCCTTCGGGCCCTACGCCGATCCGGTGGCGATCGACTTCGACGCCCTGGCTGCCGAGGGGCTGTTCCTGATCCACGGCACCACCGGCGCCGGCAAGACCTTCCTGCTCGATGCCCTCTGCTTTGCCCTCTACGGCGAGGTGTCCGGCGACCGCAGCGTCAAGGGGCTGCGCTCCGACCACGCCCCCCCCGGCGCCGTGCCCCGGGTGAGCCTGGAGTTCTCCTGCGGCGACGCCCGCTACCGGGTGGAGCGGGTCCCCGCCCACACGGCCCCCAAGGCCCGCGGCCAGGGCACCACCGAGAAGGCTGCCCAGGCGGTCCTGTTCCGGCTGGACGCCGGGGCGCCGGAGCAGGCCGTGGCGGCGAAGACCACCGAGGTGACCCGGGAGGTGGAACACCTGGTGGGGCTCAATGCCGCCCAGTTCCGCCAGGTGATCCTGCTGCCCCAGGGGCGCTTCGCCGAGGTGCTGCGGGCCAAGGCCGAGGAGCGCGAAGCCCTGCTCAAAACGCTCTTCGACACGGTGATCTACGAGCGGGCCGGCTGGTGGCTGGAGGACCAGGCCCGCACGGCGCGAAACCTGGCGCTGGAGCAGGCCCGGGAGCAGGCGGTGCTGCGGCGCCGGGCCGCCGACGCCTGGGCGCCCCACGCGCCCGAGCCGCCGGAGGAGGGGACCGACTCGGCCGAACCACCCGCCGACCAGGCCGGCCTCGAGGCGCTGGTGGAGCGGATCGGCGTGGTGGTGCAGGGCACCCAAGACGCCCTGGGGGAGGCCTCCGCCAGCCTGCAGGCGGCCCAGACAAGCCAAGCGGCCCTGGCGGCGCAGGCGGACCGCTGGGACCGTCGCGCCGCCGCCACCGCCCGGCTGGGTGAACTGGACGCCAAACGGGAGACAGTGGAGGCGTACCGCCAGAAGCTGGAGCTGGCGGAGCGGGCCGAACGCCTGCGCTCCAGCCTGGGGGCCGAACAGGGGGCCCGCCAGTCCCTCGCCCTGGTGGAGCGGGGGCTGCAGGAGCAGCTGCGGGCAGCGAACCAGGCCAGGGCCGGGGCGCGGGCGCTGCCGCCGTCAGTGTTGGGGCTGGATCTGACGGCCCTGCCCTCCGCCGAAGCTCTCGCCGCGGCCGGGGCCGACCTGGCCGCCCGGGGGGCGGAGGTGCGGGAGCTGGCCCGCAAGGCCGAAGAAGCCGTCCAGGCCGGGGGGGCCGCGGCCGCCGCCAGCCAGCGGGCCGGCGACGCCGAGGCCCAACGGGCTACCGCCGTCGCCCAGCAGGAGCGGCTGGCGACGGAGCAGGAGCGGGAGCTGGCCCGGCTTGTCCAGGCCCGCAGCGCCCGCGACCAGCTCGAAGGCCTGCAGCGGGCCGCCCGGGAGGCCGAAGGCCGTGCCGCGGCCGCCGAAGCCATCGCCCAGGCCCGGGAGCGGCAGAACGGGGCCGAGGTGGCCAGGAACGGGGCCGATCGCGACGTCAACACGGCGGCCGCCGGCCTCAACGCGCTGCGGCGGCGCCAGATCGAGGGCATGGCCGCCCGGCTGGCCGGGGGTCTGGCCGACGGCGCCCCGTGCCCGGTCTGCGGCGCCACCGACCACCCGGCACCGGCCCGGCCCTCGGCCGACGCGGTCGATGACGGGGCGATCGCCGCCGCCGAACGCACCCTGGCCGCGGCCACCCAGGCGGCGCAGCTGGCGGCTGTGGCCCTGGCCAACGCCCAGGCCGCCCTGGGCACCGTGCTGGAGAAGGCGGGCGACGGCCCCGATCCGCACGGTGCCCGCCAGGCGGCCAACGCGGCTGCCGTGGCCCACACGGCGGCCCAGGCCCTGGCCGCCGGCCTGCCGGCGCTGGAGCAGCGGACCGCCGATCGGGAGCAGCAGCGCCAGCAGCTGGCCAAGGCCATCGAGGCCGCCGCCACGGTGATCGCCCTGGAGCGCCGGGCCGCCGATGAGGCCAGCCAGCGGCAGCGGACCCTGGCGGAGCAGGTGGCGCGGGAGCTGGGGGAGGGGCTGGAGCCCGGCGCGGTGCTGCGGGCCTTCGGGCCCCTGGAGGCCGCCCTCCAGGCCCTGGTGGCCGGGGCCGGCGCCCACACCCGTGCCACCAGCGCGCTGGAGCAGGCGGCCCGGCGGCTGGGCCAGGAGCTGGCCGCCTCGCCGTTCGCCACGGCGGCGGATGCCGCAGCGGCCCTGCAGGAGGAGAGCTGGCGCCTGAAGCTGGTCGAGCGGATCGCGGCCTACGAGGCGGAGGTGATCCAGCAGCGCAACCTGCTGGCGGCCCCCGATCTGGCCGATCTGCCGGCAGCCCGGCCCGACACCACCGCCGCCGGCGAGGCCGTGGCCCGCCTGGATGGGGCCCGCACCCGGGCGGTGGAACGCCACAGCGAAGCCCGGGGCGCCCAGCGGGAGATCATCCGCCTCGCCGCGGAACACCGGTCCGGAGCCGCCGATCTGGCGGAGAAGCAGCAGCAGGCCGAGCGCCTCAGTTCCGTGGCCAACCGCTGCCAGGGCAAGGCGGCGCCCTACATCTCCCTGCAGCGCTGGGTGCTCTCGGCCTACCTCGCCGACATCTGCGGCTACGCCAACCAGCGGCTCGCCCTGATGACCTCCGGCCGCTACCAGCTACAGCTCACCGATGAGGGGGGCCGCGGCGGCCGAAACGCCGGTCTGGGCTTGAACGTGCTGGATGCCTACACCGGCGAGACACGGGAAGTGAGCAGCCTCTCGGGCGGCGAAACCTTCCAGGCCTCGCTGGCCCTGGCCCTGGGCGTGGCCGACACGGTGCAGGCCCACGCCGGCGGCTTGCCCCTGGAGGCCCTGTTCATCGACGAGGGCTTCGGCAGCCTCGACCCCGACAACCTGCAGCTGGCCATGGACGAGCTCGACCGCCTGCGGGAGGGGGGCCGCCTGATCGGCCTGATCAGCCACGTCGGCGCCCTGCGCGAACGCATCCGCGGCGGCATCGAGGTGATCGCCGGCGAGCGCGGCTCCAGCCTGCGGGCGGGGGCCACGGCGCTGCCATGACCCATGGCGCCTTCGCGGCTGAAAGCCACCACAGGCAAGTTGTGACGGCGCTGCCGCAACGCCCACTGCCGCGCCTGGGGGCATTGGAGAAAAGGGATCTCAACCCCCATTCTCACGACCGCCAGCCGGCGGCACTGGGGAACCACCGTCACCCCTCGGTGATGGAATTCCTCCTGCAGGCGTTTCGCAACCTCCCGGTGTGGAAGCACATCAAGATCACCGGCAGCCAGTGCGCCAAAGACAACGGATGGCTAATCGCGGTGGTGAAAAGCTTGCTCCAGCCCGTCCGTTTGGATCAGAACTTCACCTTCAGACCGCCCCCATAGGTGAACTGGGAGCCATTGGAGAAGAACTCATAACCCAGGTTGGCGTAGATCGAGGCGTTCTTGGCCAGTTTCAGATCAACCCCTGCATCCACCGTCAGTGTATTGGTGCCACGGTTCTCGCCCTGGGTCGTAAAGGAACCAGCCGCCGGGGCTTGCACAAAGGATGATGTCAGAGATTTGTTCTCTGTGTTACCGCCAAGGGCATCGACCTGGTAGGCGATGGCCAACCGAGGTGTGATCGAGATGGTGTTGCTGCTGTTCAGTGGAATCGGCGCAGTGACCAACTCCACGCCAACCGTGCCAAGCAGGCTATTCGCCGCATGGCGCTGCACATTCAGATTCAGGGCACCGCTGTTGGATTCATGGAAGCTGCCCTGCTGGTAGCTGCCCCAGGCAATACCGAGCAATGGCTTGAGGTAGAAAGGGGTCCGGGCGGTTGACTTGCTGAGAGGGATCAGCACATCAGCATTCAGCGCCAAGGTGAATCCATCGGCGCTGGGATTGGCCGTGATGGCCGAGCCGTTGCCGATGAAAGACAGTGTGCGGCTGCCATTGCCATTGAAGCTGCCATAACCGAACAAGCCGCGCAGGGTCCAGGCTGGTGATGGCTTGTAAACCCCAAAGAGGCTGACGCTGTTGACGTTCGCTGTCACATGCCCATTGGAGAGAGCCATGTTGTTCATGTAGGAGCTGCCGTATCCGTAAGCGGCGCCAAGGGTCCACTGTGGACCTGCCTGGTATTCGACGCCGTAGAAGGTGGAGAAGATGCCGGCGTTGTAGGACGAGAGTCCGTTCTGGCCGTTGATGGAACTGGTTGCGTTGGCGCCTTGGGCGAAGAAGCAGAAGGGGTGTCTGGACGGCTTGTCGTCCTTCCTGGCGGGCGCCTTCACCACCCAGCCTGTGGTGCTGCAGTTGCCAGCCTGGCCCAGCAGCAACTCCCGCTGGCGCTTGAGGGTGTTGAGGCCAACGCTCTGGAAGGCTGCATAGGGCTCCGGGGAGAGTGAGGACACAGCGGCGATGAGCGTGCTCCCAGTGGTGAGGCTGAGCAGCTGGTTGGTGGCACTCAGGAAATCGGGCGAGATTCCAGCGGCAGCGGCCTGGCCGGTGGTGAAGCCCGTCGTGCCAATCACAGCGCCGGTGTTGTTCGTGTTGTTGGCGGCGTTGCTGGCAAGCGAAAGGAAGACGCGGTCGAAGACTCCGCCAGCGGCCAGTTGGTTGCCATACCCTTTTCCCAGGAACTGCAGCGCCGATGTGGTGGCGCCCAAGCCGTTGAGAGGGCGCCATTGGATATCAAAGGTTCTGGGGTTGCCATCGACTTCCTGGGTCAATGTGGTGCCAAATTGCAACAGGGCGCTGGTTACCCCAGATGGATTCAGGGTCACACTGTTGAAAGACGCAAAAGCGGTGCTGTTTGGTGCGGAAAGAATCTCGTAGGCCATCATCGGCCAGGGTGTGCCCCCGCCAAATGCCATCAGATTGACCGTTCCCGAAAAGTTTGTGACGTTACCCGTTACATTGATGCGATCAGTTTGAGGTCCCTGAAGTTCAGCCTCGATCGTGCCTCCGTTCAGACTGAGTCCGCTGGCCGTGATCTGGCCAATGGAAGTACCGGGAGCGATTCTGGCACCGGCTACAAGATTGGTCTGAGGCAAGCTGCCATTGCCTCCAATCAAGCCACCAGAAGTGACATCAAGGCCTGAGGACGAGGCGATGGAGCCATTGACAATAAGGTTGGCACCAGGACCTACAGTTGTGGAGCCCGTGTAGGTGCTGGCTCCACCAAGAACGAGAAATCCACCCCGCGAGGAGTTCACAAAAGAAAGATTGCCAAGACCGCTAAAGACACCCGTGAAGATGGATGGCAAACCATTGATGTCAATGGTGCCACCCATGCCTGTATTGAAGGAAGTGGGGAAGATTCCCGGGATGTCCACCAGCAGTGTGCCGCCGGCAAAGGTTGTGCTGTAAGGATTGCTGGCCGTGGCATTGTTCCCTGACACGATCCCCGAAGGAGGAATGAAGGGAGGCGTGAACAGAAAATCAGAGATCGTGATTGAGGATATCCCGGAGACACAGTCGACACACTCGACCTGGAATCCAAAAAGGTCATTGGCCGCAAAGCTGTAGGAGCCAGATCCTGACTGATTCATTGGTCCAAATGAATCGAATCCGGCAAATGCCTCTAGAGACCCTTTGTTGATAAAACTTGGCGCAGAGAATAAGGGCCCATACTGATCGGTACTTGCATAACTCCATGCAAAGGTGTAGGTGCCCAGCTGATCTGCATTGATGGTATAACTTGTGTACTGAAAACTCGGAGTACTGGGGCCAACGTAGACAAAATAAGGCCCTGTGAGCTGAATGGAGGCAGGCGCGTTTAGCGTATCAACGTAACCGTTCGCGGGGAATGTCGCGCCTTGCTGGGGGTCGTAGTACGTGGAATTCGTCAGGGTCCATTGCGATGGGGAATAGGCGCCAGAGAACTGCGCTTTTACCGGGAGTAATCCACCGCAAAGGAACGCCGCGAGGATGACGGGCTTTACAAGTCTGCATCGCTGCATATCCCTATGGCCATGGATTTAACTTGAGGCTAGAGATAGGCCGAGCGACTGATCGCCGTGCATCTGACGCAGAAGTGCTTCAACACAGCCCGTTCACCACGTCTCGCTCAGCCTTTGTTGACCAGAAACTCTCGGGCAAGCCCACGTCAGATGGTCTAAAGATTTATCCCGTTCACACGCAAATGCGTGACAAAGTCTTGGCATTCATGCCTTGGAGCATGGCGACCTTGCCCATCAGACAGAAATCCATCCGGACCGATAGGTTTCGTGTCTGCTACTCGGTGCCGCGAAGACCGTCTCCGGCATGGCCTCGAATGCATCGAACTGGATGGACTTTTCTCTTATCAATTAGGGTGCCTGATCATCATCAGGCCGCAAGGCTTCGCCTGCTGAAATCCCGGCATTCCACGGCTTTGCCATCGTCAATCGCTGATCCATGCGGTGCAGCGCCAGCACGTGGGGCCCGGTTCCGACGGGCAGGCGCCTCCTAAAGCAACCCCCGATGGCGCACGAACAGATGCACCATCGCCCAGGAGCCCAGGGTCACCTTGAGGGCCACCAGCACGTTGAGCAGGGGGATCCAGCCCCCGGAGGCCATGGTGCCGAAGCCGCCGGCAGGTAAGGGGACCCCCCCAAGGGCGAAGGCGGAGAGGAGCACGAAGGCGATCACCGCGGCCTTCTCCCAGAGGTCAGCCCGCCAGCGGCGGTAGAGGCGGTCGGAGAGCCGGGCCGAGCCGCTGATCAGCATCAGGCCGATGGCGGTGCCACCGGCCACGCCCGCCGCAAAGCCGCCACCCGGAGACAGGTGGCCGCGCAGGGCCAGCTCCACCCCGATCAGGGCGGCCAGGGTGGCCCCGAGCTGGCAGAGCACCACTGACGGGGGATCGTCGATGGCACGGATGCTCGTCTTGGTGGGCTCCCCGGCCAGCAGGAAGCGCACCCCGATGGAGGCCAGGGTGAACACCACCACCTCGGCGATGGTGTCGTACAGACGGGTGTGCAGGATCACCCCTGACACCAGATTGGGCACATCGGTCATGGCGGCGAGGGACGCGATCACCGGACCGATGGGGGGCGCCGGCGGCAGGGTCGCGTCCAGCGGGGCCAGGCAGAGGGCGGCGGCGGCCAGCAGGTAGAGCCAGGTCATGGAAGCTCCCGGAGCAGCAGTTCACCGCCGCCCTGCCGCCAGCGGCGAAAGCCCTCCAGGGCCTGCAGACGCGCCACCAGCCGGGGGTTGGCCAGCTCCAGCCGCAGGCCCGGCCCCAGGCACCCGTGGCTTGCGTCGGCCTCGCCGGTCTGCTCCGGTACCGGTGGCAGCAGCCGCAGCCGCAGCGACAGGGGCTCCAGCCAGTCGCGCAACCGCTCCAGACAGGCCTCACTGGGGGGGTCGTCAGCCGGATAGGACAACCGCAGCGCCATCGAAGACCGCAGCGCCACCGCATAGAGGGTGGTGGACAGCAGGGTGCCCACCAGCGCCTCGGTGATCGCCACGTCCGGGGCCCCCAGCAACGCGTAGAGCAGGGTGGACACCGACCCCAGGATGCCCCGCAGCACCAGGGTCTGGTAGGGATTCGACTGGTTCACCAGCAACACGGCGGTGAGGGGCAACAGGGCGGTGATCGGCAGCAGCAGGTCCAGCTCCCCAGCCAGGGAAAAGGTGCCGCTCATGGCTTCGGCTCCGGGGGTATTGGCCGACGGGAGTCCAGCCAGCAGTTGGCCAGCACGTAGCCGAAGATCGTGTTCCACAGAATCAGGGCCACCAGGGCCAGCACCAGCAGGGGCCACTGGCCAGGGATCCGCAGCAGCAGGCCCAGCAACATCAGCGTCGAGCCGAGGGTGTCGGCCACCGACAGGGCGTGCAGCTTGCTGAGGTAGGTGCGGCTTTCGAGCAGGGGCCAGGTGCCCCAGAACCAGAACAGCAGTCCCGCCCCCAGCAGCAGCAGGCTGGCGTGATCGGCCAGGGAAGCGAGGGTCATCTCTCCGTCCCCCGCAGCAGGTTGGCCAGCAGCAGCAGACCGGCATTGCCGGCGCACAGAACGATGACGCCGGCCAGGCCCAGCATCCGGTCGCCCCGCACCGCCGACACCACCAGGGTGATCAGCGCCACCTTGGTGGAGACGCTGGCGAACGCCGCCAGGCGGTGCCAGACGTCGCTGGGCCGGCAGGCCACGGCGATCGGGATCAGCAGGGCCAGCACCATCCCCCAGAGCAGCACCGTCATGGGGTCTGGCCTCCATGGCGGGGGCCAGGCTTCATGGCATGGATGCGGTACCGGCGGCCGCCGTCCTCCAGGCCGAGCACGATCGTGAAGGGGGTGAGGGTGATGCGGAACACGTCCAGGAACACCAGCAGGGGGATGCTCCCTTCGGTGGCGGACTCGCTGATCTCAGCCTCCACAGGCTCGTGGCCAAAGATGAGCCGCAGGGCCTCCAGGTAGGCCTGGGGAACAGCCAGCAGACTGCGCCCCAGGGCCCGCAGCAGGGCGCGCAGGGGCAGGGGCCGGGAGTGGGCGCGGGGCAGCAGCAGGGCCACCACCAGACCGATCATCAGGTTGAGGCGGCTCAGGTCGGCGGTGAGCAGGCACCAGACCGCCAGGCGGAAGCCGGTGGTCAGCAACAGGGGGAGCAGGCGTCTCATCGCACCCACACCAGCAGTCCCGCCCCCACCACACCGATGCCACCGATCAGATCGGGGAAGCCCTCCAGGTCCGGCAGCCGGAACCAGGGGCTGCGCCGCAGGGGCTGCAGCAACCGGTGCAGCCCCATCCCAGCCGCCAGCACCAACCCCGCCTTGGCCGCCTCCGCTGCCAGGGCGGGACCCCAGCTGCGGCTGGCCTCGCCGGCACCCAGCAGCACGAGCGCCGCCAGCAGCAGCACCACCCCAGGCGACCAGGCCGGATCGGCTTGCACGCTGGCGGAAGGCGGCAGCGCCGCTGGCTGCAAGGGCGCGCTCCAGAGACGGGCGAACACCGCCGCCGTGCCCACGCTCAGCAGGCTGGGCAGCAGGCCCGACGGCCCCGGCAGGGCGCGATCAAGGCCCGACTTGGCGAAGAAGCCCAGCAGCGGCGGCACACCCACGATCGACAGCGAGGCGATCCACAGGGGGACCAGCAGGCCGGCGGCCAGGGGCCGGCCGGTCCAGCCGGCCAGGTCACGGCCGGGGAAGCGCCGGGCCAGCAGGAACAGGGCGGCCTTGGCCAGACCATGGCCGAGGGCGTAAAGCCCTCCGGCGACGGGTGCCAGCACCACCAGGCCCATCTGGGAGAGGGTGCTCCAGGCCAGCAGCCGTTTGGCATCCGCCTCCACCAGGGCGAACAGCAGACCCAGGCCGGCGCTGGCCACACCGATCACCGGCAGCACCTCCGCCAGGGCGGGCACGGCGCCGGCGAGCCGCAGCAGGGGAACGATTCCGGCGACGACGACCACCCCGGAGAGCAGCGCCGACACCTCCGCCGGCGCCTCGGCGTGGGTGCGGGGCAGCCAAAGCCCGGAGAGGAACAGACCGGCCTTGGTGAGCAGACCCACCAGCAACAGGGCCAGGGCGGCGGCTCCAGCCGCGCCGACGGCCGCCAGCTGGAAACTGCCCTGCTCCAGATACACCACGGCGGCGCCGACCAGATAGAAGGTCATCACCGTGTTGCTGATCAGCAAGTAACGCAACGCCAGCCAGAGGGAGCGCTCCGATCGGGTGATCAGGATCAACAGGAAGGCACTGATCCCCACCACCTCCAGGGTCACGTAGAGGCTGATCAGATCCACCGCCACGAAGGCCGAGGCCAGGCCCCCGTGCAACACCATCAGCAGCAGCAGGAACGGGCCCGGCATCGGCCGGCGCCAGCCGTCGAGCACCACAGCACCAGACACCAGGGCATTGAGAAGCAGGAAGGGGGCTGCCAGGGCGTCGGGTTGCAGCGCCACGCCGTAGGGCCCCAGCAGGTGGAGGCTGGCCGGCAGGGCACCGGCCTGGATCGCTGCGGCCACGGCGGCGGTGGCCAGGCAACAGGCCAGGGCCAGCCAGCGGGCCAGGGGGGGCAGCAGGGCGGCCAGGAAGGCCGCCATGAACGGCAGCAGCAGCCAGCCGATCAGCAGGCTTTCACCGGAGAGGGGCGCCATCAGCGCCGACCCCCCGCTGCCCCGCTCCCCATCTCGAAGCTGTCCAGATCCAGGCTGGGATCCACGCGGGAGAGGCGGGTGATCACCACCAGCAGCAGGGCCTGGATGGAAAGGCCGATCACGATCGCCGTGAGAATCACGGCCTGGGGGATCGGGTCAGCCAGGGGAACGCTGGTCGTCGCCGTCTCAGCGGCGGCGGGGGCCAACAGGATCGGGCTCTGCAGCCCGGTGCGTGCCGCCACGAGCACGAACAGGGCCACCACGGCCGACCCCATCACGTCCATGGCCATGACCTTGAGAAACAGGTTGCGGCGCAGCAGCAGGCCCACAAAACCCACCAGCAACGCCACCAGAATCAGGAGCGCGAGCAGCCGGAACGCATCCATGGGACTCAGCAACCCGGAGGACGGCCGGATCACGGAGCGGGATGGTAGCCGTTGCGTCCAGAGGCCGACGGGCCTGGATCACCGCCAGTTTCAGACGGATGGCTGGAACTGTTCCGCCAGCAAGCGGCGCTGGTACTCCAGGGACAACGACGCAAGGTGAGATCGGGCCTGTTCCTCCAGACCGGGATCCAGCTGATCGAACGCCAGACCCCGGGGCACCCCCATCCGCATCACCAGCGCCAGGGCATCGAAGATGCGCACCTGGTCGCCCTGCCAGCCCTGATACTCGGCGGCGAGCGCCATCAGGGCCTCCCCTGAGGCCTGGCCTTCGATCACCCGGGGCCGCAGCTCCTGCACCTGGGCCAGCCGGGCGGAGCTGATCAGGGCATGGGCGGCGCCCAGGGCCGCCAGGGAATCGGCGGCTTCGCGCTTGAGCACGGTCATGTCACGGCTGAGCACGGCGGCCTCCACCGAGAGGGGCTCCCGCACCCCGGGGCAGAGAGCGGCGACCCGATCGACGGGTGGAGCCGGTGGAGCGGGCGGGCGGACCGGCGCCGGGGCCAGGGGCGGGCTGCTCACGGCCACCGGGGGCGGCGCTGGCTCCTGCCAGAGGGCGGCGGCCGTTGCCCTCAGGCGCCTTGCCAGCCATGGCCTGAGGTTGGTTGCAAGGCGTGCCATGGACGTGGACCTTTGAGTGGTTTCAATCTGCCCCTCACGCACCGGCGGGGATGACGGCAAACTCACCCGCGGAGCGACGGATTGCCGGCCCCTCCGGGGATCAGCGCGGCAGCACCTGGGCGTCGGCGTAGGTGAAGCGGGCGTGCTTGCCAAAGTCTGGCTGGATTGCAGCCAACGCCACACCGATGACCCGAGCCCTGCAGCCGCTGCGCTCCCCCCGCCATGGCCTGTTTTCGGCGCTGGGCGTCGTGACGCGGCGGGGCCTGGCCCTGCTTCTGGCCCTGGGCCTGGCTCTGACCATCGGCCTGGCGGCGCTCCAGCCACACCCCGCAGCGGCGGCGACCGCCGCGGCGGAGCCCCCCGCCCCGGTGGCCCCGGCCAACACCGGCAGCTTTCGCCTCGGCACGGTGCGGATCCTGGGGGTGCCGGCGATCACGGTGGCCTCGCCGGCGTTGGACGCCGGCGGCGACAGCGGCCCGGACGCTTCTGAACGGGCCCGGGTGATCGAGGGCAACCTGAGCCAGCTGTACGAGCCCCGCAATCCCTGCACGCCAGGGGAGAGGGTCGGTGAGGCGCTGCTGGATCGCCTCAGCCTCCAAGGGACGAAGGCCGCCTGTGACCCCAACCATCTGGGCCTGCATGGAGCACCGCAGGCCCTGCGCGTGGTGCTGCTGCGCCAGCAGGGTGGAAGCCGGCAGCTGGCGGCCCTGGTGCCCGGTCGCTCGAGCCCCTTCCCCCTGCTCACGGTCACCGAACAGGACGCCGCGTTCAACGGCCTGCCCGCCGATGCGCTGGCCGAGCAGTGGCGCGGTCTGCTGGAACGCCGCCTGCGCAGCGCCCGGGGCGTGTTCGGGGAGGAGCAGATCAACGGGCGCCTGCGGATCGCCCTGGTGTCCCTGGCCGGACTGGCCCTGCTGATGGCCCTGGTGGTGGCGTTGTGGCACCAGAGCCAGCGATGGCTGCCCCGCCTGCAGCGCCGCCGCGCTGAGCGACCGGGGCGCTTCGATCCCCTGCTGCTCCAGCTCACCCATGCCGCCAGTCGGCTGCTGACCGCGCTGGTGATCCTGCTGGGGGTGGCGATGGGCGCGGTGCTGCTGCTCGCCTGGCCTGGCCAGATCCCGGCCGCCATTGATGTGTTGCTGCAGCCGCTGGTGGTGCTGATGAAGGCGCTGCTGCTGCTGGCCGCGGCCATGGTGCTGCGGGGCCTGGTGGGGCTGCTGCTGACCCAGTGGGCCAGCCATCTGGCCGTGAGCGCCGAGCACCGCGCCCGCCGCCGGCAGCGCTACCTGAGCCTGCTGCGGGTGCTGCGCCGGCTGGTGAACCTGGCCTGCCTGCTGCTGTTCGCGCTCTGGACGGTGCTCGGCATCCCCGTGTTGCGGGACCTCTCCAGCAATGCCGTCCTGGCCAGTGGGGCCGTGCTCGGTGCCCTGGCGCTGGTGTTCCAGGGGTTGTTGCGGGATTTCGTCGCCGGGTTGGTGCTGCTGCTCGACGACCGCTACGCCATCGGCGATGTGGTGGAGATCGGTGGGCGCTCGGGCGAGGTGGTGGATGTGGGGGTGCTGAGCACGGAGCTGCGCTGCGCCGATCAGCGGGTGGTGGTGGTGCCCAACAGCCACTGCGAGCAGGTGGTGAACCACACCAAGTTGCGTTCGGGGGCGGAGGTGACGCTGCTGCTGCCGCGCAGCCTCAGCGATCTGGCTGGCGCCATGGACCTGATCGGTGAGGAACTGGCCGCCTTCGGCAGCGATCCGCGCTGGGCCCCGAGGCTGCTGGAGCCGCCGCGCCTGCTGGGCATCGAGGCGATGACGGAGGACGACCTGCAGGTGAAGGTCCTGCTGATCACCGAGGCAGGCCAGCAGAGCCCAGCCCGGCGGGAACTGCTGGGGAGGCTGGTGCAGCGGCTGCAGGGCTGGCCCTGAAGGATCCCGTTTCTAGGCTGGGGGGCCCGGCACACGCCCATGGCCCCGTTCTCCTCCCTTCCCGACACGGCTCTCCGCCTCGGCCGCCGGGAGCTGTTGCTGGGAGGCGCGGCCGCCGGCTTCGCTCTGGCGGTGCGGCCGGTGGCAGCCTCCACCGTCACCACCTCCACCCAGGGACTGACCGCCGGGTGGGTGTCGGTGCCGGCGGCGGAGGGCCCCGTGAAGGCCTACCGGGCCCGCCCCGCCAAGGGCTCGGGCTTCCCGGTGGTGCTGGTGGTGCAGGAGATCTTCGGCGTCCACACCTACATCCAGGATGTCTGCCGCCGCCTGGCCCAGCTGGGCTACCTGGCGATCGCGCCGAGCCTGTTCGATCGCCAGGGCGATGTGACCGTGCTGCCCGACATCGCCGCGATCCTGCCGCTGGTGGCGACGGTGCCGGATGCCCAGGTCATGGCCGACCTGGACGCCACCGCCGCCTGGGTGGCCGCCAGCGGGGAAGGGGACGTCTCGCGCCTCGGCATCACCGGTTTCTGCTGGGGCGGGCGGATCACCTGGCTGTATGCCGCCCACAACCCGAAGCTGAAGGCCGGGGTGGCCTGGTACGGCCGCCTGGTGGGCACCCCCAGCGAGCGGCAACCCCTGTTCCCGATCGATGTGGTGTCGAAGCTCAGGGCGCCGGTGCTGGGGCTCTATGCCGGCGACGACGACGGCATCCCGATGGAGTCGGTGCAGCGGATGCAGGCGGCCCTGAAGGCGGCCGGCAGCCCCAGCCGCATCGAGGTGTTCCCAGGCCTGCCCCACGGCTTCCACGCCGACTACCGGCCCACTTACCGGGCCGCCGCCGCGGCCGCCGGCTGGACGCAGATGCAGGCCTGGTTCCGCGCCAACGGCGTGATCTGAAGGGCGCTTTCCGGCTCAGGCCTGGTTGAGGTGCCGCTCCGCCTCGGCCGCCAGGCGGTCGGTCCAGTGATCCACCTGGGCCTGCTCGGCCGCCTCCACCATCACCCGCAGCAGGGGTTCGGTGCCGCTGGCCCGCACCAGCACCCGACCGTGGCCCGCCATGGCCGCCTCCGCCTCGGCCACCGCCAGCCGCAGGGGTTCGCACTGCTGCCACTGCTGGCGGCGCTGCCGGTCGGGCACGGTCACGTTCACCAGCCGCTGGGGGTAGGGCTGGAAGCTGCCGTCCATCCATTCGTCCAGCCTCAGGCCGGCGCCATGGATCAGGGTGGCCACCTGCAGGGCACTGAGCAGGCCATCGCCGCTCATGCCATGGCGCGCCGAGAGGATGTGGCCCGACTGCTCCCCGCCCAGGCCGGCCCCCAGGGCCTCCATGGCGGCGTGCACATGCTGGTCGCCCACGTCGGTGCGCTCCAGCACGCCGCCGCTGGCCTGCCAGGCCCGCTCGAAGCCCAGGTTCGACATCACCGTGGCCACCAGGCGGTCGTCCGGGAGCTGGCCCTCGCGCCGCAGGGCCGAACCCCACAGGTACAGGGTGTGGTCGCCGTCCACCACCCGGCCGCGACCGTCCACCGCCAGCATCCGGTCGGCGTCGCCGTCGAAGGCGAAGCCCATGTCGGCGTCGCTCTCCAGCACCGCCCGCTTCAGGGGCTCGAGGTGGGTGCTGCCGCAGCCCTGGTTGATGCGCTCACCGTCCGGTTCGCCGTGCAGCACCAGCACGTCCGCCCCCAGGGAGCGGAACAGCTCCTCACCGCAGGCGGTGGCCGAACCCCAGCAGAGGTCGAGCACCACACGACAGCCATCGAGGCGCTGGCCGCCGGCGCTGGCCCGCAGGGAATCGACATAGGCCGCCAGCAGGTCGGGCCGCAGCACCAGCCGGCCGTTGCCCGCCAGGGGTGGCGGCGCGGTGCGGCCCTGGAGCCCCGCCTCGATCGCCTGCTGGCGGGCGGCCACGAGCTTGGCTCCGGTGGCACCGAACACCTTGAGACCGTTGTCGTGGGGTGGGTTGTGGCTGGCCGACACCATCAGACCGCCGGCGGCCCCCTGGCGCCGGATCGTGCCCGGCACCGCCGGCGTGGGGCACAGCCCCAGCTGCCAGACCTCGCGCCCGGCCGCCATCAGGCCGGCACTGAGGGCCGCCACCAGCATCGGCCCGCTGCGGCGCGAGTCGGTGCCGATCACCACCGGCCCCTCGGCCTGCAGCACCACGCCGGTCCAGTAGCCCACCTGCAGGGCCAGGGCGGGGGTGACGCTGGTGCCGACGCGGCCACGGATGCCGTCGGTGCCGAAGCGGGCCACGCCCTCGGCCAGGGGGGCCCCGAGGGGGAACCCCGCCGGATGCGAAGCCGCTTCACCCATGCCGCTGCCATCACTGGGCAGCAGGCTACGCGCCGTGCCCGGTGACGCCGCAGCCGCCGCAGCCGGCGGGGCTCAGCGCCAGCGGGGCGGCCACCAGCGCCAGCGCAGCAGCTCCAGGGTGGCCCAGAGCAGCAGCAGGCCCACGCACCAGCCCGGCAGCAGCCGCAGGGGCCAGAGCGGCCGCAGCAGCAGGGTGAGCACGGCCACCACGCTCACCACCACGGCGCGGCGGCGCTGGCCCGCCCCGGGCAGGCGGTCGAACAACGGCGGCAGGGCGGGGAGGGAGGGCAATCGCACCGGGTGCGGCGCAGACGGATGCCCAGAATGCCCCGGACGCCGTCCCCCGGCCATTGGCCCGACTCCCGCTGCTGCTGTCCCTGTCGTGCCTGGGCACGGGCCTGGCCCTGGTGGGGGGCCGGGCCCTGCTGGCGCGCCAGCCGGCGCTCAACCCCGCCACCGCCACCGACCGGCTGGAGTGGCTGCAGCACTGGGATGCCGACCCCTGGCGGCGCCGGGAGGCCAGCCTGCTGCTGGCGGCCCGCAGCAAGGATCCCCAGCAGCAGCGCCAGTGGCTGCGGGGCCAGGGCTGGGGTCCCGATCCCCTGGCCGCCCTGGTGCTGAAGCAGGACGCCCTGGCCGCCGCGGCCCTCGGGCGCCCGGAAACCTCCCTGGCCCTGTGGCGCCAGCTGCAGCGACGCTTCCCGGCTGATCCGGCCAGCGCCGATGCCCTCTACGCCCTCGGCGCCGACAAGCCGGGCAAGCGCGGGCCGTTGCTGCAGCGCTTCCCGGCCCACCCCGCGGCTCTTGCCGCCGCCCTGGCCGCGGGCCCGGAGGCGGCCGAACGCCGACGCGGCGCCCTGCACCTGGCCCGCTGGGGCGCCCGCTGGCCCGGCGCCGAAGCCCGCCTGCGGCAGGTCTGCAAGGACGACGCTTCTGTGCTGGAGGCCCGCCAGCGGGCCCAGCTGGCCGAGGGCCTGGCCGAGCTGGGCGATGCCGAAGGGGCCCTGCGCTGTCTGGGCCCCACCCTCAACGGCCTGGGCGCCAGCGGCCGCCTCAGCCTGGGCCGGGCCCTGCTGGCGGGGAACGAGCAGCAGCAGGGCCAGGCGGAGCGACTGCTGCTGGATCTGGTCCGCAGCGCCCCCACGGCGCCGGAGGCCGAGGCGGCCGTGCGCCTGCTGGCCCAGCAGGGCAGCCCCGCCGCCGCCGCCGCCCTGGCCCGGCTGCCGCCCCGCTGGCGCGACAGTGCCGCGGTGCTGGCCCGGCGGATCCTGGAGGCCGAACCCAAGGGGGACGGGCCCCATCCCGCCACCGACGCCGCCGCCCTCAAGCTGCTGCGCCGCTGGCCCCTCGATCCCGCCAGCCGCACCCTGCAGTGGGATCTCGTGCGGGAGCGGCTGCTGGCAGGCCGCTGGTCGGCGGCCATGGCGCTGCTGGAGGCCATCCCCACCGACCAGCTGCCGCCACCGCTGGCCGCCCGCCAGGGCTTCTGGATCGGCTTCATTCAGCAACAGCTCGGTGAAGGGGCCGCCGCCCGGGCCACCTGGGAGGCACTGCTGCGGCGCCATCCCGGCGGCTACTACGGCTGGCGTGCCGCCGTGCGCCTGGGCCAGGGGGATCTGCAGCTGGATGCCGGCCCCCATACGCCGGCTGGTCAAACCGACTGGCGGCCCCTGGCCAGCGGCGACGGGACGCTGGATCGGCTCTGGCGTCTGGACCAGCGCACCGAGGCCTGGGAAACCTGGCGCCACCGCCGCGGACGCCGCGCCCCCGATGGCAGCCGGGAGCTGCTGCTGGAGGGACGGCTGCGCCAGGGGGTCGGTGACGACTGGACCGGCTTCGGCCTGCTGGAGCAGGCCAGCCTGAAGCTGGACGGCAACCAGTGCGCCCTGGAGCGGGAGCTGGAGCGCAGCCTGCATCCGCTGCGCTTCGAGGCGGCCTTCCGGGCGGCCGCCACCCAGGGCGGGCTGCCGATGGAGCTGCTGCTGGGCGTGGCCAAGCAGGAGTCGCGCTTCACCCCGGCGGTGCGCTCGCCGGTGGGCGCCACGGGCCTGATGCAGCTGATGCCGGCCACCGCCGCCGAGCTGGCCGGCGGGCCGGTGGCGGAGACGGTGCTGGAGGACCCGGCCGGCAACGCCAGCCTCGGCGCCCGCTACCTGGCGCAGATGCTGCGCCAGTGGGGCGGCGACCCGCTGCTGGCGGTGGCCAGCTACAACGCCGGGCCCGGCGCCGTCGCCGGCTGGGTGAACCCCCAGCTGCGCAGCGATCCGGAGCTGTGGGTGGAGGCGATCCCGTACCCCGAAACACGCCTGTACGTGAAGAAGGTGCTGGGCAACGTCTGGAGCTATCAGCAGGGCAGCGAACCGGGCTGCTGATCAGCGCACCAGCAGGCGGCCGAAGTTGGCGCCACCGAGCACCAGCAGGGTGAGCACCCCGGCCAGCACCAGGGGCGGCGGCACCACCCGCACCCGCAGCAGATCCAGCCGGGCCAGCAACACCGCCGATCCCATGATCAGCACGTTGGCCAGCACGTTCAGGTGCAGCAGGTAAAGGCCACCGACGGTGACCAGCAGCAGGGTGACCACCAGGCTCACCACCCGGCTGGCCGCCATCACGATCGACACTTGGCGAATCACCAGGTCGGGCATGGTGCAAATGAACACGATCAACATCGCCTGCAGGCACTCGGCCGACCAGACCAGGGTGGTGAGTTCCTGCACGCGGTTGCCGCCAGCCTCCAGGGCATGGCTCCAGTGCATGCCCTGGTAGGTGCTCACCCCCATCAGCACCAGCAGCATCGGCGCCTGGATCGGCAACAGCATGAGCCGGAAGACGTCCTTCATGGCTCCAGCACCAGGGTGATGGCCTCCAGCGGGCAGCTGGGGATGCACTGCTCGCACACCAGGCAGCGGGAGGCCTCGAACTGCAGCCGCTGGGTGGCCGGCGTGTAGTGGAGGGCGCCGCTGGGGCAGACGCTGGAGCAGATGCCGCAGTCGACGCAGAGCAGCGGATCGATGCGGATTTCCCCTGGGGCGCGGTTGAGCCCCAGCCCCTGGCCCTCCAGCCAGTCTTCGGCGGCATCCAGCTCGTCGATGTCGCCGGAGAGCTCCACCACCATGGTGCCGCTCTGGTTGGGGGCGATCTGGGCCCGCAGGATCTTGGCGGCGATGTCGAAGTCGACGGCGAGGCGATAGGTGATCGGCTGGTGCACTGCCTCCGAGGGAAAATGGAGAGTGAGGCGCCGTTTCACCGCTCCTGCCCGGGAACGCTGACGCTAGCAACGTTCTCCTGGGCCGGCCCCCGCTGCCAGAGTGGGCGCCACCTCGTGCCGTTGCCGTCCATGGCCCCATCGGGCAGTTCCCCCCCCTCCGCCCTCGGCCGCACCGAGCGCATGGTTCTGGCGGCCGTGGCGGCCGTGCTGGTGGTGCTGATGGTGTGGCTGCGGGGCGGTCTGCATCCGGAAGCCCCCCTGGAGCGGCTGGCCCGCCAGTCGCCCGAGCTCACGGTGGCCCTGGCCGATGGCAAGCCCACGGTGGTGGAGTTCTACGCCGACTGGTGTGAGGCCTGCCGCTCGATGGCGCCGGCGATGGAGCGGATCGAGCGCCAGCAACGCGGCCGGATGGATGTGGTGCTGCTCAATGTCGACAACCCCCGCTGGCAGCCGCAACTGGAGCGCTACGACGTCAACGGCATCCCCCAGCTGGAGTTCTTCGATGCCGGCGGCAGCTCCGTGGGCCGCTCGATCGGCGCCCGCAGCGGCACCGAACTCGACGCCCTCAGCAGCGCCCTGGTCGACGGCACGCCCCTGCCGCAGCTGGCGGGCGTGGGGGCCGTGAGTGCCCTGACCGAAACCGTGGCGGCAGCGGAAAGCTCTGGCCCCCAGCCCCAAGCCACGCCCCAGGCCGGCCCCCGCAGCCACGGCTGATCCCGCCATCCACGTCCCCCACGAACCCCCGCCCATGGATCCCCGCTTCCGGGTCGAGCTGATCGCCGCCACACCGAACCCGCAGCTGTGCGTCTACGCGGGGATGCACCAGGACTACAGCGAGGGTTTCGTGGCCGCCGACCGGGCCGAGTGGCCCGACGAAACCAAAGCCGGGGAGATCTGCGTCAAGCGACTGCTGGCCGGCGAGCGCGGCCACTACGGGCCCCTGGAGCACGCCCAGATCGTGCTCAACGTGGGCTGGTTCCCCCATTCGGTGATGCAGCAGGCCCGCACCCATCGGGTGGGGGTGAGCTTCGATGTGCAGTCGATGCGGTACACGGGCGACCGCATCCGCCGGGCCGCCAACGGCGAACTGGAGTTGGAGGAGGTGTTCTATCTGCGGCCGGTGGGGCCCTACAGCGACCGCCAGGGCAAGAAGTACCTCTACGACGACGGCCAGCGGGCCATCGACCTGAAGCTCTGCCGCACGGCGGCCGAGCGCTACCGCGACCTGCTCGATGCGGGCTTCGCCGAGGAGCATGCCCGCGGCATCCTGCCGTTCGACTACCGCCAGCACTTCGTGGTGAGCTTCACCCTGCGGGCGTTCCTGCACTTCCTCGACCTGCGGGCCAAGCTCGATGCCCAGCAGGAGATCCGTGAGCTCTGCGATCTGATGTGGCCCCACCTGCAGTTGTGGGTGCCGGAATTCGCCGACTGGTACGAGAAGAGCCGTCTGCACCGGGCGCGGCTGGCGCCCTGAGGGCTGGCTCCCTCGCCGAGGTGCCGCTGAGGCAGCCAGGCGTGATGTTCAAGGGGTCCCTATAGCGCTGGGCCCTGGTTCTGAACACAGCGCATCACTCCAGGGCTCCAACTTGCAGGCCCCGAAAAAGAACCTGGGCATGAACTACGACACTGTGATACAATACAAACACAAAGTGTTTCATGAATCCTGATGGCAGAGCGCACCATGAAATCTGCGCTCTGCGCGATCGTCGCCATCGCCAGCACCGGAGGCAACGGCTGGGCTCAATCTCTCCCCTCCGGGGCGATTCAGCGCTATGAGCGGGACCAGCGCCTGCGAGACACCCTCGACGAACAGAATCGTCGCCAGCTGGAGCAGCTCAACAAGCCCCAGGTCCCCGACCAACCACTCCAGGACAAAGAGCCCCTGCCGGAAACGCTGCCTGACTTCTCCTACAGCAGCGTGAGCTTCGAAGGGGTGACGGTGGAGTGGAAGGGCCAGCTCGAGGCCCTGGCCGCTCCCTATCTGAACCGTCCAGTCAGCCTGCGCGACCTGGAAACCCTTCGCAGCGCCATTCGCGACGCCTATCGCTCCCGTGGCCTGCTCGCTCTGGTGCGCATTGATCCGAGCGGCCCCAAGGGTGGTCCGCTGGTGATCACCATCACGGAGGCGCGCATGGGGGAGGTGAAGATTGATTCCAGCGTGCCTCACCACCTCAACGACGGCATCGCCAAGGCCACGATCAGGGCCTCCGTGGCCCAGGGCCGTCTGCTGCGTCTCGACAAACTCACGTCCGCCCTGCTCAAGCTCAACGATCTGGCGGGGGTGCAGGTGCGCTCCAGGCTCCAGCCTGGAACCGAGACCGGCACCACCGATGTGGTGCTCAGCGTCTTCGACACCGACCGCACCAGCGGTGAGCTCAATATCAACAATGAGATCAACCGTTTCCTTGGCAGTGTTGACGTTGATCTGACGCTCACGGGCTCCAATCTTCTTGGCAGGGGGGAGCGGACCTCCCTAGAGGGCAGCTGGTGGGGCAACAGTTCCGGCACCGGCAACTGGGTGGGATCGTTGAACTTTGCGCTGCCCGTCACACCCGACGGAGGCCAACTCAATCTTTACGCCAACTACAATAAGTACAGGCTCCTTGACGAACTCTTCAGTGCCGACATCAATGGCAGCACCGGCAACATTCGACTCGGCTTCCAGCAACCCCTGTGGCGGCGGCCCATGCAATCGCTCTGGGGATCGTTCAGCGCTGAATACAACAGCTATATCGATAGAATCCAAAATGCGGAAGTTCGCGACAGAGACAGCCAGGTGATTCGGCTCTCCCTGATCGGCCAGAAGCAGGATGCGATTCTCGGCACCGGCTTGAACACGGCATTGCTTCAGTACAGCCTTGGCAATCTGGATCGCTCCGGCAACAGCAATGATCTGTTTCTCGATGCCTTGACCGCCAACACCGATGGTGGCTTCAACAAGGTGGGTCTGGTGTACAGCCGCTATCAGGTCTTCTCTGATCGCTGGCAGGCCAAGGTGTTCATCCAGGCCCAGAAAGCCTTCAACAATCTGGACGGAGCCGAAAAGATGTCCCTCGGCTATCCCAATGGCGTGCGGGCCTACCCACCGGGGGAAGCACCTGGGGACAGCGGCTTCAGTGGCCAGTTCGATCTCATCTACCGTGCATCTCCGCTGCTGTCTTTTGTGGCGTTCATCGATGCCGGTTACATCTGGCGTTGGAACACTCCCTTCACCGATGCACTGCGGCCCAATTCCTTTGGCCTGGCCGGGACGGGGGTTGGGGTGGATCTGGGTACCTCCGGCGAATGGCTTCTCTCGATGAAGGTCGGCTTCCCGATCGGCAACAACCCTGGCAGCCTCGAGAACACCGATGCTGACGGGTTCAACAAGGGAGCCAGGGTGTGGGGATCCCTGCGGTGGTGGTTCTGATGAAACGCGCCGATCCAACCGCCTCGATCAGCTTGCAGACCCTCCTCGGGCGCCTGTCGCATGCAGGGGTGGTGGCGCTGACGCTGGCCCAGGCCGCCACGCCGCCGATGGCCCGTGCTCAGGTGCTGCCCACCGGCCCCCAGCAGGTGGGCAGTGGCACCCACAGCGTGACCACCTCAGGGAGCACCCTCACCGTCACCACACCTGGCCGGGCGGTGATCAGCTGGGGCAGCTTCAACCTCGGCCCCGGTGGCACGGTCGATTTCCAGAACCAGGGAGCCGTTCTCAACTACGTGCGCAGTGGTGGCGGCGTGTCACGCCTTGATGGGGTGCTCAGGGCCATCAACCCTGTGGTGCTGATCAACAACCAGGGCATCACCGTGGGCTCAACCGCGGTGATCTCCGTGCCCAGCATCCTGTTCAGCACCGGCAAGCTCGCGGCCGGGGCTGAACAGCGGTTCCTTTCGGGCGAGGCCTATGGCCCTGGCCTGAATGCCCCGTTGATCAGCATTGTCATGGCCGATGGGGATGGCCCCATCCAGGTGGATGGCACGATCCGTTCCACCAACGGAGGCGGCATCGCTCTGGTGGCTCCCTCGGTGACCGTGGGTCCAACGGCCACGATCTTCACCAGGGGCACGCGCAGCGCCGCCACGGGAACCGATGGGGTCAACACCACCGTCAATGGCGTGGTCGCCGAAGGATCCCTCTGGATCGGCACCACCGGGTTGCCGACCAACACGTTCACGGCGGCTCCTGGCCTGCCCACCGGCTTCGGCTTCATCCAGATCAGCGGCAAACCCTCTCCGCAACAGGCCTCGCTATCGCTTCAGGCCACCTACGACCTGGAGCGCTTCGTGATCAGCACCTCCGGGGCCAAAGCCGGCCAGTTCAACGATCTCTTCTTCTCCCCGAACTTCCGGGCGGCTGATTTCTATGTCTATGACGGCATAGAGGCGATCGAGGAGGGCCATCGGGAAAGCACCAATGGGGGCTCCCTCAAGCGCCGTCTGACCCATACCGACGCCCAGGGCAACCTTGTCGCCGAAGAACGCGACGAGGCCAACATTCTGGGCCTGACGCTACCAGCCGGGTCCGTTCTCCTGAATGCCGATGGTGTCCGGGTCGACCAGACCTCAGGCCAGCTCACCGCCGGAACGCTCACGGTTCAGCCCGGTTCGACTGCCCTCACGAACGCGGAGTTTGTTGACCAGTTCGGCACCGGCCCCCTGCAGGTCACCATCGACGGCGGCGCCTCATCGGTGGTCGGCAGCAATGGCGTCAAGGCGCCTTACAACCCGCAGACGGGATTGATCACCTGGACCAGGACGATTCCGGGAACTCCCACCACCCAGATGGTGGTCGTTCCCGGCGGATCGTTCACGATCACTCAGGGGCAGACGAATCCAGGCTTCACCAGGCCCCAGGAAGCGGGAATCAGCCAGCCATACGTGAGCGAGGAGGGCTATTACTATCACGGCAACAACGGCCGCTATGCAGGAACCAGCCCCTGCAGTGGCTGCCGTTATGTGAATCCAGTCACCGGTGAAGTGACCTACTGGAAGGGGCATTTCGCCACCGACAGCAACGGCCGTCCGCAGTTCACCACCTCCGGCAATCTCCCGCCCACCCATGTGCTCTACATGGTGGGTGGGCAGTACTTCGTGACCGACGCGGCGAATTTCAACCCCCAGACCACGCCGAAGACGCCACCAACCCAGGTGGTGAGGCCGCCGATCTACCAGCAGCTCACCACACCGGGCACTCCCACCGTGGTGCAGCTCCAGCAGGCGCTTCCCCTGGCGGGCCAGGCCTCGATCCCCCAGGGTTCAGGCACGTCCAGTTGGGTGCGGCCAACCCCCCCCCGTACCGCAGCCCACCGCCGCTCCCAATCCCCAGACGGCCGTTCCGATTCAGGCTCCGATCCTGGTGCCGCCGCTGACCCAGCTGATCCCGACACCCCAGCCCACACCCGCACCGACGCGGGCTCCCCTGCAACAGCCGCTGCTGACACCGACGCTGGCACCGACCCGGGCGCCCCAGCCCACACCCGCACCGACGAGGGCTCCCCTGCAACAGCCGCTGCTGACACCGACGCTGGCACCGACCCGGGCGCCCCAGCCCACACCCGCACCGACGAGGGCTCCCCTGCAACAGCCGCTGCTGACACCGACGCTGGCACCGACCCGGGCGCCCCAGCCCACACCCGCACCGACGCGGGCTCCCCTGCAACAGCCGCTGCTGGCGCCGACCCGGGCGCCCCAGCCCACACCCGCACCGACGCGGGCTCCCCTGCAACAGCCGCTGC
>JAHHGT010000006.1 GCA_019359745.1 Aphanothece saxicola GSE-SYN-MK-01-06B
CCGACCGTGCGCACCTCGACGATCTTCACCGGCAGGGGCAGGGAGCCACCCCGCAGCTGGACTTCCAGGTCACGGGCCTCTTCGGCGCTGAAGTTGCCCGTGATGGAAGCGGAGCCACCAGTGATACCGGCCACCTTGAACTGTTCGCCCACGCTGGCCTCGCTGATCGAGCGGCCATCCAGCACGATGCCGAGCACCCGGCCGGTGCCGGCGATGGACTGGGTCAGGGAGGCGAACTTCTCACCCCCTTCCCGGTTGAAACCGAGGGTCACCTCCCAGCCGGTGCCGGTGGCCTGCTGCTGGCGACCGGCGCTGGTGAGGTCCTTGCCGGTGATCAGTGGCGGCCCGTACAGGCCGAGGATGCGGCGGTTGGTCTCCCGCAGCAGCAGTTCGATCTGATCCACCTCGCTGCTGCCGGCGGGCACCGAGATGCCAAGGGAGGTGAGCGCCTTGGAGAGATCCTCGGGCGAAAGGCTGGGTGCGTCCGGCGGGGGCGGTGCCGTGGGGTCATCACTGGGGGTCGGGGGGCGCTTGGCCCGCAGCACCGACTCGGCCTGGCGCTTGAGGGCCAGCAGGCCCCGCATCTCCTCCTCGGTTCCGGGCTTCTGGGCGCGGAACTCAAGCAGGGCCGTGCTGCCGAGGACCCGGGCCGCCTGGCTGGGATCCTGCTCGCCGGGGAGCTGCAGCACCAGCTGGTCGCTGCCCACCGCCTGGAGGGTGGATTCGGCCACCCCGAGTCCGTTGATGCGCCGTTCCAGCACGTCCTTGACGGCCTCCAGCTGCTCGGTGTCCACCCGGGTGATGGCACCGGCGGGCATCACCTGGAGGGTGAGCTGGCTGCCGCCGCGCAGGTCGAGACCCAGCTGCAGACCGTAGTTGGCGAGGAGGGCGCCGGAGGCGATGGTGAGGGCGAGGATGAGGGCGAACCAACCCTGTTGGCGTCCCATCTCAGCGACGGCCTGCTTTCAGGTCGAGCGCCGCCGCGACGATCTGGTGCGGCTGAATGATGGTGAGGTTTTCCAGATTGCCGTTGTAGGGCGTGGGGATGTCCTGGGACGACAGCCGCAGGGGCCGGGCATCGAGGTCGTCGAAGCAGTGCTCGGTGATCAGGGCGATCAGTTCAGCACCGATGCCACCCGTTTTCATGCACTCCTCCACCACCACCACCTTGTGGGTCTTGCGGATCGAGCGGGCGATGGTCTCCATGTCGAAGGGCTTGAGGCTGATCAGGTCGATCAACTCCACATCAACCCCCTCGGCCTCCAGCTGCTCCACCGCCTTGAGGCAGTGGTGGCGCATGCGGGAGTAGGTCAGGATCGTGACGTCCTTGCCCTCGCGCACCACCTCGGCCTGGTCGAGGGCACAGATGTAGTCGCCTTCGGGAATGTCTTCGCTGAGGTTGTAAAGCAGGACGTGCTCGAAAAAGAGCACGGGATTGTTGTCGCGGATGGCGGCCTTCATCAGGCCCTTGGCGTTGGTGGGGGTGCTCACCGCCACGATCTTGATGCCTGGAACGGCGTGGAAGTAGGCCTCGAGACGCTGGCTGTGCTCGGCACCGAGCTGACGACCGACGCCGCCGGGACCGCGCACCACGGCCGGGATGGTGTAGTTGCCGCCGCTGGTGTAACGCAGCATCCCCATGTTGTTGGAGATCTGGTTGAAGGCCAGCAGCAGGAAGCCCATGTTCATCCCCTCCACGATCGGCCGCAGGCCGGTCATGGCGGCACCGACGGCCATGCCGGTGAAGCTGTTCTCGGCGATGGGGGTGTCCAGCACCCGCAGTTCGCCGTACTTCTCACAGAGGTCCTTGGTGACCTTGTAGGAGCCGCCGTAATGGCCCACGTCCTCCCCCATGACGCAGACATGGGGGTCGCGCGCCATCTCCTCGTCGATGGCTTCGCGCAGGGCGTTGAACAGGAGAGTTTCAGCCACGGAGCGGGGGCCTTTGCGCGGCCAACCTATCTCAGCCGCCGGCGGCGAAGGTGCTGAGCAGCAGGACCGACAGGAGCATGCCCGGCAGCAGCAGAACCACCAGCAGACCCAGATCGTGGGGAGTCATCGGGGGGAAGAAGGGCGGCTTCGGCAGCTTAGGAAGGGGATTCCGCCTCAGCCGGCAACAGGCTGCGGATGAACACCAGGAACAGCCCCAGGCCGATGAAGGCGAAGGTGAAGGTGGCCAGGAAGCACATCCCCACCATCAGGGTCTTCATCGCCGTGGCGATGCTCTGGGCGAAGGCCGAATCGAAGTGGGGCGGATGGGTCACGTACCAGCCCACCACCCGCTGGCTGACGCCCAGGCTCAGCCAGGCCAGCAACCCACTGGTGAGGGAGCCGGACAGGAAACTCAGCGGTCCCTTGCGCGGCGGCGGGGTGGGGCGTTCGTCCGTCATGGGGGGGATCCTTCCGTCACCAGGCTGACACCGGACCCGCCGCAACGGCAGCACCAGGAGGCAAAACCCAGCGCATCGAGCTCCCCCGCCAGGGCACTCCTGGCCGCCTCGGCTGCGGCCAGGTCGGGGTAGAGCGCATAGAGGCTCGGTCCGGAACCGCTCATCGCCACGGCCAGGGCCTGCGGGGCGCGGCGCAGCAGATCAAGGCCGGAGCGGACGCTCTCCACCTCCGGCGCCACCACCGACTGGAGGTCGTTGCGCAGCGGTGGCAGGGGGCCGGGGGCGGCCAGGGCGGCCAGCAAGGGGCCGTGGCGCAGGGCCTGGCGCCGCTGCTCGAAGTCCACCTCGCTCTCCAGGTAGAAGTCGCCACGCAGCTCCCGGCAGCGGCCATAGGCCCAGGGGGTGGACACGCTGGCCTGTGGGTGCTTCAGCAGCAGCACCGCCCGCTCCGCTATCTGCCGCTGCGGCACGGGCTCGAGCGTCTCTCCGCGGCCGAAGCAGAGCTGGGTGCCGCCCTCCAGACAGAAGGGCATGTCGGATCCAAGCTCGGCCGCCAGGCCATGGAGCCTCGCGGCGCCCAGGGCCAGGCCCCAGAGGGCATCCAGACCCACCAGGGCAGCGGCCCCATCGCTGGAGCCGCCCGCCAGGCCGGCGCCGATGGGAATGCGCTTGTGCAGCGTGATCTCCACCCCCAGCTCCGGCAGGCCGACCCTGGAGCGCAGCAGCTCCGCCGCCTTGACGATCAGGTTGGTGCCGTCGGTGGGCAGATCCGCGTGGTCGCAGCGCAGCCGGATCGTGGCGTCGGCACTGACGCGCAGCACCAGGGTGTCGGCCAGGTCGATGCTCTGCATCACCATCGCCAGCTCGTGGTAGCCATCGGGCCGCAGTCCCAGCACCTCCAGGTGCAGGTTGATCTTGGCGGGGGCCCGCACCGTCACATCTGCCATCGGGGTCATGCTCCGCCGGATTCGGCGCTGGTGGAGCGATTCAAGCCGGTGGCGAGCGCGAGCCACTGGGCGGGGGCCAGCTCCTGGGGCCGCTGCTGCAGATCCACCCCGGCGGCGGCGGCCAGCTCCAGCAGGGCCGGCGCCGGCAGCAGTCCCGCCAGGCTGGTGCGCAGCATCTTGCGCCGTCCGGCGAAGCAGCGCCGCAGCAGGCTCTCCACCGCCAGGGCCACCTCCAGCGGAGGCAGGGACTCCGGCGCCACCGGCTCGATCACGATCACCTCCGAGGTGACCTTCGGTGGTGGCGAGAAGCAGCGGGGCGGCACCGTGCAGACGCTGCTGCAGCGGGCCAGCAACTGCATCCGCACGCTGAGGGCCGAAAAGGCGCTGCTGCCCGGCCGGGCCCGGATGCGCTGGCCCACCTCCTGCTGCACCAGCAGCACCAGCCGCTCGAAGCGGCAGGGGGCCGGCCGGCCGAGGCGGCCCACCAGCACCTCCAGCAGTGGCCCTGTGATGTTGTAGGGGATGTTGGCGACCACCTTGGTGGGGATCGGCCGTTCGGGGCAGGGCAGGGCCAGTTCGAGCACGTCACCTTCGATCAGGCTGAAGCGCCCGTCGCCGCCGAACCGCTGGCGCAGGCCCACCACCAGGTCCCGGTCAAGCTCCACGGCCAGCAGGGACGCCACCGGCGAGGCCAGCAACCGTTCGGTCAGGGCGCCCCGCCCCGGGCCCACCTCCAGAACGTGGTCGGAGCCATGCAGGTCGGCGGCTGCCACGATGCGATCGAGGATCTGCGGATCGGTGAGCCAGTGCTGCCCGAAGCGCTTGCGGGCCCGGTGGCCGCTGAAGGTCATGGAGGCGCCGGCAGGTCTTCCCAGATTGCAGGGCCGTCACGCCTGGCTAGAGGTGGAGCAGCGTTCTCCCCCTCCGTCATGGCCCATGGTTTCCGCCTGACCGGTGCCCTGCTGGCCGGCAGCCTTGCCCTGCTGGCGGGCGACGCCCATGCCGGCAGCGTCACCGCCGAATCGATCTTCGACCGCCAGGCCACCCGCCAGCAGGCCAAGAGCCAGGTGCCCAAGGGCGCCACGGTGACCCGCACGGTCTGTGAGGACATCGAGGTGGGCATGGACAACACCCGCTACCGCTGCACGGTCTTCTACACAACAGCTCCGGCCAGCCCAGCTCCAACCGCTCCGGCCACCAGCCAGCCCTGAGCCGGCACCCCGCCCGAACGCCCTCAGTCGCCCAGCCGGATCCAGCGCACCGGAGCTCGCGAGGGCGGCAGGGGCACCAGGGCCGCCACCTGCTCCACCGGCGTCCGCTCCCAACAGGGATTGGCCGCCAGCCAGCAACTCCAGGCCCGCTGCAGGCGTTGCCGTTTCGGCCAGCGCAGCGCCGCGGTGCCCGAGCCATCGAGACCCGGACGCCGGCGCCCCTTCACCTCCACCAGCAGCAGGCGTCCCGGCTTGTGGAGCACCAGATCCAGCTCCCCCCAGGGGCAGCGCCAGTTGCGCTCCAGCAGCTGCCAGCCCTGGAGCCGAAGCAACCGCACCACCCGCTGCTCCGCCCAGGCTCCCTGTCGCTGGGCGGGGCTGGGGGGCATGGCGGCAACTGGCTGCTGTTGCAGCGTTCCCGGCGGCAGTCAAGCCAGCCAACGGCGCACAAGGGGCCGGTGGGGCTCAGTAATAGCGGCGGGGGTTCTGGCTGATGGCCAGCTGTACCTCCACCAGGAACAGCAGCAGGCCCACGATCATGGCGCCCATGGCCGCCACGAACAGGGGCACGACGATGGCGGTCACATCGAGGGCCGCCACGGCACTGATGAACAGCACCGCCACCACGGCCGCCACCAGCAGGGCGGTGATGGTGACCGCCAGGATCGCCCGGTTGATGAGGAAGGTGCGGCGCCGCTGCACCGCCAGCACCTGCTCCAGCCGGTCGCCGTCCTCAGGATCGGGTTCCTCCTTCGCCCGGCTCCGGGCCAGGGCCTCCTGAATCACGCGGGTGCGGTCGATGATCCGGGCCAACCGGGAGCTGAACAGGCTCAACAGCCCGGTGACGCCGGTGAACAGGAACACCGGCGCCACCGACAGCTGGATCGCCTTGGAGAGGCCGGCCACGGAGCGCCCATCGCCCACATCCACAGACAGCAGCAGCGGGGCCATCCAGTGCATCCTGACGGGACCGCTCAGGCCGCTGGAGTGATCTGGCTCTGGAGCAGGGCCTCCAGTTCCAGATCGGAAAGGGGGGCCGACAGCTGGTAGCCCTGGCCGTGGCGACAACCGAGGGTGAGCAACATCTGCCGCTGCCTGGAGCGTTCCACCCCCTCCACCACCACCATGATTCCGGTGGCGTCGCTGAGCCGGATCACGGCACTGAGCATCGCCTGCTGCAGCTGGTCGTAGTCGATGGCGGAGATCAGGCTCCTGTCGATCTTGACCTCACTGAACGGCAACTCGGTGAGCCGCTGCAACCCCGAATAGCCGGTGCCGAAATCATCCATGGCCAGCTCAAATCCCTGGCGCCGGAGGTCCCGCAGCTGGTTGGCGACGTGGTTCGACATCTCCAGAATGCTGCCTTCGGTGAGCTCCAGCACAATGCGACCGGGGGTCAGCTGGTGGCGTTCCAGGGCCATCAGCAGGTCGCTGCTCCAGGTGGGGTCCTGCACCTGCAGCGGCGAGACATTGACGCAGATCTTGCCCAGCTGCAGCCCGGCCACATCCCAGCGGTGCAGGGCCTCGAAGGCCCGCTCCATCACCCAGCGCCCCAGGGACGAGATCTGGGCCGTGGCCTCGGCCACGTCGATGAAATCGGCCGGGGACTGGCGGCCCAGCACCGGATCATCCCAGCGGCACAGCACCTCGGCGGCGATCACCCGGCCGGATTCCAGCTCAATGATCGGCTGGTAGGCCAGTTCCAGCTGCTCCTGCTCGATCGCCAGGGCCAGGGGACGGGCCAACAACTCCTGCAACTGGACGGATCGCTCCACCGGCGAGGCGATGCAGCAACTGGGAAACGGCTGGCGATGGGTCTCCTCCAGCGCCCGGGTGGCGGCCTCCAGCAGCACGGCGAAGTCGTTGCCGTCGTCCGGGGCGCGGCTGATGCCCACGTTCAACGAGGGCTCGATGACGTGCTCCAGGACCGTGGTGGGCGCCTCCAGGCTGGAGAGCAGCGCGCCGGCCATGTCCCGCACCGCGTCGATGCCCATCGCGCCCGGCAGCAGGGCCAGCAGGCGATCGCCCCCCTGGCGGGAGAAGAAGCCACCGGCCGGAAGGGCCGCCTCCAGCCGGTGGGCGATCTCCTCGATCAGGGCCTCGCAGGCGGCGATGCCCAACCGACCACGCACCAGGTCGAGCTGCAGCACCTGCAGATGCAGCAGCACGGCGCCGTCCGCGTAACGGGCCGTGACCAGATCATCCAGGTCAGCCAGGGTCACCCGCTGGTCGAGCAGCTCCAGCAGGCACCAGACCCCTTCCGTTCCGCCGCTGGCCGGCAGGCGTGTGAGGGACAGGGGAATCGCCCCATCCGCCACCGGGGAGCCCGCCAGTTCGCTGCTCAGGCTGGCCACGGCACCCTGCAGCAACGGCGCCACCTCAGCGGCGCAGAGTTCCTGCAGGCCCCGCTGGCGTAACACCTGCCGTTCCAGCCCCGAACGCCGGCAGAAGGCCCCATTCACCGCCACGATCGCCCCCTGGCTGTCCGCCAGGGCCGCCGGCCGCTCGATCCTCTCCAGCAGGCCCTCGAACGCTTCGGTCCCTGATCGCTGGGAATCCCCGGGTTGCCAGTCGCTGGGTTGCAAGTCCTTGGGTTGGAGGTCCTGGGCCATCCACGGATTCGGAGATCGAACGGGCCAGAGATCCGGACCCGCACCACGCTAGTCGCCCTGTCTCCGTCGGCATCGCTGCGCGGGTTCCGGAGGGGTGCGGAGCCCTTTCCTAGGCTGAATCCCTTCGCTCCAGCCCCGATGGCGAGCCGCCTCTCCCCGCCCCGGCCCCTGGCCCTGCTGCTGTCCCTGCTTCTGGGCGGTCTGCTGCTCCTGGCCGGCCCCCTCCCGGTGGCGGCGGCGATGGACTACGCCAAGCAGGTGCTGATCGGGGCCGATTTCCACGGCGCCGACCTGCGCGGCGTCACCTTCAACCTCACCAACCTGCGCGACGCCGATCTCTCCGGCGCCGACCTGCGCGGCGCCAGCCTGTTCGGCGCCAAGCTCCAGGACGCCGACCTCAGCGGCAGCGATCTGCGGGACGCCACCCTGGATTCGGCCGTGTTCGAGGGCACCGACCTGCGCAACGCCCGCCTCGACGACGCCTTCGCCTTCAACACCAAATTCCGCGGGGTGCGCATCGACGGCGCCGACTTCACCAACGTGCCCCTGCGCGGTGATGCCCTCACCAGCCTCTGCGCCGCCGCCAGCGGCACCAACCCCGTCAGCGGCCGACTCACCCGCGACACACTGAACTGCAGCTGAGCCCGCCCCGATGAGCTTCGACGCCCGCAGTCGCGAACGACTGGAGGCCCTCGGCCGCCAGCTGCCCAGCAAGCTTCCCGCTCCGCCCCCACCCACCCCGTCGCCCGGCGAGGCGGCCCCGGGCAGCCGCGCGGTCGACCGCCGCCATCCCGTCGAAACCGAGCAGGACCCCCAGAAACTGTTCCGCGGGCTGATGGACGTCAGCGCCGACGGCAGCGTGCCGCCCCACCTGCTGGAGCGGCTGCGGCAACTGGAGGTGCCTCCCCCTGCCAGAAGCGACCTCGCCGGCGGCGACCTGGCCAGCGGCAGCCAGCCTCCTGCCACCAGCGGCCGCCGCCGCCCCCAGACCCCCCGGAGTGGGGGAAACAACCGCCCCACGGCCGCCGATCCCGAGCGGGACCTCTACACCGCCTTCCAGCAGCTGCTGCTCGAAGACGACGACGGATCAGTACATCCGTACTAGGGTGAAGACCGTCACCCGGGGCCGGGATGGGGGTCGACCTCAACGAACTGCTGAACCTCCACCCCGGCCGCACCCTGCTGCTGCGCGTCTGCGGCGACTCGATGCTCGGTGCCGGCATCCGCCACGGTGATCTGCTCGTCGTGGACCGGGAGGCCACGCCCCGGTCCGGCCGCATCGTGGTGGCCCTGCTGGAGGGGGGATTCACCCTCAAGCGCCTGGTGCTCCGGGGGGCGCACTGGTGGCTGGAGCCCGCCAACCCCGCCTACCCGCCCCTCGCCCTCGGTGGCAACGACGACGACCGCCTCTGGGGCGTGGCCGTGCACGTGATCCGTTCGCTGCCGGGGGGGCGATGAGCCAGGCCATCGTCCTGGTCGACGGCAACAACTTCTACGCCTCCTGCGAAGCCGCCCTCGACCCCTCCGTGATCGGCAAGCCCCTGGTGGTGCTCTCCAACAACGACGGTTGCATCGTCTCCCGCAGCGCCGAGGCCCGCGCCATGGGCATTCCCATGGGCACCCCCTGGTTTCAGGTGCGCCACGACCTGGAACGCCGCGGTGTGATCGTGCGCAGTTCCAACTACGGCCTCTACGCCGACATGAGCCAGCGGCTGATGGCCAGCCTCGAAGCCTGGGTGGAGGAGGTGGAGATCTATTCCATCGACGAGGCCTTCGGTCGCCTGCACCGCCCCCCCGGCGACGGCGACCTCACCGCCTGGGGGAAAGACCTGCGCCGGCAGGTGCGCCGCCAGCTGGGTCTGCCGGTGGCGGTGGGCATCGCCCCCACCAAGGTGCTGGCCAAGATCGCCAACCGCATCGCCAAGCGCGACCTTTCCCATGGCGGCGTGTTCGATCTGGGCCAGGTCGGGGATCCGGGCCCCTGGCTGGAGGCCATCGCCATCGAGGACGTCTGGGGCATCGGCCGCAAGCTGTCCCGCTGGTGCCGGTTGCGGGGCATCAGCCAGGCCCGGGCCCTGCGGGACATGCCGAGCGGCGAGCTGCGGCACCGCTGTGGCGTCGTGGGGGTGCGCCTGCAGCAGGAACTGCGCGGCCACAGCTGCCTGCCCCTGGTGGCCGTGCCGCCGGCGAAGCAGGAAACCTGCGTCAGCCGCAGCTTCAGCGAACCGGTCACCAGCCTCGAGGGCCTGCGGCAGGCAATCGCCACCTACCTCAGCCGGGCCGGCGAGAAGCTGCGCCGCCAGGGGCAGCGGGCGGGCAGCGTCACGGTGTTCGTGCGCAGCAGCCCCTTCAACGGCACCCGCTTCTACGCCAATGCCGCCACCGTCTCCCTGCTGCTGCCCAGCAACGACACCGCCGTGCTGCTCGCCGCCGCCCTGCCCCTGGCCGAGCGGCTGTTCCGGCCCCACAAGCCGCTGCAGAAGGCGGGCGTGCTGCTGCAGGATCTGCAGCCGGTGGGGCTGCTGCAGCACCATCTGCTCGCCCCGCTGCCGCCGGAGCAACAGCAGCGGCGCGAGGCCCTGATGGCCGCCGTCGACGGCCTGAACCGCCGCTACGGCAGCGGCACCGTGCAGTGGGCGGCCTGCGGCCTGCGGCCCCGCTGGACGATGCGTCGCTCGCGCCTGTCGCGGGCCGCCACCACCCGGCTGAGCGATGTGCCGGTGGTGCGGGCCTGAGGGCGGCTGGCGAGGAGCGGAATCAGGGCCCGGCGTAAAGACTGGCAATCTGGTTGCGGCCGTTGCCCTTGGCCAGCTCCAGGGCCCGCTCGGCCCGCTCGATCAGGTCGGTGAAGCGTTGATCCGAGGGGGCAAGGACAGTGAGACCACCGCTGATATGCAGACGAAAATCGGAATGGGTGTAGACGCCGGGCAGGTGGGTGACGGCGGTGCGCAGGCCATCCGCCAGGGCCATGGCCTGATCAGGCCCGATGCCCACCAGAAGCAGGGCAAACTCACCATCCCCCAGGCGGGCGGCGAAGTCCGGCTCCTGGAGGAAGGTGCGCGCCAGCTGGACCACATCGGAGAGCACCTGATCGCCGGCGAGGTGGCCCCAGCGGTTGTTGATCAGGCGCAGATTGTCGAGATCGAAGAGGAGCAGCGACAGGGGGTGCTGATCGTGGTGGGCACGCTCGAACTCCCGCTCGCCGATGCTCAGAAAGGTGTGACGGGTAGGCAGGCCGGTCACCGGACAGAGATGGGCCAGACGCCGTAACTCCAACTCACGCATGGCCAGCTGGGCCAGGCAGTGCAACAGCTCGCGCTGCTCCGGGCCGAGATCACGGGGCTCCCGATCGATGACGCAGAGGGTGCCGAGGTTGTGGCCCCCAGAGGTCTGAAGGGGCGCGCCGGCATAGAAGCGGATATGGGGATCGGCGAAGACCAGGGGGTTGCTGCGGAAACGCTCATCGGCGCGGGCATCGGGGACCACCATCACCTCGTCGTGGACGATGGCGTGGGCGCAGAGGGCCATTTCACGGGGCGTTTCGCTGACAGCAAGTCCCCGCTTGGCCAGGAACCACTGCCGGTCGGCCTCCACCAGGGAGATGGCCACGATGGGGGTCTGGAAGATGGCCGCGGTCAGATCGAGGATGCGATCGAAATGCTCGTCGCTGTCGGCATCGAAGATGCCGTAACGCTCCAGCTCACGAAGCCGCTGGTCCTCGTCGGCGGGGACGGGGTAAGCCGGATAAGGAGCCATGGCAAGCCTGCTTCCGTTCAAAATCTAGGCAGAACGGGCGCTGGCAAGCGGGATCGGAAGGGGAAAAACGGCCTCAGGCCGCCGGCACCGCCAGGGTTTCCTCGTAGCCGGCGCGGCGGCCGTCATCCAGCTGATTGAGGTAGCGGCGCTCGGCGTAATAGGCCTCCTGGAAACGCAGGGCGTCGCCGTTGAGGGCATCGAAGAGCTCATGAATGCGGGTTTCCATGTCGAGGCCGCTGCCGGCCGCCGGGGTCGCGGGGGCTGGCGGGGGCGCCTGGCGCTCCTCCTCCAGCAGCCGTGCAATGCAGTGCTCCAGCGTTTGAAGTCGCTGACTCGACCAGGCATCGAGCAGGTGACGGCAGCGCCGCAACACCCGTTGCCGCTCCAGCGACGCCGTGGCGCCCCGCAGCTGCAGGGGCGGATGGGCCAGGGCGAGCCGCTGCACCTCGCTGGGCTCCAGCAGGGGGGTGAGCCGGCCGAGCAGGGCGCTCTGCTCCACCAGCAGCCGGTCGCCGAGGAGCCGGGGCAGGTCGAGGTCGGCCAGATCCAGCCCGGGATCGGTTCCCCGGTTGATGGCCTCGAGCCGCCCGGCGCCGAGGTTGTCCTCCTCCAGCTCACCGATGGCGGCCCAGAGCTGGCGGTGGTACTGGAGGGCGAAGTCATCGAGTTCGCGGCGTCGCAGCTCGGCGCGGATCACGCCGCGCCAGGGGGCGCAATGAAGATAGAGGCGCAGGATCTCCGCCTCGGCCCGCTCCCGGTGCCCCACCTCACCGGGTTGCTCCCATTTCACCGAGCGGCCGTGCCAGCGCTGGCCCTTGACCTGCTGGCGCAGGTCTTCCTCCAGCTGGATGGCCAGGCGGGCCTGGCCGCCCGAGAGGCGCTCGGCCACCTGCTGCAGGTAATGGCTGCGCACCGCCGACTGGGGCAGCTTGCCCAGCAGCTGCACCAGAGGGGAGACGGCCTGCTGGAACTGGTCGGCCCGGGCCAGATCCTTGCCTTCGAACACCTGCTCGATCTGCCAGTCGAGCCAGAGCGGGGCCTGATCGAGCAGGGAGCGGTACTCGCCAGCGCCGTGCTGCTGCAGGAACTCGTCGGGATCCTTGCCGGCGGGCAGGTGCAGCACCCGCAGCTCGAGCTGGCCCTGCAGCGCCAGTTGCTCCACCTCGCCGATGGCCCGCTGGGCGGCGCGGATGCCCGCCCCGTCGCTGTCGAAGTTGAGGATCAGCCGCCGGCCGTCGCAGCAGCGGCACAGCTGGGTGATCTGGCTGGAGCTGAGGGCCGTGCCGAGGGCCGCCACCGCATTGGTGATGCCGGCGGCATGCAGGGCGATGACATCGAAATAGCCCTCCACCACCACGGCCCGGTCGTCGCGCCGGATGGCGTCGGCGGCCCGATCCAGCCCGAACAGGTGCTTGCCCTTCTCGAACACCTCCGTTTCCGGCGAGTTGAGGTATTTCGGTTCGGCCCCATCCAGACCACGGCCGCCGAAGCCGATCACCCGGCCCTGCCGGTCCCGGATCGGCACCATGACCCGGTCCCGGAAACGGTCGTAGAAGCCGCTGCCCCCCTTGCGGGCCACCACCAGACCAGCCGCCTCCAGCAGGTCGGCATCCAGGCCCTCCACCTGCTGGAGGTGCTGCAGCAGCCCATCCCAGCCGGCCGGGGCATAGCCCAGCTGAAACGCCTCCAGGGTGGTTTCGCTGAGGCCGCGGTTCTGGCGCAGGTAGGTGAGGGCTGGGGCCCCCTCGGGAGCGCGCAGCTGGCTCTGGAACCAGCCCGCCGCCAGGGCCAGCACCCGGTGCAGCCGATCACGGCGGGAGAGCTGCTGGCGCAACCGCTCCTGCTGGGGGCCATCCAGCGTTTCGACCGGCAACTGGTAGCGGCGCGCCAGATCCAGCACCACCTCGCTGAAGCTGGTGCGCTGCAGCTCCATCAGGAACTTGATGGCGTTGCCACCGGCCCCGCAGGAGAAGCAGTAATAGAACTGCTTGGCGGGGGACACCGTCATCGACGGCGACTTGTCGTCGTGGAAGGGGCAGATGCCGACGAATTCCCGACCCTTCTTCTTGAGCACCACGTGCTCCCCCACCACATCGACGATGTCGGCCCGCTCCTTGACGGCCTCGATCGTGCGGGGGTGGAGACGGGGAAGACTCAAGGGTGCAGGCTCAGGGCGGGGCGAGCAGGGTGAAGCAGAGCCAGGGGGGTGGGGGCCAGGCGGGAAGGCGGGGCCGACGCGACGCTGACCCTATCGGTGGTGGTGAACGTGGCGCCATTCTGGGGCCTGACACCACGGATGGAGATCACCGGGTGAACCGAACGCCCCCGAACGACCCCGGTCGAGCCCTGCCCCCCGGCGGCTGGATGGTGCTCAGCGCCCTCGCCTTCAGCCTGATGGTGGTGGGGGTGAAGCAGGTGGGCAACCGGCTGCCGATCGCCGAGGTGGTGCTGGCCCGGGCCCTGGTGAGCCTGGTGCTCAGCTACGGCATGGTCCAGAGGCTCGGTGTGAATCCCTGGGGTCAGCGCCGGGGACGGCTGTTGCTGCGGGGCCTGGTGGGCAGTGCCGCCCTGTTCTGCGTCTATGCCGCCGTGGTGCACCTGCCCCTGGCCGCCGCCACCGTGCTGCAGTACCTCTACCCGACCTTCACGGCGCTGCTGGCCTGGCTGCTCCTGGGCGAACGCCTCGGCCGGAGGGTCCTGCTGGCCATGGGGCTGGGTTGGCTGGGGGTGCTGCTGGTGGCCCAGCCCACGGCCAGCTCCGCCTTGCCGGCCGCCTGGGTGGCTGTAGCGGTGGCCGGCGCCCTGCTCACCGCCGTGGCCTATGTGACCGTGCGGAGCCTGGCCGAGAGCGAACACCCGGCCGTGATCATTTTCTACTTTCCGCTCGTGGCGCTGCCCATGAGCCTGCCCCTGGTGCTGCTTGATCCGGTGCTGCCGACGCCGGCCGAGTGGCTCTGGTTGCTGGGGGTGGGGGTGTTCACCCAGCTGGGTCAGGTGGGACTCACCCGGGCCCTCACCCAGCTGCCGGCGGCCCGGGCCACGGCGATCAGCTACGTGCAGGTGGGATTCGCCGCCCTGTGGGGTTGGTGGATCTTCGGGGAAGCCCTGGATCTGCCGACGGCGATCGGGGCGGCCCTGATCCTGGTGGCCACGCTGATCTGTCTGGGCCAGGCGGCGGGGGTGGCCGGAGCCGACAAATCCGCGCAGAACTCCCCCCTACGATGACGCCGCCAGGTTGGGCTCCCTTGCTGTTGATCCCCCTGTCTGGTGCCGTCCATCCCTGGCTGGCCACGATGGTCGCCAGCTTCAGTCAGGGGGCGGAAACGCCCCTGATCAGGCCGCCGATGGCTCCGGGCATCGTGCCCCTGCCGCTGATGATGCTGACCATCGGTGGCATCTTTCTCGGCACCCTGGCGATCAGTCGTTTCTCCCTGAAGATCGGGGTGCCGGCGATTCTGGGCGTGCTGCTGTTCGGCCTGCTGATCAATCCCTCGGTCACGCTGTTCAGCCATGACACGATCCTGCGGCTGCAGGTTCTGAGTCTGTCGATCCTGCTGTTCAACGCCGGACTGGAAACCGATATCCGCTCGATTCGTGGCTTCCTCGAATACGGCATCATCCTCGCGGTGGGAGGCGTGATCCTCTCCAGCCTGATGCTGGGGCTGATCATCTGGTTCGTGGCCTCCCCCGATGCGGGCGGCATCCAGCTCGGCTTCCGGCAGGTGCCGCTGGCCGTGGCGATGCTGATCGCCGCCTGTCTGGGCTCGACCGACGCCGGGGCCACGATGAACGTCCTGCAACTGGTGCAGCGGGCGATCCCCAGCCGGCTTTCGGCCCTGGTGCAGTTCGAATCCTCCGTCAACGATCCCACCGGCATCCTGTTTCTGGGACTGGTGATCGGCCTGACGACCCTGGACGGCGCCAGCGGCGGGCAGCAGGTGGTGGTGGAGCAGGTGCAGACGTTCCTGCAGAAGATCGGCTCCGGCCTTCTGATTGGTGTCTGCGTGAGCTACCTGGGGCGCTTCAGCCTCAACCGGCTGGTGCGGGAGAGCAACCAGTTGCTGATCCTGGGCATCGCCATCGGCCTGATCTCCTACGGCGTGGCGGAACTGATGGGCGGTTCCGGATTCATCAGTGCCTACGTGGCGGGCCTGATGCTGCGCAACCACACCTACAGCAACGAACGGATCACCCCGGAAGCCCTGCAGCAGACCCTGCTGCCGTTCAACAACATGACGGAGATCACCGTCTTCCTGATCTTCGGTCTGAGTGTCCATCCCCTGGAGCTGCTGCCAGCGCTGCCGGAGGGGATCGTCGTCGCCGTCGCCATGATGCTGGTGGCGAGGCCGGCGAGCGTGCTGTTGCTGCAACGCTTCTCCCCCTTCCCTTGGCGGGATTCGCTGCTGGTGTCCTGGTGCGGCCTTCGGGGCGCCGTTCCGCTCGCCCTGAGCTTCGAGATGGTCGACGCCATCCCCAGGGTGCGCGGCATCGACCCCGCCTCGGTGCCGTCCCTGGTGCAGAACGCCGGCGGCATCGTCTTCTGTGTCGTGGTGATCAACCTGCTGGTGCAGGGCCTCACGCTTCCCCACGTGGCCCGCTGGCTCAGGCTTTCCGAGGAAGTGGCAGGGGCTCCGTGATCCAGTCCTGGCTGTTGCCGTCGCTGCTGCCGCTGGGGCGGGCCAGGCGCCAGCTTTCCCCCTTGGAGCCCCGCTGCAGGTAGAGCTCGAAGGGGCTGTCGACGCGAATGGCATCCCCCGGCAGGCGCCAGTCGAAGCGGCCGCTCAGGTGCAGGCCCCGACCCTCGCCGATGGTGATGCTCTCCTGCTGCTCGACCCGCACCCGGCTCACCTCGGGCAGGCCGCCGGCCTCCAGGTCGAGGGCACGGGCAATGGCGCCCTGGGTGAGCTGGATCTGCAGGGAGAGGGCATCGAGCAGCACGCCCCTGGGCGGCTGGGCGGCTCTGGTGCAGCCCCCCAGCAGCAGCACCAGGGCCAGCAGCGGTGCCAGCACCAGCCTCAGCGGCGACCGGGAACGGCCCGGGGGGGTTGGCAGGAGGGGCAGCATGGGGGCTGACGCACGTCTCACCATGATCGGCTGGCTGCAGGGGCGACTGGCCGAACCATGGCAGCAGGCGAACCGTTGCGGGGCCCTGCTGATCTGCCAGGGGGTGGGTTACGAGGTGCAGTTCACCCTGAAGCAGTGGCAGCGCCTGCCGGAGGTGGGCAGCGATCTGGGCCTGCACGTGCACCACAGCATCCGTGACGACGGCTGGACGCTCTATGGCTTCATCGCCCGCCAGGAGCGGGACCTGTTCCGCGAGCTGGTGGCCGTGAGTGGCGTGGGGCCCCAGATGGCCCTGGGCCTGCTCGGCGCCCTGGACGTGCCCGACCTGGTGCGCGCCATCGTCCACGCCGACCTGCGCAGCCTCTGCCTGGCCCCTGGGGTGGGCAAGCGCACGGCCGAACGGCTGTCGGTGGAGCTGAGAGCGCGCCTGCAGGAGCGCTTCGCCGGCCTGGTGGATCCCCTTGACGAGGAGGAGGTCAGCGGTGTCGACACAGCGGGCGGCCCCACGGCCCCCTGCCGCGAGGAGGTGCAGATCACCCTGGTGGCGCTCGGCTATGAGCCCCTGGAAATCCACCGGGCCCTGCGGGCCGTCGCCGCTGCCGGGATCGAGGCCTCCGCCGGCGCCGACGACTGGATCCGCGAAAGCCTGCGCTGGTTGTCCCGCGCCGTGGCCTGAAGGGGCGGCGCCGAAAGGGAGGCCAACGGGCCGCACGTTAAGGTGTTGGTTTGCACCGTTCGGGCTCAGATCCGCCCATGCCGCTCACCACCACCCAGAAACAGGAACTGATCAATTCCCATCAGGCCCACGGCACCGACACCGGTTCGGTGGAAGTGCAGGTCGCGATGTTGAGCGAGCGGATCCAGCAACTCAGTGGCCACCTGCAGAAGAACATCCACGACTTCTCCTCCCGCCAGGGGCTGCTCAAGATGATCGGTCGCCGCAAGCGCCTGCTCGGCTACCTCCGCGCCCAGAGCGAGACCCGCTACGCCGAACTGATCAAGAAGCTCGGCATCCGCGGCTGAGGCACGTCCCATGGCCCGTCGGCCGAAGCCGAAATCCTTCGCGGCGCCCGCTGCCAGTGGGCCGCCAGCCAAGACACCACGGCAGCAGGTGATTCCCGAGGCGGTGGCCAACCGCATGGTTCGGCGCATCGCCATCGCCACGGGCACCCCCACGGTCCTGGGCATGGGCGTGTTCGTGGCCAGCTACCTGCTGGTCAGCCGAGGCGTTGCCGACGTTCCCCCCGGCCTCACCCTGGTGGGATCCGGGGCCTTTTTCCTGCTGGGCCTTCTGGGCCTCAGTTACGGCGTGCTCTCCGCCAGCTGGGAGGACGCCCCGGGCAGCCTGCTGGGAATCGAGCAGATCGGCGTCAACATCGGCCGGGTGCGGGCCTCGGTGCGGGCCATGCGCCAGGGCACCTCAGGTTCCGGCTCAGGCAGCCCCCAGGGGTGAGCGCAGCCAGGCCCTGAAATCGGCCGAGGCCAGCGTCTCGACGGCGGCCGACGCATCAGCGACGCAGAACTGGCCGCCCAGGCGCACGAAACGGGTTTCGTCCTGGTGCTTCACCAACGCCACCACCGGCACCTTCACGCCAGCCTCCTCCTGGCCGGGGCGATGGCGGGTGAGGCATTCACGCAGCCGGTGCTGCACGGCGATGTCGCCGGCCTGCTCGGGCGCCAGCTCCACCATCACCAGTTTCAGGTCCTCGATGCTGCGGCAGTCGTCGACGAGCAGCTGCACCCGGTCGTCGCGGCGGTCGACCCCGGCCCAGAGCAGCAGGCGGGCATCCACCATCAGGTGGTCGGCCAGGCGGGCATAGCTCTTGGGGAACACCACCGCCTCGCAGGAGCCGGTGAGGTCCTCCAGCTGCAGCACGGCCATGCGGTCCCCCTTGCGGGTGGTCACCTGGCGGATCTCGCTCACCATCACCACCACACTCACCTTGGCCTTGTCGGCCATCTCCTCGAGGTTGGCCAGGCCGATCGGGGTGAGCAGCCGCACCTGGGAGGCCAGCTGGCGCAGGGGGTGGTCGGAGATGTAGAAGCCCAGCAACTCCTTCTCCAGCTTCAGCTTCTCGGTGGGGGGGTAGTCGGCCACCGCAGCGGCCCGTGGTGGCGCCGGAGCCTCCACGGCAGCGGCGCCTTCGGAGGCGTCTGCACCGCCGCCGAAGAGGTCGAACAGGTTGCCCTGGCCGCTGGCCCGGTCGCGGGCGCGGGAGCTGGCCCAGTCGAGCACCAGATCGAGATCGGCCATCAACTGGGCCCGGTTGGCCTTGGGCTCGAGGCCATCGAGGGCGCCGCAGTGGATCAGGGACTCGATCGCCCGGCGGTTGAGCTGCTGGCCTGAGAGGCGGTCGCAGAGATCGGCGAGGTGGAGAAAGGGGCCGCCGCTGGCGCGGGCCTCGATCAGCTGGCGGATGGCGCCATCACCGAGGTTGCGGATGGCGGAGAGGCCGAAGAGGATCTTCTTGCCCACGGGGGTGAAGTCGATACCGGAGGCATTCACGTCCGGCGGCATCACCTCGATGCCCATGGCCTGGCAGTTGGCGATGTAACGCTGCACCTTGTCGGTGGTGCCGGCATTCACCGTGAGCAGGGCCGCCATGTAGGCCACCGGATGGTGGGCCTTGAGGTAGGCGGTCTGGTAAGTGACGGCGCCGTAGGCGGTGGAGTGGCTCTTGTTGAAGCAGTACTCGGCGAACAGCACCATCTGATCGAACAGCGCCTCGCCAATGGCGGCGTCCACGCCCCGTTCGCTGGCGCCGGACACGAACTGGTGGCGGTGCTTCTGCATCTCCGACACCTTCTTTTTGCCCATGGCCCGCCGCAGCAGATCGGCCTCACCGAGGGAATAGCCCGCCAGATCCTGGGCGATCCGCATGATCTGCTCCTGGTAGACCATGATCCCGTAGGTCTCCTTGAGGATCGGCTCGAGCTTGGCGTGGGCCACATCGATGGCCTCGCGGCCGTGCTTGCGGTTGATGAACTTGGGGATCAGGCCGGCATCGAGGGGGCCCGGCCGGTAAAGGGCCAGGATCGAGGAGATGTCCTCCAGGGAGGAGGGTTTGAGATCACGCACGATCTGGCGCATGCCGCTGGATTCGAGCTGGAAGATGCCCTCCAGATCCCCACGGGCCAGCAGGGCGTAGGTGCCGGGATCGTTGGCCGGCAGGGCATCGGGGTCAAGGCGTTCCCCCTCGGCCTGGGCCACGAGTTCAATCGTCTTCTCGATCATGGTGAGGTTCTTGAGGCCCAGGAAGTCCATCTTCAGCAGGCCCATCGCCTCGACGTCCTCCATGAAGTACTGGGTGATCACCTGGCCATCGTTGTTGCGCTGCAGGGGCACCAGTTCATCGAGGGGTTCGGCGGCGATCACCACCCCGGCCGCATGGACGCCGAACGTCTTGTTGGTGCCCTCGATGCGGCGGGCCAGGTCGACCCAGTGGCGCACCTTCGGGTCGTTTTCGTATTTGTCGCGGAACTCCGGCACCGGCGACTCGGCGCCGATCATCTCGGCGAGCTTGGCCGGCTTGCCCCGGGCCACGGGGATCAGCTTGGCCAGGCGGTCGGCCTCGCCGTAGGGGATGTCGAGCACCCGGGCCACGTCCTTGAGCACCGCCTTGGAGGTCATACGGTTGAAGGTGATGATCTGGGCCACCTTGTCCTCGCCATAGCGGCGGGTGACGTACTCGATCACCTCACCGCGGCGCTCGATGCAGAAGTCGGTGTCGATGTCAGGCATCGACTTGCGTTCCGGATTGAGGAAGCGCTCGAACAGCAGGCCGTGCTCCACCGGGTCGATGTTGGTGATGCCCAGGGCGTAGGCCACCAGCGAACCGGCCGCCGACCCCCTGCCCGGTCCCACCGGGATGCCCTGCTCCCGGGCGAAGCGGATGTAGTCCCAGACCACCAGGAAGTAGGTGGGGAAGCCCATCTGCTCCATCACCTGGAGCTCGAAGGCCAGCCGCTCCCCGTAACCGGGATCGATCGGGGCGTCATCCGCCAGCGCCAGGCGGCGCCGCAGTCCCTGGTGACTCACCTCGCTGAGGTAGCTCACCGGGGTGTGGCCCTCGGGGATCGGGAAGCGGGGCATCTGCTGGCGCCCCAGGATGTCGTAGTCCTCCACCTTCTCCGCCACCCTGGCGGTGGTGGCGATGGCGGCGGCGATCACCTCGGGCTCGAGATGGTCGGCGAAGAGCCGGGCCATCTCCGCCTCGCTCTTGATGTATTCGGTGCCCGTGTAGCGCAGGCGCTTCTCGTCGCTGATCAGCTTGCCGGTGAGCACGCACAGCAGGGCGTCGTGGGCCTCCACGTCGTGGCTGGTCAGGTAGTGGGCGTCATTGGTGGCAACCAGGGGAATGCCCAGCTCAGCGCTGATCCGCGCCATCTCGACGTTGACAATGCGGTCCTCAAGGCCGCCGTGGTCCTGGATCTCCAGGTAGAAGTCGTCACCGAACACGTCCCGGTACCAGGCGGCCACCTCCCGGGCCACATCGGGACGCCCCCGCAGGATCGCCTGGGGAATCTCGCCGCCCAGGCAGGCGGTGGCCACCATCAAACCCTCGCTGTATTGCTGCAGCAGGGCTTTATCGATGCAGGCCCGCGCGAAGATGCCACGGCCACGCATGCCACGCAGGTGGCTGATGCTGGTGAGCTTGACCAGGTTGCGGTAGCCGACGGCGTTGCGGGCCAGCACCACCAGGTGGTAGCGGCGCTCCTTCTTCGGCTGCGGATCTTCGATCGAGCCGTTGATGACGTACATCTCGTTGCCGATGATCGGCTTGATGCCCGCCTTGGTGCAGAGCTTGAGCAGCTCGATCGCGCCGTACATCACCCCGTGGTCGGTGAGGGCCAGGGCCGGCATGCCAAGGGCCACAGCCCGCTCCACCATCGCCGGCAGCTGGGAGGCCCCGTCCAGCAGGCTGTAGTCACTGTGGTTGTGGAGCGGAACGAAGGCCACGGCGTCGGAGGGCAGCGCCACCACAGGGTGCGTCCACCCTACCGGCGGACCACCAGATCTGGTGCCCTGGCTACCTGGATGCCTGGAGGTTGGGACAGGGCATCGCCCACAGGGTCTGGAGCTTGGTGGCCTGGTCGGTGTCGCCCTTGGCCGTGAGCTGGTTCACTGTCAACTGAATCCGTTCGCAGTCGACCTGCTTCTCGAGCTTGGCGCGCTGGGTGCGGAGCTCCTGGAGGTCCCGCTCCGCCTGCTGGCGCTTGGCCTGCTGCGCGCCATCGGCGGCCTGGAGCCGGCTCGCCCCGGCGTCCATCTCCTTGAGCTGAAGCTGGAGGGCGGCCTCCCGCTGGGAGGCGGATTCCAGTTCGCTCTTGAGGGCCAGTTCGCCCTCCATCCGCTGCATGGCCTCCCGGTTGGCCTGATCCTGAGCGGCCTGGACCCGGGCCTCAGCCTGAAGCCGTTGCTGGTGTTGGTTGTTGAGGATGGCAAAACCTGCCACCACCAACACCACAGCAGACACCAAAGCCAGCCAGGTCCTGTTCTGCCGATCCTGCGTACGGCGATCTTGTGGAAATTGATCTTCGGGATGTTCCATACGTCTTCTCTAGTCAGGCCGCAGGGCCACGCCGCAAGATCTGTGCGGCGAATCCGTGGCCGATGTGATGCAACTCCATGGCTGAAGCCGGGCCCAACGATCATGAGCCCATGGAAGTCCAAGCGTTAAAGCCATAGTCCACAGAAGCTCACCCGAACAATCAACCACGTGCGACAGGTCTGGAGACGTGTTGATGGGCGACTTTCCAGGCGCCACCAGCTTTGATCAGGCAGAAGGTGATGCGCACGGTCTCGCCAAACGTCGTTCCATCGGGGAGTGTCCCGCCGCACTGAAGCAAGCCAAACGCATAACCCACGTCAACACCTGCTTGGACGGAGAGATCCTGCAATGCGAATTGCAGACTGCCGTGGACATCCGGCTGCCAGCCGTCCCAGCTGGCGCGGTATTGCGCCGCTGAGGTGTACTGGAGAGGCGCCAACACATCAAACATCACCAGCTCGTCGAGATGGTTGGCGAGAACTTCATCCTCCCGTCCGTCCCGGGTGGCGCTGGCCCACTGCTCCAGCACGTCGCGAATGGCCGCTTCGTCCGCGTTCATGGTCAGCGACAGCCGATCGGGGTAAAACCTAGGGGCGCGCCGGCGCTCCCACCCGGGAGGGTGAGGATGCTGCTCAGGCCACCAGCGCCGCCTCGGGCCTGGTGGCCATCACCGCCGCCGCCCGTTCGTACTGGTGGGCCACCTGCAGCAGCTTCGACTCCTCGAGCACGCCGGTGATCAGCTGCAGCCCGATCGGCAGGCCCTGGGCATCGAAGCCGCAGGGCACGCTGATGGCCGGCAGGCCGGCCAGGTTGGCGGGAATGGTGAGCAGGTCGGCCAGGTACATGGCCAGGGGGTCGCCGGCGTGGGCGCCGCTGGGGAAGGCCGTGCTGGGGGAGGTGGGGGTCAGCAGCACGTCGACGCTCTCGAAGGCGCGGTCGAAGTCGCGGCGGATCAAGGTGCGCACTTGCTGGGCCTTGCGGTAGTAAGCATCCACGTAGCCGGCCGACAGGGCATAGGTGCCGATCAGGATGCGGCGCTGCACCTCCTCGCCGAACCCGCTGGCCCGGCTGCGGGCGGTCATCGCCGCCAGGCCATCGCTGCCGGCTTCGGTGGCCGGCGCCCGGAAGCCGTACTTGACGCCGTCGTAACGGGCCAGATTGGCGGACGCCTCCGAGGGGGCGATCACGTAGTAGGTCGCGATGCCGTCGTTGAAGCGGGGGCAGCTCACGTCCACCAGCTCACAGCCCAGGGCCTCCAGCTGGGCGGCGGCCGCCAGTACCGAAGCCTTCACCTCGGGGTCGAGTCCCTCCTGGTCGAAACACTCGCGGATGAGCCCCACCCGCAGACCCTTGATGGGCGTCTCCAGGTCGGCGCTGTAGTCGGGCACCGGCGCCCGCAGGCAGGTGGCATCGCGGGGGTCCTCCCCCGCGATCACCTGCAGCAGCTCGGCGGCATCGGCCACGCTGCTGCTGAACGGTCCCACCTGGTCGAGGGACGAGGCGAAGGCCACCAGTCCCCAGCGGCTGACCCGGCCATAGGTGGGCTTGAGGCCCACCACGCCGCAGAAACTGGCGGGCTGGCGGATCGAGCCGCCGGTGTCGGAACCGAGCGAACCGATGCACTCGCCGGCGGCCACGGCCGCCGCACTGCCACCGGAGCTGCCTCCGGGCACCCGATCCGGATTCCAGGGGTTGCGGCTGGCGCCGAAGGCGGAGGTCTCGGTGGAGCTGCCCATGGCGAACTCATCGAGGTTGGTCTTGCCCAGCAGGACCGCACCGGCCCGCCAGAGCCGCTCGGTCACCGTGGATTCGTAGGGGGGAACGAAGTTCTCCAGCATGCGGCTGGAGCAGGTCGTGCGGATGCCCTTGGTGCAGAGGTTGTCCTTGATCGCCAGGGGGATGCCCGCCAGGGGGGGCAGGGGCTCAGCGGCGGCCCGGGCCGCGTCGATGCGGTCCGCATCGGCCCTGGCCCGCTCGCTGGTCACCTCCAGGAAGGCATGCACGGTGGGGTCCACCGCCGCGATGCGCGCCAGGTGGCGATCCGTGAGCTCCCGGGCCGACACCTCACCCCGCCGAAGCTGCTCCCGCCATTCGGCGATGCCCATCCAACCGCTAGCCAGCTGCGATGGACGCTATCAGTCGGCCAGAATCAGTCGGCCAAATCTGGGGATTCGGTGTAAGGCTCGCTGCGGCCGGTGCGCAGGCACTGGTGCTCCAACGATGCCGGTGACTCCGCCCGCAGGTCGTCGAGGAACGCCGGCAGCGCCCGCTCCAGCGTCTGCCGGCGCACGAAGGGGCCGAACCAGTACACCGCTTCGGGGGAGCGGGTCTCCACCCGCGCCCACCAGGCCAGGCCCAACCCATTGGCGATGCCGCGCGAGGGCCAGAGCAGTGGGTTCATGGAGGAGAGGATGCGAGGTGGCCATTCTGGGGGGCGGTCGGCGCCACCCCCGCTGCGGGGTTCAGAGGCGAATGTCGCCCTCGAAGCCGGGTGCCGACGCGGGCGGGTAGGGCGGCGTCTCCAGGGAGTCCTCGTGGGGGGCTTCCGAAACAGACTCCGGGACAGGCACCTCCGGCAGAGCACTGGCAGCCGACGCGACAGGCTCTTCCCGTTCGCTCTCCACGGGCGGTTCCGGCTCGCTCTCGCCAGGCGTTTCCTGGTGCTGCCAGGCGACTGGCTCGGCCGGCGCTGCGACGGCGGCGGGCTCAGGCTCATCCTGGGCCAGCCGCTCGGGCTCCACCGGGGCCAGCAGCTCGGGCTCCACCTCGGCCGTCAGCTCGGCCGCCTCGGGCAGCTCGGGGTCGGGCGGCGCCGGCATCGAGGGGCGCACGATCCTGGGGGCCGGGGCGGTGCCCGTCAGGCCCCGCATCCAGCCGCGACGGGCCACTTCGTAGAGCAGCAGCGCCGTGGCCACCGAGGCGTTGAGGCTCGGGGTGGCGCCCCGCAGGGGAATGCGCACCAGCTGGTCGCAGGAGCGGCGCGTCAGCAGCGACAGGCCATCGCCTTCCGAACCGGTGACCACCACCAGGGGGCCCTCCAGGTCCACCTCCTCCAGGCTGACCGTGCCCTCCTCGGCCAGGCCCACCACCCGGTAGCCCTCCTGCTTGAGAGCATCGAGGGAACGGTTGAGGTTGACCACCCGGGCCACCGGCAGGTGCTCGAGGGCGCCCGCGGCCACCTTGGCCACCGAGCCGGTGAGGCCGGCGTTGCGGCGCTGGGGCAGCACCATGCCGTGGGCCCCGAGGGCTTCAGCGCTGCGGACAATGGCACCGAGGTTCTGGGGATCGGTGAGGCCGTCCACCGCGATCAGCAGGGGGGCCTCGCCGATGCTGCGGCAGCCTTCGATCAGGCTGGTCAGGTCGAGGGTCTCGGCGGCAGCGGGCTGGAGCACGATGCCCTGGTGCACGGCGCCACCGGTGAGCTGGCCCAGGCGTGCCCAGGTCACCTCCTCCACCAGCACGCCGGAGGCCTTCGCCTCCCGCAGCAGCTGCAGGAAGCGCGGGTTGAAACGCATCTCGGGCGTGCACCACACCCGATGGATCGGCCGGCCGCTCTCCAGGGTGGCCTGGGTCGTGTGCCGGCCCCAGATCAGATCGGTCGGGGCGGCGGCCGCAAAGGCGTCCGCGGCGCCGCGGAAATCGACATCGGAACCGTCGGACTCCGGCCGCTCCGGGCCGCTGCGTCCCTGGAAGGTCCGCGGGGCGCGGTCCGCGTCCCGGAACAGGGCCGGGCCGCGGCGGGCCAGGCCGGTCCGCGACGGGATGGGACGGCCGGTGGTCGGGCGGCCGGCACCACCACGGCCGGGGACGGGGCGACCGAAGGAGGGGCGGGCGGGGATGAAACGGTCCCCACCGCGCCGTTCGCGGGTCGGCCGTCCGGCACCGCCGCGGGAGTCATCGGAACGATCGGCACCGGGGCGGCCTTCATAGGGGCGGCGGCCGTACGGGCTGCCGGCCGAGCGGTCGGAGCCACCGGGCCGCTCACCGCCGCGTTCACCGCGCTCACTGCCGCGCTCCCGATCGAAGGGAGGCTTGTCACGGCTGTAGGCCTCTCCAGGGCGTCGGGGGCGGGCGGAGCCGGTACCGCGGCTGATGGGGCGGCCGCCGGCTCCGGAGCCAAGGCGGCGGGGGGTGCGGTCGGCACCGGAATCGGGGCGACGGTCAGGACGCCGGTCGGGGCGGCGATCGCCGCGGCGGTCAGGGGAGGGACTCATGGGCTGGCGGAGGGGGGACAGGGTTCGGTCTTCTCGAGATGGTCCAGCAGCTCAGCCAGCCGTCTGGGGTCCTGCAGAAAAAGCCATCCCAGCATCGTCTCAAATCCCGTGGCCTGCCCATAGGCGTGGGGCGCGCCACGGCGGGGTCCCCGGCCCGCCTGGTTGCGACCCCGCAGCACCAGGCGGCGCTCCAGCTCGCTGAGCAGCGGATCCAGACGCCGCAGGGCTTCCGCCTGGGCTTCCGCCTGGACCTCCGCCACCACGGCCCGGTGCAGGTCGGCCGCCCGGGCCGGTTGCCGGCAGTGCCGCAGCCTCTGGTGCAGTTCCCAGACCGCATCCCCCAGCCAGGCCAGTTGGGCCGTGGCCAGGGGCGTGGCAGGGACCTGGGCGGGTACGGCGGCTACCCAGTCGCCGGGCCCCTCAGGCGGGGGCGAGGCTGCCAAGGGCGGACTCCAGGTCGGGTTGCAGGTGCAGGAAGGCCTCCAGGCGCACCAGCTTCACGGTCTGGACGACACGGGCGTTGCCGACCACGAGGAACTGGCGGGAACTCTCGTTGAACAGCTTGGCCAGCTGCACCAGGGCGCCGAGTCCGGAGGAGTCGATGAAATCGATGCGGCTGAGGTCGATGACGACCGGGAGGGTCTCCCCCTTGTGCCGATCGCCGATGAACTCGGTGAACTGCTTGTCGGAATAGGCGTCCAGTTGGCCCGTGAAACTGAACAGCAGGCACTCTTCCCGCCGTTCGCTGCCCCCTCGCAGGGAGACGGTCAGTCGCTGCAGGTCGGTGATGGCCCCAGTCCTCAAGGTGTTGAACGCGCCGAACTGTAGAGACCCCGATCCCGAATCAGGGAACCGCAACGAAACGTGCCGATTCAGCGCCGTTCCGCCATCAGCGCCGTGAACCGGGCGAAGTGGTGGTCGGCATCGTGGGGACCGGGACTGGCTTCGGGGTGGTACTGGACGCCGAACACCGGCTGGCTGTTCAGGGCCAGGGCCGCCACCGTGCGGTCGTTGAGGTTGTGGTGGGTGATCCGCACCCGCTCGGCCGGCAGGGAGTCCGCATCGAGGGCGAAGCCGTGGTTCTGGCTGGTGATCTCCACCGAGCCGAGGGAGCCACAGGGATGGTTGAGGCCGCGGTGGCCGTAACCCAGCTTGAAACTGCGGCCCCCCAGGGCCAGGCCGAGGATCTGGTGGCCGAGGCAGATGCCGAACAGCGGCAGCTGCGGTTGCTGCAGCAGGCCGCGGGCCAGGGCGATTCCTTCGAGCACCGCGGCCGGATCGCCGGGGCCGTTGGAGAGGAACACCCCCTCCGGCTCCAGCGCCAGCACCTGCTCCAGGCTGGCATCGGCCGGCAGCACGGTGACCGCGCAGCCGTGGGCCACCAGGCGCTCGAGGATGGCCCTCTTGATGCCGAAATCGATCGCCACCACCCGGTAGGGGATGGCAGGAGAGGGCTGGAGCCTGGAGTCGAAGGGGGCCGCGCAGGTGCGGCTCCAGGTGTAGGGCTCCCTGGTGCTGACCCGGGCCGCCAGGTTGAGGCCATCCATGGACGGGGTGGCCAGCACCTGCTGCAGCAGGGTGGCCGGGTCGGTGCCGTCGCTGGCGATGGCCCCGTTGATGGCGCCGCCCTCGCGCAGGTGGCGCACCAGGGCCCGGGTGTCGACGCCCCGGATGCCCACCACCCCCTGGCGGCTCAGCCAGTGGTCGAGGGTCTCCTCGCAACGCCAGTTGCTGGGTCGGGGGGCGAACTGACGGACGATGCAGCCACGGGCGTGGGCGACGTCCGCCTCCAGATCTTCGCCGTTGACACCGGTGTTGCCGAGCTCCGGATAGGTGAAGGTGATCAGCTGGCCGGCGTAGCTCGGATCGGTGAGCACCTCCTGGTAGCCGGTCATGCCGGTGTTGAAGACCACCTCACCGCAGACGCTGCCGCGGGCGCCGCAGGCCAGCCCCCGCAGCACGGTGCCATCGGCCAGGACAAGCACGGCCGGAGCCTCGTCTGGGGCGGAGCTGGGCGCGGCAGGGGCCTCCTGTGGGGTGGTCAGGGTGGCGGCGGCGGGAACCTCGATCATCCTTCAGCCCCCGACAGGGCGGCCCGCAGCGCTTCCAGCCGGGCCCAGGCGCTGCCGTCGGCCAGGGCCTGGCGGGCCCGGACCAGGGCCGCAGCGATGGACGGCTCCAGCCCGGCCGCCTTGAGCACCAGGGCCGCGTTGAGGGCCACCACATCGGCCTGGGCCTGGGTGCCCCGTCCCTGCAGGACCGCCTCCAGGATCAGACGATTGGTCGCCACATCCCCGCCCCTGAGCGCCTCCAGATCGGCTGGCGCCAGTCCCAGGGCCGCAGGATCGAGCCACTCGCTGCGCACCACGCCGTCCTCAAGAAGGCGCAGCTCACTGGGACCCGAGAGGGTGGCCTCATCCAGGCCGCCATGGCCATGGACGACGATGGCGCGCCGCTGGCCAAGGCGGCGCAGGGCGTCGGCCATCGGATCGAGCAGGTCGGGCCGGGCCACACCCAGCACCTGGGCCTCGGGGGTGAGGGGATTGACCAGCGGTCCGAGCAGATTGAAGACGGTGCGCACGCCGAGGCTGCGGCGCAGGGGGGCCATCCCCACCAGGGCGGGGTGCCAGCCCGGGGCGAACAGGAAGGTCACGCCGGTGCGGGGCAGGGCCTCCACCACCGTCGCCAGGGGGGCCCCCAGCTGCAGGCCCAGGGCCTCGAGCACGTCGGCCGAACCGACCCGACCGCTGGCACTGCGGTTGCCGTGCTTGGCCACATGGGCCCCGCAGGCGGCCGCCGTGAAGGCCACGGCCGTGGAGATATTGAAGCTGTCGGCGCCGGCGCCTCCGGTGCCACAGGTGTCGATCAGCTGGAGCGACGGCCGCTCCCCCGGCAGGGGGCAGGCCTCCCGCAGCACGGCGGCCATCGCCGCCAGCTCCTCACCGCTGGTGCCCTTGGCCCGCAGGGCCGCCAGCAAAGCTCCGGTCAGCACGGGATCGATGGCGCCGGCCAGCCAGCCCCGCATCAGGGCCTCGGCCTGGTCGGCCTGGAGGTCCTGGCCGCACAGAAGCTGCTCCAGCAAATGGGGCCAGGCGGGGGAGGCAGGCATCACCGAACGCTGAATCGACAGCGGCAACCTAAGGGAACCAGCCTGCAGCCCCCACAGACCGCCTTCAACCTCTGCGCAAAAAAATAGCCCGGGTGCAGAGCACACCGGGCCGGGTGATGGGGACGCTCCCACTATCGCCCGAGGACAGCCATTCTGACCAACAGGCCGTAAACAGGCAGACCGGCTCAGCCGGCGTCATCGGACGCGGTATCAAACCCGGAACCCACCGCCTCAGCCACCGGAGCGGCGCCCGGCCGAAACCCGGCTGCCCAGATGGCGCGGGTGCGGCCGTGGAGTGCCTCGCCGTCCAGCCCCCAGAGCCGCAGAATCTTCGCCAGGTCGTCGCGGATGTCGGCGGCACCGGGAAACCCCGCGTAGCGCATCTGCAGCCTGGCTGCATCAACCAGGTGCTCGTCCAGGGGGAGCTCCACCGCCAGCAGCCGGTCGACCGTCTGCCGGTCGCTGGCATGGAGAGGGTGGTTCTGGTCGTCCATGGCCCGGCGGCCCATGGGCCCTGGGGAGCGATGCCTAGGTTAGGGGGCCCCGATGCCCCGTCTTTCCTGCATGAGCGCCCTGCGGCTGGATCTGATCGGGCGCTACCTCCGTCCGCACAGGCGCACGGTGCTGGTCGGGGCCGGCGCCCTGGTGGTGGTCAACCTGCTGGGGGTGGCGATCCCGCTGGTGGTGCGCCAGACGATCAACGCGCTCAAGCCCGGCTTCGTGCTCGGCGATGTGCTCGGTGTCTCGGGGTTGATCATCGTGATGGCCACGGTGATGGGGGCCACCCGCCTCTATTCGCGGATGCTGGTGTTCGGGGTCGGCCGGCAGGTGGAGGCAAGCCTGAAGGAGCGGATCTTCGACCACGTGCTCACCCAGGACCCCGGCTGGGTCCAGACCACCGGCAGCGGCGAGGTGATCAGCCGTGCCACCAGTGATGTGGAGAACATCCGGCGGCTGCTGGGCTTCGCCCTGCTCAGCCTCACCAACACAGTGCTGGCCTATGCCCTCACCCTGCCGGCGATGCTGGCGATCGACCCTCTGCTGAGCCTGGCGGCGGTGTCCCTCTACCCCGGCATGCTGATGGTGGTGCGCCTGTTCGGCGGCCGCATGATGAAACAGCAGCGCCGCCAGCAGGAAGTGCTGGCCAACCTCAGCGACCTGGTCCAGGAGGACCTCAGCGGCATCGGCGCCATCAAGATCTACGGCCAGGAGGCCACCGAGGAGAAGGCCTTCGCCGACCTCAACCAGGTGTATCTGGATGCCCAGCTCTCCCTGGCCCGCACCCGCAGCACCCTCTTTCCCCTGCTGGAGGGGATCGCCTCCCTGAGCCTGCTGCTGCTGCTGGCCCTGGGCAGTGGCCAGCTCGAGAGCGGTCGGCTCAGCATCGGCGATCTGATCGCCCTGATCCTGTTCGTGGAGCGCCTGGTCTTCCCGACCGCCCTGCTGGGCTTCACCCTCAACACCTTCCAGACTGGCCAGGTGAGCCTGGAGCGGGTCGAAGCCCTGCTCAGTCACCCCCCCGCCATCGTCTCGCCCGCCGACCCGCTCCCCCCCGGCCGGCCGGCCCTCGGCGCCGTGATGGCCAGGGGGCTCACGGTCCGTTACCCGGGGGCGGAGCGGCCGGCCCTGGAGGACCTCAGCTTCGCGATCCACCCCGGAGAACTGGTGGCGGTGGTGGGGCCGGTGGGTTGCGGCAAGACCACCCTGGCCCGGGCCCTCGGCCGGATGGTGGAAGTGCCCGCCGGCCAGCTGTTCCTCGATGGGGTCGATGTGAACCGGCTGAAGCTGGGCGATCTGCGCCGCCAGGTGGCCCTGGTGCCGCAGGAGGGTTACCTGTTCACCGCCAGCCTTGCCGACAACCTGCGTTACGGCGATCCCGAGGCCGGCATGGAGCGTGTCGAGGAGGCCGCCCGCCAGGCCCGACTGGAGGGGGACATCAAGGGCTTCCCCGATGGCTACCGCACCTTGGTGGGGGAGCGGGGCATCACCCTGAGCGGCGGCCAGCGCCAGCGCACCGCCCTGGGGCGGGCGTTGCTGGTGGAGGCCCCCCTGCTGGTGCTCGATGACGCCCTGGCCAGCGTCGACAACAACACCGCCGCGGGCATCCTGCGGTCGGTGCGCGAGGAGCAGCGGCGCACGGTGGTGATGATCAGCCACCAGCTCTCGGCGGCAGCGGCCTGCGACCGGATCCTGGTGCTCGAAGCGGGTCACCTCGTCCAGGAGGGCCACCACAACGACCTGCTGCAGCAGGAGGGCACCTACCGCCGACTCTGGGACCGGGAGGAGGCCGTGCGCCAACTCCAGGCCGTCTGAGAGTTTCAAACAGATGTTGAGTTGCCCCTCGCAGGGACGGCGGTTGGGCTTACCTGGAAGGCCCGTGGTTCCCAACCGCCTGCCACGCCGTACCCATGGCTCCCACCCCGTCGCCCTTCAGCCAGCCGCTCAACGTTCGCTGCACCCTGACCTTCGGTGACATCTACGGCCAGGTCCTGATCTGGATGGCCGTGATCTTCGTGAGCCTGGCGGCGGGTCTGGCCCTGATGGGGGCGAGCCGGCCCCTGTTCGCTCTTGTTGGGGTGGGCCTGATCCTGGTGCTGTCGCTGCCCTTTCTGCTGTTCGCCTTCATCACCACCCTGCTGAACCACATCGCCCTGGTGCCGCAACAGGACCAACAGGGCGCTTCCTAGGGTTGGATCCCTGACGGCAAACGCCTTGTTCGGCCTCTTCACCAGCCCCTCGGGCGGCAACAGCAACCACGCCCCTGCCAAAGCCGGCCAGGTGGCCGAGGGAATCCACGCCGTGCTCGGCACCCTGTTGGCGGCTCCGCCGGCGGAGGGCCAGGCGGAAGCCCAGTTCGGCTGCGGCTGCTTCTGGGGCGCGGAGAAGGGCTTCTGGCGTCTGCCCGGGGTGGTCTCCACCGCGGTGGGCTATGCCGGTGGCCAGCTCGCGTCTCCCTCCTACGAGCAGGTCTGCAGCGGTCGCAGCGGCCACGCCGAGGTGGTGCGGGTGGTGTGGGACACCGCCCGGGTCTCCTTTGCCGATCTGCTCAAGCTGTTCTGGGAGTGCCACGACCCCACCCAGGGCAACCGCCAGGGGAACGACCGCGGCAGCCAGTACCGATCGGCCATCTTCGTGGACGATCCCGCCCTGCTGGCCCTCGCCGAAGCCAGCCGCACGGCCTACCAGGCTGCCCTGGAGGCGGCCGGGGCCGGAAAGATCACCACCGAGATCGGCTCCGGCAGACGCTTCCACTTCGCCGAGCCGTACCACCAGCAGTACCTGGCGAAGCCCGGGAGCCGCCCCTACTGCTCCGCCCAGCCCACCGGGGTCACCCTCGGCCCCTTCCCCGGCGGCACCTACCTCCTTCCCGCTGGCGTGTGGGAAAGCTATGACTGGGCCATCCCCCATTGCGTCCTTCGCGGCGACAATGCGCCGATCGCCCTCGTCTGACCGCTTCTTCCATGGCCGCCCCCCCGCTGCTCGCGCTCGGACTCCTGCCCCTGCTGGCGATGCAGTCCCCCTGGTGGGAGAACTACGACATCCGCGAGCGATTCCTCTGCGGTGACCGCGTCTCGGTGGTGCTGGAGCGCAACGCCTCCCAGGCCTCCCTGATCGCCGGCCGCACCCGGTCGACCCTGTTCCGGGAGGAATCGGACGCACCGGGCCTTCGTTACCAGAACGAGAGCCTGCGGGTGATCCTGCGCGGCGATGAACTCACCCTCGAACAGCTGCCCAGTCGACGCATCTGCGTGCGCAGCGAACAGGTATGAAGCCCCTCTCCGATCGGGTGGTGGTCGTGGCCCTGATCGCCGCCGTCGGCATCTGCTTCGCCCTGGCCTTCTGGACCGTGCGACTGCACCCCTCCGGCGAACCGCCGCTGCAGTGGCGCCAGGGGCCCAGCGCCCTGGCGCCGAGCTTCCTGTCGTGAGAGACCCCGCCGAGGAGCAGGATCAGCCCAGGCGCCAGCTGCATCCGCTGCCGAAGGGGCTGGTGGAGCTCTACGGCCTGCTGGCGGTGCTGTTCGTGCTCGTGCCGGAATGGATGGCCGGCGGCGCCCTGAAGGGCTTCAGGGAGGGTCGGGAAGGCTCCGAGCTGCCCCTGCCGTCGATGGCCTGGCAACGGCTACCGGAACTGCAGCTGGCCACGATGGGGCTGGCGGAACTGCGGCTGATGGCCCGTCGCGAGCGCCTCTGCGGCTACACGGCGATGGGCCGCCAGCGGCTCACGAATCGCCTGATGCGGCGCCTGTCCAGACGCCGCGGCACCCCCAGGACGCTGTGATAGCTTCGTTCCGCCGGGGCGTAGCGCAGCTTGGTAGCGCACCACTTTGGGGTAGTGGGGGTCGTGGGTTCGAATCCCGCCGCTCCGATTCAGCCGGTCCACCGAACGTTCCGCCCATGGGTTCGCCGGTCGTCGTTCGTTCTGTCAGCTGATCCCATCAGCTGATTTTTTTTGGCCCGGATCCCGGTGCTGGAGCCAAAAGAAGCGTCAGTGCAGCCGGGTGGCGACGTTGAAGCGGACCAGCCACAGGTTGACGCGCCGACGCAGGCGGGGTGGCACCTCCTGCACCAGCTGGAACAGCTCCTGGGAGGCCAGGCGGCGCAGGGCGCGGACATCGACCCGCCAGAGGGCCTCCGCCTCCCGGATCAGCCGAGCCCAGGTGCGGGCCGTCTGCCAGCGGCGCACCCGGTGCTGCGCCGGTTCGCCACCGTCACCGGAGCTGGTTGGCAGCCGGGTGACCATGGCGGCGACGCCGGAAGAACACTCCAAGGGTGGGGAGGCGGCGGCGAAGCGCCCCGGATCCTCGGATCTGCTTCAACCATCGAAACAAAAACGGAAGATGGGCGACGGCTTCAGGCGGTCCTGGCCAGGACTTCGGCGGGCGAGGGATCCGGCACCAACTGGACCGGAAAGGCCAGGGCCTCCGCCTCCCGCCGGCTGAGCCGGCGGCTCCAGGCCCTTGGCACCGCTTCGTTCCAGCGGAAGCCGGCCTCCCGGGCGCGGTGACGCTCGGCATAGGGAAGGTCCGCCCGGTAGAGACTGCGGGGCTCCAGGGCGGCCTGAAGCAGGGCCTCCAGGTCGGAGCAGCGCTCGAACACCTGGGCCAGGTAAATGCAGTCGGTCAGGGCCCGATGGGCCGCCCATACCGGTACGCCGTAGGCCAGGGCCAGATCACGGACCGAGGGGGTGCTGCGCAGCTGGCGCTCCGCCGGCCAGCGGATGTCCTCCATCGAGCAGATCCAGGGGCGATCCAGCACCGGCAGCGGCCCCAGGCCGAACCACTGACGGTCGAAGGCGACGTTGTGGGCCACCAGGGCCTCACAGGCCCCCACCATCGCCCGGAAGCACGCCAGGGCGTCCTGCCAGGGCTGCTCCAGGCGTGTCACGGCGGCAGGGATGCCGTTGATGCCCTCGGCGGCGTTGCCGGCGCAGGGCATCAGGAAGGACACCTGGGTGAGCACGGCCCGGTGGGGCACATGAAAGAGGATGGCCCCCACCTCGATGCACTGGCCCTGGAGGGTGGAGAGGCCGGTGGTCTCCGTGTCAAGGATCAGCAGGGTCTCCGGAACCCGGGGCAGGGCCCGCGCCGGGCGGCTGGCACAGGCGGGCAGGGACAGGGGGGCCGAGCGGGTCGCGGCGGGCTGGGGCGGCTCAAGCGGCACCGGCGCGGCCATGGCCAGCAGATCCTCCTGTTGCCAGAGACCGGGTTGCTCCTGCATCGGGCGCCGTCCGCACGCACCCCCATCGTCGCAAGCCGGGCAAGGCCCCGCCGGGGCCGTGCTTCCTAGGCTTGGACAACCCCATGCCTCCCCGCCTTCCGTGGCTCCAGCCCTCGCCCCCGGCGACACCGCCCCCCTGATCGCTCTCCCCGACCAGGACGGCACGGAACGGCGCAGTGACCAGCTGGAGGGCAAGGCCCTGGTGCTGTTCTTCTACCCCAAGGACGACACCCCCGGCTGCACCATGGAGGCTTGCGCCTTCCGCGACAGCTACGCCGACCTGCAGGGGCTCGGAGCCGCGGTGTGGGGCGTCAGCGGCGACGATGCCGCCAGCCACCGGCGCTTCGCCAACCGCCACCGGCTGCCCTTCCCGTTGCTGGTCGATGCCGGCAACCGATTGCGCAAGGCCTTCGGGGTGCCCAGCGTGCTGGGCCTGCTGCCCGGCAGGGTCACCTACGTCATCGATGGCCAGGGGGTGGTCCGCCATGTCTTCAACAACCTGCTCGACGGCCCAGCCCACCGGCGCGAGGCCCTCGATGCCCTGCGCGGCCTCCAGGGCGCCTGACGCACACCGCAATCGCGAGGGGAGGGCGCGAACGATGACGCCGTGGCGACAGCAGGGGGAGCTCTGGAGGCTGGAGCCCCCGGGCCGGCCCCGCGGGCTGATCGAGTTCATCGGCGGCAGCTACCTGGCCGCCACCCCCCAGCTGAGCTATCGGCGCTTTCTCGAGGCCCTGGCGGCACGGGGCTGGCGGATCCATGCCTGGAGCTACGTGCCCGGCTTCGACCACCAGGCCCAGGCCAACGCCGCCTGGCGCCTGTTCCGCCAGCTGCGGGACCAGCTGGCGGCTCCGGCCGAGGCCGCCCTGCTGCGGCTGGGCCACAGCCTCGGCTGCAAGCTGCACCTGCTCGCCCCCGACGGCGGCCGCCGCAGCGATGGCCTGGTGGCCCTCAGTTTCAACAACTTCTCGGCCGAGCGCTCGATCCCCTTCCTGGCGGAGCTGGGCCAGCAGTTCCGCTTCCGCAGCGAGTTCAGCCCCTCCCCCGAGGACACCCTGCTCCAGATCGGCAGCAGCTACCGCCAGCCCCGCAACCTGGTGGTGCGCTTCAGCCGCGACACGATCGACCAGAGCGGCCGGTTGATCGATGTTCTGCAGGCCAGGGCCGGCGATGCCTCCACCCTGCTGGAACTGCCCGGGGATCACCTCACCCCGGCCAGCGGCGGCCTGCGCAAGCAGTTCCTCGGGGACTGGGCCGATGATCCGGCCCGCCAGCGGGGCATGGAGCGGCTGGCCGAGCAGATCGGCGCCTGGTCCGGGGCTGCCTGAGGCCACCCGGGCAGGCGAGGGACCTCAGACCCGCAGCTGGTCCAGCACCGAGCGGTCCTCCAGGGTGCTCGTGTCACCGCTCACCTCCTGGCCCGAGGCCAGGGAGCGCAGGATCCGGCGCATGATCTTGCCGCTGCGGGTCTTGGGCAGGGCGTCGGTGAAGCGGATGACGTCGGGCCGGGCGATCGGTCCGATCTCCAGGCCCACATGGCGGCGCAGCTCCGCCTCCAGGGCCGCGTCGCCGTCCACCCCCACATCCAGGGTGACGAAGGCCACGATCCCTTCCCCCTTCAGATCATCAGGCCGGCCCACCACCGCGGCCTCCGCCACCGCAGGGTGGCTCACCAGGGCCGATTCGATCTCCATGGTGCCCAGCCGGTGGCCGGAGACGTTGATGACGTCGTCGACCCGGCCCATCACCCAGAAATAGCCGTCCGCGTCGCGGCGGGCGCCGTCCCCGGCGAAATAGAGGTAGCTGCCGTCGGCGGGCCGGATGTGCTCCCAGTAGCTGCGCCGGAAACGGTCGGCATCGCCGTGCACGGTGCGCATCATGCCGGGCCAGGGGCGCCGCACCGCCAGGTAGCCGCCCTGCCCCGTCGGCACACTGTTGCCCTCCAGATCCACCACATCGGCCACGATGCCCGGCAGGGGCAGGGTGGCCGAGCCTGGTTTGGTGGGGGTGGCGCCGGGCAGGGGGCTGATCATCACCCCGCCGGTCTCGGTCTGCCACCAGGTGTCGACCACGGGGCAGCGGTCGCCGCCGATCACGTCGCGGTACCACATCCAGGCCTCCGGATTGATCGGCTCGCCGACGGTGCCGAGGATCCGCAGGCTGGACATGTCGTAACGGTCGGGAACCTCGCGGCCGCTCTTCATGAAGGCACGGATGGCCGTCGGGGCGGTATAGAAGATCGTCACCTTGTGCTTCTCGATCACCTCCCAGAAGGCCCCGGGCTTGGCGGGCCGCGGTGCCCCCTCGTACATGAGGGTGGTGGCGCCGTTGGAGAGGGGCCCGTAGACGATGTAGCTGTGGCCGGTGATCCAGCCCACGTCGGCGGTGCACCAATGGATGTCGTCCTCGCGGATGTCGAAGATCCACTGGAAGGTGAGATGGGCCCAGAGGTTGTAGCCGGCGGTGGTGTGAACCACCCCCTTGGGTTTGCCGGTGGAGCCCGAGGTGTAGAGCACGAAGAGGCGGTCTTCGCTGGCCATCGGCTCGGCTGGGCAATCGGCGCTCTGGCCGTCCACCAGCTCATGCCACCAGAGGTCGCGGCCGGCCTCGAAGGCGGTGGCCTCGCCGGTGCGGCGCACCACCAGCACGTACTCGACACTCGGGCAGCCCTCGGACAGGGCCTGATCCACGGCCGGCTTGAGGGACACGGCCTTGTCCTTGCGGAAACCGCCGTCGGCGGTGATCACCAGCTTCACCTGGCCGTCGTTCAGGCGGTCACGCAGGGCCTCGGCGGAAAAGCCGCCGAACACCACCGAATGGGGGGCACCGATGCGGGCGCAGGCCAGCATGGCGATGGCCGCCTCCGGCACCATCGGCATGTAGAGGGCCACCAGATCGCCCTTGCCGACACCGAGGGCCTTCAAGGCATTGGCGGCGCGGCAGACCTCTGCGTGCAGCTCGCGATAGGTGAAGCGGCGCACGTCGCCCGGTTCCCCCTCCCAGATCAGGGCCGTCTTCTCGGCCCGGAGGCCCTCCAGATGGCGATCGAGGCAGTTGTAGGAGAGGTTGGTGGTGCCCCCCTCAAACCAGCGGGCGAAGGGCGGGTTGCTCCAGTCCAGAACCGTGTCGAAGGGCTCGAACCAGTGCAGCTCGCGCCGGGCCGCCTCTCCCCAGAAGCCATCGGGATCGGCCTGGGCGCGCGAAGCCAGCTCCTCATACGCGGCCATCGAACCGATACGGGCCGCAGCGGCCAACTGGGGCGGCGGATCGAACTGCCGTTGTTCCTGGAGCACCGACTCGATCGTGGGCGAGGAGTCCTGGGTCATGGCAAAGCCTGCCGGGCGGGCTGGGGCATGGTGCATTCAACCGCAGACAGGCCACGCTGGAGAGACACGGCTCCCCTCCCATGCCTGCCTGGCTGACGATCCTGCTGGTGATGGGCCTGGTGATCGCCGTCCTGACCCCGAGCCGCCAGCAGTTCGCCTGGTTCCTGCGGCTCAGGCGCCCCCGCTGGCTCACGTTCGAGCGCTGGATCCCCGTGATCTGGTCGGTCGTCTACGTGTGCTTCTACGCCTCGGCCCTGATCCGCTGGTGGGCCGGCGGGCCGACGGCGCCCCTGGCCATGACCGGTTATCTCGTGCTGCTCGTCCTGGTGCAGAGCTACACGCTGCTGATCTGCCGCACCCGGCGGCTCGCCTGGGGGACGGCGGCGGGCCTGGCCGGCTGGCTCTGGGGGCTGGGCCTGGCCCTGGCGCTGCTGGCCGTGTCACGGCCCGCCAGCCTGCTGCTGGTGCCGTTCCTGCTCTGGAGCCCGATCGGCACCTTCGTGACCTGGCGGATGCAGAGGCTCAACCGCTGACGACTCGCTGGCCTGGTCCCCCCCCCCGGGGGCGATCAGGGCTGCTCATCGCTGCTTGGCAAGATCGCCCGGCGGCGTTAGCCAGGGAGCAACCCCCCGGGAATGGAGCGCAAGGCCATGGAGGAGCAGCCCATCACGCCCCACGCCGGCCCGACACGGGACGCCGAGGGCAACCTCACCTACGTGGGGGACGACGGCCGCCGCTACGTGGTGGGTCTGCCGCCGGACATCGATGAGGACAACGTCGAGAAGGTGATGACCCTGCTGCGGGGGGGGACCGGGCTGTTCCAGCAGATCGAGGCCCTTTGCCACCGCTGGATCGATGAGGTGGGCGGAAGCGAACTCGATGAGCGGGCCGCCCTGGTGCTGCTGCTCACCACCCTGGAAACCGCCCTGGAGGACCGTTACCCCGAGACCGATCCGTCCTGATGCAGGCTGGGGGCATGCCCCAGCGACCCGCTGCCTGCCTGTTTGATCTCGACGGTCTGCTGCTGGACACCGAACCCGCCCATGCCACCGCCTGGCAGGCGGCGGCCAGCCGTTTCGGCCGCCCCCTCGCTGGGGCCGAACTGCTGAGCCTGCGGGGCCGGCGGCGCCAAGACTGCGCCAGCCAGGTGCGCCAGTGGATCGTCGACGCCGGAGGCCCGCCGCTGAGCGAGCAGGAGTTGCTGGCCGTGCGTCAGCCCATCGCCGAGGCCCTGCTGGCCTCGGCCCCGGCCATGCCCGGCGCCGAGGCCCTGGTGCGCCGTTGCGTCGCCCTGGGGATCCCCATGGCCCTGGCCACCAGCAGCGCACGCCAGGCGGTGGCGGTGAAGGTGGCCCCCCACCCCTGGATGGCCCTGATCCGCGAACGGGTCCATGGCGATGACCCGGACCTGGGCGGCGGCAAACCCGCGCCCGACCCCTTCCTGCTGGCGGCCCGGCGTCTGGGGGTGGCACCCACGGCGTGCTGGGCGTTCGAGGACTCCAGCGCCGGTGTGGCCGCTGCCCTGGGCGCCGGCTGCCAGGTGCACGTGTTGCTTCCGCCTGGGGTGGACTGCCAGGCCTACCCCGAGGGTGTGATCTGCCTCAACTCCCTGGAGGAGGTGGAACTGGATCAGTAGAGGCGGCTGAGGACGAACTCCGGCAGGGCGCGCAGGGCGCTGCGGGGCTCCGAGGGGGGCAACCATTCGATCGCCTCGTGGGCCTCACGGGCGAAGCCCTCGGCCAGGGCCCGGGCGCGACCGATGGCCTCACAGCCCCGCACCATGGCCAGGGCCTGGTCGAGGTCGCCGGCCTCACAGAATTCCCGCTCGATCAGGCCGGCCAGGGCTGGCCGCTCCTCGAGGGCGTAGAGCACCGGGGCGGTGAGGTAGCCCGAGGCCAGGTCGCTGGCGGCGGGCTTGCCCAGCTGCTGGTCGCTGGCGGTGAAGTCGAGGATGTCGTCGACCACCTGGAAGGCCAGGCCAAGCTGGCGACCGAAGCGGTAGAGGGCATCGAGGCGCGGTTCGGGCAGACCGGTGAGCACCCCGGCAGCCCGGGCACTGTTGGCGATCAGCGAGGCCGTCTTGCAGTAGCTCTTCTCGAGATAGGTCTCGAAGCTCTGGCCCGTGTCGTAGCGGAACAGACCCTGGCGCACCTCGCCATCGGCCAGATCCATGATCACGCGGGAGAGCAGCTTGACCACCTCGAGATCGTCGAGGTTGGCGAGGTGCCAGCTGGCCTGGGCGAAGAGAAAATCACCGGCCAGCACCGCAACGCGATGGTTGAAGCGGCTGTGCACCGTGGCCACACCCCGGCGGGTGGCCGCTTCGTCGACCACATCGTCGTGGACAAGCGAGGCGGTGTGGATCATCTCGGTGATCTCCGCCAGCCGCCGGTGGCGAGGGCTGAGGCCGCCATCGGGGGCGATGGCCCGCGACAGCAGCAGCACGATGCCCGGCCGCAACCGCTTGCCACCGGCCGCGAACAGGTGCTCGGCGGCCGCTTGAAGGATCGGATGGCCGGCGCCGATCAGGCTGCGCAGGTCGGCCAGCAGGGCATCGAGGTCGGACTCCACCGGCTGGAGCAACTCTGCAACCGTCGCCACGTCACCTCCACGATGAAAGGATCCTAGGGGCCGTGCCTCAATAGGCGCGGGTGGGTGACTGCAGGCTGACGCTGCGCACCGCCGGCCGGCTTCCCAGCCAGGCGGCGGCCGCGCTGGCGAAGGCCTCGGCGGGCCCGGTGACACAGAAACGGGTGCGCTCCAGGGGCGGCCGCACCGACTCCACCGCCTGGTCGACCTCGGGGGAATCCCCCAGGCTGGCCAGCAAGGGCCCGAGGCGCTGGGCCGCCGCCAGGGCCGGGTCCACCAGCTGCACATCGGGGGGGAGCAGTTCGGCCAGCAGGGCCCGCAGCAGCGGGTAGTGGGTGCAGCCCAGCACGATGGTGTCCACCTCCGCCTCCAGCAACGGGGCCAGGTAGCGGGCGGCGGCGGCACGCAGCTCAGGGGCCTGCAGATCGCCCGCCTCGATCAGCGGCACGAAGGCGGGGCAGCCCATCTCCAGCACCCTGGCCGAGGGGCGGCAGGCCTGGATCGAGCGGCGGTAGGCGCCACTGGCGGCGGTGGCCGGGGTGGCCAGCACCCCGACGTGGTCGCTGGTGAGTTCGCTGGCCAGGCTGTCGATCAGCCCCACCACCGGCACGCCCGCCTCGCCCACGGCCACGTCCAGCGCGAGGGCGTTGGAGGTGTTGCAGGCCATCACCAGCACCCCCACCCCCTGCAAGCGCAGCCAGTGCACCACCTCCGACGCAATCGCCCGGATCTCCTCCTTGGAGCGCTGCCCGTAGGGGACCCGGGCCGTGTCGCCCAGGTAGAGGCAGGGGGAGTGGGGATAGAGGGCATGGACCTGGCGCAGCACCGTCAGCCCTCCGAGGCCACTGTCGAACAGACCGACGAGCAGGCTCAAGAGTCCCCCTGGAGAAAGTCGAGGATGCCGGCGGAGACCGCAACAGCCAACCGGCGCCGGAAATTGGGATCGGCCAGGCGGGGGGCGTCGATGCGACCGGTGACGAAGCCCATCTCCGCCAGCGCCGCCGGCATCACCGTGCGGCGGATCACGAAGAAACGACCCGGGCGGGCGCCGCGGTCGGGCGAGCCCGGCGAGATCGCCATGATCCGTGACTGAATGGCCTGGGCCAGCCGTTGGGAGCGGCCCGACTGGAAATAGAACGTTTCGACGCCGTTCACATCAGGGCGGGCCATGCTCAGGGCATTGGCGTGGATGCTCACGAACACATCGGCGTTGCTGCTGTTGGCCAGCGACACCCGCGGCGGCAGGTCAACGTCCACCTCCGACGTGCGGGTCATCAGGACCTGCACCCCCCGGGCCTGGAGAAGCTGAGCCACCTGCAGACTGACATCCAGCACCACGTCGGTCTCCCGCAGCCCACCGATGCCCACGGCCCCAGGATCCGGCCCGCCGTGACCGGGGTCGATCACCACCCGGAAGCGGCCCCGGGGCACCACGGGCAGGCCATCGGAAGACAGGGGCCGGCCGGAGGTGGTCCGGCCGCTGCTGCCGTAGCCGCTGGGGCGCGAAGCGGTCCAGCTGGAGGTTGGCGCGTCCATGTCCCCCTCGCCGACATTGCGGGTGAAACCGCTGAGGGGGAGGCCGGTGAGGGTGAGGCGCCAGCGATCCCGGGCCGTGCCCACCAAGCGAAGCTGGCGCGGATCGAGGCGGGTGCCGGGCCTGAATTCGAGCACCAGCCGGGTGGTGCCGGAATCGGGCCGGCCGATGCGCACTTCCCGCACCAGGCCGCCGACGGGGACCGAACGGCTGCGCTGGGGCGCACCGGGCAGGTCCACCCAGACCCGGGGCCCGGTGACACCCGAACCCTCCTCGTAGAAGGCCTGCAGCCGCACCCCCGGAGAGGTGCGCAGTTCCAGGACCCCCTCCCGGCTGAGACGCCAGGCGGACAGGGCGCTTGCCGCCTGGGCGGGCAGGGCCCCGAGCAGCAGGGGCAGGGTCAGCAACCAGGCGAATCGCGTCGCTCTTACTCCCATGAACACTCAGAAAAGGGCCGGGTGACGGTGCTGCAGGCTCGGCATCTGGGCACGGACCCTGGCCTCGTGGGCCATGTCGACCGGGGCCATCGCCAGACCCGGTTCCACTCCCGCATCGGCCATCACGGTGCCCCAGGGGTCGATCACCAGGGCATGGCCATGGGTCTGGCGGCGGCCGTAGTGGAGCCCCGTCTGGGCGGGCGCCAGGACGTAGGCGGTGTTCTCGATCGCCCGGGCCTGGAGCAACACCTGCCAGTGGTCCTTGCCGGTGTAGGCCGTGAAGGCGGCCGGAATCATCAGCAGCTGGGCGCCAGCACCGGCCAGCTGGCGGTAGAGCTCGGGAAAGCGGACGTCGTAACAGATCGACAGGCCGACACGGCAGAGGCCCGGCACATCGACCACGGGCGGCAGCTCGTGGCCGGGCTGCACCGTGGCGGACTCCCGGTAGGTGATGCCGTCGGGCAGGTCCACATCGAAGAGGTGGATCTTGTCGTAACGGGCCAGGAGCTGGCCCTCACGGCCCACCAACTCGGCGCGGTTGAAGGTCTGGCCTTCCCCGGCCGGGACCGGGAACCCCCCCCCCAGCAGGGTCACCTGGTAGCGGCGAGCCATGGTGACCAGGAAACGGCTGCAGCGCTCGGCCAGGGCCGGTGCCAGCTCCAGCCGGCGGGCGTCGTCGCCCATGAAGGCGAAGTTCTCGGGCAGCCCGACCAGGTCGGCACCGCGGCGGGCCGCCAGTTCGATCAGCTCCTCAGCCGCTGAAAAATTGGCCTCCGGATCCGGCGTGCTGGTGAGTTGCAGCGCTGCTGCCAGAAAACTGCTCACCGCCGGACCGCTCCAAGACCGGCGAATCGTAAGGGAGACGCCACGGGGGGCAAGGCGTGGCTCAACTGGCGCGCAGCACCCCGGGTTCGGCCTGGATCGGCACGATCTCCAGGCTGTCCACGGCGGCACAGCAGGCGAAATCGGCGTCGTGGTTGCCGAGGCCGATCAGGCGCTGGCCATGGCTGGCGCTGCGCAGGCAGGTCTCGGTGTCATGGCGCCACTGCTGCCAGAGGGCCAGGGCGGCCAGCATTTCGTCGTTGGCGCAGCGGACCCCCATGTGGGGTGCCACCGCCAGCTCGATCGCGGCCGACGCCACCGCCCCCGCCGCCAGGCTGTCCTCGAGGGAGTAATCGCCCTCCCAGCCGCTGCCCACGATCCACACCCGCAGGGCCTGGCGCTCGATCAGGCGCCGGGCCACGGCGGTGCGGTTGGGCAGGCAGGCGGTGAGCAGCAGGGGCACCGCCTGGACCCGGTCGAGGGAGCGGGTGCCGTTGGTGGTGCTCAGGAACAGGCGCTTGCTCTCGACCCGCTCACGCGTGACCGCCAGGGGGGAGTTGCCCAGGTCGTAGCCCACCACCCGCTTGCCGCCGCGCTCGCCGGCCCGCAGCCGACGGGCGGCCGGCCAGTCGGCGGCGGCCGTTTCGAGGGCGCCCAGATCGGCGAAGGCCTGGATCGCCTCGGCCCCGTTCTGCAGTGCCCAGGCGATGGTGGTCGTGGCCCGCAGCACGTCGATGACCACGGCCGCATCGGGGCCGTCCTCCTCGGGAGAACGCAGGGGGGGAACCGCTTCGGAGGTGTGGAAGTAGGAGAGCAGCACGGGACGCGATCGCTACAGGGGTGCGTCACAGTAGGCAGCAGCTCGACGGCGCAGGACGACGGTGGCGAGGGTGGTGGCGGACGGGATCGGAAGCGGCAAGGCGCTCGGGCGGCAGCGCAATCTGCGCGATTTCCTGGCGTTGGTGGAGAAGCGGGGCCAGCTGCGGCGCATCACGGCGCCGGTGGACCCGGATCTGGAACTGGCGGCCATCGCCGATCGGGTCCTGGTAATGGGCGGCCCGGCCCTGCTGTTCGAGAACGTGATCGGCTCCCCCATGCCGGTGGCCGTGAACCTGATGGGCACGGTGGAGCGGGTGCTGTGGAGCATGGGCATGGAACGGCCCGAGGAGCTCGAGTCCCTCGGCGAGCGCCTGGCCCTGCTGCAGCAGCCCCGGCCGCCGAAGGGCCTCAAGGAGGTGATGAAGTTCGGGGGGGTGTTCTGGGATCTGGTGCGGGCCCGGCCCGACCTCGACCTCACCCCCCCCTGCCACCAGCAGGTGTTCAAAGGCGATCAGGTGAACCTGGAGGCCCTGCCGCTGCTGCGCCCCTGGCCGGGGGATGCGGGCGGGGTGATCACCCTCGGACTGGTGATCACCAAGGACCCCGAAACCGGCGTTCCCAACGTCGGCGTCTACCGGTTGCAGCGCCAGTCGATCAACAGCGCCACCGTGCACTGGCTGAGCGTGCGGGGCGGCGCCCGGCACCTGCGCAAGGCGGCGGCCATGGGCCGCAAGCTCGAGGTGGCGGTGGCCATCGGTGTGCACCCGCTGCTGGTGATGGCGGCGGCGACGCCGATCCCGGTGCAGCTGAGCGAATGGCTGTTCGCCGGCCTGTATGCGGGGGAAGGAGTGCGACTGGCCCGCTGCAAAACCCTCGACCTGGAGGTGCCTTCCCACAGCGAAGTGGTGCTGGAGGGCACGATCACCCCCGGCGAGGTCCTGCCCGATGGCCCCTGCGGCGACCACATGGGTTTCTATGGCGGTGAGGAGGACTCGCCCCTGGTGCGCTTCCACTGCGTCACCCAGCGCCGAGAGCCGATCTTCCTGACCACCTTCAGCGGCCGTCCGCCGAAGGAAGAGGCGATGCTGGCGATCGCCCTGAACCGCATCTACACGCCGATCCTGCGCCAGCAGATTCCGGAGATCGTCGATTTCTTCCTGCCGATGGAGGGCCTCAGCTACAAGCTGGCGGTGATCGCCATCGACAAGGCCTACCCGGGTCAGGCGAAGCGGGCGGCCATGGCCTTCTGGAGCGCCCTGCCCCAGTTCACTTACACCAAGTTCGTGGTGGTGGTCGACAAATCGATCGCGATCCGTGACCCGCGCCAGGTGATCTGGGCGATCAGCGCCCAGGTGGATCCGCAGCGCGACCTTTTCGTGCTGGAGGACACCCCCTTCGACTCGCTCGATTTCGCCAGCGAACGGCTGGGGCTGGGGGGACGGCTGGCGATTGATGCCACCACCAAGATCGGCCCGGAGAAACGCCACGACTGGGGCCAGGCCCTGGGCCGGGATGCCGAGCTGGAGGCGCGGGTGGATGGCCGCTGGAGCGAACTGGGGCTCGACGATCTGGGCCAGAGCGAGCCGGATCCCGCACTGTTCGGCTACACCCTGGAGCACGTGCTGGAGCGCCTGGCCGCAGGCCGCTGATGCTGCGCCGCAGCGGCATCTATGCCCTCAAGGCCCTGCTGGAGCTGGCCCTGGATCCGCCGCGCTGGCAGTCGGTGAACGCCCTCGCCCAGGCCCAGGACCTGCCCGCCCCGATGCTGGAGCAGCTGATGCTCAAATTGCGTCGGGCCGCCCTGGTGGAATCGCGGCGGGGCCGGCAGGGGGGTTACCGGCTGCGGCGCCTGCCCGCCGACCTGCCCCTGGCGGCGATCCTGGCGGCGGTGGACGCCCCGGCCGCCAGCCTGATGGCCGCCACGGAGCCGGAGGAAGACCCCCAGCCCAGCGACCGGGTGACCCGGGTGCTCAACCGACGCCTGCTGCAGGCCCTCGAGCGGGAACTGGACCGGCTCACCCTGGAGGACCTGCTGTTTGATCTGCGCAGCGCCCGGGCGGCCTTCAGCGAATCCGGGGGACTGCTGCTGGGCTGAGCCGGGCCGTTCCGATGAACATCACGGCCAGATCCTGATCGAAGGCCACCTGGAAACCACCGGTGCGCAGGTAGTGGAGCAGCCGGCCCAGGGTGCGCAGCGGACCCCGGCCGAACAGATCCATGCCCTGCATTCTGATGGCGCTGAATCCACTGGCCAGCAGCCAACCCTCGAGGGCCTCCGGTGTCACGAACCGCTCCCAGTCGTGTACCCCGGCCGGTATCAGCCGCAGCAGCGTCTCCAGCAGCCAGATCATGGTGAGCCGGGAGCGGAAGGTGCGATTGATGGTGTCGAAACAGAAGATTCCTCCGGGGGCCAGAACCCTGGCGATCTCTGCGATCACGGCGTCCGGACGATCGACATGCTCCAGCACATCGACACAGATCACCACATCGAAACATCCGGAGGCGAAAGGAAGTTGCTCCGCCAGACCCACCCGGTAATCGATCTCCAGACCCATCTCGGACGCATGGCTCCGGGCCGCATCAATGCAGGGGCCGGAACGGTCGACACCGCTCAGACCGGCGCCCCGGCGGGCAAGAAATTCGCAGGTGTAGCCACCACCACAGCCCACATCCAGGACACGCAAATGTCGCCACTGGGGAACAAACCGATCGAAAAAGAGACAGCGAAGCGGATTGAGTTGACTGAGCGGAAAGATGGTGGCGCTCTCGTCCCACCAACAAGCTGCCTGCTGATCGTAGAATGAAAGATTGTTGCGCAGCAAGTTGATAGCGCCGTCGGTTTCGATCATTATCCCGACCCTCAATGAAGCCGCTCACCTGGGCCGCACCCTCAACCAGCTGGAGATCCTCGATCCGGCTGCCGATGAGGTGATCGTGGTGGATGGCGGCAGCACCGATGCCACCCTGGCCAGGGCCCACGTGCACGGCTGCCGGGTGATCCGCTGCAAGCAGGTGGGGCGGGCGCTGCAGATGAACCGGGGGGCGGCTGAGGCCAGCGGCGAGATTCTCTGCTTCGTTCACGCCGACACCCTGGTGCCGTCGGATCTGGTGCTGCTGGTGAGAGCCACCCTGGCCGACCCGGCCACCAGCTGCGGCGGCTTCATTGCACTGATGCGGGGCGCCCGGACCACCCGCTGGGGTGTGAGCCTGCACAACGCCCTCAAGACCCACTACGCGGCACTGCTGTTCCGGCCCCATCGCTACGTGCTGAAGGGGTTCCGGGTGCTGTTCGGTGACCAGGTGATGTTCTGCCGGCGGCGCGACTTCGAGCGCTGCGGGGGCTTCGACGACACCCTGCCGATCATGGAGGACGCCGATCTCTGCGAGCGGCTGGGCCGGCTGGGCCGCATCCGCCAGCTCAACCGGGTGGTGGAATCCTCCGACCGCCGGGTGGCGCGCTGGGGGTCCTGGAAGGCCACCGGGATCTATGTGTTGATCGGCCTTCTCTGGGGCCTCGGCGTGCCGGCCGCGCGGCTGAAACGTTTCTACGGCGAGATCCGCGACTGAGCCTCAACGATTGAGAGCCCAGTCGTAGGGGAGGTGGCTGAGCCTGACGGCCGCCGGCAACGCCAGCTCCGGGCGGTAGCGGCCCACATAGGCGGGGATCGAGGGCGCCACCGCCAGAAAGTCGCCGCGGTACCACTGGAAGATCCGGCTGACGTGCAGCCGTCCGCTGAGCGGATCGAAGCGCAGCTTGTGCGGATCCTGCAGGAAGCGCAGGGCGTCCTGCTCCAGCTGGGCCTCAAGCCGCTCGGCCCGGTAGGCCTCCGGCCGCAGCAGGGGGCAGCCGACAGCGGCGCAGACCAGGGCGAAATGGAGGCGGGGGTCGCCGAAGCGCGGTCGAAGGATCGCGTGCTCGATGCGGTTGAGGCTGAGGGGCTGGCCCTGCAGGCTGATCACAGGGCGCGAGAAGAAGGCCAGAAACGCCGGCCAGTTGGGCACCCCCGCGATGGTGGGGCGAATCGAGGCCAACGGAAACCGCTTCAGCAACTGGCGGATGACCAGGGCGTTGTAGAGGTTGATCCACAGGGCCATGGCCTCGGCCCTGGTGCCAGGCTCAGGGTCGAAGGGCCGCTGGGCCGCCAGCCAGTGCTCCAGTTCCGCCGCTCCCTGGTGTTGCCAGGCGGCGTAGTCCACCCGCCCGCGGTCGTCCACGTGGCGGCGGAGCAGGCCATCCCAGGTGGCGACGTCAATCATCGGCAAACCCTTCAAGATCCATCGTTCCATGCCCCCGCCAGTGACTGGTGATCCGTACCGGGGCCGCCACGGCAGCGATTCCTACGCTGGGCGCATGGTTCCCGCCCCCTCCCTGCCCGATCCCACCGGCCCGCTGCTGGAGGAGATCCTGGTGCCCCTGTTGCAGGACTACGCCGAGTCCTTCGATCGCGGCCTGCTGCTGCTGGAGCATTGCCCGCAGACGGTGATGGCCGCCGGTGAGCAGGCCGACCTGCGCCAGCGGCTCGAGGAAGCCCGCCTGTCCCTGACAGCGGCACGGTCCCTGCGGGCCGCCGCTCCAAAGCCCATGGGCCTGTCCATGGAGACGATCACCCCCTGGCACCGGCTGGTGGTGGAGGTCTGGAGCCTGTCGGCCAAGCTGCGGGCGGTGGGCATCCGACCCTGAACGGGGGGGCCGGAACCGGCCGCTCCATAGGATCCCTCCAGTTGGCGCAACAGCTTTTGTCCTCCTCCGCGGGTGTCGATGCGAGCCCGGTCGCCCTGCCGGCGCCCCTGCTTCTTCCAGCCGGCGGCAGCCTGCGGGGCCACGTGACGGTGCCCGGGGATAAATCGATCTCCCACCGCTCGCTCCTGTTCGGGGCGATCGCCGAAGGCACCACCCGCATCGAAGGGCTGCTGCCCGCCGAGGACCCCCTGAGCACCGCCGCCTGTCTGCGGGCCATGGGTGTGACGGTGTCGGCGATCAGCACCGGCCAGCCGGTGACCGTGGAGGGGGTGGGCCTCGATGGGCTGTGCGAGCCCGCCGACGTGCTCGACTGCGGCAATTCCGGCACCACCATGCGGTTGATGCTGGGGTTGCTGGCCGGCCGGGAGGGGCGCCACTTCGTGCTCACTGGCGATGCCTCCCTGCGTTCCCGGCCGATGGGGCGGGTCGGCGTTCCCCTGGCCCAGATGGGAGCCCGCATCCAGGGGCGCGACAGCGGCAACCTGGCCCCCCTGGCCGTGCAGGGCCAGAGCCTGCATGGCGGTGTCATCGGCACACCGGTGGCCTCGGCCCAGGTGAAGAGCGCCCTGCTGCTGGCAGCCCTGACGGCAAGCGGGCCCACCACCGTGATCGAACCGGCCCCCACCCGCGACCACAGTGAGCGGATGCTGCGGGCCTTCGGCGCCGACCTGGTGGTGGATGGCGACCAGGGGCGGTTCATCACCGTGCGCCCCGGTCCCGCCCTGCGAGGCCAGACGGTGGTGGTGCCCGGCGACATCAGTTCGGCGGCGTTCTGGCTGGTGGCAGCGGCGATCACCCCGGGGGCCGATCTCACGGTCGAGAACGTGGGCCTCAACCCCAGCCGCACCGGCATCCTTGATGTGCTGGCTGAGATGGGGGCCCGGATCACGGTGCTCAACAGCCGCGACGTGGCCGGCGAGCCGGTGGGGGATCTGCGCGTCCAGCACGGCCCCCTGCGGGCCTTCCGCATCGAGGAAGCGATCATCCCCCGCCTGGTGGACGAGATCCCTGTGCTGGCGGTGGCGGCTTGCTGCGCCGAGGGGGTCAGCCGCATCAGCGGCGCCGCCGAGCTGCGGGTGAAGGAGACCGACCGCCTGGCGGTGATGGCCCGCCAGCTGACGGCGATGGGGGCCAGGCTCGAGGAGCACGCCGATGGCCTCAGCATCGAAGGGCCCACCCCGTTGCACGGGGCCGAGGTGGACAGCGAAACCGATCACCGCGTGGCGATGAGTCTGGCCGTGGCCTCCCTGGTGGCCCGCGGCGACACCCGCCTGGGGCGGCCGGAGGCGGCCGCCGTCTCCTACCCCGGCTTCTGGGATGACCTGGCCCGCCTGCGCCACTGAACCGGCAGAGACGCCTCCGCAGCCGGAGCTGCTGCCGCGGCTGGGGCGCGATGGCAGCTTCAGCCTCTACAGCTGCGGCTGCGACGAGGGCTTCCATAATGCCTCGGGTGCCCTGCGGGAGGCCCAGGAGAAGTTCGTGGTGCCGGCGGCTCTGGAACGCTTCCCCCCGGGCCGGCAACTGCTGGTGGCGGAGGTGGCCGTCGGCACCGGCACCAACACCGCCGCCTTTCTCGCGGCGACGGCGGCCGCAGGCCTCGAGCTCGACTGGTGGGGCCTGGAACTGGACCAGCGCCCGTTGGCCCTGGCCCTGGCGGATGCCGGCTTCCGGGCCCAGTGGCCGGCCGGGGTGATCGAGCGGCTGGAGCGGCTGGGCAACGGCCCGCGCCTGTGGCTCGGCGATGCCCGCCGCCGGCTGCCGGAGCTGCTGGCCACCCAGGCGGGTCGCTGCGATCTGGTGCTGCTGGATGCCTTCTCCCCGACCCGCTGCCCCCAGCTGTGGAGCCGGGAGTTCCTGGAGCGGTTGGTGGGGCTGCTGCGGCCCGATGGCCGTCTGATCACCTACAGCTCCGCGGCGGCGGTGCGCCGCTGCCTGCTGGATCTGGGTCTGGAGGTCCAGGCCATCCGGCCGTCCGGGGGCGGATCCGGGCGCTGGAGCGCCGGAACGGTGGCCAGCCCCACCCCCCTGGAGACCCATCCCGCCCTGCGGCCCCTGGAAGATTTCGAACGGGAGCACCTCGCCAGCCGAGCCGGCCTGCCCTACCGGGACCCCAGCGGCGCTGGCAGCGCCGCCGAGATCCTCGAGCGGCGCCGCCGGGAGCAGGAGCACAGCCCCGCCCCGCCGGGGAAGCTGCGGCGGCCGGCAGACCCCGACGGACTGGGCCGCTCCGAAGGGCACCGGTAGATTCCGGCGCAGACGCCCCGCCGCCGCCGATGCTCGCCGTTGCCGTCCTGGCCGCCGGGAAAGGGACCCGCATGAAGAGTGCCCTGCCGAAGGTGCTCCAGCCCCTGGCCGGCGCCACCCTGGTGGAACGGGTGCTGTCCAGCTGCCACCTGCTCGCCCCCGACCGCCAGCTTCTGGTGGTCGGGCACCAGGCGGAACGGGTGGAGCGCACTCTGGCTGGTGTGGAGGGCCTGGAGTTCGTGCTGCAGCAGCCCCAGAACGGCACCGGCCACGCGGTGCAGCAGCTGCTCGGGCCGCTGGCCGGCTTCGAAGGCGAGCTGCTGGTGCTCAACGGCGATGTGCCGCTGCTGCGGCCGGAAACCCTGGAGCAGCTGCTGGCGACTCACCGTGCCAGCGGCGCGGCGGTGACCCTGCTCACCGCCCGCCTGGCCGACCCCAGCGGCTACGGCCGCGTCTTCGCCGATGGGGCCGGGCAGGTGAGCGGCATCGTGGAACACCGCGACTGCAATGCCGAGCAGCTCGGCAACACCCTCACCAACGCCGGCATCTACTGCTTCGACTGGGCCCGGCTGGCCGCCGTGCTGCCCCAGCTGAGCAGCGACAACGACCAGGGCGAGCTCTATCTCACCGACACCGTGGCCCTGCTGCGGCCAGCCATGCACCTGGCAGTGAACGACCCGGACGAGGTGGCCGGCATCAACGACCGGGAGCAGCTGGCCCACTGCGAGGCGGTGCTGCAGGACCGGCTGCGGCGCCACTGGATGGCGGAAGGGGTGAGCTTCACCGATCCGGCCAGCTGCACCCTCAGTGAGCACACCCGCTTCGGCCGCGACGTGCTGGTCGAGCCCCAGTGCCATTTCCGCGGCGTCACCAGCATCGGCGAGGGCTGCCGCATCGGTCCCGGCTGTCTGATCGAGAACAGCCAGCTGGCCGCCGGGGTGGAGGTGATCCATTCGGTGCTGCGCGACAGCCACGTGGAACCCGGCTGCGTCATCGGGCCGTTCGCCCAGCTGCGGGCCGGCGCCCGTCTGGCCGCCGGCTGCCGCATCGGTAATTTCGTGGAGGTCAAGAACAGCCAGCTGGGGGAGGGCTGCAAGGCCAACCACCTCAGCTACCTGGGCGACGCCGACCTGGGCGCTGAGGTGAACATCGGCGCCGGCACAGTGACCGCCAACTTCGATGGGGTGCGCAAGCACCGCACCGTGATCGGTGGCGGCAGCAAGACCGGGGCCAATTCGGTGCTGGTGGCACCGATCACCCTCGGCCCCGGGGTCACGGTGGGGGCCGGCTCCACCCTCACCAAGGACGTGCCCGCCGGGGCCCTGGCCCTGGGCCGGGCCCGCCAGCTGGTGAAGGAGAACTGGGGCGCCGCCAGCCCCCGGCAGCAGCAGGGGGTGGCGGGCTGAATCCCGAATTTCTGACCTAATCTCGGCCGGAAATCACCTCGCACCCATGGCCGTCAACCCCGTCATCTGGTTCGAGCTCTACGTCGACGACATGGCCAGGGCCAGGGCCTTTTACGAGGCCGTGTTCGAAGTGACCCTGGAATCGATGGGCGACACGGGCATGGAGTATTTCGCCTTCCCGATGCAGAACGATCAGGTGGGGGCCGGAGGTGCCCTGGCGAAAATGGAGGGCATGGCTCCGGGTGGTGGCGGCACCTTGATCTATTTCCACTGCGACGATTGCGCCGTGGAAGAAGGCCGGGTGGCGGGTGCCGGCGGCACCGTGCTCAAACCGAAGATGTCGATCGGCTCCTACGGCTTCATGAGCCTGGTGCTCGACACCGAGGGCAACACGATCGGGCTCCACTCCCAGGCATGACGCCAGCGGTCCCTGCCGCTCGCTTCCGCTGGTGGCATGGCGCCGCCATCCTCGTGGCCGCCAATGCCGTCAGCTTCTGGCCAGCGGGGGTGCTGGGTGACGCCGCCTTCTACACCAGCTTCTGCCTGCCCCCCTACGCCCCGCCGGACTGGCTGTTCGCCCCCCTGTGGCTGGTGCTGAACATCACCTCCCTGGTGGCCCTCGGGCGGGTGGCCAACCTGGAGATCGCGGCAAACCGGCGACGCCAGCTGGTTCTGGTCTCGGAAGGGGCCGGCTGGCTGCTGTTCGCCCTGTTCACCACGCTGTTCTTCTGGCTGCACAGCCCGGTGCTGGCAGCGGTGGATACGGTGGCGGGGCTGGCGGTGGCCGCCTTGAGCGTGGCGGCGGCGGCCGGGCTGGATCGGCCCGCCGCCGGACTGATCGGACTTCGATTGCTGTGGCTGCTGCTGGCCAGTGCCGTGGCGGTGAGCGTGGCCCTGCACAACGTCGATCCGTTCCTCTCAGCCGCCCCGTCGCCAGGTGTGAAACCTTTCCAGTAAGGCCAGGGTGCGCTGGGGGGCGTGGGCCTTCTTCCAGGCCCCGGCGGCGTACTTGTTGGCTTCGGCGAGGGTGGGGTAGGCGTGGATCGCCCCCATCACCTTGCCCAGGCCCAGGTTCCACTTCATCGCCAGCACGAATTCAGCCAGCAGCTCCCCGGCCTGCTCCGCCACGATGGTGACCCCCAGGATCCTGTCCTTGCCGGGCACGGTCAGCACCTTCACGAAGCCAATCTCGGCCGATTCGACGATGGCCCGATCCAGCTCGGCCAGCTCGAAGCGGGTGACCTCGAAGGCCACCCCCAGCTCCATCGCCTCGGACTCGCTCAGCCCCACCCGGGCCACCTCCGGATCGGTGAAGGTGGTGCGGGGAATGACGCGTCCATCGACGGCGAAGCGCACCGGATCAAACAGCCCGTTCACGGCCGCGTACCAGGCCTGATGGGCCGCCGTGTGGGTGAACTGCCAGGGGCCGGCCGCGTCTCCGGCGGCGTAAATGTTGGGGTAAAGCGTCTGCAGGTGGGGGCTGGTGGTGATCGTGCGGCCGGTGGGAATGCCCAGGGCCTCGAGACCGTGGCCCTCCAGCCGGGCCTGGCGGCCCACGGCGCAGAGCAGCTCGTCGGCCTCAAGGCACACGATCTGGCCGTCCACCGCGGCCCGCACGCGCACACCCCCGGCCGGCCCAGGCTCGACGCCCTCCAGCCGGCAACCGGTGTGCACCCGCACGCCGTCGCGCTGCAGGGCCTCGCGCACCAGTACCCCCACCTCAGGATCCTCCCGGGGCAGGAGCCGGGCGTTGCGTTGCAGCAGGGTCACCGGCAGGCCCAGCTGGGCCAGGGCCTGGGCCAGCTCACAGCCGATCGGGCCGCCACCCAGCACCACCAGGCTGGGTCGGGGGGTGGGGTGCTCGGCCAGGGCGTCCCAGAGGGTCTCACTGGTGAGCACCCGCACCGAGGCCATGCCAGGGACCTCCGGGATCACCGGCGCGGCGCCGGTGGCCAGCACGATGGCGCGGGCGGACAGCACGGTCTCGGTGCCATCGGCGGCAGTGATCGCCACCTCCCAGGGGCTGATCAGGCGGGCCTGGCCGAGCCGCACATCCACCCCCAGGGCGGTGTAGCGCGCGACGCTGTCGTGGGGGGCGATGGCCGCCACCTTCTGCCGCACCCGCTCCAGCACCTGGCGCAGATCCACCTGGGGCTCCAGGGGGCTGAGGCCATAGCGATCGGCGTGGCGCAGGCGCGCGGCGAGGCGGGCGGAGCTGATCAGGGCCTTGCTGGGCACGCAGCCGGTGTTGAGGCAGTCGCCGCCCATGCGGGCCCGCTCCACCAGGGTCACCTTGGCCCGCACCGTGGCGGCGATGTAGGCGGTGACGAGGCCAGCCGCCCCGGCGCCGATGACGATCAAGTTGCGATCGAAATGGCGGGGGCGGCTCCAGGGGCGGTAGAGCCGCCAGAGCCGCCAGCGGCCCAGCAGCAGCTTCACGATCCAGGGCAGCAGGCCCAGCAGGGCGAAGGAACCGACCAGGGCCGGCGAGAGCAGGCCCGTCAGGCTGGTGAGCTGGGCCAGCTGGGTGCCGGCGTTCACGTAGACGACGGTGGCCGGCAGCATGCCCAGCTGGGACACGACGGCAAACGAGCGCAGGGGCATGGGGGTGAGGCCCATCAGCAGGTTGACCAGGAAAAACGGCACCACCGGCACCAGCCGCAGACTCAGCAGATAGGCGGCCCCATCACGGCGGACGCCCGCCTCGATCGGCCCCAGACGGGAGCCGAAGCGGCGCTGCACCGGCTCCCGCAACAGGGTGCGGGCCAGCAGGCAGGCCGCCGTGGCGCCCAGGGTGGATCCCAGCGACACCAGCACCGTGCCCTGCAGCAGGCCGAAGACGGCGCCGCCCGCCAGGGTGAGCGCGGTGGCGCCGGGCAGGGAAAGGGCCGTCACCAGCACGTACACCAGCATGTAGCCGGCGGCGGTGGCCAGCGGGGCCGCCTGGCGCCAGGCCACGAGCTGGGCACGGGAGGCCTGCAGGGCGGCGAGATCCAGTTGGCGATACCAGCCCTGGCTGAAGAACAGGATCACCCCGGCCAGCACAAGGGCGATCGCCAACAGGCGCCCAACGGGTGCGCCGGTGGGCTTGTCCTGGGCTGGGGAGCTCATGGCTGGCCCCCCTGGGGCTGGAGCGGTGGTGGGCGCTGGATCACCGGAGCGGCGGCGGCGAGGATTTCAGCGCGGTCGCCGCTCAAGGGCGGGACAATGCGCTCGCCATTGATCAGCCGTTTGGTGCGTTTGGCTGTCTCCCCGGTGGCAACAACCTGACGGTCCCAGCCCTCGGTGTAAAGGGCCCCCCAGGGACCCAGATCCAGGATGGTCATGTACCAGTCGATCCGGAGCGGCAACAGCGGCAGACCCAGCAGATCGCAGACGGCGTTGTGCCCGGCAAACCGGCCCATGGGCCGGCCGTGCTGACAGGACATGACCGTGCTGTGGCCGTCCTCCAGGGCCAGACGGGCGCTGTCGCCGGCGGCGAACACACCGCTCAGCCCCTCGACCCTCAGATCGGCGCCAACGGCCAGCCGGCCAAGGGCGTCGGTGGGCACCCCGCAGCCGGCGGCCAGCGGGTTGGCCCGCATGCCGGCGCACCAGATCACCGTGTCTGCGGCGATGACCTCGCTGGAATCGAAGCGAATCTCTGACCCATCGAGGCCCTCCACCCGAACGCCGAGGCGAAGCTCCACGCCCAGGGCGGCCAGGGCCTCTTCGATCACAGGCCGGGCCGACTCCCCCATGTCGGAGCCCACCTGGGGGTTGTGGTCCACCAGCACGACGCGCACCGGCCCGGCCAGACCGGCGCGCTCCTGGGCCGCCCGGAGCCGTGCCGGCAGCTCGCAGGCGGCCTCGATCCCGGTCAGGCCCGCCCCCACCACCACGGCCGTGAACCGGCCGGGACCCTCGGGACGCTCCGCCAAGGCTCCCAGGTGATCCGCCAGCCGGGAGGCGCCGCCGTAGGTGTCGACATCGAAGCCATGCTCAGCCAGGCCGGGGACTGGAGGGCGCAACAACTGACTGCCCAGGGCGAAGACCAGCCGGTCGTAGGGAAGGGACTGGGGGCCCGCCTCGCTCAGGACGATGACGGTGCGGGCAGCGAGGTCGATGGAACCAACCTCCCCCACCAGCCAGCGCACCCCGGCGGGACCGAGGACCGCCTCCAGGGGAACCCTGAGGGGTGCCAGGTCGGCCTCGTAGTTGCGCACGCGGAGGCCATGGAAGGCGTCACGGTTGATGAGCAGCACCTCGATGGTGTCCGGGCCGATCCCCAGCTGATCAAGCTGGCGGGCGGCCGAAAGGGCACTCCAGAGTCCGGCAAAGCCACCGCCCAGCACCAGGATTCGCTGGGCTCCCATCACGTGTCTCCGGCAAGGCGAGGGGGCCCGGCGGTCATCAGCAGCCCTCAGCCCGCGACCGCCGCCAGCCCCGAGTGCCGGATCAGGGCCTCCGGGCTGGGGGCACGGCCCCGGAAGGTCTCGAACACCTCGCCGGGGTGGCGGCTGCCGCCGAGGCTGAGCACCGTCTCACGGAAGCGGCGGCCGGTGGCCTGGATGGCCGCCTCGTTCTCCAGGCCCACCTCCTCGAAGGCGCTGAAGGCATCGGCGCTGAGCACCTCGGCCCACTTGTAGGAGTAGTAGCCGGCGGAATAGCCGCCGGCGAAGATGTGGCCGAAGGAGCAGAGGAAGGCGTCCTCCTCGATCGGCTCCAGCACGGTGGTGGTGACGGCGATCTCCCGGCGCAGCTGCTCCGGTGTCTTGCCGCACTCCGGCGTCCATTGGCTGTGCAGCCGCAGGTCGGTGAGGGCGAAGTGCACCTGGCGCAGGGTGGCGGCACCGCCCATGAAGGTGCGGGCGGCCCGGAGCTTGGCGAACTCCGGTTCCGGCAGCGGTTCGCCGCTCTGCCAGTGGCGGGCCATGCCCATCAAGGTGGCGTGGTCGTAGCACCAGTTCTCCATGAACTGGCTGGGCAGCTCCACCGCATCCCACTCCACGTTGTTGATGCCGGCCGCCTGGGGACGCTCCACTGTTGTGAGCATGTGCTGGAGCCCGTGGCCGAACTCGTGGAAGAGGGTCTCCACCTCCTCGAAGGTCATCAGGCTGGGGGTCTCCCCCACCGGCGGGCTCTGGTTGCAGATCAGGTAGGCCACGGGCAGCACGGGCTGACCCGCCCCATCCACCGAGCGCACCAGACACTCATCCATCCAGGCGCCACCACGCTTGCTGCCCGGGCGGCTGTAGGGGTCCAGATAGAAGGCCGCCAGGGGCTGGCCGCTGCCGGCGTCATCGACACGGAAGAAGCGCACATCCGGATGCCAGATGGGGGCCTCGCCATCGGCCGGCCGGATGCGGAGACCGAACAGGCGATCGCAGAGCCCGAACAGTCCATCGAGCACCCGGGGCAGGGGGAACCAGGGCCGCAGGGCCTCGCTGTCGAGTTCGAAGGCCTCCTGGCGCCGCACTTCCGCCCAGAAACTGACGTCCCAGGGCTTGAGATCCGCCGCCTCGGCCGCCCCCTCCCGGGCCGCGCAGGCGCGCAACGCCTCCAGTTCCAGCAGGGCCACCGGGTAGGCGGCAGTGCGCAGGTCCTCCAGCAGGGCCTCCACCTCAGCCACGGAGCCGGCCATCTTCGAAGCCAGGCTCACCTCGGCCCAGGAGCCATGGCCAAGACGCTGGGCCTGTTCACGGCGCAGGGTGAGAATCCGCTCGATCGCCGGCCAGTTGCCATCGGTTTCACCCGAGGCCCGGCTGACGTGGGCCTTGTAGGCGATCTCACGCAGGTCGCGGCGGCGGCTGTACTTCAGGAACGGGCCGAAGCGGGGCATGTCGAGCCCCAGCAGCCAGGGCCCCGATGCGGCCGTGGCCTGGCCATCGCCAGCGTCGCGGGCGGCCTGGGCCAGCTGCTCCTTGAGGCTCTCAGGCAGCCCCTCCACCTCGGCCGGGTCGGTGAGCTTCAGGGTCCAGCTGTTGGTGGCATCCAGCACCCGGTTGCCGAAGGCGGTGGCCAACTCCGCGAGCTCCTGGCTGGCGGCGTTGAAAGCCTCCTGGGCGGCGCCCTCCAGGCCCACACCCCGGAGCTCCATGTCCCGCAGTTCCGCCGTGAGGATCCGTTCCTGGGTGGCATCCAGCCCCCCCTGGCTCTGCAGGGTCCGCAACGCCTCGAACAGCACCCGGCTCTGGCCGGCACGGTTGCCGAACGCCACCACCGCCGCCTGCTGGCTGGCGTGGGCCTCCCGCAGTTCGGGACTGTTGCAGACGCCGTTGAGGTGGCTCACCACCCCCCAGCTCCAGCGAAGCCGTTCACCCAGGCGCTGCAGGGGATCCATCACCTCGGCCCAGCTCAGGGGCCGCGCCGCGGTGGCAGCCGCCGCCAGGTCGGTCTCCACCCGGTCCAGCTCCGCCTCCAGGCCACGCAGCAGCTCAGGAATGTGGGCCCGCACCTGGTCGGGGGTGATGGCCTCGAAGCGGGGCAGACCCTCTCCGACCAGCAGGGCAGGGGGACTCTGGAGGGTGCTGGTCATCGCCGGGTGGCCACTTCGATGGAAGACCCCATTTCAGCCCACCCTGGTGCCGGGTTGCGGGTCAGCCGAGGGCGGCCAACCGCCCCATGGCCACGGCCCCATGGCTGGCCAGTTCAGCCGCCAGGCCATTGGTGCTGGCCTCGTAGAGGTCGATGGCCACCCGCGGCCAGAAGCCGATCACCAGGGTGGGGACCAAAAGGGTGAGTCCGATGACAAGCTCGCGGGGCTTCATGTCGCCCACCACCGCCAGGGCCGGAATCCTTGGACCGAAGAAGACCCGCCGGCACAGGGAGAGCAGATACACCGGGGTGAGCACCAGGCCGATGGCGGCCAGGAAGATGGCGATGACACGGAAGCCGATCGTGAAACCCTCGTAGGAGGTGACACCGAGGAAGACGGTGATCTCGCTGATGAAACCGCTCATCCCCGGCAGGGCCAGGGAGGCCAGGGAGCTGGCCAGGAAGAAGGCGAAGGTGATCGGCAGCACCTTGGCCAGGCCACCCATGTTGGGGATCGAGAGGGTTTCGGTGCGCTCGTAAAAGACACCGGTGACGAAGAACATCGCCGCGGCGATCAGGCCATGGCTGATCATCTGCAGCATGGCGCCGCTCATGCCGAGGGCGTCGATGGCGCCGATGCCCAGGAGCACGAAGCCCATGTGACTCACCGAACTGCAGGCGATGCGGCGCTTGACGTTGTCCTGGGCAAAAGCATTCAGCGCCCCGTAGACGATGTTGATGATCCCAAGCACGATCAGGGCCGGGGCCAGGCGCAGGTGCACGTCGGGGAGCATCTGCACGTTGAAGCGCAGCAGGGCATAGCCCCCCATCTTGAGCAGCACCCCCGCCAGCAGCATCGACACCGGCGCATTGGCCTCGCCGTGGGCATCGGGCAACCAGGTGTGCAGCGGGAACATCGGCAACTTCACGCCGAAACCCACCAGGAAGCCCAGATAACAGAGCAGGCCGAAGGTACCGCCGGGGGACCGGGCCGCCAGTTCGCTGAGGTTGAGGGTGAAGCTGTCGCCGGAGAGAGCCAGGGCCAGGCCGCTGATCAGGATCAGCAGGGAGGCCGTGGCGGTGTAGAGGATGAACTTGGTGGCGGCGTACTGGCGCTGCTTGCCCCCCCAGATGGCGATCAGCAGATACACGGGCACCAGCTCAAGTTCCCAGGCCAGGAAGAACAGCAGGAAATCCTGGGAGAGGAACACCAGGCTCTGGGCGGTGGCCTGGACTAGGAGCAGACCGAAATAAAGACGTGTCTTGAGGCGGATGTTCCAGCTGGCCGCCACCGACAGCAGGGTGACAAGCCCACTCAGCACCACCAGCGGAGCCGAGAGACCATCGGCCGCCAGGGACCACTCCAGCCCCAGGGCCGGCACCCAGGACACCCGTTCCACCAGCTGCAGTTCCGACAGGCCGCCATCGAAATGGCGGGCGAACACCCACAGGATCAGGGCGAAATCCACCCCGAGCACCCCCAGGGCCAGGGTGCGGGGCAGGCGGGGGTCGCTGCCATCACCGGGCAGTAACGGCATCACCAGCGCCGCGGTGGCCGGCAGCAGCACGATCAGGCTGAGCCAGGGAAACGCTGCACCCTCAGGGAGCACGGCGGGAAGCGAAGAGGACGCGAGCGAAAGAGGCAGGCTGGCGTCCATCACTAAGGGGTGCTCCAGGCAGGAAGTATGGCGGGAGAGGCGGCCTCCAGGGAGGATGTCCCGAAGCGGCAGAGCCTATCAGCTGAGTAGATCTACTCAGCTGGGCCGTTCTAGTCGCCCACGACGGCCTGTGGACGGCTCCCCTCCGTCAGGGGACACCAGGTGCTGCCGCCCTCCTGCACGCCGAGCACGGCGCTGTGGCTGCTCACCCCCTCCTCCTGCCAGACGCGGGTCATGGCCTCCCCCACCGCCTCGGCACAGCCGGCCGGGACCAGGGCCAGCAGGCTGGGTCCGGCGCCGCTGATCACACAGCCCCAGGCCCCGGCTTCCAGGGCGGCCTCCCGCACGGCCCGACCCCCCTGGATCAGCCCCCAGCGGTAGGGCTCATGGATGCGGTCATGCATGCCATCGGCAATCAGGTCGCCGTTGCCGGTGCGCAGCCCCTGCAGCAGCAGGGTGAGGGCCCCCAGATTCATCACCGCATCGCTGATCGGGATGCTGCGGGGCATGGCGCGTCGTGCCTCGCTCGTGCTCAGCCGGATCGTGGGGATCGCCACCACCGCCTTCACCAGCGGGTTCCACTCGCAGCGCACCACCCGCCAGCGATGGGAGGCGGCCCGCGCCGTCAGGCACAGGCCGCCCAGCAGGGAAGGGACGACATTGTCCGGATGGCCCTCGATGTCGATGGCGAGCTCCAGCAGCTTTTCCCGGCTGAGCGGTTCCCCCACCAGCGCATTGGCGCCGATCAGGCCCGCCACGATGGCGGTGGCGCTGCTGCCCAGTCCCCGGGCTGGGGGCACGGCCAGCTGCACCCGCGCCTCCAGGGCCACGGCCTCCAGGCCCACCTCTCGCCAGACCCGCTGGGCGGAGCGGTAGACGAGGTTGTCAGGGCCACCGCGCAGATGGGCCCCCTCCGGGCCCTCGATGATCAGCTCGAAGCGCTCACCGCCCCCTTCGATCACGCGCAGCTCGAAGCGGTTACCGAGCGCCAGGGCAGCGCCGAGGCAGTCGAATCCCGGGCCGATGTTGGCGGTGGTGGCCGGAACCTCCACCACAACCCCCTGGCCGATCTGGGGCCGGACCATAAGTGACCTGTCGTTGGGCTCAGTGTTGCAGCCGACCCTTTGCTGTGCTGGGCTCAGCCCAGCAGCATCCGGGCGCGGCAGGCGGCGCTGAAGCTGCCCACCCCCGGATCCAGGACGGCGGTGATCGGCATCGGCTCCAGGGTGGAGCGCAGCCGGCCCTTGTTCAGGAAGGGCTCCTGGAAGGAGGGCGTGCGCAGGCTGTCGAGCAGCTTGGCGGCCGTGCCACCCGCCAGCCAGAGCCCACCCCGACTCAGGGCAGCCAGGGCCAGATCGCCGCAGACGCTGCCGTAGGCACCCAGCCATAGATCCAGGGCGTCGGCCGCCAGCCGGTCGCCGCCGGCGGCGGCCCGCGCCACTTCGGCGGGCAGGTCGGCCTGGGAGGGCCCATCACCAGCCCCGATCCAGAGCTGGGCCCTGTCGCTGAGGGGATGGTCGCCATCGGGGTGGCGGCAGCCGAGCAACCAGCGGGCCACATGGCCCAGGCCCGTGCCGCTCACCACCCGCTCGATCGACACCCGATCGAGGCCCAGATCGGCTTTGAGCCACTGCTTCAGGTCCCACTCCTGCTGGCAACGGGGGGCGAACTCCCCATGGGCCGCTTCGCTGGGGAGGGCCCGCAGGCCGGCGGCGGTGGGCAGCCCCAGGGCCACCCCCAGGCCGGTGCCGGCCCCCAGCACCAGCATCGGCGCCAGCGGGTCGCGGTCGCCGTCCCGGATCAGGGCGAACTGGCCGGCCCCGAGATGGGGCAGGCCGTAGATCAGCACCTCGAAATCGTTGACCAGCTCCACCAGGGGCAAGCCGCAGCGGTCGGCCAGGCTTGCGGTCTCGAGCTGCCAGGGGAGATTGGTGAGCTTCACCCGTCCCCCTTCCACCGGTCCGGCCACGGCGAAACAGGCGGCGGCGGGGGTTGTGCCGCCGGCGGCACCGGCGGTGGCCAGGAAGTGGCGCACCATCGGGGCCAGGTCCTCCCAGGCCGCCGAGACGAACCGCTCCTCCAGCAGCAGCTCGAGCCGGTCCGCGTTCGAGCGCCAGAGGCTCAGCAGGGTCTTGGTGCCACCGATGTCGCCCGCCAGCAGGAGGGTCATGCCAGGGCCAGGGTGGCCAGCCGGCCGGCATTGGCTGCCGCGGCGGCGGACACCAGGGCGTCAGCCTCGACGCTGCCCAGATCCCCCTGGCGGCGACTGCGCAGGCTGACGCTGCGGGTCTCGGCCTCCCGGGCACCGATCACCCCCAGCACGGGGATCTTCATCTGCTCGCCGTTGCGGATCAGCTTGCCCAGCCGATCGCCGCTGTGGTCGATGCCGGCGCGGATGCCGGCGGCCGCCAGCTGGCCCTTGAGCTCTTCGGCCCAGGGGAGGGCCTCATCGGTGACGGGCAGCAGCCGCACCTGCTCGGGGGCGAGCCAGAAGGGGAAATCGCCGGCGTAGTTCTCCACCATCACGCCGAAGAAGCGCTCCAGGGAGCCGAAGATGGCGCGGTGGATCATGATCGGCCGCGAGCGGCTGCCATCGGCCGCCACGTAGTGGAGATCGAAGCGCTCCGGCAGGTTGAAGTCGAGCTGGATGGTGGAGCACTGCCACATCCGGCCGATGGCGTCCTCGATCTTGAGGTCGATCTTGGGGCCGTAGAAGGCCCCGCCCCCCTCGTCCACCTTGTAGGCCCAGCCCTTGCGCTCCAGGGCCTCCACCAGGCCGGCGGTGGCCAGGTCCCAGACGGCGTCCTCGCCGATCGACTTCTCCGGTCGGGTGGAGAGGTGGATCTCGTAGCTGCGGAAGTCGAACGTGGAGAGGATGCGCTCGGTGAGGTTCAGGACCCGCAGGATCTCATCGGAGATCTGCTCCGGCAGACAGAACACGTGGGCATCGTCCTGGGTGAAACCACGCACCCGCATCAGACCGTGCATCACCCCGGGCCGCTCGTAGCGGTAGACGGTGCCGAGCTCGGCCCAGCGGATCGGCAGCTCCCGGTAGGAGCGCAACCGGCTGGCGTAGGTGAGCACATGGAAGGGGCAGTTCATCGGTTTGAGCTGGTACTGCCGCTCATCCACCGCCATCGGCCCGAACATGCTCTCGCTGTAGAAATCGAGGTGGCCCGAGGTCTTCCAGAGGTTGAGGTCGGCCACGTGGGGGGTGTACAGCAGCTCGTAGCCGTCCTCGAAGTGGGCCGCCCGCCAGAAATCCTCGATCAGCAGCCGCATACGGGCGCCGCGGGGATGCCAGAACACCAGGCCGGCGCCCGCCTCCTCTTCGATCGAGAAGAGGTCGAGGTCGGTGCCGAGGCGCCGGTGATCGCGGCGCAGGGCCTCCTCCTTGCGCCGCCTGTGCTCCGCCAGCTGCTCCGGGGTCTCCCAGGCGGTGCCATAGATGCGCTGCAGCTGGGCGCGTTTCTCGTCGCCGCGCCAGTAGGCCCCGGCCACGCTCTCGAGGGCGAAGGCCTTGGGGTGAAGCTCGCCGGTGTTGGCCACGTGGGGACCGGCGCAGAGGTCCCACCACTGGTCTCCCAGGGTGTAGAGGGTGATCGGCTCAGTCAAACCGGCCAGGATCTCCAGCTTGTAGGGCTCGTTCTGGCCCCGGATGCGGCGCTCCGCCTCCTCCCTGCTCACCTCGATGCGCTCCAGGGGCAGCTTGCGGGCGATGATCTTGCCCATCTCCTTCTGGATCGCCTTCAGGTCGGCCTCGGTGAAGGGATCCGGGTTGTCGAAGTCGTAGTAGAAGCCGCTCTCGGTCCAGGGACCGATGGTGACCTGGGCCTTCGGGAAGAGCTTCTGCACCGCCATGGCCAGCACATGGCTCATCGAGTGGCGGATCCGCAGCAGCTGGGGGCTTTCGCTGGTTTTCGGCAGCACGATGGCGGCGCCATCGGTGGTGGCACCACTGGAGGAAGCGGGGATGGAGGCCGGTGGCACCGGCGAAGGGGGCGCGGACGTCATGAAGGGCACCTGTTGAAAGCATGGTATCGAGGCCCACCGGTGGGCCCCTCCCCCACGCCGCCACCGGGGACCGTTGCCGCCCGGCAGCGGCCCTAAGTTGAGGAAGCTGAGCACCCTGATGGCTGCCCGACCCACGCCAGGACCCGTCCAGAGCCCGGAGCAGCGGCCAGCCCCCAGCCGCCCCGCGGGGTTGGCACTGAACCGGGCCGCCGAACGGCGTAGTGTCGCCCTCAGCTATCTGCTGTGGTGCACCTGCCTGGTGGGGCTGTGCGGCCTGCCGCGCTTCTACAACCGCAAACCCCTCAGCGGCACCCTCTGGCTGCTCACCTTCGGCCTCTGCGGCATCGGCCAGCTGCTGGATCTGGTGCTGGTGCCGGACATGGTGCGGCAGGCCAACCAGTCCTTGCTGCTGGAGGAAGCCCTGGCCGGGAACGACACGGCGGCCTTTCCACCGATCGAGCGGCAGCTGCTGCAGCTGGCCCGGCGGGCCGGCAAGGCCGGCTTCACCCTCAACGATGCGCTGCTGGAACTCCACCTGCCCCCCCAGGCCAACAGCAGCGTGGTCAGTGCCGAGATCGAGAAGCTGCTGATCAGCGACCTGCTCGATGTCGGCAATGACGAACGGGGACGGGTGGTCTACCGGGAACCCTGAGCCGAGTCAGGCGCTGGCGAACCGGCGCAGCCGCTCCAGTTCCCGCTGGTAAAAGCGCTGAAGTTCGCTGCGGTCCTTCACCGGCTGGCCGTAGTGGCTGACGCCATCAAGCGTCGGCAGGGAGGCCCACTCCGGCGCCAGCTGCGCCAGTACCTCAGCGGTGAGGCCGTGGCGATCGAAGCGCTGCAGCGCCCCCCGCTCGTGCACCAGATGCAGGGCCGCCTGATCCTGGCTGGCGGGACGGAAATCCCGCAGCTGAAGCTCCGAGGCGGCCTGGTCCCAGGTGGTGGGCAGGAACTGATAGGCACCGGCGGCGGCGCTGGCGTAACGGCGGCGCACGACGATGGCCGGATGGCGGCTGAGATCGTCGAAGCGATCACCGCCGTAGAGCACCTGGTAACCCACCTGGCTGCCACCGACCCAGGTGCCTTCGGCGAAGCGGATCGTGTTGAGCAGGGCCCGCCGTTCCGGGGTGATGCCGTAAGGGCCGCCCCCCGGTTGCCGCTGTGCGGCCGCCACGGCGGGCCGGGGGCTGGCCTGCACCACGTCCGGGGCCGCCGCCGGTGGCACCGGAGCGGCCGGCCGCTGCACGATCGGCAGCAGCAGCAGCAGCACCAGGGCGAGAGGGCCGTGCTGGTGAGGCCTGGGCGGTGACTGGAAAGGGCGACGCAAGGGCAAGCGGTCGTCAGGGGACCCTGACCTTGCCCAGGCCCAGCCCCCGAAGGCGAGACCCCTGCGCCCGTACTGGACAGAACGGGACCCGACGTGCATGGGCCGCCCTGAGGCGAGGCCGTCTCTCAGGAAAACTTCAGTTCGGAGCGGGAGATGGCCGGCCCCGACCTGGCCGCCGCCTGCACCGACCCGGCACTACCAACAAGGCCTTACACCCTCGCCGAACGATCAGTTGTGGTGATCAATACATAACGAATGATTCACGCTTTGCGGCAGCGCCTTGCCATCCGGGCGTGGCAACGCTTCAGTTCGGTGCCAGAAATCCCAGGGCGCTGCGGACCCGCTGCAGCGTTGCTCCGGCCACGGCCGCAGCCCGCTCCCGTCCATCCCGCAGAACGGCCTCCAGGCTGCCCGGATCACTGCGGAGCTCGGCGTAGCGCTGCTGCACGGGCCGAAGGGCTTCCACCGTGGCCTCTGCCAGCAGGGGCTTGAAGCCACCCCAGCCCATCGCGGCACACTCCGCCGCCGCGCGCTCGCGGCCGACGCCGGACAGCAGGGCGTAGAGCCCCAGCAGGTTGTCGGCCTCCGGCCGCTCCGGGTTGCCGAACTCCAGCCCCATGACCGGATCGGTCTTGGCCCGCTTGATCTTGCGGGTGATCAGCTCAGGGGGGTCCAGCAGGGTGATGCGGGAACCCTCGTTGGGATCGCTCTTGCTCATCTTGGCGCTGCCGTCGGTCAGGCTCATCACCCGTGCCCCCTCCTTGAGGATCAGGGGCTCGGGCACCTTGAGAATCGGGTGCTCCGGGTCGGGGGCGTAGCGGGCGTTGATGCGCTGCTGGGCGATGTCACGGGCCAGTTCGAGGTGCTGCTTCTGGTCTTCCCCCACCGGCACCCGATCGGCGTCATAGAGAAGGATGTCGGCGGCCATCAGCACCGGGTAATCCAGCAGCCCGACGGAGACGTTGTCGCCCTGCTTGAGCGCCTTCTCCTTGAACTGGATCATCCGCTCCAGCCAGTTGAGCGGCGTCACACAGTTGAGCAGCCAGCAGAGCTCGCTGTGGGCGCTCACCTGGCTCTGCACAAACACCGTGGCCCGCTGTGGGTCAATGCCGCAGGCCAGGTAGAGGGCGGCGGTGGTGAGGGTGTCCTCGGCCAGACGCTTCGGATCGTGGGGCACCGTGATCGCGTGCAGGTCGACCACGCAGAAGAAGGTCTCGTGGCTCTCCTGCAGATCCACCCAGTTGCGGATGGCCCCGAGCCAGTTGCCCAGGTGCAGGGCGCCGGTGGGCTGGACACCGGAGAGCACCCGGGGCCGCGCCGGCGCGGTGCTGGTCTGGCTCACGCGTCTGGGGTGGCGTCGACGTCGGTTTCCGCCGCGGCGATCGGGGGTTCAGCGGGCTCGGTGACGGCGTCCGGAGCCACCTCGGCGTCCTCAGAAGACGTTTCAGCCGCCTGCTCCTCGGCAGGGGCTTCGGGCTCAGTCACCTCCACGGGCACCGGAGGCTTGCTGGGCCGGGCAAAGGGATCGATGCGGACGGCGGCCTGGCCGCCACGGCCCCCGGAGCGGGGCTGGCCGTCGCCGCCGATGACGCGGCGGGGCTCCCCACCCCCGCGGGACACCGGGGCCCGGGAGCCCGCCTGGGCCTTGTGCTCGGTGACCAAGGCCTCGAGCTGGCCCTTCTCCAGCTGGTCGGCCAGGGTGCGCAGGGCGAATCCCAGCACCGCCACGGTGGAGCGCAGGCCGAAGGCGTCCTGCAGGGCGCGGGCCGCCTGCAGCTCGTTGTCGCTGAGGCGGATGCGGAAGCCGCCCGGCTCCCGGTTCGGCCCGGAACGGCCACCGCGCTCGGGGGAGTCCCCCCGGCCGGAGCCCACGGGGTGAGGGGTGTTGGTGTCGTCGCCCATGGCCGCAGCCTGCAATCAGGGGCAAGTGTCGCGCATCGACGGCCTGCCGCCGCCTGCGTCGGGCCCCAGCCACAGCAGCCGATGCCTGCCCAGGCGCGCCGGACCCTCGCGCCGGGCCAGCACCAGCAGCGGCACGCACCGTGAGCTCTCCAGCGCGAAGCTCCGGCGGTACTGCTGGAGAAGGTCGAGGTAGGTCTCCAGGGTCCAACCCTGGGTCCCCCGTTCCTGGGCGGTCCAGTACTTGCGCAGGGCGTCCCGGCAGGCCTCGGCCCCGAAGTCCTCCCAGCAGACCCGTTCGGCCTCCCACGCCGAAAGACCGGCCGCCACCAGCTCCCGGTAACGGCACAACTCGGGGGCCTCCTGGCTGCAGTCCGGAGGCAGCCGCTGGGCAAGATGCTCCACCGAGACCCGGCTCAGGCGCAGCCAGCAGCGCTCAAGCAGCAGCACCGGCAGGCCGCCGTGCCAGTGGTCTGAGCGGCGCAGTTCCTCGTGGGCGCAGCGCAGCTGTCGCAGATGGTCTTCCAGCAGGAAGAGGCCATCCACCGTCGCGGCCAGGCCGGCACGGGCATCGGAAGACGGCACGGTGCGGACCCGGACGACATCACAAATCATGCTGCGTCCCGCCGGGGTCTGCAGGGGGGACGGCTTAAGGCAGCTGGTCTGGGGTGTGAGCCCCAGCACTTCTGAGCTAGAGAGGCATCGCCGCCGGCAGCCCCCCGTGACGTCCCAGGACCCCCTGCGCCCAGCCGCACTGTCGTCGCTGCTGTCCTCGCCGCTGTCGTCGTCGCTGTCGTCGCTGCTGTCGTCGCTGCTGTCCGCCGGCTGGGGCCGGCAGGCCCTGTTGCTGGCCGGGGGCGTGCTGGGGGGCGAGTTGATCCTGCAGGCGCTACCCGGAGAAGGCTGGGGCCTGATGGGATTGGCGGGGATCGCCGCCGGCTGGTGGTGGCTGGGGCGGCGGCCCTCCCGGCTGGCGGCGCCGACCTTGCCCAGCAGCTTCGAAGCCTGGTTGCGGCGCTGCGACGCCTTGCTGCTCCAGTTCGAGCAACTGGAAGGGGGACCCGGTGAGGGCCAGGCGCGACGCCGTCAGGCCCTCGCCACCCTGCGCGAGGAGGGGGGCCGTTCCGGTCTGCATCTGGCCCTGGTGGGCTCCATGGCCCCGGACGCCGCCTGGGCGCCCCAGCTGCAGCGGGCCCTGCGCGGCCGGCTGGCCCTCAGCCTGCGCTGGGGCGACGCCCTTCCGGCGGTGAGCCTGGAGCGCCGCTGGCCGGACGGACTGGCCGCCGCCGACGTGGTGCTGTTTCACCTGAAGACCCCCCTGCGGGCCGCCGATCTGCGCTGGCTGGAGGCGGTGCCGGCGGGTCAGCCGCTCTGGCTGCTGGTGCAACCGGAAGCCGCCTGCCATCCCCAAGCTGTGGCAGACGAACTGGTGTCCCAGTGGCCGGCCGCCGTCCCGGAGCGGCTGCTGCCCTGGGATGGCAACCCCGACAGCCTGATCGACAGCCTGCAGCCCCTGGGCCACTGGCTGAACAGCGAAGCACCGGCTCTGCGGCGGGGCACCCCGCTGCGGCGCAGCGAGGAGCTGCACCGCCACTGGCAGGCGGAGCTGGAGTGCCTCCGGCGGCAGCGGCTCGTGCAGCTGCAGCAACGCACCCAGTGGCTGGTGGCGGCGGGGGTGTTCGCGGCCCCCCTGCCCTCGCTGGATCTGGTGGTGCTGGCGGCGGCCAACGGCCTGATGCTGCAGGAGATGGCCCGTCTCTGGGACTGCCCCTGGACCCTGGAGCAGCTCAAGGCCGCCGCCGTCGAGCTGGCCAAGGCCTCGCTGCTGCTGGGGGTGGTGGAGTGGAGCAGCCAGGCCCTGGTGGCGGCGGTGCGTCTCCACGGGGCCACCTGGCTGGTGGGCGGCGCGCTCCAGGCCCTGAGCGCGGCCTACCTCACCCGGGTGGTGAGCCATGCCATGGCCGATGTGCTGGCCCTCTCGGCTGGCGTGCAGGCGCCGGACCTGGAGCGCATCAAGCGGGAGGCGCCGCTGCTGGTGGCGCGGGCGGCCGAGGCCGAAAAGCTCGACTGGCCGGGGTTCCTGCAGCAGGGACGCGACTGGCTCGGCCAGCAGCTGGCCTCGCCGGCGAACGGCTCCCTGCCCGCCAGCTCATAAAGAAAATTCATGAAGTCTCTTCATCACTTTTTATTGCGCTCAAGCCCGATTGCCTGAAGGATCATTGCGGGATCGTCGCATCCAGAAAGGCGTTACTTAATGTGAATCGACCTCCCTTGTGGAGGTATTTCTGAACTCATCCACCCGTCTTACTTCCATGACCACTGCCCTCCGCAGCGGCCGCTCCGGAAGCTGGGAAAGCTTCTGTAGCTGGGTCACCTCCACCAACAACCGCATCTATGTCGGTTGGTTCGGTGTGCTGATGATCCCCTGCCTGCTGGCTGCCGCCATCTGCTTCATCGTCGCCTTCATCGCGGCGCCCTCCGTCGACATCGACGGCATCCGTGAGCCCGTCGCCGGCTCCCTGATCCAGGGCAACAACATCATCTCCGGTGCCGTTGTTCCTTCCAGCAACGCCATCGGCCTGCACCTCTACCCCATCTGGGAAGCCGCCAGCCTCGACGAGTGGCTGTACAACGGTGGCCCCTACCAACTGGTGGTCTTCCACTTCCTGATCGGCATCTCGGCCTACATGGGCCGCCAGTGGGAGCTCTCCTACCGCCTGGGCATGCGCCCCTGGATCTGCGTCGCCTACTCCGCCCCCCTCTCGGCGGCGTTCGCGGTGTTCCTGATCTACCCCTTCGGTCAAGGTTCCTTCTCCGACGGCATGCCCCTCGGCATCAGCGGCACCTTCAACTTCATGTTGGTGTTCCAGGCTGAGCACAACATCCTGATGCACCCCTTCCACATGCTGGGTGTGGCGGGTGTGTTCGGTGGCTCCCTGTTCTCCGCCATGCACGGTTCGCTGGTGACCTCCTCCCTGGTGCGTGAAACCACCGAGAGCGAGTCCCAGAACTACGGCTACAAGTTCGGCCAGGAGGAAGAGACCTACAACATCGTGGCTGCCCACGGTTACTTCGGTCGCCTGATCTTCCAATACGCCTCGTTCAACAACAGCCGCAGCCTCCACTTCTTCCTGGCGGCCTGGCCGGTGGTGGGCATCTGGTTCACCGCCCTGGGCGTGAGCACGATGGCCTTCAACCTGAACGGCTTCAACTTCAACCAGTCGATCCTGGATGGTCAGGGCCGGGTGATCAACACCTGGGCCGACGTGCTCAACCGTGCCGGCCTCGGCATGGAAGTGATGCACGAGCGCAATGCGCACAACTTCCCGCTCGATCTGGCCACCACCCAGTCGATTCCCGTCGCCCTGCGCGCCCCGGCGATCGGCTGATCCGCGATCGGCCTGGCCTCACTGGCCTGGTGATCCATCCCCCGGCCCCCTCTGCAGAGGGGGCTTTTCTGTGGGCTGGCCTGGCCACTGAACGGGGGTCACAGCCGCCAAAATGTTCGTACCAAACTTTCTTGTTCCCCAAGCCTGCATGCCCCAGATCCGCAAGGATGGCCACGGCCTCGGCCAACGGTTGAGGAGAGCTCTGCTGGGCGCCGCCCTTGTCGTGCCGCTGCTGGCCGGGGGCTGTGGGAGCAGGCCGGCGGAGAACGGAGCGGCCCCCGGAGCCCCTGCGACGAACGCGGCGCCGGACGGGCGGCCCCTGGTGCTCACCACCTTCACGATCCTGGCGGACATGGCCCGGCAGGTGGCGGGCGAGCGGGTGCGGGTGGAATCGATCACCAAGCTCGGCGCCGAAATCCACGGCTATGAGCCCACCCCCAGCGACCTGAAGCGGGCCTCGGGCGCCCAGATGGTGCTGGAGAACGGCTTCGGGCTGGAGCGCTGGGCCGAGCGCTTCTACGCCAGCCTCCGGGATGTCCCCCATGTGACGCTCACCGAGGGGATCGCCCCCCTGCCGATCGCCGGCGACGCCTACCAGGGCAAGCCCAACCCCCACGCCTGGATGTCCCCCCGGCTGGCGAAGGTCTATGTGGAGAACATCCGCCGTGCCCTCACCCAGCTCGACCCCGCCGGCGAAGCCACCTTCCGCCGTAACGCCGTGCGCTACAGCGCCCAGCTGGACGCCCTCGACAGGGAGCTGAAGGCCTCCCTCGACCAGATCCCCCCACCCCAGCGGGTGCTCGCCACCTGCGAGGGAGCCTTCTCCTATCTGGCCCGCGACTACGGACTCACCGAGGCCTACCTCTGGCCGGTGAACGCCGAATCCCAGGTCACCCCCCAGCGCATGGCCCGGTTGATCGCCCTGGTGAAGGAGCGGCGGGTCCCGGCGGTGTTCTGCGAAAGCACGGTCAGCTCCGAGCCCCAGGAGCAGGTGGCCAGGCAGTCGGGGGCCCGCTTCGGGGGGGTGTTCCATGTGGACTCCCTCTCCCTTCCGGACGGCCCGGCCCCCAACCTGCTGGAGCTGCAGCGTCATAACGTAAGAACCCTCCAAGCGGGTCTGGCGGGGAGCTGAACCGATGCCCTCGCGCCTTCCCCACCTCAGCGGAAACGAGCGCATCTCGGTTCGGCATCTGTGCGTCGAGTACCACGGGGTGGTGGCTGTCCACGACGCCTCCCTGCATCTCGATGCCGGCACCATCTGCGCCCTGGTGGGGATGAACGGGGCCGGCAAGTCCACCCTGTTCAAGGCCCTGATGGGCTTCGTGCGCCCGTCGGCCGGCAGCATCGCCATCAACGGTCTGCCCCTGAAGGAGGCCCGTCGGGCCAGGGCGGTGGCCTATGTCCCCCAGACCGAAAGCGTCGACTGGAACTTTCCGGTCAACGTCCACGAGGTGGTGATGATGGGACGCTACGGCGCCATGAATCTGCTGCGCATCCCGCGGCCGGTCGATCGGGAGGCGGTGAAGGAGGCCCTGGACCGGGTGGATCTTTGGCCCTTGCGCGACCGCCAGATCGGAGCCCTCTCTGGCGGCCAGCGCAAACGGGCCTTTCTGGCGAGGGCCCTGGCCCAGGGCGCCTCGGTGATGCTGCTGGATGAGCCCTTCAACGGCGTCGACATCCGCACCGAGAAGCTGATGATCGAGCTGTTCGAGCAGTTCCGTCGTGAGGGGCGCACCTTGATGATTTCCACCCACGACCTGTCCCATGTCACCGGTTTCTGCGACCAGGTGGTGCTGATCAACAAGACCGTGCTCGCCTACGGCGAGACCGCCTCGGTGTTCACCAGCGAGAACCTGGCCCTGACCTTCGGCGGCCTGCGGCTGGAGGCCGCACCCGCCGCAGCCACCGACCCCGATCCGCAGACGCCATGACCACCCTGCTCACCTGGTTGGTCGAACCGCTGCAGCAGGAGTTCATGGTGCGGGCCCTGCTGGTCAGCACCTTGGTCTCCTGTGTCTGCGGCCTGCTGTCCTGCTACATGACGCTCAAGGGCTGGGCCCTGATGGGCGATGCGGTGTCCCATGCGGTGATGCCCGGTGTGGTGATCGCCTACGCCCTGAATCTGCCCTTCGCGGTGGGGGCCTTCGTCTTCGGCGTCGGCTCGGTGGCCCTGATCGGCTACATCAAGCAGATGACCCGGATCAAGGAGGACACGGTGATCGGGCTGGTGTTCACAGGCTTCTTCGCCCTCGGTCTGACGCTGATCTCCAAGGTGCGCAGCAGCATCGACCTGTCGCACATCCTGTTCGGCAACGTGCTGGGCATCAGCTCCTCCGACATCCTCCAGACCGTGCTGATCAGCCTGCTGGTGCTGACCGTGCTGGTGGTCTTGCGCAAGGACCTGCTCCTGTTCTGCTTCGATCCCACCCACGCCCGCTCGATCGGTCTCCATACCGGCGTGCTGCACTACCTGCTGCTGTCGATGCTCTCGCTGGCGGCGGTGGCCGGCCTGCAGACGGTGGGGATCATCCTGGTGGTGGCGATGCTGGTCACGCCGGGGGCCACGGCCTACCTGCTCACCGATCGCTTCGACCGCATGGTGTGGCTCTCGATCCTGTCGGCGGTGATCTCCAGCGTGGCGGGGATCTACTGGAGCTACTGGATGGATGCCTCCACCGCCGGCTGCATCGTGCTGGTGCAGACCCTGTTGTTCCTGCTGTGCTTCCTGCTGGCGCCCCGCCATGGCCTGCTGGCCCAACGGCGCCGTTCCCCGCGGGCGTCCCGCTTTCCGTCCGCGTGAGCGAGCCAGCCAACGTCGCTGCGACACCCTCGCCCGCCGATCAACGCTGGCCCTGGTGGCCGCTGCTGCCCCTCTACCCCTACGGCCGCCGCCGCACCCTGGTGCGGGAGCTGATCGCCGGGCGGTTGTGGAGCTTCGAGCAGGTGCAGGGGGTCTGGTACGTGGCCGTGCCGATCCGGATGCTGGTGCTGCGGGTGCGCGAAGGGCTGCTGCTCTACGCACCTGTGGCGCCCACCGCCGAAGTGAGGGCCCAGCTGCACCAGCTGGAGGAGCGCCACGGCCAGGTGTGCACGATCGTGCTGCCCACCGCCTCGGGGCTGGAGCACAAGCTGCCGGTGCCGGCCATGGCCCGGGCCTTCCCCAACGCCCAGGTGTGGGTGTCGCCGCAGCAGTGGAGTTTCCCGCTGCCGCTGCCGCCCGCCTGGCTGGGGTTCCCCGCCGCCCGCACCCGGGAGCTGCTGAGCGATGGCGTGCCCCACGGGGATCAGCTCGACTGGTTGCCCCTGGGCCCCCTGGACCTGGGGCTGGGCACCTTCCTGGAGATCGCCTGCTTCGATCGGGCCAGCGGCAGCCTGTTGCTCACCGATGCCCTGGTGGCGATTCCGCCGGAGCCGCCGGCGGTGTTCGATCTCGATCCCACGCCGTTGCTGTTCCATGCCCGCGAGCGGGGCGATGAACCGCTGCTGGACGATCCAGGGCGGCGGCGCAAGGGCTGGTGGCGGATGGTGCTGTTCGCCACCTACCTGCGGCCCCGGCCCCTGGAGGTGCTGCCCCTGGGCGAGGTGCTGCGCCACTGCCTGGCACCGGGCTGCCGCGGCGCCAGGGCCCATTTCGGCTTCTACCCGTTCCGCTGGCTGCCAGGCTGGCAGGAGGATTTCGAGGCCCTCACGCCAGGTGGCCGCAGCAGTCTGCAGGTGGCGGCGGTGCTGGAGCGACTGGTGTTCCCCCGCCAGCGGGCCGCCCTGGTGGCCTGGATCCGCGGGTTGGCGAACCTGAAGGATCTGCGCTGGGTGGTGCCGGCCCACCACGATGCGCCGGTGGCCAGCTCAGCGACGCAGCTCACCGCCCTGGCCGATCGGATCGAGGCGGGGGATTGGGCCCCGGATCAGGGAGCCTGGGAAACCCTGGCCGGCATCGACAACACCCTGGTGCGCCTGGGGTTGGTGCCGGGGGACGCCCACCAGAGCCCCAAGCCCCAGCCCTAAAGCTCCAGTTCGCCGGGGTCGTCGTCCAGACCGGTCTCGAAGCCACCGCTGCCGAGCATGGCCGATTCCAGCTCCATGCGCTGCTCCATCTGGCGCAGGAAGTAGCCGGTCATCATCGCCGAGGCCAGCAGGCCAGCGAGGTTGTCGCGGCTGGCCTGGATCTTCACCTCGAACTGCTCGCCGGGCAGCATGCCCAGCAGCCCCTGGACGTTGTGACGAATGATGTCCTGGATGTCCCCGGTGGCCGAGCGCGCCACCCTCTGCAACACGTCCGGGGACTGTTCCTGCAGGTACTGGATCAGCGAGTTGTCGCTGATCGCCTCGTTATCGGCGGTCAGGAACTCCGGGTTGAACATTTCCCCTCCGGTGTGCGCTGTAACACGACGTGCACCCTAACGCAGTCTTTCAGGAGGCTTCCTCAGCGTGGGGAGAGGAGAACCCAACCGGACCGAACCGGGCCAGGGGCCAGTAGCGCCAGATGGCCGTACCGATCAGATCCGCCTCCGGCAGGGGGCCCCAGAGATGGGAATCGAGGCTGGCATTGCGGTTGTCCCCCAGCACCAGCACCTCGCCGTCGGGCACCTCGATCGGCTCCAGGGCGTAGGTCATCGGTTCGCGGGCCCAGTCCGGCTCGGCGGGGGTGCCATTGCGCCAGAGCTGGCCGTCCCTCACTTCCACCCGGTCGCCGGACACCGCCACCACCCGCTTGATCAGGGCTGTGCGCGGGTCGTAGCCGGCCTCCTGCAGCCGGGCCGGCGGGTGAAACACAACGATGCTGCCCGTGCGCACACCGCTACCGAAACGGGGCGTGAGCTTCTCCACCAGGATCCGGTCCTGGAGCTGCAGGGTGGGCAGCATCGAGCCCGACGGGATCCAGCGGGGCTCCACCACCACCCAGCGCAGCAGCAGCGCCAGCAGCACCCACAGCATCAGGCGGGCCAGTTGCTGCAGCAGCCCGCTGGGCCTGCCCGGGGGGGCAGGGGCAGGCCTGGCGATGGTGGAGTCGCTGCCCATGGCGTTGCCGTCGATGAGGATGATTCCCCCATCCTTAACAGTGGAGCTCCCCGGTGGCCGGGCCCCCGTCATCCCTGGCCAATGTGCAGGCAGCCCTGACGCTGCTGCGTGCCCTGCGCCGTGGCGGCCTGGCCCATGCGGTGCTCTGCCCCGGCAGTCGCTCGGCGCCCCTGGCGGTGGCCGCCGCCCTGCTGGAGCCGGGCGGCCTGCAGTTGCACACCGCCATCGATGAGCGCAGCGCCGCCTTCTTCGCCCTCGGCCTGGGCCGGGGCAGCGGCCAGCCGGCGGCGGTGATCACCACCTCGGGCACGGCGGTGGCCAACCTGTTGCCCGCCGCTGTGGAGGCCGATTTCGGCTGCCTGCCCCTGCTGCTGCTCACGGCCGACCGGCCGGCCCAGCTCAAGGGCTGCGGCGCCAACCAGAGCGTCAACCAGGAGGCCTTTCTGGCCTGCAGCTGCCGCTGGCTGGGCAGCGGCGCCCCCGAGGGGCTGGCGGCGATGGCGCCCAGGGAACTGGAGGCCCTCGCCGCCACCGCCCTGGCCGCCGCCCGGGGGGATGGGGCCGGACGCGGCGCCGGAGCGGTCCACCTCAACCTGCCCTTCGCCGAACCGCTGCACGTGGGCGGTGGGGAGCTGAGCCAGCTGGCCGCCACGCTCTCCGGCCAACCTCCGGAAGCCGGCGGCGCGGCCCCGCCGGGGACCCCGCCGGCAGCTCCCCGCTTCGCCACCGGAGACACCGCGACCCTGGACCCCGACCATCCCGGCGTCGTGGTGGCCGGCCCCTGGCGGGGCAGCCCCGCCGCCTGGCCCGCCCACGTGGAGGCCCTGCGTCGCTGGCAGCGGCGCAGCGGCTGGACCGTGCTGGCCGATGCCCTCTCGGGCCTGCGCGGTTTGCCGGGACTCGCCACCGTGAAGGCCTACGACCTGATCCTGGCGGAGGGCTCCTCCAGCGCGGCGGCGATCGGGGGCCTGCAGGTGTTGCGCCTGGGGCCCCTGCCGGCCAGCCGTCGCCTGCAGCGCTGGCTGGCGGCCCAGGGCGGACCCCAGGTGCTGGTGAGTCAAGGGGACGGGCGCCCCCTCGATCCGCTCCGTTTGGTGCGGGCCCAGTGCGGCGCCGGCCTGGCGGCCTGGCTGGCGGGCCAACCACACGAGACCTCGGCAGGCGAGCCCGCTGGGGAATCGCTGGCGCTGGCGGAGCGCTGGCGCCAGACGGAGGCTCAGGTGCAGGCGCTTCTGGAGCAGGAGCTGGCCGAAGAGCAAGGGGAGCCGGCCCTGGCCCGCCGGCTCAGCGGGCTGCTGCCGGCGGGGCTGCCGGTGCTGCTGGCCAACAGCAGCCCGGTGCGCGACTGGGAAAGCTTCGCCGACCCGGGCGCCCCGCCCCGGCCGGTGCACGGCTTCCGGGGGGCCTCGGGGATCGACGGCACCCTCTCGAGCGCCTGCGGCCTGGCTGAGGCCCTGGGGGAACTGGTGCTGGTGAGCGGCGATCTGGCCCTGCTTCATGACAGCAACGGCTGGCTGTGGCGAAGCCAGCTGCGGGGTCGCCTCACCGTGGTGCTGATCGACAACGGCGGCGGCGGCATCTTCGAGCAGCTGCCGATCCGCACCGAGCCGGCGGCGGCGATGGATTTCGAGCGCCTGTTCGCCATGCCCCAGGCGGTGGATCCCCTGGCGCTGGCGGCGGTGCACGGGGTGCCGGGCCGGCGGGTTGAGGGCCTGGCCGCCCTGGGAAGCGACCTGGCCTGGGCCCGGCAGCAGCCGATGGCGCTGCTGGTGATCAGCACCGACCGGCGCCGAGATGCCGCCCTGCGGCGGCGGCTGCGCACAATGGCCGCAGCCCAGGTCACGCCCCCATGACCCCCCTACCCCCGCCCCTGCCGCGCTGGACCAGCGCCGGCGACTACAGCGACATCCGCTTCGAGACCAGCGGCGACGGGATCGCCCGGATCAGCCTCAACCGGCCCGAGAAGCGCAATGCCTTCCGGCCGCTCACGGTCCAGGAACTCTGTGATGCCTTCAACCGGGTGCGGGACGACCCCTCCATCGGTGTGGTGCTGTTCACCGGCGAGGGGCCGGCCGCCGACGGTGTCTGGGCCTTCTGCGCCGGAGGCGACCAGAGCGTGCGGGGCGATGGGGGGTACCTCGACGCCTCGGGGCTGCCGCGGCTGAATGTGCTCGACCTCCAGCGGATCATCCGCAGCCTGCCCAAGGTGGTGATCGCCCTGGTGGCCGGCTACGCCATCGGCGGCGGCCAGGTGCTGCACCTGCTCTGCGACCTGAGCCTGGCAGCCGACAATGCCGTGTTCGGCCAGACCGGCCCCCGGGTGGGCAGCTTTGATGCCGGCTTCGGCGCCGGCTACCTGGCCCGGGTGGTGGGGCAGCGCAAGGCCAGGGAAATCTGGTTCCTCTGCCGGCGTTACAACGCCGATCAGGCCCTGAGCATGGGGCTGGTGAACGCCGTGGTGCCCCTGGAGGATCTGGAGCGGGAAGGGGTGGCCTGGGCCCGGGAGGTGCTGCAGCACAGCCCCACGGCGATCCGTTGCCTCAAGGCCGCCTTCAATGCCGAAACGGACGGCCTGGCCGGGATCCAGGAACTGGCGGGTCAGGCCACCCATCTTTTTTACCGGACCAGCGAAGGCCAGGAGGGGCGCAATGCCTTCCTGGAGAAGCGGGACCCGGACTTTTCGGACGCGCCCTGGCTGCCCTGAGCAGCCCCGGGGCATACTTCAGTTCGTGGGAGCAGCGACCGGTGTCCGCCTATCCGATCCCGGACAACGAAGCTGAGCGCCAGGCGGCCCTCGACGATCAACACATCCTCGATACGGAGTCCGACGAGGATTTCAACCGCATCACCCGCCTGGCCAGCCAGATGCTGGGGGTTCCGATCGCCCTGATCTCCCTGGTCGATCGCCAGCGGCAGTGGTTTCTCTCCCGGGTGGGCCTGGAAACGGACGAAACACCGCGCGAGCAGGCCTTCTGCGCCCACACCATTTGCTCCGACGACGTCATGGTGGTGAGTGACGCCACCGAGGATGAGCGCTTCAAGGACAATCCTCTGGTAACGGGTAACCCCAACATCCGCTTCTATGCCGGTGTGCCCCTGCAGACCCGCTCCGGCTTCAACCTGGGCACCCTGTGCGTCATCAGTCCCCAACCAAGGCAGCTGGCCGGCGGTGAGCACCAGCTGCTGCAGGATCTGGCCGGCATGGTCACCCAGTACCTGGAATCCAGGCGCAACGGCTACCTCTGTCCGCTCACCGGCCTCCAGAACCGCCGCCCCTTCTTCGAGGCGGGCCAGCGGGAATTCCTGCGGGCGCAGCAGAACGGCGATGCCCTCACCCTGATGCTCATCGGCCTCGACGATTTCCAGGCCTTCCGCGCTCGCTTCGGCACCCAGCAAGGCGACGGGGTGCTCCAGGAGGTGGCCAGGAGCCTGCGCTCAGGCCTGGGGGACGGCGCCCTGTACGGGCGGGTGACCGAAGCCGAATTCGCCGTGTTGCGCACCGGCCTCGAGGGCCAGGAGGGCCAGTCCCTGGCGGAGAGCCTCCGGGCCGGGTTGGCGCTGCAGGGCTGGGTGGTGGATGGCGTCCGTCACCCCCTCCCGGTCAGCCGGGGGGTGGCCAGTCTCAGCGCCAAGGACACCAGCTTCAAAGAGATGTTCCAACGGGCCGAAGCGGCCCTGAACCAGGCCAGGCTGTCGGGGATGGCGGCGGACGACTGAGCCCCGGGTGCGTCAGTGAGCCTGCACCGCCTCGTAGGCCCGGGACAGGGCCGATTGCAGTGACTCGACCCTGATCGGCTTGCCGATGAAGTCATTCATGCCGCTGGCCAGGGCCGCGGCACGGTCGCTCTCGCGGATGTTGGCGGTGACCGCCACGATCCAGGGCCGGACCTCGGGCCCAGCCTGTGCCCGGATCCGGCGGGTGGCGTCGAATCCGTCCAGTTTCGGCATGCGCAGATCCATGAAGATGATGTCCGGATCCAGCCGGCGTTGCTCCAGCAGGGCCTCTTCCCCATCGCGGGCCACGCTGACCCCGTAGCCAAGGCGCTGCAGCATCAGTTCACAGACGCGGGCATTGACGGCATTGTCTTCGGCAAGAAGGATCCGCAGGGGATGGTGGGCGGCGAAACTGGCGGCTGTGGTCTCCCCATCCGGCCTCGCCGGGGGGCTCGCCGGTGCGGAGGACGCGGGGATCGCCAAAGGAAGCGTCACCGTGAAGGAGCTGCCTTCGCCGGGCCGGCTTTCGAGTTGGAGCGTCCCCCCCATGGCGACCACCAGGTGGTGACAGATGGCCAGGCCCAGCCCCGTGCCGCCATGGGCGCGGGTGCTGGAGGAATCGCCCTGGGTGAAGGGCTGGAAGAGGGCCGCAACGGAAGCAGCGGCGATGCCGCAACCGGAATCGCGGACGCTGAACACCAGGGGCACCCGGCCGTCGCTGGGGCCAGCCTGCAGCGAAACGGCCACGGCCACCTCCCCACGGTCGGTGTACTTGATCGCATTGCTGAGCAGGTTGACCAGGATCTGCCTGAGGTGGAGGGGATCCGCCAGCACCACATCGGGAATGGCGGCGTCAAAGGAGAGGGCGGTCGTCAGGCCTTTCGCCTGTGCCTGCTGGGCAAACAGCGTCATTACGTCGTCGAACAAGGGTCGAAGACGGCAGGGGGCTGAATCAATCACCAACTTGCCGCTGTCGATCGCTGCGAAGTCGAGCAGTTGGTTGAGCAGGAGGAGCAGGGATTCGCCGGAGTTCCTGACCGTCTGCAGGCAGGACTGCTGGTGGTCCGTCAGAGCGGTGCTGAGCAGGATGTCGGTGAGTCCGATCACACCATTCAGCGGCGTGCGCAACTCGTGGCCCATGGTGGCCAGGAAGGTGCTCTTGGCGAGGTTGGCCTGCTCGGATTCGAGCGCCGCTCGGCGAGCAAGATCTCCCGCCTGCAGGCTGACCTCCAGGGCCCGGGCGTTGGATCGCAAGGACCGCCAATGGAGCACACCCGCCAGCCCTGAGAACAACGCACTCCCGGCCAAAGAGAGGCCCAGGCTCAGGCGCAGCGGAAACAACTGCTGATTCAGGGTCGCCATGGTGAGATCGACGCCCACCAGCCCCACCGGCTCACCGCCTGCGTCGCGGATGGGGGCAAAGCTGCTCAGGAAGGTTCCCCACTGATCGGTGTAGGGAACGGAACTCACCTCGACCGTGCCGGAACGGGCCGCCCGGCGAGCCGCGTTGGGGGCGTCCGCATAGCGCTGGCCAATGTTCAGCGTACTGACATTGTCCCCGGGGTTTGTGAAGTAGACCGTACTGTCAAGAACGAAACGAAGGTCCGTCGCAGGCCCCCTGAGGGTGTAGGCGTAATAGACATCAGGCACCGAACGCCTGAGCCTGATCAGGGGATCGGTGGCCTGTCGATAGAGAGACCCTCCCTTCTGGGCAGGCTGGGTGATTCTGCTGTGAAGATCAGCGTCAATCTCCGATGCGGTGAACAACGCCAGATCACGCAGTCGCTCCTGGATGGTCGTGAAAAGTGTGCGCTCAGCCACCCGATAGGTGATGGTCAGGGCCGTACTGGCGATCGCCATGATCCCGAGGGCCAAGAGAAAGCCGTCCCTGGCCATCTTGGCCTTCGATGTGGAGACGACCTCCGCTCTGATCACTCGTCCCTGTCCTCGTTTTTCCAACCTACCGCCTGCCCAAGCCTTGCCGTGACACCCGGGCCCCGCGCCAGTCGCGGTAACGCTTCAGGGCGTCACAGAGGTCGGCAAAACGCAGTGGTTTGGAGAGAAAGTCGTTCATCCCAGCCGCCTCGCAGGCCTCGCGTTGGGAGTGAAACGAATAGGCCGTCAGGGCAATGATGTACGTCTCCGTAAAGCCCTCACGTCGCAGTTGGCGCGTGGCCGCCAAGCCATCCAGACCGGGCATGGCCACATCCATCATCACAAGATCAAACGGGCCGTCCCTGACGCTTTGGACAGCCGCCTGCCCGTCCCCCACCGACTCCACGCTGAGATTCAATCGGGCCAGCATCAACTCCAACACCCGCTGATTGACGCGGTTGTCATCGGCCACCAGGATGCGGATCCCAGAGTCAACACCTTCAGCGGGGTCGGTCTTGATGGCCTCCTGAGGGGCCGGCTCCGCCAACGCGAAGGGAAGCTCAACGGAGAAACAACTGCCCGTACCCAGGGTGGACGCCACGGAGATGTCCCCCCCCATCAGCTGGCAAAGACGGGAGCAGATGGCGAGGCCCAGCCCGGCGCTCTGTTGGGTCTGGCCCGGGTTGGAATGGCCGATGAATTCCTCAAAGATGAACGGCAGGGTCTCGGCGGCAATGCCAATGCCCGTATCGGACACACGGAACAGGAGCGTCACGTCGCTGTCCTGCCGTCGCAACGCCTCAACGCTGAGATGAATCTCGCCCACATTGGTGTATTTGCAGGCATTGCCCAGCAGATTCAACAGGATCTGCCGCAGCTTGAGGTCATCGCCGATCAGCCACCGCGGTGTGTCCGGAGCCACCTGGAGCTGCAGGCTGAGGCCTCGGGTGGACGCCTGATGCTGGAACAGTGCCGCGAGGTCATGGAGTAGAGAATGGAGATCAAAGCTCCTGGGATTGAGTTGGAGTTTCCCAACTTCGATCTGCGAGATGTCCAGGATGTCATTGACCAGACCCAACAGATAGGCGCCGCTGTCATGAATCGTTGTGAGCATCTCTCGTTGCTCCGCATCCATGGAGCTGCTGAGCAACAGATCCGTCATGCCGATCACGGCGTTCAACGGCGTTCTGATCTCATGGCTCATGGTGGCCAGAAACCGGGTTTTGGATTGGCTGGCCGCCAACGCCTCATCGCGGGCCTGCTGCAGCTCCAGCGTTCTCTGGGCCACCTGCTCCTCCAGCTGATCCCGGGCGTCGATCAACCGGTCCTGGGCCTGGACGATCGCGCTCTGATCCCTGAACGTGAACACCAGGGACGGTTTGGCCGGCAGATTGACGGTGGCCCAGGACACGGCGATGACGCGCCGGGGCGGCGCCTGCAGCAACTCCCAGGTGATGGTCCCTTCGGAAGCCGAACCCCAGAACGGCTGCGTCTCTCCGGATTCCGTCAGCTCGCCATGGCGGTGCCTGGGAAGGATCCTGTCGAGGGGATGGCCGAGGCTCTGCAGGCGGGACAGGCCCACAAAGCGGTCGAACGAGGCATTCGTCCATTCCACGATGCCGTCGAGATCGGTGAAGGCCAGGGCCTCTTCAACGGCTCCCAGGGCCGATTCCAGCCTCCCCAGGGTGGTCCGTAGCTGGGCGACCAGGTTCTGATCCGGCATCGCCGCCTCAGGCCAGCGGACGGAGGGTTGCCGCGAACACCCAGCTCTCCCCCCGTCGCTCGGCCACGATGAAGTGCTCGGAGTTGATGGCTTGCCCGTCTTTGCAGATGGTCATCAGCTCCAGGGGATGGTTGAGGATCTGGGACTCACCAATGATCTGGAAACGGGAGAAGCCCAGGTGGTGCGCATCCTGATAAGCGGCTGGCAGAATCATGGAGAGGGATTGGCCCATGAGATCATCCAATGTCCAACCGTAGATGGACTCAAACAGATCATTGATCTCCACGATCAGCCCTTCCTGATCGGCGGCGACAAAGGGAAGGGATTGGCGACGGAGCTCTTCGATCGTGACCATGAATCTCGCTGTGGAGGCGGCCGGCCTGTTCATAAACTGTAGCGGTGGGGCCGATGGGCTCGCTTCAGCCGGGACAAGTCACGGTCCACGACCCCCCAGCGGAAGGGCCCACGTAGAAGCAATGGTAAGATCAGTAGAATTTGAGCTTCAATGTGTGGATGATCTTTCCATCCTGAAACCCTTGGGCCTGCTTGATGCCCTGAGTGGAGCGGAGTTGCGGCAATCGGTTGGTTCGATTCTGGCAGAGAAGCCCAGAAACATCCTGATTGATTGTCAGGGCATTGACTTCATGGACAGCAGCGGATTCGGCGCCTTGGTGTCCGTGCTCAAGCGCGTCAGGGAACAAGGGAAGCAACTGTTTCTTTGCGGTCTGTGCAGCCAGGTGCGCATTGTTCTGGAGCTCACCGGCACCGAGAAGGTGTTCACCATTGTCCCGAACAGCGAGTCGTGCATCGCTCTCCTTTCGGCCGATCCTTCAAACACCTGAAGCCATCGCTGCATCCCTAAGGGAGTCCGCCAGAGATCAGGACAGCAGGACGCGGATCACGGAATAGTCATCGGTGAAGGGTGCATTGTCCGTGACATCGTGGATCTGGGACAGCAACCGATCGAGGCCATCGTCATCAGCGAGAAGACCGCGGCACTGCTCCACCAGCTCCATGAATTCGGGCAACGTCCCCATCACTCCACCGGGCCGGGGCACTTCATAGAGGCCATCGCTGTAGACCAGCAGACAGGCCCCCTCACCAACCTCCAGGCTCTCGGTGCCATAGGTCGAATCGTCGAACAGCCCCACGGCCATGCCCTGACCCTTGAGCCAATGGCAGGGGAACGCCCCGGTACGATTCCACAGCAGGGCTGGGGGGTGGCCCGCACTGGCAAAGCGCAGGGTTCGGCTGGAGAGCTGATAGACCCCGTACCAAAGCGTCAGGTACCGGCCCTGGTGACGCTCCATCGGAAACCCGGCGTTCAGGGTCTGCAGCACCGCAGCCGGATCCCGCAGATCAACGGGCAGTGAGCGGGAGCGCAACTGATTGTGGACGGAGATCGAGGGGAAGGCCGCCGCCAGGCCATGGCCGGAACCATCGGCGAGGTAGATGACGAAGTGGTCGTCATCCAGCCAGAAGAAGTCGAAGGAATCACCGCCCAGTTCATGGCAGGGCTCGAAACGGGAGTCCGCCCGCACCGCACCGCCCATGGGCTCAGGGAGCAGGGATCGCACATAACTGGCCGCCTCCTCCAGCTCCTGATCCAGCCGCCGCTTCTGCTGGTGCAACTCACTCGCCAGCAGCTTCAGCCGTTCATTGGCCTGGTGCAGGCGGATGCCGGAGCGAACCCGGGCCAGCAGCTCGTCGGGATCGACCGGTTTGGACAGGAAGTCGTCAGCGCCGCAGTCCAGCCCCTCCACCCGGTCCTCCACACGCGAGCGGGAGGTCAGCAGGATGAAGTGGGCCGATTCCAGGGCCGGTTCCGCCTTGAAGGCCCGGCAGACGTCCAGGCCATTCATGCCGTCCATCAGCCAGTCGCAGAGGATGACCGTGGGGGGGCAGAGGCGAGCCTGAACAAGCGCCGCCTCGCCCGAATCCGCCACCAGGATCTGATACCCCTGCGACCGCAGTCGCACCTCGAGAATGCGGGAATGGATGCGGTCGTCATCCACCAGCAGGACCGTGATCGGTGCGGAGCTGCCATCCATGGGGATCAGGCTTGCACAGGACGGCGCTGCCGCAGGGCTTCGCTCACCCGTCCAGCCTCGACGAGCAGCTGGTCGACTCTGACCTGGGGCCACAGTTCCGGATCGGAGCGCAGGCTCTCCTCAACCTCAGCGCAGAGGCCGGCCAGGCGCAGGGCCCCGAGGCTGGCGCTGGGGGAGCGCAGGGTATGGGCGGCCGCGATCATGGCGGGGGCATCGTGGTACTGGTGGGCCATCACCAGCGCCGAGACGAGACGCATGGCGTCATCAAGGAAGAGGTCGATGAGCTCCTGGAGCACGGCCGCCGCCCCGTCCCCCATGGCCTGGGCCAGCTCCTCCCAGGCGGCAGCATCGATCGGGTCGTCCCCTCCCCCCGCCGGAGCCTCGGGTTGGGCGCGGGGGTGGTAGTGCTCCAGGGCATAGGTGAGCTGGGCAGGCACGATCGGCTTGGCCAGAAAGTCGTCCATGCCGGCCTGAAGGCAGGCCTGGCGATCCTCCGGACGGCCATGGGCCGTCATGGCGATGATCCAGGGCTGGACGAACGGAGCCGGCAGCCGTCGGATGGCCCTTGTGGTGGCATAGCCGTCCAACTCCGGCATCTGTACATCCATGAACACCACCTCGAATGGGGTGTGCCGCACGGCGGCGATCGCCTCTGAGCCCGAAGCCACGGCAACAGCCTGGTAGCCCAGACGCTGCAGCAACTGAACAGCCAGCTGGCGGTTCACGGGGATGTCATCGACCACGAGCAGCCGCAGCGGCAACCGATCGGCCAGGCGATGGGAACTGCCGTCCGAAGCAGGCGCGGCCGCCAGGTTGGGCGGCCCGGACAGCCGCCGCTCCGCTGGACTCTGCAGTTGCTGGGTCAGGGCCAGTCGGAGCTGCTCCAGTCGCACGGGCTTGGTGAGCATCACGGGAGGCGTCACGGAGAGCGACGACAGCTCAGACACCTTGCACCGGTCGGCCAGGACGATCCAGGGGCGCGCCCGGAGCAAGGGATCCTGCAGAAACGGCGGCGGAGATGTCTCCCCTTCGCAGCCAAGCAGACGACCATCGATGACCACGGCCCCAGCCTCGCTAGCGGCGATCTCGGGGTGGGCGACCCGCATGGGGAGCTGGCAGAGATCGGGAGCGATCACCGGCAGCCCCATCCAGCCCAGCTGTTTGTGCAGCAGGGCTCGGAGGGTGGGATTGGCGATCAGCAGCAGGATGGCGGCCGCCTCCGGCGCCGGAACCGGGTGCAGCCCCGCGTTGCAGCCCGCCGGAGCGGCCGGATCGAGATGCAGCAGCACGTTGAACGTGAAGACACTGCCGACGCCCTCCTGGCTGGCCAGGCTGATGGCTCCCCCCATCAACTCGCACAGACGACGGGTGATCGCCAGACCGAGGCCCGTGCCGCCGTAACGCCGCGCCGTGGAGGGATCGGCCTGACGGAAGGGTTCGAACAGCAGGGGAATCAGCGCCTCGGACACGCCGATGCCGGTGTCCCGGATCTGAAACGTGAACCGGCAGGGGGTCGGCTGACCGGCCTCAGCGACCTGGGGCTCCGCTGACACCGTGACGACAATCTCCCCCTGGGAGGTGAATTTGCCCGCATTGCTCAGCAGATTCCAGAAGATCTGGCGCAGACGGGTGAGATCGCCAATGACGGCGGTAGGCAGGCTGGGATCGATGTCCAGGATCAGTTCCACCTCCTTGTCCAGCAGGCGAGACACACTCAGATCGAGGGCCTCTTCGATGCAGATCCGCAGGTCGAAGCGCTGTTCATCCAGCTGCATGGCACCGGATTCGATCTTGGAGAAGTCGAGAATGTCATTGATGATCGTCAGCAGGGAATCGGTGCTGCTGTTGATGATCTCGACATACTCCCGCTCCACGGGCTTCAGCTGGGAATCCTGCAGCAGGCCGGCCATGCCGATGATGGCGTTCATCGGGGTTCTGATCTCGTGGCTCATCGTGGCCAGAAACGTATCCTTGGCGGCATTGGCCTCTTCGGCAGCCTGCTTCGCCATCTGCAGCTCCGCGTTGAGCGTGGACAGACGCTGGGTCGACTCCCGCAACTCCCCCCGCTGCGTCGTCAGGATCTCGTTGAGCTGCTGGCTTTCCCGGAGCGCCACATTCCTGGCCTGCAACAGGAAAAGAAAGTCAACCAAGGAGTCGTGCAAAGGAAAGTCATTGATCTTGAGTCCGAGGGCTTTGAGATCCTCCAGCTGCAGCAGACAGGGTGTACCCACGAACAGCAGCTGTTCCTTCTCATCAAGACAACAGATCTGACCCTTCAGTTGCAACGGGATCGCGACGGACTTGAGAATCACATGGCGGCCTGTGCAATCACCCAGACTGGAAAAGTCCATGGGCACATCAGGGCGTAAAAGCAGAAAGTGGTCGTCGAGGCGTTGCCCCAACAGTTCCGGGACCGGAAGGATGCGACGCAGGACAGAACCGGCGGAACAGATTCTCAGCTCACGCTCAACGATGAGATGAAAAGGAAACAGAGGATCGAGAAGATGGTCTGGTATGGGCACGGACGGCACCATCAGAAACGACGAAGCTTCATTCGTGCTTCATGCCGTCATCCGGCAGCCCGGCAGCTGAATCGGATGGCGGTGAAAGGCGAATCTGGAACAGGTCCGTGGCATCGCCCCGGTCGCGAGACGCCATCTGTTTGACCTCAAGGGGGGTTTCAAAGCGCTTCCCAAGGCCGTGAAGCAGCCCGGTGACCATCGGGGCCAGGCCTTGGCGCTTGGATCGATACTCCAGTTGCATGGACGCATCGGCACTGTGCACACAACGGAAGGAGGGCGGTTGCAGGGCAGGAAAGGACACGGCAGCACGGGCGTGCAGGTTGTCGAGTTGATTCAGGAAGTCCGGCAGGCTTTCCCCCGTGCTCTCGAGAAGCTGTTCGTAGCCCTCTGTGGCCGTGTAAGTGATCCAATACTCGCCAAAAGCCTGCATGATCTGATCACCTGAGAGGCCAAGTTCCGCGCTGCCCGCCGCCACCAGACGATGGGTCACGTCGTCGGGATAGGCTTGGTACGTTGAAAAGAAATCCAGATCCTGGAGATCGGCACGTTCCTTGATGCGCTGCCACACCGCCTCGCCGTGGTGGGTGGTCACCATCTGCTGGATGGCCCGGTTGACAAGCCCGTACATCCTTGAACGGCTAGATAAAACAATCTAGCTCAGGGGATCCGAGGGGCCCGGCGTCGACCGTCAGATCGCGTCGGGAAGTTGATCGAGGCACCACTGGAAATCGCTGCGCACCTGTTCACGCACGGGGCGATGGTCGAACGGGCGCCCGCGGTTGGCCAGAATCGCTTCCAGCGCCGAGGAAGGATCCAGGCTGGCCAGATCACAGCCGGGTAGGTCGAGACGCCGGCAGAGGTCCCTGCCCTTGTTGGAATAATGCAAATGATAAGGAACCCGGCCAGCCGCCAGCGCGAGAACCGCCGTGTGAAACCGAACGGCAATCACGCTGTCGACCAGAGCGAACAGGGCCATCGCCAGCTGCCAGCTCGGGACTGCCGCATCGGTGACGAACGGGTTCAGGATGGCCGTGCCGGGGGCCCGTTGCTGGATGGCGGCGGCCACCTCGAGATCATTGTCAGAGCCATAGGCGCCCGACTGGATCAACACGATCGGTCTCAGTCCGGCTCCTGTAAGTTCAACGCTGAGTTGCGAGATTTTGGCAACGAAGGCCCCATTGTCATGGCCGTACATGCTGTCGAAACCACGCACGGAGAGCACGGCCGCCTGGGACGGATCAATCCCTAACCGATCCAGGCATTGCCGGGCTGTGGCCTCCGCCAAGGGGGAATTCTCCAGCACAAAGGCAATGTCATACGACAAGCGTGCTTGCACCCCTGCGGCGCAAAGTCGCTCGAAACTTTCGGCATCCCGCACACAGACAGCCGCCAGGCGCTTGAAATAGCGCTGCAAAAGGAGAAAGCTGAGGCCGTGGCAGGAGCGTGGAATCGACTGGCCGAACAGGATGGTGTGCTTCGGGCTATGCCTCAGTTCAGCCAGATTCTTGAGGAACGCCTTGGTAACAAACCATTCACGCGAGTTATTAAAGATGTCTCCCCCAACGCTGACATAGACCGCGCAGTTCCTGGGACGTTCAGGCAAGAACGTGACCCCAAGGGTGGCATCGGGATGTTCATCCTGAACGCAACCCACCAGCTCTACATCAGGCAGCAACTTACGAAAGGCACTGTAGATGGCTGCATCCCCCAGATTCAGGGTGCTGTAGGCGTTGATCAGGCCAATGCGCACGGGGGAAGGCAGAAGAAGAGAACAGTGATGAAAACGGTCTTGAGCCATCTAACGCTTGATGCTTGAATCCAGAGCGAAGCAGGAGCTAGCCATCAATTCTCATCTTATCAGCCCAGCTCAAAAGGCAAAGATGGGATGGAACGGGTCGCCCTCTCGACGCGACCTATGCAGGACCGGCAACCAATCAGAAGACTTGTTGTGAGCCGCAAGCCCTGGATTCCTCTCGGCTGAAGGGGCCAGGCAGGTCGAGCAAGCCAGGCCATCAGCGATCAACACGTCTAGCCTGGCAGCACAGACAGAATCAGGAAGATCGAACGAGGCGTCGCAGTTTCCCCTTCACCATCTCCAAGGTAGGAACAGAACGGACAAACTTACGATAGGCCGCTCCTATACCAAACAATTGAACCGGACGCTGACCAGCAAAGGCAGTGCGGTCCAGCAGTGCAAACCATCGATCTTGAAAGTTTGCGGCATAATCAGCATGCCACGGCTTGACTTTCCCGAGGAAATGGATGATGCCGTCTGAAAAGTTGGCATCGGCTTTGCCCTTGGTGGTGTTCCATTTCGGATCGAGAACCACCCAGTCGCCAGCCAAAACAATATTCAGAGCATCCTGATCCATTTGGTCAAGCAAATCATAGTTATCCTGTGCAACCACCAAAGCCTTCGCCTGGATCTCATGGCGTCTCCACGCCTCCAGATCCATGACTATCACTCCTGAGTTAAAGTACTGCTGAGGGTTCTCTAACTTCAACTTGTCACGCAGGCGCTGCTGCTGCTGTGGAGTGTCGATACCACCATCAATAACGCAAGCACTGGATTTACCCTGCAGATCAAGAGTCTGCAGCTCGAGCAGGTCCGAACAAACGATCAAGTCTGTATCCAAGTAAATGCAGCGGGAAACATCCGCCAGGTATTCTGGGATAAAGAAACGGGCATAGGGAGATTTGCTCTTGACAAGCAGAGTGCTGCGGAAGTTATTGACCCGCTCTAAATCGAAATCGATGAAGCTGATTGTGCCAAGGTTGGGAGCTTGCCAGGAATTGGAAAGGCTCTGCTTATCCTCGAGGGATAGATCAACGCAAATGGCATAGACATTAAGGGTCGTACTACAAGCCTCCAAAGCAGAACGAACGGTGACCGCCGCTCCCCAAAGATAATTCGCCGTTGCCACAATGACAATGTTAACCATCGTACCTTCAGGGACCTGCCTTACCAATTTAGCTCAGCATTGTGATTCAGACTCGTCATGCTGGCCAAAGTGGCCGCCAAATCTGACAGGACTCCGGTGATTTCTATAGTTTGTCTCTTGGGGTTTGCCGGTGCCCGGGGGTAACATGATTAAGTTTGATGGTCAAGTCTAGATTATGGTCGTTCGATGTTGCAGTAAAGCCGTCAGGCAAGGCCCTCGGAGCTGACATCAGGCAACGGAAGCCATCACTCACTCCTCGGAGTGTGGCGAGAGTTCATCAAAGCGTGTCACGCAAGGCTCGGGGAGAGGGCCAGGGCTCACCCAATGGTTCAGCTTGAATCCGGATCTGGCAGGTGCCACGCCATCGCCAGTAGCGTTGAGATGGCGTGCATCACCACCTGCAGGCCATCCCTGCGACGTGGCCAAGCCCGCCAGACCACAGCTGCTGTGAGCCACTCAGGTCCTAGCCTCGCCGTCAGCGTTGGAGTCAATGGCGGAGAAAGCACCCCGGTGCCGTCGCGCCCGTTGGCCAAAGACTTAAGGGAATGAACAGGATAGTCGGCACGCACGGAACGACTGCGCAGGGCTAGGCTTGGATATTGGGAACTTTGGGAGGCGCCGACACCACCGAAGACTGACAGACCAGCCAAGGGCAAGGCGGACACACGTTGAACCGGTCCTGGATTCAGGCGACAGGAATCATCAAGCGATTGAGTGAAGGATCGGCAATCGCGCCGGGTTAAAGCCCTTAGCTCACCACTACTGACACGCTAAGCTTGAGTGATGAAGTCAATCAAGGAATCTTCCCTAGATCGACACTGATGTCGAAACTTCAATCATGGCTTCTTGGAGTGGCTTGTTTTGTTGGCACTTCAGGATCGGCATGGGCTTTACCGATCTCACCAGGAGATCGGGTCAAGTTGACCATTCCGGAAGGGGAGGAGTTCAGTGGAATCTTTGAGATCAATCTGAACGGAGAGCTTGAGCTTCCCTTTTCCAAGGGCATCTATGCTGTGGGTCTTGAGCCGGAACAGCTTCAGAAGCGTGTTTTTCAAGCCCTGGTGCAACAAGGCTTTTTTCAGCCATCTTTTCTCAGGGTCAGTCTGAGCGTCATCCAATGGGCACCTGTCCCGGTCTTTGTCATTGGTTCCGCTTTTCAGCCTGGCCGGTTATTGATCAACGAGTTGAGTGACGTCGAGCAGACCCAGACTCCTGTTCAACTTTCGGGGCAAGCCCCGCTCAATCGGATGCTCACCACGGCCCTCCGTCGTGCAGGAGGCATTACTCCAACGGCCGATGTCGCCGCGATCCAGGTGAAACGAGGTTCGAAAAGGCAAGTGATTGACATGTCCGGTGCTTTCACGGGAGAACCATTTAACGACATCCCACTCATTGCCGGTGATCAAGTCATTGTTCCGGACACCGGTACCGTCAATCCACTCATCGTTCGCCCTTCTCAGATTACGCCCGCTGAAGTTGAAATTAACATTTCCAATCTGACCGTCCCTGCAGCTGGAAACTCTGTTGCTGGTATTGGCACTCAGGCCAGGAATTTTCCCTATGGATCTCGTCTCTCCCATGCGGTTATCTCGGCCAACTGTGCTGGTGGAACCATGGTCACCAATGCGCGACGCCGAGCCATCCTGGTGAGAACAGAAAGGATCTCGGGCAAGACGACTGCCTACGAAAGGGGAGTAGAAGATCTTCTTCGCTCATCTACAGACAACGCCAACAACCCCTATCTCATGGCAGACGATGGTGTTGCTTGTTACGACTCCAAGATGACCAACTTCCAGGCTGTCCTTGGCATTTTTACTCAGTTTCTGAATCCAGCTGTTTTGATTTATGATCGCAGTATTCCCTAGAATCGAGTGAAAGACTCTCCACCGTTCATCAGAAGAATCAAGCCTAAGGTGCAGGCCGTGCAAGAACCCTTGGGCAAGGCGACACGACTGTTTGCTGAACAGTTCCGAAATATTCCTGGGTTGAAGGTACCCGATCCAAAGGGGTGGTGGAAAAGACTGAGTCGAACCGACAAGCTTCGCTGGAGTCGCTATCTTTTCGTGTCCACTTGCACGAATGGCTTGATATGGGGTACCAGTATTCTGTATCTCGCACTTGCGAAGCCTGTCTATACCAGTTCCTGGGCTTTGGTCCTACCTGGAAGCGCCAACGCTGTGAATTTAAGCCTGCCTGAGATTGGTCAAGCCACGGCATCGAACGAATCCCTCGGCTTGGCAACCTTTGATCCTCGTGCCAACTATGAATACATCTTCGTTAGCGAACAGGTTTTAGCAAGGGCTGCCAAGATTGCGAATATCCCTAAGGCGGATTTCGCCAAGCCTCGCATTAAGAACATTGATAATACAACGCTGATGCAGATTGACACCACCGGTCCATCTCCCTTAGATGCACGCAAGCGTGCCTATGCGTTGCATGACGCCATGGTAGAGCGTCTCAATGAGCTCCGTGTCAGCGAGATCGAGCAGCGGCAGGGTCCAGCACAGGAGATTCTGCTGGAAACCCAGCAGAAGCTTGAGACGGCGCAAAAACAAGTTTCTGCATACAAGCGCCAGTCTGGCCTCACTTCTATCGAACAGGTTGAAATCCTGTCGGCTAATATTGAGCAGCTACGCAAACAGAGAGCCGAACTTGCTGCTCAGCAATCACAGGCTGAGAGTCGATTGCAGAAGTTGAGTCGTAGCCTGGGACTGTCTCCTTCAGAGGCCGCAGATGCGTTCAAGTTGCAGGTTGATCAGATCTTCCAACAAAATGTGAAGGACTACAGCGAAGCCACGTCTATACTCAAGGTCCAACTGTCTAAGTTCGGCCGCAATAATCCTCGGATTCTCAAAGAGATCAAGCGGCAAGAGTCTGCCAGACAGGCAATGAATCAGCGTGCCACAGAGCTGCTCGGTCGCCCTCCATCGACCCAGACTCTCACAAAACTGGCGTTGACTGGTGCCAGTTCGGGCCGCGATTCACTCTTCCAGAACTTGGTGAACTACCAGTCAGATGCGTCTGGTGCAGCTTCACAGGTTCGCAAGCTTGATCAGCAGATCAGCTCTCTGGAGGGGCGACTCAGGCTGATGTCCCAGAGACAGTCTTCGTTGGAGAACCTTAAGCGGAATGAACAGATCGCAGAAGCAGTTTTTGCATCCACATTGGCCAAACTGGATCTTGGTCAGGCGAACATCTTTGCAGCTTTCCCGCTGATTCAGATTGCTGTTGAGCCATCCTTGCCAGAAAAAGCTACGTCACCGAAACGAACCTTGGTGCTTGCTGGTTCAGCATTTGGTTCCATCCTTACGACTGTAGGTCTTTGGATCCTATGGATTCGCAAGCCTTGGATCAAACGAGTTGCCAATTGGATTTCTACATAACAAGGGGTCTTCATTGGGACTTAAAACGCTTCTTTCAAAGGCATTCCAGTCTGAGGATGATCTTCGGCCGAGAAATTGGCCTGAACGATTGGTCTGGTGGTCCATTGTCTGTACCTATCCTATCTGGCTCGTCGGTGGACTCTATGTTGTGGGATCCGTACTGTGCTGGCTACTTCTTGGTTGCCTGCTGATCAAGATCCTGGCCCGAATGGATCACCCAGAGGACAATGAAGAGATTTCCATATCACCTGTGATCTGGCTTTGGATCATCGGCATGATCATCATGGAAGTTGCCTTGATTGCTGGACATGTCAACTTCAACCTCGGGACTGGAGCGATCATCAAGTCCACGATTGGTTGGGCCAAAGGCTGGGCCGCCCTGGCTCTCTATCCACTGGCGGGAGCTCTGCCGATTCGGAGCAGCATTCCTACACGTGCCATTTGCATCGTGGGCTTTCATACGCTCCTGATCATGCCGCTTCTTCTGCTAACCCCGCATCTGGGCCTGCCAGAAGTGCTCTATGTCTCGCCACTGAGAGCCGTCGGTGGCCCAGGAAATGAATTCTTTGATGTTCCACTCTACGAGATTGACGGTAGCACCGGTGACCTTCGCTGGCGGCTCTTCTCCCCTTGGGGGCCAGCCCTTGGTTTTGTTGGAAATATCAACTTCATGATATGTCTGCTGGAAAAGGATCGAAAATGGAAGGTTCTCGGCATCATTGGCTCGATCGTCATGTGCTTCGTCTGCAAGTCGCGCCTTGCCCAGCTTGCCATCATCTTGATCCCAACCGTTACGGCGGTGGTTTCCAGGCTCCGCAAACCGTCTATGCTGATATCTCTTGGAGTTGTATCCTATCTTGGTGGTATCTTCGCCACCTCCATTCTTACTGCCATCAGTGATTACTGGGAAGGCTTTAAAGGCGCTCGGGCTGGCTCTACGCGTGTTCGGTTTGCGTTAAAGCGAATTGCGTTCCATCGCTGGGAGACAGAAGCTCCGATCTGGGGGCATGGTGTTGTCGAGGGCGGCCCCCACCTGGTTGAGTACATGGCCATTGGCTCCCATCACACCTGGGCTGGGGTTCTTTTTGTGAAGGGGATTGTTGGCTTCGTCGCTCTGGCTGTTCCCATGTTGGTTACAGGGCTTGATCTCTTGCGCCGTGCAGCTAGTTCCCGCTATCAACTTGGCTCAGCTGGACTGGGAATCATCATTCTACTCTTTATGTACACATTTGGCGAGAACCTCGAGATTCTTGTGTACCTCTTTTGGCCAGGAATGTTGATCATGGGAATGGCCCTGCAGGAGAAGAAAGGCCCCCTCCAGCCTGAGGTTCTGCCCGTATCGTGAATCAACCATCCAACCAGCAAGAAGCAGCTTTGATGCGATGATGAACCATCCAGTGGCAGGAGGCTGTCCAATGACAGCTCGGACGCGTGGGGTTAGCCCTTGATGCGCCTGCTCAGCAGCCTGAAACGGTTCATCCCGAAGGATCGATTCATCCGCAACATCGGCTGGATGGGCGTCGGGGAGTTGGGAATTCGCGTCTCACGGCTGCTGGCCACGGTTCTGCTGGCCAGGCTGCTGAGCCCCAGGGACTACGGCCTGGCCGCCATCGTGTTGACGTCCGGCGAACTTGTCAAGGTCTTCACACGCAACGGTATCGGCGACAAGATCGTGCAGGCCGATGAGGAGGATGTCCAGGAGATCTGCCAGACGGCATGGAGCCTGAACTGGATGATCGGCTTCAGCCTCTTTCTCGTGCAGATCATTGGTTCGTTTATCTTTGCAAGCATTTATAAAGACAACGCGCTCATCCTGCCGATCATCGTGGTGAGCTTCAGCTATCTGATCTACCCACTCTCCATGGTCCAGACGGCTTTGGTGCGCAGGCAGAATCGGCTGAAGTTCTACAGCATGACCAACCTCGCAGCCGTTGTCACCGACAACCTGCTGACGGGGATCTTTGCACTCATGGGCATGGGCATGTGGGCGATTGTGCTGCCCAAGCTGTTGGTGGCTCCCGTCTGGGTCGCCATGATGTTGCACTTCGAGCCCTGGCGGCCTGTCATGACCTTAACGCTCAAGCGCTGGAAATCCGTGCTCGGGTTCGGCAGTCGCATCCTGGGTGTGGAGATGCTCAACACCTTCCGAGAGAATGTGGACTATCTGCTGATCGGTCGGTTCATCGGTGTCAAAGCGCTTGGGGTTTACTACTTCGCCTTCAACGCGGGATTGGGCCTGAGCCTGAGTGTGATCAATGCCCTGTCCGTCTCCATCTACTCCGACTTCTGTGACGTCAGAGGCCATCCCGCCGAACTGAAGCAACGCTTCAGCAAGAATCTGCTCACCATCACCAAAGTGATCGTACCCGTTGTGGCGGTCCAATGCACCCTGGCCCCTATCTATGTACCGATTGTTTTTGGGCAGAAGTGGGTGACGGAGGGTGCCGTGCCGATCTTGATGCTGATCTGCCTGTCGGCCCTGTCACGTCCCTTTGCCAACGCCTCCTCGATGCTGTTCCGAGCCGTGGGCTTGCCCCAGGTGGATCTGCTTTGGAACCTGGCCTTCACCGTGGCCCTCACCGTGGCCATCCTGATCGGCACGATCTGGGGATCCCTGGGCGTGGCCGTGGCCGTGGCTGCGGCCCATCTCACGCTGCAGCCGATCTACCTGATGATGGGGCATCGGCTGCTGCGAAGGATTCAGATCACTCAGCCGGCAAGCCTGTAAGCCACCGTCGCAAGCCTGAGGCTTCAACATTGTCATGCCGTTGAGGGCGCGGTCAGCGCGCGGTTATGGTGATTGAAGCTTTCGAGCCTCGCTGCCCCCGCCGCAGGCCTGGATCTCGTTCGTGGTGCCATGGGTGCCATCAGAGCCATCCCTGACGTCCGCCCGCCTGACTGCCTCGTGAAGATCTACGCCATCTGCCTGATCAAGAACGAGGGCGATGTCATTGCTGATTGTCTGGTTCATGCGCTGACGTTCTGCGATCGCATCTTTGTTCTTGACAACGGCAGTACGGATGGCACGTGGGAAACCGTTAACGCCCTGGCGAAGCAATATCCAGCGATTGTGATTGAAGAGCAGCTCCTGGTGCCCTTTCGAGATGGGATGCGCTCGGTCGTCTACAACAAATACAACCACGAACTGGGTGATCGGGATTGGTGGCTGCGGCTCGATGGGGATGAGTTCCTCGAAGGGGACCCCCGGCAGGTGCTGGCCAAGGCCAACCGTGAAAAAGCTGACTTCGTGACGGCCTGGAATCTTCAGTTCTACTACACGGATGCCGATTACAAGAACTGGGCGTCCGAGAAGCTGGAAACCAACCGACCCATCACCGAGCGTCGTCTCTACTACTCAGCCAATTGGCGGGAATACCGCTTCTTCCGCAACCAGCCCGATCAACCCTGGAACGAGGCACTGGCCCCACAGTGGCCCGATGGACTCACCAAAGCCTGCTCGCAGCGTCTCTACAATCGCCACTACCCTTACCGCACTCCTGACCAGATCAAAGAAAAGCTTCAGGCCCGTTTTGGCCATGAACAGTTTCGCCATATCAACTCGGTCGACTGGACATCCAAGTTGTTGCCTGCGCGCCAGCTGAACCACTTCCAGGAAGGTCAGCCGCCAACGATCAACAAGTTCGATTACTACGCCAAACGCCTGCGGATGATCCGCATCACCCTGATGGGGCGTATCAGGGCCATCTTGCGTCGGCTTCAAGGTGGCCACCGCACCAGCCATACGTCGTAGCCGCCAGGATGGCGAACATTGATGACCACGAGACCGCACCACCTGTTCCAGAGTCAGCCGAGCTGGACGGACCGGCCATTGCCGTGGTGGTTCCGATCTATAACGCGGCGCCGCACCTCGAGCAAACCCTGCGCTCCGTGCAGAACCAGAGCCTGAGCAACTGGGAACTGATCGCCGTGGATGACGGTTCCAGCGACGACAGCCTCGCGATCGTGTCGTGCCTGTTCGGGGACGATCCCCGGGTGCACCTGGTGAGCCAGGCCAACGCCGGGGTCTCGATGGCCCGCAATCGCGGGGTGGCCCTCAGCCGTGCACCCCTGATCGCCTTCCTCGATGCCGATGACCTCTGGCATCCAGACAAACTGCGCCTGCATGTGGAGCACCACGCCAATCATCCTGATGTCGGCATGAGTTTCGCCCGCGTCGCGTTCCTGTCCCCTGGGGGAACACCCACCGGCCTGCTGGCGGCCCTGCCCCGGCCATCGCATCGGCCGGTGGATTTTCTCTGTGAGAACCCCACCAACACCACCTCCAACTGGGTGCTGCGGCGGCAGGTGTTCGAAGCGGTGGGCGGATTCGTCGCCGACATGAGTTATTCCGAGGATCTGGAATGGCTGCTGCGGGTGGCCTGCGATGGCCGTTGGCCGATCGCCGGGTTGCCGCAGGTGCTCACCTACTACCGCACCTCGGCCGGGGGACTGTCCTCGAGCCTGCAGCGCATGGAGCAGGGCTGGCTGCGGCTGATCCAAGAGGCCCGTCGCTATGCGCCCGAGCTGGTGGCGCGCCACTTCGCCACGGCCCAGGCCATCCACCTGCGCTACCTGGCCCGGCGCTCCCTGCGCCTGGGAGGTGCCCCCAGCATCGGCACCGACTTCATGCTGCGCTCCCTCCGCTCGGATTGGCGGATCCTGCTGCGGCAGCCGCGCCGTACCGTGCTGACGGCCCTGGCCGTTTTCGCCCGACAGCTGCTGGTCCCCTTCGGCCGCCTGGGTGGCCGCCACGACAAGGCACGGCCATGATGACCTTCGCCAACGCCCCCCTGCCTGTGAGTGCATGGCCATGAGCCAATCCCCCCTGGTCTCGGTGGTGATGCCGCTGTACAACTCCGCCGCCACGGTGAGGGAAAGCCTGGAATCCGTTCTCAGCCAGACCTACCCCAACCTGGAGATCCTGGTGGTGAACGACGGCTCCACCGACGACGGGGTGGCGATCTGCCAGGGGTACGCCGACGCGCGGATCCGTGTGGTGCATCAGCAGAACCGGGGCCTGGCCGGGGCGCGGAACACAGGCATCCGGCAGGCCAAGGGGGAGTTCCTGGGATTTCTGGACAGCGATGATCTGTGGCTGCCCACCAAGGTGGAGCGCCATGTGGCCCATCTGCAGGCGCGGCCGGAGGTGGGGGTCAGCTTTTCCCGCTCCGGATTCATCGATGAGACCTCCAGACCGATCGGGATCTACCAGATGCCGCGATTGGAGGGCATCACGCCGGAGATCGTCTTCTGCCGCAATCCGATCGGCAACGGCTCGGCCGTGGTGATCCGGCGGGATGTCTTTGCTGCCATTCGCTTTGAGGCGAATCTCTACGGCGAGATGGAAGATTTTTACTTTGACGACACCTTCCGACAATCCGAAGACATCGAGTGCTGGCTGCGGATTGCGCTCCAGACGCACTGGCGCATCGAGGGCATCCCCGAGGCCCTGACGCTCTACCGCATCAGCGACGGCGGACTCTCGGCCAACCTGATGAAGCAGTACGCCTCCTGGGAGCGGGTTCTGCTCAAGACCGAAGCCACCCACCCTGACTTCGTCGCCCGATGGGGCTCCAGGGCCCGGGCCTATCAGCTGCGCTACCTGGCCCGCCGGGCCACCCGCCAGCGGGATGGGGCGCTGGCCGTGCGTCTGCTGCACCAATCTCTGGCCACCGACTGGAGGGTGCTGCTGGAGGAACCACGACGTACCCTGATCACGCTTCTGGCCGCCTACCTGCTGCGGGTGTTGCCGGAGGCTCCCTACCGCTGGCTGGAGCGTCTGATGCTGCGCTCCACGGGAGCCAGTCAGCAGCGGCGCATGCGTGGGGAACGGAGCCGATGAAGATCCTGCTGGTCTGCTCATCAGGGGGGCATTTCAAGGCGCTGCAGCAGCTGGCCGATTTCTGGCAGCGCCATCCCCATCTCTGGGTCACGTTTCGAACCGCCACCACCGAAACGGCCCTGGCCCAGGAGCAGGTGCTCTGGGCCCACAGCCCCACGAACCGCAACCTGCCGAATCTGCTGCGCAACCTCTGGCTCGCGTTGCAGGTGATCAGCAGCGAGCGGCCGGACGTGATCCTTTCCACCGGCGCCGGTGTTGCTGTTCCCTTTCTTCTGATCGGTAAACTGTTTGGATGCAAGACCGTGTTCATTGAGTCCGTGACCCGCATTCAAACGCTCAGTCTTTCGGCACGACTTGTCCATCCTTTTCTTGATATTCTCTACGTTCACTGGCCCCAGCTGCAGCTTCGTTATCCCCGCGCCGAGCTTGTCCAAAGCACGATCGGATCATGATTCTCATCAGCGTCGGTACGGAGCAGTTCCCCTTCAACCGGCTGATGCAGTGGGTGGAGCTGCTGATCCAGCAGGAGCTGATCAACGAGGACATCGTTGTTCAGTACGGGACGTGTACCTTTCTCCCCAGTGGTACCACGGTCTATCGGTTGGTCAAGGAAGACACCTTTCGGTCCCTGATTCGCAAGGCACGGGTGGTGATTGCCCATTGCGGGGAGGGCACGGTGCTGCTGCTTGATGAGATGCAGCAGCCCTTCATTCTGGTGCCACGCAGTGTTCGCTATCAGGAGCATGTCGACGACCACCAGGTGGAACTTGCCCTGGCGCTGACGGAAATGGGCGTACCGATTGCCTGGAGTCCGGGTGATCTGGTTCGCTTTCTTGAGGCCCCGTTCAAGACGTCGATCAGTGATGTGACGGACAGTTCCGCCCAGTCCCTGTGTCGCAGTCTCCAGAGCCATTTTTCTCCGACATGATGGCGCAGCCGTCCTCCTCCCAGCCTGCTTTCGTCAGGACCGTCCTGAACGGCAGCCTGTTTCTGCAGCTGCCACCACGGCTCACCGTCAGCGAAGCGGTGGCTTTCCGTGCCGGCTTCGCCGACTGGCTGGCTGAGGTGGATGGTCTGCGGCAGGTGGTTCTGGATTTCGGCCAAACCGCCGTCATCGACAGCAGCGGCATCGGCGCCCTGGTGGGCGCCATCAAGACCGCCAAGGAGCAGGACGTTCCCCTTTGCGCCTGGAGCCTGCACCGGCAGGTGTTCCTGGCCCTGCAGATGACCGGGCTGGAGAAGGTGTTGCCTGTGGCGGCCCATTCCGAGGGCCTGCTCCCCCAGCTCTCGCACGTCGAAGATCAACGTCCCCCCCTGACGCACCCCTCGGTGCGTTCCGGGCTCAAGCGATTCATGGACATCTGTGGTGCACTGATCGGGCTTGGCGTCACGGCGCTGCTGTTCCTGCCCATGGCGTTGGTCATCCGTCTGGACAGCCCGGGGCCGATCCTGTTCAGCCAGGTTCGCTGCGGCTGGATGGGCCGCCATTTCCGCATCTGGAAATTCCGCTCGATGGTCAGCAATGCCGAGGTGCTCAAAGCCACAGTGGCGAACCAGGCCCAGGGGGCCTTCTTCAAAAACGACAACGACCCCAGAATCACCAAAGTGGGCCGCATCCTGCGCAAGACCAGCCTTGATGAGCTGCCCCAGTTCTGGAACGTGCTGATCGGCGACATGAGCCTGATCGGAACCCGGCCAGCCACACCCGATGAGGTCCTTCGCTATGCCATTCCTAGTTGGCAGCGCTTTGATGTCCGTCCCGGGCTGAGTGGCGAATGGCAGGTGAGTGGCCGGTCGTCGATCCGTGATTTCGAAGATGTGATCAGGCTCGACCTCAGATATCAGCAGAATTGGAGTCTGGCCTATGACCTGAAACTGATTGCCAAAACGTTCCTTGTGCTTCTGAGCAAGGATTCGGGGGCGGCATGAACCCAGGCTTCTCAGCAGATGCATGGCGAGCGACAAGCGAACTGTCCGTTGATAGCGATCTCGGCCAACTGGAGGCCGTGCTGGCTTGGTTTGAACGACAACAGCACCCTGACGTTCCCCAGGATCTCTGGATGCAGGCACAGCTCGCGCTTGTGGAAGGTTTCACCAATGCCGTTCGTCATGCCCACGGCCACCTGGTTGCGCCGCCCCAGGTGCACCTTTCACTGCAGCGATCCAGCCAGGCATTCTGCATTGAGATCATTGACCACGGTGAACCCTTCGACTTCACAGCGGCACTGGCCAGAGTGGAAGCGGAGACCACAGCCAGTGGGCACGACCCCCTGGCCCGTGAGGCCCATTGGGGACTGGTGATGTTTCTGAAGCTCCAGAAGGACTATGGCTGGACGATCAGCCATTACAGACGTGATGACGGGACCAACGGCCTGTCCCTGAGCCACCCCCTCAGGGCGGATGAATCGGTTGTCGGGTCATACTGAAATACTCCGGATGGCAACGGGCGGGTTGGAAGACCGACCAACGGGTCCAGAGATGGAGGTAGTAGTTGGTGCCCTGCGGTCCCCGTCCCCAACCATTGTCCAGGTTCTGGCCCCAGATGATGCTGTTGGCTTCCAGCGACGATCTCTTCTCCTTAGGGAGCTTCATCAGATCGCCCCGGTAGAGGATTCTGCGGCCCCTGTAGTAAAAGCTTGGCTCCATGGCCAGGCCCCGGACCTTCTCATCGAGTCTGAACCAGACTTTCTTGCTCTTGTGAAGTAACCAGAAGCTCCTTGAGCAGGTCGGCGGTACGGCGTCGTTCTTGTAGCTGTAGAGAACGCCGGGATGGTGGTCCAGCGACCCAAGCGATGCAGCCGTGATCTCCAGACCCATGAGCAGAGCGGCGGACGTCCTGGCAGCGATCCGATGCAACCGTCCCTACCGTCCCGGTCATCGCTGTCAACGTAGCTCGTGGCAGCTTTTCGCTGGCTACGATCGTGTGTCAGCCCCACGCCGACAGACTCCCGACCGTGTATCGCCGCGCCGTCCTGCCCCTGGCCGTTGCCATGATCGGCTGCATCAGCGGGGCGTTGGTGCCGGCGCCATCGCTTGCCGCCTCTCCCCCCTCCGAGACGGCCACCGCCAGCCCGGCCGCACGCCAGCTGGTGCTGAACCGACGCCAACGCCTGCTGACGGTGATGGACGGGGAACGGGAAGTGCGCCGTTTCCGCGTCGGTGTGGGCATGCCCGGTTGGGAGACGCCGGTGGGGTCGTTCAGCGTGATCGAGAAGACCGCCGATCCGATCTGGGAGCATCCGGCCAAGGGTGTGCGCATTCCCCCGGGCCCCACCAATCCCCTTGGTTCGCGTTGGATCGGTTTCCACCGTGACTGCAAGGGCCGGCGCGGTTTCAACGGCCAGGAGCATCTGGAAGTGAAGGGGTGCGTCACGTCCGGCTTCCATGGCACGCCGAACCGTAACAGCGTCGGCGGCGCGGTGTCCCATGGCTGCGTGCGGTTGTTCGACGAGGACGTGAAGGAGCTGTTCGAGCTGGTTCAGGTGGGCACTCCGGTGACGGTGCTGCCCTGAGCCGGGGGAGCGCAGAGGTGCAGCCCGTAGAGTGCCGCTCGCACCAGGGATCAAGAGCGGATGAGGGTTCTGTTTGCCGCCGCGGAGTGCGCTCCGATGATCAAGGTGGGGGGCATGGGAGACGTGGTGGGCTCCCTGCCACCGGCTCTGGCGGCCCTGGGCCACGACGTGCGCATCATCCTGCCGGGCTACGGCAAGTTGTGGAGTCGCCTGAAGATTCCCGCCGAGCCGATGTGGCGCGGCCACGCCATGGGCACCGATTTCGCCATCTACGAAACCCGCCATCCCAGCTGCGGCCTGACCATCTATCTGGTGGGTCATCCGGTGTTCGATCCGGAGCGCATCTACGGCGGTGAAGACGAAGACTGGCGCTTCACCTTTTTCGCCAACGCCACGGCTGAATTCGCCTGGAACGGCGGCTGGAAACCCCAGGTTCTGCATTGCCACGACTGGCACACCGGCATGATCCCGGTGTGGATGCACCAGGACCCCGAAATCAGCACGGTGTTCACCATCCACAACCTGCGATATCAGGGTCCCTGGCGCTGGAAGCTGGATCGGATGACCTGGTGCCCCTGGTACATGCAGGGTGACCACACCATGGCCGCGGCCCTGCTCTATGCCGACCGGGTGAATGCCGTCTCGCCCACCTACGCGATGGAGATTCGCACGCCCGAATACGGCGAGCGCATCGACGGCCTGCTGAACTTCATCAGCGGCAAGTTGCGCGGCATCCTCAACGGCATCGACACCGAGGACTGGAATCCCGCCACCGATCCCACCCTGCCGGAACCGTTCTCGGCCGACGATCTCTCCGGCCGCAGCGCCAGCAAGCGCCTGCTGCAGGAACGCATGGGGCTGGCCGTGAGTCCCCGCAGCTACCTGATGGGCATGGTGAGTCGGCTGGTGGATCAGAAGGGCGTCGACCTGCTGCTGCAGGTGGCCGACCGGGTGCTGGCCTACAGCGACAGCCAGTTCGTGGTGCTGGGAACGGGTGAGCGCGGCTACGAGTCGGGCCTGTGGCAGATGGCGGCCCGCCACCCCGGACGCTTCGCCGTGTTCCTCACCTACGACGACGCCCTGTCGCGGCTGATCTATGCGGGCAGCGATGCCTTCCTGATGCCGAGCCGCTTCGAGCCCTGCGGCATCAGTCAGATGCTGGCCATGCGCTACGGCTCGATTCCGGTGGTGCGCCGCGTCGGTGGGCTGGTGGACACCGTGCCCCCCAACGACCCCAGCGCCGGCACCGGCACGGGCTACGGCTTCGATCGCTACGAGGCCATCGACTTCTACACCACGATCGTGCGCTCCTGGGAGGCCTACCGCAACGAGCCCAGCTGGCAGGAGCTGCAACGCCGGGCCATGACCACCGACTTCAGCTGGAACCGCTCGGCCCTGGAGTACGACGCCATGTACCGCGAGGTCTGCGGCGTCAAGGAGCCCACCCCCGACGCCGCCCAGGTGGAGCGCTTCTCCCAGGGCCAGGGAGCCGACCCGAGCCTGTTGAACGACGAGCCCAGGCCGGACGTGGTCACCAAGGAACCCCCGCCGGCACCGCGCCCCCGCAACCCCCTGGCCCTGCTGCGTCGCCGCAACGACTCCTGAGTCCAGCGCCCATGGCTGATCCGGTTCCGCCACCCTCCGATCTGCCGGCGCCCTACGCCAGTCCCTGGGGCCAGCTCGGCCACGCCGCACGGGCCGTGCTGGCGTCGCTGCGGCTGAAGCTTCGCGAACTGTGGCGGCGCAACCGTGAGGGGGACCTGTCGGTGCCGGGCTTCTGGCCCCAGGGCCTGGCCCCCCTGTTCTGGCCCTTGCTGCTGGCCACATTGCTGGCGCTCAGCCTGGCGCTGGCGGGACAGGTGTGGCGCGGGCTATCCCAGACGGCGCCGCAGGCGCCTGGAGAAGCTGCCGCCACTGGGGTGCAGATGCCGGCCCCAACCGTCGCGGCGCCAGCACTGGAGGCCCCTCCCCCCGTGGCCGTGGACAAGCCCATGCCCCTACCGGAGCCGGAGCCACCGCCGCCCCTGGAGCTTGATCCTCTTCTGGCACTGCTGGCCCAGGACGATCCCGACCATCTGATCGCCTCAGCCCATCCCGCTCCCGCCGAAGGCCGGCTGGTGCTCACCATGGCTCCGGCCTACACCACCCTTGGTGAAACGAACCGGCGGCGCTGGGCGGAGCGCTGGCAGCAGCGCGCCCGGGCCCTCGGTTACGAACGGCTGGAGCTGGTGGACGGCCGCCAGCGGCTGCTGGCCCGCGCGGCCCTGGTGGGCTCCGGCATGATCCTGCTCGATCCCGGTGCCCCAGGCTGATGCCGCTGCCGTTCGAGTCCTTGCGCCAGCTGTGGGGCGAGCCCCTGCTGGCCCCCGGAACCACCGCCCCGGAAGGCTTCGCCAGCGTGAGCACCGACAGCCGCGGCGATCTGGCCGGCGCCCTGTTCGTGCCGCTGGTGGGGGAGCGCTTCGATGGGCACCGCTTCCTGGCTGAGGCCCTCAGTGCCGGGGCGGCGGCGGCTCTGGTGCAGCGGGATCGCCTGGCCGAGGCCAGCGTGGCGGAGCTGGTGGCCGGCGGCGGCGGCCCCATCTGGCTGGTGGAGGACACCCTGGTGGCCTACCAGGAGCTGGCCCTGCTGTGGCGGCGCCGGCTGGGACTGCCGGTGGTGGCGGTGACCGGCTCGGCGGGCAAGACCACGACGCGGGAGCTGATCAAGGCCGCCCTGGACTCTCTGGGGCCGGTGGTGGCCAGCAGCGGCAACGAGAACAACGACGTCGGGGCGCCCCTCACCCTGCTCAAGGTCAACGAGGCCACGGCGGCCCTGGTGGTGGAGATGGGGATGCGGGGCCTGGGGGAGATCGATCGCCTCAGCCGCTGCGCCGCACCGGATGTGGCCGTGATCACCAACATCGGCACCGCCCACATCGGCCGCCTGGGGAGCCGCGAGGCGATCGGCCAGGCCAAGTGCGAGATCACCTCCGGCCTGGGGCCGGGTGGGGTGCTGGTGATTCCGGCCGGGGATCCGCTGCTGGAGCTTTCCCTGGCGAAGGTCTGGGGGGGACGGGTGCTGCGGGTCGCCCTGGAGGACGAGCTGGCGGGGTTCCCGTCCGGGACGCCGGCGCCGGACCTGGTGGGACGGCTGGAAGGCCCTCACCTTCACCTGGCGGGCGGGCCGAGCCTGCGTCTGCCCCTGGAAGGACGCCACAACGCCCGCAACCTGCTGCTGGCGGTGGCGGTGGCCCAGGACCTGGGCGTGCCGGCCACGGCCCTGCTCGATCTGGCGGTGGAACTCCCCGGCGGCCGGGCCCGACGCTGGCGCCTGGGCGGGGTGGAGCTGCTCGATGAGACCTACAACGCCTCTCCTGAAGCGGTGCTGGCGGCCCTGGAGCTGCTGGCCGCCTGCGGCACCGAAGCGGGGGGCCGTCTCTACGCGGTGCTGGGCACGATGCTCGAGCTGGGGGAACGCAGTCTCGAGCTGCATGCCCAGGTGGCCGCCCGGGCTTTGGCGCTGGGCCTCGACGGCTTGTTGATCGTGGCCGCCGAAGCCGAAGCGCAGGCGATGGAAGCCGCCGCCACCGGCCTGCCGCGCCTGCAGCGGGTGGCCTCCCCCGAAGCGGCGGCCGCCGTGCTGCTCGACTGGCTGCAGCCGGGGGACCGGGTGCTGCTCAAGGCCAGCCGCGGCGTGGCGATGGAGCGGGTGATTCCACTGCTGGAAGCCAACCTCGGACCCGCCGCTTGAAGCCGGCGCTTCTCCCCATCAGGATGGGGCGGTCAGCGCCCCGTCCCCATGGTGAAACCCGTGTTCGTGACCACCACCTTCACGATCGAGGGCTATGACATCACCGCCTACCGGGGCCTGGTGCGCGGCATCGTCGTGCGCTCCCCCACCCTGGTGCAGGGCTTTCTGGGCGGGCTCAAGCAGATCGTGGGCGGCCGGATCGGCGCCTACACCGAGATGTGCGAGCAGGCCCGGGAGCAGGCCTATGAGCAGATGATCCAGCACGCCCGGGCCCTGGGTGCGAATGCCATCGTCGGCACCCGTTACGACGGTTCGGAAGTGCAGGGCGGCACCGCCGCCGCCACCGAAGTGCTCTGCTACGGCACCGCGGTGGTGGTGGAACCCCGGCCCAGCAGCAGCGGCAGCAGCGCGTAGAGGAGCAGCAGGGCCAGAAAGACACCGCCGGAGACCGGGTCGCGGTCGATGAGGATCTCCCGCAGGGGGAGCTGCCGCAGCACCAGCCCCACCGCCAGCTCCGCCGCCACCATGAAGGCCAGCGCGAAATAGGTGGCGGCGGCGCGCAGGATCACCTTGGCAGCGACAAGGCGACACGACCATGCTCGGCCGTCTGACGACACTCCGGCGACTCTGTCCGATTGTGGAGAACCAGCAGGAGACGCCCCATGCCTTTCCCAACCAGCACGGCCCTGCGTCTGGGCGCTTGGGCAGGGGGCGCCGTCGCCACGGCCTCGCTCCTGGCGGGGGCGTCGCTGCCCCTGGTGGCGGCTCCCCAGACCCCGCCGCTGCAGGGCACCAGCTGGCAGCTGGTGGGGATCCAGTCGATGGATGACGCCCAGGGGCTGAGGCGTCCGGCGGACCCCTCCCGCTACACCCTCTCGCTCCAGGCCGATGGCCGGGCGGTCCTGCAACTCGACTGCAACCGCGCCATGGGCCCCTGGCAGGTGCAGCCCAGCGCCGAACCCAGCAACGGCGGTTTCCGCTTCGGCCCCCTCGCCAGCACCAAGGCCCTGTGCCCGGCGCCCAGCCTGGGGGAACTGCTGGCCCGCCAGCTTCCCTACGTGCGGGGCTACCTGCTGCGGGACGGCCGGCTGAACCTGAGCCTGCTGGCCGATGGCGGCATCCTCATCTGGGAACCCCGCGCCGACACCGGAACCACCTACAGCAACAGGCCCGATCCGGCGCTGGAGGCGGCGATCCTGGCAGCCTCCCCGGACCTGCGCCGCACGCCGGGGAGCACCGCCGGGGGCGTGGGGCGGATCAGCTACGTGCATGCCCGCACCGACCTTGATGGGGATGGCCGTCAGGACGTTCTCGTGTACCTGATGGGTCCCTACGTCTGCGGCACCGGTGGCTGCACCCTCCAGGTGTTCCGCCAGGAGGCCCGGGGCTATCGCCTCGTCACCAGCTTTCCCACCAGCCGCCTGCCGGTGATCGTCCCGGCGGCGGGCCGCAGCCGCTGGCGTGATCTCTGGCGCCTGCAGTCCGGCGGCGGCGCCCCGGCCACCTGGGTGCGCGAGACGTTCGACGGCCGGGGCTACCGCAGCAAGGAGAGGATCCCTGCTGCCGGCGCAGCGCCGGCCGGCACCGCCGTGCTGAGCGGCGATCCCTCCCTGGCGGATGGGGCGCCGCTGGTGCCGCGCCCCTGATTCATGACGGCGGCCATGGGCTGGGACTCAGCCCTCCTCCGCCAGCCGCCATTGGAGCACCTGGCCGGCATGGAAAGGCACAAGGTCGGTGGCGGCTCCGCCCTCGCCTTGGCCGTGCAGACGCGGCGGCACCGTGTGGGGCTCCCGCACCAGCGTGATCGTCCCTTCGTTCAGGGGCAATCCGTAGAAGGCGGGGCCATGCAGGCTGGCGAAGCCCTCCAGGCGCTCGAGGGCTCCCTCCTGCTCGAACACTTCCGCGTAGCTCTCCAACGCATGGGGGGCGTTGTAGATGCCGGCGCAGCCGCAGGCGCTTTCCTTGGCCGAGCGGGGATGGGGGGCCGAATCGGTGCCCAGGAAGAAGCAGGGCTCCCCCGAGGTGGCTGCCTGGCGCAGGGCCAGCCGGTGCCGTTCCCGCTTGGCCACCGGCAGGCAGTAGAAGTTCGGCCGCAGGCCGCCCTGGAACATGGCGTTGCGGTTGATGTGCAGGTGGTGGGGGGTGATGGTGGCGGCCAGGTTGGGCCCTGCCTGGCGCACGAAGGCGACGGACTCGGCGGTGGTGATGTGCTCCAGCACCACCTTCAGGCCGGGATGGCGCACCAGCAGCGGCGCCAGGTGGCGCTCGATGAACACCGCTTCGCGGTCGAAGATGTCGATCTCCGCGTCGGTCACCTCGCCGTGGATCAGCAGGGGCATGCCGATCCGCTCCATCGCGGTCAGCACCGCCTCGATCCGGGCCAGGTCGGTGACGCCGGCGGCGGCGTTGGTGGTGGCGTGGGCCGGGTAGAGCTTGCAGGCGGTGAAGACCCCCTCGCGGTGGCCGCGCTCGATCTCCTCGGCCGCGATCGTGTCGGTGAGGTAGGCCGTGAGCAGGGGGGTGAAGCGGCTGCCCTCGGGCAGGGCGGCTCGAATGCGGGCGCCGTAGGCCACGGCGGCCGCCACCGTGGTGATCGGTGGGCTGAGATTCGGCATCACAATCGCCCGCGCAAAGGTGCGGGCCGTGGCCGGCGCCACCAGCTCCAGCAGGGCACCGTCGCGCAGGTGCACGTGCCAGTCATCGGGGCGCCGCAGGCGCAGGTTCTGGGGCGAGGCGTTCGAGCCGGCTGGAGACGCTGCCATCTTCAGGGGAGCGACCGGCTGCCATTGGCCGTGACCAGGTAGCCACTCAGGGCCAGCAGCAGCACGCTCAGGCAGAAGAAGGCCAGGGAGGGGCCGTCCTTGATGGGCAGGGTGAGCATGGCCTTGAAGGCGGACACGATCAGCGCCACCACCAGCACCTTGACCAGCTTTTCCTTGAGCTGGTCGAGGCTGCGGATGTCCAGCAGGCCGCCACCCCCCTGGTCGTGCTCCCGGGCCGCCTCGATCGGCGAAATCAACAGCTCATACACCCCGTAACCGAAGATCAGCAGGGCGATGCCGATCAGGTAGAGATCGATCCCGGACACGATCGCCCCCAGCAGTTCGGCCACGAACTCCTTGTCGAGCTGGTCCACCTTGCCGAAGGCGGCCAGGGCCTTGCCGATCTCCAGGGTGCCCAGCACAAAGGCCACCACGGTGCTCACCAGACTCATGATCACCGGCAGGATGGCGACCAGGCGCAGACGCCACAGCACCCTCTCGAAGCGTTGCTCGAACCGCTTGAAGCGGCCCTTGAGCGCAGAAGCCATGCGGCGCCGATGCAGTCGGCTAACCCTAGGCAGCACCCCGCTCAGCGCTGCGGACGTCCCAGAAGGAACACCACCGCCATGGCCAGATAGCCCAGGGCCCAGGGGGTGCCGCTGCCCCAGCCGGGGTCGAGAACCGTGTCGGCCAGAGTGAAACTCCAGGCATGGATCAGCCCCAGCCAGGAGGCGGCCGCCGCCACCAGGGCGCCGAGGGCGGCGGCGCGGAAGCGCTGCTCGATCACATAGACGAGCATCGCCGCCAGCAGCATGGCCGGCAGGATCTGGCCCTGCTCGAGGGCGAAGGCACCGGCGGCCCACACATCCGCCTGCTGCAGCGGCGGCAGCAGCTGGGGGCCGAAGGGATTGGCCGGGGTGCCGCTGCCTCCGGCCCGCAGCCCCGCCTTCAGCATCAGGGAGCCCCAGCCGGCCAGGCCGGGCAGGAGGCCCAGGGCGACGGCGGGGGCATGGGCCGGCGGTGTGGCCTGGAACGCCTGGGCCGCCATCACCAGGGCGATGTAGAGCACGATCGCCATGCCGGCCTCGATCGGCACCAGCTGGCCCACCACCCCGAACAGCCCCAGCAGGCAGCCCAGGCCCATCACCAGCCCGTTGAGCCAGGAGTAGCCGATGCGGGCGCCCATGCCCTTCCAGCCGGGATGGCCGATATAGATGGTGGTGGGGAAGCAGGACCCCAGCAGGGCGGCGGCCACCGTGCCGATGCCGTTGATCAGCAGCGAACTCTTCACCGGGTAGGCATCGCCGGCCGCCTCGGCGCTCTCCAGGTTCTGCAGCGACCCCAGCAGGTTGAACAGGCCCATCGGCACCGTCACCCCCAGCCAGGGCAGCAGGGCGTCGCGGCCGGCCCAGAGGGCGCCCAGCTGGGGCACGGGCAGGTGCAGCCCGACCTGTGCAAGGTTGGTCTGCCAGGTGGGGCCATCCAGCCGCAGCAGGCCCGTGGCCGCCGCCAGGACGATGCCCACCAGCACCGCCAGCACGCCGCCCGGCAAGGGAAGCCGGGCCTGGCCGAAGTAGGCCAGCAGGATCACCGCCAGCACCGCCAGCCCCACCATCGGGACGGCGTAGGTGCGCAGCAGGAAACCCAGACCGATGTAGCCGAGGGCGATGCCCGCCAGGGTGGAAAGCAGGGCGGCCCGGGGCAGCCAGTGCCGCAGGGGGGCCACCAGGAAGGCGCCCCCCGCCTCGATCAGCCCCGACCCCAGGCAGGCCAGCAGGCCGGCGCGCCAGGAGAGCAGGGAGGCGGCCTGGGGATCCAGGCCCTGGCCGGTGGCCGCCAGCTTCACCGGCAGCATCACCAGGAACACATAGGCGAACAGGCTGACCGTGTTGATGCCGTAGGGCAGGGCGGTGCGGTCGTCCCGGCCCTCGCGCCGCCCCAGGCGGTGGGCCTGAACGGCGTAGGCCACGTTCCCCACCACCAGGCTGATGCCCGTGGCCGGCAGGATCGTGCCGAAGATCAGGCCATCGGGATACCCCAGCACGCCGCGGCAGAGGGCCACGATCAGCAGGATCTGGATCAGGTTGTCGAGGCCGAGCCCCAGGAAGCCATCAAGGTCGCCGCGCACCCACCAGCGGGGGGAGGCTGCGTTGAGCTCAGCCATGGGACAGCCCCGCCGGCATCCGATCCGGAAACAGCACCCCATCGAGGTGGTCGCACTCGTGCTGCACCACCCGGGCGTGGAAGCCCTCCACCTCCCGCTCGAACGCCTGCCCCTGGCCGTCGAAGCCCCGGTAGCGCAGGCGGCGCCAGCGGGGCACCCGGGCCCGCCAGCCGGGCACGCTCAGGCAGCCCTCCCAGGCGCCGTCGTCTTTTTCGTCGCCGAGGGGCGTGAGCACGGGATTGATCAGCACCGTCTCCGGGATGGGGGGCGCCTCCGGATAGCGCGGGTTGTGGGTGATGCCGAAGATCACCACCCGCAGGGGCACGCCGATCTGGGGGGCCGCCAGGCCGGCCCCATCGGTGGCGGCCATGGTGTCGCGCAGGTCGTCGAGCAGCGCCGGCAGGGCGGGGTCATCGAACCGCTGCACCGGCGCACTCACCTGGCGCAGGCGGGGATCTCCGATGGTCAGCACGTCACGGACGGCCATGGGCGGCTCTGGATCGGCCCCACTGTGCCGCCTTCCGGCCGCCCCGTCCGTACCATCCGCAGATGATGCTGCGCCCGGCGACGCCATGGCCGTGAGCTCCCTGCGGGTGGCCGTGCTCTGCTGCGACGGCCTCTACCAGCGCCACCTGGTGCGGCGGGCGGCCGAGGCGTTCACCCTGGTGGGGGTGGTGCTGCAGGTGTCACCGCCCGAGAGCCGCAGCAAGCTGGCCCGGCTGGCGAAGTACCGCCGGCCGTTGCGGCTGCTGCGCCAGCTGGTCGCGCGCGTGCTGCTGCGGCCCCACGACCGCCGCGGCGCGGCCCTGCAGCGGCAACTCTTCCACCACAACGGCGCTCCGCCGGCGCTGCCGGAGGGGGTGCCCGTGCTGATCACCTCGGCCATCAACGAGGCGCGCACCGCCGACTTCCTGCGCCAGGTCGCCCCCGACATCGTCCTGGTGAACGGCACCCAGCTGCTGCGGGCGCCGGTGCTGGCGCTGATCCCCGCCATCCGCCACGGCCTCATCAACCTGCACACCGGCCTGTCGCCCTATTCGCGCGGTGCCAACTGCAACCTCTACATGCTCATGGAGGGGCATCCGGAGCTGGTGGGGGTCACGGTGCACCACATCGACCCCGGCATCGACAGCGGCGACATCATCCTGTCGGCCCACGTACCGATGGAAGCGGACGACGACGTCGAGACCATCGAGGTGCGCAGCTTCCAGGTGGGCATCGAGCTGCTGATCGAGGCGGCCCGCCGGCTCGAGGCCGGCACCGCGCCCCGCGTGCCCCAGTGGGAGAAGGGCAAGCTGTTCCTGCGGCGCACGGGCTACGTCTACGAGCCCTGGCAACGGCTGCTGGCCAACCGCCGCATCGCCCGGGGCCTGGTGCGCGCCTACCTGGCCGACCAGCCGCGGCGCGACGGGGCCGTCCGGGTGGTGCGGGGGGAGCAGCCGTGAGTCGCCTGGGGCGTGTCGCCAACAGGGCAGCGGACCTGCTGTTCCTGCCGCCGCTGGATCGCCTCTGGCGCCGGCGCCTGCGGGGGAAGGTGCTGTGTCTGCTGTACCACCGGGTGGACCAGCCGGGCCGGGTGCCCTTCCTCGACCGCTTCGGGGTGCCGCCGATCCCCCCCGGGGAGCTGGCCGCAGAACTGGGGTTCCTGCAGCGCCGCGGCGCCCGCTTCCTCACCTACGCCGATCTGCGGGCGGGCCGCTTCCCCTCCGCTGAGGAGTTCGGGGTGATCGTCAGCTTCGATGACGGCCTGCGCTGCAACTACGAGGAGGGGCTGGAGGTGCTTGCGGCGCTGGGCGTCCCCGCCGTGTTCTTCCAGTCGTCCGGGATGCTCGCCGGCGGGGTGCTGGTCTGGGAGCACGCCCTCTATTGGTACGGCACCCACCCCACCCTGGCGCCCCGGCTGGCGGAACTGGCCCGGCAACGGCTGAAGCTGCCTGCCGAACTGGAGGGGGCGGCCCTGATCGCCCGGCTGCGGGATGGCACCCCCGTGGCGCGGGTGCAGGATCTGCTGGCGGAGCTGGCGGAGCGCTGGGGCACGGCCGGCGAGCTGGCGGCGGCGGCCGAGCACCTTTATCCCAGCGAGGCCCACCTGATCCGGGCCCGGGACGCCGGCCACGAGCTGGGCAGCCACGGCCACCACCACGTGCCCCGCTGCAACATCAGCCCGGCGACGTTCGAGCAGGAACTGGTCCGATCAAGCGCCGTGCTCAGCCGGGTGCTGGGGGAGCCACCCCAGTCGTTCTCCTATCCCTTCAACAGCCATCTGCCCGGCGACGACCAGATCTGCGGCCGCCATTTCCGCCAGGTGGCCACGGTCGATGGGGCCCTGCTCACCGCCTCGACGCCGGCCCTGGCCCTGCCCCGCTTCACCTGGCCGGGGCCCCATCCCAACCGGCTGCGCCGCCGCCGCTGGCTCTGGACCGGAACACTGGCCTGGCCAGGGAGATAGGGTCTGGTTTCCTTCCTCGCTGCGATGGCCTGGCCCCTGGCCGTGTTCGACGGGTCCATCAGCCTCACCACCCTGGAATCCCTCCTCCACGACTGGGGGTACTGGGTGGTGTTCGGCGCCATGCTGCTGGAGAACGCCGGCGTGCCCCTGCCCGGCGAAACGGTGACCCTTCTGGCGGGCTACGCGGCCGGCAGCGGCCAGCTGCAGGTGCTTGGCGTGATGGGGGCCGCGGCCGGCGGAGCGATCCTGGGGGACAACATCGGCTACTGGGTAGGGCGCCGGGCCGGCTGGGGCCTGCTGCTGCGGGCCGGACGGCTGCTGGGCCGCGGCCCCGAGCAGATGGAGGCCCTGCGGGAGCGCTTTCTGCGCCACGCCGGCAAGTCGGTGCTGCTGGGGCGCTTCGTTGCGGTGCTGCGGGTGCTGGCCGGCCCGATCGCCGGGGCGGTGCGGATGCCCTACCGCCGCTTCCTGCTGTTCAACATGCTGGGGGCCGTGCTCTGGGCCTCGACGATGGTGGGCCTGGCCTGGCTCGGCGGGCGCTGGATCCCCTTCGATCAGATGGTGAAAGGTGTCGTTGAATTTGGGCTCGGCGCCCTGGTGCTGCTGGTGATCGTGCTGGTGGTGCCGAAGCTGGTGGCCCGCTTCGAGGAGGCCCAGCTGGAACGGGAGGCCAAGGATCCGCCCGCCTGAGCGGATCGGGCCGGGAGTGTCCTAAAGGCCGAAATACCGGCAGAGCAGCCAGGGAACCGTCAGCGCCAGAGTGATCGAGAGGGGAGCCCCGAAGCGGGCCATGTCCAGGAAGCGATAGCGACCCGGACCGAAGACCATCAGGTTTGTCTGGTAGCCGATCGGCGTGAGGAAGCTCTGGCTGGCGGCGAAGGTGATCGCAAAGATGAAGGCCATCGGCGGCAGCCCCAACCCCTTGGCCAGTTCCACGGCAATCGGCAGCAGCAGCACCACGGTGGTGCCGTTGCTAAGGGCCTCGGTGAACGCCTGCCCGAGCACGACCACCACCAGCAGCACGGCGTAGGTGGGCCAACCCTGCAGGGTCCTCAACAGATCCTCGGCCAGAGCTTCGGCCAGGCCGGTCTTCTGCATCGCCACGCTGAAACAGGACAGGGACCCCAGCAGCAGGATCACGTCCCAGCGGATCGAGCGCTGCACCTCCCCGGGCCGTAGACAACCCGTGGCCACCATGGCCACCATCGCCAGAAGCACCGCCGCCATCAGCGGCAACACCTTCAGCATCGGCAGCAGGATCATCAGGGCGGCGATGAGCATGCCGGTCAACTTGCGGTCGGTGGTGGGCAGATCCTTCTCCAGCTCATCGAGAAGCACCAGGTCGTTGTTGGCCTGCATGCCACGGATGGCGTCGAGGGGGGCTTGCAGGAGCAGCACGTCGCCGGCCTGCAGCACCACGCGTCCCAGCAGCTCGCGCAGCACCTGGTTGCCACGCCGCACCGCCAGCATGGTGGCGTTGTACCGCTGGCGGAAGCGCAGGTCACGGACGCTGGCACCGACCAGGCTGGAGCCGTTGGGCAGCAGCACCTCCACCACCCGTTGGGGCGATTCGGTGGCCCCGCTGAGTTCGCGCAGATCGTCCTCCTGATCGCCGACCGGCGCGAGGGTGACGGTGTGCTCCTGTTGCAGCCGCAGCAGGTTGTCCCGGTTGCAGCGCAGCAACAGCCGGTCACCGGCCTGAAGCTGCAGATCGGCCAGAGGGGCGCTGAAGCTTTCCGGCCCCCGATGCAGTTCCAGCACGTCCACGTCGAAGCGTCGCTGCAGGCGGCTGTCGTGCAGGGAGTTGCCGATCAGCTCGGACCCCGGCGGGATCAACACGTCGGTGATGTAGCCCTCCCGGGCCAGGCTCACCAGCATGTCGTCGTCGCTGGAGCCCCGATCCGGCAGCAGGCGCTCCGAAAAGAAAAAGATGTAGACGCTGCCGATCAGCCAGACCGGGATGCCGATCGCCGTGAAACTGAACAGATCAAGGGAGCCATACCCCAGTTGCCGGCTGACGTCACTGGCCAACAGGTTGGTGGAGGTTCCAAGCAGGGAGATCGTCCCCCCCAGAATCGTGGCGAAGGACAACGGCAGCAGCACCTTGGAGGGGGAGATGCCCCGTCGCTGGCACCAGCCCTCCAGCACCGGCAACAGGGTGGCCACGATCGGGGTGTTGGGAATGAAGCCGGAAAGCGGAGCCACCACCCCCACCAGCAAACCGATCATCCGCTTCGGGCTGCGCACGGCATCGGAGCCGATCAGGGCCCGCAGCCGGTCGAGGCCGCCGCTGCGGAACAGACCGGAGGCCACCGCGAACAGCCCCATCAAGGTGATCAGGGCAGGGCTGCCGAAACCCTTGACCGCCTCCTCGGGAGTCAGCACCCCCAGGGTGACGAGCAAGGCGGCCGCCAGCAGGCCCGTCACTTCGGGCGCCAGCTTGCCGGTGACGAAGAGCACGATCGCCAGGATGAACACGGCGAGCGTGATCAGCCCCTCTCCGGTGGTGGCAACGGCGAGAAAACTCTGCATGGCAACGGCCTGATGTCAGCGATCTAGCAGGTCAATCCCGCTGCCGCTGCCCCGAACGAATGAATCATCCCCCTCAGAGGTAGAACCCCACCGTGGTGACGACCCGGGTGCCGCGCTCGCGCAGGGCCCGCCGCAGGTGAATCGTCGATTGGTTGTGCAACAGGTTCTCCCAGCGGTGACGGGTGACGAACACCGGCAGCACCACCATGCAGAAGGCCTCGTGATCCTTACGGTGCTGCATCTCGAAGCGCCGCACGAAGTCAACCACCGGGTCCACCAGGGAGCGGTAGGGGGACTCCAGCACTTCCAGTGGGATGTCCGGCAGCTGGCGGCTCCATTGCTCGCGGAAGGCCTCGGCGCGACCGCCACCCAGGTCCACATGCACGGCCACCAGGTCGCTGGCGGTGCTGCGGGCGAAGCAGAGGGCCTCAAGGCTGCCCCGGTGCAGCTGGCCCACCAGCACCACCGTCGGGGTGCCCCCACCGGCGGGCGGGGCAGCCGGCAGCGGCAGGGGGCCCTCGCCGGTCAGGCGCAGACGCCTGGCCACGTCGTCGTAGTGGGAGCGAATCCGCAGGTAGAGCGTCACCAGCAGGGGGATCGCCAGCACCACCACCCAGGCCCCCTGGGTGAACTTGCTGACCAGCAGCACCACGCCCACCACGGCGGTGATCCCGGCGCCGATGCCATTGATCAGCGCCCGTGAGCGCCAGCCCCGATCGCGCAGCTTCCACCAGTGCACCACCATCCCCGCCTGGGAGAGGGTGAAGCTGATGAAGACACCGACGGCATAGAGGGGGATCAGGCGGCTGACGCTGCCGTCAACGATCACCAGCAGCAGGCCGGCCACGCCGCTGAGGGCAAAGATGCCGTTGCTGAACACCAGCCGGTCGCCCAGGGAGCAAAGCTGGCGCGGCAGAAAGCCGTCCTGGGCCAGGAAGGCCGACAGCCGCGGGAAATCGGCGTAGGCGGTGTTGGCGGCCAGCAGCAGGATCAGCAACGTCGCCAGCTGCAGCACGAACAGGAGCGGTCCATCGCCGAAGATCCGGTCGCCCAGCTGATAGAGCAGCGTGGGTCCGTTGTCCTGCACCACCAGCCCGCCCTGGCTGGCCAGGGCGCTGATGCCGCTGAACATCAGGGCCAGCATCAGCACCATCACCCCCAGCACCCGGCGGGCGTTGCGCCACTCCACTGGCTTGAAGGCCGCGACGCTGTCACTGATCGCCTCGATGCCTGTGAGGGCAGCACATCCGGAGCTGAAGGCCCGCATCAGCAGCAGGGGGCCGATGGCCTGCAGACCCTGGCTGCCCTGGTGCGCCGCCGCCAGCAGCCGTTGCTGCTCCGCCAGCGGCAGGGGCGGGAGCTGCCCCAATCCCAGCTTGAGGAACCCCGCCACCAGCAGGGTGACGACGGCCCCCATGAACAGATAGGTGGGCAGGCTCAGGAACCTGGCGCTGGAGCTCACCCCCCGCAGGTTGGCGAGCATCACCAGCAGCACCGCCAGCAGGCACAGGGGCACCCGCACCGCGGCCAGGCCGGGGAAATAGGAGGTGAGGGCAGCGATGCCGGCGGCCACACTCACGGCCACGGTCAGGACGTAGTCGATCGAGAGGGAGGCTCCGGCCACCAGGCCAGCGCCCTGGCCGAGGTTCTGCTGCGAGACCCGGTAGGAGCCGCCCCCCTGCGGGTAGGCCTTGATCGTCTGCCGGTAGCTGCTGGCCACCACCAGCATCAGGGCCACGATCAGACCCGTGATCGGCAGGGTGAACGGCAGGGCCGCCGCACCGCCCATCCCCAGCACCAGCACGATTTCCTGGGTGGCGTAGGCCACCGAGGAGAGGGCATCGGAGCTGAGAATCGCCAGCGCCTCGGCGTTGCTGTAACGCTCGCCGTGGTGGGCGCTGGTGGGCAGGGGAGTGCCGATGAGCCGGCGCCGCAGGGTATCGAGGCGGGGCATGCGGCGTCGGATCATCCGATGAATGCTTTAGGACGCTAAGGGCCGTGGGCTTGGCCGTCCTTGGCGTCCCACCCCACCGGCTTCCGGCCTGGGCTGATTCGCGCCATGGGACCCACCTCGCTGTTGAGCACCCTCCTGATCTTGTTGATGGGCGTGCTCCTGGCGCGGCTGTCGGCGGGCTGGATGGCGCGCTGGGCGGTTCCGGCCATCGTTCTGGAGCTCGCCATGGGCTTCGTGCTCGGCAACACCGTGGTGCCCTTCACGGCCCTGGCGCCCCTGAGCGGTCTGACGGAGCTGGGGGTGCTGACCCTCTTTTTCCAGGTGGGGCTGGAGGTGCGCGGCGACCTGCTCACCTCCCGCAGGGGCGCGATCCTGCGCACGGTGGCGCTGAGTTTCCTGACGCCGCTGCTGGCCTTCTGGCCCCTGCAAAGCGCCTTCGGCCTCTCCACACCCACCACCCTGCTGTGCCTGGCGGTGCTGAGTGCCACCGGCACGGGTGTGACCCTGCGGCTTCTCGCCCAGCGCGGGGCCCTGCAGACCCCCTCGGGCCGACTGCTGGTGGGGGTGTCGGTCCTGGATGATCTGCCGGCCATCGGCCTGCTGGCGATCGCCACCGCCAGCGCCGGCCTGCGGCTGGGCAGCCAGGGGATCGGCTGGGCCGGTCCCCTGCTCGGCCTGGTGCTGGCGTTGCTCAGCTGGCTGGCGGTGGCGCACTGGGCCCGCCACCACAGCCGGCGGCCCACCAGCGCCCTGGCGATCCTGATGCTGCTGATCGGTTCGGCCTGGGTGGGGGAGGCCTGCGGGCTGACCAGCCTGCTGGGGGCCCTCTGGGGTGGGGTGCTGATGGCCCGGCTGGGGCCGGTGGAGGGGGAGGTGCAGCGGGTGCTGACCGTGCTCTCGGAGGTGTTTCTGCCCCTCTATTTCATCAGCGTGGGCATGCGCATCAGCGCCGGCACCCTGCTGCAGCCGGCGGCCTGGAGCCTGGCGGCGGCCCTGATCGTGATGGCGGTGCTGAGCAAGCTGGCCTGCGGCCTGGGCATCGATCGCAACGACAGGGCCGCAGGTGTGGACCGCTGGCTGGTGGTGTTCGGCCTGATCCCCCGGGGCCTGCCGGGGCTGGTGTTCGCCACCACGGCCCTGAACCAGGGCCTGATCGATCCGTTGCAGTTCTCCTCCCTCGTGCTGATGGTTGCGTTCACCACGGTGGTTGGCCTGCTGCTGCTGGAGCGGCGATTGCAGCGCGGCGCGCCTGTCCTGGAACGGGCGCAAAGCTGACGAACGCCACCGCAAGGTGTGACTAAGGTTCGGGCGATTCGTGAACCGCCACGTTGAACACCGTCCCCACCGCGAGCCCCTGGCACGCCCTGGCACCTGAAGAGTGCCTCAAGGGGCTCGAGGCCAGCGCCGACGGCCTGAGCACGGCCCAGTGCGCTGAGCGGCTGGCCAGGGTTGGCCTGAACCGGCTGGAGCTCAAGGCCGGGCGCAGCAATCTGCGCATCCTCTGGGACCAGTTCAGCAACGTGATGCTGATCATGCTGCTGGCGGTGGCGGCGGTGTCGGCCGGCGTGGCCTATGCCGCCCAGCGCTTCCCCAAGGATGCGATCGCCATCGTGCTGATCGTGGGCCTCAACGCCCTGCTGGGTTACCTGCAGGAAAGCCGCGCCCAGCAGGCGCTGCAGGCCCTGCGCGACATGGCCCAACCCCTGGTGACCGTGCGTCGGGACGGCATCTGGGAGCGGCTGCCCAGCGAGCAGCTGGTGCCGGGGGATCTGATCCGGGTGGAGGCCGGGGACCGGGTGCCGGCCGATGCCCGCCTGCTGGAGGTGGCCGAACTGGGCCTGCGCGAGGCGGCCCTCACCGGCGAGGCCGAAGCGGTGAACAAGCTGGCCGTGCTGGTGCTCGATGCCTCCACCCCCGTCCTGGAGCGCCAGAACTGTCTGTTCCAGGGCACCGAGGTGGTGCGCGGCCGCGGGCTGGCGGTGGTCAGCGCCACGGGCATGGACACCGAACTGGGCAAGATCGCCCAGATGATCAACACGGCGGGTGGCGAGACCACACCGCTGCAGGAACGGCTCGACGGGCTTGCCAATGTGCTGGTGGTCTCCGCCCTGGCCCTGGTGGCCCTGGTGGTGGCCCTGGGCTGGCTGATGGGCCAGAAACTGCTCGATCTTCTGGAGGTGGCCCTGTCGATGGCGGTGGCGATCGTGCCCGAAGGGCTGCCGGCGGTGATCACCGTGACCCTGGCGATCGGCACCCAGCGGATGGTGCAGCGCGCCGCCCTGATCCGCCGCCTGCCGGCGGTGGAGGCCCTGGGTTCGGTCACGGTGATCTGCACCGACAAGACCGGCACCCTCACCCTCAACCGCCAGGTGGTCCAGGAGCTGCGCAGCGGCACCACAGCGCTGGCGGTCAGTGGCAACGGCTACGACCCCCACGGCGCATTTCAAGCCACCGAGCTCCCCGCCCCCGCCGGAGCCACCGCTGGTGTGGCCCCAGGCGGCAGGAACCTGCTGCTCCAGGCCGGGGTCCTCTGCAGCGACGCCGAACTCAAACAGGAACCCGACGGCCGCTGGGAAATCCTCGGCGATCCCACCGAGGGCGCCCTGGTGGTGGCGGCGGCAAAGGCCGACCTGGATGGCTTCGCCCTGCGCAGCCACTACAAGCGCGACGCCGAGATCCCCTTCAGCTCCGAGAGGCAGCTGATGGCCGTCTGGGTGCTGGACCCCGACGGCAGCCTGCAGGCCCCCCTGGGGGCCACGGCCGCCGGCTCCACCACCTTGATGATCAGCAAGGGGGCCCCCGAGGTGATCCTCGGCACCTGTGACCGCTGGCTCGACGCCTCCGGCGTGGCTCCCCTCAGCGACGACCAGCGCCAGTGGTGGCTGGAGCACGCCAGGGATCTGGCCGCGTCCGGTCTGCGGGTGCTCGCCTTCGCCTGCGCCCCCCACCATCCCAGCCCCGAGCACGAACTGGAGCACCAGGTGTTGCTGGGTCTGATGGCCCAGCTCGATCCCGCCCGCCCCGAGGTGGCCATGGCCGTGGCCCGCTGCCGGGAGGCCGGCATCCGTCCGGTGATGATCACCGGCGACCATCCCCTCACCGCCCGGGCCATCGGCGTCAACATCGGCCTGGTGGAGCCCGGTGCCGAGGTGGTGCTCGGCCGCCAGCTGGAGGAGGCCGATGCGGCCGGGCTGGCCGCGATCGTGGCGCGCTGCAACATCTATGCCCGGGTGCCGCCCGAGCAGAAGCTGCGCATCGTCAAGGCCCTCCAGGGCCTGGGCCAGGTGGTGGCCATGACCGGCGACGGCGTTAACGACGCCCCGGCCCTCAAGCAGGCCCACATCGGCGTGGCCATGGGCATCACCGGCACCGAGGTGAGCAAGGAGGCCTCCGACATGGTGCTGCTGGACGACAATTTCGCCACGATCGTCAATGCGGTGGAGCAGGGCCGGCTGGTGTACGCCAACATCCGCCGCTTCATCAAATACATCCTCGGCAGCAATGTCGGCGAGCTGATCACCATCGCTTCGGCTCCCCTGCTGGGGCTGGTGGGGGTGCCGATGACCCCCCTCCAGATTCTCTGGATGAACCTGGTCACCGACGGGGTGCCGGCGCTGGCCCTGGCCCTGGAACCCGGCGAAGCCGGCCTGATGCAACGCCCCCCCGCCGAGCCCGGTGAATCGATCTTCGCCCGGGGCATCGGCAGCTACATCCTTCGCATCGGCGTGGTGTTCGCCGTCATCACGATCACGATGATGGTGCTGGCCTCCCGGGCCGGTGCCCCCTGGAAGACGATGGTGTTCACAATGCTGTGCCTGGCGCAGATGGGGCACGCCCTCGCGGCCCGCAGCGACCGGCCGCTGGTGCAGGTGAATCCCTTCACCAACCCCTGGCTGCTTGGGGCTGTGGTCTTCACCAGCCTGCTGCAGTTGTCGCTGCTGTACGTCCCGGTGCTGGCCAAATTCTTCGGCACCGTGCCCCTTTCAGCCCGTGATCTGGGCATCTGCGTGGGCTTCAGTCTGGTGTTCTTCCTGTACCTGGAACTGGAAAAAGTTTGGCGGCTCAGGCGTCGCCGTCGCAGCGCCAACGCCTGAGTCCCGCACCGCCCCCGGCCGACTGATAACGAGTGCTTGGTGAACCCATAGGTCTTTCCTTCGTGGAAAGGCCTCAGCTCTTCGGCTGGGATCTTAGTGTTCGCCACCACGCGGGCCATCTCCGGTCCCGACCGTTCTCCCGCCATGACCCTGTTCTTCGCCCAGACGGCCTGGCTGGTTCCGCTCTACCCCCTGGTGGCGTCCCTGCTCTCGTTGCTTTGGTCTCCGGGGCTGATCTCACGCACGGGCCCACGCCCCTGCGGCTATCTCAACCTCACCCTGGTGAGCGTGGCCTTCGTCCACAGCGCCGCCGCCCTGATGGCGCTGCATTCCAATTCCGGCGCCGGTGCGGCCGCTCTCTACAAGCCCCTCGCCTTCGGCTGGACCTGGCTGGAGACCGCCGGGCTCAAGGTGAGCTTCGACGGCCTGATCACCGAGCCGGCCCTGATCGCGATGACGGTGATCACCGGCCTGCATGTGCTGGTGCAGATCTATGCCATCGGCTATCTGGAGATGGACTGGGGGTGGCCCCGCTTCTTCGGGTCCCTGAGCTTCTTCGAGGCCGGTCTGTGCGCCCTGGTGCTCACGGACTCGCTGTTCTTCAGCTATGTGATCCTCGAGCTGCTCACCCTGGGGACCTACCTGATCGTGGGCACCTGGTACAACCAGCCCCTGGTGGTCAAGGGCGCACGCGATGCGTTCCTCACCAAGCGGATCGGCGACCTGATTCTGCTGGCGGGCCTGATCGCTCTGCTGCCGATCACCGGCACCTGGAACTTCCATGGGCTGCAGGCCTGGGCCGCCGATCAGGTCAACAACGGCAACCCCCTTCCCCAGTTTCTGCCGTTGATCCTGCTGGCCTTGATCGCCGGGCCGATGGGCAAGTGCGCCCAGATCCCCCTGCACCTGTGGCTCGATGAGGCCATGGAGAGTCCGTTGCCCTCCACCGTGCTCCGTAACTCGGTGGTGGTGGTGGGCGGCGCCTGGGTGCTGCTGCGGCTCGAGCCCCTGATCGAACTGAGCCCCCTGGTGCAGACCGTGCTCGTGATCGTGGGCGGAACCACTGCCCTGGTGGCCTCCCTGATCGCCCTCGCCCAGATCGATGTGAAGCGCGCCCTCTCCTTCCTGGTGAGCAGCTGGCTCGGCCTGCTGTTCGTGGCGGTGGGTCTGGGCGGCATCAGCGTGGCCGATCACCTGATGCTGGTGTATCCCCTACCGATGGCGCTCCTGTTGATGGTGATCGGCGCCATCGTGATCACCAACGTCACCCAGGACCTCACCCAGCTCGGGGGCCTGTGGAGCAAGCGTCCTCTGATGGGCCTGGCCTTCCTCACAGGCGCCGCCGGCCTGATGGCCTTGCCGCCGTTCGGTGGCTTCGCCGCCCTGCGCGAGCTCATGGAGCTCACGGCCGAGAGCTCCCATCCGGTGCTGCTCGGTTGCCTGGTGCTGTTCACCAATGCCCTGATCAGCGCCGGCCTGATCCGGGTGTTCGGTCTGATCTGGGGCGGGCGTCCGTCGGTGTTCACCACCCGCTCCGCGGAGGTGCTGTGGTTGATGGCCCTGCCCACCTTCGTGCTCATGGGTCTGGTGCTGCACCTGCCGCAGCTGATGGTGATCAACGGCGTCTTTGCCCTGTCCCCCCTTCCGGGCTGGGGTCCGCTGGCGGTGCCCCTGCTGATCTCCACCCTCGTGGGCGGCGGCCTCTCGGCAGCGTTTTACCTGCGGCCCCACCCCCTGGCCCATCTGCCCGCGGCCCTCGGCGGCCTGCAGGACTGGCTGGCCCACGACATGCAGACCGAGCGCTTCTACCACCGCACCGTGGTGTGGCTGGTGGTGGCCCTGGCCCGGCTCAGCGCCTGGTCGGATGACCGGCTGATCGATGGCTTCAGTGGTGCCTCCGGCAGTGCCGCCCTCGAGGGTGCTCGCCGCCTCAGCTTCACCACCTCCGGCCGCTCCCAGGCCTATGCCCTCACCCTCGTTCTCGGGGTGCTGCTGATGGCCGCCTGGCTGCTGGCCTCCGCCCCTTCCGTTCCGTCCGAACTCGTTCGCCCGTTCCGCTGATGGGATCGTCCTCGCTCCTGCTTCTCCTGGCCGCACCTCTGGCCGGCACCCTGCTGCTGCCCCTGCTGCCGGCAACCGTTCCTTCCGTTCGGGTCCGTGGCATCGCGGCCCTGTTCGGCGCCCTTCAGCTGCTGGTGGGCCTGCTCTGCTGGCAGCACCCCCCCGCCGACCTTCAGCTCTCCTGGCTGCCGAAACTCGGGCTCAGGCTCGATCTCGGTCTGGATGGCCTCTCGCTGCCGCTGGTGCTGCTCACCGCGCTGATCACCTCTCTTTCGATCCTCTCGGCAGCGCCTGACCAGTCCCGGCCGCGGCTGTTCTTCTCCCTGATGCTGGCCACCAACCTGGGTGTCGTCACGGGTTTACTGGCCCGCAACGCCCTGCTGTTTCTCCTGGCCTTCGAGCTGGTGCTGATCCCGATCACCCTGCTGGTGGCGGTCTGGGGGGGCGAGAAACGGGCCGGTGCCGCGGTGCGATTCCTGCTCTACAGCGCCGTCTCCGGCCTGGCCCTGCTGGCGGCCGTGCTGGCCTTCGCCTGGTTCAATCCCGCCGGTCCGCTCTTCGCTTTCGAGGATCTTCGCCAGGCCCAGTTCTCCCCCACGGCCCAACGCTGGATCCTGGCCCTGCTGCTGCTTTCCTTCGGCCTGAAGCTTCCCGTCTTTCCCCTGCACGGCTGGCAGCCCTTCACCTACGGCCAGGCCCCCACCCCGGTGGTGATGCTGCTGGCGGGCTCCGTCTCCAAACTGGGCGCCTACGGCCTGCTGCGCTTCGGTGTGGGCTTCCTCCCGGACACCTGGGCCGCCTGGTCGCCCTGGATCGCCGCCGCCGGCGCCATCAGCGCGGTGTACGGGGCGCTCAACGCCATCGCCCAGAGCGACATCCGCCGCCTGATGGCCTACAGCTCCCTCGGCCACATGGGCCTGCTGGTGCTGGGGCTCTCGGCCGCCACCCCCCTCAGCCTGCAGGGGGCAGTGGCCCAGATGCTCGCCCACGGCATCATCGTGGCCCTGCTGTTCGCCTGCGTCGGCCTGATTGAACGCAAGACCGGCACCACGTCCATCCCCGAGCTCTCCGGCCTGATGAATCCCCTGCGCGGGCTGCCCTTCACCATGGGCATGCTGCTGCTGGCCATGATGGCGGCCGCCGGCATCCCTGGCCTGGCTGGCTTCCCGGCGGAACTGCTGGTGTTCGAGGGCAGCTGGACCACCTTCCCCCGCGCCACCCTGGTGAGCCTGATCGCCTCGGGCTTCACCGCCGTCTACGCCATCCGCCTCTTCAACAGGGTGGGCTTCGGCCGGCTCGACAACGAGCGCGCCGACTGGAGCTCCACCTGCTGGAGCGAGCGGGCGCCGGCCATGGCCCTCACCGTTCTGGTGATCGCGGCGGGCCTCTGGCCTACGGCCCTCACGGGCTGGAGTGAGACCGAATCCACTGGCCTGGCCCTGCGCACCCAGCCGTTCCTCAGCCGGGATGCCGCCCAGCCCTTCACCCTCGCCGCCGCCGCCTCCCCCCTGGTCGCCGTCACCCTCCCTTCCGCCTCGGAGCTGCGCACGTCATGACGCCCCCCACCGCCACGGCCACCGAGACCGTCACCGCCCCCCTGATCCCGCCCTCCACCCATCGCTATGCCGATGTGATCCACCGGCTGGAGGCCGGCGGCTCGATGCTGCCGGACACGCCGGAGAACCTGATGCAGATCATCGGCATCTACAAGGCCTATGCCGTGCCGATGGACTTCTACTGGCGCGACCTGCTCTACATCGCCGAGCAGGTGTTCCTCGATCCCCTGCCGGCCTTCAAGTACTTTCCCAGCCAGGAATACCTCGATCTCCCCAATTCCTACGCCGGCGATCAGTCGAAGCTGCGGATTTGGCGTGGTGGTGAAAAGGCCCATCCTGAACTGCTGGAGTTCATGGAGAAGGGCGAAACCGGCAAGATGTCGAAGCTGCTCCATCACCTCTGGCACGACCGGATCAACATGGAGTTCGCCGAGGCGTGCATGGAGGCCATGCTCTGGCATCAGGACATGGGCGGCCGCTTCTACGACTATCTCGCCAGTGACGCTTACCGGGCCAACGCCGATCGCGCCATCAAGGCCTACTTCCGCGGCAATCCGCTGATGCTCGGCCTCTATCGCCTGTTCCCTGAGATGTTCATGGAGCAGGTGAAGAAGATGAGCTACTACGCCAACCTCGGCCTGTTCTGGGAGGTGATGGCGCCGGTGTTCTTCGAGATGAGCGACATCTACGACGAGGGCGGCTTCAAGGGAGTTCCCGATGCCATGAACTTCCTGGTCAACGGCATCTTCGCCGTGGCGGGCCGGCCCATTTATCACCACGTATACATCAAAGGGGAGTGTTTCGAGATCATCCCCAAGAGCGAAGGTTTCACCTGGCTCTATGAAGCGGCTCTCCCCTACGTGGAGGCGGTCTTCTATCGCACGGCGCCATTTCGTGGCACCAAGAGCTACAACGCCCAGGCCTATCAGGTGCCTGCCGATCAGGCTGATTTCCACTACGGCATTCTCTATGCCGACGTGTTCCCCGTGGGCTCGGCCGGCATCCCTCCCACCCTGCTGATGCAGGACATGCTGCATTTCCTGCCGCCCTATCTGGAGGAGCTCTACAAGCACCACAAGCGTGGCGATGAGGACAAGCTCATCCAGCTGGGGATCACCTTCCAGCGCTCCATGTACAACGTCACCTCGGCGGTGATCCAGGCGTTGCGCTGTGCCCTCCTCTATCCCCTCGATGACACCGACCCCGTGCATCTGATGGCCAACCGGACATTCTTCGAGGCCCAGATGGACCGCTTCCTGCGGCCCGAAGCCCGCCTGCCCCAGATCCAGACCCAGGACTACCGCTAGGAGATTCCCCATGGCCAACATCATCGAAACCGCCAAGGGCGCCGGTTGCTTCGCCACCCTGCTCACCGCCGTCGAAGTGGCCGGTCTCACCGCCGCCCTCGAGAGCCCCGGCCCCTTCACGGTCTTCGCCCCGGTCGACGACGCCTTCGACGCCCTTCCCCCCGGCACGGTCCAGACCCTGGTGGACAACGTTCCCCAGCTGGCCCGGATTCTCAAATTCCACGTGCTCTCCGGGGCCTACCTGCGGGAGCAACTGGTGCAGCAGCCGGAATGGGAAAGCCTGGAGGGGGCCCCGGTGGCGATCCGGCGGGCCGAGCCCTTCGAGGTCAAGAACGCCACCGTGGTGTCCGCTGACATCGTCTGCGACAACGGCGTCGTGCACGTGATCAACCGGGTGATCCTGCCCGGATGAGCAAAGCACGGCTGCTGGCGCTGGCGGCACTTTTTGGCCTGGTGGGCTGCGCCTCTGGGAACGAGGCCCCTGGAAGCCCCACCATGGCCAAGATCCGCGAACGGGGACGGCTGGTCTGCGCCGTCGACGGCGCGGTGCCGGGGTTCAGCACCGTGGGCCCGGGCGGAGCCTTCGTCGGCATCGACGCCGACTTCTGCCGGGCGGTGGCTGCCGCCGTGCTCGGGGATGCCACCAAGGTGGAGTTCCGGCCGGTGACGGCCGGCGAGCGCTTCGTGGCCCTCAGCAGCGGCGAGGTGGACCTGCTCTCGATCAGCTCCACCCACACCCTCAGCCGCGACGCCCCGGGCGGCAACGCCCTCAGCTTCGGGCCTGTCTTCTTCTATGACGGCCAGGGGGTGATGGTGCCCAAGGCCAGCGGCATCCGCCGCCTGCGGGACCTGGCCGGCAAGCCGATCTGCGTCGAGAGCGGCACCAACACCGAGCTCAACCTGGCCGATCGCATGCGGGAGCTGGGGGTCGCGTACCAGCCACTGCGCTTCCAGTCCGGTGAGCAGGCCTACCCCGCCTACGAGCAGGGCCGCTGCGCCGCCATCACCAGCGACAGTTCCCTGCTGGCGGCCAAGCGCAGCGGCTTCAAGGATCCTGCCGCCCATGGGCTGCTCCCGGAGCTGCTGAGCAAGGAACCCAGCGCCAAGGTGACGGTGCAGGCGGATCCGGCCTGGGCCGATGCGGTGCGCTGGGTGAGCCACACCCTGGTCCAGGCGGAGGAGAGCGGTCTCACCCAGGCCAACGTGGAGACCCGGCGGGCCGCCGCCCGGAAGGACAGCAGCCAGGCGGAGCAACGCCGCTTCCTGGGCATCGAGGGGGATTTCGGCCGCCAGCTGGGCCTGCCCGCCGATTTCACGGTGCAGGTGGTGAAGGCGGTGGGCAACTACGGCGAGTTGTTCGAACGCCACCTAGGGCCTGCCACGCCCCTGGGCCTGGAGCGCGGCCTCAACCGGCTATGGACAGCCGGCGGCCTGCACATCGCGCCGCCCTTCCGCTGAGGAGGTTCCGGGCGGCCTACCTGCGCCGGCCCGCACCTGCAACAATGCGGCCATCTTAAGAAAGCGAGCATGCTCTGGAACCGGACCCGCACCCTCGGGATGTCCCTGCTGGCGGCCGGCCTGCTCGCCGGTTGCGCCGGCGAGGATGGCGGTGTGCAGAGCCAGAAGCTCTCCACGATCACGGGGCGGGGCAAGCTGATCTGCGGCGTCGAAGGCAAGCTGCCCGGCTTCAGCTTCGTCGGCCCGGACGGCAAGTATCTGGGCCTCGATGTGGACGTCTGCAAGGCGGTGGCCGCCGCGGTGCTGGGGGATCCGGCCAAGGTGGAATACCGGGATCTGAACTCCAGCGAGCGCTTCGCTGCCCTGGCCAGCGGCGAGGTGGACCTGCTCTCGCGCAACACCACCATGACCCTGAGCCGCGATGCGGCCGGCGGCAACGGCCTCAGCTTCGCCCCCACCACCTTCTATGACGGCCAGGGGGTGCTGGTGCCCGTGGCCAGCGGCATCAAGGACCTCAAGGGCCTCGCCGGCAAGCCGATCTGCGTGGAAAGCGGCACCACCACCGAGCTCAACCTGGCCGACCGGATGCGGGAGCAGAACATCCCCTACACGCCGTTGAAGTTCCAGACCAGCGACCAGACCTTCGCCGCCTACCTCGGCGACCGCTGCGTGGCCGTGACCAGCGACCGCTCCCAGCTGGCCGGCAAGCGCACCAGCTTCCCCAACCCCGATGCCCACACCCTGCTGCCGGTGGTGATGAGCAAGGAGCCGCTCTCGCCCGCCACCGTCAACGGCGATCCCGCCTGGGCCGATGCGGTGCGTTGGATCGTCTTCGGACTGATGCAGGCCGAGGAGAGCGGCATCACCCAGGCCAACGTCGACGCCAAGCTGGCCGAGGCCAAGGCCAACACCAACCAGGCCGATCTGCGCCGCTTCCTGGGGGTGGAGGGTGACTTCGGCAAGCAGCTGGGCCTGCCGCCCGACTTCGTGGTCAAGGCGGTGAAGGCCGCGGGCAACTACGGCGAAATCTTTGATCGCAACGTGGGCCCCGCCTCCGCCCTCAAGCTTGATCGCGGCCTCAACCGCCAGTGGAAGGACGGCGGGCTGATCTACTCGCCGCCCTTCCGTTGATGGTGCCGGTCAACCCCTCCGACCCGAGCCCACCGCCCCTGCCTGCCCCCAAACCGCCCTGGTGGCGCGACCGCCGTGTCGTTCCCTGGGTGGTGCAGGCCGTGGTGGGTCTGCTGGTGCTGCTGCTGATCGCCTTTCTGCTGGGCAATCTGGTGCGCAACCTCACCGCCGCCGGGCTGCTGCTGAGCTGGCGCTGGCTGCAGCAGCCGGCCGGCTTCGACATTTCGGAATCGGTGCTTCCCTTCAATGCCCAGCTGCCCTACTGGCGCGCCCTGGCCGCCGGTCTGGTCAACACGATCCGGGCTGTGGTGGTGGGTCTGGTGGGAGCCACCCTGCTGGGAACCCTGGTGGGCATGGCCTCCTTCAGCCACAACGGCCTGCTGCGGCGGCTGGCCCGGGTCTACGTGGAGGTGGTGCGCAACATCCCGCTGCTGCTGCAGCTGGTGTTCTGGTATTTCGTGGTGTTCCTCACCCTGCCGAACGGCGTGGCGGCGATCCAGCTCCCCGGGGTGGTGCTGGCCAAGTCGGGGCTTTACATCGCCGGGCTGGGCGAGGGACTTCGCTGGATGGGCCCCACCCTGGTGAACGGGGTCTGGCAGGCACCGGTGCGCCTGAGCGTCGAGTTCGGCGCCCTGCTCACCGGACTGATCGTGTATTCGGGGGCCTTCATCGCCGAAGTGGTGCGGGGCGGCATCGCCGCCGTGCCCAAGGGACAGTGGGAGGCGGCCTCCTCCCTGGGGCTGAGCTGGTTCGCCACCCTGCGCCGCATCGTCCTGCCCCAGTCGCTGCGGGTGATCGTGCCGGGGTTGAACACCCAGTACATCTCCCTGGCCAAGAACTCGTCGCTGGCGGTGGCGGTGGGCTACACCGACCTCTATTCGGTGGCCGAAACCACCCTCAACCAGACCGGCCGGGCGGTGGAGGTGATCCTGGTGCTGCTGGCGGCCTATCTCACCCTCGACCTGCTGATCTCAGCCCTGATGAACGGCCTCAACCACCTGGTCCAGATCCGGGAGCGCTGAGATGAAACCCGTCCTGCGGCGTCTGCGCGCCGAACTGTTCGCCACCCCCGCCGATGCGGTGCTGAGCACGGGCTTGATCGCCGTGCTGTCCCTGGCCGCCTTCGGATTCCTGCGCTGGGCCTTCACCCAGGCGCAATGGGCCGTGATCCGGGTGAACAGCACCCTCTTCGCGGTGGGGCGCTACCCCGTCGAGGAGCAGTGGCGGCTCTGGCTGCTGCTCTGGCTGTTGTTCGCCGCCACCGGCCTGAGCTGGGGTGTGCTGCGCAGCCATCCTCGACCCGACCGCAGCGGCGTTCTCTGGCCCCGCAACGACCGGATCGCGGCGACGCTGCTGGTGGTCCTGGGTCTCTGGAGGCCCGCAGCCATGGGGCTCAGCCTCTCGATTCAGGCCCGCTGGTGGGGGCTGGTGGCCCTGCTGCTGCTGGTCCGCTGGCTGGCGGGACGCTTCGGCCCCCGCTTCGGCCCCTTGGGCCTGCGGTTGGTGGCCCTGATGTGGCCGGTGCTCTATCTCGTGGGCATGGTGCTGATCAGCGGCGGACTCGGCCTGGTGGCCGTGTCCCCATCGGAATGGGGCGGTCTGCTGCTCACCCTGCTGGCCTCGAGCTTCGCCATTCTTCTGTGCTTCCCGATCGGGGTCCTGCTGGCCCTCGGTCGCCGCAGCGATCTGCCGCTGCTGCGCTGGGGCTCGGTGCTCTACATCGAGTTCATCCGGGGGGCACCGTTGATCACCTTGCTGTTCCTCGGCCAGAACATCCTCGGTTTCCTGCTGCCCGGCGGCCTGGCGCCCGATCGGATATGGCGGGCGGCCTGGGTGCTCACCTTCTTCGCCGCCGCCTACCTGGCGGAAGCGGTGCGCTCCGGTCTGGCGGCCGTGCCCCGGGGCCAGCTGGAGGCCGCCCGCTCCCTGGGGCTGTCCTATCCGAAAGCGCTGCAGCATGTGGTGCTGCCCCAGGCCCTGCGGGTGGCCCTGCCAGCGATGGTGGGCCAGTTCATCTCCCTCCTGCAGGACACCACCCTGCTGTCGCTGATCGGATTGCTGGAACTGCTCGGCACGGCCCGCACCGTGATGGCCAATCCGGCTTTCCTGGGCAAGAACGCCGAGGTCTATCTGACCCTGGCAGTGCTGTTCTGGTGCTGCTGCGCTGCCCTCGGACTGGGCAGCCGGGCCCTGGAGCGTCGCCTCGATCCCCACGCGGTGCCCTCCGCCACCTGAGCAGCGTTCCCCCTTTCCCACCTCCCCCGCTTTGATCCCGCATCCCGCCCCATGAGCCAACCCAGCAGCGAAGTGATGATCGAGGCGCGGGCCGTCGAGAAGTGGTATCCCAACGGATTCCAGGCCTTGCGCGGCGCCAGCCTGACGGTGCGTCGCGGCGAGGTGGTGGTGATCATGGGCCCCTCGGGCTCGGGCAAGAGCACCTTCATCCGCACCTTCAATGCCCTGGAGGACTTCCAGAAGGGGAGCATCACCGTCGACGGCATCGTGCTCTCCGACGACCTGCGCAACATCGATGCCGTGCGCCGGGAGGTGGGGATGGTGTTCCAGCAGTTCAACCTGTTTCCCCACCTCTCGGTGCTCGACAACCTCACACTGGCTCCGGTGCTCGTCCGCAAGCGCCCGAAGGCCGAGGTGGAGAAGCAGGCCTGGGCCCTGCTGGAGCGGGTGGGCATCGCCGAACAGGCCGGCAAGTATCCCGGCCAGCTCTCTGGGGGCCAGCAGCAGCGGGTGGCGATCGCCCGGGCCCTCTGCATGGAGCCCCGCATCCTGCTGTTTGATGAACCCACCAGCGCCCTCGACCCGGAGATGGTTCGGGAGGTGCTGGAGGTGATGCAGAACCTCGCCGACGACGACATCACCATGGTGGTGGTGACCCACGAGGTGAAGTTCGCCCGCCATGTGGCCCACCGGGTGGTGCTGATGGCCGATGGCGAGGTGGTGGAGGAGGCCGAACCGGAGGTGTTCTTCACCAACCCCAGCCACGAGCGCACCCGCCGCTTCCTGAATCAGATCCTCTGAGGCAGACCACCACTGGGAGTCCCTAGCCCCTGGTCGCCCAGTCGGCCGCATTCAAGTCCGGGAACAGCCCGTCCTCCCGCTGCACCCCCACCAGCCATTCCCGGGGCAGGTCGGTGCCGTGCTCAAGGGCGTCGATCAGGCGCCAGAAACGGTCGAGGTGGCGGCGGATCCGCTCGCGGGCCAGGCCGGTGGTGGTGCCGGCCCGCAGGATGAAGCTCCAGTCGGAGCTCTGGGCCAGCAGCAGTTCGCGCCCCGCCTGGGTGAGCAGGGCGCGCTGGTCGGTGCTGCCCACACCCCTGTTGACCCGCTGCACCATGGCGCGGGACGCCCGCTGCCACTCCGCCACGACCCAGGCGTTGGTGTCGTTCAGCCAGTAGTCGTGGTACCCCCCCTGGCCCCAGCTCGAGGGCGCCGGCCGGCAGACCTGCAGGGCCCGGTTCTGGCTGAGCACGTCGCGCAGGTGGGTGAAGCCCACGTCCATCGCCGGGCCCTGGCGAAACAGCTCGGCCAGGAACTGGGGCCCTTCAAACCACCAGTGGCCGAACAGTTCGGCATCGAAGGGCGCCACCAGCAGCGGCGGCGGCTCGATCGTGGCGGCCAGCTGGGCCATCTGCCCGGAGCGACCGCGAAGGAACGCCGCCGCATGCTCCTTCACCTTGTCCGCCGCCCGCTCCGGGTCGTAGGGCTGCTTCAGCTCCAGGGGACAGCCCTGGGCACTGACCCGATGCAATTTGAGCCCCAGGGGGCGCCGGTCGCGGATGCCGAGGGCGCCCAGCGCCTCTTCCGGAAGATCCCAGCCCAGGTCGCGGTGAAACTCCCGGTAGGCGCCGTCGCCGGGATAGCCCTGGCTGGCACTCCACACCGGCAGGGTGGATTCGCTGTCGCGGGCGAAAAAGGCCACCCCGGCGGTGGAGCAGATCGGCGCATAGACCCCGTAGCGGGGACGGGGCAGGCCATGGAGCAGGCCATGGCCATCGAGCAGGGAGTAGCGCAGGCCACACTCGGCCAGGAGCCGGTCGAGATCCTCGTAATAGGCACACTCCGGCAGCCAGATCCCCAGGGGGCGCACACCGAGCAGGCGCTGGTGTTCCCGCACGGCGGTGAGCAGCTGGGCCCGCACCGCCTCGGGCGAATCCCGCAGCAGGGGCAGGTAGCCGTGGGTGGCGCCGCAGGTGATCAGATCGAGGACCCCCTGCTCCTGCAGCCGCCGGAACCCGGGCAGCAGGCTCCCCCCCAGCTGCTGCCATTGGGCCTCGATGGCCGCGAGCGTGGTCTGGAGCTGGCGGGCCGGCAGCGCCAGCTCCGGATCCGCCTGGTCAAGCAGGGTGCGGCGCAGGGCCAGCCAGGCCGGGAAACGGTTGTTCAGGGCCCTGTCGCTCAGCAGCGACAGCAGGGTGGGGGAGAGGCCGAGGGTGAGTTTCGGCTGCTGCTCCGGGTCGGCGGCGGCCCGCTCCAGTACGGCCAGCAGGGGCAGATAACATTCCTGCAGGGCTTGGAAGTACCAGTCCTCCTCCAGCGAGCCCGGTTCTCCCGATCGCACATAGGGGAGGTGGGCATGCAACACCAGGGCCAGATCGCCTGCGGCCATGGGGAAACCTCTGTGGCGCCACTGTACGTTCCGCTCCCTGGACAGGGCCGACCGGCCCCTAGAGTGCCCCTAACTCATAGCTGTTCCGCTTAACCCCATGGCCCGCGATCCCGGCCGGGTATTGATCTTCGATACCACCCTCCGCGACGGGGAGCAGTCCCCTGGCGCCAGCCTCAACCTGGAGGAGAAGCTCGCGATCGCCCAGCAACTGGCCCGCCTGGGGGTGGACATCATCGAGGCCGGCTTCCCCTTCGCCAGCAGCGGCGATTTTCACGCCGTTCAAAAGATCGCCGCCACCGTGGGGACCACGGAAGGGCCGGTGATCTGCGGCCTGGCCCGCGCCGCCAGCGGCGACATCAAGGCCTGCGCCGAAGCCGTGGCCCCGGCGGCCCACCGGCGCATCCACACCTTCATCGCCACCAGCGACATCCACCTGGAGCACAAGCTGCGCAAGAGCCGCGCCGAGGTGATCGCCATCACCGCGGAGATGGTGGCCTATGCCCGCTCCCTGGTCGACGACGTGGAGTTCTCCTGCGAGGACGCCGGCCGCAGCGACCCGGAGTTCATGCATCAGGTGATCGAGACGGCGATCAACGCCGGCGCCACCACCATCAACATCCCTGACACGGTGGGCTACACCACCCCGGCCGAATTCGGCGCGATCATCGCCGGCATCAACCGCTCGGTGCCCAATATCGACCAGGCGGTGATCTCGGTGCATGGGCACAACGACCTGGGCCTGGCCGTCGCCAACTTTCTCGAGGCCGTCAAGAACGGCGCCCGCCAGCTGGAGTGCACCATCAACGGCATCGGCGAACGGGCCGGCAACGCCTCCCTCGAGGAGCTGGTGATGGCGTTGCATGTGCGCCGCAGCTACTTCAACCCCTTCCTGGGCCGGCCGGCCGAGCAGCGCGATCCGCTCACCAACGTGCGCACCGAGGAGATCACCAAGACCTCCCGCCTGGTGTCCAATCTCACCGGCATGGCCGTCCAGCCCAACAAGGCGATCGTGGGGGCCAACGCCTTCGCCCATGAATCCGGCATCCACCAGGACGGCGTGCTCAAGAACCGGCTCACCTACGAGATCATCGATGCCCGCACCGTCGGCCTGGCCGACAACCGCCTCTCGCTGGGCAAGCTCTCGGGCCGCAGCGCCTTCCGGGCCCGGCTGGAGGAGCTCGGCTACAGCCTGGAGCGAAACGACCTCGACGACGCCTTCGCCCGTTTCAAGGAGCTGGCCGACCGCAAACGGGAGATCACCGACAGGGATCTCGAAGCGATCGTCAGTGAGCAGGTGCAGCAGCAGGACGGCCCCCGCTATGTCCTGCAGTCGGTGCAGGTGAGTTGCGGCACCAACCTGCAGCCCACCGCCACCGTCACCCTGCGCGATGGCGACGGCATCGACCTGACCGAGGCGGCCATCGGCACCGGTCCGGTGGATGCGGTCTGCCAGGCCCTCAACCACCTGGCCCAGGTGCCGAACGAGCTGGTGGAGTTCAGCATCAAGTCCGTCACCGAGGGCATCGATGCCATGGGCGAGGTGACCATCCGCCTGCGCCACCAGGGGGTACTCTATTCGGGCCATGCGGCCGACACCGACATCGTCGTGGCGGCGGCCCATGCGTTCGTGAACGCCCTCAACCGGCTGGTCTCCGGCAGCCAGCGCGCCCCGCTCCATCCCCAGAAGACGGCGCTTCCGGTGGCGGAACTGCCGCGTCTGTGAACGCCCCCAATCGCTCCTCCCTGGCCACGGGCCTGCAGCTCGCCCTGCTGCTGCTGGTGGCGGTGCTGCTGCTGCTGCCCCTGCTCTGGCTGGTGAGCACCTCCCTCAAGGGGCCGGCGGAGGACATCTTCACCAGCCCCCCGGCCCTGCTGCCGAGCCAGCCGAGCCTGGAGGCCTACGGCCGCCTGTTCGCCGCCAATCCCATGGGCACCTACCTGCTCAACAGCACGATCGTCAGCGCCCTGGCGGTGCTGGCCAACCTGCTGTTCTGCTCCCTGGCGGCCTATCCCCTGGCGCGGATGCGCTTCCGCGGCCGCGGGCTGGTGCTGGCCCTGGTGGTGGCCACGATCCTGATCCCCTTCCAGGTGGTGATGATCCCGCTCTATCTGCTGATGGTGCAGATCGGCCTGCGCAACTCCCTCTGGGCCCTGATCGTGCCCCAGGCGGCCACGGCCTTCGGCATCTTCCTGCTGCGGCAGAGCTTCCTGGCGGTGCCGGTGGAGCTGGAGGAGGCGGCCCGGATCGATGGCTGCACCCCCGTCGGCGAGTGGTGGAACGTGATGCTGCCGGCGGCGCGGGCCGATCTGATCACCCTGGCGATGTTCGTGTTCATCGGCACCTGGAGTGATTTCCTCTGGCCCCTGATCATTCTCGACGACCCCAATCTCTACACCCTGCCTTTGGGCTTGCAGCAGCTGGCCAGCAGTTTCTCCCTCGATTGGCGCCTGGTCGCGGCCGGGTCGGTGGTCTCGATCCTGCCGGTGCTGCTGCTGTTCGTGCTGCTGCAGCGCTACATCCTGCCCAGTGCGAGCGGCGATGCCGTGAAGGGCTGACCCCGAGATCCTCAGGGGCTTGCAGGCGCTGGCGGGCGGATGACGCCGCCGTCGCTGCGGTCGGACGCCGCGGGTCCCGTCGCCGGCATCGGCGCCGCGGGGGAAAACTCCGGATCCGCCTGGGGGCGCCGGGTGGCGCGGCCCTGCATGTCGGCCAGGGCGGAACGCCACTGCTCCTGCTGCCGCTCGAGCGCTTCCAGCCGCTGGGCGCCGCTTTCGAGCGTCTGCAACCGTCCCACCATCGCCCGCTGCTGCTCCTCCAGCACGGAGGTGCGATCCAGAGCCCGGCTGTTCTCCAGTCCCTGCAGGCGCTGCTCCAACCGCATCAGCCGCTGGTTCTGCTCCAGGGTCTTGCTGAGAATCACCAGGAACAGCACCGCCAGCATGGTGCTCAGGCCGATCTGCAGCCAGCCGGTCCAGATCGGCGGGCCCAGGGGTGCCTGCGGAGGGCGCCTGGCGCCGTCGTCGTCGCGGTCGGTGATCGAGACCATGCGCCCCCTGTGCTGCCCCATCCTGCCCTGCATGGCCCGGGCCGTCAGCCGACTGGCAGCGGGAGGGAGGCATCACTGCGGACGCTGGCGCCGGCCAGCAGTTCCGTCACGGTGGAGCGGTAGACGGCCGAGGCCTGCTCCGGATCCCGGCCGATGCAGGTCATGCCCAGCTTGCCGAACTCCGAAAGGCAACCCAGCAGGTGAAAGACGCTGCCCTGCAATCGGGCGGGGTCGTAGTGCAGGCCGGCCTCGGCGACGATGTCGATCAGGTCGAGGGGCATCAGCCCCCGCAACCGGGGGTCGCTGAAGTTGTCGGTGGCGCGGTAGTGCAGCGGTTGGCCGGTGGGGGAGAGGAAGCAGCCCGTGGCGGGATCCAGGCTGCCGGCGGTGATCGCCCGCAGGGCCATGAACGGATGGGTGGTGCCGCCCTGACGCAGGTTGACCTCGATGGCCTGGAGATCCCACGTCTCACCGAAGCGGCGGGCGATGAAGTCGACCCCGTAGCGCTCCAGGGCCCCTTCGGCGGCGAGGGCCTGGCCGACGGCCCGGCCGTGCTGCATCAGCGCCACCCGGTAGGGCTCGGCCGCGGGGAAGCAGCAGCCCAGATACGTCTGGCCACCGGGGCCCCCGAGGATCTGCTCGTGGGTGGAGAGCACCTCCACCAGCCCCCCCGGATGGATCGTGCCCTGCACACTCGGGGAACGGAGCTCGGCACCACCCTCCAGCCAGGCCTCCGCCAGCGCCCCCTGCTGGGCCAGCAGCTCCGTCCAGGCGGTCGACGGCATCGGCAAGCCCTCCAGCGCTTCGCCGAGGCGGAGAACCCGCTCCCGCCTGGAGAGGCCGGCCAGGGCCAGGGGGTTGAAGTCGAGCCGGGCATTGCCTTCGCCGCTGAAGCCCTCGTTGAGCTTGATCACGCAACCGCCCAGTTCGGGATGGGAGTCCCAGAGATCGGCCACCGCCTCCGCCAGATCCCCGGGGCTGTGGGCCAGCCCGGTGCCGGGGGGATGGGGAACGCCGCAGCGGCCGAACAGTTCCCGGCTGCCCGCCTTGGTGCCCCAGTAGCCCAGGGCCGGGTCGGTGCCCAGCAGGGGCACCTGCAGTCGTTCGGAAAGTGTCTTCTCCAGCTCCGTCACCACGTAGCAGTTGATGAAACTGCGGCCGGGCCGCAGTTGTTCGCGGATCCTCCCCAGCAGGGCCGGACGCTCCAGCAGCTTCTGGGTGAGCGGCCGGGCGGAGCCGTCATCGGTGTCGAACAGGTGCAGGCGGCGGCGGGCATGAGAGGTGGGGACGCCGGGCATCAGCTCCAGCACGGCGTCCACCACCAGCTCCGGCAGCAGCTTGCTGGTCACGTAGACCACCTGCACCCCGGGGTTGCGGAGCCGCATCAGGGAGAACAGCTGCCGTTCTTCGTAGTGGTGGGCCCCGGTCACCAGGGCCAGCTGGGAGGGATCCATGGTCAGCGACGGCACCATCAGCAGATCGAAGTCCGCCCCGGGCCCGCCGGCAGCGGCCTCGCCATGCTCCCGGCCCCAGGGGGCCTGCAGCTGCCCCTGCAGTTCTCGGAAGCTCAAGACCACGGCGGAATGGGCGGAATGTCGTCATGCTGCACCCAACAACGGCCAGCGCCAATGGAGTCCATCGCGGTGAGCGCCCTTGGCTACGGGGCCGCCTCGTTGACCACCCTCAGCCTCTTCCCCCAGGCCGTGAAGACCGTGCGCAGCGGCGACACCAGCGCCATCTCCCTGCGGATGTACGGCCTGTTCACCCTGGGAATCCTGGCCTGGGCCGCCTACGGACTGCTCAAGTCCGATGGGCCGGTGATCGTCGCCAACCTGATCACCCTGGTGCCGGCGACGGTGGTGCTGGAACGCAAGCTGCGGGCCCTACTGGAGGGGCGGGAGCGCTGGGGCCGTGGTCCCCGGGGGAGGGGCTGAGATGGCGGCACCAGCAAGCAACGACGCCCTGTTCGTGGCGCTCGGTGCGGTGCCTGGGGCCTGGTTGCGCTTCCGGGTCGTCAACCATTTCGAGCCGATGCTGCCCCGCAAGCACTGGGGCACCTTCGGGGTGAACCTGATCGCCTGCTTCGCCATCGGTCTGCTGGTGAGCCTGCAGACCAGCTGCGGCCTGGCCGCCGACCGCACCCTGCTGCTGCTGGGCACGGGTTTCCTGGGCAGCTTCAGCACCTTCTCCACCTGGATCACCGAACTGCATGACACCATCCAGCGGCGGCAACGTCGGGAGGCCGTCCTGCTCTGCGGCGGTTCGGTGCTGGGGGGGCTGCTGGCCGTGGCGGCCGGCCTGGCCCTGGGCAGCTCCTAGGAGGGACCCATGGCACCTCCCACCACCGAAAGCCCCCCCAGCCTGCGCCGCGAAGCGCGGGACCTGCTGTTGGTGGCTGGCGGTGCCATCCCTGGTGCCCTGCTGCGCTGGCAGCTGGAGGACCTGGGCAAGGGCCTGGTGGGGGGCCATGCCGGGCTGATCGAGTCCGATCTGGTGGCCAACCTGCTCGGCACGTTCCTGCTCGGTGTGATTGCGGGGCTGCCAGCACCCCGACCCCGGCTGATGCTGCTGGCGGGCATCGGCTTCTGCGGCTCGCTCACCACCTTCAGCAGCTGGATGCTGCAGATCAGCCTGGCCCTGCGACGCGGCCGCCCCGATAAAGCCCTGGCCGTGGTGCTGATCAGCCTGCTGGCGGGACTGGTAGCGGTGGGTGTGGGTCTGGTGGTGGGCCGCCGGCTCGGCCATCGGCGCCTCAGGCGCTGAAGGCCTTGCGGGGGGAGATGGGGTAGGGAATGCGCCGGTGGCGCATGCGCCGCCAGACCCGAACGAAGGCCCGGATCACCAGCTCCAGTTCCGCCCGGGAAATGCCGCTGCCGTCGAGCTGGCCATCGTTCTGCCTGGCTTCGACGAGGCGGCGCACCATCGCCTGGGCCTCCGCCTCCGTGGTGCCCGGGGGGAGGGAGCGAAGGGCGGCCTCGCAACCATCGGCCATCATCAGAATGGCCGTCTCCCGGCTGCGGGGGGCGGGGCCGCGGTAACGGAACTGCTCCTCCCGCACCGCCGGGTCCCGCTCCTTGGCCTGGTGCAGGAAGTAACCCATCTTCAGCCTGCCCTGGTGCTCAGGGATGAAATCCGCCAGGGGGCGGGGCAGGCGATAGCGACGGGCCAGCTTCAGGCCCTCGTCGACATGGGCCTGGAGGATGGCGGCGCTGGCGAAGGGATCGTCGAGTTCGTCGTGGGGGTTGGCACCGTTCTCCTGGTTCTCGATGAACCATTGGGGGCCGTGAAGCTTGCCGACATCGTGATAGAGGGCTCCGGTGCGGATCAGATCCACATCGGCCTGGATGGCGCGGGCCCCCTCCTCCGCCAGGCCGCAGATCATCAGGGTGTGCTCAAACGTGCCAGGCGCTTCCATCGACAGCCGCCGCAACAGGGGGCGTTCCAGGTCGGCCAGTTCCATCAGCCGGGCCCGGGTGAGCAGGCCGAAGAAGCTTTCCACCAACGGAGCCAGCAACAATCCCGCCATCAGCAGTCCCGTGACCAGGAGGGCCTCCTGGAGCAGGTCGCTGCCGCTGAACGGTCCCGGGGAGGTGTCCAGGCCGCGAAGGTTGAACGTCTGGATCAACAGCCACTGGAGCAGAACGGCACCAACCGGAAGCAGCAGGGCCAGTTGCAGCAGCTGGGCCCGGTTGCGCTGGCGGCCGGCGAGCACGGCCGCGATCGCCGCCACCAGGGCCGCCACCCCCAGCTGGGTCGCCAGCAGGCCCTGCACCGGCACGGGCCAGAGCATGGCCGCAACGGCCAGCCAGGCCAGGCCAGCGGCCGTGCCCAGGCCCTGGGAGAGCAGCAGGGTGGGGGGAACCAGAAGGGCCAGGGGGCTGACCTGGTTGCCTAGCCAGAGCTTGCACCCCTGCACCAGCAGCAGCATCGCCAGCGCCAGCAGGGCCTGGCGGGGTTCGAGGCTGGCCCGCCAGCGGCGCATCACCAGCAGCATCACACCGCAGGCGGCCAGGGCCTCACTGAAGCGGGCCAACCAGGCCAGGGGGCGGGGGCGATGGTTGACCAGGTCGAAGTGCTCCAGCACGTCAAAGGCCTGGGGACTGATCGGTTCGCCTTGGCGCGTGATCAGGTCGTTCTTGCGCACCCGGATCGTCGGCAACCCCTGGCGGGTGAGCAGGTCTTCGATCCGGCGCTGGCTGAGGAAGCTGTCGCCGCGGAGGTTGGTGCGACCCTGGAGGCTGCTGGCCAGCAGCCGGCTGCCCAGGCTGCGGGCCGGTGGAGGCAGGTCGTTGAGCTGCAGCACGGCCGCCTGAAGCAGCTGGCCCTCCGAAAGACTCGCCACCACCCCCTGGCTGAGCATGCGCAGCTGGGCCTGGCGCAGGGAGACCTTCCAGGCCACCAGCCGGGGGGGCGTCAGCCCCGTCAGCCAGCGGCGCTCCTCTTCGGTGAGGTTGAGGGAATCGGGCCGGGGCTGGTCGTCGGCCACCTTCTCGCGCACGTTCTGAAGGCGCTGCTCCAGCCGCTGCACCAGGGCCTCGCTGGCCTGGGGGTCGACCACCTGGACCTGGCTGCGCGGCAACATCTGGTTGCGGCGCTGCTCCAGGTCGGTGCTGTCGATGACCGTGGCCTCGGCGGGCGCCCGGACGGTGAAAGGGGCCGCCATGCCGGGACGCAGGTTGGGCTCCACCAACCAGGGCCAGCTGGAGAGCAGGGCCACCAGGAGGCAGCACAGGAGCACAAGCAGGGAGCCCCCGCTGCGCCAGGCCACCAGGGCCTGGCGGGGACGCTCGAGCCGCAGCAGCTGGCGCCAGAGTCCCCTGATCGGCCGCAGCCCCAATCTCATACCGCCCACGCTAGCCAATGCGCGAGGGGCCTCCATTCGGGGACTGTCGGTGCATGCTGGTGGTCGGCAGCGCGTTCTCCCCATGGCCACCCTTCTCGACGGCCGGCGACTGGCTTCGGAGATCGAACGGCGTCTGGGCGACGTGATCAGCGACGGTCTGACGGTGGCGGGACGGGCCCCCGGTCTGGCGGTGCTGCGGGTGGGGGATGATCCCGCCAGTGGCGTGTATGTCGCCAACAAGGAAAAGGCCTGTGGCCGCATCGGGATCAGCAGCCATGGCGGCCATCTGGCGGCGGACACCTCGGCCGAGGAGGTGCTGGCCCTGATCCGGCGCCTCAACGCCGACCCGACGGTGGATGGGATCCTGCTGCAGTTGCCCCTGCCGGAGGGTCTGGCGGAAGAACCGCTGCTGGCGGCGATCGATCCGGACAAGGATGCCGATGGTCTGCACACCCTCAACTTGGGCCGGCTGCTGAAAGGGGAGCGGGGCCCGCGCAGCTGCACGCCGGCCGGGGTGATGGCGCTGCTGCGCAACGCCGACGTGCCGATCGCCGGGGCCCAGGCGGTGGTGGTCGGCCGCAGCATCCTGGTCGGCAAGCCGATGGCCCTGATGCTCCAGGCGGCCGATGCCACCGTCACCGTGGCCCATTCCCGCACCCATCACCTGAGCGAGGTGACCCGGCAGGCCGATCTCCTGGTGGTGGCGGCCGGCCGTCCCCAGCTCATCGGTGCGGTACATGTCAAACCGGGGGCCGTGGTGGTGGATGTGGGCATCCATCGCTTGGAGGGCAAGCTCTGCGGTGATGTGGAGTACGAGACGGTCGAGCCCCTGGCCTCCGCCATCACGCCGGTGCCGGGTGGGGTGGGGCCGATGACCGTGGCCATGCTGCTGGTCAACACCGTGGTGGCCTGGTGCCATCGCCACGGGCTGGAGCATGACCTAGGGGATCTGCTCGGCTGAGGCCGCTGCAGGGAGGGTGAAGGGGACGGGGGTCTTGATGAACTCCAGGAAGGCCGCCTGGGGCAGAGGCCGGCTCAGCAGGTAGCCCTGAACCTCATCGCAGCCGAGGTCGCGCAGCAGGGCCAGCTGCTCGGGGGTTTCCACCCCCTCGGCGATCGTGCGCATGCCCATCGAGCGAGCCAGGTTGATGATCGTCACCACGATCGCGCGATCATCTTCGCTGGCCACCAGGTCGCGGATGAAGGATTGGTCGATCTTGAGCCGATGGGCATGGATCTTCTTCAGGTAACTCAGGGAGGAATAGCCGGTGCCGAAGTCATCGATGGCCAGACGGATGCCATGGGCATAGAGCTGCTCCATCTGGGCCAGGGCCTGCTTCGGATCCGAGAGCGTCACCGACTCGGTAAGCTCCAACTCCAACTGGTCGGGTGGGAACCCTTCAGCGTTGAGCTCTTCGATCACCATGCTGACAAGATCCCCATGGTCGAACAGCACCGCAGAGATGTTAATCGAGACTGTCAAAGGTGTGTATTCAATCTCCGTCCAGGCGCTGGCATCCTGGAGGGCAACGCACATCACCCATTGGCTGATCGGTAAGATCAGACCACACATTTCGGCCAGGGGAATGAATTCGGCCGGCGATACCGTACCCAGATTGGAATGGGTCCAGCGGACCAGGGCTTCGGCCCCGAAGATGCGGTTGCTGCTGAGCTCGAACTGGGGTTGGTATTCCACGCTGAGTTCTCCACGCTGGATGGCCTGGTGCAGGGCATTGGTGAGCCGCAGGGCGCGGATACTCCTTTCCTGAACGTTGGGCGTGAAGAACTGGAGACCGTTGCGGCCGGCGTTCTTGACCTGATGAAGTGCCATGTTGGCGTTGTTCATCAGTTGCTCCGGTGTGGTGCCATCGTCGGGGAACATCGCGATGCCCACCGAGGCGGTGAGGAAGAGGGGCTCGGCGCCGAGGCTGAAGGCCATGGTGACCGATTTCCGCAACCGTTCCGTCATCGCCAGGGTGGCCGTGGTATCGGAATCGGGCAGCAACACCACGAATTCGTCGCCACTGGTGTGGGCCAGGGTGTCAGCGTCCGCCAGGTTGGCCTTCAGGCGCTTGGCCATCTCCAGCAGCACCCGGTCGCCGATGGCATGGCCCAGGTTGTCGTTGACGTGCTTGAAGTTGTCGAGATCGAACACCAACAGGGCCAGGGGCAGGTGGGAACGCCTGGCCACCTCAAGGCCGTTGCGGATCCGATCCTGCAGCAGGGTGCGGTTGGCCAGACCCGTGAGGGGGTCGAAAAAGGCCAGCCGCTCGATCTGCTCCTTGGCGAACTTGCGCTCGGTGATGTCACGGGTCACCCCGTGGAGCTCCACCCGGCCGGTGCGTTTGTTGCGCACCATCTTGGTGACCGATTCGGTCCAGACCCTTGAACCGTCCTTGCTCAGAAGTTCGGTCTCGTCGATCGAGACGATGTCGCTGCTGCGCATTCCGGCGCTGAACTGGGCCAGCTCCTGGCCGATCTGCTCTTTCAGCCGCTCGGCGGCCTCCGCGCCGAAGGCCTCACCGAACGGCCTGGCCATCACCTCCTCGGCCGTGAATCCCTGCAGCCGCAGCACGGAGGGGCTCACATACAGGTAGCGAAGCGTTTCGGGATCCAATGACCAGATCACTTCGTGGGTGGACTCGGTGATCTCCCGGAACTTCTCCTCGCTTTCCTTGACCGCGTCCTCAAGCGCCACGTGGGCGGCCTCAAGGCTGAGCCGATCGAGGGCGACATCGATGTCGCCGACCATGTCGAGCAGCAACTGCTGGCTCCGGACATCGAAACTGTCGGTTTCATTGGCATAGATGCCCAGACCTCCGATCACGACGCCGTCGCGGTGCAGGGGCAGGAAGGCGGCGGCCCCCCAGCCGTAGGGGAGTGCCTGCTCGTGCCAGGGCACGCAGGAGGAATCCGTCATGAAATCACTGATCCAGCAGGGGTGGTTGTCCCGCAGGGCAATCGCGAAGGGGCCCCGTCCCTTCGGGTCGTCCGGATCGAGGTTGATCTCCAATCCATCCAGATAGGCGCTGTCGTTGCCGAACCAGGCCACCGGCATGATGCGGCGGCTGAGCGGTTCGATCATCCCCACCCAGGCCAGTCGCATCTCCCCTGACGTGACCGCCAGGCGGCAGATCTGCGCCAGCATCTCCTCAGAGTCCCCAACACTGGCCACCACTTTGTTGGCGGCACTCAAGGTGGCGTAAAGCCGATTCAGGCGCAGAATCCCGGCTTCGTGATGTTTGCGCTCGGTGATGTCCCGGCAGAGCATCAGGTAGCGGGGGCCATTCCCGTTCTGCGGTTCCCGCCGGGCGATCGAGAGTTCAAACCAGTCGGCGCCCCCGGGCTTGGCCACCTCGATCTGCTGCCTTGGGGACCTGCCGTTCGCCGCGGCCTGCACCAGCGCCGCCTTCATCGTGGCGGCGGCGGCGGGAGCAAGCACATCCTCCAATCGACTCAGCACCTCGGATTTCTCGGGCAGGTGGAACAGCCCCCGTTCGGCACTGTGGATCGCCAGGATCTCGCCGGCATCGGAGAGTTCAACCAGGGGATCGGGAATGGCGTTGATGGTGGCGTTGAGGTCCATCTGGACCCGTTCCAGCTCCGCGGTCCGCCGCCGCACCACCACCTGCACGCTGCCCACCCAGAGGGCGATCAGGCCCACCACGGCCAGGACGCTGGCGACGAGAACTGAGGACTCCTGCCCGGGAGTCCAGGTGGCGATCACGGGCACCGAAGGACGTCGCCGCCGCTGCCGTCACTCCTGTGACGTCTCATTGGGAGAACTGGCCGAGGTCACTGTGAAAACCTAGTGAGGATGTCCGGATCGATCCCGCTTCTGCCCCGAATCCGCTGCACCAATTCCAGACTGTTGCGCGGATCCAGCAACTGTTGCGAGGATCCGGCCGCTGCCACCATCGGCCTGAGAGAATCCGCCCCAACCCTCAGGACCCCATGACCCCGGCGGTGAGCACGGCGTTCGATTTCACCGCCTACCTGGAGGCGGCCCGCTGGCGGGTGGAAACCGCCCTGGAAAGCTCCCTGGGCCCGGAGCGCCCGGAATCGCTGCGGGAAGCGATGCGCTACTCGCTTTTGGCCGGCGGCAAGCGCCTGCGGCCGATCCTCACCCTGGCGGCCTGTGAGCTGGCCGGCGGTGACGCCGATCTGGCCATGCCCACGGCGGTGGCGATGGAGATGATCCATACGATGTCGCTCATCCATGACGACCTGCCCGCCATGGACAACGACGACCTGCGCCGCGGCCGGCCGACCAATCACAAGGTGTACGGCGAGGCCAAGGCGATCCTGGCCGGCGACGCCCTGCTCACCCGTGCCTTCGAGATGGTGGCGTTGCGCAGCCCGGGGGTGCCCCCCGAACGCCTGCTGCAGGTGGTGGGCGAGCTGGCCCTGGCCTCCGGGGCCCCCGGCCTGGTGGGCGGCCAGGTGGTGGATCTGGAATGCGAGGCGCGCCAGGTGGATCTCGACACCCTCGAGTACATCCATCTGCACAAGACAGGCGCCCTGCTGCGGGCCTGCGTGATCGCTGGCGCCCTGATCGCCGGGGCCTCCGACGAGCTGCTGGCCGCGCTGCGCACCTACGCCCGCGGCATCGGCCTGGCCTTCCAGATCATCGACGACATCCTGGATGTCACCGCCAGCAGCGACGTGCTCGGCAAGACGGCCGGCAAGGACCTGGCTGCCGACAAGACCACCTACCCCAAACTGCTGGGCCTGGAGGAATCCCGCCGCCGCGCCGAAGCCCTGGTGGGTGAGGCCAAGGCGGTGCTGGAGCCCTGGAACACCAAGGCCGCCCCCCTGCTGGCCCTGGCCGACTACATCACCAGCCGCGACCGATGAGCGAAGCCGTCGGCGCGCTCGCTGCCCTGGGTGAACTCCTGGCCAATGGCGTGCTCGCCTGGGGCCTTGCCGCCTGCGGCGTTGCCCAGCTCTCCAAGCTGGTGATCGAACTGGTGCTGCACCGGCGCTGGCGGCCGGCGGTGCTGGTCGAAACCGGCGGCATGCCCTCGAGCCATTCCGCCCTGATGACGGGCACGGCGGCGGGCCTGGGCTGGGAACTGGGTTTCGCCGATCCCCTGTTCGCCCTGGCGGCCGTGCTCTGCTTCGTCGTCCTCTACGACGCCAGCGGCGTGAGGCGGGCCGCCGGGCTGACGGCCCAGCGGGTGAATGGCCTTCCCGATGGCCTTTGGGACACCCAAGCCACGGCCGGTCAGACCAGCACCGAACCCGTGCTGCGTCCCCTCAAAGAGAACCTCGGCCATACCCGCCCGGAGGTGCTGGTCGGCAGCCTGATGGGCCCGCTGGTGGCCCTGCCGGGCCTGGCCCTGCTGGGTTCGCCCTGGCAGATCGCCCTCCACGCCGGCTGGTTGCCGTTGGGGTGAGCGAGCTTTCCGGCCTGAGCGACGACCAGCGGAACGCCGCCACCGCCTTCGCCGCCTGGCTGTCGGCCCCGGGCGACGGCGTGCCGTTCGTGCTGGAGGGGTACGCCGGCACCGGCAAGACGTTCCTGTCCATGCGCTTCCTGGCCCAGGCGGAGCGGGCCGGCCTCTGCTGGACCGTGGTGGCCCCCACCCACAAGGCGGTGGGAGTGCTGCGCCATCACCTCGCCCTGGCGGGACTGCAACCCACCTGGTACCCCTCCACCATCCACCGGCTGCTGCGGTTGAAGCTGAAGCGGGAGGGGGATCGGGAACGCTGCGAGGAAACGGCACAGACGGCCCCGGCGCTCGAGAACCTGGGGCTGGTGCTGGTCGATGAGGCCTCGATGGTGGATGGCAGCCTGCTGGAGATCACGCTCCGCTGCGCCCAGGCCTACCGCACCCGTCTAGTGTTCGTGGGGGATCCTGCCCAGTTGCCGCCGGTGGGGGAGGAGCAGAGTCCGGTGTTCGCCCTGGGACGGGCCCAGCGGGTGGCCCTGACCCATGTGGTCCGTCACCAGGGACCGGTGCTGCGCCTGGCCGGAGGCCTGCGGCAGGGCAACCTCCCCTGCCGCAGGCCGCCCGTGCTGGCACCGGTGCGCACCACCACGGGCCGGGTGTCACTGCTGGGGCGAAGCGACTGGCTGGCGGCCGCCCAGGAGGGCCTGCGCCGCAGCGCCGCCGCCGACGATCCCGACCTGGCCCGGATCCTCTGCTACACCAACCGGTCCCTGGAGCGGCTGGTGCCGATCGCCCGCCGCGCCCTGCACGGCGCCATGGCCGACCAGCTTCCCGTGCTCCCCGGCGAAGTGCTGATCACCCGCACGGCCGTGATGGCGCCGGCCTGCCGCGAAGGGGACGCCGCCGCCGAGGAGCCCGACCTGCTTCTGGGCAGCAACCGGGAGCTGGTGGTGCGTGACGTACGCCCCGAACGCTGTGATCTGGCTGAATTCGGCGTGGAGGGCGTCCTTGGCGCTCCCGTGATCGACACCCTCACCGCCACCGTGGAGGCGGGGGAGTCCCAGCTGAACCTGCGTCTGCTGCCGCCCCTGGGCAGCGGCCCCCGCGCCAGCCTGGACGGGGTGATGGAGGCCCTGCGGCAACAGGCCCGCGAGGCGGGCAAGAACGATGGCAAGCCCTTCTGGCGCCGCTACTTCCTGGTGCGTGATGCCTTCGCCTCCCTCGGACCGGCGGCCGTGCTCACCGTCCACCGCAGCCAGGGCAGCACCTTCGGCGAGGTCTTCATTGATGAGGACGTCTTCTGGCCCCGGGACCTGCAGCTGCGGCAGCGGCTCGTGTACGTGGCGGTGAGCCGGGCCAGCCAGGCGGTGACCCTGATGGCCGGGGCCGGCGACGATGCCGAGCGGGAGCACTGGGGACGCTGGCTGCGGGAGTCCGAGGCCGGCGCCGCGGCCCCATGAGCTCGCCTGACCGGAGCACACCATCTAGCCTCGTGGCGTTGGTTCTCGCTGGGGCCCTCCGCTGAATTCTCTGCTCGCCATATCGCCATCCCTGGCGGATCCGGCGCCCGTCCTGGGCACCACCCCACCGGCCAACAAGTCCTCCGCCAGCCTGGCCGGGGCCGGTGGATCCGGTGGCGGCGGTCAGCTGATCACTGAGGTGGGGGCCCTGCTCGTCGCCGCGGTCCTGGTGGGGGTGATCGTGCTGGTGCGGCGCTGGCTGAAGCTGCGCTCACGGCCGTCGATGCCTGGACTGCCACGGGAGCGGGTGCTGCCGTTCTCGCGCCACGGCACCATCCACGATCCCAAGTACCTCGGCCGGATCCTCGAGGCTGAGGATCCCCCGGGAGGTCCCTGATCTCAGCCGGCCCGCAGCCCCTCGATCCCCTGCCAGCCGAGGTAGGCGGCCAGGCCGAAGCAGATGGCCGCCACGATCAGCTCGGCGTTGGCGAACAGCCAGTCCTTGCCCGCCTGCAAGACCGGGCGCAGGCGGTCCTGGCCCACCAGGGCCAACCCCGCCAGGGGGAGCAGCAGCAGGATGCCGCTGAACAGGCTGAACACCCCCGTGGTGAACACCTCCCGGGGCCGGCTCAACCCGGCCTCCAGCAGGCTGGCGGCGGACTTGGCGTAAAGGAACAGATCATCCGGGCTGGACACCTGCACGGCGGCGCTGAGGCCGAGCAGCAGGGGCAGGGGCAGGGCGCAGAAGCCGTCCAGCCGGCGGGTCCAGCCAGGGGGGCCATTGTCCTGGCGGCTGCTCTGCAGGCCGTTGAGGCCCAGGGCCAGCAGCCCGCCAGCCCCCAGCAGGTCAAGGCCGGTGCGCTGATCGGTGCCCTGCTCCATGGTGAGCAGCAGGCCATGGCCCACGCTCAGCAGCAGCGCCATGGCCACCGCGGAGGTGAGCAGCCACCCCAGCACGAACCAGCTTCCCCGGCGCAACGGACTGGGGCCCACCAGGATCAGAAGCAGCAGGCCGAGGTGCAACGGGCTGAAGCTGATCGCCAGGCCGAATCCGAACAGTTCGCGCCAGAGGCTGGTGGTCGGCATCGCTGCGGGCCGGGGCGTCCCATTCTCCGGTGCCATGCCGCCAGGGGCGATCGAGCCCTTCAGGCACGGATCTCGAACCAGTCAGTACCCGCCACCGCCACCTGGCCGCTGCTGACACCGCTCACCTGGGCCCCCTGGGGGCCCTTTTCGCACCAGAGCCGCAGCTCCTCCAGCCGGTCCGGAAGCCCCTCGGCCTCCAGATCCACCGAGCCATCAGGGCGGTTGCGCACCCAGCCGCTGAGACCGAGATCGATGGCCTTCTGGCGGCAGCCCACCCGGTAGCCCACCCCCTGCACCAGCCCCCGCACGTTCATGCGCCAGCGCTCATGGGGGGGGGCACTCATCCGGAGACTGGGCTGAACGAAACGGCGTTCCTCGGCAGCGGCACGGCGCTGGCGGCGGCTCTCGCCAGTCTCGAGGGAATCGCCGGGCATCCAGCCCAGTGGAGGTGCAGCCAGCTGGCGTGAACGGTCCGGGCGGTCCATCCTTCAATCCTCGTGGGAGTTCCCCACCCATCAAGTTGCCACAGGCCCTCCCCCGCTGCCAACTCGTCAGCCAGGGGTGGTTGGTGCACCAGCTGCCAGCGGTGGAACTCATGGCCGCTGAGGGCTTCCCCACGGCGCACCAGCAGCCCATCCGCCCCCGGCAGGGCCTGGCGGTAGCCGAGGCTGAGGGCACCACGGCGGGCGCTGAAGGGAAGCAGGCCGGCCATGGGATGACAGATCCCGTTGCCATCCTCCAGCTCCCGGCCCAGCAGCAGCAAGCCGCCGCATTCGGCCACGATCGGCAGACCGGCGCGGGCGGCGGCGCCGAGGGACCCAAGGCTGTGGCGGCTGGCCGCCAGCTGGGCGGCATGCAGCTCGGGATAGCCGCCCGGGAGCAGCACCGCCCGGCAGTCCGCCGGCAGGGGCTCGTCGGCCAGGGGACTCCAGGGCAGCGGCCGCAGGCCGCAGGCCGAGAGCAGCTCCTGAGCCTCGGGGTAACGGAAGTGGAAGGCGGCGTCGCTGGCGATCGCCACGGGCAGGGGGCCAGGGGACGGGGTGGCGGTGGAGACGGTGGTGGGTGGCTCTGGCAGGCCCTGCCCCAGGCACCAGCGAATCGGATCCTGCCCTTCCGACGGGCCGGCCGGGGGTGCCAGCAGGGGCCAGAGCCGGTCCAGATCGAGGTGCACTTCGGCCAGGCGGGCCCAGATCCGCTGGCGCTCGCCCAGGTCACCCAGCTCGCCTGGGGTGAGCAGGCCCAGGTGGCGGGAGGGGAGTTCCAGGCTGGGGTGGCTGGGCAGCACCCCCAGCAGGGGCACCCCAATGGCCTCAAGGGCTTCGGCGAGCAGGCGGTGGTGCCGGTCGCTGCCGACCCGGTTGAGCACCACCCCGGCCAAGGTCACCCGGGGCGGGCCATGGTCGCGGAAGCCGCGCACCAGGGCCGCCAGGCTGCCGGCCTGGCGCGATGCCTCCACCACCAGCACCACCGGCAGCCCCAGCAGATCGGCCACGGCGGCGGAACTGCCCTCGCTGCCGGAGCCACGGCCATCGAACAGGCCCATGACCCCCTCCACCAGCACCCGAGCGGCCCGGCCGCCATGCCAGCGGTAGCAACGCCGCACCCACTCCTCGCCGCAGAGCAGGGGGTCGAGGTTGCGGCAGGGGCGCCCCGCCACCGCCCCCAGCAACTGGGGGTCGAGGTAGTCGGGACCCACCTTGAAGGGCTGGAGGCTTTCCCCGCGCGCCCGCGCCACGGCCGCCAGGGTGAGGCTCAGCAGGGTCTTGCCGCTGCCGCTGCAGGGGGCGGCGATCAGGCAACTCATGCGATCGGGTCGGGACGGCGTTGAGGCGCCGGGAGAGGAGAGCGCTTCAGCCTGGCAGCAGGGTGGCCGCCAGGGGCACGGCCGCCGCCAGCAGTGGAGAGGTGGAATCGTGGCCGCCGGAAAGCAGGCGGGCCATTTCCATCTCCTCGCTCTCCTCGGGCAGGGGCACCACCCCCTCGGCCAGTTCCATGCTCGCCATGCCCCCGGATTCCAGCCGCATGCAGCCCCCCGACTCCGAACAGAGGATCACGCACAGGGGCGGCCGGAGCACCGGTTGGCAGATCAACCGCATGCCGACGATGGCGCCGGGATGGGTCTTGGGCACCCCCATCGGCACGGGCATGAGCGTGAACTGGACCGCCACCCCGTCGGTGCGCTCGAACTCGGCCGTGATTCCCGGGCCCGGTCCATCCACCTCCACGGTGTAGCTGCTCACCAGGTGCCAACCCAGGCGGTCGGCGATCCAGGCGGCCAGCAGCAGGCCCTTGACCGGGTGGTCCCCCTCCACGTCGATGTCGAGCTGCACCACGTGGCCGAGGGCGTCCCGACGGGACGGGGGGTCGAAGACCATGGCCAGGGACTCGCGCCAGGTGCGCAACCGCAGCCAGTTGAGATCGTTGACGGCCTGGCCGGAGCTGATCCGGGCCAGCATCAGGTCGAGGCAACGGCGCGGTTCCCCGAGGGAACTGTCGATGACGAGCCGCCGGGGCAGCGGCGCCAGCGCCTCCAGCATCTCGGACGGTTCATCCAGGCTGCTGTTCCACCACACCCAGCAGGGCAGGCTCTCGTCCACCAGGGTCTGGAACAGGTCGAGGCTCTGCTGCAGCGCCCCCATGCCGCCGCGCAGCACCACCACATCCCCGCAGGCGGCACCGGCGCCGCCCTCCTCCGGCAGCGGGCAGTAGGCGGCGACCAGGGTCTCGAGGGGATGGCCGGGGTCGAGGGTGGGCGCCAGCGTGATCAGCCGCCGTGGCATGTGGGCACTGATGGCGCTTTCGACGAACTGACCGCGCAGGTCCTGGCTCTTGTGGTGGCCATCCTTCTGGCCGATGGCCCAGGCCAGCCGGGGATCCATCGGCGCCGTGCTGAGGGGCAGGTCGGTGTCCGGCAGGGCCAGGCGGGCCGCCTCGAGAAGCTCCTGGCGCAGCAGGCCGGTGACCGGCCCATCCACCCGGCCGATGCGCACCATCTGCTGCTCCAGCCAGGAGGGTTCCCACACCACCAGGGTGAAGGTGGCCGCCCCGATGGACCCCTCCAGATCATGGGTCCAGAGACGCTGGAGGTAGGGATGGACCTCCTCGGGCGGCAGATCGAGGGGAGCCTGGAGGGTGAGCTGGGGAGCCATGGGGGCGCGGAAGCGTCGGAGTTCGCTGGTCGGCGGAGCTGGAGCGGACGTGAGAGGAGCTGGGGCCGTTCGTCAGGGACGACGCCAGCTGAGGCCGTCATCGGCCAGGAGCCCATCGGCGGCGGCCGGCCCCCAGGTGCGGGCCTCGTAGGGATGGACCGGGAGTTGCCAGGGGGATTCCTCGATCAGGGCCAGCAGCGGCGTGTACAGGCGCCAGGCCGCCTCCACCTCATCGCTGCGGGTGAACAGGGTGGGATCCCCCAGCATGGCGTCCGCGAGCAGCCGCACGTAGCCCTCGTCGGAGGGCTCGCCGAAGGATTCGTCGTAGCTGAAGGCCATGTCGACCGGGCGGCTGCGCATCCCGGAACCCGGCGCCTTCACCTCGAACTTGAATTCGGCGCCCTCATCGGGCTGGATGCGCAGGATCAGCTGGTTGGGGGTGGGGGCGCCACCGGCGGCGTCGAAGAGGTGCACCGGGGCCTCACGGAAGGTGAGCACCACCTCGCTGAGGCGCTTCGGCAAGCGCTTGCCGGTGCGCAGATAGAACGGCACGCCCTGCCAGCGCCAGTTGTTGATGGCCACCTTCATGGCCACATAGGTCTCGGTGGTGCTGTTGGCGTTCACCCCCGGCTCCTGGCGATAGCCGGGCAAGGGCTTGGTCATGCTGCCGCCGGCGGCGTACTGGCCCCGCACGCAGCATTTCCAGGCCTCCTCCTCATTGGCCAGGCGCGCCGACTGCAGCACCTTGGCCTTCTCGTTCCGGATCGCCTCCGGATCGAAGCGGCCGGGGGCCTCCATGGCCGTGAGGGCCAGGATCTGGGTGAGGTGGTTCTGCACCATGTCCCGCAGGGCGCCGGACGACTCGTAGTAGCCGGCCCGTTCCTCCACCCCCACGGTTTCGGCGGCGGTGATCTGGACGCTGGAGATGTAGTTCCGGTTCCAGATCGGCTCGAAGATCGTGTTGGCAAAGCGCAACACCAGGATGTTCTGGACCGTTTCCTTGCCCAGGTAATGGTCGATGCGGAACACCTGGCTTTCCTTGGCGCAGGCCTGCACCACCTTGTTGAGGGCCTGGGCGCTGGCGTAATCCCGGCCGAAGGGCTTCTCGATCACCACCCGGCTGCGTTCCGGATCGGCCAGCAGGCCGGCACCGGCCAGGGCACGGCAGCCGCTGCCGTAGAACTCCGGCGACACCGAGAGGTAGAAGGTGCGATTGCCGCGGGTGGCCCGCAACCGGTCGATGACCTCGAGCCGCTGGCCGAGACGCACCAGGTGGTCGGGCTGCTGCAGATCCACCGGCTCGTAGAAGAGCCCCTGGGCGAACTGGTCCCAGGCACTGCGGTGCGCGGCGATCTCATCGGAGAGCGCCGCGCCCATCTTGTCGCGGAATTCCTCGTCGCTCCAGGGACGCCGGGCGCAACCCAGCACGGCGAACTCGCTGGGCAGCCGCCGCTGGCGGAACAGCTCGAACAGCGCTGGGATCAGCTTGCGGTGGGTGAGGTCGCCACTGGCCCCGAAGATGACGATGCACTGGGGCGAGATCACCCGCTCCTGGCGCAGACCCACCCGCAGGGGATTGGTGAGGATGGCGGTCATGGGGAGGGCGTCCGGTCACCCTGGTTTAACGGCTGCTCCGTCATCCCGCTGCATCGCCGCCGCAGGGAGCCTGCCGGTGTGAGCATTCTCGGATCGTCGCCCATGAAAAAGCCCGCCGGAGGCGGGCCTGGGGGCGATGCGAGGGGCTGGATCGCCGCCGGGGTCAGTAGGTCTCGACGTGCCAGCGGTCAGCCTTCTTGAGCTGGGGCCGCAGTTCGCTCCAGTTGAGATCCTTGGCGGCAGCGGCGGCGGACATGGCCTCGTCAATGCCGGGCTCCATGCCGCGCAGACCGCACATGTACACGTGGGTCTTGGGATCTTCGATCAGGGAGAAGATCTCATCGGCATGCTCGGTGACCCGGTCCTGGATGTACATCCGGCCGCCGCTGGGGTTCTGCTGCTCACGGCTGATCGCCTTGGTGTAGCGGAAGTTCTCGGGGTACTCGGCCAGATAGCGCTGGAAGTCGTCCTCGTAGAGGAGGTTGGGGGTCTTGGGGACGCCCATGATCAGCCAGGCCTTGCCGCGGAACTGGTACTCGGGGTTCTTGGCGCGCTCGGACGGCTCGAACATGCGGCGCAGGTAGGCCCGCATCGGGGCGATGCCCGTACCGGTGGCCAGCATGATCACGTTGGCGTCCTCATCGGGGGGCAGGAGCATCTCCTTGCCCACCGGGCCGGTGATCTTCACCTTGGCGCCGGGTTCGATGTCGCAGAGGAAGGTGGAGCAGACGCCGTTGATGGTGCTGCCGTCCTTCTCGTACTGGAGCTGGCGCACGCAGAGGGAGACCGTGCCGCCCTCGCAGTTGTCGCCGTGGCGGGTGCTGGCGATCGAGTAGAGGCGCAGCTTGTGGGGCTTGCCGTTGGCATCCTCACCATCGGGAATGATGCCGATGCTCTGGCCCTCGACGTAGTGGAGGTTGCCTTCGGAAAGATCGAAGGTGATGTGGTTCACCCGGCCGATGGCCCCCTCGGCCAGGAGGCTGTAGTTGCCGGTGACCGTGCCGATGAAGGGGTCTTTGGGCTTGTAGAGGTTGACCGGAACGTCGGCGTGGCTCACGGGGGCTTTCTTTGCGGGGGTGGGGGGGGCGGCCGGGGCGGCGGCTTCGGTGGCGGGGGCCAGGGGTTCGGACCCGGCCGGGACCTCCTCAGCGTTGATCGCCCGAATCCGACCACCCTGGAGGGCGATGGTCTGCATCAGCCGCTGCAGTTGGCTGAAGGGCACGGTGAGACGGCGTTCCGCCCGCCGCTGCAGACCGACGCCGAAGCCTTCGACGACAACCGTGAACATGCGGCCGTCGGACTGGGTGGCCTTGCCGGTGGAAACGCGCATGCGGGCGACGGTGCCGAAAATCGGCCCGATCATAGAGAACTCGCCTCACGTCCCTTCGGGCTGCCGTCTTTGACCGGAAAGCGGAAACACGGGCTAGTTTGTGTCCCGACGCACCCCTGCAGGTGCCGTCCGCTGCCACCTTTCCCCAAGCCCCGAGCGAGCTCCGATCCCTCTTGGCCCAGCCCCTGGCGTTGTTTCCCAGCCCCGTGACCCTCCCTTCCCCCGAGGCCATGGTCGCCAGAGAGGCCTGTTGCGCCCTCGACACGATCCAGCAGGAGATGGAGCGGCTCCCCCATGGCACCCGCCGTCTCGCCGTGCAGTTGCGGCTGAGCCTCGCCCCCGAGTGGATCTGGTCGGTGCTCACCGACTACGACCACCTCGACAGCTTCATCCCCAACCTGGCCAGTTCCCGCCAGCTCTGGCGCCGCGGCAACCAGGTGGCCCTCGAGCAGGTGGGTACCCAGCAGTTCTGCGGCCTGCGCTTCAGTGCCCGCGTGCAGCTGGAGCTCAATGAAGAGCCGGACCAGGGCCGCCTCGCCTTCCGCATGCTGGAGGGTGATTTCCGCTGCTTCCAGGGCCTCTGGCAGGTGGGCGTCGACGACACCAGCACCTGGCTCCTCTACGACCTCACCGTGCAGGGCAAACCGGGCATGCCGATCGGTCTGATCGAGCAGCGCCTCAAGGAGGACCTGGCCAGCAACCTGCGGGGCGTGCAGCGGGAAGCGCAGCGACGCTTCGAAGCCGGCTGAGGCCCTCGGCGGCTCGCCAGCTTTCTAGCGCCTGACCACATCCGCAGCGCAGGCTCGGCACAGGCGGCGCAGCGCCTTGGCACAGCTTCAACAGGAACTCGGGCCAAAGCGACGTCGCCTCGGACCCGGAACCGATGGATACCCCCAAGGGGATTCGAACCCCTGTCGCCTCCGTGAAAGGGAGGTGTCCTAGGCCTCTAGACGATGGGGGCGAGGCCACAGCCGGCTCACCGCCGATCTGATGTGATGGACGCTACGGGCCGGAGGGACCCTTCGTCAAGAAAGGTCGCTGTTGGCGCGCTCGGGCTCGGGGGAGCTCTGGCCGGTCCAGACCGGCACCGTGAAATTGAAACAGGCGCCCTCCCCGGGCTCGGACACCACCCAGATGCGGCCGCCGTGCACTTCGGCGATGCGGCGGCACACGGACAGCCCCACACCGAAGCCGGAGGTGGTGCCGGAGGTCTGGGGCAGCCGTACCCGGTCCTGGAAGATGCGGTGCTGCTCCTGGCGGGGAATGCCAGGGCCGCTGTCGCAGATGCTCACCTGCACCCACTGGCTGGTGCGGTGCATGAGGCTGAGGCTCACCTTGCCGCCATCGGGGGTGAACTTCAGGGCGTTCTCCAGCAGGTTGAGCATCACCTGTCGCATGCGCCGCTGGTCGGCATGGACATCGGGCAGGTCGGCGGGGATGTCGGTGACCAGCTGCAACCCCCGACCCAGCCAGAGCTTCTCCAGTTCCAGGATGGCTTCGGCCGCCACCTGGCTCAGGTCGAGCCGCTGGGGATTGAACATGGCTTCCCAGCGGGTGGTGCCCACTTCCAGCAGGTCCCTGGAGAGGGCCTCGATGTCGTCGAGCCTGCGGTTGAGCACGTCGCGAAAGCGGCTCTCGTCGATCTGGCCCAGGGCGTGACTCTGCAGGGCCAGCTTGGCGGCGGTGAGGGGGGTGCGCAGCTCATGGGCCACCATGCGCAGCAGCCGCTCCTGGACCCCGAGCCGCTCGATCAGGGTTTCGTTCTCCTGGCGCAGCACCAGCAGCTGGTCCTCGAGCTGCACCTCCCGCTGGCTGCGGCTGCCGTCGATCTCCGCCGGCCGCAGACTCAGCCCCAGGCTGGTGACCACCTCCATCTGTTGCCAGCGGGGCAGCCAGGTGCGCAGCTGCACCGCCAGGGTGTTGCCGGCAAAGACCTGCTTCGGCAGGGGATCGAGCTTGATCAGGGCCGGGGTGGCCACCAGCCTGTGCAGTTCAAGCAGTTCGGGATGGTCGGCCGGATCGGCCACCTGCAGCGACACCTTGTAGGTGCACTCTTCCGAGTTGAGGAAGCCCAGCAGGGCACGCAGGTCGGCCGAAGCCATGTGGTGGCGGGCCGCCACCAGCAGCAGCTTCAGCGGTTTCTGGGCCTCAGCGACGGCGACGCTGGCCTCGCTGCTGGCGGCTGGCACCGTCGACGTCGGGAACTCGGACTCCCCCAAGACCGGCAACGGCGGGCATGCGGCAATGCACCCAACCTTATGGGGTTCTGGGCACAACCCCATGAACCTCGCTAGGACTTCGGGGATCGCCAGTCTGTGCCGGGGTGGGCCAGCCATGACCACACCAAGACAACCGGGCCTTGCCAGTGGGGTTCCCGTGCAGAGCCGCATCCGCCTCGACACCAGCCTGCGGCGCTGGTTCGCCCGCAATCTGGGCCTGTGGCGCTCGCGCCGCACCTACTTCTTCACCGAGGGCGACGAGGTTCTCCAGGTCGACATGAACCTGCGCATCGAGGTCCACAGCGAACTGGTGGACGGGGATGAGGGGTACCGGTTCACCTGGTGGGCGGAGGGGCATCAGACGTTCTTCGAGACCAAACCCGACTACAGGCCCGAGGGGACGATGGAGGCCTGGCTGTGCGGCCACCAGCTGCGACGCAGCTGTGGCTACCTGGCGGGGGCACCCACCGTCAGCCAGATCCGCCAGATCGATGAGCACACCATGGCGTTCCAGTCCCACTACGACGATTGGGAGGTGCTGGAGCAGATCCGCCTGGTGGATGGGGACAACTACCGCTCCCGTTCGATCCACACCTGGCGCCACGGCCGTCTCGAGCTGGTGGAGCTCCACCACGAGATCCGGCTGGAGCCCGCCGGAGAACCGATCGGTTAAGCGCTGTCGGCGCAGGGGACCCGGCCGCAGGGCCGCCTCGCGGAGCGGACTCTGCGGCGGGTGTGGCGGCCGCTGTGATGCATCACGATGGTGGTTCACGGATTCCTATCCCTTGTCTCTCCTGCTCCGCCGCACCCGGCCGCTGCTGGTGGCACCCCTGCTGGCCATGCCGCTGCTGCTGGCCCCCGTGGCGGCCCATGCCGCAGCCGCCACCTCCGCTGAGATGGCTCTCTACACCCGCATCGGCGCCGTCAACGTCTGCATCTCCCGCGCCGCCGGCATCGACTTCGAAAAATCGGTGGGTATCGCCGGCGAAACCATCGCCCAGCTGATCCTCGGCCAGCACAAGGGAGAAATCCAACAAGTGGGCGCCAAGGCGCTCACCATCGAGGAACTGCGCCGCGGCGCCATCAACTCGGCCGTGCTCGGTGCCGCCGAAATCTGCCCCAAGGAAGTGCCTGCCGACGTCATGAAGAAGGTTCAGGACGCCATCAAGCAACAGGGCGCCGCCAAGCCAGCCCCCAAGTGAGCCACTGATGGCCGTCGTGCACCTCGCCGACTACCGGCCGGCGCCCTATCTGCTCGAGCGCACTGATCTCACGGTGCGCCTGTTCGCTGACCATGCCCTGGTGGAGGCGCGACTGGCGTTCCTCCCCAGGCCCGGTGCCGATGGGCCGCTGGAGCTGAAGGGCGTCGATCTGGAGCTGCGGGCCCTGGAGCTTGACGGTGTTCGTCTGCCCGCCGGAGCATTCCAGCTGGAGCACGACCGCCTGCTGCTGCTGCAGCCGCCCGATCGGCCCTTCGTGGTCACCAGCACGGTGTGGCTCGATCCGCGGGCCAACACCAGCCTCGAAGGGCTCTACGTGAGCGGAGGGATGGTCACCACCCAGTGCGAGGCGGAGGGGTTCCGCCGCATCACCTACCACCCGGATCGCCCCGACCTGCTCAGCCGCTTCCGGGTGCGGATCGAGGCCGACCGGTCGGCCGCTCCGGTGCTGCTCTCCAACGGCAACAGCGTCGACAGCGGCGACCTGCCGCCCGGACCCGACGGGGAAGCCCGCCACTACGCCGTCTGGGACGACCCGTTCCCCAAACCCTCCTACCTGTTCGCCCTGGTGGCGGGCCAGCTGGAGGAGATCCGCGACACGTTTGTCACGGCCAGCGGGCGGTCGGTGCAGCTGCGCCTGCATGTCGAGCCGGGCGATGCCCCCTTCACCACCCACGCCATGGCATCCCTGAAGCGGGCGATGCAGTGGGACGAGCGCGTCTATGGCCTGGAGTACGACCTCGACGAATACAACATCGTTGCGGTGCGCCACTTCAACATGGGCGCGATGGAGAACAAGAGCCTCAACATCTTCAACTCCAAGCTGGTGCTCGCCGATGCCGCCACGGCCACCGACGGCGAACTGGAGCGCATTGAAAGTGTGATCGCCCACGAGTATTTCCACAATTGGACGGGCAACCGCATCACCTGCCGCGACTGGTTCCAGCTGTCGTTGAAGGAGGGGCTCACCGTCTTTCGCGATCAGAGCTTCTCGGCCGATCTGCATGGCCATGCGCTCAACCGGATCGAGAACGTGGCGATGCTGCGCAACACCCAGTTCCGGGAGGATGCTGGTCCCACGGCCCATCCGGTGCAGCCGGATCAGTACCAGGCGATCGATAATTTCTATACCACCACGATCTACGAGAAGGGCTCGGAGGTGATCCGGGTGCTGCACACCCTGCTGGGGGAAGAGACCTTCCAGCGCGGCATGGCGCTGTATGTGGAGCGCCACGACGGCACCGCCGCCACCTGCGAAGACTTCGTCCAGGCGATGCAGGATGCCGCCGGCGAAGTGGACGACAGCTGCCGCCTGCCGCCCTTCGATTTCGTGCAGTTCCGCCGCTGGTATCACCAGGCGGGCACGCCGGTGCTGCGGATCCGGCGCCGCTGGAACAAGGCCGCCGGGACCCTGGAGCTGTTTGTGCGCCAGGACACCCCCGCCACTCCCGGCCAGCCCCTCAAGCAACCCCTGGTGATTCCGCTGGCGGTGGGGCTGGTGGGCCAGGCCGGCCAGCCCCTGCCGATGCGGCTGGTGGCCGACGACCCCGACCACGGCGCAGCGCCCCTGCTGGGCCGCCGCTGGGGGGCGGGCACACGCCTGCTGCTGATTGACCATGAGGAGCAGGTCTTCCGCTTCGAGGGGCTGCCGGCCCAGTCGCCGCCGCCGGCCCTCTCCCTGCTGCGCCAGTTTTCAGCGCCGGTGCGGGTGGAGCTGGGGCGGCCCAGCAGCGAGCTGGTGCACCTGCTGGCCGCCGACAGCGACCCCTTCGCCCGCTGGGACGCCGGCCAGCTGCTGCTGCGCCGGGCCGTGCTGCGCCGGGCCGCCGGCCGGGTGGATGGGGGCCTGGAGGAGGCGCTGGTCGCCGCCTTCGAGCGGATCCTGGCCGATCCCTCCCTGTCGGAGGCCAGCCGCAGCGTGCTGCTGGCCCTGCCGGGCCTGGCCGAACTGGAGGATGCCGCGCCGCAGCCCGATCCGCCGGCCCTGTTCGCCGCCCTGCAGGCCCTGCGTGGCCGCTTCGGGGAGGCCCTGGCCGAACCGCTGCAGCGGGCCCTGCAACGCTGCAGCGATCAATGGACCCTGGCCTGGCCGGAGGGGGTGGGCGACCGGATGCTGACGGGCTCGATCTGGAGCTGGCGGGTGGCCGCCGGCGACGCCGCGGTGATCGCCGCGGCGCGGGCCGCGGTGGATGGCCCGTCGATGACCCTGGCCCGGGCGGGCCTGCGGGCGCTGCAGGATCACCCGATCGCCGCCCGCCAGGAGGCGATGGAGGCCTTCTATGCCCGCTGGGAGCAGAAGCCGGTGATCCTCGATTCCTGGTTCGCCCTGGAGGCTTCAGCCCCCTTCGCCGATGGCCTGGAACGGGTGCAGCGGCTCCTCGACCATCCCCGTTTCGATCCGGCGGCCCCCAACTCGGTGCGGGCGGTGCTGGGGGGACTGGCGGGCAACCCGCCGGTGTTCCATGCCGCCGACGGCAGCGGCTACCGCTTCATGGCCGACCAGATCGCTGCCCTGGACCAGCGCAATCCGATCACGGCCTCGCGCCTGGCCAAGGTGTTCAGCCGCTGGCAGAGCTACGGCCCCGGGCGGCGGGAGCGGATGCGGGAGGCCCTCGACCAACTGGCGGCGGCCGAACTCTCCACCAACACCCGCGAGGTGGTGGGCCAATGCCTCGGAGCGGCTGCCGAAAACGCCTAGCGGCTGCCGAACACCGCTTTGTTGAGGCGTCGGAAGGCGGCCTGGCGGACGGCGGCCCCCTCCGGACCGGCGTGCTGGCCCCAGAGTCCCTCCCAGTAGAAGAAGATCACGCCGTGGCCCCGGGCGGCGGAGAGACGCACCTTCTGCTCGAGGGTGGCCATGTCGGGGGTGCGGCCGCCGAAACCGGAGAGGATGCCGATCTCCACCGGCATGCCCCAGCGGCGGGCCTTCACCAACGCCGGCTGATCCAGATCACGGGCGAAGCCCTTCACCGAATAGGCGTAGTTCTGCACGATCAGGTCGTCGACCAGTTCGCCCAGGGCCCAGAGCTCCCAGTCCTGGAGCCAGTGGTTGAAGGCGAAGCGGAACGGGCCCGGCGACAGGCTGATGACGGTGCGGCGGGGGCCGCCCACGGTCTGGATGGTGCCCCGCAGTTCGCGCAGCAAGGCAGTGAGCTGCTGGCGGCGCCACTTCATCCAGTAACGGTCGTTGAAGTTGGCCGGCGGCTCCCGGCCGGTGTCCGCCAGATAGCGGGCGCGGGTGTAGGGGTCGTAGCCCAGTTCCACCGGCCAGGCGAAGTGGTCATCGAGCTGGATGCCATCCACGCCGCAGCGCTGGACAATCTCGCTGATCAGGCCGATGAAGCGGGCCCTCACCCCGGGGTGGGCCGGGTTCAGCCACACCCGCAGGTCCTTGAGCGGGGAGGTTTTCAGGTTGGCGCCGTGCATGGCGTAGAGCGCGCTGCCATCGGCGCGGCGCAGCACCCACTCGGGATGGAGCTGGACGACATCGGCATCGGCCGGCTCCATCAGGCCGTACTCGAACCAGGGGATCACCTGCATGCCGCGGCGATGGGCCGCCTTGGTGAAGCGGCAGATCGGGTCGAGGCCGGGGTTGGAACGGGCCAGGGCCGGCTCCAACGGCGCCCAGCGGCTGCGGTGGAAGGTGGCTCCCCGACTCCAGACGTTGGGATAGAGGGTGTTGAAGCCGGCGGCATCGAGCTGCGCCACGGCGGTCTCGATGCGTTTGGCGTCGTAGTAGAGGGGGCTGGGGCTGTTGGTGAGCCAGACGCCGATGCGGCGCTCGAAGCGACCGGGCAGGCGGCCTTCGGCATCGGCCGGCCGGGGGGCCCCCAACGTCAAGGCGAGCAGGGCCGTGACCAGCACGGTGAGCGGCACCGGCAGGTGGCGCTTCAGATGGGCGAAACGCTTGAGCGGCACCCGCTGGACGGGCTGTGGAGAGGCGGGCATGGTGGTGCCGCTCAGCGGAACATCGAGCTGACCGAGCTCTCCTGGTGGATCCGCCAGATCGTTTCACCGAGCATGTTGGCGATCGAGAGCACCCGCAGCTGGGGGAAGTGCAGGTCGGGGGGCAGGGGGATGCTGTTGGTCACCACCACCTCCTCGAACAGGCCCGGGGTGGAAAGACGCTCGACGGCAGGCGGGGAAAAAACGGCGTGGGTGGCGCAGGCCAGCACCCGGGCCGCCCCCCGGGCGCGCAACAGCTGGGCCCCCTGGAAGATGGTGCCGCCGGTGTCGATCATGTCGTCGATCAGGATCGCCGTCTTGCCGACCACATCGCCGATCACGGTGAGGCTTTCGGCCACGTTGTGGCCGGAGCGGCGCTTGTCGATGATCGCCAGGGGCGCATCCTTCATCTGCTTGGCGAAGGCCCGGGCCCGGGCCACACCGCCCACGTCGGGGGAGACCACCACCACCTCACCCAGGTCCCGGGTGGAGAGGTAGTCGACCAGGACGGGGGATCCGTAGATGTGATCGCAGGGGATGTCGAAGTAGCCCTGAATCTGGGAGGAGTGCAGGTCCATGGCCAGCACCCGCTCGACACCGGACTTGACCAGCAGGTTGGCCACCAGCTTGGCGGTGATCGATTCGCGTCCGGCCGTCTTGCGGTCGGCCCGGGCGTAGCCGTAATAGGGGATGACGGCCGTGATCTGGCGCGCCGAGGCCCGCCGGCAGGCATCCACCATGATCAGCAGCTCCATCAGGTGATCGTTCACCGGAGCACAGGTGGGCTGGATCAGGAAGACATCGCAGCCGCGGATCGACTCCTGGATCTGGATGTAGAGCTCGCCATCGGCGAAGCGCTTGATCACCCTCGGGCCGTCGGGCACGCCGAGGTAGGCAGCGATCTCGTGCGCCAGGCCGGGGTTGGAATTGCCGCAGAACAACCGCAACCGGCGAGGGTCGTGGCTGGTGAGGGGCGGTTGCCCGCTCTGCTCCACCCGTTCAGCGGTCGAGAAAGTGGACAAGGGCGCAGGCGGCGTTGCTTCGCAGCACGATGGTAGAAGCGAGCCGGCCCGGACAGTGCAAACAACCATGTCGGTTTCAGGGACCGAAACCCAGCCCGGCGGCGGCCTGCTGCTGCTGGGACTGGGGTTGCGACAGGAGCTGGAAGGTCTGGCGGCGGTGGCGGCGCGGCTGGCCGCCGCCGAAGGCGTGCCCCTCCGGCCGCTGGCGGGCGCTGATGATCCCGATGTCGGGCTGGCGGCCCTGACGGCAGTCCCGGGCCCGTGGCTGACCGCCCTGCCCCTCGATCCCGGCCTGCCGCTGGCGCGGGGCGGCAGCTGGGCCGAAGCGCTCGGGGCCTGGCGCCAGCCCTGCCTGCTGGTCCTGCGGAGCGAGCAAATGGCCACCGGGTTGCCGGCGGCCGGCACGGCCCTGCTGCAGCACTGGCGGGTGCCCCTGGCCGGTCTGGTGCAGGTGGGCGGCGACTGGCAGCCCGCGATGCGTCGCCGCGATGGCCTGCCCTGGCTGGGCTGGCTGCCGGACAGCGGCGAGGAGAGCGGCGAGGAGGCCGAGGCCGCCATGGCGGCGCTGCAGCAGGTGCTGCGCGGCAGCTGGCGGGTGCTGCAGGCGGCCTAGGCCCCAGCTCCCTCCCCGAGGGCCTCGGCCACGGCGCGCTGGAACACCACCTCCTCGGGGGTGACCCCGGTCCACTGCTCGAAGATCTGCATGGCCAGCTGCACCAGCATCTCGACCCCATCCACCACCGGACAGCCGTGGCTGCGGGCCGTGGCCAGGAACGGGGTGATGCGGGGGTTGGTGATCACATCCACCACCAGGCAGGCCGGATCCACCGTGTCCCAGCGGACGGGCACGGGCTCCAGCTCCGGCGCGCAGCCCAGGTGGGTGGCGTTCATCAGCAGGCTGGTGCCCGCCGGCACCACCACCTCCCCCTGCCAGGGCTGCCACAGCGCCGGCACGCCGGAGGCGCGTGTGACGGTGTCCGCCACTTCCTGGCCCTGCTCCTGCCGCCGGGTGATCAGGGTGAGGTGGGCCGCACCGGCCCAGGCCATCTCCACCGCCATCGCCCGGCCGGCACCGCCGGCCCCCAGCATCACCACCCGCTGCCCGGCCAGGGGCGCCAGCTTCTCGATCGCCTTCACCACCCCCTTGCCATCGTTGTTGTGGCCGATCAGGCAGCCCGCCTCGATCGTGAGGTAGTTGGCGGCGCCGATGGCCCGCACGTCGTCATCGACCGCATCGAGCAGGGGCAGCACCGCCACCTTGTAGGGCACGGTGATCGCCATGCCGCGGTACCCCAGGGGCACCAGGGCCTTCACCGCCAGGGCCAGGTCCTGGGCGTTGGCGATGTCGTTCTTCCAGAACTGCCAGCACAGCCCGTAATGGGCGTACACGGCATCGAACATCCGATCGATCGGGTTCTCGGCCACCGGATGGCCGAGCATGCCGGTCATCTGCTTCTGGGGAGGGATCACGGCATGCCGGCGGCAACCCCCAGGCTGGCAAGGGTGGGCGAGCCGGACGGAACGCCGGGCGGAAGCGACACAACCGCCCTCAGATCTTCAGCGTCACCCGGCTGAGAATCGTGCTGGCACCGGTGGCGATGAACTGGACCCCGATCGCCAGGGTGAACAGGCCCATCACCTTGATCAGCACCGTCATGCCCACATGGCCCAGGAGCCTGGTGAGGCGGGTGGCGAAGGTGAACATCAGGCCGATCAGGATCGCCATCGCCAGGATCGCTCCGAACAGTTCGATGCGGTGGTTGAGGGTGCGGGCCCCTTCGGCGTACACCGTGATCGTCGACATCGTTCCGGCGCCGGTGGTGAGGGGCAGGGAGATCGGCACGATCGCCGAGGAGGTCATCTGCCCCACATCCATGTGGGAGACATCGAAGTTCTTCTCATGCGAATCACCCGGATCGGTGGCATTGAGCATGCTCAGGCCGCTGAAGCCCAGCAGCAGGCCGCCGGCGATCTGGAAGGCACTCACACTGATGCCGAAGAACTGCAGCACCGCCGTGCCCAGGACGTAGGCGCCCAGCATGATCAGCAGGCTGGAGAAGGTGGTGATGCGGATCACGCGCCGCACCTGGCTGGCGGGCACCCCCTGGCTCAGGGTGAGGAAGGGCCCGATGGCGGGGAAGTTGTTGGCCACGGCGAACAACCCCAGCAGGTAGTGCTGGAAGGTGCTCGGCACTTGCAGCTCAGGTGGGATGGCCATGGTGCCCCGTGCGGTGCCGCCATCATCCCGGATGTCTCACGGCGCCACCGGCTCCTTCCACAGCGGCGGTGTCGCGCCGGGATCCAGCTGGCGCAGGCCCTTGTGCTTCTCTTCGGCGGGCTTCAGCGGCAGGCTGGCGAACTGCACCGGCTGACTGCCATCCAGTCCTGCCGCCAGCAGGCTGAGGGTCTCGCTCGGCGAGAGGTTGGTCTCCACCTTCGGCTGCAGCTGGCTCACCAGGAACGGCAGCTTGGCCAGCCGCTCCGGCTGCAGCATCCGCTCCCTGAGGCTGGTGGCCACCAACTGCTGGTTGCTGCGGCGGCCGGTGTCGCCGAGCCAGGGATCGCGGAAGCGCACCAGCTGCTCCACCTTGTTGCCCCCCAGCTGCTGCAGCCCGGCCTGCAGGTCGATGGTCAGCTTCTGGGTCTTGTCGGTGTAGCTCATTCGCCGCGGCGGGCTGAGTTCCAGGCCCCCCAGGCCGTTGACCAGATCCCGCAGCGCCCCCCGGGAGAGCACCAGGTAGCGGTCGGGGGCGGGGGGCTGCAGCCCCACAAGCTCCCGTACCGCATCGGCGGTGAGCGCCACGCCCCCGAGGCGGAACGCCTCACCCAGGCGCTTTGGCCCCTTCTGGCCCGGCAGGTTCACCGCCACTTCGGTGGGCAGGTTGAGCACCTGCAGGGGCCCCTCGGGGTTGATGCGCACCAGCAGCAGGGCATCGGCGTTGGCCGGGCCAACGGGCGCGGCCTTATTGATCGGCGCGCCGATCTTCTCGGCGTCGCTGCCGATCACCAGCAGGGTGATGGGTCGCGCCGGCGGGGCGGCCAGGCTGGCCGGGCCCACGTCGGCCGTGGGGGCCAGGGCCCGGTCCGGCATCGGCCAGAGCAGCCCCAGGGTGGCCATGCCCACCACGGCGCCGGCGGTGGTGAGGCCAAGGCTCTTCAGCACCCGTCCGGTGACCAGTCGCCCCTTCGGGGCCGGTGCCGTCGGGGTCGCGGAGCCGGGGGGTTCGGCGGGGCGGCGGGGCTTCCGGCGGGCGGGCATCGGGGCCGAAACGGAGGGGTGCTTGGGGGCACTCTGACGCAGGCCGGGCCCTGCATCGGCCCGGACGTCATGGGCGGGCGGCGGCATGGAAGCGCGACGACGGATAGCTTGAGCGTCGAGCCAACGCGCCCCTCCACCGCTTGTCCACCGTTCCTTCACCGGCACCGGCCTCCGTGGCGCCGCACGATCGAGCCCGACCTCTGGCCAAGGGCAGCCCCAAGCCGGCCAAGGATCTCTGCAGCGACTGCGGCCTCTGCGACAGCCGCTGGGTGGCCTACGTGCGCCGGGCCTGCGCCTTCCTGGAGCAGCGCTTCGAGGCGATGGAGGAGCAGGCCCATGGCCGCAGCCGCCGCCTCGACGACGAGGACGAGCTCTATTTCGGGGTGCACCAGCGCATGGTCACCGCCCGGCTGCGCCAGCCGATCGCGGGGGCTCAGTGGACCGGCATCGTCAGCCGCATCGGCGTGCGGGCCCTGGAGACGGGCCTGGTGGATGCGGTGCTGTGCGTTCAGCAGAGCCCGGACGACCGCTTCACGCCGGTGCCGGTGCTGGCCCGCACCCCCCAGGAGGTGCTGGCGGCGCGGGTGAACAAGCCCACCCTCTCCCCCAACCTGGAGGTGCTCGAGCAATTGCCGGGCAGCGGCATCGAACGGCTGCTGGCCATCGGGGTGGGCTGCCAGATCCAGGCCCTGCGGGCCGTGCAGGCCACCCTGCCGCTGCAGAAGCTCTACGTGCTCGGCCTGCCCTGCGTCGACAACGTCAGCCGGGATGGGCTGCAGACCTTCCTGGAGAGCTCCAGCCGCTCCCCCGACACGGTGGTGCACTACGAGTTCATGCAGGACTTCCGCATCCACTTCCGCCACAGCGACGGCCAGGAGGAAACGGTGCCCTTCTTCGGTCTCGACACCCCGGCCCTCAAGGACGTGTTCGCCCCCAGCTGCCTCAGCTGCTTCGACTACACCAACGCCGGCGCCGATCTGGTGGTGGGCTACATGGGCGCGACCTTCGGCCGCCAGTGGGTCACCGTGCGCAATGCCCTCGGCCAGGAGCTGCTGGATCTGGTGGAACCGGAGCTCGACCTGGCGCCGGTGACCAGCGCCGGCGACCGCCGCCAGGCGGTGCAGCAGGGCATCGACGCCTACGAGAAGGCCCTGAAGCTGCCGATGTGGCTCGCCGAACTGGTGGGGGTGTTCGTGCAGCGCTTCGGACCGAAGGGGCTCGAGTACGGCCGCTTCTCGATCGATTCCCACTTCACCCGCAACGCCCTCTGGTTGCAGCGCCACCACCCGGAGAAGGTGGAGGCCCACATCCCCGCCTTCGCCCGCAAGATCGTGGCCCGCTACCGCCTGCCCCAACCGTGAGCGGCGATCCACGGGCCTGCGGGGTGCTGCTGCACCCCACCGCCCTGCCGGGCACACAGGCCTGCGGCAGTTTTGGCGCGGCCGCCCGCGACTGGATCGACCTGCTGGCCGCCGAGAGAGTGGGGGTGTGGCAGCTGCTGCCCCTGTCCCCCACCGATGGCACCGGCTCCCCCTACAGCTCCCCCAGCGGCTCAGCCCTCAACCCCTGGCTGATCGACGCCGATGATCTGGTGGCGGAGGGGCTGATCACCCCTGCCGACCGGGACGCCCTGCCCGCCGGGCCCAACGATCGCCTCGATCCGGCCGCCGCCGCCGAGCGGGCGGCGGCCATCGCCGTGGCCCTGGGGCGGCGCTGGGCCGACCAGCCCCAGCAGAGCCAGGACGCCTTCGATCGCTGGGAACAGCGCCAGCGCTACTGGCTGGTCGACCACTGCCGCTTCATGGTGATCCGCCGCCTGCAGGGGGGACGGCCCTGGTGGGAGTGGCCCGAATCCCTGGCCCGGCGCCAGCCTCCAGCCCTGCGATCCCTGGTCGAGGCCCAGAGCCGGTCCCTGCAGGAGGAGGCCCTGTTGCAGTGGCAGCTCCAGGTCCAGTGGACCCGCCTGCAGCAGCGCGCCCACGACCAGGGGGTGCGGCTGGTGGGGGATCTCCCCTTTTATGTGGCCCACGACAGCGCCGATGTCTGGAGCCACCGGCGCCTCTTCTCGCTGCGCTCCGACGGGGGGCTGGTGGAGCAGAGCGGCGTGCCGCCCGATTACTTCGCCGCCACCGGCCAGCTGTGGGGCACCCCCGTGTACCGCTGGTGGCGCCACCGTCTCAGTGGCTTCACCTGGTGGCTGCAACGGCTGCAGCGCCAGCTGGAGCTGATGGATCTGCTGCGCCTCGATCACTTCCGGGCCCTGGAGGCCTACTGGAGCGTGCCCGGGGCGGATGTCACCGCCGAGCACGGCACCTGGCGTCCCTCCCCCGGCCGCGCCCTGCTGCACCGCCTGTGGTGGCGCTGCCGTCGCCAGGGCCGGCTGCTGGCCGGCGATCGTCTGCCGCTGATCGCCGAAGACCTGGGCGTGATCACCCCGGCGGTGGAGGCCCTGCGCGATCGCTTCGTCCTGCCGGGGATGAAGATCCTCCAGTTCGCCTTCGACGGCAACGAGGACAACGCCTACCTGCCGGCGAACTACAAGGGCAGCCGCTGGGTGGTGTACACGGGCACCCACGACAACGCCACCAGCCTCGGCTGGTGGCGGAACCTCGATGACGACGCCAGGGGACGGGTCGCGGCGCTGGTGGGGGGTGAGGTGCCGGCGCCGAGCTGGCAGCTGCTGGAGCTGGCCCTGGCCTCAACGGCCGAGCTGGCCGTGGTCCCCCTCCAGGACCTGTTGGAACTCGGCGACGAGGCCCGCTTCAACACCCCCGGCACGATCGAAGGCAACTGGAGCTGGCGGCTGTCCCAACCGGTGACCGCACTGACGGGACCCCTGCAGGGCTTCGGGGCCATGGCGGCCCGCTACGGACGGGGGCGGGACGCGGCGGCCGGGACCGGGGGCGGGTAGAGGAACTGCACCGGGCCCTGGCCGCCCGTCGGGTCGGGGGCTGGGCCGGCGGCGCTGGCGGCTGCCAGGGGCTGGCCGTTCCAGCGCACCGAACCGGCCGCCGGAGCCGGCTCCAGACGCAGGCTGAAGGGGGGGAGCACCGGCAGGCTGAGGCTGCCCTGCACCGCCGGCAGCTGGGTTTCCACGCCCCGGTCGCTGCGCAGCGACACCCGGGTGGGCTTGGCCAGTTCCAGGCGCAGCAGGCCGAGGGCCAGATCAGGACGGTTCTGGCTGGTTTCGCGGCGCAGCCGCTGCAGCCCCTGGCCGGCGGCGGCCTTGCCCAGGGGACGCAGGTCGGGGTAGGCGCCCAGGATCGCCCGGTCGGCATCCTCCAGGTTGGCCTGGTCGGTCTGGGCGGCACTCAGGGGCGGGATGGGCCGCAGGGCGTTCAGGCCCTGGGCGGCCAGCTGGCGCTGCTGCAGGTTGAGGCCATAGAGAAGCCCAGCACACAGCACCGCATACAGCACCGTGCCCTGCCAGGTGGTGAAGACATCGATCGAGCCGGGGGTGAAGCGCAGCAGCACCGTGTCCCGCCGCCGTCCATGGCGCCGCTCCTGTTCCGGCGGCAGCACCCCATCGAGACAGCCCCCGGGCAGCTCCAGATGGTGCTCCAGCAGCGGCAGCATGGTGCGCAGGTAGGCCGCTTCCGGCAGCCGGTCCCGCCAGCCCCGCTCCAGGGCCTCCAGCACGGCGGTGCTGATGCGGGTGTCGAGGGCCAGCTGGCGCAGGCCGATGCCGCGGCTCTCCCGGGCCTCGCGCAGCTGCTGGCCGGCGAGCAGCAGGGGATCCTGGCGTCGCTCCTCCACCACCGTCCGCACGCTGCGGCGCTGCCCCGGCAGGCGCTCGCGCAGACGCTGAAACAGGGACGGGGCCGGCTTGGGCAAGGGTGGGGGGCTCAGGGAGCGACGGCCAGGGGGCCCCATTCTCCCGGTTCGACCTCACGCCAGGATCCTTCCGCCAGATCGCCCAGCTGCACCGGACCGACGGCGACCCGCTTCAGGTCCAGCACCGGGTGGCCAAGGATCTCCGCCGTGCGCCGGATCTGGCGGTTGCGGCCCTCCCGCAGCACCAGCTCCAGCAGGGTGGCGCCGCGGTGGTGGCGCAGCCGATGCAGCTCCACCGGTTGGCTGGGCAGGCCATCGAGCGGCACGCCGGCCCGCCAGCGCTCCAGGGTGGCCGGCGGCGGCCGTCCCTCGACCCACACCTGGTAGGTCTTGCGATGGCCGTAGCGGGGATGGGTGAGGCGCAGGGTGAGGTCACCGTCGTTGCTGAGCAGCAGGGCACCCCGGCTGTCGGCATCGAGCCGGCCCACCGGATGCAGGCCGCGGCGGCGCTCCGGTGGCAGCAGGTCGAGCACGGTGGGACGTCCGTGGGGGTCGTGGCAGGTGCTGAGCACCCCAGGCGGCTTGTTGAGCAGCAGCGTGAGGGTGGTGCGGGGCAGCACCAGGGGCTGACCGTCGACGCTGATGCGGTCGCAGCTGGGATCGGCACGGTCGCCCAGCTGGGCCAGGTGACCGTTGACCCGCACCCGGCCATCGCGCAGCCATGTCTCCGCCTCCCGGCGGGAGCAGAGCCCTGCGGCAGCCACGAGTTTCTGCAGACGATCGGCAGCCATCTCCCCATTCTGCGCACCGCTCCAGGTCGGAGCGAGTCCGCAAAGTGATGGTAGATTTACGAAACCAAATGGTTTCGTAACAAGGGACGATGCCTTCGATCACCATCACTGCCGCTTCCGCGTCCCTGCTGGTCCCCACCGGCGATTCGTTGCGCTCCTACCTGCGGGACATCGGCCGGGTGCCGTTGCTCAGCCATGAGCAGGAAATCACGCTGGGCCGCCAGGTGCAGGACTTGATGGCCCTCGAAGACCTGCGCGAGGAACTCACCCTGCGCTCCGGTGGCGAGGAGCCCAGCCCCGAACTTCTTGCCGCCGAGGCGGGCCTCACCCCGGCGCTGCTGCGCAAGCGGCTCCATGCCGGCCGCCGCGCCAAGGAGCGGATGGTGGCGGCCAACCTGCGCCTGGTGGTGAGCGTGGCCAAGAAATACACCAAGCGGAACATGGAGCTGCTCGACCTGATCCAGGAGGGCACGATCGGCCTGGTGCGGGGCGTCGAGAAGTTCGACCCCACCCGCGGCTACAAGTTCTCCACTTACGCCTACTGGTGGATCCGCCAGGGCATCACTCGGGCGATTGCCGAGAAGAGCCGCACGATCCGGCTGCCCATCCACATCACCGAAACGCTCAACAAGCTCAAGAAGGGCCAGCGGGAGCTGAGCCAGGAGTTGGGCCGCACCCCCACCCTGAGCGAACTGGCGGTGGCGGTGGAGCTGCCCGAGGAGGAGGTGAAGGATCTGCTTTGCCGCGCCCGCCAGCCGGTGAGCCTCGAAACCAAGGTGGGCGACGGGGAGGACACCGAGCTGCTGGATCTGCTCTCCGGTGACGACCTGCTGCCAGCCGAGCTGGTGGATGGCGAGTGCCTCAAGGGCGACCTGCGGGCCCTGCTCGAGCAACTGCCTGAGCTGCAGGGCCGGGTGCTGAAGATGCGCTACGGCATCGATGGCGAGGAGCCGATGAGCCTCACCGGCATCGCCCGCACCCTGGGCATGAGCCGGGACAAGACCCGCAATCTGGAGCGGCGTGCCCTGGAAGGCATTCGTCACCACTCCCGCTCCCTTGAGGCCTATCTGGTGGCCTGAGCCGCGACGGCCCATAAAAAAGCCCCCGTCTCCGGGGGCCTTGGGCCTGCAAATGCGGCTTGGTTTTAGTAACGGGGACGGCCGCCACCGGCGCCACCGCCACCGCCGCCACCACCGGTGCGGGGTTGAGCCTTGTTGACCCGGATCATCCGCCCCATCCACTCGACGTCCTGAAGGTCGTCGATGGCCTTGGTTTCATCGGCCTCATTGGCCATTTCAACGAAGGCGAAGCCACGCTTGCGGCCGGTTTCCCGGTCGAGGGGCAGGCTGCAGTTACGCAGCGCTCCATACTGCGCAAACAGATGGTTGAGATCATCTACCTCCGCGTCGAAGGAGAGATTTCCAACGTAAATCGTCATGAACAGAGAAACAATTATGAACGGATTCGTCGAAAGCCCTTACGGGACGTTGTCACTCGCCGAAGAGAAATCTTTGAATCAGTAGAAGCGTACAGCCTGGTTGGGCTGGCAGGCTGGGGCCGTTGCGCAGGGCAAAGCATGAAAGAGCAGGCAACGGCCATCGCCCTGGTGGCGCTCTGGGTGCTCGGCTGGGGGGTGGGCGGCTCGCTGATCGATGCCGGCCTCATCACCGCCGGGGTGTACAGCCTGGATGGGGGCCAGGTGGGCACCCTGATCACCTTCGTGCTCTGGAGCCTGCTGTGGGGCGCAGTGGGCCTGAAACTCTGGCGGAGCAGGAGCTCCGCCGGCTCCGAAGACGGGGGCAACGGGAACGAGGCGCCCTGAGCGCGGCCGTCAGGGGCGCATGCCGAGCAGCTGGGCGCCGTAATGCTCGCTGAATTCGGCCTGGTGCTGCCAGGCGGAGAGGAGGGTCTTGGCGACCTTGCGGAGTTCCTCAATGTCATTGCAGCTGTCGATGGCGCGGGAGTGAACGGCGATCGAGAACTGGCGGTTGATCGAAAGGGAGGCTTCCATGACCGTGTTGCGATATTTCATTACGTTACGAGGTCTTGCCGGCGGGTGGGCGGCGGCAACCCGCACTGGGTGATCAGAAAAACTGGTCGAAGTTATCGAAGTCGACCGCGCGGAAGGTGCCGTCCTGCACCTGGGCCATCAGCCGCTCCAGCTGCACCCACAGGGCACCACCGGTGAGCAGCGACAGCACAAACGCCACCAGAAGGGCCGCGCCGGCGGCGAAGCCGAACACCTGCAGACTGGCGCCGATGAACAGCGTCACACCGATCACCAGCCCCGCGTAGGGCATGGTCGTCTCCAGGTTGGAGATCGGAAGCAGGGCCAGCCGGTCCTGCTTCCAGCCCTCCAGCCGGTTCTGGATCATCTTGGCGAAGGTGAGTCCGCAGAGCACGGCCATGGCCAGACCGATGCCCGCCAGCATGTAGGGCGGGTAGGTGAGCGGGGCGTACTCCAGCAGGATCTCCAGGGCATCCAGATCGCCGAAATCCCCGCTGGCTTGGTCCAGCCCGGCCTGCTGCAGGTTCACCGGAGCAGTAGAGAGGGCGGCCAGCAGCTGGGTCACGGAAGGCATCAGGAGGCGATCGCGCCCGACCCTAGGCGCCGGTGCCGCCTTCTCAGCTGAATCGGCTCCGCAAGCGGTGGACGATGGCGTTCAGGGCCAGCAGCAGCAGGCCCACGCCGATGAACACCAGACCCCGCAGACCCAGGTCCGCCTGGGCCATGTCGATGGCCAGCAACCGCAGCAGGCAGCCACCCAGGCCCACCAGGGCCACCAGCCGGAACTGGGGCTCCCGCAAGACCACCCCGAGCACGTAGATGGCGAAGGCTTCGCCGGTCCACAGGAGCGTCAGCAGGGCGCGGTCGTAGCCGCTGGCCAGCACCAGGGCCACGGCGACGAACAGGGGGTAGTACAGCCAGAGGTTGCGGAGCTGCGCCACCCGCGCTCCGATCCAGACCAGAACCGGCCATCCACCCGGCTGGGGCAGCCGTTCGAGGTCGAGCCAGCGGTGGGAGGCCACGACGAAGGCCGTCTGCAGGGCGATCGCCACCACCCCGGCGGCCTGGGCGGCGCCGCTGACCGGGGGGAAAGGAGACAGGCCGCCCCCAAGGGTGTGGACCAGCGCCAGCACCGACAGCCCGTAGGCCACCACGCCGTAGACCTGCAGGCGAGTGGCGAACAGGCGTACCAACGCCGGGCAGACCAGCACCAGGGCCAGCAGCGACCAGGCGACGGGTCGCCAGGGCGCACTGATCTCCCCGTGCAGCGTCAGCGCCACGCCCAGCAGGGCACCCTCCAGAAAACAGGGCTGCACCAGCTGCCAGATCCGCAGCCGCCCCAGGTCGGCTCCCGCCCGGAAGAACCAGCCGTGCAGGCACACGGCGATCGCCAGCAATTCGACCAGCCAGCGGCCCCGCAGCTGCAGGACCCCGAGCGTGACCAGCTCCGGGCTGGGTCCGATCACCAGCAGATAGGCAACGCCGAAACCGGCCAGATACAGCAGGGACAGCACCAGACCGGCCCGCACGGCCGCCCCCCGCAGCCACTGGGTGGCCGCCAGGGTGCCGGCGGCCAGGAGCAGCCAGGCCACCCCTGGCAGCAGGGGCGAGATCGGCTCCAGCCACCACAGGGCCCCCAGCCCCGCATCGAGGCCCAGCAGGCCGAGGCCGAGGCACTGCTGGCGGCTGCCACCGCCCGAGCGCATCAACAGCACGGCCAGCAGCCCCAGGGGCAGCAGACGCGTGAGCAGGTCCATGGCTGGCCAGGGCGCCTGGGCCAGCAACGCCAGCCAACCGAAGCCATGGGCCGCCGCGATGGCCACACTGGCGCCCAGCAGCAGGCCCGGTGGGCGCCAGCGCCGGGCCGCCACCAGGAAGGCCCCCATCACCACCAGGCTGAGGGGGGAGCGCCAGTCCTCCGGCACCACCAGCGCCGACCCCACCGTGATCAGACCGCCGGCCAGCCAGCCCAGCAGGGGCGGCAGGGGCAGCGGCACGCCACGGCGCTGCAGCCACACCTGCATCCCGGCCATCAGGGCGGCCCCGCCGGTGAGCACGGCGCCGGCCTGGAGCTGGGCCACCGGATCGCGGCTCAGCAGCGCCGCCACCAGGCCCGTGATCGCCAGCAGCAGGCTCGCCGCCACGCTCAGCCACCAGCCGAGGCGTCGCAGGGGCTCGGAGTCCTCCCGCACCGCCAGGCCCAGGAACAGCAGGCACTCCAGCAGCACCGCACCGGCGAGCAACGGCCCGTCCGCGATCAGGGGCGCCAGGCTGAGCAGGGCAGCCAGCACCAGGGTCTGCCCCACCAGCGCATCGCCCAGGGCCAGCCAGCGCGGGCCATGCCGCCGGGCGTGGCGTCCCAGCAGCAGCGCCACAGCGGCACAGAGCGCCAGGGCCGTGGCCCGCGCTGCCGCCTCACGGGGATAGAGCAGCAGGGCAAGGCCGAGGCCGCCCCAGAGGCTCAGCAGCAGGGACCCGGGCAGGGCCTGCAGCCGAGGCGGCGCGGCCCCAGGACGGTGCAGCCGCAGCAATCCCAGGCCGAACACCAGCACGGCCGCCAGGACGGCGCCGGTCGTCAGGGCGCTGGAGATGGCCAGCGCCGGGCCATTGCCCAGAAACCAGCCGACTTGAAACAGGCCATAGACCCAGCTCACCACCAACCGGTGCCGCTGCCAGCGGTGCCGCAGGGGCAGCTCCGAGCCCACCAGGGCGATGGCCGTGGCGATCGCCAGGGCCGGGCCACCCTGGGGAGCGATCGCCAGCGGCACCAGGCTCACGGCCACGTGCAACGAGGCGATCGTGGCGGTGCGGGCGATGGCGGCCAGGCCGAGGTTGACGGCGACGCCCCCAGCCAGCAGGGCCAGGGCCTGGGCTGGGTCCTCCAGCCACTGCAGACCGAGCTGGGGCAGCCCACCGGCGGCGGCGCAGGCGAACAGGACCAGGGCGCCCCCTCCGCTGCGCATGCCGTCGGTGAGATCCCGCCAGCGCTGTCGCCGGCCCCACAGCAGTGAGGGCAGGGCCAGGAGCCCACCCGCCAGCAGGGCCACCAGGAACCGCTCCCTGGCCTCCAGCCGCAACCCCGCATGGATCGTGATGAAGGTGACCCCGGCCACCACCACAAGCACGCCGAGCAGGCCGCTCCAGTTCTCCACCAGCAGCCGCTCGATCCGCTTCCAGGGTCTGGTCGCGCCCCTGGCCGGCCGCTGCGGTGCCACGGACACGGGCGCGGGCTGGGGCTCCACCGCGGCGTCCGAGGCCAGGAGTGGGGCTGGGGCGGGCGCCAATGCCGCTGGCTCCTGCGCCGGGGCGAGGCCCGACTGGCCGGGCCAGGGTTCACCCGCCAGGCGCTTTTCCAGGGCCTCGCTCCAGAGCGAGAGGGCGAAAAAGCGCTGGCTGAGGGAGGCACTGTGCCGCTCGAGGCGTCTGAGGCGCCGCTCCATCGACAGGGTCTGCAGGATCCACCCGGCCACCAGCAGCAGGAGGGCGAACAGCAGCAGTGCCTCGGTCAAGAGCCGCAGCAGGCGGAGTCACGACCCAGCTTCGCCTGGCCCGGCGCTCAGCGCACCCGTGGGGCCTCAGGCGGCGAGGGGATTCAGGCGGGCCAGCAGCCCCGTCGCCAGCTTGCGGGCCGAGAAGGTGCGGCCCATCAGCCCCAGCAGCGCCTGGAGATCGTCCGTGTGCAGCCGGTCGTGGCTCACCAGGCTCAGCAGCAGCCGCTGGCGCAGGCTGGTGCCCTCCTTGCCCAGCAGCAGCCGCAGCCCGTCGCGCGCCACGGGCAGCAGGTCGGTGGAGCTGGTGCCGTTCTCCACCACCGCCAGCAGGTTCTCCAGACGTTCCACCCGCAGGCGCCCGTCCTTGTCAAAAATCACCTCCAGCAGCTTCTCGCGCATCTCGGCGGTGTCACCCGCCAGCAGACGCCTCGCCACGTAGGGGTAGGCGACGCGGATGATGCGGAAATCGGGGTCGAGCCGCATCGCCAACCCCTCCTGGCTCACCACGGCCCGGATGATCAGGGCGAAGCGGGCCGGCACCCGGAACGGGTAGTCGTACATCAGCTCCGAGAAGCGATCGGTGATCGCCTTGAAGTTGAAGCTGCCCACGTTCTCCCCCAGGGCACCACCGAGCACCTCCTCAAGCGCCGGCACGATCGGCCCCAGGGGGGTGCTGGGGTTGAGGAAGCCGAGCACCACGAAGTCGCGGGCCAGGGCATCGAAATCGCGGTTGATCAGGTGCACCACCGCGCCGGTGAGGGTGAGGCGGTCGGAGTCGCTGAGCGAATCCATCATGCCGAAGTCGACATAGGCCACATGGCCCAGGCCGTTGGTCTTGCCCGGCAGGGCGAACAGGTTGCCCGGATGGGGATCGGCGTGGAAGTAGCCGAACTCGAGCAGCTGCTGCAGCCCGGCAATCACCCCTGTGCGGATCAGGGCCGCCGGATCCAGGTGGTGGGCTTCCAGCTCACGGCGGCTCTGCAGCTTGGTGCCGTTGATCCAGCTGGTGGTCAGCACCCGGCGGCTGCTGAGGCTGCGCACCACCGCCGGAACGGTCACCTCCGGGTGGTCCTGGAACAGGGTGGCGAAACGTTCGGCGTTGTCGGCCTCGCGCCGGTAATCGATCTCCTCGAACAGGGTGGAGCCGAACTCATCGATGATCGCCCCAAGGCCGAAGCCCAGATTCAGGGGCAGGAAGGGGGCCGCCAGCACCGCCAACGAGCGGATGATGACCAGGTCGCGGCGCAGCACGAAGGGCAGATCGGGCCGCTGCACCTTCACGGCCACCCACTGGCCCTCAGCCAGGCGGGCCCGGTACACCTGCCCCAGGCTGGCCGCCGCCATCGGGTAATCGGGAAACTCCTCGTACAGCTGGTGGGCGGGGGCCCCCAGTTCCGCCTCGATCAGCGCCAGGGCGACCGCGTGGGAGAAGGGGGGCAGATCATCCTGGAGCCGGGCCAGCTCCTCCAGCCAGTCGCGCCGCACCAGGTCGGGGCGGGTGGAGAGGGCCTGCCCCACCTTGATGAAGCAGGGCCCGAGGTCGTTGAGGGTCTCGAGGATGGCGCGGGCCAGCCGCTGCTGCACCCGGGCATCAGTGCTGCTCGACTGCACCGCCAACCGCAGGGCCAGCCCCGCCAGCCGCCAGATCACCACGATCAGCCTTGCCACCAGAACCCATGGCCGCAGCAGCAGCCAACGCAGATCTCCGTTGGGGTCGTAGGTGGGCGTGGGGGTGACGGCCTCTGCCAGGGTCTTGCCGCAGCGATCGCCAGACTCTAGGAACTGCTATCCGTGCTCCATGGGCCCGTTCTGGCGACCAGCGCCGCTGGCCCTGCACCTGCCGGCCCATGGCCGGGGCCGGGCCCTGGCCCCCGCCCTGCGCCAGTTGTTGCGCCAGCCACCGGGGAGCTGGGATCTGCCGGAACTGCCGGGCTTCGGCGGCCCGCTCGAAGCGGAGGGAACGGTGGCCGAAGCCCAGGGGCGGGCGGCGGCCCTGCTGGGGGCGGAGCGTTGCTGGTTCGGGGTGAACGGGGCGTCGGGGCTGCTGCAGGCGGCCCTGCTGGCCCTCTGCCCGCCGGGGTCCAGGGTGCTGATGCCCCGCAACCTGCACCGCAGCCTGCTGCACGGCTGCGTGCTGGGCGGCATCGAACCGCTCCTGTACGACCTGCCAAGCGATCCGCTCACCGGCCTGTGGCAGCCACCGGAGCCCCGACGACTGGAGCAGGTGCTGGCGGCCGCCGCCGCCCTGCCAGGTGCGCCCGTGGCCGCCCTGGTGCTGGTGGATCCCACCTACCAGGGCCTGGCGGCCGACCTGCCGGCCCTGGTGGCCCTGGCCCACCGGGCCGGCCTGCCGGTGCTGGTGGACCAGGCCCACGGCACTGGCGAGGCCCTGGGGGCCGGCGCCGATCTGGTGGTGCTTTCCGTGCAGAAGAGTGGCACCGGCCTGGCCCAGAGCGCTGCGCTGCTGGCCCAGGGCGACCGGGTGGCAGCGGAGGCCATCGAGCGGGCCCTGCTGTGGCTGCAGACCTCCAGCCCCAGTGCCCTGCTGCTGGCCTCGACGGCCGCGGCCGTGGAGCACGGCGCCAGCGCCGCCGGCCGACGTCAGCGCCGGCGGGCCGTGACCCGGGCCGGACAACTGCGCCAACGGCTGGAGGCCCTCGGCCTGCCGCTGGTGGCCAACGGCGATCCCCTGCGCCTGGTGCTGGCCACGGCCCCGCTGGGGATCAACGGCCTGGAGGCCGACACCTGGCTGCTGCAGCGGGGGGTGATCGCGGAGCTGCCGGAACCCGGCGCCCTCACCTTCTGCCTGGGGCTGAACCCACCCCGGGGCCTGGAGCGGCGCCTGCCGCGCCTGCTGGAGGGCCTGCGCCGCGCCCTCGGCGGTCCCCCGCTGCCCCCCTTCACGCCGCCCCCCCTGCCGCTGCTGGCGGCACCGGAGCTGGCGCTCGGCGTGGCCTGGCGCAGCCCCGCCGAGGCCGTCCCCCTGGAGCGGGCCGCCGGCCGGGTGGCGGCGGCGCCGATCTGTCCCTACCCGCCGGGGATTCCGCTGCTGGTGCCCGGCGAGCGGATCGATGCGGTCCGCGCCGACTGGCTGCAGGGGCAACGGCGCCTCTGGCCCGGCCAGATCGCTGATACGGTGAGCGTCGTGGCCGGTTCGTGAGCCCGTTGCCGAACCCCTTCCACTGGGATTTCGTCACCCCCGGCCTGCCGGACAGCGCCTTCGAGGACGCTCCTGGATTCAGCCCCACACCGCTGGAGCTGCGGGTGATGCTGCTGGCCCATCTGCGGCCGCGGGCCGATTCGCTCGTCTGGGACGTGGGCGGCGGCACCGGCGCCCTGGCCCTGGAGATCGCCCGGCTGATGCCCACCGGCGCCGTGCACACCCTGGAGCGGGATCCGGAGGCGATCGACCTGCTGGAACGCAACCGGCAGCGCTTCGGCATCCACAACCTGCACATCCACGCCGGCGAGGCCCCGGAGGGCCTGGCCCTGCTCCCCCCCAACCCCGACCGGGTGCTGCTGGAGGTGGGCCGGCCCCTGGAAGACGTGCTTCGGGCCGTCTGGGGGGCCCTGCAGCCCTCCGGACGGCTGGTTATCAGCACCGTCAACCTGGAGGGTCTGGTCAAGGCCACCGACACCCTCGCCCAGCTGGGGGCCCACGATGTGCAGGTGGTACAGGCCACCGTGCACCGCATGCAGCGGCGCGGCAGCCAGGCCAAGCTGGCCGCCGCCGAACCGCTGTTCGTGATCGCCGCCGAGCGTTGAGCCCCAGCCCTTGCCTCCCGCCCCCCGCACCGCCACCTCCCTGTCCCGCCTGCTGAGCGGCTGGCTGGCCGGCGGCTTCGGGCTGGTGGTGGTGGGCCTGGGCGGCTGGTGGTTCACCGTCGCCGTGGGCGTGATCGTGCACCTGGGCCTGCTGGAGTTCTTCCGCATGGCCCAGTTCAAGGGCATCCGCCCCGCCACCAAGACCACCCTGGTGGCGGTGCAGCTGCTGCTGGTCTCCACCCAGGTGGCCGCCGGCAGCCTCTGGGCGGGGAGCGGTATGGGGAGCGGGGTGGCGGGCGACGTGGCGGCGGCGGTGCTGCCCGCCTCCGGGGCGGTGATCTGCGGCTGGCTGCTGCTTCAGCCGGTCACCGGCACCATCGCCGACATCGCCGCCTCGGTGTTCGGCCTGTTTTATCTCGGCTTCCTGCCCAGCCACTGGATCAAGCTGCGCGATCTCACCGATCCCGCCCTGGCCCCCGCCCTGGATGGGCTGGGCTGGCCCTGGAGCCCCGGCATGGCCCTCACCCTGCTGGCCTGCCTGATGATCGTGGCCACCGACATCGGCTCCTACGTGATCGGCCGGCGCCTGGGCCGCCACGCCCTCTCGCCGATCTCCCCGGGCAAGACGGTGGAGGGGGCCCTGGGCGGGGTGCTCTGCGCCCTGCTGGTGGGGGGCGTGGGCGGGGTGCTGCTGGGCTGGCGCTGGGGCTGGCTGATCGGGGCGGTGCTGGGGGCGGTGGTGTCCCTGTTCGCCCTGGTGGGCGACCTGACCGAATCGATGATGAAACGGGATGCGGGCCTCAAGGACTCCGGCGATGCGATCCCCGGCCACGGCGGCATCCTTGACCGGATCGACAGCTACCTGTTCGTGCCGGCGGTGGTCTATTCCGCGGTGACCCTGGTGCTGCCCCTGCTGCAGCGGGGCTGAGCGTCTGCCTGGCCCTCAGGGGGAGACCCGGGCCTCCCCCTCCAGGTGCAGCAGGCCGGCACCGAGCTCGGCCCGTTCGATGCGGATGTTGGGATCCATCGGCAGCCGGGCATGGGGCGTCCCCTCGGCACAGCGCAGTTCGACGGTGCCGCCATCGGCCCGCACCGCCACCTCCCGCTCCACCGGCTCCCGATCGCCGCTGGCGAAGGCCCGCAGCACCAGCCGGTCCTCCCGGATGCGCAACCCCGCCAGGGGGGTCAGGCCCAGCAGGTCGTCGGCCAGGCCATCGCCGAGGCCGCGCCAGGCCGGGGTGCTGAGGGAACGGCTGAGGCCGTCGCCGCTGAAGCTCACCAGCCCCTGTATGCGGAAGGGCTGCTCCAGCCTCACCGCCTGGTTGCGAACCAGGGACCCCATGCGCACCTGAATGCCGTCACAGCGGAGTTCCACCTCCTCGATCTCCATCGCCTGATAGACCACCCGCCGGGCCCGCAGCCGCACCCCATCGAGACGCCCCCGCAGCAGCCGCAGCCCCGAACCCTCCAGGCGGATCTCCAGCCGCTCGATGGCCTCGCACTGCTGCCGCAGCCACAGCTCCAGACCCCGGGCCAACAGGCCCATCACGGGGCCGGCTGATTCAGCTGCCTCTGGGGGGCGGTCGCCAGCTGGTGTCTCGCTCATCCGCCGCCAGGGGCACAGGAATCCTCAGATTCTCATTCCATCCGGGCCCGGCGCGCCTTGCGGAAGGCCTCCGCAGCCGTCAGCGCCGCCAGCAGCAGCAATCCCCCCAGGCCGACCAGCTGGTTGCTGGGGACGGGGGCCGTCAGGTCCGTGGCGGTGGCACCGCCGCCCAGCACGGCGCCCAGCAGGAACCAGGCCGTGGCCAGGGCCGAGGTGATCCAGTAGGCCCGCCAGCGGCGCTGGTAGATGTAACCGGTGCCCAGGCCGGGCACGACGTTGAGCAGGGCCCCCAGCCAGGGGGCGGACGCGGCCAGGATTGTCTTGTCTTCAGGCGTCATCGTCATCACGGCATGGCTGGATCCTTCACTGAGTCTGGCCAGTCGCAGGGGACAAGCGCGCCATCGCTGGCGGTGATCGGCGCCGGGGTGGCCGGTTGTGCCCTGGCCGCCGGGCTGCGGCGCGGTGGCTGGGACGGCCCGATCGACCTGTGGGAGGCGGGTCGGGGTCCCGGAGGTCGGGCCGCCACCCGTCGCTCCCGCCAGGACGCCGGTTGGCACCTCGACCACGGAGCACCCCTGTTCAACCTGCTGGAGGGCCCCGAACCGGAACTGGTGGCGCCCCTGCGGTCGGGGGGCTGGATCGTCCCCTGGCGGGAGCCGGCGGCGGAGTTGCAGGGCGACGGGACCCTGAATCCGGCCCAGGCCGATCCCCTGCTCCGCGGTGCCTTGTACCGGGGCCGCCAGGGCATGGACGACCTCTGCCGCGGCCTGCTGGCCCTGGCCCAGGTCCAGGGGCTGCCCAGCCCCATGGGCCACTTCGGCACCCTGGTGCGCCACCTGGAGGTTCGCCCCGATGGGGGCTGGCGTCTGGCCGAGGCCACCGGGGCGGTGCTGGGCGAGGCCGACTGGCTGGTGCTCACTGGCACCCTGCTGGCCCATCCCCGCGCCATGGAGCGGTTCGGCTGGTCGGAGGTGCCACTGCGGCGGGCGGCAGGGGGCCTGGGCGATGGAGCCCTGGAGGCCGCCCTCGCCGCCCTCGCCAGCATGGAGATGGAGACCCGCACCAACCTGATGCTCACGATCGAGCCCGCCGCGGCGGCCCGATGGCTGGCCCTGCCCTTCCGACTGCTCAGCTTTGACAGCCAGGCCCAGAGGCGCTGGGGGCTGCGGCGGCTGTCAATCCAGCCCCTCGCCGATGGCCGCTGCGGCGTCGTCGCCCATGGCGTGCCGGACGCCGACACTGAGGCCACCGCCACGACGGCCGGTGACGCCCTGGCGATGGAGGCCCTGGTGCGGGCCGTCGCCGGCGCCCTGGAGCCCTGGCTCGGGGAGCGGCCCGGCGGCGGCGACGCCCTGGCGGGGGTGGCCCAGCGCCAGCTGATGCGCTGGGGGGCCGCCTTTCCCGTGGCCCCCGGCCATCCCCCCGCCGCCATGGTCTGTCCCGCCAGCCGGGTGGCCTTCTGCGGTGACTTCATCGCAGGGCCGGGCTTCGGACGCCTCGAGGGGGCCCTGCGCAGTGCCCAGGCCCTGGCGGGACGGCTGCTGGCCCTGCTGCTGCTGCTCTGCCTCGCCCTGGCCGGGCCGGCCAGGGCGGCGGCAGCCGAGGCCGTTCCCTACCGCTGCGACGGCGACCTGCTGCTGGCAACCAGCGACAACGGAGCGGTGGATGCCCCGGGGATCCCCAACACCACCGGCGGCACGGTGCCCGGCGCCACGGTGCTGCTGGAGTGGCGGGACCTGCGTCTGCAGCTGCCGCGCACCAACAATGCCGGCCCGCCCAGCTACACCGATGGTCTCTGGTGGTGGAGCCTCGAGGATCCGCAGCAGCCCCGCTTCCTGCACCGCCGTGGCGCCATCGAACGCTTCAGCTGCCAGGCAGTTCCTGACGCAAAGCAGCCAACCGACGGGCGTTGACGCCCAGATCGGAATCCCCCAGCCGCGAACTGGAGCGGGCCTGCAGCACACCGGCGGAGGGCAGGGCCTGCAGTTCGAGGTCGTCCACGAAGCCGAACAGCCGGCTGGTGGCGGTGGCATGCAGATAGGGCCCGTCGCGCTCGACGATCTGCACCCCCTCCGTGGTTTCCAGAACCGGCATCAGCGCGCTCAGGGCCGCCGCCGGATCGCTGAAGCTCCAGTCGACCCGGGCGCAGTGGGCCGGCGCCGCACAGGGGGAAAGTGAGCCGCCGTGCACCCCGAGATCCTCGGGCACCGGCCCCTCCAGGTGCAGAAGCGAAGCCTGGGCCGGGCTTGCCGCCCCGATCAGAACGGCAAGCAGCAGGGCGGCCACCAGGCGCAGCAAGGATGGGGGCATGGGGAGGTGGGGAGCGAGGCGCAGGGCCGGGAGTTCCAGGATGGCCGGTTCAGGCCGGGATGGTCAGACCCCGGCCCACCAGGCGGCCGCGACCCGCTCGGGCTGGTCGATGTGGGGCAGGTGGCCGCAGGCCGCCAGCTCGGTGATGCGGGAGCCCAACAAGGCCTGGGCGGCTTGTTTCTGCGGCGCGCGCAGGATCCGGTCGTCGGCGCCCCAGAGCACCGCCAGCGGCTGGGGAGGCAGGGGCGCGCCACAGCCGGCGAAGCCGCCACTGCGGGCAAAACGGCGCAGGGCCTCCGCCCATCCCGGCGCCCTGAGGTGCAGCGAAGCGATCTCCAGCTCCGCCGGCCCCACGTCCCGGTCGGGGTCGGCAAAGGCACTGCGACAAAGGCCGCCGCGCACCTTCGGCAAAGCCAGGAAGCGGACGCCCAGCCCATCCAGCAGGGGCGGCAGGGGCATGGGGCGGCCGGTGAGACCGGCCGGGGCCAGCAGCAACAACCGTTCGAAGCGCTCCGGATGCCGCCGGGCCAGGGCCACCGCCACCGCGCCGCCCATCGAGGCGCCGATCAGGCCGAGCTGGTGCCCCGCGGCAGGTTCCTGGCGATCGAGCGCCTCGAGCAAAGCCTCCAGGTGCTGCAGCACAGCCTCGGGGGTGTAATCGCGCTCCGCGGGCCTGGGGCAGAAGCCGAAGCCATGCAGGTCGGGGATCAGCAGCCGGTGACGCGTCGCCAGCAGGGGAGCCAGGCGACGGAGCTCCAGGAAGGAGCTGTCGAAACCGTGCAGCAGCAGCAGGGGCGGTCCCTCCCCCAGCACCGCCACCGGCCAGCGCTCAGGATGCCCGGGAAGCTCCCACCACTGCACCTGGGCGGCCAGGGCGCGGCCCAACGGGTCGAGCAGGGATTCAGCGGCGGCGCTGACCAGATCGCAGCCGGTCAGCGCGCTGACGAGGCTGGCGCTCACGCCTGCTGCCGGTCGGCGGTGGCACCCACCATGGCGGCCAGCAGGTCTTCGGGGGCCACCGCGAAGGGCAGGTGGTGCAGATCGGAGCCCTCGCGGCAGGCGAAGCGGCAGACCTGACGCAGCTCGTCGAGGGTGGCTCCACCGAGACCCAGGGACTCGAGATCGGTGGGCAGCCCCAGCCGGCGGAAGAAGGGGAGCAACTGGCGACGGGCCTGGGCCGCCAGCCGGTTGCCGGCCAACTGCTCCTCCAGCCACAGCTGCACCAGCACCCCGAAGCCCACCTTCTCGCCATGCAGCTGGCCGTGGGTGGCGGCGAGCTGGGTGAGACCGTTGTGGACGGCATGGGCGGCCACCGTGCGGCAGCGAGCGCCGCCGATGCCGCCGATCAGACCGGCGGTGAGGGCACAGCCTTCGGCCACCCGCACCCAGGCCTCGCTGCTGGGGTCCGCCAGGGCGGCTTCCCCCTCCAGCAGCAGCAGGTCGCGCAGCAGGCGGGCCATCTGCACCGCCTCCTGCACCAGGCCATCCCCACTGGAGCCGCTGCTCACCGACGCCTCGTACCACTTGGCCACCGCATCGGCGATGCCGCTGGCCAGGGTGCGCGCCGGCGCCTGTCGCACCAGGTCGTGATCGAAGACGAGCAGATCCGGGCAGCGCTCGAGGGCCACATCGCCCAGGAAGGCGCCCTCGGGGGTGTACACGTTGGCGAGGGCCGTCCAGCCGGCACAGGTGGCGGCGCTGGTGGGCACCGTGATGCAGGGCAGGCCAAGCCGGTGGGCCAGCAGCTTGCCCGCATCCAGCACCTTGCCGCCACCGGCGGCGATCAGGGCGTCACAGCCGGCGGCGCTGGCGTCCTGGGCCAGGGGCACCAGGTCTTCCTCGCAGCAGTCTCGGAACCCCTGGCTGGCCACCGGGCGGGCACCGGCACGCTCCAGATCAACCAGCAACTGCTGACGCAGGCCAAAGGTGGCGGCGCTGCGACCCAGCAGGAAGGGGCGCTGACCCAGGGCGACAAGGCGAGGCAGAGCTTGCGACCAGGCTCCGTCACCACGAAGAACCAGGGCCGGGGCGATGGCGTGGGTCTGCAGGGAATGCGTCATGGCCGACTTCTGATCACTGAAATGTAGAAGTCGGCCGAACGACCTCGCGACGACTCAGGCGCTGGCGCCCGCCAGCTCCGGCAACGGAGGGGTGATCGACTGCTTGCGGATCACCACCTGTTTGTCATCATCGACATCCACCAGACAGGCGTCGCCTTCGCCGATCCGGCCGGAGAGGAATTCCTCGGCCAGCGAATCCTCGAGCAGACGCATCACGGCACGACGCAGGGGACGGGCGCCGTAGCTGGGGTTGTAGCCCTCTTCGACGAGACGCTCCTTGAAGGCCTCGGTGACGGACATGCCGATCCCCTTGTCCTGCATGCGGGCGAAGACCTCCCGCAGCATGATCTCGGCGATCAACTTGACCTCGTCGCGGGTGAGCTGACGGAAGACGATGATCTCGTCGAGTCGGTTGAGGAACTCGGGGCGGAAATACTGCTTGAGCTCCTCGTTGACGAGCGAACGGATGCGGTTGTACTGGGTTTCCTCCACATCGCCGCCGCCGAACTCGAAGCCCAGGCCACCGCCGCCCTTCTCGATCACCTTCGAACCGATGTTCGAGGTCATGATGATCAGGGTGTTCTTGAAGTCGACCGTCCGTCCCTTGGAGTCGGTGAGCCGGCCGTCCTCGAGCAGCTGCAGCAGGAGGTTGAACACATCGGGGTGGGCCTTCTCGATCTCGTCGAAGAGCACCACGGTGTAGGGACGGCGCCGGACGGCTTCCGTCAGCTGGCCGCCCTCGTTGAAGCCCACGTAGCCGGGAGGGGAACCGATCAGCTTGCTGACCGTGTGGCGCTCCATGAATTCGCTCATGTCCAGGCGGATCATGGCGTCTTCGCTGCCGAAGAAATAGGCCGCCAGGGCCTTGGTGAGTTCCGTCTTACCGACGCCGGTGGGGCCGGAGAAGATGAAGCTGGCGATGGGGCGGTTGGGGTTCTTCAGGCCGACGCGAGCCCGGCGGATGGCCCGGGACACGGCCTTGACGGCCTCGTCCTGGCCGATCAGGCGCTGGTGGAGGGTCTCCTCCATGTTGAGCAGCTTCACCGACTCGCTCTCGGTGAGCTTCTGCACGGGCACCCCGGTCCAGGAGGCGACGATCTGGGCAATGTCCTCCTCGGTGACGAGGGGGGCACGGCTTTCATCGGTGCCGCCGTCATCGGCGGGAGCGATGCCAGCAAAGGAGGACCCTTGCACTTCGGCAGCGACAGGGACGGCGGCGGCCGGTTCGTCGTCACGGCGGGCCTGGAGGATCGAGCGGATCTGGTCGCGCAGTTCCACTTCCTTGTCGCGCAGTTCACCGGCCTTGGTGAAGTCCTGCTGACGGACGGCGTCCTCTTTCTCCTTCTGCACCCCGCGCAGCTGCTTGTCGACCTCCTTGGCCGCCGGGGGCAGCTTGGAGTTGAGCAGCCGCACCCGGCTGCCGGCCTCGTCGATCAGGTCGATGGCCTTGTCGGGAAGGAAGCGGTCACTGATGTAGCGGTCGCCCAGGGTGGCGGCGGCCACGAGGGCCTCGTCACTGATCTTGAGGCGGTGGTGCTGCTCGTAACGCTCGCGCAGACCCTTGAGGATCTCGATCGTGTCGACGACGGAGGGCTCGCCCACCATCACCGGCTGGAAGCGACGTTCGAGGGCCGCATCGCGTTCGATGTGCTTGCGGTACTCATCGAGGGTGGTGGCGCCGATGCACTGCAGCTCGCCCCGGGCCAGGGCGGGCTTGAGGATGTTGGCGGCGTCGATGGCACCCTCGGCGGCGCCGGCACCGATCAGGGTGTGCACCTCGTCGATCACCAGGATCACGTTCCCGGCCGAGCGGATCTCCTCCATGATCTTCTTGAGGCGCTCCTCGAACTCACCGCGGTACTTGGTGCCGGCCACCAGCAGGCCGATGTCGAGGGTGAGGACCCGCTTGTCCTCGAGGATGTCGGGGATCTCGCCCTGGGTGATGCGCTGGGCCAGGCCTTCAGCGATGGCGGTCTTGCCGACACCGGGCTCGCCGATCAGCACGGGATTGTTCTTGGTGCGGCGACCCAGGATCTGGATCACCCGGTCGATCTCGTTGTGGCGACCCACCACCGGGTCGAGCTTGGACTCGGCGGCGAGCTGGGTGAGGTTGCTGCCGAATTCATCGAGGGTGGGGGTCTTGGTGGAACCCTTGCCCGAGCTGCCGGACGCCACTTCGGCCGTCTCGCCCAGCATGCGGATCACCTGGGTGCGGACCTTGGCCAGGTCGACGCCGAGGTTTTCAAGCACGCGGGCCGCGACGCCCTCACCTTCGCGGATGAGGCCGAGCAGGAGGTGCTCGGTGCCGATGTAGTTGTGGCCGAGCTGGCGAGCTTCCTCAAGGGAGAGTTCCAGCACCCGCTTGGCCCGTGGGGTGAAGGGAATCTCGACGGCGACGAAGCCGGAGCCGCGGCCGATGATCTTCTCGACCTCGACCCGGGCGTCCTTGAGGTTGACCCCCATCGACTTGAGGACCTTGGCGGCGACACCGGTGCCTTCGCCGATCAGGCCCAGCAGGATCTGCTCGGTGCCGACGAAGTTGTGGCCGAGGCGGCGGGCCTCTTCCTGGGCCAGCATGATCACCTTGATGGCCTTCTCGGTAAACCGCTCGAACATGGGGCGGGACCTGATGCAAGTGCAACCAACCTATCAGGATTGAAGGGCTGCGTGGGAGGCCGGGACAACTCTCAGGCCAAAGCACTGCGCCGCAGGCGCTCAGGGGCAGCTGAAAACAAACAACACCTCCAGATTTGTGGGATGTAGGTATAGATATCTACGGTTATCCGCACCCTTTCACCTCTTCAGGCTGACCCATTGGATCAGGGCATCCTCGCCACTGCGGTAGTAACCACGACGGATGCCGGCGGTGCGGAACCCCAGGGCCTCATACAGCCCCTTTCCAGGACCGTTCATGGCCGACACCTCCAGGGTGGCCCGGGTGGCGCCGCCGCGCAGCCCGGCCTGCATCAGCTCCTGAAGGATCCGGCTCCCCAGTCCCCGGCGGCGGTGGCCTGGGGCCACCGCCACCAGGGTGATGTGGAGCTCGTCAACCACCAGCCAGCCGCAGGCCATGGCCAGCAGCTCCTGCCCCTGGCGCAAGCCCAGGCCTGGTCTGGCCTCCTCCTCCAGCTCCCGCTGCCACTGGGCCTGGCTCCAGAGGCCGCCGAGAGCGGCCCGATCCAGCTCCAGGCAGGCGCCGGCATGCTTCGGGGCCAGCTGGATCAGGGTCGGGGCTGGCAGCGGTGACGGGGACGGCACAGCCAACGCGCGCAGAGATCCTTACGATCAGACAGCTTGTATCCCGTCCTCGGGCACGCCGTCATGGTGACCAGCGCATCTCCGGCAACCGATTCGGTCGCCCCTGTCGCCGGAGAAGCCGCGGCGGCGTTTGAGCAGGGCCTCGATCACCTCAGCCCCAACCGCAACCTGGCCCCGCTCACGGCCCGGCTCGATGCCCTGGGCCGGTTGGAGGTGGGTGGGGTGGCCCTGGGCGAACTGGCCCAGACCTACGGCACCCCGCTGTATGTGATCGACGAGGAGACCCTGCGGGCCACCTGCCGGGCCTACCGCCTGGCGCTGGCCGGCCACTACCCCGGCGACGCCCTGGCCCTCTATGCCTCCAAGGCGAACAGCTCCCTGGCGATCACGGCACTGGTGGCCTCCGAGGGGCTGGGCCTCGATGCCGTCTCGGCCGGCGAACTGCTCACGGCGCTGCAGGGCGGCATGCCGGCCGAGCGGATCGTCTTCCATGGCAACAACAAGTCGGCCGAGGAGCTCCAGCTCGCCATCGACCGCGGCGTCACCGTGGTGCTCGACAACTGGAACGACATTGAGCTGCTCTCCACCCTGGCGTCCGGGCGGGCCAAGCCGGTGCGGCTGCTGGTGCGGTTCACGCCGGGCATCGAATGCCACACGCACGAGTACATCCGCACCGGCCACCTGGACAGCAAGTTCGGCTTCGACCCCGACCAGCTGGAATCGGTGCTGCGCCACCTGGCCGGCTGCCCCTGGGCCTTGGTCGATGGTCTGCATGCCCACATCGGCTCCCAGATCTTCGAACTGGAACCCCACCGGGACCTGGCGGCGGTGATGGCGGAGGCCCTGCTCCTGGCCCGCTCCCTGGGCCACCCCTGCGGCGACCTCAACGTCGGTGGTGGCCTCGGCATCCGTTATGTGGGCTCGGATGATCCCCCGAGCATCCAGGAGTGGGTGCGGGTGGTCGCGGGGGCCGTGGCGGAGGCCTGCAGCCAGCGCCAGCTGGTGCTGCCGCGGCTGCTCTGCGAACCCGGCCGCTCCCTGGTGGCCACGGCCGGCCTGACCCTTTACACGGTGGGCAGCCGCAAGCAGATTCCAGGCCTGCGCACCTACCTCTCGGTGGATGGCGGCATGAGCGACAACCCCCGACCGATCACCTATCAATCGCTGTACACGGCTGTGCTGGCCAACCGCCCCCTGGCCGAGGGCACCGACCTGGTGACCGTGGCCGGCAAGCACTGCGAGTCCGGCGACGTTCTGCTGCACGACGTCCGTCTGCCGGCCACCGCCCCCGGGGACGTCCTCGCCGTGTTCGCCACCGGCGCCTACAACGCCGCGATGGGGTCCAACTACAACCGCATCCCGAGACCGGCGGCGGTGCTGGTCCACGACGGCGTGGCCGAGGTGGTGCAGCGGCGGGAACAGCCGGAAGACCTACTGCGCTACGACGTTCTGCCCCACCGGCTCCTGCCGGTATCCTGAGCCCATCAGGCGGCCCTGCGTTGAACCGGCCTGCCCCTCTCCTGCGTTGTGATCTGGCTGCGGCTCATCGACTTCCGCCTGCTGCTTGATCTTCTGTTCGCCTCCCTGCTCGGGCTGCTGTTGCTCGGCAGGGTCACGGAGGCCCGCACCCTCTGGCTGCTGCGGGGCTACCTGTTTCTGGTGGCACTGGCCTGGTTCGTGCAGCGCTACGCCAACCTGCCGCTCACCAGCAGCCTTGTGGACGCCCTGGTGCTGGCCTGCAGCCTCGCCCTGGCGATCCTCTGGCAGGGGGAACTGCGGCGCCTGATGGAGCTTCTCGGCACCGGACGCCTGGGCGTGCTGTTCGCCGACCGCAGCCGTGATCAGCTGGCGTCGGGGTCGGTGAGCATGCTCACCGAGGCGGCCGGCCGCCTCTCCCAGGCCCGTTGCGGCGCCCTGATCGTGCTTGATCTGGGCAGCGACCTGCGCCCCGAGGACTTCCTCAACCCCGGCATCCGCATCGACGCCCATCTCTCCGTCGAGCTGATGCTGAACCTCTTCGCCATGGACACGCCCCTGCACGACGGCGCCGTGCTGGTTCAGAAGAACCGCATCGTGGCGGCGGGCGTGATCCTGCCCCTCTCCCGCCAGGGGCTGAACCGCTACGGCACCCGCCACCTGGCCGCCATGGGCCTGACCGAACGCCACGACGGCTGTTTCTGCATCGTCGTCTCCGAGGAGACGGGCACCCTGTCGCTGGCCTCCCAGGGGCGGCTGGAGCGGCCGATCACCAGTAGCCGGCTGCACGACCTGCTCACCGAGGCCCTGGCCTCCGCGCCCACGGGGCGTAGCGTGGCGGCGGACCCGCCGGAACATCGCGGATGAGTCGCGCCCTGGCGACCACTCCATCGTCCGATCCCGATCAGCTGCCCGCCCAGCTGGATCCGGCTCGGCTGCCCCGTCACGTGGCGGTGATCATGGACGGCAACGGCCGTTGGGCGCGGCAGCGGGGTCTGCCCAGGGCCATGGGTCACCGTGCCGGGGTGGAGACGCTCAAGCGCACCCTGCGTCACTGCAGCGACTGGGGCATCGGTGCCCTCACGGCCTACGCCTTCTCCACCGAGAACTGGACCCGACCCGGCGAGGAGGTGGCCTTCCTGATGGCCCTGTTCGAGCGGGTGCTCGCCCGGGAGCTGGAAGCGCTCGAACGCCAGCAGGTGCGCATCCGCTTCCTCGGCGATCTGGAGCCGCTGCCAGAAGGCCTGAAGGACCTGATCCGCGATGCCACCGAACGCACCGCCGCCAACAACGGCATCCATTTCAACGTCTGCACCAACTACGGCGGCCGCAGCGAGCTGGTGCGGGCGGCCCGGCACCTGGCGGAGCGGGCGGCCCGCGGCGAACTCGATCCGGCCAGCATCAACGAGGATCTGTTCGCCGCCGAGCTGTTCACCGCCGGCGATGCCGACCCCGACCTGCTGATCCGCACCAGCGGTGAGCAACGCATCAGCAACTTCCTGCTCTGGCAGCTGGCCTATGCAGAGCTGCACATCACCGAGGTGCTCTGGCCCGACTTCGACACCGGGGCCCTGTTGGCGGCGCTGCTCGATTATCAGGGGCGCCAGCGCCGCTTCGGCGGCGTCCAGAACGGTGTGGAGAACGCCCCATGACCCTGCGCCACGACTGGTCCCGCCAGGAGATCCAGACCCTGCTTGAACTGCCCCTGATGGATCTGCTCTGGCAGGCCCAGGGCGTCCACCGCAGCGCCAACCCCGGCTACCACGTGCAGTTGGCCTCGCTGCTGAGCGTCAAGACGGGAGGTTGCGAGGAGGACTGCGCCTACTGCCCCCAGTCGATGCACCACCCCAGCGACGTGGGCGGCCAGCCGGCGCTGGCGGTGGCACCGGTGCTGGAGCGTGCCCGTCAGGCCAGGGAGGCCGGTGCCCATCGCTTCTGCATGGGCTGGGCCTGGCGGGAGATCCGCGATGGGGCGCCGTTCGAGGCCATGCTCGCCATGGTTCGCGGCGTGCGGGAACTGGGCCTGGAAGCCTGCGTCACCGCCGGCATGCTCACAGGCGACCAGGCGGCCCGACTGGCGGAGGCGGGACTCACCGCCTACAACCACAACCTCGACACCAGCCCCGAGCACTACGACCGCATCATCTCCACCCGCACCTACCAGGAACGCCTCGACACCCTGCAGCGGGTGCGCGGTGCCGGCATCGAGCTCTGCTGCGGCGGCATCATCGGGCTGGGCGAAGGCCCCGAAGACCGGGCCGGGCTGCTGCAGGTGCTGGCCTGCCTGGATCCCCACCCGGAAAGCGTGCCGATCAACGCCCTGGTGGCCGTGGAGGGCACCCCGCTGGAGGAGCAGCCCGCGATTGACCCCCTGGAGCTGGTGCGGATGGTGGCCACCGCCCGCATCCTCATGCCCCACAGCCGGGTGCGGCTCAGCGCCGGGCGCGAGCAGCTCGGGCGGGAAGCCCAGATCCTCTGCCTCCTGGCGGGCGCCGATTCGATCTTCTACGGCGACACCCTGCTCACCACCTCCAACCCGGCGGTGGCCAGCGACCAGGAGCTGCTGCAGGCCGCCGGGGTGCGGATGCAGCTGGAGGAGCAGCCGCTGGCGGCCGCCGCCGGCCGCTGAGGGTGCAGGTCGCCGCGTTCTACCGTTTCGTCCCCCTTTCCAGCGAGGAATTGCCGGACTGGCAAACCCGGCTGGTGGCGCTGGGGAGCGAAACAGGTCTGCTGGGCACCATCCTGCTGGCCACCGAGGGCATCAACGGCACGGTCGCCGGAACGGCCTCCAGCGTCGCCGCCCTGCTGGAGCTGCTGCAGGCCGACCCCCGCCTGGCAAACCTGGAAGTGAAGCGCAGTCAGGCCGAGGGGCGGGTGTTCCACCGCTTCAAGGTGCGCCTCAAGGCGGAGATCGTGACGATGGCCGAGCCCACGGCGCAGCCGTCCCTGGGCACCGGGGTGCCGGTGCCGCCCGAGCAATGGAACGCCGTACTTGGCGATCCCGGCACCCTGGCCATCGACACCCGCAACCACTACGAGGTGGCCCTGGGCAGCTTCGAAGGCGCCATTGACCCCGGCACCGAGGCCTTCAGCGACTTTCCCGCCTGGGTGGAGCAACGGCTGCGGCCGCTGCTGGCCGAGAAGCGCCCGCAGCGGCTGGCGCTGTTCTGCACCGGCGGCATCCGCTGTGAGAAAGCCACGGCCTACCTGCTGGCCCAGGGGTTCGAGGACGTGCTGCAGCTGCAGGGCGGCATCCTCAACTACCTGGAACAAGTGCCCGAAGCCGAGAGCCGCTGGAAGGGGGAGTGCTACGTCTTCGATCAGCGGGTGGCCCTCAACCACCAGCTGCAGCCGGGCTGCTATCACGTCTGCCACGCCTGCGGGCTGCCCCTGGCCCCGGCCGACCTGCAGCTGGACAGCTACGTGGCGGGGGTGAGCTGCCGCCACTGCATCGATCGGTTCACCCCGGCCGACCGGGAGCGTTTCGCCGAGCGCCAGCGCCAGATGCGGCGGGCCGAGGCCTGCGGCGAGCCGCACATCGGCCGGGCGATGCCCAACGCCGGCGCCTGAACCGATGGCGGCCGCCCTGCCGATCCTGTACAGCTTCCGCCGCTGCCCCTATGCGATCCGGGCGCGGCTGGCCCTGGCGGCGGCGGAGCTGAGGCCGGGGTTGGATCTGGAGGTTCGGGAGGTGCACCTGGGCCGCAAGCCCCCCGAACTGCTCGAGGCCTCCGCCGCTGGCACCGTGCCGGTGCTGGTGCTGCCGCCGGAAGCGTGCGCCGATCTCCAAGGGGCCGACCGGGTGCGGCCCGACAGCCTGGCGGTGATGGCCTGGGCACTGGCGCGGCACGACCCCGGCGACCTGCAACGTTGCGGGGCCGATGCCGCCGCCGCTGGGGAGCGGGCCAGGATCGCCGCCCTGATCGCGCAGAACGATGGCGATTTCAAGCACCATCTGGATCGTTTCAAGTACGCCCACCGCTATCCCGGCGACGACCCGGAACGGCATCGCGGCGCGGCGCTGGAGATCCTGCGCTGCTGGAGTTCCGCCCTGGAGAGCAGCGGCTGGCTGGTGGGGGGGCGTCCTTGCCTGGCCGATTTGGCCCTGCTGCCCTTCGTGCGCCAGTTCCGACTCGCCGATGCGGAGGACTTCGATCGGCAGAGCGATCTGGCTCCGCTGCACCGCTGGCTGCAACGGTTCCTGCAGGGGCCCGAACTGGGGGCCGTGATGGCCTGGCCCTGGGCGCCGCGGCGGCCCTGGCGCTCGGCCGGGTGGATCTACCACCTGGCCCTGGCCGACGAATGGCGCCAGGCCCGGGCCGCAGGGGTGTACGAACGCTCGACCCGCGGGCAATCGCTGCAGGACGTGGGCTTCATCCATGCCAGCGGGGCCGAACAGGTGGAGGCCACCTACGGGCGCTTCTACGCCGATGCGGGGGAAGTGCTGCTGCTGACCATCGCCCCCGATCGCCTGACGGCCCCGTTGCTCTGGGAGCCGGCTCCGGACACGGGCGAGTGCTTCCCCCACATCCATGGCCCGCTGCCCCTGGAGGCGGTGCTCGCCGCCGAATCGTTCCCTGCACCGGAGCCCGCAGCCGGCCAGCCATGTTGAGCCTGGCTGCGCTGGAGGAGCGGGCCAGGGGCCATGGACTGCTGCTGCGGCTGCAGGTGAAGGGACTGGCGGGGGTACGGGGGCTGAGGGTGGCGGTCGCCCGGCCGCGGGCGGAGCAGCCGCCGCTGCTGCTGGGGGAACTCAAGGGCTGGTGCCTGCCCCTGGCCGATGGCCTGCGCCTTGACACGCTGCGGGTGCAGGGGGAGCGCACCGCGGCCGTGGGGCCGCTGATCTGGGCGGCCACCTTCGCCTGGGCCCTGGAAACCACCCCCTGCCGCTCGGCCCGCCTGCTGGCGATCCGCGATGGGGAACGCCAGCACCGGCGCCTGCGGCGCTACTTCCGGCGACTCGGCTTCACGCCGCTGCGGGAGCTGGGCAGCGGCCCGCTGGATCTCGCACCGCGACTGCTCTGGGGCGGGGCGGGTCTGCTGATGCAAGGCGACTGCGAGGAGGGCCTGCGCCGCAGCGAGCGCTGGCTGGCGTGCAGCCCATGACACCGACGTTGGGTTTGGGCTAACGGGTAGGACCATGGCCGCCGCCGCCCTGTCGATCAACAATCCGTCAGGAAACACTCTCTACGACGACGTCGTCAGGTCCGGTTGCAGCGTTGAGCCACTGCAGCCGGACCAGAGCAACTCCCTCAGCATTGACCGGAACAGCATCACGATCAAAGCCGCTCCTCCGATGAGGATCTAGGTGTCGAGTTGTGCGAGCCTGATTGCAACTCCAGGACAGGATTCGATCGGATCACGGCGGGGGCAGCGACACCTTCGTCCACGTTCGCGCCGAGAGCAGCCAAGCTGGCCTGCAGCACTTCAACGGGATCGGTTCAAGGGCGTTCTTCGGGCAGGCCGACCAACGGCGGCTGGAACAGAACCGACGGCAGAATCATGCCCTGACGCGAGGAGACATCGATGGCCATGGCACCAGCGACATCGAAGTGATGTTGATGGGACCGCTGCTGCTTTCAGCGTCCAACCTGATCCTTTCATCAAGCAACATCTCCTGCTTGCAGGATGCAACGCAACGCTTGAACATCTGGAGATGTCATCGACATCCCGCGGTCCAGTGTGCTCCGAGGCTGGCGACCGCCGCTGGAACCTGTCGCCGATGCTCCATGCAGGTCGCTGCTGAGGGAATTCGACATCTGGGGGCGATCGGTAGCCTCAGGGAGTGCACGGTTGCGGTTCCGCCGGCAACGCTCCGAGCAATAGCGAACCTCCTCCCAGACGTCTTTCCACTTCTTACGCCACTGGAACGGTCGACCACAGACCACGCAGGTTTTGGTGGGGCGATCAACGTGATGGGGCATCCGGTCCTGAAGGACTTGTTCCAGCATGACGGAACGGAACGCTTTGCCGTGGGCCGTTGGCAGGATGGAGGTTCAAGCTGACCTCCCGGCTGGGCGTTCCTGGGAAGGCGGTAGCAGGCCTGCCTACGCTGGCGAAAGCCATCTGCACAAGAGCGCGTGTCTGACGCCAGCTTCTATGTCATCGGACGCGATGGACCTGCGAAGCGCGTGGCATCGCCGGTGGAGGCTGTCACGGCCGCCGAGGCGGAAGGGTTCGCCTGGTTGCACTACCGCGAGGCCACCAGGGACGATCTGGCGGAGCTTGTCGGCCTGCTTGGCCTGCACGCGCTGGCCATCGAAGATTGCCTTGATGACAACCAAATTCCCAAGGTGGACGAGTTCCCAGACAACACTTTCATCCTTTTCAACACGTTTCAGTACGACCAGTGCACCCTGGAAGTGGGCGAAATCAACCTGTTCCTCGGCAAGAGGTTTCTGGTCAGCATCAGTCATCTTGATTCCAGGCACCGCTCCTATCTCGATGGTGTTCAGCGGATTGCCGAAAGGGGCATCGACGACGTCCGCCAGGGCCCGTCGCACCTCATGGAACTGATCCTCGATCACGTCGTCGATCAGAAGTTTGTGGCCATCGAAGCCCTTGAGGATGAACTGGATGATGTGGAGGGAGCCCTGATTGCGGATCCGGCCAGTTTCAAACCCGCTGAGCTGATCAGGTTTCGGCGCTATCTGCTGAGACTTCGCAAGAGTCTGTTTCACGAACGAGAGATCCTCAGCAAGATCTGCCGAGGCGATTTTCCTCTGATTTCAGAGAAAGCCCTTTACCACTATCGCGACATCTATGACCATCTGGTGCGGTTCTACGAGGTCACCGAGTCGTATCGGGACATCGTCACAAGCCTGATGGAGATGTATCTGTCGATGCTCAACAATCAGATGGCCAAAGCCGCCAACGACACCAACGCCACCGTCAGGCGCCTGACACTGATCACAACGATCTTCATGCCACTGACCCTGCTGGCGGGCATCGGCGGCATGTCCGAATGGACGATGATCACCGGCCCCAAAAACTGGCGTGTGTCCTATCCGGCCTTCATGCTCGCCATGGTGGTGGTCGGCTTTGCCAGTTACTACGTCCTCAGCCGTCTGGACCGGAACCGAAACCCGCCGAGGCGCACCAGGCCGCTGTCATAACCGCACCTTGGTCGTCCGTGGCTGCACCCACTGAACGGCTGAAGCCCTCAGTTGCGTCGGCGTTGGCGGGCCTGACGACGGGAGGCGGCCTGGGAAGTGGTTGCCTTCTCCTGCGAAAAAGCGACTCGCTCAGCCCAGCACACCGCCGAGGCGGATCAGGGCCCCCACCACCACGAAGGCGATCGCCAGGGCGGTGATGCCGCGGATGTGCCAGGCCAGGCCACTCAGGGTGGCGTCCGTGAGGTTGGGGATCAGGCGCAGCCGGGCATGCACGGCCAGGGCGGCGGTGGCGGTCAACAACAGCAGCTTGGTCCCCACCAGCAGGCCGATCGGGTTGGCTGGGTCAAACAAGCCATGGAAGTCAGGCAGAAGGATCCAGCCCATCCAGAGGCCGGTGATCACCTGCAGGGCGAGGGCCGTGAGGCCAAGGGGCTCGAAGAACGCCTCAAAGTCACGGATGCGATCAGCGCTCCGCTCCCGCAGGGCCTTGGGCAACACACCCAGATCGAGCACCAGGTGGCCACCGGTCCACACCGTGGCGGCCAGGGCGTGAACGATGACCAGATACGGGAAGGGGGACATGCATCGACGGAGGGCGTGCTGCCACCCTGACGGCCCTGTCATGGCACCGGGCCCCCTCGGGGTAGGCCGCTGGGCGAAGGCAAGGTCCGGCAGTGGCACCTCAAATCTGGTAACAACCGATACGATTAAGGCCAACCACCTCCTGGAGGGCGTCGCCACTGCGGCCACCCCCGGAGCCCAGCAGCAGGACACCTCCCATGGCCACCGGTTGCTTCCCCCATCAGTTCGAAGGCAGTTTTTCTGCCTTCAAAGAGCGGCAGCTGGTGTTCGCGCTCACGCGACAGCTGGCCGACGCCCAATTCCGTCGGGGCGACCCTTCCCGGAGCGCGCGACTCTGGCAGGAGGCCGCTGCGGAGGCCATGGACGCGGAGCGGATCACTGGCTTGCTCTATGGCGTCCACGATCATGACGACCTCGAAGCGATGGAAGCCGTGGATCGCCCCTACCGCGAGCGGCAACAGGAGGCCTTGCGCCGGGCCGGCTCACCCCTGGCCCGGTTGGCACGCCTCACAGGGCCCCGCCCGGTTCGCCCGTCCCGGAGTCACCGATCGGCGAGGCCGAGCCAGATCCTCCCCCCTGGCCATGGCCGCTGAGGGACTCGGCCCCATGGACATCGGCGAAGGAGAGGAGCAGGAGCAGCTGGAGCGGTTTCTGGTCCATGCGGCAGCCTCCGAGAGGCTGCGGACCAGCCTTCGTGGGGTCGATGCTTACCAGGTGGTGGCCATCGCCGCCGAGGAGGGGTTCCGTTTTGGGGTGACCACCCTGCACCGTGCCGTCTGCACCGGTTACGTGATGCGAAGGCCCCGCTAGCGACCACCGCAGACAAGAGGCGGAGTGGATGGATGGGGTCCTGCTGTGGCGTTGGGCCGATTGTCATCACCTGGAGCGCATGCCCCTCCGGAAGGGGACTTCAGGACACGAACCGGCCGTAGAGCCAGCGCACAAAACCTCCCACCAGCGGAACCGGGGCGAAGGTGGGGCCGACGAAATCGAAATAGTCCCGGTGTTCGACGATCTTTCCGTCAGCGCCGAAACGCAGGCGAGTGGTGCCGGGATACACGAATTCGAGGCCTTTGATCTTCAGGCCCATGGTCCACTCGACGAACGCCGTGTCCCCGGAGATGGCCACGGCGGCAGGCTCAAGGAACACATCGTCGCAACGCTGCATCAGAGCCTCCTGGGCCTCGATGTAGGCGCTGAGGCCACGCCGTTCCTGGGTGGGGTCCTGAAAATGGACGTCGTCGTCGTAAACGGCCCGCCACTGCTGAGCCGTGGGGCCGGGTTCGCCGTAGGGCTTGGTGAACAGGGCCCTGAGGGAGGCCTCACCCAGGGGTGGCTGCAGCGGGTGGGTCATGGCAGTGGCCGTGATGGCTTCAGGCCTCGGCCGACCGCGGACGGTTCAGAACCAGGGCCGCGCCGCCGATGGCCACCAAGCCCAGGGCTCCCGCAGCGGCCAGGAAAACCAGGGTCTGCAGGGCCAGCAGGAACAGGCCCAGGGCCGATGCCGCCTTGATCTGCACCTTGGCCTTGATCAGCAAGGTGAGAAGCAGCAGCACCGTGGCCTGCAGACCGGCGATACGGGCGGCCGTGAAAGGACAGAGGGGGGGCGGAATCAACATCAGAACGGCGTGATCAGCATCAGGACGGGGCGATCAGAAGCAGAACGGCAGGAACTGGGTGCGGCAGGCGGCGTAACCGTCGGTCAGGGCACCAAGGCCGATCTGATGGGCGATGCCGGAACCGGTGATGGCTTCGGTGAGGACACCGATCACCAGGCCAAGCATGGCAGCGCGGCCGTTGAACAGCTCAACGCGCTTGAGTTGCTCCATGTGGATGGAACGCTCGTCGTTGCCCTGCAGGAAGGGGGCGTTGGCGGGGGGGTTGGTCATGGGTTCAGGAAGAAGGGGGGGAAAGCTTGAGCCGTCAGACGGTCAGCGGGTTCTGGGCTCAAGGTCGCTGGGGCGGCTGAGCACGAAGGAGACCATGCCGGTGAGCAGCACCACAAGGGCGACGACGACGGTGATGGCGGGGGTGTAGTCGGTTCCCATGGCGATCAACCCAGACCGATCTGGGAGAGGATGCCCTGGCCGGTGAGCAGCTCGGTGCCGAGGCCGATCACGAAGCCGAGCATGGCAAGGCGACCATTCCAGGTTTCGGCGAAGGCGACGAAGCCGAAGCGGGAAGCGGTGTTGGTCATGTGTGTGACGGTTTGTTTCAAGAACTGTAACAGAGTGTAAAGCGATGGCGTCCGCGGCCCTGCTCCGCCTGTCGGAGCTCGTGAGGCAAGCCCAGAAACAGCCGCAGCAGCTCACCTCCCATGGTGAAGTGGTGGCTTTCATCCGTCGCTCGCCGCTGGTGGAGGCCGAAGCTCTGGTTCTGGAGCGGTGCCCGGGTCTGCCGAGAGATGGGGACCCCTGAGGCCTGGCTGCTGGCTATCTGATCCCTACCAACGTGATCTCCGAGCTGCGCCGCACCGACCCGGAGACCCGGGCGTTGCAGTGGTTTGAGCAGCGCCCATCGCGGCAGCTGCTCCTGAGCGTGCTGACGCTGGGCGTGCTGACCCTGGGCGAGATCGGCCGGGGTATGGAGTGGCTGTCAGATGGTGAGCGGCAGCGGGCCCCTGTCGCTCAGCTCATCCAACTGGCGCTGTCACTCAGTCAGTCGTTGCTGGCAGAGCCAACGGTGCTCCTGCTGATCGCCCTGGCCAAGACCGCCGCCATCCCCTTCATGAAGACCCGTTGCCGCCAATGAAGACAGGTGTCGATCACCCAGAAGGTGTTGCCCGCATCGGTGGGCTGAACGATGGTGACGGCATCGGGACTCGGAGGCTTCAGTGATGGAAGACACCCCCCCGGAGCAGACACCAGGAGCGCGCTGACGATCCGGCCCCTGCTCCAACACTCTCAACGGATCTCTGACGTTCCAGGCGTGTCACGGCTGTTCTTGCAACGCCACGCCATCCACTGCACCGCTCACTCCAACGCTGACAGGTGCCCCGGACCCAACGGAACGTCCCACTTGACACCTGGCCCCAGGTGCCAGCGCCAGCGGCTCCGACCCACAACCAACCACACCTGAAGCCCGGGGCCAACGCTCCGGGCTTTGTTCTGGGCGGGAGGCGGCGGCGGCTCAGGCACTAGGGGGCTGGTGGCCCCGGGGCCCCAAGCATCTCTGCCAGGCCAGCAAGACGCTCCTCCGCTGCCTCGGGCCCCAGGCTCCACAGGCTCTCGAAGTAGAAGAACGCCACTCCCAGGCCCTGGGCCCGGTTGGCGGCCAGCTTCTGGGCCATCAGCGCCAGCGGGGTGGGTCGGTTGCGCTGGCCGCTCATCACGGCGATGGCGGTGGGGATGCGCTGGCGGGCCTCCTGCACCTCCGGGCGGCTGAGATGGGGCAGGTAGCTGTCCAGATCGGGCCTGTAGATCTGCACCAGCAGTTCATCGGCGATGCCGCGCCGCACCCACTCGCGCCAGTCCTGCAGCTGCAGCTTGTAGGCGAAGTCGTAGTAGTTGGGCGAAATCGAGACCAGGGCACCGGGACGGGCGGCGCGTACCGCCTGGGCCAGGCGCTGCAGGAAGACAGTGATGCGGTCGGCGCGCCATTTCACCCAGGCGGGGTCCTCGGGGTTGGCCGGGGGAGCCTTGCCGGTGTCCTTGCGGTAGAGCGCCGTGGTGAAGGGGTCGTAGCCGAACTCCCGCGGCAGGCTCATGTGGTCGTCGAACTGGATACCATCGGCGCCGTAGTTGCTCACCACTTCGAGCACCAGGTCGGTGATCAGCTGCTGGACCTCCGGCCGGAAGGGATTGAGCCACACCACCGTGCCGGCGGCGCTGATCGACGTGAGTCCACCATCGCGCTTCTGGGTGAGCCAGCTGCGGTGCCGACGCGCCAGCGGCGAATCGGGTGGCGCCATGAAGCCGAACTCAAACCAGGGGATCACCTTCAGCCCCCGGTTGCGGCCGGCGCTGATCAGTTCGCCCAGGATGTCCTGCCCTTGCAGGCCCTTGAAGGTGAAGTCCTGCAGCTGGCGCTCCTCACTGACGCGGCTGGGGTAATAGGCAACGTCGCCGCTCCACACCACCGGGTACAGCCGGTTGAAGCCCAGCTCCGCCAGCTGGTTCACGGCGGCCTGCATCCGGCCGCGGTCGCGCAGCACGGGCATGTCGTTGGCGGTGAGCCACACCCCCCGCAACTCCTCGGGTTGGGCCTGCGCTGCAGGCGTCAGCGGCGTCAGGCTCCCCAGCAGCCCAGCCAGCAGGCCAGCGCAAAGGGCCAGCGCAATCCAGCGCAAATAGCCATGGCGTGGCGTCACGGGATCGGCGCTGCTGATCTCTCCACCATGGGGCCGATTCCCACCGACAGCGGCCAGCGGCTGCCGGGGGAACGGGTGGCGCCACAGGCCCGTTAGGGTCCGCCCCAGACATTCCGACGGTGATGGGCCTGCTGGTGGACGGGGTCTGGAAGGACCAGTGGTACGACACCGGCAAAAGCGCCGGTCGCTTCGAGCGATCTACATCCGCCTTCCGCCACTGGATCACCCCGGACGGGTCGGCCGGCCCGAGCGGCGAGGCTGGATTTCCTGCCGAAGCAGGCCGTTACCACCTCTATGTGTCGCTGGCCTGCCCCTGGGCCCATCGCACCTTGATCGTGCGCGCCCTGAAGGGGCTGGGTGATCTGATCCCGCTCTCCGTCGTGCACTGGTTCATGGGCGACCAGGGCTGGACCTTCCAGGCGGCGGAGGGGGTGGTGGCGGATCCCAACGAAGGCGCAGAGGCGCTGCACCAGCTCTATACGGTGGCCGATCCCCATTACAGCGGCCGGGTGACCGTGCCGGTGCTGTGGGACAGGCAACGGCGCACGATCGTGAGCAACGAATCCTCAGAGATTCTGCGCATGTTCAACAGCGCCTTTGATCATCTGGGCGCCATGGACGGTGACCTCTATCCCGCGGCGCTGCGCGAGGAGATCGACCGCCTCAATGAACGGATCTACCGCACGGTGAACAACGGGGTCTATCGCTGTGGTTTCGCCACCACCCAGGCGGCCTACGAAGAGGCGCTGGATCCACTCTTCCGCACCCTGGCGGACCTCGACGCGCAGCTGGCCACCCGGCGCTATCTGCTGGGCTCTGCGATCACCGAGGCCGACTGGCGCCTGTTCACCACGCTGGTGCGATTCGATCCCGTTTATGTGGGGCACTTCAAGTGCAACCTCCGGCGGCTGGTCGATTTCCCACACCTGTTTGCCTACACCCGCGATCTCTACCAGGTGCCAGGGGTGGCGGCCACCGTGAACATGGACCACATCAAACGGCACTATTACCGGAGCCACACCATGATCAACCCCACGGGCGTGGTGCCGGTGGGTCCGGAGATCGACTTTCTCCTTCCCCATGGCCGGGAGCTTGCGGGAGCGGGGCTGGATCCTGCGGATCGGTCGCGTCGAAGCAGCTGAAATCGAGGCAGACGCTGTCCGGACCGTCGATCTGCACCATGTCGCGGAACTGCTCCCCCAGCCGCAGATCGGCCGCCCCGTAGCTGGAGCGGAAGTGCACCGGTGCCAGCAGGATCTCGTCGAGTCCCTGGAAGGCCACCACGATTCACGAGGCGCCGCATCCGGCGGCCGCCGCTCAGCTCGTTCATGGCCAGGGAGGCCCGGATCCGACCATCCACCAGGCTGTTCTGGCGGACGTTGGCCACCCGGAAGGTGAGGGTGGGGTGCCCCTGCCAGGGTTCGATCGTGGCGACGCGGCTGAAGCGCAGGCGGGCCCGGCTGCGGGAGAAGCGGGCAAAGGCCAGTCCGGTGGTGACGGCGATGAACAGCAGCCCGAAGAAGGCCTCCACCGTGACCACCAGATTCACCCAGAGGCTGCTGGGATGGAGCACCCCGTAACCGATCGAGCCGAGGGTCTGGACACTGAAGAAAAAGGCATCCAGCACGGTGAGGCGCTGCCCATCGGGGGCCCCGCCGATGCCATCGAGGTCGAGGGCGTAGAGCAGCGTGAAGGCGAGATTGAGCAGCAGGTAGCTGGCAGCGATGCTGAGCAGAAAGCCCGGCCAGGGAATGGCCAGCATGAAGCGATAGGGCTCGCGCCAGTGGCGGTGCCAGCCCTGCCGCTCCTCCACATGGAGCATCCCTCCCCGCTGGCTCAGCCGTACCGACCGGATCGGCTGGCGACGTTCCTCCTGTTGCGCCATCCCCAAGCCAGTGGTGCCGGAGGCCATCGTGACATCGAAAGCCGCCAAAGAAGGCCACCATCAACACCAATAAGAAATGTATGACCCAGCAAGAGTGCATTGAAGTGTCGCTGAGACTACAAACCAGTTGATGATCTCAGCGGGACAAGAGTGACTGACTCTGAACGTGGCAGGACATTCAACAATATCGTCTCGGGCATCGCAGCCATCGCCGGGACCATCGGGCTTGTTGTCGCCACCATCACGTCCAACGAGGTCAATAAGCTGTCCCAACAATCTCGCACCGCGGGGCTGGTTGGCGATCTCACCGATAAACTCACTTCCAAGCAACTTGGCAGAGACATCTCCCTGCTGGCGATTGAGCACATGCTCAACACCGAGCCAGGCAAAGAAAAGGCCCCGAGGGATAAGTTGCTACTGGCGAGAATCTCGATTCTTCTGATTGAAGGGTCATCCGGTGAAGAGTCGATCAATGCCCAGAACAACAATTCCCGCCAGGTCTCTGCCACCCAGACCCAGTTCAACCATGGCGTTGACCAGGCTGCCAGGGTGCTGAATCGGCTGGTTCAGAGTTCTGGCGAGAGTTGCAACAGCTACTACAAACAGCAGGTCTTCAATCTGAATCTGAAGCTTGGTGGCAAGAGCCTGACTCCCGCCGCTGCCATCGAAGCCGATTGCGGCGAAGCCGGGGCCCTGGCGATTGAAGCGCTTCGCAAACAGGTGGAGGGCACAGATAGCAATGGTGAACAGGCAACCAGCGTCTCCCAGCTTGCCCAGGACGCCATCACCGATCCCAAGAGGGTGGCCAGCTCCCTGGCCCAGGCCAGGGTGGTCAACCAACTCAATGCGGTCAGGCTCGAAGCGGCCCATGCCGAAAGTCCCTACACCGAATCAAGCCTGGCCATTGTCACCGTTCATCTGGATGATCCAGCCCTAGCCGAACAACTGGAGCCTCTGCTGCGCCAACTCTCCGCAAAGAGGTGGTACATCGTCTCGGGAGTTCGGCTCGTGGAACCCTCAGCAAGGAGTTGCGGTCAGTACAACTCAGTTCGCTTCTTCCACAAGGGCGACATCGACCTGGCCAAGAAACTGATCGCCCAGATCGACACGCTCAAGCCACCAGCCACACCTGTCAGCGCCCTCGTTGAAGGATCAGGCAATACAAAGCCGGGAATCCTTCCCATCGACTTGAGCACATGGAAGTATGCACGCTCCGTGCCCCAAGGCACCGTGGAACTGTGGTTGGCGTCGAAAGGGAGCAGCTGCCAATCCGCCATGAGCAGCACGTGACTGGAGAGCCTGCGGATCGGCGCGGGTCAACGTGAGAGGTGCCCAGCCGTCCCGCCGCCATCGACCGCTCCCTGCTCCTGAGCGCTAAGGACCTTGAGAGGCGATTGGGGGACCGGCTGCTCTGGAGCCAGCTGGATCTCGAGCTGGCCGCCGGTGATCGCCTGGGGCTGGTGGCGCCCTCGGGGGCGGGGAAAACCCTCTTGCTGCGGACCCTGGCCCTGCTCGATCCCCCGCAGGCAGGACGCTTCAACCTGCTGGGACGCCCTCCGGCGGCCTGGGGCCTGCCCCGTTGGCGCGCGATGGTGTCGTATCTGGCGCAGCGGCCCGTCGCCGCTGGCGGAACCGTGGAGTCAAACCTTCGCGCGCCGTGGCGGTTTCGGGAGCATCGCGGGCCAGTGGGCTGGAGCCACGAGCGCATCACCAGCTGGCTGGCGGCGCTGGGGCGCGACCCTTCGTTCCTGCGCTACGACGCCGAACGGTTGTCCGGCGGTGAGCTGCAGCTGCTGGCTTTGCTGCGGGTCCTGCAGTTCGATCCAACGGTGCTGCTGCTGGATGAACCCACCGCCTCCCTCGACGGGGCCACCACCGCCGCCGTCGAGGCCCTGCTGATCGGCTGGCTCGCCGGCGGCCCGCGCGCCGCCGTGCTCATCAGCCATGACGGCGAGCAGATCGAGCGCTTGGCCACCCGCACCCTGGAGCTGCAGCGATGACCCCCTCGAGTGCCGGCGCCCTGACGATCAGTGATGGCCGCCTGGCCCTGTCCGCCCTGTTGATCCTGGTGAACGTGGGGTTGTCGGCCGCGCTGCGCCTCGGCCTCGGCCGCAGCCTGCTGTTGGCCTCGGTCCGCATGGTGGTGCAACTGCTCCTGGTTGGCTTCGTGCTGGAGTGGCTGTTCCGCCAGGACGATGCGCCCCTGATCCTGCTGGTGGGGGCGGCGATGGCGATGATCGCGGGGGTGTCGGCCGTGCAGCGCACCCGGCACCGCTTTGCCGGCATCTACCTCAACAGCCTGCTGTCGGTGATGGCCTCCTCGGCGCTGGTCACGGGGCTGGCGGTGACGGGGCTGATCCAGCCCCAACCCTGGTACAACCCCCAGTATCTGATCCCGCTGCTGGGGATGGTGCTGGGCAACACGCTCAACGGACTCTCCCTGGGCCTCGATCGTTTCATGGAGGGGTTGCGCAGCGGGCGCGATCAGGTCGAAACCGATCTGGCCCTGGGGGCGACCCGCTGGGAGGCCTGTCAGCCGGTGGTGCGCGACGCCATCCGCGTGGCCATGATCCCGACGATCAACGCGATGATGGTGATGGGCCTGGTGAGCCTGCCGGGAATGATGACCGGGCAGATCCTCCAGGGAGCAGCGCCGGCGGCGGCCGTTCGCTATCAGATCGTTATCCTGTTCATGATCGCGTCGGCGACGGCGCTGGGGGTGTTCGCCGTCGTGGGCCTGGCCTATGGACGGCTCACCAGCGTCGACCACCAACTGCGGCTCGATCGCCTGATCCCCGTGGGCGGGGCCACTCCATCACCAGCGACCTGGACCGTCCTGTCCTGGCGGCGGCGTGGAAGGGGTTAGGGGATCGGCTGGCGTCCCGTCCACGGCGCCAGCAACAGACCAATCCCAGAGACGGCAACAAACAGGGTCAGCACGCCAAGCAGCGTGGAGTCATAGGGCTGCAGATTGATGGCCCCGAAGTTACCTGTGTGCAGCTTCATCAACCAGATGGATGGAGCGAAATCCAAGCAAGAACTCTCCCCATAACTGGAGTGTCAAGCGGCTGGCATCCGTCGGCCTTGCAGCAGGTCCAATAGAATCGCCTCAATGAGTAGCTCTGACTTGAAAACGATCGCTGGGCCCCTGCGCAGAGCGCTGATCTATGGCCTGATCAGCTACGGGGGGCTTGTCCTGATCAATAACTCGGAGCTTGAGCTTCCCAACATGTGGATCGCCTATTTGCCGATGTTCATCGGCGTCTATGTGGTCACCCAATGGCTGGACAAGCGGTTTCAGGGTTGAGAGCTTCGATGGCCCCTCGGGGGAAGCTCAACCGATGCCCAGCAGGACGCGGGTGAAGGCTTCCCCACCCATGGCAAATTCGGTGGCCAGCAGGGCAACGAAACCGAGCATGGCCATCCGGCCGTTGAACGTCTCAGCGCGCTCGTTGAAGCCCCAGCCGCCTGCAGCACGGGCCATTTCCAGGCGGGGCTCGCTGATCAACGCCACGGGGAGACCGCCATTTGCACCGGTAGCGGTGCTTCGAGGGTGTGGGCGTACCAGAAGTCCATCCTTCGGGGAGGGGCTGGGGATGACCAAGAGTGTCAGGTCCTGACCGGGCTCCAAGCCAAGACACAGCTGCTTGAGCAGACCCACCGCCAGCAGCCGGATTTCCAGCTCTGCCAGGGCCTTGCCCAAGCAGACGCGCTCGCCGCCTCCATAGGGCAGCAGAAAGACGGTCGTGTCGGGCTCGAGATGGCGCTGGGGCCGAAAGGCGGCCAGACCCGCAAGATCAGTGCCGTGGTTCTGGCTGGCGGTGATGCTCACCTGCACCACCCGGTCGGCCGGCACCATCACGCCCGCCAGGGCGATGGTCTCGCGGGTGCGGCGAAAGAACCCACCCACCGGCGGGGTGAGCCGCATCACCTCCTTCACCACCGCATCCAGCCGCGGCGCCCGCAGGGCGTCGTAGGCACTCACAGCATCCGCCTCTGCGGGTGGCCAGGACAAGCCGTCCAGCTCCTGCAGCAGCCAGTCCAGTTCGGCGGGGTGCTGCAGCAGGGTCAGCAACAGACAGCTCAGCGAGGAGGCGGTGGTTTCGTAGCCGGCGAACAGCAGCAGCAACAGCTGCTCCGCCACGTCATCGTCGGCGAGGGGGAGGCCGGCTTCATCGAGGCCGCCGGCCAGCAGATCGAGGCCACCAGCGGCGAGCGGGGCGCCCGAGGCCGCAGCGGCCTGGGCCTTCTGGAGCACACAGCTGAGGCGCCGCAACAGGCGCTTACGGGCCTGGCGGGCGCGAGCGAACGGGCTGCCCGGCAGGGCGAAGGGGAGGGAGAACAGGCCCTGGCACCAGGTTTCGAAATCCTCGAACAGGGCATCGCGATCGGCGCCATCGAGCCCCAGCACCGTGGTGGCGATGACGCTGAAGGCAAAGCGCCGCAACCGCGGCACCAGGGCAACGGGCGCTGGCGCCGTCAACAGCTCCTGGTTGAGCCCCTCCACCAACGCCACGATCTCCGGGCTGTAGCGCTTCAGTGCCGCGGAAGCGAACAACTGCCCCACCACCCGACGCCGGACCTTGTGATCGGCGCCGTTGCGGTTGGCCAGGGACAACGGTCCCAGCAACTGCCGCACACTGTCCGGCCACCAGCCCTGGATGGCAGCACCCTGGGCGAGGAGGTCGGACATCGCCTGCTCGCCGCGGATGAACACGGTGCGCTGGCCCAGCAAGCTGGTTTCAAAAACATCCCCGTAGCGCTCGAAGCGCGAGCGGGCGAAATCAGGGTCGCGAAGGAAGGCGAGGGTCTCGAGCACGCCAGCCATCGCTGGTGTGGAGGGGACGGGCCGAACGGTGGCGGGATCGAGTGGCAAGCGTTGGTGTCCTGGATGGATCCCAGGCTGGCAGCCAGGCGATGAGGGTGCGACGGCCCTGTGCGCCATCACCACGGCTGCTGCAGCCGCCAGGGGGGGGAGCCACCGTGGCAGCACGCCTCAGCCGAGCACACACCGGATGGACAGCAAAACCAACCAGGTGGCCCTGCGTGGCAGAGATTGTTGCTGGATGACGGGTGGTTGTGTCCAGAAGAGTGAATCGAAGTGTGTTCAATGGATGCAGACAAGCTGCATGAAATGGGGCTCACCTTGACAGCAACCGCCCTTAGGCTTCAACCCTCAAGACGTGTTGGTGGGAACGAGGATGATCCATGCAATCTAGGAGATGGATGCGCCTGATCAGGGAAACGGTTGCTGAATGGAAGAAGGACAACGTACCGCTCCATGCCGCTGCCTTGGCGTACTACACGATCTTCTCGTTGGCTCCGCTGCTGCTGATCGCCATCGCGGTCGCAGGAGCCGTCTTTGGCGAAGAGGCCGCTCGGGGAGAGCTGGTGCGTCAGATCCAAGGACTGGTGGGCAAGGAGGGAGCGGTAGCGATTCAAGCGATGATTGAGAATGCCAGTCGCCCTGGATCCGGAGGCGTACTGGCCTCAGTCGTCGGATTCTTGCTGTTGCTGCTGGGGGCCTCGGGTGTGTTTGGCCAGCTGCAGATGGCCCTGAACACGATCTGGAATGTGGAACCAAAGCCAGGGCGCGGATGGGGTGCCTTCCTGATCTCACGGTTTCTTTCGTTTGCCATGGTTCTGGTCATTGGCTTTCTGCTGTTGGTGTCGCTGCTGCTTTCCAGCCTTCTCGTAGCCGCAGGTGATGCGCTCAACAGATGGATGCCAGGACTCCCGATTCTGGGGCAGGCCCTGAATCTGATGATCTCGCTGGGCGTCATCACGGTTCTGTTCGCATTGATATACAAATACTTGCCTGATGTGAGGGTTCCATGGCGAGACCTGTGGGTGGGTGCAGCGGCCACATCCGTCCTGTTCAACCTCGGCAAGATCACCATCGGCCTCTACATCGGCAACAGCAGCTTTGACTCCACCTACGGAGCAGCAGGCTCACTGGTGGTTCTGCTGATCTGGATTTTCTATTCGACGCAGATTCTATTGATTGGTGCGGAATTCACTCAGGTCTATTCACACAGCCAAGGAAAACTCAGACAGCCATCGCAACAGTCAATGGTTGATCGGGAGTTCCACAGCTAGCGCCGCTGACCGTTGACGTCTCACGAAGAAGAGTCGTCAGCCTTGGGGGTTACAAGAAGCGAGCGAACCGGTCACTGGCTGGAACCACTGGCCCGAAGGGAGTCCGGATCAAACGGGATCCCCAGAGATACGGCGTGCGCTCTTCAAATGATGTAATGACTGTCAAAGGCCAATGACAGCACAGAAGTTGGCAACAGGTTCGATGAATCAGCGCTGCGTGTCGATGCAGGTTCGCTGCACATCATTCAGCATGACCATCAACAGCCACTAGGGTTGAATAGACCATCCCATGAGAGTTGACATGAAAACTTTATTGATGTCCATTCTTTCGTTGGCCCTACTGATGGCGTCACTGCTGATTCCAGCTCCAGTGATGGCCCTTTCAAGTCCGATGACCCAACCCCAGGCACTATTCGGAGCCAAAGCAGAAAAAGTCCCTGCCTCAACACAAGAAACAGATAGCAAGCTTCAATCCACCATCGGCGCTGTCACAGGGGACGGGGTCCAGGCGGGTAAGAAGGGAAACGCGCAGGACAGGGCCAATGATGGCAACAAGGTCGATCAGATGACCAATGAACTGGTCGATGAGAGCGGCACATAGGGACGCACGGCCTTTCAGACGCGTTCCCCAGGCCTGGCCTTGGCCAGTCACAAAGCCCTGGGAAACTCAGACGGGCGGCAGGCCACTGGGCTTGGCGTTAAAATTGTTGATGGTCGGGCCAAGGATTGGGAGAGGAACGGGAGCTGGATACCTCACACCAGGAGCGCTCCAGTTCCCGCTCACAAACGTCACCGAGACGAGACACTGTCGACAGTCTGCTCCGGCATTCAACATCCGTGCATGCTGGCGGACGCTGACTGGCAGAGAGTGGCAAGAGATTGATCTTCGACGTCCCTGGAGGCCATCACGCGGATAGAAAGTCCTGGGATCGCAAGATACTGAGCAGCTTCACCTCCGTCTCCAGCAGGCAGGCATGTCCGCTCTTTGGCAACAGTGCGATCTTGGCTTTAGGAAGGTACTTGGCGATCCGCCGTGCCTCTGGCACAGAAGGGAGCAGTCGATCTGAGCCTGAAGCCACGATCAAGACAGGCTGTTCAATGCGTTCAAGCGGCAGTTCCTCCAAAGCGAACTGGCGGAGTAAGGACAATCTCCAAGCAGCGCTGGATGGCGTGACCGATAACATGGCCTCCAGCAATGCCTTTTGATTTGAAATCGATACCCGTTGAGGTTCGATGAGAAAGGGGAGCAGACTCAAGGTGGAAAGGCGATACAGGGAACCTGGCAACCACTTGGTGAATGAAGCGCCCATCTCCATCCAGGGTTGACGTCTTGCCGATGAGGCAGGATTGACCAAAACCAGGCGATCACAGAGGCGCGGATGGTTGGCAGCAAGATGCAAGGCAAGACAACCACCGAAAGACTCGCCGCAAAGAACGATGGGACGTGAAGGTGTTTGTTGCTTTTCGCTCTTGATCCAATGAACGACTCGTTCAGTCAACCCGTCCCAGTCCGTAAGGTCGTTGGAAGGAATTGACAAGCTGCAGATATCAAAGTCTGATTGCAAGTTGCCTAATTGCGACTGCAGTAACTTGCCGCTTCCGTCCATCCCTGGCAAAAAGACAAACTTCGGAAGACTTGGTTTCGAAACCTTGGAGGTCAGAAGCCCAAGAGTTGTGTTCACAGTTGGCATAGGACGTAAAATTCAGTCATTGAAATCCCAAACGAAGTAACGCAGCGACCTGCTCCATGCATGAATGGGTCAACTCTTTCGCCATTGGACCTGCGTGTCGACCGCCATAGTGCTGTCGTTGCACCTCGTCAATCCATACAGGGTAACCAATCAGAAGGTGCACGCGGCGATAGACAACAGCGGAATGCCAGCCACCGCAGTTGAACAGAGGTTCCGTGGGATCAAACAGATTGAACAGCTTCAATGGTGCGAGCCGATGCATGTCTTCTTCCGTTGATGCGATCGCCACTGGCAGGATGGCCAAATCACGAACCTGTGCTCCCAGGGCCAGATGGGCAAAACCTCGATGGAAGGGGCTGAGCTGATTCGCCCGCTTGACCTGAACCATTGGCTGCGCACCCTCAGGGAAGATGCCCACGGCCTGTCCTGACTGCAAGAATTCAACTGACTTGTTGAAGAACTGATGTTGCCTTTCACCAGGTGCATCGAGAGGAAAAGCTCCCATCGCCGATACCATCTCGCGCAAGACAGGAACGCGGCTCATGTAATGGTGACAAGCAAACCGGACTGGACGGTTCAGGGCTGCCATCAGCAGGGGTGCATCCAGCACGCTGCGGTGGTTACTCACAACCAGGATGCTTTTGGTCGCGGGAATTCGCTCAGGATGATGCACGGTTACATTCGTGCCAACGGCGCCAAGCAAGCTCCGAGAGACATTCAAAGGAGTTTCTCGGTTGATGCCGATCTCAGGAATAGCTACATTCAACACGTATCGACTCTTCTACCTGGGGCCATGTCTCGACTGTCATCATAGGCAGAATCCAGCCACGACCTACCGGCGGGAGACCGCCACATCGAGGGGGGTTCCACCCATGATCCGCTTCTTGATCCGCAACGACAGAACGGTGGCCGTCGAGACGCTGCTGAACAGAATCGGACTCCTGGTGTCGCGACCTCAGTCGCGCCAATGTGGTCGCGCCTCGCTGCCTTCATGACCTGTGCGGTGCATCCTGCACGATGCGCCAGCCAATCCTGTTTGGAACGGCCTGGACCACACGCACCCTGGTTCCATGACCCGCCGGCGCGGAGGTGGACGCCGCAGCAAAGGCCCAGTCCAGGATGCTGCGATCCATAAGAGCGCGACGTGCGATGGCACTAAAGCCGCCAAGCCTTGGGTGCACCTCTGCGCTGTGCTTCTCAGTGCGGCTCCTGTCTGGTCCTGCGACGCGGTCCTCACGATGCTCCACCAGGGCAACGCCTACGCCGATCACCAGGACCTGAAGCCATGTGATGCGCGGGCCGACCTTGATCGTGAGCGGGGCTGTTTCCGAGAACAGTTCTGGAAGGTGGTGGATCTGCAGGGCTATGGGGACATGGGAACGATCCCAAGCGTTGCTGAAAGATGGACATCCTCATCTGGATGGCGATGGTGTTGGAGAGACTTGAGAGGCTTGAAGACGATCATCTCCATGGGTTCTGCAGACCATCTTCTGTTCGGTTTATCATCTGATCGGTGTGTCAGTGACTGGAGCTGCCCGATGAAAGCCATCCAGACATCCTGGCCGTAAAGCAGCGGCTGAAAGAGCATGGGCTCCCGGAAACCAGGCCCATGAATAAGACGTAGCCATCCGGCTGCCCTCCTAGCCTCCTTCAGGCTTCCGCCCCTCGTTTTCCCCATTTCAACCATCACGATCGCGCCATGAGCCCACTGACCCCTCTCAGCCAAACCCTGCTGAGCGCCAAGCGCCGTAAAGGCGTCAGTTTTGCCGAGCTTGAAAGAATTCTCCAACGCGATGAGGTATGGATAGCCAGCTTGCTTTACGGACAGGCCACGGCCTCTCCAGAGGAAGCACAAGCACTTCTGGCGGCCCTGGATCTGGATCCAGATCTGGCCAACGAGCTGACAATTCCTCCTGTGAAGGGTTGCCTGGATCCGGAGCTCCCGACCGATCCATTGATTTATCGCTTTTATGAAATCATGCAAGTGTATGGTCTTCCGCTAAAGGATGTGATCCAGGAAAAGTTCGGTGATGGCATCATGAGTGCGATCGACTTCACCATGGAGGTGGACAAAGTGGAAGATCCAGCCGGCACCAGGGTCAAAGTCAGCATGTGCGGAAAATTTCTGCCCTACAAGAAGTGGTAATCAGAAGACAAGCGTACAGAGGCCGATTTCGGTGACACATGGCTGGTCTTCCGGTCTCGGTCCTATTGGCCAGAAAACGACGCTGCGGTGCAATCGGAACCTGCTCGAAGCTGGCCTCACGCCGAGCCTGAGGCGGGGCATCACCCCTGCGAGGGGCCCCACCGTTGGCGAAGCCTTGTCCGAAGGCGTTGAGCCAACCCCGCACCCCGGCCGCCGAGGGGGCGATCAGTGTCCCCCACCGACCCAGATCGGCCCGTCAAAGAACCCAGAGGCGACAGCCACGAATGTGATTGATCGCGCCTGGGCCTTCCGGTTTGGTCCAGTGGCTTTCAAGCCCATCTTGACGACAGGCAAATAGACATTCCGCACGACCCGAGCTGATGCCCTTGCCTTCACCATGGGCAATGTGATTATCTTTGACGCTACTGGACATGTGACCAGCGTTGACAAGACATGGGACTTGATGAAAGAACTCGATGGCAGGTTGAGAATGATCTTGTAGCTCTCTTCCCTGCCGTTTTTGATTCAAGTCGTCCTGGCTTTTCTTGGGGAATCTCTGGGTACCAGGCGATCGTCGAGCGGATGGGGTCACAATCGCGGTGTCGGCCTGCTTTTGAAACAACAGGCAGTTCTTCAGACCTTTGCCGCTCACTTTCCACCGATTCGTTGAGGACTTGGAGGACCATTCAGGCCCGCCACGCACAGTATTCACCACTTCATGATGCCGCCAGTACCTGTCACCCGGGGAAGAATTGATTGGTGAGCGCTGCGATCACGATGAACTTGCACCTTTCCTGGCCATCCCGCACAACCGGGTCTTTAGAGAACCGAACGGTTGCTTGATCACCCGGATCGGATGCTCACCCTTGGCACCGAGGTGCGCTTTGGCGGTCTCGATCAGATCCTGCAGCCTTCCATCTGGGTGTTCTGGTAACACCCGGCGTTCCCCGACCGCATCGCCACCCGGAACTCCGTTATCTGGCTTGACATTTCGGGCCGTTTGGTGATTGTCCGACGACACCCTGGTTGAGCGGTCGCGCCAAACCAAACAGGTTGACCGCCTCTTGTGGGGCTGCGCTGATTCCGGTTGCCATGCGCAGGGCACCGGGCCATGCCGGCTCCGTTGGATGAGGTGTGGGAGCCCTTGCTGCTGCCGCTGCTGGCGCGCCATCCGGCCCTGACACCCGCCACCTTGCTGGAGCACCTGCAGGAGCAAACGCCTTACCCGGACTGGAGTTCACTGAAACGCACCCAGCAGCGGCGGGTGCAGCACTGGAAATCTCTGCATGGCCCGACGCTCGCGGTGATGGTCTCTTGGCGTACCAGCCCGGAGAGATCGGCTTCTGCAATGTCACCAAGGGCAAGCGGATGGCTATAAATACCTACGAAATCCAGCCACCATCCTCATCAATGGCGGTGTGCCAGTAGGCGTTAAGACCGTGGCCAGGGCAGGTGATTGGTGATCCCAGCAAGGGTAGCTTGATTGGACCACGGTGAGAAAAGTCCCTATGGCGGGTGTGGGGCAGGGACGCAAGCAACCATCCCCGGCGGTTCCGGAGAACCGTCGCACGATGCTGCTCCTGCGAGTGGCACTGGTCGGGATGTTCCTGCTCGATCTTGCCCTGCCGCGAAACATCCCGCTGCTGCCCTACTACTTCCTTGTGGTGGTGCTCTCGGCGAGCTTCGCGACGCCACGCCAGATGGTCCCTTTGATTGTTCAGGTCTATGGGCTGGCGATCATCTCCGGTCTCTACTGGGGCTTCTTCCCTTCGGTCGACTACATCACCCGGCTGCTGGCGCTCAGCGGCGTGGCGGCTGTGGCCGTGCAGCTCTCTGCCCAGCGCTGCCGGGAAGCGGCCCTGCGGCGCCAGAGCGAGCAGACCCTGAATCTCACGCTGGACAACGCTGCCGCAGGAGAGGTCCTGGCGGATGCAAACGGCCGGCTCTACCGCGTGAATCCCGCCTTTTGCGCCATGCTCGGCCATGAGGCGGAGACCCTGCTTCAGCTCTCCTGGCCTGAGATCACCCATCCGGACGACCTCGCCCGGGAGCAGGCACTGGTGGAGGCGATGCTGGCGAACCGGCGCGATGGCTACCGGCTCAAGAAGCGATTCCTGTGCGGGGATGGCAGCACCATCTGGGTGGATCTGAGCGTGTCGTGTGCGCGTGACCCCCACGGGCGCCTGGAGTTCTTCATCGGCCAGGCCGTCGACATCTCCGCCGAGATGGCGGCCCAGGAAGCCCTGGCCAGGTCCGAGGAGACGCTCTACAGCACCCTGGATCAATGCAGCATGGGCCTGGCGCTGTGCGCACCGGGCACGGGGACCATCCTGCAGGCCAATGCGGAACTCCGCGCCGAGCTCGAAATGGCCCCAGCGGTGCTGTTGGGCAGCAGCCTGGCGCAGGTTTTTTCGGGCCTGGAGCAGGTGTCGGCGGAGGATGCAGAGCACGGCACACCGATGAACCAGGCCGCGCTGGAGGCCCTGCTGCGCGGTGACAATGATCACTACAGGGTTCGTGTGAGGCTGCTGCGTTCCGGCCGCCAGAAAGGGTGGGGTGACCTGCGGCTCAGCAACCTCCGCGATGCCAGCGGTGCCGTGGGCCATGTGCTGCTGGAGGTCGACGACATCACCGACATCGTGGCGCCGACGGAGTACCTCCAAGCCGCTGCCTCCGCTGGGGTGGTGGGCATCTGGGACTGGGACGTACCGGCCAACGTGCTCACCTGGGATCCGGTGATGTACCGGCTCTACGGCCGCAAACCGGGCGACTTCGCCGGCGCCTACCAGGCCTGGGCCGATGCGGTGCATCCTGAAGATCGGGCCTATGCGGAGGGGGAGATCCAGGCGGCCCTGCGCGGAAAGCGGGAGTACGCCCCGCGCTTCCGGGTGATCTGGCCCGATGGCTCTGTGCACCATGTCCAGGCCATCTCCCACACCACCTACGACCTTGAGGGACAGCCCCTGCGCATGCTCGGCGTCAACTACGACGTGACGGAGCTGGTGCAGACACAGGAGCAACTGCAGGCCGAACAGCACCGGCTCAGCACCACCCTCGATGCCCTGCTGGATCCGCACTTGTTGCTTGGCCCGGTCTGCGATGACGCCGGTTCCGTCGTGGATCTGCGCATCCTGCGGGCCAACCCCGCCGCCGCCGCCTACAACCACATGGCGCTGGAGGATTTTGTGGGGGCCAGGGTGCGGCAGTTCTGGTCCGAACACGTGGGCGATGGACTGTTCGATCGCTACCTGGAGGTGCTCAGCACCGGCAAGCCGCTGGTGCTCGACAACTTCCCCCTCCACCCTGCCCGGCTGGACGGACTCCGCCACTTTGACATTCGCGCCGTCAAGGTGTCTGAGGAGCTGAGCGTCACATGGCGCGATGTGAGTGAGCGGATCGCCATGGAAGAGGCCCTTGAGCGCCGGGCCGTCACCGACAGCCTCACCGCCCTGCTGAACCGCGAAGAGGTGTTCGCGCAGATGGGTCGGCTGCTGGCCGACGACCGTCGCCGGGGCGGGGAACTGGCCGTGCTCTTCTGCGACCTCGATCATTTCAAGGAGGTGAACGACAGCTACGGCCACCAGGCCGGCGATGCGGTGCTCCAGGCCATGGCCAAGCGGATCCGCTCCTGCTTGAGGGGCTCGGATCTGGCCGCACGCATCGGTGGTGATGAGCTGATGGTGGTGCTGCCTGGCCTGCAGGGTCTCCCGGATGCGCTGACCATCGCAGAGAAGTTGCGCCGCCTGGCCAGCGAAGCGGTACCGATCCCTCAGGGACTCGTCCACATCAGCGTGAGCGTAGGCGTGGCCCTGGCCTGTGCCGGTGAATCGCCGGACGAGCTGATCGCCCGGGCCGACACGGCGATGTACACCGCCAAGCAGCAGGGCCGCGATCAGGTTGTGGCGATCAACTGAAGCGGTTTCACGACGTCGGTGTACTGCCCTCTCAGTGATGAGGGCCTCAGGGCCCAGGGCGGCAGGGGCAGACGCAAGAGCGGCCGCCAGCAGATCCGCCTGGAGCCGGCCCGCGGGAATGACGAGGAGGAATGAGCCGGTTTGTTCGTCCCATCATGTTGCTGGAATGGCATTGGCTCAGAGCTCACACGGAAGCCCCCGGAAGTCATCCCAGAACTGGCATGTGAGATCAATCCTAAGGATTACTGCGGCGGATTGGTTTTTTCTGGACAGGGCCCATCGTTAACCTCTGAGGCCGGGCAACGCCGGAACGTCCTCGGGGAAGGGGAAGGGAACCCGCACAGCTGGTTAACCCTGGAGATCTGCCTAGCCTGCCCCGTCCACATCACCAGTCAGCCTCGCCAGCGCCACTTCCCCGAGCACTCGATCCCTTGCAAGGTCCTGATGGATCAGGCGTTCCCGACCGATCGGTGTCAAGCCATGGGCTGTGTCTGCATGGGTGGTGAGGTCTTGGTCTGTTGGGTCGCACCAAAACCCTTTCGACCTCAATCTCAATTGTCAACCGGAACAACCTGGTGGCACTACACATTTACCTCAATTGTTCCTCAGAATGGGGGCGATAGAGCTCACCTCCTTGTTCCCCAGCTACGGTCGCAAGAGAAAGGGACATCAAATGAAACGGATTTCGCGCTGGCTCTGTGGATGCCTTTACATCGGCGCCGGCCTGAACCACTTTGTTAATTCCTCATTTTACGTCGGCATCATGCCGCCTTACCTCCCCTGGCACATGGGCCTTGTCCTCGCAAGCGGAATTGCTGAAATCATTCTTGGGGCGATGCTCCTTGTCGATCGCTTTCGCGTGTTTGCGGCATGGGGACTGGTTGCATTGTTGATTGCAGTGTTCCCTGCAAATCTCCACATGGCACTTCATCCTGAGCTCTACCCTTGGGCGTCTCCAGTTGGTTTGTGGCTTCGACTTCCGCTACAGGGGTTCTTGATTCTGTGGGTGATGTGGTACACCCGGCCAGAGCCGTCGAGCATCCCCAAGTCAAAACGATGACCGTCGGTGCTTGGCTCTTGTAAAGCATTTCTTCTAACATAAGTGCTGCGCTTTTCATTGCACCGGGAGCAGCACTGCGGAGATTGCCCGCCAGGCGCAAGAAGAGCGCACTGCAGTGGTCTGATTTTTCTGGATGAAGCCCATCGTCAACCTCTGAGGCGGGGCACCACCCCTGAGAAGAGCTTCCACCCAAGAGCAAACACCTCACTCACAGCCCCGAGTTCAAGGCCAGAATCCCCATGGAGACGATCAGAGGCTGCAAGACTCTCCATGAGATCGCCGCCGGATCCCGCAGCAGGAAGTTCACCGCAATGAAAGCCGCAGGGCAGAAGGACTGACGATCTGCAGCTTGCATGTTGGGCAGCGTCGGCTGCTGGCAGGAGAGTACGCCCCAGGTCGTTCCGACCAGCTGCATCTTCTCGCTGCATAAGTATGACATGTAGCCTATCTGATGCGTATGAACATCGTTATTGCCGCCTGCCAGCACTCACTCAGTGCTTCCATTGCTCCATACTTAAAGATGAGTTGAGATCATTGAGTAGTGACATCTGAAAAGAAGACGAGCACCACTGGTGTTTCAGCAGTCACTCAGGCAGTAGCCCTACTTGGGAAGAACCAGTCGATACAAGTCGACATACAAGAGGCTGCGATTGAGCTTGCATCTGTTAACGAGAGCCTAGACCGGGACGGCTATGATCCAGAAACGATACAAGCGGCACACGAGCTAAATACAGAAACGGAGTCCAAGATCTTATCAGCTGCAAACGAAATGGATGAAGTCAACGAAAGACAAGCGCAAGATATAATTGAACGAATTGATGTCAACATCGAGCTGATCGATGCCAAGGCCGAACTAGCGGAAGCACGTGATCAGTTGAGGGCTTATCAGATTCCGACTGCAGAAGAACAATAGACAGTCCTTGTGTGAGGTGGACTGGTTTTCCTGGACAGAGCCCATCGTTAACCTGCGAGGCGGCGCACCACCCCTGAGAAGGGGCCCCCACCCATGAGCAAGCGCCGCACCCGCTAGCCCCGAGTTCAAGGCCAGGGTCGCCATGGAGGCGATCAGTGGTCGCAAGACACTCCAGGAGATCGCCGCCGACCACGCGGTTCACCCGATCCAGGTGAGCCAGTGGAAGAAGCAGCTGCTGGAGGGTGCCAGCGACCTGTTCACCCGTGGCAACAAGACGTAGGCCAAGGACGAAAGCCAGGTCAAGGAGGTTGATCTGTTCCAGCAGATCGGCAAGCTCCAGATGGAGCTGGAGTGGCAGAAAAAGAGTCTCTGTAGCTCTGATGCTCGTGGAATGCGCAAACTGGTCGATCATCACCACCCTGAGCTCACTGTCAGACGCCAGTGCGAGCTCCTCGGACTGCCACGATCGACCCTCTACTACAAGCCCGTGCCGGTTAGTGAGTCCAGCCTGCGGATCATGGCCAGGATCGATGCCTTGTAGCTCGCGGATCCCACCACCGGCAGCCGGCGAATGGTGCAGTACCTGGCCAGAGAAGGCATCCCGATCATCCGTGACAGTGTCCAAGACCTCCTGCAGCGCAGGGGTTTACGGGCGATCTATCAGAATCCAAGGACGACAGTTCCAGGTAGCCCATCCGAGCGATTTCCCTGCCTGGTGGAGCTCCAGCGGCTCACGGCGCCAGATCAGGTCTGGGCGACGGATATCACCTACATCCCGCTGCAGAAGGGCTTCCTGTACCTCGTGGCTGTTGTCGATTTGATCTCACGGCATGTGCTCAGCTGGAAACTTTCGAACAGCCTTGACACGGAGTTCTGCCTGGAGGCCCTGGAGATGGCTCTGGCCAGTGGCCGCAAGCCACAGGTCTTCCACTCGGATCTGGGGTGTCAATTGTCCTCTGGAGACTTCGTGGCGCAGCTCAAGGCAGAAGAGATCCAGATCAGATGGTCAGGCGGGGGGCGATGCTTTGACAACATCCTGGTGGAGTGACTCTGGCGCACGGTTAAGTATGAGGAGGACTACTCCGCGCCTATGGCGATGGCTGGGAAGCCGGGATCAGCCTGGCCCGCTTCTTCTGGAGATGCTGCCATGTAAGACGACACAGCTCCCTGGGAAGCAAAACTCCCCATGAGTTCTACACGGCGACAAAGTCCTGTTCCTCCAGCCCTGAATTAAAGATGTCAGGGGCCGAGTCTTTCCAATAAAAGCCTTCCACCTCAATCTCATGCGCACGAGGCGCGAACCAGTACGAACGTGGTTGGGGCGGCTGCTGGCCCGGGACGGCGGCGCTCCCGGACGAACGGCAACCGCAGGGCCGAGGAGGACGAGACGCGGGCTCAGGCCGCCTTCGCGAGCTGCCGCGCGCCCTTTTCCATCAGCGCGGCCAGCGGCGTGCGCGGACGCAGCGCGACGCGCTCGCGAACCAAAGCGGTGGTCAGAGCATCGAGCCCAGCGCGGTGGCTCGCCTCGATCAATGTTTGGTCGAACAGGTCGCGTTGCGCGTGGCTGCCACCGAAACGATGCGCTGCATGGCGAATCGGCCGCAGCAACTCGACGCAATCGGCGTAGCGGCCCTGACCGAAAGCCTGGATGGCGAGCGTGGCCGGGTGGCCGACTTCACGTGTGAACTCGAGGTTGTCGGCGGCGACGATGAGGTCACCGTCCAGCACCGCGCGCTGGGCGTCGAGCACCGCCTGCTGTTCCTTCGCGCGGCCGGCGCCGACGAAGGCCATCATCGCGTGCGCGTCGTTAAAAGCGTAGTTGCCGGCAGCGGCGATCGGCTCCCAGTTGTCGGCCACCACTTCGAAGCGACTGCCGACGTTCACGCCGCGCAGCATCAGCCGCCACAGCAGGGATGATGCGTCGACCAGCTCGAGGACAACGCTCGAGCGGGCACCGAAGACCGGCCCGTCGAACAGGCGCAAGGCGTCGTCGTTTTCGCCCAGTTCCAGATGGAACACGGCCTGGTGCCACCAGTTGTGCACGGCGAAGAAGCTGTCTTCGGCCCAGGCGTCCGTGTCGTGGTTCATCCAGGCCAGGCCCTCCCTGGGTTGGTTGCGCATCTCGTACACATGCGCGACCGCGTGCCAGGCCCAGGTGTCCTGCCGCTGCAATTCGACCGCCTTCCGGCCCTGCATCTCGGCCTGCGCGTAGTCGCCGGTTTCCTCCAGCCCGAACGCGTGCATGCCGAGCAGCGCGTGGTAGCCCGGGATGGAGTGACTCCAGGCCGGTAGTGCGCGCGCGATGCGATCGCGCAGCATGCGCGAGTCGCCGCGGAAGAAGTCGATCTGGTGCCCAACCTGCAGCGCCAGCGCGTCGCACGGGTAGGCGATGCTGACGTCCTCGAGCACGCGGCCCGCGGCGCGCCAGCGGCCTTCGCTGAGCAGGCGCACAGCTTCCACGTGTCCGCGTTCGCGATCGGTGGCGGGGAGGTCTGCCGCCGCCGCGAGGCACCCGCGAGCCACCGGCAGGGCGAGCGACTCGGTGCCGAGCAGATGCAGGTAAGCCTTCAGCACATGTGCCATCACCATCTGCGGCGCCGAGCTCAGCGCCGCATCGACGCTGGCGACCGGATCGCCGATGTAACAGCGGAGCTGATGCGTGGCGATCTCGAAGTGGACCAGGCTTTCGGCGGTGGTGCCGGTCATCTCAAAGCCGGCGGAATCGCGCTGGTTCATTGGAACTCTCCTGCGAAATGTTTAGGGGTCGTCACTCAATCGCCGGTGACGGATCGGTTCCAGTACCTTATGAATTGAAAAGCGTGTCGCCCATGGCTGAGGCGCCGCCGCCTTTGGCCGATCCGCCGCCTGGCGGTATCCCGTCCCCGAGCGAGGGAGGTTCCGATGGATGCCCTGTCCGACGTCCTGAAGGCACTGCGCATCTCCGGTGGCCTCTTCCTCGACGCCGAGTTCACCGCGCCCTGGTGCGTGGCTTCGCGCGTCGGCCCCGAGGACTTCCGCAACGCCGATGAACTGCCGCCAAGCGTGGTCGCGTTCCACTACGTGATTGATGGCCAGATGGTGGTCGAGGTCGAGGGTGCGACGCCGGTGATCGTGCACGCCGGCGAGATCGTGCTGCTGCCGCGAAACAACCCGCACCTGCTGGCAAGCCAGACGGGTCTGGCGCCGCTGGACCCGGATCCGCTGGTGCAACGGGACGAAGACGGACTGTTGCGCATGGTGTACCGCGGCGGCGGCGCGCCCACCCGTCTTGTGTGTGGCTTCGTCGGCAGCCCGGTGCGGCGTCATCCTTTGCTCGAGGCACTCCCGATGACCCTCACGCTTGACATCAAGGACAAGCCCTGCGCCGAGTGGGTAGCGGCCTCGTTTCGCTTTGCGGCACAGGAGGTTGCGTCCGGCCGAGCGGGCTCGGAGACGGTGCTCGCCAAGCTCTCGGAACTCCTGTTCGTCGAGGCCGTTCGGCACTATGCCGAGGCCCTACCGCCCGATCGCAAGGGGTGGTTTGCCGGCTTGCGCGATCCGGCCGTGGGCCGCTCGCTCGCGCTGATGCACGGACGCACCGCGCACCCCTGGACGACCGAGGAACTCGCCGCCGAAGTGCACCTTTCGCGCTCGGCGTTTGCCGAGCGCTTCACGCACCTGGTGGGCGCGCCGCCGATCACCTACTTGACCGAGTGGCGGATGCAACTTGCTGCGGCCCGGCTGCGCGACACGGCGCGCTCGATCGGTCAGATCGCCGCGGAACTCGGCTATGAATCCGAGGCCACGTTCACACGCGCTTTCAAACGGGCAATGGGCGTGGCTCCGGGGCGCTATCGCACCGCGAGATCGTCGTTCACGGCCCCGGTGCCATGCTGAAGGAGTTGGTCAGCCGCAGCCAGATCATGTCGTTGTTCTGGCCCATGATCCGCGTCGTGCACTCGCCGTCGTTCTAGAACTGCTGCCCCTCGACCGAAAGGCCCAGCCGGCGCGACGATGATGGAGTCGCTGTGACGTGACAGCCTCCATCTGTCCAGGTCTGATGAGAGTGGGTGGTTGTGGTCATGCTCCAGCTCCCTGTTGAGCTGCCCCCAGAGGCGTACGCCCCTGGGGGGCCGAGTGCGGCCTGAGCGTGTTGTACTTGCCAGCGCAACGATCTGCCAGGATCTGCGCCTCAGGAGCCGTGGTGAACAGCTCGGTGTTGAGGAACTCATCCCGGAAGCGGCCATTGAACGACTCCGCAAAGCCGTTCTCCCACGGCGATCCTGGCTCGATGTAGGCCGTGCTAGTGGTGTTGCTGGCCTCACTCCAGTCCCTAGAGCCTGTGCAATGAACTCCAGCCCTTTATCCGATCGGACGTAGGCCGGTGCCGGGTAGAGGCTTGTCAGCTCCTCCAGCACCGCCACCACATCCTTGGCCTTGCACCGCCTGCCCACCCGGATCGCCAGGAAGAGGCGGCTGTGCTCGTCGATCACATTCAGGAACTTGAGCCTGCAGCCATCAGCCGTGGCGTCGAACTGGAAGTCCATGGCCCACACCTGGTGGGGATGCTGGGCCCGGTGACGCCTCACCGAGCCGTCGGCGGGCCGGGGCCGCTTGCGCTTCCTGGGAGTGGGCCGCTGGAGCCCCTACTCCCGCCAGATCCGTTGCAACCGCTTGTGGTTAACGTTCCAGCCATCGAGCCGCAGCCGGCGCTACACCAGTCGCCGGCCCCCAGCGCACATGGCGGCGGGCAAGCTCACGGATCCGTCGGCGCAGTTTCTGCTCCTCGATCGCCGCCGCCGGCACGGGCCGGCGTTGGGTGGTGCGGTTCTGGCCCACCAGACGGCAGGCACGGCGCTGGGACGCCCGGAATCGTTCCTGCAGAACTGCGACAGCTCTGCAGCGGCGTTCCGGGCTCTGAAGTTTCCCTCGGCCAGCTACTTGAGCATCGCCTTATCCAGCTCAGCGTCAGCCAGCAAACGCTTGAGCCGATTGTTCTCCTGCTCCAGTTCCTTGAGGCGTTTGGCCTCTGTGGCTTTCATGCCGCCGTAGAGCTGCTGCCAGCGGTGGAGAGTGGGCGAGGAAACCTCCAGGGTCCTTCAGACGTCGGCGAGAGTCTGGCCCTGGTTGAGGAGCTGCTCAGCAGTGCGCAGCATGCGGATGATCTGGTCGGGGGTGTGGCGTTTGCGTTTCATGGGGCTTCTCCTGACCAAGTCTGGCCGGTAGGGAAGCTCTCATAAGGGCTGGTTCAGTTCCTGGGGTCCTCGTCAAGGCCAGTGAGGCATCGAAGCGACGACCTCGGGGGGGGGGACACCTGCACAGTTGGTTAACCACGGAGATCGGCCCAGCCTGCCCCTTTCTCATTCCAAGTCACCACCGAAGCCCCACACCAACCGAGACTTTGGGAATGGAGCAGGCCAGTGAGCTGCAAGCGTCCAGGGGGCGGAGCAACTCCTCAGGCTTCCCAATGAGGACAGTGAAATGCTCGCCTGTCACAGTGTCGATGCGTTCGAGCGGCCGGCCTTCGGCGTCGAGATGCCAGAGGAAGCGGGGCGTAGTTTGGAGAGGGAGAGACTGGGTACAAAGTTCCCTGGGCAGACAGGGAGAGGTTTTCCTCCACTCCACCCCCTCCCCCGGAGCAGGCGATCCCATTGATCCAGTACCCGGGGACGTGAACGCCGGCTGACCCGGACATGGCGGTACCACCACCAACTCCCATGACCCCAGCTAAACCCGGACGCCCCGGACAGGGCGGACACCCCACCATCAGACAATTCATATAATCACCCCTCCGCTCACCTAGCAGAAAACTCTGATGGGGGGGCAGACCACCCGGTCCGGCGTGTCCGGGCTGTCCGTCACAGGACTTGGACATCAGAAGGCAGTCGTGGTTTGCTGTGGCCTGACAGCTGAACACGAGTCCGCCACGACGCAGATGCTGCAGGGACCGACCGGCTCTTAGATCGGCACTAAATGCTTCAAGCAGGGCGGCAGGTGTATCGGATTCCGTCACTGGAAACTCGGCCCGATCCTGAATGAGGGCCCTGAGGGGCAAGAGCCTACCGATCCATCCATTACGTGGCAGATCAAAGGACGTGGGGAGTTGAACGATCACAACTTTGCCAGCCACCGGCTGGTGAATCGTGGGAGCATGCCTGATGCGAATACGATGATGGCCAGTGAGCGGCTCCCCTCCATTACGGACACACCCTTTGGCTAGGCCTCATCAGCAATAAACTTTCCAGCTATCCAATTGGAGAGAGCGAACCTCCGTACAGACCTTTCATGATAAGCGCTATAAGATTCCAATAGAGGAACCATAAGACCATCGACACCAAATAGGCAACTGCTGACCTCGCCTTTGTAACTTTGTGAATGTGACGGTAAATCTTCCAGCAAATCAAGAACCAGAGAACGCTGACCACAAACCGCACGACCATAGCCAAGAAGAATCCAGTGGCAAGGATGGGCGACGATTTCAACAGAAGTTCTAGATCAACTTTTGGAATCACATTTCCAAGACGCCACGCAGTTGCAAGCTGAGCAGAATGCGTCGCCAGGATTCCAACACCAAGGATGTGCCAAAGTACCAAGAAAAGATAGACTGGACTGACGATATACAAACATGCGCATAGGGTGGATTCATAATCTCCCTTGCCACCGAGCCACTTAAAAATGATCTGGATAATTCCGGCAAATGTGAGAATAGCGATAGTCCTTAGGATCAGGAGGGACCCTGCAACAGAAACAAAGTCCTGGCCCTTTAGAAGCAGTGGAGCCTGAAAGGCAAGTCCGATTGCAAGGGTGATCCCATAGAATGAGAATGCCCTATTGAGTCTATCTTGCCTGTCCTCCAGTAATGACAGCATAGTTCTGACAGGGGATTGAATGATACCCGTTAGAATAGGAAGATATACAAAGAACTCATGCCAGATCAACTCTAACAGCTCTTTCATTTTGAATCTTCTGTTAATCTATGCTTGCTAGCACTGCAGGATACTGTATTCTCATTGCGGATTGCATTACGTTTTCTGTCTATTTACTTTGGTTGGCAGCTTGTTAGGCTTGATGCCGCAAGGGATGGCGTGGAATTAACAAACGCTGAACTCACTTCTACATCTTTGTCGAAGCATGTCTGCAGATTGTGAACAAGCAGGTCCTAAGTAGCCCAACAGAGTTCTTCCTCTAGCGACGGACAGCCATAGCCTTTGGGACTGGCACACGCGAACAATGGCGTTACGTTTTGCCTACCTGGTGTCTATCACCATGCCCCTCACCGGACCTGATCTACTTGACAAAGTCAAAGAGCTCGGCGATGCCTCCAAATCCGACTTGGTTTGAGCTGTCGGTTACCTCAGCGTCAAGAAGGACGGCAGTGAACGGCTGAACTTCACGGCGTTCTATGAGGCCCTGCTTGAGGCCAAGGGCGTGAGCCTTGGAGAGGGTGGCGGCAACGGGAATAGGAAAGGCCGGTCGCAGCTTGAGCTACGTCGCCACGGTGCAGGGCAACGGAAACCTCCTTGTTGGCAAGGCGTACACCGCCATGCTGGATCTAAAGCTAGGCGATGAGTTTGAGATCAAGCTCGGTAGTCAGCAGATCCGGGTGGTTCCGGTGTGTGGGACTGCAGAGTAAGAGTGAGCTCTAACGCTCTAGAACCGTTGTCCCTCAACACCTTGTCTCGCATGCCAGCAGGAACTCACTGGCTGAATATAAATATATAGCTAGGCAGTCAATGAAGCATCTGCGCCTAATGGGTATTTACGGAGCGAGGCGTGACAATTTGCTACCAATGGCCGCCCCAACTCACAGCCTTGCAATAATGACAATCTTATGTTTGTAAACATTGTGACTTCGAAAATGCGTCAGAGCATTTGCGCCTCGGCATTTCTTGCTTTGACATTTGGCATGAAAAGCGCGGTCGCTCAACCCGCTGTGAAAACTGGTATACAAGGAATAAACGCCATTGGGACTGGAATGCCACTACAGGACTTTGGACGGAATCGACGATTCAACTCCTCAGCCTTGGCTGACCTGGATATTCAGCCCTCTTCTATTCTTGGACTTACGGTGTCATGTGACAACTACGCAACGGAAGTCATCGTGATGAATAGGGGCCGTTTTACGGCGCCACCTTCTACCGTTATCGTGCTATCAAATGCATTTGTTGAAAAGCGAAATCCTACTACCGGCATTTTTGAATCATCAAATCTGAGCATCGATGCACGTGGCACCTTAATGACAGCCACTCTCCAGCCTGGACAAAGCCAATCTCTTGGAGACACTCATGCCATACAACCAAGATCAATATCACCTTCGTATTCAGGTCCTGGCAATTACATAATTACGGTCACAAGCGAGATAGAAGTTGACCCAGTCTCTCCGCAACGTCCATATGGCCTGATTCCTGAAGAAAGCCAAGCCAACAATAAGATGCTGATCTCGCGAGAGTTTGAATGTATTAGCCGATAGTCTTAGCACAGTCAGTCTTCAGCAGATTGCAGAGATTGACATGGCTACGCCCCCCCTTGGGAGAATCCTTGGCCTGGGTAAAGTGGTCTGGATTTTTTTTTAACAGGACCCATCGTAAATCTCTCAGGCTGAGCACCGCTCCTGAGAGGGGCTATCCTCCCTTGAACAAACACCGATCGCACAGTCCCGAGTTCAAGGTCAGGTCGCCATGGAGCCGATCAGTGGTCGTAAGACGCTCCAGGAGATCGCCGCCGACGGCGCGAGACGCCTGATCCAGGTGAGCCAGTGGGGCAATCATTCAGGTTGATGCTGAAGAGCGCGGCGGCCTGGGGCTGATGCTGAACAGGAGTGATGAAGAGGTGGGCTGAGCCTGGAATCCCTTGAGCCGGGGAGATGCGCCCCCTGTGCACGGAAAGTGTCCTCAGCTCTTCCCACCCAAGTGGTAATGAGTCGATCAAGGACCTCATTCGCCAGCTTCCCGATCGGCCGCAGCGGAAGGCTGGCTGGGATCCGCTCCTTGATCGACACGTAAACTTAATGAGAGCCGCTGCGCTTCTTTTGACCACGCGTCAAACCTGCAGCAGTTGGCCCATTTTCGCAGAGGTGGCTGGGTTCTCTGCGAACTCCTAAGCCATCACCGCCGGCATGGAAGTCTCCGCTGGTGGACAGCACACCCTGGTGAACACCCGCCGGGAAAGCTCGCCCCGACCCCGGCCGAAGGCCCCCAGGCGGTCCTGGGCAGACGGGGCACGATGACGACGCTCTGTTCCATTCCAGGCTTCGATCCTCTGCTCCGGCTGGCCTCAGCCCGATGTCCTGCCCCGCAGGATCCGCTCCCCGTCGCGAATGCCCAGCAGCCGGGCCACCGCGAGGAACGTCAATGCGCCTGCCGCCCCTGCCGCCGCCAGGCGAAGCAGGGCCATCGGCAACGCCTCCGCCAGCTGGAGCGCCCCGCTCACCTGCCAGAGGTTCCACGCCACCAGAGTGGCGACCAGGCCCGCCAGCGTCTTGGTGAGCAGATCGCCGGTGAGGCCCCACCAGGCGATCCTCCCCAGGACCCGTTCCAGGGCGATGGCCAGCAGCAGGACGGCGAACAGATTCACGCCCACCGAGGCCAGCACCAGACCCGGAGCTCCGAAACTTCGCACCAGGGCCGCATCCAGGACCACGTTCAGGACGACGGAGGCCAGGCCGACACGGAACGGTGTGGCCCCATCACCCAGCCCGTAGAAGAAGCGCACCATCACGTCGCGCACCAGGCTGGGCACGATGCCGATGCCGTAGATCAGCAGCAGACCCGCCACCTGCCGGGTCGATTCCGGGTCGAAGGCTCGCCGCTGATACAGCGTGGCCACCATCGGCTCCGCCAGGGCCGCCACCAGGGCGGCCAGGGGAACGGCCACGAACCCGGTGAGGCGCAGGGCCAGCGTCACCCGCTCCCGCAGCTGGGCCGGCTCCTCCCGAGCGGCCAGCCGGGCAAAGGCCGGCAGCAGGGGGACCAGCAGCATGCTCGCCACCCATCCGCGCGGCGCCTGGACCAGCACCTCCGCATAGCCCAGGGCGGCAGCCACCCCCGGCAGATAGGAGGCGAAGATCAGATCCACCGTGGCATTGGCGCTTCCCAGCGCCGTCGTCAGGGTGGCTGGTGCCAGCAGGGCGAGCACCTTCCGCTTCGCCTCCGGGGCTGCGGGGGTCGTCCCGGAAGGCTGGGGCTGCGCCGGTTCGGCGGCACCGCGTAGACCCCCCACCGCCAGCTGCTGCAGGAGCCACTGCAGCAGGGCTCCGAACACCATGCCCAGGGCCAGGGTGCGGGACGCGGCCGCCATCCAGGCCGGTGAGCCCGGGGTGAACCAGCGCCCCTGTCCCAACGCCACCGCCGCGGCGGCGATCACCGCCGTGCTGGAAAGCATCGGGCTGAGCGACGGTAGGGCGTAGACCCCGGCGCTGATCAGGCGGGCCATCCCCACCCCGATCCAGCCGGAGAGCAGCACGATCGGCGCCATCCAGCGCAGCTGCAAGACCGCCAGCTGGCGCGTCCCGTCGCTGAGCCCCGGCGCCAGCACCGCCAGCAGGGGCCCGGCCGCCAGCACGACCCCCAGGCTCACGGGCAGCAGCCCCAGGGTCAGGCTGCGCTGGGCCCAGCCGATCAGTCGTTGGTGGTCGAGCCCCTCGTCCTGGCTGAGAACGCTCACCAGGGCCGATTGCAGTGGACCGTTCTGGCCACCCAGCACCACCAGGAAGAAGCCCGGGATCATCGCGGCGAACGCGAAGGCGTCGGCCACTTCCCCGACGCCGAACACCGCCGCCACCGCCATGGAGCGTGCCAGCCCCAGCCCCTTGCTGAGGGCCGTGGCGACCCCCACCACCCCGGCGATCCCCAGCAGGGAGCGACGCTCGCCCACCCCGCTCAGGACCCGCCGTGCCGGCGCCGGCACGCCGCCACGATCGCGCCGATCAGATCCTGATAGGTCATGCCCGCCTGGGCCGCCACGCGCGTCAACGACCGCTGCGGGTGCAGGGTCGCATCGGCGTTGAGATCCAGCAGGTGGGCGGTCCCGGCGGCGTCGATGCGGAAGTCGAAGCTGGCGTAATCGAGTGGACCGAGCAGCTCCACGAGCCGCAGAACAGCACGGCGCAGGGGCTGCAGGACGGGCTCGTTCAGGTCAACCGCCACCTTGGCCAGGCCGCCCCGACGCTTGGCCGTCAGATCGAGCAGCCGCTCCCCCAGCGCCGCCCCGTCGGCATCGAGGGTTTCCACAGCGCCCAGCAGAGCGATCCCCTCTCCCCCGTTGCCCACAACCCCAACGGTGACCTCCCGCCCGGCGATCAGCTCCTCGCACAGCACAGAGCCACCGAAGTCCTGGTGCAGGCTTTCCACAAGCTCACGCAGGGCCTTGAGCCCCCAGGAGCGCTCGAAGCGCCGCAGCCCCAGCGAATAACCCTCGCTCGCAGGCTTGAGGATCGAGACCGGCCAGTCTGGCAACGCCTGCACCGGTTCCGCCGGAGTGATAAGCAGCCAGGAGGGTGTGGCGATACCGGCCCAGAGCATCACGGGCTTGAGCCAGTCCTTGTTGAGGGCCAGCGCCTTGGCGGCCGCATCGCCACCGGTGTAAGGAATTCCCAGGTGCTCCAGTACCGCCGGGGCGATCGCGGTGCGGCTGCGCGAGAGGGCCCCCACCGAAAGGTTCATCACCAGATCCGGCCTTTCGCCGGCGCCGGCCATCCCTTGCCGCAACAGGGCTTCCACTCCGCCGAGGCGCTCCACGTCGTGGCCCAGCTGGAGCAGCGCCTCTTCCACCGCATCGAGTTCCTCCGGCTCACGCCAGTGGTAGTGGGTCTCTTCCCGGGCGGCAGGGGAGGCCAGCAGGTCCTCCCGTGTTTCGTACAGCAGGCCGATCCGCATCACTGCTGAAGCCAGGTCGTCTCGGGCGTGATCTGGGCGAGGTGAAGGCCTTCGCGTGTGATTCCCCGGCGCACCTGATGCCAGCGGCAGACCAACTCGCCATCCCGGCCAGGCAGCTGCCCGATCAATTCCAGCTTGCCATCGGCATGGGTGAGGATGTAGCGGAAGCGCTTCACAGGCCCGTTGCAGCGCCGGCGCACCGCCTCCACCAGCGCCAGACCGTCGAGGAGCGGCAGCTGGAAATGGGTGGCGTGCTGCACCGGCCGGGGATGGAAGAGGTACTGGGGCAGAACGCCGAGGCGATGCAGGCGCTTGAACAGCTCGGTGAGCACGTCGACGTCAGCGTTCACCCCCTTCATCAGGGGGATCTGGGCGGTCAGCAGACAGCCGCTCTCTCGCAGCGCCTCGATCGCCCGCTCGGCCGCGGGGGTGATCTCGCGCGGGTGATCGAAGTGGCACTGCACCACAATCTGGAAGCGGGTCCGCAGCCGGTGCAGCAGAGCGAGCAGGGCCGGATCAGTGCTGAAGCGGCTCGGCAGGAAGGCCGGCAGTTTGGTGCTGATGCGCAGCTGCCAGAGATGCCGGATCGGGGACAGGGCCTCGAACAATCGCTCCAGACGGCGGGTGCTGCAGATCATCGGGTCGCCCCCCGAGAGCAGCACGTTCTCCACTTCCGGATGGGCGGCCACGTAGGCGACGGCCGCTTCAAGATCCTCGATCGTCTCCTTGGTCATCACGTCCCGGCTCATCAGCCGCCGGCGAAAGCAGTAGCGGCAGTGGCCGGCACAGGCTTCGGTGAGCAGGAAGACGGCGGTCTGCTCATACTTGTGCTGCAGACCCGGCACGATCGTGGAGAGTGCTTCTCCGCTGGTGTCGAGGGATCCGTTGGTGCTGTCCTCCGCGGCGGTGGGCATCAGCAGCTGCCGCAACGGATCGCCGGGATCGTTCCAGTCGATCAGGTCGGCGTAGCCGGTGGGCACCAGGAAGGGAAAGCGCTCCCGGGCCGCAGCCACCGCCGGCTGATCCGCCTCCGGCAGCCAGGGGCCGGAAGGATCGGCGGCGAGCGCCCGTGCCTGGCGCAGGCCGCTGCTCAGCTCGTCTTGCCACAAGACCATTAGCGGGATGCTAATCCAGTCGTCCAACCCGGCCAGAATGGTGGTTTCAAGGCGCCGTCATCGATGCCATTGCCTGCCTGGGCCCAGCCTCTGCGGGCCTGCCTGCGCCAGGAGTGGATCGAATGGGGTTACCGGCGTCGGGGCCACCACCGCCGCTTCGCGCGGCGCCTGAAAAGCCCGGCAGAGACTACCTACCCCTGGTGCTGGGGGGAGTGCGTCACGCCGGTGAAGCGACGCAGTGAGGCCTCCGCCGACACGGACCGGCTGCACAACATGCAGCGGGCGATCGACCATCTCCACGGGGTGGTGATCGAACCGGGGGAGATTCTGAGTTTCTGGCACCACGTGCCTCGCCCCTGCCTGGCCAACGGCTACCGCGCCGGTCCGATGCTCGTGGACGGCCGCCTGCGCAGCGGCATCGGGGGGGGGCTCTGCCAGGTCTCCACCACCCTGTTCGGCGCCCTGCTGAGGGCCGGTTGCACCCTGCTGGAGCACAGCAACCACAGCATCGACGTGCATGGGGAGGATCGTTTCTTCCAGCTGGGACAGGACGCGGCCGTGGCGTATGGCTTCAAGAACCTGCTGGCCCGCAACGACCATGCCGTGCCGCTGTTCCTGGCGATGCGGCTGAACCGCAGCGGCGAACCCCGGAGCATGGAGGCCGCTCTGTTTGCCCGGGCCCCCTGTCCGCTCCAGGTGCGCCTCGACTCGCAGGTGATCGCGTGGCTGCCGCCCCCCGCCGACGGCGGCCGTGCCGGCAGCCGGGTGGAGACCCGCCGCTGGATGGCGCCGGCCGGTCCCGGGGCCGAACTGGCCGCCCAAGGCGAAGGCGACGCCCGGGACTGGCGGATGGATTACCGCTTCATCAGCCATTACCGTCCGCATGTCACCCTGCCTGGCTGAATCGCCATGACGGCTGCCGACGGGGCCTGCCTGCGCGTGCCGCAGGAGCGGATCGACCGCTTCATCGGAGCGATCCTGGAGCGCCATGGCGTCCGCGCCGATGTGGCCGGGACGATCCGCCGCCACCTGGTGCAAGCCCATCTCTGGGGCATCGATTCCCATGGCCTGCAGCAACTGATCGGCTATGACCGCAGCCTGGGCAACGGGCGCATCAACCCCTCCCCCACGCTGCGCTTCGAAGCCACCCACGGGTGCCTGATGCGAGTCGACGCCGATCGCAGCCCGGGCCAGTACGCCGCGGCCCAGGCGATGCAACGGGCGATCGAGGTGGCCCGCATCCATGGCATGGCCGCCGTGGGTGTCACCAACAGCAACCACTTCGGCATGGCAGGGGTCTACACCCGCATGGCCGCCGCCGCCGGGATGGTGGGCTTCGCCACCAGCGACACCAACGTCGTGGATCTGGCCCCCTTCGGCGGCACCGCGGCCAGACTTGGCAACAACCCCCTCTCCTGGGCCGTTCCCTGCGGCGACACGCCCGTGGTGCTCGACATGTCCGCGGGCACGGTGAGTGGTGGCCGCATCCGCCACTTCGCCTATCTCGGCCTGCCGATTCCCGCCGGCTGGGGACTCGACGCCGACGGGCACGACACCCTCGACCCGGCATCATCGGCGGTGAATACCGCCGGTTCCCCCAAGGCCTCAGGGCTGGCCCTCATCGCCGATCTGCTTTGCGGGCCGCTGCTGGGCACAGAGGCGGCCATGTTCAAGCGCAAAAGTGTGCATGACGGCGCCAATGGCACCGGTCATGTCCTCTGGGTGCTCGATGTGGCCGCCTGGACCGGGCGTACAGACTTCGAAGCCCGGGTGGCGGCGGCCATCGCCGGGCTGAAGGCCACCCCCCCCACCGAGGCAGGTCAGGCGGTTCTCTATCCCGGTGAACGGGAGAACCTCACCGAACGGAAACGGCTGCGCGATGGAATCCCCCTGCCCCAGGGCCTGCTCGAGGCCCTGGGCGATCACTTCGGAGCCGATGCCGTTGCCCTGCTGAAGAAAAACGCCTGAACCGGATCCGCTGGACCGTCAGCTCGGTGATTTCTGACGGAAAGCCCCATCGAAGGCCATTATCCTGAAAGCACTTACATTCACCGGTAAGGAAAGCTCTGAGGGCCCATGCCGCCGAAGAGACGGCAAGGCAGCTGGATACTGGAACCGGTCGGAATACTGACAGGTGCCAACTTGAAGCCGTGGTGTTTCCGTCCATCGTTAACTGCTACCGCCACATTTTATATCCTCTATTGCCTACTGGTTGAGGTGGTCTGGGTTTTCTGGACAGGGTCCATCGTTACCCTTTGAGGCGGGGCCCCGCCCCTTAAGGGTGCAACCACCGATAAACATCCGCCGCAACCCATACCCCCGAGTTCAAGGCGAAGGTCGCCGGGGTAGACGATCAGTGGCCGCAAGACGCTCTATGAGATCGCTGCCGACAGCGTGGAGCGCATGATTCCGGTTAACCGGTAGAAGAAGCAGATACCGGATGCTGCCAGCGAGCTGTTCTCCGAGGAGGAGGGCTATGACACGAACCATTGATGCAAGGAGTGCAACATTCTCGGGAGAAACAGCACTGCTGGTTAACCAGAGAGATCAGCCCAATCCTTCTTCGGCGATCATCTCAGCCGCCTCCAGCACGCATCCCCCCGAGCACGTCCCCGGTTTTCCGTGAGTGGCTATCACCAACAAGTTCCCACTCCACTCCCGAGACCTTGCGAATGGAGCAGGCGATGGGGCGTCCGCCATCCTGGGTGCGGAGCGACTCCTCATGCACACCAGTGAAGACAGGGATGTGCTCGCCGGTCTCGGTGTCGATGCGTTCGAGCGGCCAGCCGTAGGTGTCGAGGTGCCAAAGGTAGCGAGACATGGTGGTTGTGAGGCTGGTTGCAGGTTTCACGAGGGCGGACAGGGCCAAGGTTTCCGTCAATTGCCTCCCCCCGAGCACACGATCCCGTTTACTCAGCGGCCGGGGGTGTCGATCGCCGGCAGCTTCGGACAGGGTGTACAGAGAATCCCCAGGGTCCGGACAGAGCGGTAGCACCCCCAGTCCCCTGTCCCCAGCTCAACCCGGACTACCCGGACTACCCGGACAGGCCGGACAGGCGGTCACACCACCATCAGACAAATGATGAGATCCCTCCCTCTGGAGGAGCAGCAGCTATGAGTGGGGGCAGCACCCTGTCCGGGGGGTCCGGGTGGTCCGGCTCATCGCCGAGAACGTTCAGCTTTCCGCCTGGTCGAGGTGGTCACTGAATAGCCCTTGGATCTGCAGCAACAACTTCGTCAGGAGCATGAGCTATGACCAGCAGGTTGAGGTGATTCAGTTGGGGATCAGCAGAGGGGCTACCTGGGTAGTGCTGCCCGAACGGCAGATGTCGCTGTTGCCGCTGCCGCCGTTGACCACGAGGTTCATGCTGGAGGGACACATCACGTTTGCGCGCTGGCTGGGGGCAGGCACCATGACATTCGCTGGAGCGCAAAAGTCGGTTGCCGACTGCCCGGTCTGCTCGGGCATGATCCTGTAGATCGGGTGCGTCGGCGGGCATATCGGGGTGGCCTGTGTGCGTCGGTTGCAGCGCAACACGCTGTTCAGAAACAGTGGGGTAATGGTTGCTCCGGAGCTGCTGGCAGGGCATTTGGCGCCGAGGGCGTAGGCCGGCAGCGACATTGAGGCGAACCCGCTGACACAAAGTGTGTACACCAGCGTCGCGATGGTGGGCTTGAGCATGGTTGCGTCCTCCTTGGGGGGAATACCCGGCGGAATCGTCGTTCCGTCGTCCCGGCCTGGCCAACGCCGGTGTGGCGTCTCGGGAGCTCCTTCCACCATCACCACAAAGGTGGTATGGGCTTTGCGGCTGTCATGGAAGTTCACTGCCTGTGGTTGTGGGTGATTCCAAGACGGAGTGAGACCTCCCAGCCCAGAGCCTGGTGGTTCTCCGAACTCCAAGGCTGGCGGCCAGCAGGTTACGGAACAGTCTCATTCACTGGAGTGTCTCCCGTTGTCGGACACTTGGGGGGACCAGCGTTGTTAACCAGCGCGGTCGGCTCAGCCCCTTCCAGCCCCCCCTCACCACCCATTCCCCCCAAGCACGAATCTCCCATCCGAGAGATGTCCATTGGAAACCCTTCAGCATTCCACCCGGGACTCCTGACCGCCCCAAGTCAGCCCAGCGAATGCATGGCGGCGTATTGCCCCGTTTCACAACTCTGCTGCTCTGCGTTCTCGGGGGGATAGGCCGAATCCCCGACAAGCCTGTTGCCACTTGCTAACGCCTTGACCGCCGCCGGGAACTCTGGATGCAGTCCATGCCACTCGGACTCGCCCTTGCCCTTGCCAGACCTATGCCCTTCTCCACCGCTGACATCTCCATCCAGCTGGTGATGGACACGGCCAACACCCTGCAGGAGATCGATAGCCGCATGACCGCCCGCGCTATTGGCGCCGTCCACAACCCGGAGAAGGGACCGGAAGTCCACCGGATTCTTGAAGAGCTGCTGAAGCTTCTGGACGGCACCAGCCCTGATTGGGTCATCTGAGCTACCACTGCTGCTCAACACGCTTCCAGCCAGGGAATTGTCGCCTGGCCGCTGTGGCTTCCCCCCCCCCGTTTGATTGAGTCGATCGAGGGGCGGATCCGATGCCGCGGATGAGTAGTCGGGACACGCTCCTCGATCGCAACGCAGGAGAACAAGAAGCCGCTGCGCTCATGCAGACCTCGCATCAGATCTGCTGCAGTTGTTCTGTTATCGCAGAGATGTAGAAGTTTTTCTGCGAACTCATAGGGACGCGCCTTAGGTCAGCCTCTTCATAGCTATCCTGCTCAAAGGCCGAACTGTAAGGGTGGAATCGTGCAATTAAGTAACGAAGCCTGCATTCCGTGTCAAGACGGTGGCCCCACGCTGACCGCAGATGAGATCAGTGATCTCCTAGACGAGCTTCCCGGATGGGAGGTGGTCGATGGACATCATTTACACAGGGTTTGGAATTTCCAGAATTTCAGCTTAGCTCTTGAATGGGTGCGAAACGCTGGCGCCATCTGTGAAAAGCAGGGTCACCATGCCGACTTCAAGCTTGGATGGGGTTATGCGGAAGCCATCATCTACACCCATAAGTCTGATGGACTGACCCGCTCCGATATGGTTCTGGCAGCTCGGTTTAATGCCTTGGAACATGATGGAGAGGGGCACTCCTGAGGCGAGTTCTCTCTCTCAAGAATTGTCAGACTGATCTGATAGCCCTCAACCTAAGCACAGTTGGTGAAGGGGCCAGCTCATCCCTGTCCCAAGCTCGGCAAACTGCCCCGAGCACTCTCCCACCTATGCCCGGCTCAGCCAGCACAGGATCGCTCTACTTGTGACTGGCTTTCCGACTTTTCTTCGTTCTCGGAGGAGCAACAGCAACAGAGAGTCTACTCCAGATCCAATTTATAGGAACGAAAACGCGCACAATCATCCCAGGCTTGCGCCGATGATCTAGGACGTTACCTTTGCTCTATAGATGCCCTAGATTCATGCCCCTCAACGGACCTGATCTCCTCGCCAAAGTCAAAGAGCTGGGAGATGCCTCCAAATCCGATCTCGTTCGAGCCGCCGGCTACCTCAGCACCAAGAAAGACGGCAGCGAGCGCCTGAATTTCACGGCCTTTTATGAGGCCCTGCTGGAAGCCAAGGGCGTCAGTCTTGGAGACGGTGGTGGCAATGGGAAAGGCAAGGCCGGTCGCAGCTTGAGCTACGTCGCCACGGTGCAGGGCAACGGAAACCTGCTGGTGGGCAAGGCTTACACCGCCATGCTGGATCTCAGGCCCGGCGATGAGTTCGAGATCAAGCTGGGGCGGAAGCAGATCCGGCTGGTGCCGGTGGGCGGCAGTGACGAGGAGGAGTGAGCTGCGGAAGGTGGGTCCTGGGCTTGGGGGTTAAGGAATCACTTTCGCAGGTTCATGGCCGGGGCCGAAGTAGCTGCGAATAGCATCTTCCATTAGCACCTCAGAAAGCAACGGGTTGTTGATCAGCAGGCCAACCTTGCCTTTTGGCTTATAAACCACGTAGTACGGCTCGTCTTGCTTGGGAAGTTTAAAACCGAGCTTGCTCGAAGGATCGCCTTGGTCGAGATCGATAAGCACAAAGTTGACACGACCGGCATACAACTGTGACTCGTAAGCAAAGCGCTGGAACTGTGTAGTTATGTTCTGGGGACCCTTGTTGCGGTAAGCCATGATGAAGGTCGGCAGACCGGGCTGGAGAATCAGGCGCTCGACTTCATCGACTGTGACGTGATAGACCGGCGGGCGGATTTTTAGAAAGCGGGTGATTTCAGCTCGCAGCCGATCGGTGGAGATTGAATGAACGGGCACTTCGACGCCATCTTTAAGATCTTTGACGGTACCGATTAACTTCGGATTGTTGTTGACGAGCATAAAGACTGGGCCTCGCTTCCAGGTTTCGTTGTGGCTGATATCGCTCCAAGTCTTCGGGTATTTGGCTTGGTCAAGACGGTAGAACTTGATGGCACCAACGTAGTTATTACTGTCGCGAGCGATCAAATCGAGTTGGGCCGCCTGGGCGGGACTGCTTTCCTTGCTGGAATACACAACAACCATTGACTTATTGCCAAGTACGAGCAAGAGGTGTGCAGCATTAGCATCAGTGAGTTCTTCGAGTTTCAAGATGGCTTCAACAGTTCTCATGGCAGAGCCTGCGTTGCTCGAGCTCACCAGGCTCGGGCTGGCTGCTGAAGCGGAGTGTAAAAAACAAGGCGCGACAGTCGCAGCCACAACGACGACGCAACAAGCAACAGGGTTCAATCGAGACATGGGCTCTCCCCCAAGGGTCCGTAAAGACAACAGTAACTCAGACTGTCCTGATGTGTTCTTTCTCAGCAGGTACCTCAGCGACCCATGAGATGCGTGACTACTACGAGTGAGGCTGGCTGACGGCCAGAAATGATCCTGAGGCTGCCCTACCTCGATGACTTGCCATTGATTGTCTCTGCAGACTGCACCGGCTGCACGCCTCAGCAAGGAGAGCCATGAGGGTTACCAGCAAAGGATGAAACAGTACGCCAGTCACCACATTGACATCCTCGTGGCTTCAGCAACAAGTGCATTGACGTTGGCGGTGACGTGGACACCATAAAGTTGATCCAGCCCTTATGAGAGCATCCCTACCGGCCAGACTTGGCCAGGAGAAGCCCCAAGGGATGCAAACGCCACAACTGAGGTGGCTCGTTATTTCCGCACATGACCCCGATGGTTAACCACTGAGGGCGGGTCCCGTCCCCATTGAGGATCTCAAGTCAGTACCACCGGTCGCACCCACTACCCCGAGCACGTAGCGAGCACAGCTTCGATTGGGTCGCTAAGGCGTGTCCCCGAAGACAAGTTCACCAGCACGCAATCCCATGGCCCCAGAGATCCATGGCATCAATCGCCGGGCGGCTCGGACAGGGCGGACACCCACCATCAGATGTTTGATGAGATTCCCCTATCCCTTGCACACATGAGAACTCTGAGTAGGAGCAGCCCCCTGTCCGGCCTGTCCGGGTGGTCCGGCTCAGGGGGGGGGGTAGGGGGGCTGTCCCCAGCGCATCCGTCCCTGGGGACCGCCTGCAGAAAAGCGATCAGGTCGGCAGAGGCATTGGCAGGAAATGGTTCTGGCAAAGAAGGGATCCATTCCCGCCGACCAAACCAACGGTCCCACCACCGCCGAACGCACTTGTGAAAGACTTTCAACGAGACCTGACCACCAGGGAGTGGTGAGCAGAAGGTAAATGTCAGGACGGCAGGAACCGAAACCAGTCATTCGCAATGAGGGATCACCACGGGTACGCGAGGAAGATCTTCTCAGTAGAACAGGAGACTAAGTTCAGCGGGCTCAAACGATAGTCTTCTTGCATCAATGCCAACCATATCCGTAACTGGCGCCATGAATCGGATGATTCCTGCTGCAACGACTCCGAAAGTACTGCAGATCGTCCAGTGGATACTCGATCCCATCGGCTACATGGCAAACAATTTCAGGCTCGACGGGGTATCAGCCTGGGGCATGACGCGACAGTGCGCATCAGAGGTCATGGCCTGCGCACCAGGCAAACCCCCATACCCTTCGGCGCGAACTAGGACGTCCAGCCAGGGCCAGCTCGATCGCGGCCTCGCGTTCTGGAGTCGACTGTTGAATCAGCAGGACCGTGGACTCCCGGTTCTGCTGGAGATCAGATCAGGGTTTGAGGCGCTGATCCATACAGAGCACGAAGGAAGCGCCGCTGGCGTGCTCAAACCTCGTGGCCACGGTGCGGCAGGGCAGGCCGGTGGCCAGGCTGATGTAGGTGTCGGTGATGTGCTGATGGAGACCCGTGTCAATCAGGCTGAAGAAATACTCCTTGTTGGCGTGGTCGGTGCCCCGCGTGGCGGGTATGAACAGGCGGTTCCTCGACGGGGGGAGACCCTGGCCCAGGTGCGTGTTGCTGATCTGCAGTCCGTCGCCATCGAGCACGTAGGCCGCTTCGATCATGGTGTTGGTGCCTATCCAGCCGGCAAGGCTGCCGTCGAACGTTTGGGCAGCGATGTGACGTAGGCATTCACACCCTGCGCGGGCCAGATTGATCAGTTCGAGGTCCTCCATGTGGCGGGCCTGGAAGGCGGCCACGGCTCTGACCCGTTGCCGGCGGGCGGCTTCCATCAGCACTGGGTGCAGGGCCGCCAAGTGCAGGTTGGCCGCTGGCTTGGGGCGCGCAAAATGATAGCCCTGAAAGAACTCTGCTCCGAGGGCGGCGCAGGTGTCCAGTTCTGCCTGGGTTTCCACCCCTTCAGCCAGAACCAGAGTGCCGATGGTCTTTCCAAGTAAGACCAGCGACTTCATCATTTCCTGCTTGCAAAAGTCGCGGTCGACTCCGGCGATGAGACTGCGGTCGAGCTTGATGATGTGGGGCCGCAATTCGGCGATGCGTGGCAGGTTGCTGTGGCCGGATCCCAAGTCGTCAATTGCGATCAGGAAACCCAATTCACGATGGCGCTCCACGAATCGTTTCAGGGTCATCGTGTCCTGAACCTTGGTTTCGTTGAGCTCGATCACGATGTCTCTGGGTTCCAGACCCGTGGCCTCGGTGGCCTCGAGCAAGACTCCCGAGCCTTCAACTCCCTCGTCGATCAATGAAGTTTCAAAGTTGAGAAACAGAAAGGGGCGTAGGGACCGGGGCAAGTTGAGATCCCGGTAGGCCTCCATGGCCCGGATGCGGCAGCGGCGATCCAGCTCCAGCAGCTTCCCAGCCTTGCGGGCCTCGGCGAACTGCTGTCCGACACCCATGTGCGTCGGGCGCGCGAGGGCCTCCAAGCCCACCACGGAGGTTTGCTTGAGGGAGACGATGGGTTGAAAATGGATGTTTAGCTGATTCGATGGAAGGGTCCGAGGGACCTCCATCGTTAGCACCATAGGTTCAGCGTGAACCATTGAGTACGAATGACGGCTGACTACAGTTGTAGTGAGCCGTCAGCATTTAACCCTAGGGAACATCTGAAAATCGTACTAAAATCAATCAAGATCCAAGACTGAGACTGGAACGGATGGCCGACCCCCTCCAGCTGGGCTTTTCGGACTACAAGTTAATTCACGCCAAAAAGGAGGACGCTTCGCCAGCGCTTCTTGGATGAGATGGAGGCCACGGTTCCCTGGGAAGCCTTCCTGGCCTTGATCGAGCCCGTCTATCACAAGCCCTCCAGCAAGAGAGGTCGCCCGCCGATTCCTTTGAAAGTGATGTTGCGGATCCACCTGCTGCAGCAGTGGTTCACGCTGTCCGATCCTCTGATGGAGGAGATGCTCATCGATAGGCCCTGCTTCCGCCGCTTTGCCGGAATCGAGACGATGGGAGGGAGAATCCCCGATGAGACAACGACCGCTACGGCAGGACGGTCGCCGAGGTCTTCAGCCAGAACGGTGCCAACTCCGGCCTCACATTGGCCCAACAAGGGCATGCCTTCGCTTACCGCCAGTACCTGAAGCAGTGCGACGAGTGGCTTACCATGATCGGGAGAAGCTGGCCGAGCGCTACCGCATTGGGGTCTGGAGGTTTGACGGCGGAATCCAGCACCCTTGGGATTGGAGAGCAGCAAACAGAGGCGCCCAACGCCAGCCCTCGCAGCGCCCGGTGACGCTGACGATCATCAACGACAGGGCAGCTCCAGCATCCAGTCCAGGACGGCGGTGGTACTGCGCAAATGTCGGCCCCTGGGAGCGTGCTCAACAGCTGCTGCGGGAGGGACACACCTATCTCGATGGCGACAGTGAAGGCGAAGCCTGCGAGCAACTGCGCTGACCGCCGCCGGGAACGCTGGAAGGGTGCTGCTGCCCCTCGATGCTTGACGACGCCCTGGACCTGCTGCTGCAGGCCCTCACTGATAACCGCTACCGCCGCCGGCTGATCGGCCGGCGGCGCCCCGGATGGTGGGGTGGAGCTCAGAATGGCTTTGCATGCCGATGATCGTGGGGTCAGTGCACCGGCGACAGGCTTTTCGGCGTACGCCCAAGACCACTGAGTACCCCGCAACAGGCACTGATGAATCTGATGGAATGCTGAGGGAGGAAGCCTCTGCCTAAAATTATGTCCATTCTCAGTATCCCACAAAGTGATTATAGCAGAATCACGCATCTTGCCAGGACCAGCATCTCACAAACTTCTGTGATGAAATAAACCCAAAGCAAGTTCTTGCCTCGGGAGATCGAAAGTGACAATCACTCGCAACGCCTTTTTAGGCCTTAGACATTGCATCATCTTGAATCTGACTGAACATTGATCAACGTCAGCAACTCCCTGGCACAATCCTTGAGTTGCATAAGGCACTTTTCGCTCTTACGGAATGGCAACATGCGAAGCCTATTCGCATTCTTCTCGTCTATTAGCACGCCTTCAAACCTTAGAAACCTCTTCTCGACGAATGCAGAGATGTTGCCAATCGCAAGCGCGAGCCCGCGGAAGATCCGGAAGCGACGCGTCACAATCAATAGCAGTATGCATGCAGCGAATGAATACATGTGGCAGAGCGCCGCATCCTGATTGCATGCACCGGTGCTCTCCAACAGAGCAAATAGCTGGCCATAGAATAACCACAACAGATATATAGCAAACAAAATTCCGAAAAAAGGCACAATTATCATCGGAACAAGAGCAAGCATAACAGCCAGAAAGGTGAAGGCATAGTATGCAACGCAAGAGAGAACTTTTGTTTCTCTAGGGACAGTCTCAATCTCGGTCAAAAGCCGCAGCTCCTTTATTGCGTTCGTGCTCTCTTTAAGTACGACAAGACACCATGCGTGGCCAAGATACGCGATGGCCCTATTAGTTCCGTCAACCTGTGAAATGGCACGGCAAAAGGCATCCCCAGCTTTTCTCACGTAAATTATCCTATTCTCTTCTGAGCATCCAGGAAGCAAAGTAAGCTGCTTCTTGGCGTACTCTAAATCAGCGCACAGCAGTTTGCTGATCTTTCGGTCTATTCCTTCAATGATGCCAAAGAACTCCGCCAACTTCGTGAGGTCCCCAAAGCCCGTAAGGACCAAGTCTTTCCACTCCATAGAGTTGCAATCAGGCTGTCGATAAAGCATGGTATTCGATCAGCCGATTCGTTTCAAGCATTCATCTTCATGTAGATGTATGGGGTTCCCCCTAGTCCTGCTCTCGGTGCCGCCGCTGTGGCAGGAATTCTTCTGTTCACTCGGCGAAGGGGTGTAGAGCGCCTGCGACGTGGTCACGTGCTGCCTGTCGATCGAGGCCAGGCTCCGACAGGTATCAGCCGACCTGCACCCCGTGAACCCTTTACCCCGCGTGAGGGTTGGTTGAGCGTCGGTCCCCGGGTGCTGCTACACATTCGCCCACGCGCTTTGAGCGCTTGGTTCAACTGCTGGAGATCACCATCGGAGAGCTGCTCCCTGATCAGAAGATCCCGTTGCTGAAATCACGCCGTGAGCTGAGCCGGGCGGAGGCCCTCAAGCTCTGGGGCGAGATACGCAAGGCGGGCTGGGTGCCCTGCAGCCCTCAGTGGTGAGCTTGCCCTCTTTGAAGTTGAGACCCCCACCGCACGATCGGCTTGCCGTACTGACAAGCAAGGAAGGCAGATCTACAAATGAATCAGAGGCAACGACCAGGGCAGCGCGAGCCGAGACCCTGCAACCGGCCCAAGGGCGCTCGATACGGGGCGCCCTTCTCATTGGGTACGAGTTCGCCCACTAAGAAGTGGCCGGATGTTCGGCTGGTGATGGCAGAGCTGCTGGATGTCCTGGACCGCAGCAGCCCCGATGGGGTCAACTGACCAACCATTGCGGTTCGATGTGAAACCACCCCTCCTTCTGAAGCTTCTTCCACTGCTCAACTGCTTGATTCAGATGGGGATGCTGCGTAGCCCATCAGGGACTGGGCGTTGCTCCAGCCTGACAAGGCTTCTGTCCAACCTCTGTCCAACCGTGAGAGGAGGTCAATCCCTGAAAACCCAATCGGGGCGACAGGATTCGAACCTGCGACCTAGTGCTCCCAAAGCCGAAGGCGGCCCAGATGAGACTCACTGCAGGACGGGCAGAACGCCTGCAATGACTGGGTTTCACCTTCTGCAGCTTGTGCGCACTTGTCGCACTTTGGCTGGCATTGTGCGCATTCTGCGGACAGAATGTCCGCAGATCACCGATGAGACTGGCCCCGATGCCTCCAGCTCCGACCGCCTGGGTCCAGGCATTCCGCCAGCAGGTGGTGGCCAGCTCGGCCAGGGGCTGGAGCGTGATCCCCCACCGCGACCGCATGCGCCTGCAGGTGCGCGACGGCACCGGATACAGCAGCGTTGCGCTCCCATACCCCTGGCAGGCGTCAGCTACCGGTGATGCCCTGCTGCGGGTGCGGCTGATCTACCAGCAGGTGTGCGCTGGGCAGACGCTCCAGGGCGCCGCGGCGATCGTCAACGGTGCCAGCAGCCGCACCGAGCACAACTGGGCCGAAGCCGTCGCCCGCTTCGAGCAGCACAAGAAGTCTTTCGGCAACGCGGTGTCAGAGATCACCTGGGCCCAGAAATACGAACCCACCCTGAAGATCGCCCTCAACTGCCTGGAGGCCCGCCGGCCGCCGACGAACGCCGCGGAGCTGCTGGATGCCGTGCTCATCCGCTGGGCCCCGGGCAGCAGGTCCAGGCAGATCGCAGCACAGAACCTCGCCCAGTTCCTCAACTACTGCACCGAGCGTCTCCGCTTCAAGTCGTGCTGGATGCCACCGCCGAAGCTCGCCACGCACGTAGGGCAGCGGCCTCGAGGATCAGCGAAGCGGGACGGCTACCCCATGGAGGACGCCCAGACCCTCCGGTTGATCGACGGCCTCCCCGACGACGTGACCGGAGGGCGCTGGCGGTTCGCGGTTCAGCTGATGGCTACCTTCGGCCTGAGGCCTGAGGAGCTCCGGTATCTGGTGCCGAAGCCAGGACCGGATGGGGTCCAGCTCTGGTGCACCTACCAGAAGAAGGGCGGCGGCGGGCAGACCAAGCCGCGGCGGCTGTTTCCCCTGCCTGTTCGTGATCTTGATGGCACGGTGATGCAGTGGAACCTGATCGGCCGGCTGCAGCTGCGGGAAGAGCTGCCACCTTTGGGTGCCCCGGGCCGCGGTGGGGATGCCGTCAGCACCTTCTTGAAGCGGCAGGCGATCTGGCAGCAGTTGCGGGCCGAGGCGGCGGCCTTTGGTGAGGTGCTGGTGCCCTACAGCCTGCGGCACCGCTACAGCTACGAGGGCCACCGCCTGGGGATCCCGGCCAAGGACCTGAGCCAGGCGATGGGCCACAGCCTCGAATGCCACCTGCGCGCCTACACCAGGTTCACCAGCAGTGAAACGGCTCGGGCATTCTCTGCGGCAACAGCCGAGCTAAAGCAACCTCACCCCTCCGGATCCGTAGCCGCGACCAGCTGATCGGCGCACGTCGCGGCCTGGCTGAGCAGGTCGCAGCGCGGGCGGCCTAAGGGTCAGCCTCCAGCTCCTTGCGCAGAACCAGCACCTGGTCCATAAGCACCCGGAACTGGTCATTCAGGGCGCCCCGCTCCAGCGAGTCAACCGGTGATGTCAGCACCTGCCGGGCCAGAGTTTCTAGCTCGTGGCGAAGCTCCTCTAGGCGAACACTGCGCGGGTCGGGCTCGGGCATGTCTACACGATGGCGCGCCGGCGGCTGATCTGGGACAAGGGGTGATCAGGGCTCGCGCTCGAAGCCCAGCACCCCCTCAAAGCCGAGGATCGTCGCGAGCTTCTCGGCTGCGTCGAGACCTTCGGCATGGAGACGACCAGCAAGCCAGATCGCCAGGGCAAGGGCCTGGTTGGTCTCCAGAACAGCCATCTATGCGCTTTTTCTGTAGTCAGTGGCTGGGAGTTTACATGGGGCCTCAGTTTCGGTTTGTCGAAGGTAAACAGGCCACCATCTCAGCCTTTCTGATCAGCTTCTGGCGGCTGCCAGCTTTCGGGCACAGCTGGTCCACGGGGAGGGCCTCCAGATGCCGAAGGGCAGCCCGGCGTACTGCAGCCCGAGAGATTGCTGCCCGCCGCCGCGATTCGGCCTGTCGTGGATAAAGCCAGTAGCGCACCGTGGATTCGTCGACGCCGATCGCGGCACCGATCTCGGTCCAGCGCGCACCCTGGGCCTGCAGCTGTTCGGCACGGGCCTGCAGCTCGGGTGTCCAGCGGCGGGGGCGATTCATCGCAGCTGCCGCTCGATGCCGTGATCGTTGAGCAGCTCGGCGTAGAGGGCATCGATCTGCCGGGTCAGATCGACGTCATCGAAGCGGGCCTCGGCGGTGCGGCGCTGCAGCAGGTGGTGAAGCTCAGTCTCGATGGTTGCGCGGGATCTGTTCTCGGACATCGGGGTTTCCCGGCGATTTCACTATCAGCTTTCCCGCATGATTGCGTACCTGTCACAACAGCAGAGGGGCCGGGCACCAGGACACCAGCCGCCGCAATGGTTCCCGGCTGTGGCCTGACTCCGTGGACAGGATCCTGGACAGAACCGGCACACCGGCCCGCCTTCAGAGCATCGAGTTGATCAGCCGGATCTGCGTGCTGCCCGGTGAGTTGGTCACCCGCTGCTGGACGGTCCATTGCTTCTCGCGGAGCGCCTTCACTTCGGCGCGCAGGCTGGTGACGGCCAGGGCGAGCTGCTGCTGGGCGGCGGTGCCCATCGGCGCCCGCGTGGCTGCCGCCAGCGCCGCCACACGGCCGGTGCTGCGGGCAGCATCGAACGCCCCGCGCTGCTTCAGCTGATCGGTCAGCACCGCCGGCAGCACGATGCCGGAACTCGGCGCCGTCCACATGCTGCTGAACGGGCGGTTGATCAGCGACAGGTCACCACCGCGCGACAAGAACGCCTCCTGTCCCAGGCTGCGGCCCCCGGGCCCGTCGTTGATCCGGTACTGCGTGCCGGCCTGCACCGGGCCGCCAGTGAACCGCGAGGGGGCCAGGCCGGCGGCTTGCGACAGGTATTCCATCACGTACCGAGCGCTATTGGCTGCCTCATACATTTTGTCGGCAAAGGCGCCCGCTCTCAGCGCCGCATCGCCAGTTGATTGTGCAAGATCAATCTTCTCAAAGCCCTCCGCACTACCCTCGGCTTCACCTACTCCGTCACCCAGTTTTTTAGCGTTGGCGCCTGCCTTGCCTGCGTTAGAAGAAAGCAGCACGATTGCACCACTGGCATCGGTGAAAGCCTTGACGATGCCCTGTGCCTCCTGGCTGGTACCGCCGACCGCGCGGCTGATGGTGTTCAGTTCACCAGGGAACTGCGTCAAGGTCTGCACCCCATCGCGCACAGCCGTGTTGAACGCCAGCTGTTCGGGCGTGATCCGTACCAGCGACTGCTCAATACCTAGTACCGCGCCTTGAGTCCTGAGCTGCTGCAATGCTGATTCGCTGTTGGCCTGAGCGATGAATCGTTCAATAGGCGCAATTTGATTCAGCAACTGCAGATTCTGCTCTGCCAGTCCTACTTGGAGCTGCGCCAATCGGGCCGCCTCCAGGGCGCTGGCAATCTTCGCCGGGTCGTTCTTGGGTGCTTCGGCAACAGCCTGTTTTGCCAGCACGGCAGCCTGCTGGGCCTTGAATATCGCCGCCTGCGCTTCCGCCTTGGCCCTCTGCTGTGTGAGCGAGAGAATCACCCCCTCCAACTGCTGCTGGCGCAGCGTGGCCTGGTAGCGGGTAATGAGAGACTGCTTCTCCAGCTCGGCGTTCTCAGCCTCCCGGGCGGCAATCCCTTGCTGCGTGATGCCCAGCTTGGCGGCGTTGTCGATCTCGTACTGGTTGCGAGCGCGGACCGTTTCGAACCGCGCCTGTTCCAGGCTGCTAGCCGCCTGCGCAAAGCTCACGACCTTCTGCCCAACGGCCAACTGGTTGTCTAGTGCCCTGACCGGTGCCTGAGCGACCAGGTTATTGAGCTCTGCTGCTGTCTTGACGCGGGCTTTCTCGATGTCGAGAGCGAGCTGCGCCTTCTTCCCTGCTTCTGCGTCGGCGGCCTCCTGCGCCCGCTTGGCGGCAACCAGATCCTGCTGTGCCAGGCCCAGACCCTCGGCCAGGCCTTTCTTCTGCTCCGCCAGCTTCAGCAGCCGAGCATCAACCACCTCCGTCGACTTGCCGGCATCTACCAGTCGCTGTCTTGCGGCGCTCTGGATCTCGATCTGCTGGTTGATCGCTTCCTGCTCCTCACGCGCCTTCACCAGCTGGGCAGTGAGCGCGGGGACCACTGAGATGGTTTCGGTGGTCAGGCCGTTGAAGATCTGTCCGATGTTCACCGACTCGGCCGAGCCAGAGAGGAGGAACAGCTCCTGCGAGAGCAGCTTGACCTTCTCGCGGACCGCATCGGTGGCGACGCCTTGCCGCTCCAGGTCGCGCCGCTGCTTCTCCAGGCCCAGCAGTTCGACTTTGATCTCGTCCTGCCGGGTCTGGCTGGCGAGCTTGGTGCGCAGCTCCTCCGCCTGGATCTGCAGCTGCCCGAGCTTCCGCTGCGCTTCGGTCGTGTCGAGGCCGAACTCGGTCTGCTGCTTGAGCTGGGCCTGCAGGAATCCGATCGCCGACGTGGTGCTGGCCAGCTCGGACTTGATCGGGCCCTGCAGTCCACCGGTGAGGGCCTGCACGAACGACAGCACGCCGGGCAGCAGCTCGCGACCAGCCTTTTCCTGCAGCGCGGCGATCTCGTTGCCCAGAATCTGGAAGTTCTGCGCCGCCGTGGCCGTGCCACCTGCACCCACGGTCAGGTCGTTCAGGCCCTTGGTGAGCGCCGGGAAGAACTCACCGGCGGTGAGGCGGCCGCTCTCCACCAGCTTGATCAGCCCCTGCTGCGTCACACCCAGGCCCTTGGCGGCAGCACCGAAGGCGATCGGCAGCCGCTCACCCAGCTGCCCACGCAGCTCCTCCATCGAGACGGTGCCCTTGCTGGCGATCTGCTGCAGCGCCAGCAGGCTGCCCTGCAGCTCATCGTTGCTCAGCCCCAGGGACTGCGCCGACTTGGCCACCGCCGCGAACAGGTTCTTCTGCGTTTCGATCGGTACGTTCGCCGCCGATGCCGCCGCGGTGAACCCACCGAACGTGCCCGCCAGGGTGGTGTACGACAGCCCGAGCTGATCGGCCAGGCCCTTGGTAAACGACAGCGCACCGGCCGCACCCTGCGGGCCGAGGGTGTTGCTCAGCTTGCGGGTGATCGATTCCAGCTGCACCGCCTGATCGATCGCGCCCTTGAACAGGGCGATCACGCCAGCGAGCGAGGCGAGGCCGGCGAGTTGGCCCGCCAGGTTTGAGCCGAACGCCTCGACCTTCAGGCCCGCCTTGCCCAGGCCGGTCAGCTTCTTGGCGCTGGTGTCGGCCTCCTTGCCGATGCTCCGGATCCCCGCGGCGGTCTTCTCGGCGCTGGTGACGAACTGGCCGTTCTCCCGGCGGGCCCGGCCCTGGGCGTCGACCCAGAACCGGAGGCCGTTGGAGGCGGTGATGATCTCCTTGCCAGTCTTGGTGAACTCCCGGCCGACCGCAGCGATCGACTGGGTGCTCTGCCCCAGGCCTTGGTCGAGGGCCTTGCCGACCTTCTGGCCGGCCTCCTCACCGGCGGCGCTGATCCGCTTGAAGCTCTCAAGAATGCCCCGATCGTCGAGGCCCCCATCGAGGACGAAATCTGCCAAGACGGGACCGGGTGCACTACCTCAGTTTCCCGGCGGCAGCTGGCACACCTGGCGGGTGAGTCTCATTCAGGCCATGAATTCCTGGCCAGAATCGCTGTCCATTCTCAAGTCGAGACGGGAGATAATTCTCGAAACGGTGTTAGATCAGCGCCCGTTGCAGGCGCCGACTGGGGCCACTGGCACAGCCGACGCCGCGTATCTGCCTTCTCCGACAGGTCGTCGGGTCTACGCCACCCAGCACCTCACTCGGTAGCGGGTGACGCCCAGGCGGTCAGCGATGCGGGTCTGGGAGATGCCGCTGGAGTGCCACCTTCGAGCACGATCAGCGGGTGTTTCGGATGCCCAGGTCAGGACGCCGACCACGATGGCCAGCAGCACCACGAGGGCGCAGGCGATGGTGTGCGTCATGCGGCCTCCAGTGCGTCGATGGTGCGGGCCATGGCGGCGGCCAGCTCGGTGCCGGCCTGGATCAGTTCTTCGAGGGCAGCAGCGGCAGCAGCATCAGAGGCGGCGCTCGTGGCCTCCAATGCAGCGAGCCGGGCCGCCAGTTCGGCGGTGCGGTTCATGTTGTTGAAGCAATGGTGTTGCCCCCGGACTGCTGGGGGCGGATCGGCCCGGTTTTACGCCTGTGGCCGGCTGGCGTCGGGTTGTCTCCCCCGATGCAGTCATTATACAGGAAAACTGAACTGAAGGCGGTGTGAATGTGCGACTTCGGGTGACTCGATTGACCATCGCCTCGGCGCCCGCTGACGCACCGGAGCCACCGCAGGATCCAGAGGGCGAAGGGAACGATGCGCCGGTGCCGCCGCCAGAGAATGAGCCAGAATAGGGCGACCAAACAACACAACCAAAAGTGGACATTCACCAGATGAACTATCGGCAGCGGATGGCCGCCGCCTGGCCGGACGAACGCCTCGATCCTCGCCAGCCGGCAGCAACCGCAGCCAAGGCGAAACCCGCAGCGCCGGCGCAGGATGCACCGCCGTTCCGTGAGCTGGCCCAGGCTCGCAGCGCCGCAGCACACGCCAAGGATCTGCTCAACGCTGCATGGCCGGACGAAATGCAGCTGGCCGGCGCCCAGGGCCAGGATGACGTCGACCCCGATCAGGCGCGAGCCCAGGAACTTGCCGAGATCGAACAGGATCTCGCGGTGCTGAATCGCAGGAAGGAACGCATCTTGAAGACCGGCCAGTCGTGACGATCTGAAGGCAAGGGGTGACGGCAGCGTCACCCCAACCGGCCAGTTGCCGCAACGGTTGCAACTGTGTGACACGTTCTGGCGTCACCCGCCAGGCGTCACCTTTCGGCCGGCAGTTCGTAGCAGTGCTCCAGATCAACAGCGGCCAGCTCCTGGCCCAGCAGCTCCTCGAGGCGGTCGCCCTGCAGGTTCGTGACGATCTCCACGTCCGGACCCAAGGCCCAGCGCAGGGCGGGCAGGCGACGGTGCAGCAGGTCGGCCTCGGCGGCTGTGGCGGCGGTGATGATCACGGGCGGGCCTCCAGCGTCGGAACGACAGCGGCGACGTTCACCCGGACCATCCGGCGCTGGGCACCAACAGGCGCCAGGTCGATCAGTTCGCGGCCGAACCTCCAGCGGCTCTTGCGGTTGGCATCGGCCTCAGCGATCAGCCGCTTGATATGGCGTTCGCTGCATCCCAAGGCCTCGGCGGCTTGGGGAATCGTGTGCAGGATCCTCACGGATGGGATGGAATCGGACCGCCCTTGTCTAAGACTTGCCGGGCGTTATTGCTGCTGTTGTTGCAACAGTTGACGTCTCAATCCAGACCAGACGATTATCTGATCTTGATCAAGACTGCCGGAACGCTTTCAACCAGACGTCCTTCAGCGCGGCGCGGTCGATGGGTTCGATGCCGTCGATTCGCTCAGAGCCGAGCACGGCGCTGGTCCAGGGCCGGGGCGGAAGGATCGTGCCGTTGACCAGCTGCGCGCCCTCGTGAACCGCGGTTGCGTATGGCGTCCTCCAGGTGTATCTCACCCGGAGGCCATTGATCTCGGGGGCGGTGTTGCTCTGGCGCAGCAATCCGGTGTCGACGGCGTTTCGCGGGCTGCCCACCACCTGGCCGTTGGATCGCGTGGTCTGGTTCGGCCACTCGAAGACCGCCGACGCCAAGGCGGCCTGGAATCGATTGTTCAACTGCAGGAAAATCGCCGCGGCTGCACGCTCGGACGTGCGCCTGGCCTTGGCCTCGAGGTCGGTGGTGAAGCGCAGTCGGAGCGTCATGTCTCAGTTCTCCGGGTCGGGGATGACCCACGCCTGGCGGACGCTGCGCACGTCGCCGTCCAGGCTCCGCACCAGGGCGTCGGCGTTGCCCGCGACGCCGCACCAGGTCCAGCCGTTGACGGGCGAGCCGCTGGGCCGCCAGATCCGCACCGGAGACCCGGCGGGCAGGGCGGCCAGCAGCTTGCGGTGAGCGATCAGGTCAGCGGCGACGGAGGGCGGCTGCCAGGTGGAGGCGCTCATGCCGCCTCCTGCGAAGGACGGATCCAGAGGACAGGGCACCGCAGCACCTCGCCACCCGGGGCGCGGATCAGGCTGGTCTGCGGGCCGTAGTTGCCATTGTGCAGCTTGTAGCCGGTCGCCACGGTGCCGCCGGGCTTGTGCACCTCGATGGGGGTGCCGGGCGCCATGGAGCGGACCATCTGGCGGTGAGCCTGGCGATCGGCCGCGTCCTGGGGCAGCGGCAGCGAGTCGGTGGTGGGTTGGGGCTTGGTGGTGGGTTTCGTCATGGCGGTGATGGGGGGGGCTGGATGGGCGGTGAAGGAGGCGACTGGAAGGTTGGAAGGCGTCTGGAAGGCGTCTGGAAGGCGGAAACACTGTCAGCGACTGGATTCCATCCGACCTTCCAGGTTCTGGCGAGTTGAGAGACCCCCTATGGAGAGGACCCCCTATGTGGTTCCCTTCCCCTCCTTCTCCTCTCTCTCGTGACTCTCTCTTTTCTTTGGAAGGTTGGAAGGTTGGAAGGAAGGCAGGCTGAGACTGGGATTTCACCTTCCAAGGTGCTTCCACGAACCTTCCAGGCTGGAATGCGCCTCACCGTGCCACCTCCCCCTGGGCCGCTGGTGCCGGCTCGCTCTCATCGATGTGGTGAAGCGGGATCCAGGTGCACCGCTGGGTCCTGCTGACCGGGAACCAGACCTGATCCTTCTTCGTGCCTTCCAGGTCCAGCAGGCGGCTCAGGTGGTTGCCATCGGCCCAGGTGGTGCCGCGGTAGATCGCCTCGCTGCAGCGCTTCGCAACGTAGATGCCTTTCCCGCAGACCTTGACCCCCAGCCGGCCGAGCACGTTGTGAACCTCGCCGGCTTTGGTGTCATCCGCGGACGGGGGGATGAGTGCCTTGCCGATCAGCTCACTGACGCTGATCTCCCTCGAGCGGTCGCCCAGCTCATCCCATCGGATGGTGTGCCTCAGCAGGTGGTCCAGGCACCGGCGTCCCTCGGAGTCCTGCTGCAGGTCCTCCTCAGCCGCTGCATCAGCCTTCCAGCCGATCCGGTCCAACCATGCTCTGGCGGTGGCGACGGACTCCAGCTGCTCGGTGGAGACCAGCAGCAGGGACCCGGCAAGCAGATGGGCGAAGACGTCGGCACGGCGGCTGTCCATCCTGTCCAGGGCCTGCTGGATCGTCTCGACGTTGTTCAACAGGGTGGGCAGATTCAACAGGGTGCGCCTCACCAGGCGACGCCCTACTTCCGGCACCGCCAGCTGGCGGGCGGCCAGCACCTGCCGGCGGATGTCCACCTGGGATAGCGCAGCCTTCTGGACGATCACGCCACGGGACCGGCTGGCGTCGTCCATCCCCTCGACGTTGATGCCCGCCAGGATGAATGCGCTGCTCACACGCTGGCGGACGGCCTGCTGGTGTGCGGTGCCTCTGCCGCATTCGCCGCCGTCGTAGGCGACGCGCAGCAGCTCGCCCCATTCGTCACGGCGCTGGGGGGTCTTGGCTGCGTTCTCCCATTCGTCGCAGATCACCGGGAGCACGTCGCCTGTGAGCGACTGGCGGACGGCAGAGGCGGTCCAGCCCTTGGCGAAGAGGACCATCTCGGGCCCGCCCATCAGGGCCTCGGCGGGCTTCAGGACGCCTTCGGTCTTGCCGGCGCCGCGGGGTGCGGTCACCACCAGCTGAGGACGCAGGCGGAGGGCATTGCCCACGGGGCCGAGCACGATGGCGCCGGCTACCAGCAGGTGATCAAGCGGATCACGCCAGCCGGCGCCGCGAATGAACTCGAGCACCTGAAGCCCGGTTGCATCGGCCAGCGGATCGGGGCCCAGGTCCCGAAGTGGCGGCCGCCGGTCGTAGATGAAGGCGGTCTGCGGATGCTGCAGTGGCGCCGGCTGGCCATCGATCAGCAGCCGATCACCGAGATGCAACACGGTCCGGTCGTCATCGATCCAGGCCCCACGACCGCGGACTCGATCGGGGGAGAACGGCGGGATGCTGCGCTGCAGTTCGAACAGGTGTGAGGCGGCCGCCAGCCAGTTGACGCCGACCTTGGTAGGGAAGTTCGTTTCCCAGTAGGCGATTGGCGCGAGGCTGACCAGGCAGACGCTGGTGTGGCGGCTACGGGAGAGGATCACCAGCTCGCCGCTGGCAACGCGGTAGGCGAAGGCGTCGCCGGACTGCCCCATGGGCTGAAACGGGGCAGGACCGGCCCATTTCGGCGGCTCAGGAACAGAAGCCTCCTCGAGGGGCATCTGCTTTGCGACGCCGGCCGCCGGCGGCTGGGTCTCCTGGCCCTTCTCCGTGACCGACTGGAGCTCAGCTTTGAACCGGTACCCACATCCAGGGCACGTCGGCTGAGGGATGTCCACCACGCTGAAGCACCCCGGGCAGACCTTGAATGGGACTGCGGCAGGGAGTTGAGGTGGAGAAGGGAGGGATGCCGCCATCACTTACTCCATCGGGCCTTCGCCTGCTCCTGCCGAAGCCGCTCCAAGGCGATGCCACGGGCGGCGGCGGTGAGCTCATCGAGGGACTTTTGGAGCCGCATCGCCCGGGCGACCCGGAGGGCCTCAGACGCTGCAGCGGCCGGATCGGGTGCGCCTGCCTCGGTGGCGACGGCCACCAGCTGCTGGAGCAGGGCGTCGACCACCTGCGGGTGTGAAGCCCGGACGCCCAGGGCCTCGCCGCCGGCCAGCCGAACGGGTGCCGGATGGGTCGACATCAGGCGTCCCTCCCCGTGGGAAGGAGGTAGGTCTCTATGGATGCGGGATCAGCAGCGGCCAGGCGCTGGAGCACGGCCCGGCACGCCTCGACGTTCCAGGCGGTGGGGGCGGTGCGTCCGAGGCCGCGGCGGTAGTAGCAGGTTCCGGCGGCAAGGATGCCTCGGTTCTTGAGGCGCTGAATCGTGGTGCGGCTGAGCTTGAGCTCCCGGCAGGCGTCCTGCGTGGAGACCCACTGAGTGGATGCGATTGCGGTGTTGGACACCTGGGCGTATTGCTTGGGTCCTCTGAGTTTTCCGGCCGCCACCGAGGTTCACTTATGCAGGTTTTCCACAGGCCCGGGAACGGTGGGACCTCAGTGGACACAAGGGTTTCAGCCGGGCAGGCCTCCGCCAGCGGCGTCTCGAAGACCAGGACCGGCGGCGCCAGGTGTGTATCAGCCGGGCAACGTTTGGCGCCGCAGTCGCGCCCGTACCACGTTGGATGACACCCGAGACGCGCCATCGGCCGCTACATGCACCTGGGGCAGCGCGCAGATGCGTCTCACCCGGGGAGCGATCGCCCTGATTCTGCGGACATTCTGCGGACAGTCCCAAAATCAGGCCCTGCGACAGCTATGTGGAAAACCCTGAGATCGACTGCGGGGACTTAATCGGGGCGACAGGATTCGAACCTGCGACCTAGTGCTCCCAAAGATCCCCGCGGAGCCAGTCAGAAAGCCGGATGCCGCGTCAGAACTGGCTTCCTGACTGAGCGTGAACGGCACTGATCGGGCAGAAACGGGTAGTTTTGTGCTCAGTTTGTGCTCACTGCGTGCCACGCGTCAGCCATTCAGAGGCCTGGGAGACCAGCCTGCGTGATGCTGTCCGCAGCTCCACAGCGCGCGGTTGGTCCGTGCGCGAGCAGCGCGGCGGGGTGCGCCTCCTGATCCGGCACGCCGATGGCGGGATGGAATCGGTTGTCCTGCCCTTCCCCTGGTCTCGCCAGGAGGTGGGCCCGATCCTGGCCCGGGTGCGCAACATCTACCTACTCACCCTCCAAGGGCACGCCCTTCAGGACGCTGCGGCCATTGCCCTTGGTCGAGGGCCTCAGCGCAAGGACAGCTGGACCGAGGCGCTGCAGCACTTCCGCCAGCAGAAGCTGGATCACGGCGGCGCCATCCGTCCGATCACCTGGGCCAAGAACTACGCGCCGGTGCTCGAGCTTGCGGTGCAGTTGCTGGAGGGCGCCAAGCGTCCTCCGGATTCGGCTTCGCTGTTGGATGCCTGCCTGCGTGGCTGGGCGCCTGGGACCCGGGCCCGACAGATCCGGGCGCAGTCGCTGGCGCAGTTCCTGCGGCATTGCGTGGAGCGCGAAAAATTCCCCGCTAGCTGGCGGCCGCCGCTCGATCTGCGGCCGCACATCGGTGTCCCTGCAGCTGAGACGGCTGCCGGCCACCGCAAGGGTGATCCGTTCACTGATCTACAAGTACTGCAGCTGCTGGATTCTCTGCCCACCGATCAACCTGGCCGTCGGTGGGGTGATGCATTTCGGCTGCTGGCGGAGCTGGGCCTGCGGCCGATCGAGCTGCAGCACCTGGGGGTGCGCAGCGATCCAGGCAGCTGCAAACCACTGTGGTGGTGCAGCTACCGCAAGCGCAGCGGCGGTGGAATGACAACTCCGCGATGGGTGCATCCGCTGCCACTCACCGACTGGGACGGGCGGAGGCAGGACTGGCAGCTGCTGGAGCGCTGGCGCGCCGGCACGATCGAGCTCCCGCCCCTGGGCAATGGGCCAGGAGCGGCCGATGCGATCGGCACTTACCTCAAGCGTCAGCAGGGCTGGGTGGAACTGCGCGAGCGCATGGCGGAACGAGGAGAGCGCGCTGTGCCGTACTCGTTCCGGCATGGCTACAGCCTGCGGGGCCACCAGCTGGGGATCGATCCAGGGAGTGTGGCGCTGAGCATGGGGCATTCTCTCGAGGTGCACCTGCGCAGCTACCCATGGGCCTCGGGCCAGGGGGCAGCGGCAGCGTTTGCCAAGGCCTTAGCGAATTAGCGAGGTACCGACAGGACCGATACACATCCGGCAGCAGCAAGGGCGTCTCTTGTGCAGACACTCCATCCCCCCACCGGCTCAACCGATGCGGTTCTGCAGGAACAGGCGGGTGCCGGTCGTGTCGGCCATCCGCCAAGGCACGTCGATGAACGCCTCGGCCGCAAATCCAACGCGCCGCTCACTGCTGGATGTTGGATTGACACCAGGGAGGGCACGCACTCCCGCTGGGGAGCTGGGGGTGATGGCGCGCGCGACGGTCCACAGCACCTGCCGGCCCTGGTGGTGCCGCTCGAAGCGATAGCCATAGGCCTCATGTCCGCTCCGCCAGGACATCACCCCCTGACCCAGCAGGGCCGCCAGATCGGTAGTCGTGAGGACCAGGGCGTTATCGGCAGCCTCGGCAAGCCCCCGAGCCCGCAGCAGGGGATCCGCCGTTGGGGCCGCCGCCGCCTCCCGCATGGCCGCCACCAGCAGCGCCAGGTCGTTGTTTGGAGACCTCACGATCGCCGTGGCGTCTGCTGCTGTCACTGCCGTCGCACTGCCATCAGCCGCCACCGGCTTCAGGCCAGGGAAGGTGCCCATGGGCTGCCCTGAATGGAGGTGTTCGTGGAGCCTCTCCCCGAGTTCGATGAAGGCGCCCGGCCAGGTGGTGAGGGTGGAGGAGACGCGGATCAGCTCGACCCCGAGGGCGCGGGCACGGGCCTTGAGGCCGTTGCGGCTGATCCCCCACCGTTTCTCCAGATCACGGATGGAGAGATCGGCGGGCGCCACGTCAGAGAGTGCTGTCATGGTGTCGCGGTGCTGGCTCGACAGCAGGATGACGTAGATGGGTCGTGCTGTCGAGCCGTCGCGGTGCCATCACGACAGCAGGAGAGGGTGCGGGTACTGGTGGCCGGAGTGTTCTCCAGGGGCGGGGAAGCACTGCATCGGGAGAGAGTGCTGACCGAATCGCCACTCCCCCGGCGACCCCGAGCAGAGATCATCCATCAGATTGAAGCAGGGGGCGAGGAGGTCCACACCTGCTGCAGTTCCGCCCCTGTCGACCCACCAGCAATCAGAGGAACCGCAATGCAATTTCAACGCCACCTATGAGCAGCGCCGTGACTGAACTGTCATCGAAGACTGTGCAATAAACTGTTGTATTCGGCAGTGACGTCGTCAAAGCCTAGTGTCCAGAAGTAATAGCCAAATGCCCCTCCTTTGCACTGCCGCTCCATCTCTCTAGCGAAGAGCACATCGACCACAAGAAAATGTGGCCAATAGAGTGGCTCAAAGAGCTTGACGCCTGCCGGTACTGAGGAGAAATCCATGGACACACGGCCCACCCCATGTCCAGGGTAGGAAAAGTAGGTCGAGGGTCCCTTATTGGCAAAGTAAGGGGAAACATCGTCCGCCAACTCAGTCTCCATCGCCCTTTCACTGAAGCAGGGTGGGGGATCAGTGATCCATGATGGTTGCGTACGGAACGACTTATCGGGCAAGAGGCAGTCAACCCTAGTTGCCACCTTCATGGCCCAATACTGCTCATGCTCGACGTCTTGAGGATGCTTGGTCCGAATCGCCCTTGCCTCAAAGCTGCAGCCAGCGTGACGATCGAGAAACGTCTTGAAGGAGCTGGATACTACAAAGAAGTCTCCCAAGTGATAGAAGTTCTGCATGCTGACACTGCTGCGAGGAGGCTGTCCAAAGTGAAAGACAAGATCATCCAAGAAGGGCGGAAGAGTCGAACGGCGACATCGTTCATTCTGGCCGAGTAGTCCAACGTCAGGGGTGCCTCCAATGGCGCCTACGAGTCTGTAAGGCGCGGGGTGACCGCATGGGGACATGAGGCTGAATGTGGTCATCTTCGAAAATAGATAATCGTAGAATTGCACTCTCATCGTTGAAACAGTGTCTGCCTCCGAAGAGGGCTCTCCTGCAGCGATCAGCCAGGCATCGCCAACTAGCATCGTTTGGCGACAATCATCAGAGTCTCGGTGAATACAGCGGAATTAGAGTTTACAGCTAACTACTTGTGCGCAACAACTCATCATTTAGTATGCTGTCCGACTTTACTCAGACCATTGATCCGCATCCCATGTCACCGGGCGGGTCATAAGTTCCGTGCCAACCAATCAGCGTGCGTTCAAACGAATCCACAAAGTAGCGGGAGCCAGCAGGAATCTTGACGACGCCGCCGCCATAGGCAACCAGCATTGTGTTTATTGCCTTTCGCTCTTGGGCTTCATCCCATAAGTTGCTGCTTGGGAGCAGCTTGGGATCTCTTGGCGGACACCAGGATTCATCCTGATCGAGGCAAGCCAGCTGCAGGACGCTTGCCAACGCATGGTGTTGATGCCTTCTTGCAATATCGGCTGCACCCTCATTCTCATAAGTGAGTGTCCCGATTGCCGTGCCTAGGCGAATCAGCTCGCGACAGGCTGCCTCATGACCGAAGCGTGCGGCCTGATGCAAAAAGGACCATCCGGAAAATGGATTCACGTATCGACTGCAGCCACTTGCGAACCGTGGTTCTGACTGCCAGAGGGTCAGAACATGCGCCCAGTTTCCTTTTTTTGCCTCGGCGTAGGCACTCTCAACGGATTGTTGCTTCTTTTCCACGCCCCGGCTAGTTCAACATGTCGATGAGGATTCTATGTGTTGCGTCGTCAGTCTTTCTCGGTTGGTCCATGCCCCACTTCTTCAGGGCTGAATGAGGGCGCGTAGCTTCCTCTCCTGCCGCTGCCGATGGTCGATGGCCCCCTGCAGCCCCGTGGCACGCGGCATCACATGGCCCAGCGCAGAGGCATCTCCTGCTGCGGATCGGCATCGCCTTCTTCATCGAACCACTCCACACCCCAGTGGGAGCAAAAAAAGCGGCCCACCACCGACGGGTCGTTGCCACCTGGGGCTCCGCCTGGGGTTGCGCCCGAGCTGGCCAGAACCACACGACTTCTGCTAGTACAGGCGTTCTCCATGCTGGTGTTGTCGTGGCTGCTTCCCCACCCCGCTCCCGAGGCAAACGGCTGGCCCCCAACCCAGCGGCGGACGATGGCGGCTACGAGGAGTGGCCCTACCTTGATGAGGAGGTGCTGGTGGCCAGCCGCAGCCGCAAGGTCTGCATGACCTGCCACTTCTTCCGCCATCACGCCGGGGTGAACTGCATCCCTGTGCTCACCTGCCAGCTGCACCAGAGCCTGCTGACCCATGGGGAGCACCTCACTCGCCGCTGCCAGGGTTGGACCGAAGACATGACGCGCCAGCGGGGCTGGTGCCCGGAGGTGGCATGAGCAGCCGGCGCGCGGTGGTGGGTGTGATGGGAGCTGGAGAGGGCGCTTCCGCTGAGGCGGTGGCCCTGGCCGAGGAACTGGGGGAGTGCATCAGCACCAGAGGGTGGGTGCTGCTCACCGGTGGCCGCCCGGCGGGGGTGATGGCGGCGGCCAGCCGCGGCGCGGTGCGGGTGGAGGGGCACCTGGTGGTGGGGGTACTGCCCGATGAAGGGAACGGAAAGGAGAGGCAAAGCACGGCGGAGCTGGATCTGGCCGTGTTCACCGGCATGGGCAAGGCCCGCAACGTCATCAACGTGCTCAGCGCCGATGTGGTGGTGATCTGCGGCGGCGGCGGCCCCGGCACAGCCTCAGAAGCCGCCCATGCGCTCAACGGCGGCCGGCCGCTGATCCTGCTGGCGGTGCCGGCACTTTGGCGGGACTTCTTCTGCTCGCTCAGCAAGGGTGTGGAGAGCGTTAGCGACGTGGAACAGTGCTGCCGGATGATTGAGGCCAGGCTCCGAATGGCATGAGCCAGCTACCACCGCGTGTCCCCCTGATCCCGCGGGAGGGTTGGTTGAGCAACGGCCGTCAGGTGCTGCGGTTTCAACCAACCCGCTGGGAGCGCTTGGTTCAACGGCTGGAGATCACCACCGGCGAGTTACTCCCCAATCAGTAAATCCCGTTGCTGAAATCGCGCCGGCAGCTGAGCCGGGCAGAAGCCCTGAAGATCTGGGCTGAAACTGCCAGGCAGGCTGGAGGCCCTGCAGACATCAGTGGTGATAGACATAGACAGCCCAGACTGAGGCGGCTGCTGGCTAGATGATTTGGGTTGAGCCTCAACACACTGCACGGCATCGTGATGGCCGACGAAACCGATTCGCTCAGCATGGCTACATGCCTGCGGGGGCATCAGCAGGGGATCGCACCGGGGAGTGAGGCGTTAAGCCTGGGGCATGCGCTGGAGGAGCACCTCCGCAGTTACCCGTTGGTCTCGGGCTAGGGGGCAGCGGCAACGCTCGCAAGGGCGTTGGGGCAATCCAAAGCTTGCGCCCCGTCTTTTGAACAGCACCGCCACGAAGAACTCAGACTTTAAGCACACTGGCCTGCATCAGAGAACACGCCACAATCGAATTCAAACAATTCTCTGTTAGCTTCGGTTGGGCATGAGTCATATTCATGGTTCAGTTGGCGAAATTCATTGATCAGAAGCGATGATGAGCGCCACCGTCCTTCTCACGTCCTCTCCTTCTCCCAACCTTTCCATTCACAGAGTATCCCATGGCACAAGAGTATAAGTTCACAGCCTGGAATATCGAGTGGCTCGACGATCTGATTCGTGATTTAGATAGTCCAGACAAAACTCCATCCCAACTTCAGCGGCTGAGACAAAGACTTGAAGGGATCTATCAAGTAATCAAGCAGATTTCGCCTGATGTATTATGCATCACAGAAGGGCCAAAGGGTGAAGCTGGCATCGACCGCTTTGTTGCCGGTCTTCCCGGGTATACAGCCATCAAAAGGTCGACTGGCGATTCTTACCATCTACAAGGCAGGCAGTGGATATGGTTCATAGCCAAGGAAGCAATCGCCTCTGGCGCGTCCCTGCTGCCGATTCGTGTCTGGCAAGAATACACCAAAATGGCTTCTCCTGCTGGCGAACATGCGGATCGGTGGCCTGTTTATTGGTGGGGAAAGATCACATCCGATTTCCACTCGCATTACAGACACCCCCAAGTCCTAGTGCTCACGATCAACGGTGTTCGTCTTGAGCTAATCGGCGGACATTTTAAGAGCAAGCTGACGCGGGAAGGCAATTTCTTCAGTGAAGATCCGGAAGTCCGACTCAAATACATTGAGGCAACTCTGGTGAATCGGGTCAAGCTGGCAACTGAAGCCCAGAATCTTCGCTATTATATTGATCAGCGATTCCGTCAAGAGCCTTCACCGGCAATAATGGTCATGGGTGATCTCAATGACGGACCTGGCAAAGAGGTATTCGAAAGGCAGTTTCTTTTCTTCGACCTACTGAACAATGTTCAGGGCGACGTATTTGAAGCTGCAAAGTTCTTAAATCATGCACTTTTCGACTATCCCGATAATCTGCGTTGGACAGCAAGCTTCAAAGATAAAATTGACCCAACACGTGACCCACACATTCTTCTGGATCACATTATGTTCAGCCAACCACTTGTCAACGGCAGCTTACCCCTGCGAGTAAAGGCGCATGCTGGCAAGGTGGAACATGAAGTGTACGACAGGACTTCCGCACTCATGGACCGCAATCTGCGCATCAGTGATCATAAACCGCTCAGCTGTATTGTTTCCGAAGCCTGATGATTGACTACTCAAAAAGAAGTCTGGGCTATTACGAATTAACTTGATGTTCAAATCGGATCATTGAGATAGTTGCCCAATCGTTCATAAGGATCATTCCGGCACCAAAAAGCCATCCAGGCGGGTTTGGACGCCCTGCCCCTTGCGACGTCCTGCCGTGGGGTCGTCATAGGCCACCCACGCCAGCAGGCGGCTCCCATGCGGTTGCACCTCCAAGCCTTCCGGCTTGTCGCTGCCTTCATTGGGACGCCCCGGACGGCCGTCACGGATCCAGAGCAGGGGTTCCGTTTCCTCCAACGTGACTTTCGTGTCTGGACCGTTGTGCTCTGCGCCGAAGGCGTTGCGCCAGCGGTAGAGGTAGCAAGGACCGGCCAGGGTCATCGACGGGCCAGCCAGCACGAGCACGTCATCGCTGCCGGGCACCACAGCCAGATCACGCACCGCCAGGCCGGCGAGCTGGAGGTAACGGAAGCGTCGGCGCACAAGGCTGAGGATGGGACCATCGCCATCGAGTCCGCCCAGGCGCAGATCGAGCACCAGGGCGATGCCCCGCAACACCGGACTGCGCATCCCCACCAGCACCCGGTCGCCGCGGGCGGCGATGCCTTCGATGTCGAGACCGTTTTCCTTGCTGGGGATCGCAAGGAAGGGTGCGATCCGCGGGTTGCCCGCCAGGTCCTTGGTGAGGGCATCACCAGGAGATGCCGTGTCGAACGCCAGGCGCTGTCCAGCCACCGGAAGGCCCGCGCCATCAAGCCGCAGACAGCCGAGGACATGGGCGTTGCGACTTTGGTCGTCATGCATGTCCAGGTGAGGGCCCTCACGGTCGTTGTGTTTGCGGCGCCGCAGGCTGTGGGAGCCAACCAGCCACAGCCGATCACCATCGAGTGCCAGTCCCTCGATATCCGATTCCCCGCCACCTCTCCCTTCCGCCAGTGCGAAGTCCTTGAGCTTCACGCGTTGGAGGTCGCCGTAGTGGTGCTCACCGAGGCGTTGCAGCCGGTACAGGTTGCTGTCCTCATCACCCCCCAGCCAGAGCACACCGTCTCGGGAAGCCTGGGCGGAGAGGTTCTGCTGCAGATCCTCCGCCTCCTTGTCGCCTGCTTCGCCCATCGCAAGGATGCGCTGGTAGCAGAACCTGGCCAGGGGAAGGTCAGCTTCCGGATGGTGCATGGGAAGAAGGCAGGCAGCCCAGATCCCCATTGGTAAAGGGGTTGGGTGAAGTGTCAACGGCGGAGCTAATGCACACCGGCTGGCAGCTCCAGGGGAATCGGACCCGCAGAGGGGGGAGCCGATTCAGCCATGGCCTTCACAGCCACAGCCGGCGTGGCAGGGCTCACCGTTGGGGTGCCCCTTGGCGCAGACCTCGCTGCAGAACAGCAGGACGCCGTTGCGGAACGGGCTGTCCTGTTGCACCGTGCAGTGACAGCCCGGGCAGGCGCACTGCAGCGTGGCTGGTTTTTCCAGGGTCGTGGTCATGGCCTCTCCATGCTCATTGCCGATGGAAGCACTCTGGTGCCGCCGGCGCCGGGGAAGAACGGCTTGCCGTACTGACACCCAAGGCAGGCGGATCTATCAATGGGTCACAGGCCACGACCAGGGCAGCGCGAGCCGAGACCCTGCAACCGGCCAAAGGGCGCCCGACACGGGGCGCCCTTCCCATTGGAACGGAGTCCAGCGCTGACCATGAACCGAGGCGGTAAGGCGAGCTGAGCCCCTTCTCTTAGAATGGCCCTGGCTTCTGGGCATCCATGCGCCTCGACGACCTGCTGGCTCAGGCTCCAAGGATCCGGGAGATCGCCACCGCGCACGGCGCCACCAATCTGGCGGCGTTCGGCTCTGTGGCCCGTGATCAGGCCGGACCCGACAGTGATCTCGACCTCCTGGTGGACCTGCCCCCCCGCACCGGCCTGCTGGAGCGCATCGCCCTGAAGCTGGCCTTGGAGGACACGCTGCATTGCCGCGTGGATCTGATTCGCCGCCGCAATCTCAAACCAACCGCTCTGGCCTCTGCTGAGCGGGATGCGATTCCCCTGTGATGTCACCAAGGGACCGTGATGCCCTGGGCGACATCGTGACCGCGATCCGTCGGGTTCAAGGCTTTCCCATCCCCGGTCGCGAAACGTTCCTCGCCAGCGACGTTCTCCAGGACGCCGTGGTGCGCAATCTCGAGATCATTGGGGAAGCCACCAAGCGGCTGAGCGACTGCTGCCGCCAGCAACATCCGCTGATTCCCTGGCGGGAGATGGCAGGGATGCGGGATGTGCTGATCCATGCCTACGACCGCGTAGACCTCGAGGAGGTGTGGATCACCCTGAGCGAGCAACGGCCTGCGCTTCTGGCAGAGATTGAGCCCCTGCTCAGCGCGTGATCCGGTGGCCACGAATCGGTGCCGCTGCCCTCACCGCCTCGTGGTGCAGCGGTTTCTCCGTTGGCCTGGCGAAAGCTGAACCGCAGGTTCGCGCCACGGTGCTCTCGATCGGCGATGGCGACACCATCCGCGTGCAGCAAGGTGCCAAGCGGCTCACGATCCGGCTGACCTGCATCCATGCCCCCGGGATGGCGCAGGCTCCCGCTGGTGCCAACGCCCGCCGCTATCTGCAGACCCGTCTGCGGAAACCCCCAGAAGCCTCGCTGCACCAGCGGTTGACAGGGTGCAGACTGCTGTAAGAACGCTGCTGAGCTGCATGCGCAGACCACCTCGATGCGGCCTCCGCAACGGCCTTCCCCGGGCAGCCCCGACTCTTCGCTGCATGTCTGCTTCTCAAACCAAGCTGAAGGCACCGGAGGCCAATGACGGCAGTGGTGAGCTGCTGGCACTGGGCTTGCGAGTTGCGGATAGCGGTCTCCACGCCAGCAAGACCCTGATGTTCCAGGAGCTGGAGGCCCTTTTGGCGGCCGTACCGGCTGACGCTTCAGCCAAGGACTACCGAACTGCAATCGTGGACGAGAACGCCTTGGGCAGCCCAACCATCTCCGCCCGCAAGGAAACAGGCTCACGCTTGAACGGTCAACATGGCCTCGATCCCAACAAGCTCCTGTTCCGAGTGCTGCAGCGGGTTTGGGGTGTGGACCCGGCCGCTCCCCCTCAGCTGGCATTGCATAGCCAACTGGCATGCGCACGCAGCTGTGTATGGGACTTGCCAGCGGCAAGTGCGATGACACCCATTAACGAAGAGGAGAGACAAGACGGTGAGCCTTAGAACTCTGGGCAGATGGCTCTACCACGCCATAACTTCATCAGAAAAACGGACATACATTGAGTCTTCCCTAGAAGAGCTGGAGAATTTAGCGGATGAGTCGTCCTCAGCTTCAGAAGCTTTCAGGTTGCTCGGAATATTTGATGAACTCACCTACAGGATCACATCGCCAGAGCGGCGAGACCGGCTGAAGACAAGAATTGCAAATCAGCTACTCCGAATTGAAGGCATCAGATTATCTATTTCATCTGACAGGGAAAAGGTTTCAGAGTTAAGAGCGCAGCTTCTATCCAAGTACGCAGAAAAAGCAGACGCCCAACGCAAGGCCAAGGAGGCCGCTGCTGAGAAGGCCCGCTTAGAAACTGAGGCTCAGCGAGAGGCTGAGGAGAAAGCACGCAAAGAAGCTGAACGCAAGGCCAAGGAAGAGGCTGCTGCTGAGCAGGCGCGACTGGAGGCTGAGGCCAAGGCCAAGCGCGAGGAGGCCGAACGCAAGGAAGCTGAACGCAAGGCCAAGGAAGAGGCTGCTGCTGAGCAGGCGCAACTGGAGGCAGAGGCAAAAGCTCAGCGAGCGGCGCAGGAGAAAGCGCGCAAGGAAGCTGAACGCAAGGCCAAGGAAGAGGCTGCTGCTGAGCAGGCGCAACTGGAGGCAGAAGCAAAAGCTCAGCGAGCGGCGCAGGAGAAAGCGCGCAAGGAAGCTGAACGCAAGGCCAAGGAAGAGGCTGCTGCTGAGCAGGCGCGACTGGAGGCAGAGGCAAAAGCTCAGCGAGCGGCGCAGGAGAAAGCGCGCAAGGAAGC
>JAHHGT010000007.1 GCA_019359745.1 Aphanothece saxicola GSE-SYN-MK-01-06B
AGGCCGTGGGGAACAGCAGCAGACCGGACCACCCCACGAAAACGAAGCGGTCGCGCTTGAGCCAGTCGTCGAGGACGTCGAACCATCCACGCGTGGCCGGTGCACGCCCTAGGGCGATCGTCATGGGAGGGGCTTCACGAAGCGTTACACGGTGATCGTAAAAGACAACGTCCGTTCTGTGCGGCCGACCGCACCCTGGCCCTCAGGATTGAGCACAAGTACCCATCCCTCCCCGGCGGCCCACGATTCGCCAGAGTGGCTGCGCCAGTCCTCCCCCCCTACATGTACGTCGTCGAGATCTCCCTCCGGCTCAGCCCCATGCCCGTGGCCGTCCAGCGCAAGGAGCTGGAGGCCGCCCAGGCCCTTTACGGCGAGGTGCGTCAGGCTCTCGAGAACGGCCATCCCAAAGTGCTGGAGCTGACCTGCGAGAAGGACGAGCAGAAGCGCGTCAGCCTTCTCAGTGGCGAGATCGTGGCCGTTCAGATGTATGAGAAGTCCGCGGTTGCCGGCGGTGGCAAGCGCCCCGGCTTCAGCTTCGAGCCTTGACGACAAGGGTGCCGGTGGACCTGCCCTTGCGCATCGAGGGGCTCCGGTTCAGCTGGAGCGAGGGCCGTCAGGCGCTCGCTGACTGCCAGCTCCAGATTCCGGGGCCGGGACTGTGGATGCTCGTCGGCAGCAACGGCAGCGGCAAGAGCACCCTGCTGCGCCTGATCACCGGCCTGCTCACACCCACCGAAGGCACCATCACCTGCCACGGCAGGCCCGCGCTGGTGTTTCAGAACCCCGACCACCAGCTGCTGCTGCCCAGTTGCGGCAGCGACCTGCAGCTGGCCCTTCCCGAGGGTCTCGACACCGGCGCGCGTGCCGCTCGCGTGGCGGCAGCCCTGGCCCAGGTGGGCTTGAGCGGCCTGCAGCAGCGTCCGATCCACACCCTGAGTGGTGGCCAGAAGCAGCGCCTGGCGATCGCTGGCGCCCTGGCCAGCGACGCGACGCTGCTGCTGCTCGACGAACCGACCGCCCTGCTGGATCCGGAAAGCCAGAACGAGGTGCTGGAGCTGATCCATCGGCTCTGTCACCGGAGCGCCTCACCCCTCACCGCGCTGTGGATCACCCACCGCCTTGAGGAACTGCAGCGTTGCGACGGGGCCGCCCGCATGGAAGCCGGTGCGATCGGCCCCTGGCAGAGCGGCGAAAGCCTGCGCCACTCCCTGGCCCCCTTGCCCGCCGGCGGGGCCGAAAGGTAAGGTCTTCAGAACCCGGTTCTCCGGGTGTTTTCCTCGGTAGCTCAGTGGTAGAGCGGTCGGCTGTTAACCGATTGGTCGCAGGTTCGAATCCCGCCCGGGGAGTTTCTTCATTCGCCTGATTCAGGCCACCGCCTCCCAGCCAAAGCTGGCAGTCGTCGCCTGCGTCGCAGGATCCATCCAATCCCTGCAGGGCAGGGGCAGAACGGCGAAAATGTAGTCTCCCGTCACTTGTGCTCGCTTCAGAAGCACCGACGCCACGATCCCACCCATGAAGCCCTCCATCCTGCTCATCGAAGATGACGGCGACATGCGCGATCTGGTCGCCGGCCATCTCGAGCACGGGGGCTTCGACGTTCAGCGCGCCGAAGACGGCATCAAGGGCCAGGCCCTTGCCGTGCAGTACAGCCCGGACGTCATCCTTCTCGACCTGATGCTCCCCAAGGTCGACGGGCTGACCCTCTGCCAGCGCCTCCGACGCGACGAGCGCACGGCCAAGATCCCCATCCTGATGCTCACCGCCCTCGGCAGCACCAAGGACAAGGTCAGCGGCTTCAATTCCGGCGCCGATGACTATCTCACCAAGCCCTTTGATCTGGAGGAGCTGATGGTGAGGGTCAAGGCCCTCCTGCGACGCAGTGAGCGGGCTCCCCTCTCCGCCAAGCACAACGAGATCCTCAGCTTCAGCGCCCTCACCCTTGTTCCCGAGCGCTTCGAGGCCATCTGGTTCGATGCGCCCGTCCGCCTCACCCACACCGAGTTCGAACTCCTCCACTGCCTGCTGCAGCGCCACGGTCAGACCGTCGCCCCCTCCCTGATCCTCAAGGAGGTCTGGGGCTACGAACCCGACGACGACATCGAAACCATCCGGGTCCACATCCGCCACCTCCGCACCAAGCTCGAACCCGACCCCCGCAAGCCCCGCTTCATCAAGACCGTCTACGGCGCCGGCTACTGCCTGGAGCTCCCCAGCAACGATCAGATGGAGCTGCTTGCCACGATCGTCAGCAACGCCAGGCAGGCCCGGCTGGAGGCTGCCACCAGGGCCAACGAAACCGGCTGATCCCCAGGCCAGCCGTTGCACGGGAACCCAGGCTTCCCCTGGCCTGGCTCAAGGGGCACCGAGGGACCTTGGGGACCTTGGGCCGGCACCACACAGTTCCTCCGCTGCCTGGGTCCTCAGCGGCCCAGGTCGAGCAGGGCCACCTCCCAGGCCAACCGGGGCTGCACGTAAGCCAGCAGGTGGCTGCGCAGCTGCTCGATGCGCCGCAGCGGCGCCGGCTCCAGGCGCTGGCGCCAGAGGTGGACCTGCCACCAGTCGAGCAACCAGAGCTGCTGTTCGCCGTCGAGGGCCTCGCTGAGGTCACGGGCCAGGCCCAGGGCCTCCATGGGCTCCCGGCCCAGGGTCAGCAACCGTTCCGCCAGCCCCTCCGGCAGGCCCTGCCAGACCCGCCGGTGGCGCAGCAGGGCCCCGGGGGAGCCGGCGGCCAGTTCGAGCAGTTCGGGGGGATCCGCCACGGGCCCTTGGGGTTCCCCTTCGGCCAGCGGCTGCCGTTCCAGCACCTGGCGCACCAGGGCGGGGGGCAGGCGGGCGAAGGGAATCGACTGGCAGCGGGAGCGGATGGTGCTCAGCAGCCGCTCCGGCGTCGCCGTGAGCAGGATCAGCAGGCCGTGGCCGGGTTCCTCGAGGGTCTTGAGCAGGGCATTGGCGGCCGCTTCGGCCATCGCCTCGGCCGTTTCCAGCACAACCAGGGAGCGGACTCCCTCCACCGGGCGGCGGGCCAGGAAACGGGTCACCTCCCGCACCTGCTCCAGGCGCAGCTGGGGGGGGCTGCGGCGACTGAGACCCTGGGCCTCGGCCTCGGAGGCCTTCACCAGCCGTCCCTGGTGCAGGTAGGTGGGCTCGACCCAGAGCAGGTCGGGATGGTTGCCCTCCGCCAGCCGCCGCCGCAACGGCACTGATCCGGTGCTTCCACCGGAGAGCACCCCCTCCAGCAGGCGCAGGGCCGCCAGGCGCCGGCCCACCCCGTCGGCCCCCACGAACAGATACGCCGGCGCCAGCCGCTGCCGTTCGAGGGCGGCCGTCAGCAGCCCCACCGCCTGCGGCTGGCCGAGAAGATCAGCAAACAGCTCAGCCATGGCCCCCATCGCCGGGACCACCCAGGTGTTGTGTGATCAGGGAGCGGCACAGATCCGTGACCTGCTCCCTGGGCAGGCCGGCCTCGACGCGACACCAGCCCCTCTGGTCGGCCAGGGTGGCGAAGCCATCGCTGACCCGCTGCAGGAAGGCCTCGCCGGCGGCCTCGATCCGGTCGGCGGGCCGGTCGCCGCGGCGCTGCAGAGACCCGGCCAGGGGCAGGTCGAGCCAGAGGGTGAGATCGGGCGTCAGGCCACCGGTGGCCAGGGCCTCGAGCTGGAGAATCGTTGGCAGGGGAAGGCCGCGGCCATAGCCCTGGTAGGCGGCGGTGGAGCCGCTGAAGCGATCGCAAAGCACCCAGTCGCCGGCCGCCAGGGCCGGACGCAGGCATTCCTCGACGTGCTGGGCCCGGTCGGCAGCATACAACATCAGCTCGCTGAGGCTGCAGGGGGCCGCACCCTCGGGAGGCCGCAGCAGCAGGGCGCGCAGGGCCTGGCCCAGGGCCGTGCCGCCGGGTTCCCGCGTCACCACCAGCCGGGCGCCGGGTGCCATCAGGCCGCTCTCCGGCAGCCAGGCGCGCAGGGCCTCGATCTGGGTGGACTTGCCGCAGCCGTCGATGCCTTCCAGCACCAGGAAGCGTCCGCTCCTCACGGCCGTTCCTTCTGGGTGACCTGCAGGAGCAGGGCATTGCCGACCACCGTGATGGAACTGAAGGCCATCAGCAGGGCCGCCAGCTCGGGCGAGAGGCGCAGGCCGAAGCCCGGCAACAGCACACCGGCGGCGATCGGCAGAACGATCAGGTTGTAGCCGAAGGCCCAGGCCAGGTTCTGGCGGACCTTGGCCATGGTGCACCGGGCGATCTCCAGGGCCCGGACGATGCCGTCGAGGCCCTCGCCCATCACCACCAGCGCCGCACTCTCCTGGGCGATCTGGGTGCCCGTTCCGACGGCGATGCCGAGATCGGCGGCGGCCAGGGCGGGCGCATCGTTGACGCCGTCGCCCACCATCGCCACGGCCCCCTGGCGGTGGGCCAGCAGGAGGCGTTCCAGCTTCTGCTCGGGCCGCAGGTCCCAGGACAGCTCTTCAGGGCGCAAGCCGAGCCGGAGGCCCAGGCCCTCGACGCTCGCCCGCCGGTCTCCGCTCAGCAACCCGAGCCGCAGCCCCTGCTGCCGCAGGCGGGCCAGGGTGGCGGCGGCATCGGCGCGGGGCTGGTCCTCCACGGCCAGCAGACCCAGCAGCCGTCCGTCGCTCGCCACCGCCAGCAGGCTGGCGCCATCGGCCTCCAGGTTCTGCTGGAGGGCCTCAAGACCAGGATCCACCGCCACACCGCAGCGGGCCAGCCAGGCCAGCCGTCCCACCTGCACCAGCCCGGAGCCCTCCACCACCCCCTGCACCCCTTCCCCGGGAAGCATCTGGCTCTCAGCGACGGGCAAAAGGGGAAGGTCCAGTGACTGGGCCTGCTGCAGCACCGCGTGGGCCAGGGGATGGCGGCTGTGCTGCTCGAGGCTGGCCGCCAGCTGCACCAGCTGCTCGGCCTGGGCCGCCTCCGCCGGGCTCCCGGCCGGGGCCCCGACCACACGGACGGCCGTCACCAGGGGGCGGCCGAGGGTGAGGGTGCCGGTCTTGTCGAACAGGACCGCCTGCAGCCGGGAGGCGGTCTCGATGGCGTCACCGCCCCGGAACAGCAGCCCCGAGCGGGCCGCCAGGCCCGAGCCCACGGTGATGGCCGTCGGTGTCGCCAGGCCCAGGGCGCAGGGACAGGCCACTACCAGCACGGCGATGGCGAGCTGCAGCCCCAGGCTGAAGGGCGTGGCGGGGCTGGCGGCCGCACCATGGCCATGGGTGCCATGGCCGGACGCAGGGGCCGTGAGCAGCACCTCGGGCCACTGCTGGCTGCCCCACAGCCACCAGAACAGCAGGGTGGCCACCGCCAGGGCGAGCACCACCAGGGTGAAGCGACCGGCGATCCGGTCGGCCAGTCCCTGGATCGGGGCCTTGCGGGCCTGGGCCCGCTCCACCAGATGCACGATGCGGGCGATGGCGCTCTCGGCACCACGGCGCTGCACCTCCAGCACCAGGGAACCGTCCAGGTTGAGCAGGCCGGCGGCCAGCTCACTGCCAGGAGCCACGGAGCGCGGCAGGGGTTCGCCGGTGAGGCTGGAGGCATCCACGCTGGAGCGGCCGTCCAGCACCACCGCATCCACCGGCACCCGGTCCCCCGGCAGCAGCCGCAACCGGTCGCCCGGACGCAGCCCGCCAACCCTGACCTGGCGAGGGGGGCCGTCGCCCAGCAGCAGCAGGGCATGGTCGGGCTGCAGGGCGCCCAGTTCCTCGATGGCCCGGCCGGTGCGGTAGCGGGCCCGTTCCTCGAGGAAGCGACCGGTGAGGACGAAACCCAGCAGCATCACCGGCTCATTGAAATAACAGGGCCAGCCACTGTCCGGCCACAGCCAGCCCACCAGGCTGGAGAGGTAGGCGCTGGCCACGCCCAGCCCCACCAGGCTGTCCATGCCGGGCACCCCGACCAGCGCCGAGCGCACGCCCCGGATCAGGATCGGCCGACCCGGAAGGGCCAGGGCGAGCGTGGCCACCAGGGCATGGAACCAGGGGCTGCCCAGCAGCTGCCACGGTCCCCGCCAGGGCAGCTGGCCCGCCTCCGCCAGGTGGCCCAGCCCGGAGATCAGCAGTAACAGCAGGGCCACCAGCAGCTGGCGCCAGTGGCGCCACCACTGGTCGGCCTGGCGCCGCTGCCGCTGGCTGGCCGGCTCCAGCTCCTGGGGCCGCAGCCGGGCCTGGAAGCCCAGGCTCTCAAGGCTGCCCAGCAGGGCGGGCACGGGATCCACGCCGGCCCCATCGGGGCCGGAGGAGCGGGGATCCAGGTCGACCCAGGCCGTGCGGGTGAGCAGGTTGACGCTGGCCTGGCGCACCCCTTCGGTCTGGAGCAGACGCTGCTCGACGGCACGCACGCAGCCGCCGCACTTCATGCCCTCCACGTCAAGGAGCAAGGGCTCGGCGGTGGTGACAGGGGGGGTGGCGCTCACGCAGGGGGTGCCGGGCGATCACGGGCCGGGGCCCCACGCTAGGGAGCCGCCACGCCCTTGCCCCGACCGTCCGAGGCAGGATGGGGGCACGATCCGGATCTCGACCCTTGCCCCGCTCGCAGCGCAACGACAATTTCATCGACAAGAGCTTCACGGTCATGGCCGACCTGATCGTCAAGCTGCTGCCGATCGATCCCAAGGCGAAGGAGGCCTACGTCTATTACCGCGACGGTCTGTCGGCCCAGAACGACGGCGACTACGCCGAGGCCCTCGAAAACTACGAAGAGGCCCTGAAGCTCGAGGAGAACAGCATCGACCGGGGCGAGATCTTCAAGAACATGGCGATCATCTTCATGAGCAACGGCGAAGAAGAGAAGGCCCTCGACTTTTACCGCCAGTCGCTGGACGCCAACGCCAACTCCCCCTCCTGCCTCAAGAACATGGGGCTGATCTATGAGAAGTGGGGCCGGCTGGCCGAGGAGACCGGCGACCAGGACGCCGCCGACCGCTGGTTCGACGAGGCTGCCACCTACTGGACCAAGGCGGTGCGGCTCTACCCGGGCGGCTACCTGGACATCGAGAACTGGCTCAAGTCCTCCGGACGCAGCAACGTCGACGTCTACTTCTGATCAGAGATCACCATCTGACGACTCGGGGTTGACCCCCAGGCCGGCCACCAGGGCCTCGGCCACCGTGGCCGCCTCCAGCAGCTGCAGGCCCAGGCCGGCCGCCACCGGCCCCATGGCGCTGCCGCGGGGAACCACGGCCCGAACGAACCCCAGCCGGGCCGCCTCCTGCAGGCGCAGCTCCAGCTGGCCCACGGGCCGCAGCTGGCCGCCCAGGCCCAGCTCCCCCAGCAGCACGGTGCCCGCCGGCAGGGTGAGGTCGCGGTAACTGGCCACCACGGCGGCCGCCACCCCCAGATCCGCAGCCGGTTCCTCCACCTCGAGGCCACCAGCCACCGCCAGGTAGCAGTCGAAGCGGGAGAGGGGCAGGCCCATGTGTTTCTCCAGCACCGCCAGGATCTGGTGCAGCCGGTTGGTGCCGATGCCGGTGGCGGTGCGCCGCGGGCTGGCGTAGCTGGTGGGGCTGACCAGGGCCTGAACCTCCACCAGCAGGGAACGGGTGCCCTCGCAGGCCACGATCGTGGCGGTGCCGGGGCTGGGTCCATCCCCGGCCAGAAACAGCTCGCTCGGGTTGCTCACCTCCACCAGGCCGGCACCCTGCATCTCGAACACGCCCAGCTCGTGGGTGGCGCCGAAGCGGTTCTTGACGGCCCGCAGCAGCCGGTGGCTGGCGAAGCGGTCCCCTTCGAAGGTGAGCACCGCATCCACCAGGTGCTCGAGCACCTTGGGACCCGCCAGCATCCCCTCCTTGGTGACGTGCCCCACCAGCACCAGGGCCGTGTGCTGGCGCTTGGCGATGCGCTGCAGGGCGGCGGCGCATTCCCGCACCTGGGACACCGAGCCGGGGGCACTGCCCAGTTCGGCGTCGTGCAGGGCCTGGATGCTGTCGATGATCGCCACCTCGGGCCGCAGGGTCTCCAGCTCCTGCAGCACCAGCTCCAGATCGGTCTCCGCCAGCAGGCGCAGACCCTCGCCATGGCCGTCGCCATCTCCAGCCGCTGCCATGTCGCCAGGGGCGTCCTCGGCCAGGCGCCGCCAGCGCAGCTTCACCTGCTGGGCCGACTCCTCGGCGCTGACGTAGAGCACCACGGCCCGCGACGCCATCGCCCGGGCGCTCTGCAGCAGCAGGGTGCTCTTGCCGATGCCCGGATCACCCCCCAGGAGCACCAGGGAGCCGGGAACCAGGCCGCCCCCCAGCACCCGGTCCAGTTCGCCGTAGCCGCTGGCCAGACGCTGCAGGGGGCGGTCCCCGACGGATTGGATCGGTTCGGAGCGGCGGGGACGGCCCGGCGCCTGTGCACCAGCGGCGTCCGGAGCGGACGCGGCGGCCACCGGACGGCGGCGGCGGGTGTCGCCGCTGGGCTCGTTCTGCTCCACCAGCGTGTTCCAGCCACCGCAGCCGGAGCAGCGGCCGAAGAACTGCCGCGTCCGGGCCCCACAGGCCTGGCAGACGAACGAGGAACCGGGACGGGCCAAGGGGAGCGAGCGGGGTGTATGAAGAAAGGTGGCGTTCGGTGAATTCCCGACCTTCCGGCCGGTTCAGTGGGTCGGAACCGTGTTGCCTTTTACGCGCCGCAATGACGGCCTCCCCCACCGCCAAAGAAACCATTCTCGTCGTCGACGACGAGGCCAGCATCCGCCGGATCCTTGAGACCCGGTTGTCGATGATCGGCTATCAGGTGGTCACCGCCAGCGATGGCGAGGAGGCCATTGAGGCGTTCCACCGCGTCCTGCCGGACCTGGTGGTCCTCGACGTGATGATGCCCAAACTTGACGGCTACGGCGTCTGCCAGGAGCTGCGCAAGGAGTCCGATGTGCCGATCGTGATGCTCACGGCCCTCGGCGACGTGGCCGACCGCATCACGGGCCTCGAGCTCGGGGCCGACGACTACGTCGTCAAGCCCTTCAGCCCCAAGGAGCTGGAGGCCCGCATCCGCTGCGTCCTCCGGCGGGTCGAGAAGGACCCCGGCGCCGGGATCCCCAATTCCGGCGTGATCCAGGTCGGCGATCTGCGCATCGACACGAACAAACGGCAGGTGTACCGGGGCGACGAGCGCATTCGGCTCACCGGCATGGAGTTCAGCCTGCTGGAGCTGCTGGTGAGCCGTTCCGGCGAGCCCTTCAGCCGGGGCGAGATCCTCAAGGAGGTGTGGGGCTACACCCCCGAGCGTCACGTGGACACCCGCGTGGTGGATGTCCACATCTCGCGGCTGCGCTCCAAACTGGAGGATGATCCAGCCAACCCCGAGCTGATCCTCACGGCCCGGGGCACCGGCTATCTGTTCCAGCGCATCGTTGAACCCGTTGCCACCGAAGGATCCTGAAGGCGGGGGGCGCGATGGCCGCCGCTTCGCCTCCAACCGCCCCAAACCCAACCGCACGATCCGCCGCCTGGTGATCTGGTACCGGCGCAATGCGGCCGTCACCAGCCTGGTGGGCACCGCCACTGCCACCGCTTCAGGGGCCGCCTCGGGGGCGGTCTCGGTGGCGGGCAGCATGGCGGGTTCCGTGCTCCAGCCCCTGGTCTTCGATCCGCTGCGCCGCCTCCAGCAGGGGGGCCACACCGGAAGCGGCATCGATGACCGGCAGCGCCTGTGGGTCGCCGTCGACGGCATGGGCGGGGACCATGCCCCGGGGCCGATCCTGGAGGGTTGCCTGCGGGCGGTGGCGCTGCTGCCCCTGCGCATCCGCTTCGTGGCGGAACCGGAGCCGCTGCGGCAGGCGGTGGCGGCGATGGGCCTGGGCCACGACCTCGAGGAGGCGGTGCAGCGCGGCCTGATCGAGCTGGTGCCCAGCGGCCCCACGGTGGGCATGCACGAGGAGGCCACGGTGGTGCGCCGCAAGCGCGACGCCAGCATCAATGTGGCCATGGATCTGGTCAAGAAGGGTGAGGCCACCGCCGTCTATTCCGCCGGCAACTCCGGCGCCGTGATGGCCGCCGCGATCTTTCGGCTCGGCCGGCTGGCCGGCATCGATCGGCCGGCCATCGGCGCCCTGTTCCCCACCAAGGACCCCAGCCAGCAGGTGCTGGTGCTCGACGTCGGGGCCAACATGGACTGCAAGCCCGAATGGCTGCACCAGTTCGCCCTGCTCGGGAACATCTACAGCCGCGACGTGCTGCAGGTGAAACGGCCCCGCATCGGCCTGGTGAACATCGGTGAGGAGGAGTGCAAGGGCAACGACCTCTGCCTGCGCACCCATCCGCTGCTCGCGGCCGACGAGCGCTTCGTGTTCGCCGGCAACTGCGAGGGGCGCGACATCCTCTCCGGCGACTTCGACGTGGTGGTCTGCGATGGTTTCACCGGCAACGTGCTGTTGAAGTTCCTCGAATCGGTCGGCAGCGTCCTGCTGGACGTGCTGCGGGCCGAGCTGCCCCGGGGTCGCCGGGGCAAGGTGGGTTCGGCGTTCCTGCGCAGCAACCTGGTGCGGATCAAGAAGCGCCTTGACCACGCTGAGCACGGCGGCGCCCTGCTGCTTGGAGTGGACGGCATCTGCGTCATCGGCCACGGCAGCAGCCGGGCACTTTCGGTGGTGAGTGCCCTGCGGCTGGCCCACTCCGCCGCCAGCCACGGCGTCATGGACGACCTGCACGCCCTCGGCGAGGGGAGCGCCGGAGTGGCAACCACCTGTGGTTGACTGTGGCCACCTGTGAACCGAATGGGTGCCGCTCGGCTCAGACAAGACGGTGACCACGGCCGCCTTGCGGGGGATGGCCCTGGTGGGCTGTGGACGCGCCCTCCCCGCCGCCAGCATCAGTAACGACCAGCTGAGCCAGCGGGTCGAGACCAACGACAGCTGGATCCGCAGCCGCACCGGCATCGGTGCCCGCCGCGTGGCCGGCCCCGGCGAAACCGTCACCAGCCTGGCCGCCGAGGCCGGCCGAGCGGCCCTGGCCCATGCGGGCTGGGCCCCCGAGCAGGTGGATCTGATCCTCCTGGCCACCTCCAGCCCCGACGACCTGTTCGGCACCGCCCCCCGGGTCCAGGCGGCCCTGGGCGCCCACCAGGCGGTCGCCTTCGATCTGACAGCGGCCTGCAGCGGCTTCCTGTTCGCCCTGATCACCGCAGCCCAGTACATCCGCGGCGGCACGATGCAGCGGGTGCTGGTGATCGGTGCCGACCAGCTCAGCCGCTGGCTCGACTGGGACGACCGCCGCACCTGTGTGCTCTTCGGCGATGGCGCCGGTGCCCTGGCCGTCCAGGCCTGCGACCCCGGTGAAGACGCCCTGGTGGGCTTCCGCATGCGCTCGGACGGCAGCCGCAACGCCTGTCTCACCCTGGCCCAGGTGGCCGAGCACCGGCCCCTGGTGGGGGACCTCTCCGCCCAGGTGGGGGGCTTCGCGCCGATCCACATGAACGGCCAGGAGGTCTACAAGTTCGCCGTGCGGGAGGTGCCCGCCGTGCTGGCCGAGCTGCTCGAGGCCACCGGCACCGCCGCCTCGGACGTGGATTGGCTGCTGCTGCACCAGGCCAACCAGCGCATCCTCGATGCGGTGGCCGACCGTTTCTCCATGCCCGCCGAGCGGGTGCTCAGCAATCTCTCGGCCTACGGCAACACCTCCGCCGCCACAATCCCCCTGATGCTCGATGAGGCGGTCCGCGATGGCCGGGTCGGCGCCGGCGACCTGATCGCCAGCAGCGGCTTCGGCGCCGGCCTCAGCTGGGGGGCCGCCCTGTTCCGCTGGAGTGGTCCCGGCCGCCCGCCAGCCGAGATCTAATCTCCTGCCGTTGCACGGGAGGCTTGAATGGCCATTGCCTGGGTGTTTCCGGGACAGGGTTCGCAGAAGCCGGGCATGGCCGAGGGGGTGATCGACCTCCCCGGCGCCCGGGAACGCTTTGCGCGGGCCTCCGAGCTGCTCGGCCGTGACCTGCTGGCCATCTGCTCCGGGACTGGGGCCAACGGCCGTGGGGGCCCCGGCGAACCCACCGATCTCAACGACACCCGCAACACCCAGCCGGCCCTGTTCGTGGTCGAGAGCCTGCTGGTGGATGCCTTGCACCGGCAGGGCCGCACAGCCCAGCTCGTGGCGGGCCACAGCCTGGGCGAACTGGTGGCCCTCTATGCCGCCGGCGTCTTCGACGCCGAAACCGGCCTGGCCCTGATGCGCCGCCGCAGCGAACTGATGGCCGCCGCCGGCGGCGGCGCCATGACCGCCGTGATGGGCTTCGACCGCGACGAGCTCGAGCGGGTGGTGGCAGCCACCGAGGGGGTGGTCATCGCCAACGACAACAGCGCTGCCCAGGTGGTGCTCTCCGGCACCCCGGAGGCGGTGGCCAGCATCAGCGCCACGGTGCGCTGCAAACGGGCCATCCCCCTGGCGGTGTCCGGCGCCTTCCATTCCCCCTTCATGGCCACCGCCGCCGCGGCTTTCGCCACCGAACTGGAGGCGGTGCCCTTCGCCGACGCCCGCATCCCCGTGCTCAGCAACGCCGACCCCCGACCCGAAACCTCCGCCAGCGTGCTCAAGGAGCGCCTTCGCCAGCAGATGACCATGGGGGTGCGCTGGCGCGAAACGATGGACGGCCTGCAGAGCGCGGGCATCACCACCGCGGTGGAAATCGGCCCCGGCAACGTGCTCAGTGGCCTGATCAAGCGCAGCTGCCCCGGGCTCGGCACCGCCCAGATCGCCGGCACGGGAGACCTGGGCCAGTGAGGCGCCGCCGCCGACCACCGGCCGATCCCCCTGCCCTGCTGAGCACCCCAAAGCCGAGCCTGACCTACCGGCTGATCAGCTACCTGCTGGTGTTTCCCGTCTTCCGGGTGCTGTTCCGGGGCCAGACCACCGGCAACGACAACGTGCCCCTGGAGGGGGCCGTGGTGGTGGTGGCCAACCATGGCTCCCACCTGGATCCCCCGCTGCTGGGCCACGCGCTGGGCAGGCCCGTGGCCTTCATGGCCAAGGCGGAACTGTTCCGGGTGCCGCTGCTGGGGCCGATCATCCGGGCCTGCGGCGCCTACCCGGTGGAGCGGGGCGCCGGCGACCGGGAAGCGATCCGCACCGCCACCGACCGGCTGCTGCAGGGCTGGGCCACCGGTGTCTTTCTCGACGGCACCCGCCAGCCGGATGGCCGCGTCAACCAGCCCCAGCCCGGGGCGGCCCTGCTGGCGGCCCGGGCCGGGGTGCCGTTGCTGCCGGTGGCGATCATCAACAGCCATCGGGCCCTCGGGCCGGGCGGCCACGGGCCCCGGCTGGTGCCGATCCACATCCGCATCGGCACGCCGATCCCACCACCGGCCTCGCGGCGACGCCCCGACCTGGATGCGGTGACCCGAGCCGCCCAGGAGCAGATCAACCGGATGCTCGACCTCGGCCCGATCAGCGGAAACCTGCTTTCTCCAGCCAGGGAGCCACCCGCTCTTCCACCCAGGGCCTGATGTCCTGGCCGCTGACCACCCACAGGGCCGCCCTGGCACCATCGCCCCACAGGCGCCGACGGCCCTCGACGACGCACAGATCGCCGCAGGGCACGGGGACCGGGGTGAGGTGGATACCACGGCTGCCGGCCACGATCCGTCCCACCAGCAGGGCCCGCTCCATGTGATCGGTGGAGGTGACCAGCAGGGCGTGGCGGATGCGGGACTTGCGCAGGTCATCGACCAGGGAGGTGAAGTTGGACACCGTGTCCCGGGCCCGGTAATCGAGCTGGACCTGGCGGGAGGGCAGGCCCTCCTTCTGCTGGAACAGCCAGTGGGCGTACTCGGGGTTGGTGCCGCCGGTGACCACCACCGGCAGCCCATCGGTGCGGGCCAGACGGGCCGCCGCCTCCTCCCGATCCGCATCACCCCCCAGCACCAGGATCATCTGGGGGGGCGGCGGCGTGGGCCACCACACACCACGGGACAACCACAGCAGGGCCAATCCGGCCAGGCCCACCAACATCCCCCTGCCCCGGCCGGGTCGCCGCGGTGCGGGGAGGGCGCGGCGGACCCGCGGGGACGGGCCTGCCGGAGCAGGGCCGGGGCGTTCCGGACGGCGTGACCGGCGCCGGCGGGGCTGGGGGCTCAGCATGGGAGCGCCTCCACCGGACTGGTCGGGTACAGGGGCAGCACCGGCTGCCAGGGTGCGCTCAGGCCGGCGGCGGCGCTGGCGGCACTGAAGCCGAGCAGCTGGACCACGTCCTCCGGCAGTCGCACCTCGGCGGGGTGGATGGGGAAGGGGGCCAGATCGTCGCGGCCCCGGTACAGCCTCGGGACCTCCAGCTCGGCGACGCCACCGGGCCGGCCCGGGTCGGCGCCGTAGAGCCCCGCCACCACCCCGCGACGGGGCAGCTCCTGCAGCAACCAGAAGGGGCTCGCCTCGCTGGGCGGCCTGGTCCCGGCGAGCAGCCGGCGGGCCATCAGCTGGAAACTGCTGATCCCGTCGAGGGGCAAAGCCAGCTGCTGGGCCAGGGTGCGGGCCAGCACCACCGTCAGGCGGGTGCCGGTGAAGCCACCAGGCCCCGTGGCCACCGCCAACCGACCCAGCCGGGGCCAGGCACTGGCCGGCAGGACCGATTCCAGACAGTCGAACAGGCCATTGGAGAGGGCGCGGCCGAGGGGGAAACGCTCCAACCGCTCGGGCTGCATGGCCCCGAGGCGCTGCAGCCCCACCCCGAGGCTGTCGCTGGAGCTGTGCAGCGCCAGCAGCCAGGGGCGACCGTCCGGATCGGGAGGGTCCGTCATGTCGGCAGGGGCCCATCGGGGCACCAGCGGCGCCAGCGGCCCGGATCGGGGCGGAAATCGGAGCAGGCCCGCACGTCCCACTCCACCCCGACACTGGCCACAGCGTCGTCGAGATCGAGGACCTGCACGTGGATGCGGGGCTGCCGGGGGCTGAAATCGGGACGCATGGTGAGGTGGGCGACGCCGTGCTGACGCTCGACCGCGTGGTAGGCCTGACAACGCTCGACCCAGTGGCAATCCACGCAGATGCACATGCCGCCGCGGCCCAGCAGGGCGCCCATTGTGGCGTGCGAGCCGGGACGTCAAGTCTCGGAGCTGTGGCGGGCCCTGGCACCGGAGCGCTGGCCTGTGGCCCTCGACCAGTTTCCGCAGGGCACAGCCCTGGTGGGGGGGGCGGTGCGGGACGGGCTGCTGGGTCGGCTCGCCGCCCAGCCGGATCTGGACCTGGTGGTGCCCGGCGACGCCATCGACCTGGCCCGGCGGCTGGGGCGGCGCTTTGGCGGCACCTGTGTGGTGCTCGACCAGGAGCGTTCGATCGCCCGGCTGGTGCTGAAGGGCTGGACGATCGACCTGGCCCGCGGCGCCGGTGACACTCTCACGGCCGATCTGGGCCGCCGCGACTACACCGTCAACGCCATCGCCCTGCCCCTGTGCAGCAACGAGGCCGCCGATCAGCCGCTGATCGACCCCTGCGGCGGCCTCGCGGATCTGGCGGCACGCCGAATGGTGGCGATCAGCGAGGCCAACCTGCTGGACGACCCCCTGCGGTTGCTGCGGGGGGTGCGGCTGGCCTGCGACCTGGACTTCGCCATCGCGCCGGCCACGTGGGAGCTGATCCGGCGCCACCGCCAGCGGATCACCGCCGTGGCCGGGGAGAGGGTGCTGGCGGAACTGGAGCGCCTGGCCGCGGCTGGCGAGGGGCATCGGGGGCTGGCTCAGGCGCTGGAAGCGGGCCTGCTCCAGCCCTGGGGGGCCGCTGACGGGAGCGAGGCGTCGCTGCAGCCCCTCGGTCCCGAGCGACCGGAACGCTGCGGCCTCACCCCCGCCGAAGCAGCCTGGGCCCTGCCCCTGGCGCGGCTGGCGGCCGTGCTGGATGGCCGGTCCCTCGAGGGTCTGCGGGCCAGCCGCCGCCTGCAGCAGCGCTGCCAACGGCTGCGCCATTGGCTCGCTTGTCTCCGGCGGACGCCAGGGGACACCGGTGCGCTGACGCTGGAGGCCCTGGCCGAAGCGGAGCGGCTGGCCCTGCAGCGCCAGCTGGAGGAGGACCTGCCTGCCCTGCTGCTGCACCTGGATCCGCCGGCGGCGCAGCTGGCCGTGGGCCGCTGGCGGAATCCGGCGGATCGCCTGTTTCACCCCCGGCCACCCCTGGACGGCAGCCGCCTGCAACAACTGCTGGCCATCGCTCCGGGCCCCCGGCTCGGCCAGCTGATCGACCACCTCACCGCCGAATGGGCCTTCGGTCGCCTGGGCGGAACAGCAGCAACGGAGACAGCGGAGTTGACGGATGACCCCCTCCTCTCCGAGGCCGTGGTTGCCGCCCGGGCGTGGCTGGTTCGCCAGAGCGAGGCGAAGGACGCGGACCCACGGCGTGATTAACTGCTGGATGCAATGGCGCGATCGCACCGCCTGCCAGAGTTTTTTCCCTTTTCCCCGAGCCCCCTCCCCATGAGCGTTCGTCTCTATGTCGGCAACCTGCCGCAAACCTTTGATTCCAAAGAGCTGGAAGCTCTCTTCTCGAGCGTGGGAGAGGGGGTGCGCTTCAAGGCGGTGAACGACCGGGAGACCGGCGGCTGCCGTGGCTTCGGCTTCGCCAACGTTGAGGATCTGGCCCAAGCCGAGGCTGTGATCGCCCAGCTCAACGGCAAGGACTTCGGCGGCAGCACCCTGCGCATCGAGATTTCCGAACAGCGCCGCGACAGCCGCCCAGCCTCCGGTGCCGATCGTCGCCCCGGCAGCGCCCCGACGCCCGCCCGCAAGAGCGTCAACAAGGTGGTCCATGCCGACGCCGTCGGCGAAGGCGCCCCCGATCCTCGCTGGGCCGGCGAACTGGCCAAGCTCAAGAACCTGCTGGCCAACCAGAAAGCAGCCGTCTGAGGCCACACTGCTGCCCTGAAGCTCCCCCCTTCAGCGAAGGGGGGAGCTTCAGGGCAGCACCGCCATCAGACCGACGACGCCGACGAAGATCGCCAAAAAGACGAAGCCGAGGCGCGTCATCTTGCGCTCATGGCCATCGATGCCGGCCTCCACATCGGCTGTGATCCTCTGCCTGAATTCGGAGAGGCTGCGCTCCTTGTCTTCGGGAGGCACCGACTTGATCGTCATGACGTGACAGCAGGGGAAATGGCTCAGCCCCGGTGAAAGTACCAGTAGGAACCGATCGCCAGCAGCACCATCAGCACGATGGGGATGGCGATCGCCGCCATGCCGCTGTGGCTGCGCACCACCCGCCCTTCATGGGCAACGACCGCATCGCGGATGCTGGCCTGCATCTCCTCCCGCAGGCGGGCCAGATCGGACTCGAGGGTTTCGTTGGTGTAAAGGTCACGGAGGCGATCAAAAACGCTGCGTCCCAGCACGAGACTGCGTTCGGGATGCTCGAACAGCAGATCCATCAGCTCGTCACGGCTGAACACCAGCAGCTCCGTGGGCTTTGCAGCCCGGGCCGTGTGGGTGCGGGTGCGCCCGTCGATGAGCTCCACTTCACCGAAGACATGGCCGGGCCCATGGCGCCCATCCACGCCTTCACCGGTTTCGGGATAGAGGGTGACGAGTTCGATCGTCCCGGTTCGGACAAGGTAAACATCCTGGCCGCTGTCTCCACTTCGGTAGGCGAACTCACCGGGTTCCAGGTGAAGCTTGCGCAATGGTCGCCGATCAACAGGAGCGCACTCTAATTCCTCCCACCGGTTTAACTTGGTTCCCGGGCTGACTGGTGCTAAACAGGGGCGGTGGGCCATTGGAACCCGTGTCGCACCCGTCTGAGGAATGACCCAGGGACTCGAGAATTTCTGGTACGCGGTGGAGCACAGCCACGGGCTTGGCAACCAGCCCGTTTCCGTCACACTCCTGGGACGCCGCTACCTGCTCTTCCGTGATCAAGCCGGCCAGGCCCACGCCCTGGCCGACTACTGCGCCCACCGGGGCGCCAGCCTGGCCAAGGGATGGCTGGAGGGATCCTGCGTGCGCTGCCCCTATCACGGCTGGAGCTATGACGTGGCCGGACACTGCGTCAGGATTCCGGCCGATCCGCCTGGCACACCCATCCCGGCCAAGGCCCGGATGGCCACCTTTCCCCTGAAGGAACAGTCCGGTTTCGTCTGGATCTTTCCTGGCGAGGCCGGACTGGCCGCCAGCGTCCCCATCCCCCCCTTCCCCGAACTGGACCAGCCGGGCTGGCGGGCGGTGAGCGGGGAGTACCGCTGGAAGGCCCACTTCAGCCGTGTCGTGGAGTCGGGGCTGGACACCTCCCACGCCCCCTTCGTGCACAAGCCGTTCTTCAGCAACCGCGAGGAGGCCAGCGTCGAAAGCCTGGACATCGTCAGCGAAGCGGGCCTGGTCTCCACGCATCACCAATTGAAGCCACCGGCACGGGTGGGGCTGCTGAAGTACATCGTCAAAAGGAAAAGAAGCCACTCCAGTTCCACCCTCACCGGCTATCTTCCCAACGTCAACAGGATCGCACTGGATTTCAACTGGAAGGGATTTCAATACATCTATTTCGCCAGCAACATCCCCGTTGACGACACCACCACGCTCACCAAGTGGATCGGCGTGCGCAACTTTCTTCCCTACGGCTGGGCGGATGGCAACTCGATCCGTAACACCGTCGACACCTACGAAGAGGATCGCTCGGTGGTGGAGACCCAGCCGCCTGGTCCCTCCTGGGCCACCCAGGGGGACGAACTTCTGCTGGCCTCGGATCAGCTGATCCTGGCCTATCGCCGCGCCCTGGCCCGGGCCTGTCCGGCCGTCACGGCGCCCTGAAATGAGCTCCCCGACGCCCTGGCCCACCGACTGCTGGTACGCGGTGGGCCTCTCCAGCCAGGTGAACCACCAGCCCCTGGCCCATCGCTTCCAGGGCCGGGAGGTGGTGATGATGCGCGACGGCGGCGGCCGGGTGCTGGCCTTCGACGGCCGCTGCGCCCACCGGGGCTGCTCCCTGGCGGGGGGCTGGGCCCAGGGGGACACCCTCGTCTGCCCGTACCACGGCTGGCGTTACGACGCGCAGGGCGCCTGCGTGGCGATCCCGGCCCTGCGGGCCGAGGAGTCCATCCCCCGCCAGGCCCACCTGCGCACCTTCCCCACCCGGGAGCGGCATGGGTTCGTCTGGTTGTGGCTGGCCGGCCAGCACCCGGACCCCGAGGAAGACGTGCAGGACATCCCGGAACTGGCTGGTCTCAGCCTGCGGGACGGTGGTGACATGGCCTTCACCTACGCCACCCATTTCACCCGGACAATCGAGAACGGCATCGATCCCACCCATGCCGCCTTCGTCCATGGGAAAAGCATCGGCCGGGTCGACCCCGACACCGACTTCAGCCTGGAGCACTACCCCGTCCAGGTGGAGCGCGGCAGCCTGTACGGGCGCATGCCGATCAAGGTCAAGAAGCTCACCGGCCTCACCCGCCTGCTGCTGAAGGGGGACTCCGGCAACGCCTACAAGGAGTACCGCTTTCTCTACCCCAATGTGGTGGTGTCGATCATTCATTTCGGTGCCCTGACCCTGGCGGCCCTGCAGGCCCACGTGCCCGACAACGACAGGGAAACCACCGTCAGGGTGACCAACGGCAGGAACTTCCTGGGCACCACTCCCCTGCTCAACCGGCTCTTCGATCGCATCACCCTGGACACGGGTCTGCAGATCTCCAGGGAGGATGCGGCCGTGATCACGGAACAGGAACCGAAGCGGGTCAGCTTCCGCGGCTCCCACGAAGTGCTGATCGAGTCCGACCTGATCCTGGTGGAGTACCGCCGCATGATGCGCGAACGGGCCCGGGCCTGAGACAGCGATCGCCCTAGGGGCCCCCCGTCCCGCTCAGCCGACGACGTCGACCGGCACAGGGACGGGCTCCTTGATGCCGCGCAGCAGGGGGGCCCCCAGCAGACAAACCGCCGCCTGGAGCAGGAAGCAGAGGGCCGGGGACAGGTCGTAGAGCACCCCGGCCAGCATCGGGCCCAGGGCACTGGCCAGGCCCGTGAGGGCGATCAGGCTGCCCAGCATCACCCCCTGCCGGTTCTCGGGCACCAGCCGCGACACCAGACTCCGGGCCGTTGGGATCACGCAGGCTGCCCCCACCGAGAGCATCACGGCGGACGTGACGATCACGACGGCGGCGCCGGCCCCGAAAACCTGGGCCAGGGGGACCAGGGCAATGCCGACGGCCACCGCCACCAGGCCGTAGCCGTTGAGCCGGGCCTCGCCATGGCGCCGGACCAACGGGCCGGTGAGGGCCACCTGCACGTAGGTGACCGTGAGGCCGACGATCACGAAGATGCCGCTCGATTGCGTGGCCGACCAGGAGAACTGATCTTTCAGGTAGAGCACCAGCAGGGTGGTGAAGCCGCTGAAGGCGAAGTTGAAACAGCAGAACGAGAGGGCCACCCGGTTCGCCTTCGGCAGGGCCAACAGGGCCATGACCGGCGCCAGTCCGTTGATCTGGGCGCGCTGGAAGCGCGGTCTGTTCTCGCGGGGGAGCGTTTCCTTGAGATACAGAAACGCCATCACGAAGTTGTAGACCGCCAGGGCGGCCGCCACGAACACCGGGATGCGCATGCCGAAACCCACCAGGGCACCCCCCAGGGCTGGACCGGCGATGGCCCCGAGGCCGAAGGCGGCACCGCTGATGCCGAAGTTGCGGGCCCGGTTCGCCGGTGTGGAGATGTCGGAGATGTAAGCCTGGGCCGTGCCGACGGTGGCGGTGGAGACACCATTGATCGCCCTGGAGAGAAAGATCAGTCCCAGGGTTCCGGCCACGCCGAACATGAACAGAGACAGGGCGTTGATGGCGACGCAGAGAAGAATCACCGGCCTGCGGCCGTAGGCATCACTGAGGGAGCCGATGATCGGCGAGGCCAGCACAGAAAACAGGGTGGCCGTCGACGCCAGCAGCCCCAGGGTGAGTCCGTCCGGGGAGAACGTCTCGAGAATGAAGGGCAGGAGCGGGTAGACGATGTTTTCGCCCAGCTTGTCCAGCAACAGGGTGAGAAACACGATCGCCAGGGGACTGCGCAGCTTGCGAATCACTTGCGGATCATTCGAATGGCAGTGTGGGCTGTCCCAACCTTGGCGGCGGCGCCAATCTAGGGGGTGTCGCACTCTCCAACCGGACGCTTCGCTTAAGATCCCCGCAGCATCAGCAGAGCATGTCAATTCCTGGGTCCGTATCAGAGACAACATCTCCCCAGGTGTCTCAACTGGCTCAGAATTGTTGGTATGCCGTGGCCTCTTCCTTCGCCCTGCAGAAGGGTCCCGTCGCCGTTCCGTTTGCGGGTCACGATCTGGTGCTGTTCCCGGATGCGGAAGGACGGCCGCACCTGTTCAGCGACCGTTGCCCCCACCGGGGGGCCTCCCTGGCCCTGGGCCGCGTGGAAGCCGGTTGCCTGCGCTGCCCGTTCCATGGCTGGAAGTTCGCCGCCGATGGCACCTGCCTGGAGGCCCCTGCCGAACCGGCCGGGGCCAGCCCGCCGGCCCGCAGCGGCCTGGTGGGGGAGCGGCCGGTGCTCGAGTCGCGGGGCTTCGTCTGGATGTGGTGGGGCCCCGATCCTGCCGATCCGGCCCTGCTGCCCGAGCTGCCCCTCTTCCCGGCCGCCGACTGGAGCCATGTGGAAAGCAGCTTCGACTGGGACACCCATTTCAGCCGGGTGATCGAGTCCAACCTCGACAATTCCCACGCTTACTGGGTTCACAAGGGCACCTTCGCCAGTCAGGATTCGCCCCTGTCGATTCCGGTCGATCTGCGCAAGGAGGATCGCATGATCGCCGCCACCGTGAGCTTCGAATTGCCGGTGAAAGGAGCCCTCAAGCTGCTGCGCACCCTGATGGGCCAGAGCGGGCCCCTCTGCGCCACCACCACCTTCAGCTTCTACTACCCGAATCTGAACATCGTCGACACCAGCATCGGCGACCAGCTGCGCTTCGTCTTCTTCAATGCCAGCCTCCCCCAGAGCGACAGCCACACCCTGGCCCGCTGGGTGAAGTACTCCAGGCGCAAGCGCTTGCGGCTGCCCGGCAGCGCGGCCAAGTCGATCGCCATCTCCCGCACGATCTTCCAGGAGGACCACGGGGTGGTGCGCAGCCAGCGGCCGAGCCCGGTCCCCCTCGACCTCACCGAGGAACGGCATGTGGCCTCGGACATCCTCTCGATCGAGTTCCGCCGCATGCACCGCCGCTGGCTGAGCGCAGAACCGCTGGCTACCATGGCGCGCCCTGACGCCCTCGGTTCGTGACGGAGACGCCGCACGTCGACAGGCTGGAGGGCCTGCAGCGTTTCTGGCGGGAGCGCGCCTGGGGCAGCGGCCGTCAGAAGATCGTCACGGTGTCGGCGCTGGCCGTGCTGGGGCTGGCGGGATGGCAGCTGAGCCACCGTCCTGCCCCACCGCCACCGCCCCTGGCGCCCCGGGCCGTGACCGCCCTCGGACGTCTCACCCCCATGGGAGGGGTCGTGTCCCTCTCCACCGCCGCCGGCAACAGCGGCGGCTCGGAGGTCGTCGAAAAGTGGCTGGTGCCGGAAGGCGCGACGATCCGCCGCGGCCAGCTGCTGGGCTTCCTGAGCAGCTGGGCCAGCCTCCGCAACAGCGTTGTCCAGGCCGAAAACCAGCTGGCCCTCAGTGAAGCCAAGCTGGCCCAGGTGGACGCGGGAGCCCGCCAGGGCGCCCGGCTCAAAGCCGAGGCCGACCTCAAGGCCGAGCAGGTGGTGATTCCCTACCTGAAGATCAGCCAGCAGAAGAGCGTGGAGCTGTTCAAGGCGGGGGCGATCTCCGAGGAGGAACTCGGCAAGGCCGATGCCGCCCTCGCCCAGGGCCAGGCCAACATCCAGGCGCTCAAGGGCACCCTCTACGACAACCTCACGGTCCGCCCGGTGGACCGGCAGGTGGCCCTCGCCGATGTGGCGGTGGCGAAGGCCAGCCTCGCCCAGGCCCGCAGCCAGCTGCGCAACGCCGAAATCCGCTCCCCCCTCGACGGACGCCTGCTGCGGATCTACAGCTGGCCGGGCATGAAAGAGACCGACCAGGGGCTCGCCCAGGCCGGACAGATCGGGGCCATGCAGGTCTGGGCCCAGGTGTTCCAGAGCGACATCCCCCAGGTGCGCTCAGGCCAGCCCGTCGAGATCTGGCCGGAGAGCGGGGGCTTCAGCGGCAAGCTGCAGGGCCGCGTCCAGAACATCACCGGCGAGGTCTCCGACCGGGACCTGTTCAGCGTCAACTCCAACAACAACGTCAATGCCCGGGTGGTGCTGGTGAAGATCAACCTGACCCCCGCCGACTCCAGCCGCCTCGCCAAACTCAGCGGACTGAACGTCAACGTCCGCTTCCTGCCGTGATCGGCCGCTCCCTGAGGCGCAGCCTGGGCGATCTGCCGGTGGCCTGGCTGCAGCTGAAGCGGCAGCCGATCCGCTACCTGGTGGCCGTCACCGGCATCGGTTTCGCCGCGCTGCTGATGTTCATGCAGCTGGGCTTCCAGTCGGGCCTGCTGACCAGCGCCACCACCTTCTACCAGGCCCTGATCACCGATCTGGTGGTGATCAGCCCCGGCACCCGGGACAGCGGCGCCTTCCAGCAGTTCCCCCAGTCCCAGCTGTATCAGTCGCTGGGGGTTCCGGGGGTGAGCGATGTCATTCCGGTCTATGTGGCCAATGTGAATGCCCAGCAGATGGGCGGGATCAAACCCACCAGCCTGCGCCTGATCGGCTTCGATCCCAACCAGCAGATCCTCGATCTGGCCCCGGTGCGCGAGCAGATCGACCGGATCCGCACCCCGGGCTACGTGCTCTTCGATGCGGCGGGGAACAGCAACACCGGTCCGGTGGCGGCGGCGGTCAAGGACCAGGGGAGCCAGACGATGATCCTCTCCGACTATTCCAAGACCTTTCGGGTGGTGGGATTGTTTCGCCTTGGCTCCACCTTCGCCGCCGACAGCAATCTGATCAGCAGCGACACCACCGCCCTGCAGCTGGCCTACAAACAGATCAACGAAGGCGAGATCTCCATGGGCCTGATCCGCGTCACCGATCCGGCTGCCATCACCTCCGTGCAGCGTCACCTGCGGGCCCTCTACGGCAGCCAGCTGCAGGTGTTCACCAAGCCGGAGCTGATCGCCAATGAACAGAACTACTGGAACACCAGTTCCTCCTTCGGCATCATCTTCGGCTTCGGCACGATCATGGGACTGCTCGTGGGGGGGGTGATCGTCTATCAGGTGCTGTACACCGATGTCAGCGACCACCTGCACGAATACGCCACCCTCAAGGCCCTGGGCTTCCGCAACCGGTTCCTGCTGATCCTGGTGCTCCAGGAGGCCTCGATCCTGGCGGTCTCCTCCTTCGTTCCTGCCCTTGTGGCGAGTGCCGCCCTCTATGCCTTCCTCACCGCCGTCTCCGGCATCCAGATCGTGATGACCACCGACAAGACCCTGCTGGTGTTCAGCCTCACCATCGGCGTCTGCGCCGTGGCGGCCGCCATCGCGCTCAACAAGCTGCGGGATGCGGATCCGGCCAGCGTCTTCTGATCCCGATGCAGCCCGTCGTCGCCGAGAATCTGCGCCACGCCTACGGCGAGGGTCCGCTGCGCAGCGAGATTCTGCACGGGATCAGCTTCAGCGTGAATCCGGGCGAGATCACCTTGCTGGTGGGGCCCTCCGGCAGCGGCAAGAGCACCCTGCTCACCCTCGTCGGGGCGCTGCGATCGGTCCAGGAGGGATCCCTGCAGGTGCTCGGCAGCGAGGTGCGGCGCTCCAGTGAGCGCAGCCGGGTGGAGATCCGCCGCCGCATCGGCTTCATCTTCCAGAGCCACAATCTGGTGGCCTCCCTCACCAGCCTGCAGAACGTGGCCCTGGTGCTGCAGCTGAGTGAACCGGATCCCAGGCGGCGCCTGCACCGGGCCACCGCCCTGCTCGAGGCGGTGGGCCTGGGCCACCGCCTGGATTACTTCCCGTCCGAACTCTCCGGCGGCCAGCGCCAGCGGGTCGCGATCGCCCGGGCCCTGGCCCCCGAACCCGACCTGGTGCTGGCCGATGAACCCACCGCCTCCCTCGACAGCAGCTCCGGCCAGGAGGTGGTGGCCCTGCTGGGCGACCTCTGCCGCAAACGGGGCAGTTCGGTGCTGCTGGTGACCCACGACCTGCGCCTGCTCGATGACGCCGATCGGATCTGGGCCATCGAAGATGGCAGGGTCGAGCCCTGGAAGGGTTCCCATTGAGCCCCCCGTCACCCGGCCCCATGTCCGTCACTCCCCCTGCCAGCGGCGACTTGGCCGACGCCGTCCCGATGTTCCCGGCCGACTGGCTGGACACCTGGCCATGGCAGGGACAGACGATCAGCTACGTGGGCAGCTCCCCAACGGCACCCGGCCCGGCTGGGGTGTTGCCCGTGCTGCTGATCCATGGCTTCGGCGCCTGCAAGGAACACTGGCGCCACAACCTGCCGCCCCTGTCGGGTCACCGGCCCGTGTTCGCCTTGGATCTGGTGGGCTTCGGAGCCAGCAGCAAGCCGCCCTCCCGCCTTGAGGGCGAACCCGACGACGGCCTGGCCTTGCGCTACGGCATCGACCTGTGGGCTGATCAGGTGGCGGCCTTCGTGCGGGAGGTGATCGGCACGCCGGTCCAGCTCGTCGGCAATTCGATCGGGGGTGTCGTGGCCCTCGCCGCGGCCGCCAGACTCGGGGACGACGCCCGCCAGGTGATCCTGATCGACTGCGCCCAGCGCAGCCTCGATGACCGCCGCCTGAGCGAGCAGCCCCCCCTGCGCCGCATTGGCCGGCCCCTGCTGAAGCGACTGGTGCGGCAGCGCTGGCTCACCGGCCGCCTGTTCCGCTGGGTGGCCAACCCCGCTGTGATCCGCAAGGTTCTGGGCGCCGCCTATCCCACCGGCGACGGGATCGACGACCAACTGGTGCAGTTGCTGCTGACCCCGGCCCGCAGCCCCGGCGCCGAAGAGAGCTTCCGGGGGTTCATCAACCTCTTCCGCGACCGGCTCGCCCCGGACATGCTGGCGGAACTGACCGTTCCGGTCCGGCTGCTCTGGGGGGAGGCGGATCCATGGGAGCCGGTGGCCGAGGCCCGGCGCTGGGCCGGGGCCTACGGCGCCGTGCGTGATCTGCGGATCCTGAGCGGCCTCGGCCACTGCCCCCATGACGAAAATCCCTCGCGGGTGAATCCGGTGCTGGAGGAGTGGCTGGCGCTCGAGGATCAGCCCTAGGGGGGAGCCGGCGGCCTTGCAGCACCGAGTCGGGTGCGCCAGCGCTGACGCTCGGGATCCCAGCGCAACCAGCCCCGTTCCTGCAGCCGGGCGCGCAGCTGCTCCGGGGTCTGGCCCAGGGGAGGCGCCGCGGCGGCACAGCAGGCGTCGAGTTCCGGCTCCCCCAGGCCGGCCCGCAGGCCCAGGGTGAGCAGCTGCCGCAACGCTGCGGGCTCCAGCGCCACCAGCCGGGCCATGCTCAGGGGGCCCTCCGGCAAGGCGAGGAGGGGCCGCGCTGCGCTGTCACCGGCGGTCTCGGGAGGCTCAGAGGAGCGCATCGGCGAGGTCGGCCGCGAGCTGGGTCACCCCGGCACTCCAGGGGTGGGAAGGGACATCCACCAGCGCCAGGCTGCGACTGGCGATCGTGAGCAGGTCGTCGCTGAGGGGCAGGATCGCTCCCACCGGAATGCCGTAACTCTGGGCCACCCGGGCGCGCACCTGTTCGGCATCGAAGTGGGGGGGCAACTTGTTCACCACCAGGCGGGCCTCGGGCACCATCAGCCTCTGGGCCACTTCGATCGCCACGGCGGTGCCGAGGTAATCCTGCTGATCCGGGCGCATCACCATCACCAGGCAATCGGAAATGGCCGTCGACAACAGGGTCTCCTCGTTGATCCCTGGGTGCGTGTCCACGATCAGCAGATCCAGGTGCTGACTCTGGCCAAGGCTGAACAGGGCATCATTGAGCCGCTCCACCTCATAGCCCTCGCGCAACAGCCGGGCGATTCTGTCCCCATCCATGGCGGCCGGCACCAGATAAATGCGCCCCTTACCACCTCCCAGAGCAGAAGGTGTCACATCATGGGAACACTTTTCGATCGGTATGGAGCCTTGGAGATGGTCATTGAGCGTATGGGATTCCGGACCAGCCGTGAATCCGAACAGCACATGAATGCCCGGCGAAGCCAGATCGGTGTCAAACACGCCCACCCTCAATCCCCGGGCCGCGAATGCGGCCGCCAGATTCGCCGAGAGGTTGGATTTTCCCGTTCCTCCACGGAAGGAATGGACGGAAAGGATCCTGGTCATGAAGCGATCCAATTCACAGATGTGGGAAAATCATAGGCATGGCGTTGCAGGCCCTTTTGAAGATTCGCCAACGACTCCCCGGACGCCCCTGGAGGGTTCTGGAAGCGAGACTCGGGCCGCCGAAACCGATGCGACTGTCGCTGAGGCTGCTGCTCCTGGGGATCAGTGGTCCCCTGGTGAGTCTGGCGATCTTTCTGGTGCTGGCGACGATCGGCTCGATCCGTCTGGCCCAGAAGGCCCAGATCGAGATCAACAGCATGTTCGACCACGACAACCTGTCCTCCCTGTCGGTAACCACCTCGATCATCCAGAAATCAGCCTCGGCGATCAGCCAGGACATCTTTCAGGATTCCCAGGAATTGCGCGCGGCCCTGGCCCCCTTGCGGCTGGAGGCCAACGGCCGCCTGACCTGGAAAGGCCAGAGCCTGACAACGGCCGAGGCCCCCGCCGTGCTGAACGAGCAGCTGCGCCTCCCCCTGGCGATGCCCCAGGAGCGGGCGGCGGTGTACTACCGCGACCGCACCGGCACCTGGCGGCGTCTGGCGGGCATCACCAGTCGGGGCAAGGCCCTCAAGCCCGGCGCGCCGGCCAGGCCTGCAACGGTCAGCGACTTCGAGCACCTCTTCAAGGGCGCCCCCACCGCGGAGGTCGCTCGCAACACCATGGTGCAGATGGATGGGGAGTGGCGCATGGCCCGACTGACGCTGTTGTCGGGCCGGAAGCCTGGGGAGGGCCATCTGGCCCTGTTGGTGGACGTCAGCACCCAGGCGGCCTCCCAGCTGCTGGCCGCCGGCTCGAGCCTCTTCCCGACCGACACCCATCAGGCGGCCTTTTTTGGCATCAGCCCCACCGGCGCGCTGTACTGCAGCTACCAGACGCCGGGCACCGAGGCGTGCGTCGACCTGGCCATGGCCATGCGTCAGAACGGCGGTGTCCCCGACCCGCGGGCCCTGGGCCTGAGCAGGACCTTCGAGCGCAAGGCCCTGGTGAGTCCCCTGGGCACCGATCAACCGGTGCAGCAACACCTGTACATCGCCACCTTTCCCGAGTGGAACTGGCTGGCGGTGGTGTCCGTGGAGGAAGAAGCTCTGGCGGATGCCCTCGTGCCGATGCAGGAGGCCAGGGACCGGATGGTCCGTCGCCTGGTGGTCCTCACCCTGATCCTGATCGGCGCCAGCGGCGTGGCCGCCTGGCTGATCTCCCGTGGCATCCAGCGGCAGCTGCGGGAGCTGGCAACCGCCGCCGATGCGATCGCCGATGGCCAGGACCATCAGGCGCTCACCTACCCCGCCGATGACGCCATCGGCCGACTGGTGCGGGCCTTCAACCGGATGTCGGGGGCCGTGGCCGACCGGGAAAGTTCCCTGCGGGCCCAGATCCGCCAGATGGAGATCGACATCAACGCCAGTGAACTGCAGGGCCAGGTCTGCTCGATCCTCAACGATCCCGGCTTCGAACAGCTCAGTGCCCGTGCACAGGCGATGCGCCAGCGGCGTCTGGAGCAGATCAGCGCATCTGGGCCATCCGCGTCGGCAGCCGCAGGGTCTGCAGGGGATGGCCCACCGCCTCGAGAAGGGCGGGATCAGGCTGAACAGGCAGGCCGCTCGAGCGGCTGAGCTGCACCAGGCTGTCGTTGTAGGTGGCCAGGTTCTCGATGTAGGAGCTCACCGCCTGGCTGATCTCCTGCTGGGCCTGGACCACATCGGTGATCGTGCCGTAGCCGGCGTTGAAGCGCAGGGTCTGGAGGCGCAGGGCCCCGTTGGCCGCCGTGACCCGCTCGGCTCCGGCCATGACGATGCTGCGGCCGGAGCGGGCCTGGGCCACCAGGGACTGCACTTCGCTACGCACCTGCAGCACGGTGGCGCTGTAGGTCTCGGCGGCGGCCGCCGCCTGGCGGCGGGCGGCGGCGGCGTTCATGCGGGCCTGGCCGCCGTCAAAGCCGGTGAAGGTGAGCTGCAGCAGGGCCGATCCGTTCCATTCGTCGGAGCGGGCGTTGGGCACGAACGGCGGGCCCTGGTTGAGGTAGCCCACCCCCTTGGTCCAGTAGAGGGAGGTGATCAGCTGCAGGGTGGGTCGGTAGGTGGCCAGGTAGATCCGGGCCTGGGCCTCGTTGGTCTGGACGGCGAGGAGCTGTTGTTCCAGCACCTTGCGGTAGGCGAGGCTCGCTGTGATCGAGTCGTTGAGGGAATGGTCCCAGGCGCCGAGGGGGGCGAAAGGCGTGGCGGGCGTGAGGGCGTCGGGACTGGGGGTGGCCAGCAGCTGGGCCAGGTTGGCCCGGGCGGTTTCCACCTGCTGTTCGGCGGCCAGGAGCGACTGGCGGTCGGCCAGCAGGACGGTCTGCTGCTTGTAGACCTCCAGCTTGGAGGCCACCCCCATCTGCACCCGGGTCTGGGCGAGGCGATACAGCAGTTCGTCGTTCTCGACGATCTGCCGGCCGGTCTGCACGGCGGCGAGGGCCCGCTGGAGATCGATGTAGGCCGACTGGGTCTTGAGGCGCTGGTCGCGGCGGGTGATCACATAGGTGTCCGCCGCCTGGCGGACCAGGTACTTGTTCTGCCAGATCGTGGCCGACCGGGTGGGATCGATCAGGTTCCAGGTGGTATCGATCTGGCCGATCGCCTGGAAGTAGCTCGCTTCAAACACCCTCTCACTGCTGAGACCGGAGCCCGAGATGGGGAAGCCCGCGGAGGCACTGAAGGGGTAGTTGTAGAAGGTCTTGGAGGCGTAGGGACCGCCGTTGAGGCTGAGGTTGAGGGTGGGCCACCAGCTGGCATAGGCCGCACCGAGGCTGTTCTGGGTGGCCACCAGGGACTGGTAGGCGGAGCGCACCACGGGATTCCTGTCCACCGCCCAGGCCGCCGCCTGCTCCATCGTCAGGGCCCCCAGGAGCTCGGGGGGCAGGGCGGGCAGGCGGTCGCCGGTGGGCATCGGGCCGGGCCATCCCGCCCCCAGTCCCTCCACGGCCTTCACCTCGGGTGGGCTGACCGAGGCCGGCAGGGACTGGGCCCGGGCCAGTGATGGAAAAGGCAGCCCTCCAATGCAGGCCGCCAGGGCGCAATGGGTGAGGCGGACAGGCAGGGACGGCAGCGTCGAAGGCCCGTGGGCCTGGCCGATGGAACGCCGCTTCATCGCGTCTGGGCGATCACATAGGAAAAGGGAAGATCCAGCAATTTGCCGACCCTGGGCACGAAGGCGCGATGGTTGAAGACGTCATAATCCAATCTCTCGATGACATCAAGGATCCCCCGATACAGTCGCAGTGATGCCCACACGGGCCAGCGGGCATCCGGTGCCAGCCAGCGAACACCGGCTTCGGAACGGTTGAACCAATCCCTGGCCCGCTCAAGCTGGAAGCGCATCAGTGCCTGCCAGTTCTCATTCAGACGGCCGGCCATGAGGTCGTCTTCGGAGTAACCGAAACGGTCAAGATCCTCCTGGGGAAGATAAATGCGTCCGCGGCCGCGATCCTCACCCACATCGCGCAGGATGTTGGTCAGCTGATTGGCGATGCCCAGGGCCACGGCGGCTTCCGAGGTGTCGGGGCGTTCGCTCCAGGGGGCGGAGGTGTAAGCGGCGTCGACCCCCATCACCTCCTGGGTCATCAGTCCCACGGTGCCGGCCACCCGATAGCAATAGAGCTGGAGGTCGGAGAAGCTGGCATAGCGATCGCGCAGCACGTCCATCCGCTGGCCCTCGATCATGTCGAGGTAGGCCTGCAGGGGCTGGGGGAAGCGCTCCATCGTGTCCACCATCACCCTGTCGAGGGCATCGACGGCACGGCCGGCGAACAGGGCGCGGGTGCGCTCCTCCCAGGCGTCGAGTCGCTCCAGCAGGACGTCGGCGGAGAGGGTCTGGGCCTGGGCGCTGTCCATCAGTTCGTCGGTGCGGCGGCACCAGACGTAGATCGCCCAGATCGCCCGGCGCTTGGCCGGGGGCAGCAGCATCGTGCCGAGATAGAAGGTCTTGGCCCAGCGCGCCGTTTCCTGCCGGCAGGACTCGTAGGCATCCTGCAGATCGGAGGAGAGGCAGGGGGGCAGCGGGGCCAGCACACTCACACCGTCGCCAGGCTCTGGGCCGGGGCGGGGCCCTGGCCCTGGCCGGAGAGGTGGGCGTCCACGGCAGCGGCGCAGAGCTTGCCGCTCAGCACCGCCCCCTCCATCGAGGCCAGGTAGCGCTGCATCGTGAAGCAGCCCGCCAGGAAGAAGTTGGGGATGGGGGAGTCCTGGGAGGGGCGCAACTGCTGGCAGCCGGGCACGGTCTTATAGACGGACAGCGGCGTCTTGACGACCACCGACTTGCGCAGCCGGGCCGGCGTCTCGCCGGTGAAATGGACAGGGAAGAGGCGCTTGAGCTCCTCGAGGGTGGCGGCGACGATCTCCTCATCCGGGCGACCGATCCAGTCGGCGGCAGGAGCGAACACCAGCTCCAGCATGGAGCGATCGGGATCTTCGTATTCCCGGCAGGTGTTGCTCATGTCGGCGTAGACGCTGAGCAGATCGGAACGGCTGAACAGCAGGTGGTCGATGTCGGTGAGCTTGCGGTCGAACCAGAGGTGGATGTTGATCACGGGCACCCCCCGCAGGCCCTCGAGCTTGCTGAAGTACGGCAGCTGCTTCCAGGCCTCGGGCAGCAGCAGCTTGAGCGGGTCGACCGGCATGGCGCTGACGTAGGCATCGGCCTGGATCTCCCGCTCCGGGCGCCCCTTGATCCCGCCGATGCGGAAGCCTGTGACGGCCCCGTCCGCGTCGATGCGGATCTCCCGGAGGGGCGAGTCCAGATGCACTTCGCCCCCACGAGCCTCGACATAGTCGACCATCGGCTGGCAGAGCCGCTCCGGTGGGTTGCCATCCAGGAAGGCCATCCGGGACCCGTCGGTTTCCTGCAGGAAGCGGTTGAGGGCGGTGAGCACCACCGTGCTGGAGATCTCCTCGGGGTTGATGAAGTTGAGCGCCTTGCTCATGGCGAGAAAAACTTCATCATTGACGCGCTCCGGGATATTGTGAATCCGCAGCCATTCACTCCAGCTGTACTTGTCGCATTCCTCCACATAGGACTGGCCACGCAGCATCGCCGGAACCAGGCCGAGACCGAAGGCGATCTTCTCCGGCCAGGTCAGCATGTCGTTGTTGCCCAGGATCGCCGCCACGCCGTTGATGGGGGCCGGCAGGTCGGGAAAATCAAAACGGCTGTAGGTGCCCGGGACTTCCTTCTGATTGAAGATCATCGAGTGGGATTTCCACTGCAGGCGATCCTCGATGTTCAGCTCGGCAAAGAGTTGGCGCATGTTTCGATAGGCGCCGAAGAAGATGTGCAGGCCGGTTTCATACCAGTCACCATCGGCGTCCTGCCAGGCCGCCACTTTGCCGCCCAGCACATCTCTGGCCTCCAGCACGATCGGGGTATGGCCGGCATCACAGAGGTATTTGGCGCAGGACAGGCCGGCCAGCCCGGCCCCGGCGATGACAACCCGCATGTCGAACCCGAGATCAGCAGCAACCTTATCGGGCCCTCCAGGGCAGGGGTGAGCAGCCGCCGCGGGCCGGGGCGACGGAATCGGGCTCCGGCCTACCTAAAGTCAAAGGAGCACTCAACGGGTGCCGACCCCCTCTCCCGCATTCCCGCCCCCGAGGCCCAGCCCATGGTCGAGACGCTGCTCAAGTCCACCACCCGCCACATCCGTCTGTTCACGGCGCGGGTTGAGAACGACGATCTCATCCCCGACCCGGATCAGCTGACCCTCGACATCGATCCCGACAACGAGTTCCTCTGGGACGAGGCGGCCCTGGAGAAGGTGCGTGGCCAGTTCAGGCAGCTGGTGGCGGCCCAGGCCGGCCAGGAGCTGAGCGACTACAGCCTGCGCCGCATCGGCTCCGAACTGGAGGGACTCGTCCGGCAGATGCTCCAGGCCGGTGAGCTGAGCTACAACCCCGAGGCCCGGGTGCTCAATTACTCGATGGGTCTGCCCCGCAGCCCGGAAACCCTGTGACCCGCTCCCGCAGCAGCAGCGGCCGACCCGAGCCGGGCGGTTACGCCTCAAGGCCCGACCGCTACGACCCCCGGGCCGATCGTTACGACGAGCGCCCCGACCGGTTTTCCGCGGGCTACGGACGCCGGGACGATCCCCGCACAGGGGCCAAGGGGCGTCGGGAGATGAACGGCGGTGGTGGTGGCGGGCGTCCCCCCTCCGGCAACGGCGGTGGTCCACCGGGCGGCGGCGGCCCCAACATTCAGCTGAATGTGGCCACCGTGGCGGTGCTGGCGGGGGTGCTGGTGGTGGGCATCGGCATCGGCAGCGCCGTGACCAGCACCACCCAGGGCAACCAGGGCAACATCGCCAGCGCCCAGCAGCTCGACATGGCGGTGCCTGACCCCGAATTCTGCAAGCAGTGGGGGGCCAGCGCCTTCGTCATGGACATCGAGCTGTACACCACGATGAACCCGAGCAGCAGCTTCGTGACCCAGCCCACGCTCCAGCCCGGCTGCGTCATCCGCCGGGAGAACTGGTCGGTGCTGCAGAAGGAAGGGGCGGTGACCGCCGAGCAGATGCGCCAGTGCAAGCAGCGCATGAACACCTTCGCCTACATCGGCTCGGTGCGCGACAAACCTGTCGTTCGCTGCGTCTACCAGACCGACATCTCTGGCAACAAGTTCCAGACCCGGGGGGTCGCCGGCGCCGCCGATGACGCCGTCGGCATCACACCGGAGGCCGATCAGTTCTGAGGCCGTTGCGCTCGGCCGCTCCCGCCGTGGCCTGCACCTGACGCAGGGGGCTGTCCGGGCTGGCGAACACCGGCAGCACCTCGCGGCGGAAGGCATCAGCGGCCCGGGAGCAATAGCGGGCTGGGTGGGTGATCAGCTTCAGCTGACGCCGCACCATCAGGTCGGCCACCTGGGGGCGATGCAGGGTGCCGGCGGCCAGCTCCCGCTCGATCGACACCACCGGCAGGAACGCCGCCCCCAGCCCCGCCTGGACAGCGTTCTTGATGGCCTCGAAGGAGTTGAGCTCCATTTCGATCTTGAGCCGTTGCACGTCGAGCTTGGAGCGGCTCAGCAGCTGGTCCACCATCTTGCGGGTGGTCGACTGGGCGTCGAGGCAGACGAAGCCCAGTCGGTAGAGGTCGTCCTTGGTGAGCTCGGGCAGGCGGGCGAGGGGGTGCTTGGGGGGCAGCACCAGGGCGAGTTCGTCGTTGGCGTAGGGCACCACCTGCAGCAGGTCGTTGAGATCCGCTGGCAGCTCTCCGCCGATGATCGCCAGGTCGATCTGCCCGTTGGCCACGCTCCAGCCGGTGCGGCGGGTGCTGTGCACCTGCAGCTGCACCGCCACGTCGGGGTACTTCTGGCGGAACAGGCCGATCATGCGGGGCATCAGGTAGGTGCCCGTCGTCTGGCTCGCCCCCACCACCAGGGAGCCGCCGCGCAGGTTGTGGAGGTCGTCGAGGGCCCGGCAGGCCTCCTGGCACTGGCTCAGGATCCGGTCGCAGTAGCTGAGCAGCAGATGGCCGGCTTCGGTGAGCTGGGCCTTGCGGCCGCCGCGGTCGAACAACGACACATCCAGCTGCTTCTCCAGGTTCTGGATCTGCAGGCTCACCGCCGGCTGGGTGACGTAAAGGCTGTCGGCCGCCTTCTTGAAGCTGCCCTCACTGGCGATGGCCCGCAGGATGCGCAGCTGGTCGAGGGTGAAAGGCAGATCTGCCATGGGTCGGGGAGGCCGCGGGGGGACCGTTCGCCGGAGCCGGCAGGCCGTGCGGAACTCTAGGGGTCCCGCCCAGTGGCCAGAATCGGCCTGTCACATCCGCTCCCGGACGCCGCGCCCCATGCCCTCGCTACCCCTGCTGACGGTGGGCCCCCAGCACAGCAGCGTGGTGATGCTGGTTCTTCTGGTCCTCTTCGCCCTGATCCACAGTGGCGGGGCCTCCCTGAGGGTCTGGGGGGAGGCGCGGATCGGGGCCCGGCTGTGGCGGCTGCTGTTCGCCGGCCTCAGCATCCCCTCGGCGGTGGTGGTGGTGGGCTATTTCCTGGCCCATCGCTACGACGGCCTGCGGCTCTGGAACCTGCAGGACCAGCCCTGGGTGGTGCCGGTGGTCTGGACCGGCACGGCGATCAGCTTTCTGTTCCTCTATCCGGCCACCTACAACCTGCTGGAGATCCCCGCTGTGCTGAAGCCCCAGGTGCGGCTGTACGCCACGGGGATCATCCGGGTGAGCCGCCATCCCCAGGCGGTGGGCCAGGTGCTGTGGTGCGCGACCCACCTGCTCTGGATCGGCACCAGCTTCACCCTGGTGGCCTGCGTGGGGCTGATCGGCCACCACCTGTTCGCCGTCTGGAACGGAGACCGGCGCCTGCACAACCGCTTCGGGGCCGCCTTCGAGGAGCTGCGGGCCTCCACCTCGGTGCTGCCCTTCGCCGCCGTGCTGGATGGCCGTCAGACGCTGGTGGCGGCGGAATTCCTGCGGCCCTCGCAGCTGGGCATCGCCATCGCCATCGCTGTGATCTGGTGGGCCCACCGCTGGATCGGACTGGGCGCCACCAGCTTCTCGCGCACCGCCCTGGCCCACTGGCTGGGATGAAGCTCCCGCCGGCCGGCCGGGGTCGATGGGCAGGCCCCCACAGAGGCGGGGGCATTCCGGTGGGCCTGCCTACACTCGCCCCAACAGAGCCCCCAGGATGCCCTCCGCTTCCGAACTTGCCTGGCTGATACCAGTGCTCCCCCTGCTGGGGGCCTGCCTCACTGGCCTGGGGCTGATCACCTTCAACCGCACCGTCAACCGTCTGCGCAAGCCGGTGGCGCTGCTGCTGATCACCAGCGTGGGCATGGCCGCCGTGCTCAGCTTCGCGATCCTGGCCGAGCAACTGGCCGGGGCGGGCGGCACCGAGGTGCTGTTCGACTGGGCCGGCGCGGGCACCTTCCATCTGCAGATGGGATTCCGGGTCGACGCCCTCGGTGCCGTGATGCTGTCGCTGGTCACCACCATCGCCCTGCTGGTGATGGTCTATTCCGACGGCTACATGGCCCACGACAAGGGCTACGTCCGTTTCTTCACCTATCTGGCCCTGTTCAGCAGCTCCATGCTCGGGCTGGTGATCAGCCCCAACCTGCTGGAGATCTACGTGTTCTGGGAGCTGGTGGGCATGTGCTCCTACCTGCTGGTGGGCTTCTGGTACGACCGGGACGCCGCCGCCAACGCCGCCCAGAAGGCCTTCGTGGTCAACCGGGTGGGCGACTTCGGCCTGCTGCTCGGCATCCTGGGCCTGTTCTGGGCCACCGGCAGCTTCGGCTTTGAAGAGATCGGCGAGCGGCTCTCGGCGGCCGTGGCCGGCGGCGGCCTGCCCACGGGGGTGGCCGTGCTGCTCTGCCTGCTGGTGTTCATGGGCCCGATGGCCAAATCGGCCCAGTTCCCCCTGCACGTGTGGCTGCCCGACGCCATGGAGGGCCCCACCCCCATCTCGGCCCTCATCCATGCGGCCACCATGGTGGCGGCGGGGGTCTTCCTGGTGGCCCGCCTGCAGCCGGTCTATGCGCCCTTCCCCCAGGTGCAGGTGGTGATCGCCGTGATCGGCACCATCACGTTGTTCCTGGGGGCCACCATCGCCCTCACCCAGATGGATCTCAAGAAGGGGCTGGCCTACAGCACCGTCTCCCAGCTGGGTTACATGATGCTGGCCATGGGCTGCGGGGCCCCCGTGGCGGGCATGTTCCACCTCGTCACCCACGCCTTCTTCAAGGCGATGCTGTTCCTCGGCTCCGGCTCGGTGATCCATGCCATGGAGGAGGTGGTGGGCCATGAGCCCGTGCTGGCCCAGGACATGCGCCTGATGGGCGGCCTGCGGAAGCACATGCCGATCACCTCCGCCACCTTCCTGGCGGGCTGCATCGCGATCAGCGGCATCCCGCCCCTGGCGGGTTTCTGGAGCAAGGACGAGATCCTGGGCCAGGCCTTCAACAGCTTCCCGCTGCTCTGGGCCATGGGCTTCCTGACCGCCGGGATGACCGCCTTCTACATGTTCCGCCTCTACTTCCTCACCTTCGAGGGGCCCTTCCGCGGCCTGGACACCGGCATCCGCGCCCAGCTGCTCAGCGCCGCGGGCCAGCCTCCGGAGGTCACTCCAGAGTCCACTGGGGACGGCCACCATGGCCATGCCAGCCATCCCCACGAATCGGGCTGGCAGATGGCCGCCCCGCTGGTCGTGCTGGCGGTGCCTTCGGTCCTGATCGGCCTGCTCGGCACCCCCTGGAACAGCCGCTTCGGCCAGCTGGTCGATCCCATTGAGGCCGCCGAGGTGGCCGAGCATTTCAGCTGGGGGGAGTTCCTGCCCCTGGCCGGCGCTTCGGTGGCCATCTCCAGCCTCGGCATCGGCCTGGCCGTGCTGGCCTACGCCCTGCACCGCATCGACCTGGGCACCGCCGTGGCGGGGCGCTTCCCGGCGATCAACCGGTTCCTGGCCAACAAGTGGTATCTCGATGCCATCAACGAGAAGCTGTTCGTGCAGGGCAGCCGCCGCCTGGCCCGCCAGGTGCTCGACGTCGACTCCAAGGTGGTGGATGGGGTGGTCAACCTGACCGGCCTGCTCACCCTGGGCAGCGGGGAGGGCCTGAAGTACTTCGAGACCGGCCGGGTCCAGTTCTATGCCCTGATCGTGTTCGGCGGGGTCATCGGCCTGGTGCTCCTGTTCAGCGCCTTCGGCTGAGCCCCATCTGTGTGTGACAACGCCCATCCGGTGGGTGTTGCGGAGGCCGGGATTTCTACACTCCGGCCAGATGGACAGCACCGTTCTGTGCCCTTTCCCTGGCTGAGCACCGCGATTCTGTTCCCGATCGGCGCCGCTCTGCTGATCCCCTTTGTGCCCGACAAGGGCGATGGCAAGCAGGTCCGCTGGTACGCCCTCGGTGTCGCCCTCACCACCTTCCTGGTGACCGTGGCGGCCTACCTGCGCGGCTACGACCCCGCCGATCCAGGCCTGCAGCTGGTGGAGCGGGTGCAGTGGCTGCCCGATCTCGGGCTGGCCTGGTCGGTGGGGGCGGATGGAATCTCCATGCCGCTGATCCTGCTCACCAGCTTCATCACCTCCCTGGCCTGCCTGGCGGCCTGGCCGGTGACCTTCAAGCCGAAGCTCTTCTATTTCCTGCTCCTGGCCATGGACGGCGGCCAGATCGCCGTGTTCGCCGTGCAGGACATGCTGCTGTTCTTCCTGGCCTGGGAGCTGGAACTGCTGCCGGTGTACCTGCTCCTGGCCATCTGGGGCGGCAAGAAGCGCCAGTACGCCGCCACCAAGTTCATCCTCTACACCGCCGGCAGCTCCCTGTTCATCCTCCTGGCGGGCCTGGCGATGGCCTTCTACGGCGGCGGTGCCCCCAGCTTCGAGTACACGGTGCTGGCGGCCAAGGACTTCGGCACCGGCTTCCAGGTGCTCTGCTATGCCGCCCTGCTGATCGCCTTCGGCGTCAAGTTGCCGGTGGTGCCGCTGCACACCTGGCTTCCCGATGCCCACGGTGAGGCCACCGCCCCGGTGCACATGCTCCTGGCGGGCATCCTGCTGAAGATGGGGGGCTATGCGCTGCTGCGGTTCAACGTGCAGCTGCTGCCGGAGGCCCACGCCCAGTTCGCGCCCCTGCTGGTGATCCTGGGGGTGGTCAACATCATCTACGCCGCCCTCACCTCCTTCGCCCAGCGCAACCTCAAGCGCAAGATCGCCTACAGCTCGATCAGCCACATGGGCTTCGTGCTGATCGGCATCGGCAGCTTCAGCGCCCTGGGTACCAGTGGCGCCATGCTCCAGATGATCAGCCATGGCCTGATCGGCGCCAGCCTCTTCTTCCTTGTGGGCGCCACCTACGACCGCACCCACACGCTCCAGCTCGACGAAATGGGGGGCGTGGGCCAGAAGATGCGCAAGATGTTCGCCCTCTGGACCGTCTGCTCCCTGGCCTCCCTCGCCCTGCCGGGCATGAGCGGCTTCGTCTCCGAGCTGATGGTGTTCGTGGGCTTCGCCACCAGTGAGGCCTACAGCCTCAGCTTCCGCATCGTGATCGCCGTTCTGGCGGCGATCGGCGTGATTCTCACCCCGATCTACCTGCTCTCGATGCTGCGGGAGATCTTCTTCGGCAAGGAGAATCCCGAGCTGGCCTCCCACACCCACCTGGTCGACGCCGAACCGAGGGAGATCTATGTCATCTCCTGCCTGCTGGTGCCGATCATCGGCATCGGCCTCTACCCGCGCCTGGTCACCGACAGCTACCGCGCCGCCATCGAGGCCCTGGTCGACCGGGAGTCCGTGGCCCTGGTGAAGGTGGGGCGTGCCCCCGTTCCGGCGGTGATGGCGGCCGGGGCCTTCGGCAACCTGCCGCCCGCCCTGCTGCACGCCCCGGCCCTGGGTTGATCTCTGCCCCCCTTCAGCCCCGGGGGCCGGTTACGAAACTCTGCGCAGGCCCCAGGTGATGGCGGCGTCCTGCGCTGAAGATGCCTACGCTCCTCCATCGCACAGCGAGGCTCTCCATGCGGCAGATCAATTTCCTTCTGATCTTCAGCTTCGGCTTGGCCACGGTGATGTTCACCCTGGAGAACACCACGGCCACCACGGTGCATTTCCTGCCGGGCGTGAGCACCACCCTGCCGTTGGCGGCCCTGCTGCTGCTGGTGGGCGGCATCGGCGCCACCGCCGCCTGGATCTACGCCGTCTGGAGCGGGGTGGTGCGCAAGGTGGAAACCCTGCAGAGCAGCCCTGACGTGGAGGCCCAGCAGGTGCGGATCAGCGAACTGGAAAACGATCTGCGCCGCTACCGGGCCACCGTCGACGCCCAGCTCGGCCTGCTGCCGGCGGCCGGGGAGAGTTCGGCGCCGTCCCGTGAGGCGGGCGAAGACAACCTCTCGCTGGCGGCCGACTGAGGCCCATGGGGCCGGTTCGGTGACCATCGTGACTGGTGCCATCCGGCCACAGCCGGTAGCTTGCGCCAGGAAGGCCCCCCGAGCAGGACATCGCGCGTGGCAGAAGCGGGCGCCAGACTCGCCATCCGGTTGCTCCAGGACGCGGCCGAGCGCGGCGATATCGACCCCTGGGACGTGGATGTGATTGCCGTCGTCGACGGCTTCCTCGACCAGCTGCGCCAGCGCATCGAACGGCCCAGGCCGCTGGCCCCCCAGGGCGGCAGCTACGAACGGGATCTGGCGGAATCCAGCGAGGCGTTCCTGGCGGCCTCAGTGCTGGTGGGACTCAAGGCGGAGCTGCTGGAGTCGGCCACGTTTCCGCCCGAGCCCCTGCTGGAGGATCCCTTCGCCGCCGAGGACGGGGAGGTCTGGGACCCCGGAGCCCTGGCGCTGCCCCGCCGGCCCGAGCGGCACCTGCACCGCCGTCCGGTGGCGCCCCCGCCCCTGCAGCGGCCCGTCACCCTGGGGGAACTGATCCGGCAGCTTGAGGACATCGCCGAGCGGCTCGAACAGGACGGAGGAGAAGGGCGCCACCGGCCCCGGCCGCGCCGTTACAGCGAACGGGCCGCCATCGCCCAGGTGGCCTCCCTGGCCCACCGCGAGAAGCTGCCGGAAACCACCGCCGCCCTGAGCCGCTTCCTGCTGCACTGGTCCCCCACGGCCGAAGGCGTCGAATGGGTGGCCTTCGAGGCCCTGGTGGGCGCCTGGGCGGAGGCCGTCGCCAACGCGCCCGCCGACGAAGACCTGGACCAGGACCGGGTGGGGGTGTTCTGGGCCCTGCTGTTCCTCTCGTCCCAGGGCAAGGTGGAACTGGAGCAGGCCGGTGGCCTTTACGGTCCGCTCAGCCTGCGTCGCCGGCGGGAGGAAAGGGCCGAAACGCTGAGCCTGCCGCGGCTGCCTGGCCAGGGGTCAGATAGGGGGCCGGCTCTGGAGGCAGTGGCAGCCTGAGTTTTCTCCTTAGGCTGGCCATTCACCTCCGACATGAAACGACGCCGATGAAGGCGATGATCCTGGCGGCAGGCAAGGGAACACGGGTGCGGCCGATCACGCACACCACCCCCAAGCCGATGATTCCGATCCTGCAGAAACCCGTGATGGAGTTTCTGCTCGAGTTGCTCCGGGAGCACGGTTTCAACGAAATCATGGTCAACGTCTCCCACCTGTCGGAGGAGATCGAGAACTACTTCCGTGATGGGCAACGCTTCGATGTCCAGATCGCCTACAGCTTCGAGGGGCGAATCAGTGATGGGGAGCTGATCGGTGAAGCGATGGGTTCGGCCGGAGGGCTGAAGAAGATCCAGGACTTCCAGGCCTTCTTCGACGACACCTTCGTGGTGCTCTGCGGCGATGCCCTGATCGACCTCGACCTCACCGAAGCCGTGCGCCGCCACCGCGAGAAGGGGGCCATGGCCAGCCTGATCACCAAGCGGGTACCGCGCGATCAGGTGAGCAGTTATGGGGTGGTGGTGACGGACGAAGCCGGCCGGGTGCTCTCTTTCCAGGAGAAGCCGTCGGTGGAAGAAGCCGCCAGCGACATGATCAACACGGGCATCTACATCTTCGAACCGGCCGTCCTGGATTTCATCCCCAGCGGTGAACCCTTCGACATCGCCGCCGACCTGTTCCCCAGGCTGGTGGACTCCGGGGCCCCTTTCTATGCCCTGCCCATGGAGTTCGAGTGGGTCGACATCGGCAAGGTACCGGATTACTGGCAGGCAATCCGCAGCGTCCTCCAGGGAGACGTGCGCCAGGTGCAGATTCCTGGCAAGGAGGTGCGACCAGGGATCTATGCGGGCCTCAATGTGGCGGCCGACTGGGACAAGATCCACGTCGAGGGGCCGATCTTCGTGGGCGGCATGACCCGCATCGAAAACGGCGTGACCATCATCGGGCCGGCCATGATCGGACCGAGCTGCCACATCTGCGAAGGCGCCACGATCGACAACTCGATCATCTTTGACTATTCCCGCATCGGCGCCGGGGTTCAGCTCGTCGAAAAGCTGGTCTATGGCCGCTATTGCGTCGATCGCAACGGCGACCATTTCGATCTCCAGGAGGCCGCCCTCGACTGGCTGATCACCGACGCCCGCCGCCAGGACGTGGGCACCCCTTCACCGCAGCAGAAGGCCATGGCCGAGCTGCTCGGCACCGACCTCGCCGCCAGCGGCGCCCCCTAGGCCCGCCAATCGAAGGATCTCGGGGATGCGGTGCTCGGCCTTGATGGCCATCAGGTGCACCCCCTGGGCGATGGCGCGGTAGGCCGCCACCTGTTCGGCGGCGATCGCCACACCTTCCGCCGCCGGGTCCGCGGCGCCGGCGAGACGATCGATCAGGGTCTGGGGGATGCGGGCCCCGGGCACCACGCGGTTGATGAACTGGGCGTTGCGGGCCGACTTGAGCAGAAACACCCCAGCCAGCACCGGCAGCCCGAGTGGAGCCGTGAGTTCCTCGACGAAGCGGCGCAGACAGGCGGTGTCCATCACCATCTGGGTCTGGAGGAAACGGGCGCCGGCCTCCTGCTTGCGCCGTACCCGCGAGCACAGTCCGCTCCAGCTGGGCGACTGGGGATCGGCGGCGGCGCCGGGGAAGAGCGCCGTGGCCCCATCCGGCAGCTCCCCCTTCACGGGATCCTCGCCGGCGTTGAGGGCCCGCACGAGCTGCAACAGCCGCACCGCTTCCAGTTCATTCACCGCTCGGACCCCGGGCTGATCGCCGGCCCGCACCGGGTCACCGGTGAGGCAGAGCAGGTTGCGGATGCCGAGAGCGTGGGCGCCGAGCAGGTCGGCCTGGAGGGCGATGCGATTGCGGTCGCGGCAGGTCATCTGCAGCACGGGCTCGATGCCGGCCTCCAGCAGCAGGCGGCACATCGCCAGGCTGCTCATCCGCATCACCGCCCGGCTGCCGTCGGTGACATTGACCGCCTGCACCAGGCCCCGCAGCGCCGCCGCGGCTTCCAGGGTGCGGCTGGCATTGCCCCCACGGGGCGGGGTCACCTCTGCCGTGACGGCGAAACGGCCTTCCGCCAGGGCCTGTCGAAGCTGCAACGGCCATCTCCTAGACAGGGGCATCATGGATCAGCCGCTGCCTAGAGTGATCGGAACCGCCGAGGAGCTGATGGCTGAGCGCAGGCCCCCGGCTCCGTCGATGCCCCCGTCCCCGGAGCGGCCCATGGTTCATGCACGCAGCGAGTTATCGGAGAGGGAACTCGAAATCATCGAGCTGGTGGCCACGGGCCTCACCAACCTGGAGATTGCTGGCCAGCTGACCATCAGCAAGCGCACCGTCGACAACCACGTCAGCAACATCTTCACCAAGACCGGCGCCAAGAACAGGGTGGCCCTGCTGAACTGGGCCATGGACCACGGCAAGATCTGCCGCGACGGCTTCAACTGTTGCGCCCTGCCCCATGTCGACCCGTCCAGACCCGGCTGAGCTCAGACGCTGCGGGGCAGCAGGAGCGACTCCCGTTCGGCTGCCGGCCAGGCCATCAGCGGACGGTGAGCCAGGGCCGCATTGCTGAGATCACGGCGGCCGGTGATCTCCGTGGAGCACCAGGCGGGGATGGTCACGGCCTGGTCGGCCCGCTCCAGTTCCACCTCCGCCACCACCAAGGGGGCATTGGCGGCCTCGAACACATCCAGCACCCAGTCGCCACCGGGCAGATCCAGGCCGTACCGCATCTTGCTCACCTGATGGGCGGATTGCTCCAACAAGGCCTCAGCATCGATGGCCGGGATCGGGTACTCGTACTCCTGCCGTGTCAGGGCCTGACCGGCGGAGGCTGACGCCGCCGCCGCGCCGACGGCCGGCAGCTTGAGGGTGAGGAACGCCTCCATGGCGCCATCGGAGGCCTGGGCCAGCCGCACCCGCAGGGTGAGGTCCCCGTGACCGGTTGAGAGATACCCCTGGCGGATCGCCCTGGCCCTGTGGGCATGGGAGCGCCAATGGTCGCCACGGACAAGGAAGCGACGCTCGATTTCCAGGGCCATGATCGGGGTGGGCTGTTCAGTTGCGGGACGGTTCGCCGGCGGTGAGGCTGCCGGCCCAGTGGAGCTTGTGGGTGAGGGTGCTGTAGTACGAGGGGCTCTGCTCCAGCTGGAGCATCAGCACCGGGTGGCGGCCCCGCTGCAGGACGCAACGATCGCCGGGTTCGAGCACGGTGGCATGGGCGCCATCCTTCCAGAGCTTGACCCGCCGGCTGGATTCCCCCAGGGGCCAGACCGACAGCCGCGAACCGGGAGGAACCACCACCGCCCGGCTGGAGAGGCTCATCGGGCAGATCGGCGTGACCACGATCGCTTCGATGCCTGGATGCAGGATCGGCCCGCCGGCGGCCATCGCATAGCCCGTGGAACCGGTGGGAGTGGCAATGATCAGGCCGTCGCCCCGGTACTGGTCCACCACCTCCCCGTCGATCTCCAGCTCCAGCATGCAGGTGGGTGAAAGCTCGTCGAGGTAGGGGCGGAAGTAGAAGTCGTTGAGGGCGCCATGGGGTCCATCGCCCACCCCGTTCAGATCGGTGTCATCGGGGACGTCGCCATCCTGGGGCACGCCGTCCCCCCGGTCGATCCGTGCTTCCAGCATCATGCGCTTCTCGATCGCGAAGCGGTCGTCCCGCAGGCGCTGCCAGAGGTTGTCGTCAGGATCGTGGCTGTCAGGCTCCCCATTGGCCTCACCACGCAGCCGCAGCAGGCGCCGGTCATGGGTGAGAAAGCCGAGGTGGCCGCCGACGTTGAAGCTGAGCACCGGCACGGCAAAGCTGGCCAGGTGGCGGGCAGCCGCCAGGACCGTGCCATCGCCACCGAGCACAATGGCCAGGTCGGGAAGGTCGCTCTCCGTGGCCAACAGACCGGGGAAGGGATTCAACCCCAGACCACTCACGGCGGTGGTGACGATGACCCCCTGGGAACGCAGATCCTGGGCACAGCGACGGGCCTGTCGCTGGGCCGCCTGGCTGCCCTTGCGAAGAATCAGCCAGACCCGCTCAAGCTGCATGGGCCAGATGGCGTGACACGTGCACGGCTACCAGCGCAGCAGGTTGAAGCGCTCCATATCGACCGTTTCACGGTTGCGGTAAAGCGACAGCAGGATGGCCAGGCCGACGGCCGCTTCAGCGGCCGCCACGGTGATCACGAAGATGGCGAACACCTGACCGCGGATCAGCTGGCCATCGAGGTAGTTCGAGAAGGCCATCAGGTTGATGTTGACGGCGTTCAGCATCAGCTCGATGCTCATCAGCACCCGCACGGCGTTGCGGCTGTTGATCAGCCCCCAGACACCGACGCAGAACAGCATGGCCGCGACGGAAAGAAAGGCCTCAAGGGGAATCGGAGAGGCGAGGTCGGTGCTCATGGCTTGGAAAGGAGGGTGGGCGCGGGGGCGGATGTCTCGATCAGCAGGGGCGTGCGTTCCTTTTCAATCAGCCCCTGATCGGCGGGCTCGCCAGTGATCACATCGGTGCTGAAAACGTCGCGACGGGCCAGCACGATGGCCCCGATCATCGCCATCAGCAGCAGCACTGAGGCCAGCTCAAAGGGCAGCAGGTAATCGGTGAACAGGTGCTCGCCAATGCGGATGGTGGCCTCTTCGCCAACGGGGGTCGGGCCCGGCAGCGCCCAGGTGGTGGTGAAGGCCACCCGCAGCAGCAGGGCGAAGAGGCCGGCGCAGACCGCCCCCGACAGAAGCCGACGCACCAGCAGGCCGGGAATGGCGGCGAGGGTTTCCTGCTTGTTCACGAGCATGATCGCGAACAGGATCAGCACATTGACGGCGCCCACATAAACAAGGATCTGGGCCGCCGCGACGAAGCTGGCGTTGAGCAGCAGATACAGCCCGGCGACCGAGAGGAAGACGCCGCCGAGAAGAAAGGCGGAATAGACGATGTTGGGCAGCAGGACCACCCCGAGCGAGCCAACCACGGTGGTGGCCGAGAGCACGAGGAAGCAGATCTGCTGGGTGGTGGAGGCGATCGACATTCAGGACTCTCCGGTGCTGTCGGAAGCGGCGGCGCCGCTGGGGGCTGGCTGCTTCTGGAGGGATTCCAGCACCTGGGAAGGCAGCTGGCCCGCACGGGGCTCGCTGGCGGGCACACCATGGGGATCCAGGACCCCCTTGGGAAGGTAGGCCAGCTCCCGCAGGGCAAACACCGCCGGGTCGGAGGTGACGCTGGTGGGCAGGCGGCCAAGGGCCACGTTGTCGTAGTTGAGGCTGTGGCGGTCAAAGGCCGCCAGCTCGTACTCCTCGGTCATGGAGAGGCAGTTGGTGGGGCAGTACTCCACGCAGTTGCCGCAGAAGATGCACACCCCGAAATCGATCGAGTAGTTGCGCAACTCCTTCTTCTTTGTGGCCTTGTTCATCACCCAATCCACCACCGGCAGGTTGATGGGGCAGACCCGCACACACACCTCGCAGGAGATGCACTTGTCGAGTTCGTAGTGGATCCGGCCCCGGTAACGCTCGGAGGGGATCAGCTTCTCGTAGGGATACTGCACCGTGATCGGCCGACGGCGCAGGTGGTCGAAGGTGACCGCCAGACCCTGGGTCATGGTCTGGGCCGCACTGACCGCCTCCCGGGTGTAGTCACCGACTTGTTTGAGAAACCCGAACATGGCTGGGGGCGAGGGGGTTGCGGGATGGGGACCATGATGGCCCTAAGGGCGCGGAGCCGTTGGTATCCGCGCGACCGGTTCAGCCGCCGAAGGCGACGGGGAAGGCCAGCTTGAGGCCGGCGGTGACCAGGAGGTTGACCAGGGCGATGGGCAGCAGGAACTTCCAGCCCAGGTCGAGCAGTTGGTCGATCCGCACCCGTGGGGTGGTCCAGCGCAGCAGGATCGCGAAGAACACCAGCAGATAGGCCTTCAGGATCGTGCTGACGATGCCGATCGAACCGGTGACCACCTGGACCAGGGGGGCATCGGGGGAGACCCCCAGCCAGCCGGTGATCCACTCGACGGGCACAGGGAAGCTCCAGCCGCCCAGGTAGAGCACCGACACCAGCAGCGCCGACAGCACCAGGTTGATGTAGCTGCCCAGATAAAACAGGGCGAACTTCATGCCGGAGTATTCCGTCTGATAGCCGGCCACCAGCTCCTCCTCGGCTTCCGGCAGGTCAAAGGGAAGTCGCTCGCACTCCGCCAGGGCGCAGATCCAGAAGATGACGAAGCCGACGGGCTGCCGCCAGATGTTCCAGCTCAGGATGCCGGCCCCCGTCTGCTGGGCGACGATGTCGACAGTGCTGAGGGAGTTGCTCATCATGACAACCGCCAGCACCGCCAGGGCCAGGGGAATCTCGTAGCTGATCGACTGGGCCGCCGCCCGCAGGCCGCCGAGCAGGGAATATTTGTTGTTGCTCGAGTAGCCGCTCATCAGCAGCCCGATCGGCTGGATGCTGCTCAGGGCAATCCACAGGAAGATACCCACCCCGACGTTGCTGATCAGCAGGTTCTGACCGAACGGGACCACCAGCCAGGACAGGATCACCGGCACCACCACCAGCACAGGGCCGAGGCTGAAGAGCACGGAATCGGCCCGGGCCGGAATGATGTCCTCCTTGAACACCAGCTTGAGGCCATCGGCCAGGGGCTGAAGCACGCCCAGGGCACCGGCGTATTCGGGCCCGATGCGCTGCTGCACCGCCGCGGAGATCTTGCGCTCCAGCCAGACGCTCACCAGCACGCCGACCACGGCCCCCACCAGCACCAGGACCATCGGCAGCGGCAGCCACAGCAGGCGGGCAGCACCGGCAGTGAGGCCCATGCCCTGAACCAGGTCGATGAAGCTCGACTGGAGATCGAGACCAGGGGGAGCGACGGTGGCACCCAGCAGGCCAGTGGACAGCATCAGAGAACTCCGGTGGGGGGAACCTAGGTGGAAACGGGGTCAGCCAGGAACCGGACGGCTTTCCAGGGGCAACCAGCCCCGTTCGGCGGGACCGGTGTAGATCTGCGAGGGACGGTAGATGCGGTTGGCACCCAGTTGTTCCTTCCAGTGGGCCAGCCATCCTGCCGTACGGGCGATGGCGAAGATGGGGGTGAACAGGTCGCGGGGAATACCGAGCTTTCGGTACACCAGCCCGGAGTAGAAGTCGACGTTCGGGAAGATTCCCTTTGGCCCGAGGCGCCGCTCCGCCACCTCCTCGAGCTTGAGAGCCACGTCGTACATGGCGTCGTGGCCGAAGCGCTGGAAGAGCTCTTCGGCCAGGCCCTGCAGGATCACGGCCCGGGGGTCCTTGACCCGGTACTCGCGGTGGCCGAAGCCCATGATCTTCTGCTTCTGGGCGATGGCCCGATCCAGCCATGGCTCGACCTGATCGATGCTGCCGATCTGGTCGAGCATGTCCAGCACGTCCTCGTTGGCGCCGCCATGCAGGGGACCGGCCAGCGTGCCCACGGCAGAGGCCACCACGGCGTAGGGATCGGTGAGGGTGCTGGCGGTGACCCGGGCGCTGAAGGTGCTGGCGTTGAGGCTGTGCTCGGCGTGCAGGATCAGGCAGGCATCGAAGATCCGCGCCGCCAGTGGATCGGGCTCCCGCTCCGTGAGCATGTAGAGAAAGTTGGCCGAATAGGCCAGGTCGTCCCGGGGCTGGATCGGATCCTGACCCTTCCGGATCAGCTGGAACGCCGCCACCATCGTGGGGATCTTGGCAATCAGCCGCACCACCGCCTCGGTGATGTACTGAGGGTCGTAGAGGGCGCGGCGGGAATAGAACAGTCCCAGCGAGGCGGCGCTGGCCTGCAGCGCATCCATCGGATGTCCGCTGGCCGGGAAGCACTTCATCATGTCGCGGATGCGGAAGCTCACCCGACGGTGCATCTGCACCTCCTGCTCGAACTCACGCAACTGGAAGATGGTCGGCAGCTCGCCCCAGATCAGCAGATAGGCGGTTTCCAGGAAGCTGCTGTGGCTGGCGAGCTGCTCGATCGGGTAGCCCCGGTAGGTGAGCAGCCCCCGTTGCCCCTCGATGTCGCAGATGGCGGACTGGGTGGCCGGCACCCCTTCGAGCCCGGGACGGAAAGTGGGGGGCGCCGGCGCCGCTGGCGAGGGAGGGGTGCCCTGAGGGTCCTTCGCCTCTGGGGTGCTCGCCGCCGCCATGCCGCTTCCTGTGGATGGGATGAACTTAGGCGCAGGAACCGGCCCCTGGCGTAGCGCCCGCTGCCGGCTCAGGGGCGGGGCAGCCAGAGCCTGGGGCGGACCAGCCACTCCAGGCGGGCCGTGCCGGCCAGCGAACCGCCGACCTCCACGGCGGGGAGGCGCAGCAGGGCCAGACCCGCCTTGCGCAGGGCGATGGCGCCGGGCGGTGCCCCGAGCAGACGGCACGCCAGCAGCCCCAGATCCGGCTCATGGCCCACCAGGAGCAGCCGGCAGGATGGCGCTTGCTCGCCCTGGTGGAACCAGGCCGGCAGCAGGGGCAGGGGATCCCCGCCGGGCTCCAGGGCCTGGGCCAGCTCGATGCTGGAGGCCAGACCGACCATGCGGGCGATCTCGGCGGTTTGCCAGGCCCGGGCCAGGGGGCTGGAGAACAGACGATCGGCCCGCAGACCCATGGGGACGGCCCGCTCCAGCACCGCCCGGGTGCGGGCCCGGCCTGCGGCGGTGAGCTCCCGCCTGGCATCGACCCTGGCGGGGCTGCGCTCCTCGGCGATGCCGTGGCGCAGCAGGAGCAGTTCCCAGAGTGGCGGCGCCATGGTCAGGACCCTCCGAAGTCGAGGCGCGCTTCCACCGCCAGAAGGCCGGGTTCTCCCTGCAGCGCCAGGGCCAGGCCGGTGACAGGCTCACTCAGCGGCCCCCCGGCCAGGGCGGTGAGGCGTTGCCAGGGCCGCCAGGTCGCCAGAACGTCCCGGGCCCGGGGACCATCCAGGGCCCATTGCAGGGCCGCCTCCGGAACGGCAAGGGCCGCCAACTGCCCCTGCAGGAGACCGGCCCCCTTCTTCTGCGGCCCATCCAGGCTCTCCAGCTGGCCGAGGGACTCCCCCCACCAGGCCTGGTCGCCCCGTTGCCAGCGCCAGCCGAGCAGCGGCGCCTGCAGCTGTTCCGACCTGCCGTCGCGGCGGCCCGGGCTGGCCTCCAGCCGGGTCCAGGCCAGCAGCGGGTGACCGTCGACGTCCAGGGGCGCCGCGATCAGGCCATCGGCCGCCAGGGCCGCCTCCAGGGCTGAGGGCTCCGGGCGGTCCGCCGCCGTACCCAGCAACCAGCGATCGCCGCTGGCGGCAGCCAGCAGTGGTCCCCCGTCGGACCCCACCACCAGGGCGGGCACCGGACCCGCCGCATCCGCCGAGCCCACCAGGCGGGCGAACAGCGGCTGCAGCAGGGGGATCGTGGCGAGGCTGGCGGGATCCTGCACCAGGGCAAGGCTGGCGGCGGGCCGGTGCAGGGCGGCCAGCAGGGCCTGGCCCAGGCCGGCGTCGGCACCAACCTCCGGCAGGGAGATCTCCGGCGGCAGCCCCAGCAGGGCGGACAGTCGCAGGCTTGGCCCATCGGGTCGCAGGGCCAGCAGCAGCCCACCGGGCCGCTGGTCGGCAGGGGCCGGCAGCGGCAGCCCCAGCCAGCGCTCCAGGGCAGCGGGGGACGCCTGGAGCAGGGCGGCGCCGGTGCCCAGTCGCCGCAGACCCTCCTGGAAGGAGGCCTGGCCGGCCTGGTTGAGCTCCGGGATCTGGGACACATCCAGCGCCTGCTCGAGCACACCCCGCCCCGAGGCGATCAGGACGAGGTCGTCATCCACCAGGGCCGTGGCCAGCGGCATCGGTGTGCGGCCCAGCAGGGCCCCCCGGCCGCTGATCAGACCCATGCCCCGGTAGGTGCTGATCTGGAGATCCGTGCCCGCCAGGCTGCGGGTCTGCCAGAAGCGCTGCAGGAACTGGCGGGCGCCGCCATCGTCCCGGCTGCCCAGGGCCAGCAGCCAGCCGCCCCTGGAGCCCCCGCCAGCATCGCCGGCGTCCGCCTCGAACAGGGCCAGACCCACCGGTGCCGCCAGCCAGGAGCGCAGTTCGCTGGCGTAATCCAGACCCGCCGCGGCGAAGGCTCCGTCACGCAGCCGGCCGACCGCCGCCGCCGCCTGGCGTCGCTGGCGGGGCGGGGCGACGGCACGGGCGTAGTCCAGGGGCTGGTCGCCGTCGCTGAACAGATGGAAGCTGAGGGGAGCCTCCCGGGGCACAAACCGGGCCGCCCGCGGCACCACCAGCGGCAGACGCTGCAGCCGCAGGGCACTGCGCTGCCATACCAGCCACCAGCCACCGAGCCCCAGTCCGAACACCACCAGCACCAGGGCCAGCAGCACCGCCAGGAATGGGCGGGCCTTCATCGGTTCTCAGCAGGATGGGACCATCCTGACGCCACCCCCCCTCCGACGCCCGCCATGGACGAGACGACCCCCCCGGGGACCCCCCGCACGCTCACCGCCGCGGACCTGCAACGGCGCCTCGAGGCCGGCGAGCCGCTCCGGATCGTGGACGTGCGCGAGGACGGAGAACTGGCCCTGGCCAGATTGCCGCTGGAGGTTCTGCATCTGCCTTTGAGCCGCCACCGGGAGTGGCTGCCGCAGCTGGAGACTCTGCTCGACCGGCAGCAGCCGGTGGTGGTGCTCTGCCATGCCGGCATCCGCAGCTGGGACTTCGGCTGCTGGCTGATCCAGGAACAGGGCTTTGGGGAGGTCTGGAACCTGAAGGGGGGCATCGACGCCTGGAGCCGGGAGGTGGATCCCGAGGTGCCCCGTTACTGAGCCCCCGTGCCGGGCCTGGGAGGGCACTTCGCTTACCTAGGATTAAGGATCTCTTTTCCTTGCTGTTTTCCCCCAGTCCTTGGACACGCTGCCGCGCCGACAACAGGAGGTCCTACGGGCCACGGTGCGGCACTACGTGGACACCGTCGAACCGGTGGGCAGCCACACGCTGGTGCGCCGTTTCGGGCTGCCCGCCAGCCCCGCCACCGTGCGTACGGCCATGGGGGCCCTGGAACAGCGCGGCCTGCTGACCCAGCCGCACACCTCCGCCGGCCGGATCCCCAGCCAGCGGGGCTACCGCCTCTACGTCGATCAGCTGCTGCCGGCCCCGGGGGCCGCCGCCCTGCAACTGGAGCGGGAACTGGCCGGAATCAGCCTGCAGTGGGCCGCCCTGGATGATCTGCTGCTGCACCTGGCCCGCCGCCTGGCCGACCTCACCGGCCTGCTCAGCCTGATCACCCGTCCCCAGCGCCCCAGTCCCCTGCTGCAGGCGGTGCGGCTGGTGCCCAGCGGCGACCGTCTCCTGGTGTTCCTCGTCCAGGGGCCGGACTTCAGCACCAGCCTGAACCTGCGCCTCGGCGCCGGCCTGGAGGAGGAGCTGCCGATCCTGGAGCGCTGGAGCAACCAGCAGCTCCGCACCAACGGCGATGGGCGCATCCCCTGGGAACGACTGCCGGCCGAATTGCGCCGCAGCGGCGGCCTGCTGCGTCAGGCCCTCGACAGCCACAGCCGCATCCGCAGCGAAGAGCTCGACGCCGTGGTGGCGGCCGGTCTGGGGGGACTGCTGGCCCAGCCGGAATTCAGCCACAGCTCCAGCCTGCTGCCGGTGGTGCAGCTGGTGGAGCATGGCCCCCGCACCCTGCTCGGGCTCACCGGCGACCCGGCCGCCATCGCCAGCGACGCGATCTGGATCGGCACAGAACACCCCCATGCGGCCCTTGGCCAGTGCTCGGTGGTCCAGGCCACCTACCGCACGGGCCACGGCGGCCGCGGCCAGGTGGCGCTGGTGGGGCCGATGCGCATGGCCTATGCCACCGCCCGAGCGGCGGTCCAGTCGGTGGCCTCGATCCTGGAGAGGCTGCTCAGCTGATGACCTATTGCCTTGGTTTTCTGCTCCAGAGCGGCCTGGTGTTCGCTTCCGACTCCCGCACCAACGCCGGGGTGGATTACATCTCCAGCTACAGCAAGATGCATGTGCTGGCGCCGGCGCCCGATCGCCTGTTCGTGCTGATGGCGGCCGGCAATCTGGGCACCACCCAGGCGGTGCTCAACCGCATCCGCCGCGACATCGAGAACCACGGGGCCGGGCCCAGCCCCCAGTGGAGCCGCCAGGATGATCCTCCGGCCGGACCGAGCATGCTCACAGCCCGTTATCTGTTTGAGGTGGCCGATTACATCGGCCGGCTCAACGTGATGGTGCAGAAGGAGTTCAATCCCAATCTGCGGCAGGCGGGCGCCAGCGGCGAGGCCAGCTTCATCCTGGGCGGACAGATTGCCGGCCAACCCCACGGGCTCTACATGGTGTATCCCCAGGGGAACGCGATCATGGCCACCGCCGACACCCCCTTCCTGCAGATCGGCGAAACCAAGTACGGCAAGCCCCCGCTCGATTACATCGGCCGACCGGACCTCTCGCTGGAGGACGCGGCGCGCCTCTGCCTGGTGTCAGAGATCGTCACCCGTCGCTCCAACCTCACCGTGGGGCCGCCCTTCGAGATCGCCCTGGTGCGGCGCGACGAATTCAAGGTGAGCCGCCACCTGAAGCTCGACAAGGAGGCGCCGGAAATCCAGCACACCATGGATGTGTGGGCCCGCCACATGCAGGAGGGCCTCAACAAGTTGCCCCGCTTCCCCTGGGAGCAGGATCCCCTCTGAGGTCAGAGCCAGGCGGGTGGGACGGGAAAGCTATCCGGCCAGGCCGTCGCCCAGCTTCTCCGCCACGGTGTTGACGTCCTTGTCGCCGCGGCCGGAGAGGTTCAGCACCACTTCGGTGCCTGGGGCGAGGGTGGGGCAGAGGGCTTCCAGCCAGGCGAAGGCATGGGCGGTCTCCAAGGCGGGGATGATGCCCTCCAGCTCACTCACCCGCTGCAGGGCCTCCAGGGCCTGGGCGTCGGTGACGGCGGCGTACTCGGCCCGGCCAATGCCCTGGAGGTAGCTGTGCTCCGGCCCCACACCCGGGTAATCGAGGCCGGCGCTGATGGAATGGGCCTCCTGCACCTGGCCTTCGTCGTCCTGCAGCAGCAGGCTCATGGCGCCGTGCAGCACCCCCACCCGCCCTTCGGTGATGGTGGCGGCATGGCGACCGGTGGCCACCCCCTCTCCGGCGGCCTCCACCCCGATCAGGCGCACACCGACGTCCTGAACGAAGGGGTGGAACAGGCCCATGGCGTTGGAGCCGCCGCCCACACAGGCGATCAGCACATCCGGCAGACGGCCGAAGGACTCAAGGCACTGGGCCCTGGCTTCCTGGCCGATCACGGCATGGAAATCGCGCACCAGCATCGGGTAGGGGTGCGGGCCGGCCACCGAACCGAGGATGTAGTGGGTGGTCTCCACGTTGGTGACCCAGTCACGGATGGCTTCGCTGGTGGCGTCCTTGAGGGTGGCGGTGCCGGCGGTGACGGGCTGGACGGTGGCCCCCAGCAGCCGCATCCGGAACACGTTCAGGGCCTGGCGGCGCATGTCTTCGGCGCCCATGTAGATGACGCACTCCAGTCCGAAGCGGGCACAGACCGTGGCCGTGGCCACGCCGTGCTGGCCGGCGCCGGTTTCGGCGATGATCCGCTTCTTGCCCATCCGCAGCGCCAGCAGAGCCTGGCCCAGGGCGTTGTTGATCTTGTGGGCGCCGGTGTGGTTGAGGTCCTCGCGCTTCAGCCACAGGCGCGGCCCCCCCTCAGGGCGGCGGTAATGGGCCGTGAGGCGCTCGGCTTCGTACAGCGGTGTGGGACGCCCGACGTAGTGACGCAGCAGGTGATCCAGCCGGGCGGTGAAGGCGGGGTCGGCCCAGGCCTCGGCGGCGGCGGTCTCCAGCTCCGCCAGGGCGGGCATCAGGGTCTCGGGGACGTACTGACCGCCGAAAGGGCCGAAACGGCCCAGGCCATCAGGGCGGACCGACGGCTGCAGCTCGGCCGGATCGGCGCGGCGGGTAGGGACGGTGCTGGTCACCGGCGGCACGGAAGGGGATGATTCACAGTAGGGAGGCACCACCCCTGCATGGCTGGGACGGGCAGGGGATTCCGTTGTGCCACGGCAGAATCACGGACGGCAACGGGTGCCGGCCCCGTTTCCTACGAACGCCAGAGATGCTTCCCCACCACTACCTCTCCTCCCTGACTCTGGCGGAACGGCTGTATCGCCAGCAACCCGAAGTGGCGGGCCAGATCTATTCAGCGGAGGTACTTCAGTTCCTTCGGGACGGTGTGATCCTTTTTCCCCAGGTGATCGAGCCGGAACTCCTTGACCGGGTCGACGCCGACCTGGACGACCTGCCGAGGCTGGCCCGGACCTCCCTGCTGCACGGCATGATCGGCATTGACGGCAAGGCCGATCACTACGACGCCAGGGTGTTGCGCAACCTGTCCAAGCTGGGGGTCACGGATCTGCGGCAGGCGGGTCCCGGGCTCAAGCTCAATGACCTGCATCGCTACTTCGATTCGGCCCGCGAGCTCGCCTTCTCAGAGCCCATCATCCGTTTCCTCGACGAACTCTTCGGCTCAGCACCGGCCCTGATTCAATCGCTCACCTTCTGGAAAAGCAGCGAGCAGTCGCTGCACCAGGACTTCTCCTACGTGCACCATCACAGCCGGCTGGGGCATCTGGCCGCGGCCTGGATTCCCCTGGAAGACATCAGCGATCAGGCCGGGCCGCTCGTTTACTTCAAGGGGTCCCATCTCCTGGCGGAGCATCAGTTCTACGACTGGAACCAGGGCGGAATTCTGGCCAGCCGCAACACCGACCCCCAGACAGCAGAGGGGTACGGGCACTACCTGAACGCCTTGATCGACCAGCAGGGCTGGACACCGAGCCTCTACCTGCCCCGGCGCGGCGACCTGCTGATCTGGCACGGGGCGCTGATTCATGGCGGCACCGCCATGGCCGATCCCGCGCTTACCCGCCGCTCCTACGTCTGCCATTACACCGCCGCCGCCAATCACAAGGCCATGGCCCGCCATCGCGTCGGGGAGGGCTACGACTTTTCCGAACCACCCTCCCTGCCCGAAACCATGCGCCCCAGATCCCTGCCCACCAGGCTGGTCACCGCCGCCGGCCGCCGCCTGAAGCACCTCCTCCAGCGAGGCCGCACCCATGCCTAAGGGCGGCTGGAGAGAGTTCAGCGGCTCGGAGAGCCTGCAGCGGCCTTCCGACCCTGGTGGCCCTGGCGTGGCCAGGGCCCAGCAGCGGGTGCGGGTGCAGCGCACCAAGGCCGGCAAAGGCGGCAAGCTGGTCACAGCGGTCACGGGGCTGGACGTTCCAGACGCCGAAGCCCGCGCCCTGCTGCAGCGGCTCAAGACCCGTGCCGGCACCGGCGGCACCCTCAAAGACGGGGTGATCGAACTCCAGGGCGACCAGGTGGCCCTCACCCTGGCCGAGCTGGAGGCCCAAGGGTTCCGGCCGAAGCAGGCAGGGGGGTAGGGGAGAATGCGGCCCAAGCCGCTGCCCCGTTTCCGTGTCCGAGATGACCTCGCCTGCCAAGGCCACCAACATCGTCTGGCACCACTCCACCGTGACCCGCGCCGCCCGGGCCCACCAGCGGGGCCACCGCAGCGCCATCCTCTGGTTCACGGGCCTCTCGGGGGCGGGGAAAAGCACCCTGGCCAATGCGGTGAACTCGGCCCTGTTCGAGCAGGGCCTCGCCTGCTACGTGCTCGATGGCGACAACGTGCGCCATGGGCTGTGCAGCGATCTGGGCTTCTCCGACGCCGATCGCGAGGAGAACATCCGCCGGATCGGTGAGGTGGCCAAACTGTTCCTGGATGCCGGCGTTGTGGTGCTCACCGCCTTCGTCTCCCCCTTCAAGGCCGACCGCCAGCGGGCCCGCGCGCTGGTGGAGGCGGGCGATTTCCTGGAGATCCACTGCGCCGCCGACCTGGAGGTCTGCGAGCAACGGGACACCAAGGGGCTCTACGCCAAGGCCCGGGCCGGGGAGATCAAGGAGTTCACCGGCATCTCCAGCCCCTACGAGGCCCCCGAGGCTCCCGAGCTGCTGGTGGCCACCGGTGAGCAGAGCCTCGACGACTCGGTGGCCCAGGTGATGGCCGAACTGGAGCGGCGCGGCATCATTCCGGCTCCGGCAGAACCCTGAACGGTTCGGCGCGAAGGCGCAGGGCCCAGGCATCGAGGAAGGTCTTGGCGCAGCTGGCGACCGGCACCGCCAACAGCAGGCCCAGCAGTTCCCCCAGTCCCAGCAACCCGCCCAGCCGGGCTCCGATCGGCAGGCTGATCAGCAACCAGGCCGGCTGCAGACCCACGATCGACCCCATCAGCCGTGGCTGGATCACCTGGTCGACCACCTGGCCGACGGTGATCGCCACCGCCAGGACCTCCAGGCCGGTGCGTGGATCCTGAAGCGCCAGCAGCACGCTCACCCCGACGATGGTGAGGGCACTGGCATAGGGAATCAGGGTGGTGTAGCCGATCGCCACGGCGAACAGGACCCCATAGGGGATCCCCAGCAGGGTGAACACCAGGCTCTGGGCGCCGCTGAGGATCAGGGCCAGCACCACCTGGCCGGCGAAGTAGCCCCGGAAAGTGCGGTCCAGGGTGGTGAGCACCAGAGACCGGGTGCCAGGGGGCAGCCATTCGGCAAGACCCTTGGCGATGCCCTCGCCCCCCAGCAGCAGGAAGACCGCCAGCACCAGGACAATCACCGTGTTGACGGTGATGCTCACCGTGGCCCCCAGGATCCCCAGCACCTGCTGGCTGAGCTGGGAGGCGATCTTGCTGGTGCGGGTGATCAGTTCGCTGCTGAGCCCGCCGAAATCGGTGGGCAACCCCCGCTCGGTGGCCCAGCTCTGCAGCTGCCCCAGCAGGGTTTCCCCCTGGGCCAGCCAGCTGGGCAGGGCCAGCACCAGATCGCCGAGCTGCTCCACCAGGCGGGGTACCAGCACCAGGGCGGCCAGCACCACCGCCGACAGGCTCAGCCCCAGCACCAGCAGCAGAGCCACCGCCCGGGGCAGCCCGCGCTGAATCAGCCAGCGGCTGGGGATGTCGAGCAGGAACGCCAGCAGGGCGGCCGTCAGGAACAGGGCCGGGAACGGCGCCAGGGGCACCAGCAACTGGCGCAACACCCACAGGTTGAGCACCAGCAGGGGCAGGGCCAGCGAGAACCGCAGCCATGGGGGCAGCACCAGCCGCTCGAGCATCCGCGGGAGCCGGGCCTGGCCCCGGGTGAATCGATGATCGCCGACCAGCTTGGCCTGTCGAGCCGACAAGGGCCAGCGATTCAGGCCTGGCCCATGGCCTCCAGGTAGGCGGCGCTGCCCAGGGCCTGCAGGCGACCATCCTTGGCCACCACCTGATCGTGCAGTCCACGGCGGTAGGCCTCCAGGGCGTCGGCGAGCACCGGATCGGCGATGGCCAGGATCGAGGCCGCCAGCAGGCCGGCGTTGAGGCCGCCGCCGATGGCCACCGTGGCCACCGGGATCCCCGCCGGCATCTGCACGATGGAGTGCAGGGAATCCACCCCGGAGAGGGCCTGGCTGCGCACGGGCACGCCGATCACCGGCAACAGGCAGAAGGCGGCCACCATGCCGGGCAGGTGGGCTGCGCCGCCCGCACCGGCGATGATCACCCGAAAGCCACGGGAGGCGGCCGCCTCGGCGAAGGCCGCCATCTCCCGTGGGGTGCGATGGGCCGAGAGCACCCGCACCTCGGTGGCCACCCCCAGCTGCTCCAGGATCCGCACCGCCGGCTCCAGCGTCGGCAGGTCGGAATCGCTGCCCATGACGATCGCCACCCGGGGCTGTGAGGTGGCGGTGGACGGGGCGGCTTCGGGGTCCATGGGGCGGGAGGCGGCGAGGATGGCATTGTCCCGTCCCGCGGCTGCCCTGATGCGCTGGCTGACCAACCTGCGACTGGCGGGCGACGACCCGGCCTGCGGCGGGGATGTGGGCCGCTGGCGTGTGGGTGTCGACAGCGATGGTCTGATCGCCCGGGTACGGCCGACGCCACCGGGGAGCCACTCCGCTGGCGAGGACTGGGGCGGCGACTGGCTGTCCCCCGGGGGTGTCGACCTGCAGATCAACGGCGGCCTGGGTCTGGCCTTCCCCGAACTGACACCCGGGGATCTGCCCCGCCTGCAGGCCCTGCTGGAGCTGCTCTGGCGGGATGGGGTGGAGGCCATCTGCCCCACCCTGGTGACCTGCGCACCGGAGGCCCTGCGCCAGGCCCTGGGGGTGCTGGCCGAGGCCCGCCGCCGGCACCGGCCCGGGCGATGCCGGCTGCTGGGCGCCCATCTGGAGGGGCCGTTCCTGGCACCGGAGCGGCGCGGCGCCCACCCGGCCCAGCACCTGCAGGCTCCCAGCCGGGCGGCCCTCGAGCGGCTGATCGCCGGCTTCCAGGGCGGCGCCGAAGCCGATGTCGCGCTGGTGACCCTGGCACCGGAACTGGTGGGTGCCGCCGAGGTGATCGACCAGCTGCGGGCCGCCGACGTGGTGGTGAGCCTGGGCCACAGCGGCGCCGATGCGGAGCAGGCCCGTCAGTCCTTCGGACGGGGCGTGGGGATGCTCACCCACACTTTCAATGCGATGGCCGGGCTGCATCACCGCGCCCCGGGCCCCGTCGGCGCGGCCCTGCTCCAGGGTGAGGTGGCCCTGGGGCTGATCGCCGACGGCGTCCACGTGGCCCCAACCATGGCGGTGCTGCTGCAGCGGCTGGCTCCCCACCGACTGGTGATCGTCAGCGATGCCCTGGCTCCCTACGGGCTTGCCGATGGCACCCATCGCTGGGACGAACGGCTGCTGCTGGTGCAGGACGGCAGCTGCCGCCTGGAGGACGGCACCCTGGCCGGGGTCACCCTGCCGCTGCTGGAGGGGGTGCGGCGGCTGGCCGGCTGGGGCGGCCGGGTGCCGACCTCGATCGCCGCGGCCACCCTGGCCCCGCGGCGCCTGCTGGGGGAGCGGCGACCGCTGGAGCAGCTGCTGCTGGGGCGGCCCCTGGGGGACACCTTGCGCTGGAGCACGGCGGACGACGGCAGCCTGCGCTGGCGGCGCCCCGCCACCGTGGCCCAGGCCCCACCTCCCTAGGATCCGGCCCACCCGAACGGCCCTGCGCCCCATGCCCCCGGAACTGCAACCCCCCGCGCCCGCCGAGGCACAGGCTGAGACGCAGGCCGAGAAGGCCGAGGTGCAGGCCTATTTCGAAAGCACCGGCTTCGAGCGCTGGAACCGCATCTACAGCGACAGCGAGGAGGTGAACCGGGTCCAGCGCAACATCCGCATCGGCCACCAGAAGACGGTGGATGCGGTGCTGGCCTGGCTGCAGCAGCAGGGCGACCTCGCGAGCCGCAGCTTCTGCGATGCCGGCTGCGGCGTCGGCAGCCTCAGCCTGCCCCTGGCGGCCCTCGGCGCCGGCTCAATCGCCGCCAGCGATCTCTCCGCCGCGATGGTGGCCGAGGCCAGCCGCCGTGCCGCCGAGGCCGACCTGGCCTCCGGGCGGCTGAGCTTCAGCGCCTCTGACCTGGAGAGCCTCCAGGGTCGCTACGACACCGTGATCTGCCTGGACGTGTTCATCCACTACCCCCAGGCGGCCGCCGAAGCAATGGTGAAGCACCTGGCGGCCATGGCCGAGCGCCAGCTGATCGTCAGCTTCGCCCCCTACACGCCGCTGCTGGCGGTGCTCAAGCAGATCGGCCAGCTGTTTCCCGGGCCGAGCAAGACCACCCGTGCCTACACGCTGCGGGAAGACGGGATCGTGGCGGCGGCGGCCAGCGCCGGCTTCCGCCCCGTCCACCGCAGTCTCAACCAGGCCCCCTTCTACTTCTCGCGGCTGATCGCCTTCGAGCGCGACCCGGCCTGACCCGATCCTGCAGGGGTGGCTGAAGCGTTGCCTCCCCCGGTGACGCCGGAGGCCGTGGTCCGGGCGCCTTGCGGAAGGGGCATCCAGATTCTGAACACCGCCCGTCAGCCCCAGGGCGCGCCGCTGTCCGGGTCCACGGCCGGTGGGGCCTGCAGCTCCAGGCCCGACCCATCGGGGCGGTGCAGCCGCAGCCAACGGGCCTGGAGCCGGTAGCCGCCCTCCCCCGGCAGCCCCCCGGGGCGGGCCCTCCCGCCCGCCAGATACAGGGGATCCCCCCACAGTGGCGCCCCGATGGCGGCGCAGTGGATGCGGATCTGATGGGGTCGTCCGCTGACGATCGCCACCTCGACCAGGTCGGCCTCGCCGCCTTTCGCAAGCAGGGTGAGCCGGCTGCGGGCCGGCAGGGCCGCCGGATCGCCGGGCTTGGCCGCGCACCAGATCTCCCCGAGCGGCGGGTGGGGCTGCCGGCCGATCGCTGTGGTGATCACCAGGCTGTCGCCGGTCGTCAGCACCAGCCGGCCCGGCGCCAGCAGGGCCCGGTAGAGCTTGCGGCAGGGCGGGGCCCCGCCATCGGCACCGCCGTCGCTGACCAGCGAGCCCGTGCTCTCCCGCAGCTGGGCGCTCAGCCAGGCGCGGGTGGCCGGCCGGCGGGCGCACACCAGCAGTCCGGAGGTGAAACGCCCCAGGCGGTGCACCGGCCGCGGCACGCCGGCGGGGTCGTCGCCATGGCGGCGCTCCAACAGCCGCAGCACGGTGTGCTCCAGGAATCCGCCCGCCGGCAGCACGGGCAGGCCACTGGGCTTGTCGATCACCAGCAGATCACCGTCGTCGTGGATCACCGCCCAGCGGGCCGGCACGGCAGGCTCCGGCCAGGGGGGACGCCGCCAGAGCAACCGGTCGCCACCGGCGAGGGCCACCTCGGCCTGCAGCGTCTCGCCGTTGCGGCTGATCTCGCCGGCCGCCAGGCGCCGTTCCCATGCCGCCGGGCTGGAGTGGCCATAGCGCTCCGCATAGAAGTCCACCACCCCCAGGCCGGCTCCGGAGGGGGGGATCCGATCGCGGTAGGTCCAGCCGTCGTTGGGCGCGGACGGCAGCCAGCCCGGCGGCAGGCTCAGCGCTGGGAGGTGGGGAGACTCAATCCACCAGCCCATGCTCGAGGGCGAAGCGCACCAGCTCGGTGCGGCTGGCGGTGCCGGTCTTGATGAACAGCCGGCTCACGTACTTCTCGACATTGCGGATCGAGGTTTCCAGCCGCCGGGCGATCTCCTTGTTCATCATTCCCTCCGCCACCAGCTGCAGGACGCTGGCTTCGCGGGGGGTGAAGTCGAGCTTGACGTCGGAGACGGGCTTCTTGGCACTGCCGACCGCACCGCTGGCGCCGCCACCCCCCAGCATCGAGCGAATCTCGGTGATCTGGCGGGCCATGGCGCCGATGTCGGCATCGGCGAAGCGGGCCGCCTCCGCCAGGAGTCGCTCCTGGCGACGCACCACGTTGCGCACCCGGGCCACCAGTTCATCCGGGTCGAACGGCTTGGGGATGTAGTCGTCGGCGCCGGCCTGGAAGCCGGCGATGCGGTCGGCCGTCATGCCCTTGGCGGTGAGGAAGATCACCGGGGTGCCCCCGAGCCGCTCATCGGCCCGCAGCCGCTTCAGCAGGCCATAGCCGTCGCAGCGGGGCATCATCACGTCGGTGATGACCACATCGGGCATCTGGGCCTGGGCCGCCGTCCAGCCTTCCTCGCCGTCATTGGCGGTGGTGACGGCAAAGCCCTCATCCTCCAGATAGGCCTTGACCGCGGTGCGCAGACCGGGCTCGTCGTCCACCAGCAGCAACCGCACCGGCGTGCTGGTGGCAGCCTCAGGCGCCTCCTCCAACCCGGACGGCTCGGAGATGGGGCCGGCGGCGGCGGAAGGATCTTGGCTCATGGGGGAAATCTATCGACCGGCACCAAGAACCACCTGTTCCCGTTCGGGCAAGCGGCCGCTGTAGCCGAGCTGGCGGGCCAGGGGGCCAAGGCTGGCGGGGTCCTTGCCGGCCTGCTCGGGCACGCAGACCGCCCACCACATCAGGTGGTCGAGGCGGTTGGCGGGGGTGATCACCCCACCGGGGTTGAGCTCGCGGATGACCAGCCGCCGCGCGCTGCCGGTGATCCTCAGGGGGCTGGTGGGGCTGCAGCCGATCTTGTCGGTGGCGACGGTGACCCGGTCGTCGAGCTCCTCCCACACCTGCACGCGCCACATCCCCGGCTGGCTGGGTTCGCTCACCTGGCCGTAGATGCCCACCACCTCCCGGCCCCGGTGGGTCACCCGGTCCAGGAGCACCTTGAAGCCCTTCGGGCGGTTTTCGGCATTGCTGCGGGACTCGTCCTGGGCGGCGGCTGGCCGGGGCAGGGCCAGGAACGAGGCCGCCGTCACCGAGACCGCCGCCAGGGTGAGCGCTGCCAGCGAGGCCATGGGGAGGACAGGCCGCCGCCGCAGGGGGCAGGCACCGGAGGAGCGGAAACGGTTCAGCATGACCCCATGCTGACCTACCTCGACCACCACGCGAGCACCCCGTGCGATCCGGCGGTACTGGCGGCCATGGCGCCCTGGTGGACGCAGAACGCCGCCAATCCCTCCAGCCGCCTGTACCGCCCGGCCCTGGAAGCGGGAGCGGCGGTGGACATCGCCCGCAGGCGGGTGGGGGAGGCGCTGGGTGTGGACAGCGCCACCGTGATCTTCACCAGCGGCGCCACCGAAGCCAACAACCTGGCGCTGCGCGGGGTGGCCGAGGCGGCCCTGGAGCGGGGGGAGCCCCGCCGCCACCTGGTGACCCTGGCCACGGAGCATCGGGCCGTGCTGGAGCCGATGGCCTGGCTGGCGCGCCACGGCTTTCCGCTCACCGTGCTGCCGGTGGGGTCCGATGGCCGGCTCGATCCGGAACGGCTGGCGCAGGCCCTGGGCCCCGACACCCTGCTGCTGTCGGTGATGGCGGCGAACAACGAGATCGGCGTGCTGCAGCCCCTGGCCGAGATCGGCGCCCTCTGCCGCGAGCGGGGGGTGCTGTTCCACTGCGACGCCGCCCAGGCGGTAGGGCACATCCCCCTGGCCATGGCCGAGCTCGGCATCGACCTGCTCAGCCTCAGCGGCCACAAGCTCTATGGGCCCAAGGGGGTCGGCGCCCTGCTGCGCCGTGACGGGGTGCCCCTGGCCGCGCAGCAACTCGGCGGCGGCCAGGAGGGCGGGCTGCGGGGCGGCACCCTGCCGGTGCCCCTGATCGTCGGCCTCGGTGCCGCCGTCGACGGGGCCCTGGCCGACCGCCAGGAGCGGGCCGAACGCCTCGGCGCCCTGCGCGACCGGTTGTGGAAGGAGCTGGAGGCCCTCGGCGGTCTGCGCCGCAACGGCCACCCGCTCCACGTCCTGCCCCACAGCCTGAGTGTCACGGTGGAGGGTGTGGACGGCACCCGGCTGCACCGGCAGCTGCGCCGCCATGTGGCGGTGAGCAGCGGGTCAGCCTGCAGCCAGGGCAGCCCCTCCCATGTGCTCGCCGCCCTCGGCCTTGACCGCCGCGCCGCTGGCGCCACGATCCGCTTCGGGCTGGGGCGGGGAACGACGGCGATGGACATCGATGCAGCCGTGGCTGCCGTGCATGGCGCCGTGGCGGAGTTGCGAGTGTCTGTCTAGCTTTCGGGGTCTATGGCCTTGCCTTGATGCACACCCCCGTCGGGCGGCACGGCCCCCGACTCGACTTCGGTGATGCCCTCCAGGAGGGCTGGCGGGCCTTCAGTCGCAGCCCGGGGCCCTTCGTGGGCTTCCCCCTGGTGGTGATCGCCCTCCAGTTCCTGATCCAGCCCCTGCAGGGCCAGATCAGCAACGGCGGCGTGGCCTCCAGCGATCCCCTCGACTGGATCCTCTATCTGATCGGGCTGACGGCGAACCTGCTGCTCAATCTCTGGTGTGCCATCGGGCTGGTGCGCGGCGCCGGCAGCGCCATCCAAGGGGGCCACCCCTCCCTGGGGCAGTTGATGCGCTGGGACGGCGAGGTGTTCGGACGGCTGCTGCGGGCCTGGCTGCTGCTGGCGGCGGTGGTGCTCGTGCCCCTGATCGGCCTGCTGCTGCTGGTGGGCGGCCCCCTGGCGCTGCTCAGCGTCTATGCCCACCAGCTGGTGCCGTTCAGCCGCACCCTGGTGGAGGTGCTGGGCCTGAGCCTGGCGGTGGTGTTCGTCCTGCTCCTGGGGGTGCTGCTGCTGGGGGTGATCTATCTGGCCATCAACCAGAGTTTCCTCACCCAGATCGTCCTGTTCGAGCGGGCCGGCTCCCGCACCGCCCTGCAGCGGGGGCGGGCCCTGGTGGATCCCAGCTGGTTGATGGTGCTGCTGCTCACCCTGATCGGGGGGCTGCTGATGCTGCTGGGTCTGCTGGCCTGCCTGGTGGGAGCCTTCGTGGCCTGGCCCCTGGTGGTCTGCATCGCCACGGCGGCCTACCGGCAGCTGGTGCTGGCCAGCGGCGCCGCCGATCCCCTGCCGCCCCACCCCAGCCCCTGAGCGCGATTCAGCCGGCAAGACGGGTGGCGAAGGGGCCCGCCGTCAGCAGCACGAACCCCAGCAGCCCCACCAGGGCCAGCAGCAGCTGGGCCAGGCGACTCACCAGCATCCCCGCCACCACCGCCAGGCCCACCAGCAGGGAGCGGCGCAGGCGCCCCAGGCCCGGCGGCCCCAGGGACGGCGGAGCGGTGAGCAGCTCGCCGAGGCTGGCCCCGAGCAGGGGGCCCACCAGGGCACCGAGCAGGGGCCCCCCCACCGGCAGGGCCGGCAGCAGCCCCAGCAGGCCCACCACCAGGCCGAGGCCGGCGCCGACATAACTCCAGCGGGTGGCCTGCAGCCGGGCCGGACCGAGCAGCAGGCCCAGGGCCTCAGCCCCCCAGCCCAGGGCGAGCAGCACCACGGCCAGCAGCAGGGCCGGCCAGCCGGCGGCCCAGCCCACGGCCCAGCACCACAGCAAGGCCCCCAGGGGCAACAAAGTGAGGCCGGGGGCCACCGGCAGCACGGTGCCGGGGATGGCCAGAGCCTGGATCAGCAGGGCGATCCACCAGAGGACATCGACACGATCAAGGCTGGGCAGGCTGGCCGGAGTCATGGCAATCGGCTCAGGCCACGCGACGGGCGACCCTCAGCTTGGCGGAGCGGCTGCGGGGATTGGCCTGTTCCTCCTCCTCACTGGCGACCAGCGGCTTGCGGGTGAGCCGCTCCAGGCGGGGATCGCTGAGGAAGGCCGTCTTGACGCGCCGATCCTCAAGGGAGTGGAAGCTGATCACCGCCAGCAGCCCCCCCGGAACCAGCCAGTCGGGGGCTTCCGCCAGCAGGTGGTCGAGGGCCCCCAGTTCGTCGTTGACGGCAATCCGCAGCGCCTGGAAGGTGCGGGTGGCCGGGTGGATGCGGCCGTGGCGCGCCTTGGGGGGGAAGCAGCCGGCCACGGCGTAGGCCAGGTCGGCGGTGGAGCGGCCGCTGCCGGCCCAGGGGCGCTCGGCCACCAGGCGCCGGGCGATGCGGCGCGACAGCCGCTCCTCGCCATAGGAATGGATCAGATCCGCCAGCTCCGACTCCCCCAGCCGGTCGATCAGTTCGGCGGCGGTTTCGCCGCGCTGCGGATCCATGCGCATGTCCAGGGGGCCGGGGGCACGGAAGCTGAACCCCCGGGTGGGTTCATCCAGCTGGGGACTGCTGACCCCCAGATCGGCCAGCACCCCCACCAGGGGAGCAGGCGGGGTGAAGTCGGCGAAGTTGGCGGCCTGGATCATGGCCCGATCGCCAAAGGGGGCGAGACGTTCGGCGGCGGCGGCCCGGGCGGCGGGGTCCCGGTCGAGGCCGATCAGGCGCAGCCGGGGGTGGGCCGCCAGCAGCAGGGCACTGTGCCCGCCACCGCCGAGGGTGCAATCCAGCAGCAGCCCAGGCCCCTCCCCGGCGCCCGACGGTTGTCCAGGCAACCCGGCGAAGGCCTCCAGCACCGGATCGGCCAGAACCGGAAGATGGGCGAACGAAACGGCCATCCGACCTTCCTAAGATCCCGGCACTCCGTTCCTTGCGAAGGGCATGACCCAGCTCGAGACCCGCACCGAGCCGATGGTGGTCAACTTCGGCCCCCACCACCCGTCGATGCACGGGGTGCTGCGGCTGGTGGTGACCCTCGACGGCGAGGACGTGATCGACTGCGAGCCGGTGATCGGCTATCTCCACCGCGGCATGGAGAAGATCGCCGAAAACCGCACCAACGTGATGTTCGTGCCCTACGTGAGCCGCTGGGACTACGCGGCGGGCATGTTCAACGAAGCCATCACCGTGAACGCGCCCGAGCGCCTGGCCGACGTGCCCGTACCCAAACGGGCCAGCTACATCCGGGTGCTGATGCTGGAACTCAACCGCATCGCCAACCACCTGCTCTGGCTTGGCCCGTTCCTTGCCGACGTCGGCGCCCAGACACCCTTCTTCTACATCTTCCGGGAGCGGGAGATGATCTACGACCTCTGGGAGGCGGCCACGGGCCAGCGGCTGATCAACAACAACTACTTCCGCATCGGCGGCGTGGCCGTCGACCTGCCCTACGGCTGGCTGGAGAAGTGCGCTGATTTCTGCGACTGGTTCGGTCCCAAGATCGATGAATACGAGAAACTGATCACCAACAACCCCATCTTCCGTAAGCGGATCGAAGGGCTGGGGGTGATCGGCAAGGAGCAGGCGATCAACTGGAGTCTGTCCGGGCCGATGCTGCGGGCCTCCGGCGTGCCCTGGGATCTGCGCAAGGTGGATCACTACGAGTGCTACGACGATTTCGAATGGTCCGTGGCCTGGGAAAAAGAGGGTGACTGCTACGCCCGCTACCGGGTGCGGATCGAGGAGATGCGCCAGTCGCTGAAGATCCTGCGCCAGGCCATCACCATGATTCCCGGCGGCCCCACGGAGAATCTTGAGGCCCACCGCATGGCCGAGGGCAAGAAGAGCGAGTGGTACGGGTTCGACTACCAATATGTCGCCAAGAAGGTGGCTCCCACCTTCAAGATTCCCGAGGGTGAGCTCTACTGCCGGGTGGAGTCGGGCAAGGGCGAACTGGGCGTGTTCATCATGGGCAACAACGACGTCACGCCCTGGCGCTGGAAGATCCGCGCCGCCGATTTCAACAACCTCCAGATCCTTCCCCACATCCTCAAGGGGGCCAAGGTGGCCGACATCATGGCCATCCTCGGTTCGATCGACGTGATCATGGGCTCCGTCGACCGGTGACCACCGCCGGTCGGCGCTGGATTCGCCGACTTGAGCGCTGCGGCCCGCTCCTGCCCCTGGGGGCCACCGGCCTGCTGGTGCTCAAGGGGCTGCATCCGGGCCTGCCCGGCTTCAGCTGTCCGCTGCGAGCCCTCACCGGCATCCCCTGCCCCACCTGCTACCTCACCCGGGCCACGGCGGCGAGCCTGGTGGGCCGCTTCGGCGACTCCCTTACCCTGCATGCCTTCGGCCCCGTGGTGGCGGCCGGCCTGGTGCTCTGGTCCCTGCAGGCCCTGCGCACCGGCCGGTTGGTGCCCAGGGTCCTGCGGGGCTGGCACCTGGCGGCCATGGGCGCGCTGCTGCTGCTCTATTGGGCCGGCCGCATGGGGCTGACCTACGGCATGGGCCTGCAGACGTTTCCGCTTCCATGAGGACCCTCCACGCACGGCCAGGGCCATGCTGCGGCCGATGGTGGAGGGCCGCGATACCCGAGGACCGGATCTCGGCATGAGAACTGGAATGGCGTGCTCGGCCTCCCGGAGCCAGCGCCTAGTGTGAACTCCTCTTTACAGAAGTTCCCCCTGAACAGCGGTCGCGTTCGATTGTTTCTCTACGCCCTGGGGCCGGTCTTCATCCTGGTGTCGCACCTCGGTTGCCTGCTGTTGCTGGTCACCGGGATGGGCCTGGCGGCCGCGGGCTGGGCGCTGGCCCTTTACCTGATCCGGATGCTGGCCACCACTGCGATCTATCACCGCCTGATCACCCATGGCAGCTACCGGGCGCCCAGGCTGGTGCACTGGATCGGTTCCCTGGTGGGGGCCTCGGCGGGGCAGATGGGACCGAGCTGGTGGAAGGCCCATCACCTGGCCCACCATCGCCATGTGGACACCGACCTCGATCCCCATTCGCCCTTGAAGCCCCAGGCGGGCCTGGGTGGGTTCTGGCGTTCGCAGGCGGGCTGGCTGCTGGCGCCCTCGTTCTTCCCGGAGCGGTTGCCCGCCGATGTGGAGGCCGATCCTGTGCTCAGGCTGATCGATCGCCTGCATTTCGTGCCGTTTCTGGCCCTGGGCGGGGTGTCCTATCTCCTGGGCGGACCCGAGTGGCTGGCGGCCTTCTTCCTGAGCACCACCTTGCTCTTCCACGGCGTGGCCACGGTGAACTCTCTGGCCCACATCGCCGGTGAACGGCCGTTCCTCACCAACGACATGAGCCGCAACAACGGCTGGGTGGCGCTGATCACCCTTGGTGAGGGCTGGCACAACCTGCATCACGCCTTCCAGTGGTCGGTGCGGCAGGGCTACGGGGTGCGAGGGGGCCGCATCAGGCCGCTGCCCGATCCCACCTACGCCTTCATCCGTGGCCTCGAGCGGCTGGGCTGGGCCGATCGGCTGCGCCTGCCGGCTGCGGAGGATCTGCTGGAGCGGGCCCGCCCGTGAATTGGTGCCACGGAGCCCGCAGGCTGTGGGGTCCTGCCCCCTCAGCTCAGCACGCCCTGGTGATAGGCGGCGTTCTGGATGTAGAAGGTGGCCACCGGCACCGCCACCAGGGAGCCCAGGCCGCAGGTGAAGATCGTCACCACCAGCACCAGCAGCCAGGCGATCAGTTCGATGCCGGCGAAGGTGCGGCCCTTGGCTGAGCCATACACCGCCTGAAACGAGGAGGAAAAGGCGTCCAGGATGGGGCTGTCGGTGAGGAACACCTTGTTGACGTACACGGGCATCACCAGGGTGACGGCGATGCCGGGCAGGATGCAGAGCACGAAACCGATCGCGGCCACGACGGTGAACAGCACCCCGGCCAGGAGGTAGCGCACGGGCCGGTGCATCAAGACCCGCAGGGCAGGCTCGGTGCCGATGATCTCACCACTGGCGTAGTGCATCGCCGGCACGGCCACGAACAGCACCCCCACCAGGTTGGAGAGGACCGTGAACGGCAGCTGCACCAGATTGCCGAGGACCGCTGCCAGTCCGGAGGCGGCATCACCGCCGGCACCGCTGCTGGACAGGCCGACACCCAGGGCCGTGAGCGCCAGGGAGGCCACAACGCCGATGACGGACAGAACGATCGTGGCCACCCAGATCAGCAGGATCGTGGGGATGTGGGCCAGGAAAGCAGCCCAGGCTTTGGAGATGGTGGGGGGCTCGTAGGCAATGGCGGCGGCCAAGGGGGGCGCTTCGTACTGCGCGGAACCTAGGGGCGTTCCGGGATGCCAGCAACGGGCCGGGGGAGCCAGCATGGGGCGAAGGCAACGCGTCGTCATGGAGGTTGATGTCCCCAGCCGACCCACCGGGCCACGATGCGCTCCATCGACCGCCCAATGGGCCATCCCCCACGCCGGCGGACTGGCTGTTGCTCTGCCGCACGGTGCGCTTCGGTGACACCGACGCCGCCGGGGTGATGCACTTCCACCAGTTGCTGCGCTGGTGCCATGTGGCCTACGAGGAAAGCCTGGAGCGGTTCGGGGTCGCGTGCGGCACCATCTTCCCCGGGCCGGGCCGCACGCCGGCCGTGGCGCTGCCGATCGTGCACGTGAGCGCCGACTTCCTCAGGCCCCTGGTCTGCGGCGATCCCCTGGCCATTGAGTTGCGACCCCAGCAGCGCGATGGCGGCAGCTTCGAGATCCGCTACCGCTTTCTGCACGACGGCCAGGAGGCGGCCACCGGCCTGACCCGGCACGTGGCCATCGATGCGGCCAGCCGGAGGCGGACGGATCTCCCCGGCAGCCTCGTGCTCTGGCTGGAGGCCAGTCGGCCGGACGCCTAGCGGCGGTTCAGCAGGGCCCAGACCAGGGCGGCCAGCTGCAGGGGCAGCAATGCCGCCATCAGGGCCAGGGGATGCAGACCGTCGTGGGGAGTGGCCCCCAGGGCCATGAAACTGAGCAACCCACCTCCCACCAGCAGGGCAAGGCCCAGCCGCGGGTGGGGGGTGGGGGCCGGCATCAGAACCACTCCCGGGTGGCGTCGATGTACTGAGCCTGGAATTCCTCCGTCGACTTGGTGAGGTAGATGACACCTTCGATCACCCCGATGATCCCCATCACCGACGCGCCGAAACCGCAGGTGAGCACCGTGACCAGCAGCATGATCAGCCCGGGTTTGCTGTAGCCCAGAACGAATTTGTGGATGCCCAGCGATCCCAGGAAGATGGCCAGCAACCCTGCCGCCAGCTTCTTGTTGCTGGTCTCGACCTGTTGGCTGTCGGTCATCGGTGCAGGTGCCGTTCAGATGGCTTCTAGCGAGTCCAGCCAACTCTGCCAACGTCCCCGCTCCCATTTGCCTGCGGCGGTGGGCACCAGCGATGGGCAGAGATGCCAGTGCCGCGGCCGCTCGGCGGGGGGCCAGGTGGCCGTCAGGGCCTGCAGAACTCCCAGCAGCGCCGACCCGTCTGCCGCCTGACGGGGCCGCACCAGGGCCACCAGGTGCTCGCCCCATTGCGGATCGGGCCGGGCCAGCAGCAGCAGGGCCTCCAAGCCCGCTCCCGCGTGGGCCGCCTGCTCCTGCAGCCGTTCCTCCAGCCGCTCCGGGAAGACGGTCTCACCGCCGCTGAGCAACGCCCCATCCAGGCGACCAAGCACCTCCAGCCCCCCGCTGCCGAGCCGCCCGGCATCGCCGCTGCGCCACCAGCCGCCCGGCTGCAGCGGCAGGGGCTGCAGCCGGCCCGCCACCAGCCGGCCGGGGCTGAGGCGGCCGCAGCGCACCTCCACGGCGCCGGTGGCGCCATCGAGACGCAGCTCCACGTCGGCCAGGGGCTCACCACAGCCCGCAGTGCCGGCCAGAAACCGTTGCGGCGGCAGGGCACACACCATGGCAGCGGTTTCGGTGGCGCCGTAGCAGGGGGCCAGGGGCAGGCCGGCGCGGCGGGCGGCGGCGGCCAGCGGCGCCGGCAGGCCCGCCCCCCCCACCCAGATCACGGTGCAGCCGGCCAGCCAGGCCGTGCCCTCCGGGCTGGCCAGCAACCAGGCCAGCTGGGTGGGCACCAGCGAGAGCAGCACCGGGCGATCCCTCGGTAGGGGGCAGGCCTGGGCCAGGTCGGCCGGCCGGCGCAGCAGCGACGGGGCCAGCCAGCGCCACTCGCCCCCCCAGTGGCGCGCCCGCACCAGGGGCAGGAGGCCGCTGACGTGGTGCAGCGGCAGGGGGTCGAGGTGCAGGCAGGCAGCCGGCTCCAGGCCCAGGGCCACCAACCAGGCGGCGCTGGCCTCGGCCGAAGCCTGCAGGTGGGTCAGGGGTTGCAGGCACCAGTGACGCCCGCCGGCGCTGCCACCGCTGCCCACCACCACCCCGGGCCCGAACCGGGCCAGCGCCTCCGTCTCCCCTGGCGCCCCTTCCAGGGCCTGGGCCAGCTCCCCCTGTTGGCCGGGCCCCGCCAGGGCCACCAGGCGCTGCTGTCCCCAGGCCTGCTCCAGCCGGGACGCCGCCAGCTCGGGGTCGGCCCGGGCGGGATCGAGCAGCAGGGGCGCCCAGGGGGAATCGGCCACGCAGGGTCTGTGCGGAACGCCACGCTACGGGCCACTCCAGGGCCCCCGCCGGGGACTTAGGCCGCCGCCGCCCAGACCCGTTGCGGGTCGCGGTCGAACAGGGGGCCGCTGGGTGACCAGTCCGGGGCGAGGCCGGGGGCCACCGGCGTCGGTCCCCTCCATTGCAGGGCCGCCAGATGGGCCGTCCAGCGGGAGCCGAGGCCGGTCTCGAAGCCGGTGCTGAGCATCAGCCGGGGCACCCCCAAGCGCAGCTGGTCCAGCAGCGGCCGGGGATCGCCGTCCTGGGACGGACGCCGCACCTGCCAGCCCGCCCAGCGCTGCCGCAGCTCCGGCCACTGCCGCAGGGATTCATCCAGGGCCACCGGAATCCTTTGGGCCAGCTGATCGAGGCCCTCCTGGTCGGGCGCGGCCAGGGGCTGCTCCAGCCACTCCAGCCGCGGTTCCCGCTCCAGCCGCCCGGCCCAGGCGGCGGCGGTGGGCCGGTCCCAGCCGCCGTTGGCATCGAGCCGCAGGCGCCCATCGGCCGGCAGGCGCTCCAGCAGCCGCTCCAGCCAGCGCCGCTCCAGCCCATCGGGCGCCGCCGCCACCTTCCACTTGAACGTCAACGGCCCAGCGGCGGTGAGGCCGCGGTCGAGGGCCGCGAGCATGGCCTCACCGGCGGGCAGCAGCCAGGCCGATGGCGGCGCGGCGAGCCAACCGCCCTTGGCAGCCGTTCCCACCACCCCATCGCTCTCCGCCAGGGCGGCCCCCAGGGCGAAGGCCAGGCTGGGCGGCAGGGCCGGCAGCCTGCGTTCCAGGTCGCTGCGTTCCACCGCGGGGCCCAGGGCCGCCAGGGCCGCCGCCACGGCCGGCCTCTCGCTGGGTTCCAGCGGCGCCGCCTCCCCCCAGCCGACGCCGCCGTCCGGATCCTGCAGCCGCAGCAGCCAGCCCCGTTTGTCCTGCAGCCGGCCGCTGGAGGTGTGCAGCGGCCGGGGCAGGCGGAACGCGAAGGGCCTGGTCTCCAGCTCCAGCCAGCCGTCGGCCCTGCCCCGGGCCACAGGGGTGCTCACCGGCCCGCCAGCGCCGTCAGCCAGGGGCCCAGGGCCAGGCCAGCGGCCAGCCCCAGCCCATTGAGCGCCTGGAACCGCAGGGCCAGGAACTTGCTGCCGACCAGGCGTTCGGGCCTGTGGTGCTCTTCGCCCAGGAGCCGGATCAGGGCCCGAGCCGGCGGCAGGCCGATCGCCCCCAGCAGGGCCGTGGGCGGCCACCAGCCCAGCAGCACCGGCGCCCACTGCAGCGCCAGGGTGGTGGCCACGAACCAGGGCACCAGGGCGGCGGCCCGCTGGCTGCCGAGGCGGACCACCGGCGAACGCTTGCCGTGGGCGGCGTCTTCCTCCACCTGGTGGAAATGGGAGCAGAACAGCACCAGGCTGGTGGCCACCGCTGGTCCGCTGCCCAGCACCAGCGCCGGCCCCCAGGGCACCCCGCCGGCGCCCTCCCCGGCCGGAGCCAGGGCCAGCAGGGCGGCGGCCGTGGCACAGGGGCCGAAGGCCAGCCAGCAGAGGGGTTCCCCCAGGCCGCGGTAGCCGAGGCGGAACGGGGGACCCTGGTACAGATAGCCCAGGCCGCAGCAGAGCAGCACCAGCAGCAGCACCTCGGCGCTGCTGCGCAGCGCCACCAGGGCCATCAGGGCCAGGCCGAGCAGCAGGCAGCCGTTGGCCAGCCACAGCACCCTGTCCCGCTGGCCGGTGAGGTTGACCACCGAGTGGGGTTTGCCGTGGGTGTCGACGCCGGTGTCGGCATCGAAGACGTCGTTGGCAAGGTTCTCCCAGGCCAGCAGCAGCACGGCCGCCAGCAGGAACAGCAGCAGCTGCCCGGGCCGCAGGACCAACCCCTGACCGAGCCGCCAGCCAGCCGCCAGCAGCACCGGCATCACCGCCACGGCGTACATGGGCCACTTCACGGCGGCACGCCAGAGGCGGCCGCGAGAGGAGGCCTCCGAGGCGGCGACGCCCCCGGCGGCGTAACGGCTTGCGACGACCTGTGGCTCAGACATGGGGGCCGCGGGCGTTGGGCGGGGAAAGGCCCATACATTTGAGCAGCCTTCCGCCCCGGACCCGCGGCCCCTTGGTGCAGGCCCCTGCCAGCTTCTCCGCGCTGCTCTCAGCAGCCACCGCCGCCAGCCGGCGTCTGGAGGAGGAGGGAGTGCTCAGCCTGGCCCTGCCGATGGGGCCGCTCGACCCCCTCGTCGCCTTGCCCCACCTGGGCGGCAGCGCCGACTTCCGTTTCCTCTGGGACGGCGCCCCGGGGCTCAGCATCGCCGCGGCCGGCCAGTGCAACGGCCTGGAGCTGAGCGGTCCGCGGCGCTTCGAGCTGGCCCAGCGCTTCAGCAGCCTGAGCCTGAACCGCCTGGCCCGGGAAGCGGGCCCCTGCCCCGCCCTGGCCCGGCCCCGGGTGCTGCTGGCCTTTGCCTTCTTCGAGAGCCCCCTGCACGCCGGCACCGGCGCGGCGGGGGTGCAGGCGGTCCTGCCCAGCTGGCAGCTGAGCCGCCAGGGCCGCCACTGCTGGCTGCGGCTGCAGCGTGCCCTGGGCGGGGGCATCACGGCCCGCAGCGTGGCCGAGGAGCTCTGGGACACCCGCCAGCGGCTCGAAGCCCTGGGCTGGGCCGGGGCCGGGCATCCCGGGACCGGCAAGGGCGCCCCTGTCGGCATCGCCCATGGCTCCCACTGGCAGGCGGGCTACCGCTCCGCCCTGGATCGGGCCCTGGAGCTGGTGGAGGGTGGCGAGCTGCAGAAGCTGGTGCTGGCGGTGCGCCAGCAGCTGGTGCTGGACGGGCCGCTGGATCCGCTCAGCCTGCTGTCCCATCTGCGCCGCAGCCAGCCCGGCAGCTGCCGCTTCCTCTGGCAGCGATCGCAGCGGGAAGCCTTGGTGGGGGCCTCACCGGAGCGGCTGCTCACCCTGCGGCAGGGGCAGCTGCGCAGCGATGCCCTGGCCGGCACCGCCCCCCTGGGGGAGCCGGCCGACGACCTGCTGCACTCCCGCAAAGACCGCCATGAGCATGAGCTGGTGGTGGAAACGATCACGTCCGTGCTGCAGAAGGCGGGCCTCGATCCACGCCGGCCCCGGCGGCCGCGGCTGGCCCGCCACGGCTCCCTGGTGCACCTGCACACCCCGATCACGGCCGCTTTGCGGGGCCAGGCCCCGCTCACCCTGGCCGAAGCCCTGCACCCCACCCCCGCGGTGGCGGGCCTGCCCCGCCGCGAGGCGATGGCCTGGCTGCGCAGCCTCGAACCGTTCGAGCGGGGGCACTACGCCGCGCCGATCGGCTGGATCGACACCGAAGGGGACACGGATCTGCGGGTGGCCATCCGCAGCGGCACCCTGCGGGGCCGGCAGCTGGAGCTGACCGCCGGGGCGGGGCTGGTGCGGGGCTCCCACCCCGAACGGGAGCTGCAGGAGGTGGCCCTCAAGCTGGGGGTCCTGCAGCAGCAGCTCAACCTGCCGGTGGCGGCCAGCTTCGACTGAACCGGGCCGCCTTCAGCCGGCCAGCAGGCGCTCGATCACCTGATCGGCCAAAGGACGGCGCCCCAGCCACTCCACCTCCCGCACCCCGGTGGGGCTGGTGACATTGATCTCGCTGAGCCGGCCGTCGATCACGTCGATGCCGACGAAGAAAAGCCCTTCGGCCCGCAGCACCGGCGCCAGCTCGGCGCAGATGCGCTGCTCGGTCTCGCTCAGATCGGCGGCGACGGGGGCCCCACCCAGGGCCAGGTTGCTGCGGAATTCGCCCGCCTTGGGCAACCGGTTCACGGCCCCCAGGGGCTCCCCATCCACCAGCAGGATCCGCTTGTCGCCGGCGCTGACGCCCGGCAGAAAGGCCTGGACCATCACGGGCAGCGTTTCCTGGAGGGTGACCAGCTCCAGCAGCGCCTTCAGGCCGGGGGCCGCCGCCGTGGCCCGCACCACCCCCTGGCCGGCCCGGCCCGCCAGGGGCTTGAGCACCACCTCCTCGTGACCGGCGGCGAAGGCGGCCAACTGCTCCACCCGGGCGCTCACCATCGAGGGCGCCATCAGATGGCTGAAGCGCAGGGCACCCAGTTTCTCGTTCCAGGCCCGCAGGGCGGCCGGCCGGTTCAGAACGCGCACCCCGGTTTCTTCGGCCATCTCCAGCAACTGGGTGGCGTAGAGGTAGGCCTCATCGACGGGCGGATCCTTGCGCATCCAGATCCAGCGGAAGTGATCCAGGGGCCGCTCGCGGGGCTCGCCGGCCTCGACCCAGGGATCCGGCACGGTCCAGCCGTCCGGCGTGGGGGCCATCTCCGCCAGCTGCAGCGGCTGGGCCCAGGCCCGGGGCCGATGGGCGCCATCGGCCGTCCCGACGCTGGAGAGATCCGCCTGGGTGCAGGCCCACACCGCCAGACCGGCCCGCTGGGCCGCCTGCATGAGGGCCACGCTGGAATCCTTGGCCGGCCGCAGGCGCGTGATCGGATCGACCACGAACAGCATGGCCTCCCGATCCGTTGTCACGCGGCCAGTCGCAGCAGGGCGGCCAGCTCGCCGGCAGCATTCAGTTTCTGCAGTTCGACGTAGCCGCCGATGGCGATGCCATCGATGAAGATCTGGGGAACGCTGGTGCGACCTCCCGAGCGCTTCATCATCACTTCCTTGTTGATTTCATCGTCGTCGATGATGAATTCGTTGTAGGTGACGTGGAGCCTGTCCAGCAGGCCCTTGGCCCGGATGCAATCCGAGGAGAAGCGATAGGTGTAGATCTCCACCTTCGCGGGCGGCTTCACCTCCAGGGTGTCCTGCCCGACCAGCTCTGGGGGGACTCCCGGGATCTCCATCCAGCCTCTTGCGGGTCGCTTGCGGCAGCCTAGAGGGAGACCCCGCGCCCCACCTGATACGGTCGTGGCACAAGATCTGCTGGCTGCGGTGCTCGACCTCACCGATTTCAAGCGCGACCTCTCCGAGCTCACCGACCGCCTGGGCCACGCCCAGGACTGTCTTTGACGTACCGGCTCTGAAGGCGCGTCAGCGGGACCTCGAACAGCTGGCCTCCCAGCCCGACTTCTGGGACGACCAGGCGACGGCGCAGAAGAAGATGCGTCAGTTGGATGACGTCAAGGCCCAGCTGGAGCAACTCACGGCCTGGCGGGCCATCGTCAACGACGGCCAGGCCACGCTTGAGCTCTACGACCTTGAGCCCGACGAGGAGCTGCTGGCGGAGTCGAACACCTCCCTGCAGTCACTGCGCGCCGACCTCGACCGCTGGGAACTGGAGCGCCTGCTCAACGGTGTCTACGACAAGGAGGGCGCTGTGATCTCGATCAATGCGGGTGCCGGCGGCACCGATGCCCAGGACTGGGCCCTGATGCTGATGCGGATGTACACCCGCTGGGCCGAGGACCACGGCATGAAGGTGACCGTGGACGAGCTCTCCGAAGGGGAGGAAGCAGGCATCAAGAGCTGCACGATCGAAATCGACGGCCGCTACGCCTACGGCTACCTGCGCAACGAAAAGGGCACCCACCGCCTGGTGCGGATCTCGCCGTTCAATGCCAACGACAAGCGCCAGACCAGCTTCGCCGGGGTGGAGGTGATGCCCAAGCTCGATGAGGACGTCAAGCTCGACATCCCCGAGAAGGACCTGGAGGTCACCACCTCCCGCTCCGGTGGCGCCGGCGGCCAGAACGTCAACAAGGTGGAGACGGCCGTGCGGATCCTGCACATCCCCACCGGCCTGGCGGTGCGCTGCACCCAGGAGCGCTCCCAGCTCCAGAACAAGGAGAAGGCCATGGCCCTGCTGATGGCCAAGCTGCTGGTGATCGCCCAGGAGCAGCGGGCGGCCGAGATCGCCGACATCCGTGGCGACATCGTCGAAGCCGCCTGGGGCAACCAGATCCGCAACTACGTGTTCCACCCCTACCAGATGGTGAAGGATCTGCGCACCGCCCAGGAGACCACCGATGTGCAGGGGGTGATGAACGGCGATCTGGACCCCTTCATCCAGTCGCTGCTGCGCCAGGGTGTGGAGATCGCCGCCGACACGGCCGCCTGATCCCCTGAGCCAGCGCCTTCCCATGTCCGATCCCGCCACACCCCCAGGCCAGGAGAGCCCCAGCTTCGTGAAGCTGGCCATGCGCAACATGGTGCGAAAGGGCCGTCAGAGCCTGGTCCACTTCGGCCTCACCGCCCTGGGGCTGAGCGGATTTCTGCTGCTGATCGCCTGGCTGGGGCGTCCCAGCCTGCCCGGATGACCAGCCCGGGGGCCGGGGGGGGCGGCGAGGCCACGGGGGTTGGCGCGCTGGCGGCTCCGGAGATTGATCTGGCCTTCAGCCTGGAGCCCGGGTCCGGCAGCGGCGCCACCGCCGGCAGCGCCCTGGTGGATCCCGACCTGGCCGAAATCCTCTGGGGCAGCCACCTCAGTGCCTGGCTGGCCCAGCTGGGTCCGGAGCTGCCGGCCCAGCTGCAAGCGCCTGGCTACAGCCTGGGGCTGCAGATCTGCGATGACGCCACCATCGCAACCCTCAACCAGACCTGGCGCCACCGCAGCGGGCCCACGGATGTGCTGGCCTTTGCGGCCCAGGAGGAGGCCGTGCCCGTGCCACAGGGGGAGGGCGAGGTCTGGCTGGAGCTGGGCGACATCGTGATTTCCCTGGAGACAGCCCAGCGGCAGGCCCATGACGCTGGTCACGGCCTGGCGGAGGAGTTGCTGTTTCTGGCCAGCCACGGGCTGCTGCACCTGCTGGGCTGGGACCACCCCGATGAGGACAGCCTGGCGGCCATGCTGGCGCGGCAGACGGCTCTGCTGCTGGCGTCGCCGTCCTGACAGAGTCTGTTCACCGCGTCCATCGGCGGTAGGGTGCCGGTTGTCCCTCCAACGGCGGTGCGATGCCGATGCTCGTTCCCGAGGAGCAACCGCCGGCCCTGCGCGACGTGACCACTGACGTCCATCGGCGCGGCAGGCGCCTGCGGGTGGGGGCCTGGAAGGTGGCGGGCGACCTGCCGGCGAGCTTCCGCTATGCCGCCCAGGGTCTGGCCTACGGCTTCGCCAGCCAGCGCAACTTCCGCATCCACGTGTTCACCGGCCTGTTGGTGTTCGGCATGGGGCTGTGGCTGCGGCTGGCCGCCGATCGCCTCGCCGTGCTGGTGCTGACGGTGGCGGCGGTGCTGGTGCTGGAGCTGCTCAACACCGCCACCGAAGCGGTGGTGGATCTGGCCATCGGCCGCCAGTTCCACCCCCTGGCCCGCATCGCCAAGGACTGTGCCGCCGCCGCCGTGCTGGTGGCGGCCCTCTCCTCGCTGCTGATCGCCCTGCTGCTGCTGGTGCCCCCCCTGCTGATCCGCCTCGGCGTCTAGACCATCCCCATGCTTCTGGTTCTCGACAACTACGACAGCTTCACCTTCAACCTGGTGCAGTACCTGGGTGAACTGGCCGCCGACTATCCCCTGGCCGCCGAGGTGCGGGTGGAACGCAACGATGCCCTCACCCTGGAGCAGATCCGGGCGCTTCAGCCGGCAGCGATCCTCATTTCTCCCGGCCCCGGGGATCCGGACCAGGCCGGGGTCTGTCAGGAGGTGCTGCGGGAGCTGGGACCCAGCGTGCCCGTTCTGGGGGTCTGCCTGGGCCACCAGTGCCTGGCCCAGGTGTTCGGGGGGCGGGTGGTGCGGGCCCGCGAACTGATGCACGGCAAGACCTCACCGGTGCACCACCGGGGTGCCGGGGTGTTCGAAGGCCTGCCCGAACCCCTCACCGCCACCCGCTACCACAGCCTGATCGCCGAGCGCGACACCCTGCCCGACTGCCTGGAAATCACCGCCTGGCTGGAGGACGGCACGATCATGGGGCTGCAGCACCGGCAGCATCGCCACCTGCAGGGGGTGCAGTTCCACCCGGAGAGCGTGCTCACCCAGTCCGGCCACCAGCTGCTGGCCAATTTCCTGCGCCAGGCCTCCCACTGCTAGTTTCGCGCCACATGACGGGCCCGGTGGGGCCAGACACGACTCCATGGTTCACCCCACCTGCAGGTCCTCAGCGCCGCTGCGCCGGACCACCACCAACGGCCTGCACCTGGGGGTGGGTCTGGCCCTGGCGGCCGGGCTCACCCTGCCGCTGCCGGGGATGGCCCAGAAGGGTGGCGGCGTCACGATCACCAGCCTGGGTCACAGCGCCCTGATGATCCAGGGGGGCGGCGCCCGGGTGCTGCTCAACCCCTTCCAGGCCGTGGGTTGCGCCGCCGGCCTCAGCGAGCCGCGGGTCAGCGCCGATGTGATCCTGGCCAGCAGCCTGCTGAAGGATGAGGGTGCCCAGGTGGCCAGCGGCAAGTTCCTGGTCAAGCCGGGCTCCTACCGGCTGGCCGGGCTGCAGATCGAAGGCATCGCCGCCCCCCACGACCGGGTCGGTGGCCGCCGCTTCGGCAACGCCACCCTCTGGCGCTGGCGCCAGGGCGGCCTCGACATCGCCCACCTCGGCGGCACCGCCGGCAGCCTCAGCCCCGCCGACCGCGTGCTGCTGGGACGGCCGGATGTGCTGATCATCGGCGTGGGCGGCGGCGGCAAGGTCTACACGGGACAGGAAGCGGCCGAAGTGGCGCGGGAACTGCAGGCCCGGCGGGTGATTCCGGTGCAGTACAACGGCGGCAAGCCCCCTGCCGGATGCGATCAGGGGTCGGTGGAGCCGTTCCTGAAGGCGATGGCGGGCGCCACGGTGCGGCGCAGTGGCCGCTCGGTCAGCCTGGTGCCGCCCCTGGGGGACGGGATAATTGTCGAGGTGTTGCGCTGAGCCAGGCTCCGGCGATCGCGCCTCACCCCAGCCCCTCGATGCGGCGGTAGGCCTGCCAGAAGAGGCCCATCTGCTCGCCGCTGCCGAGGCTGACCCGCAGGGAGCCATCGATCAGCGGCTTGCCGGCCATCGAGCGAACGAGGATGCCCGCCTGGCGCAGGTCGGCCTCCACGGCGGCTGCGGGGCGACGGGGCCAGAGCAGCAGGTAGTTGCCGCCGGCGGCGTGGTGGCGCACCCCCGCCTGCTGCAGCTGGCCCAGGAGCCAGTCGCGGGCCCGCAGCACCTCGGCCACATAGGCGTCCACATAGGCCTGGTCGGCCAGGGCGGCCTGGGCCGCCGTCACCGCGAAGCTGTTGATGTCGTAGGGACCGCAGACCCGGCCCACCCGCTCCACCAGCGCCGGCGCGCCGATGGCAAAGCCGATGCGCAGGCCCGCCAGGCCGGCCGTCTTGGCCAGGGAGCGCAGCACCAGCAGGTTGGGGACGGCGGCGAAGGGATCGGCGGCCGCCCCGCTTGCCAGCAGCGGCGGCAGCACGCTGTCGCCGGTGAAGGCCTCATAGAGCTCATCCACAACCACCAGGGTGTCCGGCGCCGCCGCCGCCAGCTCCAGGATCCGCTCGGGCGCCAGCCGGGTGCCGGTGGGGTTGTTGGGGTTGCAGAGCAGCAGGATCCGCGGGGCCGCCGCTGATCCTGCCGGGCCCAGGGCCGAGCGGATCTCCTCGAAGGGGAAGGCGAAATCGGGCAGGCGATAGGGAATCGCCTCGATCGCCATGCCCTGCATGCGGGCGCAGGGCGTGTAGTAGCCGAAGGTGGGGATGGTGGTGAGCAGGCGCTCACCAGGGGCGCCGAAGGCGTGAAAGATGGCATGGATGGCCCCATCCACGCCGTTGAACAGGCCGATGTGGGCGGGGCTGAGGCCCCGGCCCCCCAGCGAGGTCACCACCGCCTCGCGCAGGCCGTCGTATTCGGGATAGATGGCGTAGTGATCGGCCGGGATGGCGCGGATCGCCTCCACCACCCGCGGGCTGGGCCCGATGGTGTTCTCGTTGAAGTCGAGCCGCAGCAGGCCCCGGCGCCCCTCCAGGGGGGCGCTGTAGGCCGTGAGGGTTTCCACCTCGGGGCGGGCCAGGGGGCCTGGGGAAACGGCCGGGCTCTCGCCTGGGATCGGGCTGCTCACGGAGCCGGAATCGAATCGCTACGGGAGCCATCCTGCAGCGCAGCCCTACCGTTTGATCACCTGCAGCTGGAATCCGGTGGCGAAAGCGGAGCTGGTCCTGCGGGCCCTGGAGCGGGGCGACCTGCGATTCATTCACGACCAGGTGAACAACAGGAGCGTGATGGCCTACTGGTTCGAAGAACCCTACGAGTCGTTCGACGAACTGGAAGAGCTCTACATGCGCCATATCCACGACAACGCCGAGCGTCGCTTTGTCGTCGAGAACAAGGACAAGGAATTGATCGGCTTGGTGGAACTGATCGAGATTGATTACATTCATCGTCGGGCTGAGTTTCAGATCATCGTGGCCCCAGCCCACCAGGGCAAAGGCTTTGCACGCTTCTGCATCCACAAGGCCCTCGACTACTCCTTCACGATCCTGAACCTGCACAAGATCTACCTGTCCGTCTCCGTCGACAACGCCAAGGCGCTGCACCTCTATGAGCAATGCGGCTTTGTCGAAGAAGGCCACCTGGTGGGCGAGTTCTTCATCGAAGGCCAGTACCGCGACGTCAAACGCATGTACATCCTTCAGGAGGATTATCTGGCCAGATCGCCCAGCATCACATCCTCTCCAGGGTGGTGATGCCCAGCAGGCCGAGACCCAGCTTGAGGGTGTCGGCGGTGAGGCGGCAGAGCGCCAGCCGCGATCCGCGGGCGGGCTCCTCGGCCTTGAGCACGGGCACCTGGTCGTAGAAGCGGTTGAACACCTGGGAGAGTTCGAAGAGGTAGCTGCACAGCCGGTTGGGCAGCAGTTCCTGCTCCACCTCCAGGATCACGGCGTCGAACTGCAGCAGCTGGCGCACCAGCGCCCACTCCTGGGCTTCGCCGAACACCAGGGGAGCAGGGAAGGCGACGCCGGCGGCATCAGCACCGCCCTTGCGCGCGATCCCCGCGATCCGCACCACCGCATAGAGCAGATAGGGGGCGGTGTTGCCGCTGAGGGCCAGCATGCGGTCGAAGCTGAACTGGTAGTTGGTGATCCGGTTGGTGGACAGATCGGCGTACTTCACCGCCGCCAGCCCCACGGTGGTGGCGACGTCGTTGATGAAGTTGCCGTCCTCGTGGCGTTCTTCCTCCGCCAGGCGGCGGCGCAGGTCGGCCTCGCAGCGCTCCACCGCTTCATCCAGCAGCTCCTTGAGTCGCACGGTTTCACCGGAGCGGGTCTTGAGCTTCTTGCCGTCCTCCCCTTGCACCAACCCGAAGGGCACATGCTCCAGCCGGCCATCGTCGGGAATCCAGCCGGCGCGGCGGGCCACCTGGAACACCCCGGCGAAGTGGCTGGCCTGGCCGGCGTCGGTGACGTAAATCACCCGGCGGGCGCCGTCACCGGCGGGGGGCGCCGCGAAGCGGTAGCGGATCGCCGCCAGGTCGGTGGTGGCGTAGTTGAAGCCGCCGTCGCTCTTGCGCACGATCACCGGCGGTGACTGGCTGGCCGCACCGTCCTCCCCTTCGAGGAACACACACTGGGCGCCGCCGTCGCTCACCAGCAGACCCGCGGCGGCCAGGTCGGCCACCACCGCCTCCAGATAGGGGTTGTAGAAGGATTCGCCGCGCTCGTCGAGGCGGATGTCGAGGACGTCGTAGAGGCGCTGGAATTCGCGGCGCGACTGGTCGCAGAGCAGTTGCCAGGCCCTGCGGGACACCGGATCGCCGCTCTGCAGCTTCACCACTTCTTCCCGGGAGGTGGTCTGAAAGGCCTCGTCGGCATCGAAGCGGGCCTTGGCCTGGCGGTAGAAGGCCACCAGATCGCCCAGGTCGACGGCGTCGGCAGTGTCGAGGGCCTCGGGCGCCACCTGCTTGAGGTGGGTGATGAGCATGCCGAACTGGGTGCCCCAGTCGCCGACGTGGTTGAGCCGCAGCACCGGATGGCCGCGGAACTCCAGCACCCGGGCCAGGGCGTCGCCGATGATCGTGGAGCGCAGATGCCCCACGTGCATCTCCTTGGCGATGTTGGGGCTGGAGAAATCCACCACCACAGGGGCGCCGCCGCCGGCCACGGCCTCCACCCCGAGCCGGGGGTCGGCCAGGCAACGAGCCACCTCGGCGGCCAGCACCTCCGGCTTCAGGGTGAGGTTGATGAAGCCTGGGCCGGCGATCTCCGGCGGCAGGCACAGGGCCGCGAAGCCGGGATCGGTCTCCAGCTGGGCCACGATCGCTGATGCAATCGCCCGCGGCGCCTGGCGCAGGGGCCGGGCCAGGGCGAGGGCGCCGTTGGCCTGGAAATCACCGAACTCCGGTTTCGAGGCCGGCCCGAGCTGGGGATCCAGCGGTACTCCGGCCTCACGCGCGGCGGCGGCCGCTTCGGGGAACGCTCGCTCCAGGCCTCCCAGCAACAGGACGTTCAGGGCATGGGCGAGGCGGAACATGGAGCGAGACCGATGAAACGGCAGGCGTGGCCTTGATCATCCTCCCCGGTGGGGCGGAGGGCGGACCGGCTGGGACAGGGCTCCGATGGCCGTCCCATCGACGGAGCGCGATGAGAGAGTGCTTAACAGATAGCGCTACCGATCTGCATCGCAACTGCAGCAGATCAGCGGATTCAGCATCAGCCAGCATCAGGTCCGATCCACATCATCCCGCGTTCATCTGCGCAGGCCAGAAAACATCATGACCAGATGAGACCCAATAGCTACAAGGGTTTTCGGGTCATGCCACGCTGACGACCCGAGGCCATACAGGCGGCGAAGCAACCAGGATCTGATGAACGGCCGGTTACAAACTGAAAATCTGGAGACAAAAAACCCCGGTAACTTGCGATCAGTTGAGTCCTGTATGAATGAATCCCTTCCCCAGGCGTACCACCATCAAGGCCGTGGCTCGGGCCACCGGTGCCATGGCGGCCACCGGGATAGTTGGCCTGCTGTCCACCGCCACGCCGGCCTGGGCCGTCGACCCGTTCTTCACAGTCACGTTCGGACCGGACCAATCCACCGAAGCAACGGGCGTCAGGGGGTCGGCGACCTTCAGCTTTGTCGACGCCGGCAGCGATGTGGACATGACGATCCAGCTGTCGAATCTCACCGGCACCACCCCTCCTCCTCTGATCTCCCAACCGACGGCATCGGAGTTCGTTGCACTGGCGTTCCAACTGCCGAGCAACATCAGCACGGTCGATATCGGAGCTGGGGCCAATGCCGATCTCGGCTACACACCATCGATCGGCTCCCTGTTCGACATCGCCGTGGCCGACGCGGCGTTGCCCCCCTTTGACTCCACCGCCCCCAGACCGCCGCTGACGCCTTACTCCCTGTGCATCACCGCGGGCAACGGCGATGGCTGTACCGGCGGCGGCAACCCCGGAAACGGTCTGAACAATGCGACGCTTGATTACTCGGCAGGCACCTTCCGGCTGTCGGCCTCCGATGTCAGCGGAGCCCTCGCCTTCCGCCAGGCCTTCTTCAACTTCTACCAGCCGCAGATTCCGCCCACAGGTGACCCGGCCTACATCGGCCCGATTGCGGCCAGGTTCAAGGCGATCGAGCCCGGCGGCCGCAGCGACAAGCTCCTGGCCGGGACTATCGGTGGTGGGCAGGCCCCGGGCGATGAGGTGCCTGGCCCGGTTCCCCTTCTTGGCGCTGCAGCAGCCTTCGGTTACAGCCGCAGACTCCGCCGGCGGATGGGAGCCAAGTCCCCAACCCCATGAGCGAGGCCCCACAGAACAGGGGCCTGGAGACGGCAATCGTTACCGATCGGCTGGCGCTGGTGGCCCTGACGCTGTTCACGGTCTACGGGGCCGCAGTGCTGGCGTCCATCCTTCCGCCCCGGCTGCTGGATCCCCTCTGGCAACTCAGCAGCACCAGGATCAGCGTCGAAGCGGCTCCGATTCCGCTCCTGGGGCTGACCCTGCTGCACCTGGCCGCCTATCTCAGCCCGGCCAATCTGCCGCTGCAACGGCGGCGGGAGGCCCTGGCACGGCTGGCCGTTCCCGTCTCCCTGGCGTTTCTGCTGATCGTTCCCCTGCAGGGCCATGCCGTCTGGAGGTCCTATCAGCTCTCCAATGCCGTCGCCGGCCAGCAGCAGGCCAGCACCAGTGAGCGGGCTGACAGGGTCCGGCTCGCCATCGAGCAGGCCACCAGCCCGGAGGACCTGCAACGGCGGCTTCTGTCCCTGCAACGGCCGGATCTACGCATTCAGCTGGATCCCTCACGGTTCCCTTCCATCCCTCTTCCGGCCCTGAAGCGGCAGCTGCTCAACCAGTTGGATCAGGCGGAGGGGCAGGTCAAGGCGAAGTTCGCGTCCATCGATCCCGCCACGTCCGACCGCATCACGCGGGAAAGCTTGCGGGTCATGGCCTCAGCGATCGCCTTTGCTGTCGGCTTCGCCGCCTGTGCCCAGCGTAGGAACAGCCCCGTGCCCTTCCTGGTGGAGTGGCCCGCCCTGCTGGCCCACCTGAATCTCCTGGTGCTGTGGCGACGGGCCCGCTCTGGCAGTAGGTCGGCCACGGTGGCGCTGCGACGCTCTGCCGCTGAGCGGGAAGCGGAATTCTTTGAATCCCTGGTCCCTCCAGAGGAGGGCTAACCCCGTATCCCTTGATGACCTCGGGGCCTTTGAGCAAGAGCGGCGCTAGCCGGGACAACCAGGTGGAACAGCAAAGCCAGGGGAAATCAGCGGTTGCTCACCTGAAGCGGACGCTCTCAGGCTACTTATCCCCGACAAGCCCTCTGCGGCAATGGCTCTGAGGCTTATACGCCCTCTGGTCCTGCGCTGGCATCGAAGCAAGAGGCCCGCGGAAGCGCCGATCTGGTGAAACCATTGGCACCCACCACTCACCTTGTGCTAAGGTTCTGGTGAAAGCAGTCTGAAAGCTGATCCGGCCCTTCACATGAAGCGATCAATTCTGACTTCGCTCATCTCGCTGGCAGGGGCATCGCTTCTTTTGGGCGGCGGATCCGCCATGGCCGCCACCAGCAGCTTCATCGTCGATCTGAACAAGTCTTTCGGAGATGGCTATACAGGCGTCACGGGCACGATGGATTTCCTGTTTGGTGATGCTGGCGACACGGATGTCAATACCTACACGCTCGATCTGACCATCAAGAATACGTCCGCTACCCCGATTACCTCTTCGTCTCTGACGGGTTTTGCCTTTGACACTCCTACCGGAGTAGGGTCTTTCACCTACAACCGTAACGGCACTAATTTTTACAAAGCCGAAGACGGAGAAATTTCAAACACTCAGTCATTTAACTTCTGCGCCAGCACGGACAACAACATCAACAACGGTACGCAGTGCGGTGCAGGATCCGCAGCTCAAGGTCTGACCATGACCCCTGGCAATAATCAGGCCACAGTCAAATACACCTTCAATTTCGCCGGCCTGACTCCAACCGTTGACGATGTCTCCACAGCCTTCCTGAATCTGTTCAGTGGGCTGCAGGTGTCCCCTCCTCCCAACCAAAACGAAGCTGTAAAAGATTCCGTTGTTTTGGCTGCCCGATTCCAGGCAATTTATTCCCCCACCCAGAACGACGGCAGCGACAAGGTCACCGGCAAACCACGTGACAAGCCTGACGACGGCCCCGGAGATGAGGTGCCAGGCCCCCTGCCCGTGCTTGGTGCTGCAGCGGCCTTTGTCAAAAGCCGTCAACTGCGGCGGCGCCTAACCGCAGCCCGTACTGCCCAGCAGAATCCCGGCTGAACGTCGGGCTCCTAAGTACGCCCATCTGCCCCCTACGCACCCCCCGTGCCACCAAGCCTGGCACGGGGGTTCTGCTTGTTGGCCCTTCCCAGCTTGATCCGCCCGCTTCCGATCCTTCCCCCCGTCGACCCAAGGCGTGGATGCTTCGCATGGCTCAAGCCAGACTGTCTTCTCCCCCGCTGCTGCCATCCGACATGACAGGGTGAACAGCGGAGCACGTTGCAGGGGGGTGGCTTGTCCCCTCCTCACGATCTACCCAACACAGTCCATCGCCACCGGCGCCAGACCATGGATGAGTCTTCCGAGTTCAAGGGCTACGAAGCCTCCATCCTTGCCGACAGGCTGAGCCTTTTTTCCCTGGCCCTTCTCGTCCTCTACGTAGCGGCGGCCGTGGCCGGCCTTCTGCCCCCGGCCTTGTTAAACACCGAATGGCAACTCAGGGCCATTCGCACGATCCTTGACTCCGCCTTCCTTCCTCTGCTCGCTCTTGGGCTGCTGCATCTGGCCGCCTACCTGGATCCACAGAACCTGGCGCTTCAGAACCGGCGCAAGCTAGCCTCACGCCTGGCGATCCTGGCGGTGCTCGGCTTCCTTCTGCTCATTCCCCTGCAGGTGACCGCCGCATGGAGAACCGTGGCGGCGGGGAATGCCAATGCATCACGTCAGATGGCGCGGGCCAACGATACCTTCAACATCCTCCGCGACATCATCGTGCAGGCCCCCAGCCTCGACGACCTGCAGCAGCGCCTTGACAACCAGCAGAATCGCGGCGTGCGCCTCAACCTGGAAGAGAAAGGAGTCTCACTAGAGCAGACCAAAAAAGAGCTCCTCGAGCAACTGGCCGTCGTACGGGATGCCGTCATCGCCCGTGTCAGCAAGCCTGATCGGCAGGCAACCGAAGCGTTGGCGCGCGAAACCGTCAGGGTGGTGATCTCCTCCCTGGCCCTGGCCCTGGCCTTCTCCGCCGGGGCACAGCGCAAGGGCAGCACGGTGCCGCTGCTGGTGGAATGGCACACCTTCTGGGTGATGAGAGGCGTCCGCAGGGGCAACCCTGAGGATCGGCCCCCGTCGGATGACTACCTTGAGCAACTACTGCCGCCAGAGGACGAGCCGCCCCCTCCGCGCTGAGGAGCCCCCCCTGATTCCGCCGCCTGAGCGGCTCGGAAGTTCTGGGCAGTGGGCTCTACCCTGGCCCGAATCGCCGCTCCATTTGATCGGGGCAACCATGGCACGGATAGGGATTGCACGTGGTGTCTGACTCCCCTTCCAGGCCTAGGGAGGGTCAGGTCCTGGCGGATCGGCTCTCGGTTTTTGCGCTTGCCCTCTTCGTCATCTATGGCGTCAGGGTCGCCGCCACAGCCTTTCCCCTGCGGCCGCTCGACACCCTGTGGCAACTGACCATCAGCTCCACCCTGATCAACACCGCCGCAATCCCTCTGCTGGGCCTGGGATTGCTGCATCTGGCGGCCTACCTCGATCCAGGGAATCCCGCACTGGCCCGGCGCCGGGAGTCGTTGGCCCGCTGGGCGATCCTGGCCGTGCTGGGGTTTCTGCTGCTGCTTCCGCTGCAGGCCTATGCCTCCTGGAGCACCGTCGCCACAGCCAGGGCCAGGCTGATGACGCAGCAGACCAGTGCTAACCGGAACTTCGCCCAGATCCGCGACGCGATCAACTCCGCCACCAGTTCCAAGGATCTTCAGGCGCGTCTGCAATCCCTCCAGTCACCGGAGTTGGGCATCCGCTTCCAGAACCTGGGCCTGCCATTGGCCGAAACCAAGCGCCAGATGCTCATTCGCCTCAACGAGATCCAGGAGCAGGTGAAGACGCGGATCAATGCACCGCCCCCTGAAGCCATCGAGGACGTGGCCAGAAATGCCAGCCGGCTGATGGGCACCAGCTTCGTCTATGCCCTCGCCTTCGCCATCGCCGCCCAGCGGCGGGGGCAGGACATTCCCTTGCTTGTGGAGCTGCTGACGATCTGGAGCCTGCGGCGGCAGGCGGATCGCTCGCGCCGAGGCGTTCCCGGCGCTCCTGATCGGGACTATCTGGCGCAACTCGCCCCACTGGAGGACGATCCAACCCGCTTGCCCTGAGCCCCTGCCCTGACCGTGGCAGCACCGGGGCCACCCATGCGGCAGGGGAGCCAGGCCCCAGAAACTTCAAGCATGGTGAAAGCTCACCTGCTAAGGTGAAAGAGGATTAAGGAAGCGTTCATGCGCGCCACAGTCAAGAACACCCTCCTGCTGCTCGGTGGCGTTGCCGGTCTGGTCGCTGCGGGCGCCCCAGCGATGGCCAAAACGTCCTTTGACGTGATCTTCGACAGCGGCATCGCCGGTACGAGCTACTTCAACACCGGCGTGAAGGGCAAGATGACCTTCGACTTCCGCAAGGACCCTGGCAACGGCAACACCTACACCCTGGATCTCGGCGTCACCAACACGTCGCCGGCCACAGGTGCCTCCTCCGGCACCCTGGTGGGATTCGCCTTCAACGAGCCCTTGCGCGGCAACGGAAGCGAAGCCATTTCCCTGCTGAGCTACAACCCCCTGGCCTCCGGGTATGGCCGGGTGTTTGGAAACTCAGACCGGGGCATTCGGGTCGATCCCCAGGAGTCCCTGGATATCTCCGGTCTGCGCACCGCGCCCTACGCCCCCTTTTCCAACTTTGATTTCTGCGCGCGCATGAGCAGCCGCAGTGGCTGCCATGGTGGCTCGGGCAGCATCGGGATCGCTGGCGGAACCAGTGTGAAGGTTCAGTTCTCGCTGAAATCCAATGATGTCAGCATCTCCACAGCCGATCAGGTTGCCGAGCGTTTCTATAGTCTGTTTAACTCCTTCGAGCCTGGCGACAGCTGGAGCAAGGCCCAGATTGCCCTGCGCTTCCAGAACGTCAAGAAACCCAATGGCAAAACGGAAAGCGATGGCGAAAAGGTGACTGGAGCTGCATTCTGGCGGATTCCTGATGAAGGCCCCACCAATGAAGTTCCTGGCCCTTTGCCCGTGCTTGGAGCCGCAGCAGCCTTCGGTTGGAGCCGGAAGATCCGGCGCCGAATTCAAGCTGCCAACCACGATGGGCTCTTCACCCCCTGAAATTGATTGCCAGCCATCAGGCTGGCTGCCAAGCCACATTCTCTTTCCCATTACAGTCACTCGGCCGTGACTATCTGCCTGACCTCATGATCACTGAAGGCCCAAGCGTCTTCAGTCCTGGTCATAATCAGTCACACATTACAGGCCCGGTCGGTTGGCAGACTGGCAACATTCATCATCTCGATATGAATGCGCTGCGAGAAAGTTCAGCGGCCTGATCGCTTGCTGTTCCGTGGCCCTCGAGCCCCACCCCACCGACATCCGCGCAGACACCCCCGCAGGCAAGCCAGAAAGCCACTATCAACCCTGGCATTCCTGATGACCAGCAGCAAGGAATTCAAAGAATTCGATTCGGCCATCCTGGCCGATCGGCTGGCCTTCATGGCCATCGCGCTGTTCGTGGTCTACCTGATCACCCTGCTGGCGAGCATCCTTCCTGTTCGCCTGCTGGACACCGCCTGGCAGCTGCGCTTCATCTCGGCCAGCCTGGATTCGGCCACGGTTCCGCTGGTCGCCCTCGGGCTGCTCCACTTGGCGGCCTACCTCGATCCGGACAATCCCACGCTGCAGCGACGGCGCAGCGGCCTGGCCCGTCTGGCGATCGTGGCCGTCATCGGCTTCCTGCTCATCGTTCCCCTGCAGGCCTATGCCGGCTGGCAGAGCGTGGCCACGGCCCGGGCCAACGTCGCCCGCCAGCTTTCGGCCGCTACCGGCACCTTTGATCTGCTGCAGGACACCATCACCACGGCCAGTAGCCTCGACAACCTTCAGGCACGCCTCCAGGCGATGCAGACCCCAAGCCTGGGCATCCGTTTCGACAATCTGGGGCTGCCGCTGCCTGAAACCAAACGCACCATGCTCGTCCGTCTCAAGGAGGTGAGGCAGCAGGTGGAGGCCAGGATTCAGGCCCCGACACCCAAGGCCATCGAGGCCGCGATCCGGGACAGCCTGCGCGTGATGCTGTCCTCCTTCGCCCTGGCCATCGCCTTCGCCATGGGAGCCCAGCGCAAAGGAAGTGATGTGCCGCTGCTGGTGGAGTGGCACACCAAGTTCAGCGTGCAAAGCCCCCGGTCGGCCAGTCCCGCCCCGTCCGAGGAGGACTACTTCTCCCGATTGGTGCCGGAAGAGGACGAGACCTCGGAAACCGGGGTACCGCCTCCCCCCTAAGGGCTTGCCGCCAGGGGGCCTGGGTGGCACCATCCGCGCAACGGAGCAACCGCTGCGTTCCGCAGCGCCAGGTTTGCAGATTCGTTGCAGAACTGCCGAAAATGCTTAATGGCGCTTAGGCCGCTCATGCGCATCCGTTCAGCCCCCGAACAGCCTTCACAAAGGGTTACAAAAACCGGCCAGGTGCGGTCAGACCTCCTGGTACAGCAGGGTTCCTCCTCGTGGCTGCCCTCTGATCACGCCTGAATCGGGCCCGGATAACCCCCCAGGGGGGCTGGCAACAGTGGCCATGGCACGTCTCAGCCATGCCGCCTACAGAGGTTTTTGAGCCCGAACCGACGAGAGCGCAGGAGAAAACCTAAGCCACTGTTCAGCTTTGGCCATACAACTCTCCAACTGAATTGGCCTGAGCACAAAGACAGCAAGGCTGCTGCACAACGATGATGAGTGCAGGGGAAAGGGCTCCCTTCCATCAGCCCCCCCGGCAACAAAGTCAATCCCCCCAGTGATCTGGGCGCAATGACTTTGCAACTGTCTTGGAGACTCCATCTGTCAACAGGTGGATGCTCTGGACGCGGATGGATTTCGTCTGCTGTTTACCCTCTACTCGCCATGACTTACACCGCTAAGGCAGGGGGCCAACAATCGCCTTCCTCCCTCTTTCCAGAGCTCTCCACCCAAGCAAAACGTTCAAGCGATACCACTCTCTCCCTGTTCGCCGACGCCCCTGCGGTGGCGGACGTCCCCAGCCCATTGATCACCACTGTTCTGGCCACCACCAAGGCCTCACCACCCCTGCCGGCCGATGCCGCCCGGGAGTCACTGGAGTCCAGTTACCTGGCCCAGAGCAGCCAGGGAGCCGTCTTCCAGAGGGGCGTCGCCCTTGATGCCGCACCCGATGTGGCGATGAACAGCCACCAGGTGTTGAGTGATCCGCTGCCCGGGGCCGTGACGGCTGCGGGCTCGACGTCGATGGCCCCCAGCTGTGGTTGCAGGGCCTGCAGCGTGCTGGCGGTCAGCACCGGTGACGGCGCGGCTGCCTGGGACACCACCACCGACCAGGCCCCCCTGGTGATGAACAGCCTGGTCACGCTCGGTACAGGGGTGAATCTGAGCAGCGTCTTCCAGCTGCACAGCAACCCAACGGCCACCAAGACGATCTTCCTCGACTTTGATGGCTATGCGGTCAACAACACACCCTGGGAGAACGGTGGCAACCTCAGCCTGAAGAGCTTCTACAGCACCTTTGACACCGCCGCTCTCACGGAGATTCAGCGGATCTGGCAGAGGGTGGCGGAAGACTTCTCACCCTTTAATGTCAACATCACCACCCAGGATCCAGGCACCGAAGCCCTGCGAAAATTCGGCACCGGCGATGATCGCTGGGGCATCCGCGTGGCCTTCACCAGCAACCTCAACCTGCTGACCGGCAAGGCCATCGCCAATGCGGGCGGTGGCGGCACGGCCTACTACAACAGCTTCAACTGGAGCACCGACGATGTGGCCCTGGTGTTCAACAGGGGCGAATACACCGCTGCAGAAACGGCCAGCCACGAAGTGGGCCACACGCTCGGCCTCACCCACGACGGTGCCGGCACCACCACCGAGTACTACGGCGGCCACGGCGGCACCGGGCCCACCAGCTGGGGCACCATCATGGGCGCGGCCTGGGTGGGCAACGATGAAAACCTCACCCAGTGGAGCAAAGGCCAGTACACCGGCGCCAACAACACCCAGGACGACCTCGCCACGATCACCAACGGCAACGGCTTCACCTACACCGCCGATGACCACGGCAACAGCTTCACCACCGCGACGGCGCTGACCGGGCTGACCTTCAGCAGCTTCGGTGTCGTCGAGCGGAACACCGACATCGACATGTTCCGCTTCGACACCGGTGCCGGTCAGGTGTCCTTCAACATCGTCAATGCCTCCAGGGCCTACATCAACAGCGGCGGCACCTACACCACCGAATACCTGACTGCCCGCGGCGCCAACCTTGACATCGCCGCGAGCCTCTTCCGGGCCGATGGCAGCCTCGTCCAGACCTTCAACCCGGCCGATCTCACCACCGCCAGCTTCTCGATCAACCTCGCCGCCGGCACCTACTACCTGGGCATCGATGGCGTCGGCTTCGGCACCCCCTCCGCCAGCGTCCCGACTGGATACACCGACTACGGCAGCCTCGGGCAATACATGGTGAGCGGCACCGTTCAGTCCTCCACCAGCACCCCTCCTCCCACGACGATCCTGCCGCCGGCCACGACCACCACCCTCCAGGTGATCGATCCCAACGGCGCCGTGCAGCTGCTGCGCGACACCACCAACAACCGGGTCTCCGTTCGCGTCAACGGCCTCACCTCCGCCGTCCGCTACCAGAGCACCCAGATCACGGCCACCCAGTTCGCCGATCGCCAGATCCTGGCCGCGGAAACCAACGCCTCCGGCCAGAACCAGATCCTCTGGAAAGTGGTGTCCACCGGGCAGATCCGCACCTGGACGCTGGACCGCAACTGGAACTTCATCTCCTCCGACAACAACCTGGCCACACCCACCAGCAGCGCCGGTCTGCTGCTCGAGCAGCAGTTCATGGTCGATGTCAACGGCACGCCGCTGAGCACGACCACCACCACCCCAGGCACCAGCACCGCCAGCACCATCCAGGTGATCGATCCCAACGGTGTCGTGCAGCTGCTGCGCGACACCACCAACAACCGGGTTTCCGTCCGCGTCAACGGCCTCGCCACCGCCGTCCGCTACCAAGGCACCCAGATCACGGCCACCCAGTTCGCCGATCGCCAGATCCTGGCCGCGGAAACCAACGCCTCCGGCCAGAACCAGATCCTCTGGAAAGTGGTGTCCACCGGGCAGATCCGCACCTGGACGCTGGACCGCAACTGGAACTTCATCTCCTCGGACAACAACCTGGCCACACCCACCAGCAGCACGGGCCTGCTCCTCCAGCAGCAGTTCGCAGTCGATGCCAGCGGCTCACCGCTCAGCCCCGCGGTCCAGAACGCTGCCACAGAGGCGGTCGACCCGATCATCGGCGGCGGCACCAGCCTCGCCCCGGACGCCACTGATGCCTTCACCTATGACCAGGCGCCCCTGGATTCGTTCCTGCCCGAGGATCTGACCTTCAGCACCGAGCCGTTCCTGGCCCTCTCTGAACTGGCCTCCTTGGGCGCGAGCAACCCCACCAGCACCGATCCTCTGGCGGCGGCCTTCCCCGGCGCCGGCCTCGACACCTCGCCCACCACCCCCTGGCTGGTCGCCACCCAGCCCCTGCTTTGAGAGGTTGCCCACGCGCCGGCGTTTCACGGCTAACAGATCCAAGAGCCGCTGCCTGACCGCAGCGGCTCTTCTGTTTGGAGCGCAACCAGGGATCAGGCCACCAGCCCCAGTGCCTGTTCCAGGCCGGCGAGCACCACATCGGCCGTCAGCTTGATGCGGTAGCGGCAGGCCTGGGTTTCGGTGCAGGCGAAGGTGCCATGCTCCCAGTACTTGTTGCTGCCGGCGCCTCCCCCACAGAGGCCGAAGTAGGCGCACTCCGCCCGGCAGCGGTCGGTGCCAGCACGCATGTCCGCCAGGATGCGCTGGAACTTGGGGCTGGCGGCGATCGAGACGAGGCTGTCACTCTGAACATGGCCCAGCACGAAGTCGCCGTAGGTGTCGGTCTGAACGGATAGCAACTCGGGATCGAAGGTGGAAATCGCCCCGCGGGCATCCACGTTGACGATCGCGAACGGGTTGTTCATGTCGGTGCATTCCAGACGGGCATCGGCCTGGGCCAGGCTGCAGATGCCCTCGAACTCCCGCACCCGCATCCGCTCGGGGTGCGCCTGCCACAGCTCCCAGAACCGCTGCAGGAACTGACGATAGGCCGCCTCGGCATGGGGACGGCTGAGGGTGGACACCCGGTTTTCCCCCTCCGTCTCCTCCATGTTGAAGGCCACGTCGGTGATGCCGTTCTCGACGAAGAAGGCGTACAGGTCGTCGGCATGGCCGAGGGATTCCTCGGTGATCACGGCGATCACCTGGAAGGGGATGCCGCGGCGACGCAGGTGCTCGATGCCCCGCACGGTGGCGGCGTGGGTCCCCAGGCCGGTGCGGGTGCGGCGATGGACGTCGTGGAGGAAGGCCGGACCGTCCATGCTCACGCCCACGGCGATGCCGTTGCGCTCGAAGCAGTCGCACCAGGCCTCATTGATCAGCGTGGCGTTGGTCTGCACCGACTGGTGGATGGTCAGGGGCTCCCCCTGCCAGCGCTCCTGGGCCCGTCGCACGCAGGCGCTGGCCGCGTCATAGAAGGCGATCGGCACGGTGAGCGGTTCACCGGCGTGCCAGAGCAGGGTGAAGTCGCCGCCCACGTAGGGGCTTTCCAGCACCCGCTCCAGGGCCGCTTCCAGCAGCTCCAGGGGCAGCCGGTGCCGGTCGTCACGGTTGGGCAGGTAGCAGTAGTCGCAGTCGAGGTTGCAGTAGGGGGTGGGCTGGATCACCAGCAGCTGCAACGGCCCGAAGCCTTCCGGGTTGCCCGGTGGCGAGGTACCGGTGGCGATCACCAGAAGTTGCGGAAGCCGCCGTTACGGAAGCCGCCGTTGCCCCAGCCGCCGTTGCGGAAGCCGCCATTGCCCCAGCCGCCGTTGCGGAAGCCACCGTTGCCCCAGCCGCCATTGCGGAAGCCGCCGTTGCCCCAGCCGAAGCGGGGCCCGCCCCCATTCACGAAGATGTAGGCCAGCCGGCCATCGGCCGTTTTGACCTGACCCTCCGCTGCCTCCAGCCCGGGCGACTTCTGCTCCATGGCCTGGGAGATGCGCCGCAGACGGGCCTCAATCGAACCCGGCGCGGCCTCCAGGGGTGCCGCCTGGGCCATGGAACCGGAGGGGGCCAGCGCCGCCAGCAGGAGCAGAAAACCGAACAGGCCGGAACGGGGGTGGTGCGTCATCGGAGGACTGCCAGGGAAGAAGGAAGGAGCGGGACGGGGCGATCAAGCCGCCGCAGGGCGGAGGTGCAGGAGGACATCACGGGGCCGCCGGCGAAGGGGCCGCCAGATGGAAGCCTTCGCGGGTCAGCAGCACGGATTCGAAAAAGGCGCGGACCCGGTCGTTGGGCACCACCAGCACACCGGTCGGTCCGATCCAGGGGGCGACGCTGGCCACCGCCTCGGGGCGGCCCTCCAGATAGCCCTGGAGCAGGCCGGCGATGGCCAGGTTGACCACGTTCAGCAGCCTGGAGTTGTTCTCCGGCACGATGCAGCCGACGCCGTAGCTGACATAGGGCTGTTCAGGCACCAGGGCCACGCCGGAGAGCCGGCGCTGGTGGCGCAGGCCGGCCAGCACGTTGGCATCGCCCAGCACCCCCGTCACCTGTTTTTGCTCCAGGGCCGTGACCGCCAAGGCCAGGGTGGGGAAGCTGACCGCCTTGGCGCTGGGCTGCAGCGAGCCGAGCAGGCCGGCCCCGAGGGACCCCTGCACCACCGCGATCGGCTGGGCGGCGAGGGAGGCTGGCGAGCCGTCCAGGGTGCCGCTGCGGGTGAGCAGCCTCAGGCCGGACAGACCGATCGGCAGGGAGAAATCGACGAGCTTTTCACGCTCCCAGCTGAACGGCACGCCGCAGGCCAGGCCGGCCTTGCCGCTGGCGACGGCCTCCACGGTGACGCCGATGTTGTCGACGGGGGCGAAGCGGATGCGCACCGTGTTGCCCAGTTCCGCCTTGAGCTGGCGGTCGATGCGGCGGGCCAGATCAATGGCGTAACCCTCGGGTTCCCCCTTCGGCCCGATCTTGACCATGGGGGGGGTGTCGGCGGGACCCACCATCAGCACCTCGCCCGACTTGGCGGCCTGCTCCAGCACGGCGTCAGCGGCGATGGCAGGCGCCACGGACCCCAAGGGCCAGAGGCAGGCCAGGGCTCCCAGGGCCAGGGCCCTGCTGCGGCGGGCTCGGGTGGAGCCGGCGGGAACCAGCGCAGCAGGTGAATCCATGGGCAGAGCCGTGAACGTGCTGCACCTTAAGGGCGGTTTCTGGGCTTGCCCACAGCAGCGTTCGGGCTTGAAACACCCTGGCTTGGCGGGACCTACCAGTTCCGGAAGGCCCCACCGCGCATGCCCCCCCCATTCACGAAGCCGCCGCCGCCCCTGGCGTTGACGAAACCGCCGCCGCCGTTGCGAAAGCCGCCGCCGCCGCCGTAATACTGGTGGCCATTGACGAAGCCGCCGCGGGCCGCGTTGGCGAAGCCGCCCCGGCCGCCGTTGGCGAAGCCCAAGGCCAGCCGCTGTTCACCGGCGGCCACGTCAGCGTCCCCGCCCGCCCCACGCTGGTCCCGCATCGCTGCGCCGATGCGCAGCAGCCGTTGTTCGATCGAGGCTCCGGCTCCGGTGGCCGAGGGGGGCAGCAGGGCCGCCTGGCCAGCAGCAGGAGCGGTCAAAGCCGCCAGGGCCAGGGAGAACCCGAGCAGGGCCGTACGGGAGGTGATGGACATGGGGCGGATCTCCTTAACGGGCAGGTGAAGTGGGGGCGACCGCCTGGGGCCTGACCCGTTCGTAGTTGAGCAGAACGGACTGGAAATAGGCCTTGATCACGTCGGGGGGCAACTCCAGGACTCCCTTCGGACCCAGCCAGCGGTTGACGCTGGCCACGGCAGCCGGCTCATCGTCGAGGTAGCCCTGCACCAGCCGGGCGATGGCCAGATTGACCAGGTTGCGGAAGGTGGAATTGTCCTCCGGAAGGATGCAACCCACCGCAAAGCGGGAGAAGGGCTCCGCGGGCACCAGGCCGTAGCCCTTGCCGCCAAGGCTCTGGAGGGCACCGGCGAGCAGCAGGGAATCACCCCCCACGCCATCCACCTGGCCGGCCAGCAGCGCCCGCACCGCCGGCTCGATTCCGGCGAAGGGGACCCGCACCGCCGTCGGCTGCAGGGCCGCGATGGTGGCGCTGCCCAGGGAGTCCTTCACCACGCCGATCCGCTTGCCCGCCATCGAGGCCGCTGAGCCATCGAGCCCCCCCTGCCGGGTGAGAACACGGATCCCGGAGAGGGCGAAGGGCATGGAGAAGTCGACGTACATCTCCCGCTCCCAGGTGAACTGGACACCACAGGCCAGATCCACATCGCCGCGGCTCACGTCACGGAACACCGCCAGCGGATCCGCGTTGGCGGTGTAGACGATCGTCACCGGCCGGTTGAGATAGGTGGAGACCTCCGCCTCGATCAACCGGGCCACATCGAGGCTGTAGCCCACCAGGGTTTTGCTGGCATCGAGGTAGGCCAGGGGCACCACGTCGGTGGGGCCAGCCATGGTGATCTCGCCGGTGCGCGCCGCCTGCTCGAGCACCGATTCGGCCCTGGCTGCCGTAGGGCTGCCCAGCGCCGCCACCAGGGCCAGCAGCAGGGAGGGTCCCACCACGGCGCAGCGCCGGACCAGCGCGGCGACGCGGATCGGGACGGCCGGTTGGCGAGGCTTTGGTGGCTCAGGCGTTGAAGGCTGAAGCGCTGGAGGCGGCACGGGTCGCTGCGGCACGCGGGTCGGCTCGGGGGTCATCGGCGCTCACTCTGACAACCGATCCGGGGCGGAGCCAGGGTGGCCCGGGGAGTGAGTCGGTTCTTCACCATGGCCTGGTCTCAGGCGACGGTCGCCGCGAAGCGCATGCTCAGATCCAGCCAGGGGCTGCGGGTGACCGGGGCGCTGGTGGAGATCAGATCGATGCCGGTGGCGGCGTAGGCGCCCAGCTGCTCGGGCCGCACCCCGGAGGCCTCCAGCACCACCGCCGGCGCCAGGGCCCGCAGCCGGGGCACCAGGGCCGCCAGGGCCGCGGGGCTGAAGTCGTCGAGCAGCACCGCATCGGCCCCCGCCCGCACCGCGGCTTCGGCCTCGGCGGCGGTTTCGGCCTCCACGATCACCCGTGCCGGCCAGGGGGCTGAGGCACGCACAGCCACGATCGCCGGCCCCACGCCCCCTGACCAGGCCAGGTGGTTCTCCTTGAGCATGGCGGCATCGTCGAGGCCGAGGCGGTGGTTGCAGCCGCCGCCGCAGCGCACGGCGTACTTCTCCAGCACCCGCAGCCCCGGGGTGGTCTTGCGGGTGTCGGCCAGGCGCACGCCGCTGCCCGCCAGCACCTGCACCAGGGCGGCGGTGGCGGTGGCGATGCCCGAAAGCCGCATGGCCAGGTTGAGGGCCGTGCGCTCCGCCGCCACCAGGGCAGCCGCCGGCCCCTCCAGCTCCAGCAGCCGCTGGCCGGCCAGCACCGGCTCCCCGTCACCCACCAGCAGCCGCACCGACGCCCGGGGATCGAGGATCGCCAGCAGCGGCGCCACCAGCACCCCGCCGCAGAACACGCCGTCGGCGCGGGTCACCCAGTGGGCCCGGCCGCTGCGGCCCACCAGGGCCGGGGCTGTCAGGTCGCCGCGGCCGAGGTCCTCATCCAGCCAGCGGCGCAGCTGGGCCTCCAGCGCCGGGGTGAAGGAGAGCACCGGGGCCTGGGCCCCAACAGGTGACATGACGGGGGGCCTCAGCTGCCGGCGGCGCCGACCGGGGGGGCGGGCTCCGGGGGCGGGGCGAAGGGCGGGCAGACCCGCTTCTCGGCATCGCAGGCATAGATGGTGGGTTTCTGCCAGGCCAGGGGGATCTCCAGAAGGTCGCGGCTGCCGGTGATCCCCTGGGCCACGAACAGCACCGCCGCCAGGATCGAGGCGCTGAGGTGCAGCCGGCGCCAGCGCAGGTCCTTGAGGATCTCCGGGCGGGCGGCGAGCGAGAAGATCATCAGCCCCACCACACCCACCCCGGCCCAGTAGTGGGATTGCCAGAACGCGGGGCTCAGCGGGTTGTCGCTGAGGCGCCACACCTCCGGCTGGGCGCCGAGGCCGAGCACGCCGGCCCAGGTGAGCAGGGCGAAGACGAGGCGGTAGCCCTTGGCCTTCACCTGCCAGAGGGCCAGCAGGGACACCACCGTGCCCACCAGCACCAGCAGCAGCTGCAGGGCACGGCCAGGGCCGCCCGTGAAGCCCTCCGGCGGCTGCTTGGTGACGATCACCACCGTCAGGGCCACCAGCACCAGCAGCACCACCCCCGCCGAGAGCCACTGGCCCAGGTCGGCGTGGTCGCGGCCGGTGGTGGGGGGGAGCTTGGCCTTCTCGACCCGGCGCTCCCTGGCCTGGACACCAAGCCGCACCACCATGCCGATCAGGGGGTAAATCAGCACCACCGCCAGGGCGGGGTGCAGAAGCCAGAGCCAGTCGACCGTTTGCATGCGCCGCTGGGAATCGCTCCCCAAAGCATTGGGGGTGGAGGTTAAGCGGTCAACAGGGGTGAGCGTTTCTTGATGGCGGCCGGAGGTGGCCTGTCGTCGCCGGGGGCTACTTACCGATGCAGAAACGGGAGAAGATCCGCTCCAGCACCGCCTCACTCACTTCTTCGCCGGTGATCGCCCCCAGGCCGGCGATGGCGCCGCGCAGGTCGATGGTCCAGAAATCCCAGGGCAGGCCCTGGTCGGCCGCCTCCAGGGAGCGCTCCAGGCCGGTGGCCGCCGCCGCCGCCAGCTCCCGCTGACGCCCGTTGAGGGCCACCTGCAGTCCCTGGAGCTCGCCGGCTCCGCAATGGCCCAGCAGGGCCGCCACCAGGTCGTCGCGACCCGCGCCGGTGAGGGCGCTGATGGCCACGACAGGGGCTTCTGGCGCCGGCGGCACGGCCTCGGCCGGAGCGGCCCCCGGTGGCAGGGCATCGAGCTTGTTACCCACCAGCAGCAGGGGCACCCCCTCGGGCACCAGGTCCATCAGCTCCTGGTCGGCGGCGGTCCAGCCAACCGGCAAATCGAAGAGCAGCAGCACCGCATCGGCCCCGGCCAGCGCCTGGCGGCTGCGTTCGATGCCCAGCTGCTCCACCCGGTCGTCCGTGGGGCGGATGCCGGCGGTGTCGAGCAGGGTGAGGGGCACCCCATCGAGCAACAGGTCGCTTTCGAGCAGGTCGCGGGTGGTGCCCGGCAGGTCGGTGACGATGGCCCGCTCGCGGCGGCTGAGCAGGTTGAGCAGGCTCGACTTGCCCACGTTGGGCCGGCCGACGATGGCCACCCGCAGCCCCTCGCGCAGCAGCTCCCCCTGGCGGGACTCGGCCACCAGCCGCTCCAGCTCGCCCCGCACCGCCTCCAGCTCGGCCCGCACCAGCGTCCCGTCAAGCGGGGGCAGGTCCTCCTCGAAGTCGACCCGGGCCTCCAGCTCGGCCAGCTGGTCGAGCAGGCGCTCCCGCAGGCCGGCGATGCGCCGCTGCAGACCACCGTCGATGCCGGCCATGGCCAGCTCAGCCGCCCGACGGCTGCGGGCGGCGATCATCTCGGCGATGGCCTCGGCGCGGGTGAGGTCGAGGCGTCCGTTGAGGAAGGCCCGCTGGCTGAACTCCCCGGGCCCGGCGAGGCGGGCGCCGGCGGCCAGCGCCAGCTCCAGCACCCGCCGCACGGCGAGCAGGCCGCCGTGGCAGTGGAACTCGACCACGTCCTCGCGGGTGAAGCTGCGGGGGGCCCGCATCAGCAGCAGCAGGGCCTCATCCACCCGCCGGCCGTCGGCCGGATCCACCACATGGCCGTAGAGCACCCGGTGGCTGTCCCAGGCCTGGTCGCCGGGGGCCAGAAACAGACGCCGGCCGATCACCTCGGCCGCCGGACCGGAGAGACGCACGATCGCCACGCTGCCGGCCCCGGCCGCCACCGCGGTGGCGATCGCAGCGATCGTGTCGCCATTAGGGTTCGCGCCAATCGGGACATCTCCCCGCGTCACTGGTCCCATGGCACCGTTTCGCCTTCAGTCTCTGTCCCCGCCGCGGGCCCTGAAGGCGGCAAGGAGAAAGCTGCGGCAGGCGATCGAGTGGGTCTGGCGCCAGGAGGGCAGCCACGGCCAGCGGGCCCGGGGGCTGGCGGCGGGGGTGTTCATGGGCTGCTTCCCGATCTTCGGCTTCCAGACCCTGCTGGGGGTGGCGCTGGCCAGCCTGGTGCGGGGCAACCATCTGCTGGCCGCCGCCGGGACCTGGATCAGCAATCCGATCACCGACGTGCCGATGATCTGGTTCAACCACCAGGTGGGCAGCCTGCTGCTCGGACCCGGCAAAGGCTGGCCGACCGGCGCGCTCCTGCACCACGAGACCCTGCGCCAGCTGGGCTGGGACTTCACCTCCCGCCTGCTGCTGGGCTCAGCCGTGGTGGGCACGGTGCTGGCTCCCCTGAGTGGCCTGCTGTGTCTGCGGTGGATGCAGCGCCGGCAGCGGGCCTCCTGAAGACGCCTTCGCCCCATGATCCACGTTCTCGACGCCGACCTCAATGACCCGTCCCACGCCAGTGCGTTGCTGACCTTGCTGGAGGTCTACGCGCGCGACCCGATGGGTGGGGGCCAGGGTCTGTCCGGCTTTGCCAGGGCACATCTCGTCGACGCCCTGGCCAGGCGCCCTTCGGCGCACGTCATCCTGGCCTTCGCAAAGCAGGAACCGGCCGGGCTGCTGATCGGCCTGGAGGGCTTCTCGACCTTCGCCTGCCGGCCCCTGCTCAACGTCCACGATCTGGTGGTGGCCGCTGCATTCCGACGGCAGGGGGTGGGGCGGCGACTGCTGCTGCGGGCCGAGGCGATCGCCCGCCGGCTCGGGTGCTGCAAGCTCACCCTGGAGGTGCTGGAAGGCAACAGGGCCGCCCAGGCCGCCTACAGAGACGTCGGGTTCCAGCCGTATCAGCTGAACCCAGCCATGGGCCAGGCCCAGTTCTGGGAAAAGCCCCTGCCCGATGGAGATTGAAGCCTCAGGATTCGGCCAGTCCGGGGAACACCATCAGGTCGATGTGGCCACCGGCGGGCTGGCGCCACTCGCGGAATTCCGCCGCCAGGGCCTTGTGCTCGTGATCGAGGGATTGCGATTCCAGATCCAGCAGGCGCTGATGCACCAGATCGAGCGTGTTGTCGATGAGCTGGGCAGCCTGTTCGGAGGTCATGGCATCGCTGCGGTGGAGAAAGCCTGAGCTTCGCGGTGTTGTAGAAGACGCCGCCCCGGTGGGCTGTAGCCCCTGACACGGGCCGTCTGCCCCGTCGGCGGACCCGCACCGATCACACCGTCTGGTCCAGCCATTGCTGCAGCGGCGTCCAGTCGTCCCGTTCATCGATGGCGGCCCAGATCCGCTCGATCACGGGCCGGATCGGCGTCACCGGCAGGTTCCAGCGCTGCAGGCAGGCGCTGATGGCGGCCTCGCCGTTGCGGCTCGGCTGGGCGGCTGCGGCGAGGCTCCAGCGCCACCAGGCGTCCCGCCAGGCGAGCCACTCGGGCCGCGGCGGCGACGGCGCCCCGACCACGAAGGGCTCCAGATCGTCAGCCGTCGGCGGCACGCCACCGACCTGAACCCGCTCAGCCAGGGCGGTGAAAAAGCGGCCATAGGCCACGGGCCAATCGGCCAGAAGCCGCAGGGTGGGGGGTACCGGATCGGGGAGGTCCGCCAGCGCCTCGGCCGGCACCAGCCCAGCGTCGAAGCCGAGGCGACGACGCATCTGACGGCGGTAGTGGGCGTCGTAGGCGGCTCCGAACGCCTCCAGGGCCGCCTCCAGCGGCGCCCGGGGCAACAGCATCGCCAGGGGCTCCTGCAACAGGCGCAGATTGTGCTGGCAGATCAGGGGCTGGCGGCCGTAGGCGTACAGGCCGCTGTGGTCGAAGTAGGCGGCGGTGAAGCCCGGATCCCAGGTTTCCAGGAAGGCGAAGGGGCCGTAGTCGAAGCTTTCCCCGGCCAGCGACATGTTGTCGGTGTTGAGCACCCCGTGGATGAAGCCCGCCGCCATCCATGCGGCCGCCAACCGCGCGACCCGCTGCACCAGCTCGCCGTAGAAGGCCAGCAAGAGCTGTTCACCATCGCTGTGGATGGCCCGCAGATGGGGATAGTGGATGGCCACCACATGCCGCAGCAGCCGCTCCAGCTGGGCCGGCTGGCGCCGGAACAGCAGCCGCTCGCAGCTGCCGAAGCGCAGGTGGGTGCGGGCCAGGCGCACCATCACCGAACTGCGGGTGGGGGAGGGCTCATCGCCGCGCCAGGGATCTTCACCGGTCTCGATCAACGTCAGGGTGCGGCTGGTGCTGACGCCAAGGCGCTGCAGGGCCTCGCTGGCGATCACCTCCCGCAGGCCGCCCTTGAGGGTGAGGCGGCCATCACCGCCACGGCTCCAGGGGGTGGTGCCGGAGCCCTTGGTGCCCAGATCCTGCAGCTGGCCGTGGCGATCCCGCAGCTGGCCGTAGAGGAAGCCGCGGCCATCCCCCAGCAGGGGGTTGTAGCTGCCGAACTGATGGCCGTGATAGCGGAGGGCCAGCAGGGGCGTGCGGCCCTCGAACCGCCCGTAGGCCGCCTCCAGATCGGCGTCGCTGATGGCGGCAGGGTCCAGGCCGAGCTGACGCAGCAGCGGGTCGTTGCGGAAGCGCAGTCGGGTGAGTGGAAACTGGGCGGCCTCGACCACATCCCAGTACTCAGGCCCCAGGGCCTCGATGGCGCCCTCAAAGGGCAGGCCCAGCAGGGGGTTGGGAGTGACAGCCATGGACACGATCACGGGGGCGCGGCGAGGGCGCGACGGGAGTCGCCAGCATCTCCTGGCGGCCTGCGTTGATCGAGGATCCAAGGCCGGTTGTGCTCCATCGCATCAACCGCAGTGACGAGGTGCTCGTGAGAGAACACGTCTGGCTGAATGCAACCCTCCAGGGGATCCAGGTCGACGGGGTTAGCCTGAACAATGTGAAGCCAACAGTGATGTCCCAACGTCAACGTGCATCGATCGCCCTGGCTCTCCTGGCTGTGCTGTCGGGGTTAACAATTGGCGCCAATGCCGGCCCCAACAACACGGGAATCACCGCCGGCGAGGCTGCAGCGATCGCCTTGAAACAGGTCCCTGGCGGTACCGTGCTTGCGGTCGATCCAGGCCTCGAAGGCAGCCGTGCGATCTGGGAAGTCCTGATCCGCAAACCCGACAACACGGGCATCGAGATTGACATCAGCGCCTCGACGGGGGTGGCCCTCCGGCAGGAACGGGAGTCCCTGCCATCCGAAGCCAGAGGAATCTCCCCGATTGTCACGATCCAGCAGGCGATCACAACCGCCGTCGCCGCCGTGCCCGGGGGCAGGCTGATCGAGATTGACCTTGGCAGAGAGGACGGACGCACGGTCTGGGAGGCGCGCGTTGCAGGCTCGGCCGGACGGGTCGAGATCTCCATCGATGTGACCACCGGCAGAATCCTCAAAAAGGAACGCGATGATTAGCTCCTTTCTCGACACTGGTATTGCCGCCGAGTCAAGTTCACTCCATTGACCGCTCCGGCCAGGTTGACTCTGGTTGGAAACGTGGTTTAGAGAATCTGGCGATCAGACAGAGTATCGAGGCGCAATGTCGTCCCGCGGTCACCATGTTGAAAGCACGAGATCATCACCACAATATCCACCCCCAGGATCACCGTTTAACTCCCCGATCACTTGACGGCCATCTGCTCGATCACAACTGACGCCCCTGGTGTCCTGCAGCAAATCTGCTGTGCAACCTTCCGTCCATGGATTTCTGGATAGGGTTGTAACGAGAGAAGAATCTGAAGCAAGAAGGTGAAGAGATGAGAATCGCGCAGATTTCCACCCTTCACGAGAGGGTTCCACCCATCGGCTATGGAGGAACAGAACGGGTTGTTCACTATCTCACCGAAGAACTGGTGCGACGTGGGCATGATGTGGTGTTGTTTGCCAGCGGCGACTCACAGACCAGCGCCAAACTTCATTCGTGTGTCCCCCAGTCCCTGCGCCAGAGCGGGCAGGTGTGTGACGCCAGCGTGCACAACGTGATCCAGCTCGACCATGTCGTCGAGCAGCTCGATAACTTCGACATTCTTCACTTCCATAACGGCCACTCCCATTTTCCCCTCTCCAACCTGCTGGGCATTCCCCATCTGAGCACCCTGCACGGCCCCCTTCATTCCCCCGAGCAGAAGCTGCTTTACACCCATTTCCATCAGGTGCCCCTGGTTTCGATTTCCGAAACCCAGCGCCAGCCGGTGCCTGGGGCCAACTGGCTCGGCAACGTGTACCACGGGCTGCCCAATGACCTCTATCACTACCAGCCCACACCCAGGCCCTACCTGGCCTTCATCGGCCGCATCTCACCGGAAAAGCGGCTGGATCGCGCCATCGCGATCGCCACGGCCGTGGGCCTGCCGTTGAAAGTGGCCGCCAAGATCGATCCGGTGGATACCCCCTATTTCCACGATCACATCGAGCCTTTGCTGAAAAACAACCCGCTGGTGGAATTCATCGGCGAAGTGGATGACGCCGGCAAGCAGGATCTGCTGGGTCATGCGCTTGCTCTGTTGTTTCCGATCGACTGGCCCGAACCGTTCGGCCTGGTGATGATTGAGGCCAATGCCTGCGGCACTCCGGTGATCGCCTGGCGGAACGGTTCAACTCCCGAGGTCATCCGCCACGGGATCAACGGCTTCCTGGTCGCCTCCCTGGAGGAGGCCATCGCCGCAGTCGGCGAGCTGGAACGGCTGGATCGTGCCCGGATCCGCAGCCACTTCGAGGTCAGTTTTTCGGTCAGTCGCCAGGCCGAGGACTACGAACAGCTCTACCGCCACCAGATCCAGGCCCGTCGCTGCCACAGCCCTGCCCACCGGACACCGGTGCATGCCTGATCCGCTGCATCCCTTCGTCCTCAAGAACGAAGAAACCTTCGCGATCCTGGATTCCCGCGGCGAGATCTGCCCGGACGTCCAGCAGGACGTCGGCATCTTTCATCGCGGCACCCGTCACGTCAGCCGCTTGCAGCTGTTGTTGTGGGGGCGGGCGCCGCTGGTGCTGAGTTCCACCGAACGTGGGGCGGTGGGGGTGCTCGTGAGCCATCTCAGCAACAACGACGGCACCAGCGGTGGCTCTGAGGCCATGTCGATCCATCTGGAACGCAGCACCGTCCTGACCGCCACCGCCTGTCTGCAGCAGTTCTGCTTCACCAGCTACGGGGACCGGCCCGTTGTGATGCCGCTGACCCTGCGCCTCGATGCGGACTTCCGCGACATCTTCGAGGTAAGGGGCTATGCCAGGTCGGAGCGGGGCCGCACGGTGCGCCGTGGCGTGGATGGAACCCTGGAGCTGATCTACCGGGGGCTGGACGGGGAGGATCGGGTGACGGTGCTGCGTCTGAGCGATCCCGTTGAGGACGTCAGCGAGGAGCACATCAGCCTGCAGCTGACCCTGGAACCCAGGCAGCCCCGGCGGGTCTTCCTGGTGCTGGACTTCCACCCTGGTTCGTCGCCCCTGGGCGCGGAGGATCACTACAACGCCGCCATGGCCGCCACGATCCAGCGCTTCCGGGAAGCCCGGCGCAGCGCCGCCACGGTGATCAGCGACAACCCGGCCTTCAACAGCTGGTTGATGCGCTCCTTCTCCGACGTGCATCTGCTGGCCAGCCAGGTGGAACATGGCCTCTACCCCTATGCCGGGGTGCCCTGGTTCAGCTGTCCCTTCGGCCGGGACGGCCTGATCACGGCGCGCCAGATGCTGATGGTGGAACCACGGCTGGCGCGGGGCGTGCTGGGTTATCTGGCCAGTCGCCAGGCGGTGATCAACGATCCCGCCCACGACGAAGAGCCCGGCAAGATCCTGCATGAGTCACGGCTGGGGGAGATGGCGGCCCTCGGAGAAGTGCCGTTCTCGAGGTATTACGGCGCCGTCGACTCCACGCCCCTGTTTCTGATGCTGGCCGGCGACTATCTCTGCCGCAGTGATGATCTGGATTTTGTCGCCGGCCTGCTGCCTGAACTGCAGGCGGCGATGGCCTGGATCCACAGGGCCGAAGCCAGCAGTTTCGATGGCTTCCTGCGCTATCTGAAGGTGGCCGAAAACGGCCTGCAAAACCAGGGTTGGAAAGATTCCAACGACTCCATCCACCATGCCGATGGCCGCCTGGCCGTGGGCTCGATCGCCCTGTGCGAAGTGCAGGCCTACGCCTATGGGGCCCGCCGCGCGCTGGCGTCGATCCTGCACCGCGTGGGACGGCCCACGGAAGCGGAGGGGCTGCTGGAGGAGGCCGCCGCCCTGCGCCACCGTTTCCACCAGGCCTTCTGGACCCCCTCGATCGATTCCTATGCCCTGGCCCTCGACGGCGAAGGCCAGCCCTGCAAGGTGCGGGCGTCCAATGCCGGGCACTGCCTCTGGACCGGCATCGCCACCAGGGACGCCGCAGCGGCCATCGCCCGGCAGCTGATGGCCCCCACCAGTTTCAACGGCTGGGGCGTGCGCACGCTGGATGAACGGGAGTGCCGCTACAACCCGATGAGTTACCACAACGGCTCCGTCTGGCCCCATGACAACGCCCTGATCGGCATGGGTCTGGCCCGTTACGGCCACCGCTCCGAAGCCCTGCAGATCCTCACAGGCCTGTTCGAGACCGCCAGTGCGGTGCCGATGTTCCAGTTGCCGGAGCTGTTCTGCGGCTTCCCGCGCCGGGAGGAGGAGGGGCCCACCTTCTACCCGGTGGCCTGCAGCCCCCAGGCCTGGGCCAGCGCCAGTGTGTTCGGCCTGCTGGAGGCGATCACCGGCATGGCGATCGAGCGGGAGCACGGCAGCAGCCGGGTGCAGGTGCGCCTGCACAACCCCTGCCTGCCGAGGGGACTGAACCTCCTCGACATCAACGGACTGCGGCTGGGGGACGAGGAGATCAACCTCCAGTTCCACCGCAGCGAGCACGATGTGGGGGTGCAGGTGCGCAGCCGGTCGCCTGGGGTGGATGTGCTGATCATGAAGTGAGCCGCACCCCTGGCGCCCCTCTGGCCTGGTAGAGAGAAGGCCGATGGCTCAGGGGCCCGTGGGGAATGCCGAGATCACCGAGCTCCGGCGCATCTTCGCCACCCGGCTGGACGCCCTTGACGGGATCCTGACCAAGGCCGAAGCCCACCTTCCGGACATCAACGGCGCTCTGGGGGAACGGCTGGCCCCCGACATGCTCCCCCTCGGAACCCAGATCGCCTTTGCCTGCAATCAGCCCCGGGGGTTCGCTCACTGGTGCACGGGCCGGGACAACAGCAACCTGGACCCCGATGTTCCCACCCTCACGGTCGCCCGCTCCTGCATCGCCGATACCCGGGCGCTGGTGGAAAGCCTTGATGGCGACGATTCCAGGCTGGACAGCATCAAACCCACCCGTCTGGGACCCGGCCTGTTCACAGAGACCACCGCACGACTGTTCGTCAGTGACTTCTGGATCCCCAATTTCTACTTCCACATCACCACGACCTATGTGATTCTTCGCACCCTGGGGGTGCCCCTGGGGAAGGCGGATTTCATGGCTTTCCTGATGCCCCATGTCCAGCAGAAGCCCTGATCAGCGCTCCACCCTGACGGGGATCGGCCAATGCATGGCCTGGGCAGACCGCCTCAGCCGATGCCGGTGCGGCAGAGGTCGAGCACGTCGGCCATCGAACGGATCTGGTCCATGGTGGTGCGCAGCTGCGCCGCGCTGAGCAGCTCGACCCGCAGGTCGATGCGGGCCGGCTTGCCGGCACTGGTGCGCACCCGGGCATCGCTGACATTGATGCGGTGGTCGGAAAGGCGCATCAGGATGTCTTTGAGCACCCCCACCCGATCGAGCACCTCGATCCTGAGCCGCACCGGGTAGCGCCGCTGCTGCGCCTCCCCGAGCGGATTCCAGCGCACCGGCAGCCGCCGTTCCACCGGCACCTGGGGCACATTGGCGCAATCCTGGCGGTGGATGGTGATGCCGTGGTTGCCCAGGGCCACGGTGCCGACGATCCCCTCACCGGGCAGGGGGCTGCAGCAGCCACCCAGGCGGTATTCCAGGCCCTCCAGCCCCAGGATCGGGCTGTTCGAGGGGTGCCCGTGGGGGGCATGGCGCGGCTGGGCCGCCGCCACCCCGGCCGCCACCTCTTCGTTGGTGGGCGTGGGGGCGGCGGCGGCGGTGCTCAGGCGCACCTCCTCCCGCAGGCGATTCAGCACCTGCTGCAGGGTGACGCCCCCGAAACCCAGGGCGGCCAGCAGATCCTCGGTGCCCACCAGGTTGCAGCGCTTGGCCACCCGGGCGATGGCCTCCCCATTGAGCAGGGCATCGAAACCGTCGCGGCCCAGTTCGCGCTCGAGCATCTCCGTGCCCCGCAAGATGTTGTCGTCGCGGTGGCTGCGCTTGTACCAACCCCGGATGCGATTGCGGGCCGTGGGGGTGGCCACGAAGTTGAGCCAGTCGAGGCTCGGGTGGGCGTTCTTGGCGGTGATCACCTGCACGAAGTCGCCGTTCTGGAGCGGGGTGGCCAGGGGACAGAGGCGGTCGTTGATGCGTACGCCCTGGCAGTGGTTGCCCACCTCCGAGTGGATGCGGAAGGCGAAGTCGACGGCGGTGGAGCCCTTGCGCAGCCCCACCACATCCCCCTTGGGGGTGAACACGAACACCTCCTCATCGAAGAGGTCCTCCTTGATCGAGGCCAGGAAGTCGCTGCTGTCCTCGCCGCCGTCGTCCTTCTGCCAGTCGACAAGTTGCCGCAGCCAGTTGAAGCGCTCGGTGTCGCCCGCAGCGGGCGAGCCCCCCTCCTTGTACTTCCAGTGGGCGGCGATGCCGTATTCCGCCACCTGGTGCATGTCGGTGGTGCGGATCTGCACCTCAATCGGCCGGTGACGGCCGATCACGGCGGTGTGCAGAGACTGGTACCCGTTCGGCTTGGGCAGGCCGATGTAGTCCTTGAAGCGGCCGGGGATCGGCCGGAAAATATCGTGCACCACCGCCAGGGCCCGGTAGCAGCACTCCACGCTCGGGCAGAGGATCCGCAGCGCCGCCACGTCGTAGATCTCGTGGAAGGCCTTCTGCTGGCGCTGCATCTTGCTCCAGATGCCATAGAGGTGCTTTGGCCGGCCACTCACCTCGCAGTCCTGCAGGCCCGCCGCGGCCAGCCGGTCGCGCAGCAGCTGCACCGTGGCCCCCAGCCGCTCCTCCCGTTCGCTGCGTTTGGTGGCGACCTGCTGCTGCACATCCCGATAGGACTCGGGCTCCAGCACCTTGAAGGCCAGATCCTCCAGCTCCCACTTGAAGCGGCCGATGCCCAGCCGGTTGGCCAGGGGGGCGTAGATGTCGCGGGTTTCCCGGGCGATGCGCTGCTGCTTCTCGGGCTTGAGGGCCCCGAGGGTGCGCATGTTGTGCAGCCGGTCGGCCAGCTTGACCAGAACCACCCGGATATCGCTGGCCATGGCCAGGAACATGCGCCGCAGGTTTTCCGCCTGGGCTTCGGTGCGGTTGGTGAAATGGATGCCCCCCAGCTTGGTGACCCCCTCCACCAGGGCGCGCACCTCCTCACCGAAGCGGGCCTCGATCTCTTCTGGGGTGACCTGGGTGTCCTCCACCACGTCGTGGAGGAAGCCGGCGGCGATCACCGCCGCGCTGGCGCCGATGTCGCGCAGCAGGCCGGCGACGGCGATCGGATGGACGATGTAAGGCTCGCCGCTGGCCCGGAACTGGCCGTCGTGGAGCTGATAGGCGAAGTCGAAGGCGGTGGCCACCAGAGCCTCCGGATCGACGGGGCGCGACGCGTCCTCGCCGGCGGGCTGCCGTTGCTGCAGGCTCTGGCGCAGCCAGGCCGGCAGCGGGACGCCGTAGGTGCGCTCAGGGGATTCGGAGCAGGCGGGAGCTGCCGGGGGCGACACGGCGCTCTCCTGCAGCACATCCGCATCAGGAGCCCGTACCGAGGCGTAGGCCACCGGAGGGGAACCTGGATCCGGCGCCACCTTCAGCATCACACCCTTCAGGGTCCCCCCATGGTATGGGGCAATCGTCACGAACCAGGGGATTTGCGCATTCGGCCATCCAGACTGGGTGCCGCCGGCCCGGTCCATGGCCCCCAGAGCCCCGTCCCTCCCACCGGCGCCAGTGCTGCGGATCGGCGCCCTGCAGGTGCGCTACCCCGGCAGTGAACGGCCCACCCTCGATGGCCTCGACCTGACCCTGTCGGCCGGTGAGCGCCTGGCCCTGGTGGGCCCCTCGGGCTGCGGCAAGAGCACCGTCGCCCGGGCCGTGCTGCAGCTGCTCCCCCCCGGCAGCAGCTGCGAAGGGGAGCTGCTCCTGACCGGCCAGGACCCCCGCCAGCTCAGGCGCGGAGCCCTGCGTCGGCTGCGGGGCGAGGCGGTGGGCCTGGTGTTCCAGGACCCGATGACCCGGCTCAACCCGCTGCTCACCATCGGCGAACACCTGCGTGACACCCTGGACGCCCACCGCGGCGGAGGCCGCCAGCGGGCCCGGGAACTGCTGGCCCGGGTGGGCATCGACCCGGAGCGCTACGGCAGCTTTCCCCATGAATTCAGCGGCGGCATGCGCCAGCGCCTGGCCATCGCCCTGGCCATGGCGCTCCAGCCGCCACTGGTGATCGCCGATGAACCCACCACCAGCCTGGATGTGGCCGTGGCCGGGCAGGTGATGGCCCAGCTCAGCGATCTCTGCACCGAAACCGGCAGCGCCCTGCTGCTGATCAGCCACGACCTGGCCATGGCCGGCCGCTGGTGCGACCGCATCGCCGTGCTCGACCAGGGGCGTCTGGTGGAAGAGGCCCCAAGCCGCCAGCTGCTCACGGCGCCCGCCTCGCCGCTGGCCCGACGGCTGGTGGGGGCCGCCCGGCTGCGGGAGGGCGGCCACAGTGAGGCCCCCGTGGCCGCACCGGTGCTGCTGGAGGTGGAGGAACTGCGCAGCTGGCACCCCCTGCCCTCGTTGCCCTGGCAACCGCGTTGGATCAAGGCGGTGGATGGGGTGAGCCTCACCTTGCACGAGGGCGAGACCATCGGCCTGGTGGGGGCCTCGGGCTGCGGCAAGAGCAGCCTCTGCCGTGCCCTGATGGGACTGGCGCCGGTGCGGGGCGGGGCGGTGCGGCTCCAGGGCGTCGACCTGCGCCAGCTGCGGGGCCGCTCCCTGCGGCGGGCGCGGCGCCGCCTGCAGATGGTGTTCCAGGACCCCCTGGCCTGCCTCAACCCCCAGATGACGGTGGGGGAGGCGGTGGCCGACCCCCTGCTGATCCATGGGCTGGCCAGCCGCCCGGAGGCCCGCCGCCGCGCCCGGCAGCAGCTGGGCCTGGTGGGGCTGGATCCACCCGAGTCCTTCGAAAACCGTCTGCCCCGCCAGCTCTCGGGCGGTCAGCAGCAGCGGGTGGCGATCGCCCGCGCCCTGATCCTGGAGCCCCAGGTGCTGCTCTGCGATGAGAGCGTCAGCATGCTGGACGCCGAGGTGCAGGCCGAGGTGCTGGCCCTGCTGCGGCAGCTGCAGGAGCAGCTCGGCCTGGGCCTGCTGTTCATCACCCACGACCTCTCGGTGGCCGGCGGCTTCTGCCACCGGGTGCTCGTGCTCGACGGCGGCCGGGTCGTGGAGGAGGGCGCCGGTGCCGAGCTGCTGACCCATCCCCAGGCCGCCATCACCCGCACCCTGGTGGAGGCCTGTCCGCGCCTGCCGGCCTTGTCTTGATCGACCCGCCTGAGCCGCCCTGCTCTGGAGAGCTCAGACGATCGCGCGCAGCAGGTCGGCGATCAGCAGGTTGTCGAGGGACAAAAGGCCACCACCGGAGGTGATCAGCACCAGGCACATCACCACGTACATCGCCGCCTTCTCCCAGCTGGGCGGTTCACCGATGCCCATCGGTCCGGCGTAGTCCCCAGCGGGGATCTGGTAAGGATCGGGAGCGATGAACGGAGTACCGGACACCAGTTCCAGCACCATGGCGTAGGCCATCGACACCAGAATCGCCAGGGCCGCCAGGGGGGTGAGCAACCCGGGGATCAGGGCGATCCCGGCGCCCCACATCGAGGCCGCCGACAGAAAACAGAGCCATTCCGGCGTCTTCATCGCCGTGGACCACGTCTTGAGGTTGCGCAGCTTCGGCCAGCCGTGGCGGATGAAGGCCAGCCCCACGAACAGGCGCAGCACCAGCAGGCCGACGCCTGCCGCCAGGGAAGGGCCGCTGGGCACGAGCAACGTGACGATCTCGAGATCCATGGATGCGCGACGCAGCGGAACGGCCTGCGGGCTCAACGTAAGCCGGGTGGGCCGTCGGCGCCGCGGCAGGGCGAAACCCCGACCCCTGGCCATCATGCGAAGCAGGAGCCCCTGCCACCTCCCCCCCTGCCGATGCCATGACCTCAAGCGCGGCGACCCTGCCATCCCCGGGAAGCAGTGCCCCCCTGGGGGCTTCCCTCAGCGAAGGCGGGGTCAACTTCAGCCTCTACGCCCGCCGGGCGACGGCGGTGGAGCTGTGCCTGTTCGATCGCGTCGACGACGCGGTGCCCCGCCAGCGCCTTGCCCTCGATGTCGCCCGGCACCGCACCGGTGATTACTGGCATGTCCGGGTCGAGGGGATCGGGCCGGGCCAGCTGTATGGCTGGCGGGTGGAGGGGGCCTGGCAGCCGGCTCTGGGGTTGCGGTTCGATCCGGCCAACCTGCTGCTCGATCCCCATGGACTGGCCCTGGCGATGCCGACGGGCTACGACCGCGCCCCCGGCCGCAGCAGCGCCGGCGACTGGGGCAGCGCCATGAAGAGCGTGGTGGCCGATCCGTTCGCCTACGACTGGCAGGGGGATCGCCCGCTGCACCGGCCCTCGCGTGAGACGGTGATCTACGAGCTGCACGTGCGCGGCTTCACCGCCCACCCCAGCGCCGGCCTGCCGCCGGAGCAGGCGGGCACCTACCGGGGCCTGATCAGCAAGATCCCCTACCTCCAGAACCTCGGCATCACGGCGGTGGAACTGCTGCCGGTGTTCGCCTTCGATCCCCTGGCGGCCCCCGCAGGCCTGCGCAACTACTGGGGCTACCAGCCGGTCTCCTTCTTCGCCCCCCATCCGGGCTACGCCTGCAGCAGCGATCCGCTGGCGGTGATCGATGAGTTCCGCGACCTGGTCAAGGCGCTGCACCGGGCCGGCATCGAGGTGATCCTCGATGTGGTGTTCAACCACACCGCTGAGGGGGACGCCGAGGGGCCGTCCTTCTGCTTCCGGGGACAGGCCGACGGCGACTACTACCTCCAGAACGGCGATGGCACCTACATCGATGTCACCGGCTGCGGCAACACCTTCAACACCAACCACCCGGTGGTGCGGCGCCTGATCCACCACAGCCTGCGCCACTGGGTGCAGCATCTGCATGTGGATGGCTTCCGCTTCGATCTGGCCTCGGTGCTGGACCGGGACCAGACCGGCCAGCCCACGCCCCTCTCACCGATCCTCTGGGACATCGACACCGACCCGGTGCTGGCGGGCACCAAGCTGATCGCCGAGGCCTGGGATGCCGCCGGCCTTTACCAGGTGGGCACGTTCATCGGCGACAACTGGCAGGAGTGGAACGGACGCTTCCGTGACGACGTGCGCCGCTTCATCAAGGGGGACCGGGGCCTGGCGGCCAGCGTCGGCCAGCGGCTGATCGGCAGCCCCGACATCTACGGCCATAAGCAGCGGGAGGCCGAGGCCAGCGTCAACTTCATCACCTGCCATGACGGCTTCACCCTGGCCGACCTGGTCAGCTACGACGGCAAGCACAACGACGCCAACGGCGAAGACAACCGCGACGGCAGCGACGACAACGCCAGCTGGAACTGCGGCGTCGAGGGACCCACGCAGGACGCCGCTGTCCTGGCCCTGCGGTCACGGCAAAGTCGCAACCTGCTGACCCTGCTCCTGCTCGCCACCGGCACGCCGATGCTGGCCATGGGGGACGAGATGGGCCGCAGCCAGCAGGGCAACAACAACGCCTACGCCCAGGACAACGCCATCAGCTGGCTCGATTGGTCGCTGCTGGAGCGCAACGCCGACCTGCATCGCTTCGTGCGGGAACTGGTGACCTATCGCCAGCGCCGCGATGTGGTGATCAACGCCCGCAGCCTCAGCCTCGGCGAGCTGGTGCAACGCCATCAGGTGAGCTGGCATGGGGTCGAACCGAACCAGCCCGACTGGAGCGACAGCTCCCATGCCTTCGCCCTGACGATCACCAGCATCGGCCAACGGTTCCGCTGGCACGCCATGGTCAACGCCTGGTGGGAACCACTCACCTTCCGGTTGCCCGCCGCCGAAGCCGGCCAGAACACCTGGCAGCGTTGGATCGACACCTCCCGGCCCAGCCCGGAGGATGTGGTGCCCTGGGACAGCGCGCCGGTCCTGGTGGGCGACACCTACACGCTGGAACCCCGCTCGGTCGTGGTGCTGACCGTGGCGCTCAGCCCTGCAGCAGCTGCAGCCGATGGCCATCCGGATCCGCCAGCTGCAGGGCCCACTGAGCCCCGATCAACTCGGCCTGCTCCCCCAACGCCATGATCCCGCCGGAGATCAGGCGGCCGTCGAGGGCCTCGGCCCGATCGGCGATCGGCTCCAGATCCGCCACCCGCAGGCGCAGCTGCCAGTGGGCCAGATCCTGGGGACCGTGATCGGCCGGCATCAGCCGGCCACCGACGGGTGCGCGGTAGTCGAGGCACTCGATGCCGGCGCCGCTGGGGCAGCGGTGGCTGGTGATGCGCACCCGCGTTCCCGCCAGGCCATCGAGGCCATCCTGCTCAAGGCCGCTGTTGACGCCGTCACCGCCGGCGGCCAGGCCAAGGAGCTCGCGGTAGAAGCGGCCGCTGGCGGCGGTGTCGGCGATGCCGATGGCGCTGTGGTCGAGGCCCAGCAGCGGCCCGGGCGTCTCCACATGCCAGCGGGGCTCCCCCTTGTCCGGCGGGAACTGCAGCAGCTCCAGCGGATGGCCCTCCGGGTCGTGGAACTTGAAGGCCACGATGCCGGCGGCGGCCGTGTTCCAGTCCGGCAGCCGCTGGGGTGCCGTGGAGATCGCCGTGATGCGGCCGGCCGCGAAGGCCGGCTGCAGCAGGGCCAGGGCCGCCGCCAAGTCGTTCACCACCAGGCAGCCGTGCTGGAACCAGCGGTCGTTGCTGCGGGAATCGGCCGGGACCGGTCGGCCAGGGCGGGTGCCGGGGGGAAGCTCGAGCACCTCGGTGAGCTCCAGCACCTCCGCGCCGATCACCAGCCGCAGCAGCTTGAGACGGGCGCCCGGCAGGCCCACCAGGGTGCTGTAAGGGCCTCCATCCACGATCCGGGCGTGGCCAGAGCGTTGGAAGCCCAGGGCTTCGACGAAGAACGCGGCGCTGGCTTCGGCATCGGCACTGGTGAAGCCGATGCTTTCGATGTGGGGAAGCCTCATCGCCGGCCGGTCTGAAGGGGGATGGTGCCAGTCAAAGGGAGAACGCCGGCCATGGCGACGTCAGGCGCTCAGATCAGAGGTCGGTCGCGGCGGGTTCTGCCAGACCAGGCTGAGCACGCCACCGGCGCAGATCAGCGCGGTACCGACCACCACACCAAGATTCGGGATCTGACCAAACCATATCCAGCCGATCAGGCCAGCGAAGACCACGGACGAATACTGAAAGGCGCCAATGGCGCTTGGATCGGCAAAACTGTAGGCGCGGATCAACAGCAACTGGAAGCTGAGCAAGCAGATGGCCGAGGCCAGCACCAACGGGAGTTGATCCGCCGTGATGCTCTGAAAACGCCCCACCATCATCAGACTGGATGTCAGGCTGCCGATGGCCAGGAAATAGGCAAGTTGGGTGAACGCAGACTCGCTTTTACCCAGCGCTTTCACAGCCAGAAACTCAATCGCACAGACGAATCCGGCCGCCAAGCCAAGCAGATCCCCGGGTTTTTCGAGGAGGCTTGCGTTGGGCTGCACGACGATGACCATGCCGGCGAATCCCACCGCCAACGCCTTCCAGAGATTGGCAGGAATCCGCTGCTTGAGAACCAGCCAGGCCAGCAGCGGAATGAACATCGGCGTCGTATTCAGCAGAACATTGGCATTGACCAGATTCACCAGCTTGGCGGCGGCCATGAACAGCAGGAAGCCCCCCATGCCCATGCCGCCACGGAGCAGATGCAGGGGCAACGCGGCGGTGGGCAGATCGCGACCGCCGCGCACAAGCAACACCGGAACCAACAGGGCCAGTGCCAGAACGAAGGTGAGCCAGGTGAACGTCAAGGCGTCCATGTCGGCACCCACCGCCCGCGCGAAGGCGCTCTGGAGTGTGTTGGCCAGGAAGGCTGCCACCAGCAGCGCCGCCCCCTTCGCGACCGAAGCGGCGGCCTGCCCGTTCCCCTCCGGGTGTTGCGACAGATGGCCGCCCATGGGGCTGGAATGACAGTCGTTCAGAACAGACTAGAGATGGCGCCCAGCGTTGTGGCGTCATGAACGGGTTTCGCAACAGCGCCAGCCATGACGGCCGATGATTGTGCAGCCGTCAACACCATGATTCGGAGCCTGAAGATCATCACCGTGAAGACGAACGACGCTGCCCGCAGCTCCGCCTCCCGGTGTTGCGTTTTCAGGTCTCGACGCTATCAAGCCCGTGGGCCCTGTTCGGACGTCGTCACTAGGATGAACGCGTGAGTTTCCCACCACATCCCTTTCCTGGCCCCACCCGATGAGCAGCTCCAACCCCCTGGCCGGCAAGGCCCTTTCCACCCTGCTGCAAGGCAAGGTCGCCATCGTCACCGGCGGCAATAGTGGTATTGGTAAATCCATCGTCGAGTATCTGGCGGAACTCGGCGCCAAGGTGGTGATCGATTACCGCTCCCACCCCGAAGCCACCGAGGAACTGGAACGCGAGATCGGCGCCTACGGAGGCTGCAGCTTCGGCGTTCAGGCCGATGTGGGCAAGCTCGATGACCTGCAACGTCTAGTGGATGCCGCCGTGGCGAAATACGGTCGCCTTGATGTGATGGTCAACAATGCCGGCATTGAAACACGCACCTCGATCCTCACCACCACCCCGGACAACTTCGACAAGGTGCTGGATGTCAACCTGCGCGGCGTCTTCTTCGCCACCCAGTTCGCCGCCAAGCAGATGATCGCCCAGGGGGGCGGCGGCCGCATCATCAACATCTCCTCGGTGCACGAGGACTGGCCGATGCCCGACAACACCCCCTACTGCTGTGCCAAGGGTGGGGTGCGCATGCTCACCCGCACCGCGGCCCTTGAGCTGGCGCCCCATGGCATCACCATCGTCAACGTCGGCCCCGGTGCCGTGGCCACGCCGATCAACGATTCCACGATGAACAATCCCGAGCTGCTGGCCAAGCTCAACGCCGCCATTCCGATGGGCCGCATGGCCCAGCCGGAGGAGATCGCCAAGGTGGTGGGCTTCCTGGCCAGCGACGCCGCGAGCTACATCACCGCCACCACGATTTTCGCCGATGGGGGCCTGATGCACAGCAGCCCCGGCCTCTGAGCCTTCAGGCCGCCGCCGGCTGCTCCGAGGCTTCGGGAGCGGAGTCCTCCGCCCGTTCCGCCCGCTCCAGGCCCACCTCCACACCCATGTGCTGATCCGTCCGGCCGGTGATCAGCAGGCTGGCCCGCCGCTGGGTGGCGATCACCCACAGCCATTTGGTCAGCAGGGTGAGGCGGTTCTCGTTGGCGGGCATGAAGGCCAGGTGGGCCAGACCCCAGAGCAGCCAGCCGAAGGGGCCGGTGAACTTGAGGCCCCGCAGGTCGGCCACGGCGCAGAGGGGACCGATCACCGCCATGCTGCCGAAGTCGAACCAGCGGAAGGGGGCCTGCCGCTGACCGCCCAGCTGGGCCAGCAGATCCAGGGCGACCCAGCCCCCCATCTGCACCGCCGGGCCGGCCATGCCCGGCAGGGGCTTGCCATCGACCGTATGGGAATAGGAGCAGAGATCACCCACCACCCGGATCTCGGGATGGCCGGCAATCGAGAAATCGGGCTCGACCACCACCCGCCCGCCGCGATCGACCGGGCACCCGGTGCGCTCCGCCAGCAGTTTGCCGAGATGGGAGGCCCGCACCCCGGCACTCCAGCAGATGGTGGCCGCCTCCAGCACCCGCTGGCTGGGGGTGCCCGGCGCCGATGCCTTGAAGGCCACGGTGAGCCGGCCCGCCTCGATGCTCTGCACCCGGCCGCCCAGCACCAGCTCGACACCACGGGCGCGCAGGTAGTCGGCGGCCGCCTCGGACAGCTCCGGATCCATGGCCCGCAGCAGCCGATCACCGGGATCCACAAGCAGCACCCGACAGCGTTCGGGATCCAGCTGGCGGAAGTCGCGCGCTGCCGCGTGACGCATCAGCTCGTTGATCGATCCGGCCAGCTCGCAGCCGGAGGGTCCCCCACCGACCACCACCACCGACTGCAGGAAGCGACAGCGTTCGGGATCCGGCGTCTGCTCGGCCTCCTCCAGGGCCGCCAGCACCCGCCGGCGGATCTCATCGGCGTGCTCGAGGATCTTCATCGGCGGCGCCAGTTCGCGCCACTCCTCGTGGCCGAAGTAGGTGCTGCCGGAGCCGGTGGCCAGAATCAGGCTGTCGTAGCGCAGGCGACGATCGTTGAAGACCACCTCCCGGGCCGCCGCATCGAGATCGCTCACCTCCCCGAGCAACACCTGCACATTCGCCGCCTTGGCCAGCAACAGCCGCAGGGGCGTGGCCACATCGCCCTCGGACACAAGGCCGGAGGCCACCTGATAGAGCAGGGGCTGAAAAAGGTTGAAATTCCGCTTATCCACCAGGGTGACCCGCACCGGCTTGCCCGCCAGCCGATGGGCCGCTTTGAGCCCCGCAAAGCCTCCACCCACGATCACCACATGGGGCCAGCTCTTCATCACCGCATCGCTCGGCTCAAGCTCAAGGAAGAAGCGTTCCTTTGGCATCGATGCGCCACTCACGATGTCTGAAAGGTAAGGGCAATCTCACGGTCTGGGAGCGCTGCACCGCCGGGATGCAGCGTCCATCACCTGCTGGTTGGCCCGTCAGGTCGGGGTATCGCCACAATGCTGTAGCAAAAGATCACAGACCCAGGACAGCTGCCGGGGTCTGGCCATGGTGAAGGAGCCCACCGTGGCCGGTGCCCGATGCAGCAACTGCTGCCAGCCCTCAATGATCACAACCTGCCCTGGATGGACACCCTCCATCCGATCGTGGTCCACTTCGTCATCGCCATGGCGGTGATCAGCGTGGTCTTCGATCTGATCGGTGTTGTGCTGCGCCGGCCGAATCTGTTTGAAGTCAGCTTCTGGAACCTGCTGTTCGCCACAGGAGCCATCTTCGTGGCGATCATCTTCGGTCAGGTGGAAGCGGGCCTGGCCGATCCCTACGGCGCTTCGCGCTCGATCCTCAACCTGCACAGCACCCTGGGCTGGTCGTTGGCCGGCATCCTCTCGGTGCTCACCGGCTGGCGCTATGTGCTGCGCAACCGCGACCCTGAGACGCTGCCGCTGCCGTTCCTGGCCGCCGGCGGGGTGCTGGCCGCGCTGGTGGTGGTGCAGGTCACCCTGGGCAACCAGTTGATCTGGGTCTACGGCCTCCACACGGTGCCGGTTGTGGCCGCCGGCCGGGCCGGACTGATCTGATGGCCTCCTCCGTGCTCCCGGTCGAGGCTCCGATCCAGCAGCTGGGTGACTGGCTGGGCCCCAACGACCTGCCCTACAGCCTGCCGATCCATCCGAATCTGGTCCATTTCACGATCGGCCTGTTCGTGATCGCCATCGCCTTCGACATCGTCGGCGCCCTGTACCCGATCGAAAAGCGGGTGTTCCGCTTCCTGGCCCTGCCGATCACCCGGGCCGGCTTCCACGACGTGGGTTGGTACAACCTGCTGGCCTGCGCCGTCGTCAGCTTCTTCACCGTGGCGGCGGGCTTCTTCGAGATGCTGCTGGCGGTGCCGCTGCCCGGCGTCACCAGCAGCATCGGCCTGCAGAGCATGGAAACCATGCTCTGGCATGGCGTCGGTGGGGTGGCGATCCTGGTGGCGATCATCGCCATGACGGTCTGGCGCGGTTACCAGCGCTTTCTCTGGCGCCGGGACATGGGCCGCCAGGTGCAGTGGCTTTACCTGATGGTGGGGCTCGGCCTGTTCCTGGTGATCGGCCTGCACGGCACCCTCGGTGCCGAACTGGCGGCCGAATTCGGCGTCCACATCACCGCCGACCAGCTCCTGGCCAGCGGAGCCGACCTCCGCACCGCCCTTCCCTAGGGCCCCCTCCCCATGACCTCCTCCACCCCACGCCGCCCCGGCCCCATCGCCCTGGCGGCCCTGGCCATCTGGATCGGACTGCTGGTGGCCATCAGCCTCTGGGTGGCCCGTGCGTCCTATGGCTGGCTGCCAGTGCAGGCCTCCAATGCCGCCCCGTTGGTCGATGGCCTGTTCAGCTTCGAAACAGGCATCGGCACCTTCGTGTTTCTGGGGGTGATCTCGGTGATGGCCTGGGTGATGCTCGTGCACCGCGCCGAGAAGTACGACGAAAGCGATGCCGAACCGATCGAAGGCAACACCCGGCTGGAGGTGATCTGGACCGCCATCCCCTTCGTGCTGGTGATGGCCATCGCCTGGTACGCCATTCAGATCAACACGGAACTGGGGGTACTGGGTCCGATGGAGCACATCCATCTGCGCGATTCCCAGGAGCAGCAGGGCGGCTACCCCGGCGACCGGCTGCCCGCCGAGCAGGTGGAGGTGATTGCGCGGCAATGGTCATGGGAGTTTCGCTATCCCAGCCAGCACGTCTCCAGCACGGAGCTGCACCTGGAGCTGAACCGGCCGATCACGTTCCGGCTGGTCTCCGAAGACGTGCTGCACGGCTTCTTCATCCCGGCCTTTCGGCTCAAGCAGGATGTGATCCCCGGCCGGGCGATCGACTTCAGCCTCACCCCCACCCGCCTGGGTCGCTACCGCCTGCGCGACTCCCAGTTCAGCGGCACCTGGTTCGCCGCCAACCAGGCCGATGTGGTGGTCGAGACCGCCGAAGACCATGGCCTCTGGCTGAAGCAGGCCGCCGCCGCCCCCCTGCAGAGCGGCCTCAGCGTCGCCGCCGCCGAATACACCGAGCAACAGACCAATCCCCGCGGCGGCTGGCCCACGGTCGTGCCGGCCCCCCCGCCCCAGGTGAACGTTCCCGGTTCCAGTTCCCTTCCCCACGACGCCTGAGTCCATGACCAGCACCGCCCTCTCCCCCGAACCCCCCGCCTCCTGGCGGCGTTACTTCGGCTTCAGCACCGATGCCAAGGTGATCGGCATCCAGTACATCGTGGTGGCCTTCTTCTTCTTTCTGGTGGGTGGCCTGCTGGCCATGATCATGCGGGGTGAGCTGATCACACCGGAGGCTGATCTTGTGGATCGCACCGTGTACAACGGCCTCTACACGATGCACGGAACGATCATGTTGTTCCTGTTCATCTTTCCGGTGCTCAACGGGCTCAACAACCTGCTGATTCCCACCATGATCGGAGCCCCCGACATGGCCTTCCCGCGGCTCAACACCGCCGCCTTCTGGCTGGTGCCCGTGTTCGGCATCCTGCTGATCGCCAGTTTCTTCCTGCCCAGCGGCCCGGCCACCTCCGGCTGGTGGTCCTATCCGCCGGTCAGTCTGCAGAACCCGCTCGGCCACCTGATCAACGGTGAGTTCCTCTGGGTGCTGGCGGTGGCCCTCTCCGGCGTGTCCTCCATCATGGGGGCGGTCAACTTCGTCACCACGATCCTGCGCATGCGAGCTCCGGGCATGGGCCTCTTCCGCATGCCCGTGTTCTGCTGGACGGCACTCGCCGCCCAGACGCTGCAGCTGATCGGCCTGCCCGCCCTCACCGGCGGCGCCGTGATGCTGCTGCTTGATCTGAGCGTCGGCACCTCGTTCTACAGACCCGAAGGGGGTGGCGATCCGGTGCTCTATCAGCACTTCTTCTGGTTCTATTCCCACCCGGCGGTGTATGTGATCATCCTGCCGGTGTTCGGTATCTTCTCGGAGCTGTTCCCCGTCTATTCGCGCAAGCCACTGTTCGGCTACGTCTACGTGTGTCTGGCGTCGTTCATCATCGTTGGCCTTGGCCTGATCGTCTGGGTGCACCACATGTTCCCCAGTGGCGTCACCCAATGGATGCGCAACCTGTTCATGGTCACCACGATGCTGATCGCCGTGCCCACCGGTGTGAAGGTGTTCGCCTGGCTCGGCACCCTGTGGGGCGGCAAGATCCGGCTCACCACCCCGATGCTGTTCTGCCTCGGCGGCCTGTTCAACTTCGTCTTTGCCGGCATCACCGGCATCATGCTGGCCACCGTGCCCATCGACATCCACGTCAGCAACACCTACTTCGTGGTGGGTCACTTCCACTACGTGATCTATGGCGCGGCCGTCATGGGCGTCTTCGCCGCCATCTACCACTGGTTCCCCAAGTTCACCGGCCGCATGCCCTACGAGGGTCTCGGCAAGCTGCATTGTCTGCTCACCTTCGTGGGTGCCAATCTCAGCTTCCTGCCCATGCATCCGATGGGTCTGATGGGCATGCCCCGGCGGGTCTCCTCCTACGACCCGGAGTTCGCCTTCTGGAACGTGCTGGCGAGCCTCGGGGGCTTCCTGCTGGGGGTGTCCATCATTCCCTTCCTGCTCAACATGATCAGCTCCTGGGCCCGTGGTCCAAAGGCACCGCACAACCCCTGGAACGCCATCGGCCTGGAATGGCTGCTGCCCTCACCACCGGCGGAGGACAACTTCGGCGAGCACGTTCCCACCGTGATCAGCCGCCCCTACGGCTACGGCACCGGTGAACCGCTGGTGGAGCACCAGGCGGACATCGAGCGCGCGCTCACCCTTCAGGAGGCCATCCGATGAGCAGCACCCCCGTCCCCCCCAGCAGCCCGTCCGCCGCCCACGGCGAAGGCCAGCACGCCAACCACAACCTCACCGGCTTCATCATTTTTCTGTGCTCTGAGAGCGTCATCTTCCTGGCGTTCTTCAGCGGCTACGCCATCCTGCGCCTGGCCGCCCTCGACTGGCTGCCCGCCGGTGTGGACGGCCTGGAATGGCGCATGCCGCTGATCAACACGGTGGTGCTGGTGTCCAGCTCGTTCACGATGGTGCTGGCCGAGCATTTCAAAGGCAAAGGCAAGATCTGGCTGTTCCGCGGCTTCTGGCTGCTGACCATGGCCATGGGGGCCTATTTCCTCTATGGCCAGGCGGTGGAGTGGAGCGGCCTCACGTTCGGCTTCACCTCGGGCACCTTCGGAGGCACCTTCTATCTGCTCACCGGCTTCCATGGTCTGCATGTGCTCACCGGCATCCTGCTGATGGGCCTGATGCTGGCCAAGTCCTTCGTCCCCGGCAACTACGACGGTGGCGAGCAAGGCGTCATCGCCACATCCCTTTTCTGGCACTTCGTGGATGTGATCTGGATCATCCTGTTCGTGCTGCTCTATGTCTGGAGAGCCTGAACCATGATCATTGACGACAACCATTACGACGTGATTCTGATCGGCAGCGGAGCCGGTGGCGGCACCCTGGCCGCCAGCCTCGCCGATGCCGGCCACACGGTGTTGCTTCTGGAGCGCGGCGGCGTGATGCCCCAGGCCGATCAGAACGTCAACGAGGTGAGTCTGTTCCGCAAACAGCGCTATCACCCCGAGGAGAAGTGGTTCGGTACTGATGGGGATCCCTTCTCCCCCCAGATGGTGCATGCCATCGGCGGCAACACCAAGATCTGGGGTGGCGTGCTCGAACGCATGCGTGAGCAGGAATTCCATGGCGTGCCCCTCCAGGAGGGGCCCTCGCCGGACTGGGAGCTGCGTTACGACGACCTGGCCCCCTGGTACGACCAGGCGGAATCGCTCTATCGCGTGCATGGCGTGGCCGGTGCCGACCCCACCGCCCCGGCCCGCAACAGCGCCTACCCCGCCGCACCACGGCCGGTGGAACCCTTTCTGGTGGAGCTGCGTGCCGCCCTGGAACGCCAGGGCCTGCATCCCTACGACCTGCCGCTGAGTTGGTCCGATTCAGCGGTCGATCCCACCGGGGATGCCGAACTGTTCGGCATCGATCCGGTGCGCTCCTGCGGCGGTGTCACGGTCAAGGAGCACGTCCGGGTGATGCAGCTGCACGTCAACCCGTCGGGCCAGGAGGTGCGCGGCGTCGAAGCGGAGATCGACAACCAGCGCTGGCTGTTCCACGGCCACCAGGTGGTGCTGGCCGCCGGGGCCATCGGCACGCCGGAGATTCTGCTGCGCTCCGCCACCGATCACCACGCCCGCGGCCTGGCCAACGGCTCCGATCAGGTGGGCCGCAACCTGATGAAACCCCAGCTCACCTCGATCCTGCAGCTGGCCGCTGCCCCCAACTCAGGCCGCTACAGCCGCGGCCATGGCATCACCGACTTCTACTGGGGCGACAAGAACGTCGACTTTCCGCTCGGTTCGATCCAGAGCGGTGGCGGAGTGCTCCAGGACGCCCTGTTCGCCGAATCGCCGCCGGTGCTCTCCCTGGTGACCCGGCTGCTGCCGGATTTCGGCCTGGAACAGCTCGCGGCCCGCTCCATCACCTGGTGGGCGATGAGCGCCGTGCGGCCGGATCCCCACAACCGGGTCGCCCTGCGGGGCAACCTGCTGCAGATCCATTACACGGCCAACAACCGGGAGGCCCACGACCGCCTCGTCTACCGCTGGATCGACTGCCTCAAGGCCGTGGAGGCCGACCCCCTGACCCTCGTGGCCAAGGCCGCCCCCACCCACCCCCGCGGCGAGGCGCCCCTGCCGGTGATCGGCGGCGCCTGCGGCACCTGCCGCATGGGCTCGGATCCGGCCACCTCGGTGGTGAACCTGGAGGGGCGCAGCCATGAGGTGCACAATCTCTGGATCGTCGATGCCAGCGTGCTGCCCTTCTGCCCCTCGGTGGGCGTGGGGCTCACGGTGATCGCCAACGCCCTGCGCATCGGCGCCGCCCTGAAGGCCACCCTGTGACCACCAGCGTCCCCGGCCGCGCCGCGATCGACGCCCTCACCCCGTCGGAAACCCGCCGCATGGCCGAGCGCGACCACGACGTCGCCGCCTGGAGCCTGTGGGGCAGCTACCTGAGCGAGCGCCAGTGGGGCACCGTGCGCGAGGACTATTCCGCCGACGGGGACGCCTGGACCTCCTTTCCCCACGACCATGCCCGCTCCCGCGTCTACCGCTGGGGCGAGGACGGTCTGCTGGGCCTCTGCGACGACCAGTGCCGCCTCTGCTTCTCGCTGGCCCTCTGGAACGGCGTTGATCCGATCCTCAAGGAACGGCCCTTCGGGCTCGGCAATCCAGAAGGCAACCACGGCGAGGACCTCAAGGACTACTTCTTCCACCTCGCCAACACCCCCACCCACAGCTTCATGCGGGCGCTGTACAAGTACCCGCAACGGCCGTTCCCGTACGAAGAGCTGCGGGCGGAGAACGGCCGCCGCGGCCGCGACCAGCCCGAGTATGAACTGATCGACACCGGGATCTTCGACGACAACCGCTACTTCGATGTCCTCATCGAATACGCCAAGGCTGGACCGGAGGACCTGCTGATCCGCCTGCGGGCCACCAACCGCGGCCCCGAGGCGGCACCGCTCACCCTGCTGCCCAGTCTGTGGCTGCGCAACACCTGGCGTTGGGGCTATCCCGATGAGGTCGAGCACCGGATCTGCCCACGCGCCGGCGCCGGCGATGCGGCCAGCAGCCCTTCGATCGTCACCGATGGAATCCCCCATCTGGGGGTGTATCAGCTCGACTGCGATGAACCCGGCCGCTGGATCTTCACCGACAACGAAACCAACAGCGAGCGGCTCTGGGGCCAGCCCAACGCCACGGCCTTCCAGAAGGACGGTTTCCATCGCCATGTGGTCGACGGCGAAGCCGGTGCGGTGAATCCGGCCCTGCAGGGGAGCAAGGCGGGCCGTCTGCTGCAGCGCACCCTGGCCGCCGGCGAGGAATGGGTGGTGGAGCTGCGCCTGCACCGCACCGACGGCCCCGCACCGGCCCGTGCGCTGGCTCGGGACGCCGTCACAGCACTCTTCGCCGAGCGCGAACGGGAGTGGCTGGAGTACTTCGAGCAGCGTGTGCCAGGGCTGTCCGAAGACGACCGGCGCATCCACCTGGCCGGCACCGCCGGGCTGCTGTGGTGCAAAAAGTATTACGGCTGGAGCGTGATGCGCTGGCTGGAAGGCGACCCCACCGGCACGCCCCCACCGGCCCAGCGCCGTCACACCCAGAACGCCTACTGGGAACGGCTGCACGCCCACGACGTGATCTCGATGCCGGATTGCTGGGAGTATCCCTACTTCTGCCAGTGGGACCTGATGTTCCACGCGGTGGCCTTCGCCATCTTCGATCCGGCGACGGCGAAGGAGCAGTGCATGCTGCTGCGCAAGCCCCATTACACCGCCCCCAACGCCCAGACCCCCGCCTACGAATGGGCCCTGTCCGATCCCAATCCGCCGATCGGCGCCTGGGCGGCGATGCGGATCTATCAGATCGATCGCAAGAACTCCGACAGCGCCGATCTGGCGTTCCTGAGGGCGGCCCTGCGCAAGCTGATCCTGGAGTACGGCTGGTGGGCGAACCGCAACGACCGCTCCGGCGACAACGTGTTCGAGGGGGGTTTTCTGGGCCTCGACAACATCGCCGTGTTCGATCGGCGCTTCCCCCTGGCCGACGGCAGCGTCATCGAGCAGTGCGACGGCACCGCCTGGATGGCCTCGCTCAGTCTCAATCTGCTGCAGATCGCCGTGGAACTGAGCCACGAAGAGCCGGAATACGCCGACATCTGCGAGCGCTTCGTGGTGGATTTCGTGCAACTGGCCATCGGCCTCAACAATCCCTCCGGGCGCAACTACCTCAACTGGGACGAGGAGGACGGCTTCTATTACGACGTGATCAAGCGGCCCGACGGCAGCGTCGACTACCTGCGCACCCGTTCCGTCTCCGGCCTGGTGCCGCTGCTGGCGGTGCAGAGCTTCGACATCGACACCGTGGCCCGGCTGCCGATGCTCGATGTCGCCAACTCCCTGGCCTGGTTCACCCACGAGCGCACCACGCCCTCCTGGATGGTGCAGAACCTGGCGATCTGGCACAACGACCGGGTGCTGTTCACCCTGGTGCCCAGGGAACGCCTGCAGCGCATCTGCGAGCGACTGTTTGACGAGGAGGAGTTTCTCTCCCCCTATGGCATCCGTTCCCTTTCCAAGGTGTACGAACAGCACCCCTACACCTACACCGAAGGCAGCGAAAGCCAGACCCTCGCCTACAGCCCGGCCGACAGTCCGGTGGCGATGTTCGGGGGCAACTCCAACTGGCGCGGGCCGGTGTGGATGCCGATGAACTTCCTGCTGATCGAATCGCTGCAGAAGTTCGCCCACTTCTACGACGACAGCTTCAAGGTGGAGTTCCCCACCCGCTCCGGCCACTGGATCAGCCTCTGGGAGGCCTCGCTGGAGCTGGAGAAACGGCTGGTGGATCTGTTCCGTCGCAACGGCGAAGGCCGCCGTCCCTTCAATGGTGGCGTGGAGCTCTTCCAGAGCGATCCCCACTGGCGCGATCTGATCCTGTTCAACGAATACTTTCACGGCGACAATGGCAGCGGCGTCGGGGCCTCCCACCAGACCGGCTGGAGCGCCATGGTGTGCAAGATGCTCAACCAGCTCAACCGCTACACCCCCCCGTCATGAGCTCCCCGTCCCCCAGCGCCGCCATCGCCGGTCCGAGTGTTCACAGCTCGCCCCTGCCGGCCGCGGCCCAGCTGCAGGTCAGCAACGGGGCCCACTTCGACGTGGTGATCATCGGCAGCGGCGCCGGTGGCGGCACCCTGGCCCGCCACCTGGCCCCCACGGGCCTGAAGGTGCTGGTGCTGGAACGGGGCGACTGGCTGCCCCAGGAACCCCAGAACTGGGACGCCGAAGCGGTGTTCCAGCAGAACCGCTACGTGTCGAAGGATCCCTGGCTCGACAAACACGGCAAGACGTTTCAGCCGGGCAGCCATTACTTCGTCGGGGGCGCCACCAAGATGTATGGCGCTGCCCATTTCCGCCTGCGCCAGCAGGATTTCGAGCAGCTGGCCCACTTCGATGGCACCTCGCCGGCCTGGCCCCTGCGCTACGCCGACTTCGAGCCCTGGTATCAGAAGGCCGAGGAGATCTACCACGTGCACGGCCAGCGCGGTGAGGATCCCACCGAGCCGCCCTGCAGCGGCCCCTACCCCCATCCGCCGGTGGCCCATGAGCCGCGGATGCAGAAGCTCGTCGACGACCTGCGCTCCGCCGGGCTGCACCCGTTTCATGCCCCCAGCGGCGTGCAGCTGGATGAGGCCAACATGGCCTTCAGCCGTTGCCGCAAGTGCAACTGCTGCGATGGTTTCCCCTGCCTTGTGCACGCCAAATCGGACGCGGAGGTGCTGGGACTGCGGCCGGCCCTGGCGGCGCCGAACGTATCGCTGCTGACCCGGTCCCAGGTGAAGCGCCTGATCACCGATGAATCCGGCCGCACAGTGAAGGCGGTGGAACTGGAACGGGACGGCGAACCGCTGACCGTCAGCGGTGATGTGGTGGTGGTGAGCTGTGGCGCCGCCAACAGTGCCCGGCTGCTGCTGATGTCAGCCAACGACAAGCATCCGGGTGGGCTGGCCAACGGCTCCGACCAGGTGGGCCGCCACTACATGTTCCACAACAGCAAGGCGATGGTGGCCCTGGCCCATGAGCCGAACCTCACCATCTTCCAGAAAACGGTGTCGATCAACGACTGGTATCTCGGGGATGCCGACTTCGACTACCCGATGGGCAACATCCAGATGACGGGCAAAACCAACGGCACGATCATGAAGGGCTACGCGCCGCTGGAAACCTTCATGATGCCCGGTTGGAGCATGGACAAGATCGCCCAACATGCGCTCGACTTCTGGATCTCCAGTGAGGATCTGCCCGATCCCAACAACCGCGTGACCGTGACCGGCTCCGGCCAGATCCAGCTCAGCTACACCCCCAACAACCTCACCGCCTCGGCGCGCCTGGTCAGCCGGCTGGAGGGCCTGCTGGATCGCCTCTACCTGCGCAAGCATCTGGTGGAGCGCCAGTTCTACATCGCCAACAGCATGGGCATCGCCGCCGTGGGCCACCAGGCCGGCACCTGCCGGTTCGGCAGCGATCCGGCCAGCTCGGTGCTCGACCTCAACTGCAAGGCCCACGAACTCGACAATCTCTACGTCGTTGATACCAGCTTCATGCCGACGATCGGCGCCGTGAACCCCTCCCTCACCGCCATCGCCAATGCCCTGCGGGTGGGCACCCACCTGGTGGAGCGGCTGCGGAGCTGAGGGTGGCGATGGAAACGTCCGAGGAAGCGTCGGAGCTGCAGGTGCTGCTGGCCCTCGGCGCCGCCTGGGCCCTGACCGCCGGCTGGTTCCTGTTCTGGCCGGTGCCCACCGAGGTGATCGGCCGGGGGGTCGTGATCGTGCCCGGCGGTGCCACGGTGATCGATGCCCGGGCCGAGGGCCAGATCCTCAGCCTGCCGGTGCGGGTGGGCCAGCGGGTGAGCCGGGGCCAGACCCTGCTGCGCCTCTACCTGCCCACCCTGGAGCAGCAGTTGCGTCGCCAGCAGAAGGATCTGGCGGAGCTGATCCGCATCAACGCCGATCTCGACCGGCGCGACCAGGCGCGGCTGGCCTCGGCCCGACGGCTGCGGGACACGGCCCTGGCCCAGCTGGGGGGCAACCGCGAACGCCTCGACGCCCTGCGTCGCGTCTACGACCAGAAGGTGGCCGATTTCCGCCATCTTGCCCGCCGCGAGGTGGTGGCCCCCCTGGCCGGGGAGGTGGTGGCCAGCGAAGACCGGGCCATCCAGATCGACAACGACGTCGCCGATCTCGGCATCCGCGAGCGGGAGGCCCTCGACGCCTGGGAGACGGTGAAGCTGGGCATCGAGACCGAAGCCCAGCGGCGGCGCTTTGCCATCAGTGACGCCCGCCGCGCTGTGGGGGTCACCCAGACCCGCCTGGGCTTCGACGGCAGCCTCAGCGCCACCCGGGATGGGCGGCTGCTGGATCTGCAGGTGGTGCGTGGTCAGACGGTGAAACCGGGCCAGCGCCTCGGCACCCTGGGAGGGCCCGAGGGTGGGCAGACCCTGCAGGCCGTGGCCTACTTCGCCCCGGCCGATGCGCGCCGCCTGCGCCCCGGCCTGGCCATGGAGGTGGTGCCGGACTGGAACGAGCGGGGTCGCTTCGGTGGCCTCCGCGGTCGCGTCGTGCGCGTCAACCTGCTGCCCGCCACCCGCGAGGACATCAACACCACCATGGGCAACCCCCAGCTGGCGGAGGCCCTGGTGCGCCACGGACCGGTGCTGCGCACCGAGATCGCCCTGCAGCCCTCGGGCAACGCCCCCGGCTTCGATGGCTTCCGCTGGACCCTCAGCCGTGGCAGCAGCGTCTTTCCGATCCGCGAGGGGCTGACCCTCAAGGCCCACGGTTATGTGGAATGGCGCCCACCGGTCAGCTATGTGCTGCCGATGCTGCGCGACCTCACGGGCAGCTACCGCACCCTGCGGCAACAGGAGCGCCAGGACCAGCCCCCGCTGCAGCAGCGAGAGGCCCTGCCATGACCCGCGAACTGCCCTGGCTGGTGCTCCAGGCGGCCCTGCTGGTGGTGCTGCTGCACGCCAACGCCCCGGAGGTGTGGTTCTGGTTCGCGGTGCTGCTGGTGCTGCTGCTGTGGCGCTCGGTCGCCTGGCGCCAGCGGCGCTGGCAGCGGCTGCAGGAGCGGCAGGGTGGCGCTCAGGAGCCGCCCAGCACCAGCGGCAGCGCCACCGGCTGATCGGGCCGGTCCGGCACCGGCAGCAGTTCGCGCAGCAGCTGGGCATAGCTGACGTTCGCCAAGGTGGTGGATTCGGCCACCCCCTCCATGGCGCCGGTGAGGGTGGCCACGGTGGTGGCCACATCGCTGTAGTCGGCCAGTCCGAGCTGGTAACGGGCCCGCACATCCCGGAAGGCCTCCCGGGAGGCGCTGTAGGAGGAGCGGGCCGCCACGATCTGGCGCAGGGCGGCCCGATGGTCGTAAAAGGCGGCCTCAAGGCGCTGGCGGATGGCATTGCGTTCGCGGGCCAGGCTCTGATCAGTGCGTGCCGCGGCGCTACGGCTGGCGGCCACGGCGCCGGCCGTGACACCGCCATCGAAGAAGCGCCAGTGCAACTGCAGGCCCGCGGCCCAGTCGGAGCGCTGGTTGAGCAGCTGGGGAACAAGGGCCGAGCTGCAGCAGCCCTCCAAGCGGATCACCGGCTGGGTGATCAGCCCCTGGCCGTAGCCACCGGTGGCCACCAGCCGCAGGCTGGGCAGCAGTTCGGCGGCGCGGCGATCGGCCTGGCGCAGCAGGGCATCGCGGGCCGCCTGCAGGGCCCGCAGCTGGGGGTTGTCGCGCCAGCCGCGCACGATTGTCTGCTCCAGATCCAGGGGCCAGGGGGGCTGGAGCCGCACCGCCTCGCTGGCCCGCAGGCTGACGTCGAAGGGCACATTGATCAGGTTGCTGAGCTGGCGCTGACGGCTGAGCTGCAGGGCCTCGGCCTGCTCAAGCCGATACAGGCTCTGCTGCAGGGCGGCCTCGGCCCGGAGCCGATCCAGCCGCGGCACCAGGCCCGCCTGCTGGAGCGCCGCCACCTGGTCGCGCACCACCGTGTCGCTGTCGGCGACGGCCCGGCGGATGCGCTGCAACTGGTCGGCGAGCTGCAGGCCGTAGTAGGCGACGCTCACATCCAGCTGCAGCTGCCGCAACCGATCGGCGTAGCGCTGGCGGGAGGCCTTGAGGCCGTCGTCGGCCTCGGCGATGCTGGCGCTGCGGTAGGGGCTGATCAGCTCCCAGCCCAGCTCCATCCGGGCGGCGGCCGCACCGACATTGGACTGCACCACATTCCAGCCCTGGTTGCGGACCAGAAACGGGGAGCCCGCTGGATAGATCCCGGCGTTGTCGGTCCAGACCTGGTTGTAGGAGCGCTCCTGGCGGAAGCCACCGGCCAGGTTCAGGCTCAGTTCCGGCCACCAGCGTCCCCGGGCCGATCCGGCCAGATCCTGCTGCTCACGCACGTTGAGCACGGCGGCGGCCAGATCGGGATCGTTGCGGACGGCCACCGCCAGGGCCTCGGCCAGGCTGAGCCGCCGGCGTCGCTCGATGCGCACCGCCTCAGGAACCTGCGGCAGGGCCGTCGCGGCCGGGGCCGGCAGGTCGGCCGCCTCTGCAGGGCCGGGGCTGTCCGCCTCCGGCGCCGCCGGCAGCAGGCTGCGGTCAAGCCGTTCGAGATCCTGCTGGAACCCCTGGAGGCTGCGCAGCAGCGCCGGGGAGGGGGGCGGCAGGCGCCGGCCCTGGGCCCGGGCCGGGGCCATCGCTGCCAGCACGGCCAGCGCCAGGGCCGGGGCCAGCCAGCGGTGGGCGTGGCGCCGGATCATGGCTGCCGGGGGCCCGGGGCTGGCGCCGCGTCCTTGGGGAGGGAGGCCTGGATCAGGTCGTGGAGGCCCAGGCTGGTGCGGGCCAGACAGCCGATCGAGAAGCAGATGGCGGCACTGCCGAACAGACCCAGCTGCGCTTCGCGGGTTTCGCCTTGAATGCGCGTCATCGCCAGCAGCACCACCCCGGCGGCCAACCAGGGCAGGGTGACCACCATCCCGAGCTGGGAACGGGTCATCGCCATCAGCGCAGACCCAGCTCCTGGCGCAGCTGCACCTCCAGCTGGCGCACGGCGTTGAACCGCGCCATGGCCCAGGAGAGCTGGCAGACACAGCCGATCGAGAAGCAGATCGCCGCGTTGCCGAACAGGCCCCAGGCATGGCTGTGCAGGTTGAAATCCTCGGCCAGCAGCAACCGCAGCGCCAGGATCACCAGCAGGCCAGCCACCACCCAGGGGCCATACACCCAGCCAACGAAGAACTGATCGACGAACAGCCGACGCGGCGGCGGGGCCATGACACCGGAAGCCAGGGAGCCAAGTCTGCCGCTGGCCACCGGCGACACAAGCCGCCCCAGCCGCAGGTCCAGCTGGCCCTCAGGAGCGGCGCCGCCTCAGGGCCAGCAGCAGCGTCTCGAACACCTCCGGCAGGGGCGCTTCGCACACCAGCCGCTCGCCGCTGATCGGATGGTCGAGGGCCAGCCGCACCGCGTGCAGGGCCTGGCCGCTGAGGGCCACCGGCAGCTTGCGGCAGCGGCCGTACGTGGCATCCCCCACGATCGGGTGGCCCGTGTGGGCGCAATGCACCCGGATCTGGTGGGTGCGGCCCGTGTCGAGCTTGAAGCGCAGCAGGGAGTAATCGCCCAGGGGTTCGATCAGGCGCCAGTGGGTGCAGGCATGGCGGCCGCTGCTGTCCGAGACCACGGCGTACTTCTTGCGATCGACCGGATGGCGGCCAATGGCTCCCACGATCGTGCCACTGTCCGCCGCAGGCTGGCCATGCACGACCGCCAGGTATTCCCGCGAGGCGATGCGCTTCTGGATCTGCACCTGCAGCTTCACCAGCGCCTCCTGGCTCTTGGCAACGACGATGCAACCGGTGGTGTCCTTGTCGAGCCGGTGCACGATGCCGGGGCGCATCTCACCGCCGATGCCCGGCAGGTCGGGGCAGTGGTGCAGCAGGCCGTTCACCAGGGTGCCGTCCTTGTTGCCGGGAGCCGGGTGGACCGTGAGCCCGGCGGGCTTGTTGAGCACGATCAGGTGGGCGTCCTCGAACAGCACGTCCAGCGCCATCGGCTGGGCCACCAGGTAGGGCAGGGGCTCCGGCGGCGGCATCCACAGCTCGACGGTGTCGTCGGTGCGCAGGGGCGTCTTGGCCCGGCCCGTGACGCCATTCACCCGCACGTAGCCCGCATCGATGAACTTCTGGATGCGGGCCCGGCTCTGCTCGGGCCGCTGGGACACCAGCCAGCGGTCGAGCCGCATCGGCAGCGGCTTCGGGTAGTGGAGCGTCAGCAGCTCCCCTTCACCTTCCCCGAAGGCGGCCATCACGGCAGGATCGTCGGTGAGGCACTCCGCCTATGGACCCATCGGAGGGCGCTGGGGAGAGACCGTGCGGCAGTTTCGATAACCAGACGTCTGCATCACCACTTGGACTCCGACCATACGGTGAGGCGTCAACGGTCTGGACACCGTCCAGAAGTCCAAGTGGGCTGGGCACGAGCAAAATCCATGCCTGCAGGAGGGCGGGTCAACGGGTCAGTCCGCAACGCAGCTTCTCTCCTCCATTCCAACCCACGCGGGCGTCATGAATCCCAGCAGCTTCCAGCCGTGGCTTCACCGACAGCAGCGGCGACGATCTGGCCATCGATGGGAGTGGTTCTTCTGGACGCTGGCAAGCCTCTCGACACTCCTTTATCTGGCTGCGGCGGGAAACGACAACAGCTTTCATGATTTCCTCGGAGGGCGTTTTCCAGTCGCAGACGGATACGACTGGCTCAAGGCGTCTCTGGATGCTGCCAGTGGCTACCGCACGGACTATGGGGTCCGAAGGCCTTGGAACCTCCCGTTCAATGTGACCTCCCTCTGGCTCGGTCACCGCCTCGGCCCTGACCCTCTGGTGAACGAGCTGGCCATCAAACGACTCTTAGCCCTGGCGAGCATCGCCGCCGTTCTGGCGGCACTCCGTCCGCGCCTGACGCTGATTGCCACAGCGGGGCTCGGCGCTCTACTTGTGAGCACCTTACCCAGATTTGAACCGTCTCCGTTTCTGGCCTTCAGTGGACAAGGCCTGGGCTACACCCACGGCTCCGAACTCAATGCCTTCATCTTTGTGAATGTCGCCCTTGCGTGGTTCATCCTGGGGATCGAGTCTCTCGAAGGCGGCAGATTTCGTGAGCACGCCATCCGAAGCACCGCTGGCTTTCTTCTGCTCACCCTGGCGCTTCAGGTACGCCCAGGAACTCTGGGATTGCTGCCTTCCCTGGTGGTGCTGTTAGCCATGGCCGCGGGCTGCCTTGGGTCCCAGGGGAAGCGCCCGTCCTGGGCCTGGAGGCGCATCCTCCCCATCGTGCTGCTGGCACTTCTTGGCTGGTTGCTGATCTCGGCAGGACAGTTGGCACTGGAACAGAAACTGGCCAGATCCACCTGCGGGTCCATCGGCTCCAACTCGGGGAGTTCCATCATGGGAATGGCCACCGGCCAGACCTGGCGCGAAGCCTTGAAGGAGACCAACGAGACCGAACTGCCTGGGTGTGGCCGTGATCTATCGAGGCTCCAGAGAAGCATTGGCATCGAGCGCATTCGAAGCAACCCTTTCCCCTTCCTCAACCTCCTGAAGGGCAATATGGTCATGCTTCTTTCTCTCCCTTCGGTCCTATTGACCTTGGCTTGCACTGGGATCTTGATCTTTATCTTAGCCATGCAGAAACAAGCCTTAAGACGGGGAGAGGACGCGACAGATCATGGCGGACTTCTGATCATCGTACTTGCCATCTGCGGAAGCTTAAGCATCTTCGCTTTTCAGAGCTTGTTCCTTAGAGAAGCAGGATTAAGACCATCAATCCCCTACAGCATCTTCCCGTTTCTAGTCTTTATTGGCACTATCAACAAAAGCCTTGTCGTCGCCTTTCCTTCACTTTCTCCCGCAGCAATTGACCCAAGGCCTGCTCCATTGGCTATCCCCCTCATGACAGTGCTACTGGCTGCTTATCTGGCCTTGGGAATGTTGCTGATCCAGCGTCAAGCCCTGCTCAGCACTGGCTATGGTCAGGTCACTGGATCCATACAGGTCACTCCGGCATGGCTCAAAGAATGGATGTATTACAGGGCTATTTCACCATCCATTGGGATCATGTACGACTTCCAAACCTCTCCAGATTTTGCGATGATGGCGGCACCAGAGCGCCAAGGGACGACGCCATTGTGCGTTGATTACAGTCGCAAGGGTTTGCCTTGGGGCTTGCCCTACGGAAAACTGACGATCACCCCTGGACGCTGTTGATCGAGATCGCAAATCCCCTCTCCCTCGCTCGTTTCAGCTTTGGGGAGTGACGGGCAGTTCCAGGGAGATCGGCCCTAGCAACGAGCGGCGGAAATCATCGAGCAGGCGCTGAGCCATGCGGGCCGTGTCACCGCTGGTGTGGCGTGCCGCGGCGGCGCTCAGCCAGGCTTCAGCATCGGGAACGGGACTGCCGGGGGTCCCGCCGGACAAGGACGGCACTGCCACCCCATAGCGCCGCTCCAGCAGCCCGGCGGCCACCCCAGCTGCCGCCACCGGCTCCAGCTGGGCCAGCAGGCGCAGGAAGGCCTGGGCCACCGCCTCGCCGTCGTAGGAGGCCTGGCCGATGTCGTCGCAGAGGGCCAGCCGCAGCCCGGCCAGCTGGTCGTCGAGGCGGGGGGGCAGCACCCCGGGGGCGTCAAGCAGGTCGAGGTCCTGGCCCAGCCGCACCCAGCGCAGGCTGCGGGTGACCCCGGCCCGGCGGGCGCTCTCAACCACTTTCTGGCGCACCAGCCGGTTGATCAGCGCCGACTTGCCCACGTTGGGGAAGCCGAGCATCAGGGCCCGCACGGGCCGCGGCTTCATGCCCCGGCCGGCGCGGCGGGCGTTGAGGGTCTCACCGGCCCGGATCGCCGCCTGCTGCAGCTGTTTGACGCCGGTGCCCACCTTGGCGTCACACCACCAGGGCACCTCGCCCCGCTCGCGGAACCAGCCGTCCCAGGCCAGGCGGGCCGCCGGGCTGACCATGTCGCGGCGATTGATCACCAGCAGGTGCTGCTTGCCGCGGATCCAGCGCTGCAGGCGCGGGTGGCCGGTGGCCAGGGGGATGCGGGCATCGCGCACCTCGATCACCAGATCCACCTTTTCCAGGTTGGCGCTGAGGGCCTTTTCAGCCTTGGCGATGTGGCCTGGGTACCACTGAATCGGTGGGGCAGCCGTACTGAGGCGGACCGTGTCGCCGACGTCCGGCATCAGGGCACCACCAGCACCGGACAGGGCGCCAGCTGCAGCACCCGGGCGGCGGTGCTCTGGTGGTCGCCCTCGAGGGTGATGCCGCGGGTGCCCATGACGATCACATCGGCGTTGATCTCATCGGCCACGTCTCCGATCACGAAGGCCGGCTTTCCCTCCCGCTCCAGCACCTCGCAGGCCACGCCGGCCTGGGTGAAGCTGGCGCGGGCCTGCTCCAGCAGCCGGGCCACATCGGCGGGATCGTGCATCACACCTTCTTCGGCCTCCACCACCGACAGCAGCACGATGCGGCTGCCGTGGCGCTGGGCGAGCTGCAGGGCGACGGCCGCCGTTTCCATCGTCTGGCGGCTCTGGTCGATGGGGAACAGGACGGTGTCGAACATGGCGGAAGGCCCAGCCCCCTTGTCCTAGCGCCGACCGCTGCGGCCGCCAGGGACGGGGGGTGGGAAGAACCGAATCGCGCCGGTGGTGGGGCTGGAGGCGCCGGAGGCTAATCTCCCCCCGCCTTTCCCTATACGTAATCGTGGCGAAGCGTTCCCTCTCCAGCCTCAGTGCCGATGATCTCCGCGGCAAGCGGGTGCTGGTCAGGGTCGACTTCAACGTGCCCCTGGATGACGCCGGCGCCATCACCGACGACACCCGCATCCGGGCCGCCCTGCCCACGGTGCGTCACCTGATCGACCACGGCGCCCGGGTGCTGCTGGCCGCCCACTTCGGCCGGCCGAAGGGCCAGGTGAATGAAGCGATGCGCCTCACCCCGGTGGCGGCCCGCCTCAGCGAGCTGCTGGGCAAGCCCGTGATCAAGACCGACAGCTGCATCGGCCCCGACGCCGAGGCCAAGGTGGCCGCCATGGCCGATGGCGATGTGGTGCTGCTGGAGAACGTGCGCTTCTTCGCCGAAGAAGAGAAAAACGACGCCGGCTTCGCCGAGACACTGGCCGCCCTGGCGGACGTTTATGTGAATGACGCCTTCGGCGCCGCCCACCGGGCCCACGCCTCCACCGAGGGCGTGACCAAGTACCTGAGCCCCAGCGTGGCCGGCTTCCTGATGGAGAAGGAGCTGCAGTACCTGCAGGGGGCCATCGATGAGCCCAAACGCCCCCTGGCCGCCATCGTCGGTGGCTCCAAGGTGAGCAGCAAGATCGGCGTGCTCGAGTCGCTGATCGACAAGTGCGACAAGGTGCTGATCGGTGGCGGCATGATCTTCACCTTCTACAAGGCCCGTGGACTGGCGGTGGGCAAGAGCCTGGTGGAAGAGGACAAGCTGGAACTGGCCAAGGAACTCGAAGCCAAGGCGGCCGCCAAGGGCGTCCAGCTGCTGCTGCCCACCGATGTGGTGCTGGCCGACAACTTCGCCCCCGACGCCAACAGCCAGACCACTGCGATCGACGCGATCCCCGATGGCTGGATGGGCCTCGACATCGGCCCCGATTCGGTGAAAGCCTTCCAGGACGCCCTGGCGGACTGCCAGACCGTGATCTGGAACGGCCCCATGGGGGTGTTCGAATTCGATGCCTTCGCCGCCGGCACCAACGCCATCGCCCACACCCTGGCCGAGCTCAGCGGCAAGGGCTGCTGCACGATCATCGGCGGTGGTGACTCCGTAGCCGCTGTGGAAAAGGTGGGGGTGGCCGAGAAGATGAGCCACATCTCCACCGGGGGCGGCGCCAGCCTGGAACTCCTGGAAGGCAGGGTGCTTCCTGGCGTGGCCGCCCTCGACGAAGCCTGAGGCCCGGCTTCAGATCGTGCCGGGGGTGCTGGGCCGGCCCTCACCCCATTTCCCCTTGCGCTCGCCTTTGCCCCACTGGGGCATGGCGATGCCGTTGCGTTCCAGCAGGGCCTTCATTGCCGCCCGATGCTGCTGACGCTGGCGCTGGCTGGCTTCGCGCTGCTGCTTCATGCAGGACCGCAGGGCTTCGCTGCTTGCGGCGGCGGACAGGCAGCGCTCGCCGCTCTGGAGGATGGCGATGCGGGCCTGCTGATCGCTGATCGCCAGACGTTTCTGCTCCGGAAAAATCCTCTGCATCTGGGCGGGCGTGGGCCGGGTGGACTCGGTGGGGCCGCTCTGGGCCATGGCGACACCGGTGGAGCCGATGACCGCCGCCAGAACGGCGATCCGCAGCGACTGAAGCAAGTTGGGGGCCATGGGGGGGAGAACTGTCTTGAACAATCCCATCGTGACGGGAAGGTGTGACGGGAATCGGACTGGCTGAGCGCCACCTATGTCCGGATGCGACCGTCGCGCGGCCTCACCCCCCCGGCAGGGGCCAGGCCCTCAGGGCCACGGCGAAGCGTCCCGACGATGGCTGGGCACCGGCAGGGGCCTCCAGCCGGCGCAGGTCACCGCCATGGTCGCGGGCCACCTTGGCGGCAATGGCCAGGCCCAGGCCGCAGTGCCCCTCGCCGCCGCGAGCCTGATCGAGCCGCTGGAAGGGGGTCATGGCCTTCTGCCACTGCGCCGGGTCGATCCCCTCACCACAGTCCCAGACCTGGATCTCGAAGCCGCTCTCCACCGGACCGGCGTCGCTGGGGGGGCGCACCGCCCCGTCCGCCGGGCCCAGGGGCCGCAGCACCACCCTCAGGGGCGGCCGGCCATAGGTGAGGGCGTTGTCGAGCAGGTTGCCCACCGCCCGAGCCAGCGCGATCGGGCGCACCCGCCGCACCAGGGGCTCCAGATCCAGCTCCAGGGGCACCTCCCCCACCGCCGCCGCCGACTCCGCCAGCAGGCCATCGAGGGGCACGAGCACCGGCGTCTCATCGGCTTCCGCCCCCGCGAAGATCATGAACTGGCGGGTGATCCGCTCGATCGAGCGGATGTCGGCCTGGGCCCGCTCCAGCTCCTGGGGCGCCATCGGGCCCTCGGCGGCGAGGGCGAGGCGCAGCCGCAGCCGGGTCAGGGGACTGCGCAGGTCGTGGGCGATGCCGGCCAGCATCGTGGTGCGCTCCCGGCCGGAGTCCTCCAGCCGCAGGAGCATGGCGTTGAAGCGGGCCAGCAACTGCCGCACCGCCGGGGCGCCCTGGTCCGGCAGGGCCTCGGGCAGGGCTTCGAGGCCCACGTCGGCCAGGGCCTCCTGCAGGCGGGTCAGGGGCCGCTGGATCTCGAGGGTCAGAAAGAGCAGCAGGGCCCCGAGCGCCCCCAGGCCGATGGACAAGGTCAGCAGCAACGGATCGGGCGGCCAGCCGCGCGGAGACGGCTGCGAGACAAACAGCCAGACCGGCTCGAGGGGGGAAGCCATCTCCACCCAGACCCCCCGCCGCGGGGAGAAGGCTGGCTTTACGGCCGGACAACGGCCCAGGCGGCGGCACAGTTCCGTCTGGAGCTGTTGGGTTTGCCAGAGCAGCCGCCGGTCTGCCCAGCCCACCCGGGCGACCGTTGCCGCCGGCTCCGGCTGGCGACCCACCACCAGCTGCATGCCGCTGATCTGGCCGAGCACCTTCGGGCTGAAGCGTTCCAGGGCCACCTCCCCCAGCACCAGGTTCGAGGCCACCTCCGAGCCGGTCTGGATCAGCAACTGCTGGGCCAGCCGCCGACCCAGGAGCAGGTGCAGCAGCAGCAGGCTGAGGGCCGCCGCGCCGGTGCCAGCCAGCAAGTAGGCCAGCGTGCGTCCCAGGGACGGCCGCCAGAAGCGATCAGGACTGGCGGGGCTTGCCATCGGGGACGAACACGTAGCCATAGCCCCAGACCGTCTGCACGTAACGGGGCCGGGCCGGCTCCGGTTCGATCAGCCGCCGCAACCGCGACACCTGCACGTCCATGCTGCGGCTGTCGGTGTCGCTGCCCGGGCCCCGGGCCAGTTCAATCAGCCGCTCCCGGGACAGGGGCCGATGGGGGTGCTGCACAAAGGCCGCCAGCAGGGCGAACTCACCGCCGGTGATCGTCAGCGCCTCCCCGTGCCGTTCCACGGTGCGCGCCGCCAGATCCACCTCCAGGTCGCCGAAGCCGATCCGGGCCCCGTCGGGCTGGGGCAAGCCGCCGGGGAGGGTGCCACGGCGGCGCAGCACCGCCTCGATCCGGGCCGTCAGCTCCCGGGGCAGGAAGGGTTTGGCCAGGTAGTCGTCGGCCCCCTGCTCCAGGCCGATGATCCTGTCCACCGCATCGGCCCGGGCCGTGAGCATCAGCACCGGCAGGTCGTCCTCCCCGTCCCGAAGGCGCCGCAACAGGGTGAGGCCGTCGTCGCCGGGCAGCATCAGGTCGAGCACCAGCAGGTCGGGGCGCTGGCCCTCGAGCCGGGCCATCAGCTGGGCGCCATCGCCCATGCAGCGGACCTCGTAGCCCTGGTCCCCCAGGTAGGTGGACAGAAGATGGCGCAGATCCGGGTCGTCATCCACCACCCAGATCCGATGCGGTCGGCCCATGGGTCAGGGCTCGAGCGATTGGCGATCGGCGACGACGCGCACCCGCTTGGTGGCGCTGACGATGCCGTCGGGGTGCACCAGCAGCACCGCCCAGGTCTGGGAGCCGGGGGACAGGGGGGCCTGGACGATCTTGAACAGCCCGCCGCCGCCAAGGGCACCGAGCTCCATGCTCGGACTGGCCATCGCCGCCTGCTGCTGGGGGGTGATGGCGGCGATGCCGCCGGCGGCAAGGGCCCCATCGAGGGGTTCGTCGAAGATCACGTCGACGTCGTAGCGCTGGCCGGTCAGCACCGCGTCGGGAATCAGCAGGCTCACCGGCAGGGGCTTGTCACCGCTTCGCAGCAAGGATCGCTCCCGCAGCACCGTCTGGCCGTTGATGCGGGTGCCGTCGCTCTGCAGGGCCAGCTGCTGCTCCGCCTCCAGCCGGTAGGTGGTGCCACCCTGGCGTCGGGTGCCGTCCACCCGGAGGGTCACCGTCGGCTGGCCGTTGCGCAACTGGGTGCCGTTGCGCAGCTGCCAGCGGGCATCGGGAAACTGCTGGCGCAGCAGGCGGCGTCGGCTCTCCAGCTGGGCGGGATCCAGCCCGGGGCCGGCCAGCAGCAACCCGGCCAGGGCGGTGTCGGAGCTGCTGTTGAGGGCGCTCTCGAGGGCCTGCAGCTGGGCGGGGGAGGGGGGGGCCGCCAGGGCAGGGGCCACACCGGCGCCGGCCAGCACCATGGCCGCCAGGAGGGGGCCAAGCCGCTGCGGCGACCGAACGGGGGACAGGGGGGCGTTCGGCGGACGGGACGGGGCCATGGAGAGGGGGGGAACCGGAGCGGCGGTGAGCGGACCGGAATCGGCTTTTAAGTTAGGCGCGCTTGTCCCACCCGCCCATGCCGACCCTGCTGATCGCCGCCAGCGGCACGGGTGGCCACCTGTTCCCCGCCCTGGCGGTGGCCGAAGCCCTGCCCGCCGACTGGCGGGTGCACTGGGTGGGGGTGCCGAACCGGCTGGAGACCGACCTGGTCCCGAGCCGTTACCCCCTGCACATGGTGCGGGCAGGCGGACTGCAGGGCCGGGGGCTGCGGAAGCTCTGGAACCTGCTGCAGCTGCTGCTGGCCGTGCTGCCGATGCGGCGCCTGATCCGGCGGGAGGGGGTGAGCGCGGTGTTCAGCAGTGGGGGATACATCGCCGCGCCGGCGATCCTGGCTGCCCGCTGGTGCGGGGTGCCGGTGGTGCTGCACGAGAGCAACGCCATCCCCGGGCGGGTGACCCGGCTGCTGGGCCCCCTCTGCACGCGGGTGGCGGTGGGCCTTCCCCAGGCAGCCGAGCGGCTGCCCCGCTGCCGGCCCCTGGTCTGCGGCACCCCCGTACGACGGGACTTCCTCACCCCCACCCCCCTGCCGGCGTGGGTGCCCGGAGGTCACGGCCCCCTCCTGCTGGTGATGGGGGGCAGCCAGGGGGCCCTGCGCCTGAACCGCATGGTGCGGCCCCTGCTGCCGCAGCTGGCGTCCAGCGGCTGCCGGATCGTGCACCTCACGGGCAGCCAGGATCCCGAGGCCGGAACGCTGCGCCTCGACGGGGTGGTGGAGCGGGACTTCAGCGACGAATTGCCCGGGTTGCTGCAGCACTGCGATCTGGCCATCAGCCGCGCCGGCGCCGGCAGCCTCAGCGAACTGGCCGTCTGCGGCACGCCGGCGATCCTGGTGCCCTTCCCGGCAGCCGCCGACCGGCATCAGGACGCCAATGCCGCCGCCGCCGCCAGCCTGGGCGCCGCGGTGATCGTCTGGCAGCACGAGCCCGGCGAGCCGGCCCTGGAGCGGGCCGTGTGGCGGCTGCTGGGTCCCCGCCTGCGGGGCACCGCCGCCGGCGCCGATCCCCTGGGGCCGATGCGGGCCGGCATGGAGAGCCTGGCGGTGCGGGACGCCGACCGGCGGCTGGTTCAGGTGCTGGAGCAGGTCATCGGCCGCGGTTGAGGCTCTGCAGGGCTCGCAGAACGCGGCGGTTGCCGGCCCTGCTCTGCAGGGCGATCCGCAGCCAGTTCTCCCCCAGGCCATCGAAGGAGCGGCAGTCGCGCACCAGGATCCGGTGCTGACGTTCCAGCGCCAGCCGCAGCGGCTGGAGCGAGCCAGCCCCAGGGGTGCTGCGCACCAGCAGGTAGTTGGCGGCCGAGGGCAGGGGCTCCAGGCCGGGCACCGCCGCCAGACGGGCCGCCAACCGGGGACCCTCCACGGCCACCCACTGCTGCACCCGCTGCTGCCAGCGCCGCAGGCCGGTCTGGTCGGCCATCAGGCCCTGCCCCACCGCCGCCGCCAGACCGTTGACGGGCCAGGGGTCCCGCCAGGCGGCCCAGCGGGCCAGCCGCTCGGGGCTGCCCAGGGCGTAGCCGAGCCGCAGGCCGGCGATCGAGAACAGCTTGGTGAGGCTGCGGATCACCACCAGGTTGGGATGGGCCGCCAGCAGCGGCACCAGCGACTGTTCCTCGCCGGCCGGCACCAGCGGCAGAAACGCCTCATCCATGATCACCAGGGCGTATCGCTCCAGCAGGGGCTCCAGCGAGGCCCGGCTCCAGAGCTGGCCGGTTGGGTTGTGGGGATTGGTGAGCCAGAGCACGGCAGCGCCGGATCCGACGGCCTCGGTGGCCTCGGCGGCCTCGGCGGCAGCCTCGGCCAGGGGCCAGGAGCCCGGCCCGGCCCCGTACCAATCCAGCGGCAAAGGCAAGCTCCGCCACTGGCCGCCCCAGCAGTCGAGGGCCCGGCGGTAGTCGGCGAACCCCGGCGCCGGCACCAGGCTCAGGCCACTGGCGGTGGCGTCCCGCGCGGCCCAGGTGAACAGCTCGGCCGCCCCGTTGCCGGGCAGGACCCGGGCCGGATCCAGCCCGTGCCAGGCCGCGATGGCGCCGCCCAGGGCGCCGTAATCCCGGTCGGGATAGTCGCGCAGATCGGTGCCCAGCGCCTGGCGCAGCAGGCGCTTCAGCCGCGGCGGAGGACCGAAGGGCACCAGGGAAGCGCTGACATCGAGCAGCTGGTCTGGACGGCAGCCGAGGCGTCGGGCGGCCGCCTGGAGGTTGCCCCCATGGAGCTCCGGCGGTTCAGGAGGTCCCGTCACCGGGTGGGGAGCTGGCACCGGCTCCAGGGAACATTCAGGCGGTTGTAACACGGATCGGTGGCGGGGCTGCTGCAATGGGTGGGCCATCGGTGCGCCGCACTCCCCCGTGCCCCCTTCCCCCCTCCAGCCGGTGATCAGCGCGATCGGAGAGGTGTTGCTGGGCAAGGAGCACGAGGTGCGACTGGCCCTGGCCTGCCTGCTGGCCCGCGGCCACCTGCTGATCGAGGACCTGCCCGGCATGGGCAAGACCACCCTGGCCGAGGCCCTGGCCCGCAGCTTCGGGCTCGGTTTCAAGCGAGTGAGCTTCACCAGCGACCTGCTGCCCGCTGATCTCACGGGCCTGAATGTGTTCGACCCCACCGCCGCCAGCTTCCACTTCCAGCCCGGTCCCCTGTTCAGCCAGGTGCTCCTGGCTGACGAGATCAACCGCGCCAGCCCCCGCACCCAAAGTGCGCTGCTGGAGGCGATGGCCGCCGGCAGGGTGAGCGTGGACGGCACCAGCCATCCCCTGCCCCGGCCCTTTCTGGTGATCGCCACCCAGAACGGCCTCGACCAGGGGGGCACCTCAGCCCTGCCGGAATCCCAGCTCGACCGGTTCCTGATGCGCCTCAGCCTCGGCTATCCCCCCCGCCAGGCCGAGCGGGCCCTCCTCCAGGGCGAGGGCCTGCGGCCCGACGGCCTCAGCGGCGCCTTCGGCCCGGAGGATCTGCTGGCGCTGCAGGCCCGTTGCGACCGACAGCACTGCAGCACCGCCCTGCTCGACTACGTGCTCGACCTGCTGGAGCGCAGCCGCCACCAGCAGGCCCAGGGCCATCCCCTCTCCCCCCGGGCCGGCCTGGCCCTGGTGGCCGCCGCCCGCGGCTGGGCGCTGCTGGAGGGCCGCGACCATGTGCTTCCGGACGACGTGCAGGCGGTGCTGGCTGCCGTCTGCGAGCACCGCATGGACGGCGGCCAGCGCGGGGGGAACGACGGGGAACTGAGCCAACGGCTCCAGGCGGGTGTCGATGGACTTCGGTAGGCCCCAGCAGGGGGAGCGGGTGCGCCTGCGGATGCGCAACCTCTACATCCTGCCGACGCGCTTCGGCTGGCTCTGGCTGGCGGGCACCGTGCTGCTGCAGGTGATCGGCGTCCAGATGCAGAGCAACGGCACGTTGTTGCTGAGCTTTTTGATGCTCAGCCTGTTCCTGCTCACCCTGCATCTCACCCACTTCAACCTGCAGGGCGTGGAACTGGGTTGCGGCACGCCGGCGCCGGGCTTCGCCGGGGCCCCGGTGACCTATCCGATCCAGTTGCGCTGTCCCGGCCGCAGCGAAGGGGTGCGTCTACGGCTGGCGGGAGAGGCGGCGGGGGCGCCGCTGTCGCTGCCGCCGGGGGACCATGAGCTCAGCGTCGCCTGGACACCTCCTGGGCGGGGCTGGCACAAACCGGGCCTGCTGCGGATCCAGACCACGGCGCCCCTGGGGCTGTTCTGCTGCTGGTCGCGCTGGTACCCGGAAGCGGCCCAGCTGATCTACCCGGCCCGGGAGGCCGGGCCGGTGCGGCTGCTGGCCGCCGGGTCGGCACCGGTGGCCGGCGAGCCGGCCCTGGCCAGCCGCCAGGACGGCAGCGACGACTGGCGTGACCTGGCCCCCCATCGCCCCCAGGACAGCCCCAGCCGGCTGGCCTGGAAGCTGCTGGCCCAGGGAAGAGGCGAGTACGCCAAGCGCTTCCTGGACCACCCCGAAGCGGCCCCCCTGCTGGCCCCGGAACCGGGGGTGCCCCTGGAGACGGCCCTCGAACACCTCAGCGAGCGCATCTGGAGCTGGCACGGCCGGGGCCTCAGCTACGGCCTGGTGCTGAACGGCCAGAGCGTCGGGCCCGGCCGGGGTGTGGCCCACCGCGACCAGTGCCTGGCGGCCCTGGCCTGTTACCGATGAGCCGCGCTGCCGCCCCCCTGCAGTGGCTCACCATGGGCCTGCTGGCGATGGGGCTGCTGGGCCTCTCACCGGCGCTGTCCCTCAGTCTGCTGGCCTTCGGCCTGGCCGTGCTGACGGCCCTCAAGCTGCGCGAAGCCCGCACGATCGAGGAACGGCGGGTGGTGGCCCTGCTGCAGCTGGTCTGCGCCGGCCTGCTGGCAGCCCTGCGCCCCGAACTGGGCCCGAGCCTGCTGCAGGGCCTGGCCATCCTGATGGCCCTGGCCGGCTTGCTGGCCCTGGAGCTGGGAGCGGGGCCCGACTGGAAAGCCCTGATGCGGCGCAGCCTGCAGGTGCTGCTGGCGGCGCTGCCGATCGCCCTGGTGCTGTTCCTGCTGCTGCCCCGGCTGATGCCCTTCACCAACTTCGGCGCGGGCCAGGGCATGGGGGCCATGACCGGCCTCAGCGACACCATGGAGCCGGGCTCCATCGCCAGGCTCGCCGTCAGCCGCCAGGCGGCGGCCCGCGTCGCCTTCCCCCTCGGCGGCGGGCCACCCCCCCAGGAGCAGCGCTACTGGCGGGTGCTGGTGCATGAACGTTTCGATGGCCGCCGCTGGCGCAGCGCCGCCCCACCGTTCGCCAGGCCAGCGGCCGGCCAGCCCACCCCACCGGCGCCGCCGCCCGCCGCTCCGGAGGAGGGGATTCAGCTCTGGCTGATCGAACCCAGCGGCCTGTCGGCGGTTCCCTGGAGCGGTAGCGGCCGGCCCCTCTCGGCCGACCTCAGCCTGCAGCGCAGCGGCGAACTGCTGAGCCGGGCACCGGGCAGCCAGCGGCGGGTCTACGCCCTCACCCGGACGGCCGATCCGGGCGATTGGCGCACCCAACTGCCCGGACCCATCGATCTGGTCCTGCCCAGGGGCGAGAACCCACAACTGGAAGCCCTGGCCTCCAGTTGGCGGCGCCTCGGCAGCGGCCGGGAGCGGCTGGACGCCGCCGGGGCCTGGTTCCGCAGCCAGCCCTTCCGCTACACGCTGGAGCCCGGGGCCCTGCCCCGTCAGGCCCCGCTCGACCACTTCCTGTTCGAGAGCCGGCTCGGCTTCTGCGGCCACTACGCCAGTGCCTTCACCACCCTGATGCGGGCGGCGGGAGTGCCGGCACGGGTGGTGAGCGGCTACCGGGGGGGGCAGTGGGTGCAGCCGGTGGGCGGCACCGGTTATGTCGACCTGCGCCAGGCCGACGCCCACGCCTGGAGCGAGGTGTGGCTCGAAGGGGAAGGCTGGCAACGGGTCGATCCCACGGCCTGGGCCGATGGGGACTCCCTGGCGCGCGCGGTGGCCGCCGGTGCGTATCGTGCCGGCATCGCCCCCTGGAACTGGCTGCAGCAGCAGTGGTGGGGCCTCGACATCGCCTGGGCCCGCTGGTGGCTGGGGTACGACAGTGAGCAGCAGCAGGCCCTGGTGGCCAGGCTGCTGGGCGACCAGCGCCACCTGCTCGGGCTGGTGGTGTTGCTGGCGGTGGCCATCAGCCTGGCCGCCAGCCTGGGGGGCCTGGGCTGGCTGGGCCGCCGCCGCCGGGGTGATCCCCTGCGCCTGGAGCTGGAGCGCACCCTGCGGGCCTTCGCCCGGCAGGGCATGGCACCGGTGGCGGGGGAAAGCCTGGGAGGCTTCGCCCGGAGGCTGGCCCAGCGCTGGCCGTCCCTGGCCGATCCCCTGGAGGCCTACGTGGTGACCTACCAGCAGCAGCGCTTCGCCAGCACCCCCAGCCGAACAGGACGACGGCAGGCCCACCGGCTGGGACGGGCCCTGCGCCGTTCCCTGCGAACCGGCACCCACTCGCCGGAAGCGGTACAACGGGAGCACCCCTGAACAGGCCACCATGACCAGCGTCCATGGGTCCGCCCGGAGCCTGTCCTGGGCCGGCCGGGGCCACCTCAGGGGTCTGCTGGTCAGCGGATCGGCGCTGCTGACCCTGCTGCTGGCGCCGGCTCCTGGTCAGGCCAGCAGCGACACCGACCTGATCCGGCTGCTGAATCAGCGGAACTGCCCCCGCTGCAAACTCCAGGATGCCGATCTCGTCCATGCCGACCTGCGGGATTCTGATCTGCGCGGGGCCAAGCTCCAGCGCGCCAATCTGGGCCAGGCCAAGTTGGATGGGGCGCAACTGCAAGGAGCCGACCTCCGCTTCACCAGCCTCCAGGGAGCCTCACTGCGGGGCGCCGATCTGCGCGGGGCCAACCTGGAGGGCACCGACCTGCGCCAGAGCGATCTGAGCGGCGCCCAGCTCGATCCAGGCGGACTGGCCCGCAGCCACTGGCAGGACGCCCGCGGCGTGGGGCCGTCGGTGCTGAGCTATCCCGAGCTGCACAACGCCGGGGTCACCGCAGCCCTCGAGGGTCGCCATCCGCAGGCGGAGCAACTGTTTTCCGAGGCCATCCGCCTGCAGCCGGAGGCGGCGATCAGCTGGGTGGCCCGGGGCCTCAGCCGCACGGAACAGGGCAAAACGGAACTGGCCGCCCAGGACATCAACTACGCCGCCGTCCTCTACGGCCAGGCCGGCGAGGAGGCCCAGGCCAAACAGCTGACCGAAGTGGCCACCGCCTTGCTGAAACCCGGCAAGAAAGCCAACCAGGGCAGCGGCATGGGCGGGCAATTGCTCACCGGTGCCGCCGGATTTGCCTCGGCCGTGGCCCCCTTGGCCATGAAGTTCCTTCTGCCTCTGGCCTTCTGATCAGGGCGTGGCCCTTGATCAGGGGGCCATGGAGGGCTGGGGCTCTCCACCGAGGAAAGCACGCGTGGCCGGCGTCGATGGTTGGTAGCCATAGCCGAAGGTGCCTCCCTCGGTGTCATTGATGATCCGCGGCGTCACCATGATCACGAGCTCCCGCTTCTCGCGGTTGTTGGACGAGGCGCGGAAGAACTGGCCGATGATCGGAATGTCTCCGAGGATCGGCCATTTCGACACCAGAGCCCGGTCGAAATCGGAGATCACGCCGGTGAGGATCAGGGTCTGGCCATCGCGGACGCGGACCACCCCGGTATCCAGCCGACGAATCCGCAGGATGCTGATCGGGGGACACTGGTTACCGGCGCTGACTTCCCGTTCCACCGCAGAGATGCTGGGGGAGAGGGAGAAAGTGACAAAGCCGTTGTCGTCAATCTTCTGAACGCGGGCTCCCAGCACCAGCCCCGCCGTCGAGAGTTCACTGATGGTGCAGCTCACCGTGGCCGATGTGCCGGTCACATTGGAGGTGACGTTGGTGGGCACATTGATCCCCACCCGCACGACCCCTTCGTTGCCGCGCTTGCGGCCGATCGGGGCATCGATGTTGTCGAAGGAGGAAGAGAAGAGGCTGGAGCCAGCGGTGTCGCCGCCGCCAGCGCCAGCGCCCCCGGCGGAATCGTCACGCAGGATGGAGGGATCCTCCTGGAGAATCAGGGTTGGATTGGCCAGGACCTTGGAGTTGTCGGCGAGAATGCGAGCCTGGAAGAAATCAAAGAAGTTGTTGTTGGGATAGAGCGGTTGACCCGTCGCTCCGACAGCGGCACCGGGGTTGGTCTGCCCGACGAAGCCGGCGAGCGGCTGTCCAGGAAGGAGGGGAGCGTCAAGGCTTCTCTGGAAGGAAGAGCCCCCGAGGACGCCACCGAAGTTGGCCGCCAGGGTGCCGTTGTCGTTGACGATGAAGTTGTTACCCCACCGGAAGGCAAAACTGTTATTGAGATCAGTGTCGTTCTGGAGATTCACATCCAGAATCCTCACCGACAGGGCCACCTGGCGCTGACGCAGATCCAGCTGCTTCAGATACTGCTCGGCGATGGCCACCAGCCGCGGGGCGCCCACCAAGGTGATGGTGCCGAGACGGGTGTCAGTGGTGGCCCGCAGCCCGATCAGGGGGCCGTTGGTGGCCCCGAAGGATTCAACCGTGGTGGTGGTGCTGGCTGTGGTGGTGGAGGCCGTGGGGCTGCCGGCAGGTGCGGCCGTGGCGGCGACGCCCTCTGAGACTGCCGTGGTGATCGTGTTCGTCTTGGTGACCTGGGCCCCCAGGTTGGCGAGGTAGTCGGCCGCGGAGTTGGCGGGCACCTGGTTCAGCCGGTACACCTTCGAGAGCTGGGAGCCGAAACTTTTGGCCAACACATTCGGACCGGCGAAGATCGTATTGCCATCGCGCTTGCCCTGCAGTCCGGCGGCCAGGAGGGCCGAGTTGATGGCCCGGCCGTAACTCTCGCGGCGGAAGGAGATTGAGATGGGCCGCATCCCCGCACTCGGCGTTGTCGCCGAGCCAGTTGCACCGGGTGTTGTGGATTCATCCACGTAGACGAATCCATAGCCGCCCAGTTGGCTGAGGGCCATGAGCACATCCTTGGCAGGGGCATTGCGGAGGGTCATGGTGACCGGTGGCCCGCTGACGCTCACATAGCTGGGGTTGCTGATCGTCATGGTGCCTACCGCCATGTCACCCAGCGGCGGGGCCACGGCGCGCGGCTGCAGGGGTGGGATGAAACCGGGCTGGGGCACCCTGCCTGGGGTGTTGACGTTGGGGGTCAGGGTCTGAAGGGTGCTCAGCGCCGGGGCGTTGAACGTCAGGATCAGGCTGCGGCCGTCGGCGCTGACGACGGGCCGGCCGACCGGGAAGCCCGGGGTGGGAGAGACCTTCAGCTCAAAGAGATTGCCCGAGCCGTCGAAGCTGATGTTCTGAAGTCCGGCTTCCGGCAGGGAGAGCCGCACCGGTCCGCGACGCAGGGACATGGGAACGGCCGTCTGCAGCCTGCCCACCCATTCCGCCCCCTGGGTGGTCTGCTGGAGGACAGGGGAAGGGCCGGTCCCTTCGATGATCACCTCAACGGAATCAGGCAATCGCCGCAGCTTGAGCTCCAAGGCGCCACTGGCCTGCACGCCGCCACCTTGGGCAATGTCGGAAAGCCGGGCGCTGGGAGCAACCGAAGGGGATGGAACGGCCGCAGCCGCCAACGCAGAGAAACCGAACCCTTGTTGCAGAGTCGCCACGCCAAGAGAAGCAAAGAAAACGTGCCGCCACTGACGTTTTGCCACGTTGCTTTGATCTCCGAATCGGACGAATGGTATCCGTGATTGTGCAAAACGGCCAGTTGCCGGATCCGGTTGCATCGGCATGTCAGTTGGGAGTTGGGGGGGTCGCTGGAGCCGCTGCCGGTGCTGGAGCCGCTGCGGGTGGCAGCGTTGCTGCGGCGGGCGTGGCGGGGGGCGTGGCCGGGGCCGGGGAACGGCTGTAAAGGCCAAGGGTGAGCTTCATCACCACGTTGTTGCTGTCATTGCGCTGGCCTGGCTGCGTCGGTCCCGCCTCGGGGAGGGAGAGGTTGAGGTCGCTTTGCACCACCAGCACGTTGAGGGCTTCAAGGCGGCGCAGAAAGGCCAGAAGAGAAGGGAACGAACCCCGGGCCGACACCAGCAGGGTGCGCTGGATGAGACCCTGCAGGGCGAGCGGATCGGCCGGTGGAGCACCGGCTGCGGGGGGCGTGCCCGGTGGCGGGGCTGCCGCAGGGGGCGCCGCAGGCGGGGCACCTGGGGCGGGGGCCGCCTGGGTGGGCTCGAACAGGGTCAGCTCAACGGCCGAGGCCCCGGCCTCACGGTCGAGCATGGCCAGAAAGGTGGACAGGTCGCCGTTGCCCGTGATCAGCCGTTCGATCTTGGCCTTGCTGGCCATGGCGGCCTCGGTGTTCTCCTGGGTGGCCACCAGTTGCCCGCGCATCAGCGCCACCTGATCGCGCAGCTGCTCCAGCTCCTGGAGTCGCTGGCTGTCACGCTGCAGCGCCGCCCACAGGGGCAAAAGACCGGCCAGGACGACGAGCAGGCCCAGCCCGCCAAGAACGGCCGCCGGCAGGACCAGCCAGATCAGGCGCAGGGTGGAGACGGGGAGCCTGGAGGACCCCTGCTGAAGATTCGTCATGGGATGAGGCCCTCCGCCTGTAGAAGTTGAAGCCGGCGCGCCATACCCTCCGATCCAAGCTGCCGCATGACGACCAGCTGACGGGCCGGCGGCAGGGTGGCGAAGGGTCCGGACAACTCGAAGCTGACGGCGGCGGGGGCCACCTGTCCGGTCTGTCCAGGGACCGGGGCGGCCGCGGGGACGCGCTCCAGCTTGACGAGGGTCACCCCTTGGGACTTCAGCAGGGGAGAGCGGGCCAGCTCCAGCTGCAGCGCGTTGATGCGGGCGAAGGCCAGGGGATCGAGGGCCTGCCCCTTCAGCACCAGGGTCTCGCCCTCGGCCTCCGCGCTCTTGAGCTGGACACCCTCGGGGGTGCGCAACTGCAGTTCGGCCAGGAGAGCCGAGGAGGTGCGCAGGGTCGTGAGGCCTTCCGTCAGGCTGCGGTTGGTGGCGGTGAGCTGGTCAAGTTTTGCCCTGCTGGCGGCCATGTCGGCCTGAAGCTGGGTCGACTCGGCTTCGAACCGGGTCAGCTGGGCGGTCTGGATCCTGATGTACTGGTAGCGGAGGAAGACCAGGGCCGTGCAGGCCACAGACGCCCCCAGGACAACCGCTCCGATCAAGGCGCCCCGCAACAGCAAGGGACGCCGATCCAGCAGGGCCGGGATCATGCTCTCCTGGCCGAGTTCCTTGCGCCTCTCCCGCAGCAGATCGAGGGGTGCCGTCATCGGACCCGCTCCGCCATGGCCAGGCCCTGCAGGACCAGGGATCCGTAGGGCTCGGGGGTGAGGATCTCAGCCCGCACCCCCAACACGTCCTGGAGATTGTCCTGGCAAGGCAGCGGCGCGCTGAGCAACAGCCGCAGGCGGCGGACAGACGGATCCCGGCGGCGGTAAAAGGCCACGCAGCGGTTCACTTCGCGCACAAGGTCGCCATCCTCCTCCGGCAGGGGCCAGTCGAAGACCGGCTCGGCACGGCGCAGCAGGAGCAGGCGGCCCCCTGTCGGCAACGGATTGATCAGCAGGGTGAGTTCATCGTCAGGGGCCTGCTGCAGCAAGGCATTCACCGCAGCCAGCCGGCAGGATTGGGGGGGGGCCAGCCGCTCCAGCTGGGCACCAGCCAGGTTGAAGACCTCGATCCAGTCGTCCACCAGCGTCCTGGAGGCCACGGCCAGCAGCATGCGGGGTGTGGCGCCCTCGAGGGGCCGCAGGTCGATGGTCGCCTCGGCCAGGGGCACCCCGAAACTCAGGGTCGGGTCAATCGTGCGCAGCGCTTCAATCGGGTCGTCGGGGATGGCCTCCGCTGGCCAGTCGATGACACGCCACTCCACGGCCCCCTCGGGCAGAGACGCCAGGACAACCGCATCAAGCAGGTTGTAACGCACCAGCAGATCGCCGATCAGATCACCCAGGGGCTCTTTCTCCAGGGGCTGACCATCCAGGCAGGTGAGCGGTGGTAAGGGCAGGTCGATGCTCACCGGCTCCGGGTCACCTCCCTTGAGCACCTGGCCCATCAGGGCGTCGTCTTGAAGCTCCAGCAGCAATTGACGCGGAAAGAGCTGCGCGCGGATCGGTCGGAGACGATCATCCAGATCATCTTTCAAGCCGATCAGGCCAGAAAAAACCAAGGCTCCGATCCGATGCTTGCGAAAGTTACCGAATTATGGGAGCCAAGGCATCCCCGAACCTACAACTTCAGAAAGCGTCCGACAGCCATGGCGATCGAGCTGGCGTATCAATCCCTCCAGAATCGATGGCACAAGTGCAGGGCCTTCGTAAATCCAACCCGTGTAGATCTGGATCAGCGAGGCTCCTGCACTGATCCGCTCCCAGGCGGACTCGGCTGAATCGATGCCGCCCACACCGATCAGCGGCAGAGCCGGACCTGCGGTCGCCCGCAACCGTCGCAGCACCTCCACCGCCCGCCGCCGCAGGGGCCGGCCGCTCAACCCTCCGGTTTCCTCGGCGAGGGTCAGACCTGTGGTCGCCAAACGGCGCCCTTCGAGTCCAAGTCGGTGGACCGACGTGTTCACAGCGATCACTCCGGCCAGGCCCTCTTCGTAGGCGAGTCGGGCAATGGTATCGATGGCATCATCTTCGAGATCAGGGGCGATCTTCACCAACAGGGGAGGGCAGGCGGGCAGGCGCCGCAGACGCTCCACCAGTCGCCTGAGCTGGGCCTCCTCCTGCAGGTCGCGCAGCCCCGGCGTGTTCGGCGAGCTCACATTGACCACCCCGTAATCGGCCAGGGGGGCCAGAAGCTCCAGGGAGGCGGCGTAATCGTCGGGGGCCATCTCCAGCGACACCGCCTTCGATTTGCCGAGGTTGATGCCGAGCACCGCGGGTCGCTGCCCCGGCGGGGGCAGACCCTGGCGCTCCAGGGTCCGGCGCACGCCCCTGGCCCCGTCGTTGTTGAAGCCCATGCGGTTGAGGGCGGCCCGCTCCTCGGCCAGCCGGAACAGCCTCGGCCGGGGATTCCCCTGCTGGGGCTGCCAGGTGATGGTGCCCAGCTCGGCGAAGCCGAAACCGAACAGATGCCAGATCGCGGCCGCCACCCCGTTCTTGTCGAAGCCGGCGGCCAGCCCCACCGGGTTGGCAAAGCGACAGCCGAACAGCGTCTGCTCCAGGCGGGGATCCCGCCGCTGCAGCTCCGCCCCCAGCCCCGCCAGGCTGCCGCTGACCAGGGGCCAACGGCGCCGCTGGGAGGCCTGGCCCAGGGCCAGAAGCGTCAGACGACTCAGCTGTTCGGCGTCGGCACCGTCATCGCGGCGCAGCAGCGGCTCGACGAACCGGGCGTAGAGAGCGCCGGTTCCCACCTGGCCGCCGCCGGCCGATTGCTCCTGCGGCATCCCTTTCTCCTCACTGCGGCCTGGCCAATCCTCCCGCGCCGCGCTCCAGACGCCAGCTCCCGTTGCCCAGGGGCCTCACGAGCCAGTCGCGCCAGAGCCAGGGATCGCTTTTCCCCTCGAGGGTCGCGGTGGGCACCTCCATCAGCCGGGCGAGCTCCACGGCCCGCAGGCTGTAACCGCCCGCGGCGAGCCGATCGGCCAGCTCCAGGCGGGACAGCAGCTCCTGCAGCGACCTGGGGGCCGGATCCACGGCGCCTGGAACCGCCACCGTCTCTGCCGCCGCCACTGCCTCAGGGGCGACGCCGGACCGGCTTTCCACCGCCAGGGTCGGGGCCTGGCCGCGGGCATAGGCGACGGCGATGGCATCGCAGCGGTCGTTGTCCGGATCGCCGCTGTGGCCGCGCACATGACGCAGGGCCAGCCCCGGCAGCCTGGCGGCATCCAGCAGCTCCCAGAGGTCGCGGTTGAGCACGGCCCCCCCGGAGGCGGTGCGCCAGCCCTTGCGCTTCCAGCCGGCCATCCACTTCTCGAAACCATCGATGAGGTAGCGGCTGTCCGTGCGCAGCACCAGATCGGGATGGCGCGGCAGGTCGCGCAGGGCCTCCAGCACCGCCAGGGCCGCGGTGAGCTCCATCCGGTTGTTGGTGGTGGCCGGGGCCGCGCCCCCCAGTTCACGCTGGGAGCCGTTCTCGAAGCGCAGCAGGGCACCCCAGCCACCGGGGCCGGGATTGCCGCTGCAGGCCCCGTCGCAGGCGGCGGCCACTACCCGCACCGGACGATCACCCATGGAGTCCCCTTGACAGCATCGCTTGAATTGGACCCTCTCTCCCGGAGAACGCCCGGGTCCTGGAGGTGTTCCCATGCAGCGAACCTACCTGGCCCTGGCGGGCCTGGCCCTGGCCGGAGCCGGCCTGCCGATGGTGCAGCCCAGGCTGGCCATGGCCTCCGGCCTCTTCCAGAGCACGGAGGTGGACGCCGATCGCTTTGCGGTGCTGGCCAGGCCTGTGGGCGACAGCGATTGGACCCTCCTGGTGCTGGAGCAGCTGGCCGCCCAGCCCTCCTGCTGGCAGGCCCGCCCGGACGGGCTGGTGGATCCGACCCTGAACCGGTTCGACTACACCGGCATCTGCAATCGCTACCTCGACAGCAACGGCTACTCGCTGCGGGTCGCCGACCAGGACCTGGGCACCACCTACCGCCTGCAGGTGCAGCAGGTGGGATCCCGCCTGGAGTTGCAGGCCGTCTCCCCCCGAAGCTCCGCCGTCCTGGTGGTGGGCAGGGCGGAGGTGCCCCTGCGCGATCGCGACGGCTTCGTGTCCCTCAAGCTCGAACCCGGCTGGGATCTCCAACGGCGCACCTACCAGGAGAGGTCCCTGACCCACCTCTACTTCGCCAGTCCGGCCCCACTGGAGCAATTGATCGCCCGGGCCGGCGGCGTTCAGACGTTCCGGCGTCCCCCGGGCAGGGCCGAACTCCCCGGCCTTGCCGCCACCCTGCCGACGCTCGACCAGCGCGACGACAGCATGGGCACCGACCGCTCCGGTCGGGCGATCGCCCTTCAGGTCATTCCTTACTCCGAGGCCAATGGAGGAGGACTCTGACCCCAAGGCTTGATCCCGTCCTGGCCCACGTCCGGGACCAGTTGAATCACCGGACTCCTCACCCCGCACCTGCCTTCCCCGCCACTTAATCTGATCTGGTGAGGAGTGAAGGACGCTCTTCCAGGGTCGAAACGAGGACAGACTCCCGGAATCGTTCCATCTCCAGAGCCCTGCCTTCGGCGGGGCTCTTTTTTATGGCTGGCCATGCGTTCACCGTACCGAGGGGCGCGCCCAACCTTCAACGGTCACGACCATGAAAAAGCCGGCCCCGCAGGGCCGGCTCCAAAGCGCGGGGTTCGCCGGGCCAGGAGGCCCGGCGTTGGCTGGTCACTTGATGGAGACCTTGCCACCCACTTCTTCGATGCTCTTTTTGAGAGCTTCGGCATCGTTCTTGGAGATGCCTTCCTTGACGGCCTTGGGAGCGGCTTCCACAAGGGCCTTGGCTTCGCCCAGACCGAGGCCGGTGGCCTCGCGGACGGCCTTGAGCACCTTGATCTTGGCGGCCGGATCGAAGCCATCGAGGATGACGTCGAATTCGGTCTGCTCTTCAACCGCCTCGGCGGCGGCGCCGGGGGCGGCGGCGGCCATGACGACGCCAGCCGAAGCGGCGGCGGACACGCCGAAGGCCTCTTCGATCTGCTTGACGAGCTCGGAAGCCTCAAGCAGCGAAAGGGTTTTCAGTTGTTCGAGAATCTGGTCGGTGGTAGCGGACATGGGGGGGGAATCAGCAACAGAACGGGAGGATCGGTGGAGCCCAGGGGTTCGCGAAAGGCGAACTCAACCTTCGCCGGATTCGGCGTGCTGCTTGAGCGCCCTGGCGAGACCGGACGGAACCTCGTTGATACCCACAGCCAGCTTGGTGGCCAGGCCATTGATCGCACCGGCGATCTGGGCCATGAGCACCTCCTTGGAGGGCAGATCCCCGATGGCCTGGATGTCGGAGGGGGACAGGAGCTTGCCTTCGAAAAGGCCTCCCTTCACATCCGACTTCTTGGTGTCCTTCTGGAAGGACTGCAGGGCCTTCACCGCACCGCCGACATCGCCCTTGACCAGGACGAAAGCATTGGTTCCAGTGAGCAGGGAATCGAGATCCGACCAGGCGCTGTCACCATCAATGGCACGGCGCATCAAGGTGTTTTTGGTCACCTTGCACACACCGTTGCTGGCCTGCAGACGGGTCCGCAGATCAGTCATCTCCTTGATGGTCAGGCCCTTGAAATCGAGGACCAGCGCCATTTCGGCTTCACCGAGGAGCCCTTTGAGCTCTTCGACGATCTGTTGCTTGTTCTCCAGCGTGCGGCCCATAGGAAGTGGATCGGATCGGGGGAACAAGCAGGGAACGCAGCCCGGACAGCCCCCCGGAAAGGGAAGCTTCGAGGCCGCTCATCGCTCCGCTCCGATCTGAACGACTCCGGTGGAGTCGCCAGCACAGGCAAAAACCAATCGCGTGCACCTCGGCAGGACTTACGAGCGGGAACGAGCGACCGGAATCGACGACCCTTTCGACCTGCTGTCTTGGGTTGGGCGCGTGCCCTTCTGGACGAATCCAGTTGTTCAACCTACATCACGGCAGGCCCAGTTCCCGCAGCCTTGCCTGCCAACGGGCGTAGCCGGCGGCGTTGAGATGCACGCCATCCACCGTGTAGGCACGCTTGAGACCATCGCCATCCGCCATCACCGGGGTGAGATCGATGAAGTCTCGGGGGGGAGTCTGACGGGCGAGCAATTCGTTGAGTTCCGCCACCCGCCGAACCCCATCGGCGCCACAGCGGAACCGGGCACAGGGAATGGTGGACTGGACGATCACCCGCGCCCCGGTACCCATCTGCAGGCCGGTGCGCAGCCACTGGATCCGGCCGGCGATGCGACCGGGGTCGTAGCCCCAGACGATGTCGTTGATCCCCACCATCACCAGGTAGGTGGCGGCACCGGTCTGGCGGATCGCCGGCAGACGGGCCATTAGCTGGAAGCTGGTGTCGCCACTGACGCCCAGGTTATGGACAACCCGATCGGGGAACGCCGCCTGCCAGTTGCCCTGGGCCGTGAGGGAATCGCCGACGAAGGTGACCGGACCATCGCCACGGCTGGACGGTGATCCGGAAGACTCCGGCGGCAGAGCGCCTGGCTTGGAGCGCAGGCCCCACCCCAGCATCAGCAGGGTGAGCGGAACCGCCACCCAGCCACCGATCCGCACCCAGGTCGACGCAGGCACGGCCGGGCTTCAGCTGTCCTGCTTGATGTCCTGGAGCGCAGCGAAGTCGACCTGCACCGAGGGGCCCATCGTGGAGGCCAGATAGAGGCTCCTCCAGTAACGGCCCTTGGCACCGCTGGGCTTGTTGCGGTCGATGGTTTCCTGCAGGGCCTTGAGGTTCTCCAGCAGCTTGGCACTGGGGAAGCTGGCCTTGCCGAAACGCACGTGCACGATCCCGGCCCGGTCGGCCCGGAACTCCAGTTTGCCCGCCTTGAACTCGTTGATGGCGCCAGCCAGATCGGTGGTGACGGTGCCGGCCTTGGGGTTCGGCATCAGGCCGCGGGGTCCGAGCACCCGACCGAGCTTGGCCACCTTCGGCATCATGTCGGGGGTGGCGATCAGCAGATCGAAGTCGATGGCGCCGCCGGCGATCTGATCCACCAGCTCATCGTCGCCGGCCAGGTCGGCACCGGCGGCCTTGGCTTCGGCCACCTTCTCGCCCCGGGCGATCACGGCGATGCGGATGGTCTGACCGGTGCCGTGGGGCAGGGCCACGGTGGTGCGCAGCTGCTGGTCGGTGTACTTGGGGTCGATGCCGAGGCGCACATGGGCCTCAATGGTTTCATCGAAGCGCGCGGTGGCGGTGTCCTTGACCAGCTCAATGGCTTCGAGCGGTTCGTAGGAGCGGTCCTCGACCTTGGCGGCGAGGGCCGTGAAGCGTTTGGAGATTTTTGTCATGGCAGGAAGGGGTGCGGACGACCGCGGGCGGTCTCCCCCAGGTAGGTGAATGGAATGAAACGACGCCCGGGGAGGGTCAGTCGCTGACGGCAACGCCCATGTTGCGGGCGGTGCCTTCGATGATGCGCATGGCCGACTCAACGCTGGCGCAATTGAGGTCGGGCAGTTTGGTCTTGGCGATCTCCTCGAGCTGGGCGCGGCTGATCGCACCCACCGATCCTTTGGCGGACGTGGCGGCACCTTTGTCGATGCCGGCGGCCTTGGAGATGAGCACCGAGGCGGGCGGGGTCTTGGTGATGAAGGTGAAGCTGCGGTCTTCAAAGACCGAAATCTCCACCGGGATCACGTACCCGGCTTTCTCCTGGGTGCGGGCGTTGTATTCCTTGCAGAACGCCATGATGTTGACCCCGTGCTGACCGAGGGCAGGGCCCACCGGTGGTGCGGGGTTCGCTTTGCCGGCCTGGAGGGCCAGCTTGATCACAGCTACGACTTTCTTGGCCATCGGCTGGGCTGGGGGACGGAACTCCCTTGCGGGAGAGCGGGACGGAACTCCCTCGCGGGAGCACTGCGGATGGCCGGGGCGTTGGCCGGCCCGGCAGCGTGGCAGTCCTGTGAGGGACCACCCTGGGCCGCCCTCCGCAGGGAGGCGGCCGCCGCTGATCAGCTCTGTTTGCTGATCTGGGAGAACTCGAGCTCGACCGGGGTCTCCCTGCCGAAGATCGACAGGAGAGCCTTGAGCTTGCTGCGCTCACCGGAAACTTCAATCACCTCGCCCTGGAAGTCCTTGAACGGACCAGCCGTGACGAGGATCTGGTCGCCTTCGGTGAGGTCGACCTTGAGGACAGGCTTCTTCTCGGCGGCACGCTTGAAGATGCGATCCACCTCCTGGCGGCTCAGGGGCCGGGGCCGGATGTGCCCCCGGGCCTTGCCGGTGGCGCGGCGTTCCTCCTGACCCACGAAGTTGATGACGTTGGGGGTGCTGCGCACCGCCATCATCGTGTCCTCATCGAGGACCATGCGGACCAGCACGTAGCCGGGAAACACCTTCTCCTCGATGGACTGGCGGCTGCCGTCCTTCTTGAGCTTGACACCAGGGGTCTGGGGAATCTCGATCTCGAGGATCCGGTTGCTGACCCCCAGGGTGACGGCCCGCTGCTCAAGGGTGGCCTTCACCTTCTTTTCGCAGCTGGAGGCCACCTGAACCGCAAACCATCGGGCCACCTGGGGCTTGGTGGCTTCGCCCGCCTCGGCCGCAGCATCTGCGGTGGCAAGCTCGCCCCCCTCGGCGGCAAGGCCAGGGCCTTCGCCAGGAAGCTCCAGCACCTCGGGGGCGTCCGGTTCGATCTCGGGCACGGTCTCGGGCACGGCAGACAGGGGAAGGGTCATCAACGGAAGATCTGGGCCGATCCCCAGTGATAGAAGCGATCGATCGCGGCGATGGCCGCGGCCGAAAGGCTCACCATCAGGATCACCGCCACCGATTCGCTGAACAGCTGCTGGCGGCTCGGCCAGACAACCTTGCGCAGTTCCGCGAGGGTGACCGCGAGGAAACCGGTGGGGGTCTCCTCTTCGGTGGCAGCACCATCCGGCCCCTCGTCGGGTTCGGACAGGCCATTCCGCTGGGCCAGGGGCCCGTCGGGACTGCTTGTGGTGGTGGTGGCGGGGGGGATGGGTTCCACGGTGTGGATTCCGATGGCTGCCGTTACGTCGGCAAGCATCGACAAACGATCACCCTACCGGACGTCCTTCCCCCTGGGTCCCCAGGGGAACGAAGCGAAAGCCCGCTTCCCCTGGGCCGGCGAGCTCCAGCCGCACACCCCTGGCACCACTGAAGTGATCCTCCAGCAATTCGGTGGCCAGCGGGTTCTCGATGCGACGCCGCAGCACCCGCCGCAGCGGACGGGCGCCGTACTCCGGCTCGTAGCCCTGCTGGGCCAGGGCCACCACGACGGCCTCATCCAGCTCCAGCTCCAGGTGCTGCTCCCGCAGGAGGGCGGCCAGCTCCGCCAGCTGCAGCCGCACGATGCGCTCGAGATCGGTGCGGGCGAGGGGCCGGAAGCGGATCACCTCATCGATGCGGTTGAGAAATTCCGGGCGGAACTGGCGCGACAGGGCCTCTTCCACCGCCAGATCAAGAGCACGCTCCTGGGCCAGCTCACCGTCCTGCGGATGATGGGGATCCCCGCCGCCAGCAGGACTGGAGCCGGCGCGGGCCCTCTCCAGGATCGCCCGGCTGGCCAGGTTGCTGGTCATGATCACCACCGTGTGGCGGAAGTCCACCGTGCGGCCCTGGGAATCGGTGAGACGGCCGTCGTCGAGCACCTGCAGCAGCAGGTTGAACACATCGGGATGGGCCTTTTCCACCTCATCCAGCAGCAGCACCGCGTAGGGGCGACGGCGCACGGCCTCGGTGAGCTGGCCCCCCTCCTCGTAGCCCACGTAGCCAGGGGGTGCCCCCACCAGGCGGGCGACGGCGTTGCGCTCCATGAACTCGCTCATGTCCAGCCGCACCAGGGCCTCCTCCTCATCGAAGAGGGCCGCGGCCAGGGCCTTGGCCAGTTCCGTCTTGCCCACACCCGTCGGCCCCAGGAACAGGAACGACCCCACCGGCCGAGTGGGGGCCTGCATGCCGGCCCGGGAGCGGCGGATCGAGGCCGCCACCGCCGCCACCGCCTCCGGCTGGCCGATCACCCGCCCAGCCAACCGCTGCTCCAGCTCCAGCAGCTTCTGGCGTTCGCCGGCCAGAAGCTGCTGCACGGGGATGCCGGTGGAGCGGGCCACCACATCGGCGATGTCCCCCTCCTCCACCTGCTCGCGCAGCATCGGATCGCTCTGCAGCTCCGCCTCGACGGCGGCGCGGCGTTGCTGCACCCCGTGCAGCTGGTCGTACTGAAGCCGGGCGGCCTCCTCCAGGTCGCCATCCCGCTCCGCCTCGGCGATGGCGTGGCGCAGGTCTTCGTCCTGGTGCATCAGCTCGCGCAGCTCCTCGAGGCGCTCCCGCTCCCCCGCCCAGCGGCGCTGCAGCCGATCGAGCTGCTCGTGGGCGAGGCGCCGCTGCTCCTGCAGCTGCAGGCGCTCCTCCAGCGGTGCCCCCTCGGCCGCCAGCAGATCGAGCTCCACCCGCCGCAGGTCCGTCTCGGCCGCCTCCACCACCTGAGGCTTGGAGGTGGCCTCCATGCGCAGGTTGGCCGCGGCCTCGTCGATCAGGTCGATGGCCGAATCGGGCAGGCAGCGGTCGCTGATGTAGCGGGCCGCGAGTCGTGAGGCCGCCACCAGGGCCCCATCGGTGATGGTGACGCCGTGGTGCAGCTCGTAGCGCTCCTTCAGCCCCCTCAGGATTTCGAGGCAGGTGGGGCCGTCGGGCTCGCGGATCACCACCTGCTGAAAACGGCGCTCCAGGGCCGGGTCCTTTTCAATGCTGCGCCGGTAGTCCTCCGGGGTGGTGGCGCCGATGCAGCGCAGGTCGCCCCGGGCCAGCACCGGTTTGAGGATGCTGGCCGCATCGGTGCCGGAGCGGTCGCTGCCCACCACCGTGTGCAGCTCGTCGATGAACAGCACCACCCCGCCAGCACGGCCCTGCACCCCGTCGCTGTCACGGACCTCGGCCAGCACACTGCGCAGGCGCTCCTCGAACTGGCCGCGGAACTTGGCCCCGGCGATCAGGGCCCCCAGGTCCAGGGCCACCAGCCGCAGGCCCCGCAGCGCATCGGGCACCTCGCCGGCCACGATCCGCTGGGCCAGGGATTCGGCCACCGCGGTCTTGCCGACGCCGGGCTCACCGATCAGCACCGGGTTGTTCTTGCTGCGACGTGAGAGCACCTGGATCAGACGGCGGATTTCCGGATCCCGTCCCACCACCGGATCGAGTTCTCCGGCCCGGGCGGCGGCGGTGAGATCACGGCCGTAGCGGTCCAGGGCGCCGGGTTCGGGATCCCCCTCCCGCCGCAGGGTCAGGCTGGTGTCCGGCACAGACGCCGGAGCCGATGCCGGCGCAGGGGCGGGTGCCGGCGGCGCTGCGGGAGAGGACATGGCGGCGGGGGGCATGACAGCGGGGGGATCGGCAACGGCCGGCAGCGGCCGCCATTGCCGCAACAGCAGGTCCTCGCTCAGCCCCTCCTCCGCCAGGAGGGAGGCCCCAATCCGGGGGTCCACCAGCAGGGCCAGCAGCACGTGGGGCACATCCAGCAGCCGGGATCCCCAGGCCGCCCGGCGACGGTCGGCCTCCTCCAGCAGATCCTCGAGGGCATCGCCGATGTAAAGCGTGCTGCCATCGCCGGCTGGCTGCTCGGCACAGAAGCTTTCCAGTCGATCCAGCAGCCGGTCTTCGTCGAGGGGCAGCGGCGCCACCCAGGTGGCGAAGCGCCGGTTCAGCAGCAGGGTGAGCAGCAGGTGCTCCACGTCCATGGCGCCATGGCGCCAGCGCCTCGCCTGCTCCTGGGAGGCGATCAGCAGATCCCAGGCGGCGTCGCTGAAGCGGTCGGGGTCGCTGGTGAGGCTGGCGGGAGCGCCCGCCGGTTCCCGGTCATCGCGCAGGCGGGAATCAGGGCGCATCGGACCGTGACGACGTCTGGATCAGTTCCACCTTGTAGCCGTCGGGATCCTCGACGAAGGCGATCACACTGGTGCCGTGCTGCTTCACGCCGGGTTCGCGCACCACCCGGCCGCCCTTGGCGGCGATGGCCGCGCAGGTTTCATAGATGTCATCCACGCCGATGGCCAGATGGCCGAAGCCGGTGCCGGGTTCGTAGGCCTCGGTGCCCCAGTTGTGGGTGAGCTCCAGCACCGTGGTGTCCTTTTCTTCGCCATAGCCCACGAAGGCCAGGGTGTAGGAGCCACCGGGATAGTCCTTGCGGCGCAACAGTTTCATGCCGAGCACCTCGATGTAGAAGCGCAGGGAGCGCTCCAGGTCGCCCACCCTGAGCATGGTGTGAAGCAGTCGCATCGGCGCCGGACCAGCTCAGGCCATTCTGACGACGGGGCCGGTGGCTCGGGCCATCGCCGGACGGTGGTGCAGGGAACACAGGCAGGGGTGGAGGGCCACCCATAGGATTCGCCCAACAGCACCTCCCCTGTGTACGACTCCCTCGACCTCGTCATCGATTCCATCGTGGCCCGTGAGGTGCTCGACTCCCGGGGCACCCCCACGGTGGAGGCGGAGGTGTATCTGGAGGGGGGCGCCAGTGGTCGGGCGATCGTGCCCAGCGGCGCCAGCACCGGCGCCCATGAGGCCCACGAGCTGCGTGATGGCGAAAAGGCCTACTTCGGCAAGGGCGTCAGCAAGGCGGTGGAGAACATCGAGGAGCGCATCGCCCCGGCCCTCTGCGGCCTGAGTGCCCTCGACCAGGGCGCCGTGGACGAGGCCATGAACGAGCTCGACGGCAGCGACAACAAATCGGCCCTTGGTGCCAACGCCATCCTGGCGGTGAGCCTCGCCACCGCCCACGCGGCCGCCAAGGCCCTGGGACTGCCCCTCTACCGGTACCTGGGCGGCCCGATGGCCACCCTGCTGCCGGTGCCGCTGATGAACGTCATCAACGGCGGTGCCCACGCCTCCAACAACCTCGATTTCCAGGAATTCATGCTGGTGCCCCATGGGGCCGGCAGCTTCCGCGAAGCCCTGCGCATGGGCGCCGAGGTGTTCCACACCCTCAAGGGGCTGCTCAAGGATCAGGGTCTGTCCACGGCCGTGGGCGACGAGGGCGGCTTCGCCCCCGACCTGGCCGGCAACGACGCCGCCGGTGAGCTGCTGATCCAGGCGATCGAGAAGGCCGGCTACCGGCCCGGCGACCAGATTTCCCTCGCCCTCGATGTGGCCAGCACCGAGTTCTATGCCGATGGGCGCTATGCCTTCGGCGGTGGCAGCTACACCAGTGCCGAGATGGTCGACCAGCTGGCGGCCCTGGCGGGCCGCTTCCCGATCGTCTCGATCGAGGATGGCCTCGCCGAAGACGACTGGGAAGGCTGGCGCCTGCTGACCGAACGCCTGGGGAGCACGGTGCAACTGGTGGGTGACGACCTGTTCGTGACCAACACCACCCGCCTGCAGCAGGGGATCGAGCAGGGCATCGCCAATTCGATCCTGATCAAGGTGAATCAGATCGGCTCGCTCACCGAAACCCTGCAGGCCATCGATCTGGCCGGGCGGGCCGGATACACCAGCGTGATCAGCCACCGCAGCGGCGAGACCGAGGACACCACCATCGCCGACCTGGCCGTGGCCACCCGCGCCGGGCAGATCAAGACCGGCTCCCTCAGCCGCAGCGACCGGGTCGCCAAGTACAACCAGCTGCTGCGCATCGAGGACGAACTGGGCAGCCAGGCGATCTACGCCGGGGTGGAAGACCGGGGGCCCCGCGGCAAGTCCTGAGCCCCGGGGGCACGCCCCATGCTGATCCTCAGCATTGCAGCCCCTCGAACCGGATCCTCCCGGTTTTGCCAACTGCTGCAATCGATGCAGTCCGGCTTTCTATGCGAACCCTTCCACCCGCAGGCCTTCATCCACTGCGCGAAGGGCCCGAAAGGGCTGCGCTTCTATGACAAATCGCCATACATTCTGAGTGATTTCGGCAGAGAAATGGCGGCAGATCCCCTGATCAAGGAGATCCTGCCGACCCGGGCCCTTCGCATGCAAGCCGCACCCCGCCGCACGGCAAGCTATCTCCATCGGATCAGTCAACGACTCAAGAAAAAGGAGAGCCTGAAGCCGGCTCGGCTTCTCTCCGTCCTGCTCGAGAACGCAGGCACGACGATCGGGCCGGCCTACAACATTTTCCGCGAACCCAGAATCGCCAAACGCGTCTGCGAGCTTCTCGATGCCACGGAAGAGGCCTACACGCTTGAACTCTTCCCCAACCATCTCGCACCGGAATGCCATGACGTCCTCTGCAGAACCTATCCGTTGATTCTTCATCAACGGAAGCTGATTGACAGCTATATCTCGCTGATGAAAACCAACTCACGACGCTGGAGCGGCGTCAACACCACCGGTTACCGAGTGAGAATCTGTCCCGAATCCTTCGTGACCTACTGCCGATCCATCTCCGGCTACTACCTGCGCAGCCTCCAGGCAGCGAACGATCCCAGGGAACCCTGCGCGACGCCGACCCAGGGGAGCCAGCCCAGGAGTTGCGTCATCAATTACGAAGACTGGTGCGACCATCCCAATCACGAGCAGGGGGCCAGGGTGTATCAACTCCTTGAGCAGAAGGGTTTCTCCCACGTCTTTCAGAAACCAGAGGCCGCGGGATCATCCGATGCACTGAACCGGCAGGACCAGGCCAGCGACTGGGCTCACAAGGTGACGAATGCGGCAGAGGTGATGGATGCACTGAAGCAGCGCTCCCTGCAACAGTTGCTGGATGCCCGTCCACTGGAGATCCCGGCCCTGGGTATCCCGCTGCACCACTGAGCTGCACCACACCGCAGGGCCGGCCGCTCAGGAACCGCCCCTGGGCGGCGTCGCCACACCCGGCAGCTGATCCAGGCGGCCATCGCGCTTGAGCCTTGATTGCAGCTTCAGCCAGGACAGGCCCACCGGCACTCCCAGCACCAGGGGCACCGCCACCAGGGCAGGGCGGCTGCTCACCGCCAGCAGCGAGGCCGCCACCGCCAAGGCACCGAGCAGGAAGGACTGGCCGGCACTCTGCTGGGCCAGGGCCAGGCGCCGCAGCAGCCGGTCCGTCTCGCCGGCCCGGATCAGCACCTGCAGATCACCCTGTTCGATGCGGGCCAGGCTCTCGTCCAGCCGCCGCGGGATTCCGAAGGCGCGGCTGCCCACCTCGGCCGCCTGGCGGGAGAGCTCGCTGAACAGTTCGTTGGGGCCGTTGCCGCTGGCGGTCATGAGGGGCAACAGGTAAGGACGGGCGATGGTGATCAGGCTAAAGCCCGGATCCAGGCTGCGACCCACCCCCTCGAAGGTGGAGAGGGCCCGCATCACGAAGATGAGCTCGGGCGGCAGCCGGAACGGCTGGCCATAGACGAGTTCGTAGAGGTCCCCGGAGAGCTTGTCGATGACGTTGGGACTGAAGGGTGGCGTGAGGGCATCGGTGAGCATCACCCGCACCAGCCGCCGCACCGGCCCCTGATCGATGCCGGCGGCAATCAGCCCGGCCTGCTGGAGCTCGTCCACCAGGGTGGAGGCATCCCGGGCCGCCGCGGCCCGCACCATGCGCCCGAGCCGACTGCGCAGGCGCTCGGAGATCTGGCCCATCATGCCGAAGTCGTAGTAAATCAACGACCCGTCGGCGGCGACCGCCAGGTTGCCCGGATGGGGATCGGCATGGAAGAACCCGAAGCGGACCAGCTGCTGCAGGTAGCTGGCGGCCCCCTTTTCCGCCACGGCCGCTGGGTCGATGCCGGCGCGGACGAGGGCCTCCCGATCGTTGATCTTGATGCCGGGGACGTAGTCGAGGCACAGCACCCGACGGGAGCTGAGTTCCCAGATCACCGCCGGAATGCGGATGCCGGGATCATCAAGAAACTGCTGCCGGAATCGGGCGGCATGCTCCGCCTCCAGGCGGAAATCCAGCTCCCGCAACAGCACACGCCGGCATTCCTTGGCGATGCCCACCCAGTCGCGGCCGGCACCCCAGCGGGGATGGCGCTGCACCACCGCCGCCACCTGCTGCAGCACCTCCAGATCCAACCGGAACAGCCGCTCCAGCCCCGGCCGCTGCACCTTGAACACCACCTGACGGCCGCTGCGCAGGCTGGCCCGGTGCACCTGGGCCAGGCTGGCCGAACCGAGCGGCTCCACCTCCAGATCGATGATCTCGGCCCGGCGCTCCCCCAGCTCCTGCTCCAGCAGGGTCTCCACCACCGGGAAGGGGAACGCTGGCACCCGGTCCTGCAGATGGGCCAGCTCCTCCACCACATCGGCGGGGAGCACGTCGGGGCGGGCCGAAAGCAGCTGCCCCAGCTTGATGAAGGCGGAGCCGAGCTCGAGGAACTGGGAGGTGAGCCAGCGGGCCCGGCGGCGCTGGCGAGCGGCCTGGCGTTCGGGGGTGCGTCCCCCCGGGTAGGTCCAGGGCCGGCCATCCCACCACAGGCCGGCCAGCAACTGGACGACCAGACGCCAGATGCGCAGCGGCCGCCAGAAGCGGGACAGCAGGACCCCGGGGCTGGAAGGGGCCGCCATCAGGCCTGCCCCGGAGACCGCGGCGGACCGTCGGGGGCGGCGTCTGGGACCTGATCGAGGCGTCTGGAGAGTTCGGCCACCTTGGCCCGCAGGGCGTCGATCCTCTCCTGGGGGTCGTCGTCCCTTCCTGGGGCCGCGGCTGCGCTGCGGTCGTTCTCGATCCGTTCCGCTTCCATGGCCACCTCTTCCCAGAACAGGCTGAGTTCCTGCTGTACGCGGCTTGGGGCCTCCTGGGCGAGCACCGCCAGGGTGGCCGCCGCATCGGCCAGGCCGCTGCCCAGGCGGGCGGCCAGGCGGTTCATGGCCGCCATGGCGAGGGACTGCGGCGCGCTCATGACAAGGCCGGAGGGGTCACCGAACTGTGGCAGATCAGGGCTGGGTTCCGGGGGCCGGTGGGGCGCTCAGCGGAGGCGGAGCCACAGGCGCGGGACCGGCGGCCTCCCGCTCGCGGGCCGGCGGTGTTCGTGGTGCCGGCAGGGTGGGGCCCGGTGACGGCCCGGCCTCGATGGCCCCAGGCGCGGCCGGCTGGTCGCTCTGCAGGGGATCCTCGTTCGGCTCAAGCAACCGCTGCCGCTCCTGCGCTTCGCGCTCCTCCATCTCCCGTCGTCGCTCTTCGAGGTCGGCCTGCTCCTGCTTCTGCTGCTGCTCCAGGTCGATCAGGTCGAGGTCACCGCGAATCTCCCGGGCCTCGCCGCCGAAGCGCTGACGCAGGGATTCCAGCGTCGTTCCAGGGGCGGCCTGGACATCGAAGCGCTGACGGGTGCCCCGCTCCTCCTCACCGCCCAGACTCAGCAGCCGGAGACTGGCGGCGTACCCGAGTCCGAAGCAGAGGCCGACGATCCACCACACCCGCCAGTCCCAGCCAGGGCGGGAGCCGGCGCGGGCGCGGGGCCCGCTGGGGGGTACCCCATTGGGCGGGGAGGAGGGCCTGGCCGTGACCATCGACGTCAGCGCAGTCGCTGCCATCTTGCCCAGGCGTGGCCCCGGCGCCCGCGAGGGTCAGCCGGTGGGATCAGGTGGTGTAGTCCGCGTTGATGCGCACGTACTGATCGGAGAGGTCGCAGCCCCAGGCGCTGCCGCGGCCGGGGCCGTCCCCGACCCGCAGGCGAATTGCGATGGTGTCATCGCCGAGGTAGGCGCCGGCGGCCCGTGCCCGCATGTAGGCCGAGGCCGCCGGACGGTCGAAGTTGAGGGGCTGGCCGGCCGCCATCAGCTGGTGCTCCCCCAGCCAGAGGGCGACGGCCTCGGGATCGAACGCCACCCCGGCCCGGCCGGCAGCGGCCAGGATGCGGCCCCAGTTGGGATCGCGGCCATGGATGGCCGTCTTCACGAGGGAGGAGCCACACACGGTGCGGGCGATGGCGCGGGCGACGGCGTCGTCGGCGGCACCCTCCACCCGCACCTCAATCAGGCAGGTGGCCCCCTCGCCATCGCGGGCGATCGCCCGGGCCAGGTGCTGCGACACCGCCGTCAGGCCGGCCTCCAGCGCGTCGAAGTGCCCCGGGTCCAGGGGCTCGCCGGCGGCAAAGGCCAGGTACGTGTCGTTGGTGCTGGTGTCGCCGTCCACCGTGATCGCGTTGAACGAACGATCCACCGCCCGCTGCACCATCGCCTGCCACGCCGCCGCCGGCACGCCGGCATCACAGGTGAGATAGGCCAGCATCGTGGCCATCTGGGGATGGATCATCCCCGAGCCCTTGGCCATGCCGCCGATCCGCACGGTGCGGCTGCCGAGACTGGCCTCCAGGGCGATCTGCTTGTCGACCAGATCGGTGGTGAGGATCGCCGCTGCCGCGGCAGCGCCACCCTCCCGGGAGAGCCCCGCCACCAGCGGTTCCATGGCGGCCAGCAGCGGCGGCAGCGGGATGGGCACGCCGATCACCCCGGTGGAACAGATCAGCACCTGCTCCTCGGGCAGGCCCAGCCGCTCCGCCAGGGCGGCCGTGGCCCGCAGGCTGTCGCTGCGGCCCCGCTCACCGGTGCAGGCGTTCGCCTGGCCGGAGTTGGTGAGTACGGCCCTGGCCTTGCCGCCCGAGGCGGCCAGCCGTTCAGCGCAGAGGTCGACGCAGGCCGCCCGCACCCGGTTGGTGGTGAAGCTGCCGGCGCAGACCGCCCCCTCCGGCGCCAGCAACAGGCACAGATCCGGCTTGCCGGAGGGCTTCAGGCCCGCCGTGAGGCCCGCCGCCAGAAATCCCTCCGGCGCCGTGATGCCGCCCTCAATCGGATGCCAGGGGCCAGGGACGCTCACCACGGAACCAATGCACGCTGGTCCCATCCTGAAGGGGCGCCGGACGCCAAGGATCTGCCTCGGCGGCGTCCATCGACGGGCGCCAGGCCCCAGAGTGCAGCCCAGCGGATCCAACGCGCCCTGAGCCTGCCCCAGCGCCGCATCGGACTGACCGGAGGAATCGCCACCGGCAAGAGCACGGTGGCCGCCCTGCTGGAGCAACTCTTCGGGCTGCCGGTGCTGGACGCCGACCGCTTCGCCCGCGAGGCCCTCGCGCCAGGCAGCCCCGGAGCGGTGGCGGTGCTGGCGCGCTACGGCGAGCAGGTACGGGCGCGCACTGGGAGCTCCCTGAGCGCCTCCGACGCTGGCCCCGCCCTGGACAGGGCCGCCCTCGGGCGGATCGTGTTCGCCGATGCGGACGAGCGGGCCTGGCTGGAGGGCTTGGTGCACCCCCTGGTGCGGCAACGCTTTGCCGTCGAACTGGAACGGCTCCAGCAGGTGCCCACCGTGGTCCTGATGATCCCTCTGCTGTTTGAAGCGGGGCTGGAGAGCCTCTGCAGCGAGGTATGGCTGGTGGATTGCGACGAGCCTGAGCAGCTCCGACGCCTCATGGTCCGCGATGGGCTCGCGGCTGGGGAGGCCACCGCCCGCCTCCGGGCCCAGTGGCCCCTGGCACGCAAACGGGCCCTGGCCCAGGCTGTGATCGACAACTCCCGTGCGAACAGCGACCTTCCCCTGCAGCTGACCAACCTGCTCCGGTCCCGTTTTCACGGAACCCGCTGAGCGTTGTCATCCACGCCACATCGGCAAGGTTGTCATCCAGGTAGCGCCGAAGATGTGTCTCACAAGCTGATCACTCCAGGGCCGATCGAACAAAAATAAAGGGCTTCGAACAAAACCATGAGGTAAAGATTCTTGCAGAGATGAAGCATCGGCAATTCCAGTATGGGAGCTCCACTGAAAATGACGGCTCAATGAAGTAGCACAGATGTCGCGCACCATTCGTTACTTCGCCACCAACCGCGATCGCGAGAAACTTGGGCGGGCCTTTGATGAGGCTCAACGGATCAAGCTGCAGCGCGGTGGCTACCACTGGATCGACACCAAGGCCTGCATGGCCCAGTATCTGGGCAGCACCAATCCCTCCAGCATTCCGATCGAGGCCGTGGTGGCCGGTCAAGAACGCGAGGAGCTAAGAAGCTTCCTCGCCAAGCCGTGCATCCGCATGGTGGTGATCGGCATTCATGGCTTCAACGTGCCGCTGCACGGTGCCATCACCTCCTTTTCCATGCTGGCCGAGTTGCTGCAGCAGCATTTGGCCCAGCAGGGTCGCTCACTGTTGATGGGTCCTGACAGCATCGACGAGAGCAAGGAACACATCGCCTGCATCGGTTTCTCCTGGCCGTCCGATGGCAGCGTGCTGGCCTACCAGTCGGATCGCAACGAAGCGTCCAATTCCGCCGCTGCACTGGCCAACACCATCGCCACGATCCGGACGGTGAATCCCAACGCCAGCATCGCGCTCATCGCCCACAGCATGGGCAATTATCTCACCTGCCACATGCTGGCCAACCTTCTCAATGAGGAGAGCTGGCCGAAGCAGGCCTTCGTCGACGATGACAACGGTCGTCGGCTGACCGGACGCCTGTCACGAAGGGAAAACAACGGCGGCGAATCCTTCGTGGATCAGTACATCATGCTGGCCCCCGATGTGGAACGGCGGGAAGTCACCCAGTGCCCGAATGTGCAGATCGACTCGAAACGCTTCCACTATCTCGGCCCCTTCCACGATGGACTCCAGCATCTGGTCGGTCACACCCACCTGTTCTATTCACGCCACGACAGCGCCCTTCAGGCTTCGGTGCTGGAGAAGGAAGCCCTGCGGGAACCGATCGAGAAGCTGAAGCAGCGGCTCACGGGCCCCGAACTCACCAAACGCTGGGAAAGCAGTCTCGGCCTCAATCCCCTGCCCTCGCTGGCACCCCCCAACATGACGGGGCACAACGCCACCCGGCTGACCAATCGCGCCATCGACCACGGCGATTACTTCGACGCCCCGGCCATCATCAGCACCATTGCCGAGCTACTGATTCAGCCGCCGATCACCACCTGGACCTGATCGAGGAGGCTCCGCGGATCAGCCCTTGAGCTGCTCGCTGAGGATTCGGTTGGCCAGCTTGGGGTCGGCGCGGCCGCCGGTGCGCTTCATCAGCTGCCCCACGAAGAAGCCCTGCAGTTTGTTCTTGCCGCCGCGGAAGGCCTCCACCTCCTCCGGGTGGGCCGCCAGCAGCTCCGCCACGATCGCGGCGATTGCCGCTGGGTCGGAGATCATGCCCAGCCCGCGGGATTCCACGATCTCCTTCACAGATCCGCCCTTCTCGAGCAGTTCCGGCAGCAGGTCCTTGGCGATCTTGCCGCTGATGCTGCCGGCCTCGATCAGCTGCACCATCTCGGCCAGCTGCTCGGGTCGCAGGGGCAGCTCGGTGATCGACAGCCGGTTGGCGTTCACATGGGCGGCGATGTCGCCGGTGACCCAGTTGGCCACGGCCTTGGGGTCGCCCCCGGCCGCCACCGCCGCCTCGAAGTATTCGGCCATGGGACGCTCATCGGTGAGCACCCGGGCGTCGTAGATCGAGAGCCCCAGGCTTTCGGCATAGCGGTGGCGCTTGGCGGCCGGCAGTTCGGGCAGTTCGGCCAGCCAGCTTTCGCGCTGCTCGGGGCTCACCTCGATCGGCCCCAGATCAGGGTCCGGAAAGTAGCGGTAGTCGCTGGCCCCTTCCTTGCTGCGCATGCTCTTGGTGAGCTGCTTGCCCTCATCCCAGAGGCGCGTTTCCTGCACCACCGGCTCACCGGCTTCATAGGCCTTGATCTGGCGGGCGATCTCGAAATCGATCGCCTTCTGGATCGCCGAGAAGGAGTTCATGTTCTTGATCTCCACCTTCACACCGAAGGGGGCGTCCGGCCCTTGGCGGACCGAGATGTTGACGTCGCAGCGCAGGGAGCCCTCCTGCATGTTGCCGTCGCTGACGCCCAGATAGCGCATGATGCGGCGAATCTCGGAGGCATACTCCGCCGCCTCCCGGCCCGTGCGCAGATCCGGCTTGGAGACGATCTCAGCCAGGGCCACCCCGGCCCGGTTGTAATCGACGAGCGAATGGGTGGAGCCAGCGAGGCGGTCGCTGCCGGCGTGCACGAGCTTGCCGGCGTCCTCCTCCATGTGGAGCCGCTCAATGCCCACCGTCTTGAGGTAAGTCTCCTTGCCCTTTTCGGCCACCTCCACCTCGATCCAGCCGTCCTCGGCGATCGGTTGGTCGTACTGGGAGATCTGGTAGTTCTTGGGCAGGTCGGGATAGAAGTACTGCTTGCGGTCGAACTTGCTGTGCTCGGCCACCTGCAGGTTGAGGGCCAGGGACGCCTTGACCGCGTACTCAAGCACCTTCTGATTGAGCACCGGCAGGGTGCCGGGCAGGCCGCACACGACTGGATCGATGTGGGTGTTGGGATCGTCGCCGAAGCTGGTGGAGGCGGCGGTGAAGATCTTGCTGGCGGTGCCCAGCTGCACGTGGGTTTCCAGGCCGATGACGGCCTCCCACGCCGCCACGTCCTTGCCTTCAGCCCTGTTCCCTTCAGCCATGGTCGCGAGTCCTGCCGGCGCTGTCGGCCCCCCGCGCTCGGCCGGAGGCACTGGGGCGATCCTAGGCAGCGGCAGGCGGCCGCTTGAATGGGGGCCTTCCGAGCTGGAGATGCGCCCCCTGGCTGGCCCCCCTCCCGATGCCGAACCCATCCTGATCCTCGGTGGTGGCCTCATGGGCCTGGCCATCGCCCACCAGCTCGCCCGTCTCGGCCGCGGCGCCACCGTGCTCAGCCGCCGGCGCAGCGAGGCGGCGGGATTCGTGGCCGCCGGCATGCTGGCCCCCCACGCCGAAGGGCTCAGCGGGGCGATGCTGGCCCTGGGCCAGGCCAGCCTGGAGCGGATACCGGCCTGGGTGGCCCGCATCGAGACCGACAGCGGCCTCCCCTGCGGCCTGCGGCCCTGCGGGATCGTCGTTCCCTTCTCCGGCGCCGCCGAGCGCGACGCCTACCCCACGGCCCCCTTCGGCGAGCCCCTTGACAGGGCGGGCCTGGAGCGGGAGGTGCCCGGGATCGGGCCCGCCTGGCGGGCGGGTCTGCTGTTCGCCCAGGACGGCCAGATCGACAACCGCCGCCGCCTGATGCGCGCCCTGGAGCGGGCCTGCGTGGCCCTGGGGGTGCGCTTCGAGGAGGGCACCGAGGTGCTGGAGCTGCTCACCGGCGACGGCGGGCGTCTGCGGGGGGTGCGGCTGCGCCGGGTCGAGGGGGGCGAACACACGATGGCCGCCACCACGGCCGTGCTCGCCTGCGGCGCCTGGAGCGGCCGGCTGCTGCCGTCACTGCCGGTGCATCCAGTGAAGGGGCAGATGCTGTCGCTGCAGGGCCCCAGGGCCAGCCTGGAGCGGGTCGTGTTCGGACCCGGCACCTACCTGGTGCCGCGGGAGGACGGCCTGCTGGTGGTGGGCGCCACCAGCGAACCGCAGGCGGGCTTCGACGACGGGCTCACCCCCGAGGGCCAGAAGCAGCTGCAGGCCGGCATCGCCGCCCTGCTGCCGGAGGCGGCCCTGTTGCCGCCGATGGAGCGCTGGTGGGGCTTCCGGCCCGGCACCCCCGACGACGCCCCGCTGCTGGGCCCCGGCCCCATCGAAGGGCTCTGGCTGGCCACGGGCCACCACCGCAACGGCGTGCTGCTGGCGGCCATCACCGCAGAGCGGATCGCTGAAGCGATCACCACAGCTGACCAGGGCTCCGGGGCGGCCGCGGCGGGCGACGCGCTGCTGGCGCCCTTCCACTGGAGCCGGCCGTTCCCGCCGGCGGCCTAGCCCGGGCCTGCCCCCGCAGCCTGCAGCCCCTGAAGGGCGTACACCTCCAGGGGCACGGGCCAACCCTTGATCCGGTGACTCCCCAGCGGCTGCACCACCAGCTCCCCCGGCAGCAGCGCCAGCAGGTCGCCGCTGACCAGGATCGGGTGCTCGGGGAACAGGCGCGTCAGTCCTTCCAGGCGGCTGGTCACGTTGACGCTGGCCCCCACCACCGTGAACTCCAGGCGCTGGGAAGAGCCCAGGTTGCCGGCGATCACCTCACCGAAGTGGAGCCCGATCCCGTGCCGCAGCGGTGGGGTGCCCGCCGCGGCCAGCTCCAGGTTGAGGGTCTCCAGGCGCTCCTGCATGGCCAGGGCGGCCCGCACCGCGGCCCTGGCCTCCTCGGCATCCCCCCGGCTGCGGGGCACCCCGAACTCCGCCATCACCGCGTCGCCGATGAACTTGTCGAGCAGGCCCTCCTGCTCCAGCACCGCCCCGGCCATGGCCTCGAAGTAGCGGTTCAGCAGGGCGAACAGCTCGGCCGGCTCCAGCACGGCACTCAGGGGCGTGAACCCCACCAGGTCGCTGAACAGCACGGCGCAGCGGGCCCGGCTGCCCACCGCCTGGTTCCACAGCGGCCCGGGGCTGCGCAGGATGTCGCGCAGCAGGGTGGGGGAGACGCGGCGGCTCAGCACCTGGTGCAGGTAGGCCCGCTCCCGGCTCTCCGCCAGCCCCTGGCCCACGGCCCGCACCCCGCCGCCGGCCACCGGGGCCAGCAGCAGGGCCGCCAGGGGCAGGCGCAGCTGGGCCACGGCCCACGCGGCCCCGCCGGCGAGCAGGACCGCGCCCGCCAGGGCCAGGGCCAGCTGCAGGGTGCGGCCAGCGCTGGCGGGACGCCGCAGCAGCAGCCCCGCCAGGGCGCCCCAGCCCAGCAGCAGCAGCCCGTCCCCCGCCAGGGGCAGCCGCCCCAGCCCCCGGCCCTGCAGCACATTGGCGACGGCCACCGCCTGGATCTCGGTGCCGGCCATGGGGCCGAAGGGCGTCTCCTGCAGATCCCCCAGGCCCGGCGCCGTGACGCCGATCAGCACCGTGCGGCCCCGCCAGGTGGACGCCGGCGCCTCCAGCAGCTTCCAGGCCGGAACGCGGGGCATGGTGCCGGCGGGACCGGGAAAATCGAGCCCCATCGGCGCCGGCGTCGGCGGCGCCGGGCGCACCAGGAAGGCCATCGGCCGGGGCAGGGGCGGCGGGAAATCGCCCAGCCGGGCAGCGATCCACTCCTGGCCCGGCACCGCCTCCACCACCCCCCGGGGGGACTGGAGCAGGGTGGTGAGGCCGGGGGCACCGAGCGGGTGGATGGGCAGCCGCAGCCGGCTCTGCACCAGCCCCCCCTCCTCCTGGACGCCGTACACCGCCGCCAGGTGCACCCGCTGGCGCCAGGGGGCGAGGGTGGCGGCAAAGGCCCGGTCGTCGGCGGGGCCGAAGCGGCTGGGCTGGCTGAACTCGATGTTGAACAGCACCCGGGCCGCCCCCTGCTCGAGCACATGGGCCGCCAGCCGAGCCTGCAGGGCCCGGGGCCAGGGCCAGGGGCCCATCTGCCGCCACAGCGGCGACGCCTGGCGTTCGCCCGGGGCCAGCAGTTCCCCCAGCTCCAGGGAGTCGGCGTCGATGGCCAGGATCACCGGGTCGGCCGGGGCGGGACGGGGCCCCCGCAGCAGGAAGAAGGTCTGGACAAGCTGGTCGTCGAGCAGCCGCGGCCCCTGGCCCAGGGGGGTGAGGGGCGCCCGGTCGAGGCCCGCCAGCAGGGGGGCGGCCAGGGCCAGCCACCAGAGCCGGCGCCCCAGCCCAGGCCAGGCGGGCATCAGGGGGTGAGTCCGAGTTCGCGCTCGAGCACCGGCAGCGTCTCCATCGGCGCCCCGAAACCGTTGAGCAGCTCGCTGTTGCGCCGCCGCAGCCTTGCCTCGGTGGCGTCGATCCGGCGCGGCCCCTTCCAGCCCCCGGGCGTGGCCTCCAGCCGCTGGCCGCTGCTCAGCCGGTACACGGTCCCGTCATCGGCGCGCACCTCCACCTCCCCCTCCCAGCTCAGGAAGAGCACGGAGTCGGCGGTGTCCTCGATGAAGACCGTGGTGCCCTGGATGGAGGCCGTCCCCACCCGGGTCTTGATCCGCAGGGGGGTGGGACGCTTCGCCCCGGGAGAGATCCAGGCGATGATCCGGCCGCGCACCAGATCCAGCAGCGTCGGCTCGATCCGCAGCAGGGCGTTGCCCCCGAGCCGGAAGCTGCGGCCATCGGCCAGCAGGATCTGCAGCCGGCCGGGATTCTCGGTGCGCAGCACGGTGGACGGCTGCAGCACCTGGCCCACAAGGGCCGGCCGCTCCGGCGCCGCCGGCGGCATCACATAGGCCGGCCGGGAGGGCACATCCACCACCCGGGGCACCCGGGGGGCCGCCGTGGCCCCGGCGAGGGGGCCGGCGGCGGGCAGAGCAACCACCAGGCCGGCGACCAGCACGGCCGCGGCCGCCAGCTTCAGCGGCCTGGGAGGCCGGAGGCTCCTGCACAGCACCATGGCCCGGGGACCCGACGATCCCCAGAATGGCGGCTCAGGGCTCGACCCGCCACACCTGGTCGGCCGGCGTCCACGCGCACAGCTCGGAGGGCTGGAACCAGAGGCCAATCTCGAACGCGGCCGTTTCCGGCGCATCGGAACCGTGGATGACGTTACGGCCGATGTTCACCGCCAGGTCGCCGCGGATGGTGCCGGGCTCGGCCTCCAGGGGCTTGGTGGCGCCGATCAGCTTGCGGGCGCTGGCGATCACGCCGTCGCCTTCCCAGACCATGGCCACCACCGGCCCGCTGGTGATGAACTCCACCAGGCCGGCAAAGAAGGGCCGCTCCCGATGCACGCCGTAATGGCTCTCGGCCAGGTCCCGGCTCGGCACCAGCTGCTTGAGGCCCACCAGCTTGAAGCCCTTGGTCTCGAAACGGCCGAGGATCTCGCCCACCAGGCCGCGCTGCACCCCGTCGGGCTTGATGGCGAGGAAGGTGCGTTCGGTGGCCATGGAAACAGACGTGGAGATCCGAGCCATCGTCCGTGGCGGACGTCCTAGTTGGCAAGCACAGGACCTTCCGCCTCCAGGCGGGCGGCCATGTGGGCCAGAAGGCCGCGGCCGAAGTGGCGTGAGCGCCGCAGCAGCTCTTCAAAGACCTGGGTGGGCAGAACGAACAGCGTGGCCCCCTCCTCACCGGCGGCCACGCTGGCGCTGCGGGGGTCACCGGTGATCACACCCATCTCGCCAACGGTCTGACCCACGCCGATCACCACCGGCTGCCCGGCGGCCGTCTGCAGCCGCACCTCGCCCTGCAGCACCAGGGCGAGGCCATCACTGGGAGCGCCGCGGTTCATCAGGATTTCGCCGGGCTCACACGCCTGCAGATGACCCTGGTGTGCCACCCAGAGGATGCCCTCCGGCAGCAGATCGGCGAACAGCTCGGCGCCGGCGATCGCCGGGAACTCCTCACGGTCGGGAGCGTTCTCGCCGCGGCGCTGGCTGAGCAGGAACGGCGACGCCGCCAGACCCGTGCGGGGATCCTGAAGATGGCGGGCAGCCCGCTGCGGGTCGCGCTCGCGGGCCAGCATCAGCACCCAGCCGGCGGTGTCCGGGTCGGGATCCCGCCACAGCAGATCCAGGGCCTGATCGAGCTCACCGCAGGCCGGCACCGAGGCCGGCAGCGGCTCGAGACCCGCCGCCACCAGACGACGATCCAGTTCAAAACGGGGCCCCTCGGTGCGCTGTGCCATGGCCTGCACCAGCGGCTGCAGCAGGGGATCTCCGGCCGCCAGCTGCCCCAGCCGGGCCCGCAGTCCCGCCTCCTGGATCCAGGCCGCCCGCTGCTCCACCAGGTGCCGGCGCTCCAGTTCCCCCCGGGGGCCGAAACTCTCCAGCACCGCCTGCCAGTGGCCCTCATCGAGGCCACTCTCCGCCTGGAGCTGGTCGAGCCGCTCCTGAAGGGCCGGTGGCAGACGCTCCGGTTCCAGCACCTGCAGACCCGCCAACCGCAGCAGCTCGTCGATCGCCTCCTGGGCGGCCTCGCGGCGCAGGTCGTCGACCTGGCGCTGCAAGGGATCAAGCTCCAGCAGCTCGGGCTGCTCGCTGGCCAGGGTGCGCACCACGGCGTGGTGATCGGATTCATCGAGCTGCAGCGACTGGCGCAGGTCCTGGAGCTCCAGCAGGGCGCTGGCGCGATCGAGGCGGCCGGCGCGCAGCATCTCCGCCATCACGTCGCGGTAAAGGGCGCGACCCTGCTGGCGACCAAGCGCCGGCATCGCCTTCACCAGCGTGAACACCTCCTGAGGCGAGAGGGCGTCGAGGGATCGGCCATCGAGGGCTGCCTCCAGTCCGGGAAGATCGCGCAGCTGGCGGCGCAGGCTCTGGCTGGCGCTTTCGCGACGGTAGGTGGCCTGGTCCCGACCCCAGCTGCGGTACAGGGCGATGCTGGTGGCCAGGAGCACCAACAGCTGGAGCACCTCGCCCCCCTCACCGCCCAGGCCCCCCTGGAAGGGGTCCACGAACCAGAAGAAGAGGTTGATCGCCAGGAACGAGGCGAGCAGCCGGGTGCGGTGCGCCGCCCGCTCCTGCGGCTCGCCCAGACCCTCGTGGCGGAAGAGCCGCTCCAGGAGGCGCTGGAGGGCTTGAAACAGGAGCACAGAGAAAGCGACTGAGGCGCTCAGGAGCAGCGGCACCGCCAGCAGGCGGGGCAAGGGCAGCGCTGGCCAGAGCGCCTGCCAGACCCGCCGGGGCTGGCCGGCATCAAAGGCCCAGGCTCCTGAGCGCAGAAAACCGAGCGGATGGTCCTCCAGGCCGCTGCCGACACCCACCGCCTGCATCAGCAGGAAGAAGGCCACGATCAGGCCCGGATAGGAGTACCAGATCCAGCTGAGCCCGCGCTTGCCGTGAAGGTTCTGCCAGAAGGAGCGCTCGGCGTCGATGTCGATGCAGGGCACCTGGCAGGCCACACAGGCGCTCTGCTCCCGCCCCTCGGCGGCGAGAGTGCGGCACATCGACTGGGTGATCTTCGACGTTGTGGCGACATGGGCCGTGCTGCCGAGGGGCCCCCGCAAACCGGTGAGCACGGTCTGAACCGGCCCCATCGGGCACACGTACTGGCACCAGGCCTTGCCACCCCAGGCCCAGCCCACCAGGACCGCCGCCGCCAGGGTCACCAGCAGCAGGAGCGCCAGCCCGATCGGGCTGCCGTTCACCGCCAGCAGGCGCAGGCAGAGCCCGCCGATCAGCAGGGTCCACTGGAGGGTGAGATGGTGGCGGCCCAGCCACGATTCAGCCTCCACCATCACCACCTCAGGCCGCCCCTTGCGGCCGGGGCGGCTGCGCTGCCGGCCAAGGGCCCGGGCCAGCTGCGACACGAAGGCCAGCGGGCAGAGGCGCCGCCAGAGCTCATGGCTGACGGCGCCGATCAGCAGCAGACCCACCGGCACCACGGTCCCCCAGAACAGCCGGTTGCCGGGCTGCCGATGCAGCTGACACTCGGGATCGAAGGCCACGGAGCAGGGGGGCACCAACGCCGCCGGGAGCGTGATCGCCGGCAACAGCAGCGAGGCGATCAGCAGCAGCCAGCCGATCAGCAGGGCCCAGCGCACCCGGCGCAGCTGCTGCTCCGGCAGACGACTGAACAGCTGCATGGCTCGAGGACGGCCGTTGCTCCCCGCTGTAGCAACGGCGCAGCAGGATGGCACCCCTAGATTCCAGCCACCTTCCCCGCAGCTCGTTCACTGCGCGCGCCATGGCGGCAGCCACCAGCTGGTCCATCGCCGACAGCTCCGCCCTCTACGGACTTGAGCGCTGGGGAGAGCCCTATTTCTCGATGAACGCCCGCGGCCACGTGATGGTCCAGCCCCGCGGCGACCGTGGCGGCTCCCTCGATCTGGTGGACCTGGTGCGGGAGCTCCAGGGCCGCGACCTGACCCTGCCTCTGCTGATCCGCTTCGACGACATCCTCGAGGACCGACTCGAGCGCCTCCACGCCGCCTTCGAGCGGGCGATCGCCCAGTACGGCTATGACGGCCGCTACCAGGGGGTGTTCCCGGTGAAGTGCAACCAGCAGCGCCACGTCGTGGAGCAGCTGGTGGAGAGCGGCCACCGCTGGCACTTCGGCCTGGAGGCGGGCAGCAAGGCCGAGCTGCTGATCGCCCTGTCCCTGCTCGACGACCCTGACGCCCTGCTGATCTGCAACGGCTACAAGGACCGGCGCTACATCGAGACGGCGATCCTGGCCCGGCGCCTGGGGCGCCAGCCGGTGGTGGTGATCGAGCAGGCCGATGAGGTGGAGCGGATCATCGCCGCCAGCAGCACCCTGGGCGGGGCCCCGTTCATCGGCATCCGCGCCAAGCTTTCCGCCCGCAGCACCGGCCGCTGGGGCAGCTCGGTGGGGGAGAGGGCCAAGTTCGGCCTCTCGATCCCCGACGTGCTCACAACCGTGGAGCGCCTGCGGGAGGCGGGCCTGCTCGACGACCTGCGCCTGCTGCACTTCCACGTCGGCAGCCAGATCAACGACATCGCCGTGCTCAAGGACGCCCTGCAGGAGGCGGGCCAGATCTATGCCGAGCTCACCCGCCTCGGGGCTCCGATGGGCTTTCTGGATGTGGGCGGTGGCCTGGGCATCGACTACGACGGCAGCCGCACCGCCACCGCCGCCTCCACCAACTACTCGCTGCAGAACTACGCCAACGACGTCGTCGCCACCATCCGGGAGTGCTGCGAGCCCCACGGCATCCGCCCTCCCACGCTGGTGAGCGAGAGCGGCCGGGCCCTGGCCAGCCACTTCAGCGTGCTGGTGTTCGACGTGCTCGGGGCCGGCGGTCACACCGAGTCGCTGCCGCCGCCGGCCGAAGGGGAGGCCCTGATCCTGCGCAACCTGCGTGACACCCATGCGGTGATCAGCGCCATTGCGTTGGGCGGAAGCCCCAAAGGGGAGGGCGGGGACGGGCGGTCGGTGGTGGAGCGCCTGCAGGAGGCCTGGAACGACGCCCTCAAGTTCAAGGAGGACGCCCTCAACGCCTTCCGGCTCGGCTACCTGAGCCTGCCGGAGCGGGCCACGGCCGAGCGCCTCACCTGGGCCAGCTGCCAGGCGATCGCCCGCCAGCTGGAAGGCCTGCCCGCCGACGCTGTGATCCCCCAGGAGCTGCAGGCCCTGCCGGCGGCGCTGGCCGGGACCTACTACGCCAACCTGTCGGTGTTCCGCTCGGCCCCCGACACCTGGGCGATCGACCAGCTGTTCCCGGTGATGCCGATCCACCGGCTCGATGAACGCCCCACCCGGCTGGGCAGCTTCGCCGACCTCACCTGCGATTCCGACGGCAAGATCGCCCGCTTCATCGACCGGGGCCAGGTCAAGCCCCTGCTGGAACTCCACAACCTGCGGCCCGGCGAGCCCTACTGGATCGGGCTGTTCCTCGGCGGGGCCTACCAGGAGGTGATGGGCAACCTGCACAACCTGTTCGGCAGCACCAACGCCGTGCACATCCGGCTGGCGGCCGGCGGCAGCTACCGGGTCGACCACGTGGTGCGGGGCAACACCAACGCCGAGGTGCTCAAGGCAATGGAGCACGACCCCGACCTGCTGCTGGAACGGCTCCGCCTGGCCAGCGAACAGGCCATCGGCCGCGGCGACCTGGCGATCAGCGACGCCCGGCGCCTGATGGCCCATCTGCGGGCCAGCCTGGAGCAGACGACTTACCTAGAAGCCTAATTTTATCTGGAGGCCTGATCCCCGGCCACGGCCTGATCCGCGAGGGCGACGGTGAAGATCTCCACCTCCCCGAGGCTCTTCACCGCCTGGGGACCCAGGGAGCGGGCCGAGAGACCGGGGTCGGCCGCGATCAGGCTGGCGGTCTGCGCGTCACAGACCACCGCCGCGTCCACAGTCCGGGTGGCGGACTCCAGCCGGGCCGAAAGGTTGACGGTGTCGCCGATCACGGTGAACTCCATCCGCTTGGGGCTGCCGATCTGGCCCACCATCACCTGGCCGCTGGCCAGGCCGATGCCGTTGTCGAGGGTGGCGATGCCCCGCCGCGTCCAGTCCTCGTTGAGGCCGGCCAGGGCCGCCCGCATCGCCAGGGCGCAGCGCACCGCCTGGCTGGCCTCCTCGGCCACCCCCCGGCTCACCGGTGAGCCGAAGACGGCCATCACCGCGTCGCCGATGAACTTGTCGACGGTGCCGCCATGGGCCATCACCACCTCCACCATGGCGCCCAGATACTCGTTGAGCTGGAGCACGTGCAGCTCGCTCTGGCCTTCGCCGCTGCGCTGCTTGGTGAGCACCGTGAAGCCCTTGATGTCGGTCATCAGCACCGTCACCTCCAGCAGGCGACCCCGCAGGATGCCCTGGGCCGATTCCGGGTCGGAGAGGATCTCCGCCACCACCCCGGGCGCCACATAGCGCTCGAAGGTGCGGCGCAGGCGCCGCCGCTCCTGCCCCTCCCGCAGGTAGGCATCCCCGCCGTAGAGCAGGCCCAGCAGGACGAGGCCCGAAGAGGGTGCCAGCAGCGGCAGCCAGCGGTTGGCCTGCTGCAACGCCACGACGACAAGGCCCCCCTGGAGGACCAGCACCAGAACCACCAGGGCGAGGCGCCAGCGCAAGTCGCCCCAGCGGCGGGCTGCCGCCAGCACGAGCAGCAGCGGCACCAGGGCCAGCAGGGCCCGTCCCGGCGCACGGCGGGGCCAGGGCTGCAGCCCGTCTCCCTGCAGCGAGTTGGCGGTGGCGGTGGCCAGCACCTCCAGTCCCGACAGGCGGCCGAAGGGGGTGGGGTAGCCGTCGGTCCCCTGGGCGACCACCGGGCCGAGCAGCACCAGGGCCCCCTTCACGTTCTGGCGCAGGGGGTGGCTCTTCCAACGCTCGGGGTCGAGCACCTCCCAGGCCGGCAGGCGCAGGAAGCTGCCCTCCTGGCCATAGAAATTGAGGGCGCTGGCCCGGTCGTCCTGGCGGCTGCGCTGGCCCCCCAGCCGCAGCAGGGTGGAGGAGAGGGCACTGTGGCCCTCGGCGCCCCGGGCGGGGAGCACGCCGCTGGCATAGGTCTCGGGGTGGCGGCTGGGCTCGCTGGAGGTGCCGGCGAGGATGTTGGTGAGCCCGAGGGAGCCGGTGCCGCCGATGGCCGCCAGGAAGCGCTCCGGCCGCACGAAGGTGAGGGCTCCCGCTCCCTGGGTGTCGTCGGATTCGAGCATCTCGGCCGCCAGGGCGACCCGGCCGGGGTAGCGCCGCAGCCGCAGCTCCAGGGCATCGTCATCGGCCGGTCCCTTGCCGCTGGGGCCCTCGAAGACCACATTCACGGCCACGGCCCTGGCGCCGGCCTGCAGCAGCTTCTCCGCCACCATGCCGTAGGTGGCCCGGGGCCAGGGCAGGCTGCCGACGCCCTTCGCCCAGTCCGGGATCCGGCCCTCCTCCTCGAACCAGTCGCCCTGCTGCAGGGTGGCGTCATCGACGGTGACCAAGACCACCTGCGGCGGCGGTCGGCGCGGGCCCCGGAGCAACAGCAGCTGCTGCTCCACGCCCCGCTCCCAGACCCGCATCCGGGGTCCCGGCCAGCCGGCGCTGACCCCCACCCAGGCCAGCACCGTCACCACGAGAACACTGAAGGTGCGGCGTCGCGCCATCTCGAAGACCTCTCCCGTCGGCGCCGGTGTGGGCGCTCAGCCGCACCCCATCATCGCGGCAGCGAAGGCCCGGGCCTAGGGGGTTCCCCCCGCCACCGGACTCCACAGCGTGCAGATCGCGACGGCCCGGCCGGAGCGCTCCAGGCGCACGCAATCGATGGCCCGGGCCTTGGGGCGGTTGATCAGGATCTGGGTGTGCAGGGGCGAGCCCATCCAGCGGGACACGATCAGCTCCGGATTCCAGGCGCCGGCCGGCATCGGGCAGGCGATCACCTCACTGGTGGGAATGAGTTTGGCCGTCGCCGCCATGCGCTCCTGGAAGGCCCCCCAGCTGGAGCGGTCGTGGTCGCAGTCACGGCTGTTCAGCACCCCCTCAAGCACCGGGGCCAGATAGGCGGCGTTCCGGGCCGCCAGGTCCGGCGACAGGGGTTGCAAGGCAGGTCGGCCGGCCTCCCGGCGATAGCGGTTGACGGTCTCCACCAAGGGATCGCGGCTGACCGCCGGTCCGGGCGGGGCGGCGATCACACCGGGGAAACGGCGCTGCACGAAGGCCTCCAGCGCCGCCATGCCGGGCAGGGGGGCCGTGAACCCCTGGAACAGGGGCCCCCGGAGGATGGCGGCGTAGTCGTCCGCCGTGAGGGGGCGTTGCCAGAGCAGGGCCCCCTGGCTGGAGAGCCGCAGCCGGGTGCCCCCCGCCACGAGGATCGGCGCCCCGGCCAGGGGCCGCCCATCGGCGAGGGGCTGGAGCTCCACCGAGCCCTCCAGCACCGCCACCTCCTGCTCGCCACCGTCGAGCAGGGTGATGAGGTAGTTGGTTCCGCGGGTGCTCAGCCGCGAGGAGCGGGTGCAGCCGTTCTGCGGACCGGACACCAGGATCTGGCCGCTGTTGAGCAGGAAGCAGGTGCTGCCGAGACGCAGCTGGGTGAAGCGGTTGAGGCGGCCGGCGGCACCGGCGGCGAAGCCCAGCTGGCCGCGGCTCTTCTGGGTGCGGACCAGCTCGGGTGTGAACGCCCTCTCCTGGACGTGGGCCTGGCGGCGTTCAATGAACAGCTCCGGGCCATCGAGGATCTCCTGAACGACCGCCGATCCCGCGGGGCTGGCCTGACCAGCGCAGGGCCAGGCCAGGGCCGCCGCCAACGCGGTCAGCAGGAGGGGTCGCTGTCGGAGGATCACGGGCTCAGAAGAAGCGCGGCAGACCGAAGGGCAGCGACGGCGTGCTGATCGGCACGGGCAGGTTCACCCCCGGCACCCTGGAGCGGATGTAGCTCTCCAGGGAGCCGTAGGCCGGCAGGGGCACCCGGAACCCCTGGAAGAGGGGGCCGCCGAGGATGCCGTTGTAGTCGCTCACGCTGAGCCCCAGGATCGCCAGCACCACCCCGGCGGGGGAGAGGCGCAGCTTCTGGCCCGCCTCCACCGTGGTGGCGGGTTTGCCGGTGGGCTCCCCATCGGCGAGAGGTTCCACCTCCACGGACCCCTCCAGCACGGAGATCTCCGCCTCCCCTGACTCGCTGACGTCGAGGAGGTAGTTGGTGCCCCGCACGCTGAGGCGGGCGGAACGGGTGCAACCGCTCTGCTTGCCCGACACCAGAATCTGGCCCTTCTCGATCAGGAAGCAGCCCTGGCCGAGCTTGAGCAGGGCGAAGCGGTTCAGGCGTCCGGCGGCGCCGCTGTCGAATCGGATCTGGCCGCGACTGTTCTGGGTGCTGACCTTCTGGGGGGCGACGGCCTTCTGCTTCACCTTGGCCGTCTTGCCATCGATGAACATCTCGTTGCCATCGAGGATCTCCTGCACAACGGCACTTTCGGAGGCCTCCACCGGCAGCGGCCCGACGGCCGGACCCGCCAGCAGGATCAGGATCGGCAGAAACGACAGGCTCGGCAGGGCGCTCGACAGGCGGTGGCGCATTCGCTCAAGGCTCCGGGTCCGGATCGCTGCATTCTGCTCGGCGGGGCCCAAAACGCATCCGCAGACCTCAAAAGCATCACCGGGCGCAGAAGCGCACCGTCAGGCTGAGTCGGTCCTTCGGAAGCGCCAGCTCGGCCGGATCGAAGGGCGGGGCCGCATCGGCTGCGGCGGCACGCATCAACATCGGCCGCATTTCGTTGCCGTCCAGCTGCACCTCCAGGGGGTTGAGCCTGCTCAGGCCAACGGCGGCGGCCACCTCCCGAGCCTGGGCGAGGGCATCCTGGTAAGCCCCCCTCAGCAGCTGGCGCCGCACGGCCCCATCGAGGCCGCGATCGGCCTCGGTGCCCACAGGCGACAGGCGCACCCCTGGCAGGGCCCCCACCTCCCGGATCAGGGCCTGCAGCCGCTGGGGCACCAGACGCCCGCTGACCTGCAGGTTGGCCGTCACCGCTGCCGGCCGGCTGCGATCCGCCTCGCGCCGCCAGGTGCTTGGCGAGGTGACCCTCAGTTCCTCCACCTGCTGCCCCTGCAGCACCGTGCGCACCGCCGCCAGGCGCTCCTGCAGGCTCTGGAGCGCACCATCGGCTGTTGGTGCCTCCGCCTCCAGGGACAGGGAGAACGACAGCCGTCGTGTGGGCCGTTCCTGTTCGGCACTGCCCCGGGCCTCGAGCAGGGTGCCCTCACAGCGCAGCTGCACCTGGGCGCCGGCGGCGCCAGGCCAGGTGCCGGTCGCCACCAGAACCAGCAGCAGCACAGCCGGACGCAGGCAGATCGGTCGCATCAACAGGGGAACGGCTGCTCCCAGCCTGCTCTCTCCTTGGGCCGACGGCCAGGGTCGGCGGCAGGATAGGGCGATCGAAGCGAGCGCCTTGGCCCTGCTGCAGATCTGGATCAGCGCCCTGCTCGCCACGGCCGGGCTGCTGGTGCTGGCCCGTCTCTGCCAACACAGGCAACTGCCGACCGTGCCGTTGCGACTGCCGCTGCTGGCCATCGCCGCCTGGGCCCTGCTGAGTTCCCTGCCGCTGCAGGGCTTGCCGCCCGCCTACCGGGTGTGGGTGCTGCTCACCGACGACCTGCTGCTCACCTACGCCGCCATCCTCCTGGCCCTGTGGGCGACCCTGCAGGTGCCCGCCCACCTGGGGCTGTGGCGTCCACCGCCCCAGCTGCTGATGCAGCTGCTCACCCTCGGCAGCGGTGCCCTGGCCACGGTGGTGCTGGTGCGGCAATCGGCGCGGCTGGATCTGGTGGGACTGGTGACCACCTCCGCCGTGCTCACCGCCGTGATCGGCCTGGCGGCCCAGGAGTCGCTCAAGGACCTGTTCGCGGGCCTGGAACTGCAGCTGGGGGACGAGTTCACCGAAGGGGACTTTCTGGAGCTGGACGAGGGGGTGCGCGGGGTGGTCGTGCAGGTGAACTGGCGGGACACCATGCTCCGCAACATGGATGGCCAGCTGGTGGTGGTCCCCAACAGCCTCGTCACCGAGCGGGTGCTGCGCAACCTCGGCCGCTCCGGGGCCGTCAGCAACCGGTTCAGCGTCGGCCTCGACTACGACCTGCCGCCGGCCCAGGCCAGGGCCCTGCTGGAGAAGGTGGTGCTGCAGCACCCCAGGGTGCTGCGCGAACCGGCCCCCCGCATCCGGGTGCAGGAGTTCCAGGACAGTGCCATCGCCTACGAGCTGCAGGTGTGGCAGCGGGAACTGGGAGACGGTGCCATCGGCGATCTGCGCAGTGATCTTCTGGAGCAGATCTGGTACGCCCTGGCCCGGGAGGGCCAGAGCATTCCCTTCCCGGTGCGGGAGCTGCAGCCGCGCCGCCCCAGGGACAGGGCCCAGCGGCCCGGCCGCCCCTCTCCCCAGCAGTGCTGCCAGACCCTGGCCAGCGCCGGACTGTTCACCGAACTGAGCGGCGAGCAACTGGAAACGTTGGTCGAGGGCAGCCACCAGGTGGCCTACGGGCCCGGCGAGGCGGTGGTGCAGGAGGGGGCCGAGGGCCGCTCGATGTTCCACGTGCTCCGGGGGACCGTGGAGATCCTCAAGGAGATCGAACCGGGCCACACCGTGGCGGTGCGCCAGCTGGGGCCCGGCGAGGTGTTCGGCGAGATGACCCTCTTCCTCGACGCCCCCCGCAGCGCCACGGTGCGGGCCACGGAGGAATGCCTGCTGCTGGAGGTGGACCGGGACAGCATCAAGGGCCTGCTGGACGCGAATCCGGACCTGCTGGAGCGCTTCGCCGCCATGGTGCAGGAGCGGCAGGCGGAGCTGAAAAGCCTGGATCGTGAACAGCACACCGAACGCTCCAATGCTCTCCTGGACACGATGAAACGGCTCTTCTTCGCCTTCAAGGGCACCTGATGGACAGCAAGACAGGGCCCGGATCCGCAGTGACCTCTCTGCTGGCACGGCTGGGGCTGCACCATCTGGGGGATGGCGTGCGGTCGCTGGTGCCCTACGCGGCGGCGGGCCTGCTGCTGCTGGCGCTGCAGCGCAGCCCCATCAACGAAACCCTCAACCTGCTGCTCTACGACCTGATCACCAGCCTGCGCCCGGCTCCCCCGGGCACCGACAAGGCGATCACGATCATCGGCATCGATGAATCCGACCTGGCCGCCTATGGGTTCCCGATCGACGACAAGGTGCTCTGCGACGCCATCGACCGGCTGAGCGCCGGGGGGGCCGTGGCGATCGGCCTCGACATCTACCGCGACCAGGGGGTCGGCCCCGACCAGGCCTGCCTGCGGGAGCGCTTCCGCACCAATCCGCGCCTTGTCTCGATCTTCAATGTGGCCGAAGCCATCGGCCCGGTGCCGAGCACACCGCCCGATCGGCGCGGCTTCAACGACCTGGTGCTGGATGCCGACGGGGTGATCCGGCGTGATCTGGTGCATGTGGCCGGCCAGGACGACGCCACCGTGTCCCTGCCCCTGCGCCTGCTGGAGGTGGGCAAGGGCCAGCGGAGCCTGCGGCAGCGGCTCGAGAAGGGGAGCGAACCCGGCCCCTGGCTGGATCCGGCCTCCGGGGGCTACGACCAGCTGGATGCCGCCGGGTTCCAGCAGATGCTGTCCTTCCACCAGCTCGGCAGCTTCCACCTCTGGAATCTCCAGGATGTGCTTGGCCGCCGGCCGATCCCCGCCGACCAGATCCGCGGCCACATCGTGCTGATCGGCAGCACCGCCCCCAGCCTGCGGGACCTGTTCCCCGTGCCCCAGACCCGCTCCGCCCTCGGGGCCAAGCAGCTGCTGGTGCCGGGCGTCGAGATCCATGCCCATCGCCTGGCCGCCCTGATGGACCGCAGCGTGGCCGGCGATCCGCGGCGGCTGCGCACATTGCCGGGCTGGGTGGAGCGGGTCGCCGAGGTGCTGGCCGTGGTGCTGGGGATCGTGCTGGGGGAAGCCTTCCGGCTGCTGCGCCGCAGCGTGATCGTGGTGGCGCTGGTGGCCGCCCTGATGGTCGGTGGCGCCGTGCTGCTGCTCTACAACTCCGTCTGGGTGGGTCTGAGCCTGCCCCTCACCGGTCTGATCGCCATGGCCGGTGCAGCCTGGGTGCGCCGGGGGGCCTCCAGCCAGAAGCAACGCCAGCAGATCGAGCGGCTGCTCGGCCAGACCACCTCCCCGGCCGTCGCCCGCCAGCTCTGGAACCAGCGGGATGGGCTGCTCAGCGACGGTCGCTTCGAGGGGCGCCAGCTGCCGGTCACGGTGCTGATGTCGGACACCTGCTCGTTCACGAGCGTGTCGGAGCGCCTCACCCCCGGCGAGCTGCTCGACTGGCTGAACCGGGGCATGGCCCTGTTCGTGCCGGCCATCACACGCCGGGGCGGCATGGTCAACAAGTTCACCGGCGACGGGCTGCTGGCCGTGTTCGGCGCCCCCCTCAGCAGCGGCGAGCAGGCGGACGCCAAGGCCGCGATCGATGCCGCCCTGGCGATCCAGCGGGCCGTGGCCAGCCTCAACGAGGAGCTGGAGCAGGAGGGGCTGCCGGCCATGGGCCTGCGCATCGGCGTCCACTCCGGCGCCGTGCTGGCGGGATCGATGGGCAGCAGCGAACGGCTGGAGTACGCCGTGATCGGCGATGCCGTGAACTGCGCCGCCCGGCTGGAGAGCCTCGACAAGGAGCGTCAGACCAACCTCTGCCGGGTGCTCGTGTCCTCCAGCACGGTGGACCTGCTGCCCACGGGGCTGCCGCTGGAGTGGCTCGACTGGGGCGCGTTGAGCGTCAAGGGACGCACCGAACCCCTGCGCATCTGGGAGCTGCGGGGTGGCCTCAGGCGGGGCAGCGCACTGGAATCCTCTCCGGCCACTGGGAGGTGATCAGATCGGCCAGGCCGAAGGTGGCGCCCACCTCCTCGCGGGACACGCTGGAACCGCAGGAGCGGTGCAGCTTGGCCAGGGAGGCCTGCACGGCCGCATCTTCCTGGGAGGCTTCCGTCACCAGCAGGCTCAGGGCCGGCGGCGAGTCGGCGGCCACAAAGTTCAGCGGATCGGCCGGGGTGGGGGTGGCCGCTGCACCGGGGCAGACGTAGCTCGACTCCCACATCGTCGGCACCTTCACCGGGGGCAGGGTGAGCAAGGTGATGCCTGGAGAGGAGGCCGGCAGCACCCGGCGCTGGCCCGAAGCCATGGCCCCATCCACGGTGCCGCGGTCGCTCAACGGGCGGAAGGTGATCTCCAGGGGGCTGGGGGAGGCGCTGGGACCTTCGAGGACGCCGAGGAAACGGGCCTTGCCAGGCGCGAAGACACTGCTGGCGGGCACCAGATGGGCAAGAAGACGACTGGCGCATTCACCTCGGGTTCCTCCCCCGACCCGCCTGCCGGGAAAACTTTTACGCAACTCACTCTGGGCCTGGGCCTGCGGCGGCTCGATCACCGCCAGGGGGGCCAGGGTCAGGAGGGAAGCGGCCAGCCCTACGAAAGGGGCACGTCGCGAAGAACCCACGCCGGGAATTCGGACCATGGAACGGGATCTGACGGCCATAGGGGAACCAGCAACCTTTCTCTTCATTGGAACCAGAGTGGTGTGGAGGCCTGTCGAATCGCCAGCCAGGCCCAGAGGAGCTTGCAGATGATGTGAAGCGCCTGATCGAAGGACAGGGTCCACAGACGTCGGCATTTGCCGAAGTCAATCAACAGATGCACACCCCATTCTGCCACACCTAATAGGGGTGACTGGGTGACCATGCCCACAAGAAATCCGTGGATGGCGGCATGGGAGGTGAGCCACCACCCCCAGCCGAGGGTCACCCCGCAACCTGGGCATTTCTCCCGCGCCATGCGGTCGCTCTGGAGCCCGAAATCGCCGAGGAAATGGGCCATCGCCAGCATCAGAAAGACGTTGAAGACCGCTGGAAGATCAGGCACTGAATGAGGAACTGGGTGGACCGTGGAGACCCACCACACGTGGGGCAGGGAGAGGGAAGGACTCAGGCCAGGCAAGCCTTTGTTGATGGATTACCAGGGCGTGCCGATCAACTGGACCCCAGCCCAGAAATAGGGATGGGCCATTCCTGAGGCGACGCGGCGCCGCTGGGAGGGTGTCAGTTCGGTGAGCAGGGGAACTCCATCTGACCCGATGACCTTATCGCCCTGAAGCCGAACCTTGCCAGTGGCCATCGCCTGCCGTGTGGCCCGCAGGGCATCGGCTTTCTGGACGCCCTGATCGAGATAGCGATACAGCTGCAGAAAATAGGCGGAGGTGGCGACATCGTCCACGTACCAGAGGGTGCCGATCGCACTTCGTGATCCCGCCTGCAGGGCCAGGCCAGCAAAACCAAGCTCACTGTTGCTATCCCCCAGGGCCGTGCGACAGGCGCTCAGCACAAACAGCTCGAGCGGACTGCCACTGCGTTGCTGCCGCAGGCGGGCAAACTCCTGCAGGCTGACGGAGCCGGTTCCCGTGAAGATGCGGGCCTGAGACGGTCCGCCTGGCATGAACTCCGCATGGGTGGCCACGTGCAGCCGCTCGTAACGCGGGTCGGCCGCCTGACTCAGCAGCACCTCCGGGGTGAAATTCTTGTTCAGGAAGCGGTCGATGCCGACCCCATCGGGGATACCGGCCAGCTCGTCGGGCACCAGGGGGAGGGGGCTGAGTCCTTCGAACTCCGAGGCCCCCGCCGCCAGCACCCGGCCCCTTGTCAGCCGGGGAGGGCCGAAGGAGGTGAGGTTGAGGGACGGGGTGATCGAAAAGCCGAATTGGTCGCCGAAAAAACTGGCGCCGTCATGCAGGGCGGCGAAGGGCAGTCCCTGCAGGCCCCGGTCGGCGACGATCACCAGGGTGGTGATGCCCTGGGCCTTGAGAGCCTCGGCCACGGGCGCGATCAGGGCCCGGTGGATCTGCCTGGACGGAGAGTCAGGGTTTTCCACCTGCAGGGGTTCAAGACGGGCCAGCTGCCTGTAGAGCGCCCGCAACTGGTCGCCGAAGCGCTCCCGTGACAGCTCAACCCGCTTGCCGACGGGCTCACCCTTGCGGCTGAGCAGGATCAGATCAAGGAAGGAATTCGTCGGTTTCTTCCCGGTGTCAGCTGGGGCCTTCGACTCCTGGCCCGCAGCGGACGTCAGCTGGCCTGCCGCCTGCTTCTGTTCCGTGAAGGAGATCATCAACACCGCCGGGTTGAAGCGCTCATCGTCCTTGTCCCCCTTCTGGGAGGCCTTGCTGAGCAGACGTTGCAATTCCTCAAGACGAAGGGTTCCGTCGGAATCCACCGCCGGGCCCACATCCCCAAGCGTCCGTTTCACGTCCTCCGTGCGCTGCTGGTCGCCGTCCGAGATCGCTGCCGTCACCTTGTCCGCAGACAAGGACGAGGTGCTGATGCTGAGAGGGCCCGGTGTGGTGGAGGCGTCCCCGGCCAGGCTGAAATCAGCTTCCGAGAGGTTCACGGCCAGGGCCTCGCTCCCTACCCCGCGACGGCTGCTGCTGAGTGTCGATCCGAAGGGTGTCGTCTGGGTGGAAGGGAAGATGCGGTAGCCCAGATCCGGCAGCTGGAGCGCCGGGCTCGGCGGGGAAGACAGCGTCGGCTCCTGGGGTGCCGTCACCGTTTGAGGCGGGAGGGGCGTGACGGGCGGGTTTGGCGTCAACGGCGGGTCGATGGGCGCCAGGGGTGGGGGAAGGTTTGCCGCCAGAGTTCCGCCAAGGGCGACCGGCAACTGCGGATCGCCGGTCATGACCACACCCTGAAGGTTGAAACCGATCGGCAGGACGATCTGGGCGGGGGCGAAGGCACCGGAGATGCTTCGGGCCCGGATCAGGTCGAAGGGTGTGATGACCCCCACGTTCGGTGGAGAAACCACGTCCAGCCCCCCGCCAAGAACGGTGTCACCGAACACGGAGAGCTGATCAGCGGTGGAGAGATCAAAAAGGAGCTGGCTGTTATCCGCCAACTGGAAGCTGGCGGCGCGAATGGCGAGCGAGCCGATGGGATCCAGCAACGCGACCGGTGCCCCCGGAAGAAGCGAGCCTCCATTGGCAAACGTCCCCAGACCGGAACCCACCACAATCTCACCGGAACCCTGGACCGTTCCATCATTTCGAAACATGGCACTGTCGACCAACAGCCTTGCCGAACCATTGCCCTGCATGACAATCGAGGTCCCCGCAGCGATGGTCGCACGCTGCAGATTCAAGGTGCTGTTCGGAGCAATCAGGATCGAACCGGCACTGTCAAGATCTGCCAGCTGATTGGATCCAGACAGCTGTAGCTGCGCCCCACTTTCGACAGCCAGACTAGGGCCAGTGATGCTCGCCTGATTGAGGGCGAGAGTGGCGCCATCAGAAACCTTGAGAAAGGTTGTTTTGATGGCGGTCGTATCCCTGATCGTTCCACCGTCGATGCTGCTGACCAGAGCGGAAGGACCAATCTGCAGCAGTGCCCTGGCGAAGGCTGTGACGGTGCGACCCGGGCCCTGAACGTAACGTCTGGAGACATCCAGAATGGCAGGCTTCGGATTGGCAAAAAAGGAAAGTTGAATCTCCCCCAGGCTGGCTGGGCTCCAACCGAACTCACCCGTACGAACCGTGCCGGAGAGAAGCTTGAAAGGCTCGGAGAGGCCGGTGATTTCGATGTTGCCATCGATCCGAGAGACACCCTGGAAAGCCCGAAGGGTGCCGGTGTTGATATCAACCGCGCCTTTCTCCCAGCTGATGGCCCCCGCAGGCGTGGAGGCTGCCGCCGTTTTCTGGTACCAGAGGTTGACATCGAGACGCCCCGCTGCGGAGCTGTTCGAGAAGGCGACCGGATCTGCACCCGGAATGTCGATCCGGATGAGGCCGTCGGCCTTCAACTCCAACGTGGCGTTCGCTCCACTGGTTTTCTCGACCGGAGCCAGAAGCGAAATGTTTCCCGACTGGCTTGCGATGGCATCGGTCGTGTCGACGAAGACTGTCGTGCCGTTGTTGAGTGCCGTGTTGATGAGTGAGACATCAATCAGGGAAGGGGAGCCCGGCAGCCCCCCCGGAGGCACCCCGGGGGCGACGATCTCGATGTCACGGGGATCGATCAGCCAGGTGCCGCCTCGGCCCATGGGTGCCGACAGATCCGGCGTGGTGGAGAGAGACAGCCACCCCGCAGAGGTTTCCACGACTCCACCATCGCCACCCTGCGGGCCGCCCCGGGCGCTGATGGCACCAGCCACCTCGGCCCGTTCCTTGCCGAGGATCAGGACGCGGCCGCCAGGGCCGGTTCTGATGGCATCAGCCCGCAGGGTTGAGGCCGCATCCACCGTGGTGGTCGAGGCGGTCACGGCCCCTAGGGGATCGACACCGACCTGCAGGACGCCTCCCGCCGTGCGGCCCGTCGCCAGAAGAGTGGATCCGGCCAGAGAAACGTGCTGGCCGGAAAGGCTGAGGCTTCCGCCGGTGCCAGCCGGATTGGAGACATCGACCGTGCTGTTCTGCAGGGCCACCTGCTGGCCCTGCAGGACCACCTGGCCCCCGGGGGCCTGAAGCCGGGCGCCCCCCATGAGCACGTGGCCACCCTGGGCATCCAGCAGCAGCCCGCCATCCACGGTGAGCAGGCCCCCCTCAATGGCCAGATCCCCCTGGGCGGTAAGGCCAAGCTGGCCCAGGGCGGACGGGTCGGTGCTGAGCCCGGCCAGGCCCAGGACGGGTGTCCCGGCCAGGGAAGCGGCGGCGGTGGCCGTGGTGCCGTGCACGTCAAACCGGCCCTCACCCACCCGCAGGCTGGTGGCGGTCGTCAGGTTGAGTTGCTGAACATTGGAGAAGGTGCCGGCACCGCTGAGCCGGATTCCCCCCGGGGAGAGCCAGACGAGGTTGGCCGGACCACTCAGGGTGATGGCCTTGTCGATGAAGCTGCCCAATGGGTGGGTGACGCCCACCATCACGTTGCGGTGAGCACCCACGTCGAGGCTGACGCCGGTGATGGCGCCCCGCGTGTCAAACGCGGAGAAACGATGAAAGAGGTTGGCGCCGGCAGAGGTGCCCCCCTGGATCGCACAGGCACCTCCGAAGCAGCTGCCTCCGGCACGGCCATTGACCACACTGCCCAGTCCCAGGGCCCCGCCGGTGGCGGTGATCTCCCCGGCGGCGACGGGAGAGCCTGTCAGTCCCAGAAGAACGAGGACACGCAGGGAGGCGAGCCAAAGCGTGGATTTCAGAACAGGCGCCGAGTCCGTCGATGCCTTCACGGCCAACTCGCCGGGAAATTGGTAGCTGTTGCTACTCAAAGTTCCGCCCACAGCGTTGACAGGCAGGTAAGTTCTCTAATCTTCAACGGCTGCCGCATTCCTTTGGTCATCATTCACGCATCAGGCGCTACTCCACCTGCTCCCATCAACATCTAAGAACGCTACCAGCCTCTCTTCTGAGCGAGAACACGGCCCTCCCTGATGCTGCTCCTTCTCGCCCAGTTGGCGGCGCCACCCCTGCAGGACGGACCGGTCCGCCTTCCAGGCCCTCCCCGCCAGCTGGAACGACCGGCCCCCACGGAAACGCCGCCGCCCGCCCCCGTCGACATCCGGCCCCTGGAGACTCCGGCCATCCAGCCCGACGGCACCACCACTCCCACCACCCCGGCCCAGCCGCCGACACTCCTGCCGACCGGCTCGCTGCCTGAGATCCGCGGGCTGACCCTTTACAGCCCCGATCAGGTGCGTGAGCTGCTGGCGGAGTGCAGCCGGATCGCCGATCCCCAGGAACGACTCAAGGCCTGCGCCGTCGCCCTCAGCACCCGGCTTGTCTTCGATGGCTATGTCAGCAGCCGCGTTTACGTGGAGAGCGACCCGGCGCCGGGGTACCTCGATGTGGTGGAGGGGCGTGTGGTCGGCATCCAGGTGTCCGGCAGCGATGCCTGGCTGAATCGGCGCGTCGAGAGGTTGTTGCGCCCCCTGCGGGGCCAGATCCTGCGCCTTTCGACGGTGGAGCTTCAGTTGCAGCTGCTCAAGCGGCAGCCGGGCATCGAGAGCGTGCGAGGGACCCTGGCGCGGCTGGGCAGCGACCCCTCCGAAGGGGTGTTCCGGGTCGCTGTGGAGCCGGCCCGCGAACCCTGGCAAGGGGATCTGGCGCTGCGCAACGACGGCACCAGCGGCTCCGGCGAGTTCCGGGCCGTGGCCACGCTGCTCAAACCAAGCCTGCTGCGGCGAGGGGACACCCTGCTGATCTACGGCGAGCTGGATGCCACCGACACCCCCGAGCTGGGCGCCGCCATCGCCTCGGTGAGTTACACCTACCCCTTCAGCGACACCTTCAGCCTCACCGGTGGTTTCGGTTTCAGCCGCCGCAACCTGGTGGAGCTGCCGTCGCCGGTGGATGGGTTCTCCACCAGTCAGTTCCAGGCCCTGGCCCAGTTCGAATGGGTGTTCCGCGAATCCCTCAGCCAGCGCTGGAGCCTCTTCGCCGGCTACAGCAACAGCCGCAGCAACACCTATGAGCAGGACACCGCCCTGCCGGCCGCCGTACCCGAAAGTGTCCGCAGCCCGGCCGGCGGCTACCTGCGCTTGGGCGTCAACGCCAGTGCGCTCAGCCGCCACACCAGCTGGAATGGCAGTGCCTACCTGCTGCAAGGGGTGACCGCCGCGACTCCGGCGGTCCAGCGCCAGCAACTGGCGGAAGCGGGCATCGCCGTGGGTGGGGCCACCGCCATCGGTGGCTTCCTCTCCGGCTCCTGGACCGTGGCCCCCCGCTGGCAGATCAACCTGCGCACCGCCGCCCAGCTGGCCTTCGCCCCGCTCACCTCCTCGATGCAGTTCACCCTCGGCTCCGATGTGGGGCTGCGCGGCCTCCCAGGCCAGCTGATCAGCGGTGACAGCGGCTGGCTGGCCAGCACCGAAGCGGTGTGGACCTTCTGGAACGGCAAGACCAGTGCCCTCCAGCTCGTGCCGTTCATCGGCGCCGGGGGCATCCGCACCAACTTCAACGGTGGCTCCTTCGGCGACACGGTGGGCTCCGGTGGGGTGCTGGTGCGCTGGCTGGCCAGCAACCACTGGACGCTGGAACTGGGCTGGGCCCGGCCGTTCTCCACCACCGACAACCTCGGGGCCTGGAATGACTGGCTGCTGGGGCAGGGCCTCTACACCAGGGTGAACTACCGCTTCTGAGCCCCGGATTGCGAGGCTCAGCCCCCCCCCAGCTGGTCGGCCAGCCGCCGGCGGGCCTCCACCAGCGCCCCGTCGAGGGCAGCGCCGTCTCGTCCTCCCGCCTGGGCCAACTGGGGGCGGCCGCCGCCACCGCCGCCACAGAGCTGGGCGATGCCGCCGATGAAGGCTCCCGCCTTGGCGCCGGAAGCCACGACGGTCGCGCCGAAGGCGGCCACCAGCATCACCTTGCCCAGTTCCCCTGGATCCGGCAGACCGCCGAGCACCACGGCCGCCCCCTCACCGAGCTGCTGCTGCAGGCGCTGGGCCGCCTCCTGGAGGCCGGCCCCGTCCACCCCATCCAGGCGCTGCACCAGCAGCCGATGGGGACCGAACGCTTCGGCCCGCTCCGCCAGGGCACTGGCCTTGGCCACCGCCAAAGCACCACGCAACGCCACCAGCTCCTTGGCGGTGGCCCGCAGCTCATCAGCCTGGGCGGCGACCCGCTCGAGGATCTCGCCGGGCTGGACCTTGAAGCGATCGGCCAGCTCCCGCACCACCCGGTCCCGCTCCCTCAGATAGGGAAGCAGAGCAGGACCGGCCACCGCCTCGATGCGGCGGATGCCCGCCGCCACGCCCGTCTCGGCGATGATCCGGAACAGACCGATCTCAGCGGTGTTGGCCACATGGGTGCCGCCGCAGAGCTCCATCGAGACTCCGGGCACATCCACCACCCGAACAACCGCGCCGTACTTCTCACCGAACATCGCCACGGCGCCGGACGCCCGGGCCTGCTCCAGGTCCATCTCCGCCACCGCCAGGGGATGGGCCTCGGCGATCCAGCCATTGACCAGGTCCTCGATCTGCTCCAGTTCGGCCGGGGTGAGGGCCCGGGGGCAGTGAACGTCGAAGCGCAGCCGGTCAAAGTCCACCAGGGATCCTGCCTGGGTGATGCCGTCATCGACCACCTGCTTGAGGGCCGCCTGCAGCAGGTGGGTGGCGGTGTGGTGGGCCTGGGCGCGGCGGCGGCAGGTGCGATCCACCCTGGCCTGCACCACCTGGCCCACCGCCAGGCTGCCGCGCTCAACACGACCGCTATGCACGAACACGCTGCGGTTGCGGCTCACCGCATCGATGGGCACGATCAGGCCGGCCTCGAGGCCGGCCGCCGCGTCGCCGGCCAGCAGCACGCCCCGATCGCCCACCTGGCCACCGGATTCGCCGTAGAACGGTGTGCTGTCCAGCACGATCTGCACCGTGTCGCCGGCGCCAGCGACGGTGGCCGGTTCGCCGTTCACCACGAGGGCCAGCACACAGGCCGCCTGGTCGAGGGCCTCGTAGCCACGGAAGTCCGTGGGCTCAAGGGCACCCGCCACCTGGTCGATCGCCCCCTGGAGGGTGAGGTCGATGCTCACCGCCGCGGCCTTGGCCCGCTGCCGCTGCCGCTCCATGGCGACCTCGAAGCCGTCCAGATCCACCGTCAGGCCGTGCTCCTCGGCGATCTCCTCGGTGAGCTCCAAAGGGAAGCCGTAGGTGTCGTAGAGCTCAAAGGCCACATCACCGCTGATGCGCTCCGGCCGGACGGCGAGCACCTCGGCCAGCAACTTCTCGCCCCGCTCCAGGGTTTCCAGGAAGCGGGCCTCCTCGCGCACCAGTTCGGCCAGGATCACCTCCCGGCGGACCAGCAACTGCGGGTAGGCCGCCGCCATCAGGGCGATCGCCGCCTCGCCCATCGCCACCAGAAAGGGGCGGTCGATGCCCAGCAAGCGTCCATGGCGCACCACCCGGCGCAGCAGGCGGCGCAGCACGTAGCCCCGGCCCAGGTTGGAGGCCGTGACCCCGTCGGCGATCAGCTGGGTGATGGCCCGGCTGTGGTCGCCGATCACCTTGAGGGAGGTCTGGCCACGGGCATCGAGGGCGGCATAGTCCAGCCCCGCCAGCGCAGCGGCCGTCTCGACCAGGGGAACGATGAGGTCGGTCTCGTAGTTGTTCGGGACCTTCTGGAGGATCTGGGCCATGCGCTCCAGGCCCATGCCGGTGTCGATGCTGCGCCGGGCCAGGGGCGTGAGTGCGCCGGCCGCGTCGCGGTTGTACTGCATGAACACCAGGTTGTAGAACTCGATGAAGCGGCCGTCGTCCTCCAGGTCGATGGCGTCATCGCCCCGCTCGGGGTGGAAGTCGTAGTAGATCTCCGAGCAGGGGCCACAGGGGCCCGTAGGGCCCGAGGCCCAGAAGTTGTCGGCCTCGTCCATGCGGATGATCCGCTTCGGGTCCACCCCCACGGCATCACGCCAGATCGCAGCGGCTTCGTCGTCCTCCCGGAAGACGCTGACCACCAGATGGGCCGGGTCGAGACCAAACACCTCGGTGGTGAGTTCCCAGGCCCAGGCGATCGCCTCCTCCTTGAAATAGTCGCCAAAGGAGAAGTTCCCCAGCATCTCGAAGAACGTGTGGTGCCGGGCGGTGCGGCCCACGTTCTCGATGTCGTTGGTGCGAATGCATTTCTGGCTGCTGGTGGCCCGGGGCGCCGGCGGCGCCGCCTGGCCGAGGAACACCGGCTTGAACGGCAGCATGCCGGCGATGGTGAGCAGCACCGTGGGGTCGTCCGGCACCAGGGAGGCACTGGCCATTCGCCGGTGGCCCCGCCCTTCGTAGAACGCCAGGAAGGCTTCACGGATCTCGGCCCCGCTGCGAGGCCTGGGGTGGGTGGGGTCGGAGGCCATGACGGGAGCGCAGGGAGAGAGGTCCTCGGACAGGCATGATCGCCCAGCGCCGGAGCCCGGCGGTCGCTCAGTAGTGCTCCATCAGGGTCAGCTGGACACTCGTCTGGCTGAGCTTGGCGCCGATGTCGCAGGTGAGCGCCTTGAGCAGGGCGATCACCACGTCCGGATGGTTGGCACTGAGGGCCTCGAAGTCGTTGCGGTGCAACACCCAGCATTCGCCTGGCCGTGTGGCGATGATGTCGGCGGTGCGGGGCGTCTGGGCCACGAAACCGATCTCGCCGAAGCAGAGCCCTGGGCCGAAGGTGGCCAGGCGGGTGGAATGGCTAAGTCCGTCGCCGGTCTTGATGTCGAGAGCGATGTCGAAGGAGCCGGAACGCACCAGGAACAGCTCATCGCCGGGATCACCCCGGCGGATGACGAAATCCCCGGCCGCGAAGGATCGTCTGGCCATGCGATCCACCAGGATCCGCCGATGCTCCTCGCTCAGGGGCGTCAGAAAGCCCTGCTCGCCGAGGTCGTCGCCACGGTCCGGTGCCCCCGCAGCGGCCTGGGGGCCGTACCACGACAGGAGCAGCTCCTCGGCGGCCTCCAGGGCCGAATCCAGGTGCTCGTAGGCGTCGATGCGATCGGTGATGGCCCAGTCCGACTTGGAGACCAGGGGCAGTCGGCCGGCACGGGAGAGGAGAATCTCGACCCCGTTGTCTTCCAGTGAACAGAGCTGGCGGTCCAGCAGATCGGAGGATTCCATCGGGCACTCGGTCACGTGGGCCAGGTCGAGGATGAGGATGCGCACGTCGTTGCTGAGCCGCACCAGTTCAGAGGCCAGCTGCTCGATGCCACCGAAATCGAGCACCCCCTGCACGTGGATGATGCGGACCTTGTCCCGGTGGGGCGCCAGGACCTCCAGCTCCCGGTCGCTGCGCCAGCGACGCGATTTTCGCTGGGAGCCCTGGTAGGAACGGCGAATGGTGGCATCGGCCTGGAAGTACTGGTTGAACAGGCTCAGGCCCACCCCCACCGACAACTGACGGCAGACCGCCACCCCTCGGACGCTGTTGCCGAAGTTGTCGAGGGGCGGAGAGTAGGTGGCGATGCCGAGCCGTCCAGGAATCACCGCCAGCACACCGCCGGCGACCCCGCTCTTGGCCGGAATGCCGACGTCATGGAGCCACTGGCCGGCGAAGTCGTACATGCCGCAGGTGCCCATCAGAGCCAGCACCCGAACGGTGATGTCGTACGACAGCGGCTGACCGCCGGTGAAGGGATTGCGCCCCTGGCAGGCCAGGGTGGCGGCCATCACGGCCAGGTCGCGGCAGGTGACGGAGATGGCGCACTGGCGGAAATAGAGATCGAGGGCCGGTTCCGGATCCGATTCGATGATGTTGAAGTTGCGCAGCAGGTGGCCGATGGCGCGGTTGCGATGGCCCGTTTCCCGTTCCGAGCGGTAGACGTCCTCATTGACCCTCAGGCGCCGGCCGGCGAGTTCTGCGAAATAATCCAGCAGCAGATCGATGGCCCCGCCGGGATCGGCATCACAGATCTGGGCGGAGGCGGCGATCGCGCCGGCATTGATCATCGGATTGCGTGGCTTGCCGGAATCCGGATCCAGGCTGATGGCGTTGAAGGCTTCCCCTGAAGGCTCCACATCAATCTTGCTAGCCATGAAGTCGAAGGAGAGCGTCTTCAGTGCCAGGGCATAGATGAAGGGCTTGGAGATGGACTGGATCGTGAACTCCTTTCGGGTGTCGCCGATCTCATAGATCCGCCCCCCCGACGTGGCGATGACGATGCCGAAATCATCCGGGCAGGCCTTGGCCAGCTCGGGGATGTAGTCGGCCACCCGGCCCTCCCGGACCTGGGAAAAGGACGCGTGCAGTTCGCCCAGCAGCTCCTGGATGACGTTGGCATGGCGATCGGCACCCGGCCGCTGCGGCAGGTCGTCGCCAGGCAGATGGTCAGGCATCAGATCGACGCAGGTCTCAGCAGGGCGTCGAGGTCGACAGGGTCAATCTGGTCGGCGGCCAGGAATCGCTTCGCATAGGTGAGGTAGGCCCCGGAGCGCAGGAAGAGATCGAACAGGTCCGTATCGATGCGGCCACGATCCCGCAGCCCGGCCAGGATCGCCAGTGACTGGGACAGGGGCATGCCCCGCTTGTAGGGGCGGTCGGCGGCGGTGAGGGCCTCGAAGATGTCGGCGATGGCCAGGATCCGGGCCGGGATCGACAGCTGCTCCGCCGTCAGTCCCCTCGGGTAGCCGCGGCCATCCAGGGTTTCGTGGTGCCCCCCGGCGATTTCAGCGACCCGATCCATCGACGGGGGGAAGGCCATGCTCTCCAGCATCACGATCGTGTGAATCATGTGCTCGCGGATCTTGTAGATCTCTTCAGGGGTGAGCGTGCCCCTGGCCACGGACAGGTTGTAGAGCTCGCCGCGGTTGTAAAGCAACTCCGGCACCGCCAGGTTGAAGCCCCACCTGGCCTCCGGCACTTCGGCGTCGGGCCTGGGGAGGCGATGGTGGGGGGCATCACGGAGCAGGGTCTCGGGGGCAGGAAGGGGCTCCGGCGGGCCGCTGCGCCTGGCCTGCTCCTCCCAGCCCAGCCCCTGTCGGTCGTCGAAATGGCGCCACCAGCGGCGCTCCGCCAGCCGCTGGAGCCGGGCGAGATCCGCAGGGTCGGTGCCCTCACTGCCCAGATTGCAGCGGGCCACGCAGGCGAAATCCAGCTGGAGCTCCTGCTCCAGCTGGGCGTAGTCCCGCCGAAGGGTTTCGGGGTCACCGCCCGCCAGCAGACCCTCCAGCATGGCGATGCGGCCATCCCGCAGCAGCACCTCAAAGCGGGTGCGGATCTCATGAATCCGGTTGGTCGGGGCGTCCAGCTTGGTGGCCTTCTCCACCACCGCCTCAGGAGTCACGATCTTGCCGCAGTCGTGCAGCCAGGCCGCCGTACGGAACTCCCGACGCTCCGCGTCCCCCTTGAAACGGAAGGGGGCCAGCGGCCCCTCCTGGGTGGCTTCCGCCGCCTCCGCCAGCAGCAGCGCCAGCTCGGGCACCCGGGAACAGTGCTGGCCGGTGTGGGCGCTGCGGGCATCGATGGCTCCGGCCAGCAGGGCGATCATCGAATCGATCTGCCGCTGCTGACCTTCCAGGGCCTGGGCCCGCTCGACGCAGACGGCCGCCAGGGCCGCCAGGGCCTCAATCAGCTGCTGGTCGCCGGCGTCGTAGGGACGCACCAGCGCCGCCGCCGTCTCGGGGGTGAGCAGCGCGGATGGCTCCCGCTTCCTGTTGATCAGCTGCATCACCCCCACCACGTCTCCGGCCATGGTCCGCAGCGGCACCACCAGCATCGACACCGCCCGATAGCCCATGCGCCGATCAAGGCCGGCATCGAATCGATACGGGCGGTCCGGTGGGATGGCGTACACATCGGGCAGGTTCAGCACCTCGCCGTGCAGGGCCGTCCAGCCCACGAGGCGCTCGGGGGTGATCGGGAAGCGGACATCCAGCAGGCCGGAATCGATGCCAGCCCCGCGGGCCGCCAGGGTGCTGTTCTGGAAGGCCGTGAACCAGAGGCGTTTCTCCCCTTTCTCCTCTTCCACCAGGTAGATGCTGCCCGCATCACTGAGGGTGAGATCCCTGGAACTGGAGAGGATCTGCCGCAACAGGGCAGGAAGATTGACGGCACCACTGATGGCCGTCGCGATCTGGAGCATCTCCGGCAGCGCGCGACGCGCCTGATGGGCGTCGGAGGCGTGCGGTGGCGGGTGGGCGGCGGTCAAGAGGGTTGCCTGCCGGATGGGGAGCGTGCTTCCCGGCGAGAAAACCGGGCCATGGCCAATGGCCGTGAACGGAACGTCGCCCGATGACCGTGCCAGGGCTGCGGGGAAGTCTGTAAGGGAGCCGAGAAAAATGCTGTGCTGGTTGAACCGCTGGCATGGCCAGCTTCAATGAATAATGTAAGCCTGCCGATGGCCAGGCATGATCGGGCCATCGCCAAGGCCTTGCCGTTGACCCAGGCGTCCGACGATTCCCGTGCCCGTCTGCGGCTGCAGTCCCTGTCGTGGGCGCTGCTGGGCGGGCTGGCGGCCGCCCTGATCGGGCTGCCGGCTGGCCTGGACAGCGGGCTGCGGTCGGCGGGCTGTGGCTTTTTCTACGGCCTGCTGGCCTTCCATCTGCAGCGGGTCGATCCCGACGACGAGCACCTGGCCGCCGGCCTGGTGGGGGCGGTGTGCGGGATCCGCAGCCTGGGCGGACCCGTCGTGGTCACCTCCCTGGCCCTGCCCGTTCCGGAGATCCATTCCCTGCTCCACCAGCCCCTGGCGCACAGCGCCATGGCGGCGATCATCGAGCTGATGCGCGGCTGGTTGCCGCTCTGGCTTCCCCTGATCGGCAGCGCCCTGCTGCTGAGGGGTGCCCAACGCCTGCTGCCCGCGCTGCGGCCATGAGCCTCCTGCACGCCACCTGGCTGTTTCCGCCCGAAGGTGCCGGGGGCCGGCTGCTGCTCTGGGCCGACACCTGGAGGGTCGCCGCGCCGGTGGCGCCGCTGCGCACCGTTCCCGACCATCCCCTCTCCCTCAACGTCGACGATCTGGGCGCCTGGCTGGATGACCATGGCCTCTGGTCGGAGGCCTTCCGCCCGGCGGAGGCCCTTCTCACCCTGCCCAGCCGCAGCCAGGGGGCCCGGGGCCGCCGCAAGGCCGCCAGTGAGGGGCTGGCGGCCTGGAGCGGCCTGCCGCTGCAGGCGGGCGAGCCGATCCCGAAGGAGGTGCAATGGTGGCCCTGGCGGGTGGAGGGCCTGGCCCTCGATCCCGCCGGAGCCGGCGACTGGCTCGCCGGCCTGCCCCTCTCGGGTGATGATCCCGGGCTGGCGGACGATCTGCGCTGGTGGAGCCACCTGGAGCGCTGGGCCCTGAGCCTGATCGCCCGGGGCCGCTGGCTGCCGCAGGTGGAGGAGGACCGGGCCCGCTGGCTGCCCCTGCTCAACCGCGAGGGGGACCGGCGCCGGCTGGAGGAACTGGCCATCCGGCTGCCCCAGGTGGCCACCTGCGCCATGGCGGCCGGGGCCTCCGGGGAACAGGGCCTGGCCTGCCGCCGCCCCGGCAGCGGCCGGCTGCGGGTGGCCAGCCTGCTGGAGGCCCTGCTTGATGGCCAGCTGCGCAGTGGCTTCCGGCCCGGCGCTGAGGGGCTGGACCCCCTGCTGGGCGCCTGGCAGAAGGCCCTCGGCCCCGGCCCCGGCCGCCTGGAGCTGGACGACGAGGAGCGGGAACGGTTGGCGGTGGCCACCCAGCACTGGCGCGAAGCCGTGGCGGGGCGTGTGGCGCCGGCCAGGACCTGCCTGGAGCTGTTCACCCCCGAGGAGGGCGAGGAGCTCTGGGAGCTGCGCTTCTCCCTGCAGGCGGAGGCCGATCCCAGCCTGCGAACCCCGGCCCGCACGGTCTGGAATGCGGGCGACGGCCGGCTGCAGCTGGGCGAAGTGGAAGTGGCCGAACCGGGCCAGCTGCTGCTGGAGGGCATGGGCCGGGCCCTGCAGGTGTTCGAACCGATCGGGCGAGGCCTGGATGCGGCGGCCCCGGAAACCATGCAGCTCACACCAGCCGAAGCGTTCGTGCTGGTGCGCACCGCCGCCGCCCAGCTGCGGGATGTGGGCGTGGGCGTGGTGCTGCCCGCCAGCCTCAGTGGTGGCCTGGCCAGCCGTCTGGGCCTCTCGATCGAAGCCGAGCTGCCCGAGCGCTCCCGCGGCTTCTCCCTGGGGGAAAGCCTGCAATGGAAGTGGGAACTGATGATCGGTGGCGTCACCCTCACCCTCAAGGACCTCGAGCGCCTGTCGGCCAAGCGCAGTCCGCTGGTGCAACACAAGGGGGCCTGGATCGAGCTGCGCCCCAGCGATCTCAAGAACGCCGAGCGCTTCTGCGCCGCCAGTCCCAACCTCAGCCTCGACGATGCCCTGCGGCTGACCGCCAGCGACGGCGACACCCTGATGCGGCTGCCGGTGCATCGCTTCACCCCCGGGCCCAGGCTGCACGCCGTCCTGGAGCAGTACCACCAGCAGAAGGCCCCGGATCCCCTGCCGGCACCGGAGGGGTTCGCCGGCCAGCTGCGGCCCTACCAGGAACGGGGCCTGGGCTGGCTGGCCTTCCTGCACCGCTTCGACCAGGGCGCCTGCCTGGCCGACGACATGGGCCTGGGCAAGACGGTGCAGCTGCTGGCCTTCCTGCAGCACCTCAAGGTGGAGCAGGAGCTCAAGCGGCCCGTTCTGCTCGTGGCCCCCACCTCGGTGCTGACCAACTGGAAGCGGGAGGCGGCGGGCTTCACGCCGGATCTGGAGGTGCGCGAGCACTACGGCCCGCGCCGGCCGTCCACCCCTGAAAAGCTGGCCAAGGCCCTGGAGGGGGTGGATCTGGTGCTCACCAGCTACGGGCTGCTGCAGCGCGACAGCGAACTGCTGGAGAGCATCGACTGGCAGGGCATGGTGATCGACGAAGCCCAGGCGATCAAGAACCCGTCCGCCAAGCAGAGCCAGGCAGCCCGCGACCTGGCCCGCCCCGGCAAGCAGGGCCGCTTCCGCATCGCCCTCACCGGCACGCCCGTGGAGAACCGGGTGAGCGAGCTGTGGGCCCTGATGGACTTCCTCAACCCCCGGGTGCTGGGGGAGGAAGGCTTCTTCCGCCAGCGCTACCGGCTGCCGATCGAGCGCTACGGCGACATGAGCTCCCTGCGGGATCTCAAGGCCCGGGTCGGGCCGTTCATCCTGCGGCGGCTCAAGACCGACCGCTCGATCATCTCCGACCTGCCGGAGAAGGTGGAGCTGCGCGAGTGGGTGGGGCTGTCAGCGGAGCAGACGAAGCTCTACCGCCAGACCGTGGACGACAGCCTCGACGCCATCGCCCGCGCACCCCTGGGGCAGCGCCACGGCCAGGTGCTGGCCCTGCTCACCCGCCTCAAGCAGATCTGCAACCACCCGGCCCTGGCCCTGAAGGAGGGCCGGGTGGAGAACGGTTTCGCCAGCCGCAGCGCCAAGCTGCTGCGCCTGGAGGAGATCCTCGAGGAGGTGATCGAGGCGGGCGACCGGGCCCTGCTGTTCACCCAGTTCGCCGAATGGGGCCACCTGCTCAAGGCCTACCTGGAACAGCGCTGGCGCCAGGATGTGCCCTTCCTGCATGGCGGCAGCAGCAAGGTCGACCGCCAGGCGATGGTGGATCGCTTCCAGGAGGATCCCCGCGGTCCGCAGTTGTTCCTGCTGTCGCTCAAGGCCGGCGGGGTCGGCCTCAACCTGACCCGGGCCAGCCACGTGTTCCACATCGACCGCTGGTGGAACCCCGCTGTGGAGAACCAGGCCACCGACCGGGCCTACCGGATCGGCCAGACCAACCGGGTGCTGGTGCACAAGTTCATCACCAGCGGTTCGGTGGAGGAGAAGATCGACCGCATGATCGAGGAGAAATCCAAGCTCGCCGCCGACATCGTCGGCAGCGGCGAGGAATGGCTCGGAGGCTTCGATGTGGGCCAGCTCAGGGATCTGGTGGCCCTGGAGGACAGCCCCTGACGACGCCGGAGGGCTGGTGGGCCTGCCGACTCAGCGGCTGACCAGGGCCGCGACGTCCGGCGGCCCCATCACCGGCAGCAGCACCGGCAGGGCCAGGGGGGCGGCAGGCGTCTGACCCATGCGGCGCAGCCAGCGGTAGTGGGAGGCCACACCAGCCAGGAAGGACGGATGGCTGCGGAAGGGCACACCGCAATCGCGACAGGTCTGCTCGACGATGGCGGAGAGCTGGGGGTAGTGGACGTGGCAGATGCGGGGGAACAGGTGATGCTCCACCTGGAAATTCAGGCCTCCCAGCAGCCAGCTCAGCAGACCGTTGGAGCGGCTGAAGTCCACCGTTGTGGCGAGTTGGTGGTCGGCCCAGGGGCCCATGCCGGTGTCCGTGGCCGCGACGCCAGGGAAGTCGGCCTCCTCCACGCAGTGGGCCAGCTGGAACACCACGCTCAGCACGATTCCCTGCACCATCGCCGTTACCACGTAGCAGCCGATCACCGCTGCCAAGGAATGGTGCTGCAACGGCAGGGCAAAGGCGAGCGAGAAGAAGATCACCTTGCCGCCGACGACCAGCAGCCAGTCGGCCGGAGTGAGCGGGGGCAAAGCATGGTCCCCGCGGCCGCGGCTGGCCAGATCGGCGAAGTCATCGAAGAACTGCCACTTGATCGGCAGCATTCCGTAGAGGGGCCACAGGTAGAGGTGCTGCCAGCGGTGCCACCAGCGGTGCGGCTGGTGGGGCGAGAGACGTCCGATCAAGCCGAGATTGATGTCGTCGTCGTGGCCGGAGATGTTGGTGAAGGTGTGGTGCAGACCGTTGTGCTTGTGGGCCCAGATCAGGGAACTGCCGCCCAGCAGGTCGAGCGTCATGGCGGCGGCCTTGTTGATCCAGCGGTGGCGCGAGTAGGCGCCGTGGCCACCGTCGTGCTGAATGTTGAAGCCGATGGCGGCGATCGCCAGGCCGAGACAGGCCGAGAGGGCCACCGCCACCGGCCAGCTGCTGGCCTGGAAGACGAGCAGCCCGTAGGTGAGCACGAACCAGCCCAGGATCAGGGCCGATTTGACCACCATGGCCGAGGAGTCACGCCGGTCCTGGCCCGTGCTCTCGAAGTGCTCGTGAACCCTTGTCCTCAGAAGACTGTGAAAACCGTCGCCGGCCCCGAACGTGATGCGATTCAAGGACTCCACGCCCTGCGTCGGAACAACCTAGGCCAGTGGGTCGGGTAGGCGTCAGGATGGGGACCTGAGGCCGGCGGCATGACCAGCTCCTTCCCCGGCGCCAATGGCGCCATCACCACCCAGCTGGGCCAGCAGGGTCTGGGGCAGCAGCCCTGGTGGGTGGAGCAGTGGATGGAGCTGATCCACTCCTACCGGTTCAAGAAACGCCTGGAGCGCGCCTGGACCTACGCCCGGGAGGGCAATGTCGTCTCGATCCGCTTTGAGGGGCGTCGGGTCCATGCCCGGGTGCAGGGCACCGATCCAGACCCTTACAAGGTGAAGCTCTGGCTCGACGTGCTCAACGACGAAGACTGGGGCTATGTGCTGGAAGCCCTGAGCCAGAAAGCCCGCTGGTCGGCGCAGCTGTTGGCGGGGATCATGCCGGCCGACATCGAGCGGGCCTTCGCGGCCAGCGGCAAGCGTCTGTTCCCCTTCAAGCTCCAGGAAGTGCGCAGCGAGTGCAGCTGCCCCGACAAGGCCAATCCCTGCAAGCACATCAGCGCCGTTTATTACCTGATGGGGGACCGCTTCAGCGAGGACCCCTTCGTGCTGTTCCAGCTGCGGGGGCGCACCCGCAGCCAGCTGCTGGGCGATCTGGCCAAGCGCCGCCGGGAGGGGGTGGTGGCGCCCGTGGAGCATGCGCCCCATCCGACCCATCCCGCCATCGCCGATCCGGCCCGCTGGTGGCGCTACGACGCCCCCCTCGATCCCGATCTGGTGGTGATCACGCCGGCCATGGAAGGGGAATCGGGCCTTGATGGGGCCGGCCCCCTGCCCCTGGCCGAGGAGCCCCGTTTCCCGGAGGCCAACCAGCTCTTCCTGGAAACGCTCAAGGCCCACGGCACCGCGATGGCCCAGCAGGCCATGGCCCGGGCGATGGCCACCGGCAACGACAGCGACGGCTGAAGGGTCAAAGCCCCGGCCTTTAAGGCTTTGTTAAGTTCATGGCCACAAGGTGAGTTTCCTATCACCCGATGCTAAGTTTCGCGCGTTGGTCGCTCACCTCCTCGGAGGCCCTGTGCACTGCCTGGCTTCAGGCAGGTTTCGGATATCCGGAACACCACACCGTCCCCCCCCCTCATTTTTTCCATGAGAACCACCCTCAAGCCCCTGCTCCGAGGAGGAGCGGCCGCTGCGGCCATCGCCATCGGCCTGTTCGGCACCTCCCAGCCGGCCCACGCCGTCACCAACGTCTTCCAGGAACTGTTCCTGTCGCTGGACGTCTCCGGCAGCATCAGTAACAGTGATTTCAACCTCTACAGGCAGGGATACGCCAACGCCTTCAACAACGCGGCCGTCAGGTCCAAGGTCGCCGACACCTTCGCCGGCGGTGGCCTGGCGATCGCTGTGGGCCAGTGGAGCACCACGGCCTTCTCGCCTCCCGTGATCGGCTGGCGCCACATCACCGACCTGACGACTGACGGCATCAACGGCGGCACGTCCCTGAACAGCTTCATCGCTGCCCTCAACGGCATGAGCCGCCAAGGTAGCGACTTCACCTGCGTTGACTGTGGGATGGCGGCGGCCATCAATGAGATCAACACCAATGCCTTCGTCACCACCCGCACCAACGGCCGGGTGATCGACATCTCCACGGACGGCGAGGGCAACCGAGATCTCAACACCTGTGCCACCCAAGGCAACTTCGCCCAGTGCGCCCAAGCCCAGCGGGCCAACGCCGTGGCCAGCAACATCATCATCAACGGCCTGGGAGTGGGTGCCGGTGCCAGCGGCTTCCTGACGAACAACGTCGTGACGCCTGCCAACGGTGCCGTCAACGCCGGCTTCGTCGAGACGGCCGCCAATTTCGCAGCCTTCGAAACGGCGATCACCAACAAACTGATCCGCGAAGTCGGCCCCGGCCCTGGCGATTCGGTGCCCGGCCCCCTGCCCGTGCTCGGTGCCGCCGCCGCCTTCGGCTTCTCCCGCAAGCTGCGCCGCCGCATCAACACCGCCAACCTTCACCAGGGCTGATCAGCTGCCGCCGGCAGATCCTCCAGCCCGGCCCTGTGCCGGGCTTTTTCATGGCGACCTGCTGGCCAGCCGGCTGTCCATCGACCAACCTGACCCCAGCAACGCCTGACGCCTGAATAGCCGCCCATGAGCCCCCACGCCGACCCCCAGCCCAAGGCCGATCGCCACCCAGAGGCCCAACCCCATGTTGGCCAGGAGCGGCCCCTCGCAGAGAACTACGTCGAGGAGGTCGCCATCGCCTTGAACTGGGGGGCGATCCTGCTGTTCGTGCTGTTCCTGGTGGGGATCCTGGGCTCGGCCTGGCCGGTGCGCCTGATCAACCCCCTCTGGCTCCAGTCCGTGAGCGACAAGCTGCTCGCCTCAGGGGCCATTGCCATGATCGGGGCGATCCTGCTGATGCTCGCCAGCCTCATCAATCCCCACTCCAGTCGCATCGCTGGCCGCGTCTCCCTGCTGCGGCAGCTCAGCTTCTGGATCGCTTTCGGCTTTCTGCTGCTGATCCCGTTGCAGGTTTACAGCGGCATCAGCCTGCTGCGCCAGTTCAGGGCCAACGACACGCGGGAGCTGAGCGCCTACATCGCCACCACCCGGGCGATCGAAAGCGCCCGTTCCTACGACGACATCCTCAGGGCCATGCGGCTGCTGCCCGGCCAGGCACCGGCACTGCCCGCCAGCATCGATGTCCCCCTGGACGTCGTCAAGACGAAGCTCAGCAACGACCTCAATCCCTTCATCAAGCGCTACCAGAACGAGGCTGACGCCATGGGCATGAAGCGCCTCAACGACTGGTTCGTTCAACTCGCCAGGAACGTGGTCGCCGCCCTGCTGCTGTTCTTCAGCTTCGCCGCCATCGGCAAGCGCTTCGCCTACCAGCCCACCCTGCTGCAGAGCGTTCTCTCGGGCCGGCTGCTCTCCGCCTTCGGCGGCCGGCGGCACCAGGCCCCGCCGGAAATGGACGCGGCCATGCGGATGATGATGCCCGACGACAACGAGTACCGGCCTTAAGGCCGACGCCATGCCAGCGCCGCCGCCGCCCCCCTGGTTAAGCGAGGCCGCCATCGCCACCGCCGGACGCCTCCTGGCTGGCCACCAGCTGGCCTTCGGGAGGCCGCTGCTGGCGGGAGTTCAGGCTGGCCGCTCGCCGCTGCAGGCGGCCCAGGAACTGTTCGTGGCCGCCACGGTCGTCCTGGCCCATGACGGCGGAGATGATCCGAGCCTGATCTACGCCAACCGCGCCGCCCTGCTGCTGTGGCGCCGCCCCTGGGGCGCGATGGTGGGCCTGCCGTCCCGGCTCACGGCCGAGCCAGCGGAACGACAGGGCCGGGCCTTCGCCCTGGAGCAGGCCCGCCGCCGCCAGGCCCTGACGGGCTATGCCGGCGTCCGCATCGACAGCAGCGGCCGCCGGTTCCGCATCGAAAAGGCCCGGCTGTGGACCCTGCGGGATGGCAACGGCCAACCCTGCGGCCAGGCGGCCGCTTTCACCACCTGGTGGTGGCTGGAAGCGCCCCGTTCCGGTTCTCCACCCCCGCTGGCGAAGAGGCCGAACCCGGTTGGGGGGACCGAACCCGGGGCGTCGGTTCTCCCCCTCAACGATTGAGGGCCAGGCGGGCACATTGACGGGACGGGAGGTGCTTCACCCGGCCATTCCCGTTCCTTGTATCGGCAACCACAACCATGCGTACTCTGCATTCTTCCCCTTTCGATCTCTTCGACCGGCTGGAGCAACAGCTGCAGACAGCCGAACGGGTTCCCGCCGCCGAGATTCACGAAACCGAAGCGATGTACACCATCGCTCTGGAACTGCCTGGCGTCGACCGCTCCTCCATCGACGTGAAGGCCACGGACCGCTCGTTGATCATCACCGCGGAACGGCGCGCCCCCCAGCTGGTTGACGACAGCGTGACCGCAGCCGAAGGCAGCCGCCGCGCGCCCCTGCTGAGTGAATTCCGCTACGGCACCTGGAGCCGCAGCTTCCGCTTCCCCGGCGGCATTCAGCGGGACGCCCTGGAAGCCCACTACCGCGATGGCCTGCTCATCGTGACGGCACCCAAGGCGCAGTCACTGACCTCCGTCACCGTGAAGCTGGCCGACTGAGGCCCTCACTCCTCGATGCGATGGGCGGAATCGAGGGAGAGACCGATCACCGAGATGTAGCTGGTGGCTTCGATCCAGCGCACGGTGCCTCTCAGGTCGTAGGTCTCTCCTTCCCCGTCCCCCACCACCACACTGCAGTGCTGGCCGACGGCCACATCATGGCCGGCCTCGATGGCCATCTTCATCCCATCCACGCTGAGATCGAGGACTTCCCCCAGCACCCCCTCCGAGGCGACCATCGATTGGTGGTGGAGGCGAGCCGTGGCCAGACCCGTCGGCGGCTTGAAACGATCAGAACGCGAGGCTTCCTGAAGACGCTCCTCCAGGCGGCGAAAAGCCTCCCGGAACCGCTCCAAGTCTCCAGTGACCACCTATCGGCTCGCCTTGGGAATGTTCCGACCCATTGTCCACCTGCACGCAAGGTTCTTTGGGCGTGGTCTAACAGACCGAAAGGGACACTGACCTGCCTACAGTTACAGGCCTGCGGAAGGAGTCTGACCCCATGAGCAGCAGCACCGCCAGCGCCCCGCCTTCGATCGCGACCCCTGCTGGCCGCCTCAGCCTCCAGTGCGAGCCGATCGCGGCTGACACCACGGCGATCCGCTCCCTCGACTGGGACCGCAGTCGCTTCGACATCGAATTCGGCCTGCGCAACGGCACCACCTACAACGCCTTCCTGGTGCGTGGTGAGCGCACCGCCCTGGTCGACACCAGCCATGCCAAGTTCCGTGACACCTGGATCCCCCTGCTGGAGGGTCTGGTCGACCCCACCGCGATCGACCACCTGATCGTCTCCCATACCGAGCCGGACCATTCCGGCCTGATCGGGGATCTGATCGACCGCCATCCGGACATCGAGATCGTCGGCTCCAAGGTGGCGATCCAGTTCCTGCAAGACCAGGTGCACCGCCCCTTCAGGAGCAGGGCGGTCAAGAGCGGCGATGAGCTGGATCTGGGCGTGCACCCCACCAGTGGCGTGGGGCATCGCTTCAACTTCCTCAGTGCCCCCAACCTGCACTGGCCCGACACGATCTTCTCCTTCGACCACGGCACCGGCCTCCTCTACACCTGCGACGCCTTCGGCCTCCATTACTGCTCCGACGACCTGTTCGACGTCGATCCGGGGGCCATCGCACCGGACTTCCGCTTCTATTACGACTGCCTGATGGCCCCCAACGCCCGCAGTGTGCTGCAGGCCCTCAAACGCATGGACGGGCTGCCGGAGATCACCACGATCGCCGTGGGCCATGGTCCCCTGTTGCGGGACCACCTGCCCCTGTGGGTGGGTGACTACCGCGACTGGAGTGGCCAGCGCAGCGCCGGTGAGGCCTATGCCGCCGTCTGCTATCTGAGCCAGTACGGCTTCTGCGACCGGCTCAGCCAGGCCATCGCCCGGGGGGTGGGCAAGGCCTCCGGCCAGGTGCAGCTCGTCGACCTGCGCGCCACGGACGCCCAGGAACTGGCCGCCCTGATCGGCGACGCCAGCGCCGTGGTGGTTCCCACCTGGCCCGCCTCCCCCGATCCCGACCTTCAGACCGCCATCGGCACCCTGCTGGCGGCCCTGCATCCCAAGCAGTGGGTGGGGTGCTACGACGCCTTCGGCGGCAACGACGAGCCGATCGACACCCTGGCCGGCCAGCTGCGCAACCTGGGTCAGAAATGGGCCTTCGAGCCCCTGCGCATCCGCCAGGTGCCCAGCGGCGCCGACTACCAGCGTTGCGAGGAGGCCGGCACCGACCTGGGCCAGCTGCTCACCAAAGAGAAGACCATCGCCGCGATGAAGGCCATCGATGGGGATCTGGACAAGGCCCTGGGGCGCCTCAGCGGCGGCCTCTACATCGTCACGGCCCGCCAGGACGACGAGGCCGGCAGTCGCAGCAGCGCCATGGTGGCCAGCTGGGTGAGCCAGGCGAGCTTCGACCCCCCGGGGCTCACGGTGGCGGTCGCCAAGGACCGGGCCATCGAGGCCCTGATGCAGGTGGACGACCGTTTCGTGCTCAACGTGCTGCGGGAGGACAACCACCAGCCCCTGCTGCGCCATTTCCTCCGCCGATTCCCACCGGGGGCCGACCGCTTCGCCGGCGTGAGCGTCCTCGAGGGCGTGGCCGCCGGCGGCCCTGTGCTGGGGGATGCCCTGGCCTACCTGGGCTGCCGGGTCACCCAGCGCATGGAGGGCCCTGACCACTGGATCATCTACGCCGTGGTGGAGGAGGGCAACGTGGCCGACACCACCGCCGCCACAGCCGTGCATCACCGCAAGGTGGGCAACCACTACTGATGACGTCCTCTCCCACCGCCACCGATCGGCGCGTCATCACCCTGCCGATCGAACCCGGCCTGATCGGCCTGCGCGGCCTCAGCCCCCGGCGGCTGCGGTTCGAGGTGGAATACGGCCTCGAACGGGGTACCACCGCCAACAGCTTCCTCTTCCAGCAGGGCGCTTCCGGCGGCGCCCCGGTGCTGGTCCATCCACCGGGGGCCTCCTTCGCCGCCCCCTTCCTGGAGCAGCTGGCCCAGTTGGTGCCGGCCGACGCCCCCCTCAAGGTGGTGGTGGGCCACGTCAACCCCAACCGGGTGGCTTTGCTCAAGCAGCTGGCGACAGGCTGGCCGGCCACGGTGCTGGTGTCCTCCAATCCAGGCGCCCAGGTGCTCGCCGAACTCTGGGAGCAGCAGCGGCCCGGCCCGGGGGGCGAGGCCGCCGCCCCCACACCCAGCGCCGTACCCCTGCCCACCATCGAGGTGGTCAAGCAGGAGACCAGCCGCACCCTCGCCGACGGCCATGTCCTCACCCTGATTCCCACCCCCACCCCCCGCTGGCCCGGTGGCCTGATGGCCTTCGAGGCCACCACAGGGCTGCTGATGAGCGGCAAGTTCTTCGCCGCCCACCTCTGCACCGAGGACTTCGCGGAGGCGAACCGCAGCAGCACGGAGGAGGACCGCCGCTACTACTACGACTGCCTGATGGCGCCGATGGCCCGTCAGGTGGAGACGGTGGTCGACCGCCTCGACGACCTGCCGATCCGCACCATCGCCCCCGGCCACGGCCCGGCCATCGCCCAGAGCTGGCGCAGCCTGCTGGCCGACTACCGCCGCTGGGGGGAGAGCCAGGAGCGGGCCAGCCTCTCGGTGGCCCTGCTGTATGCGAGCGCCTACGGCAACACCGCCGCCATCGCCGACGCCCTCTCCCAGGGGGTGGCCCGCAGCGGCGTGCGGGTGGAGAGCATCAACTGTGAGTTCGCCCCTTCCGAGCAGCTGCTGGAGGCGATCCACTCCTGCGATGCCCTGCTGATCGGCTCCCCCACCCTCGGGGGCCATGCCCCCACGCCGATCGTCTCGGCCCTCGGCACCGTGCTGGCCGAGGGCGACCGGGCCAAGCCGGTGGGGGTGTTCGGCAGTTTCGGCTGGAGCGGCGAGGCCATCGACCTGCTGGAAGCCAAGCTCCGTGACGGCGGCTTCCAGTTCGCCTTCGATCCGATCCGGATCAAGTTCAGCCCCGATCTGGCCACCCTGCGCACCCTGGAGGAAACCGGCACCGCCCTGGGCCGCCGCCTGCGCAGCCAGCATCGCCAGGCCCAGCGGCGCAGCTCCGCCGGAGGCCTGAGTGAAAGTCGCACCAACCCGGCGATCCAGGCCCTCGGCCGGGTGGTGGGCGCCCTGTGCGTGGTGCTGGCCCGCAAGGGGGATGGCCCTGACGCCATCGGTGGGGCGATGGTGGCCAGCTGGGTCAGCCAGGCCAGCTTCAGTCCCCCCGGCTTCACCGTGGCCGTGGCCAAGGATCGGGCGATGGAGAGCCTGCTGCACGTGGGTGACGCCTTCACCCTCAACGTGCTGGCAGCCGGCAAGGAAAGCGGCCCGATGAAGCGGTTCCTGCAGCCCTTCCCCCCGGGGGCCGATCGTCTGGCGGGCCTGGATCTGGACGTCACCCCAGGCGGCCAACCCCTGCTACCCGAGGCCCTGGCCTGGCTGGAGGCCCGCGTCAGCCAACGGATGGAGTGCGGCGACCACTGGCTGCTCTACGCCGAGGCCCTCAGCGGCGACCTGCTGGATCCGACCGCCACGACAGCCGTGCACCAGCGACGCAGCGGCGCCAACTACTGAGTCGCTGTCCTAGGCCGCATGGGGCGGTGTGGGCGTGCCGCCACCGCCCGCCTGGAAGGGGAGGACGAGGGTGGCCCAGTGATCGGGCCGTTCCGGACGGCTTCGCCGGGCCCGGCGCACCCCGAAGGGCACACGCACCACGTTGGTGCCATCCACCCGTTGGCTGGCCTCCGGCAGACCGGGAACAAGGGCGCCCGGGCCCGGCTCATCGCCTGAATTGTCGTTGCCGTTCATGAACCCCATGAAAATGAAAGGCGTTTGCCATCACCGCAGGGTGGTGGCACAGCAATGATGCGCCATGGCGGGGGGAAAAGGTACCGCCGGAACACTCAGGCGGCCAGTTCGGGGATTGCCACTTCCTCGACGCTCGGACAGGTGCAGACGAGGTTCCGATCACCGAAGGCATTATCGATGCGGGCGACCGCCGGCCAGAACTTGGACTGCCGCTGACCCTCCCCGGCGGGGAAGGCGGCCTCACTGCGGCTGTAGGCCCGCTCCCAGCTGTCGGCGGTGACCGCCGCCAGGGTGTGGGGAGCCTGCTTGAGCGGGTTGTCGACGGGGTCGGCGGCCCCGGTCTCGATGGCCCAGGCCTCGCGGCGGATCCCCTCCATCGCGGCACAGAAGCGATCGATCTCCGGCAGTGATTCGCTCTCGGTGGGCTCCACCATCACCGTGCCGGCCACGGGCCAGCTGACGGTGGGGGCATGGAAGCCGTAATCCATCAGCCGTTTGGCCAGATCGTCCACCTCCAGGCCGCAGCTGCGCTTGAGGGGTCGCAGATCGAGGATGCACTCGTGGGCCACCCGGCCGCCCCGGCCCCGGTACAGCACGGGGAAGTGGGGCTCGAGACGCTCGGCGATCAGGTTGGCCGCCAGCAGGGCCACCTGGCTGGCGGTGCGCAGCCCCGCCCCCCCCATCATGCGGATGTACATCCAGCTGATCGGCAGGATGCCGGCACTGCCCAGGGGCGCCGCCGACACCGGGCCGATGGCGTGGCCCGGTGTCCCGCCGGCGCTCGCCGGAGCCAGGGGGTGGGAGGGCAGGAAGGGCACCAGGTGGGCCGCCACGCCGATCGGACCGACCCCGGGGCCACCACCGCCATGGGGGATGCAGAAGGTCTTGTGGAGGTTGAGATGGCAGACGTCGGCGCCGTACAGCCCCGGTTTGCATAGGCCCACCTGGGCGTTGAGGTTGGCCCCATCCAGATACACCTGGCCGCCGTGGTCGTGAACGACCTGGCAGATGCGGCGGATGCCCGTTTCGAACACCCCGTGGGTGGAGGGGTAGGTGACCATCACGGCCGCCAGGTTGGCGGCGTGGGCGGCGGCCTTGGCCTCCAGGTCGGCGATGTCAATGTTGCCGTGGCTGTCGCAGGCCACCGCCACCACCCGCATCCCCGCCATCACGGCGCTGGCGGGATTGGTGCCGTGGGCGCTGGTGGGGATCAGGCACACCTGCCGGTGGCCCTCGCCCCGGCTGCGGTGCCAGGCCCGGATCACCATCAGGCCGGCGTACTCGCCCTGGGAGCCGGCGTTCGGCTGCAGGGACACCCCCGCAAAGCCGGTGATCGCCCCCAGCCAGGCCTCCAGATCGGCCGCCAGGGCGGCGTAGCCCCCGGTCTGGTCGGCGGGGGCGAAAGGATGCATCTGGGCGAAGGCCGGCCAGCTCACTGGCGCCAGTTCGGCGGCGGCGTTGAGCTTCATGGTGCAGCTGCCCAGTGGGATCATGCCGTGGACAAGCGAGAGATCCTTGCTCACCAGGCGCTGGATGTAGCGCAGCAGCTCCGTCTCGCTGCGGTAGCGATGGAACACCTCCTGGCGCAGCCAGGGGCGCTCCCGGGCGGGAACGCCCTCGAGCAACTCCACCAGGGGCTTGGCCTCCAGGGCGCCCAGGCCGGCCTGGAGGGCCGTGCGCGCCTTGGCGGCCGCGGCGGGGTCCGCGGCCAGGGCCGCCAGCAGACTGGCCAGTTCCTCGGGGGTGGAGAGTTCATCCAGGCTGATCGCCAGGGCGGCCTCACCGTCGTCGCCACGGACCCCGCAGCGCAGGTTGAAGCCGGCGGCCACGGCCTTTTGGCGCAGGCTTGGAGCCGCGGCGGTGCGCAGCACCACGGTGTCGAAGGCCGCCCCCGGATCGGCCGCCAGCCCCAGGGCCGCCAGCCCCTGCACCAGCCCCTGGCGCAGGACCAGCAGGCGACGGGCGATGGCCTCGAGGCCATCGGGGCCGTGGTGGACCGCATAGAAGCTCGCCATCACCGCGAGCAGCACCTGGGCGGTGCAGATGTTGCTGGTGGCCTTGTCGCGCCGGATGTGCTGCTCCCGGGTCTGGAGGGCCAGCCGCAGGGCCGGGTTCCCCTCCGCATCCTTCGACTGGCCCACCAGGCGGCCGGGGATCTGGCGCTTGAAGTCCTCCCGGGTGGCGAAGAAGGCCGCGTGGGGACCGCCGAACCCCATCGGCACGCCGTAGCGCTGCAGGCTGCCGACGGCGATGTCGGCTCCCAGCTCACCCACCGGGGCCAGAAGCGCCTGGGCCAGGGGATCCACCGCCACCGTGCTGATCACCGCGCCGGAGCGGGCCGCCGCCAGCAGCGCCGAGGGGTCCCAGATCCGGCCCTCGACACCGGGCAGCTGGAGCAGCAGGCCGAACACGTCCTCGCCCAATACCCCATCGGGAGCGTTGCCGAAGGCCTCGGCCTCAAATGGTTCAATCACGATCCCCAGGGGTTCGGCCCGGGTCTGGAGCACGGCGAGGGTCTGGGGGAAGACGGCCCGGTCGACCAGGAAGCGGCGGGCGCCATGGCGCGTCGTGACCGCCGCCGCCATCGCCATCGCCTCGGCGGCGGCGGTGGCCTCATCCAGCAGCGAGGCATTGGCGATCGGCAGCCCCGTCAGTTCGCTGACCAGGGTCTGGAAATTCAGCAGGGCCTCCAGCCGGCCCTGGGCGATCTCCGCCTGGTAGGGGGTGTAGGCGGTGTACCAGCAGGGGTTTTCCAGCACATGGCGCTGGATCAGCGCCGGCGTCGCCGTGCCGTGGTAGCCGAGGCCGATGAGGCTGCGCATCAGTGTGTTGCGGGAGGCCAGCGCCCCCAGCTCGGCCAGGGCCTGGGCCTCCGGGCAGGGGAGGGGCAGGCCGACTTCGGCTTCATCCGCCGTCAGCAGAATGTCGGCGGGAACCACCTCGGCCGCCAGCTGATCGAGGGACCCCAGGCCGAGTTCCGCCAGCATCCGCTGCTGATCTTCAGGATCCGGACCCAGATGCCGGACCAGGAAGGAGGCGGACACGGGCGTTCGGGATGGAGGTGGCGGGATCCTAAGGAATTCAGCCCGCCTGCACCTTGGCCCCGTAGGTGGCGGCATCCATCAGCGCCTCCAGTTCGTCCGGCGCGCCGAGCCGCACCAGCAGCAGCCAGCCTTCCCCGTAGGGATCGTTCTGGAGCTCCTCGGGGCTGGCCAGCACCGCCTCGTTGCGGGCCTCGACCGTGCCGGTGATGGGGGCCATCAGATCCTCCACCGCCTTGACGGATTCGACGCTGCCGAAGCTGGTGCCGCGCGCCAGCGAAGCCCCCACCGCCGGCAACTCAACGAAGACGATGTCGCCGAGCTGATCCACGGCAAACGAGCTGATGCCGAGACGCGCCAGGTCACCCTCCGGGCGCACGTACTCGTGGCTTTCGGAATAGCGGCAGTCGTCGGGGAAGGAGTGCGCCAAGGCCGGTGGAGTGCGGGGGAGGCGGCTTCAGTCTGCCTCCGCCAGGGACGTCAGGGCCGCCAGGGCCCGCTCCAGGGCCAGGGCCACATGGCCGTGGTGGGTGCCGCCCTGGGCATAGAGCACGTAGGGCTCCCGCAGCGGGCCATCGGCGGAGAACTCGCTGGTGCTGCCGTCGATGAACGTGCCACCCGCCATGACCAGATCACTGGCGTAGCCGGGCATGGGGGCCGGCACCGGATCCAGGTAGGCCCCCACCGGAGACAGCTGCTGGAACGCCCGGCAGACAGCGATCAGCCGGTCGGGACGCCCGAGCCGCACCGCCTGGATCACATCGCTGCGCTCGGCGCCTGGGGCGGGGTTCACCGGATAGCCGAGGCCGCTGAACACCTCAGCCACCACGTCAGCGCCGATCAGGGCCTCGGCCACCATCTGGGGGGCCAGGAACAGTCCCTGGAACAGCAGCCGGTACTGGTCGAACCCCGTGCCCCCCTCGCTGCCGATGCCCGGGGCGGTGAGCCGGCAGCAGGCCATCTCCACCAGCTCCCGGCGGCCGGCCACATACCCCCCCGTCGGCGCGATGGTGCCGCCGAGGTTCTTGATCAGGGAGCCGGCGATCAGGTCGGCCCCCACGGCGGTGGGTTCCTGCTCCTGCACCAGTTCCCCGTAGCAGTTGTCGACGAAGCAGACGCAGTCCGGCCGCAGCGTCTTGACCCGTTCGCAGAGGCGCCCGATCGACGCCACCGAGAGGGAGGGACGCCAGCTGTAACCGCAGCTGCGCTGGATCAGCACCATCCGCGTCTCCGGGGCCAGGGCGTCCTCCAGGCCCGCCTCGTCCACCAGGCCGTCGGCGGTGAGGGGCAGCTCGTCGTAGGCGATGCCGAACTCGGCCAGGGACCCCTGGCCCGTGCCCCGCAGCCCGATCACCTCCTCGAGGGTGTCGTAGGGGCGGCCGGTGAGCGCCAGCAGCCGGTCCCCGGGCCGCAGCACCCCGAACAGGGCGGCGGTGATGGCATGGGTGCCGCTGACGAACTGCAGCCGCACGGCGGCGGCTTCGGCCTGCAGCACCCGCGCGAAGACCCGGTCCAGCACCTCCCGGCCCAGGTCGCCGTGGCCGTAGCCGCTGACCGAGGCGAAGTGGTGCACCCCGAGGCGTTCGGCGGCGAAGGCCTCCAGCACCCGCGCCAGGCGGGGCCGCACGGCGGCCGTGCGGCGGGCGGCGACCGGCGCGAGCCGCTCGAGGGCGGCGGCGACCGTGGCGGTTGGGCCATCGGAATCGACCGGGCCAGCCTCCTCACCCAGGCCTGGAAGAACCTGCTCCAAAGCCCTGGGGCCAGCAGGGATCACTCTGCCATCGCTGCTGTGGGTCAGGATGGGGGGTGGCATCCCCGCTCCCACCCGCCCCACCACCGGAGAAACGCTTGGTCGCACGATCCGAAGCCTTCCGATCAGGCCAGAGCGCCGAAACCGTGCGCGTCCCCCGGCAGGACAGCTCCCATTCGCGCAAGAAAGCCCAGCTGCTGGCCGCCATGGAGCGGCCGAGGCCGCCCCTGCCGGCCACCCAACGCAAGTTCAAGAGCGGCACCACCGGATTCATGCTGGCCATCCATGTGGGGGCCGTCTTCGCCCTGCTGCCCCGCTTCTGGAGCCTGCAGGGGGTGATCGTGCTGGCGGTTCTGTACTGGACCACGGTGCTGGGGGTGACCCTGGGGCTGCACCGGCTGGTGGCGCACCGGGGCTTTGAGGCCCCCCGCTGGGTGGAGCGGCTGCTGGTGCTGATGGGCACCCTGGCCTGCCAGAGCGGCCCGATCGAATGGGTGGGCCTGCACCGCCACCACCACCTCTTCTCCGACCAGCCCAACGACCACCACGACGCCGCCCGGGGTCTGTGGTGGGCCCACAGCGAGTGGATGCTGCACAAGATCCCGGCCCTCACCGAGATCCATCGCTTCACCGGCGACATGGAGAAGGATCCCTTCTACCGCTGGCTGGATCGCTGGTTCCTGCTGCTGCAACTGCCCCTGGGGGCCGTCCTTTATTGGTACGGCAACTGGGCGAACGTTCCTGGCGGCGGCCTGGGGCTGGTGCTCTGGGGCATTCCCCTGCGCCTGGTGCTCGTCTATCACGTCACCTGGCTGGTGAACTCCGCCACCCACGCCTTCGGCTATCGCAATTTCGACTGCCCCGACCGCTCCCGCAACTGCTGGTGGGTGGCCCTGCTCACCTTCGGTGAGGGCTGGCACAACAACCACCACGCCTACCCCCACTCGGCCCGCCACGGGCTGCGCTGGTTCGAGTTCGACATCACCTGGCAGCACATCCGCGCCCTTCGCGCCCTGGGCCTGGCCAGGCGCGTCCGCATCGCGCCCGTGTTCGGCCACCGCGGCGACGCCCCCGCCAGCGCCTGATCAGAGCGTCGCGGGGTCGGTCGTCGCCGGGATCGCCGCACCGATCTCCCGGCGAATGGCGGCGGCCAGGTCGTCCGGCGCCTGCTCGGCCCCTTCCCCCTGCAGCCGAAGGGCCCGCTGCCGCAGCAGCTCCAGGAAGCGGTCCGGGCCCAGCTCCTCCTCCCCCGCCGCCCCCAGGGCCGCCAGGGTGCGGCGCAGCTCCGGCAGTTCGGCATCGAGTTCCACAGCCGTGTAGTCGCGCTGGCCGGCGATCACCTCGGCGAAGCGCTCCCGCCGCTGGCGTTTCGCCACCGGATAGGCCGCCATCAACCGGTCGCGGCAATCACGCCAGGGCCGGCCGGCGGTGAGCAGCTGGGCCAGGGCGGCGCTGAGCCCACCGGCCTCCGCCTCGCCGATGCGCAGGTCGAAACTGGCCGGCGGCTGAGAGAGGCCCACGAACACCTCCAGCAGGGCCCCGGGCCCCAGCACCCGGTGCTGTTCGTCGCGCACCGGCAGGGCCGAACTGCAGAGGGCTTCGAAGAGCTCGGGGTGGGCCGCCAGCAACGTGCGTGCCGACAGCGGCTCCAGCCGGCCCCCGGGGGCCTGGGCGTCAAGCCAGAGGTTGACGCTGCCCAGGGCCAGGAACACCTCCGGACCGGGGGAGGCGAGCTTGCCGTTGCGCAGCATCGAGAGCTGGGAGTTGTGCACCCGACCCAGGTCGAGGGCCTCGGCCAGCATCGGCAGCACCCGGTGGGACCAGCCGTTGCGTTCGTGCCAGACCCGGATCAGATGGGCGAAGGCAATGCGGCCAGATACGAGTTCGTCTCGATACCCCACTCGATCTGGATTCGTATTGCTACCATTTTAATCACTCATCAGGAGCCCGGTCCTTCATGGCCGTCACCCCCCTCTCCCGCCCCGGTGTCCAGCCAGGCGCCCCATCCGGCAACCGCCGCGACGTTGGCACCAAAGCCCGCCACACCCGCCGCCCCGCCGCCATCAACCAGGGGGCCGATGCCCTCGTCAGGGCCCGAGCCCTGCACGAACCGCGCCGCGGCGAACCCCGCGGCGTCTCGCCCAAGGGCACCCGCTGGGGCACGATCGGCTTCATGGTCCTGATCCACATCCTGGCGGTGGTGGCCCTTCTGCCCCGCTTCTGGAGCCTGGAGGCCGTCGCTGCCCTGCTGGTGATGTACTGGGTCACCGCCTGCCTGGGCGTCACGATCGGCTACCACCGCCTGCTCAGCCACCGCTCCTTCCGGGTGCCCCAGTGGCTGGAGCGCGTCTTCGCCACCTGCGGTGCCCTCAGCTGCCAGCACGGCCCGATCGACTGGGTCGGCCTGCACCGCCATCACCACAAGTTTTCCGATACGGAAGCGGATCACCACGACAGCAACAAGGGCTTCTGGTGGTCCCACATGGCCTGGATGTTCGAGGAGATCCCCGCCATGGCCGCCGTGCCCCGCCTCACCGGCGACCTGGCGACCGACCCCTACTACCGCTGGCTGAACCACAGCTTCCTGCTGCTCCAGGTGCCCCTGGGCCTGCTGCTGTTCTGGATCGGCAGCGTCACCGGTGCCGGCGGCTGGGCCCTGGTGCTGTGGGGCATCCCCCTGCGCCTGGTGATCGTCTACCAGTGCACCTGGCTGGTGAATTCCGCCACCCACATGTGGGGCGAGTCCGTCCATGACAGCGGCGACAAGTCGAAGAACAACCCCTGGGTGGCGGCGCTCACCTTCGGTGAGGGCTGGCACAACAACCACCACGCCTACCCCCATTCGGCCCGCCACGGCTTCGGCCCCCGCCAGTTCGACCTCACCTGGCAGCACATCCGGCTGATGCGGGCCCTGGGCCTGGCCACCCGTGTCCGCCTGCCCCGAGCCGCAGCCCCCACCAGCGCCATGTCGTAGGCTGGCCGATCGGATTTCAGATGGCTCAGCCGGGGCGTTGTCATGGTCAAGAAGCGTGTGCAGGTGGTCCTGGGCGAGGACATCCTTTCCCTCGGCAAGAACGGGGATCTGGTGGATGTGGCCCCTGGCTACGCCCGTAACTACCTCCTTCCCACCGGCAAGGCCCTAGCCGTCACCGCCGCGGTGCTGCGCCAGGTGGAGCATCGGCGGGCCAAGGAGGCTGAGCGCCAGGCCGCCCTCAAGGCGGAGGCCGTCGCCTTCCGCACCGCCCTCGACACCATCGGTCGCTTCACCGTCAAGAAGCAGACCGGCGGCGATGACGTCCTGTTCGGCACCGTCACCAACGGTGACGTTGCCGAAGCCATCGAAGCGGCCACCAAGAAGGAAGTGGATCGCCGCGTCATCACCGTTCCCGAAATCCACCGCACCGGTTCCTACAAGGTGCAGATCAAGCTGCATCCCGAGGTTGTCGCCGACGTCAACCTGGAAGTGGTCAGCTACTGATCAGCCAGCAGCGAACCGATTTTTTCGCTTCCGGCCCCCAGAGTGATCGTCCTCATCGGCGCCCGATCCCGACCGATCAGGCGTCCTCTGCGTTGAGTCGCGTTCTGGAAAGGCGTCCATGGTGAGCGTTCCCCTGGCTGGATCCGATCCCCCCAGACCTGACGGTCAGAAGCCGTCGGCCCGGCGGGCCGAACAGGCCGGCTTCGAGGCCCTGCCCGATTCCGTTCCGCCCCAGAACCTGGAGGCGGAGGAGTCGGTCCTGGGCGGCATCCTGCTGGATCCCGACGCCATCGGCCGCATCGCCGACGTGCTGCGGCCCGAGGCGTTTTATCTGGGCGCCCACCGCGAGATCTACCGCACCGCCCTGATGCTCCACAGCCAGGGCAAGCCCACCGACCTCACGGCGATGGCGGCCTGGCTCGCCGACACCGGCCAGCTGGAGAAGGTGGGCGGCAGCGCCCGGCTGGTCGAGCTCGTGGAGCGCACCCTCTCCACCGCCTCCATCGACCAGGTGGCCCGCCTGGTGATGGACAAGCACCTGCGCCGGCAGCTGATCCGCTCCGCCAACGACGTGATCCGCCTGGGCTTCGACCAGAGCATCCCCATGGAGCAGGTGCTCGATGAGGCCGAGCAGAAGATCTTCGCCATCAGCCAGGAGAAGCCCACCTCCGGCCTCACCCCCACCGCCGAGATCCTCACCAGCACCTTCAACGAGATCGAGAGCCGCTCCCTCGGCACCGCCGTCGCCGGCATCCCGGTCAACTTCTACGACCTCGACGCCATCACCCAGGGCCTGCAGCGCAGCGACCTGATCATCGTGGCCGGGCGTCCTGCCATGGGCAAGACCTCGATCGTGCTCAACATCGCCAAGAACGTGGCCCAGCTGCACCAGCTGCCGGTCTGCGTGTTCAGCCTGGAAATGAGCAAGGAACAGCTCACCTACCGTCTGCTCTCGATGGAGGTGGGCATCGAGAGTGGCCGCCTGCGCACCGGCCGTCTGCAGCAGGAGGAGTGGCCCCTGCTCGGCCAGGGCATCAACAGCCTTGGCCAGCTGCCTCTGTTCATCGACGACAAGCCGAATTCCGGTGTGCTCGAGATGCGCTCCCTCTGCCGGCGCCTGATGGCCGAAACCGGCAAGGAGCTTGGCCTGATCGTGATCGATTACCTGCAGCTGATGGAGGGCAGCACCCCCGACAACCGCGTCCAGGAACTCTCCCGCATCACCCGGGGCCTCAAGGGCATGGCCCGTGAGCTGCACGTGCCCGTGATCGCCCTGTCCCAGCTCAGCCGAGGCGTGGAGTCCCGCACCAACAAGCGCCCGATGCTCAGCGACCTGCGGGAATCGGGCTCGATCGAGCAGGACGCCGATCTGGTGCTGATGATCTACCGCGACGAGTATTACAACCCTGAAACCGCCGACCGCGGCATCACCGAAGTCATCGTCACCAAGCACCGCAACGGCCCCGTCGGCACCGTCAAGCTGCTGTTCGAGCCCCAGTTCACACGTTTCCGCAATCTTGCTGCATAGGGATACCCGCCGTATCGCGCCAGCGAAAGGGCCAGTAGCCTGAAGATCAAGGCATCGCAAAGCTATACGTGCAGCAGCATTCTTTCTGGTTTTACGTTGTCACGTTCTTCGCCATCATCCTGCTGCGCTATCTCGCCATGGCGGGATTCGCCCACTGGCTTCTTTATCACCGCCAGCCGGCGACCAACGCCGTTCTCAAGGACATCCACCTCTCCATCCTGTCAACGGGCGTTTTTGCTCTGGCCACGGCCGTGATCATGACCCTCTACGACCAAGGGATGACCAAACTCCATGGCCGGATGGAAGCAGACAACTGGTGGGTGCTGCCCCTCAGCTACCTGGCCGTGCTTGTGCTGCAGGACGGGTATTTCTACGCGACCCACAGGCTCTTCCACCACCCAAGACTCTTCCCCTGGATTCACCAGGGGCACCACCGTTCGCGTCAGCCCACACCCTGGACCTCCTTCGCCTTCGACCCCCTCGAAGCCGTGGTTCAGGCCCTGTTCCTGATCGGGGTCGTGATGCTGGTCCCCCTGCATTTCATCACCCTGCTGGCGGTACTCACCACCATGACGGTGTGGGCGGTGGTGAACCACCTGGGCCTGGAGGTGCTGCCACTGAACTTCCCCCACCACTGGCTGGGGCGCTGGCTGATCGGCCCCGCCCACCACTCGATTCACCACCGCCGCCATGGCAAGCACTTCGGGCTCTACTTCACGTTCTGGGACCGGGTGTTCGGCAGCGAAGATCCCGCCTATGCGGACGCGCTGCAGCCACCTGCCGTGGCCACGCCCGGGACCTGAGCGGCACCCGCTTCGCCAGGGGCATCCGCCAGGTGGGCTCTGTGAAGGGCGAGAATGGTGAAAGCGTCTTGGCGTCCATGCAATGACCCCGCGACCAAGCCCCATCGACGGCAACGGGCCCTCCGTTGCCGAGGTGGAAACCGAAACACCCCCGGTGGGGCAGGCCCTCAATCACCGGCTGCGACAGCTGCACCAGCAATTGATGGAAATGACACCCGATGTGGATCGGGTGGCCGTCGCACTCTACGACCCTCAGGTCGATTTATTGAAGACCTTTGTCAATAGCACCCGTACAGGAGAGGCCATCACCGGCTACGAGTTTCACCTCTCCAAAAGCCAGTCCCTCAGCCACCTGGCCGCCAGCAGATCCATCCGCGTTCTGGACAACATCCCGGCGGCGGTACGTGGCAACACCAAGCATTCGGCCTGGCTGCTGAAGGAGGGCTACCGCTCCTCCCTGACCGTTCCGTTGCTCGACAAGGGTTCGTTCATCGGCTTCCTTTTCTTCGATTCACTGAAGCCTGCTGTGTTCACAGAGAGTGTGCAGCGGAAACTCTCTCTGATTGCTTCGCTGATCAACATGCTGATCAGCAGCGAACTCAATCTGGTGCATTCGATCACGGCCTCGGCCCAGGTGGCCCGTGAGTTTGCCAACCTGCGGGACTTTGAAACTGGCGCCCATCTTGAGCGCATGGCCCACTACGCACGATTGATCGCCCGGGAACTCCAGCAGAGCCACGGACTCAGTGATGAATACGTCGAACATCTGTATCTGTTTGCCCCCCTGCATGACATCGGCAAGATCGGCATACCGGATCGCATCCTGCTCAAACCGGGCCCCCTGGACCCTGAGGAACGTCTGCTGATGGAAACCCATGTACAAAAGGGCATGGAGATTCTGGAGAGAATGGTGGGTGAATTTGGCCTTGAGGATCTCCCCGACTCAGCCGTGATGAAGAACGTCGTGGCAGGCCACCACGAAAAACTCGATGGCTCCGGTTATCCCTTGGGTCTCCAGGGTGAGGCCATCCCCTTGGAGGCCAGGATCATCGCGGTGGCTGATGTGCTGGATGCCCTGACAAGCCACCGGCACTACAAGGAGGCCTGGACGATGGACGCCGCCATCGCCGAACTCGACCACCTGGCGGCCGCCGGACAGTTCGATGCCGACTGCGTGGCGGCCGTCAGGCGGCGGCGCGACGCGGTGGAAGCGATCCGGGACCGTTTCCAGGATGGCTAGACCCGAGCGGCCACGCCATACATTCAACGGATGGCCCTGAGCGCAGACCCCACCGAAACCTTCGACCTGATCGTGGTCGGCGGCGGCCATGCCGGCTGCGAGGCGGCCCTCACCGCCGCTCGGCTGGGGGTTTCCACCGCGCTGTTCAGCCTCAACCTCGACCGCATCGCCTGGCAGCCCTGCAATCCGGCCGTGGGCGGTCCAGCCAAAAGCCAGTTGGTGCACGAGGTGGATGCCCTCGGGGGGGTGATCGGCCGGCTGGCGGATGCCACCGCCCTGCAGAAACGGCTGCTCAATGCCAGCCGCGGCCCCGCCGTC
>JAHHGT010000008.1 GCA_019359745.1 Aphanothece saxicola GSE-SYN-MK-01-06B
AAGGAAGAGGCTGCTGCTGAGCAGGCGCAACTGGAGGCAGAGGCAAAAGCTCAGCGAACGGCGCAGGAGAAAGCGCGCAAGGAAGCTGAACGCAAGGCCAAGGAAGAGGCTGCTGCTGAGCAGGCGCGACTGGAGGCAGAGGCAAAAGCTCAGCGAGCGGCGCAGGAGAAAGCGCGCAAGGAAGCTGAACGCAAGGCCAAGGAAGAGGCTGCTGCTGAGCAGGCGCAACTGGAGGCAGAGGCAAAAGCTCAGCGAACGGCGCAGGAGAAAGCGCGCAAGGAAGCTGAACGCAAGGCCAAGGAAGAGGCTGCTGCTGAGCAGGCGCAACTGGAGGCAGAGGCAAAAGCTCAGCGAGCGGCGCAGGAGAAAGCGCGCAAGGAAGCTGAACGCAAGGCCAAGGAAGAGGCTGCTGCTGAGCAGGCGCAACTGGAGGCAGAAGCAAAAGCTCAGCGAGCGGCGCAGGAGGAAGCGCGCAAGGAAGCTGAACGCAAGGCCAAGGAAGAGGCTGCTGCTGAGCAGGCGCAACTGGAGGCAGAGGCCAAGTCCAAGCGTGAGGAGGCCGAACGAAAGGAAGCGGAGCGCCAAGCTAAGGAAGCTGCTGCCGAGAAGGCCCGCCTAGAAGCTGCTGCAGAGCAAGCGGGGATGGAGAAACAGAAAGAGCAAGAAGAGGACTCGACTGCTGCAGAACCAGCAAGCGAAGAAGAGCCCCTGCGCCTGCAAGACTTACCAGAACAGACCAAAAGGTTCTTTGCAGCGCCTCCGCTTACAGAAGCCAAGCAGCCACGGAAGAAAGAGGAGGAGCCAGACTCCAAGGTAGAACTCAGCCAGCAATCTCTTGAAGATGAGGGGATATGCCAAAACGAGGAGAATCCCGCATCTGCAGGTGAGTCAACAACACTTGGCGTGGAAGCTCAGATCGATGAAACGCCAGCAGATCTAGAAGCGCAAAGAGCCAGGATTGACGCAAGTCGGGATGCAGAAGCCGATCACCCTCGGCAGAAGGTTGCTCCAAGCAGAAAGCAACATATACGGAGCGCTGAAGAGATACGAGAAGAGCGTCGAGAACTGGCGCGGCTAAGAAGGATTGAGCGAGAAGGGAAAGAAGCTGATCAATCTGAAGATGAGCTGGTAGGAGCAGACCTAGATGTTGAATTTGAGCAGGCCGAGCAGTTTGCGCCATACCTCAGAGCGATACCTGCGCACTGGTCTGACTGGTCGGAACAACACTGGAATATCAAGCTTCTTGATTACTGCTTCGTTCAAAGGGCAAACGAAAATGGTTGTCAGGGAATTCCATCTAGCGAAGAAGACCTTGCCTTCGTGACCGGCGATAGAGAGTCTGCTCCCACTGAAATAGCCCAAGCACTTGTCGACCGTGTTCGCGAGTACTCAGTCAATCACGGCTTATCGCCTGCGCGTCTTCTCATCAAGAGATTAGAGACATGGGACCACAAGAGCCCCAGCCCGCCAAGATTTTTTGCTTTCCTTTGGACGACATGTCTTATTGCACAAGGCTTCCCATCCCCCTTTGAGCAGGGTGAGTTTCACAGGCGCTATGAGCGCGATAAAGTGTATGGCGCGAATGAAACACAATATCTAAGCGGTAATCTTCCAACCGCCTGGGCACAACTCTCCAAATGGCTTGATAGAGACGATATTTTTGATTCCCATGTACACAGACGTCTAGTCTTGCCAAAAACAGATCCACGGCGCTCTATTATTTCGCATTCATGGAAGCTCTCATTTCCATGTCGCTCTGATCGCAAGAAATTGCATGATCTCCTTAGCGGCAGAGAGAAGGGAACATCGACTAACAGTATCGGCTTGGAACTTATTTCTAGGCTCCTTTATCAAGGTGGCTTCACCCCTGAGTTCACGGCCGCACTAAAGCAGCAGGTTGATCTTGAACAAAGAGGCAACCAAGTAGAAGAATGGTTATCAGCAATCATTCAACGAGAGATTGAAGCGCAAGGGATAAGCCCAGCAGTTTCAGGGCGAAATGGAGATCCCAGGGAGCTGAATGGGGTCTCTCCGAAGGTAATGCTGCATCTTGACGATGAGGACTGCTATCTGGAGTTGGTCCTTCCCGGTCAATCAATTGCTGTCGAGAAGCCAAGACGCATCAGTCATAAGACATACTGCGCAATTAATCTTGAGACCAAGGAAAGGTTACCGCAGGTTGTTAGCGAACTTGATATTGGCATAAAACAAGAGGGCCTGATTGTCCCAAGGCTACGAGTTAAGATAGAAAAAGAAGACGAAGAATATGTATTAAGGCTTCGGCACGAAGGCCTTGATAATGCGGTCCTTGCTGAATGGAGTTGCGAGGGCTTGCCGAGCAGCAAACCCTATATCTTGTTTGATTCCGAGACAAATCAAATCATCAACGATGGAGCTTTGAGTGGCAACAGCATATCTCTCCTGGTCAGACGTAATTGGGAAGTTGTCCTGTCAGACGGCATTGAAGCTGAAACCGAGGAGCCAATAAGTGTATCAAGACTTGGGGGATGGCGTCTTCACCTGCTAGCAAAGGCGGCCCCACTAGACAAGACTGAAACTATCACACTTACCAATATCAACGGCGAGGAGTGTGAAATTTGCTGGGTAGAGCCAGGTGTTGAACGTTCGGACAGTAGGCCACTTCTTCAAGGTTTAGGCTTACCAGGGCAGACCAATGGATTCATCATGCTGGCAGATAGTCCAGAACTATGGCTTCCCCCCGCGGTCACTGAAGCACAGATTGATATGTATAAGATTGAGGATGATGAGTTCTTCATACCCATTGGTTCTATTAAGGTGCCCTCTACGGAAAGCTGGCAGCAGGCAGGAGTAAGGAGACTTATTACCGGACCAGGCCTCTACTCAGTGAAGTTACGCTATTTCGACGACTTCAGAGAAAGGACGCGAAAATGGTCCAGGCAAATCTTGATAGCTGAAGAGCCCGACATCAAGAGCTTGCATCCAATATCATTGCAAGCCAGATACAGGTTCAGAGACACATTGAAAGTGTTGGATCTTGAGCGGAACGTGTCACCCCTCGCATTTCAAGAGTCTCGTGAATTCTGGAATGCCATTTGGCTGATACTTGGATTGTGGCCATATGAAAAGATTCGCATTCGCCTGGTTGGTGACGGAGGGAATTACTCACAAGTGATTTCAGCAGATAGCTCAGGAAGCTGCGAGATCCCCATGTCGACATTCGAACCATATCTACTATCGAGAGAATCAGCGAGACTCTTGATCCAAAGACAGGGGTTTATCTGTCAATACGATTTGGCTCTTCTAATTGGAACTTCCAGCGATAGCGATCAAGCATCGAAACAAGAACAGTATCGTCCTGCTATAGAAACAAGCAAACGACCAGCTCAGCGAAGAAGGCTTGTCGACAGAGTCGAACTAGTCGTATACGGTGACAGAGGAGGGTTTGACATACAAAAGATGATGACTGAGGAGCTTAATGATTTACTGGAGGAGCGATTCGGCCATCTAGATGCCAGGGCAATAGAGTATCCCGAAGGAAGGTTTGCTCGTGGGACTAGGTTTGTCTTTCATAGGCTGAGCCTTCCTGATATCGAAAACGAATGCAAAGAGAAGTTGCGTGATGGATTAGATTCTTTGGTTTATTCAATAGGAAGCAAGTCTGGTCTTGCCTTCAGTGCAGAGTGGAGCCGAGCAAGAGAATGAGAACATCCGAACTCAAGCAACTTATTATCACGCTCTTATCGAGTGCTCGTAAGCCTGATGAACCTAGACAGGTTATCGGGCTGACCTATCGACAAATCAGTGAACGGATTGGGGCATTACTCCCACCCAGTCAAGATGAAAAGTCAGTAGGTTTGTTGGTAAAGCGAATTGATGAACAGCTCGAAGTTCTTGAGAGTGAATTCGAGATTGCGTCAAAAGGAGAAGGAAGAAAGACCTTCCGAATGGCTCCACCGGCATTGATTGTTGAAAGGGAGGTACCACTTCGCGCAAAGTATGTTGGTGATCGGGCTTACATGAACGAAGTTATTGATTTGATCGATGCTGTTTGTGGTTTCGAAACAAGAGTTATGGAGTCCAGCAAGAGTGTAGATGAAGCCAGGGAAATCCTTGAATCGCGTGGAATAACGGTTCAGACAGAGAACATGCTTTATGAGTTCCTGCCTGAGCCACAGCTACCAACCCAGGTAGATCTATCTATGGCGGAGCAGCTTTGTGCGGAGGAAATCAGCACAAATATGGAGGTCTATGTTCCTCGTCGCATGAACTTCTTTGATAAGCGATGGGTCAGCCTTGCCGAGGCACTGCCGAGTGAGATGAGTCAACTTCGCCGCATCAAACAGAAAACAGTCAGATTCGGTCAATTCACATACTCATACTTCTGGGCGACTTCAGATGCACTTTATAGGCTACAACGAAAGCAAGCGTTGCTCGCCATGTATCGTATTGATCTTGACGCCAATGCTGCACGACTACTTGACATAGATAGTCGAATTCCGGTCGATATTAAAAGCCAATTGCCATTTGACTATTGCGTATTATTAGCCAGGTATGCTGATGAGATTGTGCTTGAGTCGCGGACGAGGGGTGGCAATGATGAACGCCAATCCAGATATCTACAAGTCAAGTCTAAATACAAAAGCTTATTGACTGAGCTACTCGAGAGCAAGTTGGGGATTAATAAGCCGATGAACTGATTAAGAATCCGCCTTTAGTCCCTCGCACCTATCTCCATGCCCCTCGACGCCGTCTCCGCAGCCAGCACCACACGGGACAGCCTGGTTGAATATCTCCTTGCTGCCTACCCGATCAACGACGCTGCTCTCAGGCGAGGGTTCGAGGAACTACTGAGGCAGCCGGGGACGATTTCACAAGATCCCTACCTGGAGGGGAATCAACCGTATGAGGCTGGCAAGACCCTTCGGCAGTTGACGGACGAGGGTCTCCTCGATCAGAGGATGCTCCAGCTGTTTGAAGCTGACCGGCCGTTGTACGCGCATCAGGAAGCGGCTGTCGTCGCCGCTGTCAGGGATCAGGCAAACATCGTTGTGGCGACAGGAACCGGCTCGGGTAAGACGGAATGCTTCCTGATCCCAATGCTGCAGCATCTGCTCCAGGATCCTCGCCCGGGCATGCAAGCGTTGATTCTCTATCCGATGAATGCCTTGGTCAACGACCAGGTCAAAAGGCTGCGGAAGCTGTTATTCAAACAGGAACAAGGCCTAAATCTTATTCGGTTTGGCTTCTATACGAGTCGAACTGAAAAGACTCATGCCAAAGCTGAAGAAGCGCTCCGACGTGAGCTGATAGGAACGGAGCGTGAAGAATTGCTCTCTCTTTTTGATGATTCTGAAAGAAGGAGGATGGTAAATCTTCCCCCCGCCGAGCTTGTTGAACAAGCCGCAGCGAGAGTGATGCGTGTTCAAGCCATTTCACGAGAGGAAATCTGGAGGACACCTCCTCAGATATTGATCACAAACTATTCGATGCTCGAGCATATGCTCATGCGACCAAAAGAAAGAGGGGATATCTTCGAGGCATCCAAGCATTTCAGCATGTTGATTCTGGATGAAGCGCATACCTATAGCGGTTCGACTGGTACAGAAGTGGCGATGTTGTTGCGGCGCTTCAAGCTTTCAATGGGTATTGAAGCAAGTGGCAAGATACAAGCCATTGCTACCAGTGCTTCCTTAGGCGATCCTCGTCAGGTAGGGATCAAGAAGAAAGTCTGCAGCTTTGCCTCGCAGCTTTTCGATGAACCCTTCAGCGAACAGCATCTGGTCTGGGGTACAAGAGTGAGCCCAGATAAGCGCTTCGGTCCTACTTACGAAGTTGATTCATGTCCCAACGAAGAGCTGTATGAACATTATGAGTCTCTTGATATTGGATCTATCTCCGAATCCGTAGAGGCTGCAAAAGAAGCTCTCAAGGAACTGATTCCCACTGCGCAAATGCAAACTGCGCATAAGGCAGCTGGGGATGATGTCCATGTGTTCCTTTGGCACGCCTTCGCAGGCCATCCCCATATTCGTCGCTTAATGAAAGTTCTTGGCAACGGACCGTTGCCGTGGACCCAGGTCGCAACAAGTGCTGAGTTGTGGTCGATTCCGCGTTCATTGGATGGGGATGTGGAACCGGAGGAGCTGCCGCGTGTGTTGAAGGCGCTCTCCAATTTGGTCCAGATCGTGACCAGTGCACGGCTCAGACCTGATGAACAGCCGCTCGTTCCCGTTCGGTTGCATCTGCTGTATCGAAGCATGGAAGGGCTGTTTGCATGCATTAACCCTCGCTGTCCAGGTGCTCATGCAAGCGATGAAAGCAACCGAAACATGATGGGTTATGGAAGGCTCTATCTAGATCGCCGCAGGCACTGCGAATCCTGCTCAGGGCCAGTCATGGAATTATCCTCGTGCCGTAAATGCGGTGAGGTCTATTCTATTGCCGTAAGCAAAGCCAATGCTCTAGCAGAAGTCCCGCGCTCGATTGAGAATCTCGAGGAGAATGAGAGCATATTGATTCTGACGCCCATTCCAAGGCAACTCTTGAGCAGCGATGAAGAAACAGGTGAAGAAGGTGAGTCTGAAGAGGAATCAATACTTTCTGCGAAGGTCATCACCTTGAATGGCGGCTACCAGCTGAAGCCCATATTGGTCACAGAAGACAGCGGCCAATGGCGAGTATTTGAAACAGAAGTAAGCGCTTCAAAGACAGAGAGGTTGCTGTCGACGGAAGCCTTTCAGCTGTACCGCTATGTCAAGCCTAAGGCTAAGCCTGAAGCAGAGGGCGTTGATCCATCTCCGAACTGTTGCCCGGGCTGTGGTGCCAGGAGGATGCGGCAGACCTGGATGAGTCGGTTCACGTCGTTTACGGATGCGCCATTGTCTGTGGTCATCGACCGCTTGTTTGATCTGCTCAGCGAGACTGGCCATCAACCTCTGGGTACGGCTCATGGGGAAGCAGCCAAGATTGAAAAACCCAGTTCGAAAGTTCTTACGTTTTCGGATGGCCGTCAGGATGCGGCTTACTTCGCCTCAGACTTTCAACGCTCGCATACGGAGTTTCTCTATCGTCAGAGTATCTGGAAAGCCTTCCTAAGAGTTGCCGCAGATGAGACGGCCACGATCACAGAAGTCGAGGAAGAATTAAGACAGCTACTGAGAGATGCTTCCATTCCACATCCGGATCGAGATCCCGAGCTTCATCACAGAAGCTATGCCAGCAATGAACCGAATCAACATCTAAGACTGAACAGAGCGGCCAAGGATCTTGACAAGCTTGCTGCGAAGAGATCTCGCGAGGTTTTGCTTTGTGAGTTTGGTCTGCCGTCGGCCAGGAGGACATCCGTGGAAGCCCTTGGGCTTGTGGCTTGTCATCTTGATGCCATACCAGATCAGCTTATAAATCAGACTTGCTCAGTAATGGGTTGGGACGGAGAATCGCGTAAGAAGTGGGCCGAGGTTTTCCTTTTTGGGCTGACAGATGAGATCAGACTGCTAGGTGCTGTGGATATCCAGGATGCTTCTAACTATTACAGCGAGACAGGCGGAGACGAGGCCGGACGGCCAGGCATTTTGGGCAACAAGGGTCAGCCCCGTGTATTTCTGAAAAAGGCAAAGATGACGAATGAAAAAGACATCATCTCATTTCAGCCAAGAAAGAACAAGGATGATAAGTGGAGCCAGATTCAGAACAGGATTGTTCGATTAGTTGAAAAGGGGCTTGGTCATATGCCCAGTTTCGATACGATGAATGATCTTTTTGACGCTCTTGTTGCATCTGGAATTCTTGTTTCTTATCCAGGACAAGGGTACCAATTGGCATGGAGGCAAAACAGCCTCTCAAAATCAGATGTTGATTGGTATGAATGCCCTCAGTGCAAGCAGATCTTTCACAAGCCAGGCTTGAGCTTGCTAGGGATCAGCCAGATTCCAAATGCTTTTCTCTGCCCGGCCCACAAATGCCAGGGGACTTTGAGGGAGCGTCAAGAAGGTAATCTAGTCAAACAGCACTATGTTTCACTGATTCAACGTCGACCCATCTCCTTGACAGCCGAAGAGCACACCGCTCAACTACAGCCCGAAGAACTGTCAGAACGGGAAAACCGCTTTCGATCTGGCGAGATCAATCTGCTGAGTTCCTCAACGACCCTTGAGCTCGGCGTCGATATCGGTGAGCTGCAGGTTGTGGCACTTCGGAATTTCCCTCCATTCGTCAGCAATTACCAGCAGCGTGCTGGACGAGCGGGCCGTCGAGCCGATGGCTTAGCGGTCACTGTGATGTACGGTCAGCGTCGCCCACATGATCGCTATTTCTTCGAACAGCCTCGTCACCTGATTGCTGGCGCCAACAAGGTTCCTAGTTTGGATATTAGCAACTATGCCATATCCAAACGCCATGCACAGGCGGAGTTGATCGGTCATTTTCTGCGATTCAGTCATCATCTAGGGACGGAAGACCTAACCGTTGGCGACTTCCTTGGGCTTCCTGATTTGGATCATCAGGAGCCAGCTGAAGTTGACAGCAAGCAACTCACCGGTTACTACGCCAAATTGCACCTCTGGCTTGGTGGAGCAGAAGCCAAGAATTACTGCAAAGAGATTCTGGCTCTTCTGGGAATTGAGAATTCTGAGCAGGAGATTCTTGTCGGCTTAAGAGAGGAGGCTCTGCGTTTCGCAGATGAGCAAGTGGCAGACTGGAATGGGCAAGTAAGAAACTATTCAGAAGTCACTTCGGAGTGGAAGGAAGTGCGTGACCGCACTGATAAGCAGTCAACAATAAAGTCTGATCGTCTTAGCAAGGCTCGTACTGCAATTATTGGCGAACTTAAAAAGATCCGTGCGCTCAAGCTACATGATGTGCTGGCTCAGGCCAGCATTCTGCCGATCTACGGCTTCCCAATTGATGTTGTGCAGCTGCTGACGCAGCGAAACGACACATGGGTGGGAGGGACCGGAGGTCACCGTCTACAGCGCGACCGTCGTATGGCCCTTACCGAATATGCACCAGGCCAGGACGTCGTCGTTGATGACCGAGTCCATCGGTCGGTTGCTGTCGTGCGGCCCATTGATCTGGTGACGAGATATTACTGGGTCTGTGATCAATGCAATGTATTTGTTAATAAGAGTAATCGGGCTGATATCAAGAAACACCTTGAGACTCCAGCCGGTGACTTGGAATGTCGTGTATGCGGAGCTGAGGTCAAGGAGGGCACGGCGGGGGTCGGCCGAGCCTATGTGATTCCTCGATCCTTCAGCACCAACTGGTCAGAGACCCCAAAGATTACGCCGTTTAGAAAACCAATGCGACAGCCGACCTCCCAGGTTTTCCTTGCTCAAGAGCAATCAGACCAAGATCTTGATCTGACAGCTACGAAGCCGAATAAGTACTATCAACTGGTGACCAGCAGGTCAGGGGTCTTCTTTTTATCCAACCAAGGGCCTCGCGGACGATCTGGTTCATTCGCGACGAGTGGCTACAGATTGTGTAAATTCTGTGGCCTTGATCTGTCTGCGCAGGTCAAGGGTAAAAGCGGGACAAATTCTCGTGGCAAACAAGCTGTACAGAAGTTCGAGCACGCAAATCCAATCACTGGTAAAACCTGCACTGGCAATCCCCTGCTTCTGCATCTCGCTCACCAGTTTCGTAGTGACTTCCTAAAACTCCGCTTTACCGAAGACGCGAATCCGCCTCGCCTACTTGGGAAAATCCTGAATCTTGAATCAGGAAACAGCGTCGATTCCGTTTCCCAGGACGAGGAGGTGACTGACGAGATCGCTCGGGATGGGTCAAGCTTCTGGCGCTCGCTGACCTACGCCTTGCTTGCTGCCGCCTCTGATGTCATCGATATCGATCGGTCTGAGCTTGATGGCCTGTTTCGTCCTGTAGAAAACAACTTTAACTCAGCCGAGATTGTTATCTATGACAACGTGGCGTCTGGAGCCGGTCACAGCAAGAAGATTGCTGAGGTATTTGATGATGTCCTCAAGCGCACTCTCGAACTGGTCAGTTCCTGTTCATGTGAAGCCAGTTGTTACAACTGCTTGCGGACCTATTCGAATCAGAGTTTTCACGCTGACTTGGATCGCCACCTTGTTCGTCGATTCCTAGAGCCAATTGTTGGTGAGCTGAATCCAGATCAGTTCCAGCGTTCTTTTGCTCGCCACTCCAGCTATTTTGATATCGAGAAACTAGAAGAGCTCTTGACTCAGTATGTGGCCACGGCTCGTCAAGGCACAGCTTTTGCGCTGAGAGATCTGAAGACCCACCTAAAAATGCGCGAGCTAGAACGTGCGATTGACTCTCACAAGGCGAATGATCAGCCAGTGCTTTGTGTTCTGAGTGATCTTCCCGCAAACGAAGGGTCCTCCACCAGCAAGTTCATACGACGCAAGCTAGCCGATTGGATCGACTCGGGCTATCTAGTTCTTTATCATAATCCTGATTCTTCTGCGCAGATGTTCTGCCTTGGTCACGGATCCTCACATGCTGTGGCGGGACAAATCTTGGATCTACCTGACGAAGGACTGAAATGTATCATCACAAGGAGTAGGCAGGGTGTTGAGGATGCCTATCTGAAGATTCAAGCACTGACAGAGTCAAGCAGGCAGGTCGCTTCTTCTGAGCTGGAAGATCCTGGCACCAAGGCATTCGGCTTTAACGTTTCCAGCAGTGCATACAGTGTGGACGATCTTCGCAGCATGATGGGCCTTGATTCTGTTCTTCAAGGAAGGCAGATACTCTCTGCAGACTACTATGACAGGTATTTCGAGAAGCAGAGAAGGAGGTATGCGCATCTATTTGTGCAATTGCTTAGTGGTCCCTGGCTGGCCAAAAACAGCCTGATTTCAATCCACACCAACCAATTGAGAGAAGAGTTCCAGGACGGTCATGACTTAACGCGAAAACATTCGGTATTAGAGCAGATTCAGAATTATCCTAACTTCCGCTTGTGCTGGCGTAACTGCAACGTTCCTGGACCCAGGCTTGATCATGCGCGTGAGTTGAAGCTCGTCTTTGCTGATCAATCTTCTTGTCTCGTGACCTTTGAGAAGGGTCTGGACTTTGTACGCCGCCGGTGGGACAGTGACGAGTACGAAGTGACCGAAAGAAGCAAGGTCTTTGTTGAACTGATGTGACCGCTTCTGCCCTGGCATCCAAGCCCCTTCCCCCAACCCGTCTCCATCAGCTCACGCACGCTGATCGGGTTCAGCACTGATGCACAGATCTCCCATTATGCACCTCCACTTTGCTTTACTTCTTGTCGAGAGTGTGCAGATGGCACCTACGACTTAGACAGCTCCAATCGCTAATGATTGCCACTATGACGTCGAATGCAATCAGCCGGGCCAGCGTTGAATTGGTGATATGGCAGGCCCAGCTGCAGGACAGGCCCGAGATGACGCAAGCCCCCGAAAACAACTACGCCCAAGCCTTTCCAGAAGTGCCTGCCGCTCTGCTCCGGTTTGACCATCAGGCACCCTTGCTGAGAAGCGGTTCCCCACTCGGTCTCGGAAGTGATCAGTGACGTGACAAGCATCCAGGAGCTCATGGAAGACCCCTGGATCAAGACGATCAACATCACGCAGATCCCAGTTCCCATCAGAAGCTGGAACGCCATGATCAAGCCATCTCAACTGGATCAAATGCGGGTCGCCCCACTGCTCAGTTTCTTGATTTTCACCCTGCTCACGCCTCTGGCCGCAGCTGCCGCCACGGTGATCTCGGTCGGTGACGGCGACACCATCAGGGTGGATGAAAGCGGGAAGAAGATCACGATTCGCGTGGCCTGCATCGATGCACCGGAGATGGCGCAGTCGCCCTACGGCCAGAAGGCAAGGGAGGCTCTCCAGGATTTGCTGCCAATCGGCTCCACCGTCACCCTCAAGGTTCAAACCAAGGACCGGTACGGGCGGACCGTCGTTGAGGTCTTCACCCAGAACGGCGCTAACGCAGGGCTGACTCTTGTGCAGCAGGGCCATGCCTTCGCTTACCGGCAGTACCTGAAGCAATGCGACACGTGGGTGTACCTCGACCGGGAGAAGCTGGCCGAGCGCTACAGGCTCGGTGTCTGGCGATCTGCTCGCGGCATCGAGCGCCCCTGGGACTGGAGGGCGACACGGCGAGGAGGAGAGAGCAAGCCGAAGCAGCGGGCTGAACGGCCCGTAAACCTCACGATCATCAATGGCGCAGCCAGCCCGCGCCCAGGCAGGCGTTGGTACTGCAGGACTGTGGGGTCTTGGGAGCATGCCCAGCAGTTGTTGAGAGAAGGGCACACTTACCTGGATGGAGACAGTGATGGAGAAGCCTGCGAGGCGCTGCGCTGAAGGGTCGGGCAACCGCACCTTGCTGCTCTGGCCGACATCGGCAGGTTCGTTATGGTCCAGCTAACCGATACTGCACCAACATGGCCCTCACAGGATCTGAACTGCTCGCCAAAGTCAAGGAGCAGGGCGATACCTCCAAGTCCGACCTGGTGCGGGCCGCTGGCTACGTCAGCACCAAGAAAGATGGCAGCGAAAGGCTGAACTTCACCGCCTTCTACGAGGCCCTGCTGGAGGCCAAGGGCGTCAGCCTTGGGGAAGGCAACGGCAACGGCAAAGGGAAGGCCGGCCGCAGCCTCAGTTATGTGGCCACGGTGCAGGGCAATGGCAACCTCTTGGTGGGCAAGGCCTACACCGCCATGCTGGATCTCAGGCCCGGCGATGAGTTCGAGATCAAGCTCGGTCGCAAGCAGATCCGCCTGGTGCCGGCCGGCGGCAGCGACGAGGACGAATGACCTGCAGAGGGACTGACCCTGCTCGCGTCGGCTGGAATTGAGGCCTTCGGGCGGGCCTCAACCCAGCACCGGCTCGAGTTCATCGGCGCTGCGGGCGGTGAGGGCGGCGATGCGCCGCTGCACTCGCTCGCTGTGATACAGCACCGGGCTCTTGCCGCTCGGCCACTTGCGCATCCAGTCCTCACCGGGCACCAGCAACCCCTGGGTGCGCCAGCGGTAGAGGGTGGAGATCGAGACGCTCAGTGCTGCGGCGGCCTGGGGAGCCGTCAGCCAGGGAGAGGGGTTCATGGCCTCAGGGGCGGAGGTGTTTGGGATGGCGGGTGACCAGCTCTGCGGAGACGGCCTCGATCAGGGCCTCGGGGCCGGAGTCCGTGACCAGATCGACCAGGGCCTCCAGGGCGGTGCTGGGCAATTCGCGCAGGTGGATCGCCACCGCCTGGGCGGCGCCGCGTTGGCCGATACCGCCGGTGCAGGGATCGGGGCTCATTGTCCGAGGGGCTCGGCGGGCTTGATCGTCCAGAAGGGCTCGCCGCGCTTCTGGGTGGCTTCGCCGAGTTGCTCGGCCAGCTGCTTGCGCTTCTTGAGCTGGCCCTCGAGCTCCTTGATCGACGTGGGGTACGACCACGACACCCGGCCCTCCTGGCGGTAGAGGCAGAAGCCCCCCACCTTGGGCAGGTTCTTCTCCGGCAGGGCTCCCAGCTCCACCAGGGCATCAAGCCTGGCGGTGGCCTCGGCCAGGCGCTGCTTCATCGCCTCCAGGGAGGCCTTGGCCTCGACGGCGGCCCAGAGCGCTTCAGCGGCCTGCTGCGTGAGCGAAAAGGACGACGGCCATTCCAAAGCCGAGGAGGAAGCCAGAGGATCCAGCCCAACAGAGGGCGAGCTGGTGCTGGTGTCGCCGCGCGACGCGGCGACGTTCGAGGAGGACATGGCTGCGGGGTGGATGGGGACGAATGAGGAACCCAGGCAGGTGCGGGCCGTTCAAAGTGCGTCAGTAGCAGTTACCTAGGCCAAATACTCTATGCCCTAGCGCTCGCTAAGGCAAGTCTTCAGAAGGGACGCCAGTCCCGCACGTAGGTGTTGAACACCCGCACCCAGCGGCGGCGGCATTCCTCGGCGGTGTGGGTCCTGATCTCGCAGCGGCCCGGCGCGACCCAGATCGTCAGCGCCCGGCCCATCGGCAGCCCGTAGTGCTGCTCGGCCATCGTCAAACCGGCCCCCAGCTGGGCGCGGGTGTCGTACTTCTTACCCCGCTCCGACAGGCTCTTGAGGTCGGCGATGCCGTAGCTGCCGTCCGGGAACCGCAGCAGCAGATCGAGGGTGCCTGCCACATTGCGCTCCAGGTCGTAGAGCATCAGCTCAGAGGCCACCACCTGCACATGCCCCCAGAGGGGCTCGGCCAGCAACGGGGCGATCCAGTCGCCGTAGGTGCCGTACCTCGCCCCCCAGGGATCAACCGGGAGGCTGGCCTCCAGCCCCGCCGGCCAGAGGTGGCGGGGAGCCTGCCAGCGATGCAGGGCGAAGTGCTGCAGCGCGGCGTGGCAGGTGTTGCCGCGCGGCTCCCACACCTCCCGCCAGGCCTCGATCCAGGCCAGGGCGTCCTCGTTCTTGCAGACCCGGCCAATCACGCCGGTAATGGAGATCGGGAACCAGTGCGCTGAGTCGGTGAGCCGGTAGGTCCAGGTGCTGTCATCGCGAGTGATCGCCAGGGGCTCCAACCAGCCCGATGCGGCGCCGTTGGTGGCCGCCGGGGTGGCCGCGAACGTCGCGCCTTCGAAAGCCGTAGTAGCGGACGCTATCTGATCAGCGCATGCCATGTATGAACCCTACTCCACACCACTAGCGTCACGCCATTCGGGCGTACAGTCATGGTTATGCCCCTCCCCTTGACCCCGCAATCCCGCGCCTCCGTCGTGCTGCTGCTCAGCCCCGAGCAGGCCGCCTGGCTGCGCTCCCACGCCGGCCGCCGCGGTGTCTCCTCGTTCATGCGCCGGCTGCTGGCCCAGCTCATGGAGGACGAGCGACGGGAGATCGAGCGGGCCCGGCGGCGCTTCCAGCGCTCCCAGCACAAGGCCAAGGTTCCGAGCGGGGCCCGCTGATGGCCGCCTCCCCCGCAGCTGGCGGCTGGGCGCAGGCCCCGTACCAGCTCCTTGATGCCGCCAGTGCGCCCGGCGGCAAAGGACGCCTGCTGATCTACCTCCTGATCCATCGCCACGGCCACGGCAGCCCGCACGGCTGCTGGGCTTCTGCCGCGACCCTGGCGCGGGAGGCCGCCATGAAACGGGACGACGTCTTCTCGGCGTTGCGCTGGCTGGTCGCCCACGGCTGGCTGATCCGTGAGCAAAGACCCGGCCAGCCCTCGCTGTACCGCTGCCGTCGCTCACCCGTCCCCCCTTTGGAGGACACCCCCGAAATGGGGGACGGCAGCCACCCCCCGGATGGGGGACACCCCAAACAGGGGGCACCCCCCAAAAAGGGGACACCACCCCTCCCCCAAACAGTGACACCACCCGCCCCCCATTTGGGGGACACAAACAAGAACCCAGGAACAAGAACCCCAGAACAAGAACCCGGACCTGCTTCCAGATCTCTTTCCACCTGTTGTCTTTCTGCGCCGGAGGCCCTGGGGCCACACACAGCAGGCGAAGCATCGGCGGAGCCACCGAGGCAGGCGCCCGGGGTGGCTCGGCCGCCCGCCGCCATCGAGGAGCCATGGCCGGAGCCCTGCTGGGGACCGCCGCCGCCACCACCACTGCCGCCGCCGGCGGTGGCCCCCCATCTGCCGGTGCCGGTCGAGGCGCTGCCGCTGCCACTGCAGTGCATCGCCGATCGCATCGAGGCCTACTGGTTGGGCAAGGCCGGCAACCGCAGCCAGCAGGCGTTCGCCGTGATGCTCGAGGAGCTGGGCGCCGTGGCGCTGCGGGCCGGGCACCAGGGCGCGGCGCAGTTCCTGCGCCAGGCGACCCAGGCGGGCTGGCCGACGCTCAACGCCGACACCTGGCTGGCCCAACACCGCCAGGAGCTGGCCCTGGAACGGCATCCGGCCTACCAGGTCTTCCGCGCCGCCTGATGGCTATGGCACCAACGGACAAGCACTCGCCCAGCCGTTATGACTAGGAATCGCTAAGTGCCACTAGGATTGCCTTAGACCACGGCAAGAATCAGCATGTTCAGCGCACCGGTGGGCCACAAGCGCCACGCGCTCAACCGCGACCTCGGCTTCCGCCGACCGCGCCGCGCCTGCTTTGCCTGCTACGACTCCGGCGTGATCGCCAACGGTGACGGCCTCGTCAACAGGATCCTGGGCGACTACGACCGCACCAGCAACGGCCAGCGGATCCCCGGCTGTGATCTGCCGCTGATCTGTCACTGCGCCGCCGCCCACAACCCCACCTCGCGGGGGCTGCGGGGACCCGATGGTCCGATCGCCCAGGGCCTGGCCTCGGAACTGACCCGTGACCAGGTGGCCAGCCTCCACGAGCAGCGCCTGGCCTCCTGGCAGGAGACGGAGCGGCTGATGCGCGATGCCCTGATGGCCCGTGCCGCCGGGGATCCACAGGCGACGCCCTGGTTCATCGCCGAGGTGCGCCACAGCGTGCGTGCCCAGGCCGACCGTCAGGCCGCTGCGGGGCAGACGGATCCAACGGAAGCCGGCCCGCGGCGCCTGCAGCCCCTGGGCGGCATCCTGGCCGAAACCCTCTCCAGCCCCGAGGGTCCGCTGCAGCAGATCGAACCCCAGGGGGATCCGGCGGTAACACCACAGCCGGCGGCCTGAGCCGGAAACCCAGGACTCCTTCCCCCAGCTGGCAGCAGCCTGAGCCACCGCGCTGAGCCTGCGCGGCCTGTGCGGCCGGTGCGGCCCCTGCTGGCAGTGGCGCCAGGGCCCGCGAAATCCACGCGGCCAGAAAGGAGTGGCGGCAAGGCCAGGGGCGAGCGTGCCATCAGCCCCGTATCGCAGCAACGGACGGAGTCAGTATCGAACCACAACCACCGGGCACTAGCAGAAGCGGAAACTTAGCCCTGTAGCATCCTCCTTAGCGCCAGCTAGGCTTGCTCCATCGCTGCGGAACGATGCCCAATGCCGCCAAGGGGCGCGGCGACCGCGCCGAACGGGAAGCTGCCGGACTGCTCTCCCTGCTGCTGGGAACCACCATCCGGCGCAAGCTCGGTGCCGGCCGCCTCGATGACCAGGGCGACCTCGACGGCCTGAGTGATTTCGTCCTCCAGGTCGCGGACTGGAAGGACGTGGCGCGCGCGGCCCGTGAAAAGCCCGCAGGCGCCGAACAGCAGCGCCACCACGCCAAGGCCGCCCACGCCGCCACCTTCGTGCGCTTCCGCGGCGGCACCTGGCGCGTGGTGCTCACCCCGGAGCAGTGGGCCCGGCTGGTGCTGGAGCTGCGTGGGCCGGCCGATACGGACGCCCTGCTGCCGCTTCCTTCCGATGCCGCCCTGCCGCCACTGGCGGCCTGATCGTTCTCTCCCTGCTCTCCCCCGCCCGCGCCATGACCAGCCCCGACCCCGACAGCCTTCTGTCCCAGGACACCCGGGAGCGCTTCGGGAAGACGATCTCCGCCTGGATTGAGCGGGCCGGCTGGGGCCATGACACCCCCCTGCGCTGGGGCAAGGCGGCCGGCTTCAGCTCCTTGGCTGACTCGACCTTCAACCGGCTGCAGCGCGGCAAGATCGCCCAGCCGTACCCGATGACATTCCTGCAGTTCGGCCTGATGAACGACCGTCTGGCCCGCAAGGACTATGGGTTGGAGCCCGACGATCCGCTGTTGCCGCGGGTCGCGCGCCAGCGACCGATCGAACATGACGACGGCCGGCTCTGGACCGCTACGGATTTCTTCTCCCACTTCATCGGCGAGCTGGAGGCGCCGGCCTGGGCCAGGGAGCAGCCCCTGCCCAGCCTTGAGCAGGCGGTGGCGGCCAGCGCCGAGGCGGTGACGCTGTTCAAGGCCGCCGCCGAGGCGGCCGGACTGACGCTGCCCCAGGCCTGGGAGTCCCTGGCGGCGGTGGCGGCCACGGCGCCGGCGGATGTGATGCCGCCGCTGGGGACCGAGGAACTCGATGTGCTGCGCATGGTGCTCAGTGGCTGGCACACCTGGACGCCGGAGCAGCTGGGCCAGCTGATGGACCTGGACGGCGGACTCCGGCCACTGATCCTGCTGCGTTACTGGAAAGACACCAAAGACGTTGCCCATTAGGGCTCCCTACTACTAGACTGGCCAGAGCTTCAGGACTATTGGCTTGGCCTCTTCTTCTCCTGTGGTTACCGAACCACAGTCTTCTTATCCAGACTCGCTGGAGCTCTCGCTCCTCGCCTTCCACCGCAACGTCGGCCCCATCCGCAAGCAGTCGGAAGCCAAGTACGGCGCATTCGCGGATCTACGCACCGTCCTTGAGGCCATCACCCCGCACCTGCTGGATCAGGGCCTGGTGCTGACGCAGAACATGGCGGAAGGCCCCGACGGCTCCTGCCTGCTGCGCACGGTGCTCACCCACGCGCCCAGCGGCGACGCGATCTCTTCGTCCTGCCCCATCCCCACCCTGCAGGGGCTGCTGGATCGGGTGCATCAGCTGCGGCAGGAGGCGTTGCAGCGCTTCCCCATCGACATGCCCCTGGCGGCCCTCGGCGCCCTGCCGCCCGTGCTGCCGCCGCGCCCTGCCGATGGCGACACGGCCCTGCCGCCCCTGCCACCGCGCCAGCCGGGCCTGCGGCTGGACGACCAGCTCAAGGGTCTCTACACCCTGCTGGGGCAGCTGGGCACGACCACCAACCCCCTGCATTCCCTCGGCGGCACGGTCACCTACCTGCGCCGCTACCAGATCCTCTCGTTGCTCTGCCTGGCGGCGGAGGACAGCGACGGTGAGGCGGAGCGCCAGACGCCGCCGAGCACCAGCCAGCCCTCTCCCCAGGCGCCGCCCCTGGTGGCTGGGCCTGGGCCAGCCGCCGCACCCACCCGCCGCCGCCGTGCCGCGCCACCAGCCCAGGGCCACAGCCCGAGCCAGGGCCAACCATCAGGCCCGCGGCCTGCACCCACCCCGGCGCCGCCGGCAGCCGCCCCACCGCAGCCCCAGCAGGCACCCGGCCCAAGTGCACCGGAGGCGGCTCCTCAGGAGCCGTCTGCAGCCGCTGAGCCTGGGCCGGCCCAAGTGGAGGGTTCCGAGCCCCAAGGGGTGATTCCTGCCCTCACCCCCTCCGAGGTGCAGCAGCTGATCGGCGAGATCCGCTCGCTGCCGGTCGAGACCATCCCGCACCTGGTCAGCGCCTTCCGCCAGCAGTTCCGCCTGCCTGACCGGGCCCTGGTCTCCGACTACATCAGCACTGCTGAACATGCCGCCTTCATCCGGCAGCAGGTGGCCCAGCTCGCCCCGGCCATCGCCTGATCCTTCCCCGCGTTCGTTCCGCCATGAGCCCCACCTCTCCAGAGCTGGACAGCCGAGCGCCAGCGCCTGCCGCACGCGACATCGACAGTGATCTGCTGCAGCAGGTGCTCCGCCATCCCACCGGTGCCGCCGGCTGGTTGCTGCAGCACCGCCAGGGCCAGCTGCACCAACAGTTCAGCGAGGCCCTCGCCCGGGTCTTGCTGGCCTGCCACGACACCGCCAAGCCTGGCGAGCTGACGCTCAAGATCCGCATCAGGCCCAACCCGGACGCTCCCCTCCAGGTGCTGATCAGTGATCAGGTGATCGCCAGACCACCGCAGCAGGCCACCACCAGGGCCTACCTGTTCCACCCCGATGACCTGCGGCTGAGCGGGGAGGAGCCCGGCCAACTCTCGATTCCCCTCGCTGGCTGACCATGGCCCTTCCCAAGCTCACGGTGAAGCTCTTTCCCCCCAAACCCGGCAAGTCCTATGCCGCTTCCGGGAATCTCACCATCGCAATCTCCGATGTTCATGCCTTCGCGGAATGGCTGCTCGGCCAGCAGGGCGAATACGACGACTACCTGCAGCAGAACGTGGTGCGAATCCTGGCCTTTGAATATCACAACACCTCCCGCGGTGGCTCCACCTATCGAACGGTGCAGCTGCGCGATCCTGCCGACCTGGCGACACCCTCTCCCTCGCCTGGATCCCTGGATGGGCCGTACCTGGGAATACTTCCTAGTAACTCCTACGCCGACGAAGTTCCATTCTGAGATGCACCATGGCAACCCATTCCCATCCCCCGGATCAGCAGCTCGTCCGCCGAGTCCTCGATGCTTTCGAGCGTGAGTTCTGGGCCGGCCACCACGATCGCGGCCGGCTGCTGGCCGCACCCCTGCGTGTGATCCACCAGGCGATCGACCCCGCCGAGGCCGCCGCCGGCCACATCGAGGAGCTGCTGGCCGCCCTGGAAGGGAATGAGCCGCGACCAGCCCCGCAGGGTTAGCCAGGCCGCCCTCCCCTTCCCCGTGCCTGCCATGCCGATGCGACCCGACAACCAGACCCTCGAGGCCGCAACGCGGCAAGCGGCAGCACCGGTGTTGCCGCCGGCGCGCGGTGCCGGCCCATGAGCACGTCTGCGGCCCCAACACCGGCCCCATCCGCCTGGGAGTGCCGCGAGTGCCTCTGGCTGCTCAACCCCAGCCAGCGGGAGGTGCTGCGGCTTCAGGACGCCCGCTGCCCTGGCTGCGGCCGCGCGCTCGGTGCCTTCCGCCCCATCCACCCCACCCCTTTCCGCTGATGCTCCGCCTGCTGATCCGCTCCCATCCGCCCCAGGAGCTGCTGCCCCGCCACTACGGGCTGGTGGTCACCGACTGCTACCGCCACCGGCTGCTGGTGGCGCCGATCCCGCTCAACCTCGCCTTCCGCTGGCTGCTGGAGCTCTGGCTGCGGTTGCGCAACCCTGTGCCCCCGGACCAGCTGGACCGGCTGGCGAGCCGCTTTCTCTACGCCCAGGCCTACCGCGAGGGCTTCCGTTCCGGCAACGCCGCCCGCTATCCGCCCGGCACCGCCTTGGTCTTCACCCGAGCGACCAAGGACACCGTCGTGGCGGCCTGGGGCGTTCACGTCGATGCCGAGGAGCTGGCCCAGCGGGTGCTCACCGCCGCCATCCGCAGCGGGCCGGATCGCCGCAATGCCCACGCAACCGGTCTGTGATGGCGCTCGCGCTCTCGACGCTGCTGCTGCTGGACTGCGAAACCACCGGCCTGGAGGTGGGGACCGATGCGCTCTGCGAGATCGGCGCCGTGCTCTTCTCGGTGCCCCACCGGGCGGTGCTGCAGCAGCTCTCCTTCCTTCTGCCTGTCGCCACCAACGGCGCCGAGGCGATCAACGGCATCGACGCCGCCCTGACCCAGGCGCCCCAGCCCCGCACTGAGGCCGCCGCCCTGTTCCGGGCCATGCTCAATGCCGCCGACGCGGTCGTCTGCCACAACGCCTCCTTCGATCAGCCCTGGATCGAGCGCTGGCTGGCCGCCGCCGGCCTCGCCACAACCGAGGACCAGGGCAAGCCCTGGATCTGCACCTGCGAAGGCATCAGCTGGGCTGGCCTGCGGTCCAGCCCGTCGCTGGCCGCCCTGGCCCTGGCCCATGGCATCCCGGTCTGGGCGGCGCACCGGGCGCTGACTGACTGCATCTACCTGGCCCAGATCCTGGAGCGCGATCCGCAGCTCGAGGAGCACCTGGCGGAAGGACTCCAGCCGCGCCTGCTGGTGGCGGCCGATCTGCCCTTCTCCCGCAAGGACGAGGCCAAGGAGGCCGGGTTCCGCTGGCTGCCGGAGGCCAAGCAGTGGCAACGCCGCTGCACTGCGGCCCAGATCGAGGCCCTGCCGTTTCCCGTCATCCCGCTGGAGCCCAGCTGATTCCCCGCGGCACGGAAGGCCCCTCGGCCGACCATCCCCAGGGCCCGCAGGCCATCGGGACGTTCCACCGAACAGGGCCAGCAGCCCAGCTCACGCCCACTCGATGGCCCCATCAACGCCAGGATCCATGGCCATGACGGACTTGTAGGGAGCGCTAAGCCAGTAGCGGCACCGCCAGGGGCTGGGTCTGGCCACAGCCGCCCTGCGGGCGCCGGGCCACCGCAGCCGCGGGCGAGACGCCCTGCCGCCGTGACCCAACCGCCCCAGCCCGGCGGCGGCGATGCGCTCTTTCATCGCCAGCGCCAGGGTCGGTGACCGCGCAGCGGCCTCGCCGACTCGCACGGCCCTGGCGCGGCGTGACACGCTGACGCACCGCTGCCTGGCGGCAGCATTGCTGTTCGCTACTGGCTGAATCCTGTAGCCTGTGGGTCGCTAACCGCTACTCTTTTACGGCTACCGAACCCGCTACGGCTGAACCCCGCCAGCAGGTGCGTGCCGCCCTGCAGCTGGCCCTTGGTGAGATCGAGGCCTCCTACCGCGATGCCGCCATCGAAGCCCTGCGCGATTCGGCTCCCCAGGAAGACGACGACGGCAACCCGGCCTGGCCAGCCCCGCAGAAGCCCAGGCGCAAGCGCGGTTTGCCCGATGGTGTCGGCCAGCGGTTCCCCAACCAGTCCCAATCTCCACGGCCCACACGGGCGGAGATTGAGCAACGCCTGGCGCAGCTCCAGCTCTGGCTGGCCCAGCGGCAGCCGACCCTGTTCATCCGCGACCAGGCGGCCCTGCTCTGGGGCATGTCCTCCTACTGCACCCTCAAGAAGTACCTCCGCGTGGCCCGCTCGCGGATGGTCGAGGAGCTGGTGGACGACCGCCTCATGCACCAGGCCGAGCAGATCTACGCCCTGATGGACGTGGCCCGGCGTGCTGCTGATGCCGAGCAGTTCAGCGCCGCCGTGGGTGCCCACCGCGTGATTTGCGAGATCGCCGGGATGCTGCGCGCGCCGATCAAGCCGCCCTCTGCCGCCTGATGCCGGCCCCTCTCGCCACGGTTTCCGTCCCCACGGACCCGACCGTTCTGCGCCCGGGGGCGATCGCCGCTGGCGGCCTGCTCGTCTCCCCCACCCACGGCGACCCCTGGCGGGATTGCGGGCTGCTGGGCCTCCGCGATCCGGCCCTGGCCCAGCAGGGCCTGGCGCCCCTCAGCCTGGAGGGCTTCATCGCCGAGGCCTTCCCCGCCTACGGCTTTCACCGCTGGGCGCTGGTGCTCATCGCCCTGCTGCAGCAGATCGCCGATGGCGAGCTCTCGCGCCTGATCGTCACCTGTCCGCCGCGCCTGGGGAAATCGCTGCTGATCTCCAAGCTCTTCCTCGCCTATTTCGTCTACCGCCACCCGCACCTGTTCGCCGCCATCGCCTCCTACTCGGGCGAACTGGCTTACGCCCACTCGCGCGAGGCGCGGCACTTCTATCGCGCCACCGGCAACCCACTCTCAAAGGATTCGGCCGCCGTCGGCAACTGGCTCACCCCCAGCCGCGGCGGCTGCATCGCCGCCGGTGTGGACGGCCCCTTCAACGGCAAGGGCTACTCGCTCGGCATCATCGATGACCCCTACAAGGGGCCCCACGACGCCGGCTCCCCCCGGGTGCGTGCGCGCATCGTCGAGTGGCTGCGCTCGGTCTGGTTCCTGCGGGCCGAACCCTCCTTCATCGACGCCGGCAGCGGCGCCCTGCAGCGCAACCTTTCGGCCCAGGTGATCGTCCTCACCCGCTGGGACCACGAGGACATGGTCGGCTGGTTGCTGGCCGAGGAGCTGGGCGACGCGCCCCAGGGCTGGCATGTGCTGGACCTGCCGGCGATCGCCGAGCACCCCAGTGATCGACCTGCCTACCCGCCTTCGGTCACCGTTGAGCCCGACTGGCGCCGCCCCGGGGAGGCCCTCTGCCCGGAGCGCTTCCCCCTGCAGGAACTGCTCAAGATTCGCCACCGCACCGGCGCCTTCTGGTGGTCGGCCCTCTACCAGCAGCGGCCCAGCCCCACCAAGGGGGGCATCTTCCAGCGGGCCTGGATCCAGCCGCCCTTCCAGCGGCAGCAGCGCCGCCGCTTTGCGCCGCTCGTCCTCTCCTGCGACCTGACCTTCAAGGATGAGGACGACAGCTGCTACTGCGGCTTCGTGCTGATGGGCCTGCTGGCGCCGGATCCCGGCGGGCCCCAGAAGCTGGAGATCGAGGTGCTCTGGGCGGTGCGCAAGCGGCTCGGGCTGCCCGGCACCATCCACTTCCTGCTGGCCGCCAGCGCAGCTTTGCAGAAGCAGGGCCTGCGGCCCCATGCGGTGCTGGTGGAGGACGCCGCCAACGGCCCGGCCGTCGTTCAGGTGCTGCGGCGCAAGATCCGCGGCCTGCTGCCCATCCCGCCCCGCGGCAGCAAGGAGCTGCGCGCCCATGCCGTCGCGCCGCTGCTGGAATCGGGCCAGGTGGCCTTCCACCACCGCGCCGAACCCCTCAGTGAGGAACTGCCCCGTTTCCCCAAGGGCAGCAAGGACCTCACCGATGCCTTCTGCCACGGCGCCCTCTGGCTGGAGGAGCGCTACTGGAAAGGCCTCGGCGTCCAGGAGGCGCCGGTGCCGCTGCTGCTCTCGCGCTGATGGTCCGGCAGCTCTCCCTCTTCGATCCGCCCCCTGCGGCTGAGCACTCCGCGGGTGAGCACCTGCAAGCGCCGCAGCGGTCGCAACCACCACGCCGCCGCCGTGCCCTGCACCCCCGAGCGGCCGCCCACGCCCTGGCGCTGCAGCACCTCGATCTGGCCGACACGATCGCCGGCAACTTCGCCCGCCGCACCGTCCACCCGTTCGAGGATCTGCGCCAGGTGGCGATCATCGGGCTGCTCAAGGCCGCCGAGCGCTTCAATCCCACCGGCGGGCGACAGTTTCGTCCCTACGGCCGCACCTACGCCAACGGCGAGATCATGCACTACCTGCGTGATTCGGGCTTCGCGATCAAGGTGCCGCCCACCTGGCGGGATCTGCATGCCAGCGGGCAGAAGCTGCTGCGACAGGGCACCGCACCCGCCCAGGTTCCCCAGAAGCTCGGCATCAGCCCCGAGCGCTGGCAGGAGATTCAGGAGGCCTGCTCGATCACCGTTGTGGCCCTGCCGCCCGAGACCTGAGACGGATGGCGATCGCTAGAACGCTCCGCATCACCTGCGGGCGAAATCGGGCAACGCCCGCTGAAGCCGGTCAGGTGCATGCGGATGTTACGTGGCACTTGGGTTGAGGAAAATCATGAATATCCCCCCTAGACCGAAAACAGCTTGTCCGAAGCTAAGGGAGCCGCGCAGGGCAATCAGAGTGGTATGCGGCAGGCACCGAACTCAAATATGGCTGGTGGAATGATTAACGGCGGGATCGATCAGCCAACAGGTTCGCCTTCGTTACCATCAACGTCTGAGTCATCGTCCTCGTCATAGCTCCTGTTTCGCAGTTCCCTATCGGCCTCTGCGCGGCGTAGTTCTGAAGCGATCCGAAGGTCAAGCGCCGCGATATGCTTTCTGGCGAATGCTTTAACCGCCGGCCGATCGTCTGCCAGCCATTCCGTCAAGGATTGCTTCTTGGCCCGCCATGCTTCCGCAAAGCCCAATTCACCAGAGACCACACCAGTGCTGTCGATGCTGACCAAGACCCCTCTCATTTTGCGAGGGTCATCTGGAAACCGCGACACAATCTCCTTCAGGACAACGTAGGTGGAAGTCTCACCGTCATAGTTCTGGAGAATCGCCAGTGCGAAATCTGCCTCAGTATCGCTGCCGGTCTTTACCAACTCGGCGAGCCCGGCAGTGAACCCCGGGGTGCAATTGGGAAACGCACAACTGAGCAGGTGCCCCCCTCGAAACCGGAATAGCTCCCGGTCTCGGGCAAACCAGGAGAGTCCCTTGCTGATCGCCAGTTGCGGGTGCTTCGAGAGCTCCTGTTCCAGGCCATGAAACTGGAACGGCACTACCTCGAAGTGTTCTTCGTCCTCGCCTCCGGCAGCCCCTCGGGCGAGCCGAGCTCCAAAGAAGTCCCAGACTGCCTCCGGCTGGCGCTCGGCCAGCCGAACCAAAACGCGCTCGACCCTAGAGTCCACTTGGCGGAGATAGCTCAGACTTTGCAGGACTTGCGCAGTCCTCTCTGGAGTTAACTCTTCATAGAACTTTGTGGCCTTTTGCAGAAACCACGCTCCGAAGACCCAGCGGGGGTCTTGTCGGCCATTCAGAAAGGTCAGCGCCTCACAAACGATAATGTCGGCGTCTGCGATCTTTTCAGTCCCATAATGTTCAATGGCTAACAGCAGACATTCGATGACCGCTATTGGGTCGTCTTTCTCAATCGCGCGCTGCAGTAGGCGCGCCGAAAGATCAGACTGCTTAACATCAGAATAGCGAAGGTGACGTACTACGCCTGCCAGATTCCTGGCAGACTCTAGCTCAATCTCCAAGTTTCGCTTATAGATATCGCATCGGCCGCTTAGTGCCAGTCCATTGAGGAATCCGGGAAGGAAGTTGCGCAGGTCGTCCGAGGCCTTTTCAAGGAACCTATCGGCCACTTCGGGCCTATTCTCAGCGAGCTTGCTGATAAAACTGCCGAAAACGAGGAAGGTGGAATGATCGTCGGACTTGGTTTCCGCGCAACGTGCAATCAGGTCGAACCAATAACTCTCGTTCGCCACATTAATCTCGTCAATGTAGCGGTTAGCTTCCCCGCGTCGATAATCGTCGGCTCCCGTATAGGCGAACTCCCTATCAGTCCAGTGACCGGGGAAAACGGATTCAAACCCTACCAAAATCTTGTATCGGAGAAACCGCTCACCGGCGTTGATGGTGTCGCGGTACGTACAGATTGCGGCCATGAGTGCCTCGGCTTCGGCTTGACAATCGAAGCAATTATCCGGATGTTCAGTAAGATCCTTCGCCCGGAAGTAGTCGTAGAGAAATCGGTGCTCCAAGTGCTGCAGGAGCTCATAGCTCTCAGCCTCAGCACGTTCCGTCACGAAGTTTATAATGCGAGTAGCATCCTTGAGCGTGGTAGCCAGAAGCTCACTGGAATACTGCGTCTTATTTGGGGTCCTTGTTGCTGCTTCTAGGGCAAAGAGGACTGCGCGCTTCTGCACATCATCGGTCGATCGATCATAAGCTGCGAAAAGGGCATTGATCGCCTTGTCGCGCACCTCGCTTAAGTGATTCGATGCGGGTACGGTGCCCGTCCTGAAGATTACGGAGTCCGCCTTCCACTCAGCACCGGTGATGTCCAATTGAATTGCTTCGGTCCAGACGGTAAGGGCGATGGGGCGAATTCTGTCCACCTCAGAATTGCTCATTACGGCAAGGTGATCTACCAATGCCATCTGGAGCATCGGCCCTACCTGATTGTAGGCGTCGATATTGTACTCTGACAGGATTTTTACAGCGTTCAGAACCTGGCGGCGAGTATCATCACTTGGCTCGTCCCGATAAATGTCGATTAGCAGTTGCAGCGTTCCAATAACGTCGGAGTAGCGGAGACTCTCAACGATCTTTAATACAAGCTTCGTCACCGCATCGGCCTTGAAGCCCTCCATATTCCCGTAGGTAGTCTCTATTGGAACGGGCTCCGTGCGGCGCGCGGCCTTGACTACCCTAAGTAGAGGATCTTTTAATCCCTCGTAGGCTGCCGCCAGATCATCGTAATTCGGGATAGCGTAGTCATTCAATCCTGACAGAATCTCGTAGCGCACGTTGTTGTTCTGCGCATTGTCTAGCAGGCTGGGGATGTCCTTGTCGAAGAGCTCTTTACCCTGGAGGACCCGTTCATACTCCTGCTGAGCCTTCTGCATCTCGAAGCCAGCCGGGATCAGATACTTGTCCATGATGCGCTTAAATCGGCGGGCGATGTCTTGCATAGCTTTCCCGCCATAGCTATCGCCCAGCCCGTCTTTGTAGAGAATGTTGTGGGAGGTCTCGGACCAAGCGTGGTTGAGAATAGTCTGAACTTGAATTTCACAGCGCAGGCCATCGAACTTCTCATATTCGGGAAGGCGAATACGATCCTCACGAAGCCGCACAGTGTAGTGAACAGCACGGTATTGTGCACCCTTGTTTTCAGGAGTGGGGTGGTGGATCTTGGTCGAGTCCTCCTCGATTTCGAAATTGTCGCGGATCAGTGGCGAAGCAAGGAATCTGTCAACGTCATTGTTGGTGTAGAAGATAAGCCGGGCGCCGGCAAGATCGCGCCTGTCAAGCTCCAGCGTCTCTGTGTCCAGTTTGCCCGCCTCGCCTAGGCGGCGCCGCACGCTTTCGATCGTTTTTGCACGGCACTGAACTGACTGGGGTTGAGGCAGATTATCGGCGGACAGAAACGCCTTCTCTAAGATGAAGCGGACCGTTTCAGCAAAGGCTTCGTAGGTAGAAAAATTCTTCTTCTCGTAGTCGTTAAGGTTCATCGCCCTAGCAGCTCACTTCCAATCTCATTGCCCACCACCGACTTGATCGGGGAATGCGCGCGTGCCTAGAACAAATCGGGCGCGCATGGCTTCTTGCGCGCCGTGTCGAGTCATGTCCACTTCTGGCCGATGTGGGATCTTGCATCAAGAGTAAACGAGTGCCGCTCAGTGCCACATATCACAAATTGGATGGTTTCCGTGGACCAGCGTGCGGCTCTTGCTGCCTTCCGTGAAGCACCTCTACAGAATGAACCCCAACCTTGCAGCGGCAAGCCCTGTCGTGCAAAGGAGTTCATATCGAACAGTGGTTATCGGCCCCGTTATCCACTTGTGCCGGCTGCCACAGATGGTCGGATGGACTGATGATACCCATCGGGCCACGATAGGGCACATGGGTATAGATCTTTGTGGTGTTGCCCGCTCACCTCAGCGTGCTCTGCTTGCGGGAGCTCATCTGCAGCTGCTCGAACCGGGAGTACAACGACATCCCTGCCATCACGGCGACCTCCCCAGCAACCTATAGGTCTTCTTCCCCATAACCTCCACCGTCCTCCACTGATCGCCTGATGGCCACCTGGGTGGCAATAGCCCATAGCCGCTTTTTCTCCGCCCTTGCCGAGCCGCTCCGCGACAAAGCGCAACCGCTACCGCCGGCCCTCGTCGCAGGAGGAGGCCACCTCCAGCAGCAAGCCGGCCCTGTCAGCCCCATGGGCGCGGCAGCACCCGACCCTTACCGCCATTCAGGACCGGCTCCAGCTGGTGCTCGATGCCTGGAACCTTCTGCGTGCGCCGGATGGTTCCTGCCGCCGCAAGCCTTACCTGCCGCAAGGGATCAAGGAGCCCGATGCCGTCTACGACTCGCGCATCCAGCACGCACAACCCACCGGCTTTTTCCGCGATGCCCTGCGCACCTACGCCGGCATGCTCAGCTTCCTGCACTGGCAGGCGCTGCCCGCCTCCCTCAAGCGGGTCGTCGGAGACGTTGACGGGATGGGCACCGACCTGGCGGTGCTGCTCTTCATCGCCGATCTGCTGGTACTGCGCGATGGCGGCTGTCTGCTGCTGGTGTTGCCGCCCGCCACGGTCCACGAATCGGAAGGCCACCGGCTGGCCGCCATCGATCGCGGTGATCGTTCCTCCCTGCCGCGGCTCGCCCTGGTGCCCCGCGCTGATCTGCTCGACTGGCACCTCGCCAGCGGCAGCCGCACCCTGTTGGAGTTCAGCTACCGGCGTGATCAACGCCGGGCTATCCAGCCGGCGCAGTACGGCCCCATCCCGGTGCTGATGGTCGGCGCCGACGGCCAGATCCTGCCGTCACCGACCGTGGGGGACTGGATCTACACCACCTTCACCCTCGCTGCTGATGGCTGCCGCATCAGCTCCTGCCGCGCCGAGCCCTGCGCCACCCATCCCAGCGGCTACGGGCCCGTGGCTGCCGGTGCCCCGCAGGAACTGACGGGCTGCCGCCGGCTGCCGGCGGTCTGGTACGCCAATGACGCGGCCCAGTTCGGGGAAGGGGACCTGCCCCATCTGGGCCTGGCCCACCAGTACCTCACCCATTTCCGGCTCAAGACCGAATACGAGGACCTGCTCAGCCGCTGCGCCCTGCCGGTGGGTGTGCGCACCGGTGTGGTGGACCGCTACGGCGAGGTGCACGGCGAGGACGGTGAGCGGCGCTCCCCCGAGCCGTTGGTGCTCTCGACCAACAGCTTCCTCGATCTGCCCGATGGCGCCGACTTCAACTGGAAGGAGATCCGCGCCCGCTCCCTGGCCGAGCACCGCGCCTACCTGCTCCACCTGGAGGACACCATGCGCCGCGATGCGCTGGTGCCGAGCGAGAACCGGGGCCCCGGCCGCAGCCAGAGCGAGATCAGCCTCACCGCAGGTCAGGCCTTCGCGTTGCTGCAGTCGCTGGCGACCCGCAAGACCTCGGTCTTCTCCCTGCTGCTCGAGCACTGGTGCGCCAGCACCGGCGAGAAGCACAACCCCCAATCGGGCGTCCTGCTCACCGTCACCCCGCTCACCCCGCCGCCGCGACCGTTGCCGTCGATCAGCGAATGGCTGGTGCTGCACGAGCGCGGCATCGTCACCAGCGCTGAGCTGCGCCACCAGCTCGATCTCGCCGTCATGCCCGGAGTCGTCAATCCGGCCGGGGACGGAGGCAGCGATTCCATCCACGTCCCGCAGAACCAATGACCACCCACCTCTGGCGGCCCAGCGATCTGGAGGCGATCCGCGTCGCCCTCGCCATCCCCGTTTCACCGGCGGCGATCCGCGCCATCAATGACGAGATGGCGGCCCTGGAGCGCCACTACCCCGAGGCGATCGCGGGTGCCAGGGCCCACCTTGATGCCATCGCGCTGCTCGATCAGGCGGCCATGCCCGCAGGATCGGCTGAGCCGCCGCCACCGCCGCCGCCCAGGATCCGCAAGGTGACGCGCAAAGGTGCGGCCGGGCCCGTTCCTCAGGAGCTGCCGAAACGCCGGCTCGATGTGATCGAGTACGCCACCGAGCTGCTGATGGAGGAGGTCAGCACCGAGTACGAGCTGCCGCCCGTCGCCCCCGCCGCCCAGCTCGGCGGCACCGCGCAGCGACAGCGCCATGCCGATGCCCTGCTGTTGATCCTGCCGCGCCTCTCCAACTGGCAGCAGCCCCAGCGGCCCCGTTTCGGCGGCCAGCTGATCCGTGGTTGAGGCGCCCAGCCCCCTGCAGGAGGTCGCCTGCCTCCGCCTGCTCTTCCCCCTGCCGGAGCATCCCGGCGCCAAGGAACCGCGCAGCCTCTGCCGCCATCTGCTGGAGGTGTTCGTACAGCAGCGCAAGCTCGTCACCGGCCGCGATTCCGGGCCCGGCATGGACGCCGGCGACATCCTCTGCGACGGCAAGATCACCCGCGGCGCCGTCCTGCCCCTGCAACCGCTCCAGCCGTGGGACTGGCTCGATGCCGCCATTGACTGGCAGCTGACGGGCCGCCGGCCGCTGTTCCAGCCGCCGCCGATCGCCGATCCCGCCGATCCCCTTCTGACGATCACCCCGCGTCCGATGGCGCTGCAGCCGCCTGCTGTGCTGGGCGCCGCCTGGCTGGGCGACCTGCGCGCCCTGCAGAGCCCGGGTGTGCTGCCGCTGCAGCCCCGCGCCCTGCTGGCCGGCGCCAGCCTGCTCACCGCCGGCTTTCCCTTCGGGGAAGGGGGGATCGGCGCCGAGCTGCAGGAGGCCCTGGGGGAGGAGATCAGCGTGGTTCTCAAGCCCAACCGCGTGCTGGCGCTGCAGCCAGGCGACACCCTGCAGGCGATCGCCGAGCGCTACGGCACCACGGTCCAGACCCTGCGGCGCCTCAACCCCCACCTACTGGCGCTCGACACTGTGCTCAGCGCCGAAGGCGACACCCTGCTCAGCCTCGCCGGCCGGTACGGCACCACCGTGGAGTGGCTGATGGCCAACAACAGCACCCTGGCCCGCTGGGGCGGCCACACCGTGGCCAGTGGTGACACCCTGCTGTCGCTCGCGGAGCTCTACCTCACCACACCGGCCACGCTGCGCCTTTACAACGCCCCCACCTACGACTTCTTCCCCAGGTCGGAGCCGTTGCCGGTGGCGGCGGTGCTGGAGGTGCCACTGGTGCGGCCCTCGACGTCGCTGGAGCCGGGTCAGGCGCTGCTGGTGCCGCGCTACCGCCCCCAGACGCTGCTGCCCTACGACGGCTGGATCCACCTGCCCAAGCCTCGGCGCTCGGCCGCCGACCCGGACGACCGCAGTTATCTCGATGCGCCTGAGCCGGAGCCGACTCCTGAATCGACGCCCTGATCCTCAGGCGCAAAGGACAGGCCGTGGGGCTCACCCCGGGTCAGCGGTCCAGCCAACTCCTTGTACCTTCGAAGTGTTACGGCCAGGGAGACGCGATGCGAACCATCTCCGTACACCTCGATGACGCCAGCGCAGCCAGGTTGGACAACCTCTGCCAGACCCTCGGCCTCAGCCAGAGCGAGGTGGTTCAAGTCGGCCTTGCGTTGCTGCAGCGTCAGCCCGCCAGCCCCGCCGCTCTGGCCGAGCGGCTCGGGCTGATCGGATGCTTTTCCAGTGGCGACCCAGGCGGTGGCAGCACCAGCCAGGCGCAGAACCATTCAGCGGTTCTGCGCCAGAAGCTGGGCCAACAACAGCAGCAGCAATGACGGTTCACGCCGATGGCTGGCGGCGAAGGCCTCAAACAAAGGCTGGAGGCCTGACGGCACCCACGGCGGCAGCACGCAGCACACCCCCTTCCAGGGGGATGGTGAGCACGATCAGCGGAGCAGCTCGGCGGCGATGCCCTGTTCCTGTAGCAGGGCCACGGCCTGCCGATCAAACGACAGGAACGTGTCGCCACCCAGCCACTGACCCTCATGGGCGATGACGGCATCGGCGAAATCACCGCCGGCCTCCAGCTGCAACAGCCCCAACTCCACGGCGGCACGATCGAGGCTGACGTTGCCCGCCGCCATCAGGGCGCGGATCGCGGCGACGATGTCGGCCACCGAGAAGGCGTACACCCGGCGCAGCACCCAGACGAACTCACAGAGAGCCGGCAGCGCCACGGCGATCTGCTCGGCACCACGCAACGCTGCGATCGCCGCTGACGACTGCGCGGGATCGTCACCCACCACCGCTCGCACCAGCACGTTGGTGTCGGCCGTGATCCTCATGGCTCGCCAGCCCAACCGGCCGCAGCGGCCTCCTGGATCTCCTCGAGGCTGGCCACCTTTGGGCTGCGGCCCGCGAGCCGACCGATGAAGGACTCGATGCTGCCGGGGGGCTGGGCGGCGCGCACCTCGATCCGGCCGCCGGGAAGGGTGCTCACCTCGATCTGCTGGCCCGGCTGCACCCCGAGATGGCGCAGCAGCTCGCGGCGGAGGGTGACCTGGCCCTTGGCGGTGACGGTGAGGGTGGTCATGGCTCAAAACACCGACGAACCAAGCGTAAGGCGTTTGACCCTTACCGTCGGCCCAGCTCAGCAGCTTCCCGCCCGCCGGTGCTGGCCGTGCCCAGCCAGTAAGGCGATCCGCCTTACACTGCAGCCATGGACACCGTGACCCTCTCCTCCAAAGGGCAGCTGACGATCCCCCGGCAGATACGCGAGGCCCTCGGCCTGGCACCGGGCGCCAGGATGCAGGCCTCGATCGACAGGCACGGCCGCCTGGTGCTCGTTCCCTCGAAGTACGAGCCGGAGGACCTCTTCCGCCATCGCCCCACGGTGGATCGGGTGCTCAGCCTGGAGGACATGGACCGCGCCATCGCCGCTGCTGCAGGCCGTGAAGACCCTTGATACCAACGTGGTGGTACGGCTGCTGATCGGCGACGATCCGCAGCAGACCCCGATCGCCGAGCGCGCCTTCCTGGAGGCCGTCGCCTCCGGCGGGGCCTACCTACCGGATGTGGTGCTGGCAGAAGTGGCCTGGGTCCTGCGGGGTTACGACCTGGGTCGCTCCGAGCGCTATGCGCTGCTGGAGCGGTTGGTGCGCACCCGCGGCGTGGTGGTGGATGGGATCGACGCGGTGATTGAGGCGCTGGATCAGTTCCGCCAGGGCGGCGATCTGGCCGACCAGCTGATCCTGGCCCGAGCCGCCAGCGCCGGAGCCCTGCCGGTGCTGAGTTTCGACAAGCGCTTCGCCGAGCAGCAGGGCGTTGAACTGCTGCTCGGCAGCTGACATGCGGCATTCATTGGCAGCCTGGCGGCGAAGCCCTCGAAAACCTGCTCGAGGCCTGAAAGCGTCGCTGCTGCGGGCTTGCTCAAGCCGGTGGCCACCGCAGCGGGCGCGCCTGGCAATAGCTGGAGTGGGCGCAGCCCGGATGGGGCGTCCGCTTCAACCACAGCCGTGATGGGTGGACCCATGAGCAAGCGCATCTCTACCCAGCTGGTGGCCCTGCAGCCGCCGCTGGTCAGCTTCGATCAACCGCAGCAGTGGCCCAACCAGCCGCCCGCTGCCGAGGAGGACGACACCGACCTGCTCGCTGGTGATCTCGACCCGCTCGATGGCGACAGCGACTCCGACGATGAGGACAGCGACGACGAGGAGCTGGAAGAGGACGCCGGCAGCGCCGATCCCCCCAGCGATGGCGTCAGCGAGGCCCTCAGAGCCGAGCGGCGCAAGACCAACCAGCTGGAGCGTGAGCTGCGCACCTTGAAACGCCAGCTGGGGCAGTTCTCCAAGATCAACCCCGAGGAGTACGAGCGCCTCAAGGAGGCCGACCGCCAGAAGGAGCAGCTGGAGCACCAGATCGCCCACCGCGAGCGGCAGCTCCAGGCCGATGCCGACCGCAAGGTGAGGACCGTGGCCAAGCAGCGCGACAAGGCGCTGGAGCAGATCAACGAGCTGCGCAAGGAGCGGCTGCTGGAGCGCCTCTTCATCGACGCCGAGGGCCGCCCCGGCGGCGACAACCGCGGCAGCTTCTTCGACATCTTCAAGCAGCAGGTGGGCGGAGAGTTCCGCCTCGCCCAGGACAGCAACGGCCGCGACCAGCTGGAGCCGATCGACTCCAAGGGCAACGTGCTCCTCGGCGATGACGGGGCGATCGGCGCCAACGAGCACGTCGAAAGCCTGCGCACCCACCCGGTGCTGAGCTTCCTGTTCCAGCAGCGCGGCAGCATCGGGCCGGCCGCGACCATCGCCGAGTTCGACGGCAATGGCAACATCAACAACCTGCAGACCATGAGCCCCTCCGAGCTCTACCTGGCCACCTTCGCCAAAAAGCCGGTCGGGGCCCGTCGCTGAGGGCAACCACCTTCTCGCAGGCGCAGCCGTCCAACAGCCAACAGCCCGGCACCATCCGCGTGCCCACGTACCCGGTGGGAAACGAGACACCACGCCGGTCACGGATCCGTGGTCGGCTTTGCTTTGGCGGCGCAAGCCAGCGCAACGATGGAACCACACGGGATGAATGGCCGCCGCAATTCACCTGCACACCCACCGGAATTCACACAACCGAATCATCAATAAACGACGATCAACATTTGGGGGTATATACCCCCAAATACCAAAACCCCGCGCCAGGCGCTTCAGAAATCTGAGCAATTCTGGACATCGGATGTTCATCAGGTCGCCTTCGGCCGGGCTGCCACAGGACCAGCGCAGCCTGCTGCAGGCGCAAGGGCGGAGCGTGGCAGGCAGCCAGGGCCTCCACAGTCAGAACAAGCAGCTGCTGGCGTTGGACCGCTGGCTGCTCACTCCAACTCCTCAAGCTCCTCTTTGAGGGCGAGCACCGCGGCAAAGACCGGAGCCCACTCCTCCAGCACGGCCTCGCGCTCGGGCGAGCACGGAGCCGTCAGCCGGCCTTTGACGTTCAGCTCTTCCAGCTGGACACGCAACTCAGCGAGTCGTTGCCTGCGGGCCTCCATGGCGTTCGCCTGCGGTCGGTCCAGCCTTGCGGATCGGGGCCGCCACGGCGCAGCGCAGCGGCAACCTGTGATTTCTTCTGATGGGACGGCTCAGACGGCCCAACGCAGGGGCTGCTCCGGATCAGCCTCGGCCCGCTCGCCGGGATCGATCAGATCCCACCAGGCGCCGGGGCACAGGGGCTCGACCGGCTCAGGCTCCTGCCACTCCCCGGCGGCTACGGCAGCCTCCCAGCCGCTGATCACCGCTTCCTGCTGGGGATCTTCGGCCTCGGAAGCGGCTTGGCACCCCGGATCCTGGGCCTTGCTGGCGGCCCAGACGCCGAGACGTGCCTGCAGGCGCTGCAGGGCGGCACCGCAGGCGCGGCCCGCTGCAACGCTGAGCTCAGTGGCGACCCAGAGCAGGGCGAGGCTGCAGGCCAGGGCCTGGCGAAACGGGGAGCGGCTGGTGGCTTCCATCGGAGTGCGGCGAAGAACGGCGCCCCTCCGCAGCGGCAAGCCGGGAGGTCAAGGGCCGCGCAGCGGCTTGTCTTGCCCTTGACGCCCCGGCGACCGCCAGCCCGTGAGTGCAGCGAACGGCCGCTGGCTGCCCGCTGCACCATGGGGGAGCCTTCCGCCGAACCGGTGGACCACCGCCGCTCCTGCTCGCCTGCCTGTCCGGCCGCCGGTTCTGGCGCTGCTGCTTGCTCAGGCCAGGGCGTAGAAGCGCCCCAGCGTCGTCACGCCCGGAGTGCCGCCGGGGAGCAACAGGCCAGAAGGCAACAACGGGGGAGCAACCAGCCAGAGCCAGCCGCTCCCCGGCACGAGTGCTCAGTGGCCACGGGCTGGCGCAATCCGCCGGAACGGATCCGGCAGACAGGCCTCGACCAGCTCCATGGCCAGGAAGGCCGAGAAGCTCATGCCGCCGCAGCTGATCGCTTCTGCGGCCCCCGGCAGGCTGCCGCGATGGATGGACATCTGCGCCGCTGACGACGCCATGGGCGGATGGCGCCGCTGCAGCTCCGCTTCGATGCGCAGCCGCAGGGCCTGGGGCACCCGGGCGCTGGGGGCATGGCCCCGGGCCCAGCCGCCCAGGGCGCACCAGCGGCAGTGCTGATCGAGGAGCTTGCTGTGCTTGCCGCGCTTGAGAAAGCGCACCAGTTCCTCACCGGCAACAGGGTGCTCAGGCTGGATGGAGACCCGCCATCGGATGCCCGCTCTGGTGTGATCGTGCAGCACGATCGGAAACGCTGTGGACGCCATGGCGAAGCCGGCGAAGGACGCCGAAGCCAGGCGCGGGGAGGGCAAGGGCGGCAGAGCGCAGCGAGGCCGCTGGCGCAGCCCTTGCCCCGCCGCGCACGCTGAGGAGGCCTGTCGCCCCAACCGGTGGAGGACAAGGCGATTCCGGTGCCGCCAATAGTGGCGCCTCCATCACGCCCAGGTCAGCCACGAGACTCGTACTCAGCCCACCAGCGCAAAGAACTGTGGTGAGAGCTGCGCAGAAATCTGCGGTTTTATGCAGATGAGTCAAGCCCGCCACCTCAGTCAGCAAGGGGGAAAGCCGCATATACGCCCCGTTCAGGCCTCACATGGCTTTAATAGGACTGCGCTTGAGCCACTGCCCACCTGCCATGAGCAGCCCTGACATCCTGATCCAGCGTGTGGGCCTGAAACGGCTTGATTTATGCATCGGACGCATGGATTTGACCATCTTTTGCGAATAGGGAGCGTTTCTTTTCGTGGCTCTTAAGGAACTTTGCACCCCCCGCCCCTCGGTCTTCGCAGCAGATCGGCGCGCCACGGTGCTCAACCTCGACACCTTCCTCAAGGGTGAGGTGGATGGTGGGGCGTTCTTTGAGGAGAACTACTTCACCAACGGGATGCTCGCTCTGGTGGAGCGTGCCTTCCGTCATCTGAGTGGCTCTGGTGCTGGCTCCTCGGTGTTTCAGCTCTCCCAGGCCATGGGTGGAGGCAAGACCCACAGCATGATTTCCCTGGGCCTGCTGGCCCGGGATCCCCACCTCCGCCAGGAGGTGTGCTCGCAGATCGAAGGCGGCAATCCTGCCCCGAGCTTGGGTGCCTGCCAGGTGGTGGGCTTCAACGGCCGCAGCACCGATGCCACCGGGGGGATTTGGGGCTCCATCGCAGAGCAGTTGGGCAAGGGCGAGCAATTCGCTAAGTACGTTTCCCCCCTGCTGAGTGCACCGGGCCCGCAGGCGTGGAAGGAGCTTCTCGGCGAGCAGCCGCTGGTGATCTTCCTGGACGAGCTGCCGCCGTATCTGGAATACGCCGTAGCGGTGCCGGTGGGCAACGGCAACCTGGCCACGGTGACCACGGCCGCGTTGGCCAACCTGTTCGTGGCCGTCACGGAGATGCCCAACGTCTGCCTGGTGCTCTCCGACCTGGGCGGCACGAACTACTCCGGTGGGCAGGACAACATCAACCAGGCGGTTGATAAAGCCATCCAGCAGCTGACGGGTGAATCGCGGCGGATTGCGGTGCCGATCACACCGGTGAATCCCAACGGCGACGAGCTGTATCACATCCTGCGCAAACGCCTTTTTGCCGAGGTGGCACCCCAGAACGCCATTAATGGCGTGGCTGGCTCCTACCGGGAGGCGCTACGGGAAGCGGTGAACATGGGGCTCACCACCACAACCCCGGAGTCCCTCTACACCCGGGTTCAGGACTCCTACCCCTTCCATCCCGACCTGCGGGAGCTGGTAGGCAAATTCAAGGAGAACGAGGGGTTCCAGCAGACCCGTGGCGTGATCCGCCTGATGCAGATGGTCGTCTCCGACCTCTGGCACTCAGGCAAGGCAGCTGGTTTGGAGCTGATCCATCCCTACGACCTCGACCTCAACAAGGATGAGCTCGCCTCAGAGGTGCGCACGATCAACCCCAGCTTGAGTGAGGCAATCGCTCACGACATCGCCCATGGCGGTGATGCCGAAGTTGAGGTGATCGATGAAGCCAACGGCAACACAGATGCCTCCGATGCCGCCCGCCTGATCCTGGTGGCCTCTCTCTCCACTACTCCTGGCGCCATCCACGGAATGCGGGAGTACCAACTGGTGGACTGCCTGCAGCGACCTGGCCGAGACCTCTCGTCGTTCAAGCCGAACGTTCTCGACAAGCTGGCAACGCGGGCCTGGTACCTGCATAACTCACCGGACGGCCGGCTGTTCTTCAAGAACCAGCAGAACCTGGCGGCCAAGCTGCGCTCCACCGCTCAATCGCTCCACAACGAAACCGTCGAGAGGATGCTGCGGGAGCACCTACAGGACTACTTCGAGCCCAGCCTGCGCGACTGCTTCCAGGTGGTGAAGGTGCTGCCCCCGCCTGATGAGGTGCAGCTCGATCAGGAGAAAACCACGTTGGTCATCACCCGTCCCGGCGGGCAGGCCAATGGGCTTCCGGTGTCGCAGGACTGGCAGGACTGGTGGCAGCAGCAGCCATTCAAGAACCGGGTGCTGTTCCTGAGCGGCTCGAAGGACACCTACATGCGCATTCTTGAGGCTGCTCGGCAAGCGCGCGCCCTAGAGAGCATCGAGGCTGACCTCAAAAGCGAGAACACACCTGCAGATGACCCGCAATGGCGCGCACATGATTCACTCCAAGCCCGGATTGGCTTGCAGTTTTCTTCTGCGTTAAAGGAGACTTTTGATCAACTGGTCTATCCATCAAGGGAAAGCTCCCTGCGTCCTAATTCTGTGATTTTAGATTTCGCAGGAAACACCAATGGCGAGGCCACGATCAAAGAGACCCTGAGAGTTGCCAATAAATTTACGGCTGAAATATCAGATGACAAATTCCGCGCCTTTGCGGAAGCTCGTCTCTTTGGCTCAACTGATAGTGCCGTAGCTCTGTGGAGTGATGTAAAGCGGGCAGCTGCGACTCGCACCGACTGGCCGCTGCATAAGACGTCGGCACTCGATGACCTGAAGGCCGACGCGATCCAGCGCGATCGCTGGCGGCCTGAGGGCAACTACGTGCGCAGGGGGCCCTTCCCTCCGCCGACTCCCAACATCGAGATCCGGGAGCTGAGCCGCGACGACGACGGCGATGGCCGTACCTATCTGCAGTTGATCCCCCTGCACTGCGACAGCATTGTGTTCGAAAGCGGGGAGAGCGAGCCGACCACCGCCTCATCGCCAGTGCCTTCGACGGCCAAGTTTGAGGCTAAGGGCCTGCAATACAAGTTCCTGGCATTTGACAGCGAGAACCCTGAGCGCCAAAGCGAGGTGAAGACCTGGACAGCGACCCTGCGACTCAAGAAACAACTCCATGACCGCGGGAATCACTACGAGGTGGAGCTGTTGGCCTTCCCCAGGGCCAATGGGGTGAGCATCCACTACACAACGGATGGCTCCTCGCCGATCGGCAGCAATGCGGCGGTGTACGACGGGTCGATCCGCGTGCCGGACAACTGCCGCAAGGTCTGCGCCGTGGCCCAGGCCCCGACTTACTCGCTGACCTCCCAAGGGATCGTGCAGGACATCCCTAAGCGCGGGGAGGAGGTGCGCACCATTGATGCCACCCGCCCTGCGCGTTGGCAGAAGGTGAGCAAGCTCGATGACTCTGGGGCGGTGTGGGACCTGATCACCCGGCTGGAGCAGAACCCAGGGGTGCTGGCCTACGACGTGGAACTTTCTGCCAAGAGCAGCAATGGCGAGCAGATCGTGGACTACTCCGGCTCGCTGGCCAACGGTTACGGCGGCGCCGAGCTCAAGACGGTGGCTGGCAAGCTCCAGGACATCGTGCAGGACGGGACGCTGCGGATGGAGATCGGCAACTTGGGCTTCTCCACTGGGCAAGCCCTGATCGACTGGCTGAACGCAACTAAGGAGCCGTTCAACCTCAGCTACGTGGATCAGGACTGAGCCATGGCCAGAACCCCCGTAGCTTCACGCAAGAGCATCGGTCTGGGCTTTGTGCCAGAGGAGAGCCGCCATGGCTTTCTGATCCACATACCCAAGGGTGCCGCCAAGGGGGACCTGATCTCGATCAGCGAATACCGGGGCGATCGCTTTAGCGGAGTAGATGTCACCTCCCTACCGGCACCGCCACCTTCCGACCCGGCGCTGCGAGTGTCGTTGGATCGGGGGCGCTGGGCAGCCCTGGCGCCAGCGTTCTGGGAGGAGGCCAACCGGCGGCTGCGGGCTAACGGCCTGGCCACCGCCAAGCTCACCAAGAGCCCGACCAAGCCGATCCCGGTGCATCCCTCACTGGGCAAGGAGCTCTGCGTGCTGTGCTGGGCAGTGGAGGAAGCCTCGATTGACGACACCCCCAATGCCCTGCGCAACTGGGAAGCGCTGGCACCGGAAGAGCGCTGGTGGCTGTACACGATGACAGTGGCCACCACCGGCCAGGCGATGAACAAGGGGGTGGGATGGCGCAAGGCTCTGCGAGCCGCCATCGCCGATAACCCCTTTGTGAAGGGAGAGGGGATGTCACCCAAAGCTCGCCGTGAACTGCTTGGCCACTCGCAACTAGCGCTTGAGATCTGAGATGCAGAAAGCCTTCATCGAAACCCAATTCCCTATTGCCCGGCTCTCGGCGGAAGCATACAAAGAGCGCAAAGCCAATAACGGGCAGACACTGACTCGCCTTGGTAAATGGTGGGGCCGCAAGCCCCTCATCCTGGTGCGGGCCTGCATCCTGGGGATGTTGATGCCAGCGTCAGACAATCCCAAAAAAGATCGACATATCTTTCTCAAGATCCTCACGATGGACGATGAAGGCACTTGGAATCGCCAAAAGGGTGAGATTCCTGTGAAAGCTTGGCGGGAGGCAGCTCCAGCACAGATCCAGGATAAATACTTTGGGGCCAGTGGTTGGCAACGCGGAATAAGTGCTGACCAGAAAGAATTTGTCTTAGCTGAGATTCTGGAAGAACTAACCGAGTCTCAACGCCAACGGCTTGATGATCAACGCAGGCGTTCAATCGCCGACCGCTCCACATTCGACGGATTGTCCTATGCCGAGCGAATCGCCGAGTGTGAACGCCCCGAGAATGTGGCGGGTCCGTCTCAGGCAGCCTGGGCGGAGATCAATGATCACTTGGGTACTAGCGCTGCCAATCTAAAAGGGCTGATCGAACAACTTGGTCAGCGCAGTTTTGGCCACACGCCCCGAGTGGGCGATAGTTTTTGCGGTGGCGGTTCGATTCCCTTTGAAGCCGCCCGCATTGGATGCGAAGCCTTTGGCTCCGACCTTAATCCCGTGGCTGGCTTGCTGACATGGGCCAGCCTGAATCTTCTTGGTGGTGGCCAGGCGATACAGGAAGAGGTGATGTGCGTGCAGGCAAAAGCCCTTGCCGCCGCTGATCAACAAGTCACTGCATGGGGTATTGAACACAACGATAAGGGTGAGCGTGCTGACGCCTATCTCTATTGCGTAGAAGTCAAGCCAGAAGGATGTGACTACTACATCCCCTTGGCCCCGAGTTGGCTGATTGGTGAGAAATCAAAAGTAGTGGCCCGTTGGGAACTGGTGCCAGGATCAGACCGACTGCAACCAGATATAGCCGTCGTCAACGAAGCTGAATTGAAGCTCTACAAAGCAAAAAAAGGAGCCACTATTGTGAATAGCCGGGTAATCGATCCATTTAACTCCAGCCGCTCGTGGTCGATCGAAGCCTTGCGCGGCCCTGAAGGATTGCGGCACTGGAGCAACGAAGATATTGTGCCACGCCCTGGCGATGTGTTTCAGGAAAGGCTTTATTGCATTCGCTGGATCAATAGCCGCGGTGAACGTCGCTATGCCGCACCCGATGCAGCCGATCTAGAGCGAGAAGGAAAGGTACTTAAGCTGCTACGTGAACGCTTCTCAGAATGGCAGCTGGAGGGGTTCATCCCGTCGAAAGCGATCCCTGAGGGAGGTGACAAAACCGAGGAACCGATTCGAACCCGTGGCTGGAAATATTGGCATCATTTGTTTACGCCTAGGCAGTTGTTGACCCATGGGGTTCTGGCGCAGATCAGTGGAGAACTGGCTCAGACAAAGGCAGCGAAAGTGGGATGCTTGCTGGGGCTAGGAAAACTTGCGAACTGGGACTCTCGTCTCTGTGGCTGGGATTCTAGCCCAGCGAACGAAAAGGGCAACGGAGTATTTCAGAACCAAGCCCTAAATACGCAATTTGCCTTTTCAAATAGGCCTGTTATTAAATTCATTACTTCTTGGGAGCTAGATATTGCCTATTCTGTGCCAAGCATGGCGCAGAGCCGTGTCATTGATGCAGACGCTCGCGATCTCTGCGAGTCCTGTGATCTCTGGATCACCGATCCACCCTACGCTGATGCGGTCAACTATCACGAACTCGCCGACTTTTTCCTGTCCTGGTACGACAAGCAAGTCGCAAGAATTTTTCCGGAATGGATTTCAGACGCCCGAGCACAGCTTGCAGTGCGCGGTGATGGCGATGATTTCCGTCGTTCAATGGTGGAGATATATCAGAACCTGGCCCGCAACATGCCGGACAAAGGCTTGCAGATAGTTATGTTCACCCATCAAGATCCAGCTGTGTGGGCCGGATTGGGCATGATTCTCTGGGCAGCAGGACTGAAAGCCACCGCAGCATGGACGATCAACACTGAAACAGATGCGGTGGGCATCAAAAAAGGCAACTATGTACAGGGCACCGTTTGCCTAGTGTTGCGCAAGCGTGCTGCAGCGGAGCCTGGATTCCTCTTTGACATTTTCCCAATGGTTGAAGACGAGGTTCGAGCTCAAATTGCCTCGATGCAGGCTCTTGATGAGGATGGAGAGCCAAACTTTAACGATTCAGACTATCAACTAGCTGCCTATGCAGCGGCACTCAAGGTTCTCACCCAATACTCGACCCTCGATGGCAAGAACGTCACCGATGAAGTCTTCGCCGTCCGCTCTAAAAACCAAAAGAGCGACTTTCAGCAAGTCATCGAACGCGCAATCACAATTGCCTGTGACGAGCTGATCCCAAAAGGTCTTAATGACTCCTGGCGCGACCTGAGCCTGATTGAGCGCTACTACCTCCGTGCCGTCGACATCGAGTCCCGTGGTGAACGCCGCAAGGGCATGTACGAAGAACTCGCCCGCGGCTTTGGCGTAACCGACATCAAGCCCCTGCTCAAGAGCGATAAGGCCAACGGCACCTGCGTCCATACGCCATCGGGCTTTGGCACCAGCCTCCTGGCACCCATCGACGGTGCCGTGGAATCAGCTGCTGCTCTGCCTCGCCGAGGTCGTACCAGCGCCAGTGGCCCCCACCCCTTCGCCGCCAGCCCCCTACGCCATCTGCTTTTTGCCATCTGCGAGACAGCTGCTGCCGACAACGATCCCAATCAAGGGCGCCAGTACCTGCGTGACACCTTCGGGCAGACCTACTGGGGCCGCAGAGAGTCGATGGTGCGTCTACTCGATTGGCTGGCTGCCCTCGGAAACTCGGAGGACACCGCCGGCTGGGCCAAGGACTCAGAGGCAGCGCGCATCCTGGCCGGCCGCCTGAGGAACGATGACGCCTAATGCTCAAGCACCACTCCAGTAGGCGCAACCGGCTCGATCAGGGCGTTCTCAACGAACGCCTACAGGGGGCTGTGAGCTACGACCGCATCGCCGGCTACTTCCGCTCCAGCCTGCTTGAAGTCGCTGGAGAAGCGATCACTGGGGTAAGCGGCAAGGTGCGGATCATCTGCAACTCCGATCTCGATCCAGACGATCTAGCCACAGCCACCGCTGCCCAGGCGGCACTGCGCCGCAGTTGGTGTGCTGGCCAACCTGAACTAGCGCCCCCCAACGCCCTACCTCGTTACAAGGCGCTCTACGACGCCCTGCTCAGCGACAAGATCGAGATCCGAGTGCTGCCCGATACGGCCTTCGGGTTGATTCACGGCAAGGCGGGCGTGATCAGCTACGCCGATCGCCCCGCCACCGCCTTCCTCGGCAGCGTCAACGAAAGCGCCAGCGCCTGGAAGCTCAACTACGAGCTGCTCTGGGAAAGCGACGAGCCAGACACCATCGCCTGGGTGCAGGAGGAGTTTGACGCCCTCTGGAACGATCACCGCGCCCGCTCCCTGGCCGACTGCCCGTTCATCCAGAACGATGTGCAGCGGATCATCCACCGCCAGGTGGTGGAACCCGAGAAGCTGCAAACCAGCTCGGTGATGGAGGCTGCCGCCGCCGCCGCGGTGGAAACACCGATCTACCGGCGCGAGCAGGGTCTCTGGCCCCATCAGAAGTACTTCGCCAGCCTTGCCCTGGAACGCCATCGCCTCGGCGGGGCTCGCTTGGTGCTCGCCGATCAGGTGGGACTGGGCAAAACCATCCAGTTGGCCATGGCTGCCCTGCTGATGGCCCTGGAGGATCCCCAAGGGGGACCGATCCTGGTGCTCGCCCCCAAGCCCTTGCTGCAGCAGTGGCGCGACGAGCTGATGGAGCTGCTGCAGCTGCCTTCTGCCTACTGGAACGGCCGCAGCTGGGTGGATGAAAACGATGTGGAGCACCCCTCGGAAGGGGTGAAGTCGCTCAGCAAATGCCCAAGGCGCATCGGGCTGGTGTCGCAGGGCCTGATCGTGCGGGGGATGCCGGATGCGATCCGACAGCTGCTCAACCAGCGCTACACCTGCGTCATCGTCGACGAAGCCCACCGGGCCAGGCGCCGCAACCGACCCAAGACGGATGCCGGCCAGCCGGAGGTGGATGAGAGGGCAGAGCCCAACAAGCTGATGAGCTTCCTCTGCCAGATCGGCGAGAAGACCAAAAGCATGCTGTTCGCCACCGCCACCCCGGTGCAGTTGCACCCGGTGGAGGCATGGGACCTGCTCTCGATCCTCTCCAACGGCAACGAAGGGGTTCTTGGTGGCAAGACCGCTACCAGCCGCTGGTTTAGCGCCTACCGCACGATCCAGATCGCCACCGGCGAGCAAAGCGTTCCGGCAGACGACGATTTCGAGGGCTGGCAATTCGTGATGGACCCTCTGCCCGCTTCCTCAGAGGATCCCGCAATTGAGAAGATCCGCCGGCACCTACGAGCTCCAGACAAGAAGTGGCAGTTCAGACCTGAGGATCTGGATAAGTTGCCCAATGCGTTGCGCCGCGTACAACTCAAGAACAAGCTGCTACCGGAGTACGGCGAGCGTTTCAACCCGATGCTGCGCTGCATCGTGCGCCGCACCCGCAGTTACCTGGAGCAGGAGATAAACCCGGCCACCGGCGGCTACTACCTCCCCAAGGTGGAGGTGAAGCTTTTCGGGGAAGACGACAACGACGCCATCAACCTTGGCGGCTACCTCAAGGACGCATACAAAGAAGCCGAGACGTTTAGTGAGCTCCTGCAGAAGCGGATGCGCGGGGCTGGCTTTTTCAAGACCCTGTTGCTGCGCCGCCTGGGCAGCTCCATGGAGGCTGGTCGAAACACCGTGGCCAAGCTGCTCAACGTCTCACCAGACACAGGCGACGACGAGGACGAGGACGACATCGACGAAGACCTCTTCGGTAACGAGGGGCAGCCCCAGGGCTACAGCGAGTTCCGCAACTTCTCCACAGATGAGATCACGTCCTTGGAGCGCTGCCTCAGGCTGCTGAAAGAGGGCAGCAAAAGCGACCCGAAGCTGGAAGCCATCCTCGGCTACCTACTCGGCACCAACCCCAATGCGAGCGAACGCTGGGTGGACCGGGGCTGCATCCTCTTCTCGCAGTACTACGACACGGTGCGCTGGGTTGGCGAGCAGCTAGCCAAACACTCCGACATTCCCAGTGACCTGACGATCGGCCTCTATGCCGGCAGCAACCGTTCTGGGTTCTGGTTGGGCGGCCGTTTCCAACGCTGCGACCGCACCCTGCTGAAAAACCGTGTGCGCAGTGGTGAGATCAAACTTCTGCTCGGCACCGACGCCGCCTCCGAAGGTCTCAACCTGCAGCGCCTCGGCACCCTGATCAACATCGACCTTCCCTGGAATCCCACCCGCCTGGAGCAACGCAAGGGCCGGATCCAACGCATCGGCCAGGCCCGCAATCAAATCTGGATCGCCAACCTGCGCTACCGGGACTCTGTGGAAGACAAGGTGCACCGTGTGTTGGCCGAGCGCCTCCAGGCCATCCATGAGCTTTTCGGCCAGATCCCTGACACCCTGGAAGACGTCTGGGTGAAGGTGGCCCTCAACGATGAGGCCGAGATCGCCGAGCTGATCGATCAGACCACCGCCACCCGCAACCCCTTCGACAAGAAATACAGCAAAGTGGAAGACTCAGCCTGGGAAACCTGTGCATCAGTGCTCAACCCCATCAGCGTGCGGGAGTTGATGGAGACTGGGTGGGGAGGATAGAGGAATGTTTGAGGCTATCTGCTCGCAAACCCCAGAACAAAGACGCATCACGGCTGATGAAGCCTATTCTAAAGTTTTCAGACTTGAAGACTGGGGCTCAGTGCAGGTTCGAGATGGCTGGAGCTGCCCAGAATGCAGCCAACCTGTTTTCCTTAAAGGCCCACACGAGCGGATCAAAAAGAGTCATAGCTACGTCGTTCAGGCCCACTTCTGCCATCACTCTGCAGCTGCCGCAGAGAAGTGCGAGCTCTATAAGTCTGGAGGGTCTCGGATTGACTCACAAGTGAATACGGCCTACAGCAGCCGAATGCAGAGCCTGACACGTTTTGTTAGCAATGTGCTTGAGCGCCCAGGCCACCTAGAGGACCAGTTATTTGCTGAGGAAGAGGTACTTCTAGAGACAGCATCTGCATTAGGCGCCAGCCCGGATCATAACTTTGAGGGAACAGGCCAGCTATACTTTCAAGTCAGGAGCACTTGCCTTTCTGCCGCTCGTTTACTGAAGACATACGCAGCTCTTGACAACTTTCAGATCGGCATTCTTGCTCTTGGCGCCGATCAGAACGAGGGGCTTCAATCTGGATATCTTGCAGAAAAAGGGCGCGCCAATTGCCTTAGAAGACTATTTATCAAATTTGGAAAGAACCGTAAACACTACTTTCAAGCACTCGCCAAGGCTGGGCTACTGCCAATGCATGACCAAGTCGGAGAACGTCTGATAAAGATACTATCCAAAGACAATACAGCAAGTGCGGCAAGGGGCCTGCCTCCTTTCTCTTCGCTTGAGATTCTCGGATCAATTCTCCTTAACGCTCGAGCGATCAATCCTGGAGACCTTTCACTCAACCATTTGCAATATGTGTTTTCACTTCCTCTTCTCAGCGACAGAATATCTGGGTTTGAAAAGATTGAACTTGATCATGCAGCCCTGGGTGATGACGATCTGCAAGCAGAATCGACAAAAGCGAGAAGCAGTCTTCCACCCATTAGACTCACAAACCGTGGAAAGCTACTAATTGAAAGCAAGCCCCTCCGTCAAATGGCCGAAGAAGGAGCAGAACCCAATCATCCTACATCTTTTATTCTGCCCGAGTCCAATCCTTCTGACAACTGCTTTCTGCTAATTCCCGGAGAGAGATGTTTGCTATTGACTAGCTCACTTCACATAAATCCATGTGGATCTAACAGCGCTGCTCCTCTGAGTTCAGAGATGTTGGACTCAGACCCTGAGCTTCCTCCCATGCTTTGGGATCAGAGAATATGTCTATTAACTCCCAATTTCAAAAATGCTGATATTGTGATAGACAGAGAATCTTTCTTGTCAGTAATCAATGCGATGAAAAACGCCTTTGGAGATTCCTGTCGCATAGAGAAGGGCGGGCTGAAGCATAGAAGGACGCGCTCAGGATTGCAGATCACTATCAGTTCATGACAGCTCCAAGGTCCTCCGACAAGTAACCTCCGAACAAAACAGCCAGCCCCTGCCATGCCTCCGGACAGATCAGATCTGCCGCCTGCCGCACCTCGCTGAGCACCTGGAACAGCACCATGGGCTGTTCAACGCAGCAATCAGATCGCCAGTCACCGGCCGAGCCCCGAGCAGCAGCTGGTGGAGAAGCTGCGGCGCATCGAGGCCCTGCGTGCCCGGCCCGGCAGCGAGGGGGAGCGCCATGCGGCCGAGCGGGCCCGCGAGCGCTTCCAGACCCGCCACAAGGAGCTGGAGGCCGAGGAGCCGCCGATCGAATTCCGCTTCTCCCCTGGCGGATCAGTGGTCGCGCCACTTGTTCGTGGCTCTACTGCGCCGCTACGGCATCTACCCTTACCGCTACCGCGGCCAGCGCCGCACCACGGTGATGGCGCGCCTGAGCCGGGCCTTTGTAAATGAAACGCTCTGGCCCGAATTCATGGAGCTGCAGGGTTCCCTAGCGGCCTACTTCGATGCCCTCACCGACCGGGTGATCTAACAGACCCTGGAGGTACAGGCTGGCGAGGCCGAGGAAACACCTGATGCGGCGCCGGCCCTGGCGCCCCAGGGATCGTTGCTGTAGGGGGAGGGGTGTGGCGGCGGCACTGAGAGACTACGCTTCCTAAGCTAAGGTTAACCGGCAAAAATGGGGAGCATTTTTGTCAGCGTTGAACCTACAGTTAGGCGCGACCGCCTATTCGTTCGGTGCAGTGGGGTCTTAGAACGGTATTTCATCATCGAATGCGGATCGATTTTGCTTCGGTGTTGCCCCTTCGGGCAGAGGGAGCGTGCTCACAACGTATAGGTTCAGTATGTCCTCGCGATCCATGAAGAGGATTTGGCTTCGCTTGGATGCATCGAGCTTCCCGCCAAGCCAGTTTCTTGCCTGCTTGGTTATGTCGCCGCCGGCAATGATGAACGCGTGATCAACAAGCACTCTTTTGCTTGTTTCCGGATCAAAGATCTCGTGCCCCAGCATCATTAACGCTTGATTGTGAATTTCAGCGATGTTGGCGTTAGATCCTCTACTCACGCCTGATGCGTCCAGCTTACCCTTCTTCGCTTGCAGGCCAAAGTACAGGACATGCTGAGTGGGCAGAATGAACCGCATCCACACATCCTTCCCGTACTCAAGAGCTTTGTCCTTGTGGCCCGCCGACGTGATGCGGTGGTAGCCCAGTTGGCGAAACAGCGGTAGCAGGATGTGTTCAATCAGCTCGTCTTCCGAGCACGTGTCAAGATAGGTGCTAAGTTGTCCTCTTCTTTTTCTTTCGTTCGGCGTGTATGGTCGATGGGGATTGTTTGCGATAGAAATAGTCTTGGTGCCGATGTGTCGAACGTAAAGCGAGTTGTCTTCGCCATAGAACGCCTCGAAGCCTTCTCTTTCGAGAGGTTTGTTTAGTGCCTCAAGCGCATGTGTTCGGCCTGGGTCGTCGTCCTCGGCATCAGATTTCTGCATCAATACACGCAGAAGGTGAACGAACCTTTCTGGCAACGCATGTGGAGCAGGTTGCGGCTCCTCAAGCAGTTCTGCTAAACGCTCAGAAGTCCATGCCCAACGTGTTGACCCATCGTGGAAGAAGTCCAAGTCACACTCCTCAAAGAACTGGGTGATGTAAAAACTTGACCGATATGGGAAATGCATCGAGTCGCCAACAACCATCTCCGCTATTGCGCGCAAGTTTCGAGTCTTGAACTTCATTCCGGCCCTCTCTGTTGAATGATGCTGAGTCGTTTGGGAGCCTAATGCCCAGCTCCACCCAACGACAGCCGCTACGCGGTTGTCGTTGGGTGGAGCGCAGTGCTATGCCATGGTTGGCAGGATGACATTTTGAGTAAACTCATCAGTTGAAAGTATTGCTGGTAGAGATTCTAGAACAAGAGAGCTTTTTGTGTATCCCGCCGAGCGTGTACCGTTCGCTATATTAGGGTAGTTACTAAACTTGATTATGTTATATAGTGGCTTGAAAGTATTGACCAGCATAGCCTCAACCTCATTGGTAAGCTCGGCAGCATCCACTCGAAGTTTCGGCAAGCAATACTTTTCAAAAGATTCATTATCATCTTTGAAATCAAATTCGTGAATAATTGGATCGACGTTTTCAGACAGGCCAAGATTTAACAAAGGAAAAATATTGGCTTCGTCAAATCCAGAAATATCCAAAAGGATCAAGGATATTTCCAAGGATGACATAGTAGCATTTGAATCGAGGGTCCACTCCTTAGTAAGTATGGCTTGCATTTTTTCATGGCCCGTCAAGCGGTTCCATATCTCTTGCGAAAACGCCTGGCCGATGTAATGGACTTTATAATTGATATATTTTAAAATATCGCCGTCAATACTAGCCTTAAGACGTTCAGTAAGTACGTGGTGTATAAACTTCTGTGGTGTTAGCCAGAACAAGAAGTCGCCATCTAGTCGCCTTAGCTGAATTCCTGCAACATAATTGAACGGCTCCGACTCGTCTGCTTGTGACCTATAGAACTGGATGTCTACAAGGAGCTCATCATCATCTGCAGCAAATCCATTAAGTCTTGGGTCAAAAACGCATTTTAAAGGGCCAGAAGAGCTGCGGTCAGCTATATCAAAAGTCAACAACCCATCGGCAGAGCGAAGATTATGGAAATACGTCAGTGGTCGTTGAGCAATAATGTATATGGTACATGGCTGAAGAATAGCCTGAACTTCAGCCTCACTCTTTAAGAATTCAAATTCATAAGCAGTAACTATTGGATAGGCACACCGCGCGTGAATTTGTATATTTTTAATTCCCTGTGAACATTCAGTCACGAGCTTCCCTTAATGGCATAACTTGTTAGTCGGCGATTTCCTAGAACCACGGAGAGCAGGCCTCACTTTCCGAGAACCAAGACCGAAACCAACGGGCCAAGCGGAGACCAACCAGTCAAACCAATGGATTTTAACGCCAACTCAACAGCCATGGTCATGGTTCTCGGACCTGTGAACCACATGTGCGATTTGCCACACCATGTCTACGGCGCGTCAATCCCGAAGCGACCTACGCATGAGCACATGGGTTTAGTTCACGGTGGTGGTAACCCCGATCAGCCGAAAGAGGGGCTTGGCCATGGGGATGCCCTGTCTCCATTCCATGGCGGCAACAGCAGGAAGGAATGGGGGCCGAAGCCCCATGGGCTCAGAGCACCGAGATGGTGCTGCCCCTGGCGCCCTGCAGCTTGCGGGCGATCTCGTGCGCCTTGGCGGCCGGCACGAAGCGCAGCTTCTTGACGGGCTTGCCGCGCTTGCCAAAGAAGCGGACTTCAACGGGATGGGACCCGCCCTTGGCGCCATCGGCGTAGTGATGCTCGATGACGCAGCGGATTTCGCAGCAGGGGCCTTGTGGTGCAGCCATGGGAGGACTGGCGAGGGACGCGACAGAACTCGCCCCGGCGTGGCCGGTGAAGGCAAGGGGCCGCGCAGCGGCCTCGCGAAGCCCTTGCCGAACCGCAAGCCGAGGGCAACCTGTGACGCGCCCTTGCTGTTGCCGCCCATCGGCCCGCAGCCCCGCCCAGTGCTGAGGTGCTGCGTCGATCGCCCGTCGCTGAGCGAGACGAGGCCCAGGCGTGGCAAGAGCTCCACAGGGCAGGGACCGCTCCGCTGTTGGCTGCGCAACCCACAGGTCCTTGCTCTCCCTCTACCAATCCCTCGTTCCATGTCGTCATGCCTCCCTCCACCCGTGATCTCCTCGCTGCAGTCCTTGGGGAGCGACCGCTGACGACCGAGACAAACGTCGTGGCCTCCCCCCACCCGCCTTCGGCAGCGGCAGATTCCTCCCCAGGGCCCTGGCGCGTCACCGCCCAGGTGCACGGCGGCAAGGTGCAGATCAGTAACAACCGCGAGAGCCGGGTGGTGCGCAAAGCGGAGGTTGAGGTCTACCTCCGCGGCCACGGCCCTGCCGTCGCGCCCCGCCGCTGAAAAGGCTTGGCGCTGAGCGTCCTGGCAAGAGCTGGTGAGGTTTGCGCCGCCGGGGATGGCCCGCCACCAATCCACCAACACCGGGCCAATCATGGCCCTGGTTGCCGCTGAGATCGCTGTCCTGCTCGCGTTCGTGGGGGTGTGCGAGCTTCGGGCCTCAGGCCCCGCGATCTGTGAACATCGCTGGAGCCTGGTGCTGCCCAGCGTTGCTCTGGTGGGACAGTCGGCGGCCACCTACTTCATGGACAGCGGCAGAGGTGGGGGCAGCCACCCCGATCCGCCCCGCAACACGCGAGGCCAGTTCACCCCCCGCCGCCGCCAGGACGACGAGCTTCCTGGCTGAAGCGGCAGGCCCTTCTCCATGAAGACCCGTTGCCGCCAATGAAGACAGGTGTCGATCACCACGAACGTCTTGCCCGCAGCGGTGGGCTGAACGATGGTGACGGCATCGGGATTCGGAGGCTTCATTGATGGAAGACACCCCCCCGGAGCAGACACCAGGAGCGCGCTGACGATCCGGCCCCTGCTCCAACACTCTCGACGGATCTCTGACGTTCCAGGCGTGTCACGCCGTCGCCGTCCACTGCACCGATCCAGGTGCCCCGGACCCAACGGAACGTCCCACTAGACACCTGGCCCCAGGTGCCAGCGCCAGCGGCTCCGAACCTTCAACCCAAGAATCCCAAGGCCCGGGGCCAACGCTCCGGGCTTTGTTGTGGTTATTGGGCGTCTGCATCCATCCAATGACTGTTGGAGGAAAGCCGGCGGCGCGAGATGTCTCCGTTGCCCAGCAAACCACACCCAGCTGGGCTGGGCGACTCAGCTGGGCAGCGCGGTGTCCCCGACCTCCTCCAGCCGGCAGAGGCAGCGGAAGCGCAAGGCGACCAGCTGGTCGTAGAGCGGGTTGATCTTGCACATCGGCGGGATGTGGACCAGCTTCCAGCCGAACAGCTTCACGTCGCGCTCAAAAGGGCACTGGGCGGGGATCAGCCGCACCAGGAAGCGGGCGACCTCTGGATCGGAAGGCTCCAGCGCATCCATCCAGCGCCGCACAGCATCGAGACGCCCTGGGTGCTGATGGGTGTCACAGCAGACGTCACTGGAGCCATCACGGATCATCGGCGTCTTGAGCAGGTCTTCGATCAAGCCCTGGCCCACCTGAAGCACTTCACTCCAGTGCCGCAGCCGTTCGCATTCGATCGCGCTGAGATGGCCATCGGCCAGGGCCACCAGCACAGCGGAGCGCAGGAACTCCTCCGCAACGGGCGTGCCGACCCCGAAGCGGTGGACCACGGCCTCGTCGCCGGGATGGTGCAGGTCGTCGAGGGTCAGACCAGGAAGATCCCTGGTCAGCTGCTCCGCCAGCAGCCGTTCCTCTGCAGGGGAGAAATCGCCGTCGGCAAGCGCCAGCTGGTGCAGCGCAGCGAGCCACAGTCGCCGACGCGCCGCCTTGGCGTCGAGGCCGTCGATGGCAACAGGGTGGCCCATGGGATGCGTAAGGCCGGTGAAGGACATCCGCCGCAAGTCAGGCGGTGAGGAGCGGCACGGCAGGCAGCCACCCGTCCCATTCTGAGCTCGCAAGGACGCTGACCCGCTGCAGGCGCCAGCTGGAGCAACCACGCGGGTCCTTGGCTGTCTGGGCGTTGTCCCAGCAGCCGGATCAGGTGCCCTCAGGCCTCGACGCAGAACGAGGCCAAGCGGAGCAATGGGCAAGCCCAGGCGTACCCCCCGGCCGAGCCGATCCGCCTGCCGCCTGGTAACTGCTGTTGAGCCCTGCCCCAGCGACTCCCCGCCCGGCCGCTGCTCGCGCCAGCCGTCCGCACGGAACCGATGAGCGACCCGAGCACCGATCCGCCCGGCGGGCAGCGCGGACCTGACAACCAACCCGGGCTCCCAGGTGAGCCACCGCTGGAGCCCCCAGCCGGGGTGGTGGGGCCGCCGCCGGAACTACCGAGCCTGGGGCCCTTGCATCTGAGCCTTTCAGCCGATGGCCTGCTGTTGCTTGGCATGGCCGCCTGGCTGCTCTGGCGCGCCTTCCTGCGCGACACCGTCATGGCCCGCATCGGCACCCTGCTTGGCACCCAGCAGGACAGCCGTTACATGGCCGACCTCCTGGCCCAGGTGGGGGTGCTCACCGGCTCCAGCAGGGTGGCGCTCGGCAGCTTCTACAGCCCTGGGCTGACCAGCTACGGCTATGCCTTTTCTCGGGTGACGATCGTCAGCTCCTACGTCTCGTTGGGACGGCTGCCGCTGGCGCTGGAGTCGAAAGACCTGCCGATCGAGAGGATCCGCCAGGACCTGGAGGTCCTGATCGCCCATGGCGCCGACAGCTGGCACCTTGTGCGGCTCAGCAGCCTGCTGCCGGTGCCCTGCCAGGACTACCTGCAGCGCAACGGCATCACCTTCCTCTACGGGCGCCTGATCCTGCTGGAAGGCACCCCGATCGGCATCCTCAACATCCATTTCGACACGCCGCTGGCGGCCACAGATGTGCCGGAGGCACTCCCCCACGGCGAGCTGCTGGAGGCGATCTACCGGGAGCTGAGCCGGCTGGTGCGGGGCAGGATGCTGCGCCCGTCGATCTGGCGGCGCCTGTTCAGCTTCTGGGCGGGGCGCTGAGCGTCAGGGCGCCGGATTGCACCAGCAGCCACAGCCGCCTTGCCTGCTGCTGCCGCCGCTCCAAGTGGGGCACACCGGGGCGGAAGTACCCCTGGCCCTTGGCGGCGGAGCCGGTCCAGTAGGCCGCTGCCGCCTCCGCATCCATCCCCGCTGGCCGCTGCTCGAACACCCGCGACCAGCCGATCAGCGATCCTTCCGGCGGATCGTGCAGGCCGGCGTACTCCTCCGCGAAGTAGCGCTGCTGCCAGCCGCTGCTGTTGGGATCGATGCGCAGTGCGATCGCCTGCTGCCGGGCCCGCTCGTAGGCCACCCGGCGCGGCCCTGTGTACTGCATCGCACCGCGGCCCCTGCCGCTGCCGGCCTCCGTCACATCCAGCTGCTCGAGATCGGGCTGGCCGGTCTCCACGATCACGCAGGCCAGGAAGCCGCAGGCCTCCGCGGCACTGAGCGGGGCGATCTTCCAGGCGCTGGCCTTGGTGACCGCAGAGCTGGTGAGGAACTGGAGCCAGTGCTGCAGGTTGCTGAGGCCGGACTCCTGCTCAGGCCCTGGCCCCGGACCTGGCCCCGCCGCTACTTTTTTTCCTGGAACACCCCCACATAGACGGTGCCCTGCTCGTACAGCGGCAGGATCCGCTCGCGCAGCACCACGTTGTGGACCCGCAGGCAGCCAAGGGTGGGCAGCAGCGTCTGCCGCGGCTCCCAGGCACCGGGCCAGCCGCAGCCGGTGCCGCCGCCATGGAGCATGATCCCGGCCCGGCCGAGCTTCTGCTCCTGGCCCTCCAGCTCGACCATGTCGTAGCTGTACCAGCCATAGGCCATCAGGGTGGCGTCCCTCGGCGGGTTGGGGTTCTTCTCCCAGTCCCGATAGACCGTCCCCAGCTTGTAGAGCCCCGGCGGGGTGTCGGTGCCGGTGTGACGCCACTCGGTGTCGGTGCCCTGGCCCCGGGCCAGGGACGGTTCCCGCCACAGGAACTTGCCGGTGTGGTCGTAGGCCTCCATGTCCTGGTCACGGTCGTTGACCAGTAGGTAGGAATCGCCCGCTTTCACCGGTGCCGGGATCAACGGCCCGGCCAGGCCGGCCTCCTCGCTGCCGCGGGGATCGAGCGGCGGGAGTGCAGAGCTCACCGGCTGCGCGGGCTTCTCGCTGAAAGCGACAGCCCAGGGCGCCTCCTCGCGCAGGATCGCCTCTCCCCCCTTCAGCTGGCTGATGGCCTGGTGCAGCAGCAGCACGCCCCGCGCTTGTTGTTCTTGAGCCCTGAAGTGGAGGAAGCGGTCGAGGAACCGCTGGGGCGACATCGTGGCCACGGCCTGAAAGCAGCTGCCTTCTGTTGCCAGAGCGAAAGAAAGGCCTGGCGGAGAGGACCGCCAGGCCGGGCCATTGAGGCCTGCGGGACTCAATACGGCACTTCCTCAGGCCGGATCCAGGCCGGGCAGGAGGGCGGATTGGCTAGCTGCCGCTCCAGCAGCAGCGCATCGGCCAGCCCCCCCAAGCGCGGCAGGGGAGGACAGGTGGTGCAACAGATGAAGCTCAACCGCTCCAACGAGGCGGAGCTGTGGTGGGAGAGGGAGCGGATGCGGGCAGCGGTGGCCATGGCCGGCGCAGCGAAGGACGCCAGCGGTCACGCGGGATGGGGTCAAGGGCGGCGAAGCCGCTCGCGTCAGCCCTTGAGGCCATCCCGCACGATGAAGCGACCTGCGTGAGCCAGTCCCCCAGAGGGGCCAGGGCCTGGAAATCCCGGGAGCCCCCACTCCTGCTGCCAAGACAGCGCTCAGGCGGGGCCACCACGAGGGCGACTCCGCCCCGGCCATCAGGCCCGGACAGCGGCAACCTGCAGGGCGCGCCGGCGCTGCAGGCTCTGCTGCACGATCTCGGCCTGGCCGGCGTGATCGCTGGCGCGGAAGTGCTGCAGCTCATCCCAAGGAAGCCCCTGCTCGAAGGCCTGATGGATCGGGCAACAGCGCTGCACCAGCGCCGAGCAGTGCTTCCACAGGATGCGCTTGGCATGGTGCGCCTCGCTCTCGCTGAGCGCCTCGTGTTGGCCCTCAGCCAGACGGCGGGACACGCCCACCGCTTTTCCGTGGATCACGGTGCCGCCCAGCAGCGGCCAGTGCAGGCTTTCCAGCTCGCGGGCCTTCGCCCAGGCGCCGCCGTGGGCGACCACGATCGGCCCGACCCGGGAGAAGGTGAGCGATTCTGGGCGGCAGAAACACAGCCAGCCGAGCAACTCAGAGCTGAGCACGGGCTCGGGTGGAACGTGAACCCCAATAGAGGTGCAGACGTGATCGCTGTGGGTGAGGGCCTTGCGCTGGATGAGCAGGATCTGGAGTGCCATGAAGGGGGATGGCAGGCGGACCCGAGCGGACCTGCGGCGCGGGCAAGGGTCGGCGGAGCGCAGCGGCGCCGACTTGCGCAGCCCTTGCACCGCCGCAGATCGTGAGGAAGGCCGCCGCCTGCCCCTTTCAAACCGGTTCCCGCAGGCGCCTTTCCCCTCCTGGCAATAGGTGGTGACGTTGCTGGAGCCCCTGCTCCCGGAGTGACCATGGGCCTCACCCTCATCGAGGCGATGAAGCATGAGACGCGGGTCGATCGCCTCGCTGTCACCAAGACCTTCGCGGAAGGTGAGCTTCTACGCCGGCTGCCGTTCCGCAATCTCTCCGGCGGTGCCCTCAAGTACCCCAAGGAGATCAAGCTGCCCCGCGTCGGCTTCCGCGGTGTCAACGAGGGCTACCGCCGCAGCTACGGCGCCATCACCAACGAGACCGAGTTCGTCCATCTCTTCGGGGGGGACCTCGATGTGGACCGCTCGATCGTTGACATGAACGGCGCCGAGGCCAGAGCCAGCCAGACCGAGCAGAAGGTCCGCTCCATGCGCATGACGCTGGAGGCCGCGATCATCAACGGTGACGCCAGCTTCGATCCACGCGCCTTCAACGGCCTCAGCAAGCGGCTGGTGCCCGATGGGCCCCGCACCATCGACAACGACGGCGGCACCGTCAAGCTCACCAGGCTCGAATCGCTGGTGGATTCGGTCAACGCCAATGGCGGTGAGAAGGTGCTGCTCACCAGCAAGGCAGGACGGCGCCAGATCAGTCACGCCAGCCGTGAGGCCGGCGGTGACCTCTACCAGGTGATCGACGGACGCCACTGGTTCGAGGACACCGAGATCCTCTGCGTGGATGAGGACGCCAACGGCCATCCTGTGCTCGGCTTCGGGGAAGCCGGCAGCACCACCAGCTTCTACTGCTGCGCCTTCGGCGACGAGATGGTCACCGGTCTGCAGGGCCCCTTCGAGGGTCGCTACGGCATCTCCGTGCGCGACTTCGGCGAGGTCCCCGATGCCCCGGTCTTCCGCACCCGGGTGGATTGGTACGTCGGCTTCGCGGTCTGCAACGACCGCTCCGTGGGCCGGCTGTTCAACATCGGCCCCGCCGTCAACTGAGCCCGCAACCCCAGACCCCTTTCCACGCCATTGCTGATCCCCCTTTTGCTGAGGACACGACCATGAGCCGACCCATTGATGCCGCCGCCACCCTGGTGGGCTGGATCAATCACACCGCCACCGATCCGAACGAGCGCACCATTGCCGGCGGCACCACCGTGAAACTGAGCACGCCGCTCGATGCGGCCGATGTCTTCACCTTCGTGGCCTCCCATCCGGGCCATGCCGCTGCTGTCACCTTCACCCTGGAGGTGGCCCCCGAGCTGCTCAACGGGACCATGGGCACCTGGGTGCAGGCCGCCGAGGTGGCGATCCCCGCCGGCGGTGGGCGGGTCGAGGCGCCACTCAACGGCGGCAACCTCGCCGTGGCACCAGCCGATGCTGACGACGTCGGCGCCTACAGCGTGGTCTTCGCGCGCTGCCTGATGACCAACCCCAGCGACGTGACCGTCGCTCCTGCCGGCGCCTATGCCGGCCTCACCTTCTGAGGGCCGACCCATGGCACCGATCGAGGACGGACTGGCGGCCCCCGCCGGGATGCTGCTGATCTCCAAGGAAGGCGAACAGGACCGGATCATCTACCCGGTCCACGCCGACGGCTGGCGCCGCCTGGGCTGGACGATTCACCCGCCCCAGCCGGAACTGGAGCTGGAGGACGACGAGCACGAGGAGGACGGGGAACCAGCCGCTCTGGAAGCAGAGGGCGACGAACTCCTGCCCGCTGGGTTGCTGCTGGAGACCGGCGGCCAGGACCACCAGGAGCGCCAGGACAAAGGGGCCAGCGAGAGGACTGCTGAACCGTTGGAGCTGGAGCGGCTGACCAAGCCCCAGATTGTCGCCGCCGTGCGTGAGCGCTTCGGGGTGCTGCTCGATGGCAGCCAGACCCGCGCTGAGCTGCTCGCCGCAGCGGAGGAGCTGCTGGACGCAGAGGTGCACGACGGCCAGATCAAGACCGAGAGCACCGGCCCGGGCAAGGGCATCGGCGAGGCGGAGGGCGAGGGCAACGGGCAGAGCGAGGGCGAGGAGCTGGTCCCCAGCCTCCTGATCTGAGACCCGCCATGCGTTCTGCCGCTGGCAATGGTCAGTAGCCCGGTGCGTGAGCGATGCCCTACCCGCTGCCCTCCACGCCACCGCAGAACGGCGATCGCCTCCGCCTGCTGCCACCCCTCGGCTGCCCCGGCCGGGGCGAGTGGGTGGTGCCCCATGAGGTGCCGCGCTGGCTGGCCATCGGCTTCCGCACCGCACCCGTTCCTGCCCTCGATCTGGAGCTCAGCTGGATGCCATCCCCGCGGCGTTGGGATGAACCGGCCCTCTCTCGCGCCGTGGCGCTGCTGGTGAACCCTCGGGCGCTGCCGCCGCAGCCGATCGAGATCACCTGGGGGGATGGCAGCAGCGAGACGGTGCCCTGGACGCCCTACGACCAGCGGATACCGGAACCCCGCCACCTCTACACCGACATCGAGGATCACAGCGTCACCGTGCAGGTGGGACTCCTGGTCGCCACCCTTGAGGTGGCGCTGCACAGCTGCCCGCTCCCCATCACGTCACCGCGGGCCGGTGACGATCCGCCCCGCGTTGGTGTGGGCCTGGCCCTGGTGCCTGGTGCCGGCCTGAGCGGCAACGCCTTCGATGGCAGCCGCAACGAGCAGTGGCAGCTGCGCCTCCATCCGCAGGGCGGCCTCGGGCTGCTGCCCAGCCCCGTCGACGGCCAGCCGGCGCTGGTGGCGATGCACGGCTCCGGCGTGGCCAGCCGCGGCGTTCGCTGGTACTCGGGTGACGGTCCACCCACCTTGCAGTGGCACGAGGAGGTGCAGCCGCCGCCGGCGCCGGGGGATCTGTATCTGGATCGGCTCAGCGGCAGCATCTACGAGCTGGAGGTCTGATGAGCTGGACCCCCACCGGTGATTCGCTGCGCGGCCCCCCGGGCCCGTCGCCGAGCTGGGGCGCCATCGGCGGCAGCCTCGGCGACCAGATCGACCTGCAGCAGGCCCTGGCCACCAAGCTCAACGCCTCGCGCCTCACCGTTGGCCCCACGCCGCCACCCGACCCAGCTCCTGGTGACCTCTGGATCGACACCACCTGACCATGGCCATCACCTCCCGCGACCAGTTGATCGCCGCCCTGGCGAACTCCCGCCATTCCTTGTTCGACAAGGCCTCGATCAGCAACGCCGTCGTCGGCCGCTTCTATTCCCTCTGGCGGGCGACGGGGCAGCCAGGCCAGGGCGCCATCCCCACCGCGCCGGCGGCCTGCACCAACGCCCTGTTGGGCTCGTTGAACTACCTGCCCCAGCCGCAGCCTTCCAGCAACTACATCGGCTGGGTGGATGTGGCCACCAGCCTCGCGACCGGCAGCCTGGAGATTCACGACCGCCTCTGCCACCAGGGCGGACTGGTGGGGAACCTCAACACCCTCCAGAGCACCAACCTGCCGCTCTCCCTGGCCGGCGTTGCGGCAGAGCGGATCGGCCTTGGGGATTTCAGCCAGCTGCAGTGGTGGCTGGAGTGGTACGCCGACACCGGCTCCACGGCCGTCACCGCCAACGTGAGCGTGGTCTGCGAGGACGACAGCACCCAGGTGGTGGCGGTGCCGCTGGTCGCCACCAGCCGCGCCTCGGGGCTCTACCAGATCCTGCCGCCGCAGGGCAGAACCGGCATCAAGGCGGTCAACAGTGTCCAGCTCAGTGCCACCAGCGGCACCGCCGGCAACTTCGGTGTCACCTGCAGCCGCTACCGCGCCGGGTTCTTCACGGTGGTGGCGAACAAGGCGGAGGTGTTCGACTGGGCCGCCCTTGGCCTGCCGGATCTCCACAGCGACGCCTGCCTCTGCCTCATCCAGCTCTGCACCGCCACCACCACGGGCATCTCCAAAGGTGTAGCCCGCTTCATCGCCGGTTGAGCCATGGCCCGCCATGAGCGCGACGCCCGCCCTCCCTTCCCGGGTGGCTCCGATCGCTGGGACCGGGGCCCGGCCGGTGACCTCATCACGGCTGACTTCTTCTCGCCTCAGCCGCCACCGCCAGCCGGGGGCGAGCTGCGCTTCTGGAGCGGCACCGACTGGCGTAGCCGGCCGGTGTTGGTGTGGACCGGCAGCACCTGGACGGCGAAACCCGCCCGCCGCTGGAGCGGCACCGCCTGGCTGCTCACCTGAGCGGTAAGTGCGGCCTCCGCTGGCCCTGCGGGGCTGGCAATAGAGGGCAGGCACGTCCTGCTTTCGCCCCATGACCTGGCAGAACACCGGCTCCCTCCGCGGCCCCCAGGGCGTGCCGGGGCCTCCCGGCCAGGCCGGCGGCCCCGGGCCAGCAGGCCCGCCAGGCCCCGCCGGGATGGGCATCGACTTCAAGGGCAGCGTTCCAACCTTTGCCGCCCTGCCCACGAACGGCCTGCAGGAAGGCCATGCCTATGTCGTCGCCGATCAAAACGACCGGCTCTACGTCTGGGACGCGGACACCAGCAGCTGGGTGGATGGGGGCTCGATCCAAGGGCCGCCGGGACCTGCTGGAGCACCGGGCAGCGCCGGCCCCCGCGGCAGCGGCTGGTTCGTTGGCAGCGGCCCGCCTGGCTCCATCCCCACCGCCCTGGTGGGCGATCTCTATCTCGATCTGGTCAGCGGTGAGGTGCACCAGCTGCAGCCGCCCCCGACCGGCTTCCCGGTCGCCAACCTGCCGGCGATCGGCGCCGCCTTCCAGGGCGGCTACTACGGCGGGCTGATCTCGCAGGCCGCCAACGGCATCGCCAGCCATGCGCTGATCATTGCCCCCAAGGCCACAGGCGAAAGCTCCAGGGCCTGCAAGAGCGCCAACACCGCCACCGCCGGGACGGGCAGCAGCTTCGATGGCTTCGCCAACAGCGAGGCGGCCAAGGACGCCGCCCACCCGGCCAACCAATGGGCCCGGGCGCTCTCCATCGGCGGCTACGACGACTGGTACATCCCGGCCCTCTACGAGCTGGAGATCCTCTACCGGCGCTTCAAGCCGGACAACAGCGAGGGCAGCACGCCAGGCTTCGGGGCGAACGCCTACGCCATTCCCGCCACCACCGCCAACTACTCCGGCGTGATTCCAGCCCAGACCGCCGTGGCGCTGTTTACGACCGGCGGCGCCCAGGCGTTCTTTTCCGGCGGGATTGGCACCTCCACCCAGGACTCGGCCACCACCCACCAGGTGCAGGACTGGTACTACGGCAACTGGGATCCGCTGAGCAAGACCACGGCTCAGACGGTGCGGGCGATTCGAAAGATCGCCGTGGTGCCCTGAGCCATGCCCTGGGTCGCCAGACAGGAGGGACCGCGCCGGCTCAGCCAGAGCCTGCTGCTCCCGATCGCCGCCGGCCCCCAGGTGGCACCACTGAGCTTCGATCGGCTGGGCAGTGCCGGGCTGCTGCTGCTCGTCAGCTGCGACATCCCGGCCTGGCTCAGCCTCTACGTCTCGGACGCCGCCGCCCTCGCCGACGCCAATCGGCCCCAGAGCGCCGATCCGGATCCGGCGGCTGGCGTGGTGCTCGATGCCGTCTTTACAGAAGACAGCGCGGTGCTGCGCCTGCCGCCGGGGGTGAGCTGGGCCAACCAGGACGATCCCCCCGCCGCCCTGCTGCATGGCCGGCTGCGCACCGACCAGGGCCAACCCATCGAGGCGATGCTGTCGATCAGCAGCCTGCTGCTGGCGCTTTGATGGCGGCGATCCTCACCGATCTCTCCCGCCGCGGCGATCAGGGCTTCCCGCTGCCGGATCTCTTCACCGACGTGGAGGCCCTTTTGGCCAGCTGGCTGGTGGCGGCCAACGCCCAGAACCCCACCCAGCTGCTCGAGGTGCTCACCGGCCCGGCCGCCGATGCCGAGCATCTGGGCTGGACGATCCGCGCCACCCTCGCCGCCACCAGCGGCGGTGCCCCTGTCCAGCTGATGAGCCAGTGGGTCGCAACCCTGGCCGGCACCACCGCCACCACAGCGGTGGGCCTGGCCGCCGGCCACAACCCCAACGGCGGCCTCGGCGCCCACGGCCTGCTCAGCGGCGGCCAGTTCCACGCCCCGGCATCAAGCCTCAATCCCGCGGAGCCTTACCCGGCCCTGGCCTGGGTCGTGCGCAGCCTGGCTCCGGGTCAGGAATACTTCGGCTTCTGCCTCTCGCTGCACACCTTCTCCACCCGCCAGGCGGTGGTGCTGCTGATCGCCAAGGACGTCACCTCAGGCCTCTGGCACCTGCACAACACCACCATGGGCGGCCTCCAGTGCATGGTCGCCTGGAACCTCGCCGCCGCCAGGGAGATCTTCGCGACGGCCCTGTGGAGCGAGTTCTTTAACGGGCCCCCGTTCGCCTTGCGCCACCCTTCGGCCTGGATGCTGGCAACCCCTTCGATCGTCCATGTCACCCCCCTGCCGCCGCTGCGCCGCTGGGATCCGGTGGTGTTGCCGGCGGACTTCGGCACCTACAACCGCACCTTCGCCACCGGCGGCTACCTCAAAGCCGCCAACGGCAGCGAGTGGCTGGTCTTTGGCCCCAGCCGCCTGGCGGTTCGTCTCATCGACGCCCCATGACCCTCACGGCCTGTGCCCGCACCTGGGGCCCGGACACCTACAACTGGGCCAGCAGCGCCGCCACCGATGTCGGCATGCGGCTGCATGAGGCCTTCTCCGCCTTCGCCGCCGCGGCAAACGCCAACCCGGCCAATACCGATCTGCAGCTCAGCGTGCTGCGCAATCACGCCAGCGCCACCGGCAGCACCAGCTACGGCTTCGTGTGGCGCCTCGGGCACCCCACCTCCCCCCTGGTGCTGAGCTTCCACAACGTCTCCCTGGCCCAGGGCTTCAGCTCCAGCACCGCCAGCGCCCTGCTGCGCCTGGGCCTGGCCAGCAACTGGATCGATGACACCAGCAACGGCGGCTACGGCAACTTTTCTTCCACCCTGCTGAGCGCCAACCGGGGCCTCTCCCACTACGGGCCCAGCGGGACGCCTGCGGTGGCGGGGCTGGAGGGGACCCTGATCGTCGTCTTCGATGCCACCCCAGGGGCGGAGTTCTTCCTGGCCACCCTGCTGCGCCCCGGCGATGACAACTACAGCCTCAACCTCTCGATCCTGCTGTTCCGCAGCCCGGCGGTCAGCGGCTGGAACCTCTGGTTCCACCGCGCCCGCGCCTACATCGGCATGTTCAGCTCCAACGATCGCTGGAGTTGGCGCGGCCAGTCCCCGGAGGTCGTCAGCTTCGTTTCAGGCGCCTCCGGCACCCAGCAGATCAACGCCCCCATCGCCTGGCAGGTCATCCCGCTGGCCACCGGTGCGGTGCAGTTCAACAGCGTCCAACCCCGTCTTCTCCTGCCACCCCTGCTCTGGAATGGCGACAACCAGCACACCGACCCCCGCCGCCTGGCTCGTTTCAGTGACCCCGCCGGTGGCGGCACCTACTACCAGCTCGGCGCCGCTGGTGGCGCCGTCGATGACCTCTGGCTCCGGCTCCCCTCCAGCCCTCCGCCGTCTGTGTTGAGTGGCTGGGCGGCCATCGGTTCACTCAGCTGGCGCAGCCTCAGCGATCGCTTCTCCGTCATGGCCCTGCCGCCGCTCTCCCCCTCCCTGATCGGACCGGCGAGCGTGCCGGATCTGATCACGGACTGGAGCCCCAACGCCGCCGGCCTGGCCGGCGTGCAGCAGCACCCGCTCTATGCCCAGCAGCTGGCTGCCGCTGGTGGCATGGGCGGGGGAACGGGCGGCGGCGGCGGATCGGGCCGGCCCGCCACCGGCGTGCTCTGGCCAAGGCGGCAGTAACGGCGCGCCGCCTACGACGCGTGCCAGCGCAGGGCTGCGGACATCGCAACAGCAAACACGCGCTTCGTGGTGTCGACGGGACGGGGGCCCAACGGGCGCCTGCGGTGCTCCGCCCATCTCAGCGCCGCCGCGACGGCGACCTGGCCAGGTGATGCACCGCATGGGCCACCACCCCAAACAGTCCCGAGCGATCGAACGACTCCAGATCCAGCACGATCACCGCTTCCCCGGCGCGTTGCGGCTCCAGCAGCCACTGCTCCCCCTCACACCGCAGCGGCCGCAGCAGAAACACCCCCCGGTGGGCCACGATCACCACATCGCCGCTGCGGGGCTCGACACTGCGGTCGATCACGAGCAGGTCGCCGTCGTGGATGCCGTGGCTGCGCAGCCCATGGCCGCTGACCCGCATGTAGAAGCTGCAGGTTGGATGGGGCACCAGGGCGCCGTGGAGATCCAAACCCTCCTCATCGGCGCTGACGCTGCAAGGAATCGGTTGGCCCAGGGGCAGCTCGGCCAGCATCGTCCCCATCCGCAGCAGTACAGATGTCCTACTACGGATGGAGCCTCTCCGGCCTGCTCTCCGCAGCAGCGTGGCCCTCAGCCGCCGGGGCCGCCGCCCCGCACCGGCAGGCGCACCAGACGCCCTCGCACCTGGCCCCATTCGCTGCGCCGCCGCGGCAGCGGCGCACCCCGCAGCAGCGCCTCGATCCGCTCCACCAGGCAGCGCGGCACCAAACCCCCGCTGACCTGCTCCCGGGGGGTGAGGAAGCTGCCGCTGTGCAGCGGGCTCCAGTGGGCCTGCTGCCAATGCAGCAGCCGGCCGGCCTTGCCCCGCTTCTCGAACAGCACCAGCGCACGGGCTCCAGGGCGGAAGCTGGGCAGCAGGGTGACGCGCCAGCGGATCCCGCTGCGCTGAACATCAAGAAGGATCTGAACACCGGCCATGGCCGCAGCGGTGAAGGACCCGACCTCCCGGCGGGCCCGCGCAAGGGCTGGCCGGCGCCCTTGGCACCAGCTGCTGTGGGCAGAAAGCAGCCGGCGGAGGCCAGCTCGCGAAGCCCTTGCGCGAGGCCCGCAGGATGGGGAGGGCCGCCACCGCCTCTTCTGGCTCGCGAACCGATCCCGTCGCTAAAGCGACTGTCTTACCCTACTGACCCCGACTAGCCTTTCGCAGCGATAGCAGCCTCATGGCTATGGATCTGCTCTGCACTGGCACTGACAAGCAGACCGTCGACACCCTCCTCCTGCCGGAGCGCAGCCTCGTGAGGCGGTGGTCGCTCCTGGCCATCCAGCAGGCCAACCCGTCGACCTTCATGCGCCACCAGTACGCCCGCCACGCCGCGGCTCGCATGCTGGCTGCCTGCAGCGACTGGTTGGAGAGCAACGGCCACCGCCACCTCGCCGCCGCCATGCGCGAGCAGCTCAAGGCCTGAGCGACTCAGCCGGTGGCCTCAGGCCAGGATCCGCAGCTCCGCCTCCCGATGCCGCTGCAGGGATTGGATCTCCGGCCGGCTCCTCGGGACAGGGCGCCTCCGGGCACAACAGATCCACCGCTTGGCGCGCCTCGCTGATCACCTGCAGCAGCACCTTCGGGGACTCGCGCAACACAGAGATCCAGCTCTGCAGATAGGCGGCGTGATGGGCCAGCTCGCAACCGATCTGCAGCCGCTGGCCGATCAGCACACTGCCCAGCTCGGCCACCAGCTCCTCGCGGGCATAGCCGCGGGAGCCAAACGCACCAGATAGATCCCGCTTCAGGCGGGATTCGTGGCACGTGGAGTGAATGCACTCGTGGGCCCAGGTGGCATAGAGCGCAGCCGGCGAGTGGAAGGCCTCGCGCTCGGGCAGCTGGATGCGATCGGCGCCGAGGGCATAGAAGGCCCGCTCACCGCCCCAGCCAACCGGCACCTCCCAGGCCTGCAGCACCTCCTCGGCCTGCTCGATCCGCTCCAGCGGTGCCCTGGGCTGCACCTGCGGCAGCCGGGCTTCGATCAGAGCGGCGAGCGCCTCGCCTTCCAGATCGCAGGCATTGAACACCGGCACCGGCCGGTAGCGTGCCCAGCTGCGCAGCACCGGCTCACCCTCGCTGCCCTCCTTTTCGCTGGACTGCAGCTGGGGCCGCAGGATGCGAACCGACTTCGATCCCTTGCGCGGGAAGAGGCCCAGCTTCTTCGCCTCGGCGAAGCCGCACCAGAACGGCAGCTCAGCGCCCCGCATGGCCATCCCCAGCTCCAGGAGGATGGGATTGCCGCCCCGGTAGGCCCGGCCGCTGAGCAAATTGCTGTGGACGCCGCCACCGCGGCTATCCCATGGCCGGCGCCAGGGTGTGCTGCCGGCCTCGAGCAGCTCGATCAGATCGCGCACCATCGCCTCCTCGGGCGAGGGACCGGAGAACCTGTGGCGGCGCGTGGTGGTGGATGCGGCCATCGGGAAGGGCGCAAAGGACGCCGACGTGCCTGCGCGGGTGAGCGCAAGGGCGGGAGGCCCGCCAGGGCCGAACCGCTCGCGCAGCCCTTGCGCCATCCCGCGCACACTGAGGCACCCTGCGCGCCTGCCTTTCAACAAAAGGGAGCCCTACAGCTCATGCTGTGACACGCCTTTGCGCTTCCAGCCAGAGCAGCGCAGAGCGGATCACCTCGGCGTGGCAGGCCAACGGCGCGCACCAGCACAGCAGCTCCAGCGGGCCCACTTGGGCCTGGGCCAGCAACTGCTCCAGCTCGCGCAGTTGCAGCGAGCCGGGCACCTGCAGCTGGGCCCAGAGCCAATGCCGGTAGCGGGCAATCACCTCAGCGCGGCTTCCATCGCGGCCGAGCTGGAAGGGATTGCCCAGCGGGCTGGGCCGGCCCACATAGACCTGACCGGGCAGGGGATCAGAGAGCCTGCTTCGCCGGGCTTTGCCGATCGTGATCTCCATGGCGCCTCCACCTGGTAACAACACCCAACGCCACAAGAGCATCAGCGGAAGTGGCAGAAATTGGTGATGGTTCCAGTGGACGCCTGAGGCAAGATCTGCAGAAGAGGCACCAAAATTCTGGAAACCATCCCTCGGCCGAGCTGAGCAGCTTCAGAATCAAGCTTCTGCCGTAAGGCTTGGCTGCAGATTATGGCGTGGAGCAGTGCATTCCGCAACGCTGTGCGAATGGCGCACGACGGGGAATGAGCAGCGTTCAGTATCGCTTTGCAGCATGACCACCCCATCGTCCAAAGGCCTGCCCGAATCAGGGCGCTGGACGTTTTGTGCTCATTTTGTGCTCAACCCGCTGGGCCAATCCCTGAAAAGTCAATCGGGGCGACAGGATTCGAACCTGCGACCTAGTGCTCCCAAAGCACCCGCGCTACCAAACTGCGCCACGCCCCGTCGGTTCACCTTAGTCCACGATCCGGGATCAACCCTTGCAGAGACGGCAACCCAGACGCTGAAAGGGGTCTGTGATGGGTTCTGGACCAACAGCCTGCTTGGCCCGGACAGGCTTCATCTGCGCCATGCCGATGCCCTCCCCTTCTGGGTGCGGGGCTTGAGGAGCAGCCTGCTGTGCAGGGTTGGAAAGCCATGGGCCTGAAGGGGACCGCACAAACGGCACCAGTCCCCTAGGGGAGGTTCCCCACCGGCCCTACCGTCGCAATGTCAGCAGGACCGTGGCAAGCTCTGCGCCCACCTACCACCGCAGGCAGCAGCTCTGGCCCCAAGGCTTCTCCGAAGGAGTAGCGATGACTGGCGGATGCGGAGCTGGACAAGGCCATGCGCAACGAGCTGGCCGATGGAAACTTCTGAGTCAGGAATTGCCGCTGAAGAGCCGTCACGGCTCGAGGGAGCGGCTCAAGCTCTCGCCACCACCCACTCACTAACGCATGGACACTGGACCCGAGTTCATTGCCCACGCACTGCAGGAATGGTGCACAGGCAGCGGGTCCGATACGGCGTCCATCGCGACCAGGTTTCCGTGGGAGAAACCATTCGTGGAATCATTCAACAGCCGGCTCAAGAATGAATGTCTGATAATCACGCTGGGCCATGTCATAGGAAGGGGGGACGGTACCCTCCCACGTCCGACGAAACTCGGCGCTGGTTGAGGCCGCTTCCCGTTGGCGTCCCTGGGCGCGAAGGCTGCTGGCCAGCCCATGCAGGGACCAGCCATTGGCAGGAAAGCGTTTGAGATCCTCACGGAAGATTCGCTCAGCGGCGGCAGGCTCACCCACCTTGAGAAGGAAGGCCCCGAAGTCCTGACGGACGGGAATCGACCATTCCGGTGGTTCTCCATAGACCATCGCGTCCTCCAGCGACACCGCAGTTTCGTAAAGCTGCCCTGCCGAAACTGAATCCCCCGCAGCCGCTGCGAGATGGGCCGCCAGCACATCTCTGGCGATCGCCAGCACGGTGCCCGACGTATTGAATTCAAGCCGTTGGGCAGAGAGCTTGGGGTCTGCAGCCAGGACCCGCAGTTCCTCCAGGAGTCGGCCAGCTTCCACCAGGTCACCCTCGGCGATGTGGGCACGACCGCGGGCATAGGCCCAGACACCGCGCGCATGGCCGAGGTCCGCCGGTGGAGGCGATTCGGCCAGAATGGACTCCCAGAGAGCGAAACGCACCTTCATCTGCAGATGCCGGGTCCGGTGATGCTGCAGAAAGGTCATCCCCGGAGCGCGCAGCATGTCGTCAGGGGAGAGGGTCCGCATCTTCTCGGTGGCGGTCAGGGACTGCTCACGCCGGCCGATCATGCTGGCCGCGAAGGCCAAGAAGTCGTAGTTGTGGGGGTAATAACCGGCAAGATAGACGCCGAAGCCAGGACGTTGCGCCCGAATGTAGGTTTCATCGGCGTGGATGGCATGTTCATTGGCGGTGATCGCATCGCGATAGCGCCCCACCCTCACATAGATGTGACCAGGCATGTGCACGATGTGCCCGGCACCGGGCATCAAGCCGGCCAGACGCTCAGCGGCCTGAAGTGCCCGCTCAGGTTGCACTTCCTCGATGGCGTGGATGTAAAAGTGATTGGCACCCGGATGGTTGGGTGCGATCCGCAGAACCGTCTCCAGCTGACCCAGAATTTCGGCCGTGTTCTCACGAGCTGAGCCGTCCTTGTTCCAATATTGCCAGGGGTTCAGAACCATCAGCGCCTCTGCATGGAGCGTGCGCAGATCCATATCGTTCGGATACAGGCGAACGAGCGTCCCGAGCGCGTCGGCCCAGGCGACGTCCAGCTGGCTCCGCTCCGCCGGCGGATCGGCCGCGTAGCGACGGACAAGCGCCTCGATCAGATTCCGTTCCTTCGGGGAGGCTGTGGCCAGGTTCGCCCGTGCCTTCTGAAGTGCGGTCCAAGCCTGCAGTCCCGCCTCACGGTCCATCGCCAGATTGATGTTGGGTCCCCACGCCAACGCTTCTCCCCAGTAGCAGAGGGCGCAACGGGGATCGAGGCTGGCGGCGTGACGGAAAGCCCGGATCGCCTCTGCGTGATTGAACCCGTAATAGAGACGGAGCCCCTGATCGAAATACGCCTGCGCCAGGCGATTCCGAATCGACAGGGGATAGTGATGCGAACCGAGGTTGTCGTAGAGGGGAGGCGCCTGAACCTGGGCCAGGCTGACGGGCGCCTGCAGGAGCAGACCCACCATCATGGGCAGCAAAGCCAGGAATGAATGTGGAGGGATTGTAATGGGTTCAGCCATAGCAGTGAAACGACTCTGGTGATGCGACAGTCAGCTCTCCGGTCCCAAGGAGATGGGCACAGCAAGAGAAACGGAATGGAAAACCAGTGAGGAGGGAGAGCGGAGCTGCATCGCATCCTGCAACAGCTCCTCACTCAGATCAGCAACGATGCGCAAGCGCGTAGTGACCGGTCGATACCCATGAGTCCATCAGGATCCAGGCCGATCAAACCATGCAGATTCAGGAGTCCCATTCTGTCCCGACTCATTCTCAAACATCCATTGTTCAAGGTCGACGATGGCAGAAAAGAATCATCACATGTTGAGAATCTGCTTCAAGTTCATATGGTTGATGAGCTGCTGAGCAAAACTTATCAGCAATCTTTTAGGTTTACTCCTCTGTTCTTCGCGGCAGCATCGCTGCTTTCATGCAGCGTTATGGATGCACGTCGGCCTGCGGTAAGCCTCCACTCCAGCCTTGGCAGCCGCTGGGGGGTGCTGGGCGACAGAAAGAGCCGAGACGGTGGCCGCCCGCACAGCCGCAGAGACAGCATCGTTCCTGGCCGTCACCGCACCGCCCCATGGAGGGAGGGCCCGATGACCACAGGGTCCTGTGTTCGGCAAGCCGTCCAGCACCCAGGACTTGGCGCCTGCGTTTCAGCAGTGGCCGAGATCCATGGCGAGACAGCAAACCGATTCAGAAGATGGAGATGAGACCATCCCAGAAATTCAAGGGCAACGAAGAGGCATCCGAGAAAACTTTGCTAGGTTATTGAAGGTTGATGATTCCAGAGTGATGACGAATACATGCCACCTGCGATCAGTGATTGTCTCCGGTGCTTTGGGACTGGGGCTGCTGTCCCAGACTGTGAAGCCAGTCATCGCGGCGCCAGCCGTTCAAGTCTTCGACGTCAACATCACTGAGCGCCAGGTCCTCAGTGCTCAAGATCGTTGGTGTAAAGCTCTACTGCAGATCAGTTCCGATTATGTCAGTGGTGGTATCACGAAAGCAAAGGCGACAGCCGCTGATGCAATCGACCAAGCCTATGCCTTCCAGTTTGGTCCAGTGGCGTTCAAACCCACCTTGACGACGGGCAAGCAGACGTTCCGCACGACCCGCGCTGGTGCCCTAGCCTATTTCGTTGGCAATGACCCCAGCTTTCCCCTCGATACTGGTTTTGCCCTCACTCCTTGGCGCACTTGCAAGGTGGAGAATCAGGTCATGCAACTCAGCGGTGCCCTTGCCATCACCATGGGCAATGTGATTTTCACGGATGCCAATGGCAATCTGACCAGCGTTGACAAGACATGGGGTTTTTTGAAAGAGCCAGATGGCCGTGTGAGAATTATTCTGCATCACTCCTCCCTGCCATTTAAACCTTGAGTCGAGTCGGCATCCCTGAGTCGGGTGCTCGAGCCAGGGAGTGAGTGGCGATGACGTTCGACTCCATCACCATGGGGGTGCCGCCGGCGACCTTCGAGCAGTCCTGTCAGCAGAGGCGCTCAAGCACGATGCGCTTCCCGAATGAGCAGCGCGTCACCACCGCCTGCCTCTTCTGGCTGGTGGCGGAGGAGAACCCCGTGTTGGCGAAGCCTCAGGACCCAATCAGGAACACCACCCAAGCCGATCCATCTCAAAGTGGGCAAATTTGCTCACTCTGGTGGGCAACTGTGAATGGCCAGGCGTCAAATGTGGCAAGCAGACCAGAGATGACTGACTCCAGCTGAACACCAACGCCGCTCTCACCAGCTCTCAACATTGAACACAATGACGAGAAAGGGTTGCTGTGACTGGGATCTGCTTGGCTCATGGAGTGCTCCCCAAGCACCTGCACCACCAAACGGCGCCACACCCCATCCACATCACCCTTGTCCATGCTCTGGCGGGCAACCCCTCCAGCGACAACACGCCAAGCCCTGAGAAGGCTCTGCGTTGGTGTGTTGAACTTCAGGCCTCCTGGGACCCTGGTGCCATCAGCGCTTTGTCAAAGTATTGATCTAAAATGGTGCCAGGCAACAGGGGACCTTTCGAAAAGGCAAGACCAACAAGAATCTTTTGATTCCAGATGTTAATCCATCTCACACAAGCGGACAGGTAGACACTCTTGAAAAGTCCATAGTCGCTGATGTTGAGAAAGACTCGATCATCGGGCTTTACATCAAGCAATCCCCGACGCACGATGCAAGCCCCAGCCCTGCTGATGTCGCTCAAGGTCACAAAACCTGTACGCCCGGATGGTAGGTGGAGGCTGGCGGGAATTCCCGACGGCAAAACATGTCGAAGCGAACTGCGTCGATCCTTATGTTGCACTTGAATTCCGGACATCTCCGGCGACATGGATTCAACGAATAACATTAACCCGTAAAGCTTAATTGGTCGTCGCTGCGCTGTCAACAGCATGGGACGGGAAGGATTCGTCACAGCAGATTCCATCGCTCAAGGCAAAGAACCGGTTAAATCTGCGCATCGGAAAAGCAGCCGATCGTGGGCAGATCAGAGGCAGGATTGATACTGCACCTGCCTTGATCACAGCAAAGCTCAGGCAGAAGTGGATGCAGAAATATATCACATCCCCGTCATTAGCAGGGTGCGTTGTAAAATTGAAACAACTTAAAGGCCGTCATGCCAGACATCCTGATTTTCGGCCTGATCGGTAAGTCCAGGCCCAATGCGCACGTGCGTTGGCTGCAGCGGCTTGCGGCCGGTTCGCTCAGCCTTGTGATTCCAGGCCTGATGAGCATGGCCTTGATCGTACCGGGCAAAGCGCAAGCGGAACAGCGATCGGTGAAGGTGGCCGCCGTCGACTTCATCCCCGCATGGGGTGACCTGGAAGGCAACATTCGACGTCTCGTGCAAGCGGCTGAGCGCATGGCGTCCGAGGGCGTGGACTATGCCGTCTTTCCCGAAACGGCCATCAGTGGTTACGACTTTACGGAACCCGCACAACTAGCGCCCTTTGTAGACACCATCCCAGGGCAGGCGACTGCGGCCTTGCTCCCTGTGCTCAAGCGCACCGGGCTGATCATGAGCGTGGGCATTGCCGAGAGGGATGCGATCACGGGCATCTTCTACAACACCGCTGTCTTGATGGGCCCTGATGGCATCATCGGCAAGTACCGCAAGAACGGACTCAATGGCCAGGACGTGCAACTGTTCGGGCCTGGCGACACCGATGTCGGGGTCTTTGACACACCGGTCGGACGCATTGCCCTGATCATTTGCTATGACGATACCTACTGGCAATACGACCGATTAGCCGCCCTGAGGGGAGCTCAGATCATTGGGTGGCACTCGGTGTCTGATCGTGTGATGCCTGGCACGCCGCCCGCGAAGGCTCGTCTCAACCACTCCACGGTCGCCAGCGTTCAACACATGAGTGCGCTCAATGGCGTTTTCGTGGTTGGGGCCACCCGCAGCGGCATCGAGCGCAACCCAATCACCGGCAGTCAGCTGTATTACAACGGTGGCTCCAGCATCTGGTCGCCACTCGGACACAAGCTTGTCCAGGCTCCCGTGGTGCCTCCCGAGACACTCCCACCCGGGCTCAACGGATGGATCGCGACCACCATCGTCCCCGCCGAAGCTGATGCGGTTCGCCAGAGGCGACTGGCGGCCCGTCGACCTTCGCTCTACAACCCGTTGCTGGCGCTACGGCGCGCGCCCGTCGATTCCAGCGCAACGATGGGGAATCAGCCTGTGCAGTTGGCCGCTGCCCAGTGGCTCGGAGGTTCATCACAACTGGGCAGCAGCCAGCCCCTGGCCAATGAACTGATGGTGCTGCCCGAGCTCTCGGGGCTGCCAGCTGGTCTCGGGGCCGACGGGATCAGAAGCCGGGCCGAACGTCGCGGAGGAGCCTTTGAACAACTCCTGGCGGACCGTGCCAAGGCCGGACGTGGCTACCTGGTGGGCAGTTACCCCGAGCGTGAAGGCTCGAAGGTGTTCCATACGGTGTCCCTGGCTGGTCCCGGAGGCACGATCCTCGGCCGCTATCGCGCCACCCACCTCAGCGATTCAGAGCTGGCCTGGGCCAGCCCCGGTGACGTCCCCCTGGTGGTTCCCACCCCGTTGGGCCGCATTGGGCTGGTCACGGTTGGGGACCTTGCTGTTCCAGAGCTGGTCGGCCTCTACCAAACCCTGCGCGCTGACATGCTGGCCGCTCCAGCTGGGGAACCTTCCCCACTCAAGGTGGAGATCGATCCACGCCTCTACGCGGTGAGTGATCCCCCGACGGGCCGAGCCGATCTGCATCCCTATCTGGCCGCCAAGTTGGGCCAGTTCTGGGTCATCAGTGGCGGCAGGAGGGTTGGCAGCGCCACCGCAGCAGGGATCTACGGGCCTGAGCCGGTGGTGTTCACACCCACGCTCACGGCGGCGATCGGTGCCGATGCGGTGCGCCACCGCACGGTTGTGCCGGCGCCTGGCACCTGGATCAACCAACAGCAGCTGATCATTGGCCAGCGCAACGACCTCTACCAGCCCCTCGTCCTGGAGGCTCAGAACAGCTGCTTCCAGACGTGGAAGCAGGCCGGCCATGGCCTCGTGAGCTGCCCCTGACGCTAAGGACTAGAACCTCACTTTCACCCCACCACCGTAGGTGAACTGGGAGCCATTGGAGAAGGCTTCGTAGCCGAGGTTGGCGTACAGCGACGTTGTGCTGGAAACCTTGAGGTCAACACCTCCTTCAAGGGCCAACGTGTTGACGCCGCGATTCTCGCCCTGGGTCTGGAAGCTTCCCGCGGCTGGCGCCGAATTGAGCGACGAGGTCAGCGAACGCACCCCGGAATCATTGGCAAGCGCATCCACTTGGTAGGCAACGGCCAACCTCGGGGTGATGGACACGGTCTTGGCTTTGTTGAGGGGGATCGGGCTGGAGGCCACCTCAAAGCCAAAGGTGCCCACAAGACTGTTGGCCGCCTTGCCTTGAACGGTGAGATTCAGGGCCCCGGCGCCCGTTTCGGTGAAGGCACTCTGCCGATAACCACCCCAGGCCACACCAACGAAGGGCTTGAGAAACACCTGGGTGCTGGCTGTCGGTTTGGAGAGATGAACGAGATAGTCGGCATTCAGGGCCACCGTGTAGCCACTGCCAGAGGGAGAGGCCTGGGCTGGTGTGCCGCCGCCAACGAAGACGACATTGCGGCTGCCAGTGGCGTTGAAGTTCGCATACCCCACCAGGCCACGGACGCTCCACTGCGTTGAGGGTTTGTACACGCCATACAGCGACGCGCTGTTGACCTTGGAGGTGACGATGGCGCTGGTCAGGGACAGGTTGTTGAGTGAAGCTGTCCCATAGCCGTAAGCCGCACCAAGGGTCCACTTGGCCGATGGCTGGTATTCAAGGCCATAGAAACTGGAGAAGATGCCCGAGTCATAGGAGGAGAGACCACCTGATCCTCGGATACTGCTGGAGGCGTTGGCCGCATTAGCAAAGACGCAGAGGGGCTTGTGGGGCTTGGATCCCTGCTTGCCGTTGGCAGGATTGATCACCCACCCGGTGGCCGAACAGTGTCCCGCCTGATTCAGTAGAAGGTCTCTCTGGCGCTTCATCGTTTCAAGGCCAACACTCTGAAAAGCGGCATAGGGCTCGGGCGAGAGCGAATCAATCGCGGCGGTGAGCTGGCCAGCGGAAGGAAGCGCCAGAAGCTGGGATGTGGCAAGGAGGAAGTCAGGGGAGATGCCAGCCGCCAGCGCTTGACCCGTGGTGAAGCCCGTGAAGCCAATGGGGAAGCCCCCCGCGTTGGCGTTGTTGGCACCGGCAAACGCCAGCGACTGGAACACGCGGTCAAACACACCGGCTGTGGCCACCTGGTTCACGCCACCCCGGCCAAGGAACTGCATGGCCGAGGTGGTGGGGCCGAAGCCATTCGTTGGCCGCCACTGGACATCAAAGGTCCTGGGGTTGCCGTCGGCCTCCTGGACCAGAACGGTGCCGGCCCGCAGCAGGGCGCTGCTGATCCCCGTTGGATTCAGGCTCAGGCTGGTGGGGGTGGCGAAGCTGGTGCTGTTGGGGGCGTCAACAATCACATAGGAGAAACCAGGCCAGGGTCCGCCACCGCCAAAGGCCGAAAGATCCGCAATCCCTGTGAAGTTGCTGACGTTGCCGGCAACGTTGATCCTGTCGTTCTGGGGACCCTGAATTTCCGCCTGAATCGTGCCGCCGTTGAGAGCCAGATTGGCGACGGACAGGGCTCCGATCGAGTTCCCTGGCGCGATGATGCCACCGGGTTGGATGGCAGTTGAGGGCAGAAACCCCGTACCACCCACAATGCCGCCGGGCTGGACCGTCAGGCCTGAAGAGGAGGCGATGGAGCCAAGAACGCGAAGATTCGCGCCACCGAAGACCGTGGTTGGTCCGGTGTAGGTGCTGACACCCGAAAGGAACAGGGCGCCGCCGCTGCCGCTGTTGATGAAGCTGATCGCGCCACCGGGGCCGGAAAAGATCCCCGACAGCTCAGCGGTGTTGCCAGCCAGATCAATGGCATTGGTGACCTGGGGGCCGAGGGTCCAGTTCTGCGCAAAGGTTCCGGGGATGTTGATCGTGAGCGTGCCGCCGGCGAAGGTGGTGGGGACGCTGGGATCACTGATCAAAAAGGATGTTCCTGGGACGATTCCTGCAGGGGGTACGGCCAGTGGAGTAAAGGCTAATGAGCTGCTAAAGTCAAATAAGAATAGTCCGCCACCAAATAGTTGCGTAAAGCCGAAGTTAAAAAAACGCAGATCATAGAACGTGCCACCAACATTGGCTTCATAGAAGGCATCCGCGCGCGTGACCCCCGAAGATGTGCTATCAAAGAAGCCGAAGACGTTGCTGAACGTCTGATTGACCAATTCACCTCCCGGGACCGACAACACAACAACTGTCGTGCCCGCCCCGCTGACGCCATTGCCGGTCGGCAGGTTGAGCAGGGTTCCTGACACCGGCCCGCCGAAAGGGTTAGAACCAGGTTCCGCCGTGAAGGTCCAGGCCCAGTCCAGGGCCTGGGCGTCGCCTGGCGCCAACAGGACCACCGTCGCAATGGCGCCAAGAAGCGCCTTCGCGGAAAGAGGGCCCTTTCTCCAGCAACCTTCGTGATGAAGCGAACCCACGGGACCCTCTCTCAGCAATGTCAAACACACTAATGCTTTGATGCGGCTAAGCGCAGTTGCGGCTACTGCTGTAACACCGTGTGGTTAAATGGTTTTGCGTATTTCTTCCTTCGCCACGGGCGACCCCACCCAATCGTTCAGCCTGACCAGGCATCACCAGCTATCCAGCACTGCGGAAGCAGCAGCCCATGGGCGGAAGCTCCGCCATTCCAGCTGAACGGCAAGGAGAACGGATTTGCCTGACGTCGTGTTCCTAGGGTTTGGAAAGATTGATCTGATCGCTATCGCCAAAGACCCTCATCAGCGGGTCAAAGTCGCGCAATCGCTGATCAAGCTCCTTGAAGGAGAGCTCCTCTGGCTTCTCGCATGAGATGTCTGATTCAAGAAACGATGTGTCGGGCTGGGGGACAGCAGAGCAAAGGATCGGCACCAGATCTTCATTGCTGCTCAACTGCCACATCATGCGCTTCCCGTCGAGGAGGTGGCGATCGGGAGGTCGGGTCAGCACGGGGACGACCAGGCTGACTTCCGCTGCTGTGTAGGTATCAGGGATCCGAACAAGAATCGATCGCTCAATCGTTTCTCCTGGGTGGATCATGTCGTCATCGAACATCCGCCCGACTGCCAGTGTTGCATATTGGTCGTCAATGATGTATTTCTCTGATTGAAGCAGAGCCTTTCCCAGCAGGACACCGTTGGCATCTTGAAGAAAGGCTGGTTGGATGCCCTGGCGTCGATCTATCGCTGACAGCTGCCAGGCATTGGCGAGCAGATAGATCTTGCGGGTGCTGGGGTTGGTGGCCGTCAGCTTCAACGTCATCTCCCGGCTGCCTGCGCTGCTGCCACGCCCCTCGCCCGGTGTCAGTGAGATGCCGAGGTTGATGTGGGCCGGGGCCCAGGATGGAACCAGGACGCTCTGCCAATAAAAGGTATAGATCCCCCACAGCGAGGCCACCACAATGCCCCCGGAACGGATCCAATCGTGGGTCTGCTCCGACCGCATCCAGCGCCGCAATCGCAAGAATCCCTTGCTGGCCCCAGCTCTGGGTAATCCCTCTGACGGCCCTGGCATCAGTTCATCGTGATCGGGTGGAGGGCTTCGGAATGCCTGAGGCGCCTGCCTTGAAGGAACCGATCCTGCGGGGACAGGGGGCGTTGGCGCGGGGCCGGCAACGGCTGCCGATCACGGCCATCAAGCTGCTGCTGGCGCGCTCATCCCTCATCTGCTCCAGCTGGGCCAGGGTGGCGGGATCGGGAACAGTCCCATTGGCCAGCGCCGCCATATCGCCATCCGAGCAGGAGGCGCCGGTGGCACCGAAACCGGTGAGCAACGCATAGGCCCGCTGGGGTCGGGTACCCATGCGCGCCGTCTGGGAAGCTCCATAGGCCACCAGGGCGGGGCCAAGGGGTTTCTCCTCCTGAGCCGGGGGCTTCCTTCCTGGAACGGCAGCGATCAACACGCCCGCCACACAATTGGCCTGGAGATTGGCAGCGGCGGGAGACAGCGCCGAAGCGCTGCTTTGGCGGCCAAGGACGCTTTCGGCAAGCGCGGTGCCGATCCAGTAGGCCAGGGCCCAGTCGCCATGCGTCTTGACACGCAACGCCAGCAGGGAGGGATCCAGCACCACACGATTGCTGCCTGGGCACCAGGCGCTGACGCGTCCAGGTACCTCCACCTGGGCCGTGCCGCCGCAGGCTTTCTGGAGTCCGACGCCGGCCGGCAGCAGTTCGATCCCGGGAAAGGGCAGGGAGGCGGTGGCGGGATCGGCGCTCCAGCTCTGGCGCATCTGCTGGGCGGTGCGCTGCACATCCGAGGCGAGATCCGCGGCGTGGGCCCTGGTGGCAAAGGGGGGGATGTCGAGAGACCAGGCCGCCAGTGCCAGCGCAGCGATCCCCCCTGCGACCGTTCGTTCACGCCTTGCCAGGGAAGCCAGCACTTCTGTCCCGCATCATCCGCTTCCCACTATGACCGCAACCGACCACGCTTACTTCCTTCCCCTTACAGCGCCCAGCCGCTCAATCGGTCGCCAGTCACCCGTCAGCTGGAACGCTCCCCACACGTACGCATCCCGGTACAGCGGATCCACATGGCGGCGGAAGTCCGCCTGCGTCGCACGCAGCGCCTCCGCCCGACCTTCTCCTTGCCGCAGGCGCCCGTAATACGCCGCCATGAATGCCGCCGTCGCCGCGTCATCCACCTTCCACAGGCTCAGCAGCGTCGCCCGGCTCCCCGCCACCGTGAAGGCCCGCTGCAATCCATACACACCCTCCCCGCTGCGCACATCACCCAACCCCGTCTCGCACGCCGACAGCACCACCAGTTCCGTCCCCTCCAGATCCATTCCCGTCGCTTCCGCTGCCGTCAGATAGCCGTCATCGGCTGAGTTCCTTTCCGGTGTGTTCGCTCCGCTCAGCACCAGGCCGCTGCGCAGCAGTGGGTCCTCCGCCTCTCCCAGCACCGGCGCGGACCCTCCCCCTTTGCGCTCCTCGCTCTCCGGAGCGGGGAAGAAAAAGCCATGGGTCGCGATGTGGAAAATCAGCGGTCCCTTCTGTTGCAGCGCCCGCGCCGCGGTGGCCTGCTCCTCCACGATCGGTGCTCCCGCCCCCAGCAACGTCGCCACCTGCGTCGCCTCCGCCTTCGTCGCCGGCAGCGGGTCCCACTTCAGGCCCCCACGCAACGCGCTTGAGCGCTGCTGCCCACCACCCTTTCCTCCGACAGACGCCGCGTTCGCTCCGTAGGCCGGGTTCGCCATCACCACCGGCGCACCACCCGCCTTCGGGGGCTGCTGCAACCGCACCAGATCACGCCCCGTCGTCACCACCCGCAGCCGCACCGCCTCACTCAGCAGCCACTGACGATCCTTCCCCGCCGGCAGCACCGCAAACGGAATCCGGTGCAGCTCTCCATCCGGCGACAGGAACAGGTCCGTCACGCCTGTCAGCTGCGGCTGCAGCGGATCCAGCACCAGCCGGCTCACCTCCGCCCACAGCGGGGCCGGGTCCACCTCGTTCTTGGCCGTCGCCCCATGGGCCTTCGCCACCGCCGCATCGATCCCCGCCGCCTCACCCAGCGGCACCGACACGCTGCGGCCATCGGCGTGCAGCACCAGCGCCACGTACCGCGGCTTCCCCCACGACCCCTTCCTACCGCCAGCCACCAGCCACGGCCAGTACCGCTGGAACTCCACCAGCACACCCTGCCGGGGCAGCGCCGCCGCCACCTGCGCCGTGCTCACCGCCTCGATCCGCAGGCTCGGCAGCGCACGGTACAGATCACCCTCCAGTTGCAGCCGCTGCTTCTGCAGCTCCGGCCGCCGCTCCGCCGGCAGGCTCACCGACGCCAGCTGGCGATCGATCCCAGCGATCCGATCCGCCAGCTCACGCGTCTGCGGCCCACTTCCCGCCAGCCGCTGTTGCCGCTGCTCGATCTCCGCCAGCAGACCCTGGCGGTTCAGCCGCGTCTGCAGCGCCAGCTCCCTGGCACCTGGGTCCTGATCCAGCAGCGCATAGATCGTCGCTGGCGCATCGCGCTGCTCTGCCAGCAGCCCAGCCCGCAGCTCGCGCGGCTGCAACGGCAGCTCGCGTACCAGCCAGGTCGCCTGCGTTCGTGACAGCCGACTCAGCAGGGCGCGGGCTGAGGGGTAATCCTTCTGGTTTAGGTGCAGCAAAGCAAGGTTGTTGAGGCTGAGGGCTGTGTGAGGGTGCTCAGGACTCAGCGATTTTTCCCGGATTGACAGAGCACGCTTGTAGAGGTGCTCGGCTTCCCCGAGGCGACCCTGATTCATATACACCAGGGCCAGGTTGTTGAGGCTGGTTGCCGTCTGAAGGTGCTCAGGGACCAGCGCCTTCTCATTGATCGTCAGCGCACGCCTAAAGAGAGGCTCCGCTTTCCCGTAATGGCCCTGGTTCAGGTACACAAAAGCCGCGTTGGCGAGGCTAACAGCTGTGTCGGGGTGGTCTCGGCCAAAGGTTTTTAGATTGATCTGCAAGATCCTCTCAAAGAGAGGGAAGGACTCCACGTATCGGGCCTGCCCCACGTACAGAGAGGCAAGGTCATTGAGGCTAACTGCCGTGTCAGGATGTGCTGGACCGAGCGACCGTTCCCGGATCGCCAACACACGCTTGTAGAGAAGCTCAGCATCCCCATCGCGGCCCTGGCTGTGAAACAGCCTTGCGAGACCAATAAGGCTGGCAACCATTTCGGAATTCTCTGGACCTTGTGTACCCTGATGCCGCTTCTCCAGAATCGTCAGCGCACGCTTATAGAAAGTCTCAGCTTCTCCATAACGGCCCTGATCTTGGTACAACTTAGCCAGCCTTGAAAGACTGGTTGGAGCGTATGTGTTCATCGGGTCCTGCTCCTTTTCATAGATCGCCATCGCCCGCCGAAGAAGCGACATTGCCTCGGAAGGGCGGGATTGATTCCTATAAAGATCCACCAAGTTTTCGAGCAAGAAGGCCGTTTCAGGATGCGCTGGGCCCAAGGTCCTTTCTCGGTAAGCCAATATGCGCTTGTAGAGACGCTCAGCATCGCCATAGCGAGCCAGTCTGACGTACATTGCCGCCAAGCGTTTCACGGTATTGACTGTATCAAATCCTTCAAGTCCAAGAGACTTCTCCTGGAACTCCAGCGCGCGCATGTAGAGATCTTCGGCTTCTGCGTAGCGGCTTTGGATCGTATACATCCCTGCGAGTCGTGCGAGCATGAAGGCCGTTTCAGGGTGCTTAAGACCTAGTGTCTTCTCATTGATTGCCAGTACACGCTTGTAAAGTGCGATGGCTTCGACATAGCGCCCTAGACTGTCGTAGATTATGGCCAGATTGTTGAGACTGATTGCCGTAGCTCGGCTCTCAGGACCAAATACTTTCTCCTGGATCGCCAACGCTTTATTATAGAATGGGATCGCCTCTATGTACTTTCCCCGAATGAAATAATTCACACCAACAAGGATCAGGCTTTTGACCAACTCAGGGTGCTCTGGTCCAAGAGCCTTCTCTCTCCAGGCCAATATTTTCAGTCGTAGCTTTACAGCAGGTTCGTACGCACCCATCTGATCAAATTCGTCTGCTTGCTGGACCCAGGACTGGATATCCGCTGGCAGTGAATCCGTCTGCTGTGCTTGTGACACCAGCCCACTGATATCCGATTGCCCTTCAACGAGAGAGTCAGTGACCCTATTGGCAGCAACGGCCGGTAGGCCAAACGCCAGAACACTGGCCAACAGAATGGTTTCTGCAGGCCCACGCCAATGCCCTGCTGAACGGCCCATGCTGCGCAGTTCTCAGGATCGTTCTCAAGGTAATGGCAATCCCAGTGAAGGCGCCTTGCCCCCTCACCCCCAGCGCCGCCGCCGGCTGACGGTCACGCTGCCGTCGAAGCCGGGAACCGGCACCCGGCACTTGCAGACTTCCACAGCCAGTGGGATCGGCCCGTAGCAGGCTTCCAGGGCATCGAGGATCCGCTCGCTGTAGTGCTCCAGGGTCTGGCAGCGGATCGTGCGGGCCTGTTCCTGCAGTGCCACGATGCCGCGGCCGTAGTCAAACCCCTGGCTCAGATCGTCGCTGCGGGCCGTGGCGGCCAGATCCGCCCCCAGGGAGAAGGCCAGCTCAAACCACTGGCCGTGCAGCCGCTCGCGCTCGTACACCCCCACGTGGGCCCAGAGCCGTAGGCCGCGCACATGGATTGCCTCGTTCACAGGGGCAGGGGGCGATGGCTGAAGCTCCGCGTTCCGTCGGCGTAGTCGGCGGCGATGTGGCCCTCGCCCCGCAGCCGGTAGCGGTAGGTGACCAGCCCCTCGAGCCCCACCGGCCCCCGCGGCGGCAGGGTCTGGGTGCTGATGCCCACCTCGGCGCCGAAGCCGTAGCGGTTGCCGTCGGCGAAGCGGGTGGAGCAGTTGAGGAACACCCCGGCGCTGTCCACCGCCCGCAGGAACCGGTCGGCGGCCGCCGGATCGGTGGTCGCGATGGCGTCGGTGTGGCGGGATCCGTGGCGGCGGATGTGCTCCAGGGCCGCCTCAAGATCCTCCACCTCCTTCACATTCAGGATCAGATCGGAATACTCCGTGTCCCAGGCGTCGGGCCCGGCCGCCTGAGCCACCCCCAGGGCGCAGGCGGCCGCATCGCCGCGCAGCTCCACGCCCGCCGCCGCGAACGCCGGCAGCGCCACCGCCAGGAAGGCCGGCGCGATGGCCTGGTGCACCAGCAGGGTCTCGATGGCGTTGCAGGCCGCCGGGTACTGGGTCTTGCTGTCGAGGGCGATGCGCAGGGCCAGGGCCGGATCGGCGGCCCGATCCACATAGAGATGGCAGATGCCGTCGGCGTGGCCGAGCACGGGAATGCGGGTGTTGTCCTGGATGAAGCGCACCAGGGCGTTGGAGCCCCTGGGGATGATCAGATCCACCAGGCCGTCGAGCCGCAGCAGACCCAGGCTCTCCTGGCGGCTGGTGAGCAGCTCCAGGGCGCCCGGGGCGACGGCGATGGCGTCCAGGCCCCGTTGCAGCGCCGCCACGATCGCCTGGCAACTGCGGCTGGCCTCCCGGCCCCCCTTGAGCAGGGCGCCATTGCCGGAGCGGATCGCCAGCGAGGCGATCTGCATCACCGCATCGGGCCGCGCCTCGAAGATCACCCCCAGCACCCCCAGGGGCACGCTCAGCCGCTCCAGCACCAGCCCGTCATCCAGCTCGGTGTGCAGCTGGCGCCGGCCCACCGGATCCTCCAGGGCCGCCACCTGGCGCACCCCGGCGATGGCCCCCGCCAGCTTGGGGCCATCCAGCTTGAGGCGGGCCACCAGGGCTGGCGCCAGCCCCTCGGCCTCGGCGGCGGCCAGGTCGGCCCGGTTGGCCTGCAGGATCTCGGCGCTGGCCCCGTCGAGGGCGTCGGCCATGGCCACCACGGCGGCGCGGCGTTCGGCGTCGCTGCACTGGCCCAGGGCCATGGCGGCCCGGCGCACCGCCGCGGCCCGCTGCAGCAGCTGGGGGTCGGGCTCCGGCACGACGCTGGCGGGAGGGGTGAGGGTCTGGCTCATGGCACCTATCTTCCCAAGCGATCCAGCGCCAGCCGCACCGCCCCCAGCCGGCCGGCACCGTTGCCCAGCTCGCAGCGACGGATCACCAGTCCCTCCCGGCTCACGTCCAGCACCCGCTGCTCCACTTCCCGCCAGACCGCCGGCAGGAAATGGTGGCTGGCGGCGCTGAGCCCGCCACCGATCAGCACCAGCTCGGGGGTGAGCACGTAGAGCAACGAACTCAGCCCCACCCCGAGCAGTCGTCCATAGGCCTGCCAGACCGCCAGGGCCTCGCTGTCGCCGGCATCGGCGCGGCGGCAGAGCTCGCGCGGATCGAGCGGGCTGAGGCGGGCCAAGCCGCCGATGCTGCAGAACTGTTCGAGGGAGCCGCGGTTGCCGCTGCGGCATTCGGGGCCATCGGGGTCGACGCCGATCAGGCCCGGTTCGGCCGCCGCTCCAGCGTGGCCAGTGAACAGCTGGCCGCCGAGCAGCACCGCCCCGCCCACGCCGGTGCCCAGGGTGAGCAACAGCACGTTGTCGACGCCCCGGGCCGCCCCCAGCCAGGCCTCACCGAGCAGGGCGCCATTGGCGTCATTGCCCAGGATCACCCGCCGCCCCAGTTCGGCTTCCAGCCAGGCGGCCAGGGGCACGTCCCGCCAGAGGGGCAGGTTGATGGAGATCCGCGCCACCCGACCCGCCGCGTCGCAGGGCCCCGGCAAGCCGATGCCCACCCGGCTGGCCAGGCGATCAGGGTCGATGGCCGCGACCGCCTCGGCCAGGGCCACCGACACCGCCCCCGGCATCGCCGGCTGGGGGGTGGCCACCTCGGCCTCGGCGAGCAGGGTGCCCTGCGGGTCGCAGCGGGCCAGCTTGATGGCCGTGCCCCCCAGATCGATGCCGATCAGCTGGTCCTCACTGGGAGGTCGTTCGGAGGACGCCGCCATCGGCGCACCATAAGCAGCGGGGTGGCGCCGGCCTCAGAAGCGCAGGAACACCTGCAGCAGCGACTGCCAGGCCCCTTCGGTGTCAACGGAGGTCTGCAGGTTGAAGGTGTCGGAGGCCTTGTAGGTGAGGGTCACCTGGGGGGGCACATCGGAGCGGTTCGGGGCCGCCAGCACCGACATGCTGAAGCGGTTGGTGATGTCGACGCCGATCTCGGCGCCCAGCACCAGCTGGGGCGGCACCCGCCGCCGGGTGGTGCCTTCCTGCTGGGTGTCGATCGCCTGATTCACGTAGGTGGGGTAGAGGGCCAGGCTCACCCGCTGGCCCAGGGCGTCGCTGAGCGACGAGAGCAGCGGCGACAGCAGGGTCTGGCCCACCACCGTGGCCAGGGCCGCTCCGGCCCCGCCGCCGCTCAGACCGGCCAGCGAGTTGCCACCGATCAGGGCCACCAACCGCTCCTGCGGCAGGGGCGGACTGCTGCGCAGCTTGAGGTTCTCGGCGATGCGGTCGGCCGGCCCGCTCACCGACACCACCACCAGGATCAGGTTGAGCTGGTTGAGGGCCGACAGACCGGCCTGGTTGGGAGCGTTCTGCACCGAGGGGCCGATCTCCCCGACGCCCGCCGGAGAGATCACGCTGAGGCTGTCGGAGATGCGGGTGCGCAGGGCGATGTCGAGGTAGGGCACCAACCCCATGGAGGGGGTGAAGATCGCCACGTTGGGGGCGTCGGGGTCGAGGCTGAAACTGGTGGTGAACAGACTCAGCCGTCCCCCCAGCAGGCGCACCACCCCGGAGGCCCGCAGGGAGGGGTCCAGGCGGCCGTTGATGCGCAGACGGCCGGCAGTGGTGAAGTTGGCGATGTTGGGGATCACCACACGGAGATCCGGGCCCAGCCGCAGGCTCAGGTCCTCGAAGGCCAGGTAGGGGAAGCGGGGCACCGAGGCGCGCAGGGCTTCGGCGGTGGTGGACTCCACATCGGGTCCCAGCAACACCAGGGGCTGCTGGAAGTTCCACTTCGCCTCCAGCAGCTCGGGCATGGTGCGCGGCTGCACCGGCTGGTCGGACACCGGTTCGCTGGCGGCCAGCTGGCCCGGCTGGACGTTGATCGTGCCGCGGCTGATCGCCACGTCGCCCCCCAGAACGGGAGCCACCAGGCTGCCGCTCAGGTGCAACTGCCCATCCCCCACCGCCACCAGCCGCGGCACCGAGAAGGGCACCTGCTCCAGCGTCATCAGCAGGGTCTTGTCCTGGGCCAGGGGCCGGAACAGCCCCAGCCGGCCCTCGCCGCCGACCACCCCGTTTGGCCCCACCCGGGCGCGGAACTCCTGCACCACCAGCTGCTCGAAGTCGAACAGGATCGTGGCCTCCACCTCCCGCACCTCCTGGCCGATGAAGCGGCAGCGGAGGTCCCGCAGCCGCAGGAAGCCGTTGGCGATCGGATCGTCGAGGCTGCCGCGCACCAGCAGCTGCAGGTCGGCGCCGCCCTCCTGCCACTCGAAGGCCTGCCCCCCCAGCCGGGTGAGGAAGCGCAGGCCATCGCCCCGGGTGGCCAGGCGCAGTTCCAGCCCCTGCTGGGAGGCCACCAGCGGGATCGTGCCCGCCAGGTCGACGCTGCGGGAGGCCCCCTCGGCCCGCAGGGCCAGATCCAGCCCGATCCCTTCGGCCTTCAGCTCCACCCGCCCCCGCTCCAGCGCCAGGGCCTCCTCGCCGAGGCGGCCCTCCACCAGCGCCAGGTCGACGCTGAGCTCGGGGCGGACGCCGCCGAGCCGGTAGCGGCCCCGGGCGGCCAGGCTGCCGCGCAGGTTCTCCGGCAGGGGGGTGAGCAGGGCCAGCAGGGAGAGGGGCAGGTCGGTGAGGCTGAAGCTGCCGCTGCCGCCGCTGAGCGGTCCCTCCAGCCGCACCTCGAACGGTTTGCCGGCCAGGGACTGGGCCCGGTCGCCCTGGTTGTACCAGAGGTGGCCGGTGGCCTTGAGGTCGGCCCTGGTGCGGGCGAAGTCCGGGCCACTGAGCAGCAGGTCGGCATCGATCCGGGCCTGCAGCCGCTCGAGCCGTTCCGCCCGGCTGGCGCGGCTGGCCGCCTGCACCCTGGCGGCGACCCGCTCCTCCGCCTGGCCCAGGGCCAGCAGCTGGTCGGTGACCGTGCCGGCCATGGTGTCGATCATCAGGCTGCCCAGGTCGCTGGCCTGTCCGCGCTTCGGAGCCGAGGCCCCGCGCCAGATCGGCCAGGCGTCGCTGAGCTGGCGGAACAGCAGGGTGGAGAGCTGGCGGGCTTCGAAACGGGCCCGGAACGGACCGTTCCAGCGTCCGGAGACCGTGGCGGCGATGCTGCCCTCGCCGAGGGGCTCGATCCGGCCCTTCACCCGGTACTGGCGGTCGTCGTAGGCCACATCGGCCTGGATGCGACGTCCCCCCACCCCCAGGAACTGGGGCGAGAGCAGCTCCACCCGGCCATCGAAACTGAGGGGCTGCAGCCCCAGCCGGCCACGGCCGCTGAGGTCCCCCTCCAGGCGCCGCAGGCGGCGGTTGGGTCCGGTGGCCACCGACAGGCCCCGCAGCGGGAAGGCGCGCGCCAACCAGCGGTAGCCCGCCGGCCGGCCGTCGAGGGTCAGCAGGCCGCCATCCCGCTCGATCGAGGCCCGTACCGGCTGCCAGCGCCGGTCAAGCAGGGCCGTGAGGCGTCCCTGGGGCGTCGGCGCCACCGCCGTCAGATCCAGGGACCGGTCCTTGAGGCTGCCCTGCCAGGTTTCCCGCAACAGCAGGGGACCCGCCCCGGGCTGCCGCAGGCGCAGCTGCAGGTCGGGACGCAGCTCCGCCAGGGGCCCGGCGATGCTGCCCGCCACATCCAGTTGCCCCTGAAGGGTGGTGCCGAGCAGCGGATTGAGGCGGGCCAGGGGGTAGTTCTCGGCTCCGACCTGGGCCAGCAGCGGTCCGGCCACCAAACCCTTGCCCGTCTGGAACGACAGGGGCAGTTGGGCGGTCGCCTTGAGGCGGTCGGCCTCGAAGCGTTCCAGCCGCAGCAAGCGGTCGCGCCACACCAGCGCCGCCTGCCAGGGCCCCACGAGCCGCTGGGACGTCTGCCCCGTCTCCAGCCGCAGGCGCGGCGCCGCCAGGCGGCCATCGGCCCGCAGGCGGCCGGCAAGGGGCTGCCGCAACCACACAGGCAGCCTGGCGGCGGCGGGAAAATCATCGGGATTCAGGCGCCAGCGGGCATCCAGGGCCAGCGAACGGCCGACGCTGCCGCTGGCCCTGAGCGTGGAGGCCCCCAGCCGGCCATCCAGCCGGGCGATGCGCAGCAGTCCGGCCTCCCAGCGGCCCTTGAGGTCGGCCTTGAGGGGTTGGCGTCCCAGCGGGTGGCGCGGCGGTGGCTGGACGACGAGCTGGAGATCCAGGCGGCGATCCGCCTCGGCCCTGGCCGTCAGGCGGCCGCCCCAGGGGCCGTAGCGCCAGGGGCTGGCGGGCAGGATCAGGGCCCTCTCCCGGCAGCTCAGGGGCAGCCGCTCCGCCGTCAGCGGCAGCGAGCCCTTCTGCAGCTGCCAGCGGAGGGCCCGCAGCTCCAGGCCGCCGTCGCAGCGGGCCAGACCCTGGTTGATGTTCAACCCCAGGCGTCCGTCGGCCACGCCAGCGAGGAGCCCCCCGGCCCGGTCACCGGCGGGGAGCAACGACCGCAGCGACGCCAGGGGAAAACGGCGGGCCGTCAGCCGTCCCTGCCACTGTTGCTTCTGCCATTGGCCCCCACCGTCTACCAGCAGCGAGCCACCGCCGTTGCCGGCCGGGGGCGCCAGCCGCAGGCCCAGGTCGATCGCCCGGCGGTGCAGCCGTATCCCCACCTGGCCCGAGAGGGCCAGATCGAGGGGCCGGGCCGTCGCTCCGGCACCCCAGACCCGCAGGGCTCCGGGCTGGAGCAGACCCAGGCGCAGGTCGATCCGGGGCGGCTCGCGCCCGGGGGGCGCCGACCCCAGCACCCAGAACTGGCCCTTGGCATTGCGGCGCAGGTCGGCCCGGGCCCCCTGGAGGCCCAGATCCAGCACGGGCCCCCGCAACCAGAGGCTGGCCCACGGATCGATGCGCAGACGCACCGCCTCCACCGCCACGGTGGAGCCATCCTGGGGGCCGGCCAGAAAGCGGCTGGGCCCGATCCAGAAGCCATCGGCGCTCAGTCCCCGGTAGGGACCCATGACGAGCGGACGGCCCATGGCCGTGCCGATCTGGCGCTCCAGGGTGGGGCGGAAGCGGGCATAGAGGCCGGCGACGATCCGGTCGAACCAGAAGACCCCGAGACCCAGGCCCGCCCCCGCCAAACCAACCGCCAGAAACCCCTTCCACGCGCGCCGGCGGGCAAAAAGAGACTGGTTGTCAGGCTTCCAACGCATCCACCGGGGTCGGTCGCCGTCCATGGCGGCCGCAATATAAGGGGCTTGTCACGCCTTCCCCAGCCCCATGGCCGCTGATCCAATCCTGCTTGTGGCCGGCACCTGGCTGGGTGCCGCCAGCGGCGTGCTGGCGGTGCTCACCATCGCCGGGTTCCTCTCCCGCTGGGGGATTCGCTTCCGTCTGGTGGGGATCACCAGCTTCACGACCCTGCTCTCGCTCTCCTGCCTCGCCTTCGCCATCAGCTACAACCCGCGGGTGAGCGTGCCGGGGGCGATCCAGGTGCCCGTCGTGTTCGACAACGGCACCGATCTGGTCATTGCCGCCGCACCGGCCGATCTGGAGATCGCAGCGGCAGCGCCCACGGTGGAGCAGGTGGCCCGCAACCTGCGGGGTGGCGGGCGTGGCGGCAGTGGTGGTGGCGCTGCTGGCCAGGTCCGGGTGCGGCTGCGGCGGGTGGAGGCTGTCGAGCCGGGGCTGGCGCGGCCCGTGGTGCTGGCGGAAACCACCCGGGAACTGGCGACCAGCAGCCTCGACGACGCGGTCTGATCCCTGGTGGCGCAACCCTTCCAGCCAGCGGCCCACATGCGGCGGGAGCAGCAGCGCCTGCGCCGGGACGGCATCGAGAGCTGGGACGCCGTGGCCGCCCTCGATGACAGAGACCTCCGGCAGCTGGCGGCCTCCGGAGAAGCCAGCGAGGCCAAGCTGATCCGCCTGCGGGGCCAGGCCCGGCTGGTGAGTGCCGTGGGGCTGGCCCCAGAAGAAGCGGCTCTTTTGCTGCATGGGGGCATCGCCAGTCCCGCCGGTCTGGCCAGCGCCGATCCCCAGCAGTTGCTGCTGCAGCTGGGCCGGTTGCAGCGGCGGCTCACCGGTGCCGCCGTACCGCCAGTGGATCTGCCCCTGGTGCTGGACTGGATCCGCCGGGCCAGGCAGGCCTCCAGTCGCTCCCCGAACTGACCCTCGGTCCCGCGTCACCCAGGCGGGGGTGACTGGAATAGAGAAAACGGACGGAGGCAGTGATGCCCCCAGTAACCCGCCTTTCTCCCCCTAAAGCCACGAACCACCCCCTTCGCAGGCGCCTCACCGCCCTGCTGTGCGCCACCTGCCTCACCGCCGTGGCGGCGCCCATGGTCCGCGCCCAGTCCGCCCTGCTCGAATCGGTGAAACAGAATCCGGCCCTGGCCCAGAGCCTCTGTCAGCAGTTCCGCCAGCTGAACGCCCAGGGCGTCTCGGCCACCTCCAAGGCCTCGATTTCCGGGCTGGCCAGCAGCCGGGGCCTGAGCCCCATGGATGCGGAAGTGCTGGCCACCTATGTGATCGGCCTGCACTGCTCCACGGTCTTCTGAAGCCCGTGGTCCGGACCCTGGACGCCACCTTGCAGCTGGCGGACGGGGTCCTGCTGGAGAGCCGCCTGTGGCAGCCCCACGGAGACGGCCCCTGGCCCGTGCTGGTGATGCGCCAGCCCTATGGCAGGGCGATCGCCTCCATCGTGACCTACGCCCATCCGAGCTGGTATGCGGGCCATGGATTCCTGGTGGTGGTGCAGGACGTCCGCGGCCGTGGTGCGTCCGAAGGCCACTTCGACGGCTTCGCCCAGGAAGCGGCCGATGGGGCCGCCACCATCCGCTGGGCCCGGGCCCTGGCGGGCAGCAACGGCCGGGTGGGCACCTACGGCTTCTCCTACCAGGGCCTGACCCAGCTGCTCAACAGCGGGGGTGACGACGACGCGGCCCTGCCGGACTGCCTGAGCCCGGCCATGTGCGGCCTCGACGAGCGCCTGCACTGGGCCAGCGAAGGCGGCGCCCATTGGTGGGCCCTGGGGCTGGGCTGGGCCCTGCAACTGGCGGCCGAAGGCTGCCGGCGCCGCGGCGACGAGGCCGGCTGGCGCCAGATCCGCCGCAGCCTCCAGCAGGGCCAGTTCACCGACGAGGGGCTGGCCCTGCTGGAGCGCCACGACCCCACCGGCATGGGCCTGCGCTGGCTGCGGCAGGACCCGAGCCGCCTGGAGGACTGGACACTCCACACCGCGGCGCCGGCGCTGCTGCGCCGACCGATGCTGCTGATCGGGGGCTGGCACGACCCGCACCTGAACGGCGTGCTCGATCTCCGGGCCCGGGCCCGCGCCGCCGGCGGCAGCCCAGAACTGGTGATCGGGGCCTGGAGCCACCTCGACTGGAACGGCGGCCTCGACAGCACCCTGCTGGCCTTTTTCCGGCGACATCTGCAGGATCCGCCATCTCCTTCCGCGGCCCCGCCACCGAACGCCGAGGCCCCCATCCGCCTGCAGTGCTGCGCCACCGGCACCTGGCACAGCGCGGGCGATCCCAGCGAGCCGCAGGAGACGGCCATCGCCTGGTCGCTGCATTCCGGTGGGCTGGCGGCCATCCGCTGCGATGAAGGCGAACTGCGACCGGCGCAGGGGCCAGCGGGAAGCGGCGTGGTGGTGCTGGTGCATGACCCCTGGCGGCCGGCGCCCGGCCGGGGCGGCCACCTCGGCCTGGTGCCCGGACCGGTGCAGCGCGCTGACCTGGATCGGCGCGCCGACGTGGCCTGCTTCAGCACCGCCCCTTTGGAGCACGATCTCTGGCTGCTCGGCACCTTTCGCCTGCAGCTGCGGGTGAGCGCCGACCAGCCCAGCTTCGATCTTTGCGCCGCCCTCTCCGAGGTGAGTCCCGATGGCCAAAGCGTGCGCCAGCTGAGCACCGGCGTGGCCCGCTACGGCCCCAGGGAGTCCGCCGCTGCGGGATACCGCAGCCTGGCCCTGCAGCCCCTGGCGACCCTGGTGGCCGCCGGGCAACGGCTGCGGATGTCCCTGGCGGCGGCGGCCTGGCCGCTGATTGCCGTCAATCCCGGCGACGGCAGCCTGCCTGCGGGGGGGAGTGGCCCCGGACACCGGGTGATCAGCCTGACGCTCGACCTCCACGGCAGCCGGCTGGGGCTGGAGCCCCTGATTCGGGCAAACTGAGCCGACCCGAACCCCGTCGCCCATGCCGCGCCCCCAACCGCGCCGAGCCCTGATCGGCCTGACGCTGCTCCTGAGCAGCCTGGCGGTGCTGGCCCCGCGTGGGTCCTGGGCCCAGGCCGTGCCGATTCCCACCAGCACCGGCCAGCCCAGCGCCGCCCTGAGCGAAGCGAAGGCCCGCGCCGCCGCTGAGCGGATCCTGACCACGATCCGCAACGGCGATGCCCAGGCCCGATTCAACCAGTTCTCGCCGACCCTGCAGGGCGTCAGCAGCCCCAGCATGGTGGCCGCCACCATGAAGACCCAGCCCAGGCTGTTGCGCTGGACGATCCGCAGCATCCAGCCCGGCTATGACTCGAGCACGGTGGAAGCCACCCTGGTCACCAGCGCCGGCCAGCGCGATCTGCTGATGGTGATCGATGCCGACGGCCGCATCGACGGGTACCACTTCAACGTCACCGACCAACCGGCCGAAGAGGTGGTGCGGGACTTCATCAGCGCCCTCTCGGCTGGTCACTTCATCTCCGCCAGCAGCTTCCTGTCCCCCGTGATGCAGGAACAGATCTCCCAGGCCCAGCTGCAGCAGAAATGGCTCAACCTGCAGCGCATCACCGGCAACTTCGTGCGGGTGAAGAGGGTCGGACGGGTGGAGAGCACCCCGGACATGCGGCTGGTGATCGTCAACACCGAGTTCAACCGCCTCACCGACAATCTCTTCGTGACGCTGGATGCCCAGAACCAGATCGTCGGCGTGGATTTCCCCACGGATCCCGCGCCGCCCTCGCCGCCGCGCTGAGCACGCGCTTCCACCGACGTAAGCTCCCGGCGCATGCCCGCCCCATCTTCCATGGCCCTGTCCAGCCTCGAATGGATGGTCGATGATGCCCATCGGCTGGCGGAATGTCGCCACGACCATCCCTTCTCCGTGCTCGGACCGCAGCCCCTGGACGGTGGTGGCTGGGTGGTGCGGGCCTGGATGCCGGACGCCCAGTCGGTGGAGCTGCTGCTCGGGGGCGAGCGGCTGGCCATGGCCAACCCCCACCATCCCTGGATCTTCGAAACCCGCCTCGACGCTGACCCCGGCTGTGGCTACCGCCTGCATGTGCAACGGGGCGGCATCGAGCACGAGCAGCACGATCCCTGGTCCTTCCGCCACGAGTGGATGGGGGACCTGGATCGTCACCTGTTCGCCGAGGGCAACCACCACCACGTCTGGCAACGCATGGGGGCCCACGTCGTCGAACGGGACGGCGTCGCCGGGGTGCAGTTCTGTCTGTGGGCGCCCAATGCCCGCAGCGTGGCCCTGCTGGGCCATTTCAACGGCTGGGATGGCCGCCATCACCCCATGCAGCAGCGGCTCGGGGGCGCCTGGGAACTGTTCATCCCCGGACTGGGTGTCGGCGAGACCTACAAATACGAAGTGCGGGCCCAGAACGGCCACTGCTACCAGAAGGCCGACCCCTACGGCTTCCGCCACGAGATCCGCCCGAACACCGGCTCGATCGTGGCCCAGCTGGGCACCTATCAGTGGAACGACAGCCGCTGGATCGAGGAGCGGGATGGCCGTGATCCCCTGCCCCAGCCGATCGCGGTCTATGAAATGCACCTGGGCAGCTGGATGCATGCCGCCGCCGACCAGCCCTTCATCGAAGCCGACGGCAGCGCCCGGCCGCCCGTGCCCGCCGCCGATCTGAAACCGGGCGCCCGGTTGATGACCTACCCGGAACTGGCCGACAAGGTGATCCCCTACGTCAAGGAACGCGGGTTCACCCACATCGAGCTGATGCCGATCTCCGAGCATCCCTTCGATGGCTCCTGGGGGTATCAGGTCACGGGCTGGTACGCCCCCACCAGCCGCTTCGGCAGCCCGGACGAGTTCCGTGCCTTCGTCGACCGTTGCCACGCCGAGGGCATCGGCGTGATCCTCGACTGGGTGCCCGGCCACTTCCCCAAGGACAGCCACGGCCTGGCCTTCTTCGATGGCGCCCACCTCTACGAGCATGCCGATCCCCGCATCGGCGAGCACAAGGAGTGGGGCACGCTGATCTTCAATTACAGCCGCAACGAGGTGCGCAACTTCCTCGTCGCCAACCTCATCTACTGGTTCGAGGAATTCCACATCGATGGCATCCGGGTGGATGCGGTGGCCTCGATGCTCTACCGCGACTACCTGCGGCCGGATGGGGAATGGCTGCCCAACGAACAGGGTGGCAGGGAAAATCTGGAAGCGGTGCGCTTCCTGCAGCAGGCCAACCACGTGCTGTTCCAGCACTTCCCCGGTGCCCTCTCGATTGCCGAGGAATCCACCACCTGGCCGATGGTGACCCAGCCCACCGACATGGGCGGCCTGGGGTTCAACCTCAAGTGGAACATGGGCTGGATGCACGACATGCTCGATTACTTCGAGCTGGATCCCTGGTTCCGCCAGTTCCACCAGAACCACGTCACCTTCTCGATCTGGTACGCCTTCACCGAGAACTTCATGCTGGCCCTGAGCCATGATGAGGTGGTGCACGGCAAGAGCAACCTGCTCCACAAGATGCCGGGGGACGACTGGCAGAAGTTCGCCAATGTGCGCGCCCTGCTGGCCTACATGTGGACGCACCCCGGCAAGAAGACGATCTTCATGGGCATGGAGTTCGGCCAGCGGGCCGAATGGAACGTCTGGGGCGATCTGCAGTGGGAGTTGCTGCAGTACGAAGCCCACAAGGGCCTGCTCAACCTGGTGGACGACCTCAACGTCTTCTACAAATCGGAGCCGGCGCTGTGGGGCGACGACTTCGACCAGTACGGCTTCCAGTGGATCGACTGCAACGACAACCGCCACTCGGTGATCAGCTTCATGCGCCGCGACAGCGGCAGCGGGCGCTGGGTGGTGGTGGTGGCCAACTTCACGCCCCAGAGCCATTCCCACTACCGCGTGGGTGTGCCGCTGGAGGGCTTCTACGCCGAGGTCTTCAACACCGACAGCAGCCGCTACGGCGGCAGCAACCTCGGCAACCTGGGTGGCCGCTTCACCGATGCCTGGGCCATCCACGACTACCAGAACTCGCTCGAGCTCTGCCTGCCCCCCCTGAGTGTGGTGGTGTTCCGCCTCGACGAGTCCCGCAGCCTGCAGCGGCCGGCCATCAGCGCGGGCTGAAGCGAGCCGGCTCTCGCCGCAAGAGGGCCCCATGCCACGACTGGTGACAGGAGAGGCCGGAGGCCGGGGGTGCTCGGTTAGGTTTCGCCGTTGACCTTCCGACCGGCGCAATGACTGAATCCGCCCCCCTGCTGCTGCGCGCCGCCCGAGGTGAGCAGGTGGAGCGACCACCGGTCTGGATGATGCGCCAGGCGGGCCGCTACATGAAGGTCTACCGCGACCTGCGCGACCGCCATCCCGGCTTCCGCGAACGCTCGGAGAACCCGGATCTCTCCTACGAGATCTCGATGCAGCCGTTCCACGCCTTCCGTCCCGACGGCGTGATCCTGTTCTCCGACATCCTCACGCCCCTGCCGGGGATGGGGATCGACTTCGACATCATCGAGAGCAAGGGGCCGATCATCGAGCCCGCCATCCGCAGCCAGGCCCAGGTGGACGCCCTGCGCCCCCTGGATCCCGCCGAAGCCCTGCCCTTCGTGGGCGAGGTGCTGAAGCGGCTGCGGGCCGATGTGGGCCATGCGGCGGCGGTGCTCGGCTTCGTAGGCGCCCCCTGGACCCTGGCGGCCTATGCGGTGGAGGGCAAGAGCTCCAAGACCTATTCGGTGATCAAGGCGATGGCCTTCCGGGAGCCCGCCCTGTTGCACCAGCTGCTGGGTCACCTGGCCGATTCCATCGCCACCTACGTGCGCTACCAGATCGACAGCGGCGCCCAGGTGGTGCAGCTGTTCGATTCCTGGGCCGGTCAGCTGAGCCCGACCGACTACGACGTCTTCGCCGCCCCGTACCAGAAGCGTGTGATCGACCAGGTGAAGGCCACCCACCCCGACACGCCCCTGATCCTCTACATCTCGGGCAGCGCCGGCGTGCTGGAGCGCATGGCCACCACGGGCGTCGACTTCATCTCCCTCGACTGGACCGTGGACATGGCCGATGGCTGCGCCCGCCTGCCCCAGCACCTGGGTGTGCAGGGCAATGTGGACCCCGGCCTGCTGTTCGGCACGCCTGAGGCGATCCGGGCGCGGATCCTCGACACGGTGCGCAAGGCCCGCGGCCGTCGTCACATCCTCAACCTGGGCCACGGCATCCTGCCCGGCACCCCGGAGGACAACGCCCGCGTCTTCTTCGAGACCGGCAAGGCTGTGACGGAGCTGCTGGGGGCCGCTGTTTGAGCGCCGCCACCTCCGGGCCCCAGCGGATCCTGATCACCGGTGCCAGCGGTTGCGTCGGCCAGTACATCGCTGAAAACCTGCTGGCCAACAGCGACGCCCACCTGCTGCTGCTGCTGCGGGATCCCGCCAAGCTCAGCGCCGTCCCCGCCGACCACCCGCGCATCACCCTGCTGGTGGGCGACCTGCGCGAGCTGGGCCCCCACGCCGCCGCCATCGCCAGCGCCGACCGGATCATCCACACGGCCACCGCCTGGGGGGATCCCGAGCGGGCCCAGGCGGTGAATGTGGTGGCCGTGAAGGAGCTGCTGCGGCTCACGGATCCGGATCGCCTGCAGCAGGTGATCTATTTCTCCACCGCCAGCATCCTCGACCGCCAGCTTCAGCTGCTGCCCGAAGCGATGGCCTACGGCACCGAGTACATCCAGACCAAGGCCACCTGCCTGCAGGACCTGGAGCGCCATCCGCTGGCGCCGAGGATCGTGGCGGTGTTCCCGACGCTGGTGTTCGGCGGCTCGGTGGGGACGGCCGATCCCCATCCCACCAGCTACCTCACCGCCGGGCTGAAGGAGGCCTTCGGCTGGCTGTGGCTGGCCCGCTGGCTGCGCACCGACGCCAGCTTCCACTTCATCCACGCCGCCGACATCGCCACGGTCTGCGCCCACCTGGCCACCACCCCCCACGGCCCCAATCCGGAGCCGGGCCAGGGGCCGGTGCGGCGGCTGGTGCTGGGTCAGGCGCCGGTCACGATCAACGGCGCCGTGGCCTCCCTGTGCCGCTGGCGGCGGGTGTGGGTGCCACCGGTGGGCATCGATCTGCGCGGCTGGCTGATCGAGGGGCTGATCAAGCTGCTGCGCATCGAGGTGAACGCCTGGGACCGCTTCTCAATCCGCCAGCGCCACTTCGTGCACCAGCCGGTCAGCCCGCCTGAGCGCTTCGGGCTGGTGAGCCTGGCTCCCAGCCTTGAGGCGGTGCTGGAGACGGCGGGCGTGCCGCACCGGGGCCGGCTCGGGGCGAAGCGCCAGCCCTGAGCCGCCAGCTGCGGCGACCAATTGTTGCGAATGTGTCGGGGGGCCCCACCGCAAGGCGGCCGTTGCCTAATTTGATCCGGTTGCACGTGCTATCAGGCACCCTCCTTCGCACCTTCCCATGCGTCGTCTTCTTTCCCTGTTCGCTCTCTGCCTGGCGCTGGTGCTGGGTGCCGCCCCGAGCTTCGCCGCCGATGCGGCCCATGGCGGCCAGATCTTCTCCGCCAACTGCGCCGCCTGCCACATGGGTGGCGGCAACGTGGTGAACGCCGAGCGCACCCTTAAGGCCGATGCACTGGCCTCCTACCTGGCCAACTACGACGCCGACCACGAGGCCGCCATCTCTTACCAGGTCACCAACGGCAAGAACGCCATGCCCGCCTTCGGTGGCAAGCTCAGCGAAGGCGACATCGCCGACGTGGCCGCCTACGTCGAAGACATGGCCTCCAAGGGCTGGGCCTGATCCACGCCCTGCTGGTCCACCTTCCATCCGGACTGGCCTTCATCACTTCAAAGCCCCAGTTGAACTGGGGCTTTTTTGTGGCCACCGGGGCGCCAGGCAGGGCTCAGATCTCGTCCCGGCAGGCGGCCAGCACCGCCAGGTAGAGGTCCTCGGGCACGTCGCGAATGTCGTATTCGGAGGGCAACATGCCGTGGACATGGCGGTGCACGACCCGCCAGCAGTCGCGCTCCGGTTCAAAGGCGCCACCGAGGGACTGGGATTCGGCGGCCAGGGCGGCCACCAGGGACTGGTCGTCGGCGGCGGAGGGCATCGGTGACAGACGGACTGGAGAGGCGAGAATGGGGCTCAGCCGCGACCCCATCATGGCGATCCGCCCCTCCGCCGAGCTGCTGGCAGGCCTGCTGGCCGGAATGGTGCCACTGGCCCTGCCCCTGGCGATGCAGCCGGCCCTGGCCCAGGCGGTGTCGCCCAATCAACCGCTGGCGATCGAGGCCAGCCCGGGGTTGCCGCCACCGGCCTGCCGGTTGGTGGTGCCAAGGAGCGACGTGGTGCTCCAGCCCCTGCGGATTCATCCGGCCCAGGTGGCCCAGAAGAACAGTTTTGGCTGCCTGTCGGCGGCGGATGCCCGCTACGGCCCCGACGGTTGCCCCAGCCAGCTGTGCGGCCAGAAGCACGGGTACCAGGTGCCCCTGCCGCCGTGGGCCGGCCCCTGAGATCCACTGGCAGAGCCCCGCAACGGGCGGTTGGCCACCCTCACCTGTACGGCCTGCACGCCTGGGGGGAGGAGGGCCGAACGGGGCGGTTCGGTCCTCCCACTCGGCCAATTCCGAAGGCATTCATACGGTTGCTGCATTGCCAGCCCCAGGGAGATTCCAACCATGCATCCCACCGCCGAACTGTTCACCGAGAAGGCCTGGGGCGCCGTCGTCGCCTCCCAGCAGCTGGCCCAGCAGAAGCGCCAGCAGCAGATGGAGAGCGAGCACCTGTTCGCCGCCCTGCTGGCCCAGCAGGACCTGGCCAGCCGGATCCTGGAGAAGGCCGGCGTGGACCTGGGCGTGCTGAGCCAGAAGCTGGAGGCCTTCATCGCCACCCAGCCCAGCCTGGCCGCCGCCCCCGACAACGTCTATCTGGGCAAGGGGCTCAACGCGGTGCTGGATCGGGCCGATGGGCTCAAGAAGGACTTCGACGACAGCTTCATCGCCGTGGAGCACCTGGTGCTGGCCCTGGCCGGCGATGAGCGCTGCGGCCGCCAGTTGCTCTCGCAGGCGGGCGCCGATGGGGCCAGGATCAAGGAGGCCGTTCAGGCCGTGCGAGGCAGCCAGCGTGTGACCGACCAGAACCCGGAGAGCACCTATGAGTCGCTCGAGAAATACGGCCGCGACCTCACCGCCGCCGCCCGCGACGGCAAGCTCGATCCGGTGATCGGCCGCGACGAGGAAATCCGCCGCACCGTGCAGATCCTGTCGCGGCGCACCAAGAACAACCCGGTGCTGATCGGTGAACCCGGCGTCGGCAAGACGGCGATCGTGGAGGGGCTGGCCCAGCGGATCGTCAACGGCGACGTGCCCACGGCCCTGCAGAACCGCCAGCTGATCGCCCTCGACATGGGCGCCCTGATCGCCGGCGCCAAGTACCGCGGCGAGTTCGAGGAACGCCTCAAGGCCGTGCTCAAGGAGGTCACCTCCAGCGAGGGGCAGATCGTCCTGTTCATCGACGAGATCCACACGGTGGTGGGGGCCGGCGCCAGCGGCGGGGCCATGGACGCCAGCAACCTGCTCAAGCCGATGCTGGCCCGCGGTGAGCTGCGCTGCATCGGCGCCACCACCCTCGATGAACACCGCCAGCACATCGAGAAGGATCCGGCCCTGGAGCGCCGTTTCCAGCAGGTGTTTGTCGACCAGCCGACGGTGGAGGACACCATCTCGATCCTGCGCGGCCTGAAGGAGCGCTACGAGGTGCACCACGGTGTGCGCATCGCCGACAACGCCCTGGTGGCGGCGGCGGTGCTCAGCAGCCGCTACATCGCCGATCGCTTCCTGCCCGACAAGGCCATCGACCTGATGGACGAATCGGCGGCGCGCCTGAAGATGGAGATCACCTCCAAGCCGGAGGAGATCGACGAGCTCGACCGCCGCATCCTGCAGCTGGAGATGGAGAAGCTCTCCCTGGGGCGGGAATCGGATCCGGCCAGCCGCGACCGGCTGGAGCGGCTGGAGAAGGAACTGGCCGACCTGGGCGAGCAGCAGAGCAGCCTCAATGCCCAGTGGCAGAAGGAAAAGGGCTCGATCGACGAACTCTCCGCCCTCAAGGAGGAGATCGAGCAGGTGCAGCTGCAGGTGGAGCAGGCCAAGCGCCAGTACGACCTCAACAAGGCCGCCGAACTGGAGTACGGCACCCTGGCGGGGCTGAACAAGAAACTGGCGGCCCGCACCGAGGAGCTCAGCGCCCATGCCGGCGAGAAGAACCTGCTGCGTGAGGAGGTCACCGAAGACGACATCGCCGAGGTGATCGCCAAGTGGACCGGCATTCCGGTGAGCAAGCTGGTGCAGAGCGAGATGGAGAAACTGCTGCATCTCGAGGACGAGCTGCACACCCGGGTGATCGGCCAGGACCAGGCCGTGACGGCGGTGGCCGATGCCATCCAGCGCTCCCGGGCCGGCCTGTCGGACCCCAACCGCCCGATCGCCAGCTTCCTGTTCCTCGGCCCCACCGGCGTGGGCAAGACCGAGCTCTCCAAGGCCCTGGCCTCGCAGCTGTTCGACAGCGAGGAGGCGATGGTGCGCATCGACATGAGCGAGTACATGGAGAAGCACGCCGTGTCCCGGCTGATCGGAGCGCCTCCTGGCTATGTGGGCTACGAGGAGGGCGGCCAGCTCACGGAAGCGGTACGGCGGCGCCCCTACGCGGTGATCCTGTTCGACGAGGTGGAGAAGGCCCACCCCGATGTGTTCAACGTGATGCTGCAGATCCTCGATGACGGCCGCGTCACCGACGGCCAGGGCCGCACGGTGGATTTCACCAACACGGTGCTGATCCTGACCAGCAACATCGGCAGTGCCTCGATCCTTGATCTGGCCGGCGATCCGGCCCGCTACGGCGAGATGGAGAAGCGGGTCAATGAGGCGCTGCGGGGCCACTTCCGCCCCGAGTTCCTCAACCGTCTGGATGAATCGATCATCTTCCGCAGCCTGCGGGAGGACGAACTGCGCCAGATCGTGGCCCTGCAGGTGCAGCGGCTGACGCGACGCCTCGAGGAGCGCAAGCTGGCCCTGCGGGTGAACAGCGAAGCCCTCGACTGGCTGGCCGCCGTCGGCTACGACCCGGTATACGGCGCCCGGCCGCTGAAGCGGGCGATCCAGCGGGAACTGGAGACGCCGATCGCCAAGGCGATCCTGGCGGGCACCTTCCCCGCCGGCAGCACGATCGCGGTGGATGTGGTGTCGGAGCGTCTGCACTTCCGCCAGGCCGAACCGGCCGAGATCCAGGCGGTGGCGCCGGCGCTGGTGGGATGAGCACGCGTTGATGGGCGCAGGGCCACCTTGTTGATGGGCAAACGCCTGAAGCGGCTGGTGGCCCGGCTGCGCCTTTACTGGCTGGCGGCGCGGCTCTACGAAACCTGGCAACTGCTGGCCCGTCCCCACAACCACGGCGCCTTGGTGGCGATCTGGCACCAGGGGCGCCTGCTGCTGGTGCAGGCCAGCTACCGCCATGGCCTGGGGCTGCCGGGAGGGGGGCTGGAGCGACGGGAAACGGCGCAGCAGGCTGCGGTGCGGGAGCTAACCGAAGAGCTGGGGTTGCGGGTGTCGCAAGAGGAGCTGGTGGACCCCTGGCAGATCACCGAAACCTCAGCGCGGGGAAAGAACAGCGTGACGATCTTCACGCTGCGGGCGGCGCGGGAGCCGGTGATTCACCTCGATGGCCTCGAACTGGTGGCGGGCCACTGGCTGACGACGCAGGAAGCCCTTGGCCGGCCGCTCGTCAGCCACGTGCGGACGTATCTGATCGAGAGGGGGCTGAAAAAGTGATCCATCTGCAGGCCTGGGAACAGCGGTGCGGCATCGAGCCCTTGGGCAGGGGCGATGCGCTGCCGGCCAGGGGTAGCGGCCGACCAGATCTTCACCGCCGGCTCGGAAGGGATCAGCACCCAGCCGAGCTGAGCGCCTTCGGCGGCGATGTGGTGATCACGGATTCAGTTGATGGTGAGGCTGGCGTTGTTCCAGGTGGTGCGGGCGCAGCTGTCACCGGCGATGCACTCGGGCGGTACGCCGAGTTGGAGCAGCCGTTGGGCAGTGGCAAGAGCACCGCCAGAGACAAGGATCGCCTGGATGCGGCCATCCGTAAATCAGCTCACACTCCGTAGGTCAATGGCTCAGGCGCCCCTGCCCGATTCAGGCGTGCGCAGTTCCTCCAGCCACGCCTGGAAACGCCCAAGGTCCGCCCCAATCCCCGGCCAGAGGGCGATGGCCCGCTGGAGCAGCAGCCGCACCCGATCCTCCTCTAGTTCGTAGGCGTAGAGGTGACGCACCACATGGCGGAAAGCAAGCAGTTCCGCCAATCCCGACCGCACCGTCGGGCTCAGCACGGCCGGCCTCGACTCGGTGGCGATGGCCATCCGATCCAGCAGCTGCCGATGCCAGTCGCTGCCCTCTGACGTTCCCCCGTTAAGCACCCTCACGATCAACACAAGACACCGCTCCACGCCGGTGTACAAGCTCTGGAGGCGCAGGGCTGCCGAGTAGAACGTTTTACTGTTGGCGCGGCCTGCTTGCATGCGGCCTTCGAGGCGCTCCAGGCTGCCAACCAGCTCCGAAAGCTTGTCCCGCTCGATGCGCAGATCGAGCTGCAGATCGCTCAGTTGCCGCTGCCAGGGATCGGGGGAGGCCATCAGAGTGCGATGGCCCGCTCGCGGATGCGCTCCTGCCAGTGGGGCGGCAGGCTCTCCAGACGCACCAGATCGATCGGGATAAGCGGATCCTGGCGGGAAGCCGCCAGGCTGTCGAGCTCAGCCGTGGCGGTGAGCAACGCCTCCGGCGGCAGACCGGCCACGGCCAGGTCGATATCTGAGCTGCTGTGGGTGCGGCCCTCGGCCACCGAGCCGAACAGCCAGACGCCCTCGATTCCAGGCCAGCCCTGGCGCAGCAGCGCCGCGGCCTCAGGGGCCAGACGATAGGCCGCCCGCTCCCGCGCCTCGACCATGGCGATCGCCTCCTTCCGGCGCTGCTGCCAGAACAGGCGTTGGGAGGAGCTCACCACCATGGGTTGAGCCTAATCACCCCACTCAGCCCGCCCACACCTCGGCCAGCTGGATCTGCAAACCGGGGAACAGCGGTGCGGCATCCAGGACCTGGGCCGGGGCGAAGCGTTGCGGTGCGGCCTCGGCGGCGGTCCAGATCTCCACGGCCTGCTCCTCGGGAATCAGGAGCCAGCCGAGTTGGGCGCCATTGGCGCGGTAGCGCTCCATCTTCTGTCGCAGGGCCGTCAGCCCGCGGGGGCCTTCGTCCGACGGGCTGGCCAGTTCCACCACCACATCGGGGCAGAGGGGGGCAAAACCGCGGCGTTGCTCGGCCGTGAGGGCCCTCCAGCGCTCCAAGTGCAGCAGGGAGGCGTCGGGGCGATCAACTGACCATCGGCGGCGAGTTCGAGCACAGCCTCAGGGTTCGCCTGGCACACCCGCTCGAACTGCTCCGGGCTGAGGCGCAGATCCCAGGGCAGGGCCAACAGCTCCAGCGGCGGAACTCCTGCCGCCAACACTAAGAGCAATCAGAAGCCGCCAGAGCCTCGGTCAGCGCGGGATTGGCGTGCCAGCTGTAGGTGCCATCCCGCACGGCCTCGATGCCCAGCTCGGCCCGCAGCTCCTCCAGGTTCTGCTCCATCCGCTCCTCCCAGATCACCGGGAACAGCGGCCGGGCATCGGCGCCGATGTGCAGACCCTTGCTGATCATGCCGAAGGCGTAACCGGCAGTCCGGGCCTGCTCGGCCGGAGTTTCGTGTTCATCGAGCGGCTTTTCGTTACGGAACCAGTTGAGCAGCAGGGCCATCAGATCGGTGAAAGCCAGGCCCGGGTGCGCGAACTGGGCCACGCTGATGCTGATCACACCGAGTTCACCGAAATTGTCGAGGCTGAAGCCGCTGACGATGTGGTGGATGTCGTGGGTGGCGTAGACGCGGTAGTTGATGTAATCGGCGTCGCTGTCCAGGTTGGCGTAGAACTCGGGTTTGGGGAAGAAGTTGATGTCGTAACCCATCGTCTCCAGCACCGTGGCGTAGGTGTGGCCCAGGGTGCCCTTCGGCAGGGCCTTGAGGGCGGCCGCGTCGTAGGGGCCGCTGAGCCGCCGCTGCTCGATCAGGGCCACCGCGGCCGGGTCGCGCTGCAGCAACGCCCGGCAGACCTGCATCGGCCGGGACTGGCGCAGCCGATGGGAGAGCAGGAAGACATTGTTGGCCGACGCACCGGCTCCGGCGGCCAGATCGGCGAGTTCCAGGAACGCGTGGATGTTCTCCTCGGTGGCGATCCGATCGAGATAGCGAAATCCCATGGCTGTGGCCTCAGCTCACCAAACCATCAATCTGCTGCGCCAGGGCCAGGTCGAGGTCCGACAGCCCACCAGTGTCATGGGTGGTGAGGTTGATCGTCACCCGGTTCCAGACGTTGCACCACTCCGGGTGGTGCCCCAGCGCCTCGGCCGCCAGGGCCACCCGGGTCATGAAGCCGAAGGCGGCCGAAAAATCGGCAAAGCGCAGTTCGCGGTGGAGCTTGCCCTCGCGCACCGTCCACTGCGGCAGTTCGGTGGACAAAGCAGCGATCTTGGCGGGGGTCAGGGGCTTGGAAGCCATGGAGGTAGGGGGCAGGGGATCAGGGTCATTCACCGAGCAGATGCAGGCTGAAGCAGCGCCGGTGCGGCCGGGCCCTGTGTTCCCACACATAAACAGCCTGCCAGGTGCCGAGCAGAAGCCGGCCCGATTGGAACGGCAGCACCAGGCTGGTGCAGGTGAGCGCGGTGCGGATGTGGGCGGGCATGTCGTCGGGGCCTTCGTCGTCGTGCACCCAGGCGCGCCGCTCGCCCTGGCCGCTGATCGGACGCACTCCCTCAGGAGGCACCAGGGCCCGCAGAAAGGCGGCCAGATCAAGAAGCACCCTGGGGTCGGCGTTTTCGTTGATCGTCAGCGAACACGAGGTGTGCTGGCAGGCGATGGTGGCGCTGCCCAGCTGCAATCCGCTGGCGGCGATCAGCCCATTGATGGCCGCGGTGATGTCATCGAAACCCTCGCCCTTGGTGGTGATCTCCAGCTGGCGGAGGGTCTGGCGCAACATGCGTGATGGTCAGCCGGCGGCGGCGACCCGGAGGGCTGATCGCTGGTCGTCGATGGTGGTCAGGCGGCAGGCCTGGGGATCCCAGAGGATGTAGCTGAAGCAGCCCGGGATGTCGGCCAGCGACAGCCGCCGCACGCCTGCCAGCAGGTGGGCGTTGCGTTCATGGCAGGCCCGCAGGCGGTAGTTGGGGATCTTCGAGGAGAGGTGGTGGATGGCATGGCAGCCGATGTCGGCCGAGAACCAGTTGAAGATCGGCGGCAGCTCCAGGTCGCTGGTGCCCTCGAGCACGCCGGTCATCTCGCTCCAGCCGGCGGTGGCGTGGGCGTAGGAGCCGGGGAAGTTGTGCTGCACGAAGAAGATGCAGATGAAGATGGCCGCCGCGCACGCCATCACCGGGGCATAGATCGACCAGAACACACCGGCACCCAGCCAGTGGGCCATCAGCCACCAGGAGCCGATCACGGCGATGTTGTTGGCCACCAGGTGGCGGAATTCCTCGTTGGTGTACCAGTGCTTGGAGCGGTAGCTGGCCAGTATCTGGCCGAGGCCCATCGGTTCGGGGCTGCGCAGGCAGGCCACCAGGTGGGGGAAGAAGCCCGCCAGACCCAGCAGCAAAGCCACCCGGGGCTTGATCACCAGGTAGAAGAAGCCGCCGGGGAACAGCATCGCCGGGTGGCGCAGCACGCCATAGAAGCGCTGCTGGCCGGGGCTGAGGGCCGCAAAGGCGCTGGTGGTGACCAGGGCCGACGGCCCCTGGTACTTCTCCCAGTCACCGTTGTGGCGGTGGTGGTAGGCATGACCCCGCGACCAGGGGTACTGGGGAATGGCACTGATCACCCCGAGCAGGAAGCCGAACACCTGGTTGGCCCGCCGGCTGCGGAACAGGGAGTCGTGGCCGCAGTCGTGCATCAGCGAAAAGACGCGCGCCAGCAGCAGCACCATCACCACCATCGTGGGGATCAACAACAGCGGCGCGTGCTTGAGGCTCCAGTCGGCGACCCACCAGAGGGCCGCGTAGGGGATCACGGTGTTGGCGATCTGCCAGCCGCCGCGGAGGTTTGAGCTGTCCATGAAAGACTTCAGCTCGAAATCGCCCCGTTTCGGCTGACGAACCACGGCGGGTTCAGACAGGATGGTTGGCGAGGTTCCCGGCGGCAATGCAAACCTTTGCTTTGATGTCTTGCGCGATCCTAGGCAGGGATCCAGCGCGGCGACAGTCGGCCTTGCGAAGGGAATCTGAATAGGATCTGCAGCGCACATGCTGCGCCCAAGGTGAGCGACCTGATCGTCGTGGGCAGTGGGCTGGGCGGCCTTTGCGCCGGCGCCATCGCCGCCCGCCATGGGCTGGAGGTCCTCGTTCTCGAGGCCCACACCACCCCTGGAGGCGCCGCCCATGGCTTTCGCCGTGGCCCCTTTCATTTCGAATCCGGTCCGTCGCTGTGGAGTGGCCTGGGCCGCTGGCCCAGCACCAATCCCCTGGCCCAGGTGCTGCGGGCGGTGGGGGAAAGCCTGCCCGTGGCCACCTACCGCGACTGGGGCCTGCTGCTGCCCGAGGGATCGCTGCGGGTCGGGGTTGGGCAGGGTCCCTTCCTGGCGCTGCTGCGCGAGCTGCGCGGCCCGGCGGTGGCCGAGGAATGGGACCGCTTCCTCACGGCCCTGAAGCCCAGCTGCGACGCGGCCCGCTCCCTGCCCCTGCTGGCCCTGCGGCCCGGGGCGGGGCTGGCCACCACCCTCGGCGGCGGCAACGCCCTGCGCCTGCTCGGCCAGGCGGGGCGGCTGGCGGGCCTCGGGGGCGCCTTCGGGCCGATCGCCCGCCGCCACCTCAGCGATCCCTTCCTGCTCCATTGGGTCGAGCTGCTCTGCTTCCTGATCTCAGGCCTGCCCATGGACCAGACCAGCGCCGCCGCCATGGCGACGCTGTTCGGTGAATGGTTCGAGCCCGACGCCTGCCTGGACTACCCCATCGGCGGCAGTGGGGCCGTGGCGGCGGCGCTGGTGCGCGGGATGGAACGCCACGGCGGCCGGCTGCGCACCGAAGCGCCGGTGGCCGAAATCCTGGTGGAACGGGGGCGCGCCGTCGGCGTCCGGCTCGAGAACGGCGAGCGCCTCGAAGCGCGGCGGGGCGTGATCGCCAACACCAGCCCCTGGGATCTGCTCTCCCTGCTGCCTGATGGGGCGGTGCCTTCGCGCTGGCGACGGCGCCAGGCGGCCACCCCGGCCTGCGCCAGCTTTCTGCACTGGCACCTGGCCCTGCGCGGCGACGACCTCGACCACCTGCCCATCCACCACGTCTGGGTGGGCGACTGGCAAAAGGGCATCGGCGCCGAACGCAACATGGTGGTGCTGTCGATGCCCTCCCGGCTCGACCCGGCCTGCGCCCCACCCGGCCACCAGGTGCTGCACGGCTACACGCCGGCCAATGAGCCCTGGGAGCTGTGGCAGGGGCTGGAGCGGGGCAGCGCTCCCTATGAGGCCCTGAAAAAGGAACGCTGCGCTGTCTTTGGACAGGTGCTCTCCCAGGTGCTCCCCGACTGGCGGGAGCGGGTGGTGGTTGAACTGCAGGGCACCCCCCTCACCCACCGCCGCTACCTGCGCCTGCACCAGGGCAGTTACGGCCCGGCCTGGCCGGCCAGCGGCGGCCCCTTCCCCGGCGGCACCACCCCGATCGAGGGCCTGGTGCTCTGCGGCGCCGGCGTGTTCCCGGGCATCGGCGTGCCGCCCGTGGCGGTGAGCGGCGCCATGGCCGCCCACCGCTTCGTGGGCGCACGCCAGCAGCGGCAACTGCTGGAGGAGATCGGCCTGACGGAGCTGTAGGGCGCCTGCGCTCAGAAGCGCCGCAACGCCTGGCTGCCCAGCTGCACCTCCCGCAGCAGCAGCAGCACCGCCGTCATCAGCGAGCCCATCGCCAGCACGAACAGCAGGGCCACCAGGGGGGTCAGGTCGATCGTGGCCAGGGTGCTCAGGAACAGCACCATCACCACCGTGGCCACCAGCAGGAAGCTGGTGGTGGCGGAGGCGAAAGCCGCCGAGGCCAACGTCATGCGGCGGCGGTGCATCTGCAGTTCCCCCTGCAGCTCCCGCGATCGGGCCACGCTGGCGGACGAATCCCCCGCCTTGAGCACCCGGGCCCGGTCGATGATGCGCGACAGGCGGGTGGTGATCACCCCCAGCAGGCCACTGATGCCCGCCAGCAGGAACACCGGCGTCACCGCCAGGCGAATGGTTTCCGCTAGCCCCGACGCGCCCTGGGGCACCACCAGCAGGATCAGTGGCAAGGATCCGTGGCAGGGGGGACGAATTTAGGTCGGCGGCCCCTGCCAGCCTGCTACGACGTTCGCCTGTCCCCAACCCGCCATGACCACGATCACCTGCCGCTACGAAGGGGCCCTGCGTTGCGCGGCGGAGCACGCCGCCTCAGGCTCGCGGCTGATCACCGATGCCCCCGTCGACAACCAGGGCAAAGGGGAGGCGTTCTCCCCCACCGACCTGGTGGGCACGGCCCTGGCCACCTGTCTGCTCACGGTGATGGGCATCGTGGCCGAACGCGAGGGCATCGCCCTGGAGGGCGCCTCGGTGCGGCTGGAGAAGGGCATGAGCAGCAGCGGCGAGCGCCGCATCGCCCTGCTGGAGGCCTGGATCGACCTGCCGCCTGGCCTCGGGGCCGAGCAGCGCCAGCTGCTGATCCGGGCGGGCGAGCGCTGCCCGGTGAAAGTCAGTCTGGAAGGTTGCGTGCCGATGCGGCTGCACTGGACGCCGGCGGCGGCGGACTGAGGGTGACCCCGACCTCCAGCTGTTCGAGCGGGGCTTCGGGATCCACCGGCACCAGCAGCACCATGGTGCTGGCGGCCGGCCGGGTGCCGGGCTGCTCCTGGAGGATCTCCAGGGCCACCATCGTCTTGCGCCACTGCAGGATCTTGCCCTCCAGCAGCGCCACGAAGTCGTCAGGGCTCCAGCGGGCCCCTTCCCCCCGGCAGGGGTAGCGCTCCAGCACGTCGAGGATCTCCATCTCCCGCAGCGGCGCCGCGTCGGCCGGATCCCAGACCAGCAGATAGTTGCCGTCGAGGGCGTTGGCTTCCAGCAGGCTGGCCTCACTGGCCAGCAGGGTGTCGAGGGCCATCTCGTCGTCGTCCCGCTCGATCGCTGTGAGCAGGGCCTCCAGCACCAGCTGGGTGTCGTCGTCGAGCTGCTCGCAATGGACCGTGAGCAGGCCCGTCACCGCCAGTTCGATCTCCCCGAGCGGCAGCACCATCGTCAGGGCCCGCAGGATGGCGCTGAGCACGTCACCGGCTTCGCCGTTGCTGGGTTGGTCGTCCAGCACCAGATCGGGATCGGCCATGAAGCGTTCGATGGCCGCGAGCACCAGGTCCTGCTCCGGAGAAGGGGGATGCATCGATCCAGCCGCAGACGTGACGTAGCACCACCATGGCGCCGCCAGCGGCAGGCCGCAGCGCCCATGGGGTACCCCATCACCAGAGCAGGCGGCAGGGAAAGGTGGCCAGGGCAGGGTCGATGCTCACCAGTTGCAAACCCTCCAGTTCCGCCTGGGCCGCCAGCAGCCGATCGAAGGGATCGCGATGGGCCTGGGGGTAAGCGCCGGCGCGAACGCCGTGATGCAACTGCACGGCGAGGGGCTTTACGCCCTGCTGCTGCAGAAGGGAAGGCAGATCCAGCAGCAGTCCTTCAGCGCCGGGAAGTTGGCCCAGCCTGGCTTTGGTGGCGATCTCCCAGCCCGATGCGGCGCTCACGAAGATGGCCGCCGCCGGATCGCCAATGGCCTTCTGGGCGATCCCGGAGAGCTTCTCCGGTTCCACCAGCCACCAGAGCAGGGCATGGGTATCCAGCAGGAGGGACGCGACCATCAACGGGGCAGCGCTGCATCCAGGGCGTCGAGCTCCTCGGGGGGCAGGGGGGCCAGGAGCACGTCCGTGGCAGGAAGCTGCAATCGCCCGCGCAGCACCCCGGGCTGGCGGCGAGGGTGTTCCGGATCCAGCGGCACCAGCCGCGCCCAGGGCTTGCCGTCCTTCGCCACCAGGATGGTCTCGCCGGCATGGGCGGCGTCGATCAGACGCGAGAACTGGGTCTTGGCCTCATGAACGTTGACGGTGCGCATGGCGGACGGTGCCTGTGCCGCCATGCTGGCCCCACCGGCTCGACCGATTCCATGCCTGCAGCGGCTCCAGCCCTCGACCAGCTCCAGCAGCACCTGCACACCACCCGCCTGCTGGGCTCGATCAGCAGCACCCTTTATTACGACCAGAACACGGTGATGCCCGCCGCCGGCGCCGCCTGGCGCGGTGAGCAGCTGGCCCTGGTGGCTGCCCAGCTGCACGAGCGCCAGAGCAGTGCCGCCTACGCCGACCTGGTGGCCGCCGCCGAGGCCGAACTCACGTCGGACGCGCCGCCTCAGCGGCGCCGCAACCTGGAGTTGCTGCGTCTGGAGCTGAACCGCCAGAGCTGCCTTGACCCGGCGCTGGTCACCGCCCTGGCCCGGGCGCAGTCGCATGGCAACGCGGTCTGGCAGCAGGCCAGGGCCGCCAACGACTTCGCCGCCTTCGCGCCGGCCCTGCGGCAGCTGATCGCCCTGCGCCGCGAGCAGGCCGGCCAGCTGGCGGCGGCCGAGCCGGTGGCCCGCAGCCCCTGGGAAATCCTGGCCCAACCGTTCGAACCCGACATCAGCAAGGCGCGGCTGGCGGAGCTGTTCGCGCCGCTGGCGGCGCAGCTGCCCGGCCTGCTGGAGCAGGTGGCGGCCGCGCCCGCGCCGAGCCCGACGCCGGCCTTCGACCTGCCCGAAGCCCTGCAGGAGAGCCTCTGCAGCGAGCTGCTCGACGGCTGGGGTTACGACGGCCGCCGCTGCCAGCGTTCCCGCTCCGCCCACCCGTTCTCCTGCACCGTCGGCCCCGAGGACTTCCGCATCACCACCCGCGTGGTGCGCGGCCAGCCGCTCTCGGCCTTCCTGGCCACGGCCCATGAATGGGGCCACTCCCTCTATGAGCAGGGCCTGCCGCGCACGGACGACCATTTCTTCCCCTGGCCCCTGGGGGAAGCCACCTCGATGGGGGTGCACGAGTCCCAGTCGCTGTTCTGGGAGTGCCGGGTGGCCCGCAGCCGTGCCTTCGCCGAGCGCTGGCATCCGCGCTTCTGCCAGGGTCTGGGCTCCGATCCCTGGGGCGGTGCCCGAGGGTTCTGGCGATCCTTCAACCCGCTGCGACCGGGCCTGATCCGGGTGGAAGCCGACGAACTCAGCTACAGCCTGCACATCGTGCTGCGCTTTGAGCTGGAGCTGGCGCTGCTGGAGCAGGAGATGCCGGTGGAGGAACTCCCCGGGCAGTGGAACCGGCGCTTCTCGGAATTGCTGGGCCTGGTGCCCCAGACGGACGCCGAGGGCTGCCTCCAGGACATCCACTGGGCCGAGGGCCTGTTCGGCTATTTCCCCTCCTATGCCCTGGGCCACCTGATCAGCGCCCAGATCTCCGAGGCCCTGGAGCTGGAGATCGGGCCGATCGAGGGGCTGGTGGCGGCGGGTCAGGAGGCCGCCCTGCAGGACTGGCTCGCCAGGTGCCTCTGGCCCCTGGGCCGCTCGGTCAATGCCGAGCAACTGGTCGAGCAGGTCACGGGCCGGCCGCTGAGCTCGGACGCTTTCCTGACCTACCTGCGCGCCAAGGTCGCCCAGCTCGGCGAGGAAGCCTGAAGCGGCTCAGCCGGGGCCCGCTGCCTAAGATGCCGCCGCCGAAAAGCCCCCACCATGGCGAACATCGACCACGCCCCCAGCCGCACCATGCTGAACCTGCTGCATGTGCTGCCGGCCTTCGCCGATGAGGCCGAGCTGCGCCTCAACGCCATCGTGGAGCTCAACTCAAACACGATCAACAAGTACGAGCTGATCACCGAAACCGGCCACCTGAAGCTGGATCGGGTCGGCTATTCCTCCCTGGCCTACCCCTTCGCCTACGGCTGCATTCCCCGCACCTGGGACGAGGATGGTGATCCCCTCGACATCGAGATCGTCGGCGTCACCGAACCCCTGGTGCCCGGCAGCCTGGTGGAGGCCCGCATCATCGGCATCATGTGCTTCGACGATGGCGGCGAAGTGGACGACAAAGTGATCGCCGTGCTCGCCGATGACAAGCGCATGGATCACATCACCAGCTACACCCAGCTGGGTGACCACTGGCTGAAGGAAACCCAGTACTACTGGGAGCACTACAAGGACCTCAAGAAGCCCGGCACCTGCAAGGTCAACGGCTTCCACGACAACGGCGAAGCCGTGCGGATCATCAAGGAATGCGAAGATCGTTACATGACTGTCATCGACTCCCGTCTGGTCGACTGACGAACCCCGTCACCGCCCCCCGGCGGCTTCCCTGATTCCGCTCCATCCATGTCGCGTTCCCTCGTCCTTGCCCTGCTCCTGACGACCGGCGGAAGCGCCGCCATGGCCTCAGGGGACCCGGCCATGGCGCCGGCCGTAGCGCCAGCCGTAGCGCCGGCTGTTCAGGCGCCGGCGCCCACCGCGTCCCCGGCCCTGGCCACGCCCACACCGGCAACCCCGGCTCCGGCCAAGGCCGCCGTCACCAGCACCAAGGAAATCGTGCTGGAGCTGGGCAAGCGCACGATCAGCCTGCGCGACAACGGCAAGGTGCTCGGCAGCTGGCCGGTGGCCATCGGTGATGCCGCCAACCCCACCCCCAAGGGACGCTTCCTGGTGGAGACCAAGGTGGTCAATCCCCAGTACCAGAGCACGGCGAGCGGCAAGATCAATCCCACCAAGGGCCCCAGTGGGCCCCTGGGCGACCGCTGGATCGGCTTCAAGCGCAGTGGCCTCAACCAGTACGGCATCCATGGCACCCCGAGTGCCTGGGCCTGGACCGTCACCTCCCGTTCCGCTGTCACCAACGGCTGTGTCCGGATGCTCACCCCCCATGTGCGCGCCCTGTTTGACCAGGTGGAGATCGGAACGCCGGTGGTGGTGAAACCCTGAACCCGGAAGGGTGATCCCGGGGAAACGGTCAGCGACCGAAGAGATTCTGGAGATTGGCCCAGAGGGGTTTGATGTCTGGGTGCAAACACTTAATCTCAGAAAACCGATCCCGAGCGGCACCCTCCAAGGCCGTTTTTTCCATGTTCGACTCCGGCTCCCACCTCACCACCGACCAGCTGAACAGCACGTCGCTGAAATGGGGCAACGACGGCGAGCTCTCCGAACTGGATCTCCAGCGCATCCTTGGGCTGCTCTCTCAGGTCGATCCCGTCGCCGAGGCCCTGATGGAGGGCCGCTCCGAAGCCGCCTGAAACCGGCGCGCCTGGGCCCTGGCCATGCCGTCGCGGCTGGCCATGCCCCGAAGCCTGCTGACGGACAGACCACCAGCCGGCAGCCCATGGGGCAGGTGATCCCCGGAACCACCCTCCCGCTCGAAGACCGGCACCTGCCGTAGACCATTGGGTCTGAGTTGATCTTCGAGTCGGTCGAGGTTCACCCCCATCGGCAACCACACCAGTTCGGTGCGCACGCAGTCCGCCAGGCACAAGACTTGCTGGCGCTTGACTTCAGACGCCAGGCCCCGCTGCAGGTCCCCGATCGTCACCAGCCCCAGGACCAGGCCGGACTGCTCCACCAGCAGGCAATGGCCATGGCTGTCGATCAGCCTGGCCAGGGCGGCAGAGGCCGTCATGGAAGCCGGCAGCACCAACGGCGCCTCCGGTTCGAAGGCCTCCTGCACAGCGATCTCCGCCAGAAGGCCGCGGCGCCGCTCTTCCAAGGGATCGGGTCCCATCAGACCGGGATCATGGATCCCCTGCCAGCGCTCCACCAGGGCGGCGCTGAGGCCGGCGGCCGCCATCAGCGGCAGCACGATGCGGATGTCGCGGGTGAGCTCAAACAGCAGCAGCAAGGCGGTGAGCGGTGCCCTGGCGCTGCCGGCCAGCACCGCCGCCATCCCGACCATGGCATAGGCCGGAGGTTCGGCCACCGGAAGATTCAGGCCGCCGCTGCCCAGGGCCTGGCCATAACAGTTGCCCAGCACGGCACCCAGAAAGAGGGAGGGCGCAAAGCCCCCGCCCACGAAGCCGGTGGCATTGCTGACGGTGGTGGCCACCAGCTTGACGCCGATCAGGGCCACCAGGGTGAGCAGGGGGATGCCGCCATCGCGGCCCAGCAACGCCTCGATCGTGTCGTATCCGACGCCCAGCACCTGGGGGAACACCAGGGCCATGGCCCCGAGCGCCGCTCCCCCCAGGGCCGTGGGCATCCCCGGCGGCAGCCGCCGTACCACGGACTGGACCCGCTCGCCCCGGCCGGCCGCCAGCAGCCGGATCAGCAGCCACGACATCAGGCTGGCCAGCAGGCCCAGCCCCAGATACAGGGGCAACTCCAGGGGCGAGCGCACCTCGTAGGCGGGCAGGCGCAGGATCGGCGTGTCGCCGAGGCACAGCTGCGTGACCAGCGCTGAGGCCACTGCCGCCACCAGCACCGCCCGCAGGCTGGGGCGACCGGGGATGGCGCTGTAACTGCCCTCGAAGGCGAAGAACACCCCCGCGATCGGCGCCTTGAAGCCGGCCGCCAGGCCCGCCGCCACCCCGGCCCCCACCAGAGCCTTCTGGGCCTGGGGGGAAAGGCGGCCCTTCAGCGCCACCCACAGGCCGATGTTGCCGCCGCCCTCCACGCTGGGGCCCTCCGGCCCGAGCGACGCGCCACTGCCCAGGCTGAGGGACGCCGCCACCAGCCGCAGCCAGGGCAGACGCGGCTCGCCACCCTGGCTGCCATCGGCGATGGCCATCAGGCTCGACAGTCCCGGACCGATGCTGCCGGCCACGTGGCGCAGCAGGCCCACCGCCAGGCCCCCAAGGGTCGGCACCACCACCACCGGCCAGAGGGCCAGCCAGTCGGGCGGGGTGGGCAGGCTGATGGGGATGGGTTCGGGCGGCGGCGGCGGGGCCGTCGCCAGCAGGCCGATGCCATCAAGACCGAGCTGCAGCAGGGCCCGCAGGGGGGTGCCACTGTCGGGCGCCAGGGGCGGCAGGTCGATCGGCGGCAGGTCGGCGGGGGAGGCGGGCGAGGAGCGCCCGATCACCAGCAGGCCCTCCACGAACGGACCGAACAGAAAATTGTTGATGAAGCCCAGCAGTTCGTGGAAGGCCACCACCGCCAGGCCGGTCAGGGTGCCGACCAGGGCCGCCCAGGCCAGCAGGTTCCATTGGAAGGGCAGGCCGCGCAGGTCGGCCTCAGGCCCTGGGGCCCGGTGGCCGTTGGCCTCAGCTTCCGGGGCGGACGGTGGCAAAGATCTCCTCCAGGATCTCCCCGGCCCCCTGGGACCGCAGGGTCTCCGCCAGCGCCAGGCCGATCGCTTCAGGATCGCTGGCCGGGCCGCGGCAGCTGTCGCGCAGCAGGCGCTGGCCGTCGATGCTCGCCACCATGCCGGTCAGCACCAGCTCGTCGTTCTCGAAGTGGGTGTTGACGCCGATGGGCACCTGACAGCCCCCCTCCAGACTGCGCAGGAAGGAGCGCTCAGCCAAGCAGCGACGGGCCGTCGGCAGATGTTCCAGCACGCCGATGGTGTCCAGCACGGCCTGGTCTCCGGCGCGGCATTCGATGCCCAGGGCCCCCTGACCCACCGCATGGAGCGAAATCGACGGATCGATCAGTTCGTGGATGCGCTCACCCAGGCCCAGCCGGGTGAGACCGGCGGCCGCCAGGATCAGGCAGTCGTAGACGCCGGCATCAAGCTTCTCCAGCCGGGTGATCACGTTGCCCCGCACGTCCTTGAAGACCAGGTGGGGGTAGTGGTGACGCAGCTGGGCCAGGCGCCGCAGGGAGCTGGTACCCACCACGCTGCCCTCGGGCAGGGTGGCCAGGCTGAGCTCCCGGTGCCGTTCATGCACCACCAGGGCATCGGCGGGATCCTCCCGTTCAGTGATGCAGCCCAGGATCAGCCCCTCCGGCAGGTTGGTGGGCAGGTCCTTGAGGCTGTGCACGGCGATGTCGGCCCGGTCGACCAGCATCTGGGCCTCCAGTTCCTTGGTGAACAGGCCCTTGTCGCCGATCTTGGCCAGGGCGACATCAAGAATCTTGTCCCCCTGGGTGGCCATCGCCTCGATGGTGATCGCCAGATCGGGATGGGCCCGGGAGAGTTCGTCCCGCACCCAGTGGGTCTGGACCATGGCCAGCTGGCTGCGGCGGGAGGCGATGCGCAGGGTGGAGCTGGCCATTGGACGCTTCGGGCGGCAGCGACGGCTGCCAGGCAACAGCCGCCCAGCCTAGGGACCGGCCCGTCCCTGCTCCCAGCCTGCGGGCGGAACGTGATCAGCTGATGGGATCAGGCGAACAGATCCAGCGGCAGGGGCCCCCAGGTGTCTTCGGCGGCAGGATCGGCGGCGTCATGGCCGGTGATCAGGATCCCCTCGCCGAGGCCGTCCTCCCGGCGCAGTTGGAACAGTCCTGTGCGCTGGTTGCCCTTCAGGAACACCGGACCGGGCGCGCCGCCGGGCTCACCAGCGCGGGCCACGTCAGGCTGCAGGGCCGGCCAGCCCAGGGCCGCCTCAAGCTGCCGCAGGGCTGCCACGGCCGACGACGACGACGGCGCCATGACACCGACCGTGAACCAGCCGCAGGCCCCCAGCAGGGCAGTGAGCTCCTCGCGCAGCCGGCGGGCCTGGGCGGCATCGAGGTCAGGGGCGGTGCGGAGGCCCCGCAGACCCGCCAGGTCGGTGATCGGGAGGTCAGTCGTCAAGGCGATCGCTGCGGACGGAACGACCCACTCTGGGGGTCAGAGGCGGGGGGATCCCGCCAGAAGCCGAGGCACACCGTCAGCCAGGCCAGACCGACGGCGGCGCCCGCCACCAGATCCGTGGGCCAGTGGGCACGCACGTAGAGGGTGCTCAGCCAGACCAGACCCACCAGCAGGCAGGCGGCCGTGGCCAGGCCAGGCCGCAGACGCGGATGGTGGGAGCCCAGGATCACCACCATGGCGAAGTAGAAAGCCACGGCCCCGGCGGCATGGCCACTGGGGAAGCTGTGGCCATCGAGCGGCAGCAGGCTGCCGGGGGGGCGCTGGCGGCTGAACAGCGGCTTGAACACCAGATCCACCAGGATCAGGATTCCCCCGGTGGCCATCACGAGCAGGCGCAGATCCTTCCACCAGCGGCGCAGCACGAGATGGGTCAGGGCCATCGCCACCAGAACGGCGGTGAAGCCGACACCGGTGGCCCGATACACCTGGGTCAGGGCCCCACCCACCAGGCCGTGGAAATGGTTGCCCAGCCAGTCCAGGAGGGTCGCGTCCAGCAACGCCAACGGCCGGCCAGGGGCCACGGCCACAAACAGCCCCACCAGCACGATCAGGCAGCCAGGCAGCAGGATCCTGTCCCGTGGCAGCAGACGGAATCCCATCACGGCACCAGCGAGCGACGGGGCACCCGCCAGAGGGCCAGCTCCCCGGAGCGGGACAGGCGCTCAATCCCTTCAGGAGGCAGGGCCAGCCCCTCGAGATCGCGGCGATCGCCCAGCAGCCGAACCGAGCGACTCGCCGGGGTGAGCGCGAGGGCGGCAGGACCCTGCAGCGCCAGCTGGTTGATGTGGAGGCGATCGGAGACGAAGAGGGCCTGCGGCTCGCCGTAGAACAGCAGGCTGTAGCGCTTGGTGCCGACGATGAACAGCGGCTCATCGGGCTGGGCGGCGCCCTGGGCCGCGCGCGCCATCTGGCGCAGGGGCAGCTGACGCTCGCGGTCGAGCAGGGGACCGAGGGGCGCGATCACCAGGCCCAGCACCGCCAGGAAACCGGCCAGGCTGGGCAGCCACAGCCAATCCGTCGCCGCCGGCCGCAAGAGCAGCACTAGCAGGGCCAGGGCCGTGAGCCCCAGACACAGGCTGAGCATCAGGGGCAGACCGGAACTTGACAGGGCCGCACCGAAGGCCGGATAGGCCGGATCGCTCGCCACCCAACCCGGCGCCAGGGCGGCGGCCACCGCCATGGCGGCCAGCAACAGCACCTCGAAGACGGTGGCGATCCTCACCCCTGCCCTGCCACCGGAGCCCTGGGATGCAGGGGAGGCCTCCGGCAGGGGGCGCCACAGCAGTGCCACCAGCAGGCTCGCCGCCGGCAGGGACGGCAGGATGTAGCCCGGCAGCTTGGTGGCGGCCGCGGAGAAAAAGGCCACCACCAGCACCAGCCACAGCAGCAGGAACAGTCCCAATTCGGCGGGGGCGCCACCGTCCACCGAAGGGGTTACAGCCGATCCGGCTCGCCAGCGGCGGGGCTGCCAGAAGCCCTGGGCCGCGATCGCCAGGGGCAGGAAGAGCGACCAGGGGAGCACCAGGAGCACCAGCCAGGGCAGGTAGAACCAGGGCGGACCGGGGTGGTCGTACAGCACCGAGGTGAAACGCTGCAGGTTGCTGAACCCCAGGAACCCACCCACGAACTCACTGCCGTTGACGACCGCCGCCGCGGTGTACCAGGGCGCGCTCACGCCGAGGAACAGGGCCACCATGGCCAGCAGGGGACGCCAGCGCAGCCAGGATCGCCAATGGCCTGTGAGCAGCAGGAAGACCACCACCACCAGGCCTGGCAACAACAGACCCACCGGGCCCTTGGCCAGCACGGCGATCCCGGCGAACAGCGCCATGGCCACCCGGCCAAGGGCGGCCCGCCAGGGATGGGACAAGTGGCGATGGGCCAGCAGGAAGCCGAACAACGCCAGGCTGATGGCGCTGGAGAGGAACATGTCGGTGGTGGAGGTGCGTCCCCAGCCGATCCAGCCCGGCGTCGTGGCGATCACCCCAGCGGCCACCGCCGCCCGCAGCACCCGGGGCCGACCGGCTTCGCCCGCCGGCGACCAGGCGAGCATCAGTCCGAAACCCGCCACCACCACCGCACTGGCGGCGAGGGCCACCGGCAGCCGGGCGGCCCACTCGCTGACCCCGAACAGCCGGAAGCTGAGGCCGACCATCCAGTACCCCCAGACGGGGTAATCAAAGAAGCGCTCGCCGTTCCACCAGGGGGTGACCCAGTCGCCCCGCTCGAGCATCTGGTGGCCCACTTCCACGAACAGGGCCTCGGTCTTGTCCATCAGACCGAGGCTGCCCAGACCCTTAAAGAAGGCCAGCCAGCAGAGCAGGAGCAGCCAGAGGCCGCTGAGCACCCAGATCATCCGCCGGTGGAGCCGGGTGTGGGCACTGTCCTGCAGGGCCCCAGGGGCAGCAGTCACCATCCTTGGGGAACGGCAAGGTCAAGGCGAAGTTAAGGCCAGGCCCCGCGGATCTGGGCCCGGGTTGATGGCAGCTGCCGATCAGGGAGTGTTCCAGACGAAGCGGGAGGACGCCGCGTACTTCCAGACGAAGTCGACGGCGATCCCCGCCAGCAGGGCCAGCAGCGGCTGCGGGCTGACCTGCCGGAAGAAGGCGGAGGAGACCCCGACGTTGGCCGCCATGCCCAGGGAGGTGACCAGCAGGAAGCGGACCAGACCGAAGACCAGGGCCATGCCGCTGAGCTGCTGGGAACGGAAGGTCAAGACATTGTTGATCAGATAGTTGGAGCAGCCCGCGCAGACCACGGCGGCCACCTGGGCCTGCTCGAAGCTCAGTCCGACCGCCTGCTGCATGAAGCCGAACACCAGCAGGTGAATGCCGATGCCGGTGGCCCCCACCAGGGCGAAGCTGACGGCCCGCCGCGGCACCATGCGCAACAGCAGGGTGTGCAGGATCGAGACCCCCAGATCCCAGATCACCGCCAGATTCAGCTTCGACTCTCCGGCCGTTCGAGGCTGGAATCGCAGGGGTACCTCGGCCACCACCAGGTGGCCGTGGCTGAGGGCCAGCAATTCATAGAGAAACTTGAAGCCGTTGACATCCACCTGCCGGACGAAAGGCAGGCACCGCTCGGGGCGCAGGGCGAAGAAGCCACTCATGTAGTCAGTGAGATGGCGGTAGCGGGGCAAGCTGAATCGCGCCACCGCGTTCGCCCAGGTGGAGTTGCGCTCGCGCTGCTCGCTCAGGCCCTCGATGCTGGCTTTGTGGTGGAAACGGCTGCCGATCATCAGATCGCCGCCACTGGCCAGCAGGGCGGAGACGGCCTGGGCCACGGCGGCGGGTTCGTGCTGGCCATCGCTGTCCATGACAACAACCACATCACCAGTCGCATCAAGGATCCCTTCCTTGATGGCACTGGAAAGGCCGAACCGTCCCACCCTCCGAATCAACCTGACGCTGTCATGGCGATGGGCCAGCTGACGGACTTTTTCGGACGTTCCATCGTTGGAATCATCATCAACGAACAGCAATTCGAGATCATATTGATCACGCAAGGAAAGCAATGCGTTGACAATGGGTTCAACGTTCTCACACTCGTTGAATGTGGGTAGAACAACTGAGAGACGCAGCAATGGACCACCTTCAGTCATCGGGAAGCTGGCCGTGGATCGGGGGAACTTTCATGCAAGCGGAGCAGGACAGAAAGCTCCCCTGAACAATTGGACTACTTGATGTACTCCTTGAGGACGCCGTTGCGGTTGGGATGGCGCAACTTGCGCAACGCCTTGGCTTCGATCTGGCGGATGCGTTCACGGGTCACATCGAAGATCTGCCCGATTTCCTCCAGGGTCTTCATCCGACCATCGTCCAGGCCGTAACGGAGGCGCAACACGTCGCGCTCGCGGGGGCTGAGGGTGGCCAGGACGCCTTCCAGATCTTCCCGCAGCAGATTCTTGGCCACGTCCTGCTCGGGATTCTCGATGTCGGCCTCGATGAAGTCACCAAGCCGGGAGTCTTCCTCCTTGCCGATGGGCGTTTCCAGGGAGATCGGCAGCTGGGCTGATTTGGCGATGAAGCGCAGCTTCTCGATCGTCATCTCCATGCTTTCGGCGATCTCCTCTTCCGTGGGCTTACGGCCGAATTCCTGGGAGAGGGTCTTGGTGGTCTTCTTGATTCGGGAGATGGTTTCGTAGAGATGCACCGGGAGCCGGATGGTGCGGCTCTGGTCGGCGATCGCCCGGGTGATCGCCTGGCGGATCCACCAGGTGGCATAGGTGGAGAACTTGTAGCCCTTTTCGTGGTCGAACTTCTCGGCGGCACGAATCAGGCCGAGGCTGCCCTCCTGAATCAGATCCTGGAAGGAAAGGCCCCGGTTCATGTATTTCTTGGCGATCGACACGACCAGTCGCAGGTTTGACTGGACCATCTTTTCCTTCGCCCGTCGGCCCAGCATCAGCCGCCGGCGGAACTTGATGAGCGGCATGTCGAAGATGCCGGCCCATTCCTTGGTGTCGGGGAAGTGGCCCTTGTCGGCTTCAAACTCAGCGGCCTTCTCCTCCAGTTCAAGCAGATCGGCGATCTTGCGGGCCAGCTCGATCTCCTCATCGGGCCGGAGCAGACGGATGCGCCCGATCTCCTGGAGATAGACGCGAATCGAATCCTCGGTGTAAACCCCCTTCGGTCCCACCTTGATGCTCGCCAGGGCCTTGGCGCTCTTGGCATCTTTGGGGAGGTCACCGCCGGCCTCCACCTGGTCGTCGCCGCCCTCAAGGGTGTCGTCGAGAACAACCACCACGGGCTTGGTGGCCGCGGGCTTCGCCGAGGCCTTGGTGCCGGCCTTGGCGGCAGGTTTGGCAGCGGCCTTGGTGCCGGCCGTCTTAGGGGTGGCCGCCTTGACGCGGGAGGCGGTCTTTCTGACCGTGGCGGCTGTGGCCGCTGGCTCGATGGGCAGCACGTCTCCGTTGGCGGTAACGGTGGCCAGGATTTCAGGAACGGCGGCTTTGGCCTTGGCGGCGACTGGGCTCATGGAAACGACGCGAAATGGGAGGGAGCGGGAGAAAAGAAGGCGGGAGCGGACTGGCGGGTGTCGACCCGCTCGATCCATCGGTGTTCGGCGGCTGAATCCCCTCCTCGGTTTCCCGACCCCTTGAACCCGGCAGGAAGCAGGTCGGCAGGGCGGAAAGAGCCGCAGGATGTGGGATGGGTGACCCCCGTCACGGAGGTCCTGTGTCGGGATCGGAGATGGATCGCTCCAGGAGCGCGAATGGGATGGGGAAGATCGGCAGGCGCCGGTGCAGGGCTGTCACGGGTGGTCTCAGACCGGAGAAATGGGGAGGGATTGAATCCCTGCATCCTCAGCGGGTCTTCCCTGTGGACGGAACTCTGCGCGGTTCCGACGGCAGCCTTGCGAGCGGCCCAACCCTTCCATCCTAGGAATGGCATGAGATCTTTGCAAGATTGCCAGCCACCTCTTCACCCTCCTTGCCCCGGACAGCCCCTCCAGGCTGGCTGGAGGTTTGGCTGGAGGCCGGCCGCGAGGGGCGGACCTTCACCTATGCCAACCCGAAAGCCCTGGGCATCGGCGTGGGAGATCTGGTAAGGGTCCATCTCCAGGGGCGGCCCCACACGGGATTGGTGGTGGCGACGGCGATGGCCTGCCCGGCCGCCATGGAGGGCCGGCCGATCCTGTCGGTGGAGGCGGTGCTGCAGAGCGCCGCCGTCGACCCCCACTGGCAGGCCCTGCTCGAGGCGGTGGCCAGGGATTGCCACGCCGGCCTGTTCCGCACCCTGAAAAGCGCCCTGCCGCCCGGGTGGCTGGGGCAGGCCCGCCGGGCGCCAGCGGGCCAGGGGCGGGTCCTCTGGACCGTTCGGCTCAACCCCGACACCGGCGTGGTGGCGACCCACCCCCGGCAGCAGGAGCTGCTGGACCATCTGGCCAGCCACGGGGGGGCGCGGCTGTTGCGGGATCTGGTCCAGGAGGCGGGCTTCGGGCGCTCCCTGATCGGGACCATGGAACGCCGTGGACTGCTCCTGAAGGAGGCCGGCCGCGGCCCTCTGAAGGCCGGCGTTGGCGGCGGTGATGGGCCCACCCCCCTGGAGCCTCCCCAACGGGCCAGCCCGGCCCAGGCCGAGGCGATGGCGGTGATCGCCGATGCCCCGCCAGGCCAGGCCCTGCTGCTGTGGGGGGTGACCGGATCCGGCAAGACCGAGGTTTATCTGCAGGCCGCCGCCCGGGAGTTGGCCGCGGGGCGCAGCGTGCTCATCCTGGCGCCGGAGATCGGCCTCATCCCCCAGCTGCTGGATCGCTGCCGGCGGCGCTTCGGAGCGGCCGTGATCGAGTACCACAGCGGCATGGGCGACGCCGAGCGGGTCGTCGCCTGGCGACGCTGCCTCGAGGCCACCGGCCAACGGGAGGCCTGTCTGGCCGTGGGCACCCGCTCCGCCGTCTTCCTGCCGCTGGGCCACCTGGGGCTGATCGTGCTCGACGAGGAGCACGATGCCTCCTACAAGCAGGAGAGCCCCATGCCCTGCTACCACGCCAGGGAGGTGGCCCGGCTGCGGGCCCGCCTGAGCGGGGCCAGGTTGGTGCTCGGCAGTGCCACCCCCTCCCTGGAAACCTGGTGGCGCTGCCAGAGCGGGCCCCAGGGCCTGCCCGGCGACACCCGCTTGCTGCCGCTGCCGGAGCGGATCGGCCAGCGGCCCCTGCCGCCGGTGCGGCTGGTGGACATGCGCCAGGAGCTGGTCGACGGCCACCGCCGCCTGATCAGCCGCCCCCTGATGGCCCGGCTGGAACGGCTGAAGGAGACCGGCGAGCAGGCCGTCGTGCTGGTGCCGAGGCGCGGTTACCGCTCCTTCCTGAGCTGTCGCAGCTGCGGCGAGGTGGTGCTCTGCCCCCACTGCGATGTGGCCCTGACCGTCCATCGCGGCGCCCGGGCCGGGGGCCAGGAGGGCCGGGAGTGGCTGCGCTGCCACTGGTGCGACCACCGCCAGGAGATGGGCGACCGCTGCGGCCACTGCGGCTCGACCGCCTTCAAGCCCTTCGGTGCCGGCACCCAGCGGGTGATGGAGCAACTCGCCACGGAGCTGGAGGGCCTGCGACTGATCCGCTTCGACCGCGACACCACCCGGGGCCGGGATGGCCACCGCCGCCTGCTGGAACGCTTTGCCGCCGGCGAGGCGGACGTGCTGGTGGGCACCCAGATGCTCGCCAAGGGCATGGACCTGCCCGCCGTGACCCTGGCGGCGGTGCTGGCGGCCGACGGTCTGCTGCACCGGCCGGATCTGCGGGCCTCGGAGCAGTGCCTGCAGTTGCTGCTGCAGCTCGCCGGCCGCGCCGGCCGGGGCGAACGCCCCGGTGAGGTGCTGGTGCAGACCTACAGCCCCGACCATCCCGTGATCCGGCACCTGGTGGACGGCCGCTACGGGGCTTTTCTGGCCGAAGAGCTGGAGCTGCGGCGCCAGGGCGGGATGGTGCCCTTCGGTCGGGCCTGCCTGCTGCGGCTGGCCGGTCCCACCGCCAGCGGCACCGCCACCGCCGCCGCCGCCCTGGCCGAAAGGATCCGCCCGGCCGTGGAGGGGGCCGGCTGGGTGCTGATCGGGCCGGCGCCCGCCCCTGTGGCCAGGGTGGCGGGCCGCAGCCGCTGGCAACTGCTGCTGCATGGGACTGGCCTGGCGACGCTGCCCCTGCCCCCCGAAGGCGACCTGCGGCGGGCCCTGCCGCCGGGGGTGAGCCTGACGATCGATCCAGACCCGCTGGACCTTTGAGGCCGGTGCCGGCTCTCAGGCCGGCAGTTCCGGCAGACCGAAGCCCAGCCGGCGCCGGGTCGCCTGCAGGGCCAGCACCAGCGGCAGGGCCAGGCCCACCGCCGCCGCCCCCAACCCCAGACCGCTCCAGCGCCAGCAACGCAGCTCCAGCACATTGACCTGGCCCGGCTGCAGGGGCCAGATCAGCTGACGGCGCCCCGTCCCATCCCCCGCAGGAGCCGGAACCGGGCTGCTGGGGGCCGCCTGCCGCACGGCCGCGGGCCGCACCGGGTCGAGGACCAGCGCCAGATCCAGTCCTGGGATCGCCTCGAGGGGCTGCAGGTCGAGCTCCAGCAGCAGGTGCTGGCGCACCCCCACCAGCCAGTTGCGCTCCTCCCAGCGGACCACCGGAGCGCGCAGGGCGACACCGCTGAGCTGGCCGGCCACCTCCAGGCTGCCCGCCAGGGCCACGAGCGCCTCCCTGGCCGGCAGCACCGGGGTGGCGAGGCTCGGCGCCCCCTTCCCCCCCGACAGGCGAAAGGGACCGGGGGATGGGATCTGGGGCTCGTGTCCCTCCAGCACCGCGACGAAGCGCCGCTGCCAGGGGCTCTGCGGGCCGCCGTTGCTGCGCAGCTGGTGGCTCACCTGCAGCCGCCCGGGTCCCTCGAAGCGCAGCTCGGTGCGCACCTCCATGCAGCCCCCCAGCAGCGAGGCCAGCAGCAGCAGCACCACCGCCACCACCACCGCAAAGCCCACCGGGGCCCGGGTGGGGCCCACCGGCGGGGGCGGCGGTGGTTCGGGTCGGCGGCGGGAGCGGCGGCTGACGCCGCCGCCGACCCCCTCGAGCGGCGTGGTGCCGCTGAGATCCGGCAGGGTGAGCGACCAGTTGCTGGGACGGCGCAGCTCCGGGGCCTCGAGCACCATCAGCAACGCCTTGGCCTGGGCGCGCAGCGTCGGGTCCTGGCAGCGCACCAGACCCCGGCAGCAGGCGGCGGCCTGGTCGGTGCGGCCCTGGCCCATCAGGGCGGTGGCCATCAGCAGGCGCAGCTCGGCGCCGGCGGCCGTGAGCGGCGAACGCTCCTCCTGGAGGGGCTCCAGCAAGCGCAGCACCTGGCCGTACTCCCCACGATCCAGGGCCCGACGGGCCTCGGCCAGCGGATCCTCAGGCATGCAGCAGGCCGGGGCTGCCCACCACCATGGTGCCGATGCCGGCATTGGTGAACACCTCCAGCAGCAGCGAATGGGCCACCCGGCCGTCAATGATGTGGGCCGCCTTCACCCCCTGGGCCAGGGCCCGGATGCAGCACTCGGTCTTGGGCGTCATCCCCCCTTCCACCACACCGTCGGTGATCAGCTGGCGGGCCTCCGCAAGGCTGAGCTGGCGGATCAGGCTGGAGGGGGCGTTGCGATCCCGCAGGATGCCGGGGGTGTCGGTCAGCAGGATCAGCTTCTCCGCCTGCAGGGCCGCGGCCAGCTCCCCGGCCACAGTGTCGGCATTGATGTTGTGGGCCTGGCCATCGGCATTGGGGGCGACGCTGGAGATCACCGGGATGTAGCCGGCCGCGAGCAGGGGGGAGAGCACCGAGGGGTCCACCCGCGCCACATCGCCCACCACGCCGAGGGTGCCATCGCCCATGGCGCGGGCCTGCACCAGAGCGCCATCACTGCCGGAGAGGCCCACGGCCCGGCCCCCCACCCGGTTGAGGCCATTGACGATCTGCTTGTTGACCCGGCCCACCAGCACCATTTCCACCACGTCCATGGTGTCGGGACAGGTGACCCTCAGGCCATCCTGGAAGCGGGGCTGGATCGCCAGCTTCTCCAGCCATTGATTGATCTCCGGTCCGCCGCCGTGCACCACCACCGGCTGGACGCCGACGCAGGCCAGCAGGGCCAGGTCACGGAAGACGGCCTCACGCAGGTCTTCGCGCACCATGGCGGCTCCGCCGTACTTGATGACGATGCGGCGGCCGGCGAAACGCTGGATGTAGGGCAGCGCCTCACTGAGCACGGAGACCCGCAGGGTGTCTTCCGAACTGATGTGCCGATCGGGACTCAAGGGACGGGGGCGGCGAGGGACGGGTCGGAGGTGGCGGGTGCCGGCAGCAGGCTCAGCGTCAGGCGGCCAGGACCAGCCTGTTGCAGGTCAGCGGTGAGGCCGGGACCGAAGAAACGGCCCAGCCGGTCCTGCCGGTCCTGCCAGCGCTGGAACGGCACCCCCTGGCACTCGATCGTGAGACGCAGCCCGTAGCCGCCGCTGGCCTCCAGCTCCTCAACGGCCAGCAGCTGGGGAGGGGCGTCCTCATCCCAGAGCTTGAGGGCTTCGAGGGAACTCTCCAGGTGGGCCTTCTGGCCGTAGCGCCAGCGGGTGACGTCGGCCAGCAGTTTGCGCAGCGGTTCGTTCTCCGGCAACTGACGCAGATCACGCAACTGGGCCACGGGGGTGAGGCGCTCGGCGGGTGGCAGCTCGGAGGACTTCAGGGCCAGCCCCCCCAGCAGGATCGGCACGCCGTAGAACACACCAGCCAGGCTGATGTTGGGGCTGTCGGTGACGTAGGCGATCGAACCGATCACGGTGAGCACGGCACCAGCCACGGTCACCAGGCTGCCGGGGGAGAGAAACGCTTGCATCACGCCATTGTCCAGCAGCGGGGGGCAGGATGGAGCCCCCAAGGCCGCCCGCCAGCCCCATGGCCAACCATTCCGACCACCCAAGCGACGTCCCCACCGCCAGCAGCGGGGACTCCGGCGCTGCCGGCGACAGCCCCTGGAGCGCGGCCGTGGCCCCTTCGACGGCCGAGCTTCTCTCCCAGCTCGGCGTGGACCGGCTCTGGCTGCTGCGCCAGCTGGACAGTGGCCGCTGGAGCCAGTGGCGACTCGATCTGGCGGCCCTGGAAAGGGAACTGGGTCAGTTGATCGACCAGGTCGGCGAACGGCTCTGAACCAGGGTCCGAATCAGAAGGGAATGTCGTCGTCATCGTCGCCCAGGGGCACCAGCGGGGAGGTGTCCCACACCGGTGCTGCCGCCTCCGCCGGCGCGACGCTGGCGGGGCGCGAAGGTGCCGGTGCCGGAGCCCGGCGCGGCGCTGGGGTCGCTGGGCCAGCGGCTGGACGGGGTGCCGGCTGGGGGGCAGCCGCTGGGGCCTGGCTCTGGGCCTGGGGTGCAGCCGCGCCGGGGCTGAGGGGATGGAGCCGCGCCAGGGTGAATTCGGCCCGCTTCTCCTTGACCCCGTCCTGCCGGGTGACGGTGTTCATGCGCAGCCGCCCCTCGAGGACAAGCCGCTGGCCCACCTGAACCCTGTTCTGGAGATCCTGGGCGAGATTTCCCCAGCCCACCACCTTCAGCTGGCCCGGGGGATCATCGGGCCGCAGACCCTCGATCTGCACAGCCATTTCGGCCACCGGTGTCTGGCTGTCCTGGGTGTATCGCACCTGGGGCGCCTCCAGGACCTCCACCTCCAGCAAGCAGTGATTCACGCCGGCACCAACAGATCGGAGGCCCCATCCTGAAGCATCCTCCCCGCGGAGGCAGGATCTGGCTGATCGCCGGCACCGGGGAGGGTCCCCCTCTGGCCCAGCAGCTGCTGGCTGGGGGCTGGCGTCTGAAGGTGTCGCTGGTGAGCCGGGCCGCCGCCCTGGCCTACGGCCCCCACCCCCAGCTGGAGCTGGCGGTGGGGGCGATCGGCACATCGGAGGGGCCGGAGGCGGGGGTCGCCGCCGAACTGGGCGAGGCCCGACGCCGGGGCGAGCCCTACACCTGGGTGATCGACGCCACCCACCCCTTCGCCACCCGCATCAGCGCCGCCCTCGCCCTCACCTGCCCTGCCCAGGGGCAGCCGCTGTTGCGGCTGAAGCGCCCCGATCTCAGCGGCGCCGGGGCGGTGGTTCTTGGCGATCTGGCCAGCCTCGGCGCCCACTGCCAGCCCGGCGAGCGCCTGCTGCTGGCCATCGGCGCCCGCCGCCTGGGCGACGCCGTGGCGGCCGCGCCGCAGGCCCTGCACCACGCCCGCCTGCTGCCCCACGGCGAGGCCCTGGCGCTGGCCCTGGCCGCCGGACTGGCGCCGGAGCGACTGGCGCCCCTGCAGCCCACCGACGACGGCCGCCTCGAGCGGGCCCTTTGCCGTCACTGGGGCATCGACGCGGTGCTCTGCCGCCGCTCCGGCGGCGCCAACGAAGCCCAATGGCACCGCCTCTGCGCCGAACTGGGCCTGCGCCTGCTGCTGCTGGAGCGCCCCCCCGAGCCCGGCCAGGCCGAGGCCCTGCCGCTGCGGGAGCTGCTGCAACGCCTGGGCCAGAGTGGCCCCCATGGCTGATCCCACCCCCATCCCCGTGAGCCTGGTGCTCACCACCGAAGCCGACCGGGAGCGGGCCGAGGCCCTGGCCCTGGCGCTGCTGGAGCGGGGCCTGGTGGCCTGCGCCAGCCTGCATCCGGTGGTGTCGCTGTACCGCTGGCAGGGGCAGTTGGAGCGGAGTGAGGAGGTGCAGCTGCTGCTCAAGACGAGCCCCGGGAACCTGGTGGCGCTGCGCCGCAGCCTGGGGGAGCTGCACAGCTACGACACCCCCGAATGGATCCATTGGCAGGCCAGCAGCGACGGCCCCTATGGCCGCTGGCTGCTGGAGCAGGTGCCGCTCAGCCCAGGTGGCGGGCCACCAGCTCCGGCAGGGAGGCCTGGGGGCGGGGACCCAGCTGGGTGACCACCTGGCCGGCGCAGAGCGAACCGAGCTGACCGCAGCGCTCCAGGCTCTCACCCCTGGTGTGGCCGTGGAGGAAACCGGCGGCATAGAGGTCGCCGGCGCCGGTGGTGTCCACCAATGGGCCGAGCCGGTACGGCGCGATCGCCAGGGTGGTGTCCCCGCTCAGCAGCAGGGAGCCCCGCTCGCTGCGGGTGAGGGCCGCCAGCTTGCAGCGGCCCCGCACCTGATCGGCGGCCGCCTCGAAGCTGTCGCACTCGTAGAGGGAGGTGATCTCCGTCTCGTTGGCGAACAGCACATCGACGTGCCCGTCGACCAGCTCCTGGAAGCTCTGGCGGTGGCGCTCGACGCAGAAGGCATCGGAGAGCGACAGGGCCACCTCGCCGCCACTGGCGCGCATCACCTCGGCAGCCGCAAGGAAGGCCTGCTTGGCCTCCTCGCTGTCCCAGAGATAGCCCTCCAGGTACAGCACCTTGGCCTGGCGCACCATGTCCAGGTCGAGGTCGGCGGGATCCAGACCCACCGAGGCCCCCAGGTAGGTGCACATGGTGCGCTGGGCATCCGGGGTGACCAGGATCAGGCAGCGGGCGGTGGAGGGGCCGCTGCTGGCCGGCGGCGTTTCGAACTGCGCCCCCACGGCGCGGATGTCGTGGGCGAAGATCGCCCCGAGCTGGTCGTCCCTGACCCGGCCGATGAACCCCGCCTGTCCACCCAGCTGGGCGATGCCGGCCAGGGTGTTGGCCGCCGATCCGCCCGAGGTTTCCAGCCCGGCGCCGACGCTGGCGTAGAGCCGCTCCGCCTGGGCCTCATCCACCAGGGCCATGGTGCCCTTGGTGAGGCCGTGGGCCTCGAGAAAGGCGTCATCGGCCTGGACGAGGACATCGACGATGGCGTTGCCGATGCCGACGACGTCGAAACGCTTAGAGGAACTGATCAAAGGGAAGGACGACAGGGGGACGGCTGGGATCGGGCTCAGACGCTGAGCAGGGCCCGTTTGGGACCGTGGATCGGATCCTCGACCACGATCGTCTGGTCCCGTTGGGCGCCGAGGGAAACGATGGCGATCGGCACCTCCATCAGCTCGGCCAGGAAGCGCAGGTAGGCCATGGCGGTGGGGGGGAGATCCTCCAGGGCACGGCAATCGGCCGTGGAGCACTGCCAGCCGGGCAGGCTCTTGAACACCGGACGGCAGCGGGCGAACTCGTCGGAACTGCTGGGGAAGTGGTCGATGCGCTGGCCATCGAGTTCGTAGGCCACGCACACCTGGATCTCGTCCAGCTCATCGAGCACGTCGAGCTTGGTGATCGCCAGGCAGTCAAGGCCGTTGACCTGGACCGCATAACGGCCGATCACCCCGTCGAACCAACCGCAACGGCGGCGACGGCCGGTGGTGGTCCCGAACTCCCCGCCGCGATCACAGAGGTGGTCGTTGAGGCTGCCCTCCAATTCCGTCGGGAAGGGTCCTTCGCCCACCCGGGTGGTGTAGGCCTTGGCCACGCCGATCACCCGGTCGATCAGGGTGGGCCCCACGCCGGCGCCGATGCAGGCTCCGCCCGAGACGGGGTTGGAGGAGGTGACGTAGGGGTAGGTGCCGTGGTCGAGATCCAGCAGGGTGCCCTGGGCGCCCTCAAAGAGGATGTTCTTGCGGGCCCGGGCCGCCTCGTGGATGGTGCGGGTGCAATCCACCACGTGGGGGGCCAGCCGGCGGCCGTAGGCGGCGTACTCCTCGATCACGGCGTCGGCATCCAGGGCGGGGATCCCGTAAACCTTCTCGAGCAGGTCGTTCTTCTCGGCGAGGGGACCGAGCAGGCGATCGCGCAGGCAGTCCGGATCGAGCAGGTCGATCACCCGGATGCCATTGCGCTGGGATTTATCGGCATAGGTGGGGCCGATGCCCCGCCCGGTCGTGCCGATGCGGCGGTCGCCCCGGCGCTGCTCCATCGCCAGGTCGAGCAGCCGGTGGTACGGCATCGTGACGTGGGCGGTGGAGGCGAGCTTCAGGCCGGAGACGTCGATCTCCAGCTCCAGCAGGGTGTCGATCTCGCCCAGCATGACCTTGGGATCCACCACGGTGCCCGATCCGATCAGGCAGATGGTGTCCGGATAGAGGATCCCGGAGGGGATCAGGTGCAGCTTGAGGACCCGGTCCTCGACAACGATGGTGTGCCCGGCGTTGACCCCGCCCTGATAGCGGACCACGACATCGGCGGAGCGACTCAGCAGATCGGTGATCTTGCCTTTCCCTTCGTCACCCCATTGCGCACCGATGACGACAACATTGGCCAAGGAAACAGCGGCCCGTAGCCGCTTCTAAGCACAAGGGGAGAGCTTCTCAGATCGGGGCCCCCTTCGTCAAAGGATCAGGCCCCGCGCACCGCGGACGCTTCAGCTTTCTTGAGCTCCTTTTCCAGCCGGCTGCGCAGCGCCTCCGGCAGGGGGCGGTTGGCGTAACCGGCGTAGTGGGCCGCCAGGGAATTCACCGCGGTCTGCATGGTGGTGAAGGAGGCCAGGCCGTGGATGTCCTGGCGGGGCCGGTAAAGGGCGGTGTAGCCGTTGATCAGCTGACGGGCCTGCAGCTCCGCTTCCTGGTGGCCGGGGTCGTCCTGGGGCAGGGCGATGGTGGTCAGCAGGGTCTGAGCCACGCTGACGGTGTCATCGACATAGTTGCCGCTGAGACCGGCGGTGGCCTGGCTGCAGCCGCTCAGTCCGAGACAGAGACACAGGCCGAGGGCCAGAAAGGGACGGAGCAGGCTGCGGCGCAGAAAGGCGACCAAGGGAGGAACGGCGTCTCGAGAAATCCTACGGGGATGCACCCGGCAGCCCGCGCAGGTGCTCGAGGGCGTCGTCGGCGCTCAGTTCCCGCTTGCCCGTGTCGCCGCTGCGGTCCACCAGCTCCACCTTGCGCTCCCCGGCGCCACGGCCCACCACCAGCCGCCAGGGGATGCCGATCAGGTCGGCGTCCTTGAACTTGACCCCGGCCCGCTCGGGGCGGTCATCGAGCAGCACGTCGATGCCGGCCTGCCGCAGCTGGCCGTAGAGCTCCTCGGCCAGGGCCACCTGCACCGGATCCTGGCTGCTGGCGATCACGATGATCACCGTGTAGGGCGCGATCGCCACGGGCCAGCGGATCCCATCGGCGTCGTGGTGCTGCTCCACAGCCGCCTGGGCCAGGCGGGAGACGCCGATGCCGTAGCAGCCCATCCACAGGGGCTCCTCGATGCCGGCCTCGTTGGTGAAGCGGGCCTCCAGGGCCTCGGAGTACTTCCGGCCCAGCTGGAAGATGTGACCCACCTCAATGCCCCGGGCCGCCTCCAGCCGCTGGGACGGGTCGTGCAGGCAGCGGTCTCCCGGCTGGGCCGACCGCAGGTCCACCACCTCAGGGAGCGGGCAGAGCTCACCCCAGCGCGCCCCCACCAGGTGTTCATCGCGGCGGTTGGCCCCGCAGACAAAGGCCTCCAGATCGGCGGCCGAGGGATCCGCCAGGCGCAGCAGCGGCGCCGCCGCCAGGCGCGTCTCGCCCTGGCGCAGGGCCGGATCCTCCAGATGGGGACCCAGGAAGCCGAAGGGAACGGCGTCCCAGAGATGGTCGGCCAGCAGCGGCACGATCTCCAGCAGGGCGCCGGCGTCGGGGCAACGGGCCGTGACGGCATTGGCCAGCTTGACGTCGTTGAGCTGCTGGTCGCCGCGCAGACACACCAGCACCCCCCGCGGGGGCGCCGCGGCGAAACGGGCCAGCAGCAGCAGCACCTTCAGCGTCTGGGTGGGGTCGAAGCCATGGGCGGTGCAGAGCTCTTCGATGCTCTTCTGGCCGGGGGTGGCCAGGGACTGACAGGCGCCCGCCTCCAGGGGGACCGCTGCGGCCGGCAGGGAGACGGCCCGTTCCTGGTTGGCGGCATAGCGGCCATCGGGGCTGGCCAGGATGAGGTCCTCGCCGGCCTCGGCGGTGACCATGAACTCCTGGCTGGCGGAGCCGCCGATGGCGCCACTGTCCGCCTCCACCGCCACGGCCCGCAGGCCGCAGCGCTCGAAGATGCGCCGGTAGGCGCCGTCCATGGCGGCATAGGTGCGCCGCAGGCAGGCCTCGTCGGCGTGGAAGGAATAGGCGTCCTTCATGATGAATTCACGCCCCCGCATCAGGCCGAAACGGGGGCGGATCTCATCGCGGAACTTGGTCTGGATCTGATACAGGCAGACCGGCAGCTGGCGGTAGGAGCGCAGCAGGTCGGCCGCCAGCTCGGTGACCACCTCTTCGTGGGTGGGGCCGAGCCCCAGGGAGCGCTCCTGGCGATCAACCAGGTGAAACATGATTCCCTCCCCGGCGGTGTAGCCATCCCAGCGGCCGCTGCGGCGCCAGAGGTCGGCGGGCTGCAGCTGGGGCAGCAGGGTTTCGAGGGCGTCGACGGCCGCCATCTCCTCGCGGACGATGGCGGAGACCTTCTGGAGCACCCGCCAGAGCAGGGGCAGGTAGGCGAAGATTCCTGGCGCCAGCCGCCGCATGTAGCCCGCCCGGAGCAACAGCTTGTGGGAGGTGATCTCCGCTTCGGCCGGGTCGTCCCGAAGCGTCACCAGCATCAGGCGGGAGACGCGCATGGAGAAAGTCCGGATCGGCGCTGGACGCTATCACCGCAGGCCCGCTGAGCCGGGCGTCGCGGGGGGACGAAGACCGAGTCGCCGCAACGGCCTTGCCTCCGGCACGGGGTCAGCTGCAAACAAAAAACTCTGCTAAGGTCGGCCGCTAGTCCAGTGTGTCCCACACCAGTCTCAATGCTCGCTCACCCTGCCCAGGCCGGCTCACCCATGGGAGGCCCCACTGCTTCGGTGGCGCGGTCAGAGGCTCTGGCGCCGCCGCAGACCCTGCAGGCTGAGCCCGGTGCCGAGGCCGAAACCCTGATCGGCATCGATGAGGTGCAGCGTTCCCTGAACCGATCCCGTGCCTCGGTGTACCGCTACACCAACACCGATCCCCGCAACCTCAACCCCCCCTTCAACCCCCGCAAACTCAATCCCGAGTACCGCAGCGATCAGAAGGAGCCCCTCGTCTTTCACCCCCACGAGGTCGCCCGCTTCGCCCGCGACGTGCTGCGCATCAAGGAGGTGACCGTGGAGGTGCTCAACTCCCCCTCCACCGCCACCCAGCAGCTGCTGGCTTCGATTCTTGAGGAACTGCAGGCGATCCGCGCCCGGCTCGATGGGGCCGACGCTCCTCCCGCCGACCTCCACCTGCACCGCCAGCAGCATTCCCAGTCACGGCCGGCCGCCTGAGTGCCGCAACCCTGTCCGGACGGCCCAGCGGGCGGCCGAACGGGCAGATCGGTGTCAGAATCACCCAAACACCTTTGTTTCCCGTCGAGTGCACCGGACCGTCCGCTGCACGACTGCATGGATCACGTCCAACACGCCCGTCCCGTTCCCATCTCTGGTTCCCATCGCGGAGCCGCCCCTTCCCTCGCCGTCCCTGGCGCCCTGATCAGCCCGGGAACATCCACCACGTCCCTTGCTGGCTTTTCCCCGGACTCCGCCACGGGCGGCGCCGAACCGAGCGGAGAGCCTGACAGTCCGGGACCCAGATCCTCCGGCTCCGTCAAAAGCACGGCTGCTGCGTCCTCCGACCTGCTCTTTGACCAGCCCTTGGGAGCCGTCGCCGGTTTTCTGCTCGGCCTCGCGACCCTGCTGGTCCCCCTGGCCGGCGTGATCACCGACCGCCCCCTGCTGCCCGGCGATCAGGAGTCCATCGAGCAGACCTTCAGGCCCGTCGCTGTAGCAGGAAGCCCTGAAAGTCGAGGGCCTGGAAAAACGGCGCCGGATCGCTGAGGCCGGCGGCCTCCACCAGGGCCGTCAGACGGGCGATGCCGATGGGGTGGAAGCCCTGGATCTGGGCGGTGGGGTCCACCGCCTCCCCGTCCACGCCGCTGGCCCGCTGGAAACAGCGCCAGGCCTCGGCCACCTGGGGCGAGAGGGGCGAGCGCTCCGGGCGCATCAGATCGACGAGCACCAGCTGCCCCTGGGGTCTGAGGCTGCGGGCCAGGGCGGACAGGAAGGCCAGCTTGGTGCCGTCATCCGGGAGCGACTGCAGCACCAGCACCGAGAGGGCGCCATCGAAACGGGCCTCGGCGCCCAGCTGCTCCACCGTGGCGTGATGCCAGTCGATCTGGCCCCGGTTCTGCAACCGCTGCCGTGCCACCGCCAGCATCTCCGCCGAGGGATCAATGGCGGTGAGCCGCCAGTCGGGCCGTTGGGCGTCGGCCTCCAGCAGTTCGGCCCCCGTGCCACAGCCCGCCACCAGGACCTCCGCCGCTGGCCTCGACGCCAGGGGAGAGGAGGCCAGCAGCGCCACCGACAGGCGCGCGAGACTGGCGTAGCCGGGGATCAGCTGCTGCACCACCAGGTCGTAGGTGCCTTGCCGGGCCGGGGCGGGATCGGAGGAGAGCAAGGTCTGCGGGCAACCTGACCATCGTAGGGAGCCCCTCCCGGCGATCCCGATCCTTTCCCAAGGCAACGAAACTGGGATCGTTGGGACGCGGTGTGACCTAAGTTGGGCGGCGCCCCCTACCCACGATCGACCGTGCCCACCATCCGTTTCGAAAAGGAAGGCCAGCAGGTTGGTTGCATTGAAGGGGCGAATCTGCGCAAGGCGGCCCTTGACGCCGGGGTCAATCCCTACACGGGCCTTAACAACCTCAACAACTGCGGCGGCCTCGGCCAGTGCGGCACCTGCGTGGTGGAAGTGGTGGAGGGGGCCCGCAACCTGTCCCCCCGCAGCGACGTCGAGGAGGTCTACCTGGCGGATCGTCCCTCCAGCTACCGCCTGAGCTGCCGCACCACCGTCAACGGGGACGTCACCATCCGCACCAAGCCCGACGCCGGCGTGGGCAAGGGCTCCAACAGCCTGGTCGGCGCCCTCAAGGCTCTCGTCGGCCGCAAGTGAGCCTCCATGGCTGATCAGGCGGTCCATCGCCTCTTTCATTACGCCGGCTGCAGCACCTGCCGCAAGGCGTTGGCGTGGATGCGGGATCGACAGATCCCGTTCGAAGCCATCGACATCACAACCGCCCCCCCAACCCTGGAGCTGCTCGGCGAGGCCCATGGGCAGCTGGGCGGTTTCGGCCGGTTGTTCAACACCAGTGGCCAGAGCTATCGGGCCCTGGGCGCCGCCACGGTGAAGGCGATGGACACCGCCACCGCCTTGGCGGTCCTCGCTGCCGATGGGCGCCTGATCAAACGTCCATTTCTGGTCACGGCCTCGGGGCGGATCGTCACCGGGTTCCGCCCCGAGGAATGGCAGGAGTTGCTCGGCTAGGCCGGGTCGTTGCCGTCGCCCACCCCCTGGGCTCCCTTCACCATCAGCTGGTCAAGCTCTTCGATCAGGCCTTCGATGCCGGCCCGGCTGATCTGGCTCAGGTAGGTGCCCTTGAACTCCTCAAGGAAGGTGCAGAGCAGCTGCTGGGAGCGTTCCAGGGCCGGCCCACTCTCCAGGGCTTCGGCCAGTTCCTCCCAGAAGCGGTCGATGAAGCGCTGCAGCAGCTCCAGCTGCTGGTCATCACGGCGGCTGAGACGCTCACCGGTGCTGCGGGTGAGGTCGAGCAGGCTGTCCACCATCCCCCCGGCCAGCTGGCGGGTGAGCCCCTTCTCCATCTGCAGCAGGGGCTGGAGCTGGCGCAGGCCCGGCGGCACGATGGCGTTCTGCAGGCTCTGCTGCAGGGCATGGCCCAGCACCCCCTGCAGCTCGGGAGCCAGGCGCGGCGCCACCCGCACCAGCAGCAGGGGGCCCCAGATCCGCACCAGTTCCACCAGTTCCCGCTCATCGTTGCTGACCACGGTCTGATGGCTGCGCAGGGCCCGGATCCGCATCGGCCAGCGGCGCGAGCGGATCAGCTGCTGCAGGCCATCGATCAGCTGCAGCGCCAGCACCTCGAACAGTTCGACCGCCAGCAGGGCCACCACACCGCGGCTGATGACGGCCCGGATCGGCTCGATCGTGATCAGCCCGCTGGTGTGCAGCCGCTCCAGCACCGGCACCACCCGCAGCAGGCGCCAGAAGGGCAGCAGCAGGGGCAGGTCAATCCAGCGCCGCAGCAGGGCCCGGTTCCAGCTCAGGCCCGGCAGGCGTCGGCGCAGACGGTAGGCCCGCAGCAGGATGTCCAGGGCGAAGACGCTCTGGAACAGGATCAGGTCATAGCGCCAGAAATGGTCGGTGGGGCGACCGTTCTCATCGATCGAGCGCCAGTAGGTGGTGGCCACCAGGGGGAGCACCTGCTGGCGCCAGAACAGGCGCTCCTGTTCCCAGGGATGGGAGGCGAGCCAGGCGGGACTCAGCAGCACCTCCGCCGCCTGCTTGGCCGAGTCCTTGTCGGCGCGCTGGCGCAGGCGGTTCTTGATCTTCTCCAGGGTGCCGGAGGCGCCCGAGGCCTGCATCGGATTGGAGTCGATCATCTCGGCGGTGAGCCGCACCTGCTCCGCCAGGAGCTTTTGCTGGGCGGGGCTGAGCTGCCCCGGGGGGCCCTGGCGCAGGGCCGCATCCAGGCGAGCGAACTGGGCCTGGTAGGCCTGGGTCTCGCGGTGGGGTTCGATTCCCTTGATCGGATCCACCCAGGGGGTGATGTCAGGGATGAAGGTGAGCGGCACCACCAGGGGCACCGACGGCAGTGGATACAGGTTGCGCTGCAGCCAGAAGGTGCGCAGGGGGATGTAGGTGACGTCGAAGGCCACCCACAGCAGATTCAGGGCGGCCCAGAGCGCCACGAAGCGATCCCAGCGGCGACCCAGGCCACTGGAGGGCAGGGCCAGGGTCTGGTGCCAGCGTGGGCGTGCCATCGGGGACCCTGCGGGCGGATGCGTGCCTAATCTGCCTCCCGACCACGGAACCTGCCGCACGAACCCCTTGAGCCCATCGGATCCCCAGGTCGACGACGGCGCCCGCGACGAGCCACAGCCCCACCCAGAGGCGCGGGACGAGAGCCCCTGGGCTTTCTGGCGCAGTGTCCTGATCACCCTGGCGGTGGCCCTGGGGATTCGCCAGTTCCTGCTGGAGGCCCGCTACATCCCCTCCGGCTCCATGCTTCCTGGCCTGCAACTGCAGGACCGGCTGCTGGTGGAGAAGCTCACCTTCCGTCAACGCCCGCCCAAGCGCGGTGAGGTGGTGGTGTTCCGCTCCCCTTACCACTTCGATCCGATCCTCACCGGACCGACCAAGCCCGGTGGGCTGCGCTGCCTGCTGGTCAACCTGCCCCTGATCGGTTCCCTGCCGGGCCTGCAGCAGCCGGCCTGTGATGCCTACATCAAACGGGTGATCGCACTGCCCGGGGAGCGGGTGGTGGCCGATCCCCGCGGCCGCGTCTCGATCAATGGCCGCCCCCTCGACGAGCCCTACGTCCGCAACTACTGCCCCGTCGATCGCCAGGGCGTCGGCCCCTGCCGCACCCTCGATGTGGTGGTGCCCCCCGGCCATCTGGTGGTGATGGGCGACAACCGCGCCAACAGCTGGGATGCCCGTTTCTGGCCCGGCGGACCACTGCTGCCGGAATCCGAACTGATCGGCCGGGCCTTCTGGCGATTCTTCCCGTTCAGTTCGGCGGGCCCGCTGCCAGAACCCAACCAGCTGGATCGCTGAGGCCTGTGGCGATCACCCGCCCCTGCAGCTGACGATCCCGGAAGGGCCGGTTGGCCGCCAGGGAACCAGGCGGTGCGTCAGCCCAGCGCCAGGCGTGGCCAGGATCAAACAGCAGCCACCGGCGCGTGCCCGGGGCCAGCCCGGGCTGGGACCGCCCCAGGAAACCAGCGGGTCCCCAGCACAGCACCTGCCAGAGCTGCTCCGCCCGCCAACCCTGGCGCCCCACCAGCTCTTCCCAGAGCAGGGACAGCACCAGGCCATGGCCCGCCACCCCGGGGCGGCGCTGATCCAGGGGCAGCAGCTCCTCCTCGGCGTCAAGGGCCACGTGATGGACCGCCACGGCGCCGATGACGCCATCGGCGAGGGCGTCAATCAGGCCCCGCCGGTCGGCCGGTGCCCCGAGGGCAGGCTCCAGCAGCCAGCCGTCATCGGCCGGATCGAGGCCACCGCTGTCCGCGACCAGGTGCCACCAGCACACGGAAGCCATCGGCGGGTGGGCCTGGCGCCGCAGACGCGCCACTCCTTCAGCGGTGGAGATGTTCATCAGCCGCAGCTGGAGGCCGGGCAGGTCGCCGGCCAGGGTGAGCAGGGTCTCTAGGGGAAAGGTCTCACTGCCGGGGGGGTCGAGGGGCCAACCCGCCCGCAGGGCCTCCACCCGCTCCCGCACAAATCCCCGCTGGGCCAGGGACCCGTCCCGTGGCGGCAGCAGCACCGGCCGGTCCCCCATCTCAGCGAGCCTCAGGCCCCGCTCCAGCAGGTCGAGCGGCGGCAGGGTCGCCCCGCCCGCCAGACCGCAGGCACCGGCAGCCAGCTGGTCGGCGTGGGGGGCCAGCTCCCGGTCGAGGCCATCGACGCTGAAGCTGCCCCAGGGGAGCAGCTGCAGGGGCTCGGGCCAGCTCCAGCCCAGCCGCTCGGGCCGATCCCGCCAGGTGGGGGCCCAGGGGAGCAGGGCCACGGTGCCGTAGCCACCGGCGGCGGCGGCGGCCCCAAGGCTGGCCAGCGTTTCCGCCCTCCCCTGCAGGGGCTCCTCCAGCACACTGTGGGGATCCACCAGCGCGGGGCCGAACCAGCACCCGTCGGCGCTGACGCTGGCCGCCCCTGACAGGGCGGCCGGATCCGGGTCGATCGCCACCAGCACGCCGTCCTCCAGCAGCACATCGGCCCGCCGTGGCGACCGGCCTGGGGATTCCAGCAGATGCACCCCGCGGATCAGCAGCTGACGGACCATGGCAGGGGCCTCGGGGGGTGGGCCGGCTAGAGGGCGCCGGCGGCCGTACGGTCGAGCACTCCGCCGAGATGGGCGGTGAGGTTGAGGGCGGTGACCACCGGCGCTGCCGTCGCCCCGCGGGGGTAGTCGATCACGGTGACACCGCCGTTGCCCTGCTTCACGGTCCAGATGTCGCCGGGGGAGAGACCAAGCAAGGCGCAGAGAATCGTCTTGTTGACCGCATCATGGGCGACCACCAGGGCCGTCTCCTGGGGATCCAGTCCGGCGACGATCCGGTTCCAGGCCGCCAGGGACCGGTCCCACACCTCAACGATGGTCTCGCCTTCCGGCATCTGTACCGTTTCGGGGCTGCGTTTCCAGGCGGCCAGGAGATCGGGCCAGCCGGCGGCGATCTCGCTCTCCAGCCGGCCCTCCCAGAGGCCATGGCCGATCTCCCGCAGCCCCCGATTGGTGGTGAGGGGCACCCCGGGGTGGGAGCCCAGGATCACCTCGGCGGTGCGCAGCGGGCGGGCCATGTCGCTGCTGTAGGCCCGCTGCAGCGGGATCGCGGCCAGGAACGCGCGCGCCGCCTCGGCCTGAGCCAGGCCATGGGAATTGAGCGGAATGTCGATCTGGCCCTGGAAACGACCCTCACGGTTCCAGTCGGTTTCGCCATGGCGCACCAGCAGCAGCCGGCAGCCCGCTCCGGCCGGCGGCAGGGCGACACCCAGGTGGGACGTGCCGTTGAGGGATTCCAGCTGTACCGACGGGCGCCCGTCCGGTCCACGGACCAGGTTGAGCACGGAAATGGACGCGTTGTCGAGCCTGAGGCGCAGGAAACCACTGGCCGGCAGCCCGAGCAGATGCAGCACCATGCAGCGCAGGATGGCGTTGTGGGCCACCACCAGCACGCTGTCGTCGTCGCTGTGGCGCGCCAGCAGCCGCTCGGCGAAGCGGCCCGCCTGCTGCAGCAGTTCGGGCACCGGCAGAAAACGGCTGCCGTCAGCGCGCTGCAGCTCCATGGTCTCGGGGGCTTCACGCCAGCGGCGCTCCTGCTCCGGATCCAGGTCCCGCACCTCGCTGCGCAGCAAGCCGCTCCAGGGGGCCAGGTCGATCTCCAGCAGATCGTCGTCGTAATCGGGGCTCAGCGGGGAGCCATGGCTGGCGAGCAGGGCCGCAGCGGTGGCGCTGGCCCGCTGCAGTGGGGAGCTGTAGACCGCGGTGAACGGCAGCTCGGCCAGGGCCTCTCCCGTGCGACGGGCCTGGAGCTGCCCCTCCTCGGTGAGGTTGGAGAGGTCGTCACGGCCCTGGATGCGGTGCTCCAGGTTGAAGCTGCTCAGCCCGTGGCGGACCAGCACGATGCGGAGGGGCACGGTGCTTGTGGCGCAGGCCCGGTCATCGTATGGGAACGGCCAGAGGCCACGGGCAGGGGGCCTGGGGCACGACAGAATCAGCTCCCCTTGCCGCCGAGGTGGTCCGGTTGAACGGAACCCCTTCCCGATCCGGACCCCCCGCCGCTCCGCCGGGCTGGAAAAGCCTGCTGGCCCTGCTCAGCCTGGCCCTCTGTGCCCTGTTGTGGGTGGGGGGACTGATTGACAGCCTGGAGCGCCCGTCGGTGGTGGATTCCCTCAGCCTGCGGCAGCTGGAACTGGGGGCCCTGGCGGCCGAGGCTGTCCCGCCGGGCCTGCGGCCGCTCCTGGCCGGGGAAGACCCCCGCCAGGACCTGAAGCAGGAGTTGACGCGGCAGATGGAAGCCTCCGAGGAACCGCCGCTGGCCTTGCGCCGCCTCGAACTGGCCCTGCTGGAACGCTCCGAGGCGGACCCTGCGGCCCTGGTCGATGGAACGGAACTGGGGCCTCTGGCCACCCTGGTGGACGCCGGGCGGCGCCCCCTGATCGACGCCCTGCTCGCCGGACGGCCCGTGGACGCCCGACGACGGCAGGAGCTGCTGGCCCCCTGGTCAGCGCCGCTGATGGTGCAGCAGCTGGTCTGCGAACAGCTGCCGGGGGACCCGGGCAGCTGTCCGGCAGAAGAGCGCGCCCTGCGGCTGCTCTTGAGGCTGGTGGCGGTGACCATCCTGCCGGCCGCTTTTCTGCTGGCCGGGGTCGCCCTGCTGCTGCGGCAGGTCTGGATGGCCTGGCGCCAGCGGCTCCCCGCCGCGCCGCCGCTGCTGGGTCCACCCCTGAGCCCCGTCGATGTGACCCTGCTGATCGCGGGCGGTTTCGTGGTGCTCGGGGAGGTCGTCGTCCCGATCGTTGTTCAGCCACCGCTCCAGATCGCCCTGCAGCGCCTGGCCACGCCGAGGGCCCTCAGCCAGGGCCTTGAAGTGCTGGTGCTCTACGCGGCCCTGATGGCCGTGCCCCTGCTGCTCCTGGCCCTGATGCTGCCGCGCCGGACCCCCAGGCCTGCCTGGGGCTGGCTGCAGTGGAAGTGGCAGCCCGTCCAGTCCGCCGTCAGCGGTGCCCTTGTCAGCCTGTTGATGGTGCTGCCGGTGGTGACCGCCTCCAGCTGGGTCATCGACCGGTTCTGGAGTGACCCGGGGGGGAGCAATCCACTGCTGGAACTCGTGCTGACCAGCGCTGACCCCCTGGCTCTGGCCTGTTTCGCCTTCACCGCCCTTGTTGTGGCCCCCTTGTTTGAGGAGGTTCTTTTCCGGGGCGTGCTGCTGCCGGTGGCGGGTCAGCGGCTCGGTGGCACCGGAGCGGTGATCCTCAGTGCCGCCGTGTTCGCGATCGCCCACCTGAGCCTGGCGGAGCTGGCGCCCCTGTTCGTGCTCGGCCTTGGCCTCGGCTGGTTGCGGTGGCGCAGCGGCCGACTGGGCTCCGCCGTTCTGATGCACGCCCTTTGGAATGGGCTGACCTTCATGAATCTCCTCTTTCTCGCCGACTGACACCGCTTGCTGGCGACCCCCTGGGGTGGTTCACTTGCGCAGTGCCCTCCTGGTCCATTGGCCGCCTCCCCCGCCCCACGCAGCCAGAATCCCCTGCCAAGACTGAGGCCCCTCCATGTGATCGAGGGGTCGCTTTCGGCGCGGAAGATCGAACGGCAGGCTCCCTGGTTGGCAGGTCTGCATCGGATCAGCAGCGGCGCCCTGGTGGGACTGGGACTCTCCATGCTCGGCCTGAGTGCCCTCACCCTCCACTGGCAGAACCAGTGGGCCCACAGTTTCGCCCAGTTGCAGGCCTCCAAGACCCTGGAGCACCGCATGCAGGAGTCCTCTGCGCTGCTCGAGCAGCACCACCTCAGCCTGGTCAAGCGGCCTGGGCTGCTGGAGCCCACCAGCAGCGACAAACTGATCCACCTGCCTGAGCCCCGCAGCAACCGTCCCCGCGCTTCCCTTCCCCTGCTCGCCGGCTTCCAGCTGCGCGCCATTCCGGCCGGCTATTGATGCCTTCCCCGTTCCGTTCGAGGTCTTCCGGCGACGACGGCGGCCAGGCCCACACCGACAAGGGCCGTGGGCGCCGTGCCAAGGGAAACGCGACGCGGCGGGTGGTGGAGATCCAGCCGATCCCCACCGGCCGGATGCTGGCCGTCTATCTGCTGCTCTGCGCGGCCCTGGTCGGACTGGCGGGACGCCTGGCCTGGCTCCAGGTGGTGCAGGCTCCGGAGCTCCAGGCCAGGGCCAGGGCCATCCAGACCCAGGCGATCACCCCCATCGGCAAGCGGCGCACCATCGTTGACCGCATGGGGCGGCTGGTGGCCCTTGACGAGGAGCGCTTCACCCTCTGGGCCCATCCGCGCTACTTCAACCTGCCGGGTGATGAACCCCAGAACATCCGCCCCCCCGCCGACGTCGTCCGGGAACTCTCCAAGGTGCTGGCGCGGCCCCCGGGCGATCTGCTGCAAACCATCGGCAGCCGCCGCAGCGGCGTCAAGCTCGCCACCGGACTGGACCCGGAAACGGCCCATCGGGTGCGGGAACTCGGCATCAGCGGCATCGATCTGGAGGCCTACCCGCAACGGGTGTACCCCCAGGGTCAGCTGTTCGCCAACGTGGTGGGTTTCCTGAACCTGGAACGGGTCGCCCAGGCGGGCCTGGAGCAGAGCCGCGACCGGGATCTGCGCCGCCAGGAGGTGACGATGAGCATGCGCCGCGGCGCCGACGGCACCCCCCTGCCGGATGGCCTGCAGGCCGGAGCGCTCTATGGCGACGACCTGCGGCTGCAGCTCACCCTGGATGCCCGCCTGCAGCAGGTGGCCCAGCAGGCCCTCGCGAAGCAGGTGAAGCAGTGGAGGGCCAAGCAGGGCGCCGCCCTGGTCATGAATGCCCGCAACGGCGAGATCCTGGCCCTGGCCTCCACCCCCAGCTACGACCCCAACAAGTTCTGGAAGTACAACCCCGGGCTGTTCCGCGAGTGGTCAGTGCAGGACCTGTACGAGCCGGGCTCCACCTTCAAACCCATCAACCTGGCCCTGGCCCTGCAGGAGAAGGCGATCCGCCCCGGCGACAAGGTGAACGACGTCGGCCAGCTGACCATCGGCGGCTGGCCGATCTTCAACCATGACCGCCGCGCCAACGGCCTGATCGATTTCCCCACGGTGCTCCAGGTCTCCAGCAACGTGGCCATGGTGAAGGCCATGTCCCAGGTGAAACGGGATCGGTTCTGGCACTGGCTGCGGGCCTTCGGCATCGACGAGATGCCCGACACCGACCTGCCTGGAGCGGTGGCCGGCCAGCTGAAGAGTCGCAGCGAATTCACCTCGGCTCCGATCGAGCCAGCGGTCGCCGCCTTCGGCCAGGGCTTCTCCCTCACCCCCCTCAAATTGCTGCAGCTGCACGGCATGCTCGCCAACGGCGGCCGGCTGGTGAGCCCCCACATCACCCGAGGCCTGCGATCCGGTGATGCCCTGGCCAGCGCCACCGCCCCGACGGGCGTGAAGATGCTGGATCCGGCGGTGACCCGCACCGTCGTCAACTGGATGGAAACGGTGGTGGAGAACGGCAAGGGGATGAAGATCCCCGGTTACCGCATCGCCGGCAAGACAGGCACGGCCCAGAAGGCGCGCAACGGCGTTTACATCCCCGGGGCCAGGATCTGCAGCTTCGTGGCGATCCTGCCGGGGGACGATCCCAGTTATGTGGTGCTGGTGGTGGTCGACGAGCCCCAGGGCGGCAACGCCTACGGCTCCACCGTGGCCCTGCCGGTGGCCCGCCAGATCGCCGAGGCCCTGCTCGTGATCGAGAAGGTGCCCCCCAGCCACCCGGTCGTCAGCGGACCTCGAAGAGCCACGCCGTCCTGAGACGGGGCCCTGTCCTCATTCCCACAACCCTTGTATCTGGCCCGAGGCGGCCGTGGCTAGCCTCGGCACCAGAAGACTGCGCGTCCGACCCGTTCCACGATGGCCAACCTGCTCGAACAACTGGCCGCCATGACGGTGGTCGTGGCTGACACCGGCGACATTGAGGCGATTCGCCAGTTCACGCCGCGGGATGCCACCACCAACCCGTCCCTGATCCTGGCGGCGGCCCAGATTCCGGCCTACCAGGAGCTGATCGACCGTTCCCTGCGCGAATCCCGTGAGGTGATCGGCACCGCGGCACCGGCCGAGGACGTGGTGCGCGAGGCCCTCGACGAGATCAGCGTCACCTTCGGCAAGGAGATCCTCAAGATCGTGCCGGGCCGGGTCTCGACGGAGGTGGATGCGCGCCTCAGCTACGACACCGAGGCCACGATCACCAAGGCCCGCAAGCTGATCGGCCTCTATGCCCAGGCCGGCATCGGCACCGACCGTGTGCTGATCAAGATCGCTTCCACCTGGGAGGGCATCAAGGCAGCGGAGGTGCTTGAGCGCGAAGGCATCCACTGCAACCTCACCCTGCTGTTCGGCTTCTCCCAGGCCGTGGCCTGCGCCGAAGCGGGCGCCACCCTGATTTCCCCCTTCGTCGGGCGCATCCTCGACTGGTACAAGAAATCCACCGGGCGCGACAGCTATCCCGGACCGGAGGATCCCGGCGTGCAGTCGGTCACGCGGATCTTCAACTACTTCAAGACCTACGGGTATGGCACCGAGGTGATGGGCGCCAGCTTCCGCAACCTCGATGAGATCGTCGAACTGGCGGGTTGCGACCTGCTGACGATTTCGCCCGCCCTGATGGACCAGTTGCGCCAGAGCGAGGAGCACCTGGAACGGCGTCTCGACCCCTCCCAGCCCGGCGCCAGCGAGGCCAAGATCCACGTCGACGAGGCCACCTTCCGGACCATGATGGCGGCCGATCCGATGGCCAGCGAGAAGCTCGATGAGGGCATCCGCGGCTTCTCCAAAGCCATCGAGACCCTGGAAGGTCAGCTGGCCCACCGCCTCGCGGTGATCGAGGGTGGAGCCGCCTTCACCCACGCGGTGCACGAGATCTTCCTGCTCAACGATCTCGACGGTGACGGCTGCATCACCCGCGAGGAATGGCTCGGCAGCGATGCCGTCTTCGATGCCCTCGACACCGACAATGACGGTCGCCTGGCCCCGGAGGATGTGCGCGGCGGCCTGGGAGCTCCGTTGGCGATCAGCCGCTGAATCTCCGTTCTGCGCCCCATGCCTTGAACGGATGTTCACCTTGATGGGCAAGGATGGGGCCCCTTCCCGCTGACGAATGGCCCACACCGTCCATGCCCTCGACACGATGCGTGCCCTCGCCGCCAAGGGCGAGGTGAGGGATGTCGAGGCCGGATCCGTCATCTTTCGCGCCGGAGAAGCCGGCGACTGCATGTTCGGCCTGCTGGAGGGAACGGTGCGCCTGAGCTGGAACGCCGATGCGGGCCATGAGGACATCCAGGCCGGCGACGTCTTCGGAGCCGGGGCCCTGGTCACGGCCGAACACCGCCGTTACGGCCATGCCACGGCCCTCACCGATTGCCGGCTGCTGGTGATGAACCGTGAGAAGTTTCTGTTCGCCGTCCAGGAGGCACCCATGTTCGCCATTGAGCTGCTGGGCTCGATCGACCAGCGCCTGCGCGACCTCAAAGGGGTGACCCGCAACTGAGGCTGGGTAGACCGGTGAAGGGCTGGGGAGCTGCCTCAGCCCCGCTGGAACAGCAGCCGCCGGATCACGCGCTGGGCGATCTCCCCGTAGCCCATCTCACCGGAGAGGATCTGGGCGATGCGCTGGGGGGCGGTGGGGCGCTTGACGCCCAGCTGGTAGCCCACCCGGGGCACCCGATAGAACACCTGGGCGATGCGTTTGCCCCAGGCCATCGAATCACCCCAGGCCTCGCGCATGCGCAGGCTGTACTGCTCCAGGGCGGGTCCCTCACCATCCAGCCAACGGTCCAGGGCGGCGGCCGCTTCGCAGCCACTCAGCAGGGACGGGCGCAGGCCCTCCGCCAGGAAGGGATCACAGAGGGAGGCCGCATCACCGACCGCCACCAGACCCGGCCCGTGCAGGGCATGGTGACCGTTCCAGAGCCGCAGCTGGCCGTGGCGGCGATCGCCGGCGCCCGCAGGCAGCCCCAGGCTGGGCAGCAGGGCGGAGAGCACCGCTTCGCTGTCGGCCTCCTGCTGACCGACGAAGGTGCCCACCCCGATGCTGAAGCCCCCCTTGCGGGGAAACACCCAGCAGAAGCCGTGGTGCACCAGACCGAACTCGAAGCGGGCCATGTCGGCGGGGTCGGGATCCGCCGCCACCTCCACCGAAACGGTGGCCGCGAAGCGGGGACGGGGCGGGCCCAGTCCGAGGGGCGCTGCGAAACGGGAGCCGGAGCCATCGGCAATCACCACGGCCCTGGCCCGCAGGGGCCCCTCGCCGGGCCCCGACACCTCCCAGAGGCCATCGGCGCAGCGCTCGATCCGCTCAGCCCTGCAGCCATGGCGCAGGTCACAGCCGGCCTGGACGGCCTGTTCGGCCAGGAAGGCATCCAGCACGCTGCGGCGCACGATCCAGAAAGGGGCCGCCCCGGGCAGCTCCGCCGTCACCGGATCCTCCAGGCACCAGGTGAAGCGCACCCGGCGGATCACCTGGTCGACGCTGGGGGCCAGATCAAAGGGGAACCAGCGCTGCACCGAGGCTGCCATGCCGCCACCGCAGGGTTTGGACCGTCCTGGGGCCTGGGCCTCCAGCAGGATCACGCGGCGGCCACGGGCCGCCAGATGGAAGGCCGCCGCGCCGCCCGCCGCCCCGGCGCCGACGACGATGACATCGGCATGGGCGGTCTGGCTCACACCTTGAGGATCTCGGCTTCCTTCTCCGCCAGCTTCTTCTCCAGTTCGGCGATGTAGCGATCGGTCAGCTTCTGGACCTTCTCCTGTTCGTCGTGGCTCTGGTCCTCGGAGAGTTCACCGTCCTTCTCCTGCTTCTTGATCCGGTCAACGCCCTCACGGCGGAGGTTGCGCAGACCCACCTTGCCTTCCTCGGCGTACTTGGCCGCAAGTTTGCAGAGCTCCTTGCGGCGGTCCTCGGTGAGGGGCGGAATGTTGATGCGGATCACGCGGCCGTCGTTGTTGGGGGTCAGGCCCAGATCGCTCATGGCGATCGCCTTCTCGATCAGCGCCATCGAGCCCTTGTCGAAGGGCTGGATCTGGATCGTCTGGGCGTCGGGGGTGGAGATCGTCGCCAGCGACTTGAGCGGCGTATCGGCCCCGTAGTACTCGACGGTCAGCTTGTCGAGCAGGGAGGGGTTGGCCCGACCGGTGCGGATGGTGTTGAAGGTGCGCTGGGTGGCTTCCACCGACTTGCGCATGCTGGCTTCGAGATCCATGGCAGGGGAGGGCGGAGGGGGAGAGGGTCAGCGGGGGGGCGCCGGCACGATGCTGGTGCCGATGGGCTCACCGGCGACGGCCCGCCCGATGTTGCCCGAGCCGAACAGGTCGAAGACCACGATCGGGATGGCGTTGTCCTTGCACAGGGCGATGGCGGTGCTGTCCATCACCTCAAGTTCGCCGCTGAGCACGTCGAGGAAGGTGAGGGTCTCGTAGCGGACCGCATCGGCATGCTTGGCGGGGTCCTTGTCGTAGACCCCATCCACCTTGGTGGCCTTGAAGATCACATCGGCGTTGATCTCGGCGGCCCGCAGGGCGGCGGTCGTGTCGGTGGTGAAGAAGGGATTGCCGCAGCCGGCCCCGAAGATCACCACCCTTCCTTTTTCCAGGTGCCGGATGGCCCGGCGGCGGATGTAGGGCTCGGCCACCTCCTGCATGGAAATGGCGCTCTGAACCCGGGTCGGCACACCGACACGCTCGAGGCCGTCCTGCAGCGTGATGGCATTCATCACCGTGGCCAGCATGCCGACGTAGTCCGCCGTAGCCCGGTCCATCCCCGCCGCCGAACCTTTCAGGCCCCGGAAGATGTTGCCGCCACCCACGACGATGGCCAGCTGGGTGCCCCCGGCCACCACCTCGACCACATCCTTGGCGATCGCCTGAACGATGGCCGGATCGATCCCATAACCCTGGCCCCCCATCAGCGCTTCGCCGCTGAGTTTGAGGAGAACGCGCCTGTAGGCCATCGGCTCATGCGATCGGCCGAACAGTAGCAACCCTCCCAGCGGCGCCACCAGGTTGCCCGCCGCTGCGTCAGCCGCTTCACTGCCCCAAAGGAGCACCGCCATGGCCCCCGACCCTCCCGGACCCCGCAGCAGCGATGTGATGGCCCGACTGACGCTGTCGGCCATGGATCGGGCCAGCGGCAGCCCCGGGTTCTGGGGCGAGCCCGAGGTGCACCGGGCGCTGCTGGTCAGCGGGCTGTCGGTGCTGGTCTGCAGCCTGGCCCGGTTGCGGGCCGACCTGGGCTGATCGCGCTCGGCAGGTGTCAGTACTCGATGCCCGCCTGGGCCTTCACCCCCTGCTCCCGGAACGGATGGCGCACCGCCTTCATCTCCGTGACCAGATCGGCCCGCTCCAGCAGAGCCGGCGGGGCGCCCCGGCCGGTAAGGGCCACGTGGGTGAGGGGCGGGCGCAGGGCAAGACCTTCCAGCACCTGTTCGGGGGCGAGATAGCCCAGCTTGAGGGCCACGTTGATCTCATCGAGCACCACCAGCTTGCGGTCGGCGTCAGCGAGGTAGGCACAGGAGCGCTCCCAGGCGCTCTGCACCAGCTGGCGGTCCCGCTCCCGGTCCTGGGTCTCCCAGGTGAACCCCTCGCCCAGGGCATGCCAGTGGAGCGCCTCGCCGAAGCGCTCCAGGGCCCGGGCCTCCCCCGGTTGCCAGCCCCCCTTGATGAACTGCACCACCGCCACGTTCTCGCCATGGCCCAAGGTGCGCAGCACCAGGCCCAGGGCGGCCGTGGTCTTGCCCTTGCCCTCGCCGGTGAAGACGAGCACCAGACCCTTCTCCAGGTTGCGCTCCCCCACCCGCTGCTGCTGCACCTCCCGGCGGCGCTGCATGCGGCGCCGGTAGGCCTCCTGGTCCACCTCCGGGGCCAGGTCGCCGCCCGGGCCCAGCTCCTCGGCCTGGCGATCCAGCGCCAGGGCCTCCTCTGGGGCGGCTGGGGTCGTGGAGGCGATCGCCGTCATCGGAAGCGCTGTTGTTTGGCGCACTCTGGCGGAACCCCGAGCGCCCCGGGCGGCCCCGCGCCTCAGGAGGCCCGCAGACGCGCCAGGGCGGTGTCGACGGCCTGCTGCTGGTCGCGCCGCGTGATCCAGTGGTGGTACGTGCGGGTGTGGATCGCCACGGAGTGGCCCATCATCCGGGCGGCCACCGTGTCGGGCAGGCCGATGTGGATCGTGCGCACGGCCCAGGCATGGCGCAGGTCGTAGGGGGTGATCGGCAGCCCGTAGCGGCGGAACTGCTCCGCCACCCGCCGGCCCACCTGCTGCAGGGTGGTGCGGCGCAGATCGGTGCAGACCTGGGGAAGCCCGACACCACGCTCGGCCAGGCTCTCCAGGCCGAACCGCTCCACCCAGTCGGGTTGGAACGGCCACACCTGGTGCTCGCCGGTCTTGCTGGTGGGCAGCACCCGCAGCACCCTGTCGCCCCCGGGCGCCAGGGCGGAGAGATCGCAGAAGAAGACCTCGTGATTGCGCAGGCCGTAGGTGGCCATCAGGCCGTAGGCCAGGCGCCAGCGGGGGTTGGGGATGGCCTGGACCAATTCCAGAATGCGGGCATCGCTGGGCAGACCCCGGAAGCGGGCCACGTGCAGGCCGTAACCGCCACTGCGCTCACTCCAGTCGGATGGCAGCGGCAGCTGCAGGTGGCGGGCGAGGGCCCCCAGGGCGATGCCGCACTGCTGGCGGCTGCGGCTGGCCAGGGGGTAGGTCTCCAGCACCTGCTCCATCAGAGGGGCATCCACCACCGCGGCGCCGTGGCGTCTGGCGGCCACCTCCGCCAGACGCCGCAGGTAGGGCCGGTAGGCGCCACTCCAGGTGCTGCGGCTGCCTGCGGGACGGCGGCGGCGGCGGGGATCGGCGAAGAAGGCGGCCTCGAAACCGGCCAGCAGGGGCTGCAGTTCTGCAGCTTCAGGGGGCGCCACTGCCGGAACCACCTCCGGGGCAGGGACCGCCGCCGCAGGCGGGCGCCGGCGCCAGGACTCCCACCGGAAGGATCCCTGCTCCACCGCCTGCCGCACCCGCTCGAGCTGCTCGAGGGCGGCGGCCACACCGGCGCCGGTGGCCGGCAGGCCCAGGCTGATGCGCTGCACCGGCCGCGCTGCCGTGCCCTTCGGGCAGGGCAGGGGTCCGCGCAAACCCAGCCGCCGCTGGCGGATCTCCAGGCGCAGGGCGGTGCCCGAGGCCGCCAGACGCTGATTCTCCTGTCGCACCAGCGCTGCCGGGTCGACGTCAGCGGCGGCACCCGGATCGGAAGCGGCTGGCGATGGCAGGGCGGCCAGGACGATGGCACAGCAGGCAGGGATCTGAGCCGGAACCTACCGATGCCTTCCCCGGGCCGCCAGGGTGCGGTTCCTTGCCAAGGCGGCGCCCGTCGGCGGTGGGCGGCGTTACGCTCATCGTTTCTGATAGGAAGCATGGCCAGGGTCGGCGTGCTGCTGCTGAACCTCGGCGGTCCTGAACGGATCGAAGATGTCGGGCCATTCCTTTACAACCTGTTCTCCGATCCGGAGATCATCCGACTGCCCACGCCGGCGCTGCAGAAGCCCCTGGCCTGGTTGATCAGCACCCTGCGCAGCGGCAAATCAAAGGAGGCCTACCGCTCCATCGGCGGCGGTTCCCCCCTGCGGCGCATCACCGAACAGCAGGCCAGGGAGCTGCAGAGCCGCCTGCGCCAGCAAGGCGTCGACGCCACCAGCTATGTGGCGATGCGCTACTGGCATCCCTTCACCGAATCAGCCGTGGGCGACATCAAGGCCGACGGCGTGGAGGAGGTGGTGGTGCTTCCCCTTTACCCCCATTTTTCGATCAGCACCAGCGGCTCCAGCTTCCGGGAACTGCAGCGGCTGCGCCAGGCCGACCCGGCCTTCCGGCGGCTGCCGATCCGCTGCATCCGCAGCTGGTACGACCATCCGGGCTACATCAATGCCATGGCCGGACTGATCGCCCGGGAGGTCCGCGCCTCCGACACGCCTGACGCGGCCCACATCTTCTTCAGCGCCCATGGGGTGCCCAAGAGCTACGTGGAGGAGGCGGGCGACCCCTACCAGCAGGAGATTGAGGCCTGCGCCGCCCTGGTGATGCAGCGACTGGAAGAGATGCTGGGCCATGCCAACCCCTCCACCCTCGCCTACCAGAGCCGGGTGGGGCCGGTGGAATGGCTCAAGCCCTACACGGAGGATGCCCTGCGGGAACTGGGCGAGCAGGGCGTCAAGGAGCTGGTGGTGGTGCCGATCAGCTTCGTCAGCGAGCACATCGAGACCCTTGAGGAAATCGACATCGAGTACCGGGAGATCGCCACGGAAGCCGGCATCACCCACTTCCGTCGGGTGCCAGCCCTGGACACCGATCCCACCTTCATCCAGGGCCTCGCCGACCTGGTGCACGAGGCCATGGCGGGTCCGGAGGTGAACCTGGACATGGCGGCCCAGCTGCCCAAGAAGGTGAAGCTCTACCCCCAGGACAAGTGGGCCTGGGGCTGGAACAACAGCTCCGAGGTGTGGAACGGTCGCCTGGCGATGGTCGGTTTTTCCGCTTTTCTGCTGGAATTGCTCACCGGACAAGGCCCGCTTCATGCCCTCGGACTGCTCTGATCGCCCCCGGCGTCCCCGCCTGCGGGGCCGGTCGCTGGTGATCGCGGCGACCCTGGGCCTGAGCAGCCAGGGACTGCCCGCCGAAGCCCGCAACGCCAGCCTCTGGGGCCGGGGTGCCTTTCCCGTGGCCAGTTTTGCGGGCTACACCAGCGGTTTCGGCATGCGCTCCCATCCGCTCAGCGGCGACGTCCGGCCCCACTACGGCATCGACATCGCCGCCCCCCTGGGGTCGCCGATCCGCAGCTGGTGGACCGGAACGGTGAGCGAGGTGATCGTCGATGGCGGCTGCGGCAACGGACTGGTGATCCGCTCGGGCAGCTATGAGCACATCTATTGCCACCTCAGCGGCCAGGCGGGCAACGGCGTCTACCGCAGCGGCAATGTCCTGCTGCGGGTGGGCCAGCGGGTGGCCACCGGCCAGGTGATCGCCCACGTCGGCCTGACGGGCAGCACCACCGGTCCCCACCTGCACTGGGGCCTGCGCTACCGCGGTGCCTGGATGGACCCGGCCCGGGTGTTGCGGGCCATGGCCCAGAGCCGCCGCCAGCGCAACCCAATCCCCCTGCAGCGACCTAACCTGGGTGTCTTCCGCTGATGGTGTCCAGTCCGTTGCCCGGCGTCTTGCCCCCCGGGTGCTTCGGTCTTCCATCCTGACGACCCCCTTCCCCCTCGCCAGTCCCCAGCCGCCGCCGTGACGATCACGCCCCTTCCCCCCGCCACAGCCGCCGCAGGGCACTCAGCCGCCGCAGGGCACACTGCCGCCTCAGCGCCCACAGTCGCCACAGAGAGGGGCGCTGATGGGTCGGCTCCGATGCGGGTGAGCGGGGGTTATGCCCTGATGGATGCCCTGCACCGCCACGGGGTGCGGCACATCTTCGGCTACCCGGGCGGCGCGATCCTGCCGATTTATGACGAGCTCCACAAGGCCGAGTCCCGGGGCTGGCTGAAGCACATCCTGGTGCGCCATGAACAGGGCGGCACCCACGCGGCCGATGCCTACGCCCGCGCCACGGGCAAGGTGGGGGTCTGCTTCGGCACCTCCGGCCCCGGCGCCACCAACCTGGTCACCGGCATCGCCACCGCCCAGATGGATTCGGTGCCGATGGTGGTGATCACCGGCCAGGTGCCCCGGGCCGCCATCGGCACCGATGCCTTCCAGGAAACCGACATCTTCGGCATCACCCTGCCGATCGTCAAACACTCCTGGGTGGTGCGCGACCCCGCCGACATCGGCCGCATCGTGGCGGAAGCCTTCCTGATCGCCGCCAGTGGCCGTCCCGGCCCCGTGCTGATCGACGTGCCCAAGGATGTGGGTGCCGAGGAGTTCGACTACACCCCGGTGGCCCCGGGATCGGCGGTCCCCTCCGGCTTCAAGCGTCCGCCGGCCCCCAGGCCGGAGGCCATCACTGCAGCCCTGGCCCTGATCCGCCAGGCCCGCAGGCCCCTGCTCTACGTGGGTGGCGGCGCCATCGCCTCCGACGCCCATGGCGAAGTCCATCAGCTGGCGGAGCGCTTCCGCCTGCCCGTCACCACCACCTTGATGGGCAAGGGGGCCTTCGATGAGAACCATCCCCTGGCGGTGGGCATGCTGGGCATGCACGGCACCGCCTACGCCAATTTCGCCGTCACCGAATGCGATCTGCTGATCGCCGTCGGGGCCCGCTTCGATGACCGGGTCACCGGCCGGCTGGACAGCTTCGCCCCCCGGGCCCAGGTGATCCACATCGACATCGATGCCGCCGAAGTCGGCAAGAACAGGGTGCCCGAGGTGCCCGTCGTCTCCGATGTCCGCCTGGCCCTCGACGCCCTGCTGCAGGCCTCCGTCGGCGAAAGCTCCAACCGCCGCACCGATGCCTGGCTGGAGCGCATCGACACCTGGAAACACCATTACCCCCTGGTGATCCCCCAGCCCACCGGGGAGATCGCCCCCCAGGAAGTGGTCATCGCCCTGCGGGATCTGGCCCCCGAGGCGTTCTTCACCACCGATGTGGGCCAGCACCAGATGTGGGCGGCCCAGTTCCTGCGCAACGGCCCCCGCCGCTGGATCAGCAGCGCCGGTCTCGGCACCATGGGCTTCGGCATGCCCGCCGCCATGGGCGTCCAGACCGCCTTCCCCGACGAGCGGGTGATCTGCGTGGCCGGGGACGCCAGCATCCTGATGAACATTCAGGAACTGGGCACCCTCAGCCAGTACCAGCTGCCGGTGAAGGTGGTGGTGCTCAACAACGGCTGGCAGGGCATGGTGCGCCAGTGGCAGGAAAGCTTCTACGAAGAGCGCTATTCCAGTTCCGAGATGACCGGCGGCATGCCGGACTTCCCCGCCCTGGCCGAGGCCTTCGGGGTCAAGGGCATCGGCATCACCGACCGGGCCAAGCTGCACGCCGGTCTCGCCGAAGCCCTGGCCCACCCCGGCCCGGTGTTCGTCGACGTGCGCGTGCGGCGCAATGAGAACTGCTACCCGATGGTGCCCCCGGGAGCCAGCAACGCCCAGATGGTGGGACTGCCCAGCCATCCCGAACTCGCCATCGACACGATCCGCCAATGCAATGCCTGCGGCAACACCACCGCCAGCGCCCACCTCTTCTGTCCCAGTTGCGGCGCCAAACTCTGAGCCTGCTCGGGGTCCTGCTGGCCCTGTTGCTCGCCTGGCCGGGCGCGGCGGCGGCCGCGGAAGTGTTCCAGGTGCGCAGCGGCACGTTGCTGCAGGTGGGCGATGGGAACCGCAGCTATGCCGTCGAGCTGGCCTGCATGGCGCTGGTGGCGGAGCAGGAGCAGCAGGCGACCGCCTGGCTGCGGCAGGCCCTGCCCCGCCGCACCAAGGTGAATCTGCGCCCGATGGGCCAGCGGGACGGCACGCTGCTGGCCCAGGTGAGCCTGCTCTCCAGCGGCGCCGACATCGCCACCGGCCTGATCGAGGCCGGCCTGGCCCAGGCGGAGGCCTGCCCATGAGCCTCAACCGCACCGCCAAGGGCATCGTGCTGGTGCCCACCCTGCTGCTGGGCGGGGCCTTCCTGGCCGCCGGCACCTGGATGGAGGGCCCGGCCGCCGCCAACCGCGGCCTGGCCCTCACCCTGGGGGGGATCCTGATGGGAGCGGGTCTGCTGGCCCAGCTGCTGCCCGAACCCGGCCCGCCCCCCTCCGACCCCTGAGTCCACGGGCGTTTGGCGGCCCGCCAGACCCCATGCGAGAACATCACAGCCTGCGGCCGGCGGGGGATCGCGGCTCCAGAGTTGGGACAGTCAGGGCGAAGGGGATGGGCAACTCCGATCAGCTCGTTGTGCCCCTGGCACAGGTCGGCCTGGATTCCATTGCCGAGGTGGGCGGCAAGAACGCCTCCCTCGGGGAAATGATCCAGCAGCTGGGGCCTGCGGGCGTCCAGGTGCCGGGGGGCTTCGCCACCACGGCCGCCGCCTACCGCCTGTTCATCGCCGCCAACGGGCTCAGGCCCGCCCTGGCCGCCCTGCTCGATGGTCTCGACACCAACGACCTGGCGGCCCTGCAGGCGGCCGGCCAGGGGGCCCGGGCGCTGCTGGGTGGCGCCGACCTGCCGCCGCCCCTGGCGGAGGCGATCGTGGCGGCCTACCGGGATCTGGCCGCCGCGATGGCCGCCAGCGGCGTGCCTGCGGCCGTGGCGGTGCGCTCCAGTGCCACGGCCGAGGATCTGCCGGAGGCCAGCTTCGCCGGGCAGCAGGAGACCTACCTGCACATTGAGGGAGAAACGGCGCTGCTGGCGGCCTGCCGGCGGTGCTACGCCTCGCTGTTCACCGATCGGGCCATCGCCTACCGGCAGCAGCACGGCTTCGATCACCTGGAGGTGGCCCTTTCGATCGGGGTGCAGCGCATGGTGCGCTCCGACCTGGCCAGCTCCGGGGTGATGTTCAGCATCGACACCGAAACCGGCTTCCGCGACGCCGTGCTGCTCACCGCCGCCTACGGGCTGGGGGAAAACGTGGTGCAGGGGGCCGTGAACCCCGATGAATGGCTGATCTTCAAGCCCACCCTGGAGCAGGGCTTCGCCCCGATCCTCAGCCGGCGACTGGGCAGCAAGGCCCTGCGCATGGTCTACGCCGACCCCTCAGGTGGTGATGGCCAGGCGGTGCGCAACGAGGCGGTGTCCCCGGACGACAGTGGGCGCTTCGCCCTCAGCGACGGCGAGGCGCTCACCCTGGCGCGCTGGGCCTGCGTGATCGAACGCCACTACGGCGAACGCCGGGGGGTGCCCACCCCGATGGACATCGAATGGGCCAAGGACGGCCTCAGCGGCGAACTGTTCATCCTCCAGGCCCGGCCCGAAACGGTGGAATCCCGCCGGGGCGGGGCGGTGCTGCGCAGCTGGCATCTGGAGCCGCACCAGGCCGAGGAGATCACCAGCGGCCGGGCCATCGGCGCCTCGGTGAGCAGCGGCCGGGCCCGGGTGATCAGCGATCCCGGCGAGATCGCCCGGTTCATGGACGGCGACCTGCTGGTCACCCGCCGCACCGACCCCGACTGGGAGCCGATCCTGAGGAAGGCCAGCGGTGTGGTCACCGACCAGGGCGGCCGCACCTGCCACGCGGCGATCATCGCCCGGGAGATGGGCCTGACGGCGATCGTCGGCACCGGCGACGGCACCGGCCGCATCGGCGACGGCGACAGCATCACCCTCAGCTGCTGCGAGGGGGATGTGGGCCACGTGTACCGGGGCGCCCTGCCCTTCCGGGTGGAGGAGCAGGCCATCGGCGACCTGCCCGCCACCCGCACCCGGATCCTGATCAACGTGGGCAACCCCGAGGAGGCCTTCAACCTGGCCTCGATCCCCTGCGACGGGGTGGGGCTGGCCCGGCTGGAGTTCATCATCGCCAACGCCATCGGGTGCACCCGATGGCGTTGCTGGAGCCGGAGCGGGTGACGGCGGCGGCCGATCGGGCCGCCATCGCCGAGCTGGTCGCGGGGTACGAGTCCCCGTCCGAGTACTACGTGGATGTGCTGAGCCAGGGCATGGCCCGGATCGCCGCCGCCTTCCATCCCCGGCCGGTGATCCTGCGCTTCTCCGACTTCAAGAGCAACGAATACGCGCGACTGCTGGGTGGGGCGGCCTTCGAGCCGGCCGAGGAGAACCCGATGATCGGCTGGCGCGGGGCGTCGCGCTATTACGCGCCGGCCTTCCGCGCCGCCTTCGCGCTGGAATGCCAGGCCCTGCGCCGGGTGCGGGAGTCGATGGGGCTGCGCAACGTGATCCCGATGATCCCCTTCTGCCGCACCCCCGAAGAGGGGGACCGGGTGCTGGCGGTGATGGCCGGCGAGGGGCTGGTGCGGTGCAAGGACGGTCTGGAGGTGTACGTGATGTGCGAACTGCCCAGCAACGTCATCGGTGCGGAAGCCTTCGCCGAGCGCTTCGATGGCTTTTCGATCGGCTCCAACGACCTCACCCAGCTGACCCTGGGGCTCGACCGGGACTCCGCCCTGGTGGCGGACCTGTTCGACGAGCGGCAGGCCACGGTCAAGGAGATGATCCGCCTGGCGATCCGCACCGCACGGCGCTGCGGCCGCAAGATCGGCATCTGCGGCCAGGCCCCCAGCGACTACCCCGATTTCGCCCGCTTCCTGGTGGAGGAAGGGATCGACTCGATCAGCCTCAACCCCGATGCGGTGGTGCCCACCCGCATCGCCATCGCCGCCATGGAGGCCGAACTGGACAGGGCCGCCTCAGCAGGACGCCTGACGCAGCCGGACTGAGGGGGCGCCCATGGGTGGGGCCCAGAGGCGCCAGAGCAGCAGGGCATGGGCGCTGCAACGCACCACGCAGAGCGCCGCCAGACCCATGCAGAGGGGACAGTGAGCCAGACCCATCAGAACGTCGGCCCCAACCTCGATCAGCTTCCACCATGGCACCTCCAGCGGCGCCGTGCCCTAGAACGCCACCAGCCCCCTGCCTGCTCCGGCTGTGTTGCGCCTCAGCGAGCTGAAACTGCCGCTTGATCACAGCGCCGCTGATCTGGAGGTGGCCATCACCCAGCGGCTGCGGCTGGCGCCCGGTGAACTGCGCCGCCACCAGCTGGTGAAACGCAGCGTCGACGCCCGCCGGCGCGGGGCGATCTCCCTGGTGTACTGCCTCGATCTTGAGCTCGAGGGCGGCGCCAGGCGACGCCTGCTGCGCCGCTTCGCCGGCGACCCCCACCTACGTCCCACCCCGGACAGCCGCTACAGGCCCGTGGCCCGGGCCGATGGGACGAGCAAGGCACCGCGGCCGGTGGTGGTGGGAGCCGGCCCCTGCGGCTACTTCGCCGCCCTGCTGCTGGCCCAGATGGGTTGGCGGCCCCTGCTGCTGGAGCGGGGCAAGGTGGTGAAGGAGCGCACGGCGGACACCTTCGGCTTCTGGCACGGACGGCGCCGCTTCGATCCCGGCTCCAACGCCCAGTTCGGCGAGGGGGGGGCAGGCACCTTCTCCGACGGCAAGCTCTACAGCCAGGTGAGTGAAGAGCCCGCCTACATCCGCAAGGTGCTCGAAGAGCTGGTGGCGGCCGGAGCCGATCCCGACATCCTCACGCTGCACCACCCCCACATCGGCACCTTCAAGCTGGCCACGGTGGTGCGGGGGCTGCGGGCCCGGATCGAGGCCCTGGGCGGCGAAGTCCGCTTCGGCCAGCACGTGGTCGAGCTGCTGCTGGAGGAGGGAGCCGACCGGCGCCTGGCCGGTGTGCGCCTGGCCGACGGCACAGCCATCGCCACCCGGCATCTGGTGCTGGCGCCGGGCCACAGCGCCCGCGACACCTTCCAGATGCTGCATGGCCTGGGCGTGGCCATGGAGCCGAAAGCGTTTGCGGTCGGGGTGCGGATCGAGCATCCCCAGGCCCTGGTCGACCAGGCCCGCTGGGGGGAGGCCGCCGGCCATCCGCGCCTTGGCCCCGCCGAGTACAAGCTGGTGCACCACTGCCAAGGGGAAGCCACCGCTGGCCGCAGCGTCTACAGCTTCTGCATGTGTCCCGGCGGCCTGGTGGTCGGCGCCACCTCGGAGGAAGGCTGCGTCGTCACCAACGGCATGAGCCAGCACTCCCGCCGGGAACGCAACGCCAACAGCGGCCTGGTGGTGCCCGTGACCCAGGAGGACCTGGCGCCCTACGGCCAGCCGGGGGGGGAGGCCCTGGCCGGGATGGCCTTCCAGCGCCACTGGGAGCAGCAGGCCTTCCGCGCCGGCGGCGGCGACTACCGCGCGCCGGCCCAGTGGCTGGGCGATTTCCTGGCGGGTCGCGCCAGCCAGGAGGCTCCACCGGAGGCGGTGGAGGGGTCGTACCGGCCCGGGCTCCGCTTCGGCAGCCTCGATGGCTGCCTGCCGGACTATGTGCTGGAGTCGATCCGGGAGGCCCTGCCGGCTTTCGCCCGCCGCATCCCGGGCTATGCGATGGAGGGCGCCCTGCTCACCGGCGTCGAGACCCGAACCTCCTCGCCGCTGCGGTTGCAGCGCCACCCGACGCGGCTCGAAAGCCTCAACACCCCGGGGCTGTTCCCGGCGGGGGAAGGGGGGGGCCATGCGGGCGGCATCCTTTCAGCTGCGATCGACGGCATCAAGGTGGCCGAAGCCGTGGCCCTCAGTCTCTGCGAGCCGGCGCTCCCTGCGAAACCACCCCACTCCACTGCACGGCCTTGACCCGGTCACGGCGCCAGGAATGGAACAGCTGCGGTTCGGCCGTCGTGCAGAGCGGACACAGCGCCATCCGCTCCGGCGCCAGGCCCAGCCGCTGCAGCTGCAACGCCGTGGCCCGGCGGATGTCCAGCCGATCCTTGCCGGGGTCCGGATCCAGCAGAAGGGCTCCACAACGTTCGAGGTCCGCCAGGGCAACGTCAGGATCCGGGGCAGGCCCCCCGAGCTCCTCCAGGGCAGCCGCCACCTGCAGGGTGACGGCTCGCTCCACCTGGTAACGGATGCCGTCCACAGCCGGTCCGAGCGCCACCAGCAGCTGCTCCCGGCCGGCCCCGTCCGCCACCAGCGCTTCGATCGCCGCCGGCACGATCCGCGCTGCGACGCCTCGCCAGCCGGCATGGCAGGTCGCCACCCGGCCGCCGGCGGGGTCGACGATCAGCACCGGGGTGCAATCGGCACCGCACACCCAGAGGCTCTGGCCGCCGCCATCACTGCAGAGTCCATCGGCCTCCGGCCAGGGGGCCCCCGCGGCCTCCCCGGCGGCGAGCACCGTGCCGCCATGCACCTGGCGGGTGCGGTGCACGCTCACGCCGGCGCTGATCTCCCCGGCCAGCTCGTCCGGCTCGCGGCCCTGCCATTGACGGGTGAAGAAGCCGTGCTCGAAGCCGGCCAGGAGGTCGCACTGGAGGTAATGGCCGCCGTAGGTGCCCACCCAGGTCCAGCCGGGCAGGTCGTTGAAGCCCGCATCGGGCCGCTCGAAGGGGGGCTCGAGCGCCTCAGCCATCCGGCAGGTCCCGCAACAGCCAGAAACCCTCGAGGCTCGGCGCCTCCTCACTCGCCTGGATGGCGATGAACTGCAAACCGCCGGCCCGCTCGCGGGCCTCCGCCAGCGCCACACCGGCCAGCCGCGCTTCCTCCTCCGGCAGGCGGGCCAGGATCCAGCGGTCTTCCAGCCCGGCCTCCAGCACCAACTGACCGGCGCAGACCTCCAGCCGGGCCGGTTCCAGGCCGGACAACCAGCCGGCGATGGCCAGGGCCCGGCGGCGGCTGAACAGCCGGATCCCCGGCACGGGAGTGGCCGGATCCAGGCCCTCGGGCAGGGCCACCAGGCCGGGGAAGGCAATCTCCCAGCCGCCGGCTTCGGCCAGGGTGGCGGCGCTGAGGGTGGCCCAGCTCCAGCTGTCGCCCCGGGCCGCCTCCGGCAGGGGCAGCGCCACGGGGGCGATCGGCTGCGGCGGCGGGGCCAGGGGGCCGGCCATGTAGCCAGGCTCCTGGGGGTAGACAGTCGCCTGTCGCTCCCGCAGCCACTCCACCAGGCCATAACAGCGCCGGCTCGGCACCAGCTCCAGACCAAGCCCTTCAGCGGCCCGCTGCACCATGGCGCGCATCGAGCCGCGCCAGCAGCGCAGCCGCCGCGGTGGGCCGTAGCCCTGGGCGGCGGCGTCCTTGATGGCCGTTTCGATCGCGCCGCGCAACCACTGGGAATTGACGCTGGCGGCCGGGCACGCCATCGACCATCGGAAGGGTTCCGGCGCCGGCTGCAGCCCTGCGGTGGTGCAGATCAGCAGTTCCCAGCGCTTCTTGCCATCGGCCTCCAGGATCGGCCTGGAGTAGTAGTCGAGTTCCCAGTCAGGGCCAGGCGCCTGCAACGCTCCGCTCATCCTGCGTCCTGTTCCTGCTGACGCAGCAGCGACCGGGCCCGGTGGGCCCGGTCCTCAGCCTCGGCCATCACCGTCTCCTTGGCGATCAGGAGCTCGCCGGCAGAACCTTCCAGCAGGGCCGTGTTGAGAGCGATGCGGCCCCGGGCGGGGTCGATGGCAGTGATCAGGGCCTTGATCGGCTCCCCCTGCTGGAAGGCCTCGCGCAGGTCGCGCAGAACGCCACCGGTGATGCAGGAGTGGTGCAGCAGGCCGCTGACGCCGCCCAGATCGACGAAGTAGCCGTAGGGCTTGACCGACGCCACATGGCCTTCCACCAGCTGGCCCACCTCCAGGGTGGCGAAGCGGGCGGCGGTGGCGGCCCGCTTCTCGGAGAGCACCAGCTTGCGGGTCTCGGCATTGACCTCCAGGAAGGCGACCCCAAGGGTCTGGCCGACGAGGGCCTCATGGTTCTCGCCGGCGTTGAGCTGGGAGCGGGGGATGAAGCCGCGCAGCCCCTCCAGATCGCAGGTGACCCCACCACGGTTGAAGCCGCTCACCTTGACCTGGACCACCTTGCCCTCCTTCTCCAGCTGGCGCACCTTCTCCCAGCTGTGGCGCAGGGCGAGGGCACGGGCGCTGATGGTCACCATGCCATCGGCGTTCTGCTCGCGGGTGACGAGCACCTCGATCGGCAAGCCCTTGGGAAAGCGCTCCTTGAGGTTCGTGATCACCCCGAGGCCGCACTCGCTCTTGGGCATGAAGCCGGGGGCCTTGCCACCGATGTCCACATAGACACCGTCGCTTTCCATGCCGATCACCACCCCCTTGACCACCTCTCCGGTGGTGCCGACCGGAGCGTTCTCATCGAGGGCGGCGAGGAAGGCCTCCTCATCGAAATCAAAGTCATCCACGGTGCGGGCCTGACGGGACGCCGTCTCAGGCGCAGCGTCGGCGGCAGCGGCACCACGGCTGGAAGCCGCGGCCGAGCCTCCACGGCGGTCGGACGCCGGGCCGAGCAGGTCGGCCATGGTGAGGCCTTCGAGGCCGTCCATGCTGAAGCGGTCCTCGTCCGCCGGGGGGGACGACGGAGGGCGCAGCGGCGGGGCGACCGGGCTCGACGCGACTGGAGCAGGGGGTGCTTCGGCCACCACCTCCTCCTCCTTCTTGATCATCAACACCTGGGGGGGTTTGCGCAGCGGCGCCGGGGCCGACCCGGAAGGCCTCGCCGGCGGCATCGGGCGCTGGGCGGGGTTCCTGGGCTGACGCGGCGCGGGGTTGCCGGTTCCTGCCATGGAGGTCCTCAGCGAAGCACGGGGCTCCACACTGTACGAATCACCCGTAGAGGCCAATGCCCCCCAGCACCGAGCGCCGCCTTGCCAGTCTCAGCTGGACGGCGGTGCGTGACCAGGCCGCCCGACGGGGCAGCACGGTGGTCTGGCCGTTCGGTGCCATCGAGCAGCACGGACCCCTGCTGCCCCTGGGCACCGATGGCCTGTTCGCCGAACGGGTGGCTGAAGCAGTGCTGGAGCGGCTCGACCCCGACCTGCCGATCTGGCGGCTGCCACTGCAGAGCATCGGCTTTTCGCCGGAGCATCTGGGCTTTCGCGGAACCCTCAGCCTTCCGGCCGCTCTGGTGATGGAGCTGGTGCGGTGCGTGGGCCGGGGGATTGCGGCAGCGGGCTTCCAGCGGCTGGTGCTGTTCAACGCCCATGGCGGCCAGATCGGCCTGTTGGAGGCGGCGGCGCGGGAGCTGCGGGTGCTGGAACCCGGCCTGGCGGTCCTGCCCTGCTTCCTCTGGCGTGGCGCCGACGGCCTGGAGGAACTGATTCCCGAACCCGAGCGCAGCACCGGGCTGCATGCCGGCCTGGCCGAAACCAGCCTGATGCTGTTTCTCGAGCCGGCCACCGTCGGTGCCCTGCCCCCCGCCGACGGACTGACCTCCTTCCCACCCCCGCCCACCGGCTGGAGCCTGGAGGGGGCCTGCCCCTGTGCCTGGCTCACCGAGGACCTCAGCACCAGTGGCGTCATCGGTGATCCCGCTGGTGCCAGCGACGACCTCGGCCGCAAACTCTTCCTGCGCCTGGTGGGGAGCTGGGAGCGGCGCCTCGACGCCCTGGTCCGCAGCGACTGGCCACCGACTTCCGGCAGACCATGACTAGAGTCGTCTGATTGCCTGAGCCTGTGGTTCCCATGCCCACCCTCGAAACCACCACGACCGTTGATTCCGCGCTGGGCGCGCTCGAGGGGAGCGAGCTTCCCGACTTCACCACCGCCGCCTACAAGGACGCTTACAGCCGCATCAACGCGATCGTGATCGAAGGCGAACAGGAAGCCCATGACAACTACATGTCGCTGGGGACGCTGCTTCCCGACCAGGCCGAGGAGCTGAGCCGCCTGGCCCGCATGGAGCTGAAGCACATGAAGGGCTTCACCGCCTGTGCCAACAACCTGGGTGTCACCGCCGACATGCCCTTCGCCCAGGAGTTCTTCTCCCCCCTGCGCAACAACTTCCAGGCCGCCCTCAAGGACGGCAAGGTGGTCACCTGCCTGCTGATCCAGGCCCTGCTGATTGAAGCCTTCGCCATCTCGGCGTATCACATCTATATCCCTGTGGCCGATCCTTTCGCCCGCAAGATCACCGAGGGGGTCGTCAAGGATGAGTACACCCACCTCAACTATGGCCAGGAGTGGCTCAAGGCCCACCTGGAGGAGTCCCGCGCCGAGCTGGAACAGGCCAACCGCGACAACCTTCCCCATGTGCGTCGCATGCTTGATCGGGTCGCCGCCGATGCCGCCGTCCTGCACATGGAGAAGGAAGACCTGATCGAGGATTTCCTGATCGCCTACCAGGACGCCCTCACGGACATCGGCTTCACCCCTCGGGAGATCGCCCGCATGGCTGCCGCGGCCCTGGTGGGCTGAACCGAACCGCTCGCTCGCATCGGGGGAGGATGTAGCGTCGGCGACATCCGGCCACGCACCAGCCGCCGCTTTCCTGTTTCTGCATGTTCGGCCTCATCGGTCATTCCACCAGCTTCGAGTCAGCGCGCAACCTGGCGCGAAGCCTTGGTTTTGAGGAGTACGCCGATGGGGATCTGGACATGTGGTGCAGTGCACCGCCCCAGTTGGTGGAAAGGATCAGCGTCACCAGCCCCACGGGCAAGCGCATTGAAGGGGCCTACATCGATTCGGTGTTCGTCCCGGAAATGCTGAGCCGCTTCAAGACGGCCAAGCGCAAGGTGCTGAATGCGATGGAACTGGCCCAGAAGAACGGCATCGACATCACCGCCCTGGGGGGCTTCACCTCGATCATCTTCGAGGATTTCAAGCTGCTCAGAGAACAGCAGGTGCGTGCCACCACCCTGGACTGGCAGCGGTTCACCACCGGCAACACCCACACCGCCTGGGTGATCTGCCGCCAGGTGGAGGAAAACGCCCCACGGCTGGGCATCGACCTGCGGCGGGCGAAGGTGGCCGTGGTGGGCGCCACCGGTGACATCGGCAGTGCCGTCTGCCGTTGGCTGTCCCAGCGCACCGGCGTCCAGGAACTGCTGCTGGTGGCCCGCCGTCCCCAGCCCCTGGCCGATCTCCAGCAGGAGCTGGGCGGTGGCCGCATCCTGGCGTTGGAGGAGGCCCTGGACGAGGCGGATGTGGTGGTGTGGGTCGCCAGCCTGGCCCAGGCCAGCAGCCTCGATCCCAGCCGCCTGCGCCGTCCCTGCCTGATGATCGATGGCGGTTACCCCAAGAATCTGGACACCAAGGCCGCCGGCGATGGCATCCACGTGCTGAAGGGAGGCATCGTGGCGTTCGGCTCCGACATCGGCTGGCAGATGATGGAGGCGGCGGACATGGCCAATCCCCAGCGTGAGATGTTCGCCTGCTTCGCCGAAGCGATCCTGCTGGAGTTCGAAGGCCTGCACACCAACTTCAGCTGGGGCCGCAACAACATCACCCTGGAGAAGATGGACCTCATCGGCGCCGCCTCACTTCGCCACGGATTCCAGGCCCTGGGCCTGGAAACGCCAGCACCGATCCCCAGCCTCTCCTCCACCTGATTTCCTCTCCACCTGATCTGTCCCCTGCTCCTCCAACCATGGCCCGCCGCGTCCTGCTGGACTTCGAGAAACCACTGGTGGAGCTGGAGGAGCAGATCGAGCAGATCCGCCAGCTGGCCCGCGATTCCGAGGTCGATGTGAGCCAGCAGCTGCTGCAGCTGGAAACCCTCGCCACCCGGCGCCGCGAGGAGATCTTCAGCTCCCTCAGCCCGGCCCAGAAGATCCAGGTGGCCCGCCACCCCCAGCGGCCCAGCACCCTCGACTACATCCAGGTCATCACCGACGAGTGGATCGAGCTGCATGGCGACCGCCGCGGCAACGACGACCGCGCCCTGGTGGGCGGAGTCGGCCGGATCGGCGACCAGGCGGTGGTGCTGCTCGGCCACCAGAAGGGCCGGGACATGAAGGAGAACGTGGCCCGCAACTTCGGCATGGCCTCACCCGGTGGCTACCGCAAGGCGATGCGGCTGATGGACCACGCCGACCGCTTCCGTCTGCCGATCCTCAGCTTCATCGACACCCCCGGGGCCTACGCCGGGGTCAAGGCCGAGGAGGAGGGTCAGGGCGAGGCGATCGCCGTCAACCTGCGCGAAATGTTCCGCCTGCGGGTGCCCATCATCGCCGTGGTGATCGGTGAGGGCGGCTCCGGCGGCGCCCTCGGCATCGGCGTGGCCGATCGGTTGCTGATGTTCGAGCACAGCGTCTACACCGTGGCCAGCCCCGAAGCCTGCGCGTCGATCCTCTGGCGCGATGCGGCCAAGGCGCCCGCCGCCGCCGAGGCCCTGCGCATCACCGCTGCCGACCTGCTGCAGCTGGGGTTGGTGGATGCCCTGCTGAAGGAACCCTCCGGGGGCAACCACTGGGCGCCGATGCAGGCCGCCGAGACGCTGCGCGCGGCCCTGCTGGGGCAGCTCGCCGAGTTGCAGACCTGCAGCGAAGCCGACCTGCTCGAGGCCCGTTACGCCAAATTCCGACGCATGGGCCAGGTTCTGGAGGGGGCGGCGACGGATCCCGCTTTTGCGCCGTAGGGTTGAACCACTGCCTCCCTGCCCGTTGCCCGCTGCCCTGATCACCGGTGCCTCCCGCGGCATCGGAGCTGCCGCCGCCCGCCGCTTTGCCGGCGAGGGCTACGACCTTCTGCTGGTGGCCCGCACCTGTACCGACCTTGACGACCTCGCCGGGGAGCTGCGGGGGTTGGGGCGGCGCGTCGAAACCCTGGCCCTCGACCTGGCCCAGGCCGAGGCCATCCCTGGGGCGATGGCCGAACTGCTCGGGCGAGGACTGCAGCCTTCGGTCGTGATCAACAACGCCGGTGCCGCCTGGACCGGCCCCTTGGCGGCCATGCCCCTGGAGCGTTGGCAGTGGCTCCTGCAGCTCAACCTCACCAGCGTCTTCCAGGTCTGCCTGGCGGTGCTGCCCGGCCTGCGCCAGGCCGGTGGCGGTCGGATCATCAACGTCAGCAGCCATGCCGCCAGGAATGCCTTTCCGGACTGGGGGGCCTACTGCGTCAGCAAAGCCGCCCTGGCCTCCTTCAGCCGCTGCCTTGAGGCGGAGGAACGGGGCGCCGGCATCGCGGTGAGCACCCTCACCCTGGGGGCGGTGAATACGCCTCTCTGGGACAGTGAAACCGTCCACAGTTCCTTCGACCGACGTGCCATGCTTTCAGCAGAGCAGGTGGCTGAATCCCTGCTTTACCTTGCGCGGCAACCCCACAGCCAGACGGTTGAGGACCTCACCCTGATGCCAGCCGCCGGAGCCTTCTAACCCCCCTTATGACATCCACCCTCCCCAGCGGCCTCAGCGCCCGTCAGGCCGCTCCCGTCACGACTCCCATTCCTGTCAGCCTGCGGATCCGCGAGCGACTGCAGAAGGAAGGGGTGCCATTTCTGGCCAACGACAACATCTCCGAGCATCTGCGCGAGGGTGAACTCGACCAGCTGGAGATTGAAGTCGCCGGCAAGGTACGGGAACTGCTCCGCAGTCTTGTGATTGATATCGAGAACGACCACAACACCGAGGAGACGGCCGAGCGGGTGGCCAAGATGTACCTCCACGAGGTGTTCAAGGGCCGTTACCACGAGCAGCCCAAGATCGCCAGCTTCCCCAACGTGAAGCAGCTCGACGAGATTTACACGGTGGGGCCCATCTCCATCCGTTCCGCCTGTTCCCACCATCTGGTGCCGATCCTCGGCAACTGCTGGATCGGGATCAAACCCGGCGAACGGGTGATCGGTCTGTCGAAGTTCTCCCGGGTGGCCGACTGGGTGTTCTCCCGGCCCCACATCCAGGAGGAGGCCGTGATCATCCTCGCCGACGAGATCGAGCGGCTCTGTGAGCCCCTCGGCCTGGCGATCCTGGTGAAAGCCCAGCACTACTGCATGAAATGGCGCGGGGTGAAGGAACCCCAGACCAGCATGGTGAACTCCGTCGTGCGCGGTGATTTCCGCCACGACCCCAGCCTCAAGCAGGAGTTCTTCGAACTCGTGCGTCAACAGGAGTCGATGCTCGGCAACTGAGCCGCTGGCCGGCGCTCAGGATCCGGGTCGGGCCAGCACCGGCCCCACCACCTGGGACACGCTGCGCTGGCTGCCGGTCGCGGTCGGAACGGCCACCACCACCATCACCTGGTAGGCCACGTCCGCCGATGTCAGGGCATAGGTGGGGCCGCTGGCCCCCGCGATGAGCTGCCAGTGGCGACGGCCGGGGGCCAGGCGGTACCAGTGGAACGCACTGGGGGGCAGGGTCGCCAGAAGATCCGCCGTGGCCGTGGCCTGCAGCAGGGCCCCCTGGCGGGCCTCACCCTGCAGCAGCAGCTGGTTGAGTCCGGCGATCCGCTGCTCCACCGCCCCTTCGATCTGCTGGTCGCCGGCGATCTCCTGGCGCAGCAGCTGGATCTGCTGCTGGGGGTCGGCCGTGATCCCCGGCACACATTGCAATGTCCCCTGAACCAGCTGGCAGCCCACCAGATCCTGGGCCCTGAGGCCGGCCCCTGGCCCCATCAGCAGAAGCAGGCCGAGGGGCAGGGCGGCACGAACGCCGGGGGCGCGACGAAGGAAGAACAAAGGGGGCTCAGGCGTCGGACTGCTCCGATCCTGCACCCGGCAGCGCCAAACGCCAATCAACCGGCGGGGGATCCACGCACCGCCGCCAGCAGGGCCGCGACCCGGGCCAGGTTCTTGACGCCGGGGCGATCTTCAAGGGCACTGGAGGCATCCAGACCATCGGGTTGCAGGTGGTCCAGCAGCTCGGCCACCGTTTCCGGACCGACGCCACCGGCCAGCCACCAGGGTGAGGCCGGGCGGAAACCCTCCAGCCAGGCGGTGGGGATCCGGTGCCCGGTGCCCCCCAGCTGGCCGGGTTGCCAGGCATCCAGCAGCAGGGCCTCAACCACCCCGGCATACTCATTCGCCGCCTCCAGATCCTCGGGAGTGCGCACCCGCAGGGCCTTCCAGAGCCGCACACCCAGGCGCTGGGTCAGCTCGCGGCAGCGCGCCACGCTTTCATTCCCATGCAGCTGCACCACCGCGTGGCCCCGGCCAGCACCGAGCTCCTCCAGCTGGTCGTCGGTGGGATCGGCCACCACCAGCACACCGAAGCAGCCTGGTTGGCCGGCGGCCATGGCGGCGAACAGATCGGGCCGTTGCGCCGCCGGAACGAAGCGGGGCGAGCTGGGAACAGCGATGACCCCGATGGCATCCACCCCCAGGGCGGCGATGGCGGTGGCCTGGGCCGGCTCCCTGAGCCCACAGACCTTCAGCAGCGGAGAGGAAACCAGAACCAGGTCGGCCGGGGCGCCTTTCTAGGATGGACGCGATCACTCCGGCCACGGCCGGATCATTGCCCGGACGGTGCCCGTGGGTGAAGGCTGGCAATTGCTGACGATCCGCGGCATTCCCCTGCGCATCCACCCCAGCTGGTTCGTGATCCTGCTGCTGGCCACCCTGGGGTTCCAGCAGCAGTACGCCCTCAGCCTGCGCGGCCAGCTCACGCCGGCGGCGCTCTGGGCCGTGGCCCTGGTCACCTCCCTGGCGCTGTTCGTTTCCGTGCTGCTGCACGAACTCGGCCATTCCCTGGTGGCCCTGCGGCAGGGGGTGAAGGTGAAATCCATCACCCTGTTCCTGCTGGGGGGCGTGGCCAGTGTGGAGCGGGAATGCTCCACGGCCCGCGGTGCCCTGATGGTGGCGGCGGCAGGGCCGGCGGTGAGCCTTGTGCTGGGCATCGGCCTGTTGGCCTCCACCCATGCCGCCAGCCACCTCACCCCTGTGCTGGGGCAGGTGGTGGAACGGCTCGGCGCCCTCAACCTGATCCTGGGGCTGTTCAACCTGCTGCCCGGTCTTCCGCTGGATGGCGGTCTGATCGTCAAGGCCCTGGTCTGGGAGTTTTCCGGCAGCCAGCGGCGGGGTGTGGAGGTGGCCAATGCCTGCGGACGGTTCCTGTCCCTGTTCGCCGTGGGAATGGGCACGGTGCTGCTGCTGCGGGGTGGCGGCATCGGCGGGGCCTGGCTGATCCTGCTGGGCTGGTTCGGCCTGGGGGCGGCCCGCAACCAGAAACAGATGCTGGTCGTCCAGCAGGCCCTCAAGGATCTCAAGGTCAGGGATGTGGCCCAGCGCCGTTTCCGGGTGCTGGAGGCCGACACCAGCCTGCGGGAGCTGAGCCGGATTCGGCTCGGTACCGCCCCACCGATCGCGGAGGCCGGTGAGGGCGCCGCCCCTGCCGCCAAGGACGCCAACGGCCCAGCGGAGTGGCTGCTGGTCTGCGACCGCGGCCGCTGGCAGGGGGTCATCGACGACGGCCCCCTCCAGGCCCTGCCGGTGCAGACCTGGGACAGGGAGCGGGTGGGCGACCATCTCCAGCCCCTCTCCAGCTTGCCCTCGATCCCCGAATCGGCCCCGCTCTGGCAGGCCGCCCTCCAGCTCGAAGACGGCGACCATCAGCGGCTTCTGGTCCTGAGTCCGGCCGGTCTCCCCTGCGGCACCGTGGAGCGCCCCGAACTGGGCGACGCGGTGCTGAAGAAGCTGGGCCTGCGGCTGCCCGCCAATCTCCTCTCCGCCGCCCGTCGTGAGAACGGCTACCCCCTCGGCATGGCCCTGGGTCAGGTGGCCCGCGGCATGGTCAGCTCGGGGGAGGTGTCCCTGCTCACCGACAAGGTCGCCCGATAACGGTCCAGACCCCGGGCCATCACGGCCAGCTCCGCGGGGCTCAGGGGTGCGGCCTCCGGGAAAGGCCTCCCCTGGTCGCCGCCGCCACGGCCCCCCTCGGCGACGCCCCCAGCCAGCAATGGCAACCAGCGGGCGGCCGATCGGTACAGGTGCTGCTCCAGCTGCTCTCCGGCCAGGGGCAGGGGATCGAGCTCTGGAGGTTCGCCGCCGAACACGTCCTGCCACAGAGCGGGGCAGGGGTCCAGCTGAATCGAGCCGTGCTGCAGCAGATGGCCGCCGCGCCACAGCTGGGCACTGCCCACCCGCTTGCCACCGCTGGGGTGCACCAGGTCAGCGGCGGTGCTGGTGGCGAAGCAGCTGCTGCGCTGCAGGCTGGCCGCCTGGCTGCCACTTCGCAGCGGCGCGCCCATGGCTGCGAACGCTTCAACCAGCCAGGCGAGGGCCCGGCCATACACCTCGGCACGGGATCCCTGCGGCCGGGGCCACACCAGGGCATAGGTGAGATCGCCGCCGTGGAGCACGGCCCGGCCGCCACTGGGTCGGCGCACCAGCGCCAGGCGCCCCTGACGCACCAGCTCGCTCCAGTGGGGCTCGAGGCGCCGCTGGTGCCAGCCCAGGGAGAGGGTGGGCCGCGACCAGCGGTAGAGACGGAAGGCCGGCGCCGGAACCACCACGGACGCGGGGTTCGCGGCCGCTGGGCCCTCCAGCAACCAGGCATCGATGGCCATCTGCCAGGCCCCATCGAGCTGGCAGGGCGCGATCCAGCGAACCGGCGGCGTCGGCTGGACGGATGGGGCGGCCTGCGTTCTCATGGCCTCTGACCGCCCAGCCCATGGCCACGTCCCTGATCTGGAGTCTGCTGCCCCTGCTGCCCCTGGGACTGGTGGCGGGCCTGCTCTCCGGGTTGCTGGGCATCGGCGGTGGCCTGATCTTCTCCCCCCTGCTGCTGCTGCTGGGCCTGACGCCCCACCAGGCCCTGGCCACCAGCACCCTGGCGATCGTGCCGACCACCCTCGGGGGCACGGTCGCCCATGTGCGCAGCGGCAGGCTCACCTGGCCGGGTGGGATGGCGATCGCCGGCGGGGCCGCCCTCAGCGCAGGGCTGTTCAGCCACCTGGGCCAGGGCCTGGCCGGCTGGCAGCTGCTGAGCCTGCAGGCGCTGCTCTATGCCCTGCTCACGGGACTGGTCAAACCCCGCAGCCAGCTGGCCCCGGAGCGGGAGCGGGAACCCCATCCCCTGGCCCTCGCCCTGGTGGGGGCCCTGGCGGGGGTGGCGGCCGGCCTGCTGGGGGTGGGCGGCGGCCTGGTGATGGTGCCGGTGATGGTGGCGGGGCTGGGCATGCCCGTCCACGGGGCGATCCGGTACAGCACCGTCGCGGTGCTGGCCTCCTCCTGCAGCGCCTCGCTGGCCTTTCTGGCCGACGGCCGGGCCAATCCCCTGGTGGCTCTGGTGCTGGGGGGCACCGCGGCGGTGGCCGCCCAGTGGTCCGCCAGCCGACTCGAGCGGGTTCGCGAAGAGCGGCTGGTGTGGATGCTGCGGGCGATCACCCTGTTGCTGGCCGTGGACAGCGGCCGCCGCGCCATCGGCCTGTGGTTCGAGGCTCAGGGGATCACGCTCCAGAAACCGGGATCGAGCTCGTAGCCCAGGACGGCGGCCATCTGACCCAGGTTGGCGCGGCACTCGATGCCTCCGGCGGCCGCCCAGTGGTCGAGGAGGAACAGGCGCTGGGTGATCCAGAGCTCCAGGCTCTCGGGGGCGAAGCGGATCCCCTCGGTGGGGCTGAAGCCATGGGGCAGCAGCATCGCCACATGGCGGGTGAGCTGACCGCCGCTGCGCTCCAGCACCAGGGGCAGCCAGGGATGCAGCGCATCGGCCCGCAGACTCCACAGCCGCAGTTCGGGGATCTCCGAAAGTTCGCGGGGGTCTTCGGCGTCCCGGGGCCAGACGAAGTCGATCTGCAGTCCACTGGCGGCGGTGAGCAGCGCGGCTGGTGCCAGCGACGCCAGGGCCGTCAGGGGGGAGAGATCGAGCCCACGCACCTGGTCGGCGGACACCTTCAGGGGCTCGGGGCAGGGTGGGGGCGCCATCAAGAGCTGTGACAGGGCAGGGCCTCAGGCTGGACCGTAGCTCGCGATGGCCGAAGAATGGGTCGGTCAAACTCGATCCACCGTCACGGATATGGTCACCCCGATCAACCAGGCCGAAGTGCTGATTGCCCTCGTCGTGGCGGCCCATGCCGGCGTGCTGGCCGTGCGTCTCTGCTTCAGCCTCTACAAAGCCTGAAGCTGCAGGGGCTGCGCCCTTGGCAAGGGGCGTTCAGGCTGCTAAAAGCGAAGGGCTCGCAGCCTTTCCTCAGGTGCGCCAGACCCAGCCCCAGCCCTCCCGGCGCCAGTCTTCCGCTGCAAGCCGCTCCACCGGTCGCCCGCGTCGTTCCTCGGCTCTGCGGGCGGCCCCGGATGGCCCGATCACCCCGCTCCCCTGGCGTCCAGGCGCCAGCGCGGCGCCATCTGTTCCGTCGTCCCAGTCCCCCACCGAAGCCGGGGGCTATGGATTGGAAAGCCAGCTGCTCTCCCTGTCCGCCGAGCGGCAGGAGCTGGTCTGCAGTCTCATCGGGCTGGCGGTGAAGCTGGGGCTCATCGGCCTCACCGGCGTGAGCCTGTTCCAACTCGCCGGCGCCTACCAGCAGCGCATGGAGAGCCAGGGGGAGATCTCGGCCGTTCTGGAGATTGAGAACGCCAAGCTGGTCAAGGCCAGGGAACGTTTTGACGCCCTGTTCATGGTGGAGGGCGAGCAACGCCTGATCCGGGAACAGAGCCAGTGGATCGCCCCGAACCGGCTGCGGGTGATCTGGCAGTCGAAACGTCCGTTTCCAACTGTTGACTCCCCCGCCTCCGGTTCCGGAAACCAGGCCGCCCGTCCGTAGGTTGGGGCCCCCTTCGCTCCCGCACCATCCCTGCCATGGTGACCCCCTCCGGTGACCCCGCCCTCTCTCCCGCCCGCAGCGGCGTTCCCGGAACGGCCCTGATCACTGGCGCCTCCTCCGGTGTCGGTCTGTTTGCTGCCAAAGCCCTGGTGGATCGCGGCTGGCACGTGGTGATGGCCTGCAGGGACACCGACAAGGCCCGCCGGGCCCAGGCCGCCCTGGCCATTGCCGATGACGCGGTGACCCACCTCAAGGTGGATCTGGCCGATCTCGACGGCGTGCGCGCCCTTGTCGACGCCTTCCATGCCACAGGGCGCCCCCTCGATGCCCTGGTCTGCAATGCGGCGGTCTACCTGCCGCGGCTGAAGCATCCGGAACGCTCTCCCCAGGGCTACGAGATCTCCATGGCCACCAATCACTTCGGCCATTTCCTGCTGATCCACCTGCTGCTCGACGACCTCAAGCGCTCTAGCCACCCCTCGCGTCGGCTCGTGATCCTGGGCACCGTCACCGCCAACTCCAAGGAGCTCGGGGGCAAGATCCCCATTCCCGCTCCCGCCGACCTGGGCGATCTCTCCGGCTTCGCCGCCGGATTCAAGGCCCCCATCGCCATGGCCAACGGCAAGAGCTTCAAGCCCGGCAAGGCCTACAAGGACAGCAAGCTCTGCAACATGATCACGACCCAGGAGCTGCACCGCCGGCTGCATGGCAGCACCGGAATCGTGTTCACCTCCCTCTACCCCGGCTGCGTGGCCGACACCCCCCTGTTCCGCCACACCCCGCGGGCCTTCCAGACCATCTTTCCCTGGTTCCAGAAGAACATCACCGGCGGCTATGTGAGCCAGGCGCTGGCGGGGGAGCGGGTGGCGCAGGTGGTGGCGGATCCGGACTTCGCCAGCTCCGGCGTGCACTGGAGCTGGGGGAACCGCCAGACGAAGGGGGGCAAGCAGTTCAGCCAGGAGCTCTCGGAAAAGGCGAGCAACCCCGTCACCGCCCAGCGGATGTGGGACCTGTCCCTGCAACTGGTGGGGCTCGCCTGAGGCGATCGCCGGGCCATGGACATTGCGTCGGAATCTGCCGATTCAGACGCAGGCCGAGCTGGAGCCGCTAGATGTCATGCAGTACCACCTCGGAGTCGATGGCCCGCACGCTGCGCTGGGGAGTGGGACTGCTGCTGGTCGTCAGCCTGTCGATCGGTGCGTTCCTGCTCCTGCCGTTCCGCACCTGGCTGCCCGGCGGAACGGTGGGGGACGTGCCGCTGAGCCAGGTGGTGAACGGCACGGCCTTCAACCGTCTGTTTCCCGAGCCGGACGACGGCGACCAGCTGGTGTTCACCCAGGAGAAGAGAGGCTTCAGCGAGGCCCGGCTCAAGCATGGCGGCCAGGTGAAGGCCCTGCTCGCCGTCTCCGATGTCACCACCGCACCGGAGGCACGCAAAAAGTTTGAGACCAGCCAGAGCCGGCTGCAGGGCTGGCCGCTGGTGGAGCAGGGTCCCCAGGCCACCGCCCTTCTGGTGGCCGACCGCTTCCAGATCAAGGTGATCGGCCAGGGTGAGGGGATGGAGGCCGAGCGGCGTCAGGACCTGATCGGCCGATTCAACCTGAGGGGCCTGGCGGCTCTGAAGTCGGCCAGCGCCCCCCGGGCGGCCCTGCCCGGCGGTCAGGCCACCGCCGGAGGCCAGAGCCTTGAGCGACGGGCGGCCATGGAGCCCGCCTCATGAGCTCCGTACTCGAGCGCCTTGATCGCCTGCCCCGCCGCAACCTGACGGTGCTCGCCATCAAAGGCCTCAGCATCCTGGTGCCCGGCGGCTGGAACAACATCACCAGCGCCGACGATCTGATCAGCGATGTGCTGGGCAGCAGCGATCCGGAGCTGATCCGCCAGGTTCGAGCCCGGGCCGACGCCTTGAGCCGGGCCCGCCACGAAGGCTATGGCCGTGCCCTGAGCCTGTACGACGCCGTCAACCGCTCCCAGAAGGCGGCCGGTGGGCTGCGACTGCTGGCCAACATCGGTGGCGCCCTGCCACTGGTGAAGCGTGTCGCCGATCTCACCCCCACCAGTGAGACCCTGCAGGCGGCGGATCTGAGTCTGAAGGTGGCTGCCGAGATGCTGGCCTTCACCCAGGTGAACGGCCTGCCCGGTGACAGCTTCGGCGACTTCGCCGCCGCCCTGGGCGAGTACGCCGGCGAAGCCCGGGTGAGGATGGCCGCCCTGATCTGCTTCGATGCCCTGCTGCCCCTGGGCGACCAGGCCCTGCAGCGGCTGGATGGCCTGCTGGGGGGCGTCGACAAGCGGGACCTGCACCAGCTGCCCGCCTATGCCGGGATGGCCAAGTTGCTGCCGGGACGGGGCGATGGGGCCCACCTCAGCTTCCTGCGTCGGGGCGTGGACCAATGGCTGGGCTGGGCCGGCGGGTTCAGCAGCCAGCTGGGTCTGACGGGCCAGAAGGCGGTACAGGCCCTGGAGACCACCCTGGGCCCCTGGCAGGGAGGCTTTCAGCAGATGGCCACCTTCCTAGACGCCTTCACCGACACCTACCAGCACACGGGCGTGCAGGCGGTGGCGCGTCGACTGGTGGAGCGGGCCGCCGCGGAAATCTGAAGGACGCAAGGGTGGAGGGCTGCCTGTGGCCCACACCGCCTAGATCGACAGCATCTTGATCCCTAACGCAATCAGCACCAGACCGGCGAGCATCTCCACCTTGCTGCCCAGCGCCCCGGAGAGCCTGCGGGCCAGAAACAGGCCCAGGTAGGTGGAAACGAAGGCCCCCACACCAATGGCCGTGGAATAAATCCCAATAGGCTTGTTGACAATTCCCAGAGAGACACCAACACCCAGGGAATCAATGCTCGTGATGGCGGAGACGAACAGAATGCGCAGGGGTCCGTGCACTTTCACCTCCTGCGCCTGTCCTCCTTCATCGTGCTGTTCCCGGTAGGCCGTCCAGCACATGTGCGCCCCCACCGCCACCAGCAAGGCAAAGGCCACCCAGTGGTCGACATCCATGATCAGCTTGCGGGCGATGCGGCCGAGCAGAAAACCGATCGCCGTGGCCAGCCCCTCCGACAGTCCCGAACTGAGGGCAAAGAACAGGGCCCGCCGCCAGGAGAAGTGCCGGAACCCCAGGGCAATGGCCGCCGAGAACGAATCCACACTCAGCACTGCCGTGAACAGCAGCAGCTCCAGGATCATTCTTGACTGGCATCGGGCCTGACCCTAGCCCTACACCAGCAGGCCAAACCTGGTTGGATCAGCACCGGGCCACAGGCTCAATCAAACCCGAGCAGGTCGAAGATCTCCCGGTCCTTGAGCGATTCGGCCTCCAGAGGCTCCACATCGGTGAGCATTTTGCGGGCCAGGCTCAGGTATTCCTGCTGCACGGCCTCCACTTCCGGAGTGCTCTCCATCTCGAAGATGGTGCACTTCTTGAGCCGTGATTTGCGAATCGCATCAACGGTCTTGAAATGGGCCATGGTGCGCAGGCCCGTGCGCTCGTTGAACTTGTCGATCTCGTCGGTCTGCTCCGAGCGGTTGGCGATCACGCCTCCCAGGCGCACCTTGTAGTTCTTGGCCTTGGCATTGATCGCCTGCATGATCCGATTCATGGCAAAAATCGAATCGAAATCGTTGGCGGTCACGATCAGGCAGTAGTGCGCATGCTGCAGCGGAGCTGCGAAGCCACCGCAGACCACGTCACCGAGCACATCAAAGATCACCACATCGGTGTCTTCCAGCAGGTGATGCTCCTTGAGCAGCTTGACCGTCTGGCCGGTCACGTAGCCGCCGCAGCCGGTGCCGGCCGGGGGACCACCGGACTCGACGCACATGACGCCGTTGTAGCCCTCGAAGACGAAGTCCTCGGGCCGCAGCTCCTCGGTGTGGAAGTCGACGGTCTCGAGGATGTCGATCACCGTCGGCACCATCTTCTTGGTGAGGGTGAAGGTGGAATCGTGTTTGGGGTCACAACCGATCTGCAACACCCGCTTGCCCAGCTTGGAAAAGGCGGCGGACAGATTCGAGGAGGTGGTGGACTTGCCGATGCCGCCCTTGCCGTAGACGGCGATGACCAGCGCCCCCTCCTCGATGTTCATCGACGCGTCCTGATGCACCTGCAGGCTGCCCTCGCCATCTTCGCGGGGGTTGGTGCTCGGGGGAGACGTGAGTGTGGTGGTCATAGGAAAAACAAGGGAAAGCCGGAGAACCGGCGGATCACGCGTCAGGAAACAGCCTGCTCAGATCGGATCCCGGCTGTCGGGGGATCACGCAAACCGAAACATCACCAGCTTGGTCCTCAACGGCACAAGAGGGCCCTCAGCGGCTGAAGTGGGCCTTGGCGTCGTAAAGGGCTTCGGCATCAATGCGCGCCAGGCCCCGCTCGCGGGCGAAGGCTTCGGTGTTCTTGCGCACCTTGCCCCGCACGAAGAAGGGAATCTTGGCGAGTTCCGCCTCCCCGTCGGCCGTCCAGAGGCTTTCGAGCGCTTCGCGCACGGCGTCGGCGGCCGTGGTGGTGCCGGGGGCCGGTGCCGCGGCCGGGGCTGGAGTCGAGACCGTGGCCGTGGCCGTGGCCGTGGCGGCCTCGAGCTCGGCGCCCGAGGCCGCCGTCGGGGCGCCGTCACCCAGGTGGCTGCGGTGGCCATCCACGAACTCGAAGTCGTGGCGGAACATGCCGATCAGGTGCTCCTCCAGGCCCATCATCAACGGGTGCACCCAGGAATCGAAGATCACATTGGCCCCCTCCCAGCCCATCTGGGGGGAGTACCGGGCCGGCACGTCCTGGACGTGCAGGGGGGCGCTGATCACGGCACAGGGCAGGCCCAGACGCTTGGCGCTGTGGCGCTCCATCTGGGTGCCGAGCACCAGTTCGGCGGCCGCCTCGCCCATGGCCTTCTCCACCACCAGGTAGTCGTCGGTGATCAGGGCCTCCAGGCCCAGCTCGGCGGCGGCGGCCCGCACCTCCCGCGCCTGTTCGCGGCTGTAGCTGCCCAGGCCCACCACCTGGAAGCCCAGTTCCTTGGAGGCGATCCGGGCGGCGGCGATGGCGTGCGTGGCATCGGCGAAGATGAACACCCGCTTGCCGGTGAGGTAGGTGGAATCCACCGACTTGGAGTACCAGGGCAGCCGGGAGCGGCGCTCAGCCTCGCTCGGCTGACCCTCCACCTCCTGCAGCTCGGCCGGCAGCGCCAGATCAAGCACCCCGTGCAGCTCGCGCAGGAAGGCGGCGGTGGCGCCGATGCCGATCGGCACCGTGCGCACCACCGGCTGGCCGAAGCTGCGCTCCAGCCAGCTGCACACCGGGCCGGCCACCTCCGGGTAGAGGCAGACGTTGGCATCGGCCGTGGGGATGCGCTCCAGGTCGGCAGGCCGGGCCCCCAGGGGCGCCACCACCGCCACATCGATGCCGTGCTCGGCCAGCAGCCGGGTGATCTCCAGCACGTCGTCGCGGCAGCGGAAGCCCAACAGGCTGGGGCCCAGCAGGTTGACCCGGGGCCGGCGACCCTCCTCGCGCCAGCGGGACGGGGAAGGCTTGGGGGTGCCCGGCGCCGGCAACTGGCTCTTGAGCAGGGTGCGAACCAGCTGATAGAAGGTCTCGGCGGCGCCCCAGTTCTCCTTCTTGGAGTAGGCGGGCAGCTCCAGGTTCACCATCGGCACCCCCAGGTTCATGCCGGCGGCCAGGGCGCCGGGCTGGTCCTGGATCAGCTCGGCGGTGCAGCTCTCGCCCACCAGCAACGCTTCGGGCTGGAAGCGCTCGACGGCCTGGCGGATCGAGCGCTGCACCAGTTCGGCCGTATCACCGCCCAGATCCCTGGCCTGGAAGGTGGTGTAGGTGACGGGGGGCCGCAGCCCCCGCCGCTCGATCATCGTGAACAGCAGGTCGGCATAGGTGTCGCCCTGGGGGGCATGGAGCACGTAGTGCACCCCCTCCATGGAGGTGGCGATGCGCATGGCGCCCACGTGGGGGGGGCCTTCGTAGGTCCAGAGGGTCAGTTCCATGGGGGTCTCAGGAGAGCTGCAGCAGGGCCCGGCGCCGCAGGGGGCGGGCAAAGAGTTCGGCCAGTTCGCCGGCCTGGTCGCAGCCGTGGATGGGGCTGAACACCAATTCGATCGACCACTTGGTGGCGATGCCCTCGGCCTCGAGGGGATTGGCCAGCCCCAGGCCGCAGAGCACCAGGTCGGGGCGGGCGGCCCGCACCCGCTCCAGCTGCAGGTCGACGTCCTGGCCCTCGCTGAGCTGGGTGTCGGGGGGGAGCAGGGCCAGGTCGGCGGCCATCAGCTGGCGATCCAGGTAGGGGGTGCCCACCTCCACCAGCTCCATGCCGCACTCCCGGGACAGAAAGCGGGCCAGGGGGATCTCCATCTGGGAGTCCGGCAGCAGGAACAGCCGCTTGCCGGACAGCACCTGGCGGTGGGGCTCCAGGGCGCGGCGTCCCCGCTCCACCAGGGGGGCGAGCACCGCGTTGAAGTGGTCGCTGGGCACGCCGAAGGCGTTGGCGGCGGCGGCCATCCAGTCGCGGCTGCCCTCCACGCCGAAGGGATAGGGGGCGCTCAGCAGGGTGGCGCCCCGGTGCTGCAGCGCCCGGGCGGTGGCACTCAGGAACGGCTGGGCGAGCAGCACCCGCGTTCCCTTGCCGACGGGCGGCAGGTCGGTGGAGCGCCGCGGCGGCAGGCTGCGCACCGTGGTGATCCCCAGCCGCTCGAAGATCAGCCGGAAGCGATCCTCCACCGCATCGGCCAGGGTGCCCACGATCAGCAGCTGCTCCTCATCGGAGGAGGGCAGCAGGGGGAGCATGGCCAGCAGGGCGTTGTCCTCCCCCTGGGTGAAGGTGGTCTCGATGCCGCTGCCCGAATAGTTCAGAACCCGCACCCGCCCGAGGAGCTGGGTGTTGAGGCGTTCGGCCGCCTTGGCCAGGTCGAGCTTGATCACCTCGCTGGGGCAGGAACCCACCAGGAACAGGGTGCGGATCTCGGGCCGGCGCTCCAGCAGATCCTTCACCAGCCGGTCGAGTTCCTCGTTGGCATCGGCCAGGCCCGCCAGGTCCCGTTCGCCCAGGATCGCCGTGCCGAAGCGGGGCTCGGCGAAAATCATCACGCCGGCCGCCGACTGGATCAGGTGGGCGCAGGTGCGCGATCCGACCACCAGGAAGAAGGCGTCGGGCATGCGGCGGTGCAGCCAGACGATGGAGGTGAGGCCACAGAACACTTCCCGCTGGCCGCTCTCCTTGAGAATGTCCGGCGGCGACGGCTGAATCGGTGGAGCGGACACACCCATGGAAGGGATCGCCAGGTATCGAGCTTCCATGGGTTAGCGGGGCCGACGGGGTCTGCGGCCGACTGCGTTACATCTTTTCGGGATCGTGTCCGGATTCCAGCGCCGATGGGGCCGCCGCTCACAGACGGCGACGGAACCCCTCGCTGAAACCGGCGCTGCGATCGTCGCGGTCGCCATCGGCGCTGCGGCTGAGTTTCCAGACGTTGCGCCCCAGTCGGCGGGCCCGGAGACCACCCCGCTCCACCACCGGCGCCCCCGGGCGGGCCCCCATCAGCTGGGCCACCTCGGCGGTGGTCAGGGGGGCGCCGGTGCGGATGGCCAGGTCGGTGATCTCAAGGCGCTGGCGCAGGCCGGTCAGGTCGACCGGGTGGTCCGCTTCGCCCGACTCCTTCCAGTCACCGAAGCCGTCGGCGCCGACACTGCCCATCCGCCGCATCAGTCCCAGGCCGATGAAGGCGAGGGCCTGCTCCGGCCGCACCCCCTCATCCAACGCCCGGGTGATCCATTCGGACACGGTGTCCTGGTCGAGGGAAGGGCGCAGGGGATGGGTCTCGCCAGACACTCCAGCGGTCGGGGATTCCGTGGCGGCGGAGGGAGCGGAAGCGGTGCGCCGGCTGGCCATGGTCGCGCCTGCAAAGGTTGTACCGGAAGGTATCGGTTGCCATCGGTCTCGCAAGGGTCTCTGGGCTCTGGAACCCCTCTGCAGCACAATGAATCAAGGAGTGATCCGTCGCTCCATCGCGTGCACTGCGGAGTGCCTATCCGCAGTCCCTGCCAGTGGTCACCATGGACCGTTCGCTCCATCGTCCCTGCGACTCTTCCGCCACCCAGGCCCGATTCGATTCGGCCTCAACTCAGGAGCAGCCGGTAGAGATTGCGCCGGGTGTGTGGTGGGTGGGAGTGCGACTGGTGAAGGACCACTTCCAGTGCCACACCTATTTCATTGCCAACGGATCCGAGGGGGTGCTGATTGATCCGGGTTCGCCTCTCACCATCGAAGGCACCCTGGCCAAGCTGCGATCAATCACCGATCTCGGTGCGATCCGCTGGCTCGTCTGTCACCACTCCGACCCCGACATCTGTGCCTCCCTGCCGCGGCTGGGCGACGTCCTGACACACCCTGACGTGCACGTGGTGACCGAGTGGCGTGCCAACGCCCTGATCCGCCACTACGACCATCCCTTCTCCACCTATCTGGTGGAGCAACACAACTGGTGCCTGCCCCTGCAGGGGAATCGGCGACTGGAATTCCAGCTGACGCCTTATCTCCATTTTCCGGGGGCCATGGTGTCCTTTGACACCGGCAGCGGCACCCTGTTCTCCTCCGATCTGTTCGGGGGCTTCGTCCCCGACAGCAGCGTGCTGGAGTCAGCCGATGCGGCCTACATCATCGAGAACGCCCGGCCCTTCCACCAGCACTACATGCCGAGCCGGGAGCTGCTGAGTGCCGGCCTGGCCCGCATCCGCTCCCGCTGGCCCCGGATCGAGCGCATTGCCCCCCAGCACGGTCACATCGTCGCGGCCTCCATCGTCGATGAGGTGTTCAGCGCCCTCGGAGCCATGGACTGCGGGGTGTACTGCCTCGCCGACGCGGATGTGGATCTGAAACGGCTCCTGCGCATCGCCGAAGCCCGCCGCCGCCTGAGTGAGGCCCTCCTCCACCAGAGCAGCCCCCTGGGCATGGTCCGGGCCATGGGCACCATCCTCGAATCCTCCGGCCAACCCGGAGAGTGCGCCTTGTCCGTGAACATGCCCATCGACGGCTGGACCACCTGGAATTCATTCGAAGACCATCCCGAGCGGCGGGAGCCTCCCGCCGACTGGCACCACATCTGCCTTCTCGGCGATCCCGCCATGGTGCTGGCCCTGAAGGGCAAGGGCGTGCAGCACCAGTTCGATCCCGACATGGAACGGATGCTGCGGGAGTTCGCCGAATCGATGCGCCCCTGGGTGGACCATCTGCTGGAGGACCAGCGCCAGGCCCTCGAGGTGGCGGCTCTCAACGTCGCGGCCCTCAGCGATCCGCTGACGGGGCTGGCCAATCGGCGGGCCCTGGCCGAGGCGAAGCTGCCGGCCAGCTATTCCCTGATCGAGCTCGATCTCGACCATTTCAAGCTGATCAACGACAGCTTCGGCCACGACGCCGGCGACCGGGTGCTCAAGCAGGTGGCCCGGGTCCTGAAGGAATCGGTGCGGGAGCAGGACCAGACCTTCCGGCTCGGCGGCGAGGAATTCCTGGTGCTGCTGCCGGAGGCCGACCAGGCCACGGCCCTGATGGTGGCGGAGAGGATCCGAGGCTCGATGCGGCAGCTGGAGGCCATGGGGGCCGGCCCTGTAGGCGAGGTCACCGTCAGCCTTGGCGTCAGCAGCAAATCGGCTCTGCTGACGGCGGATTTCTCCGAGGTGATGGAGCTGGCCGATCAGGCCCTCTATTCGGCCAAGGGAGCGGGCCGCGATCGGGTGTGCGCCGCCGATGGCCTCTCCCTGAGCCGCCGCTAGGCCGGTGCCGCCCCCGGCGGGGAGTACCCTCCAATCCTGGAGAGCCAATGGTGGCCACCAGGGATCCCGGTGCTTCCACCTCCGGTGATCGAGACGATCGTCCTTTCCGGGAGTAGGCGCCTGGCGCCGTGATGGATTCGCAGGCTGCCCGTTCCTTCCTTCGCGACGACCGGTCGGACGCCAGGAGACGGGCCGCGAACCTGCGCATCACCGGCACCGATGTGAGCGGCGAGGCCTCCGGCGCCAGCTGCGTGATCACCACCGACAGCGAAGGCCGGCGTCTGGCGCGCCAATCCAGCCATGTGCAGTCGATCGAGCTGCGCACCTACGTCTTCCTGGATTCGCTCCAGCCCCAGTTGGCGTCCTACATGGGCACGGTGTCCCATGGCTTCCTGCCGATTCCCGGCGATGCCTGCCTGTGGCTGGAGGTGTCGCCCGGGATGGCGGTCCACCGGGTCACCGACATCGCCCTCAAGGCCAGCACGGTGCGGCTCGGCCAGATGGTGGTGGAGCGGGCCTTCGGCTCCCTGGCCCTCTACCACCGGGACCAAAGCAATGTGCTCCACTCCGGTGACGTGGTGCTGGAGGCCATCGGCAGCCGGGTGGAGCTGCGCAGCCGCTGTGAGGTGACCTGGACCGAGATCATCCGGGCGATCACCCCCGACCATGCCGTGCTGATCAACCGCCAGAACCGTCGCGGCTCGATGATCCAGGCCGGCATGAGCATGTTCATCCTCGAGACCGAGCCGGCCGGCTACGTGCTGATCGCCGCCAATGAGGCGGAGAAGGGCTCCAACATCACCGTGGTCGATGTCAAGGCCGTCGGTGCCTTCGGCCGCCTCACTCTGGCGGGCAAGGAGGGCGATGTGGAGGAGGCCGCCGCCGCCGCCATGCGTGCGGTGGCCCAGATCAACGCCGGCGCCGGCGCCTGAAGGCTCAGCCCAGTCCCAGCAGACGTTTCAGCCCCGGGGCCATGGCCCGGGCCGCCTTGCCACGGCTGCCCAGCCGGCTCTTGAGGTGCTCCCCCATCTCCGCATAGCTGCAACCGGCTTCGCGCACATGGAAGAGTGGGTCGTAGCCGCCGCCGTGGCCCGAGGGCTCCCGCAGGATCAGCCCCCGGCAGAGCCCCTCCGACTCCAGCACCACCGCGCCGGCGGGGTCGGCCAGAGCCATGGCGCTCACGAAGGTGCCGCCGCGGTAGAGGGAATCCCCGAGCTCGTGCAGCAGCCGGTGGATCTTCTCGTGGTCGGTGGGGGCATAGCGGGCCGAATGCAGACCAGGACGGCCATCGAGGGCATCCACCTCCAGACCCGAATCATCCGCCAGCGACCAGCAGCCCGTGAGGGAGGCCACGGTGGTGGCCTTCAGGCGCGCGTTCTCCGCATAGGTGAGGCCCGTCTCCTCGATCTCCAGGCCCTTGGGCTGCTGCCGCACCTCCAGACCCACCTCCGGACCTACCCCCTCGAGCATGGCGGTGATCTCGGCCACCTTGTGGGGGTTGCCGCTGGCGATCACCAGCACCGGGCGGGAAGGGGAGAGGGACAAACCGGGCCCACGGGGGGCCCCATTGTGGTGCAGAGCGGGGTGGTGGGCGCTGAAGGGGTGGGGCAGGACGGGTTGAACATTCCACCCCCGGAGAACTCCAGGGTTCCTGCCCCGGGCGGACGATAGGGAATTCGGCACCGATCGGACGACACGGCGGGCAACATTGCGCGACCGGTGACGGGCGCCAGCCGGAATCGCCCCTAGGTTGCCTCCACCCTTTGGGCCCCGGAGGGCAATGCAGTCGAGCCTGGTCCTACAGAACCTGCTCTCCGCGCCGGTGCTGTTCTTCTTTCTGGGCATCCTTGGGGTGCTGGTGGGCTCCGACCTGGAGATCCCCTCCCCGCTGCCCAAGCTGTTCTCCCTCTACCTGTTGCTGGCGATCGGCTTCAAGGGGGGCATGGAACTGGCCCACAGCGGCCTGGGTCCCCAAGTCCTGCTGACAATCGGGGCGGCGGTGCTGATGTCGTTGCTGGTGCCCCTGACCAGCTTCCTGCTGCTGCGGCTGCGCCTGGATGGCTACAACGCTGCCGCCATCGCCGCCTCCTACGGCTCGATCAGTGCCGTCACTTTCATCACCGCCGAGAGTTTCCTCAATGTTCTTGAGGTGAACTTCGACGGCTTCATGGTGGCGGCCCTGGCCCTGATGGAATCACCGGCGATCGTGGTGGGGGTGATCCTGGCCAAGCTTTCGGCTCCGGCCGAGGATGGGGAGTTGGCCGGTGATCATGAGAACGGCGGCGATCAGGAGAATGGCGGGGGCAGTCTGCGCTGGAGAGAAGTGCTCCAGGAGGCCTTTCTCAACGGTTCGGTTTACCTGTTGATCGGCAGCCTGGTGATCGGCTATGTGGTGGCCGCCTTCAGCCCGGCGGGGCTGGAGAAGATGGATCCCTTCACCGAAAAACTGTTCTACGGAGCCCTCTGTTTCTTCCTGCTCGACATGGGCATCGTGGCGGCGCAGCGGCTGCGGGACCTGCGCCAGACGGGGGCCTTCCTGATCGGCTTCTCCCTGCTGGCCCCCCCCGTGCACGCCATGGTGGGACTCCTTGTCAGTGCCTTGCTGGGCCTGAGCCAGGGCAACACCCTGCTGTTCATGGTGCTCTGCGCCAGCGCCTCTTACATCGCCGTGCCGGCGGCGATGCGCATGACCGTTCCCCAGGCCAACCCCAGCCTCTACATCTCCACCGCCCTGGGCCTCACCTTCCCCTTCAATGTGGTGGTTGGGATTCCCCTTTACATGGCGCTGACCCGACACTTCATCCCCGTTGGCTGAGCGCAGGCCGCCAGCCATCCCCTCGCCAAACCTTCGCCCCGACACCATGAAGCGAATCGATCTGTTTCTCAGCGAACGGGAGTTGAACCGGGTCTGCAAAGCCATCACCGCGGCCGGGGCCAAGGGCTATTCGGTGATGCGGCACGTCACGGGCATGGGGCCGTCCGGGGAGATCTCCGAAGGAATGGATTTCAGCGGACTTGGGGCCAATGCCCACGTGATCGTGTTCGTCGACGACGCCGTGCTGGCGGCCGTGGGCAAGGCCCTGAAGCCCCTGCTGAAGCGCTACGGCGGGGTGGGCTTCGTGTCCAGCGCCGAGCCGCTCTGAACCCGGTTGACGGGGCCGCAGAGGCCGTGGTGGAAGCAGCGATCAAGCAAAGCTTGCTTTTTGTGTTGCACTGATCAGCTGCCCTTATCAGCCGATCGCGAAACCTTGATGGCCGCCGGGCTGCCAATCGCTTGACGGAGGGTTTGACGGAGGAGCAAGGTTGCACACGAACATTCCACCCCCCTCCTCCAGGAGCAGGTAATGGCAAACGAAACCATGGGCATCGCCCTCGGCATGATCGAGACACGCGGTCTGGTGCCCGCCATCGAAGCGGCTGACGCCATGACCAAAGCCGCCGAAGTGCGCCTCATTGGTCGCGAATTCGTCGGAGGCGGCTACGTGACCGTCCTGGTGCGGGGTGAAACCGGTGCCGTCAACGCCGCCGTCCGGGCTGGCGCCGACGCCTGCGAGCGGGTGGGTGACGGCCTGGTGGCCGCCCACATCATCGCCCGTCCCCACCGTGAAGTGGAGCCGGCGCTGAACAGCAGCTTCGGCCTGGGATCGAAGGACTGAGCGGTCAAGTCGACCCTCTGATTTTTCATCCGAACCCATCCGAACAATCCCATGAGCAAGAAGTACGACGCCGGGGTCAAGGAGTACCGCGACACTTACTGGACTCCTGATTACGTCCCCCTCGACACCGACCTGCTGGCCTGCTTCAAGTGCACCGGCCAGGAAGGTGTGCCCAAGGAAGAAGTGGCTGCCGCCGTGGCCGCCGAGTCCTCCACCGGCACCTGGTCCACTGTGTGGTCCGAGCTCCTCACCGACCTTGACTTCTACAAGGGCCGCTGCTACCGCATCGAAGACGTCCCTGGTGACAAGGAGTCGTTCTATGCCTTCATCGCCTACCCCCTCGACCTGTTCGAAGAAGGCTCGGTGACCAACGTGCTCACCTCCCTGGTGGGCAACGTGTTCGGCTTCAAGGCCTTGCGTCACCTGCGTCTGGAAGACATCCGCTTCCCGATGGCCTTCATCAAGACCTGCCCCGGCCCGCCGAACGGCATCTGCGTCGAACGCGACCGGATGAACAAGTACGGCCGTCCCCTGCTGGGTTGCACCATCAAGCCGAAGCTCGGCCTCTCCGGCAAGAACTACGGCCGGGTGGTCTACGAATGCCTCCGCGGTGGCCTCGACTTCACCAAGGACGACGAGAACATCAACTCCCAGCCCTTCCAGCGCTGGCAGAACCGTTTCGAGTTCGTGGCCGAAGCCGTCCAGCTCGCCCAGGAAGAAACCGGCGAGAAGAAGGGGCATTACCTCAACTGCACCGCCGCCACTCCTGAGGAGATGTACGAGCGGGCTGAGTTCGCCAAGGAACTCGGACAGCCGATCATCATGCACGACTACATCACCGGTGGCTTCACGGCCAACACCGGTCTGTCGAAGTGGTGCCGCAAGAACGGCATGCTGCTGCACATTCACCGTGCCATGCACGCGGTGATCGACCGCCATCCCAAGCACGGCATCCACTTCCGGGTGCTGGCCAAGTGCCTGCGTCTCTCCGGTGGCGACCAGCTCCACACCGGCACCGTGGTGGGCAAGCTCGAGGGTGACCGCCAGACCACCCTGGGCTTCATCGACCAGCTGCGCGAATCCTTCATCCCCGAAGACCGCACCCGCGGCAACTTCTTCGATCAGGACTGGGGTTCGATGCCCGGCGTCTTCGCCGTGGCCTCCGGCGGCATCCACGTGTGGCACATGCCCGCCCTGGTCGCCATCTTCGGTGACGACTCCGTTCTCCAGTTCGGTGGTGGCACCCACGGTCACCCCTGGGGCTCGGCCGCCGGCGCCGCCGCCAACCGGGTGGCCCTGGAAGCCTGCGTCAAGGCCCGCAACGCCGGCCGCGAGATCGAGAAGGAAGGCCGCGACATCCTCATGGAAGCCGCCAAGCACAGCCCCGAGCTGGCCATCGCCCTCGAGACCTGGAAGGAAATCAAGTTCGAGTTCGACACCGTCGACAAGCTCGACGTCGGCTGAGCCGACACCCGGCCCCCTGCCTTGCCACCGCTGACCGAAGGTGCACCCACCCGAGGTCAGCGGGGCTGGGCTTCCCATCCCATTCCCCTCAAGGATCCCCATGCCCTTCAAGAGCACCGTGGGTGACTACCAAACAGTCGCCACCCTGGAGACCTTCGGCTTCCTCCCGCCGATGACCCAGGACGAGATCTATGACCAGATCGCCTACATCATTGCCCAGGGCTGGAGCCCCCTGGTCGAGCACGTCCACCCCAGCCGCTCCATGGCCACCTACTGGTCGTTCTGGAAGCTGCCCTTCTTCGGTGAGAAGGATCTCGGGGTGATCGTGAACGAACTGGAGTCCTGCCACCGGGCCTATCCGGACCATCACGTGCGCCTCGTGGGCTACGACGCCTACACCCAGAGTCAGGGCGCCTGCTTCGTTGTGTTCGAAGGCCGCTGATTCAGCGGTTCCAGCGGATCCCGGCCGGCGGTCGGGATCCATCACTTTTGATCATCCATTCACGGGGCGGACATGGCCAGGACCACCAGTCGGGAAGCAGCTCTGGAGCGCCGTAAGGCCCTCACCAACGGCGGCAAGAAAGCCTCCGCCCAGTTCATGTCCTCCCCGGGCAGGGTGCGCACGGCCGCCGACGCCCAGCGCAGCCGCACCGAAGCGGTGAGTCCCTCCCCTGCCGCAGCCGCCCCGGCCCCGGCGGCCCAACGGCCCGCCGCCGCCCCCCGTCGTGGTGGTGCTTCCCCCCTGTCCTCCTCCAGCGTCTCCGGCCATCGCAGCAACGCCAAGCCGTTGGCGAACCCCAGCCGGAACCTGGTGCTGGAGCGCCGCGAGGCCCTCTCCCGCCGCGGCAAACGCGCCGACACGTCCAGCGACCGCACCCGTCAGGAGGTGATGCGCGCCACCAAGGCGAAGGTCTCCGCCGCCACCCCCGTCGCGGCCGCCAGCAGCGACCGTCCCTGCGGTTGCAAGGACGCCAAGGCGGCGTCGGCCGCCAGCACCAGCTCGTCCGCCGGCCTCGGGGCCTCCCTGGCCAACCGCCAATCCCGCAATGGTGAGCGCCGCGGCGTCGCCAAGCGCACCGCCCAGCACAACCCCAGCCGGGCGATCGTCATGGCCCGCCGCGAGGCCCTCTCCAAACGGGGCAAATCCGCCAGCGCCCCCACCAGCGCCGTCGCCGCTTCGGTGGCGCGCCAGGCGAACCCCGACATGAGCAGCCGCGAGCTGGCCCAGAAGGTGCGCGAACTGAAGTGCAAGGTGGGCTCCGCCGGCAGCTCCCGCAGCGGCGGCTCCCGTCCCACCGGCCCCCGTCGCGGCCAGGCCAAGATCGACGCCACTGCTGATGCCCACTGGAAGGTGGGTGTGAGCGAGACGGTCCGGGGCCAGGTGGTCACCGGCACCCAAGCCAACCGTTCCCTCAAGACCACCGGCAACGAAGCCAGCACCTGCCGGCCGGTCACCGGCACCGAGTACCTGGGCGCCGAGATCTTCCGCACCTTCTGCCAGAGCGAGCCGACCCCGCTCCAGCCCTCCAAGGTGCGGGTGAGCGCCACCAGCCACGGCAACCGGGTCACGGGCAACGAAGTCGGTCGTTCCGAGAAGGTCACCGGCGACGAGCCGGGAACCTGCAAGACCATCACGGGCACCGAATACATCTCCGCCAACCAGAGCGCCGCCTGGTGCGGCACCACCAACCCCTCCCCCCGCAAAGTGGGGTTCACCCGCACCGTCGAAGGCCGGCCGGTCTCCGGGGTGAGCGTGGAGCGCTCCGAGAAGGTCACCGGCAACGAGCCTGGCTCCAACCGCCAGCTCACCGGCACCCAGTACATGGACGAGCAGACCCAGGTGCCGGGCCGTGCCCCCGCCAAGGTCAGCAGCCTGCACACCCTGCGCGGCACCGGCATCACCGGCACCCACGTGGGCCGCAGCGAGCACGTCACCGGCGACGAGCCCGGCTCCTGCCGCCTGGTCACCGGCGACGAATACATCGGCACCCAGCAGTTCGAGCAGTTCTGCGGCACCAAGCCGGCACCGGAAGCCGCCAAGGTGGGCTTCAGCGTCACCAACAAGGCGTTGGTGGTGAGCGGCACCCGCACCGGCCGGTCCGAAAAGGTCACCGGCGATGAGCCCGGCACCTGCAAGGCCGTCACCGGCACCCCCTACGCCGGCATGGAGCAGGCCGGCACCTGGTGCTCCACCGACCGGGTCGCCGAGATCCGCCAGCGCACCCCCGCCCGCATGGGCACCCCGGGCCCGCGCCTCAGCGGCCTCCAGCCCGGCATCGGCGGCGTCATGACCGGTGCCGAGCGCGGTGCCTGCGAAGACATCACGGGCACCCCCTACATCGGTGGCGACCAGCTGGCTGAGGCCTGCGGCGCCGCCACCAGCCACGAGGCCGATTTTCCCCAGCCCCTCACCGGGCAGCCCTGGCAGCAGTTCAGCGTCCAGTCGCCGGCCCGCGCCGCCCACACCGCCCAGACCTCCCGCCAGCGCACCGGTGGCGTCACCGGCAACAGCTATGAGCAGGGCAACCGCATCACCGGCCCCTTCGACATGGCCGCCGACAAGGTCACCGGCACCGAACAGTTTCGCTTCGACCGCCGCGGGCCGGCGCCGATCCGGCAGCGATCGCCGCAACCCGCCGGTGCGGTCCGGCAGCGCCAAGCGGCCGCGCCGGTGACCGTGGACGAAGACGCCCGTCCGACCTCCCGGGTCACCGGCGAGGGCCTCTCCGCCGGCTTGAACATCACCGGCGATGACTGGGGACGGGGCAAGCACGTGACCGGAACCGAGGGAGCCTCCGCCCGCCGCCGCAACCCCAGCCGGGTCGGTCCGATGGCGGCCATGCCCGGCTTCCAGAGCAAGCGCAACGAGGACCTGCCCGAACCCACCAACAAGATCACCGGATCCAGCGGCAGCACCAACTCCGGTTCCCTGATCACGGTCTCCGGCGGAGCCCGGGGCTGATCCCTGATGCCCCGCCGCCCGGCCCCCACCATCCGTCCCCTGGCTCCCAGCGCCCCCCGGCGCCGGCCTGATGCTCCCGGTGGTGCCGACCTCTCCCGGCGCCTGGCGGCCGTCCGGCTCGGGCAGGGAGCCGCAGGCCTGCATCCGCTGACGGACAGCGCCGCCAACGCCGCCCTCGAGAGCTACGACCGCGGTGTCAAGGACGCCTTCGATCGGATCGTGCCCGTGCTCAAGCGCCTGTCGGCCCTGCAGCATGAGGATGATTTCGTGGTCCAGGCCCAGGCCCTGGCCCAGGCCGAGCTCGGCTTCAGCCTGCCCCTGCCGATCCTGGAAAAGGCCTGGGTCAGCCAGCTCGACATGCGCAGCCTGTTCGCCTGGTGCGTCTTCGAGACCTACGAACAGACCAGCGACGGCTTCTTCCGCGACGATCCCCTGCAGGGCCAGCCCGGCAGCCCGGCGGCGGACGAATTCAACGCCTTCCTGCTCTCCTGCGGCTTCCACCTGCTGGATGCCACCCCCTGTGCTGATGGACGGCTGGCCCATGCCATCGCCTTCGCCCTGCGGCTTCCCTTCAGCTCGGTGCGCCGCCGGCCCCATGCCGGTGCCCTGTTCGATGTGGAGAACACGGTCAACCGCTGGGTCAAGACCGAACACCGCCGCTACCGGGAGGGCGTTCCCAACCCCGCCCACGACGACACCCGTTACCTGAAGGTGGTGCTGTACCACTTCAGTTCGCGCGACCCCTCCCACGAGGGCTGCGCCGCCCACGGCTCTGACGACGCCCTGGCCGCCAGCTGCGGGCGCCAGCGATTGATGGAGTTCCAGCAGGCGGTGGAGAACAGCTTCTGCTGCGGCGCCTCCGTCGACCTGCTGCTGCTGGGCATCGACACCGACACCGACGCCATCCGGGTGCATGTGCCGGGCATGGATGGCAGCACCCGCCTGGATCACTGGCTGGATGCCGCCGCGGTGTATGAGGCGACGCGCCACCTGCAGCCCGAGGAGGCCCGGCGCCGGATCGCTGAGCTGGCCACGGCGGCGGCGGCCAGCACGCCCGATCCCGGCATGGTGCGCCTGATCGCCCGGCTGCTGGAGCACAACATCTCCCAGATCGACTACGTGCGCCAGTACCACCACGGCCACTACGCCGATGCCGGCCATGCCGAGCGCTTCATCGGCGTGGGCATCGGCTTCAAGGAGATCCACCTGCGCAATCTCACCTACTTCGCCTACATGGACACCGTTGAGGAGGGGGCCCCCGACATGGACGTGGGGGTGAAGATCTTCAAGGGCCTCAATGTGTCGCGGGGTCTGCCGGTGCCGGTGGTGGTGCGCTTCGATTACAACGGCAAAGTGCCCGGGGCCCGGGAGCGGGCGGTGCGCCATGCCCAGCGGGTGCAGGAAGCGATCGAGAACCGGTACCCGGATCTGTTCTCCCAGGGCCTGCTGCATGCCCTGCTCACCGTGCGCGACCAGGAACGGCACACGCCCGCCGAGGCGGTAGGTTCCACCATCAGCCTCACCACCGCAGGAGGGCACTGACCATGTTGATCTGCAAAGTGGTCAAGCCCCTGGTCTCGACGAACCGCATCCCCGATTTCGAGCACAAGCATCTGCAGGTGGTCCAGGACGGCAGTACCCAGAAGGTGGCCGTCGACGCGGTGGGTTGCATCCCGGGCGACTGGGTGATCTGCGTGGGCAGCTCGGCGGCCCGGGAGGCGGCGGGAAGCAAGTCGTATCCCAGCGATCTGACGATCGTGGGGATCATCGACCACTGGGATCCCGACGCCGGCAAGGCCAGCCCACCGCCGGCAGGTGCCGCCTGATGGAGATCATGCAGGTCACCGGTTCCCTGGTCTGCTCCCAGCGGGTTCCCGGCCTGGAGCACTGGAATCTGCGGGTGCTGCGCAGCCCCAAGGGCAAGCTCAGCGTCGCGGTGGATCCCGTCGGTGCCTCACCCGGCAACTGGGTGTTCACCGCCAGTGGTTCGGCCGCCCGCTTCGCCTGCGGCAACCCGGAGACGCACACCGACCTCACCATCGGCGGCATCATTGACTTCTGGGAGCCGGACGGGTAAGCGCCGGGGGGGAACCGCCCCTGGCGGCCAGCCCCCTGTCGAGCATCTCCACTCCAGTTCCTCCTCCCCGCGCCCGTCCCATGGCCAGCCGCACCCCCCGCACCGGTCCCGACGCCACCCCCACGCCGGTTCCGGCCGCCAAACCGGCGACACCTGCGGCGGTTCCGCCGGCCGTGGCTGGCAACGCCGGAGCGCCAGCCGGGGGCGGCACCCCACCGGCCCTGCCACCGGCGGCGGCGGCCAAATCGGTGGCCAAACCGGCGGAGACCAAACCGGCAGCCGCCACCAAGGCACCCCGCGCGGCCCGCGCCACCGCACCGGCCCGCCAGCCACGGCGGACTCCCGCCACCACCGCCCGCTCTAGCCCCTCCAGCTCCAGCCGACGCGCCAGCGGCGGCGCCGGCACCCCCCCCTCGACCCCCACTCCCCGTACCTCCCCCATGGCCCCCACCATCCACGGCATCGCTCTCGGTCTGATCGAAACCCGTGGCCTGGTGCCGGCGAT
>JAHHGT010000009.1 GCA_019359745.1 Aphanothece saxicola GSE-SYN-MK-01-06B
CGAAGATGCCGAACTCGTAGCGGATGCCGTAGCCGGTGGCGGGGATCTCGAGCGAGGCGAGGGATTCAAGGAAGCAGGCGGCCAGGCGGCCCAGTCCGCCGTTGCCCAGGCCTGGCTCCTCCTCGACGTCGAGGATCTCCTCGATGTCGTTGATGCCGAACTGCTTGAGGGCCTCGGCGGCCTCCTCCTGGATGCCGAGCATCAGCAGGTTGTTGCCGAGCTGGGGGCCGATCAGGAATTCGGCCGAAAGGTAAGCCACGATCCGCTTGGGGTTGGCGGCGATCGCTTCAATGCCGGCCAGGTAGCGGGTCATCAGCCGGTCGCGCACGGCATAGCTGAGCGCCATGTAAAGGTCGTGTCGGCTGGCGCTGGGGGCGAGCTTGCCGAGCGTGTAGAAGAGGTGCTCGGTCATGCCGTCGAACACGTCCGTCGCCGTCAGGCCGCTGCGATCGGGGTCCGCGAAGCACCCGGGCGTGGGCAGGCTCAGGTTGCGGGGTTGCTGGTCGGTCATGGCGGTCGGCGCGCGGTGATCCCTCAGGCACAGGTCTGGCCGTGCGTCCCCAGACCGTAGCGGTGGTTGCCATTCCTCCCGCCCGGCCTGTTGGGAGATCAGCAACGGAACACGTGTCCAACGCCGACGCCCCTAGCGTCCAAACGGCATTGATGTCCTTCATGTTCGCGCCCAGCCTTCTGCTCGAGGTCGGCAGCACCCAGATCGAGACGGTGGAAACGCTGCTGCAGGTGGGGCGCTACCTGGTGATCTTCCTGGCGGCCAGGGCCCTGGCGGAGCTGATGGTCCGCCTCAAGCTGCCCACGATCCTCGGGGAACTGGTGGCGGGCGTGCTGATCGGTGTCACCGGGCTGCATCTGATCCTGCCGCCGGCCGCCCACGCCGAACTGAACCAGACCATGCTCGAGCTGGTCGGTGCCTGCGCCGGCGTCAGTCCCGAGACGGTGGCCGAGATCTACACCGAGAGCTTCCCCTCCCTGGAGGCCACCTCCAAGCTCGGCCTCTATGCCCTGCTGTTTCTCACGGGCCTGGAAAGCGAACTCGATGAACTGATGGCCGTGGGCCAGCAGGCCACCACCGTGGCCCTCACCGGCGTGGTGTTGCCCTTCGCCCTTGGAACGGCCGGTTTGTACCTGCTGTTCCATGTGCCGCTGTTTCCGGCGGTGTTCGCCGGAGCCTCGATGACCGCCACCAGCATTGGCATCACCGCCAGCGTCTTCGGCGAACTGAAGTTCCTCAAGACCCGGGAAGGCCAGACCGTGATCGGCGCCGCCGTGCTCGACGACATCTTCGGCATCGTGATCCTGGCGGTGGTGGTGGCCCTGGCCGGTGAGGGGGTGCTGGCCGCCGGTCCGATCCTGCAGCTGGTGCTGGCGGCGGCGGTGTTCGTGGCCGTGTCCCTGTTCCTGAGCCGCACCGGCGCGCCGGTCTTCGACTGGGTGCTCGATCGCCTCAAGGCCCCGGGGGAAGTGGTGGTGGCCGGTTTCGTGGTGCTGGGCCTGTGCTGCTTCGTCGCCGAGGCCATCGGCCTGGAGGCGGCCCTGGGGGCCTTCGCGGCCGGCCTGATCCTCAGTGCCTCCAAGCACACCAAGGCGATCCAGCAGTCGGTGAAGCCCCTGGCGGCCCTGTTCGCCACCGTGTTCTTCGTGCTGATCGGCAGCGCCCTCGACCTGTCGGTGATGAATCCCCTTAACCCGGACAACCGCGAAGGGCTGGTGGTGGCCCTGTTCCTGCTGGCCGTCGCCATCGCGGGCAAGGTGGCCGCCGGCTGGAGCTACCTCAGCAAGGAGAAGACCAATCGGCTGGTGGTGGGCCTGGGGATGATGCCCCGCGGGGAAGTGGGTCTGATCTTCCTGGGTCTGGGCAGCCAGGCCGGCATCCTTTCGGCGCCCCTGGAGGCGGCCATTCTGTTGATGGTGATCGGCACCACGTTCCTGGCGCCGTTGTTGCTGCGCCTGGCGCTCAGCGGTGTCGAGGTCCCCACTGAGGCCCCCGCCGATGGGTCTGCAGATGGGCCCACCGAGCAGGCCGCCTGATCCCCTGGACCGGATTCGTCCAGGTTCAGCGCTTGCGGTCGGTGTCTCTTGCGGCGGCCAGGCTGAGTGAGAGCCCTCCCAGCACGGCGATCAAGCCCAGGCTTCCAGCCCAGCCAGGCCCGAGGGCCCAGCTGAGCAGCAGTTCCACCACCAGGCCCACCGCCAGGGCCAGCAGCAGGCTGCCGCCCACCAGCACCAGTTGCTGCATCCCTTCCTCCAGGGAACCCTCGGCCAGGGCCTGCTCCAGCCGGCCCAGCGGGACGCTCAGGGGCAGGTAAAGGGCCAGGGCCCACAGGGCCACCCCCGGCAGCAGTGGGCTCAGGTCGGCAAAGGTGAAGGCGTCGGACATGGCGGCAGGCGCAGGGGGCGGGGCCGCACGCTGGCCTGGCTTCCTAGCATCGTCTCCCACTGCACTGCCGCGGCGTCCATGGCTTCGTCACCCGAAACCCCCTGGCAGTTTCTGGGCCATCGGGTGCACGCCGTGCGCTCGGCTCCGGAGCAGCCCACCGGGCCGGCGATCCTGCTGGTGCATGGCTTCGGGGCCTCCACCGACCACTGGCGCTTCAACATTCCCGTGCTGGCCAGGACCCATGAGGTCCATGCCATCGACCTGCTCGGCTTCGGCCGCAGCGCCAAACCCGCGGGTCTCACCTTCGGCGGCGCCCTCTGGCGCGACCAGCTCTGCGCCTATGTGGAGGAGCGGATCGGCCGGCCCACGGTGCTGGTGGGCAACTCCCTCGGCGGCTTTGCCGCCTTGGCCGCCGGCGCCGCCCTGGGGGAGGGTGCCGCGGGGGTGGCGCTGCTGAACGCCGCCGGCCCCTTCAGTGACGAGCAGCAGCCACCCCAGGGCTGGGGGGCCATCGCCCGCCAGACGATCGGGTCGGCCCTGCTGCGCAGTCCCGTGCTGCAGCGCCTCCTGTTCGAGAACATGCGCCGTCCCGCCACGGTGCGCCGGACCCTCAATCAGGTCTACATCGACCGCACCAATGTCGACGACGCGCTGGTGGAGGCGATCCTGCGGCCCTCGCGGGATCCTGGGGCCTTTGGCGTCTTCCGCACCGTCTTCGACATTCCCCGCGGCCAGCCCCTCGACGAACTCTTCGCCGGACTCACGGCGCCGCTGCTGCTGCTCTGGGGCATCCGCGACCCCTGGATCAACGCCGCCGGTCGCCGGGCCAGTTTCCAGCGGCACGCGCCGGCCCGCACCACCGAAGTGGTGCTCGACGCGGGCCATTGCCCCCATGACGAGGTGCCCGAACAGGTGAACCGGGCCCTGCTGGAGTGGCTGGCGGGCCTGGTGGAAAGCCCGGTTGCCGTGCTGACCGCCCACTGAACCCGGCGGCGGCGGCTGGTCGGTACATTTCCCTCCACACAGGGGGGCAGGGTTGATCGCCGCCGTCACAGGCACCGGAGCCGCGCCAGTGGCGAGCGGCAGGGCGTCCGGAACGGGCGGCAAGGGGGGCGGGTTTGCCTACCGGCCGGATATCGATGCGCTGCGTGGGGCGGCGATGCTGGCGGTGCTGGTGTTCCACCTGAACAAGGGGTGGCTGCCGGGGGGGTTCACGGGTGTGGACGTCTTCTTTGTGATTTCGGGCTACGTGGTGATGGGCTCGCTGCTGGGCCAGGCGAGCAAGCCGCTGTGGCCACGGCTGGGGAATTTCTACCTGCGGCGTGTGCGGCGTCTGCTGCCGAACCTGCTGGTGTGCCTTGGGGTGACGAGCCTGGGTGTGGCGCTGTTGATCCCGCCGCTGGAGAGCGGGCCGTATTTCATCGTGGCCCTGAAGGCGTTGTTCGGCTGGTCGAACAACTACCTGATGGGCCAGCTGGATTATTTCGCCACGGATTCGGATCTGAACCCGTTCCTGCACACCTGGTCGCTGGGTGTGGAGCAGCAGTTCTACCTGGTGTTTCCGCTGCTGATGGTGGGGATCGGCTATGGGGTGCGGCGGAGCGTGCCGCTGCTGGCGGCGCTGGTGGTGCTGTCGCTGGGGGCGAGCTGGTGGTGGACGCAGAGCGCACCGATGGCGGCGTTTTTCCTGATGCCGAGCCGGCTGTGGGAACTGACGATCGGCTCGCTGCTGCTGGTGGCGCAACGGCGGGGGCTTCTGGGGGCGAGCTGGCTGCAGGGCCGCTGGCCGCGGCTGGCGGGGGCGGGGCTGCTGCTGTGGGCGGTGGTGATGACGTCGGAGCGGGAGGGCTTTCCGGTGCCGGGTGTGCTGCCGGCGGTGCTGGGGACGCTGCTGGTGCTGCAGGCGGGCCCCGGTGAGGAGGGCAGGTTTCTGCCGGGTCGTTGGCTGGAGCGGGTGCTGCTGACGTGCGGGCTCTTGTCGTATTCGCTGTACCTGTGGCACTGGCCGGTGATCGTGCTGCTGCGCTGGACGTGGGGGATGGAGACGTGGTGGCAGTACGTGGCGGCGGTGGTGGGAAGCGTGGTGCTTGCGGTGGCGGCGTACGGGCTGGTGGAGCAGCCGGTGCGGCGTTATCCGCTGACGTGGTGGTGGGAGACGCTGCTGGCGCTGCTGGCGGTGGTGGGCCTGTGGCTGGGCATTGATGCCCTGCACCATTCCGTGCGCGGCCGCTTCTTCATCGGCACCGACCGGGATCCGGTACCCCTGCACGAACGGGTGCAGGAATGGAATCCCACCCTGCCGGGCACCCGGATCGATCAGACCTGCGCCATTCCGTACTGGACCCCCTACAGCCCCACCAGCCGCTCCGATCTCGAACGCTGCAGCAAGCCTGGTCGGCCCGGTGCCGGCGAGATCTTCCTGCTGGGCGATTCCCATGCCGAGCACCTGCTGCCGATGCTGGATCTGGTCACCGCCGCCACTGGCCAGCGCATCACTTTCACCAACAAGCGCTCCTGCTTCATCGATCCCCAGCTCACCCTGCAGCTCAACAACCGCCCCTACAAGCCCTGCACCGACTTCGCAGCCGGGGAGATGGAGCGGGCCCTGGAACGTCTCAAGCCGGGAGACATCGTGATCATTTCCAGCAACCTCAACAACTACCTGAGCAGTGCCGATCCGGGGGGCACGAGCCAGGGGCAGCCGGCCTATCTCTCAGGCCGGAGGCTGAACGTCGCTGAATTGCGTCAGGCCCACATTCTCAGCATGCGGGCCTACGCCCAGCGGCTGGCGGCCCGGGGCATCGAGCTGGTGCTGGTGGTCGACAATCCTGCCCTCGCCAGGGAGATCGTCGCCTGCCCGAAGGACTCCACCAGCAGCTGTGCCCCCGACCCCGCCGTCACCGCCGCCGGCCAGCTGGCCGTGCGCCTCACCCTGGAGGCAGCGGCGGCGGGTCTTCCCAATGTGCACGTCTTCGACCCCACCCCCTACCTGCTCGCTCCGGATGGCCGGGTGCGCTATCGCAATGATCTGGGCAAGATCATCTATTCCGATTCCCACCACCTGAGCGTGACGGGCAGTCGCTCGCTGGCAGCCCCGTTCCAGCGGTTCCTGTCCGAGGCGGGCCTGATTCCTGGGGGGCGCTGATGGTCGCCGCCGCCAGCATCGAACCGACCACTGCTGTGGCCAAGCGGTCGGAGCGGTTTGCCTACCGGCCGGACATCGATGCGCTGCGTGGGGCGGCGATGCTGGCGGTGCTGGTGTTCCACCTGAACAAGGGGTGGCTGCCTGGGGGGTTCACAGGTGTGGACGTCTTCTTTGTGATTTCGGGCTACGTGGTGATGGGCTCGCTGCTGGGCCAGGCCAGTAAGCCGCTGTGGCCACGGCTGGGGAATTTCTACCTGCGGCGTGTGCGGCGTCTGCTGCCGAACCTGCTGGTGTGCCTTGGGGTGACGAGCCTGGCCACAGCCCTGTGGGTGCCCCCTGGTGAAAACGGGCCCTACTTCATGACGGCGATCAAGGCGTTGTTCGGCTGGTCGAACAACCACCTGATGGGCCAGATCGATTACTTCAATCCGGACGCCGACCTGAACCCTTTCCTGCACACCTGGTCGCTGGGCGTGGAGCAGCAGTTCTACCTGGTGTTTCCGCTGCTGATGGTGGGGATCGGCTACGGGGTGCGGCGGAGCGTGCCGCTGCTGGCGGCGCTGGTGGTGCTGTCGCTGGGTGCGAGCTGGTGGTGGACGCAGAGCGCACCGATGGCGGCGTTTTTCCTGATGCCGAGCCGGCTGTGGGAACTGACGGTCGGCTCGCTGCTGCTGGTGGCGCAACGGCGTGGCCTGGTAGAGGCGCCGTGGTTGAAGGGCCGCTGGCCGCGTCTGGCGGGGGCGGCGCTGCTGCTGTGGGCGGTGGTGATGACGTCGGAGCGGGAGGGCTTTCCGGTGCCTGGTGTGCTGCCGGCGGTGCTGGGGACGCTGCTGGTGCTGCAGGCGGGCCCCGGTGAGGAGGGCAGGTTTCTGCCGGGGCGGTGGCTGGAGCGCGGTCTGCTGACGTGCGGGCTGCTGTCGTATTCGCTGTACCTGTGGCACTGGCCGGTGATTGTGCTGCTGCGCTGGACGTGGGGGATGGAGACGTGGTGGCAGTACGTGGTGGCGGTGGCGGGGAGCGTGGTGCTTGCGGTGGCGGCGTATGGGCTGGTGGAGCAGCCGGTGCGGCGTTATCCGCTGACGTGGTGGTGGGAGACGGGTCTGGCGGTGCTGGCGGTGGTGGGCCTGTGGATCGGCATCGACGCCTTGCAGAACGGCCTGCGGGACCGTCTGTTCCGGGGCACCGACCGTGATCCGGTGCCCCGCAGCGAGCGCATCCAGAACCTGCAGATCCCCGGCACCGGTATCGGCAGCGGCTGCAGCCTTGTGTACGGCCAGCCCTACAACGACACCACCCGGATCGATTTCGAGCGCTGCGGCCGGCCCGGCCGGCCCGGTGCCGGCGAGATCTTCCTGCTGGGCGATTCCCATGCCCTGCACCTGCTGCCGATGCTGGATGCGGTCACCGCCCGCACCGGCCAGCGGATCAGCTTCACCTATCAGATGGCCTGCTTCACCGATCCCAGCCTGCTGATGAGCTGGGGCAACAAGAGCTATGGCCCCTGCCGCGACTTCGTGGTCGGCGAGATGGAGCGCTCTTTGCAGCGGCTCAAGCGCGGCGATGTCGTCGTGCTCTCGTCCTGGCTCAACTATTACGTGGGCGATGTGACCCCCGCCGGCACCCCCAGCGAGGCCAACGTCATGGACGGGGACCGGCGTCTGACCCCGGCCCAGGCCCGGGCTCGCCACGTCGCCAATCTGCGGGCCTATGCCCAGCGGCTGGCGGCCCGGGGCATTCAGCTGGTGCTGGTGGTGGACAGCCCCATGCTCGCCCGCAAACCGCTCGAGTGCCGCCGCTCCACTGGCCAGCCGGTCAGTTGCGCGCCGGAGGTGGCCGTGACGACGGCGATGCAGCGCACGGTCCGTGACACCCTCACCGCCGCGGCGGCGGGCCTGCCCAACGTGCATGTCTTCGATCCCACCCCCTATCTGGTGGGTGCGGATGGCCGGGTGCTGGATCGCCGACCCGACGGAACCCCCCTGTTCGCCGACAACCACCATCTCAGCGTCAGCGGCAGCCGCTCGCTGGCAGCGCCGTTCCAGCGGTTTCTGTCTGAGGCGGGCCTGATTCCTGGGGGGCGCTGATGGTCGCCGCCGCCAGCATCGAACCGACCACTGCTGTGGCCAAGCGGTCGGAGCGGTTTGCCTACCGGCCGGATATCGATGCGCTGCGTGGGGCGGCGATGCTGGCGGTGCTGGTGTTCCACCTGAACAAGGGGTGGCTGCCGGGGGGGTTCACGGGTGTGGACGTCTTCTTTGTGATTTCGGGCTACGTGGTGATGGGCTCGCTGCTGGGCCAGGCGAGCAAGCCGCTGTGGCCACGGCTGGGGAATTTCTACCTGCGGCGTGTGCGGCGTCTGCTGCCGAACCTGCTGGTGTGCCTTGGGGTGACGAGCCTGGGTGTGGCGCTGTTGATCCCGCCGCTGGAGAGCGGGCCGTATTTCATCGTGGCCCTGAAGGCGTTGTTCGGCTGGTCGAACAACTACCTGATGGGCCAGCTGGATTATTTCGCCACGGATTCGGATCTGAACCCGTTCCTGCACACCTGGTCGCTGGGTGTGGAGCAGCAGTTCTACCTGGTGTTTCCGCTGCTGATGGTGGGGATCGGCTATGGGGTGCGGCGGAGCGTGCCGCTGCTGGCGGCGCTGGTGGTGCTGTCGCTGGGGGCGAGCTGGTGGTGGACGCAGAGCGCACCGATGGCGGCGTTTTTCCTGATGCCGAGCCGGCTGTGGGAACTGACGATCGGCTCGCTGCTGCTGGTGGCGCAACGGCGGGGGCTTCTGGGGGCGAGCTGGCTGCAGGGCCGCTGGCCGCGGCTGGCGGGGGCGGGGCTGCTGCTGTGGGCGGTGGTGATGACGTCGGAGCGGGAGGGCTTTCCGGTGCCGGGTGTGCTGCCGGCGGTGCTGGGGACGCTGCTGGTGCTGCAGGCGGGCCCCGGTGAGGAGGGCAGGTTTCTGCCGGGTCGTTGGCTGGAGCGGGTGCTGCTGACGTGCGGGCTCTTGTCGTATTCGCTGTACCTGTGGCACTGGCCGGTGATCGTGCTGCTGCGCTGGACGTGGGGGATGGAGACGTGGTGGCAGTACGTGGCGGCGGTGGTGGGAAGCGTGGTGCTTGCGGTGGCGGCGTACGGGCTGGTGGAGCAGCCGGTGCGGCGTTATCCGCTGACGTGGTGGTGGGAGACGCTGCTGGCGCTGCTGGCGGTGGTGGGCCTGTGGCTGGGCATTGATGCCCTGCATCACCAGTTCCGCGGCAAGTTGTTTGTGGGCGTGGATGCCGATCCCGTACCGATCAGCGAGCGGGTCCATGCCCTCAATCCCCTGATCCCCGGCACCGGGATCACCAGCGATTGCACGGTCACCAGTGGCAAGCCCTACAACGCCACCACCCGGCCGAATTTCGACAAGTGCAACCGGCCCGGCCTCCCCGGCGCGCGCGAGATCTTCCTGCTGGGCGATTCCCATGCCCAGCACCTGCTGCCGATGCTGGATGCGGTGACGGCCCGCACCGGCCAACGCCTCACCTTTGCCGCCATGGGCGCCTGCCTGATCGATCCCCAGCTCACGGTCACCTGGCAGCAGGGGCGCTATGAATCCTGCCGCCAGTTCTCCGCCGGGGAGATGGAGCGCTCCCTGCAGCGCCTCAAGCCCGGTGACATCGTGCTGGTGTCGGGGTTCCTGCACAACTACCTGGCCAGCAACGACATCGAGGGCCGGGGCTACGGCGCCCCCACCTACCTGGGCGATCGCCGGCTACGCATTGCTGAAGTGCGCCAGGCCCATGTGGCCAGCCTGCGGGCCTACGCCGAGCGGCTGGCGGCCCGAGGCCTGCAGCTGGTGCTGGTGGTCGACAACCCGTCCCTGGCCAGGGAGCCGGTGGCCTGCCAGGATCCGGCCGGCAGCAGTTGCGCCGGCGATGCCGCCACCACCGCCCGGATGCGCTCGACCCTGCGGACCCTGCTCGGCGAGGTGGCCGCCGGCCTGCCCAACGTGCATGTGTTCGACCCCACCCCCTCCCTGGTCGGTCCCGATGGCCGGGTGGTCTACCGCCGGCCCGATGGCACGCCGCTCTACGCCGATTCCCACCACCTGAGCGTGTCGGGAAGCCGATCACTGGCCGCCCCGTTCGAACGGTTCCTGCAACAGCAGGGCCTCACCAGCCCCCGGTCCGCCGCCTCCCCCTCCCCATGACCCTGCACCCCCCCACCGGGACCTCCCCCCACTGGCATTTCACCGACCCGGCCAGCGGCGATTCCCTCACGGTCGTCCCCGAGCGCGGCGGGCTGGTCACCGGCTGGTGCTGTGGCGGAGATGAGGTCCTCTACTTCGATGCCGAGCGCTTCGCCGACCCCGCCAAGTCGGTGCGGGGCGGGATCCCCGTGCTCTTCCCCATCTGCGGCAACCTGCCCGGCAACGAGCTCGTGCTGCCCAAGGGGACCTTCCCGCTGGCCCAGCATGGCTTCGCCCGCGACCTGCCCTGGACGATCGCGCCGCTGGCAGACGGCGATGGGGTGCTCCTGCGCCTTGAGGACGGCCCCGAGAGCCGCCCCCATTTCCCCTTCGCCTTCGCCCTGGAGCTGGAACTGCGGTTGCAGCCCTCGGCCCTGGCGATCACGGCCCGAATCACCAACCGGGGCGAGGCCGGCGCGGATCCCCTCCCCTTCAGTCTGGGCCTGCACCCCTACATCGCCGTCGCCGATCTGGCTCAGGTGAGGCTGGAAGGCCTGCCCGAGAACTGCATCGACCACCTCAGCATGGCTCCCGCCGCCACCACGGATCAGCTGTCCCGGCTGGAGCAGGGGGTGGACTTCCTCTGCAGCGGCCGGGGCCCGGTGCGGCTGGTGGATCCGGCGGCCGGCCGGGTGGTGACCCTGCACCCCGCGGCGCCGATGGATCTGGTGGTGGTGTGGAGCGATCCGCCCCGGCCGATGCTCTGCCTGGAGCCCTGGAGCGGGCCGCGCGGAGCCCTGAGCACGGGGGAGCGACGCCTGCTGGTGCCCGCCGGTGAATCCCTGGAGCTGAGCTGCCGTTACAGCGTCGAAACGCTCTGAGCGACGCCGGGCAGGCGCCCAGGCGCCAGCTGTCCGGCCGGATCGAAGCGGCGCTTGATCGCCTCGATCAACGGCCGCGACGGGGCATCGAGCCAGGCCGGCAGGGAAGCACCTGGGGGCTGGCGCAACACGGTGAGGTGGCCCCCGAGCTCAGCACAAAGGCTGCGCAGCGTCAGCACCTGGCCTGACGTCACAGCGGCCTGCGGCTCGCCCGGACCAGTCCAGGCCAGGCCGAGGCCACTGCCGGCCGCCACGTCCACCGCCAGCCCGGCCAGGGCCGGGGCCTGCATCAGGGTCTCGAGCCGGTCGGGGCTGACGCCGAGCCGCAGCAGCCAGGCTGGAGCGGTGACCGCCGTGCCGGGCGTGACGGTGCCTCCCCGGGCTCGGGCCAGCCAGGCCGCGGTGGTGGTGGCGTCCAGCACCTGGGCCGGCAGGCTGCTGCGCTCCTGCAGGCAGCGCACCTGTTCCTGGAGGGTGGCGGCGTCGACGCTGGCCAGGCCGATCAGCAGCAGGGGTTCCGGCGCCAGGCCGGCGGCGGCGGCCAGATGGCCGTTCCACCAGTCGATCCGCTCCGGGCTGAGGCTGGATCCCAGCAGCCAGCGGCTGAGCAGGGCGAGATCTTCGGGCTCGCCCTGGAAGCAGACACTGCGGCGCAGGGGCGGCTGGGGCAGGGTGCGCAGGGTCAGTTCGGTGATCAGGCCCAGGGAGCCCCAGCTGCCGGTGAACAGCCGCATCAGGTCGTAACCGGCCACGTTCTTCACCACCTTGCCGCCGGCCCTGGCGGTCACCCCATCGGCCCGCATCAGCTCAAGGCCGATCAGTTGGTCCCGCACCCCCAGGTAACGCTGGCGGTAGCCGCCCGCCAGGCCCCTCGCCACCAGACCACCGATGCTGCCGGCGGCGGCGCCATCCCCATCCCCCCAGGGGGCATCCACGGACAACCACTGCCCGTGGTGCCCAAGGGTCTGCTGCACCTCCACCAGTGGTGTGCCGGCGGCCACGGTGATGGTGAAGTCGCCGGGGTTGAATTCCCGCACCCCCCGCAGGGCGGCGCAGCTGAGCACCGTGCAGGAAGCCTGGACGGGCGGTCCCCAGTCCAGTCGGCTGCCCAGGCCCGCCGGCAGCCAGGCCGAACCCTGCCGGTGCAGGTCCCGCACCAGCTCCTGCAGCTCGCTGGGCTCAGGTCGCATCACGGCACGATGGTGCCATGGCGCAGGCGACCGTCGATTCCGGGCCCGATCTCAAGATCGTCGTCATCGATGACGACCCCACCGGCTCCCAGACCGTGCACGGCTGCCCCCTGCTGCTGCGCTGGGACGCCGAGACCCTGGCCGCCGGCCTGGCCCACCCGTCGCCGCTGCTGTTCCTGTTGGCCAATACCCGGGCCCTGGCGCCGGCGGCGGCGGCCGAGCGGGTGCGCGAGATCTGCCGCGCCCTGCGGCCCGCCCTGGAGGCGGCGGTGGCCTGTGGCCGCATCGGCGGCTGGCTGGTGGTGAGCCGGGGCGATTCCACCCTGCGGGGCCACTTCCCCCTGGAGGTGGAGGTGATCAACGAGGAACTCGGCCCCTTCGACGCCACCCTGCTGGTGCCGGCCTTCCTGGAGGGGGGGCGCACCACCGTGGATGGGGTGCATCGCCTCCACGGCCAGCCCGTGCACGAGAGCCCGTTCGCCCAGGATGGTCTGTTCGCCTACACCACCAGCTTTCTGCCGGACTGGGTGGAGGAGAAGAGTGGTGGCCGCATTCCGGCAGCTGCGGTGGACCGGATCGGCTGGCAGGAGCTGGATGTGGGCGGCGCCCCCCTGCTGCGCCACCTGGCGCGCCTGGAGGGCAATGGCTATGTGGCCGTGGATGGGGCCTCCGCCCCGCAGCTGGTGATCCTGGCCGCTGCGGTGCGCACCCTGGTGGCCTCCGGCGACACCACTCTCTTGGCAAGGTCCCGCCGCTTCCTGTTCCAGAGCGCCGCCAGCCTGATCCAGGCCCTGGCGGGCTTGCCCCCCCAGCCACTGGCGGCGGCGGCCCTGGCGGCCCTGCGCCGCCGCCGCGGGGAGCGGCCCCTGCCGGGGCTGGTGCTGGTGGGCTCCCATGTGCCCCTGGCCGACCGTCAGCTGGAGCACGTACTGGCGGAGCCCGGTTGCGTCGGGGTGGAGCTGGAGGTGGCCAAGGTCCAGCGGTTGCTGGAGGGTCCAGAGCCCGTGCGGTTGCTGGCCTCCCTGGAGCAGGCCTGGGGGCAGCGGCTGGCGGACGTGCTGGCCGGCGGCCAAACGCCGGTGCTGTTCACCAGCCGGGGCGAGGCCCGCTGTCGCCATGCCGGCGAGCGCCGGGCGCTGGGCCTGGTCCTGGCGGGGGTGATGGCGCGGCTGGCGGCGGCCGTCGCCTCTGATCTGGGCTACATGATCAGCAAGGGGGGCATCACCACCCACACCCTGCTGGCCGATGGGCTGGAGCTGGAGCAGGTGGAGCTCCAGGGCCAGCTGCTGCCAGGACTCTCCATGGTGCTGGCCGCCCCAGACGCCCATCAGGGGCCCCTGCCCGTGCTCACCTTCCCCGGCAACCTCGGCGACGACGGCACCCTGCGGGAGGCCTGGCGATGGATGGAGGCTCAGGCCGGGCCGCCGTAGCTGCGATCCAGCAGCTCGATCGGATGGAGCACCGGCAGCGGCCGCCCCTGCCCCTCCATGGCCTGGCGGATCTGGAGCGTGCAGCCGATGTTGGCGCTCACGGCCAGCTCGGCGCCGGTGCCGCTCAGATCCGCCGCCTTGATGCGGCCCAGTTCAGCGGCTTCCTCCGGCTGGACAAGGTTGTAGATGCCGGCGCTGCCGCAGCAGACGCCGGCTTCGGTGGCTTCGCGGATGCGTACGTGGGGGATCCGGCCCAGCAGGCGACGGGGCTGGGCCGCCAGTCCCTGGCCGTGCAGCTGGTGGCAGGCATCGTGGTAGGCCAGCTCCAGGGGCCGCTCCGCACTGGCGGCCGTGCCGTCCTCGTGGGGGAGCGGCTGCAACGCCGCCTGGAAGCTGTCGCTGAGCCCCACCGCGTCGAGGAATTCCTGGATGTCGGCCACCGTGCCCAGCAGGGGATGGTGGCCGCCGAGGATCTCCCCGTAGGACTTCATGGTGTGGCCGCAGCCCGAGGCCGCCACCAGCAGGGCATCAAGGGGTTCGGGGCCCGCCGCCTGCCCCGGGCCGATCACCGCCTCGAAGCTGGCCACCAGGGCGGTCGCCAGCTCCCGGGTCTGGGCCAGTTCCCCCTGGTGGTGGGTCATGGCGCCGCAGCAGCCCTGGTCGGGGGGGATCACCACCTCGATGCCGTTGGCGGCCAGCACCCGGATGGTGGCGGCGTTCACCCCCGGCTCAAACACCCGCTGGACGCAGCCCAGCACCAGCCCGACCCGGCGCCGGCGGGGCCCCTGGGCCGGTACCAGCACGGGCCAGTCGTCGCGGAAGGCCGTCTCCGGCAGGGGCGGCAGGAGCTTCTCCATTGCCGCGACCTGGGGCCCGAACAATCGGGTGAGGCCGCTGCGGCGTGCCAGGGCCTGCAGGGGCGTGCCGGCGTAGGCCCGCAGGGGCGCCAGCAGGGCCCGCAGCCTCGGGGGGTAGGGGAGCAGGGCGAAGATCAGCCGCCGGAAGGCCCGCTGCGCCGGGCTGCGCAGCTCGGGCGCGTTCAGCTGCGGTCGCACGGTCTCGATCAGCTGGTCGTAGCGCACGCCCGCCGGGCACGCCGTGACGCAGGCGAAGCAGCCCAGGCAGCTGTCGAAGTGCTTCGCCACCGTGGCATCCAGCAGCAGCTCTCCGGCGTTGATCGCCTTGAGGGCATGGATCCGCCCCCGGGGAGAGTCCATTTCGGTGGCCAGCACCCGGTAGCTGGCGCAGGTGGGCAGGCAGAAACCGCAGTGGACGCAGGGGTCGGCGGCGATGAAGCCGGCATCGGGAGCCTCGGCACCCGGAGAACCGCTGGCCGCGATGGACGGAAGACTCATGCCATCCATTCTGATCGCACGACCGGGTCCCCCACATCAACGCCCGTTCAGTCCCAGAAGGCGCCGAACCAGGCATCCCACTGCCTCGGCAGCCGCAGCCAGATCCCCGCCCCGGGGTAGGGCGTCAGTTCGCCCACCATGGCGCCCTGCTCGCTGAGGTATCCGTCCACCCGCAGGAAAGGTGTGTCCGAGGACAGTTTTTCGGCCAATGGCAGGAAGGCTTCAAGCTGGTGCCGAGCGGTGGCGGCAAGCTCCGGGCAGTGGTCGAACTGGGCCCTCACCAGCGGCAGGGCATGGAAGGTCTCATCGAGAAAGCATTCCTTGGTGCGGAGCAGACTCGGCTGGCTGGCGCGAAGAACGGCACGGGCGTAGCTCGGGCGGTACAGCCGGATGCCCCTGAGCCTGCCCTGGAAACAGAAGGCACTGATTTCTATGCACTGCGCGCCAGCGCAGCTGAGGAGCTCTTCGGCCAGTAGCCGCCGTGGCAGGTTCCGGTAGCCCCACTCCTGGCTCTTGCCGGCGTAGTCGGTCTTCAACCACGTCCGGCTGTGTTCCATCACCGAGGCGTTCAGGGTTGTGGAGGCGGAGTCCACCAGCTGGTACCAACCACTGCCGTGGCTGGCCTTGAGCATCCAGCGATCCGGTAGGGGCTGGGCCCTGAGTGCATCAAGGCTGTCTGCGACCGCCAAGGTGAGGGGGGTGTGGCCGGGCCCGATCCGAGCCGCGATCCACTCCTTGGCAGCGATTTTGTCGCAGAAGGTCCGCAGCAGAGGATCACGTTCAAAGAACATCCGATGCAGGATCCGTTCGCTCAGCAGATGAGGCGAGCGCAGATCGGGTGCGGCCCCGTTGACATGTCGGTAGAGGTTCGCCAACTGCACCCGCTGGGGCAGAAGCCTGATCAACCGCCGCGAAGCCTCCGATTTCCAGCTCACTCCAGACATGATCTCCAGCACCACGAGCCCGGGTGGGACGGTAGAGCGCCCCTTTGGCGTTGATGTGGCAGCGCCGCCCCGGATTCACCCCCCGAAGTGACGCACGACGGCTTCGGCGAAGCCCGAGCAGCTCACGGACTCGGCACGGGGTTCCATCAGTCGGGCCAGGTCGTAGGTGACCTCCTTGTTGGCGATGGCGGCGCTGATCCCCTGGGTGATCAGGTCGGCGGCTTCCTGCCAGCCCAAGTACTCCAGCATCATCACGCCGGAGAGGATCACCGATCCAGGGTTGATCCGGTCGAGGCCGGCGTGCTTGGGGGCGGTGCCGTGGGTGGCCTCAAAGATCGCCGCGTTGTCGCCGATGTTGGCCCCAGGCGCCATGCCAAGGCCGCCCACCACCGCCGCCGCCGCATCGGAGATGTAGTCGCCGTTGAGGTTGAGGGTGCAGAGCACCGAATACTCCTGGGGCCGGGTCTGGATCTGCTGGAAGATGCTGTCGGCGATGCGGTCGTCGACCATGACCATCGCCTTCCATTTCCCGCCGCCATGGCTGTCGCCGATGGCCTCGAGAACCCCCTTCACCTCCGCGTCCACGGCCGCCTTCTTCTCAGGGGTGAGGCTGTCGTAGCCGGGCTCGATCAGGCGGGCGTTGTCCTCGATGCTCAGCCCCGGCTTCTCCTCCAGGTTCCCCAGGATCCAGCTCTCCCGCTCGGTGATGCACTGGTCACGGAATTCCGTGGTGGCCACCTCGTAGCCCCAGTCGCGGAAGGCCCCTTCGGTGAACTTCATGATGTTGCCCTTGTGCACCAGGGTCACGTGGCGCTTGGCGCCCTCCAGGCCCAGGGCGTGCCGGATGGCTTTGCGCACGTGGCGCTGGGTGCCGGCCTTGCTCACCGGCTTGATGCCGATGCCGGCCCCCTCGGGGATGCGGCGCTTGCCCAGCTTGCCGTTGGCGGGGATCACCGTGTCGTTGAGGTGGGTGATCAGCTCGATGCAGACCGGATCGCTGGCCTCCCATTCGATCCCCATGTAGATGTCTTCGGTGTTCTCCCGGTAGACCACCACGTCCAGGTCCTGGGGCCGCTTGTGGGGGCTGGGGGTGCCGTCGTAGTAGCGGCAGGGCCGCACGCAGCAGTACAGATCGAAGATCTGGCGCAGGGCCACGTTGAGGGAACGGATGCCGCCGCCGATGGGGGTGGTGAGGGGGCCCTTGATCGCCACCCCGAACTCCTCGATCGCCGTCAGGGTGTCCTGGGGCAGGTACTGGTAGGTGCCGTAGAGCTCGCAGGCCTCATCGCCGGCGTACACCTTGAACCACTCGATGCGGCGTTCACCGCCGTAGGCCTTCGCCACAGCCGCGTCCAGCACCCGCTGGGTGGCCGGCCAGATGTCCACGCCGGTGCCATCGCCGCGGATGAAGGGAATGATCGGGTCGTTGGGAACGATCGGCTGGCCGCCCTCGAACCGGATCGCCGTGCCGCTGGCCGGGACGGTGAGCTTCTCGTATGTGGCCATGGAGTCGGCACGGAACGCGCCGTTGAGCCTAGGTTTCGGACACATTGGCTTTCTGCTCAGGGGAAACGGCATGAATGCGGCCGACCAGGCCCGATCGGTGGAACTGGCTGCCGCCATCGCCGCGGTGGTGGGTCATTTCCGGCTGCATTTCCCCGCCGCCCGGGCCAACCTCACCCCCTGGCGCGACGATCCCCTCACCCGGGCCTTTGATGAGCGGGAAACCCTTGATCTCTCGCTGCACTTCCCCGGCTGGAGTCCCCGCCTGCAGTGCCGCTCACTGCTCGTGCAGCTTCGGCTGGAGCGGGCCCCAGCCGGATCCGGCGAGCGGCCGCGGTTGCTGGGGGTGCTGATCCGGGGCCTCACCTATGAGTCGGAACGCTGGCGCCTCGCCACGGTCGGGGACTGGCAGCCTTCGGGCTCCCACCTCCCCTCGGTGGAGGTGGTGTCCTCGCTCCAGCAGATCTGCCGTGAGCTGTTCGATCTCTTCGGTGATGTGGCGGACCGAGGGACGCGGGCCGCGTAATCCTTCGCAACCTTGGCGCCTCGCCCGGAAGACCCCACCTACTTTGGATCCTCTGCCCGCGCAGCCTTTCGATCCCATGCCCGTCGCCCTTGCTTCCCAACTCCGTGAGGGAACGAAGAAAGCCCACACGATGGCCGAGAACACCGGTTTCGTGAGCTGTTTCCTCAAGGGAGTCGTCGACAAGGCCAGCTACCGCACCCTGGTGGCCGACCTGTGGTTCGTCTACAGCGCCATGGAAGAGGAGATCGGCAAGCTGACCGACCACCCGGTCGTCGGTCCGATCGCCTCACCCGCGCTCAACCGCCGCGAGTCCCTTGAGCAGGATCTGTCCTTCTACTTCGGTGGCGATTGGCGTCAGCAGATCCGTGCCACCCCCGGCGCCCAGGAGTATGTGGCCCGCCTGCACCGGGTGGCCCGGGACTGCCCCGAGCTGCTCGTCGGCCACCACTACACCCGCTACATCGGTGATCTCTCCGGCGGACAGATCCTCAAGAACATCGCCCAGAAGGCGATGAATCTGGGTGAGCACGATGGCCTGCGCTTCTACGAATTCGATGCCATCGATGACGAGAAGGCCTTCAAGGCCACCTACCGGCTCACCCTCGACAGCCTGCCCATCGACCAGGCCATGGCCGACCGGATCGTGGCCGAGGCCAACGAGGCCTTCCACTGCAACATGAAGATGTTCCAGGAGCTGGAAGGCAACCTGGTGGCCGCGATCGGCAAGGTGCTGTTCGGCTTCCTCACCCGCCGTTCCCGTACCGGCAGCACAGAGGCCGTGCCCGCCTAGGTTTCCCAGGCCTTCGGCGGCCGCCGCCACCCCGATCCGCGTGCGTCCGATCCGTTTCCTGCTCCCCGGCACCACCGGCCGCTTTCGTGGCGGCGGTCTGCTGGTGGAACTGCAGACCGCACGGCTGACGTCCCAGCTGACCCCCACCGAGGTGGTCACCTACCGGCAGCGGGAGGCCGACCACCCGTTCCTGGATGATCTGCTGGCCCGCGAGCGGGCGCCCGGGGACGCCCTCTGGATCGTCAGCTGGGGGTTCGACGTGCCCCGCCTGCTGCGGCGACTGCCGGGCAGGCCCTTGGCCTACCACGCCCACAGCAGCGGATACGGGTTCTCCCTGCCGCCCGGCGTACCGGTGTTGGCCGTCAGCCGCAACACCCTCGGCTACTGGGGCGATCGATCACCCCGAAACCCCCTGTTCCTGGTGCCCAATGCGTTGCAGCCCAAGTGGCTGGAACGGGGCAACCGGGCGGCACCCCTGGGCTGCGGACGGCCCATCGATGTGCTCGTCCAGCAGCGCAAGAGCAGTCGCTATGTCCTGCAGCACCTGGTGCCGGCCCTGCGCCGCCGGGGGCTGCGGGTGGAGGTCCAGAGCGGCTGGGTGGACGATCTGGTCGATCTGTTCAACAGCGCCACCGTCGTTCTCTACGACTCCGCCGACTACTGGCGCGGCCGGGGGGTGAGCGAGGGATTCGGGCTGCCGCCGCTGGAGGCCCTGGCCTGCGGCTGCGTGGTGTTCAGCAGCCTCAACCACGCCCTGGCCGACAGCCTCGACCCGGGGGTGGTGGGCCACCAGATCGGCTGCGGCAGCCTTGAGAACGACCTGGAGCGGATCCAGGCGGCCGTGGCCGATCCGATGGCCTGGCTGCCGCCGCCGGCACGGCTTTCCAGCCTGCTGGAGGCCTGCAGCGAGCCGCTGCTTCAGGAGCGCTGGCACACGGCCCTGGAGGCCATCGACGCCCACTGGAGCCACCTGCTGCTGGAGGGGGCGTTGCCGCTGCGTTCGCCTCCCCGGCTGGCCCTGCGGATCGACCAGTGGCGGCGACGGTTTTGGGCCATGTGGCGATCACTGAATTGACTGGCTGGCCTGGGGGCAGGCCTTCAGGCGGGGCGGGTAGGGTTTGCGCAAAAGTCTGACCAGATGTTTCGCAAAAGCCAAACCTTCAGGAGTTTGGTGCGACTTCTGGCCCAGTTGCCGGTGCGTCGTAAGCGCGCGCTGATCCGTCTGATCCCCCTGGCGATCCTTGCCGGTATCGCTGATCTGGTGGTCGTGGCCCTGGTGGCCCGTCTGTTCACGGTCGTCGTCGGCGGGGAGAACCGTCCTTCGATCCCCTGGGAAGGTCTGGTTCCGGAAGATCCCCGGGTCAAGGTGGTGGTGCTGGTGGTGGCCTTTGTGGCCGCTGCCTGGTTCTCCTCGCTCTCGAAGCTTCTGCTGCGAGCCTTTCAGCTGCGGTTGAAGGCCTCGATCTGGCGTGATCTTTCCGACATGGCCCAGCGCAAGCTGATCGCCCAGCCCTATGTCTATTTTCTGGGTGAGTCGAAATCTGATATCTCCGCGAAGGTGCTGATCAATGTGTCCCGTGTGGCGGACATTGTCGTGTTGCCGCTGCTGCAGTTAGCCAGTGGCGTGTTCGTGATCGCCCTGCTCTCCGCGGGCATGCTGATCGTCGGCAAGTTGCTGGCGGTCATGCTGATCCTGGGGCTTCTGGCTGGTTACCTGTTGATCTCCACAGCCATCACCCCATTTCTGCGTTTTGCGGCACGGCAAAGGATTCTCCTGGAGGTCCGTACCAACACGATTCTATCCGAATCGATGCGCACCATCCTCGATGTGCAACTCACCGGCTCGGAGCCCTATTTCGAACGTCATTATCAGGAGGCTGGCCGCGACACAATCCCGTTCATCTGGAAGGCTGATGTCCTGCCGGAGACACCGCGGGCGTTGATCGAACCCCTCGGGATCACGATGATCTTCGCGGCAGGCATGCTGCCGCTGCTGTCCAATCCGGACCCGGGAGCGCTGCTGAAGATCATTCCATTTCTGGCCACTGTGGCGGTCACCTCCTTGAAGCTCACCCCTCCCCTGCAGGACAGTTTCAGGGCCATCACCTCGCTGCGGGCAGGACTCCCCGACCTGGAGGAGACCTTGAAGCTGATTGAGCTCCCCGAAGGTCGGCTCACCATCCGCTCCGAAGGGGTCCCCTCCCCGGACGGAGTGATGCCGAAGCGGGTGATTCGCCTCAGCAACGTCAGTTACCGCTATCCCGGTTCCGATGTCAATGTCCTCCATGACATCTCGATGTCGATTCCGGTCGGCTCCCGGGTGGCGTTCGTCGGCGCCACTGGCAGTGGCAAGACAACGACGGCCAACCAACTGCTCTGTCTGCTGCGGCCCTCCTCCGGCAGCCTCAAGCTGGATGGCATTGAGGTGGTGGATGCCGATGTGCCGGCCTGGCAGGCAAACTGCGCCTACGTGCCCCAGGCGATCAACCTGTTGAACGGCAACATCATCGAGAACATCGCCTTCGCCGAAGAGGTCGATGAGGTCGATCAGATGCGCGTGTGGGAGGCCCTGCAGGCAGCCCAGCTGGCCGACATTGTCGCCGAGCTTCCCCTGGGCCTGTTCACGCCCATCGGAGATAACGGCATCCGGCTGTCCGGGGGGCAGCGCCAACGGCTGGCCCTGGCGCGCGCCTTTTACCGCAATTCCAAATTTCTGGTGCTGGATGAGGCCACCAGTGCACTCGATAACCGCACCGAGTCCGAGGTGATGGATGCCATTGAGGTGATCGGCCGCCGCTGCACCTTGGTGGTGATTGCCCATCGCCTCTCCACCGTGATGCGCTCCGATTGCATCTTCGAATTCGAGGCCGGCCGCATCAAGGCCTTCGGAACGTTTGATCAACTCCGGCAGCGCTCTGATACCTTCAATGATCTGGCTTCATTCGAGCGGAGACTCTCCAGCCCGCTCGGTTGATCAATCAAGGCCGTTTTGCCTCGATGGTAGAACATGCTTCAGGACAATCATTTGGCCTATCTATCTCTATTTAGAGACGGTGCCAATGATCCTGCCAGCCCGTCGCATGGGGCGGGGCTGCTAACGTCAAAATCCAACCGTCTTCGCCGGAGCTTGTGAGTTTTCTGGCCGGTCTGAACGAGGCCCAGCGGCGGGCGGTCGATCACCACACCGGTCCGTTGCTGGTGGTGGCCGGGGCCGGCAGCGGCAAGACCCGCGCCCTCACCCACCGCATTGCCCACCTGATCGGCCATCACGGGGTGGATCCGGCCCAGGTGCTGGCCGTCACCTTCACCAACAAGGCCGCCCGGGAGATGAAGGAGCGCCTGGAGGTGCTGCTGGCCCAGCGCCTGGCCCAGAGTCAGTTTGGTCAGCCCTGGAGCACCCTGCCGGCCCGGGAGCAGAAGCAGTTGCGCAGCCGCATCTACCGGGAGGTGATCAAGGATCTCTGGATCGGCACCTTCCACGCCCTGTTCGCTCGGCTGCTGCGCTTCGACATCGACAAATTCCGCGATCCCGAGGGACTCACCTGGACGCGCCAGTTCTCCATCTACGACGAGAGCGACGCCCAGAGCCTGGTCAAGGAGATTGTGACCCAGGAGATGCAGCTCGATCCCAAGCGCTTCGAGCCCAAGAAGGTGCGCTGGGCGATCAGCAGTGCCAAGAACCAGGGCTGGCTGCCGGAGCGCCTGGAGGAGGAGCATGCCGGCCCCCGCGGCAAGCACGAGGCCGAGGCCTATCGCCGCTACCGCCGCGCCCTGGCGGCCAACAACGCCCTCGACTTCGACGACCTGCTGCTGATGCCGGTGCAGCTGCTGCAGCAGAACGAGCAGATCCGCCACTACTGGCACCGCCGCTTCCGCCATGTGCTGGTGGACGAGTACCAGGACACCAACCGCACCCAGTACGACCTGATCAAGCTGCTGGTCGCCAACGGTCAGGCGCCGGAAAGCTTTGATGATTGGGAGGGGCGCTCGGTGTTCGTGGTGGGCGACGCCGACCAGAGCATCTACAGCTTCCGGGCCGCCGACTTCACGATCCTGATGGGTTTCCAGAGGGAATTCGGCGACGGCTCCCTCGACGGGGACACCGGCACGATGGTGAAGCTGGAGGAGAATTACCGCTCCACGGCCACGATCCTGGAGGCGGCCAACGCCCTGATCGCCAACAACAGCGAGCGCATCGACAAGGTGCTGCGCCCCACCCGGGGCGAGGGGGAGCCCATCAGCCTGACCCGTTGCGACGACGAGATCGCCGAGGCCGAGGCGGTGGTGCACCGCATGCGGATGCTGGAGGCGGCCCACCCGGAGCTGCGCTGGGGCGACATGGCCGTGCTGTACCGCACCAACGCCCAGTCCCGCGCCATGGAGGAGTCGCTGGTGCGCTGGGGCCTTCCCTACATCGTGGTGGGGGGCCTGCGCTTCTACGACCGACGCGAAATCAAGGATGTGCTCGCCTATCTCCGCCTGCTGGTCAATCCAGCCGACACCGTCAGCCTTTTGCGGGTGCTGAATGTGCCCCGGCGGGGCATCGGCAAGACCACCATCGAGCGGCTCACCGATGCGGCCAACCAGCTGGGGCTGCCCCTGTGGGAAGTGGTCAGCGATCCGGAGGCGGTGCGCTCCCTCGCCGGCCGATCCGCCCGGGGGGTGCTCCAGTTCCAGGAGCTGATCTCCGACCTCAGCCGTCGCCTGCAGGACGCTCCCCCCTCCGAGCTGGTGCAGCGGGTGATGGAGCAGAGCGGCTACCTGGCCGAGCTGCTGGCCGAAGCCACCGATGAATCGGAGGAGCGGCGCCGCAACCTGCAGGAACTGGTCAATGCGGCCCTCCAATACCAGGAGGAAAACGAGGAGGGCTCCCTGGAGGGGTTCCTGGCCTCCGCCGCCCTGGCCAGCGATGCCGACAGCAAGGACACCGAGGCCGATCGGGTCACGCTGATGACCCTGCATGCCAGCAAGGGACTGGAGTTTCCGGTGGTCTTCCTGGTGGGGCTGGAGCAGGGGCTGTTCCCCAGCTACCGCTCCCTTGAGGACCCCGCCGCCCTTGAGGAGGAGCGCCGCCTTTGCTACGTGGGGATCACCCGGGCCAAGGAACGCCTGTTCCTCTCCCACGCCAGCGAACGGCGACTCTGGGGCGGCATGCGGGAGCCGGCGGTGCCCTCGGTGTTCCTCTCCGAACTGCCCGAAGCGCTGCTGCAGGGCGACATCCCCCGCAGCGGTGGCGCGGCCCTGCGGCGGGAGCAGCGGCTGGAGCGGCTCACCCGGGTGGATCGCGACGACAGCCAGCGGGTCGCGGCCGGGGGGGCGGCCGCCGATCCCGCCAATGCGGTGCGCCGCCGCAGCCCGGCCCGCGCCTGGGCCGTGGGGGATCGGGTGCGGCACAGCAGCTTCGGCGAGGGCCATGTCACCCATCTGTTCGGCAGCGGTGAGAAAATCTCGATCGCAGTCAAGTTCGAAGGCATGGGGCCGAAAATCCTCGATCCGCGCCTGGCCCCGATCGAACCGGCATGACCCTGCCGCTGGTCACCGCCGTGGTGCCCACCCGCAACCGCCGTGAGCTCAGCCTGCGGTTCCTGGAGCGCATGGCCGCCCAGACCTACCGGGCCCTGCGTCTCGTGGTGGTGGATGCCAACTCCAGCGACGGCACCGTGGCGGCGATCCGCCAGCGGCATCCGCAGGTGACGGTGGTGGCGGCCGGGGACGGGGATTTCTGGGCCGGTGCCACCAACCGGGGCGTCCGGCGGGCCTTGGCGGCCGGCACCGATTACGTCCTCACCATCAACGACGACGCGGTGGTGTCTGAGGATTATGTGGAGCGCATGGTGGCCCTGGCCCAGCGCCACGGCTGCGGGATCCTGGGCAGCCGCATCGATCTGCTGGACGAGCCCGGGCGGATCTGGGCCCTGGGCACCCGCACCGACTGGGGCACGGACCGTTTTCTGCGTCTGGCCCACCACGACGAGCTGGCCAGCCAGCTGGATCCGGCGCTGGCGGCCGCCGAGGTGCTCGAGGCCGAGGCGATGCCCGGCAACGGGGTGCTGATTCGCCAGGATGTTTTTCGTCGTGTCGGCTTCTACGACGCCCTCTGGCTGCCCCACTACCACGCCGATTCCGAGTGGGTGATGCGGGCGGTCCGCCGGGGCGTCGAGGCCCGGGTGACCCCGGGGGTTGTGGTCCTCAACGACTTCGGCGACGAGCAGAAACGCCTGCCCCTGGGCAGCCTGCAGGGCCTGCTGTTCACCTTCTTCCATCCCAAGTCCCACCTCTACCTGCCGGCGGTGGCGGCAATCCTCTGGCGCTACTGCCCCCCCGCCCAACGTTGGCCCACCCTGCGGGCCCTCGGTGGGCGTTTCCTCAGGATGAAGCGGTGAAGGAGGTGCGGGGATGGAACAGGCCGGGGCGCCGCAGCAGCCGTCGCCAGCACCAGCGCAGATAATCCCCCACCCCCCACCAGCGGCCCTGGGCCCGTGCTGGGTCGGAGAGGCAGAAACTCAGGGGCCTGAGCGCGTAGTACAGCAGGTTCAGCAGCAGGGCCAGCGGCGTGGCGTGGCGGTGCAGGAAGTACAGCTTGCTGAAGGTGGCGTGCTGGTATTTAGCCCGTGGGGCCCGCTGGGTGATCGCCGAGACCTGATGCTCCACCAGCACGGCCTGGGTGACCCGCAGGCGATAACCCATCCGGTGGTGGCGCTCGCAGATGTCGGCGTCCTCGTAATCGAGAAAGTACTGGGGGTCGAACTGGGGGCAGTCCTGGAAGATTCCGAGGCGGAAGAGCATGCTGCAGCCGGAGATCCACCGGGTGGGCCAGGTACGGACTGGCAAGGGGCGGCAGTCATCGCCAGGGAAGCGATGGCCCAGCTGGCCGGTCCAGCGGTTGAAGCTGCCGTGGCTGAACCAGACCGCGCCCTGGAGATCCCGGATCCGGGTGCCCAGCATGGCGATCTGATCGTCGTCCCGCAGGCACTCCCTCACATAGGCGACCGCACCGGCATCCAGGCGTGCATCGGGATTGATCAGCCAGGCCAGGGCCTGCCGGTCGCTCTGCCACACATGGCGGAGCCCCAGATTGCAACCGCCGCCGAAACCGAGGTTGGCGCCCGCCTCGATCAGCTGCACCGGCAGCGGCTGGGAGGCGGCCTCGACCCATTGGCGCAGGCTTTGATCGGATGGCGAGTTGTTGACGATGATGAACTGCATTGAATCTGGCCCATCGCCAGTGCCCATGGTGGCCTCTATCAGGCTGCGAATAAAGTCACCGCAGTGGTAGTTGACGGTGATGAAGTAGATGGGACTGATGCTGTCCAGTGGGGTCGCCATCAGTCGATTCGCATGGCCCCGCGATCTCCGCTTGGGTCATTCATAGGTGGAAGGATAGACGAAGGTGCCTGTGATCCCCTTGATCGCAGCTTCCCGCAGGCGGTTGTTGTAGCTCAGTGGGACGCCGCGGATATACATCAGGTCCTTGAACTCGTCAACGAGCCTCTCGACCTGAGCGTTCTCCACTGTCCCCATCGACTGTCGCACCACCTCTCGGAACAGACCGATGGCCTGGGCCATTGTATAGCTGCCGGCGGTACAGAGATCGTGTTTTACGAACGGACAGTGAAGATAGAATGGGTAGAGAAAGGCGGCAATATGGCTAGGATTTCCGTTCTCGATCAGATCGGCAATGCTGTAAAGCTGTGCTCCAGTCAGATTTTCATGCTGATCACTCTGCTGCATCAGCTGCTGCAGGGAATAGCCGATTTTGCGTCGCTGAGAGGTACGAGCTGGAGATGGCATCAGCCGGAGGACTTCCTCGGCCGGCACACCGCCTTCAGCACTGAAATGGCTTTCAAGCGCTTCCTGGAGCTTGTCGCTCGTGTAAAGGGTCTCTACGGAGGGAAAGCGCCTGTAAACCATTTGAGAGAGAGCAATCTCTCCGTTGTAAATGCAATGGCCACGGTGGGAAAGCGGCAGATAGTCCTTCCAGAACTTTAGAAATGGTTTTGAGCGGAAGATCTCTGGCTTTAGAACCTGGAAATAGGATTGATAGTGGGTCTGGATCTGATGGCTGATGTGGCTGAACAGCGCCTGCTTTTCGGAAATGGCAAAGGCATCCAGGGCTGAAACAAGCGCCTGGGCGTTTCGGCCAGGGATGAACTGCATGGAGTCATTGGCAATGCAGAGCAATTGGCAGCGCTCAAGATGCCCCTCGCCATGAAGCAGCAGCACCCCGTCCCTGAATCCGCCGAAATCTCGCCCGATGTTGCGGCGATCGAAGACACGCCAGCAGATGTCTTCAAGGACCTTGGCGGCCTCTGGATTGGTGGCCTCATTGTTGATATAAACAACAGCAAAACCCGCGCGACTGAGGGTTTCAATGTAGGCTTTGTTGGAATGTGTCAGCCTTTTGGCGTAGGCAATGAAGAGGGCGATTCTTTCTGGAGTGTCCTGAAACGCCCTGGGGCTGCTGGTGACGCCAGCTCTCCCCGACGTGCCGGGATGATCAATCGGTTGGAGACGCTTTCCCGGCGTGCTGCGACGACCATCTCTGCCAATCCAGTAGTCGATCTGGGCCTGCAGATAGTCGCTCAGGATGAAGACCTTGATCTTGATCTTCTTCCACAGGCCCAAGGGGGCTTTGAGGACTTTCTTGAAACTGTCAGTCATGCTATATGAATCTTGATATGTTGGCCCGATTCTGCAGGCCGTGGCTCAGCAGGTGAGCATCAATCACTGACCGTCAGGGCTGCAACGTGACCATGATTCCCCAATCGCCAACAGGCACGATGTCAACCGGCCGAGTGTACCGTGCGCCTTCTGGATGCCGCTCCATGGCCCTGCCGCGATGACGGTCTCCGTGATCGATCCCCAGGATCTCTGCCTCCCCCCCAGGCTGCTTGCCGCGTTCCACCGGTCAAGCGATTGTGCGGTGCTGGCCGTCGTGGGTGGCGCCGTGCGGGATCTGATGCTGCACCGGGTGCACCTTGATCCCTTGCGGGGCTTGCCGGACCTCGACCTGGTGGTGGAGCTCGCTCCGCAGGCCGATTCGGCCGATCCCAGGCCGGCGGCCCATCGGCTGGCCGAGACGTTGCTTCGCGAAACGCCTGTCGAGGCGGTGGGCTACTGCCAGTTCCATCGGGCCTTCGGCACCGTCGAACTGGAGCTCGACGGGATCCGACTGGATCTGGCCACGGCCCGCAGCGAGACCTATCCGGCCCCTGGGGAAAACCCCGTCGTCACCTATGGCTCCCTGGAGGATGATCTCGCCCGCAGGGACTTCAGCATCAACGCCATGGCCCTGGTGTTCGCCGTGCCCGGGCCAGGCCTGCGCCTGCTGGATCCCCACGGAGGTGGCGACGATCTGGCCAGGCGGCAGTTGCGTCTTCTGCATGACCGGAGCCTGGAAGACGACCCCACCCGGATCGTGCGGGCCGCCCGCTACGCCGCCCGGCTGGGGTTCAGCCTGGCGCCTGCCAGCCTGGATCAGCTGCGCGCCACCCTGGCCCGCTGGCCCTGGAGGACGCGGGATCCTGCAGGGCACCCTGGTCGGGTCCCCCCGGCCCTGGGCACCCGGCTGCGAATGGAACTGGAGCTGCTTCTTGAGCGAGAGCCCTGGGAGCAGGCCCTGGCCTGCCTCCAGTCCTGGGGTGCCCTGGTGCTGGTGGATCCGGCCTTGCAGGCCGACGCCAGTTGGCGCCACCGCCTCCGTTGGGCCCGGCGTTGCAACGTGCCGCTTCTGGCGGCCCTCCTGGCCGCCGCTGAGGCGGCCTCAGCCGTGGCGACGCGGCTGCAGTTGCCCCATGGGCAACAGCGGCTGCTGGCGCAGCTGTCCCTGTTGCGCCAGGCCTGGCGCCACTGCGAGGCCCCGCCCTGCACGGCCCTGGCCTGGAGCACCTTTCTGGAGCAGCCGGGCTGGTCCCCCGAGGCCGTCGCCCTGGCGCTGGTGAGCGGAGCGCTGCCCCGGCGCCCCCTGCTGCGCTGGTGGTACCGCTGGCGCCATCTGGCCTCCCCGGTCCCGGCGGCCGACCTGATCGCCGCTGGCCTGAAGCCAGGACCGGCCCTGGGGGAGCGGTTGCGTCATCTGCGGGGCGAGCGTCTGCGGCTGGAGCGCGTCTGACCCGTTGGGGCGAACAAGCGAAGGTCCCCTAGGGTCTCGAGCCAGCGGCTCCCCCTGTGCCGAATGCCTGCGCTGACCGATCCCTTTGCTCCGTTGCTGCTGGCCATCGCGGCGCCGCTGCTGTGGGGATGGCGCTGGCGGCGACCGACCTGGCAGATCCTTCTTCTGGGTGTGGGCTCCTGGGGAGCCATCGGCTGGCTGTCCCTGCTGCCGGGGGGACCAGGCCTGCGGCAGGCCTTCGGGCTGCTGGTGGGCCTGGACCTGCTCCTGGTGGCGGCGGCGTTGGTCGTCCGGCCGCATCGCTGGCGCGAGCGGCTGGGGGATCGTTCCCTGCGGCGGCCGCTGCTGGCGGTCCTGGCTCCGGCGCTGTTGTGCGCGGTGGCCCTGGGTTGGCGCGGGGTGATCCTGGAGTTTCCCTCCGATGGGTTCGTCTATTACGCCACCTATTTCGGCAGCGATCTGCTCGATACGGTGCGCCTCGATCCGTTGCGTTACAGCGCGCCGGCCAACTGGTTCTTCACGGCGGCCAGCTTCCTGTTCGGATTTCCTGAAGCCCTTGAGCCGTGGCGGGCCAGTCTGCTGGCAGCCCTGAACACCTTTCTGGTGCTGCTCGCCAGCTGCCAGCTCAGTCTGCGGTTCACCGGCAAGGTGGCCCTCTGCTGGCTCACGGCCCTGCTGTTTCTGCTGGGCATGGGGCACCAGAACTTTTCCTTTTTCCATCAGATCGCCCTCAACGGCACCCTCCCCGGGCTGGCCCTGGTACTGGCCGGGGCCACACCCCTGCTGGGATTGCTGCAGGGGGTGGCATGGCCCGGTGCCCGCCGGGTGGGGCAGGCAACGGCCGTGCTGCTGGTTTCCAGTTATGTCGCCTATCACGCCCATGGCGTGACGGCCTTTCTCACGGTCAATCTGCTGATCGTGACCAGCACCGCCAGCCTGGTGCTATGGCCTTCACGGCAGCGCCGGGTGGTCGGCGTCGCTGGGGCGGGAGTGCTGCTTTTGGCCCTGAACCGATTGCCCTGGCACCCAAGGCTGGAGTCGTTCTATGCCTGGCCGGAAACCATGCGCTTCGTGCATGACTACCGGTTGTTGGGCCATCGCTTTTTCTATTTCTGGCCCAGCCTCCCGGTGGCCACCTGGGAGCCGGTCTTTCTGGCCGCGCTGGGGTTTTCGGGGGTGTGCCTCGCCTTTTGGCGGAGCTGGCGGCAACCCCCCGGCGCGGTGCTGGCCCTGGCCCTGTTGGCGCCGCTGGTGCTGCTGGAGTGGTGGGCCCCCTTCGTCAGCGATCTGGTCTTCAAGCTGATCGAGCCGGACAGTGCCTACCGGCTGGTCTGGACCAGCCTGTTCTGGATCAGCATCCCCGCGATGGCCTGGGCTCTGGAGCGAAGGTGGCGGGCGGCGGGCCGTACGCGCGGGGTGCTGGTGGTCACGATCGCCGGCCTGATCGCCGTGATGGCCTTCCCGCTGGAGCTGCGGGGCCGGCCGAATGTTCTTGTCTCCAAGGTGCCCCATCTGCTCACTCCCCTGGAGGAGGTGCGCCAGGCGGACGGGGCCACCATCGAACCGATCCTCAAGCCGTTACGCGAGTTGTGTGATCGCGATCCGTCGCTGAAGGGAAGAACGTTGTTGAGCGATCCCTACGTCGGAGCTGTGGTGGGCACACGCCAGTGCCTGCTTCCCGTGGCCGCCAGGGACATCACCAAACTGGCGGCGTCCACGGTGGAGTCGGGACAGTATCCGGGACTGCGTCGTGCCTTGGGTTCACCTGCCGCTCTCAAGGCCTGGCTCGATCGGAACCGTGTCGATCTTGTGGTTCTGCGTGGGGATTACGCGCCCTACCTGAGCCGAATCGCTCGGGCCAGCAACCATTGGCAACCAGATCTGGTTTCCAGCTACGCCGACCTCTCCCTCAACAGCCTCACGACGGCCCAGCTGCAGCGGGCGGGGTTCCGGCTGGAGCGGCGGGAACAGGGAATGAGGATCTACCTCAGGACCCGTGCTGCGCCCCGATGAGTTCTGGGGCGGGCTGCGGCCCGGCACTTCGGTAACCCTGGGGATTGGCGCGCTGCCAGGCCCAGCCATCCCGGCAGATGTCCGCCAGAGAGCGCCGGGTCCGCCAGCCCATGCGACGCTCTGCCTGGCTGGGATCGGCGACACTCACGGCGGAGTCACCAGGCCGGCGTTCCACGACGGCGTAGGGCAACGTCAAGCCATTGGTGGTTTCGAAGGTCCGCAGCAGCTCGAGCACCGAATGGCCCTGGCCGCTGCCGAGGTTGAGGGTGAGCAGCTGGGGCGGTTCCGCCTGAAGCAGGCCCAGGGCGCGTCCATGGCCTTCGGCCAGGTCCATCACGTGCAGGTAGTCGCGGACGCCGGTGCCATCGCCCGTGGGCCAGTCGCCGCCGAACACCTCCAGCTGCTGCCGGCACCCTGCCGCGACCTGACAAAGAAAGGGAAACAGATTGTTGGGCCGTCCGCTGGGGTCCTCACCGATGCGTCCGCTGGGGTGGGCTCCCACGGGGTTGAAGTAACGCAGCAGGGCGATGCGCCAGCCCGGGGCGCTGGAAGCCACGTCGGTGAGCATCCGCTCCACGGCAGCCTTGGTGTAGCCGTAGGGATTGATGGGTTGCAGCGGGGCCGTCTCGGGGATCGGCACCGTGTCGGTGGTGCCGTAAAGGGTGGCGCTGCTGCTGAAGACGAGCGTCTGGCAGCCGTGGCGGCCCATGGCCTCCAGCAGCCGGACCGTGCCGGTGACATTCACGTCCCAGTAACGCAGTGGCTCGGCCATCGATTCGCCCACGGCCTTGAGGCCGGCGAAGTGGAGCACGGCGCTGATGCCGCCGTTCCCGTCCTGGAAGGCACGATCGAGATCCTGCTGGGAGCGCACATCCCCCCTGATCAGGGTGAGACTGCCGCCCACGGGCGCCGACGCCGACCAATGGTCCGTGGCGTCCTGGCGCCAGGGTCCCAGACCCGTCAGCTCGGCCACACGGCGCAGGGCCTCAGCACTGCCGTTGCTGAAGTCGTCCATCACCACAACCTGATGGCCGCTTTCCAGCAGGGCCAGGCTCGTGTGGCTGCCGATGAATCCGGCTCCTCCCGTGAGCAGGACCTTGGTCAAGGAATGGCCCCCCGTCAGGCTGTCGATCACAACTTACCTGTCCTTAACCTCCGCCACCGCCAAGCTTCTCCCCGTGCTCCACACCTGGTGCCGGCCAAGTCCTGTCAATGGCGGTAATGTCCCCGAAGCATTGCCATCCCCCATGGATCCGGCCCCTTCGCCGATTCGCTCCATCTGTTGCATTGGTGCGGGTTATGTGGGGGGACCGACGATGGCGGTGATCGCCGACCGTTGCCCTGGCATTCAGGTGACTGTGGTCGACCTCAATGCCGAGCGGATCGCGGCCTGGAACGATCCGGATCTGGCGCGCCTGCCGGTCTACGAACCCGGGTTGGACGCCGTCGTGGGCAGGGCCAGGGGGCGCAACCTCCACTTCACCACCGAGGTGGATGCGGCCATTGCCGCAGCCGACATGGTGTTCCTCTCGGTGAACACCCCCACCAAGACCCGGGGCGTAGGGGCCGGCCAGGCCAGTGACCTGCGCTGGATCGAGGTGTCGGCCCGCCAGGTGGCCGCCTCTGCCCGGGGCCACACGATCGTGGTGGAGAAGAGCACCCTGCCGGTGCGCACGGCGGAAACGGTGAAGGCGATCCTGGGGGCCGCCCAGCAGAACTGCCCGGAGGGCGATCGCAGGCAAGCCAAGACCTTCGCCGTGCTCTCCAATCCCGAGTTCCTGGCGGAAGGCACGGCCATCGGCGATCTCGAAGCGCCCGACCGGGTGCTGATCGGGGGCGAGGACGCCGCCGCGATCGAGTCCCTGGCGGGGATCTATGCCACCTGGGTGCCCCAGGAGCGGATCCTGCGCACCAACCTCTGGAGCAGTGAGCTCTCCAAGCTCACGGCCAACGCCTTCCTGGCCCAGAGAATTTCCTCGATCAACAGCATCGCCGCCCTGTGCGAGGCCACCGGCGCCGATGTGCGCGAGGTGGGTCGGGCGATCGGCACCGATTCCAGGATCGGCGCGAAGTTCCTGCAGGCCGGTCCCGGATTCGGCGGCAGCTGCTTCCAGAAGGACATCCTCAACCTGGTCTACCTCTGCCGCCATTACGGCCTGGAGGAGGAGGCGGGTTACTGGGAGCAGGTGGTGACGCTCAACACCTGGCAGCAGGACCGCATTGCCCGCATGGTGGTGCAACGGCTGTTCGGCACAGTCACGGGTAAGCGACTGGCGTTGCTCGGATTCGCCTTCAAGGCGGACACCAACGACACCCGCGAGGCCCCCGCCATCCGCATCTGCCAGAACCTGATCGAGGAGGGGGCAAGGCTGGTGATCGTGGATCCCAAGGTGTCGCCCGCCCAGATCGGTGCCGACCTGGGCCAGCCCCCCTCGGCGGCCGACGGCGGTTGGCAGGCCGCGGATTCGCCGCTGGAGGCGGCCACGGGGGCTGATGCCGTGCTGATCCTCACCGAGTGGCGCGACTACGCCAGCCTCGACTGGGGTGCCATCGCGGCGGTGATGCGTCGCCCGGCCTGGTTGTTCGACGCCAGGGCCATCGCCGATGCCGCCGCCGCCCGCGCGGCGGGGCTTAACGTCTGGCGGGTGGGCGAGGGCTGAGTGACGCGGCGCAATCTGATCACCGGTGGGGCCGGCTTCCTCGGTTCCCATCTGGTCGACCGGCTGATGGAGGCCGGGGAAGAGGTGATTTGCCTCGACAACTTTTACACCGGACGCAAGGACAACATCCGCCACTGGCTGGGTCACCCCAACTTCGAGTTGATCCGCCACGACGTCACCGAACCGATCCGGCTTGAGGTGGATCGCATCTGGCACCTGGCTTGCCCGGCGTCTCCGGTTCACTACCAGTCGAATCCGATCAAGACGGCCAAGACCAGCTTCCTCGGCACGTACAACATGCTCGGGCTGGCGCGTCGCGTCGGGGCCCGTCTGCTGCTGGCCAGCACCAGCGAGGTCTACGGCGATCCTGAGGTGCACCCCCAGCCCGAGAGCTACCGGGGCTGCGTCAACACCATCGGCATCCGCTCCTGCTACGACGAAGGCAAGCGGATCGCCGAGACGCTCTGCTTCGACTACCAGCGCATGCACGGAACTGAAATCCGTGTGATGCGCATCTTCAACACCTACGGCCCCCGCATGCTTCCCGACGACGGCCGGGTGGTGAGCAACTTCATCGTCCAGGCCCTTCAGGGTCAGTCCCTCACCCTCTACGGCGACGGCAGCCAGACCCGATCCTTCTGCTACGTGGATGACCTGATCGAGGGAATGATCCGGTTGATGAACGGTGCGCACACCGGCCCGATCAACATCGGCAATCCCGGCGAGTTCACCATCCGCCAGCTGGCGGAACGGGTCCGGGACCGCATCCAGCCCGGCCTGGAGCTCACCACCCAGCCCCTGCCCCAGGACGATCCCCTGCAGCGCCAGCCCGTGATTGACCTGGCCCGCGAGCTGCTGGGCTGGGAGCCGACGGTGAGCCTTGATGAGGGATTGGAGCCCACCATTGCCTACTTCCGGGAACGGGTGCGGGAAGGACGTTGACGGCGCCGGCGCCGATCCTCGTCACTGGGGTCGCCGGCTTCATCGGAGCGGCTGCGGCCGAGCGGCTGCTGGCCCGGGGCGATCGGGTGATCGGGCTCGACAACCTCAACGCCTACTACGACCCGGCCCTGAAACGGGCGCGGCTCGAGAGGCTTGAATCTCTGGCCCCACCAGGGGCCTTCCGCTTCCACCATCTCGATCTGGTGAACTCCGAAGGGGTGGCCGCGTTGTTTGCCGCCGAGCGGCCCGCCCGGGTGCTGCATCTGGCCGCCCAGGCAGGGGTGCGCCACTCGATCGACAACCCGGCGCTTTACATCCAGAGCAACCTGGTGGGCTTCGGCGCGATCCTCGAAGCCTGCCGCCACGGGAATGTGGCCCACCTGGTGTACGCCTCGAGCAGCTCGATCTACGGCGGCAACCGCCACATGCCCTTCTGTGAACAGGATCCGGTCAACCATCCGGTCAGCCTGTACGCGGCCACCAAGAAGGCGAATGAACTGATGGCCCACACCTACAGCCATCTCTATGGTCTGCCGGCCACCGGCCTGCGCTTCTTCACCGTCTACGGCCCCTGGGGCCGGCCCGACATGGCCCCGATGCTGTTCGCCAAGGCGATCCTGGCGGATGAACCGATCCGGGTGTTCAACCACGGCCGCATGGAGCGGGATTTCACCTACATCGACGACATCGTCGAAGGGGTGATCCGCTGCCTCGACAAGCCTGCGACGGCGGATCCTGGCTTCGATCCGCTGCATCCCAACCCGGCCACTGCCGCCGCCCCCCACCGGCTCTTCAACATCGGCAATGCCCAGCCGGTGCCCCTGCTGCAGTTCATCGAACTGCTCGAGCAGGCCCTCGGACGCCCCGCGATCATGGATCTGCAGCCCATGCAGCCAGGTGACGTGCCGGCCACCGCGGCCGACACCACGTCCCTGGCGGCCTGGGTGGGGTTCCGCCCTTCCACCCCGATTGAGGCTGGGATCGAGCGTTTCGCGGCCTGGTTCAAGGAGTTCCAAGGCGGCTGAGCCGACCCCTTCGGGCACAATGAATCGCTGCCGATCCGCACCGTCTTGAAACCGCTCCAGAGCCTGCGGGGCATGGTCGACCTGCTGCCCGGTCAGACCCCCTTCTGGCAGCGGATCGAAGCCACCGCCCGGGACCATTTCCGCCGGGCCGCCGTCGAAGAGATCCGCACACCGCTGCTGGAGGTGACCGAGCTGTTCGCCCGGGGCATCGGTGAGGCCACCGACGTGGTGGGCAAGGAGATGTACAGCTTCGAGGATCGGGGCGAGCGCCACTGCACCCTGCGGCCAGAGGGCACCGCCTCGGTGGTGCGGGCCGCCATCCAGCATGGTCTGGTGGCCCAGGGGCCCCAGCGGCTCTGGTATGGCGGGCCGATGTTCCGCTACGAGAGGCCCCAGGCCGGCCGGCAGCGGCAGTTCCACCAGATCGGCTTGGAGTTTCTTGGTCACGCCGATCCGCGCAGCGACGTCGAGGCCATCGCCATCGCCTGGGATCTGCTGATGGATCTGGGGGTGGGCGGCCTGTCGCTGGAGCTCAACTCCCTGGGCAGTTCCGACGACCGCCTGCGCTATCGCAGCGATCTGGTGGCCTGGCTGGAGGCCCATCGCGAGGATCTGGATCCCGATTCCCAGCAGCGCATCAGCACCAACCCCCTGCGGGTGCTTGATTCCAAGAACCCCCAGACCCAGGCCCTGCTGGCCGGTGCTCCCACCCTGGCCGACGCCCTCGGTGACGAGAGCCGCGAGCGCTTCCTGCGGGTGCGGCAGGGGCTTGAGGCCCTCGCCATCCCCTTCAGGCTCAATCCCCGCCTGGTGCGCGGCCTCGACTACTACGGCCACACCGCCTTCGAGATCACCAGCAGCCAGCTGGGGGCCCAGGCCACCGTCTGTGGTGGTGGCCGCTATGACGGGCTGGTGGAGCAGCTGGGCGGTCCCCCCACGCCTGCCGTCGGCTGGGCCCTGGGCCTGGAGCGGCTGGTGTTGCTGCTCAGTCAGGCCCTGCAGGACGAGGGGGCAGAACAGCGGCCAGTCGCGGCGCCCGACCTCTACGTGGTGAGCCGGGGGGTGGAGGGCGAGGCCTATGCGATGCGGTTGGCTCGCCACTGTCGCCATCGGCCCGGGGAGCCGCTGGCCGTTCAGGTGGATCTCTCGGGCGCAGGCTTTGACAAACAGCTGAAACGGGCCCGCCGCAGTGGGGCCCGCTGGGCGCTGCTGCTGGGGGATGAGGAGGCTGCCAATGGCACCGTGCGGCTGATGCCCCTGGCGGCGCGGCCAGGCGCGGGGGGGACGGGGCAGGCCGATCGCCAGATGAGCGAGACGGAGTTCCTGGCGCTCAGCCTGGATCAGCTCAACGCCTGAAGCGCCACAGGGGCGATAAAAAAGGACGCTCCCGTTGGTCGGGGCGTCCAGAGATCGGATGATTCTCGTCGCTGGGCTGGATCAGGCCGAACCGACGCCCACGTAGGAACCGTAGAAGAACAGGCCGACCACGAAGATGACGGCCATGCCGCCGGCGGTGGCGACCATCCAGAGGGGTAGAACCCCTTCGGTCCAACGGCTCTTCCACGCCACGGCCGGTCGGCCATCGGGAAGGCGGTCGGGAATACGGCCGTCAGGCAGTGAGGATTTCTTGCCGCTCATGGATGGGTGCCTCCCGATCAGTTGAAGAAGTAGCTGGAGAAGAGGATGCCGATGACGAACACGAACAGCAGGCCCAGGTAGAGGCTGGTGCGGTTCAGTTCAACCGGCAGGTTGTTGGGATTGGAATTGCGCTGCATGGATGTCTCAGCGACGGACGAACTGCATGGCGGCCAAGGCACCCAGGAAGAAAACCGTGGGGATGCCAAGGGCATGGACGGACAGCCAACGCACCGTGAAGATCGGATAGTTGCGCGGCGTGGTGGGGGCGGTGGACTGGGTCATGGTTCCTGGAGGCGCAGATCAAGGCTGCTCTTGCCCTCGTAACGCTGGCTCACGACGGGAGCCTTGGTTTCCTGGGCCTGGAAGTAGGCATCCGGACGGGGCGTGCCGAAGGCGTCGTAGGCCAGGCCGGTGGACACGAACATGAAGCCCGCCAGGAAGATGGCCGGCAGTGTCACCGCATGGATGACCCAGTAGCGGATGCTTGTGATGATCTCGAAGAACGGGCGTTCCCCTGTGGAGCCGGCAGCCATAGCAACAAGCGTTCAGCCCGAAGATCCTAGGGGCCAACCGGGGACCACCGCCAGCCGGGCGGGGGGTTGGTTACAGAGGGACGCAGTTCAGCCCACCCAGCGCAGCAGCACGCCTCGCTCGCCCAGGACGAAGCCCTTGCCGTCCGGGGCAAAGACGATCCGGGAGAAGTTGGTGGGCTGTTCGCTGCCCACCGGATCCCTCTGCCAGCTGGCGCCGGCATCGTTGCTCACCAGCAGGGTGCCGTTGCCGCCGCCGGTCCAGATGGCGCCGCGGGGATCCCAGGCCATGTCGAGGTAGCCGTAGCCGTTGGTGATCGGGATCACGGGCTTGCTCCAGTCGCCGCTCTCGGTGGTCTCGGCGGTGCTCGGGTCACCGTCGAAGCGAAGCTGGGCCCCCCGAGCCACCATCCAGAGATGGCCGTCGGGCTGGAAGCCCATCGACTGCAGCCGCTGGCTGCTGACCCGCTGGTGCACCTGCCAGGCGGGCTGGCCGGGTTCCCAGGTGGCGAAGAAGTTTCCGAGGCTGCTGACGCTGACGTAGTCGCCCTCGGGGCTGCGGCGCAGGTCGCGGATGGCGCCGGCCGCATCACCCACCAGGGCCTGCCAGCTGGAGCCGGCATCGCTGGTGCGGTACACGGCCCCCACGCTGGTGGCCAGCTCGGCGCTTTTCGGCCCCTGGGCCGTGACCAGGTACGGCTCACCCGGGAGCTTGGTGTCCAGCAGCAGGCGGCTCCAGCTCTTGCCGGCATCGTCGCTGTGCAACAGCAGGCCTGGCTGGCCCACGATCCAGCCCTCATCGCCTCTGAAATCGATGCTGATCAGGCGGAAGTTCTCCTCCTCGGGCAGATCGAGGGCCCGTTCCTGCCAGCTGGCACCGGCGTCGTCGGTTTCCATGATCAGCCGGTTGCTGCCCACAAGAAAGCCGTGGTCGGCGCTGGTGAAGGCGACGTCGAGGGGGTTGGAGCGGGTGTCCAGGGGCACCGACTGCCAGGGGCTGGCGGCCGCTGTGGGCAGGCCGGTGGTGACGCAGCCCGTCAGACCGAAGGCGAGCACCAGCGACAGCGCCAGGCTGAGCAGGGGGCGCAGCGGGCGCAGGACGGCCGGCAGGGCAGGGAGGGGCGCAGGCATCAACGCAGGGAGTAAAGGGAGAGGAAGAAGGCGAACGCCAGGGCGAAACCGCCGAAGATCAGCACGTTCTTCTGGCCGGGGGTGAGGCGGTTGACCCCCAGGCCGAAGTTGAGGTTCTCCTCGAATCCACTGGGTTTGTTGCGGGGGCCGATGTCCTTGAAGGCGCCCACCCGGCTGCGGCAGACGGGGCAGCGGAAGCCCACGGGGTCGAGGTCGAGGAAGGAGGTGCCGGCGGGAATGGCCAGCTTCTTGACCCCTTCGCCCGGGTCGTAGACGAAACCGCAGCTGCGGCATTCGAAGCGGTGGGCGGCGGGGTCGTCGACGACGGCTTCCGGCTCCTGGGCGGGAGCCTCGATCGGCGCCTCGGTGGGCCGTTCCGTGGGCGGTTCCGTGCTCATCCCATGCCTGGCCATACCAACCGACTCTATCGACGTCAGCTCCAGTCCCCGAGGACCCTCCGGACGGGCTGCGCCAGCGGTCGTCGCGGCGACCGCCGTCCCCGGAGGCAGGTGGCAGAATGCGCTCCAGGTTGGCTCTGCCGATGTTCGTGCTCTCCGGCTACGACGCCTTTCTGGGCTTTCTGCTGATTTCGGCGGCGGTCCCGGTGCTGGCGCTGGTGGCCAACAAGCTGCTGGCTCCCAAGAGCCGCCAGGGGGAGCGCCAGCTCACCTACGAGTCGGGGATGGAGCCGATCGGCGGTGCCTGGATCCAGTTCAACATCCGCTACTACATGTTTGCCCTGGTCTTCGTCATCTTCGATGTCGAGACCGTGTTCCTCTATCCCTGGGCGGTGGCTTTCCACCGGCTGGGTCTCCTGGCCTTCATCGAGGCCCTGATCTTCATCTCCATCCTGGTGCTGGCCCTGGCGTATGCCTGGCGCAAGGGCGCCCTCGAGTGGAGCTGATCACACCCCCACCATGACCATCACCCCCCCAGCAGGCTCCCTGTCCGTCGATGCGCTCCGCGATCTGCGTGAGGCCAGCTGCGGCCCCGTGGGTGCCCCCGGTGTCACCGCCGACCTGTCCGAGAACATCATTCTCACCAGCCTCGACGACCTGCACAACTGGGCCCGGCTCAGCAGCCTCTGGCCGCTGCTCTACGGCACCGCCTGCTGCTTCATCGAGTTCGCGGCCCTGATCGGTTCCCGCTTCGACTTCGACCGCTTCGGCCTGGTGCCTCGCTCCAGCCCGCGCCAGGCCGATCTGCTCATCGTGGCCGGTACCGTCACGATGAAGATGGGGCCGGCGCTGGTGCGGCTGTACGAGCAGATGCCGGAGCCCAAGTACGTGATCGCCATGGGCGCCTGCACGATCACCGGCGGCATGTTCTCCGCCGACTCCACCACGGCGGTGCGCGGTGTCGACAAACTGATCCCCGTCGATCTCTACCTGCCGGGCTGTCCGCCACGGCCTGAAGCAATCTTTGACGCGGTGATCAAGCTGCGCAAGAAGGTGGGCAATGAAACCTTCGCCGAGCGCGGCAACCTGCGCCCCACCCACCGCTACTGCACCATCCCCCACCAGATGAAGCGGATGGAGCCCATCGTCACCGGTGCCTACCTGCGGGCCGAAACCCAGCAGGCGGCCCTCGCCGCCGCTGCGGGTCTGCCGATGGCCGCAACCGTTCCTTCCACAACCCCTGCCTCTACCACCGATGCCTGAGGAGTCCTCGATCACGACCCCTGCGACCGGTCCGGTGGGCGCCTGGCTGGCCGGGCAGGGATTCGATGCCCTGTCCCTGGGCCCCGACCATGACGGTGTGGAGATGCTGGGGGTCGAACCCGCCGCTTTGCCCCTGGTGGCTACAGCCCTGAAGGCGGCCGGGTTCGATTACCTGCAGTGCCAAGGCGGCTACGACGAGGGGCCGGGCTGCCGACTGGTGAGCTTCTATCACCTGGTGAAGATGGCCGCGATGTTGGATCAGCTGACGACCCTGGCCGGTGGCAACGGCCCCCTGCCTGCCGATGTGCGCCCGGAGGAAGTGCGGCTGAAGGTGTTCCTGCCCCGCGACGGCGCCCTCTCAATCCCCAGCCTCTATGGCCTGTTCCGCGGTGCCGACTGGCAGGAGCGTGAAACCTTCGACATGTTTGGCATCACGTTTGAGGGCCATCCCCATCCCAAGCGGCTGTTGATGCCTGAGGATTGGAAGGGTTATCCTTTGCGCAAGGATTACGTGCAGCCTGATTTCTATGAGATGCAGGATGCTTATTGATTGGATCAGCCGCTAAGGGCGCGAAGAGTTTCGTCAAGAAAGCGCTTCCCAAAGCGTTGATCGGGCTCCAAATGGTTGCCTTCGGCCCATTCATTCCAGGCGTTGATGAACACGACCGGCTCCGGTAGTCCGCGCGCCGGGAGCTTTTGTACAGTTTGCCGAAGCCAATCGCCGTACCGCTCGGGGGTTGCACCCTGAAGGACGATGCCTCCCCAACGCCGACGTGCAGTGTTGTCCCATGATGGGGTTACGCAGGGGAAGCGGGGATAGGGCGGCATTGGCCTAGAGAGGGCAGCTTTGCAGACCTCTTGATAGCTGACCACCTTATGGATGCTCTTTCCAGGGGACTCCTTTTTGATATAGCCTTTGATCCTTTCCTTGAGGCTGGGTGTCTGCGCATGCATCGTCTCCAGCATTGGCCAACACGGCTGAAACTCAACAGCTGCATCAAAGCCGAAGTCGTGTGGATGACGAACTTCGCTCTCCTTTGATTCGACAGAAACCAGAAAGAGATCTCCGATTCCATGCTTATGGGCGACGGACCTCCAGACTCTTGCTGTTCGCGCCGGATCTGGCAAGGCGCTGATGCGGTAGACAAGAAAGAGTGGTTTGCCATCAATACGGATGTAGCGAGGATCCTTGAAGGCCTTGATCAATGAAATTAGATGGTCATAATCATCTTGCTCGGAGTAGTTTTGCTCTAGAAGAATCTCATCATCGGATCCATCCCACCGTCGGGTCCAATTCTCATTTGCCCAGCAGAGGCAGAAGGGGAAGTCTGGTTCTCCTGATGCCAGCACATCTTCAAATGGTCGCTGCAATACTCTTCGGCCATTAAACCAATAGTGGTAGTAGCAGAATCCATGAATTCCATGGCTTCGTGCAAGTTCCGCCTGGGCTAAGCGAGCTTCAGGTAACCGCAGGTCGTAGAAGCCAAGATCCGCTGGAAGGTGGGGCTGATAATGATGGGTGAACAATGGCCGTGCCTTGGCGACATTTCTCCATTCGGTAAAACCTTGTCCCCACCATAAGTCGTTCTCCGGTATAGGATGAAACTGAGGCAGATAAAAGGCAATCGCCTTAGGAAGCTGTGCGGTCAATCAACACCTCAAAACTCAGAAGACGTGCTTGCGAGCGAAGCCCAGTGAATCGTTCATGATTAGTTTACGGCCCCCAAGCTCTTTGGTTAATCAAAAGCGTGTTTACGTCAGGGAAAGCAAGCATGGGTGGTTACCTCTTGTGAATCTAATCCAAGCTCGAACCCTGCTGCGTCTGCAGCGATAGTCATGCTCAAGTCCATTGCTCATCGGCAGTCAGTAAGAGGATGCCCGATTGACAATCCTTTGTGTTTGCAAGACGTTCGCACGAGGATCTAACGAGCAAAGGGAGGTCGCATCAATTGCAGCAGTCGCTTAACCAGAAATCTCCTTGAGGAAAGGCAGGCTTCTTTCTGTTTAAGCAACAACCCCCTTTCTTCTCCTGTTGATCGACTCTCATCCAGGCACTGAGCCATCGCGGCAATCCATAGATCCGGGGATGGTGCTTGTGGCCGCGCCGAGAGCAAATCGAGATTCATGCTGTTGGGGCGGGGCTGAAGAGAATGAATGATGTCAGAAATGGTTTCCAAGGACTCTTCAATGGTCGCAATATCCCTTTCTTGCCCAACTTCCTCTTTGTGGCTTCGCATATCAATGAGTGACTCGATGGTAGAGGCCAGCTTCTTTGGAATCAGCCCAAATGGATAGATGTCATCATTGCTTTTGGCCCAGCAATCAACCTTGTGTGATTGCATTGAAAGTCGCGGCACACCGTAGGATCTCGCGATGATTCGATAATGGAGGCTTGTTGAGGCAACAACAGCGGCATTGGCAATCTGCTTGCAAATGCTGAAGATGTCTACACAAGGTAAGACCTCGATAGAAACAGAGGACTTGGCGGCCATTTCCTTGAACCGATACAGTGCGTTTAGGGAGTCATGGTAGTGCGCGGTTCCGGCCAATCCAATTTTGATGCCCCCCCTAAAGGACGTCCTCACTTGGGACAGTTCCTCAATCAAGGATGCTTCGTTCCTGCGTAGATACTCTTGATTGTAATGGACAAGAAGATATCCCGATTGTTCTGTGCTTGTAAGCGACATCAGTTTGCTGATGTATAGTACGATGTCAGGTGCAAATATAATGTCTCTGATCCCCAGTTCGCGCGCATTGTCCAAGGAGTAGTCATCTCTGAAGCCACTCATCCTTGACCCAGTGAAGGTTTTTGCAAGGAGGTTTCTTTTCTCATTATTTGGGCTAGGGCTTGTGAAGCCAACCCCATAGAAAAGCCGATTGGGCCAACATGAGGTCTGTCCATGGACAGTCTCATGGGGAGGAGTTAGGTATGGGAAAGGGCGGTCTGTGCCCAGCAGCTGTTGCAGTTTTGTGCAGACTTCATCCTTTTGGTGGTAAGGAAGGGGCAGGGGCGAGTCGCAGCCGAGTGCATCATTGAAGGAGCATGACGCCGTTTCTCCGCCCACGTGAAGGATTGGAGTGCTTGTGTCCAATCCGGCGTCCATTAGATCGAAAATGGAATAAACGCGTGTGCCGGAGAAGGACGAGAGATCGTTATTCAATATGCTGGCGTGAATGCAGCTTATCCCTTTCATCTCGAGGAGTTTCGTGAAGACAAAACCCATCAGAAGATCGCCGAAGTTGTGCCGTTCAAAGGCACCGAATAAAATGGCGTCAAAGCTCATGCCGATGACCTCCTCTCTGGAGAATAGTCGGCTTGTGGTGAAGCGCCGTTGCCTGATCTGGGTCAGCCTTTGAGTGCCCTGCTGTGGTGCTGATCAGACGATCCTCCGCCGAGGGCCCAGAGGCTTTGAGCCTCAATTTCCTATTGCATGGCTTCGACAGTGCCTTCATTTTAGCCTGCTGGACTGTACCTCTGCAGAGAATCTATACCTTCTTCAGCCCCTTGTGCTCCCTTGCGAGTGTTCCTAAAGGGAGCGCGCTGAAGAAACTCTGTGAGTTTCCTGTGAAGACACTTCGATCTTCTGTTGGCGAAAACAATGTCGGCTGATTCAGGTGGAATCCCGAAACAGCAGTCACTTTGCCAGGCTGAGTGAATGCAGGCTCAATCACGCCGGTGCTTCCGGAAAAACCGAATCACCTCCTTGGCCACACTGCGCGGTTCATGGCGGAGTGTGGCGCTGGGCCTGGCCCCCTGCAGCGGCGCCAGGATCACCTCATAGCCCTGTTCCTTGAGGAGTGAGGCTTCGCAGGTGACCGGTTCGGCACCCCGCAGCTTGTAGAGGTCCACCAGGCTGGAATCGACCAGTTCCTCCTGGGCCAGCACGGCGCCGAAGAGGCGCTGCTCCACCCCGAGGCTGGCGAGCTGGGCTTCAATCGCCCGCAGGTGGCCTCCCACATCGAGGCCGTCCGTCTCGCCGGGCTGGGTCATCAGATTGCAGATGTACAGGCGGGGTGCCTTGCTGGCACTGATCGCGCTCACCAGTTCGGGCACCAGCAGGTTGGGCAGCAGGGAGGTGTAGAGGCTGCCGGGACCCAGCACGATCAGGTCGGCATTGGCGATGGCCTCCAGGGCTCGTGGCAGGGCAGGCGGCCGCTCCGGTGTGCAGCCAAGGCGCACGATCGGGCAGGGGGCATGGCCGATCTGGGATTCGCCTTCGATGCGCTCCCCGTTCTCCAGCTCGGCCCAGAGGCGCACATCGGCGTTGGTGGCCGGCACCACCTGGCCCTGCACCGCCAGCACACGGCTGCTGGCGATGATCGCCGATTCCAGGCTGCCGGTGATGGCGGTCAGGGCGCTGAGGAACAGGTTGCCGAAGCTGTGGCCCTCCAGGCCGCTGCCGGCCTTGAAGCGGTACTGGAACAGGCGGGTGAGCAGGGGTTCCTCCCTGGCCAGGGCCGCCAGGCAGTTGCGGATGTCGCCGGGGGGCTGCACACCCAGCTCCCGCCGCAGGACGCCGCTGCTGCCCCCGTCGTCGGCCACCGTGACGATGGCGGTGAGGTTGCTGCTGTAGCGCTTCAGGCCGCTCAGCAGGGTGGCCAGACCCGTGCCGCCACCGATCGCCACGATGTTGGGGCCGCGGTTCAGCCGTCGCTGGGCCAGCAGGGCATCCACCAGCAGGGTGTCCTTCTCCGGAGCCAGGGCCTGCTGGATGGCGCCGAAGCTGCGGCTCTGGCCCAGCCAGACCATGGCGGCCCCGATCAGCAGCACCAGCGGGCCGGTGATGCCTCGGGGCATCACCTGGGTGAGGCGATTGAGGCCCCAGCGGATTGTCTCCAGGGTCCAGTAGATCGGCTGCAGGTCAGCCCACACGGCGGCGCCCAGAAGGGCGATCACCAGGCCGAAGCCCGAGGTGATCATCCAGCGCTTCACCACCAGTCCGGGCTGCAGCCAGCGGGCCGCCCGCCTTGAGCGGCTCATCAGGTCCTGCTGGCGCAGATCGCCGCGGCCCACCCAGCGGGGGCGTCCGGGTCGGGCAGCGACTCGGCGCCGCCGGGCATTCGCAGCGGGGCCTCGAAGCGTCAAGGGCAGGGCGTGGCGACGCGGAACAGACCACCCGAACTGTACGGATGAAAAGCCCGTCCTGAACCGGCAGGATGGGAGTCGGGCCTCAGGGGTCCCCTTGCCGTGGTTCCTTGGCCCTCAGTCAACTGGCGCTGAACGCTCTCCCGTCCACCCCTCCGGTGGCGCAGCTGGACAACCTCAGCATGCGCTGGGGTGACACCCTGGTTCTCGATCGGGTCGATCTCAGCCTCCTGCCGGCCGAGCGGCTTGTGGTGGTGGGGCCGTCGGGCTCGGGAAAATCCACCCTGCTGCGCCTGCTGGCGGGGCTGCAGCTGCCCACCGACGGGCAGCTGCACATTCACGGTGAACCCCAGAACTACCTGCGACTGGATCAGCGCCACCCCCCGGACGTGCGCCTGGTGTTCCAGAACCCTGCCCTGCTGGCCTCGCTTTCGGTCCGGGAGAACGTGGGGTTCCTGCTTTATCGCTTCAGCCGCCTGGGCGAAAAAGAGATCGCGGAACGGGTGGACCAGGCCCTGCAGGCCGTGGGGCTGGCCGGCATCGCCGATCGCATGCCCGGTGAACTCAGCGGCGGCATGCAGAAGCGGGTGAGTTTTGCCCGCGCTCTGATCGATGACCCCACGCTGGCGTCGGCGCGTACGCCCCTGCTGCTGTTCGACGAGCCCACGGCCGGCCTCGACCCGGTGGCCTGCACCCGGATCGAGGACCTGATCGTGCGCACGTCCCGCATCGTCCATGCCTCCACCTTGGTGGTGAGCCACGTGATGAGCACGATCGACCGCTGTGCCGAGCGGGTGGCGCTCCTCTACGACGGTCGCTTCCGCTGGATCGGCGCGGTCGAGGACTTCCGCGTCAGCACCAATCCCTATGTGGTGCAGTTTCGGAGCGGTAGTCTGCACGGACCGATGCAGCCGGCCGAGAACTGAGCCCATGCGCCGGAGTGTCCGTGAAGCCCTGGTTGGATTTTCCCTGCTGGCGGCCGTGGCCAGTGGCCTGGGCCTCTGGCTCTGGTTGCGCGGCGTCTCCCTGACCGGCAACACCTGGACGATCCGGGCCAGCTTCGCCGATGCCGCGGGTCTGGCCGTCCGGTCGCCGGTCACCTACCGGGGGGTGCTGGTGGGCAACGTGCGCAAGGTCACGGTCACCGATGCGGCCGTGGTGGCCGATCTGGAAATCACCAATCCGCGCCTGCGCCTGGCCCGGCCCCTGGTGGCTCGTGTGGCCTCGGCTTCCATGTTGGGGGGGGATGCCCAGGTGTCCCTGCTGGCCGGCGGCGGGCCCTTACCGACCAGCCTGCCGGGACCGCGCGATCGGGGCTGCAACAACAGCCGCATGGTGTGCAACGGCGGCCAGGTGAGCGGCATCGCGGCAGCCAGCTTCGACACCGTGACCGAGTCGGTGCAGGGTCTGCTCAACGAGGCTGAGAAGGAGCAGCTCGTGCAACAGATGGTGGCGGCCACCGCCGCCTTCTCCAAGACGGCCAAGGAGACCGAGCTGCTGACCAAGAGCGGTCAGGTGTTCCTGCGGGATGCCCAGGTCCTGGTCAGCCAGCTGAACCGCTCGGCGGGGAAGGTGGATCCCATCCTGACCAACCTCGACCTCGCCACGGCCGATGCCGCCAGGGCCTCCAAGCATGTCGGCAACCTGGCGGCGGCGCTCGACAACCCGAAGACCGTGGCCGACCTCCAGGCCACCCTGGCCAATGCCAAGCAGCTCACCGACCGCTGGTCGGCCGTCGGCGGCGACATGAGCAAGCTCACCGGCGATCCGAAGTTCCTCGACGGCATCCGCAGCGTCTCGGTCGGCCTGGGCAGGTTCTTCGAGGAGCTTTATCCGGCCGAGGTGGATGCGGCCCGCGACCGCAAGGCCCGCGAGGACGCCCGCCAGCAGGAGGCGAAGCAGGCCCGCCAGGCCGCCCAGGACCGGTTGGCGCCCACCGTCAGAAACCGTTGATCGCCTCCAGGGCGATGGCGGCGATGGCTTGGTCGCTGGCCTTGGGCAGCTGCACATAGCGGCCGCCGGCGGCTTCGGCCAGTTCCTTGCCCATGCCGCTGCCGATGAACTTCCGCTCGGTGTCGATCACCAGCAGTCGCAGCCCCAGGCTGCGGTAGCGGCTGGCCACCTGCCGCAGCTCCTCCTTGAGATCCACCGCTTCCTCCCCCTCCAGCGCCGGTTGCCCCAGGGAGCGGCTCAGGGGCACATTGCCGCGACCGTCGGTGATGGCGACCACCACGACCTGGCCCAGGTCGCCGGTGGCCAGGGCGTTCGCCCCCACCCGGGCCGCCTGGGCGAGGCCGTGGGCCAGGGGTGAGCCGCCGCCGCAGGGCATCGACTCCAGCCGCCGACGGGCGGCGGTGATCGAGCGGGTGGGCGGCAGCAGCACCTCGGCCTGCTCGCCGCGGAAGGTGATCAGGGCTACCTCGTCCCGGTTCTCGTAGGCCTCGGTGAGCAGGCGGATCACGGCCCCCTTGGCGCTCTGCATGCGGTTCAGGGCCATCGAGCCGCTGGCATCCACCAGGAAGACCACCAGGGCCCCGGCCTTGCGCTGCAGTTGCTTGGCCCGCAGATCCCCCTCCTCCACGATCACCTTGCGGTGGGGCTCCCGGGCGCGACGTGCCTTCTGGTAGGGCGCGGCGGCCCGCAGGGTGGCGTCGATGGCGATGCGGCGCACGGGACCGCGGGGCAGCATCGGCTTGACGTAGCGGCCGCGGCTGTCGCTGAACACCACGGCCCGGCTGCCGCTGCCGCCGCTCTTGGCCTTCGCCGACGCGAACACCAGCAGGTCGGGGTCGATGGCGGTGGCCTCCGGGTCGAGCAGAAACTCCTCGGGGATCTGGGGTGGGGCCTGGTCCTCCGGGTTGTCGTCCTGGTCGTCGTCGTCCTGATCCTCAGGCTCGTCGGTGTCCGGCTCCTCCTGGGGCGGCTCCGGCTCCTCGGGGGGCTGCTCCCCCTGCGGCGGCGGCGGCGGTGGCGGCTCCATGGGCTGGTCGGGATCCTGGGGCGGCAGCTGCAGGGCCCGCGGCGCGATCACCAGTCGCACCGCCACCTGCAGGTCGTCCGCCTCCACCTGGTCGCGGCCGCAGAGGGCCGCATGGGCCCGGGCCACCCGCTCCGCGTAGAGCTCGGCCCGGTGCCCCTCGACGCCGCCGCGGATGGCTTCGGTGACCAGGTAGCGGATCTGCTCGCGATCGATGGCCACATCCGGCAGCCACTGACGGGCCAGCAGCAGCTGGGTGGCCAGGGCCTCGGTTTCCTCCTGAAAGCGGGCGCCGAAGGCGGTGCTGGAGGCGCCGTGGTCGAGGGCCGAGCGGGTGATCGCCACCCGCTGGTCGGTGTCGAGCAACTGGTTGGCCGACAGGGCGATGGCGAAGCGATCCAGCAGGTGGTCGCGCACCGCCCCCTCCTCCGGGTTGTAGGTGGCGATCAGCAGGCAGCGGCAGGGGTGCGACAGGCTCAGCCCCTCGCGCTCGATGCGGTTCTCGCCGGAGCCCACCGCCGCCAGCAGCAGGTTGGTGATGCCGTCGTCCAGCAGGTTGAGTTCATCGACGTAGAGCACCCCGCGGTGGGCCTCCGCCAGCAGCCCGGGCTGGAAGACCGCGGCGCCCGCATTCAGGGAGGCGGTCACGTCCACTGAGCCGATCAGCCGGTCCTCGGTGACCCCCAGGGGCACCTGGATGAACGGCGCCGGCATCACCCGGGTGGGCAGCAAAGCAGCCGGGTCGGCGCCGCTGGCATCGCCGCCCAGTTCGGTGATGCGGCGTCGGGTGGCGGCGTCCCATTCGTCGGGCCGGGTGGGATCGGCCTGCAGCAGCCCCGGGCCATCCGCCAGATCGATCACGTCGATCGGTGGCAGCAGGGCGTGGAGTCCCCGGGCGAGCACCGACTTGCCGGTGCCGCGGCCGCCGGCGATCACCACGCCGCCCAGGCCGGGGTCCACCGCCGCCAGCAGCAGGGCCAGCTTCAGGGTGCCGTGGCCGGTGATGGCGGCCAGCGGAAAGCTGCCGGTGGGGGCGGCACCGGCGGGCGCGGCAGGGGACCCGCTGACGACCATGGGGCAGAGGCTGCGTGGGGTTGGGGCAGTCTGGCGGAAGGGCGGCAGCGATACCCTCCCCGCCAGGCCCTGGCCGGACCGCGATGCACCTCCGCCCCTGCTCCAGCCTGGCCATCGCCCTGGGGGCCAATCTGGGCGATCCGGCCGCCAGCTTTGCAGCGGTCCGGCCTCTGCTGGCGGCGGCGCTGGTGGCCTGGGCCGGTGCACCGCTGCAGCTGAGCTGGTCGCCCCGGTTCCGCACGGCGCCGGTGGGGGGGCCGCCGGGGCAGCCGCCCTACCTCAATGCCGTCCTGCTGGTGCGGCCTGGGCCTGGTGTGGTGCCGCAAGTGTCCTGGCCCGACCCGCTGGCGCTGCTGGATCGCCTGCTGCGGCTGGAGGCGGCGTTCGGCCGCGAGCGCCGCGAGCGCTGGGGACCCCGCCGTCTCGACCTCGATCTGCTCTGGTGCGGCGCCACCACCTGCTGCAGCCCTGAGCTGGTGTTGCCCCATCCGCGCCTGGGGGAGCGCGCCTTCGTGCTGGCCCCCCTGGCGGCGATCGATCCGGATCTGCCGCTGCCCGTGGCGGCCGCCGGCCGTCCCGTCTCGGCCGCCGAGGCCCTGGCGGCCCTGCCGCTGGTGCCTGGGGAGCCCGAGCCCCAGGCCCTGGCCGGCGGCCCGGGCTGGCCCGAGGGTCCCTGAACCGCGACCTCCGGCCCCAGCCCGTCACACTGGGGGCCCGAACGGCCCGCTCCATGGCTCCCCTGCCGCCCCCTGAGCCCTGCACCCACCTGGAAACCACCGCCGCCCTGCAGGCCAGGAAGGTGCGTTTCGAGCTCAACCGGGTGGTGCTGCCGATCGGCATCGAGGGCACCTACGGCGTGATCCGCCATCCGGGCGCCTCCCTGGCGGTACCGGTGCTCGAGGACGGCCGGGTGGTGATCCTGCGCCAGTACCGCTTCGCCGTGGCCGGCCGGCTGCTGGAGTTCCCGGCCGGAACCCTGGAGGAGGGGGAGGAGCCCCTGGGCTCGATGCAGCGGGAGCTGGAGGAGGAGACCGGCTACAGCGCCAGCCGCTGGGATGCCCTTGGGGCCATGCACCCCTGCCCTGGGTATTCCGACGAGGTGATCCACCTCTTCATGGCCCGCGACCTCACCCTGCTGCAGGACCGCCCCCCCGGCGACGACGACGAGGACATGGAGGTGCTGCTGCTGGAGCCGGCCCAGCTGGATGCGCTCCTGGCCAGCGGCGATGAGGCCCTGGACGGCAAAACCGTGACCGCCTGGTACCGCGCCCGTCAGCTGCTGGGACTCTGATGGCCCCGGAGCGCTGGCTGTTCTGGCACCGCCGTGACCTGCGCCTGGCCGACAACCTGGGTCTGGCGGCGGCCGCGGCTGCCACCCCGGCGGTCACCGGCGTGTTCGTGCTGGATCCGGCGATTCTTGCCGACCCGCTGATGGCGCCGGCCCGGGTCTGGTTTCTCTGCGAGAGCCTGCGGGAACTGGCGGATCGCTGGCGGGCGGCCGGCGGCCGGCTGTTGATCCTGAAGGGCGAGCCGGCCGAGCTGATCCCCCGGGCCGCCCTGGCCGTGGGCGCCAGCGTGGTGGCCTGGAACCGCGAGGTGGAGCCCTACGGCCGCGAGCGCGACCGGCAGGTGGCGGCAGCGCTGCAGGGCCAGGGCACCCGGGTGCTGGTGGACTGGGACCAGCTGCTGGTGGCGCCGGAGGCGATCCGCACCGGCGCCGGGGAGCCCTACCGGGTCTATGGCCCCTTCCTGCGCAACTGGCGCGGCCAGGTGGAGGGGCGCGCCGGCAACCTGGCGCCGGTGGAGGCCCCCATCGGCCTGCTGGATCTTGATCCCGCCGTCTTGCCGGTGGAGAACGCCCCCCTCTGGGCCGCCCTGCCCAGGATGGACGCGGTGCCCACGGCTGAGGAGCTGGGGTTCCGTTTCGCCGGTGTCGACCTCTGCCCGTGCCGTCCTGGCGAAGCAGCCGCCCTGGCGCAGTTGCAGGCCTTCGCCGACGGCGGGGTGAACGGCGGTCCCCTGGTTGCCTACGAGCCGGGCCGAAATTTCCCTGGTGAGGCCGGCACCTCCGGGCTGTCCGCCGCCCTCAGTTTCGGCAGCCTCAGCCCCCGCCAGGCCTGGGCCGCCGCCCAGGGGGCCCGGGCCCTCGCCCGCAGTGAGGAAGCCCTTGGCTCCATCGGTATCTGGGAACAGGAGTTGGCCTGGCGGGAGTTCTACCAGCAGGCTCTGTTCCATTTTCCCGAGCTGGCCGATGGTCCCTACCGGCCGCAGTGGCGCCACTTCCCCTGGGACAACGATCCGGCGCGCTTCCAGGCCTGGTGCCAGGGGCTGACCGGCGTGCCGATCGTGGACGCGGCGATGCGCCAGCTCAAGGCCAGCGGCTGGATGCACAACCGCTGCCGCATGGTGGTGGCGTCCTTTCTGGTCAAGGATCTGATCGTGGACTGGCGCTGGGGCGAGCGCGCCTTCATGGAGCAGCTGGTGGATGGCGACCTGGCCGCCAACAACGGCGGCTGGCAGTGGAGCGCCAGCAGCGGCATGGATCCCAAGCCCCTGCGCATCTTCAACCCCTTCACGCAGGCGAGCAAGTTCGATCCCGAGGCCACCTACATCCGCCGCTGGCTGCCTGAATTGGCCCATGTGGCCACCGCCGACCTGATCAGCGGCGACATCGCGCCGCTGGAACGGCGTGGTTACCCCGCGCCGATCGTCAGCCACAAGGTCCAGCAGGCCCGCTTCAAGGCCCTGCATGCCGCCTTGCCCAAGGGCTAGGGGACCAAGTCTTCAGGCGACGACCGCTGCGGCCCTCACCAGGCTGCGCACCGCGGCGATGACGCTGTCCTGTTGCTCGACGCTGAGTTCGGGAAAGATCGGCAGGCTGAGCACTTCGGCGCAGAGCCGCTCGGTGATCGGCAGGCTGCCGGGGGCGTACCCCAGGGAGGCGTAGGCCGGTTGCCGGTGGATGGGAATCGGGTAATAAATGATCGTCGTCACCCCGGCCTCCTGCAGCTGCTGCTTCAGCCAATCGCGGCAGCAGGCCTCGGGCAGCCCGAAGCTGGCGCTGTCGGCGGCGGGGGTGCAGCGTCCGCCACAGGCGATCGTGGCGGCCGGGCAGTGGGGCACCCGCACCACGAACTGATTCCAGCTGTGGCCCTCCGGTCCGGGGGCCGCGGGCATCAGGCCCGGCAGGCCCGCCAGTTCCCGCTGGTAGCGCTCGGCGATGGCCCGCCGCCGTTCCACCCAGCCGGCCAGGTGCGGCAGCTTCACCATCAACACCGCGGCCTGCATGGCATCGAGCCGGCTGTTGTAACCGAGGTCGGTGTGCAGGTAGCGGCGTGGCATGCCGTGCACCGCCAGTTCCCGGATCCGCTGGGCCAGCACCGGATCGCGGCAGACCACCATGCCTCCGTCGCCTGCGGCCCCGAGGTTCTTGGTGGGGAAGAAGCTGAAGCAGCCGGCGTCGCCCCAGCCGCCCACCGGCCGCCCGGCCCAGCTGGCGCCGCTGGCCTGGGCGCAGTCCTCGATCACCAGCAGGTGGTGGGCGGCGGCGATGGCCATGATCCGCTCCATGTCCACCGGCCGGCCGAACAGATGCACCGGCATCAGGGCGCGGGTGGCGGGCGTGATGGCGGCGCCGATCGCCTCCAGATCGATCAGGTAAGTGTCCGGATCCACGTCCACGAACACCGGCGTGGCCCCCACGGCGCTGATCGCCTCGGCGGTGGCGAAGAAGCTGAACGAACTGGTGATCACCTCGTCACCGGTACCGATGCCCAGGGCACGCAGACCCAGCACCAGGGCGTCGGTGCCGCTGTTGCAGCCGATGGCGTGCGGGACGCTGCAGGCGTCGGCGAAGGCGGCCTCGAAGCCGCTGATGGTGGTCCCCCCGATGTACTGGCCGCTGCGCAAGACCTCGAGGACAGCGTGATCGAGCTCGTCTCCCAGCTGGTGCAGTTGCTCGCTGAGACTGAAGGGGGGCACTTGCATGGCGGCAACATTAAGCCTGCGGATCCGACCCAGGTCGACCGCACGTTCCCTGTTCAGCGGCGTGCCCGGGGCCAGCGTGGCGAAAGCGGTGAGGACGCTGGATCTGCCGCCCTTGCTGCAGAGCGGATGGGGAGGCTGGGTAAGGATCATCGCCGTGATCGCGTTGCCTTTGCTGTGCCGCCCCTCTGCCCGCTGGTCAGCGGCCTGCTGGGAAGACCCCTGCTGGGGTTGCCTCTGGTGGCGGCTCTTCTGGCCGGCTGCGTGCCGTCCGATCAGCGCCCGAGTGGCCGGGTCTACCCCCTGCCGCGGCACCAGCCCCACGACGGACTGGCCGTGGTGACACGGCCCGGTGGCAAGGGCCTGCACATCTGGATCGAGACCGACACCAGCCGGCCCGGCGTCTGCCGGCCCCGCTGGCTCCCCGATGCCGCCCGGCTTCAGGGCGGCAACGGGACGGCCCCCACCAGCTTCGGGCTGGCCCCACGGGAGGAGTTCTTCCTCGCCCAGGAGCGGGGGCCGGTGCGGCTGGCCCTGCGGCGCCAGGCGGAGGGTCTCTGCCGCCAGCGTGCCCCTGACAGCGTCTTTGTCTGGGAGCCGCCGCCCCGCACCGCGGCGCAGCACCGGCCACCGGTGCTGCCCCTGCTGGAGGAGCCCGAACTGCTCAGCGACCCGCGGGCGATCCGGCGGGCCGAAAAGCGGCTGCTGGGGCTGCCCCTCACCCCCGAGGATCTGGAAGAACCGGAGGAATCCCAGCCCGGAGGTTCCTGACGGAGCGGTCGTGTTGCTTCAGGCCAGGGCCGCGGCGCCCACGTAGCCATCCGGCAGGGTCAGGGGCCAGAGGTCAGGGACCTCCCGGGTCCGCCCGTCGGCAGGGGCCCCAGCGAACAGGCCCACTCCCGTCGCCTTGTGGCCCGCCTCCAGCCGGCACCAGGCCGCTAGGAAGGCAGCGCCGCGCCGCTCCTCGGCCAGGGTCCGGATCCGCTCCGATTCGCCCGTTGACAGAAAGCGATCGGCGATGGCCTCCCACTCCGGCACCGGCCGTCGCTGCTCCACATCCACCCCCACCGGCCGCTGGGGGTGAAAGCCCAAGAGGATCAGATCCCCCGAATGGGACACGTTGAACCGTGGGGGGAGCTCCCCCCTCCGTTTCCCCAAGGCCCCCTGGGGGAGCAGCTCCGGCTTGCCATGGGGCCCGACCCCCAGCACCAGGCCGGCGGGATCGCACCCCAGCCACCCACCAAGCAGCCACCGCAGCGCCCCCCGACCGAGCAGGAACCGCTCGCCATCCTCCTGGCGCCGCAGCTGGCGCAGGCGTTGACGATCGCCCGGATCCAGCAGATCCCCCAGGGGTGCCACCAGCGCCTTGACCTGCGGCTTCCGTCGATCCAGCAGCACAAGCAGCGGAGCCGCAGCGGGTGCGGTTCCTGGCCAGGGCGGCAGCGCCAGGCCGCCGCCGGGGTCAGGCCAGGCCACCGGAGCGATCGCCGCACGTACGGGAGAATCGCCGGATTGCATCCTCCCGCCCTCCGGCGTTCTGCTCCCCATGCTCCTTGATCTGCGCGGCAAGAAGGCCCTCGTCACCGGCATCGCCAACAACCGCTCGATCGCCTGGGGCATCGCCCAACAGCTGGCGGCGGCGGGCTGCGAACTGGGCATCACCTACCTGCCGGACGATCGGGGTCGCTTCGAGGGCAAGGTGCGCGAACTCACCGCCCCCCTGAATCCCACCCTGTTCGAGCCCCTTGACGTGCAGAACCCTGCCCAGATCGAGGCCCTGTTCCAGCGCATCGCCGAGCAGTGGGGAACGCTGGATGTGCTGATCCACTGCCTGGCCTTCGCCGGCAAGGACGAGCTGGTGGGAGATTTCAGCGCCATCAGTCCGGAGGGCTTCGCCCGGGCGCTGGAGGTGAGCGCCTATTCACTGGCGCCCCTCTGCCGCCATGCCAAGCCCCTGTTCAGCCCGGGGGCAAGCGTGATCACCCTGAGCTACCTGGGCGCCGAGCGGGCGATCCCCAACTACAACGTGATGGGCGTGGCCAAGGCGGCCCTGGAGGCCTCGGTGCGCTATCTGGCGGCCGAACTGGGCCCCGAGCGGCAGGTGCGGGTGAACGCCATCAGCGCCGGCCCGATCCGCACCCTGGCCAGCTCGGCGATCGGCGGCATCCTCGACATGATCCACAACGTCGAGGAGAAGGCCCCCCTGCGTCGCACCGTCACCCAGGACGAGGTGGGCGCCACCGCCGCCTTCCTGGCCAGCCCCCTGGCCAGCGGCATCACCGGCCAGGTGATCTACGTGGATGCCGGGTATTGCATCACGGGGATGTGAGGCGGCGCTTCACCAGACTGACCCCTTCCCCTGCGGCAGCCCCTTCTACGCTGTCATCCGCGCAAGCAGCTTCGTCTCCGCATGGGTCAGGCGATCGGCCCATTGGGAGTGCTCGTGGCCGACAGGCTAAAACTTTGTTCTGGCGCTGACAATTAGGCCGAAACTGTTCGTTCGATTTTACGATCCGCGCAAGATGCAGCATCAACACCTTTCTCATATTCTGCTCTTCTGGTTCGGCGACGATTGGGGAGTTTATGGCCGCACCTATGAGCAGATTGCCGCGACGCTGAGTCGTTGCGACCATGTCGAGAAGGTGCTTGTCGTTCTGCCCTCCTCCAAGGGGGAGACCTTGGCCACCTCCATAGAGGTCTTCTCCGACAAGCTCTCCGTCTTGCGTCTCTACTGGAGGCCGGAGGGAATCAGCCCCTTTCGGCTGCGAAGCCTTGGTTCGTGGCTGAAGTTGGAACGGGAGCGCATCGCTTTGGGACGAAAGATCCGATCCCAAGGGTTCCGAGAGAGAAACACCCTGCTTTGGTTGTTTCCGCCGCACCCCGTCGTTGATGAATTGGTGCGGCAGGTTCCTGCCGCGGCCAGGATTGTTCAGATCGTGGATGATTTCACGCTGGTGGACAAGACTGATTGGTACTACCCCTTTGCCATGGATCAGTATCCACGACTTGGAGCCATGGCTGATCTCATCGCCGTTACCTCCAAAGCGAATGAACAAAAGTTTTCGCTACAGGCGCCTTGCGTGCGCATTGATCAGGCCGTGAGCTCGGCTTTTCTGGCGGATCCGTCCGATTTCCTGCCTGCCGGTGCTCAACCGGTGCTGGGGTATGTCGGTACGTTCTGGGATCGCACCGATATCGAGCTGCTCCTCAGGATCGCCCTGGAGCGGCCCCATTGCAGGCTCCTGCTTGTGGGTCCCGAACTCAACCGTCGCCTTTCGGACTCCGGCCTGCTCGGACTTATCAATGTGGAGTGGCTCGGGAGCCTTCCCAATGATCAGGTGCCGATGCAACTGAAGCGGATGAATCTCTGCCTAATTCCCCATCTCGATACGCCCTTCTCGCGGTCGATGAGTCCGCTGAAACTCTTTCAATACATCGCCAGTGGCAAGCCAGTAGTTTCTTCTGCGGTGGAAGGATTGGATCTGGCCGGTCAGCTGATCCGGATCGAAAAGGATCCTGACCATTTCCTGCAGGCCATCGACGAGGAGCTGGCTTCCGACAGCCCGGAGAAGTTCCGTGCGCGGGTGGCCTTCGCCACCGCCCAAACCTGGGAAAGCCGGGTGGAGCGGATCTTCTTTGCCCTGGATGGCGCCCTGCAGCTGCCCCACCACTCTTAGGAGACGTCCGCGGGTGGCTTACCCCTGTCCTATCGCCATCACAGCCCCCATCCACTCGATGCTGGTGGTGTGCAGGTTGTAGTACGCCGCCTCCACCTGCAGGCGACCGGAGCGGAGCCGGTCGGTGAGCATCACGCTGGAGTCGACGAGGTTGCGGGCGGCGTTGAGGGTGTGGTGGCGGCAGGCCTCCTCCAGGTTGTGTTCGCCGCCAAGGCTGAACAGCTCCATGCGCAGCTGGCCCACCACCTGGGCCAGGCTCGGCGTCAGGGTGAGCTCACGGTCAAAGGCCGCCGCCACCGCACCGCAGGCGGCGTGGCCCAGCACCACGATCACCGGCACCTCGAGGTGGCTGACGGCATATTCCAGGGAGGCAATCGCGGCCACGGTGCTCATCGTGCCGGCGTTGCGCACCACAAACAGATCGCCGAAGCCGGTGTCGAACAGCAGCTCCACCGGCACCCGCGAATCGGCACAGCCCAGCACGGCCGCCACGGGGCTCTGGCCGGCTTCCACCTCCAGCATCCGCAGGCGATCGCTGTGGGGGTGGAGCGAGTGGCCGTCGAGGAAGCGCTGGTGCCCGGCGCGCAGCTGGTCGAGGACGGCACCGGGACAGGTCGGCATACGGCCCACACCACCATCCCCGGCGGCCCCGTGCCGTAGCGCTCCACACCATGGACGCTTCCGGTCGTGAGGGCATGGCTCTGGGGGCTTTGGCATGATTCAGATCTGGCCCGTCGCCTTCGCCCGCGTGACCATCAGCTCTTCGCGAACCGGCCCTGCGCGCACGGGCGAGATCCATCGCGTCACCGGCGAGACGGACGTCCATGTCGCGCTTGATCTCGATGGCACCGGTCGTTGCCAGGTGGCCACCGGCGTCCCCTTTCTCGACCACATGCTCCACCAGCTCGCCAGCCATGGCCTGCTGGATCTGGTGATCACCGCCAGGGGCGACACCCACATCGACGACCACCACACCAATGAGGACGTGGGGATCGCGCTGGGCCAGGCCCTCGCCCAGGCCCTGGCGGACCGGCGCGGCATCCGGCGCTTCGGCCACTTCCTGGCTCCCCTGGATGAGGCCCTGGTACAGGTGGCGCTTGACTGCTCCGGCAGGCCACACCTCAGCTACGACCTGGCCATCCCCGCCCAGCGCATCGGCACCTACGACACTGAACTGGTGCGGGAGTTCTTCGTGGCGGTGGCCAACAACGCCGGCCTCACCCTGCACGTCCGCCAGCTGGCGGGGGTGAACTCCCATCACATCGTCGAGGCGGGCTTCAAGGCGTTCGCCCGCGCCCTCGATCAGGCGGTGGAGATCGATCCCCGCCGCGGCGGTGCCGTGCCCAGCAGCAAGGGCGTACTGGAGCGGGCCGGGGCTGGAGGCAATCCGGCTGGTGGCGACTAGCATTTTGTGATCTGTCCAGACCCCATGCGACCTCTCCTCGTGCTTGTGGCCGGCCTCGCCGCCACCATCGCCGCCGCTGCTCCGGCTCAGGCCGCCGATTGCCTGCCCCGCGTCGCCGAGTCAGCCCCCTGTGCGGTTTCCCAGCCCCCCTGCCCGCCGGTCGAGCTGCCCTGCGAGGCCTGAGGTCGGGACGGCCGCCCACGCCTTCACACTCCGTTACGTGATAATCGGATCAGCGCCTGGCGCTGTTCTTTCCGCGGGCTGACCTGATGACCGTTGCTTCCCCTGCTGGCGCGGCTTCGCCTGCCTACGCCCGCTCCGACTGGGCCAGTTCCTTCGGCAACGTCAGCGAAGAGCTGACTGAGGTGCCCTTGGTGGCCAGCCGAGGCACGATTCCCGCCGAATTGAACGGCACCCTCTATCGCAATGGACCCGGCCGGCTGGAGCGGGGGGGGCACTGGGTCCACCATCCCTTCGATGGCGATGGGATGATCACCGCCCTGCGGTTCACCGCCGGCGGCGCCCAGCTCAGCAACCGCTTCGTGCGTACGGAGGGCTGGTTGGCGGAGGAGAAGGCCGGCACCTACCTCTACCGAGGCGTGTTCGGCACCCCCAAGCCGGGTGGGGCCCTGGCCAATGCGTTCGACCTGCGGCTCAAGAACATCGCCAATACCCATGTGGTGCGGCTCGGCGACCAGCTCCTGGCCCTCTGGGAGGCCAGTTCCCCCCATGCCCTCGATCCCGTCAGCCTTGAGACCCGTGGCCTGACCCTGCTGGACGGGGTGCTCAAGCCGGGTGAGGCCTTCAGCGCCCACCCCCGCTTCGACCCCGGTCACCACGGCGCCACCCGCATGGTCACCTTCGGCGTCAAGGCCGGCCCCCGCAGCACGGTGCGCCTGATGGAGTTTGCCGCCGACGGCCCCGAGGCCGGCACCCTTCTGGCCGACTCCAGCCACAGCTTCGGTGGCTTCGCCTTCCTGCACGATTTCGCCATCACCCCCAACTGGGCGGTGTTCCTGCAGAACGCGATTGATTTCAACCCCCTCCCCTATGTGCTCGGCCGCAAAGGGGCCGCCCAGTGTCTGAAGTCCCGCCCTGGCGCCCGGGGCCAGTTCTGGTTGATTCCGCGCCAGGACGGGGCCTTCGCCGGCCAGGAGCCGCGGGTGCTGGAGGCTCCGGAAGGCTTCGTGTTCCACCACCTCAATGCCTGGGAGGACGGCGATGCGGTGGTGGTCGACAGCATCTTCTACGCCGATTTCCCCTCCATCGGGCCCGACCAGGACTATAAGGAGGTCGACTTCGACCGTATACCCGAGGGCTTGCTGGAGCGCTGCCGTCTGGACCTGGCCAGCGGCACCGTCACCGCCACCCGGCTGAGCGATCGCACCTGCGAATTCGCCATGGTGGCCCCGGCACGGGTGGGACTCGAAAGTCGTTATGCCTGGATGGCGGTGGCCGAGCGGGAACGGGGCAACGATCCCCTCCAAGCCCTGATGAAGCTCGATCTCCAGGGTGGGCAGACGCGGGTCTGGAGCGCCGCGCCGCGGGGCTTCGTCAGTGAGCCGATCATGGTGCCCCGGTCCGGTGCGACCGACGAGGATGACGGCTGGGTGCTGGGTCTTTACTGGAACGGCGCCCGCAGCGCCAGCGATCTGGTGGTGCTGGATGCCGCCTCCATGGAGGAGCAGGCGGTGTTGGAGCTACCGCTGGCGATTCCCCATGGCCTGCATGGCAGCTGGGTGGCGGCCTGAGGTCGCGTTTCCCGGCGCTCGCCCGGGGGCTCAGCGCCGCAGCAGCCCACGCAGGCGGCGCGCCACCTTTCGGGCCAGGTTGAGCAGTGGCCAGAGCAGGGAGAGCGGAAAAGGCTGGCGGATCAGCGGGGTTTCGGCCTTCCGGTAATCCCTGTAGAGCCGCCGGTGGGCGTCCGGATCGGCCGAGCCATCGAAAATGCTGTAGCGGAGGCCGATCTCCTCACTGCCGACCAGCCGCCTATGGGGATGGGCCGCCAGGACCCGGTGGATGCTCTTTGTGTACACGACCGGACCGGTGGTGCAGATCACCGCCTCCCAGGGATGGGCGAAGGCGAAGGGATCGAAGCGATCGATGTTGCTGAGCACCGCGGCGATCACGGTGGCCAGAAAGGGATGGCCCGGGGAGGCGATGACGTGCCACTGCTGGAATTCACCGCCCGGGATGTCGGCCAGCTGTCGGTGGGTGCCCCAGCCGGCATGGGGACTGCCGGACCCATGGTCCCACTGGCTCAGCAGGTAGGCATCATTGTCGCGCAGTACATCGGACAACGGCCGGGTGAGGCCGACCTTGACGTCCAGGTAGACACCGCCGAAGTGGTAAATGCAGAGGTAGCGGAACAGATCGGCGCGGGCGGCACCGTAGACAGGATTGATCCGCCGATAGCGGGCCAGGATTGCCTCCCCGTAGATCTCGCCGATGAGGCGCTCACGATCGTGATCGTCGTAGAAGCAATAGGTGAAGTCCGGGTTGAGGGCTTCGATGGCGCGGCAGTTGTCCTCCAGCACCGCCGGCATCCGGCTCCTGGTGCTGAAGGTCTGGTGGATGATCCTGGGGATGCCGCGGCTGGCCGGAGGATGGGAGGCCAGGGACGCCCCTGAGAGCAACCATGTGCTGGCAGGGTTCACCCCGCTCCGCTCCTTCATCATCCAGCCGCGACGGGCCCGATCCGGCCTCAGCCGCGCGAGAAGCGGCTGAAAGTAGCGGGGGAGAAGGTATGACCTTCGGAGAGGGCGATGGCCACCACGGCATCGCTGTCAGCGGCCCCATCCACACGGGCCTTGAGGGCCGGATCGGCCGCCACCTTGGCGAGGAAGGCGGTGAGCTGGGATTTCGACATGGGACCATCGCTTACGTACTCTCTCCTTCCTACTCCCTTCCGGAGCGCGGCCCGGAGTCTGATCTCTCGTTCAGTTCCTGCCATGGCCTGGTTCATCAAGACCGAGACCTTCCGGCTCCCCCATGAGGCGGTGATTCCCCACTTGCAGGAGCATCGCCGCTGGGTGGAGAGCCTTCGCTTGGAGGGCCGCAGGGTCAGCAGCGGCTACTTGGTGGACGACCAGGGGCGGCCCGGCGGCGGCGGCATGCTGCTACTCGAGGCTCCCGACCATGACGCCGCCCTGTCCCTGGTGCAGCAGGATCCGATGGTCATTGCGGGATGTGTGGACTGGCAACTGCAGGGGTGGCGGCCGGCGGTGGGTGACCTGGCGGTGTCCTGATGACGGATCGACGTCTCCTGGTCATCTCAAGGATCGGCGTCGGCCCCCCCTATGCCGGCAACCGCAGCCGCATGGCCGCGTTGCTCGACGACCTGCGGGCCCTGGGCTTCGAGCTCCATTTCGCCGGCGTCGATCTCTCCGCTGAGGAGAAATGGGAGACCCGCAAGGCTGTCGACCACTGGATCCACGATTTCGTCTGGCCCGAGGGCGGCCGGCGCCGCCGGGCCGCCCGGGTCAGGCAGCGGCTCGGTAGAGCGTTGCAAGGCCTCCGCCGTCGCTGCTGGCCGGGACGGGAGCCGGGCCCCTCCATCGGCAACCGCCCACTGGACGACTGGTTCCATCCGAGCTGGCTCGCTGAGGCGCGCCGCCTCCAGCGGGGCGGCAATTACAGGCGCGTGCTGGTGTCCTACGTGATCCACTCCGCCTTCTTTGAAGCCTTTGATTCCAGCTGTCTGAAGATTCTGGATTGTCACGATGTTTTCACGGATCGGAACGCCCTGCTCCAGAGGGCCAAGCTGGATCGTGAGGACTTCTGGATTTCTCTGAATCAGGTCGACGAATGCCGGGGATTGCGGCGATCCGATGTGATCCTTGGCATCCAGGAGCGGGAATCCAGCTACTTCCGGCGCTTGATCCATGGCCGGCGTGTCGTCAGGACCGTCGGCCACATCATTCCATCCGATCCATTGCCCTTCGCCGAAGATCAGGCTCCCGTCGTGGGCTATCTGGCCTCGGCGAATCCCCTCAATCGGGTGGCGCTGAACTGGTTTCTCGAGGCGGTGTGGCCGCTGGTCAGGGACAGGGGTGGCGTCGGCCGGCTGGTGGTGGCCGGTGGGATCTGCGAGGCGATGTCCTTCCCTGAAGACGTCCAGCTGCTGGGGATCGTGCCATCACCCCGCGCGATCTATCAGTTGTCACTGTTCATGATCAATCCCATGCGCTCCGGCACGGGCTTGAAGATCAAGACGGTTGAAGCCATGGCCCATGGCCGGGCGATCGTGACCACGCCGGTCGGTGTGGAGGGGATGGCCCTGGCCCCGGGGATTTCGGTGGCTGGAACGGCTGACGATTTCGCGACGGCCGTGCTTGCCTATCTCCGCGACCCTGGGGAAGCCCGCAACGCTGGCGCCGCCGCAGCGGAGTATCTCGGCGGCCTGCGCCAACAGACGCGGGAGGCCCTGCTTGAGGCCCTCGACACCCCTCCGCTTCAACGGTTTCGGCCGGCTTTCCGGTAGGATTTGGCGATGGTCTTGGCCATGGCTTCCCAGGTCAGGGTTCGGCCGAGGCTGCTGTTGTGGGCGCGCATCCCCTCGAGATCGCGCGCCTCGATCCTGGCCAGGGCCTCCGGCAGGAGGCCGGGGGCGAAGTACTCCGCTCCGGCCTCACCCGGCAGGTCGTAGACCCTGGCAGCCTCCGGGAGCACCATGGGAGAACCGAAGGTGAGCCCGAGTGAGACCACCCCCGAGGTGAGGGTGGCGCTGTAAGGCGCCACCAGCACATCCGCGAGGGCAAAGAGCGCGGATACATCCGCGTCCGACACGTAGCCGATGCGCAGGCGAATCCGCGGGTCCCTGGAGGCGGCGTCGAGCAACCACTCCGTTGATACCCCCGGGATGGGGGCACCGGCGATCAGCAGCCGATGGTGCGATCCAGGCCGTTGGCGGAAGGCCTCAACGAGGGTGTCCAAGCCCTTGTAGCGGCGGATGGTGCCGAAGAAGAGAAAGGTGAAATCACCCACGCCGATGCCGATCTCTGCCGCCACTGCTGACGCCCTGGCCGGGTCCGGTGGGTAGTCCTCGGGATAGCTGGCGTGGGCCGCGACGATCGCCTTCGATTGCAGCGCGGTGGCGTAGGCCGTTTCGGCACAGGCGATCGCCGAGCGGCTGTGAAAATGAAGGCCATCGGCAAACCGCGCCACCAGCCGCCGCATCCTTTTCTCCCTGGAGGGGTTCGGACATTCGTGACTGATCAGATTATGGACGGTCCAGAACAGCCTTCCTCCCCGCAGTCTGAAGATGGCGAGGTCCGCTGCCATGAGCAGATACCAGGTGAGAAATCGGAGTCCGGAGTGGGCATACACAGCCTTGTCGGTCAGGCCATTGAGCCAGTGAAGATGAACAATCACACCCCTGGAGTGCAACCACTGCTGTCGAACGAAGGCTCCCAGAAGCGGTGGATGATCCTTGACCACCAGTCGGAAACCCTGGCGGGAGAGGGCTTCCGCCAGCCGTGTCTGGTAGGGGTTGAAAGACCGCTTGTCCGGAAGAAAGACGACCGTCGCCTCCTTCCCTTCCCCCGCCGTGGCAGACCCTGGCATGGCTGGCGAGTGGGGAGGTGTGATGCAGACCAAGGATACAGGCTTCGGCGTGGGCTCTTTTCCCGTCGCTGATCGATATGGAAGGCATCCCGATGGTTGGTGATGACCAGCACCTAGGATCATCGATGCCTGTTCAACTCATTCTGTCGTGACTGATTCAGGCAGGACAAGTTCAGACAGGACGGCTTCAAAGGGGACCACGTCCCCCAGCACGACTTTCGTTGCGGCTTCCGGGCTTCGCCGCGTCTTTGTGGTGGGTTGTGAGGAGCCAACGCACGCGGCTCTCTTCAAGGCACTGGAGGCGATCTGCGAGGTCCAGCTTCTCGCTCCCCGACTGAGCTGGCGGGGGTGGCTGCCCGGCTTCGGCCGCAGGCGGCGCCAGCCTCCCGACCTCCCCAGGGGGGCCTTCTCCCGTCGCCGCTGGCTGGTCAGGTTGCTTGCTCCCATGGTGAAGCGGCGCTTGCTCGACGCCTATGGCCGGGCTGACGCGCTGATCATCACCGATCCCTACTTCTGGCCCTACGCGACTCATTACCGCGCCCTGGCTTCCGTCATCGCTTATCACGTCTGCGATGACTATGCGGCCTATCCCTATGTGCGGCTGGATCAGGAGAATGATCTGGTCCGCCATGCCGATCTACTTTTCCCGGTGTCGCGGCGTCTTGCCGAGGTGCTCCGCGCTCGGTACGGGCTGGGGGATTCCCGCTTTCACATCATTCCCAACGGCATTCCCGACTCCTGGCTGCCCGCCGAGCCTCCCACCGGTCTGCCGCCCACGCCATCCCCCCGTCCAGCCCTGCCGGCGGATCTGGTGCCGGCCGATTTCCGGCCCCTGATCGGGATCATCGGCGTGATCGGCAGCCGCGTCGACCTGCTGCCGATCGTGGCGGCTCACGATGCGCTGCCGCATCTCCGCTGGCTGTTCGTGGGACCGGTGCGTCGACAGGTGAGCGGCCTCGCCCATCTCCAGCGCAGCCCGCGCTGCCGCTTCCTCGGCGCCATGCCCTACAGCGAACTCCAGGCCTTTTTCGCCACCCTCGACTCGGCCGTGCTGCCCCTCACCGCCGGCGACATCAACCCCTGCAGCAGCCCCGTTCGTTTCTTCTCCCAGCTGCCCACCGGCCAGCCGATCCTCTACACGGGCACCTGTGCCCAGATCGCCGAGACCCCCCATTTGGCCTATCACTGCGACGATGGGCAGGCCCTCACGGCCACGCTTGAGCGCCTGGCCGCTACCGGCTTCCAAGACGGCCGTGCCGGTGAGCGCTATCGCTTCGCCATGGGATGCACCTGGCAGAAGCGGGCCGCGGCGATGGCCCAGGCCCTGGAGGCGGCGCTGGATGCCCGCCCCCGCACCCCCGCAGCCTCCTAGGGCGCCGTTGGCGCTGGTCCGTTGCCGCCCAGCAGTTGCCACAGCTCTGGCTCCAGCTGGGCGAAGGCCCTGCCTCGGTGACCGATCCGGCCTTTGAGGTCCTTGTCCATCTCGGCGTAGCTCAGACCTGCGGCGGGCACGAAGAACACCGGGTCGTAGCCGAAGCCACCGCTGCCCCGTGGGGATTCGAGGATCACCCCGTCGCAGCGGCCCTCCACCTCCAACCGGATCGCTCCGCTTGGATCGGCCACCGCCAGGGCGGCCACGAAGGCCGCTCGCCGATCCGATGGCAGACCCTGCCCTTGGCGCTCCCGATCGGCTGCGTCCAGTTCCTTCAGCAGCCGGGCGATCCGGGAGGCGTCGTTGTCGGCGTAGCGGGCTGAATGCACCCCGGGGGCGCCGCCCAGGGCCGCCACCGCCAGGCCCGAGTCGTCGGCCAGGGCCCAGTGGCCCGTGGCGCACGCCACCGCTTCGGCCTTCAGCCGGGCATTGGCGGCAAAGCTGCTGCCCGTTTCCTCCACCTCCAGGCCGTCGGGCTGGGGCTGCACCGCCAGGGGCAGGGAGGCGAGCAGATGGGCGAACTCCCTGATCTTGCCCGTATTGCCGCTGGCGATCACCAGCACGGTGGCTGCCATCAGATGGCCTCCGCCAGCTGTCGTGCCCAGGCCAGAACCGCCTGCACCCGGCCGGCGTCGGGGGCTTCGCAATACAGGCGCAGCAGGGGCTCGGTGCCGGAGAAGCGCAGCATCAGCCAGTGGCTGGGGCCCATCCGCAGCTTGACGCCGTCGGTGCGGTTCACCTCCAGAACGGCGGCACCGGCTACCTCCTGGGGCGGATCCTGGGCCAGGAGTGCCTCCAGCCGTCCGCGGCTGGCCATGTCCGGCAGGCGCAGGTCGAGGCGGTCGTAGACGCTGGCGCCACCGCAGCGCTCCTGCAGGGCTGCCAGCCGCGCACCGAGGGGCAGCCCTCCCTCCACCAGGGCCTCGATCAGCAGCAGGGCCGCGAACAGGGCATCCCGCTCCGGCAGGTGGATGCCGAAACCCACCCCGCCCGACTCCTCTCCGCCCACCAGCACCTCTCCGCTGAGCATTTCGGCGGCGATGTACTTGAAGCCGACGGGCATCTCGATCACCTCCCGGCCCAGATCGGCCGCCACCAGGGCCATCAGATCCGAGCCGCTCACGGTCTTGACCACGCGGCCCCCCAGCCGGCGGGCCCGGGCCAGGTGGTCGATCAGCAGGGGCATGAGCAGCTGGGTGCTGCAGAACCGGCCCTGCTCGTCCACCGCGGCGATGCGGTCGCCGTCGCCATCGAAGACGATGCCCACCGCCGGTCTTCCCGCCGCCGTCTCACGGCGCACGTCGGCGATCAGCTGCCCCAGGTAGGGCGCCAGCGGTTCGGGGGGGTGGCCACCGAACAGGGGATCCCGTTCAGAGCGAATCTCCCTGATCACACCGGCGGCGGCGCCCGCCTCGCCCAGCAGGGCCGGCAGCCCCCCGGCGGCCGAGCCATGCATCGGATCCACGATCACCTGCAGGCCGATGGCAGCCAGGCCCCGCACCAGGGCCTGGGCATCGATCTTGGCGCCGAGCCCGGCCAGGTAGGTGCCCATGGCATCGAAACGCTCGGTGCCGCCGGGGATCGGCACGTTCAGGCCCCCCGCCGCCAGGCGCCGCTCCACCCGGGCGGTGAAGTCGCCCTCCACCGAGCCCCCGAAGGGGCCCTTGATCTTGAGGCCCAGCCATTCCGGAGGGTTGTGGCTGGCGGTGATCACCAGGGCCCCCAGGGCCTTCCGCTCCACCACCGCCCAACTGCAGGCCGGCGTGGGCACGGGGCTGGTCGCCAGCAGGGGCACCAGATCGGCTCCTCGCACGGCGGCGCCGATGGCCTCGGCCAGCTCCGGGGCCAGGAAGCGACGGTCGTAGCCGATCACCACCTCCCGGCTGGTCAGACCCTCCGGGGCGCTGGCGGCCAGCTCCCGGGCGGCGGCGGCGGCCACCGGCAGCAGGCGGTCCATGGTGATGTCCACACCGAGGATGCCCCGCCAGCCATCGGTGCCGAAGTGGATCGGTCCGGCCTCGAGGGGCAGGGGGGCGGAGACCATGGCGCAGCGCGGACGCAGGGGAAGGGCACGCCGGTCGTAGCAGGCGGGCCCCTGCGATTGGCCGTTGCGGGTGCCGGCCTGATGGCAGGCCACCGGCCCCCCTAGCCTGCAGCCCATGCCCCAGTCCTCGGACGCTCCCGTCCTCACCGACCGTCTGTTGCGCAGCTGGGTGCGCTGCCGGCGGCGGGCCTGGCTCGACCTCCACGGTCCCTCCGAGGAGCGATCGTGGAGCGCCCATCGCGCCCTGGCCCTCGACGACCAGTTGCGCAGCTTCCAGAGCCTGATGCCGCAGCGCCCTGGCCACGGGGAGGCGGCCTGCCACGCTGGCGCGCCTGGTGTGGTGGGTCTGAGACTGGTGGGAACCGGCCCCCGGGGGCTGCGGCTGGAAGCCCACCCGAGCCTGCTGGAGCGGGTCGAGGAGCCCAGCCGCTGGGGAGGCCACAGTTACCGGCCGGTGCTGGCCCGTCAGGGCCGGCGCCTCACCCGCGAACACCGCGTGCTGCTCGCCCTCTGGGGGCGGTTGCTGGCGGAGCACCAACGGGCCCCGGTGTCCCATGGCCTGGTGGTGGCCGGGGCCGACCGGGGGTTGGAGCGGGAGCGGCTGGCCCTCGGGGGCTCGTTGCAGCGTCAACTCGACGAGAGCCTCGAGCGGCTGGCCCTCGAGCTGGTCCGCCGCGAGCCGCCGCCCCTGGTCAGCGATCGCAAGAAATGCACCCTCTGCAGCTGGCGCGGGGCCTGTGATCGGGTCGCAGCCGCCGAGGGGCACCTCAGCGAGGTGAGCGGCATCGGCGGCAAGCGTCGTGAGCTCCTGCTGGAGCTGGGCATCACCAGCCTCGACCAGTTGGCGGCGGCCGACCCGGACCGGCTGGCTGAGGACCTGGCCGTCCACAGCGAGCAGCATCGCGAGGTGGCCCCCAAGCTGGTGGCCCAGGCCAGGGTGCAGCAGCAGGGCGTGCCCCGCCGCAGCGGCGAGGCGGCCGGCCCTGCTCTGCCCGAGTTGGCGACCGCCCCCGGCGTGCTCCTCTACGACATCGAGTCCGATCCCGATGCCCGCGATGACTTCCTGCACGGCCTGGTGCGGCTGGAGCGTGGACCGGACGGTCGCTGGCCCGGGGCCCCGGGCCCGGGGGAGATCCTGGGCCGCTACCAGCCCCTGATGGCCCTGCACGAGCACGGCGAGGCGCTTCTCTGGCGGCGCCTGAGCACCCTGCTGGCCCGCTATCCCGACTGGCCCGTCCTCCACTACGGCGAGACCGAATCGGTGTCCCTGCTGCGCCTGGCCGAGCGTCAGGGGGCCAGCGAGGCGGAGCGGCAGCGGCTGCGGGCCCGGCTGGTGGACGTGCATCAGCGGCTGCGTCGCCATTGGCTGCTGCCGGTGAACAGCTATGGGCTCAAGGCCGTGGCGGGTTGGCTGGGCTTCCGCTGGAGCCAGAAAGGGGTCGACGGCGCCCGTTGCCTGCTCTGGTGGCGCCAGTGGCGGGAGGGTTCCGGCGGGCCGCGGCGTCCGAGCCGGGACGCCCTGGCACGCAAGCTGCAACGGATCTTCCGTTACAACCAGGACGACAGCCTGGCCACCTGGGCGGTGGTGCGCTGGCTTCTGGATCAGGACGCCTTAGCGGCCCCTCCACCGCCCCCCGCCCCGACCGGCGGCGACTGAAACGTCACCGGCAGCGAAAGCCCAAGCCGGGCACCGGGCGCATCTCCGGCCAGCAGCGCGGGCTCCTGCAGCCAGGCCCGGCGCACCAGGGCCAGGCCGATCCACCCCTCGCCACCGGGGAGTTCCAGGCTGGAGGTGATCACTCCGGCGCGTCCCCCGGCCCCGTAGTGCAGGGAGGTGCCGGCGGCGACGGCTTCGTCGGGGACAGCCGTGGCCTGCCAGCGCCGCAGTTGCTGCTTCACCCCGTCGTAGGTGGCGAGCTTGGCCAGGGTCTCCTGACCCACATAGCAGCCCTTGGTCAGGCTCACCCGCGCCGCCAGCCCCAGTTCAAACGGGTTGGTGTCCCCGTTGATCTCCCCCGGCGCCGCCGGCAGGCCCTGCTGGAGCCGCCAGCGTTCCGCCTCCAGTGGCTCCAACGGCCTCCGCTCCGCCAGCCAGGGGGGCATAGGCGCGTCCGCCGGCAGCAGCAGGGCCTCCCCCAGCTGCCAGCCCGGCAAGCCCTCCAGCGGCGTCCAGGTCCCGGCGGGCGTGGCGTCCAGCCCCGCTGATCCCAGCGGCTGGTGCAGGGTGGCCGCTGTCACCGGGCCGAGCCGCACCTTGTCGGCGGGGAACAGCACCCGGTCGAGGGCGACGCGCACGGCCTCGGGGTCCCCATCGACGATCACCAGCCAGGCCCCATCGGCGTCCACCAACACCTCCGCGACCGCCGCCAGGCGGGCTGTGGGGCTGATGCAGCAGGTTCCGAGCCATTGGCCCGGCCGGGCCGCTTCGAGCGCCTGACTGGTCTGGCCGTGCAGCACCCGCAGGGTGTCGTGGCCGTCGAGCCGCAGCAGCCCCACGGGCCGCGACCACCGGCTCTGGGCCGGCGGCGTCCAGTTCCAGGGATCGGCCGCGGCCGACGTCGGGACGGAGGGGGAGGTCATGGCGTCGCTTGGGGCGGGGTTCAGCCTGCCGCGCCGTCCAGCCCGGCGGCTGTGGCGGCCACCTCCTCAAGCAGGAAGAGACAGCGCAGGTCGAGGCCGACGGCCTGCATCGCCTCCGCCCCGCCTTCCTGGCGATCCACGATCGCCACGACCCGCTCCACCGCATAGCCCGCGTCCTGCAACTGGGTCACGGCCTTCAGGGCCGAGCCGCCTGTCGTCACCACGTCCTCAAGGACGGTGATCCGGGATCCCGCCGGCGGCAGCGGGCCTTCAAGCCAGGCCCCGGTGCCATGGCCCTTGGCCTCCTTGCGCACGATCAGGGCATCGAGGTCGCGGCCGGCCAGGGCGGCCTGGAGTGCCACCGCGCTCACCAAGGGGTCGGCCCCCAGGGTCAGCCCCGCCACCGCCCCGGCCTCGGCCTCCACTTCCTCCAGCATCAGGCGGCCCAGCAGGGCCAGGCCGATGCCGCTCAGGCTCACCGGCTTGCAGTTGACGTAGTGCTCGCTGCGGCGGCCCGAGGCCAGGGTGAAGTCGCCCAGCCGATAGGCCCGCTGCGCCAGCAGGGCGAGCAGGGTCGAGCGCTGTTGGCTGGGGCTGGAGGGCAGGGAGACCATCGGTGCTGACGGATCGTGGTGAAGTAGCGGTTGGCGGGCGCGGCTGGGAATGGATGGTGAAGTGCGTCAGAGGTCGCTAACCTGCAAGCAAATCGCCCCGGAGCTGGGGCCGCACGACCCCATGACAGCACCGATCCTGGCAGTGCCCGCCTCCCTCGCAGCGCCCCTGTCGGCCTTGGTGCCGTTTGCGGCGGCGACCCTTCTGGTTCCTGCGATCGCCGGGCCGGTGCTCTGCACCACCACCCTTGAAGCGCCCATGCCCGCCTCGGCCGGCACCGGACCGGTGGAGGTCACCCGTTGCGGTGTGGCCCGCTCGGCCCCTGAGGTGATGCAGCAGCGCTTCTACAGCTTCTCGGCGCCCTTTGCCCAGGGTGTCAACCTGCTGCATCAGATCACCGATCCCCTGGGCCTCTCGATCCCTGGTCGGGATGGGGGCAAGATCGTCGCCTTCGGTTTTCCTGACCAGAACATCGTCTGGGACGGCACCGCCATTGAGAACACAGCCTCGGTGATGCTCACCGACCAAAGCACCCTGATGCCGCTGCGCACCTCCGACATCACCAACGGCTTCAGCACCAGCCTCGGGGCCGGCGCTGGGCCCACCTACGTGAGGCCGCCGGCCAGCACCACCTGGACCCCCCCGATCCGGGGTCTCTGGTAAGCCGTTCTGGCCGGCCTCAGGGGGTCTAGCAATCTGGTGAATGCAGCGAACTCATAATTCGCCTTAGCCGGGTTCGATCCCCGGGACCCCCATCTGGCTCACTCGCCCCACATCCGCAACAGATTGGTGTAGCTGCGGGTGAGAAGGTCGAAGATCTCGTCCTTCCCCTGTTGCTGGAAAAGGGCCCGGCGGGCGGTGTCGAGCTCGAACAGCAGTTCACGTCTGTCGCTGCGGCGCACCCGGCTCTGGATCCAGCCCACCGCCACCAAGCGTTCGCCCCAGCTCACCGGCTCCACCCGATGCAGCAGGGAGCTCGGGTAAACAAGGGCGTGGCCCGCTGGCAGCCTGACGCTGCTTTCTCCGCCCGGATCCTCCAGCACCAGATCGCCGCCCCGGTAGTGGTCGGGCGCGCTCAGGAACAGGGTGAAGGAGAGATCGGAGCGGCCCCCGGCCATGTAGGCGTTGTCGACGTGGCGGCCATAGCCCTCGCCGACCCCGCAGCGGCTGAAGCGAAGGTTGTGCAGCTGCATCGGCAGGGCCGCCGACTGCAACAGCGGATGCTGCAGCAGATGGCCGCTGATGGCGGAGGCGAGGGTCTGGTGCAGGGTGGAACTGGGATCCAGCTGCCGATTGCGCTTCACGCCGCGGGCGTGCCAGCCGGCCGTTTCAGCACCGTCCCGCCAGGGGGTGGCCTCCGCCAGCAGGGCCAGGCGCAGCTCTTCGACCTGGCCGTCGCTCAGCAGCGGTTCGAGACGGAAGTGCATCACCCTCCTGGCCGATCGGTCAGAGGCCACGGTGGCATCGGATCGGGGACTGGGCCGGTGCTGCGGCACAATCGCCTCTACCTCGATGTCTTGCCATGGCCCGCTCGAGCGTTGCTCTGTTTCTGGTCACGACTGGTCTGATCACGGCCACCATGGGCTGCGGCCAGGTCCCCAAGTCGAAGGATCAGGAGGGCGGCGAGAATGGCGTCAGCGCCCCTGCCCCGGGCAAGCCGGCGGCAGAAGCTCCGTACGGGGGCAGCAAGGACGATGACGGTGAAGGTGGCGAGGGCGGCGAGGAGTGAGCCTGCCAGCGGGGCCTAACCTGCTTTCAACTCTCCCCACCGATGCGCTTTCTGGTCCTGGCGATCCTGTTGGCCCTGCTGGCCTTCTTCGCTGCCGGGGAGCTTGCGTTGATTCGCCTGCGGCCCAGCCGTGTCCAGCAGCTCGAGGAGGCCGGGGAGCCCGGGGCCCGTTCGGTGGCCCGGCTGCAGCACCGCATGCGCAGCGTCCTGGTGGCCACCCAGCTGGGCCTGGTGCTGGCGTTGCTGGCCATGGGCTGGCTGGCCCGCGGCCTGGCGGAGCAGGTGGCCGGCTGGATGGGCTGGCGCGAACAGGCCTGGATTGACGCCGGCGTCTTCCTGGCCCTGGCCCTGCTGGCCACCCTCCTGGGCGGACTCGTGCCCAAGGCCTGGGTGCTCCACCGCCCCGAAGGCTCGGCCCTGCGGCTGGCACCGCTGCTGGAGTCGCTCACCCGCACCCTGGCGCCGTTGCTGCTGCTGATCGAGCGCTTCAGCGGGGGCCTGCTACGGCTGCTGGGCTTGCCGCGCAACTGGGATGAACTGGTGCCGGTGCTGTCGGCCGGTGAACTGGAGACCCTCATCGAGAGCGGCAGTGTGACCGGCCTGATGCCGGATGAGCGCAGCATCCTGGAGGGGGTGTTCTCCCTGCGGGACACCCTGGTGCGGGAGGTGATGATGCCGCGCTCCGGCATGGTCACCTTGCCGGTGGACGTGACCTTCGCCGAGATGATGGAATCGGTGCACGCCAGCCAGCACGCTCGCTTCCCGGTGATCGGCAGCTCCCTCGATGACGTGCGCGGCATGCTTGATCTGCGGCGGCTGGCCGAGCCCATCGCCAGGGGTCTGCTGCGCCCCGAGACCCCGCTGGCCCCCTGGATTCTGCCGGTGGCCCAGGTGCAGGAAAGTGCCTCGCTGGCCGACCTGCTGCCCCTGATCCGCAGTGGCCAGCCCCTGCTCGTCGTCGTCGATGAGCACGGCGGCACCGAGGGCCTGGTCACGGTCTCCGACCTCACCGGCGAGATCGTCGGTGAGGACGACAACCCCCTGGAGACGGCCCAGGATCTGCTGCAGCTCGTCGACGGCACCTGGTCGGCCGCGGGCGATCTGGAGATCGTCGAACTCAATCGCCAGCTGGGCCTGCAGCTGCCCGAGGCGGACGGCCACCACACCCTGGCCGGATTCGTGCTCGAGCGGCTGCAGCACATCCCTGCCCCTGGGGAAGGCCTCAGCTGGCACGGCGTTCGCATCGACGTGCTCACCATGGACGGCCCCCGCATCGAGCGGGTGCAGATCACCCTCGCCAGCATGGAAGGAACCTGATCATCGATAATGCGCCCACCTGCACCGCCCCTGCCATGAACCCAGTGCGCGTGGGTGTCATCGGCATCGGCAACATGGGCTGGCACCACGCCCGGGTGCTGAGCCTGCTGCGGGATGCCGAACTGGTGGGTGTCGCCGACCCCGACGAGACCCGGGGCCGTCTGGCGGTCGAGCAGTTCGATTGCCGCTGGTTCCCCACCTACGAGGACCTGCTGGGTGAGGTGGAGGCCGTCTGCATTGCCGTTCCCACCCTGCTGCACCACCGCGTCGGCATGGCCTGCCTGCAGGCGGGGTTGCATGTGCTGATCGAGAAGCCGATCGCCGCCACCCAGGAGGAGGCGGCTGATCTGATCCGCGCCGCCGAAACCGCCGGGCGCCTGCTGCAGGTGGGCCACATCGAGCGCTTCAACCCCGCCTTCCGGGAGCTGCTGCGGGTGGTGGCCAACGAGGAGGTGGTGGTGCTCGAGGCGCGGCGCCACAGCCCCAACGCCGACCGGGCCAATGACGTGTCGGTGGTGCTGGATCTGATGATCCATGACATCGACCTGGTGCTCGAACTGGCCGCCTCTCCCGTGGTGCGGCTGGCGGCGGCTGGCGGCCGCAGCTCCGACGGCCCGATCGATTACGTCAATGCGACCCTCGGCTTCGCCAATGGCGTGGTGGCCAGCCTCACGGCCAGCAAGATGGCCCACCGCAAGATCCGCAGCCTCAGCGCTCACTGCCGCAGCAGCCTGATGGAGACGGATTTCCTCAACCGCAATCTGCGCATCCACAGGCGCTCCCATGAGTCGGTGAGTGCCGACCACGGTGAACTGCTCTACCGCAACGATGGTTTCATCGAGGAGGTGAGCACCACCTCCATCGAACCCCTCTACGCCGAGCTCGAGCATTTTCTGCAGTGCGTGCGGGGCCGCGAAACCCCGGCCGTCGATGGCCTTCAGGCTTCTCGGGCGTTGCAGCTGGCCGACCTGATCGAGCAGTGCGTCGAGCAGCCCAACCTCTGCATGGCCCTGGAGGCCCCGATCTAGCCCGCCAGAGCCCCCTCACCCGGGCACGCGAATCAGCTCCCGGTCAGTGAGCTCCTGCAGGGCCAGCAGTTGCCAGCGGCGGCAGTCGGCGGGGGAGGAGCGATAGAAGAGGTCCCAGGCTTCCGCCTTGTGCGGGCCGTACTGGTCGCTGGGCACCTCGGGATGGCGCTGCTGCCAGCCGACGCGAACGGCATGGCCGATCACCACGTCGAGGGCGAGGTCGTCGTCGAACTGGACCTGGGGGTTGGCGGCCATGAAGGCCATCAGGGTGAGCAGGGTTTCGATGCACAGCCGGCGGTATTCCGGGGCTTCGATCTTGCTCAGGAGGTGCTCCACCAGCATGGCGAAGTTCTTTTCGCCGGGCGTCTTCTCCCGCAGCAGCGGAGCGCTCTCCAGGCGGTTGCGCCGCTCCAGTTTGTCGCCGATCACCAGGCCTCGGCAGTGGTGCAGCAGGTCCCAGATGCCCGGATAGAAGTCCTTCGGCACCCGCTGCAGCGCCCCCAGCCGCATGCGGTGCTGCAGCCAGCTGCCGTCCTTCGGCAGCTCGGCCAGGGGATCGGGGACCTCCCAGCGCACCCGGCCGCGCAGGTGCAGTTGCTCCTTGCGCTGCAGGGAGGCCCTGGCGTGCTCCACGTCGGCCAGCACGGCCTGGAGCCGGCGGCGGATGGCGTGGGGGGGCAGGCTGCAGAGGCTTTCGAAGGCCTCACTGGGGCTGAGGTTGGTCTCGGCCGCCAGTTCACCGGTGAGCAGCAGCAGGAACTGGCCCAGCTGCAGGGTGAGGCTGCCGCTGAGCAGGTTCACGTTGGAGCGGGCCAGGGCGTCGATGGCCAGCAGCAGCTCCTGCTGCAGCATCCATTCGCGGCCGTCTTCGCCACTGAAGCGGCGCACCATGGCGGCGATGGCCAGGCTGCCCTCCGGCTGGCTGAGCAGGGAGTCGTGGGTGTAGTTGCGGCCCACCACCACCTGCTTCTGGCGCAGCAGCAGATCGGTGAGGGCATCCTCGAGCTGGGGGTGCACCAGGCCCATGGCGCCGGCGGCGCGGCGCACCACACTCCAGTCGGCATCGGCCAGACCGCGGCGGTAAACCTCCTCCAGCAGCACCATCAGCCGCACTCCCGGACCACTGCGGGGCCCCTGCAGACGGGCATTGGGACCCAGCCGGCGGCTGAGCAGTTCCAGCACTTCAGCCTGCTCCTCCAGGGAGTGGCTGCTCCAGAGCCGCTCGACCAGATGGCCCAGCGGAACGTCCTCCAGCTCCTGTTCCTGGCGGGCGGTGAGCGGTTGGTGGCTGGCGCTGGCCGGCAGCAGGGTGTGGCCGTCGGGCACCAGGTCGCAGGCGGCCAGGGCCTGGGGGGGCAGGTCGACCAGGCTGGCGAGGGGGACCGCCTCCTCCAGGGACACCAGGCGCACGGGCACCGAGCCCAGCTGGCCCCGCTGCAGGTCTCGGCCGAGGTTCAGGAACGCCTCGGGGTCCCTGCGGAAGGGGCCTGCGTGGACCGGCACGAGCAGCAGGGGGGCTCCCTTGCCCCGCCAATGGCGCTGCAGCACCCGCACTTCGGTGGCCACCGTGTCCACCAGCACCTGGGCATCGTCGGCCAGGTAGAAGGTGTCCTCCTCCAGAACGGCCGGCAGGAAGCCGATCAGCTCACCGTTGTGGCGGTAGAGCCTGGCGGTCGCCTGGGTCTCCATGCGCACGGGCGGATGGCCGGAGAGCCCCAGCCGCCCATTGGCGCCCACCGTCGCCAGGCGACGGGCCAGCTCGCGGGAACTGGCCACCCGCAGGGGGGGCGTCTGGCCGGCCGGCGGCGTCTGCACCGGCAGGCCGGCCTCCGCCAGGGCCGCGGCGACGCTGGCATCGGCGGGAGCCAGGGCCACCAGCACCTCCTCGGCCCCTGGAGGGTTGGGGTTTCGGCGGCCGCAGGGATCGAGATCGTCGGCGGTGATCAGGCCGTGCAGCAGCAGATCCGACAGCCAGGTGAGGCTCTGGGTCCAGAGCAGTGGGACGTTCTCGTTGGCCACCCGGATCTGGCTGCCGGGTTGGCGCCGTTCGGCCTCGATCAGCCGCGCCGGCACCAGGTAGAGCTCCGGCAGCAGGGCCTCCCCGTCGACCGACACGCTCAGCTCCTCCAGCTGCTGGCGCCACTGGCGGGCCTCGTCCCAGCGTCCCTCGCAGCAGGCCGTGATCAGCTCGTAGGCCAGGAAGAGAGGCCACTCACATTCGATGTGCTCGAACTGGGCCAGCTCCTCCCGCTCGTAGTGGTGCCGGCTCACGTCCTCCAGCACGGTCTGGTGGCCGTCCCGAAGGAAGCGCTTGTAGCCGTAGGAGCCGGCCAGCTCGCTGCGGATCTTCTCCCGGGTGCGTTCCACCAGCGCGGGATCCTCGACGGCCCAGGCGGGGTAGCCGATCACCGAGAGGCAGGCGCTGTCTGCCTCCTTGCTGGCGGATTCCCTCGGCAGCAGGCCCCGCAGGGCGCGCCGCAGCCGCACGATGGCGTCGTGGGGAATGGTCAGGCAGCTGCTGCCGTCGCCGTGGGGCCCGTAGAGATCCAGCCCGACGAGGGATTCGAGGGCCGCCTTCACCATGCCGATCGAGCTGGCGTTGCGCTCCGGCTGGCCGTGGTTGCCCTTGTCGCCCCGTTCCCAGATGCCGTAGTCGGCCACCCGGTAGGCGCGGGCCACGTAGTAAACGAGGTTCTGGAGGAAATCGCGTTCGTGGCTGGTCTGAATGATCACGATCCCCGAGCGGGTCAGCTGGGCCAGCTGCAGCAGGAACAGGGCCGTGGCATCGAGCTGCAGATGGCCCCATCCGTCGTCGGCCACCACCGGATCGCCCGTGGCCGTGTCGAATTTGGCGTGGATGGCGTCGATCCGCTCGAGGCTCGTCTTGAAACGCTCCACCTTCGCCGACTGGCGCATCATCGAGCGCATCAGCCCCCGCATCAGCTGCAGGACCCGCTGCTCCAGCTCGAAGCAGCGACGGCAGGGCCCCTGCAGCCGCCGGTGCGCCAGGGCCAGTCCCCAGACGCACTGGATCGAGTAGACGCAGTCCCGTACCCAGGCGTCGCCGTAGTTGCCGTGCACGGTGCTGGCGGTGCTGGCGGGCAGCAGACCGGTGATCGGATGCTGCCGGCGCAGGACCACGTGCTCGATCTGTCGGTCCAGCCGTTCGAGAAGCTGTTGGGCCTCTGCCGCTCCCCTGTCGCCGTTGCTCGCCGTGGTGCTCATGGTTGCGTCAGGACGGGGCGTGCCGGAGGCGGCAGTCGTGGAGCCAGGCCATAGATTCTCCCCGCCGTCGTTCCTTCCCATGGCAGCCCTCGCGACCACGCCGGTCCGTGCCCGCGTCCTGGGCATGCCTGTGAATGTAAGCAACGACGTTTTCGGCGATGCCGTCGCGCTGCACGGAGCCGGCGGCGGCCAGATCGTCACCCTCAATGCGGAGATGACCATGGCGGCCCGGGCGGATCCCGCCCTGGGGGCGGCGATCGAGGCGGCCCGGATGGTCATCCCCGATGGCGCCGGGGTGGTCTGGGCCCTTGGCCGCCAGTCCTATCGCGTCCGCCGCAGCCCCGGCATCGAGCTGGCCCGTCGCCTGCTGGAGCATGCGGCGGCCGTGGGCTGGCGGGTGGCCCTGGTGGGGGCGAGTCCGGCGGTGATGGATCAGCTGCGGGAGCGCCTGGCCCACGACCTGCCGAACCTGCAGCTGGTCTTCGCCGTCCACGGCTACCAGCCTGCCGAAGCCTGGCCTGGCCTCGAGAGTCAGCTGCTCCAGTGCCGCCCCGATCTGGTGCTGGTGGCCCTGGGCGTGCCCCGCCAGGAAACCTGGATCCAGGCGCTGCCCCAACCCCGCACCGGGCTGTGGATGGGGGTGGGGGGGAGTTTCGACGTCTGGGCCGGCGTCAAGAAGCGGGCACCCGGCTGGATGGGCGCGCTGCAGATCGAGTGGCTCTATCGGCTGATCAAGGAACCCAGCCGCTGGCGTCGCATGCTTTCCCTGCCGGCCTTTGCCTGGGCCGTGCTGCAGGAACGCCGCTGAGCGTCGGGGCTGGGCGGACGCCGCTGATCAGCGGAAACCGACCGAGGCCTGCCAGACGAAGGCCAGCAGCAGGAAGAACAGGGGGATGATGGGCAGGATGTCCACCAGGGGGCCGAAGGCCTGGTAGGCCTCGGGCAGCTGGGCGAAGGTGTGGGGCGCGGAGCCGGCCAGCAGGGAGAGAGCCATGCCTGGAGGAAAACCATTGCAATGGCCGGAACCTACCACGTGTGGGCGGCCGGGGAGTCGGGCTCCCAGGGAGCGAAATCCTCTGCAAAACATCCCTCGCTGATCGCCTGCGCCATGGCGGTCGTGAAGCGCAGCAGGGTGGTGAGATTGTGCAGGCTCAACAGGGTGCGGCCCAGCAGCTCCTCGCTGCGGAACAGGTGGTGCAGGTAGCTGCGGCTGTGGTGCCGACAGGCCAGGCAGCCGCAGCTGCGATCGAGAGGGCCGTGGTCGTGGCGGAAGCGGGCGTTGCGCAGGTTCCAGCGCTCCCCGCCCACCAGGGCTGTGCCGTGCCGGCCCAGCCGGGTCGGCAGCACGCAGTCGAACAGGTCGAAGCCGTTGGCGACCGCGATCGCCATTTCCCGCAGGCTGCCCACCCCCATCAGGTAGTGGGGTCGCGACTCCGGCAGCAGGGGACCCACCTGGCGGACCACCCGGTGCATCTCTTCGACGGGCTCGCCGACGCTGACGCCGCCCACGGCGATGCCCGGCAGGTCCATCGCCGCCACCATCCGGGCCGAGGCCTCGCGCAGATGGGGGAAGCAGCCCCCCTGCACGATGCCGAACAGGGCCTGGGCGCCACCGCCATGGCAGGCGACGCAGCGCTCCAGCCAGCGGTGGGTGCGCCGGCAGGCCTCGGCCACCGCCGCTTCGCTGGCGGGATAGGGCGGGCACTGGTCGAAGGCCATGGCCACATCGGCACCCAGGGCCCGCTGGATGGCCATGGAGCGCTCGGGGGTCAGGTCGATGCGCGAGCCGTCGCGGGGGGAGCGGAACACCACCCCGTCGTCGTCGATCCGGTTGATGGCGTCGAGGCTGAACACCTGGAAGCCGCCCGAATCGGTGAGCAGGGGCCCCCCCCAGCCCATGAAGCGATGCAGGCCGCCGGCCTCGGCCACCACCGACTCCCCCGGCTGCAGATGCAGGTGGAAGGTGTTGGCCAGCACCATCTGCGCCCCGGTCTCCTGCAGCTGCGGCGTGGTGACGCCCTTGACCGTGGCGGCGGTGCCCACCGGCATGAACCGGGGCGTCTGAACGGTGCCGTGGGGGGTGGTGAAGCAGCTGCAGCGGGCCCGGGTCCTCGGGCAGCGAGCCGTGATCGTGAAGTCGAAGGCGATGGCGCCGAACCTGCTCTGCTGCGACGCTACGCGGGGTTCCTGCCGCCACCTCCACCGACGCCCCCGCCCCCATGCCCCGCCTGAGCGCTCCACTGTGGCTGCGGGATCTGGCCGGGGCCTGGATCTTCTATTCGGTGCTGCCGGCCTGGCCGGCGCCGTCGCCCCGTTTCGTGCGGATCGCCCGCTTCGCACCCTGGATCGGTGCCGTCCTCGGCGCCCTGCAGGCCCTGCTGTGGTGGGGGCTGGAGGGACGGGTGCCCCTGGTGGCCCAGGTGGCCCTGGTGCTGGCGCTGGGCCTGTGGCTGAGTGGTGGCCTGCACATGGATGGCGTCATGGACAGCGCCGATGGCCTGGCCGCCGGCGATCGCTGCCTGGAGGCGATGGCCGACAGCCGGGTGGGGGCCAGCGGGGTGCAGGCCCTGGTGCTGGTGCTGCTGCTGCGGACCGCGGCCCTGGCCCTGCTGGGGGCGGCGGCGCCGATGGCCCTGGTCTGGGCGGCGGTCTGCGGGCGGGTGGCGCCCCTGCCCGCCATGGCCTGGTTCCCCTACCTGCGGCCCGGTGGCAGCGCCGCCTTCCATCGCGCCCAAGGGGCTGCCCTGGCGGTGGAACTGCGCCCCACCCTGCTGCTGCTGCCGCCGTTGCTGCTGCTGCCCTGGCCGGGCCTGGGGGCCTGGCCCGTGCCCACCGGCCTGGTGGCCCTGGTGCCGGCCCTGCTCGTTCCAGTAGCCCTGGGCCGCCGTCTGGGCGGCCACAGCGGCGACACCTACGGGGCCTGCGTGGAGTGGAGCGAATCGGTGGGCCTGCTGCTCATCGCCGCAGCGTTACGGCTGGCGGCCGCGGCAGGCTGAGCCGGAAGGCGTTGCCCTGCTCGGGCAGCGTCTCGGCCAGCGCCCGGGGCGGCACCACCAGCTCCAGTTCGCCGCCCAGGCTGCGGGCCAGATCCCGCCCCAGGGCCAGCCCCAGACCGGTGCCGGGCAGGTCCTGGCCCCGCGTTCCCCGCACACCACGCCCGAAGATCGCTTCACGCTCCGCCGGCGCGATGGGCGGTCCGCCATCCCACACGGTGAGCTGGAGCAGCGCGTCGTCGCTGGCCGTGTGCAGGCCCACGCTGACGCCGTGGGGGCTGTAGCGAAAGGCGTTCTCGAGCAGGTTGGCCAGGATTTCCGCCACCGCTCCGCTGTCGCCGCTCCAGTCCGGCAGGGCCTCCGGTCCATGCCAGCCGCGGCCCTGCAGGGTGGCGGTGGCGGCCGCCCGCTGCAGCAGCGGTTCGAGCAGCCCGGCCAGGGGCTGGCCCTCCGGTCCGCTCAGCAGCGGCGGCAGCAACAGGGGTTGGGGGGAAGCGGTGCCGGGGAGCAGTCCTTCGGGGTGGACCAGCTCGCTGATGGCATCGACATAGCGGTTGATCTGGCGCTCCTCGGCCAGCAGGCCCTGCACCAGGGAGCGGTCGCTGTGCTCGGGGCCGAGGCGCCGCAGCAGCAGCTGGCCGAAGGTGCGCAGGGCGGTGAGGGGGTTGCGCAGCTGGTGGAGCAGCAGACCCAGCTGTTCCTCGCGTTCCGTCAGCCGCTGGCGCAGCTCTCCGCCCTCCAGATCCAGCCGCAGCGCTTCGGTGAGGGCCAGGGCCACGGCCTGGAGCCGCTGGGCGAGGGGCTCGGGCCAGGGATTGCTGGAGGCCTCCACCTGCAGGGCACCCAGCAGGCGCTGGCCGTCGCGCAGGGGCAGCCAGCGCCGCTGCTCGGCGGGCACCCGCAGCCGGCTGACCGTGTCCACCGGAGGCAGGGCCCTCTCGTCCGGGGGCCAGTGGCCGACCGGTAGCAGGCTGGGTTGGCCTGTTTCGCCCTGCTGGGTGACGTAGACCACCAGCGACCGGACCTCCGGGCAATCGATGAATTGACCCAGCTGGAAACCCACCAGCGCCAGAAACCGCTCGGAGACTGGCATCACGACCCGCCGTCAGCGTCTGTGCGGGGAATTTTGAAAAGAGGCGTGTCGAAACGCAAAAATAGTTTTAAGCTGTCGGTAACGACCACTACCTCGCAGTCCTCGGACGGGCGGAAAGTTGCAGTCGTAACGGCCAGTGTTGCGCTTCGCTCGCATCCGAGGCTACAGCAGAGGCAGCTGCGTACCGCCTCTGTCCCGGCCACCACCCCTCCAGGGGTTCAGGCCGGCGTTACCGACGGTGATCCTCTCCGACCCGCTTCAGGTCGACAGTCGTGTGGACGTGGACCCGCCATCTTTCCAGGGTGGCGGGCCCGCCATGGCGCTCGTCGTCGGCACCCGCCGACCCTCGCTCGTCTGCAGCCCCCCCCAATTCCACCTTTCGGCCTCCCTTCACCGGGATCCATTCCATGTCCAAGAAGCGCAAGCGGATCAGTCGCCGTCGTCTCGCGGGTCAGCGGGTCCTCGCCCATGTCCCCACCTTCAACCTCGAAACCGGCGCCCACAAACCGGTCACGGCGGCCCGCCGCTACATCGCCGAAACGGAGCTGATGGCCCCGGCGATTCTCAATGTGCGCCGCAACGAGCACACCACCGATCGCTTCTTCTGGGGGGAGAAAGGTCTGTTCAGCGCCCAGTACGCCGAAGAGAACCACTTCCTGTTCCCGTCCCTGCGCCTGATCGTCGACAGCATCGGCGAAGAGGTCCTGTTCGAAGGCCTCGAAGCGCTGGCCTCCGACGACTGGGAGGAGATGGAAGAGTACGAGTACGCCTTCGTCTGATTGGAGAGGGCTGGCGGAGGGGTCAACCTCCCCGCCAGCCACTCAGCAGGAAGTCCCGCATGGCGGCGATCAGATCGGGATCGATGCAATGGCCGCCGGGGAAGGCAATCCGGCGCACCGATCCACCGGCCTCGACCAGGGAGCGCTCCAGCGACTGACTCGCCGCGAACGGCACCACAGGATCCTGCTCACCATGGGTGAGCAGGATCCTTGTGCGGGGAGCCTGGGGTAGCCAGTCGGGGTGCGGGTAGCCGCTGCAGGCAATCAGACCCGCCAGGCTGAGGGGGGGGCTGGCGTCGGCGCCACAGCCGGTGGCCACATCGATGGCCATGGCGGCCCCCTGGGAGAAGCCCAGCAGGCTGGTGCGCTCCAGCGGCACCGTGTTGCCCAGGGCCAGCAGCCGCTGCCGCAGGTCGCGGCGAGCCTGGGGCAACTGGGGCCATTCGGGCTGCTGCAGGTCGTACCACTGGCGGCCAAAGCCGCCGGCATGGGGCAGGGGCGCCCGCAGGGCCACGACGCTCAGGTTGAGGCTGGCGGGATCGGCGCCGATCAGTTCCGCCCCTAGATCAAGCAGGTCATCGGCGTCAGCACCCCAGCCGTGCAGCAGCACGAGACGGTGCTCGGCCTGGCGGGGGCCCAGCCAGAGGGCGGTGCCGTCGTCTTCGCTCAGCTGGGCTTCGGCGGAGGGATCCGTGGGCACGGTGGCAATCGGCTGCTGCTGCGTAGGTTGGCTCCTCCACTGCCCTTTCCGCCGTCATGGCTCCCACGGCCCTTCTGAGCGTGTCCGACAAGCGGGGCCTTGTGCCGCTGGCGGAGGGGTTGCTGGCCCAGGGCTTCGCGCTGCTCTCCAGCGGCGGCACCGCCGCAGCCCTGGCGGCCGCCGGCCTGCCGGTCACGAAGGTGGCAGAGCATACCGGCGCTCCGGAGATCCTGGGCGGACGGGTCAAGACCCTCCATCCCCGCATCCACGGCGGCATCCTGGCGCGCCGTGACGACCCTGCCCACCGGGCCGACCTGGAGGCCCAGGGGATCGTCCCGATCGATGTGGTGGTGGTCAATCTCTATCCCTTCCGCGCCACCGTGGCGGACCCCGACGTCAGCTGGGAGACCGCCATCGAGAACATCGACATCGGTGGACCGGCGATGGTGCGTGCCGCCGCCAAGAACCACGCCGATGTGGTGGTGCTCACCGATCCGGACCAGTACCCGGGCTTCCTGGACGCCCTGGCGGCAGGCCGGGTCGATGGGGCCCTGCGGCGCCGGCTGGCCCTGGCCGCCTTTGCCCACACCGCCGCCTACGACGCCGCCATCGCGTCCTGGATCGAGGGCCGCCTGGCTGATCAGGATCCCGCCGCCGCCCCGGAGGCGCAGCCCCTGCGGCTGGAGCTGCCCCTGCGGCAGGTGCTTCGCTATGGCGAGAACCCCCACCAGAGCGCCCGCTGGTGCGGCGAGGCCGACGTGGGCTGGGGGGCGGCCCGCCAGTTGCAGGGCAAGGAGCTCAGCTACAACAACCTCATCGACCTGGAAGCGGCCCTGACCACGGTGGCGGCGTTCGGGTATGGCCCCGGGGCCGAGGCGGCCGCGGTGGTGATCAAGCACACCAACCCCTGCGGCGTCGCCCTCGGCGACGACACCGCCGACGCCCTGCTGCGGGCTCTGGATGCGGATCGGGTCTCGGCTTTCGGTGGCATTGTTGCCCTCAACGGGGCGGTGGATCGGGCCGCCGCCGATCACCTGGCGGGGTTGTTCCTGGAGTGCGTGGTGGCGCCGTCCTTCTCGGAGGAGGCCCGCCAGAGGCTGGCGGCCAAAGCCAACCTGCGTCTGCTGGAGCTTGACCCCACGGCCGTGGCGGAGGCCTCCGGGCGCCTGCAGCTGCGCAGCGTGCTCGGGGGTGTGCTGGCCCAGCAGGCGGACGATGGCCCTGCCGATCCCGACAGCTGGCAGGTGGTGAGCGACCGCCAGCCCAGCGAGCAGGAGTGGCGCGATCTGCGCTTCGCCTGGCAGGTGGTGCGCCATGTGCGCTCCAACGCGATCCTGGTGGCTCAGGGCGGTCGCACCCTGGGGGTCGGTGCCGGCCAGATGAACCGGGTGGGCTCGGCCCGGCTGGCCCTGGAGGCCGCCGGCGACGCCGCCCGCGGGGCGGTCCTGGCCAGCGACGGCTTCTTCCCGTTCGATGACACCGTGCTGCTGGCGGCACGCCATGGCATCACCGCGGTGATTCAGCCGGGCGGCAGCAAGCGCGACCCGGATTCGATCGCCGCCTGCAAGGCCAACGGCATGGCGATGGTGATCACCGGCCGTCGTCATTTTCTTCACTGAGGTTCTGCACGGAGGCCGCCGGCAGTTGTAACTTCGATGGACCCACAGCCGGCCCTGGCCCGGTGGAGTTCCCACGCGTGATGTTCGCCGCCCTTCCCAGCTCAATTGCCTTCGGCCTCAACTTCGTGCATCCCCTGCTGATGTGGGTGCTCCTTGGCCTGGCCGGCTACGCGATGTTTCTGGGCATCAAGGCCAAGAAGACCCGCACGGCCACGCCCGAGGACCGCAAGGAGCTGATCAAGGGCCAGTTCGCCAAACGCCATTACCTCTTCGGCAGCCTCGTGCTGGCCGTGCTCGTGCTCGGCTTGGTCGGCGGCATGGCCGTCACCTACATCAACAACGGCAAGCTGTTCGTCGGTCCGCACCTGCTGGTGGGACTGGCCATGGCCTCCCTGATCGCCATGGCGGCGGCCCTCTCCCCCCTGATGCAGACGGGCAATCTGATCGCCCGCAAAGTGCACGTGGGCCTCAACATGACCGTGATGACCCTGTTCCTCTGGCAGGCCGTCACCGGCATGCAGATCGTCAACAAGATTCTGACTGCCCCCGCCGCCTGAGGGATCTGAGCCTCGGGAGCTCTCCGAAAGACCCGTCCATCAGAACTGGGCCCGGCGCCGGGGCGGACAGGGGATGCCATGGCTGGCATGGAAATCCTCCTGCACTTTCCAGGTGAGCCGGCGGGAGATCTGTCGCACGATCTGGCGCAGCAGGTGGTCACCGCTGCTCTGGACCAGGTGGTCGGGGAGGATGGAGAGCATGCCGGGCAGCCGCAGCCAGACGGCCAAATCCAGCTGCCAGCGCACCAGGGTGTGCACCATCACCCCATCCACCTCCTCGTGGGACACCTCCGGTCCACCGGCCTCGTCGAGCCGTAGCGAGGCGGCGAATTCGACGTCGTAAAGCTCCTGCAGGGCCTCGTCCACCTCGGGCAGGGGCACGGTGAGGATGCGATAGACGCCGGCGGCCTGGGGGAGCAGTTCGAGGCCGATCGTCGGTTCGACCTCGAAGCCGAAGTTGCCGAAGCGGCCAAGCGTGAGCACGTAGCCCTGGCTGCCGATCGGTTCGACCGTCATGGGGGCGGCGCAGCGGCGGAACCAGCCTTCGTGACGATCGAGGTAGGCGCCCACCACGGAAGCGGGGGCCCGCATCTCCATCAGATCGGCGAAGGCGCTGGCGTAGCGACGCACGGAGGGGTCGGACCGCTCCCGCAGGGGTTCGCTCTTGGGGGCTCCAGGATCGTCGGGAGCCTGGTGCAGGGAGGAACCTGCCGCCATCGTGATCTGGGGCGTGCGGTGGGTCAGAAGGGAGCTGCTGGAAAGGACCGGGGTTGCGCTCTCCCCGGCGGCCGTGGGGGGAGAGGAGAACCTTTCCTGAATCTAAAGCCACCCGGTCGGCCCCGGCCCTGGGCGGGGTCATCCGGGCTGGTGGCTCACTCCTCGCTGAGGCCCACCAGGCGCTCGATCACATCCTCCACCACCCGGTCGGGGGTGGAAGCACCGGAGGTGATGCCCACCCGGACAGGGCCGTCCGGCAGGAAGGGTTCCAGCGTCTCCATGGCACCCCCCAGGGGCTTGTGCTCGATGCGGTTGCCCGGGCCGATCCGCTCGGGGGTGTCGATGTGGAAGGAGCGGATGCCGCGACTGACGGCGATTTCCTGCAGGTGGGTGGTGTTGGAGGAGTTGTAGCCGCCGATGACGACCATCAGGTCGAGGGGTTCGTCCACCAGGGCGAACATGGCGTCCTGGCGCTCCTGGGTGGCATCGCAGATGGTGTTGAAGGCGAGGAAGTGTTCGTCCAGCTCGGCGGGGCCGAAGCGCTGCAGCATGGTGCGCTCGAACAGGCGGCCGATCTCCTCGGTTTCGCTCTTGAGCATGGTGGTCTGGTTGGCGACGCCCACCCGCACCAGGTCCCGGTCCGGGTCGAAGCCCGGGGAGCAGGCCTTGGCGAACCGGGTCATGAAGGCCTGCCGATCGATGGCCCCCTGGCCCCGCTCAAGGATGAAATCGCTGACCATGCGGGCTTCGGCCAGGTCGAGCACCACCAGGTAGGTGCCGGCGAAGGAGCTGGTGGCGAGCGTTTCCTCGTGCTTCACCTTGCCGTGGATGATTGAGGTGAAGGCATGCTTCTTGTGCTTCTCCACGGTGTTCCATACCTTCGACACCCAGGGGCAGGTGGTGTCGACGATGTGGCAGCCGCGTTCGTTGAGCAGCTGCATTTCCTGCACGGTGGCGCCGAAGGCCGGCAGGATCACCACATCCCCGGTCCCCACCTCGGAGAAGTCCTTGACATCGTCGTCGACCGGGATGAAGCGGACGTCCATCTCGCGCAGATGGGCGTTGACCGAAGGGTTGTGGATGATCTCGTTGGTGATCCAGATCCGCTCGCTGGGGTAGTGGCGGCGGGTTTCGTAGGCCATCGCCACGGCCCGCTCCACGCCCCAGCAGAAGCCGAAGGCCTCGGCCAGGCGGATCTTGAGGCGACCCCGCTGCAGGAGGTGGCCGTTCTCTCTGAGGCTGGCGATCAGATTGCTCTGGTAGGCCTGCTCAAGGCTGCCCGCGACCTCCTCCCCCAGGCCGAAGCCGCGGCGGTTGTAGCGATCCGAATGGTGCAGGGAACGCTTGAAGGCACGGGTGTCCACAGGCCATGTCCAGGTGTGCCGACTCTATGGGGGTCGGCGGTGGGGCGGTCGAAAAAAAACCGCGGCCGAAACCGCGGTTTTACGAAGGGAACAAAGCCCTGTGCTCAGTTGGAGGACGAGACGAAGTCGGGGTAGGCCTCCATGCCGTGCTCGCTGATGTCGAGACCGACCTGCTCCTCTTTCTCGTGGACCCGGATGCCCCCGGAAAGGGCTCCCAGGATGCTCCAGAGAAGCCAGGCCGTGACGATGGTGAAGACCGCGTAGGCGAAGACTCCCAGGAACTGGAGACCGAGCTGGTTGAAGCCCTTGCCGAGCAGGAGGCCGGCGTCCTTGTTGAACAGGCCCACGGCCAGAGTGCCCCAGATGCCGCCCACACCGTGGACGGAGAAGGCGCCCACAGGATCGTCGATGCCGATCGAGTCGATGAAGGTGACGGCGTAGACGACGATGGATCCTCCGATGAAGCCCACGACCCAGGCGGCCCACATCGGGAAGCCGTCGCAGCCGGCGGTGACGCCCACCAGGCCGGCCAGGATGCCGTTGATGGTCATCGTCAGGTCGGGCTTGCCGGAGTGGAACTGGGAGATCAGGGTGCCGGCGATGCCGCCGCCGGCGGCACCGAGGGTGGTGGTGACGGCGATGTAGGGAACGGCTTCGGTCATGGCCAGAACGGAGCCAGGGTTGAAGCCGTACCAGCCGAGCCAGAGGATCAGGGCGCCCAGGGTGGCCAGGGCGAGGCTGTGGCCGGGGATGGCCTGGGGCTTGGAGTCGACGTACTTGCCGATGCGTGGGCCGAGAATCATGGCGCCGACCACGCCGGCCCAGGCGCCGACGGAGTGGACCAGGGTGGATCCGGCGAAGTCGATGAAGCCGAGCTGGTTGAGCCAGCCGTTGGCGTTCCACTTCCAGCTGCCCGCGATCGGGTAGATGATGCCCACCAGGATCAGGGAGAAGATCACGAACTCCTTGAACTTGATGCGCTCGGCCACCAGGCCGGAGACGATCGTGGCGGCGGTGCCGGCGAAGGCGGCCTGGAAGAGGAAGTCGACGCTCGGGGTCAGCTTGCCTTCGGTCACCATTTCAGCGGTGACGGTGGGGTCAAAGAACAGACCCTTGAAGTGCAGCCAGCCACCGGCGATCGAATCCCCGTACATCAGGGAATAGCCGATGACCCAGTAGGCCGTCACCGCCAGGGCGAAGACGATCAGGTTCTTGGCCAGGATGTTGACGGCGTTCTTCTGGCGGCAGAGACCGGCCTCCACCATCGCGAAGCCGGCGTTCATGAAGATCACCAGGAAGGCCGCGATGGCCAACCAGAGGTTGTTGATCAGGAACGCAGGGGTGAGCTCGGGCAGTTCGGCCGCGTGGGCGGAGAGGTTGAACACACCCAGCCCGAACAGAGCCAGCGGCACGCAGGCGAGCCAGGTGAGCCCCTCCTGTGAGGAAAGACCACGAACCTTGCGCATTAACAGGGTGGGCGCCTCAAGGAGACTGGCCTCCCTGAGGCTTCTCGGAGGTCGAACCTTGGGCTGGTGACTTGAAGCGATCATGGGAACGTGGTGAAGAGAACGTCCGACTTCTGACGCCAGTGCTGGCATCAACAAGTTCCGACTATCCATGACGTGCCCCCATCGCAATGTTTGATTCGCTACCAAAAGCAGCGCAAGGCACACGCCTCGCCGCAGGGGCCCTTCCAGCCGTTTTGCTTAAAGGATGCAAAGAGTTTGCATAAATGTTCATTCTGAACACTGCAAAGGCGCTAGAAATGCATCAGGCAGGTCCATGCCCCGTTGGCGCACTCCGGCGCGACCAGAGCGGGCCCCAGCTCCAGCCGTTCCATCTCCGCTCCTGTCCCCCATGGCCCATTCCGCCCTCTGCTATCGCGGCCTCCCCTACGACCATTCCCACGACGAGCGCCCTTCAGCGGCCCCGATCGAGCACGTGTACCGCGGCCACCACTACGCCTTGCCGCTGCTCCATCAGCCGTCCCCCACCGATGAAGGGCTCGACCTCGTCTACCGGGGCAGCCACTACCACCCTCACCACGCCTGAGCGGCCAGGCCGAGGAACGCCACAGCGGTGTCCGTGAAGCTGTAGCGGCAGGGAAGCACCTCCACCCCGGCCGCCACGGCCGTGCGGAACAGCTCCCCGTAGCGGGGGTCGGCACTGTCCCCCGGCGCGAAGCGGCTCACGTCGCCGCGGCTCAGGCACGGCACCAGCACCGCCCGGGCCCCTGGCACCAGGGCCGTGAGCTCCACCAGATGCTTCTGGCCCCGTTCGGTGACTGTGTCGGGAAACAGGGCCAGATCGCCATCGCTCCAGGTCGTGTTCTTCACCTCCACATAGATCGGCCGTGGATCGGCGGCCCCCGCCGCCGGCGTCAGCAGCAGATCGATCCGGCTGCGGCGTCCCTCGCCGTAGGGCACCTCGGCCCGCACGCTGCCGATGGGGCCCAGCCAGGCCTCCAGGCTGCCCGCCTCGATCGTGGCCCGCACCAGCCGGTTGGGCAGCGCCGTGTTGACGCCCACCCACACCAGGCCACCGCCATGGGCGCCCACCTGGGCCTGTTCCCAGGTCCAGGCCAGCTTGCGGCTGGGTGAGGGGTCGTGGCGCAGGCGCACCCGCCCGCCCGGCAGCAGCACTCCGGTCATGGGCCCGGTGTTGGGGCAGTGGGCCGTGACCGTCTGGCCATCGTCCAGCGCCACATCGGCCAGGAAGCGCTTGTAGCGCTTCAGCAGCACGCCTTCCACCAGCGGACCGGTTGGGAGCACGGGCACGGCAACGGTGGCTGGGGCCATGGGATCGGGTGCCCGAGGAAGGAGGGCCATACTGCCGTGCGTCCCGATGGGCACTGCCCCGCCGCCATGGCCCGATCCCTGCGCCGGATTGCCCTGATCGTGGGGGCGGCCACGGCCCTCAGCAAGGTGGCCGGTCTGGTGCGTCAGCAGGTGATCGCCGCTGCCTTCGGCGTCGGGGCGGCCTACGACGCCTACAACTACGCCTACGTGCTGCCGGGCTTCCTGCTGATCCTGCTCGGCGGCATCAACGGGCCCTTCCACAGCGCCATGGTGAGCGTGCTGGCCCGGCGGCCGCGCCACGAGGGTGCCCATGTGCTGGCCAGCATCAACACCCTGGTGGGCGCGGGCCTGATCGTCGTCACGGTGCTGCTGCTGGTGGCCGCCGATCCGCTCATCGATCTGGTCGGTCCAGGCCTGGATCCGGAGCGCCATGCCCTGGCCGTGCTCCAGCTGCGCTGGATGGCGCCGATGGCCCTGTTCGCGGGCCTGATCGGGCTCGGCTTCGGCGCCCTCAACGCCGCCGACGTGTTCTGGCTGCCTTCGGTGAGCCCTCTTCTCTCCAGCGTTGCCGTCATCGGCGGCATCGGCCTGCTCTGGTGGCAATTGGGCAGCAGCATCACCCTGCCCGCCACGGCGGTGATCGGTGGGGTGGTGCTGGCCGCCAGCACCACGGTGGGGGCGATCCTGCAATGGCTGATCCAGTTGCCGGCCCTGGCCAAGGAGGGTCTCAACCGGCTGCAGCTGGTCTGGGACTGGCGTGATCCCGGCGTGCGGGAAGTGCTGCAGGTGATGGGTCCGGCCACCCTCTCCTCGGGGATGCTGCAGATCAACGTGTTCGTGTCCCTGTTCTTCGCCTCGGGCATGCCGGCGGCGGCGGCGGGTCTGGGGTACGCCAACCTGCTGGTGCAGACGCCCCTTGGCCTGCTCTCCAATGTGCTGCTGGTGCCGCTGCTGCCGGTGTACGCCCGGCTCACGGCACCGCAGGACCGGCCCGAGCTGATCGGCCGCATCCGCCAGGGGCTGATGCTTTCCAACGCCACGATGCTGCCCCTGGGGGCGTTGATGGTGGCCCTGGCGGTGCCGATCGTGGCCCTCATCTACCAGCGCGGCGCCTTCGACCGCAGCGCCGCCACCCTGGTGGGCCAGCTGCTGATGGCCTACGGCATCGGCATGCCGGCCTACCTGGGCCGGGACGTGCTGGTGCGTGTCTTCTATGCCCTCGGCGACGGCAACACCCCCTTCCGCTGGTCGTTGGCCGGGATCGGGCTCAATGCCCTCTTCTGCTGGGCCTTCACCGGCGGCCCCACCCCCGCCTGGGGCAACCAGCTGCCGATGCTGAACGCCGGCGCCGCTGGCCTGGTGCTGGCCACCGTGGCGGTGAACCTGATCACCTGCGTCGGGCTGCTGCTGGCCCTGAGCCGCCGGCTCGGGGGCCTGCCCCTGCGGCTCTGGGCCGCCGACAGCGGCAAGCTGCTGCTGGCCGCCGTGGCCGGCGGGGCCGCCTGCTGGTGGCTCTCCCTGGCCGTGGCCTGGCCCCCCGGTCTGGGGGGCCTGCTGCTCCAGAACGTGATCTGCAGTGCCCTGGCCGTGGGTCTCTACGGACTGCTGTCGAGCCTCGCCGGCGTGCCCGAGGCCTGCCAGCTGCTGCGGATGGTGCGCCGCCGGGCCTAGGTGAGCCTCACCTGGCGCTCCTCGCGGACCTGCACGGGAATCTCCAGGTGGGAGCGGCCGATCATCTGGGGGCCGTCGATCGAGAAGATCCGGGCTTCGATGCCGAAATCGCGGAAGGCGGTCTCCAGTTCCTGAATCAGGACCTTTTCCACCTGGGCCTCCGCATCGACCACCTTGCCGATCAGACGACCCCCGAGCCTGCCGATGCGCTGGCGCACCACGTCGCGGGCATTGGTGACTTCGATGACCAGCACGACCCGCCTGCGTGGGGCGTCACCCTATCGGTAGAGGGGGCTTCTGGCTGCGCGTGTCAGCAAAAGGGTTGCAGCACGTCTTCGAGATCCCGCAGTTGGCCGGCGGGCACGAGCCGGGCCAGGGGCAGGCGCGTGCCGCCGCCGCCGATCGGCACCTGCACCGCCTCCAGGGCCTGGCGGGCACAGACCTCGGCGCCCTGGTCAAGCCGGGCGGCGCACTCGATCGCCAGGATCTGGGCCAGGCCCGCATCGCCCAGGTACAGATGCCAGCCGGCCACCTGCACGTAGAGCCGATCGGCGATCGCGCGGGTCAGTTCTTCGAGATCGGCGGCGGCAAGCGTCATGGCTGGGGCTGGGGGCGTTGCAGCACCACCACGCTGCCATGGATCAGCAGCAGCCCGGCCCAGCCGAGCGTCAACCAGTTCAGGTGGGACCAGGGGTGCCGCATCCCCTGGACGAACCAGAGGCCGCTGTTCACGGCGGCGAACAGGGCGGCATGGAGGGTGAGGTTCACGATTCGCGCGAAGTGCCGATAAGTGGGATCGTCGGGATCGGCGGGGCCGTACCAGCGGATCGGCATGGGGAAAGATCTGGGCTCTGAACCGGACCCTATCGGGGCGGGGGTGGCAGGGGCGTTGTTGACGGATCGGCACCCCATGGGGTGAGAATGACCTGGCAGGCGCTTGTAGCTCAGCGGATTAGAGCATCTGACTACGGATCAGAGGGTCGGGAGTTCGAATCTCTCCAGGCGCGTTCCACCTCTCACCGCCCCACGGGGCGGTTTTTTTTGGCCGTCCGGCCGGGCACCACGTCTGCGGCCCGGCCAGCCCAGCGCCGTTTGCCTACGATCGGTTTCACCTTGCGTAGCCCCATGGCGGACCGAATGGATCACGGCCCTGCTTCCACCTCCTCGAGCGTGGCTGCCATCGACAGCTCCCTGGCCACTGGTGATCCGGCCATTGCCGCCCTGATCGAGAAGGAGCTGCGGCGCCAGCAGAGTCACCTGGAGCTGATCGCCAGCGAGAACTTCACCTCCCGGGCGGTGATGGAGGCCCAGGGCTCCGTGCTCACCAACAAGTACGCCGAAGGCCTGCCCCACAAGCGCTACTACGGCGGCTGCGAGCACGTCGACATCATCGAGGAGCTGGCGATCGAGCGGGCCAAGCAGCTGTTCGGTGCCGCCTGGGCCAACGTCCAGCCCCACAGCGGCGCCCAGGCCAACTTCGCCGTCTTCCTGGCCCTGCTCGAGCCCGGCGACACGATCCTGGGCATGGATCTCTCCCACGGCGGCCACCTCACCCACGGCTCCCCGGTGAACGTGTCGGGCAAGTGGTTCAAGGCCGTCCACTACGGCGTCGACCCCGACACCCACCAGCTCAACTTCGACACCATCCGGCAGCTGGCCCTGGAGCACCGGCCGAAGCTGATCATCTGCGGCTATTCCGCTTACCCCCGCACCATCGATTTCGCCGCCTTCCGCGCCATCGCCGACGAGGTGGGCGCCTACCTGCTGGCCGACATGGCCCACATCGCCGGCCTTGTGGCCTCCGGGGTGCATCCCAGCCCGTTGCCCCACTGCCATGTGGTCACCACCACCACCCACAAGACCCTGCGGGGCCCCCGGGGTGGCCTGATTCTCTGCAACGACGCCGACTTCGGGCGCCAGTTCGACAAGGCCGTTTTCCCCGGCTCCCAGGGCGGCCCGCTGGAGCACGTGATCGCCGCCAAGGCCGTGGCCTTCGGGGAAGCGCTGCAGCCGAACTTCCGCAGTTACAGCCAGCAGGTGGTGCGCAATGCCCAGGCCCTGGCCGAACGCCTCCAGGAGCGGGGCATCGCCGTGGTCTCCGGCGGCACCGACAACCACCTGGTGCTGCTCGATCTGCGCTCCATCGGACTGACCGGCAAGCTCGCCGACCGCCTGGTCAGCGACGTCAACATCACGGCCAACAAGAACACGGTGCCCTTCGACCCGGAGTCTCCGTTTGTGACCAGCGGTCTGCGCCTGGGCAGCGCAGCGCTCACCACCCGCGGCTTCGATGCCGAGGCCTTCCGCGAGGTGGCCGATGTGATCGCCGATCGCCTGCTGCTCCAGGACGATGCCGCGGTCGAGCTGCGTTGCCGGGAACGGGTGGCGTCCCTCTGCGGGCGTTTTCCCCTCTATGGGCGTCAACGTGAGCTCCAGCACGCCTGACGGCCCCGTTCACCCGTAACGTGTCGCCTTCAGGACCGCTGTTTTCCGGCCCGTCGATGTGACCCTCGCCTACAGCCCCAACGCGGCGGCCTTGCTCACGGCCACGGCGGCGGCCCTGCTCACGGCGCTGATCGTGCCGGTGATCCGAAGGATCGGCCTGCGCTGGGGGCTGGTGGATCCGCCCGATGACCGCAAGCAGCACACCTTGCCCATGGTGCGGCTCGGTGGCGTGGGCATCGTGGCCGGCTTCAGCCTTTCGCTGGCCTGCACCTGGGCCTTCGGTGGCTTCGCCGAACTCACTCCCATCAAGGACCAGCTGATCTGGACCACCCTGGCGGGGGCCCTCTGCTATTTCGTCATCGGTCTGGCCGATGACCTGTTCGCCCTGCCTCCCCTGCCGCGCCTGTTCGGCCAGGTGCTGGTGGCCGCGGCGGTCTGGAACCAGGGCGTGCGCATCGGCAGCATCGACCTGCCGTTCGGCCTGGGGAACTCCTACGCCGGGCTGCCGCTGCCGGAGGGGCTGAGTTTGCTGGCCACGGTGGTCTGGCTGGTGGGCATCACCAACGCGATCAACTGGCTGGATGGCCTCGACGGGCTGGCAGCCGGGGTGAGCGGCATCGCCGCCGTGGGGCTGCTCTCGGTGAGCTTCAGCCTCAGCCAGCCCGCCGCCGGCCTGCTGGCGGCAGCCCTGGCGGGCAGTTGCCTCGGCTTCCTGCGCCACAACTTCAACCCCGCCCGCATCTTCATGGGGGATGGCGGCTCCTATTTCCTCGGCTTCGCCCTGGCGGCGATCAGCATCGTGGGTCCGGCCAAACGGCTCACCAGCGTCAGCCTGCTGCTGCCCCTGCTGATCCTGTCCCTGCCCCTGGCCGACATGTCGGCGGTGATCATGGGCCGCCTCAAGGCCGGCCGCTCTCCCTTCTATCCGGATCGCCGTCACCTGCATCACCGCCTGCTGCGGGCTGGCTTCAGCCACCGCCGCACCGTGGTGGTCATCTATGCCTTCACCCAGTGGCTGGCCTCCATCGCCCTGGTGCTGGCCAATGCGGAGATGCGGTTCCTCTGGCTGGCCCTGGCCACGGCGGTGCTGATCGCCGTGCTGGTGGTCTGCCGCCGCCAGATGCAGCAGGAGGCCAAGTGAGCAGCTTCCCCGGCGGCGCCGGGGTGGAAGTGCTCTGCATCGGCACCGAACTGCTGCTGGGCAACATCGTCAACGGCAATGCCCGCTGGCTGGCCGAACAGCTGGCGGCTCTCGGGGTGGTGCACCACCGCCAGCAGGTGGTCGGCGACAACCGGGAACGGCTGATCGAAGCGGTGCAACAGGCTTCGGGCCGCTGCCGGGTGCTGATCACCACCGGCGGCCTGGGCCCCACCCCCGACGACCTCACCACCGAGGCGATTGCGGCGGCCTTCGGAGCCGACCTGGTGGAACACGCTGAAATCTGGGCGGCGATCCAGGCCCGGATCACGGCCCGGGGCCGCCGTGTCGCCGCCAGCAACCGCAAGCAGGCCCTGTTGCCACGCGGTGCCGCCGTGCTGCCCAACCCCACCGGCACCGCGCCCGGAATGATCTGGACCCCGGTGCCGGGGTTCACCGTGCTCACGTTTCCAGGGGTGCCCAGCGAGCTGCGGGCGATGTGGGAGGCCACCGCCGCCCCCTGGCTGCGGGAGGCGGGCCTGGCGGGCGGGGTGTTCGCCAGCCGCATGCTGCGCTTCTGGGGCGTGGCCGAATCCGACCTGGCGGAACGGGTGCAGGACCTTCTGGCCCTGGAGAACCCCACCGTGGCGCCCTATGCCGGGGCGGGGGAGGTGAAGCTGCGCGTCACGGCCAGGGCCGCCGATGGGGCCGCCGCCGCCGCCCTGCTGGCCCCGGTGGAGGCAGAACTGCGTCGCCGCGGCGGTGCCAGCTGTTTCGGCGCCGATGGTGACAGCCTGGCCTCGGTGGTGCTGGCGGAGCTGGGTCGCAGGGGCGAGACCCTGGCGGTGGCGGAGTCGTGCACCGGTGGCGGCCTCGGTGCGGCCCTGGTGGCGGTGCCGGGGGCCTCGGAGGTGTTTCTGGGCGGGGTGATCGCCTATGCCAACGCCGTGAAGCAGGACCTGCTGGGGGTGCCGGCCGCGCTTCTCGAAGCCCATGGGGCGGTGAGCGACCCGGTGGCCGAGGCGATGGCGGCAGGGGCACGGCGCCTGACGGGGGCGACCTGGGCGGTGGCGGTGACCGGCATCGCCGGGCCCGGCGGTGGCAGTCCTGAAAAACCCCTGGGGCTGGTGCACATCGCCGTGGCCGGCCCTGACGGCCTCCGCAGCGAGGCGGTGCGCTTCGGCGGTGGCCGCGAGCGCACCTGGATCCAGACGCTGACGGTGGGGGAAAGTCTGAACCGCCTGCGGTTACGGCTGAACACTGCGGCCATCTGATCGGCCCCCATCGGAACATCTGCTGCCCCGGCCGCCAACGATCACAAATCCTGTGGCATGGACTTTTCCCCCCTGCCTGCCACTTTTCCCCCGAAACGGGAGGGTTTTTCCACAGGATGCCGGGGGCGGGCGGGAGCTGCCGGAGGGGTCCTCGCGGCTTGCTGCGGGAAAGGCCTTCCCCCCTTGACCGGACGCACCCCTGCAGGCAGGTCCGACCGCCGCCCCCGACCGGTGGCCGGGAAACCGCCCCCTGCGGTGATTCTCAGCGGCGGTCCCTTGGGACCGGACCGGTGAGGTCCGCTTTGACGCCGGGGGGAGCCCCGTGGCCTGATGGGGGGGACCGACGACCAGCGCCGCATGAGCCAGATCCCCGACCACGCTCCCAGGACCGTGAGCATCGAAAACCAGATGCCGGAGGACCTCTTCGAGGCCATGCGGGAGTTCATCCGGGTGCACCCCCAGTGGGACCAGTACCGGCTCATGCAAGCCGCCCTGGCCGGCTTCCTGGTCCAGCACGGCAGCCACGACCGCGCCGTGGCCCGCCACTACCTCGACGGCCTCTTCCGGCGGGAGCCCGCCCCGGCGGAACAGACGCCTTCTAGGGTGGTTTCAGACCGTCTCGATCCATCCTCTTGAGCGCCGGCACCCTCTACGACAAGGTCTGGGAGTTGCACCGGGTCGCCGACCTGCCGGGTGGTGCCACCCAGCTGTTCATCGGGCTGCACCTGATCCATGAGGTCACCAGCCCCCAGGCCTTCGCCGCCCTCGACGACCTGGGCCTGACCGTGCGCCATCCCGAGCGCACGGTGGCCACGGTGGACCACATCGTGCCCACGACCTCCCAGGCCCGTCCCTTCGCCGATCCCCTCGCCGAGGCGATGCTCGCCACCCTGGAGGGCAACTGTGCCCGCCACGGCATCACCCTGCATGGCCTCGGCAGTGGTCGCCAGGGGATCGTTCATGTGATCGCTCCCGAGCTGGGGCTCACCCAGCCCGGCATGACCGTGGCCTGCGGCGATTCCCACACCTCCACCCACGGCGCCTTCGGCGCCATCGCCTTCGGCATCGGCACCAGCCAGGTGCGCGACGTTCTCGCCAGCCAGAGCCTGGCGATGGGCAAGCTGAAGGTGCGGCGGATCCGGGTGGACGGGGCCCTGCAGAGCGGCGTCTACGCCAAGGATCTGGTGCTGCACGTGATCCGGACCCTGGGGGTGAAGGGCGGCGTCGGCTATGCCTACGAGTTCGCCGGACCGGCGATCGAGGCCCTCTCGATGGAGGAGCGGATGACGCTCTGCAACATGGCCATCGAGGGCGGCGCCCGCTGCGGCTATGTCAACCCCGATGCCGTCACCTTCGCCTACCTGAAGGGGCGGCCCCACGCCCCCAGCGGCGACGCCTGGGAGCGGGCCGTGGCCTGGTGGAGCTCCCTGGCCTCGGGGCCCGAGGCCAGCTTCGATGATGAGGTGGTGTTTGATGCCGCCACGATCGCCCCCACCATCACCTGGGGGATCACGCCGGGCCAGGCCATCGGCGTCGATGAAACGGTGCCCACCCTCGAGCAGACCGAGAGCGACGAGCGGCCGATCGCCGAGGAGGCCTACCGCTACATGGATCTGCGACCCGGTGCGCCGATCGAGGGGGTGCCGGTGGACGTGTGCTTCATCGGCAGCTGCACCAACGGCCGCCTCAGCGATCTGCGGGCCGCCGCCGCCGTGGCTCGCGGCCGCCAGGTGGCCGCCGGCATCAAGGCCTTCGTGGTGCCGGGCAGTGAGCAGGTGGCGGCCGAGGCCGAGGCCGAGGGCCTCGATGCGGTGTTCCGCGCCGCCGGCTTCGAGTGGCGCGAGCCGGGCTGCTCGATGTGTCTGGCCATGAACCCCGACCGCCTCGAGGGGCGCCAGATCAGCGCCAGTTCCAGCAACCGCAACTTCAAGGGGCGCCAGGGTTCAGCCACCGGCCGCACCCTGCTGATGAGCCCCGCCATGGTGGCGGCGGCGGCGGTGAGCGGCCACGTGGCCGACGTGCGCCGCCTGGTCGCCGTCCCGACCACCCCACAGCCTGAGCCCGCCAGCACCCGAGCATGAGCGCCACCCCTTTCCCGGCCGGACCGATCCAGCGCTGCCAGGGCCGCGCCGTGGTCGTGGCCGGCGACGACATCGACACCGACCGGATCATCCCAGCCCGCTACCTCAAGTGCGTCACCTTCGACGGGCTGGCGGAGGGTGTCTTCGCCGATGACCGCAGCGAGCGGGCCGGCGATCACCCCTTCGACCGGGCCGAGAACCAGGGCGCGGCGATTCTTGTGGTGAACCGCAACTTCGGCTGCGGCTCCAGCCGCGAACACGCCCCCCAGGCGCTGATGCGCTGGGGCCTGCGGGCGGTGATCGGCGAAAGCTTCGCCGAGATCTTCTTCGGCAACTGCCTGGCCCTGGGAATCCCCTGCCTCAGCGCCGACCACGACGCCGTGCTGGCCCTGCAGGCCGCCATCGGCGCCCATCCCGGCGCTGTTCTCCAGCTCGATCTCGAACCACCCCGCGTGCGGCTGGACGCCGGCAGCGAGGTCCTGGAATGGCCGCTGACCCTGGCGGCCGGTCCGCGCCGCATGCTGGTGAGCGGCGAATGGAACGGCACCGCCCAACTGGTGGCCCATGACGGCGAGCTGCGGGCCACCGCCAGCCGGCTGCCCTACCTGAACAACTTCGCGGCCGCCTAGAAGGGCCGCTGCAGGGCGCCCTGGGTGGGGTGGTAAGGGATGAACGGGGTACCGGGTCCCTTGAAGTTGAAGTCGTTGAGCCGCACCCTGATGCCGCCCAGTCCGTCATAGGGGCTGTAGTACACGCCGATCTCGTAGGCACGCCGCTGCCAGCGCAGCTCCAGGTAGGAGCCGGTGACATCGCCGTAGAAGCCCGAATTGGGATCCACGTTGAAGCCGATGCCGCCGCTGAAGACCAGCGGGCCGATCAGTTGCTGGGACAGGCCGATGCCGACCGTGCCCAGGTCGACGGCGCGGTCGAAGTTGAGCGGGCTCTGGCCCTGGCGCAGGGTGATGCCGCCGGTGACCGTGAGCTGGGTGTAATCGAGGAACGGCTTCTCGAAGCGCCCCAGGGTGAGGGTGGGGCCACCGGAGAGGCCGATCGTGTTCTGGTTGGTGCCGTCACTGAAGTAGGCGGCCACCCCGAGCAGGTTGGCGTTGAAGCGCAGGCCAGGCACGATCGGCACCGGTGAATTGGCCAGCGAGATCACCGGTGGGCTGGTGGTGGGCTTGCCGGTCCAGATCGGGTAGGAGAAGTTCATCGAGCCGATGGCGTTGGCACGCCACACCTGCAGCAGGTCGGGGCTGGTGGCCTGGACGGCCTGGAAGTTGCCCACGCCCATGCGCCAGTAGTAGCTGCGGGACAGCTGGCCCCAGCTGGGCAGGCTTCCCTGCTGCTCGAGCGAGACGCCATAGGCGGAGTAGACGTCCTGTTCGCCCAGGGAGCCGTTCCAGGTGCGGAAGCGATAGGCACCGAAGAGGCGGAAGGTGCTGGGGCCCAGCAGGGGCATCTTCACCACCCGGGCCAGGTCGCCGAAGCTGCGGGTGCCGTTGGCAAAATTGTCGGGATTGAGGGTGGAGAGGCTGAGGCGGGCATCGGCGTTGAAGCCCAGCAGGGGCCCGGTGAGCCGGGCATCCAGACCGAAGTAGTCGCCGCCCTTGGCCGGCTGCTCGACGATGTTGGTGGAACCTGCCGGTGATCCGGGCAGGGGATAGGCGTCGGTGTTGCCGGTGTAAAGGCGCTGGATCATCACCTGCGGCTGCAGGTTCAGGAGTCCCTTCTGGCCGATCTTGATCGGAATGTTGTAGCCGAGGAAGAAGCCGTCCCGGTCTTCCCGGTCGTTGCCGATCACCAGCGGATTGCTCACCTCGTCCTGCTTCTGGATGCGGCGCTGGCGCACGACCCGGATCGGCAGGCGATCCTCCAGCCGCAGTGTGTTGCGGCGGGCCTTGACCAGGGTGTCGCCGTTGGGCAGCAGGGTGATGACGACCTTCTCCGAATCCATCCACGACTGGGCCGGCGTGAACGGGTCGTTGGTGAAGCCCACCCGGTCGCCGGAGAGGGTGTTGGGGGTGAGCTTGAGGCGCCGGGCCTGGATGCGCCAGCGGCTCACGGTGCCCTTGATCAGTTCCTGGTTTCCTTCGGTGGTCTGGTCCTTGAGCTGCTCGGGGCGGGTGGTGCCGAAGTCGTTGGCCACTTCAGGCGTGGTGAACTCCCGCGGGAAGCCGAAGCGGCGCTCGGCCTTGAGGCTGCGCTCGAAGGTCACGTTCTCGACCCGTTGGGGAATCCGGGCGATGGCCTCGCGGCGCCGCCGTTCCTGGTCCCGCGCGTTGCGCCACACCCCCCCCTTGTCCGGGACCGGCTGAACCGGAGGTGGCGGGGCCGGCTGGCCGCTGGTGCCGGTCCAGCCGGGGCCCATGGTCACCTGCTCGAGCTGCTGGGCCAGCCCATCGGGCTGCTCGCTGGAAAGGGGTGGGGCCCCCGGGCAGCCCTGGGCGGGCGGCACCGGCAGTGGCTGGCTGGCGATCTTGTCGGTGCCGAAGCGGTAACGCAGACCCAGCAGGTAGGCGTTGCTGCCCTCGCTGACACCGCTGAAGGTGCCGTAGGCGCCGGAGCGGTGGTGGATGCGGCCCACGGCCGACCAACGGGGCGTGACCAGGGCCTCCACCTCGAAGGCCAGGTAGTTGAGCAGGCGCGCCGAGTTCTGGCGGAAGGTCTGCTCGTAGTTGCTCTTGGCCGTGGTGACGCTCAGGCCCTCGACGAAGAAGATGTTCAGCCAGGGCCGCAGCCACAGGCGCAGGCCGAGACCACCGGTGAACTCGCCGAAGTTCTGGGCGGGGGTGTTGGAAAAGGGGATGGTCTGGTTGAAGCCGCCCCCCGGCTGGGCGCTGGCCCGGTGCCCCAGCAGGTTGGCATCGAACTCCAGCGACAGCGGGCCTGCCTGGAACAGGCGGCGCTGCATGCCGATGCCCCCGAGGTATTCGGGCCGGAAGCGACCGCTGAAGGTGAAGGTGTCGCCGAACTCACCGGCATACATCTGGCCGGCCCAGGCGGTGACAGCCCAGGGGTAAGGCTGCCACTGGGGCACGGCCGGATAGGAGGGCGTGCAGCTGATCGGCTCGGGCGGAGGCAGGGGCGTGGAGGCGGCCTGCTCGAGGTCGAAGTCCTCCTTGGTGGTGTCCAGGTCGATGACGCCATAAACGTCGTCGATTTCCCCCACCCCCTCCAGCAGGGCGTAGCGGAGGCGGCTGCCCTGCAGATACTGCTGGCCGCGCTGGAAGCGCACGTTGCCCACCGCCAGGAGGGTGCGGGTGCTGGCCTCGAACTCCAGCCGGTCGGCCAGCAGGCGGCCGCCGGCGAGGCGGGCCATGACGCTGCCGGTGGCGACGAAACGCTGCAGCTGGCTGTCATAGCCCTGCTGGTTGGCGGTCAGCTCCAGCTCCAGGGGCACCGCGTCGCTGGCGGTGGCGGCGTAGATGTCCGCCGCCGGGGCTGTGGCGGCCGCGGGCGCGGCTGGGGTGGGCTCCGCCGGGGGCTGGGGCGTGATCGCCAGGGGCCGCCGCCTCGGCGCTGGGGGCTCCCCTGGAGGTTCGGTCCCGGCCTGGGATGGCGGCAGGCCTTGGGGCTCGCCCTGGGGCTCGTCGTCGAAGGGATCGGGGGTGGAAGCGGTGCTGGGGGTGGCGGCCGGCGCCGGGGCGAGTTGCGCCTGGGCGGCCTGGAGCCTGGAAGGGAGTTCCGGTCGGGCCTGGGCCGGTGCGGCCGTCAACGCCAGCACGCCACCGATGCCCAGCCACAGGCCCAGCCCAGAGGTCAGGCCTTCAGGGGCCTGGCGACGTCCCGAGCGGGGATGGAGCACCACAGGTAGCGGATGGGCAGCAAGGTCGCGGCCGATCCTGCCATGGGAGATCGGGGACGACCCCCCGAAGCGGACCGGTTGTCGGGACGGGTGGCGGGTGGCGACGCCGCCGAAGGAGTCAGTCCTCCAGGTCCTTGCGGCTGGGGGAACGGGTGGGATCGCTGGCCAGGAAGCCGAAGACGAAGATCCCGATGAAGAAGAAGACGACGGAGTAAACCGAGATCTTGAGAGCGAGCATGGTCTGTCCGGCGGGTGACAGGGAGTGACGGGCGCCGGTACGGGTCTCAATGACCCCTCGGCAGCCGCATCATCTTATGGGTGGTGGTTGGCCATCCAGCCTGTCCGATGCCGTTTGGCAGGGGCAACCGGCTCCGATTGAAACGTTTCGGTCACGTTCCCCATGCCACGGCCCCTGGATCTCCAACCGCTCTGGCAGGCCCTGCAGCCCGGGGGCGGAAGCGGTCCGGCCCTGGGGGAGGCGTGGGGACGCTGCCACCGCCCCGACTGGGCGGCCCGGGGCCTGATCATCTGGCCCCGGGGCGGCCAGTGGCGCCAGTTGCAGCTGCGCTGCCCCTGCCCGGAGCCCTGGCGGCCCCTGGCGGCCGGCGCCCGGGCCCGGCTGGTGCTGTCCTGGTGGGCCGATCGGGCCGAACTGTGGGTCGATGGCCAGCGGGTCCACAGCGGCGATCTGTTCGACACCGCCTGCCGCTGGCCCCTGCCCGAGCGCTGGTGGCAGGGGGAGGCCCTGGAGCTGGAGCTGCGGCTGCGCAGCCCGGTGCACGATGACGGCGCCCTGATCACCAGCCGGATCGAGCTCGAGCCGCTGGACCCGGCCGATCCCCTGGGCCTGCTGGCGGCCACCGCTGCTGAGCTGCGCGAGTTGCGTCGCGCCCATGGCCATGGGGAGGCCCCGGGGGAGGGCCGCCTGCAGGTGCTGGGCCACGCCCACCTCGACCTGGCCTGGCTGTGGCCCGTGGCCGACACCTGGCAGGCGGCGGAGCGCACCTTCGCCTCCGCCCTCGACCTGATGGAGCGCTTTGGCTCGCTCCACTTCGGCCACTCCACCCCGGCCCTCTACGCCTGGCTGGAGCGCCACCGGCCGGCCCTGTTCGCCCGGGTCCGACGGGCCATGGCGGAGGGCCGCTTCGAACCCATCAACGGCCCGTGGGTGGAGAGCGACTGCGTGCTGCTCTCCACCGCCTCGCTGTTGCGCCAGTTCCAGGAGGGCCAGCACTACAGCCAGCGCACGTTCCCGGAGTGGAGCCACCGGCTGGCCTGGTTGCCGGACAGCTTCGGCTTCGCGGCCGGTCTGCCGGCGGTGGCGGCCGCCACCGGTGTGCGCTGGTTCTGCACCCACAAACTGGCTTGGAACGCCACCAACCCCTTCCCCCATCGTCTGTTCCGCTGGCGCAGCCGCTGTGGCGCCGAGGTGCTGGCCCTGATGACGGCGCCGATCGGCACCAATGGCGACCCGGTGGCGATGGAGCGCTACCGGCTGCAGTGGCAGCAGGCGAGCGGCTGCGCCGACGCCCTCTGGCTGCCGGGGGTGGGGGACCACGGCGGCGGACCCACCGCCGAGATGCTGGAGCAGCTGGAGCTCTGGCAGGGGCAGCCGGTGGCGGCCGGCCAGCGGCACGGCACCCTGCGGGCCTACCTCGATCCCCTGGAGTCCCTGGCGGGCCAACTGCCGGTGTGGCGCGACGAGCTCTACCTGGAGCTGCACAGGGGCTGCGCCACCAGCCGCCCGGATCAGAAGCGCCACAACCGCACCCTGGAGCGGCTGCTGCGGGAGGCGGATCTGGCCGCGGCGCTGTTCGCTCAGCCGGCCGAGGCCGCCGACGACGACTGGCGCAGCCTGCTGTTCCAGCAGTTCCACGACATCCTGCCGGGCACCTCGATCCCGGAGGTGTTCGAGCAGGCCGAACCCCAGTGGCGGGCCGCCCGCCGCCGGGCCGCCCGCCGCCGCGACCGTGCCCTGGGACGGGCCCTGGCTGGTGGGGCGCCAGCCGGGGCTGTGGACGCCTGGTGCGCCGTGCAGCTGCAGCCGCTGCCGGCCCAGCCGCGCACCCTGCGGCTGCCGGGGGGCGACTGGTGGCTGGCAGGGGCACAGGGCGACCGGCGCCTGATCGGGCAGCCGGCCCCCGGCGGCGGCCAGTGGCTGCAGATCCCAGGCATCGACGGGGTGGGGGTGCAACGCCTGCGGCGCCAGGGCACCGGCGACGGGGCCCCCTGGCCCGTGGCGGCCCCGGTGCGGTTGGAGCGGGTCGCCGGCGAGGGGCCGGAGCGCTGGCACCTGGGCAACGGCCTGGTGGCGGCCCTGATCGGCCCGGCGGGGGTGGAGCAGCTGTTTGATGGAGCTGGCATGCCCCAGCTGGCGGGGCCGCTGGCCTGGTGCCGTTGGCGCGATCGGGGCGAGTTCTGGGATGCCTGGGACCTGGCCGCCGACTACCGCCAGCACCCGCTGGCCTGGAGCTGGCAGGGGGCACCGCAATGGTTGGAGACGGGGCCACTGTGTGGCCGCTTCGTCTGGCGCGGCCGCTGCGGCGAGAGTCCGGTGCGCCTGGACGGCCGCCTGCTGGCGGGCAGCCCCTGGCTGGAGCTGGTGCTGAGCACCCAGTGGCAGCAGCGCCATGAGCTGCTGCGGCTGGAGATTCCCCTGGCCTCGCCGGCCTGCCGCTGGGCGGCCGACACCTCCGGCGGGGTGATCGAGCGGCCGGCCACGGCCCGCACCGCCCGGGAACGGGCCCGCTGGGAGGTGAGCGCCATCAGCTGGCTGGCCTCGGTGGGGCCGGGCCGCGGCGATGGCCTGGCGGTGCTGCTGGACGGCCCCCAGGGGGTGTCGGGGACGGCCGATCGCCTGGGGGTGTCGCTGCTGCGGGGCCCCACCTGGCCCGATCCCGGCGCCGACAACGGCTGGCAGCGGCAGCGGCTGGCCCTGCTGCCCTGCCCTGATGGCTGGCGGGCGGCCGCCGCTCCCCAGCAGGCCACCCGGCTGCGGGAGCCGCTCTGGTGCCGGCCGGTGGCGACGGCGGGGGGCTCAGCCGTGGCGGCCGAAACGTTCTTTCCTTCGCTCGGCGACGATCTGCAGCTGGTGGCCCTGCGGCCGCTGCCGGCGCCAGCCGACCAGGGGGGGGCGAGGCAGGCGCTGCTCAGCGTGCAGAATCTCGGGCCCTGCCGGCGCCGCCTCTCGATCGGTCCCGACTGGACGGTGCTGGAGCGCTGCGATGGCCTGGGCCAGGGGGTGGCGGATGGCGGCGGTCTACTGCAGTTGAGCCCCTGGCAACTGGGCCACTGGACAGTGCGCAAGGCCGCGGCGGCTCAGTCGTCGTGATCGTCGAAGGGATCGGTGAGGCCCTTGGAAGGGGGGCCGAAGGCGGTGTACACCCCGAAACCGGTGAGGGCCAGGAGCACGGCGAGCACCGCGAGGGCCACGGAGAGGGCGGGGGAGGTGCTGGCGGCGGGATCCATGGGGGACTCTCAGGCGGTGCAGGGGACGCGGTGTTTGCGTCACAACTCTCGACAGCCCAACTCGGTGGGGCCGGCAAGACCCTTACAGTAAGCACCGCGATCCCGTGCCCGAGAGGTCCGAGCTGCCATGGCCCAACGCACCCGTCTGGGAAACCTGCTGCGCCCCCTGAATTCCGAGTACGGCAAGGTGGTGCCCGGCTGGGGTACCACCCCCGTGATGGGCGTGTTCATGCTGCTCTTCCTGGTGTTCCTGCTGGTGATCCTGCAGCTGTACAACAAGTCCCTCCTGCTCGAGGGCATCAACGTCAACTGGAACGGCGTCGGCTGATTCCTCTCGCCCCCTGTCCATGAACATCTTCGGCATCGGTCTGCCCGAGATGGCGGTCATCGCCGCCATCGGGCTGCTGGTCTTCGGACCCAAGCGCCTGCCCGAGCTCGGCAAGACCCTTGGACGCACCCTGCGCGGCTTCCAGTCGGCCTCGCAGGAGTTCGAGAAGGAGTTCCGCACGGCGGTGGGCACCGATCAGTCCATCGACATCTCCGGCCCCCCCGCCGCCATTCCGCCAGCCGCCGAGACAGCAGTCGTCGCTGCGGCTGAAACCACCCCGGCGGTGGTGGTTGAGGACAGTGCCGCACCGTCCACCGGCCCCTCCAGCTGAGGGCGATCGGCCGTTGGATCTGCAATTGCTGGTGGGCCTGGGCAATCCCGGTGCCCGCTACGCCGACACCCGCCACAACGTCGGCTTCATGGTGCTGGAGCGGCTGGCCCGCGCCGGTGGCGCCAGCTTCCGCAACCAGGGTCGCCTGCACGGGCTGCTGGCCGAGGTGGGGCAGGGGGACCAGCGGCTGCGGCTGCTGATGCCCCAGACCTTCATGAACGACAGCGGCCGCTCGATCCGCGCCGCCATCGACTGGTTCCGGCTTGAGCCCGCCCAGATGCTGGTGCTGGTGGACGACATGGACCTGCCCCTGGGGCGCCTGCGGGTGCGCGCCGCGGGCGGCGCCGGCGGCCACAACGGCCTGCGCAGCACGATCGCCCACCTGGGCAGCGAGTCCTTCGCGCGGCTGCGCATCGGCATCGGTGCCCCTGGTGAGACGCCCGAGGAGCGCCGGGCCCGCACGGTGTCGCACGTGCTGGGCAAGTTCGCCGCCGCCGACCGGCCCGTGCTGGACACGGTGCTGGCGGAGGTGGAGGCGGGCATCGACCTGATCCGCCGGCAGGGCCTGGAGCGGGCTGCCAATCGCCTGAACAGTTTTCGCCCCGATCCGCCGCCATCCTGAGAGCATCGATCGACACCGACGCCACCCCCGCCCCCGCTTCCCGTGAGTCGCCTTCCTGCCACCAACGCACAGCTGCGGGTGCTGCGCCAGAGCTTCAGCCCCTGCCTGCTGGAGGGGGAGATCAGCGCCGGCAGCTTCCAGTGGCGCTTCCGTTGGGCCTTCGATCGGGGAGAGCTGCAGGTGGAGCCGTCCCTGGGGCGCGCCCTGATCCAGGACGCGCTGCTGCGCTTCCTGCTCAAGGCCGACTACCAGCTCGAACCCGGCGGCGACTACGTCTTCACGGTGCGGGCGTCGTTCTGAGCAGCGTCCGCCCCAGCCGGCGTTCCAGCAGCAGCTGGGCCACCACGTCGTCCCAGTCGCGGGGGGGCAGGCGCAGGCCCAGTGGCAGCAGCCTCCGCCAGCCCCGGGCGGGGAACAGCTCCCAGTAGCGGCGTCGCGCCGCCAGGGTGGTGCCGCGCTCATCCACCAGCTCCACCGGCAGCAGGGGCTCCAGGCGCCGCCGCCAGGGGCCGCTGCCGGTACCGTCGCCGATCACCACCGCCGCCAGGGCCTGGTGGCGGTGCCAGTCCTGCAGGCGCTGCCAGGCCGCTTCGGGGGGCAGCACCAGGGCCTGGCGGATCTCCAGGCGCTCGGGATCGGTGAGCACCAGGCCGCATTTGCTGCGGCCGGGATCGAGGCCGGCCAGGGGGCCGGGCGAGGCGGTCATGGCCGCACGGGACGGGTGCCGGCGTCCTTGCGAACCCAGCGCAGCTCCACACTGATCGGATCGGGGGTGTCGGCGTTCTGGCTGGCCACCGCTTCGAGATTGGCGGTGACAGCGGCGGGCCGCTCGCTGAGTTCGCGGGCGAGGGCGTTTAGGCTGGCGGCATCGAACTGGAGGCCGTTGGCCAGGGTGCCCTGGCGCTGGACCTTGGCGAAGGCGGCGGCCAGCAGCAGGTTGAGGCGGCTGCGCACGGCATCGAGGTCGCGCACGTCGGGCTCGAGGGCGGTGCGGGAGAGCACCTCCCCCTGCTCCACCACCTGGCGGTTGGGGCGCAGGTCGGGGAAGGCCAGCACCTGGGCCTCGCCCCGCAGTACGTTGGCGGCCGAGCGGATGCTGACCACCCAGGTGCCGGGGGTGGCGAGCAGCGATTCGAGCCGGGTGATGTCGCTGCGGGGCACCAGCAGGATCTGGCGGTTGGGGGCCTGGCCGGGCAGCAGCAGCTGGAAGGCCGCCCGATTCGACTCCTGCAGCAGGGCATCGATCACCTGCTTGGCCTGGTCGGGGCGCTGCAGCAGCACCTTGGCGGTGGCCAGGGGCTGGCCGCTGGCGATCACCACATCACCACGGCGCAGGGCGATGACATTGGTTTCGAGGTCCTTGAGCTCCTTGGCGCCGGCGGCGATGCGCTGGCGGACGCTGGCCAGTTCGGTCTCGGTGCGGCGGATCTCCGCGTCCCGGCCGCGCACCTCGCTGGTGAGCCTGGCTCGCTCGGCCTCCAGCCGGACGCGCTCGGCCTGCAGGGGTTGCAGCTCGCGGCGCAGGGTGTCGATGCGGCGTTCGGCGGCCAGCAGCTGGCTCTGGGCCCGGCGCTGGCTGGCCAGGGCCTGGTCACGGCGGCGTTCGGCGGTGGTCAGATCGAGGCGGCTGCGTTCCAGCTCGCCCCGGGTGCGTTGCAGTTCACCCTTGTTGCGCTGCAGGGCGCTGCGGCTGTCGCGCAGGCGGTCCTCGATCTGATCGAGCTGGAACAGCCCCACCCGCAGGCGCTCGCTCACCAGCAGCATCAACGCCAGGGACACGGCGCTGATCAGGCTGCCGGTGAGCACCGTGATGACCACGGCGGTCTTGCGGGGCCGCAGGTTGAACAGGCTGAGGCGCGCCTTGCCCACGCGGCTGCCGAGCCGGTCGCCCAGGGTGGAGAGCACTCCGCCGAGCACCAGCAGGGCCAGGATCAGCAGCCAACCCGACACCTTCTGCGCCTCGGTTCCGCGGTGCACCAAGTATCCCTGCCGGTGGCCTCACGGCACCCGCCAGGGGCCGCCCGTTCAGCTGAATCGCTTGGCCAGGGCGATGGGATCGAAGACGGTGATCTTCTTGCGGTCGATCTGGACAAGGCCGTCGTTGCGCAGGTCGCCCAGCAGGCGGGTGATGGTGACGCGGGTGGAGCCGATCGCCTCGGCGATGGCCTGGTGGGAGAGGCGCAGATCGATGGTGATCCCCTCGCTGCCAGGCACGCCGAAATCGCGGCAGAGCACCAGCAGGAAGCTCACCAGCCGGGAGGACATGTCCCGGTGGGTGAGGGTCTCGATCATGGTTTCGGTCTGGAGGATGCGGGAAGAGAGGCCCTGCAGCAGCAGCAGACCGACGCTGGCGTCCTGCTCGATGGCGCGCCGGACCGAGGTGGCCGGAGCGGTGACCATCTCCACCCGGGTGAAGGCGATGGCGTGATAAAAGCGGTCGGAGCGCTGGCCGGTGAGCAGGGAGAGCACCCCGAAGAGGCTGTTCTCGCGCAGCAGGGCGACGGTGATCTCCTCGCCGGACTCGTAGACGCGCGAGAGGCGCACGGCGCCGCGCCGCAGCAGGTAAACGCGTTCGGCGGGGTCGCCTGGGAAGAAGATCGTCTTGCCGCGCTCGATGGTTTCAACGCTGCTGCCGGCCAGGCCCCGGATCACTTCCAGCAGGGTGACGGTGGTGGCGCCCGAGGCGCCCATGGGCGTCACGGAGCCGGGGGATCCGCTGGATGGGCTGCTGGGATAGCGGCTGAAGCCACGCGTGGCGCCGACCATTAAGGCGTGGCGAATGGTTAGGAACCTATGGATCGGCCTGGCTGATCCATGTAGCCAATGACACTCTTTAGCCGGTCGTGGTGCCTGGCGCCACAGCCAGGGCCTGGCGCTGCGCCTCCTGCAGGGCGCGCAGGCCCGGTTCGGCGAGATCCAGCAGGGCGTCGAGGCGGGAGCGGGGGAAGGGGGCGCCTTCGGCGGTGCCCTGGATCTCCAGCAACCGGCCCTGCTCGTCCATCACCACGTTGAGGTCGACCTCGGCGCGGGAATCCTCGGAGTAATCGAGATCCAGCAGGGCCTGGCCGTCCACCAGCCCCACCGACACGGCCGACACCTGCTGGCGCAAGGGTGAGGCCTGCAGCACGCCCTGCTGCTGCAGGCGCTCCAGGGCGGCGGCCAGGGCCACCCAGGCGCCGGTGATCGAGGCGGTGCGGGTGCCGGCATCGGCCTGGAGCACGTCGCAGTCGACCAGCAGGGTGCGCTCACCGAGCGCCTCCAGGTCGAGGGAGGCCCGCAGGCTGCGGCCGATCAACCGCTGGATCTCCTGGGTGCGTCCGGAGAGCTTCATCAGTTCGCGGCCCTGGCGGCTGGGGGTGGAGGCCGGCAGCAGGCGGTATTCGGCGCTCAGCCAGCCGCTGCACGAGCCCCGACGCCAGCGGGGCACCTCGGGATCGAGGCAGACGCTGCAGAGCACGCGGGTGCGACCCGCCGAGAAGAACACCGAGCTCAGGGCGAAGCCCATCGGGTCCCATTCGAGGCCCACGGGACGCAGCTCGTCGGCGCGGCGGCCGTCGTTGCGGGGAGTGGGCACGCGGGCTTTGGCAGGGAAGGGGCAGCGTAAACGCCGCCAGTGGTACGCCTGTTCCGAGCCACTACCGATGGTGTGCCGAGCCGGCAGGGGCCGCTACATTCGGGAGGTGAGGGGCTGGGGCTAGCCGTCCGGACCCTTCACACCAACGCTTCCTTGGGGTGTCCATGACCGCCAGCCTCATTGACACCACCCACCCCCATCGGCCTGTGGCCCTGGTGCCGCCACTGCGGCTGGTGAGCCAGCCGGAGGGGCTGCTGCAGATCCACACGGCGCCGTTCCGGGGCAGCTTCGCGGCGGTGTTCAGCCAGGCCCTGCGCAGCGCTGGGCTGGGCAGCCGGGTGCTGGTGAGCCAGTTCCTCAAGGGGGGCGTGGAGCAGGGGCCGGCCGGAAGCCTGCGGCTGTGCGGCCGGCTGGAGTGGCTGCGGCCGGGCACGCCCCATTGCCTCGATGGGCCGCCGGGCTCCCAGGGCCCCGAGGGGGCCACGGCCGAGGAGGCGCTCGAGGCGGTGGCCGAGGTGTGGGAGGTGAGCCGCCAGCGGTTGCTGAAGGGCGATCTGGATCTGCTGGTGCTCGATGAGCTGGGGCTGGCGGTGGCCCTGGGCTATTTGAGTGCTGAGGCGGTGATCGAGGCGCTCGAGCAGCGGCCAGCCCATCTGGATGTCATCCTGACGGGCCCCTCGATGCCGGCCAGCCTGATGGCGATGGCCGATCAGGTCACCCAGTTGCGCCGCGGCGGCTGACGCCATGCTCAAGAACGACCACTGGATCAACGAACAGGCCTCCGGCGGCATGCTGGAGCCGTTCCAGCCGACGCTGGTGCGCCACCTGGATCCGGAGGGCCGCACGGGCCCGGTGCTGAGCTTCGGGTGCTCGTCCTATGGGTACGACCTGCGGCTGTCGCCGAAGGAGTTCCTGATTTTCCGCCATGTGCCCGGCACGGTGATGAACCCGAAGCGGTTCAACCCGGCGAACCTGGAGCCGGCGCCGCTGCACAGCGATGAGGATGGCGATTACTTCATCCTGCCGGCCCATTCCTACGGGCTGGGGGTGGCGCTGGAAAAGATGAAGGTGCCGACGAACATCACCGTGATCTGCCTGGGCAAGAGCACCTACGCGCGGCTGGGCATCATCGTCAACACCACCCCCGCCGAAGCGGGCTGGGAGGGCCACCTGACGCTGGAGTTCAGCAATTCCTCCGGCGCCGACTGCCGCATCTACGCCAGCGAAGGCATCTGCCAGCTGCTGTTCTTCGAAGGCGACCCCTGCGCCACCACCTACAACGACCGCCAGGGCAAGTACCAGCACCAGCCCGAGCGGGTGACGCTGGCGAAGGTTTGAGGGGGGATGGGTCAGCCGGTAGGGGGATGGGGTTTCTGTAGCGGTACGGACAGTTGATTGTCGGGTCTTCCTAAATTCCTCGTCCCGTTCGGTGCCATGGTGCTCATCGGCTGCGGCGGAAGGGTTCCAGGGGAATGGCCTGCGTCGCGACCTCTGTTGATGCGGCTGCGAGTCTTGCTTCAGGGTGGTTATCGGAACCGTTCAATGAAGAGTTATACGGGTCTACCCTTGTCGAGCAAGATCAGGACCGCGTAATCTTCTACCGACCTTTTCTCATTTGCCCAAGGGTTAGATATGACGGGGTTGTGGTCTAAGCCTGGAGTTCCTCACAAAGGCTGGCTATGTGTCGATGTTTATGACGTCCGCGCGGATGGGGCTTCCGCAGAGGAGGCTGATTATGCTACTTGCGAGATGTGCGGACAAGAGAGAATTCGATTTGTTCACGTTGTTGAACATGATCACTTTCCTGGCCAGCTCGGCGTTGGATGCATTTGCGCAGAAAAGCTGAGTGGAGACTACGTCAATCCACGTAGTCAAGAGGCCAAGCTTAAGCGAAAGTCTTCACGCAAAGAAAAATGGCTGACGCGAAAGTGGAGGTCGTCGACGAAGGGGAATGAGTTTATCAATGTTGACGGGTATAATCTTGGGGTTTTGCCCGATAAGTATCGGCCAGGAATGTGGAAATATCGTATTGACGATCAGTTTGCCAAGAAATCATATCAAACATCCGATCAGGCAAAGCTGGCTTTATTTGAGGAGTTCTGGAGAGTTTCTCAGATTGACTTTTAAAGAGCCGGATATGTGAATTGTGCTGCCGTGAGGACCGTATAACTTTGCCGTTCACCAGTACCGCCACCGTTCAGTGTTGCCAACTGAGAGAAGGCCCATTGCAGCCTAGTGATAGCAGCGTTGGGCTTCTTAACCGATGACAAACCGGCCAAGCATGCAATTGCAGTGTTCTGCGGATCACCTTTGCATTGAGCTCGCACTTAAGTCGCAATGGTAGCCATTCCAGGGGCTGAAGTCCGAGATGGAAGCATTTACTCCACGACCTATCTTGGACTATCAGGAGGAGCAGGAAAGCGAGACTCAACGGCTGCATATGCTGAATCCCCAGTCATCAAGAGAATCAATTGCTTGGCTTGTAGCAGCTCGGATAGAGTTTGCAGCGAGCGAGCGGGTTCTATTTAGCAATCTGTTCTCGGAACGCTTCATGGCCAGCTACGTGACTATAGTCTTGCTAGCACACGCCCTCTGCGAGGCCGCGATCAATTCAATCTTGGCGGTAGGCCTCTCCAAAAACGAAACATCGGAGCTCTTTCCACTTTTGGAGCGTTCTGAATTGAGAGAGAAGTGGCGTCCTGGCCCAACGACATACTTGCCTACATACCACCTGCATCCAGGTGATGCGTTATCCCATTCACTAAACGAACTAGTAAAACGCCGAAATGCGCTAGTACACTACAAGCCCCACATCCAGCTCGACGGTAAAACCAGCATTCGAGGGAGTAAGTATGAGCGTATTCCCCTTCAGGATGGTACTCGATGGATTGAGCGTTTCTTTAGCCTTCCCTGCGATTTGGCGGATCACTTTCGCGGTCACGCAAGCCCAGCAAACGCATTTTTCATGATGATGCTTGATGGCACTGCACCAATCGTTCGCGCATCTACGTATAGGCCACCCGACAACTCGCTTCAGCGGACCGCCTCCGGGGGGGCCTGATCTTGAATGTTAGACTTCTTTGCCTCATCAACTATGAATATCTGACGGATTCAGCATGAATCACCCCATGCCTTGGCTCACAATTCTAGCCGTTCTGTCAGTCTGGATGTCTATCTAAGCGCTACATCTTTATCGCTGCTATCTATGGGTTGGACGACACAAGACTCAATATCTGTCGAGGTTGAGCTCGCAACGTTAACGGGCGCACTCCATGGCACACAGATGATTCCAGCGTCTGATGTGCCAGGGCCAGCGGTACTGATCATTGCGGGTTCAGGTCCGACCGATCGCAATGGAGACAGTTCTCTCGCCGGGAAGAATCATAGTCTCAAGCTCCTCGCTGAAGGATTAGCGGATCATGGCATTGCCTCAATCCGTTATGACAAGCGCGGCATTGGAGCAAGCGCACCCGCAGGACCGGAAGAAGCTGATCTACGTTTCGATGCCTATGTTGAAGATGCTGCACTCTGGATTCAGCAAATGCAGGCAGACTCTCGTTTCTCGAGCGTCACCGTAATTGGTCACAGCGAAGGCTCTCTGATTGGAATGCTGGCAACCCAAGCAAGCGGTGCAGATGCACTTGTCTCCATCGCCGGACCTGCCCAACCTGCATCACAGCTTTTTCGAGATCAGCTGCGACCCAGCTTGCCAAAGGCATTATGGCAAGAGAATGAGCAGATTCTTGCTGCTCTGGAGCAAGGGAAGAGAGTAGCCTCCATTCCACCAGAACTCCACGCTCTCTATAGATTGGGCATCCAACCCTACCTCATGTCCTGGTTTCGCTATACCCCTACCCAGGAGATTGCTCGACTCGCTGTGCCCGTCTTAATTGTTCAAGGAACCACTGATATTCAAGTGCCTGTCAGTGAGGCGCGAGCCCTGAAATCGGCTAAGCAGGATGCGGAGCTTAGAATAATTGAGGAGATGAATCACGTCTTAAAAGCCGTTTCATTAGACCCTCAACAGCAAATTGCTTCCTACTCTGACCCATTGCTACCAGTTGTGCCTGAACTCGTTGAAGGGATCTGTCAGTTTATTCATACTGGTGAGACGCGCCATGAGGCTAGCCAGTCGCTGTAACGGAACGTGCCAGAATGATTGATTGAGTGGCATCGGTTCTTTGCGTCTGGTGGGCTTGGTTGTTACCCATTCCCTGACGGCGATTTCGACTTTGTCTTCAGCTCGCCTCTTTTTTTCTTGTATACCCAACAGCTAGACGAGGCGTTTTATCATTTCTCCCTGATGGAGCGATGTCGCGTTGCCAAGGACGTCAGGGCGTTGCCACGGCTTGCATTGGGCGGAGCGCGTTCGCCCCATCTGGAAGGGAGTGTGGCGATGCTACGTAGGGCTGGGTATCACGTATCGATTCAGCGGGTGAACACCGTGTTCCAAAGAGGCGCTTGGGAAATGCTCCGGACTGAGCACGCCGATGGCTAACATCAAGATTCGGCGCACGGCTCCAATGGTGCTGGGTCATTAGGCAAGGCCACGGTCCGCCGCTGATCTGGAGCCTTAGACGTAGGGAGTGCGACCGGACGTCTTCCGATCCATCGAAGACCCGAAGAGGATCAGGTATGCCTCAGCCAGACCCCAGCTTCACGGCCAGTGAAGGGCTGCACGCCGCCGTGGAGCTGATGCGTTCGCTAGGTGGCACGCCGGTTGACTTGCCCTCAGAGCTTCCGGAGACCGGACTTGGTGACAGGCAGGCGCTCGAAATGCTCTCCTGCCATGTCCTCGGCAAAGCAGCCCAGCTGAGCGCACCCACCTCACTGGCCCACATGGACCCGCCCACTCCCTGGATCACGTGGGCCATGGCGCTCTGGGACGCCAGTCTCAACCAGAACCTGCTTCACGAGATGACGTCCCCCTTCGCAACACAGGCCGAGGCGCGAGTTATGTCATGGCTGGCTCCGTACTTCGGGATGGAGGGCGGTCATTTTTGCTCGGGTTCGACCATCGCCAACCTCACGGCCCTCTGGGCGGCGCGAGATTCCTCGGGAGTGCAGACGGTCGTCACTTCTGAGGCGGCGCATCTCAGCATCGATAAAGCGTGCCGCCTGTTGGGGCTTCCGCTCGTGAAGGTTCCCGTGGATTCGCTCGGACGGCTGGACCGTGAGCAGTTGCCCGACCTCAACGACGCCTGCCTTGTGCTGACCGCTGGAACAACCGCCACGGGCTCCATCGACACGCTCGACCTCATCGGCGAGACGCGATGGACACACGTCGACGCCGCATGGGCCGGCCCATTGCGACTCAGCCCAGCGCATGCCTCCAAGCTCGACGGGATCGAAGCGGCCGATTCAGTGGCGGTGTCGGCTCACAAGTGGCTCTTCCAACCAAAGGACTCGGCGCTTGTGATGTTCCGTGAGCTTGAGGCTGCCAATGCCGCGATCAGCTTCGGCGGAGGCTATCTCGTCAGGCCCACCGTCGGCGTCCAGGGCTCCCGATCCGCGGCGGCCATCCCGCTGCTGGCGACCTTGCTTGCGTGGGGCCGCATGGGACTTGCTCAGCGGCTCGACCGCCTGATGGAGGTCGCTGAGTCGCTAGCGGATGCCATTGAGGCGAACGAGTGTCTTGAGTTGTGGGGTCGCCCGCAGACTGCGATCAACGTCTTTCGCCCGGTGGATCGGCAGACGGACGCTTTTGTTGCGGTCTTGCCGACTGGCATGCTGTCGAAGTGTGTTCTCAATGGTGAGACTTGGGCCCGTTCGGTGGCTGCAAATCCATCGGTGGATATCGATGGCGTGATCAGGAGTGTGCTGGCCGCCAGCCGCGGTGCCGACTAACCAAGGCATTGAGCAGACGGCGCAGACGCTAGTGCGATGAACCTTATGGTCCACCGCCCAGGCCCACAACGTCAGACACGCACCTCTACCTATGGTATTCGCTGCTTTCTCTCTCCTTGCAGGTGCCGCCTTGGTTTGGTTGTCTCTGTGGATGAAGCTCCGCTCACATCAGTGCGAGCACTGGCCCAGCGTTATGGGCCGAGTCATGGAGTCACGTGTGGACGACGCACACTTGGAAACGACAAAGCCCATTCTGCGCTATCGCTATAAAGTTGGTGGCCAAACCTACGTCGGCTTCCGTGCCTCCTTCTCAGGGTATGGTGTCAGCCGAGCGGCGATGGAGGCGGTCGTCAGGCCGTACGCTCAAGGAAGCATGGTCAGGGTCTACTACCACCCAAGAAATCCAGCATCCGCCGTACTCGACACCACCGCAACGTCTGATTGGCTCTATTGGTTCATGTTCGGTGTCGGTTTCTTGGTGCTCGCTGCCTTTCTGATTCCGCGATGAGCTCTATCCCAAGGCGAGGTAAGCTTGCCTCGGCGGGTCGATAGGCTCAAAGGTTAGGCATGACTTAGTCCCATGGCGCTTTGTCTGAATTTCGCCTACGGCTCCAACATGCTCACAGCCAGGCTGCGTCAGCGCGTGCCATCCGCGCGTCCGCTCGGCGTGGGGGTGCTGCGGGCGCATGAGCTGAACTGGCATAAGGTCGCCAACGATGGATCGGGCAAGTGCGACATCGTGACGGCAGCCGATTCAAGCCGTCTCGTTTACGGGGTTGTCTACGAGATTCCTCTCGCTGAGAAGCATCGGCTGGATCGTGCGGAAGGTCTCGGGTTTGGATATGAGGAACAGACGAAGACCGTCGATTTGGCTGGTCAGCGCATTGATGTGCAAGCGTATGTAGCCGCCAGGATCGATCCGGACATCCTGCCCTATTCGTGGTATCGGGCCCTGGTGGTTGCCGGCGCCATGGAACACAACCTCCCTTCCGCGTACATCGATGGGCTCAGAAGGGTCCCGGTCATCCAAGACCCTGACCAGAAACGCCATGCCGAACACATGTCTATTGCCGGCGAGGCCTGACCCCTCTCTCCATCGGATTGACACCGCCTTCGCTGATTCGCACATCGGAGAGGCATCGCAAAATCGTCATGCGATTCGTAGGGTTTGATCCGGGTGGCGAAAAGGCCCTTGGCTGGGTAGTCGTTGAAGCCACGACAGATGGCCTCCGTTATGTTGCCGGTGACGTCGTGAGTGCTCCCCGCTTTTCCCTGGCGGTACGGAGTGCCTACTGGTTTCCGAAGGAGCGAGCCTGATCAGACCCTTGGAGGGCCTCTCCACGTCAGGTGGCTCTCGCAGCTCGTTGTACGTGCTTTGCTGATTAGCCCCCAGGCTTGTCTTTTGCTCATGGGCTGCGAATCTCTATGGAGCGCTGCCAGTCGGTCGGCGCTTGAGAGCCTGCTTTCGTCAACGGATGTTCCATCTCCCCCCGCTCGCCTTGTCGCCCAAGCCGGCCCGAGCTGTGTAGAGGGTGAGGCCACGTCCCTATCACCCTACAGCCATTCGGGTTGTCCAAAGTCCCTGCGGCTCCCCAGTGGCTCGGCTTTCGAGTTTCCTCTTCTTTCGATCAACAAGACCACGGGGCAGGCCTGTATTCAGGTTTCGTCTGCGTAGGTGTAGGTGCGCCCACTTGCATTGCGTGTGCGTTATGCGTCGCCCTGCTGTCGACGACATCCCGATCCTCCAGGAGTCTGGGCCGTAAGTCGGCAGGTATCACGGCAGCAGCCATGTGGCCCTTCTGAAGATCGTGCAACCCCAGGAGGAATCGCCCTTTTTTGCTAGGCTCCCAAGCCGCTGCCCAAGGCTGCATGGCCGCCACCGCGACACTGCATTTCTTTTGCGGGAAAGCCGGAGCTGGAAAGACGACGCTTGCACAGATTGTGGCGCAGGACACCAACGCGATCCTGATCTCCGAAGACATCTGGCTGGCCCGCTTGTTCGGAGATCAGATGACGACCTTCCAGGACTACATCCACTTCTCAAGGAAGCTGAAAACTGTGGTGGGTCCCCTCGTGGTGGACCTCCTGAACACCGGTCAATCTGTGGTGCTTGACTTTCAGGCCAACACCAAGGCTGGGCGTGCCTGGTTCCGTTCGCTGTTCGAGGAGGCAGGGGCAGATCACCGTCTGCATTTTTTGAACACGCCCGATGCAGAGTGCCTGGCACGGATCGCCAGGCGGAATGACGAGCAACCGGAAGGTTCCCACCCACTGACGGAAGATGATTTCAACCACATCTCCTCGTTCTTTGAAGCCCCGGAAGACTACGAGAACTTCGCTGTACTGATGCACACGATGTGAATCGGCAGCGCCCTGAATGACGGCCCAGGTGCCGCACCCGCGTTCATCATCAGACTTCATGCTGGAGCACTCCCATGACCCATTCCGCCATTGCCGCAGCGTACGACCAACTCGCTCCCCGGTGGCAGGATGACAACTTCAGCGCTGTCGATGGCGTAGGCCAGCATCAACGTGCTCTGGCGTTTCTTGGCTGCATCGATCGCGGCTGGGCCCTGAGTGTGGGTTGTGGCTGCAACACAAGGTTCAATGCCTTGCTGCGTGACCACGGCCTGTTTCTGGAAGGAATTGATCTGTCGCACCAGATGATCGCGCTGGCTCAGGAAGCCGACCCATTCATCGTGTTGCACCATGCGGATGTCTGCGACTGGAGCCCACCGCGGATGTACCGCTTCATTTCGGCGTGGGACAGTCTCTGGCACGTGAAGCTTCAGCGTCAGCGCTCGGTGATGCTCAAGCTCATGGAAGCGCTTGAGATGGGAGGAGTCTTTCTGTTCACCGCCGGAGGATTGGATGGCCCGAGCGAGCACTTCGATGCGACGATGGGGCCGGACGTTTACTATGCCACCCTGGGAATTCCTGCTCTTCTCGAGGTCCTCAAGGACGGACGTTGCGTGTGTCGTCACCTCGAATTCGATCAGTTCCCAGAGACACACCTTGCCGTCATCGCCCAACGCACGGCCTGAGCGGCCATTCAGCCATGCCCCTGATCACCCCGTGGGCGAGCAGGGAGGCCGCCAGCGCCGCCCCGATCGCCTGGCCGAAGTTGCGCGCCATCGTCAGGAACCCGTTGGCCACACTGAGGTGCTCCGCGGACACCGTGTTGAGCGTGGCGCTGTTGTGGGGGGGATGGAAGAGGCCGCCGCCCATGCCCAGCAGCACCAGAGAGAGCCGCACGATCAGCACCCCCGCCATCACTGTCGAGCGCCCCAGCACCAGCTGCGCGTATCTCGGCAGCAGGAAGTAGCAGGACACCGCGGCGACGTAATAGAAGGCTGCCGCCACCGAGCTGAAGCTGAAGGCCCGCGACCGGAACAGGCTGAGCGTCAGCAGCGGCTTCGGCCGGCGCTGCTCCATCGCCACGAACAGGGCAAGGGCCAGGATCGAGGCATTGACGGCCATGGCCTTGCGTCGCTCCTGCTTCGGGAAGACGGCGGTGATCTCGGCCATCACGTTGGCCAGCACCAGGCCGCCGCCCACCCCCTGGAGCACGCGGAAGGCGATCAGGGTTTCCACCGTCGGCGCCAGCGCGCACAGCACCGACGTGACCACCAGGACGCCCATGCCGATGACGACGATGCGACGGCGCCCCCAGATGTCGGCCAGCCGTCCGGCCGGCAGCAGGGTGACCGTCACAGTCAGCAGGTAGGCGACGATCACCCACTTGAGAACCGGCAGCCCGACGCCGAACTCAAGCGCCATCGCCGGCAGGGCGAGGGTGACGATGAACCCGTCCATGTAGACAACGAAGTTGCCGCATTCCACGGCGGCCAGGGTCCACCAGCGCTCGGGATTGGCCGGTGGCGCTTCCCCCGGACGCTGGACGGCGGCGTTGCCCTGGTCCATGGCCGTTGTTGCCCTGATGCTGACGTCTCAGGTGCGCGACGCTAGGGGACGCCGCCGGTTGGTGGGGTGTCAGAACATTGCCAGGCCTCAACCACGACAGGCCTTCTTGATGGCATGGCTGGGCGAAGTTGGCGGTGGAAGGGATCGAAAGTGGTCCCCTTCTTAAGATGCCCGCATGAAGATGTCGCGCCCGAGTTCCTTCCCGAGTCCCGAGCCATGGACGACCCTGCGCGGTTCCGGAGCGCTGCATGCTGAGCCCGAGGAATCCGTGCTGGAAACCCGGGCCTTCGATGCCCCGCACCACACCCACTCCCTTCGGGGTGGAGCCACAAAGCTGGCTACCTCACCCGTCGGGGAGCCGCACACTGGCTTGAGCCAGGTGCCGAAGGGCAGGAACGGGCCCTTTGCCTATCCTGAGCCCATGGCAGACGCTGACATCCGCTGGCGCCAGCGGTTTGACAACTTCGAGCGGGCCTTGCAGGTGCTGGCCCGCGGTGTTGAGCTGGCGCAGCAGCGCCCGCTGAGCGAGCTGGAGCAGCAGGGGCTGATTCAGGGATTCGAGTTCACCCATGAGCTTGCCTGGAATCTGCTCAAGGACTATCCGCAGTATCAGGGAAGTGAGGGCCTCATTGGATCACGCGATGCCACACGCCTGGCCTTTCAAAGTGGTCTTGTCGACGATGGTGAGGGCTGGATGGCGATGATCAAGGCCCGCAATCAGTCATCCCATACCTACAACCTTGAGCAGGCCAAGGCGATCGCCCACGACGTGATCGATCGCTTTGCGCCGCTGTTCGAGGCCCTGCGTGTGCGCTTCGTGGCACTCAGCGATCCCCGGCCGTGATCAGCACGGTCCCGCTGGCGTCAGCCCAGGCCATCGGCCTGCCGGAGTCGGCCGTGGCGGCCATCCAGAGGGTGCTCGCCGGCTACCCCGAGGTGGAGGCCGCGATCCTCTACGGCTCCAGAGCCCTTGGCCGCCATCGCCCGGCCTCCGACATCGATCTCACCCTGACGGGTCACGCCATCAGCAACACCACCCTGGCCCGCATCGATGCCGACCTGGATGATCTGCTCCTGCCCTGGGTGATTGATCTTTCCGCATGCGCCGCCATCGGCCATCCCGCCCTCCTGGCCCACATCCAACGTGCAGGCGTGCGGCTGTACCAACGCCTGGATCCCCCCGCCTTGCCTGCCTGACCGTCAGGGTGGTTATGGCTGGTCTAGTCTGGTCTGGTTGAGCCGTAGGCCGCCATGGTGTCCCGTCCCAGCCGGGTGGTGAACATGCTCGAAGCCAAGACCCACCTCTCCCGGTTGGTGGAGGCGATCGAAACCGGCGCCGAGGCCGAGGTGGTGATCGCCCGCAACGGCCGCCCCGTGGCGCGGCTCACCAGCCTGCAGACCCCGGAGCGACCCCGCCGGCTGGGCCTCGCCCGCGGGCAGTTCGTGGCGCCCGAGTCCATCGATGGCGCCAATCCCCTGATCGCCGACCTGTTCGAGCAGGGCTGATGCGTCTGCTGCTCGATACCCACACCTTTCTCTGGGCCATCACCGATGACCCGAAGCTGGGGCCCCGCAGCCGTGAGCTGATCACCAGAGAGGCCAGCGCGGTGTTTCTCAGCCACGTCTCGCTCTGGGAGATCGCCATCAAGCACAGCCTGGCCAGCAGCGACATGCCCCTGTCGGCGGGCGAGGCCATCGCCTGGGCGGAGCCATCCGGCTTTGCGCTCCTCCCCATCGGCCTTCCCCATCTGCTGGCGCTCGAGCAGCTGCCTCTGCACCACCGCGATCCCTTCGACCGTCTGCTCGTGGCCCAGGCCATCAGCGGCCCCTTCACCCTGCTCAGTGCCGATACGGCCTTCGCGGCCTACGGATGCCCGCTGCAAGACGCCCGCGCCTGAGCACCCGAATCAGCCCGGCGCCCCCGGCGGCGTGCTCACCAGCCGCACCAGCAGCTCGGCGTAGGCCTCCCGGTCCACCGGGGCCACTTCGCGGCCGTGCAGCAGGTCCTGCATCAGGATCAGGTGCACCAGGGCGCCCATGAACAGCCGCGCCCGCAGCTCCGCCTCCGCTGCGCCGGTGATGGTCTCGAACAGTGCCGACACCCGGCCCACGCCGGTGCGCTCCAGCTGGGCCAGGAAGGTTTTGGCCAGTTCGGGGAACCGCTCCGACTCGGCGATCACCAGGCGCAGAAAGTCCAGGAACTGGGGTTGGCTGTGGCGGCACTCCAGGCAGCGGGCGGCCAGTTCCCGCAGGGCCGCGGCGGGCTCGGCCGGCAGGGCTTGCTGGGGTGAGGCGCCGAACAGTTCGCTGAGGCGCTCGCCCACCATCGCCTCGGTGAGGGCGCGGAACAGGGTCTGCTTGTCGGCGAAGTGGCCGTACACGGTGGCCTTCGAGACGCCCGCCGCCGCGGCGACGCGGTCCATCGAGGTGGCGGCGTAGCCGTGCTGCAGAAACTCGCACCGGGCGCCGTCGAGCACGGCCTGGCGCTTGTGCTGGCTGCGCCGCTGGCGGGGGCTTGGGACGGCAGCGTCACCACCGGCATCGGCTGGGGGCATGGCGCGTCCTGCTCAAAAACTGAACTGAACCGTATAGTAACTGCAACTTGGAGGGCGGTGGATGGTGGGGCGGCGGGCACGGCTGGGGCTGGTGGCGGCGGGCGGGGCCGGGCTGCTGGCCCTCGGCGTCGGCCTGCTGCGCCGCGCCACCCCGCCGCCGCCGCCACCGGTGGTCGAGCGGCCGGTCCGCACCGTCACCGCCCTGGGCCGGCTGGAGCCGGTCAGCGCCCTGCGCACGATCGCCGCGCCGCTCTCGGGCGCCGGCCAGCCCATCCTGCAGGCCCTGCTGGTCGACCGCGGCGATGCGGTGCAGGCCGGCCAGCTGCTGGCCCTGCTCGACAACCAGCCCCAGCTGGAGGCTGCCGTGGCGGCGGCCCGGGCCGAGGTGAACCTGGCCCGTTCGCGCCTGGCGATCGCCAGCGCCGATGCCGGCAGCGGCGAGGACGGCCAGAGGGCCAAGGTGCGCTCCCTGGAGGCCCAGCAGCGCACGGCCGCCACCGAGGCCGCCCGCTACCAGAGCCTGTTCTCCAGCGGCGCCGTCTCGGCCGAAGAGCGCGACAACCGCCGCCTCAGCCTCGACACCGTGACGGCGTCGCTGCAGGAGGCCCGGGTGCTGCTGGCGCGGCAGCAGGCGCGCAGCACCGCCGGCACCGGCGGCGTGGATCTGGATGTGGAGGCCTCCCGGCGGGTGCTCGAGCAGGCCCAGGCCAACCTGCAGCGCGCCATCGCCGCCCGCGACGACAACCTGATCCGGGCGCCGATCGCCGGCACCGTGCTGCAGGTGTTCGCCCGGGCGGGCGAGGCCCCCGGAGCCGCGGGGATCCTGCAGCTGGGCCAGACCGGCCGGATGCAGGCGGTGGCGGAGGTGTACGAAAGCGATCTGCCGCGGGTGCGTCGCGGGCAGCCGGTGCAGATCACCAGCCCGGCCCTGACCCAGCCGCTGCAGGGCCAGGTGGCGCAGATCGGCGCGATCGTGCTGCGCCAGAACCTGATCAACACCGATCCGAGCGCCAACACCGACAACCGGGTGGTGGAGGTGCGCGCCCCGCTCAAACCGGAGAGCAGTCGGCGGGCGGCGCGGTTCACCAACCTGCAGGTTCGGGTGGTGATCGGGCCATGAGAACCCCGCTCGGCTGGCTGCAGCTCCGCCACGACCGCGGCCGCTTCCTGGTGGCCCTTGCTGGCATCGCCTTCGCCGATCTGCTGATGTTCATGCAGCTGGGCTTCCAGGCGGCCCTCTACGACAGCAACACCCGCCTGGATCGTGCCTTCCGGGGCGATGTGGTGCTGATCAGCCCGAAGGCCCTGAACCTCCAGAACCTCTCCACCTTCCCGCGCCGCCGGCTGCTGCAGGCCCTGGATGTGCCCGGTGTGGTGGACGCCCAGGGGCTCTACGTCCGTACGGTGAACTGGCGCAATCCCCAGACGCTGCGCAGCGCCACGGTGCAGGTGCTGGGTTTCGATCCGGATGCCGATGTGCTGCGATTGCCTGAGGTGCGGGCCCAGGCCGATCGCCTCAAGCTGCCCGACACGGTGCTGTTCGACCGGGGCGCCCGGGGCCGCTATGGCGAGGTGATCGCCCGGCTCGATCGCGGCGAGCCCGTCACCAGTGAGATCGAGCGACGCACCATTGCCGTGGGCGGCCTGTTCCGCCTGGGGGCCTCCTTTGGGGCGGACGCCACCCTGATGGCCAGCGACCAGACGTTCCTGCGGATGTTCCCGCGGGCGAAGGCCGGCAGCATCAGCGTCGGGCTGCTCACCCTGGCGCCGGGCGAACAGGTGGCGCCGGTGGTTCGGGCGCTGCGGCGCCACCTGCCGGACGATGTACAGGTGCTCAGCCATGCCGACTACGTGCAGTTCGAGGAGAACTACTGGCGAGTGGCCAGCCCGGTGGGCTTCATCTTCGGGCTGGGCACGGCGATGGCCTTCGTGGTGGGGGTGGTGATCGTGTATCAGGTGCTCTCCACCGATGTGAACGCCCACCTGCAGGAGTACGCCACCTTCAAGGCAATGGGTTTCCGCCAGCGCTACCTGCTGCTGGTGGTGGTGGAGCAGGCCCTGATCCTGGCGGCCCTGGGCTTCATCCCCGGCGCGCTGATGCCGCTGTGGCTGTATGCGGTGGCGGCGAAGGCCACCAGCCTGCCGATCGCCATGACCCTGGGGCGCGCGACCACGGTGTTCGTGCTGACGCTGGTGATGTGCCTGGCCTCGGGGGCGATCGCCACCCGGCGGCTGCAGGCGGCCGATCCGGCCGAGCTCTTCTGATGGGGACCGGCGCCATGGCCAGCGCGATCGTGATCGAGGGTCTCAACCACCACTTCGGCCGGGGCGCGGTACGGCGCCAGGTGCTGTTCGACGTGGCGCTGGAGGTGGCCGCCGGCGAGATCGTGCTGCTCACCGGCCCCTCCGGCTCCGGCAAGACCACCCTGCTGACCCTGATCGGCGGGCTGCGGGCGGCCCAGGGGGGCCGGCTGCGGGTGCTGGGTCGGGAGTTGGTGGGGGCCACGGCGCTGCAGCTCACCCTGGCCCGCCGCGAGCACGGCTACATCTTCCAGGCCCACAACCTGCACCGCAGCCTCACCGCCGCCCAGAACGTGCGCATGGCGCTGGAGATGCGCGGCAGCCTCAGTGAGGCGGAGATGGATCGGCGCGCCAGGCGGATCCTCGAGAGCGTGGGGCTGGGGGATCACCTGGATGTCAAGCCGGGCCAGCTGTCGGGTGGGCAGAAGCAGCGGGTGGCGGTGGCGCGGGCCCTGGTGGGGGAGCCGCCGCTGCTGCTGGCCGATGAACCCACCGCCGCCCTCGACAGCCACTCCGGCCGCGAGGTGGTGCTGCTGATGCAGCGGCTGGCGCGGGAGCAGGGCTGCACGATCCTGCTGGTGACCCACGACAGCCGCATCCTCGACATCGCCGACCGCACCCTGTCGTTGGAGGATGGCCGGCTCTGCTGATCGGGCCAGGAGACGATGTTCACGCTGGAGCAGATCGTTCCCTGGGGCCGTTCCTTCGAGGAGTACGTGGCCATGTTCTCCCTGGCCGACAGCGACCTGGCGGGCCGCATCCTGGGCTGTGGGGATGGCCCTGCCGGATTCCAGGCGGAGGCCACCAGGCGGGGCCTGTCGGTGATCTCCTGCGATCCCATCTACGCCTTCACGAAGGAAGAGATCGCCTCCCGGATCGCCGCCACCTCTACGGAGGTCATCGAGCAGACCAGGCGGAATCAAACGGCGTTCGTCTGGGACAGCATCGCTTCCGTTGAGGAGCTGGGTCAGGTCCGCATGGCGGCGATGCAGGCCTTTCTGGAGGATTACCCGGCCGGCCTGCTGGAGGGGCGGTACGTGAACGCCGAACTGCCGGCGCTGCCGTTCCCCGATCAAGCCTTCGATCTGGCGCTCTGCTCCCACCTGTTGTTCCTCTACAGCCGCCAATTGGACGCGGCGTTTCACCAGGCCTCGCTGCTGGAGCTCACTCGCGTGGCCCGAGAGGTCAGGGTGTTTCCTTTGCTGGAGTTGGGTGGGGCGAGGTCACCCCATCTCGCCGGACAGGTGGAGATCCTGCGGGCGGCGGGATTCCAGGTGTCGTTGGAACGCGTGGGCTACGAGTTCCAACGGGGGGCCTGCGAGATGCTGCGCCTTCAGCGTGAAGATGGCTCAGCGCCACCCGTTGTTTCTTGTCTCCCGTTGTTGTCCGTCAAGCCGGTCCCGCCGATCTGGAGGTGATCGTTCCGCTGTTCGACAGTTATCGCCAGTTCTATGGCCAGCGGTCCGAACTGGATTGCGTCCGGGCGTTCCTGCAGGAGCGGCTGGCCCAGGGCGACTCGGTGCTGCTGATCGCCGAAGCCGATGGCCAGGCGCTCGGTTTCACCCACCTTTACCCGTCGTTCTCTTCGGTGTCGATGGCGCCGATCTTCATCCTCAACGACCTGTTCGTGGTGGCTGAGGCCAGGCGCTCGGGAGTGGCCCGCCGCCTGCTGGAGGCCGCCGTGCGCCATGCCCGTGAGGCCGGGGCCATCCGGCTCACCCTCTCCACCGCCCACACCAACACCGCCGCCCAGGCGCTCTATGCCTCAGCCGGTTGGCAGCGCGATGAGGTGTTCAGGGTTTATCACTACGGCCTTCCCCGATGATCGGCAACGGCAAGTCCGTCGCCAGTCATCACACCCCAGGGCCCTCAGAGGCCCTACTCCTGGCCATCCTTGCCGCCGCCGCGATCTCGACGGGCGTCTGCTTCGGGCTGTTCCATGTGCCCAACATGTTCATGGGCATGGGATGGGTCGGCGCGATCCAGGGGTCCTGGCGGCCCTGAGCGGCAACCTTCCCTATGTCTTCCGCCGCTGCACGGTCCTCATCTGGCCGTCGATTGTGCCGATGGACTTTGGGACATCTCGATGTTTCTGGCCGGTGGCGATGCCCACCCGTGGCTGTCGGTGGCCTCCGTCGCAGCCCAAGGGGTGTTCGTGATGCTGGGCCTGCTCGTCTATGGGGGCCTGTACAGAAGCGACAGGGGGAAGGGCGGTGTTGCCTGTCGCTAAGCGTGGCTACAATGTGACTACGTGGTTGGAGTCGGGCGTGTGAGGGCCAAGCTGGTCAGGATCGGCAATTCACGCGGCCTTCGCCTGGCCAAGCCGCTGCTCAAGGAAGCTGGCCTGACGGACGAGGTGGAGATCCATGCCGCCCCTGGTGTGCTGACGATCACGCCTGTGGCAGCGCCGCGGGCTGGTTGGGCCGAAGCAGCACGGGCCGTTGCGCCTGAGGGTCTCCTGGATGCAGCCACTCCCACCCACTTCGACGACGGGGAATGGGAGTGGTGACAGACGTCGCCGTCTGCCGCGGTGACATTTACCTGGTGGAGTTGAATCCCATCCGCGGCCAGGAGATCCGCAAGACCAGGCCCTGCGTGGTGGTTTCCCCTGATGAACTCAACGCCCACATGGGCACGTTCATCGTGGCGCCGCTGACGACCGGTGGTCACCCCTACCCGTTCCGCGTCCCTTGTTCCTTCCAGGGCAAGGATGGCCACGTCGTGCCTGACCAGCTGCGCACGGTTGATCGCGAGCGGCTGGTGAAGCGGCTGGGCACCCTGCCGGAGGCCACGCTGCTCCAGCTCCTGACCATCCTGCAGGAGATGTTTGCGGCCTGATGGCCTGCCCCCTCACACGATCGCCAGCGCCGCCAATGAGCCGCTGTAGCCGGTGATCTCGACGATGGCGTCGTTGGCGGCCTGGAAGCCGGCCACCCCATCGTTCAGGGCCAGGAAGGTGCGGCTGCCAGTTCCGCTGCCGCCCGCGGCGGCCAGGGTGAAGGTGGCCCCGCCGTTGGCGGTGAAGCTGGAGGGTGTGAGCACGGCGGCCAGGGCACTGGGGGTGAGGCTGGCCACCGCCCCCAGTTCGCGCAGGGCGGCGGCCGACACGGCCCGGGGACCATCGATGCGGTCGCTGCCGATCACCAGATCGGTGATCTGGTCGGGAGCGGCCAGCAGCGAGTCACGCAGGTTGGCGAGGCGGAAGCTGTCGGCGCCCCCCAGCCCGGTGAGCACGTCGGCGCCGGGGCCGCTGGCGAGGGCATTGGCGGCGGCGTTGCCCGTCAGGAAGCGGGGGTTGGCGGCACTGAAGGCCAGCCGGCCGGCGCCGCCGAACAGGGCCGCCGCCGTGAGGGCGCCGCTGTGGCCCAGGGCCCTGCCCTGGCTGGCGTTGAAGCCCACGGTCACGTTGCGGCCGGGCTGGATCGCGCTGGCCCAGGCGTCGCCGCTGACGACGTGGCGGAACAGACCGCCCGCCAGCGCCGTGCTGCTGATCCGCACCCCCCAGGGCGTGCCGCTGGGACGGTGCGGGCTCTCGAAGCTGAAGCTCCAGCCGTTGAGCGGCGTCGCGCCGGTGTTGCTGATCGTCAGCTGCACCGTCATCCCCCCCGTCCAGATCGAGCCGCCCACCACCACCGCCAGATCCGGGCTGGAGGTGAGCGGAATGCCGTTGAGCGTCGCCGGGAGGGGGCTGCCGGGGGTGGGAGTCGGTGTGGGAATCGGCGTCGGCGTTGGCACCGGGGTCACCGGGGTCACCGGGGTCCCGCCGCTGCCCGGCCGCACCGTGATCCCCGGCAGGGCGTCGAGCTGGGCGTCGGTGAGCGGTACGCCGCCGCGGCGTTCGACGCTGCGGGCGAAAGCGCCGGTGAGGGCGGCGTTGTAGTCAAGGGCCACCTCGTTGGCGACGTAGTCGTCGCGGCGGTCCTGGTAGGCGAAGTCGTTGGCGCTGGTGGGGCCCCCCACCAGGGCGCCGTAGAGGATGTGGGCATTGGGCAGCCCGTTGCGGAACCCGTCCCAGCCCACCCCCGAGGCGGCCCGGTGGTGGGGCTGCCGGGGCGCATTGGTGCCGAAGCCCACCAGGTAGCTCGACTGGCGCGGATTGGCGCCGAGGATGTAGTCCACCGTTCCCTGCGAAAGACGGCCGTAGGCGCCGCCGGGATCGCGCACGTTGTCGGCGTAGACATCGGCCAGGAAGGCCGTGTTGGCGGCGTAGCGCAGCGAACCCCACTGGCTGATGTGGCGCAGGCCGCCGGCGCTGATCGTCACGCCGTTGCCGCCGCTCACCCAGTTGTTCAGCCAGCCCTCCACGTCCTGCTGGATGCGGGCCGAGCCGGTGTCCTCCGCCAGGATCACGGCGGTGGCATAGGAGGCGTCGTCCCAGTTGCCCGTCCAGCCGCGCGAGAGGCCGCCGATGCTGCTGGTGTAGATGGAGAGGGCCTTGTCGCGGTAGGCCGTGCCGTTGCCCCCCGCCGCGCTCACCGCCCGCGACAGCCAGGCGGCGCCGTAGGCCAGCTCGTCGTTGTAACCGCTCCAGGAGTTGTAGAAGGAGCGCACCTCCGGGATCGCATCGGCGTAGCTGCCCCGGTAGCGATCGGCAAAGGTGTAAAGCGAGACCGCGCGGTTGAGCAGCACGTCGGCGTAGGCGGCATCGCCGTTCTGGCGGAACAGCACCGACGCCGAGGCCAGCGCCGCCGCCGAGCCCGCCGCCACATCGGAGCCGGGCTTGGTCGGCGTCACCGCCAGCGCCGGCCGGGCGATCGTCTGGCGTTCGGGCGCGCTCCAGAGGGCATGGTCGGCCCCCGCATCGCCCACCTGGGCCACGAAGTAGAGCGTGGTGCCGGCCGCATCGACGCCATGGGCCTTGAGCAGGTAGTCGGTGCCCCAGCGCACCGCATCGAGCAGCTCATCGGTCTGGCCCGCGAGGGCATAGCCATCGGAGAACTCGATCCCGCCCCACGCCAGGGTGGCGAGGGTGGAGGCCAGCGGCAGTCCGAACTTCACGTGATCGCCGGCATCGTGGTAGCCGCCGCTGAGATCGAGGCTCAGCCCGTTCTGCAGGTTCGCCGCCGTGCGCCCGCCGAAGTACACACCATCGGCCCCATCGCGCAGGCCGGAATCGCCGCGCCAGTCGATCCGGTTGCTGGCCTCGTCGAGGTCGCCGGAGCGCTGGGCCTCATAAAACAGGAAGCTTTTCTGCAGGGCCTCGGCGGCGTTGAACCCCACCCCGGTCAGCGGATCGACGGACGCCATCGCTCAGAACAGAACATCCCCAACGGTTTACGGCGCTCCAGCTGGCCGGGGCGACCCCCTTCGGAGGGTGGTTGGCGGCGCGCCGGAGGGTGATTGGCCACCGCAGCAGAGGGGCGCGCGGCTCAGCGCAGCCGGATCAGGCCCTGCCGCAGGGCCATCACCAGCGCCTGCAGCCGGTTGCGGGCGCCCATGTTCTGCAGCAGTCGTTTGGTGTACGACTTGGCCGTGCTCGGGCTGATCATCAGCCGCTCGGCGATCTCCCGGTCGGTGAGGCCGTCGGCCAGGCCCTCGAGGATCTCGTAGTCCCGCGGGCTGAGTTCGCTGATCGGCGCCGGCACCGGCAGGTCCCGCATCGAGGCGCTGCGGAAGTGGTGCCCGCCCAGCGCCGCCAGCACCGCCGCCTGCAGGGCGCCGCTGCGGAAGGTCATGTCACGCTCCGCCACCAGCCCATCCACCCAGGCCGCCCGCACCAGCGCCGGGTCCTGGACTGGGGCGGTGCTGATCACGATCACCTTCAGCTGGGGGTGGCGTTCCTTCACCGTGGCGGTGAGGCTGAGCACGTCGCCACCCTCCAGGCTGTCGGAGCACACCAGCAGTCGATGGGGCTGCTGCGCCAGGTGTTGCAGGCAGCTTTCCCCGTCGGTGACGGCGCAGCCGATCAGGCCGTAGCCGAACAGCCCCACCGTGTAGCGCAGCAGCAACGGTTCGTCGCCCATCGCCAGGGCCACCCGCGCCGGCCCATCGGTCGCGATCAGGGCCCGGCGCATCACGGCCCGCCGGATTTGCACGACGGGCAGATCGGCGGTGAAATCCACGGGGACCGGCGGGAGCTGAGGGGCAGGCTATGGGGATCGATCGGTTCAAGGCGTCCGTTCGCCGCCGGCGGCGCGCCTTGGCGCCGCTGCTGCTCACCGGCGGCCTGCTGCTGGCCGTGCCGCCAGCCATGGCCGATGGGGAGCCGGCCAGCGTCACGGTGCGGACGCTGGTGCAATCCACCCAGTCGTGGAACGGCACCCGCCTGCCTGCCTACCCCAGCGGCCAGCCGGAGGTCACCGTGCTGCACATCACCATCCCGCCGGGGGTGACGCTGCCCATGCACCACCACCCTGTGATCAACGCCGGCATGCTGATCCGCGGCCAGTTGCTGGTCACCGGTGCGGCCGGTGCCAGGTTGCAGCTCAAGGCTGGTGAAGGGCTGATCGAGATGGTGAACCAACCCCACTTCGGCACCAACAACGGCAGCGAAGCCGCCGAGATCGTGGTGGTCTACGCGGGGGTGCAGGGCCAGCCGTTCACCGTGCTGGAGCCTGCCGGGGGCCGTTCCCGTTGATGGTGTGCGCGGGTCCATCGAGGCTTGGCGGTGTCTGTTGGGTAGGCAGCGGCTCGCTGGTGTTCTGTACACGCTGTACAGCTTCCTTCGCCGCCTCGTTGAGACCCCCGCAGCCGCCCGGAAGGTCGTCCGCCCGAAGCCATGGGCGCCGGTGTTGGATGGCCCCAGATCTGCATAGGGGTCTGGGCCGGTTGGCCAGGCATCTCCGTCCCCTCCTGGCTGGCCTCCTGGGCGCCTATGTGCTGGGCTACGGCGTTGCCCGGGTGTCCATTTTTCATGCCGTGGAGCGGTACGGCGGCGCCGAAGGGAAGGGCGCCCCACGGCAGGACTTCATCACCCGCCGCGACCGTCCCCCCGGCGACGGCTGGGAGTACTGGCTGTTCCTGCCGGCCATCAGCGTGGAGGAGGCCATCGTGGGCGCCATCGACAACCGTTAGCCGGTGGACTCCCCTCGGCCTGCAAGTCCTTCTGCAAAGGCAAGCCTCCGCCGTGCTCGGGTGAGATCAGACACAGTGACAGATGGGACCCGTCCATAGACTCGCTGCCGTGGCATTGGCAGTCGGCTCAGGTCTGGATATGGCTGATTCACGCACCATCAGAACCGACAACCTGGCGACCATTCTGCCGAGTGTGCCCCTGCTTTCCAGTGCTGGGGCTGGCTGGAAGGGGATCACGCTGGAGCAGTTTCGCTGCCCTCCTTTCGAAACCCCCGAGTATTGCTATCCCGATCACAAAATTGCCATCCATACCCGAATTTCGGAAGATCTGCGGGTCAAACGGCGGTTGAATGGACGCGTGCAGGTGAAGCAGGTTGTTGCCGAGCAGGTGGTCGTGGTCCCTGCCGGTGTGACGCATCAGGTTCAATGGGATCAGAGCTCGGAGTTTTTGATCCTCACCCTCAAGCCCGATGTTCTCGGCCAGGTGGCCTATGAGGCGATTGCACCCGATCAGGTGGACTTGGTGCCGAGCTTCCCCCGGGTTGATGCATTGGTTCAGCAGCTTGGGTTTGCCCTTCGCTCGGAGTTGGAGATGAATGGGGGACGCGATCACCAGTACGTGGAATCACTCGTGAACTGTCTGGCTGTTCATTTGCTGAGGAACTATGCAGCAGTTCCACCCCGATTCCCTGCTGCGGGGCCGTTGTCACCATCGCCGATATTGCCATTCAATGTGGGTTTTCCAGTCAGAGCCATCTGACACGCATGTTTCGCAAGCACCTCGGGACGACTCCAAAGGCCTATCGAATGTCCGTTCAATAGATCAAGTGTTCATGGAGTCTGCAATCCATGCTTCCGTAGTGATCAAACGAATGTGCAATGAAACAAAAGATCATGCAAGACCCATCCAGGGTTGATGGCTAGATTGACGTTGACCCCGTACCGTTGACTCCAGGTCAGAGGATCTTGCATGCCTACGCCAGCTGGACTGCCACTGATTTTCGCCGATGTACCTGTGGCGATCGCTCCATCGCATCCGATTGCGGAGTTCCCACCCGGCACGTTCCTGGAAAGCATTGCGGTGGCTTCCGATGGCACGTTGTTCGTCAGCAGCCATCTGGATGGCAAGGTGCTTCGGATCGGTGCTGATGGGGTGCCTGTGGTTCATGCGGCCATCGCGGGAAAAGCCACGGGGCTGGCCCTCACCTCTGCCGGAGATTTGTTGCTGACAGCCTGGGACGCTGACGGCCTGCCGACCGTCTATTCGATTTCCCCCCAGGGCGTGGTGGCGGTACTGGCGACGTTGCCTGACGCCATCTTCCTGAATGGATTGACACCCCTCTCGCCATCCACCTATCTGATTGCCGACTCCTATCGCGGTGCCATCTGGCAATTGAGCCTGGCGGATCAGTCGGTCAGCTTATGGCTGGAGCATCCTCTGCTGGCGCGCAGTTCCGAGGACAGAGAGTTTCCAGCGGTCAATGGACTCAAGATCTATGGGCAGACGCTCTACGCATCCAACACCGAAAGAATGCAGCTGATCAGGATACCGATTCAGCCCAATGACCAACCTGGTGAACCCGAGATCTTTTGCGAACCCGTCAATCTCGATGACTTTGCCTTTGACCAGGAGGGGAGTCTCTATGGCACCACCCACATCTACAACAGTGTGATCAAGATCACCCCCGATTGCCGGATCACCACCATCGCCGAGGCCGAGCAAGGGATGGCCGGGTGCACCGCGCTGGCCTTTGGAACCGGAGCGGGCGATCGCACCAGTCTTTACGTCGTCACCAATGGAGGCCTGTCATTCCCGCTGCCGTCGGGTCTGGAACCTGCCAAGGTTGTGCGCCTGGAGATCGGCATCGCCGGTCAGCAATTCCTTCAGCGATGAGCGCTCATGAACGCCTGGATTCTGATCCGCCCACGACGGTGGATGTGTTGCAACGGATCAAACCCGGATGTGAGGCGGCCTTCGAAGCGGTTCTCGCGGAGCTGATTGAAGCGGCCATGGCCTGTGAGGGGCACCTGGGCGTCAACGTGTTTCGCCCCTCCGATCCTGCCCATCCGGAATACCGGATTGTGTTCAAGTTCGATCGCATCAGCAGGCTCAAGCAATGGGAAGCGTCTCCGATTCGCCAACGCTTGTTGAACCGCGCCCTTCAGTTCACGGAGGGCCCTGGCCAGTACGCGATGCTCACCGGTCTGGAAACCTGGTTCACCCTGCCCCATCAACCCGGCCTGCCTGCCCCACCTCGCTACAAGATGATGGTGGTTTCGGGGATCACGATCTATGTGCTGATCAATCTGATCAATGGCATTCTGGTGCCGCTGATTGGCCCTCTTCCGGCCTTGCTGCGGACGTTGGTGGTGACGGTGGTCATGGTTGCCGTCATGACCTATGTCGCCATGCCCCGCATGACGACGCTCTTCAGGGGCTGGCTTTATCCAGCCCGGCGGATGTAACACCTGAACCGCCGCCTAGGATCGCCAGGCAGATGCATGGAGAGTGCGGATGGTGCCCCGGAACACGATCTGTCTCTGGTACGACGGCACCGCTCTGGAGGCGGCCACGTTCTACGCCGAAACCTTCCCGGACAGTGCGGTGGGAGAGATCTTTCGTGCGCCGGCTGATTATCCGTCCGGTCAGCAGGGTGATGTCCTGACGGTCCTGTTCACCGTCGCCGGTCTTCCCTGCCTGGGACTGAATGGCGGGCCGGAGTTCAAGCACAGTGAAGCGTTTTCGTTCCAGATCGCCACCGACAACCAGGCCGAAACCGATCGTCTCTGGAACGCGATTGTTGGCCATGGCGGTGAAGAAAGTGCCTGTGGATGGTGCAAGGACCGATGGGGTGTGTCGTGGCAGATCACACCGCGCGCCCTCACCGCTGCCATCGCTGATCCCGACCGGGCTGCGGCCCAGCGTGCCTTCGAGGCCATGATGCAGATGACCAAGATCGACATCGCCTCCATCGAGGCCGCCCGCCGCGGCTAGGGCCCTCCCGTGCGCCACCCCCGCCGTCAGATCCTGCGCGCAGCCACGGCCGTGGTGCTGGGGCTCGGCTGTGTGATCGCTGCCTTCGTGCTGCCGGATCAGCCCCGTTCTCCGGTCCTCCAACTGGCGCTGGGTGGGGCGGGCTGGCTTGGCCTCCTCATCGGCGGGATGACCTTTCTGTGGGCCAGGGCCGCCTGCGCGGCGGAACGGGCCCTGCTGCAGGGCCGGGAGGTCATCGGGCGCTGGCACATCGACCCCGGCCTCTGGCAGCAGTTTGTTGCCCTCAATCGCACCTTCAGCAGCAATCAGATTGCCGTTCCCGCCAGGATCGCCGCCAAGGGCCTGCGGGTGATCGTCAGTCCCGCTGCCCTGCTGATCGGCGATCAGGTGGAGTTGTTCAACCGCACGGCCGTGGTGGATGGCCGCGTGCGCCACTGGGGCGGCGACTGGACGGTGACCAAGGCCAGCCTGGGGGGCGATCAGCCCTGCTGCCTCTACCTCTATGCCGGCATCCAGGGCGACAGCGGCCCACCCTCCTGCAACAACCTGATCGTGCCGGTCCCCGCGGACGCCATCCCTGAAGCGATCCGGGTGCGGGATCACTTCCTTGCTTGTATTCAGCTGCACAGCGCCGCCAGCCCGCGCCCATGACCCGCCAGCCGATCGTGATTCTCGGGGGCTTCCTGATCAGCCCGGAGGCCTATGCACCGATGGTGGCGCGGCTGGAGCAGCGCAGCGGCCAGCCGGTTCGGCTGGTGCCGGTGGGCAAGCCCGAGTGGTTGCTCACCGTCTTCGCCTTCGCCTGGGCGCGGATTCTCGATCGGGTGCAGGCCAGCGCCTGCGAGCTGGCCCGCCAGTCCCCCACCGGCAAGGTGACGCTGATCGGCCACAGCTCCGGCGGCATCATGCTGCGGCTGTTCCTCGATGACGCCCCGTTCCAGGGCCGCCGCTACGACGGCAAGGCCCTGGCCGACACCCTGGTGATGCTGGGCAGCCCCCACACCGCCCTCAAGGCCACGGTGTTGCGCCAGATGGTGGCGGATCGGCTGCCGGGCTCTCCCTTCGCCGATCAGGTGCGGTATGTGTCGGTGGCCGGCGATCTGGACCTGCAGGTGGCGTCCCCCATGGCCCGGCGTCTGGCCCCCACCGCCTACCGCAACAGCACCGGCGATGCCAACGACCGGGGCGACGGCCTGGTGCCGGTGGCCTCGGCCCTGCTGGCGGGTTCCACCCCTCTGGTGTTGCCGGGGGTGGCCCATGGCGGCGCCTTCGGCCCCAGCTGGTATGGCAGCCCGAAGGTGGTGGAGCGCTGGTGGGCCGCCGCTGGCTTCAACGGGTCCGGGGGGCCACCGGGGTCGTGGCCTGCTGGCGCAGCTCACTGACCACACCGCTGCGCTTGAGGGCGCTGATCGCCTGGTCGATGCGGTCGGTGGTGGCCTCCGGCAACGCCGGCGACAAGGCGAAGGCCTGGGATTCGGGCCGGATGCCCTCCAGGGCCAGGCTGGGCACGAAGCCCTTGGCTTCCTCCTGCAGCAGCAGGTGGCTGAGCTGCAGGTTGTCGCCCACCAGGGCATCGATCCGGCGGGCGGCCAGCTGCTCGCCCCCGGCCCCGATGCTGGCCACCGGCACGATCGTGACCTTCGCGCCGCTGCTGGTGGCGTTGAGTTCCTTGAGCAGGGCCTCGCTCACGGTGCCAACGCGCACCCCCACCCGCAGGCCGCGCAGGTCGGCCGGGGATCGGATCGCGCCGGTGGCCTTGCCCTGGATCTCCCCGGCCACGTTCACGGTGAGGTAGCCCACCAGCAGCGAGGCCGAGACGATCCGCACCAGATAGGCCAGGATCACGATCCCGTTGCCGCGGGTGGTGGCCACGATCGTGTTGCTGCCCGGCCCGGTGGCCAACACCTGGAACACCTTGCTGACGTGGCGCCGGGGACGATGGTCGCTGTCCAGGCTTGGGTTGTGGCGGGCCTCCAGTGTCAGGGTGAGCCAGGTGAGCAGGGCGATCGCCAGCAGGTAGCCGCCCAGCAGCTGCAGCAGCGTCGGCGTCAGCAGGGCGCCCAGCAACGAGCGCCCCAGATCCAGCCGGCTCTTCACCACCATCACCGCCAGGCCGTCCTCCTGGAAGGGGAGGCTGAAGCGGTAGCGCTGCAGGCGGTCGGGCGACACGTTGATGCAGCCCACCGCCACATCCAGCCGCCCTTCGCGGCTGGCCTCCAGCATCTGCCGCACCGACGGCCACTCGGAGACCACGTAGGGCAACTGCTCGAGCGTGGCCACCCGGTTCCACAGATCCACCGCCAGCCCCCGCCAGACCCCCGCTTCCCGGTAACTGCAGGGCGGCGAGCCCGCCACCATCCCCACCCGCAGCACCGGGGCCGGGGGCGCCGCCTGGCCAGCCGTCGCCACCGCCAGAACCAGGGCAAGGCCGGGGGCCAGGGCCAGACCCCAGACGAGGCGTTTCATCCGACTCCTCGGCGCAACATCGGGCCATCGCCAGTGTCCTGCATGGCCGGTGGGGAAGCGGGGTAGGTTTCGGGGACCCGCCTCCATGCTTCGATGCGTGCCCCACTCGCGCTGTTCACGGCAGGCCTTCTGGCCTTCGGCCTGCCGGCGGGGGACGCTCTGGCCCAGAGCGGCATCGAGAGCCGTCGGGTGAGCTTCCCGGCCGGAGCCGAGTCCGCTCTGCTCAAGGGCCAGATCAAGGGCGACCAGACCGTCGACTACAAGCTGCGGGCGGGTGCCGGCCAGACCCTGACGGTGGACCTCAAGGGTTCGAATTCCCAGAACTTCTTCAACGTGATGGCGGCCGCGACCGACACGGCCCTGTTCATCGGCAGCGTGTCCGGCAACCGCTTCAAGGGGCTCCTGCCCAGCGATGGTGATGTCACTGCGCGGGTCTACCTGATGCGCCCGGCGGCCCGCCGCAACGAAACCAGCACCTACGCCTCAAGGTCGGCATTGCCGGTGCCGCGCTCGCCGCCGTGCCCGCCTCCCGTGATGCCCTGATCCCCGGCACTCCGTTTCACGCCTCCGCAGAGGTGCCCTGTGTGACGGGGAGCGGTGCCAAGGCCAGCAGATGCAAGGCCTCCGTGATCCGCCGGGCCAACAGCAGCGCCACGGTGGTGGTGGCGCTTCCCGGGGGCCAGAAGCTTCAGTTCCTGTTCGTGAAGGGCAAGGCCGTCGCTTCCGATCAGCCTGAGACGCTCGCCTTGACGCGGCGCGGTGATGTGTCGGTGCTGACGCTGGGGCAGAGCGGCGATCGCTACGAGATCGTCGACGCCCTTGTGGTGGGGGGCTGAGACCCTTGCCTACCGTGATCGATGCCGCGAGGCGTCGCGGCATCGCCGGCCTCACCGTCCTGGCCCTTGCGATGTCGGCGGCGCCGGTGCAGGCCATTCCCCCACCACAGCCTGACGACGTCCGCATCGTCAGGGTGGTGGATGGCCACACGATCGTCGTCACCCCGTACGGCGAGCCGTTCACGGTGTGGCTGGCCTGCATCCACTCTCCGCCGCTTCGTCAGGGCCCAGAGGGTCCGGCCGCGAGAGCTGCCTTGGAGCGCTTGCTCCCAACCGGGGCCTGGGTGACGCTCTCCACGCGCGGCAAGACCGCCGACGGCGTCGAGCTGGCGGAGATCCTTCCGGTGGACTCAACCGTATCGGTCAACCTGAGACTGGTGCAGGACGGCCTGGCCTGGATGGATCGTCAGACCCTGAGCCCGTGTGATCGTGCTGCCTACGGCGAAGCGGAGATGAAGGCAAAATCGAAGAAACTTGGAATCTGGGGATCCGGTTTCGGGCCAGGGATGGGGCCGGCCAAGCCCATGAACTGAGTGCTGAAGGATGCGAGCAGGCAGCATCAAGAATCAACGGATTTCGTCAGGAACTTCCGTCGGTTCATCCTCGTCGGGATCGTGGGATGCGGCGGGTGATGCGATCAAGGGGCCCGTCGATCGAGCCTGAGGGGAGCCATTGAGGAGTATCCCAGACCCTATCCAATGCCCACCCCGATGCGCCCGATGCGCAGGCGGTGGGACTCGGGGCATGAACTGTGCGATCAACTGGTTGGTTGAATCAAGCGCAACAGCTGCTCCTTCACACCACGGTCCTCCGGCGACTGATCGAGCAGTTTGAGCAGCCATCCCACCGCTGCCGATGGCTGTCCGGCCCGCTCCTCGAGATCCGCCAGGGCCGCCCAGATCATCCGATCCGCCTCCGGCCAGTAGAGATGGCGCAGGTAGGGATTGAGGCTGGCGGGGTGAAACGCTCCGATCGGCCCCGGTCCGGCCTGGCCGCGGTGGCGCTCGATGATCTCGGCACCGCGCTGCAGCCAGAAACGCTCGCCTTCCCGTCGCTCCACGGCCCGAAGATTCACACAAAGCAGGCAGATCGCCGGCAGGTAGTCCGGATCGATCGTCAGCATCTCGGCCAGCAGCCGCGTCGCCTCCTCATGCCGCTGCAGCTGGAAGCAAAAGAGGGCCTCCCGGTAGAGGCGGGCGGTGCGGTAGTGGTCAGCGTCCGGAGGATGGAGTGACGCCAGCGCCAGCGGCAACTGGCGCACGCGCTTGAGGGCCTGCTGGGCATCCTGCAGTGGGGCCGTGGCATGGAGCTCCGCCTCATCGAGCATGGGCAGCACGGGCCTGAAACGCTGAAAGAAGTCCACCATCTGCCTGTCCCGCTGCTCGGCTCCGAGGCCGACGCGATGCATCAGGGCTTCCAACTGGTGCTTCTCCTGCAGGAGCAGCAGCAAGGCCGCCTCCACCATCTGGGCACCGAAATCGAAGCGCAATTGTTCATGCATCTGCTCAGCCACTTCGGCGCTGTAAAGCACAGCGCCACACCGCAGACTGTTCATCAACATGGTCGACACGCCCTGGCTTGCCGCATCGGCATGGCGGAAAACGAACTCCGGTAGCTCAACCCCATCGATCGGCATGGGATCCACGATGGGTTCGGGCAGGGTCAGTCCCTCCCGTTCATCGAACGCATCCTTGTAGAGATGGCCGACGCGCAGGCTCTGATCGACCCGGCAGTGGTAGCCACAGAGCCCAGCCAGCATCGAGAGGAAACGATCTTCATGGCCCCACTCCTCCAGGAAATCCGGAAAACCTTCCAGTCGTTCGTAGACATGCCGGCGGATAGCGAAGAAGCCGCCATTCACAAAGGGCACCGCTACATCCACCAAGGCTTCGGATTGCAGTCTCACCCAGGCAGGGTTCAGATGGCAGAGCCGCTTGCTGCTGTAGATCGAGCCGGCGGTGGAGGCATCATTACGGCTGTCATAACAGTCGATCCCCAGCAGATCGCAGGCGGGGTTGCGGAAATGCTCCTGAACCTTCACCCAGAGATCGCTCTGGGGAAAGTCCAGGTGGGCATCGAGGAACACCAGGACCTCGGAACGGCAGCCGACGGTGCCCTGGCGACGGCCCCGGGAAACGCCAATCCGGGCGGCCCCACGCTGCAGCCTGAGGGTTCCCTGGTCGCGATGTTGACGCCAGTGAGGTTCGTCGCAGAATCCCGTACTGCCATCGCTTGAGGCGTCGTCGTAGAGGGAGCACTCAAGGCCCCCCTCGGGGGGCGTGAGCGCGAAGGCACCCTCAACAGTTCGCCGCAGATACTCACCCTCGTTGCGGCTGCCGATGATCAGGCTGAGGCCTGGAGCAGTTCTCGGCATGGCTCAGCTGCTTCAGGGTTTGCCGATCGTGAGGCTGAACGAGCCAGTTGTGCCGCTGCGGGTCGGAACGATGAGCAGCACGTCGAACGGGAGCGAGATCTTGCCGTAGCTCTTGATTTCGAATGTCTGGCTGAAGGCGTCGAATTCCACTCCAGGTGGCAGGGCACGTCCGTCCAACAGGCGAGCGCGGCTTTTCTCTGGGATGGCACCGGGAAGTCGCTCCTCGATCAAGCCCCTCGGGATCTGATAACTGAAGGAATCGGGTTTTTGAACAGTTCCCATCCCATAGGGCGGTACTCCTTCTTCGATGCTGAGGGGTCTGAGTACAGGTCCTTGTATCGGCGTCGGTGCGGGTGTGGGCTGGGGGGCCCGGGTCGGTGCCAGCGTCGGTGTCAGCAGCGGCTGTTGCAGGGGAGCTCGCGTCGGTGCGGGAGTGGGCTGGGGGGCCCGGGTCGGCGCCAGCGTCGGTGTCAGCAGCGGCTGTTGCAGGGGAGCTCGCGTCGGTGCGGGAGTGGGCTGGGGCGCCCGGGTCGGCGCCAGCGTCGGTGTCAGCAGCGGCT
>JAHHGT010000010.1 GCA_019359745.1 Aphanothece saxicola GSE-SYN-MK-01-06B
GCGGTGCAGCCCCGGGTGCTGCTGCTCGACGAACCCTTCAGCGCCCTCGATGCCAAGGTGCGCAAGGAACTGCGCGCCTGGCTGCGCAACCTCCACGACGAGATGCACGTCACCACCGTGATCGTCACCCACGACCAGGAGGAGGCCATGGAGGTGGCCGACCGGATCGTGGTCATGAACGAAGGCCGGGTGGAGCAGATCGGTTCCCCGGCGGAGATCTACGACCATCCCGCCTCCCCGTTCGTGATGAGCTTCGTGGGCGCCGTCAACGAGCTGCCCAGCGGCTCCCTGCCCGTGCGGCGCGATGCGGTCCCGCCGCTGCCGGCGGACGGCCGGATCTTCGTGCGCCCCCACCACGTGCAGGTGCATGCCACCCCCCAGCCGGGCACCGTGCCGGCCCGCCTGCGGCGCCTCACCCACATGGGCCGCGACCTGCAGGCGGAACTGGTGCTCGATACGGAAGAGGTGGTGGTGGCCCAGTTCCCCCGGGAAGAGGTGGACGTCGCCCATCTGAAGCCCGGCGACCGACTGCATGTGATCAGCCGCCAGGCCCACGCTTTTCAGCCGGACTATTCGATCTGATCAGTCGATCTGGGCGGCAGCGGCGCGGCGCCGCGGAGGTTCGGAATGAACCTCCGCCAGGCGGGCATCGGCGAGGTACTGGGCCACGGCCAGGGGATCCTGGTGGCGCAGCAGCTCACCGTTGCGGAAGACGAGGGTGAAGCGCTGGGGCTGGGGCTCATTGAGCCTGGAGCGGAAGTACTGGGCGGCCATGGCGGTGGGTGTTGATGAAAAGGATGGTTGTTGAAAACTGTGGGGCTGAAACGCGTCGGCGCGCTCAGGGGATGCTGACCATCAGGTCGGTGTCGCTCACCTGATGCAGCAGGCCGAGGCGCTTGAAATGGTTGAGGGTCTTGGTGACCGTCACCCGGGTGAGGCCGCAGATCTCCCCCAGGGCCTGATGGGTGAGGTTCATGTCCCGAAGAGAGAGGCGGTAGCCGCGGCTGCTCACCTGCCCGAAGCGGAGGCCGATCCAGCGCAGCAGCCGCAGCAGCCGTGAGTCGGCGCCGCGGACCCGGTTGATTTCGAACAGTTCCTCGGTGTTGCGGATCTGGTGATGCAGGAAGGCCAGGATCTCGGCCTCACTGGGATGGCCCTGCTCCACCACCACCGTGGAGAGGCACTGGATCTCCACCGGACTCAGGGTGGAATAGGCGTTGGTCACCCAGTCACCCGTGCCCCAGAGGCCGAGGGTGAAGGACTCCCCTTCCTCGTCGTGGGAGGCGGTCCGGATGTAGCCGTCCTGGATCTTCCAGTGCAGCCCATCGGGCAGGACGTCATGGGGCAGGAGCGTGAGGCGGAGGGCCTGGGGTGGGCGTGAGGTGGTCATGGCCGCAGGCGGAAAGCGAAGGGGCAGGGGGGTTCAGGGCAGAGCGGACGGCCAGCCATCGGCTGGCGACAGGCATTCGCCGACAACAGCACATGGGGAGCCTGCGGGGACCCCAGCACCATACCTCACATTCCCCATCGGTGATGTGGTCTATTTAACGGTCCGCCTCGGGCCGCTCAGATGAAGTACATCGCCTGGGCCTGGGCCAGGTGATCCCGCTGGTCCAGCAGGTCCTGCAGGGTGGTGCCCGAAAGAATCCCCAGACGGGCCTCCTCCAGTCGCTGCTCCAGCCGGCCCAGCACTTCGAATTCGGGCGTGGCCCCCTCGCCAGCGGAACGGGGGGGCACATCCCCCTCCAGGCAGCTGACGATGGCGTCGACACGAATCTCCGCCGGCGGCCGGGCCAGTTGGTAGCCCCCCTTCGGACCGCGGATGCTGCGCAGGATCTGGCCCCGCCTCAAGCTGGCGAGCATCTGCTCCAGATAGCGGTCGGGGATGCCCTGGCGCTGGGCGATCTCCGCCACCTGCAGCACCCCGCCGCGGGAATGGATGGCGGCCAGCTCGATGAGCGAGACGAGGCCGTAGCCGGTTTTCGCGCTGAAGGCCAAGGGATTCCCCGGTCGGTTTACGGGGATTGTGGCAGCCACCAGCCACCACCCCCGGGCCAGCCGCCGGCCAGGCGCCTGGGTCGTGTAGCCCGCCCTACATCGCCGCGCCGGCCCGACGGATAGCTTTCGCCAGTTCACCCATCGGATAACCGTGCTTCATTCCGTCTCCTCGCCGGTCCCGCCAGCCGGTCGCCGCCCGTGGCATCCCGGCCTGGTGGCCGCCCCCCTGGCCGTCGCCGTCGCCCTGGGGGGTTCCGGCACCCTGCTGCCCCTGAACGTCCAGGCCCAGCAACCGGCGAAAAACCAGGAACTGCTGCTGGTGTCCTACGCCGTCACCAAGGCGGCTTACGACAGGATCATTCCCCGGTTCACGGCCGACTGGAAGAAGCGGACCGGCCAGAGCGTCGTCATCCGCACCAGCTACGGCGGCTCCGGTTCCCAGACCCGGGCGGTGATCGACGGCCTGGCGGCCGATGTGGTGGGCCTGGCCCTGGCGGCCGACACTCTCAAGCTCCAGGAGGCGGGCCTGATCCGTCCGGGCTGGGAGAAAGAGAACCCCAACAACAGCATCATCACCAACTCGGTGGTCGCCTTCTTCGTGCGACCCGGCAACCCGAAGAAGATCCGCAGCTGGAACGATCTCGACAACAAGAATGTGGAGGTGATCACCGCCAATCCCAAGACCTCCGGCGGCGCCCGCTGGAACGTCCTGGGCCTCTGGGGCTCGGTGACGGAGACCGGCGGCAATGAGGCCAAGGCCCGCGCCTTCGTGACGAACGTGTATCGCAATGTGGACACCCTGCCGAAGGATGCCCGTGAGGCGACCGACGTTTTCGTAAAACGCAACCAGGGTGATGTGCTGCTCAACTACGAGAACGAGGCGATCCTCGCCAGGAAGAGCGGCACCTGGAAAACCCCCTACATCGTGCCCACCACCAACATCCTGATCGAGGGGCCGATCGCCGTGGTCGACAAGAACGTGGACCGCAAGGGAACCCGCCGGGTGGCCGAAGCCTTCGCCAAATACCTTTACAGCGAACCGGCCCAGCGGGCCTTTGCCGAGGAGGGCTTCCGACCCGTCAACGCCAAGGTCAAGGCCGAAACGAGATCCCGATTCGCTCCGGTCTCGAAGCTGTTCACCGCCAGGGACTTCGGCGGCTGGGACACCATCAACAAGCGCTTCTTCGGCAAGGGAGGGCTCTGGGATTCGATCTTCTCCAAGTCCCGCTGATCCAGGAGCAGCCCCCTGAGCGGGGCGGAACAGGCCGGGGGAGGCGGACCAGGGGGCGCAGGGGATGCTGGATAGCCGATCGGGATACCGGTGTATGCTCTGCCGGATTGTCGATCAGAAAACCGTGGTTTCCCGCTTCGCCCGTTCCGCCGCCCCCCTCGCCATCACCGGCCTCCTGCTGGGGGGCCTGGCCCTCACCGGCTGCCGCCCCCGGCCCGAGGGAGGCGGCAGCAGCGGCGCCGCTGCCGATGCAGGGGGCGCTCCCCAGGAACTGCTGCTGGTGAGCTACGCCGTGACCAAGGGGGCCTACGACCGGATCCTGCCCAAGTTCGAAGCCGACTGGAAGGCCAGAACCGGCCAGGCGATTTCCGTGAAGACCAGCTACGGCGGCTCCGGCTCCCAGACCCGGGCGATCATCGACGGCCTGGATGCCGACGTGGCCACCCTCGCCCTGGCCGGAGACGTGCTCAAACTCCAGGAAGCGGGGCTGGTACAACCGGGGTGGGAGAAGGACCTGCCCGGCGACGCGATCATCACCCACTCGGTGGTGGCCTTCGTGACCCGCGACGGCAACCCCAAAGGGGTCCGGACCTGGGCCGACCTGGCCAAGCCGGGCGTCACCGTGGTGACGGCCAATCCCAAGACCTCCGGTGGCGCCCGCTGGAACTTCCTGGGGCTTTGGGGCTCGATCAGCCAGACCGGCGGGAACGAAGCCCAGGCCAAGGCCTACGTCAGTTCGGTCTACCGCAACGTGGACAATCTGCCCAAGGATGCCCGCGAGGCCAGTGACGTGTTTCTCAAGCGCGGCCAGGGTGACGTGCTGCTCAACTACGAGAACGAGGCGATCCTGGCCAAGCGCAGCGGCGACCTCAAGACACCCTTCATCGTGCCCGAGGTCAACATCCGCATCGAGGGCCCGGTGACCGTCGTCGACCGCAACGTGGACCGCAAGGGCACCCGCAAGGCCGCCGAAGCCCTGGCCACCTACCTCCAGAGTGAGACGGCCCAGGAGATCTTCGCCGAGGAGGGCTTCCGTCCGGTCAGCCCGGGGGTCTGGAGCCGGGTGAAGGGCCGTTTCGCTCCGGTGAAGCAGCTGTTCACGGCCGGCGACTTCGGCGGCTGGAAGCAGATCAACGACACCTTCTTCATCAGGAACGGGGTCTGGGATCAGCTGTTCAGCAGCTCCCGCTGACCCCGGCGGGGAAGATGGGAGCGTCGGTGGACCTTGGGTGATGTGTGAACTGCTGGCCCTCAGCGCCAACACCCCCACCGACATGCGCTTCTCCTTCCATGGCCTCACCCGCCGGGGGGGCGCCACCGGCTGCCACGGGGACGGCTGGGGGGTGGCCAGCTTCGACCCCGATGGCTGCGGGGTGCATCTGTACCGGGAGGACGCCCCGGCCGCCTTCTCGCCCATCGCCGCCCAGGTGGCCAGCCTGGATCTGCGATCCCGTTGCTCGATCGCCCACATCCGCAAGGCCACCCAGGGGGTGGTCGCCCTGGAGAACTGCCACCCCTTCCATCGCCGCTGGCGCGGGCGCGAATGGGTCTTCGCCCACAACGGCAACCTGCTGGGGCCCTTGCCGGGCACCCACCTGTTTCGGCCGGAGGGATCCACCGACAGCGAAGTGGCCTTCTGCTGGATCCTGGAGCAGCTGAACGCCGCTGATGCCGATCCGGAGGATCTGGGCGCCACCTTCGCCATCCTGGTCGAAACCGCGCGACGGCTGGAGCATCAGGGCACCTTCAACTGCCTGATCAGCAACGGCAGCTGGCTGTTCGCCCACGCCAGCAGCCGCCTGCACCGGATCACACGCCGGTCGCCCTTCGGGCGGGCCACCCTGGCCGATGACGACCTCAGCGTCGACTTCTCCGAGCTGGCAGGCGTCGACGACGTCGTGACGATCGTCAGCACCGAACCGCTGACCACGGACGAGGAATGGCTGCCGTTGCAGGCGGGGGAGGCCGTGCTGCTGGTGGACGGAGAGGTGGTGCACCGCCAGCCCCCGGGAGCGCCCATCGCCCCCACCCCTTAGGCCAGCTGGAAGCCATGGCAGTAGCCCGGGTCGATCAGATCCTTCTCCTGCACCAAGGTCGGGCCAAATGTCAGCGAAAGAGGGGCTGGATCATCGATCGAAGAGCCAGCCACAAACCAGACAAAGCGCCGCAATCACAACGAACAACTGGGGGGAGAAACCGATCACCTGGCCGACAAGAACACCGGCCAGCATCACCATCCAGGCACGCCAGTTCGACCACGGACTGAAGAAAGAACCCCCGAGGACGAGCCCCGCCGGCGTCTTCTGAAATTTCCATCCGCCAACTCTTTCTCCGGGCTTTTCGCCGGCGCTTGATGGGGGACGATCGCTTGCTGCCATCGCCAATTCTTTCTCTTCATCCTGCGGCCCCATCGAAGGGCGAGATGTAAGTGAGAACACATCCGCTCAGCCACGCCCTGGGACATCCCCCTGACTAAGTTGTGACCCTTCGTGGTGCCGGTCGGTGCTGAAGGATCCCTACAGCCTCGCCGCGGCCGCCCGCTTCTGGCTGCGGCTGGGGCTGGTCAGCTTCGGCGGGCCGGCCGGGCAGATCGGGCTATTGCACGCCGAACTGGTGGAGCGCCGGCGCTGGCTGTCGGAGCGGCGTTTCCTGCACGCGCTAAACTACTGCATGCTGCTGCCGGGGCCGGAAGCCACCCAGCTGGCCACGTACCTGGGCTGGCTGATGCACGGCCTGGGCGGCGCCCTGATCGCCGGCGGCCTGTTCCTGCTGCCCTCGGTGGTGGTGCTGCTGAGCCTCTCGGCGATCTATGCCCTCTGGGGCCAGCTGCCGGTGCTGGCGGCGGTGTTCTGGGCGCTCAAACCGGCGGTGCTCGGGATCGTGCTCCAGGCCGCCTGGCGGCTGGGGCGGCGCACGCTGCACAACCCTGCCCTGGTGCTGATCGCGGCGGCGGCCTGCCTGGCCCTGGCCGTGGGGCGGGTGCCCTACCCGGCCCTGATCGTCGCCACGGCAGTGGTGGGCTGGATCGGCGGCCGACTGCAGCCGACGCTGTTCCAGGCCCCGTCGCGGGCCGTCGCCAAGGCAGTGCCTGGAGCCACCCCTCCCGGTGCCGCCCTGCATGGCGACGACACGCCGACTCCCTCCCATGCCCGCTTCCACTGGCGCCGCCTCGCCCTAACCCTGCTGGGGGGCGGGATGGCCCTCGGCCTGCCCCTGGCCCTGCTGAGCCTGGCAGGCGGCTGGGACGGCCAACTGGCCACCATGGCCCGGTTCTTCACCAAGGTGGCCCTGCTCAGCTTCGGAGGTGCCTACGCCGTGCTGCCCTACGTGGCCCAGGGGGCGGTGGAGACCTTCGGCTGGCTTGGGGCTGATCAGATGGTGGACGGACTGGCCCTGGGGGAGACCACGCCGGGGCCGCTGATCATGGTGGTCGCCTTCGTGGGCTTCATGGGGGGCTGGAACGGCAGCGGCACCCTGTCGGCCGGCGTGGTGGCCGCCCTGGTGGTGGTGTGGTTCACCTTCCTTCCCTCCTTCCTGTTCATCCTGGCCGGCGGTCCCCTGGTGGAGGCGAGCCGCGAGGACCTGCGCATCGGTGCCCCGCTCACCGCCATCACCGCCGCCGTGGTGGGGGTGATCCTGAGCCTGGCGCTCTACCTGGCCGGACCGGCCCTGGCCCCCACCGGCGGCCTCGATGGCGGCGCCGTGCTGGTGCTGCTGGCGGCGGTGGCGCTGCTGGGACGCGGCCTCGGAGCCCTGCCCGTGATCGGCGCCGCCACTGCCGTGGGCCTGGGGCGCTGGTGGCTCACGGCGGGGGTTTGAGCGGGTCGTTCAGGGGATCAACCCGCAGACGAACAGTTTGTCCATCACCGGGCCGGCGACCTGGTCGATGAAGGTCTGGCGCATCTGGGGATCGTCGTTGAGCATGTCGAGCACGCGCTGTTCCTGGGATCCACGGCGCTCACTGCGGGCGGCCCAGAGCTGGTCGCAGGTGGATTTCTGATAGCGCTCAATCACCTTCTTGGCCACCAGGTTGACGACCGGGGACTGGGCCTGGGCGGGGATCGCTGCTCCGAGGAGGACGCCGAGGGCCAGAGCAAGGCGAAGGGGCTGGAGCATGGAATGGGGAAGCAACTGATCCGCAGGACTGGAACCTACCTCGAAGCAGACAACTCAACACTGGATGATGTCCGAGCCGTGATCCTCAGCCTGAAACACCATCCCGGTGTTTCGCCGGATCCAGTTGATCGTCCTGCCCCGCTCTTCCGCCTGGGGAAACAGACGCATGCTGTTCCAGGCATACCAGGTCAATGGCAACGGCTGCACCCGCCGATGCCCCCTCATGCCGTCATAGAGCATGAAGTCATAGGCATAGCGATGCTCCTGTCGGGTCAGCCAGTCGTAAAGGGCAAGGCAGCCGGCTCTGCTGAGGGAATAGGCATGGCTGCAGAACACCGGCAGTTGCAAGATGTCGCAGGCCAAGCGACGGGGACGCGGAAAGGTTGGGAAGGAAGGAATCATTCTGCGGCACTTGGCCAGCACCCGTGCCGCGTTCATGCGAGGCAGGTGCTGGAATTCAATCTGAGACCCCATGAACAGCAGCATCCAGTCCGGAGGAGTGGCTTCAAAGAAAGCCTGGGAATGGGACGGCCAGAACGAAGGGAAATGAAGGTCATCTTCGAAGATATGAACGACCTCATGGCCGGCGCTGATGGCATGCTCGATCACCGCCAGATGGGACAATAAACAGCCTTGGGCCCCCTGCTTTGTCAGGAATCCATCCACATCCATCGGCTCACCCAGGTGATGGTGCTCAACCAGTGCCGCCTGATCCTGGGAGATGACATCCACCGCCTCCCAGCGGCGCACATCTGAGAAGCCCGCCGCCTCCAGCGCCGCAAGGGAGGCACGCAAGCGCTCGGGGCGTCTGGCCAGGTTGATGAGATAGGCCGGACTGGACAAAAACTCCTTCCAACCAAGCATGGACAGGGTTCTTGCGAATCTCTTCCATTGTAAGGCGAGCGGGATTGATGGATCAAAGCGCGTCGCTTTGCTGCACAAGAACTGCGGAAAGCTGCAGCCGACTGTGCGCACAATGGGTTGCGCCTGAGGAGCCACCACTTGTCACCCACAGCCATGCAGGATCTCGGGGCCCAGATTGACACCATCCTGCTGCCGCTGATTCCACGCCATCGGCCCATCGCCATCTTCGACTTTCCCGACCACGCCAATGTGGGTGACAGTGCCATCTGGCTCGGAGAAATGGCGTTTCTCAGGACGCATCGGCTAGGCCCGATCATCTGGATCGACACGCTTTCACGCCAACGGCACTGCCTACCGGAGCTACCTGCCGATTGCCTGATTCTGATCCATGGAGGCGGCAACCTCGGTGATCTTTGGGAATCGAATCAAAGCTATCGAGAGGCCGTCATCTGGCGCTATTCAGGGCACACGATCATCCAATTTCCCCAGTCGGTGCTGTTTCAGTCTGCCAGTTCTGAACAGGAATGGATCAGGGTCTGTCGCTCCCACAGCGATCTGCATCTGCTGGTGAGGGATCGGGAAAGCCAGGCGCGCTGCGGCCATCTGAACGGCACAGGCCTCCACCTCTGCCCGGACATGGCCCTGTATCTCGGCAGTCTGCCGAGACCCTGCGAGCCGTCGACAGAGCTGCTCTATCTCCTGAGAAGCGATAAAGAAAAAGCAGGCCCCGACGCGCCTCCAACCAAACCCCATCCGTCCGTATCCCAGCGGGTTCAGGACTGGATGGATGAACCCGAGTCGCGGCTCCAACAAGAGCTGCATTCGCTGCGCGGACTTCAGGAACGGATCAAGCAACCGGGATCAAGATCGCATCGCATCAGGAATGGACTTCTTGCCGCTTCGAAGCCGCTTGGACTTTCACATCTTGGCTGGGATCCACTGACTCTCTTCCTCATGATGCGGCAACGCCGTTACACACAGGTCGCCGAAGAACGGGTCCTGCGGGGTTGCCGGCTCCTCTCCCAAGGCAAGGTGGTGGTCACCGATCGGCTCCATGCCCACCTGCTGTGCGTGATGATGGGGATCCCACACATCTACCTCGACAACAGCTACGGAAAGATCTCTTCTTTCTCGCGCACCTGGGAGACGATGGGCCCGGACGCAAGACCCTCCAGCAATCTTGCCGCAGCCAGCGTGGAAGCCCACCACCTGCTGGAAGGCATGGAGACGGTGGTCGCTCAGCCCGTGTAAGCCATCGGCCGCTGCAGGGCCAGGGCATGGGGATCCCTGCCGCTGGAGACACCCTCAGAACACGTCGAGGGAGGCCAGCGATTCCATCGGTTCAGGCTCCGCCTCAGCGTTGTAGGGGGTCAGGACGGCCTCCAGCGTGATTCGCTTTTGCATCGCCTGGGTCCGGGAGGACTCGCCGCAACTGCGCGGCGTCGGGAAGATCTTGCCGGGGTTGGCCAGGCCCGCAGGATCAAAGGCCTCGCGCACCAGCCGCATGGTGGCCAGGTCGTCGGGGGCGAACATCCATGCGAGGTAGCAGCGCTTGTCGCTGCCCACCCCATGCTCGCCGGTGATGCTGCCGCCGGCCTCGATGCAGAGGCGCAGGATGTCGGCACCCAGCGCCTGCACCCGATCGATCACGCCGGGCTCGTCGGCCCCGTAAAGGATCAGGGGGTGGAGGTTGCCGTCACCGGCATGGAAGACGTTGGCCACCGGCAGGTCGTAGCGGCGGCTGAGCTCCTCGATCGCCGCCAGCACCGCGGGCAGGGCGCTGCGGGGCACGACGCCGTCCTGCACGTAATAGGTGGGGGTGATGCGGCCGACGGCGGCGAAGGCGGACTTGCGGCCCTTCCACAGCAGGGCCCGATCGGCCTCGCTGGAGGCCCGCCGGATGGTGCGGGCACCGGCCTGGCGGCAGAGCTCACCGGCGATCTCGACGGCCGCCGTCACCTCCCGCTCCTGCCCATCCAGTTCGATCAGCAGCACCGCGGCGGCGTCGCGGGGGTACTCGTCGCGGCCGAACAGATCGTCGACGGCGTTGATCGTGAAGTTGTCCATGATCTCCATCCCCGCCGGCAGCACGCCGGCCGCCGTCACCAGGCGCACCGCCTCACCAGCGGCCTCCATGGCGGTGAAATCGGCCAGGAGCACCGCGACGCTCTGGGGCGCCCGCAGCAGCCGCAGGGTGATGGCGGTGGCGATGCCAAGGGTGCCTTCGCTGCCGATGAACACCCCGCGCAGATCCAGCTCGGGGGTTTCGGCCAGGCCGCTGCCGAGGGTGGTGACCGTGCCGTCGGGCAGCACCACCTCCATCTCGAGCACATGGTTGCTGGTCACGCCGTATTTGAGGCAGTGCACCCCACCGGAGTTCTCGGCCACGTTGCCGCCGATCGAGCAGACCACCTGGCTGGAGGGGTCCGGGGCGTAATAGAAGCCGTCGCCGGCCACCGCCCGGGTGACCCAGCCGTTGATCACCCCGGGCTGCACGGTGATGCGGCGGTTGGCCAGATCGACATCCAGGATCGAGCGCATGCGGGTGGTGGCGATCACCAGCGCTTCAGTTTCGGCGAGAGCGCCGCCGGACAGGCCGGTGCCGCTGCCCCGGGCCACGAAGGGAATGCGTTCGGCATGGCAGAGCCGCAGCACGGCGGCCACCTGCTCGGTGGTTTCCGGCAGCACCACCAGGCGGGGCTGGGCCCGGTGCAGGGTGAGGCCGTCGCAGTCGTAGGCCAGCAGCTCCTGGGGCGCCGCCACCACCGCACGGGCTGGAAGCACCCGGCGCAACCGACGTTCGATGAGGGACCAATCGTGCGTCACGGGTACGCGATGGGGATCAAGGAACTCCGCCTTGGGCGGGCACCGGGCTATTGCCGACCTTACCGGGGCCGGTGGCGGCAGGAGGGACCACCACGGAAGACCCAGCGGTGGGGGCGGGCTCAAGCACGCCGAGCTCCTCGCTGAGGGGCCCGAAGAGCTTGAGCAGGGCCTTTCGGTACTGGGATTCGCTGATCACATCCTCATCCACCAGCTGGCGCAGGTTCTCGATGCGGGCCTTGATCTGGGCGTCCTTGAGCAGGGCGTTGCAGTCGAAACTCTGGCTTGTCTTCGCCAGCGGTACGTTGATGCTCAGCATGGCCAGCAGGGAGGAGCGATTGCCCACGTTGCTGGCGGCGTTGGGCGCCAGGATCACTTCATTGGCGGCTCCCCACTGGTCGGGATAGGCACCGGCCGAGAAGGAGAGGCTCGGTACGGAACCACCATCGGAGCTGCAGCGGATGCCGCCGCCCAGATCGATGGACACCCGGGAGCGCTGCATGTTGCCCTGGCTGGGGCTCAGATAGATCTGGGCACCGGCGGGGGCGCCGGCGACAAGGAGGCAGGTCCCTGCCCCGGCCAGAGCGAACAGACGCGCAAGGTGAACAATCCAGCGGGAGTGACGCCACATACGTAAAAGGGGCGGGTGAGAGTCAGGACGCGATAGGACACGACACGGGATTGCCCGGGTCCGAGGCGAAAACTGGTGGGCCGCAGATGGATCAGGGTCTCAGATTCAGTTAGCGGCAGGGGCACCAGGCTGGGGGATCGGGCCAAGCCACTGCCGATGGCGCCGTAAACCCCCAACCGCAGGCGGATCAGGCGGGGTTCGCTGTTGGCGATCTGGACCAGGCCGCGGCTGCTCCCCAGGCGCATCGGCCCCAGGGTCAGCGCCAGAGCCGGGGCCTGGTTGGTGAGGAGTAACACCAGCAGAACCAGAGTCTGCCGGGTTGGAGAACGCACGGACCTCATGGCTGCCACAGCGATCTGTTTCATTGCTCGAAACAGGTGGCGGTGGCCCGGGCGAGGTAGCTGCCAGCCTTGAATCCAGTGGCTGCGGTGAACTTCACGTGCACAGGCGTCAGCTGCAGCGTGCCGTCAGCGTTGGGAATGTTGATCTCCGCCGTTGGCGCATAGGCCGACCCGCCGATGCGCACCTCACTGGAGCTGGGGATCGTGGTCCCACTCAGGGTGGGGGAAGCCACCTGCACCCGGGCCGCCGTTGTGAGATTGCTGTAGGCCGAAAGTTGACCGGGCTGGGGGTTGCCGAACACATCCAGCGTCACCCGGCCATCGGCGCCCAATTCGGAGGCATCGGAGGAGATGGTGCGGGCGTCGCGGGACACGGCGAGGCTTCCCTGGCTGAGCACGAGCGTGCACTGGGGGGTATAAACCAACTCCTGGTACTCGACAGGCTGGGAATTGACGCCTGCGGCACTGGCCAGCCCCCCGCAGAGAAACAGGAGGCTGGTACAGCCGTGGAAGCAAAACAAACAGTGGTTCATGGCGCCGCTGCGGTTGACCTCATCCGGTGGGTGGTTTGGCTGTTGGACCTCGCCAGTAGGAGCACACCCGCAAGGTCAGCATTCCAGATGGTGTTTCACCGCAGATGAAAAACGGCTGAAGTGGATCCACAATCCTGTAGTTGATGGCGCGGCTTGAGGACCCCGCCATCCGCAGTGAGCGCGGCCGGTAGTGGACCACAGCCTGACTTTCTTCCAGGGACATCGGCTGAGCGGCAGGATTGACCTGACCGTTCAGTCGCGACACCTTGTAGACCTGCAACAGCACGCGAATCGAGTCCTGGGAATCATTTCGGACATCAAGGTGACCTGACGTCTTCAGCATCTCCAGAGGCCCCATGGTGAAGGCCTCGACCCGAAGGGGAACCAACAGGCCGAAAGCCAGGCAGAAAACCAGAAAAGGCGTGCGGCGAGCATGCCTGCTGCCGCACAGGTTGGCTTTCACAGAACAACTCCTTCAACGAACGATTCGCCTACCGAAGCGGCGATCAGGTCTCACCTAGACATGTCACCACCACCGTGGCGCTGTAGGCACCACTGGTCCAGGGAGTGGCTGCGGCAAACGACAGGTTGACTGGCTTGGCGTTGATCGTCGTGGCGTCAACTGCGAATGGAAGCACCAGAGGTGCTGCTGCGCTTGTGCTTGTGGCAGGTGTCGCACCCTCGACGGCAACCGTGGCCGACGACGTGACGGGGGCACCCGTGCCCCGAGTCGTCAAGTCGACTGGCACCACAAAGTTGAGACGGGGCCCTACCAAGCCCCCAATACCTGGAGTGGTGGTACTGGCGGACACCAAGGCCGGCGCACCTCCAGAATTCGCCGTGCTCAGGGTTGTGTAGTTATCAGTGGCGACGACAGCAAAATCGCCTGATGTGCCCGGAGTGATGGTGCACTGCCCGGTCAATGTTCCCTCAAAGAGAATGTCGGCGGCCTTGGCCGGCTCCAGACTCAAGAGGATTCCTGATGAAACCATGGCGACCGCAGCCGATGTGGCGACTTTGGCCCAAGTTGATGTATTCAATTTTCCCTCAAAAGGTAAGTGGGATTCAGGTCCGCGGAGAGGGCATTGGGAGGCTGGTGAGTCACACCAACGTCCTTTTGCCCTTCGGCTCGTCCATGGATCAATCGTACTGAGAAAAGCATGGTGCCGGAGGGTCCATGGCAACTCTCGGAGTGCTATTTCTTCTCTGCCCATATCTAGGGAAGATTCAACGCATCTGCTCACCAATTTACCTAGCAAACTCGGCCTATCTTGCGGCCAATGTGCTGCATTCCGATTTCCATGCCCGCCCCAGGCGGGTGGAGGCCACCGTCCGTGGCCCACACCAAGAACTCTGGCCGGGGCGGCCCAGGCGGTCTGCGCTGGGTCAGGATGGGAAACGAATGCGTCCACCTTCCGCGGATCCCGCCTTGAGTTCGGCCACCCCTTCAGCGCCCACCTCGGCCCCTGCTCTCCTCACCACCCGATCCGAGGAGATCTTCGCCGCCGCCCAGACCCTCATGCCCGGCGGCGTCAGTTCCCCGGTGAGGGCGTTCAAGTCGGTGGGGGGGCAACCCATCGTCTTTGACCGGGTCAAGGGCGCCTACGCCTGGGACGTGGACGGCAACCGCTACATCGATTACGTGGGCAGCTGGGGGCCCGCCATCTGCGGCCACAGCCACCCGGAGGTGATCGCCGCCCTGCACCAGGCCCTGGAGAAGGGCACCAGCTTCGGGGCGCCCTGCGTGCTGGAGAACGAGCTGGCCGAGCTGGTGATCGCCGCCGTGCCGTCGGTGGAGATGGTGCGCTTCGTCAATTCCGGCACCGAGGCCTGCATGGCGGTGCTGCGGCTGATGCGCGCCTTCACCGGCCGGGAGAAGGTGATCAAGTTCGAAGGCTGCTACCACGGCCACGCCGACATGTTCCTGGTCAAGGCGGGCTCCGGGGTGGCCACCCTCGGCCTGCCCGATTCCCCCGGGGTGCCGCGGGCCGTCACGGCCAGCACCCTCACCGCTCCCTACAACTGTCTGGAGTCGGTCAAGGAGCTGTTCGCCAACAACCCCGGTGAGATCGCCGGGGTGATCCTGGAGCCGGTGGTGGGCAACGCGGGCTTCATCACCCCCGAACCTGGATTCCTCGAGGGACTGCGGGAACTCACCAAGGAGAACGGTGCCCTGCTGGTGTTCGACGAAGTCATGACCGGCTTCCGCATCAGCTACGGCGGCGCCCAGGCCCGCTTCGGGGTCACCCCTGACCTCACCACCATGGGCAAGGTGATCGGTGGCGGTCTGCCGGTGGGGGCCTATGGCGGCCGGGCCGACATCATGGCGATGGTGGCGCCAGCCGGGCCGATGTACCAGGCGGGCACCCTGAGCGGCAATCCCCTGGCCATGACCGCCGGCATCAAGACGCTGCAGCTGCTCAAACAGCCCGGCAGCTACGAGCGGCTGGAGACGATCACCCGCCGCCTCATCGACGGCATCCGCGCCGCCGCCGCCGAGGCGGGCATCCCCTTCTGCGGCGGCAACATCAGCGCCATGTTCGGCTTCTTCCTCTGCGAAGGGCCGGTGCACAACTTCGAGCAGGCCAAGGCCGCCGACACGGCCCGCTTCGGCCGGCTGCACCGCGGCATGCTCGAGCGCGGCATCTATCTGGCACCGAGCGCCTTCGAGGCCGGCTTCACCTCCCTGGCCCACAGCGATGCCGACATCGACGCGACCATCGCCGCCTTCCGCGACGTCTTCCACTCGCTGGCGTGAACGTCGGACCTCTCCAGCGGGTCGGAACGGGCCTGCTGTCCCTGGCCCTGCTGCTGGCGGGTTGCGGCACCGATGACACCAACCAGGCCGTGGACGTGGCCGGCGGGGTACCGGTGGGGGCCGTGCTGGCCCTCACCGGCAACGCCAACGTCTACGGCCAGGACCAGAAGGTCGGCCTGGAGCTGGCCCTCAAGCAGCGCAACGGCAGCGGCGGCATCAACGGCCGGCCCCTGAAGCTGGCCCTGGAGGACAGCGGCAGCGACGAACCGGGGGCCAATGCGGCCTTCACCCTGCAGATCAACCGGGGCGTGCTGGCTCTGGTCGGTCCCACCCTCTCCCAGCAGGCCTTCTCCGCCGACCCCATCGCCCAGCGCCGCGGTGTGCCGGTGGTGGCACCCTCCAACACCGCCAATGGCATCCCGGAGATCGGTTTCTTCATCAGCCGGGTCTCCGCCCCGAGCTCGGTGATCGCTCCGATGGCCATCGCCCAGGCCCTGAAGATCCAGCCGGGACTGAAGCGGGCGGCGGTGTTCTATGCCCAGGACGACGCCTACAGCACCGCCGAAACCACCATTTTCCAGGAGGCCCTCAAGGAGAAGGGCCTCGAGCCGGTCACGGTGCAGCGCTCCCAGCTCAACGACCAGGACTTCCAGAATCAGATCAGTGCGGCCCTGCGCGAAAATCCCGACCTGATCGTGCTGTCCCTGCAGGCGGTGGACGGGGGCAACCTGATCCGCCAGCTGCGGGAGCTGGGCTACCGGGGCCTGATCGTGGCAGGCAACGGCATGAACACCCCCAACATCTACCCGATCTGCCAGAAGTACTGCGACGGGCTGCTGATCGCCCAGGCCTACAGCCCCGAACTGGACACCCCCGCCAACACGGCCTTCCTGAAGGCCTTCCAGGCCGCCAAGGGCGGCGCCATCCCGCCCCAGCTCACCGCCCAGGCCTACACGGCCCTGCAGGTGATCGGCGAAGCCCTGGTGCGGCTCGACAAACGCCAGCCCCTGGCCGGCGCCCCCCTGGCGGCGACCCGCCAGCAGCTGATGGAGGAGATCCTGGCCGGCACCTATGCCACGCCCCTGGGGGAGATCCGTTTCACCCCCGAGGGTGAGGTGATCCAGAGCCAGTTCTTCGTGGCCCAGGTGCGCATGGATCCGGGCGGGCGCAGCGGACGCTTCGCCCTGCTGAAGTAAGCGCCGGGGTGGACCTGCTCCAGATCCTGGTGAACGGTCTGTCGGTGGGGGCGGTCTATGGGCTGTTCGCCCTGGGCTACACCCTGGTGTTCTCGGTGCTGGGGGTGATCAACTTCGCCCATGGGGCCGTGTTCACCCTGGGGGCCTACTTCACCTACCTGCTGATCGGCGGTGCGGTGGGGGCCAACGGATGGCTGGCCGGCGTCCAGCTGCCCTTCGCCCTGCCTTTCTGGGCTGCCCTGCCCCTGGCGGGCCTGGGGGCGGCCCTGGTGGCCCTGCTGGTGGAGCGGGTGGCCTTCAGGCCCCTGCGCCGCCGCCGGGCCGATCCGCTGCTGGCCCTGATCACCAGCCTCGGGGCGGGCGTGATCCTGGTGAACCTGATCCAGTTGCTGGTGGGGGCGGAAAGCTATGCGATCCCCACCGGCGCCCTCGGCGGCCTGCCGGCCTCGTTCTCCCTGCTGGGCGCCCGGGTGCGCACGGTGCAGGCCCTGCTGCTGGGCATCGCCGTGGTGCTCCTGGCCCTGCTCACCCTCTGGCTGGAGGGCAGCCGCAACGGCAAGGGGCTGCAGGCGGTGGCCGAAGACCCCGAAACCGCCCAGCTGCTGGGCATCGACAGCACGGCGATGGTGCGACTGGCCTTCGGGCTCAGCGGCTTCCTGGCCGGGGTGGCCGGCGGGCTGGTGGGGTTGAGCGTCAGCATCGCCGGCCCCTACTTCGGCATCGGCTATGGCCTCAAGGGCCTGGCGGTGCTGGTGCTGGGCGGCCTGGGCAGTGTGCCGGGGGCGGTGCTGGGCGGGCTGATCGTCGGCCTGGCAGAAGCTTTCGTGCCGGCCGACTGGTCGGGTTACAAGGACGCCGTGAGCTACGGCTTCCTGTTCCTGGTGCTGCTGCTGCGGCCCCGGGGGCTGCTGGGCCGGCCCCTGCCCACCAAGGTGTGAGGGCCATGGACGCCGCCCTGCTCGAACAGATGCTGCTCGGCGCCCTGCTGGCACTCTCTGTGTACCTGCCCCTGGGCTGCGGCCAGCTGTCGCTGGCCACCCCGGGGTTCTATGCGGTGGGGGGCTATGTGGCGGCCCTGCTCTCCACCGGCGTTGCCGCCTTCGTCGGCAGCGGCGCCACCTCACCGCTATGGGCCCTGCTGGCGGAGATGGTGCTGGGCGGGATGCTGGCGGGATTGATCGCCCTGGCGATCGGCGGCCCGGTGCTGCGGCTGCGGGGCATCTACCTGGCCATTGCCACGATCGCCCTGGTGGAGATCCTGCGGGTGCTCAACCTCAACCTGCCCTTCACCGGCGGCGCCATGGGCATCTTCGGCATCCCCCAGCCCTTCGCGCACGCCGAGGGGTACGTGCTGTTCACCCTGGCGCTGCTGGCCCTGGCCTGCTGGTTGTGCCAGCGGCTGGAGGCCCTGCGGCTGGGGCGGGCGATGGCCGCCATCCGCGACGACGAACTGGCAGCCGCCAGCGTCGGCATCGACACCCCCCGCACCAAGCTGATCGCCTTCGTGGCCAGCGCCGTGCTCGCCGGCGTCACCGGAGCACTGGCCGCCCACTTTCTCAATTCCTGGAACGCCCGGGCCGGCAGCTTCGACGCCAGCATCACCACCCTGGCCTTCGTGGTGTTCGGCGGTTCGCGCTTCTGGCTGGGGCCAGTGATTGGGGGCCTGGCACTCACCGCCCTGCCGGAGCTGCTGCGGCCGGTGGGGGACCTGCGCCTGATCCTGTTCGGCGCCGTGATCCTGCTCGGACCGCTGTTCTTTCCCCAGGGGCTGGTGACAGCGGAGCGGCTGCGGGCACTGGGCGCCCTGCTGGGCCGGGGCCGCCACCGGAGCCGTCAGGCGCCGCAGGCCCCATGAACCGGAGCCCCGACGCCACCGCCCCGGTGCCCCTGCTGCAGGTGGAGGCGGTCAGCTGCCGCTTCGGCGGCCTCCTGGCCCTCGATCGGGTGAGCCTGGAGCTGGAGGAGGGGGAGATCTTCGGCCTGATCGGTCCCAACGGCGCCGGCAAGACCACCCTGTTCAACGTCATCTCCGGCCTCACCACCCCCAGCGGCGGCCGCTGCCTCTGGCGGGGTGTGCCCACCACGGGCCTGGGGGCCAGCGGCCTCAACCGGCTCGGCATCGCCCGCACCTTCCAGAACCTGCGCCTGTTCGAGAGCCTGACGGTGCGCGAGAACGTGCTGGTGGGCCTGCACCACGCCGCCCGCGCCCCCCTGCTGGGGGCCCTGCTGGGCAACGGCGCCTTCCGCCGCCACCAGGGGCGGCTGGAGGCCCGGGCGATGGAGCTGCTCACCCTGCTGGAGCTGGCGGCCCTGGCGGAGCAGCGGGCCGGGGATCTGCCCTATGGCGATCGGCGGCGCCTGGAGATCGCCCGGGCCCTGGCGACGGCACCACAGCTGTTGCTGCTGGATGAACCCGCCGCCGGCATGAACCCGGCCGAGAAAGACGACCTGCGGCAGCTGATCGGCCGGATCCGCGACCACTTCGCCCTGACGGTGCTGATCATTGAGCACCATGTGCCGCTGATGATGCGCCTCTGCGACCGGCTGGCGGTGCTCAACTTCGGCCAACGGATCGCCCTTGGCAGCCCCGCCGAGGTGCGCACCGATCCGCGGGTGATCGAGGCCTACCTGGGCGGCCAGGGCCAGGCCAGAGGAGAGGGCCGATGAGCGCCCCGCTGCTGGAGCTGCGCCGGCTCACGGTGCGCTACGGCGCCCTTACTGCCCTGCGGGGCCTGGATCTGCAGGTGCAGGAGGGCGAGCTGGTGACGCTGCTGGGGGCCAACGGCGCCGGCAAGAGCACCACCCTGCGGGCCATCTCCCGGCTCGTGGGCGCCGCCGCCGGCCAGGTGCTGTGGCGCGGCGCCGACCTGGCGGGGGTGCCCACGCACCGCACGGTGCGCCTCGGCATCGGCCATTGCCCGGAGGGCCGCCGCGTTCTGGCGCGCCAGACCGTGGCCACCAACCTGGAACTGGGGGCCTGGCTGCGGCGTGACCGGGCCGGCATCGCCACCGACCTGGAGCGCTGCTACAATTTGTTCCCCCGCCTGGCGGAACGGCGCCGCCAGCTGGCCGGCAACCTGTCCGGGGGCGAGCAGCAGATGCTGGCGATCGCCCGGGCCCTGATGGGCCGGCCCAGCCTGCTGCTGCTGGATGAGCCCAGCCTGGGCCTGGCGCCGAAACTGGTGGCCGAGGTGATGGCCGCCCTGGCGGCCCTGCATGACGACGGGCTGTCGATGCTGCTGGTGGAGCAGAACGCCACCGCCGCCCTGGAGATCGCCGATCGCGGCGTGGTGCTGGAAAGCGGCAGCATCAGCCTGGAAGGCAGCCCCGCCGCCCTGCTGGCCGATGAAGGGCTGCGGGCCTCCTACCTGGGGAGTGGCTAGCCATGCTGCTGGTGGCGCTGCTGCTGGCCGGACTGGTCCTCCTTGCCCTGGGGCTGGTGCGGTTCGCCGGCCGCCCCTGGCTGGGCCGCACGATCCTCGAGACGGAAACAACCTCCGGCAAGGTCTTCGACGCCCTGCTGATGCTGGCGATCGCCCTGAGCGTGCTGGCAGTGGTGCTGGAGAGCGATCCGCTGCTGCGGCAGCACTGGTCGGGCACCTTCCTGCGGCTGGAATGGGCCTTCACCCTGCTGTTCAGCCTCGAATATCTGTTGCGGCTGTTGCTCGTGGCCGAGCCAAGGCGCTATGCGACCAGCTTCTTCGGGCTTGTGGACCTGCTGGCGATCCTGCCTTCCTACCTGGGCCTGTTGATCGGTGGCGGACAACTGTTCCTCGTGGTGCGGGTGCTGCGGCTGCTGCGGGTGTTCCGGGTGCTCAAGCTGGGCGCCTATCTGCAGGAGGCGGAACTGCTCTGGAGCGCCCTGATCGCCGCCCGCCGCAAGATCACCGTGTTCCTGCTGGCCATGGTGACGCTGGTGATCCTGATCGGCGCCTTCATGTATGTGATCGAAGCCGGCAATGACGGCTTCGGCAGCATCCCGGTGGCCATCTACTGGGCCTGCGTCACCATCACCACGGTGGGCTACGGCGACGTGGCGCCGGTGACACCCCTGGGGCGCTTCATGGCCTCGGTGGTGATGCTGATCGGCTACAGCATCATCGCCGTGCCCACCGGCATCCTCAGCGCCGAAATCGGCCTGAAGGTGCTGCGTCCTGCCGAAGCCACGTCCACCGGATCCGGCGAGTTCCAGACCCCACAGCCGGAGGATCCGAAGCCGATGATCGTCTGCGGTGCCTGCCTGAAGGACGGGCATGATCCTGATGCCCGCCATTGCAAGTTCTGTGGCGCCGAGCTCTGAGTAGGGTCGCCGGAGCTTCTCTCGCCAGAAAGGAGAGAAGAGGGGCCTGCCCTCAGAATGATGGCTGCTAGGCTATGCGGATATGGTTAACAGCCCATTTTCATTGCAGTCCGTCCGCCCGCCCATCGCCAGGCCATCTGAATGGCTGGCCTGAACAATCCGCTGACGTCGTGGCTGAAGCGCCGCAGGAGGAAACGAAAGCGAGGCAACCCAGCCCGAAGTCAGAGGACCCAGGCTCGACGATCGCGCCCTATGGCCAGGTTCCTGCGGAACCGGCGAACGCGGAACCATGGAAAACAACGCTGGGTCGTTGCCGTGCTCTGCTGCACCGGCCTCGTCCTTCTCGTCAGCCTCGGACTGCTGGGCAGGTTGGCCTTCTTACCCACTCCGACACCTGAGGTGGCCGTCAAGGATCGGCGCCCGGAACAACAGGCGGAATGCGAGAAACTTGCCAGCAGCAAACTGCTTCATCCAGACAGTTACAAGCGCGTCAGCCGCTTTGACGAAACAGGGGATGACGGGGCGCAACGAACCTTCCAATGGACCTTCACCAGCAAGACCAACAAGGGGAGTACCGGCAAGGGTTCTGTCATCTGCAAGGCCAGTAACCATCTGCAGATGGCGACCGTCGAAGTCAGGCAAGTGAACTAGCCCGTGTGGTGCGTCATCTCAAAGGACGTGCCCATATGGGTGAGCATTGAGCCCGATGCGAGAGATCAGAAACTGGCGTTTTTCTTGCATCTCCATGACGTTGCCGGGTGAGAACAATGGCACGATGGATTGCATCAAACTATCCCGGTGTTTCGCCCCTGGACAGGCCTGAGCGGCTGAAACGGAGCCACGGACTTCCGGCAGAGTTCCCGGTTCGACATTCACAGCTGGCCCAGAGTCTTTCGATGGTGTTGTGTGGGATCCGGTCCTGAACAGGCCCTTTGTCAGAGGGGGAACCTGGAACACCTACGGCGGCGGTGTGCGCAGGCGCTTTGGCGGTGCCCCCTGTGCGGCCTTCGCCCCGTAGGCACGCGGCCTCTGGTAAGCAGGTGGGAGCCAACGCCACCCGTCAGACCCATGGATGAGCCAAGCCGTGGCGCTGCCCTCAGGGCGGTGGGCTGGACGGAGCAGGACGTCCGTCGCTATGAGCAACTGTCGACGTACCGCAGCCGCTGGGGTGCCGCCAACCTGGGCCGTGACGAGCGGCGCTTTCTGCGCAGCGCCGAAGCCGCCCTGCCCCAGAAGCAACCATCATCGGCGCCAGTGATCGGCCCTGGCCTGGGGACCATTCCGCAGGGTTGCTTCGTGGCTCTGGATTTCGAGACGGCGGATCAGGGCCGGGACAGCGCCTGCTCGATCGCCCTGGTGCGGGTGGAGCAGCGAACCATCGTGCACCGCGAGCATCGCTTGATTCGCCCGCCGCGGCGGACCTTTCTGTTCACCTCCATCCACGGCATCAGCTGGTCTCAGGTGGCCCAGGCACCCACATTCGCTGAACTCTGGCCGCAGCTGGCGGCCTGTCTGGAGGGGGCGCAATTCATCGCCGCCCACAACGCCAGTTTTGATGCCGGCGTGCTGCGGGCCTGCTGCGAGCAGGCCGGCCTGCGGCCTCCCAGCCAACCCTTTCTCTGCACAGTCCAGGTGGCCAGACAGGCCTGGAATCTGCGGCCCACCAAATTACCGGATGTGTGCCGCCATCTGGGTCTGCCGCTCCAGCATCACGATGCCCTCTCCGATGCCGAAGCCTGCGCCGGCATCGTGCTGGCGGCCAGGGCCAGCAGGAATCCGAAGAACTGAACAATCACCACGCAAGGGCCCGAGGGCAGGTTGGTGAGGCCAGAACCAAGCAGCCCCACCGCCTTTGTCGACACGGCCACCAACACGGCGAGCAGCAGGATGAAGGCGATCCGGTGCCACTGGTTGCCGACACCGAAGGCCCCTGCCAGATCGGCATGCAGGGTGACCAGCACCTGGGCGCGCAGGCTCACCAGCAGGGCAAACACCACAGCGAAGGGGATCAGCACCAGGGTGGGGTTGAGGCCCAGCAGGGCGGAATGGCCCAGGGCATCGCTGAAGAACGACAACTGGCGCAGCACCGCGAAACTGCCCAGCAGACCGCCCAGGGTCCCGGTCAGCAAGCCCCCCAGCAGGGCGCGTTGCATGAACGGCTGGCCGATCACCGTGCCGAGCTGGGAGACCTCCGTCATCTGTTCCGCAGGTTCTCAAGCTCCAGCAAAGTCATCAGCGGAACGCGCTCACCAGGTCGCTGACATTGCGGGTCATGACCTTGCCGTAGGTGGCCGGGATCCTGGAGGCCTCTTCGGTGCCGGTTTCGAGGGGATCGAAGACGCTGATGCGGATCCCCAGATCCCCGGCCAGGGCGTTGAAGGAGCGGTTGCCCTCCTGGGGTTCGCTGAGCAGGGCCCGCAGCTGGCTGCGCTTCACCGTCTCGGCCACCCGGGCCAGATCCGCCGGGGAGGGGTTCTGCTCCGGCACATCCACCAGGTACTCGGCCTTGAGTCCGTAGCGCTCGGCGACGTAGGGGGCGAAGTCGTGCACCACCACGAAGGTCTTGCCCCGGAACGGGGCCAGCTGCTCGGCGAACGCCTTGTCCAGCTGGCGCAGCTCGCCGCTGAAGGCGGCGGCATTGCGGCGGTAGCCCTCGGCGCAGGCCGGATCGGCGGCGATCAGGCCATCGCGGATGTTGTCCACCTGCTGGGCGGCGCGCACCGGATCGAGCCAGATGTGGGGATTGATCGGGCCGTGGTCGTGGCCGTGATCATGGCCATCGGCGTGCTCCCCGGCGGGCTCCGCCGGGTTCTCCAGGGTGGCGATGCCGCGACTGGAGTCGATCACTTTGAGGGCGGGGTTTTCGGCGCCCTGCACCAGCTTGTCGAGGAACGATTCCATGCCCAGGCCGTTCTTCACCAACACCCTGGCGTTGCGGATGGCCGCCACATCTCCCGGCCGGGCCTGGAAATCATGGGGGCCGCTGGCGGCGGGGATCAGCGCCGTCACATCGGCGCAGTCGCCGGCCACGGCGCGGGTGAACAGGGTGATCGGCAGGAAGGTGGTCACCACCTTGGGGCGATCGGCGCGGCCGGCCTGGGGTGCTGCCGACTCCACCGCCGGACGGCAGGCCAGAAGGAGGGCGGACAGACCCACGGCCAGGGCCAGCAGGGGACGACGGGATGGGGGCTGGATCATGGGGCAAAACCTCCGGAACGGGTTCACTGATCCCCTCCGGAGGCCATGGGGCAGGGACCTGGCAAGTCAGAGGGCGGGTTTGGGAATCATTATCAATCTAGCAGCCACCGGATCTGCGTCCGCACTTCCACGCAAACCGCGTCCTTCACTACCGCCCCGGCATGGCGGGCTGCCTACGGTCATGACGTGAGGATGTGGCGCGATGGCCCCGGAACGCTTTTTCCTCGAGCTGGATCCGCCCCTGGAGGCCATGCGCGCCTGGCCCCACGTGGTGGTCGTGGGGGGTGGCTTCGCCGGGCTCAAGGCCTGCAATGCCCTGGCCGGCAAGCCGGTGCGCGTCACCCTGATCGACAAGCGCAACTTCAACCTCTTCCAGCCCCTGCTGTACCAGGTGGCCTCCGGACTGGTGTCCGAGGCCGACGTGGCCTCGCCCCTGCGCCAGATGGTGGGGGAGGCCGCCAACATCCAGATCCTGCTGGGCGAGGTGGTCGACATCGACACCGACGCCAAGGAGGTGGTGTTCAACGACCACCGCTACGGCTACGACCACCTGATCCTGGCCAGCGGTTCGGGCAGCACCTACTTCGGCCATGAGGAATGGCGGCCCCTGGCGCCGCCGATGAAGATCCTCGAGCACGCCGATGAGATCCGCCGCCGGCTGCTGATGGCCCTCGAAGAAGCCGAGCAGACCCGGGACCCCGAGCGGCGCCGCTTCCTGCAATCGGTGGTGGTGGTGGGGGCCGGTCCAGCGGGGTGCGAACTAGCGGGCTCCCTGATCGAGCTGATGCACCGCGCCGTGGACCGGGACTTCAAACAGCTCGATCGCGATCAGTGCCGGGTGATCCTGCTGGATGCGGTGGACCGGGTGCTGCCGGCGATGGCCGCCAACCTGTCTCGGGATGCCGCCGCGTACCTGGAGCGGGCCGGCGTCGAGCTGCGCCTGAACACGATGGTGGCGGCGATCGAACCCGGCCGGGTGCTGCTCAAGCTCCCCCCGGACGCCGCCGCTCGCGAGGCGGACGCCGGCGGCGATGGCCTCGGCGACCTGGAGGCGGCCACGATCTGCTGGACCGCCGGGGTGCGGGCCTCGCGTCTGGGCCGGCTGCTGGCGGAACGGACCGGCGCCCCCGTCGATCGGGGCGGCCGGCTGCACGTGGAGGCCGACTTCTCGCTGCCGGGTCACCCGGAGATCCGGGCCGTGGGGGATCTGTGCCACTACGCCCACACCGGCGACGGCCGGGTGCTGCCGGGCATGGCGGGTCCGGCCGTGCAGATGGGCGGCTGGGTGGCCCGCGACATCCTGGCCGGCCTCGAAGGGCGCCGCAGCGAGCCCTTCCGCTGGTTCGACCTGGGCAGCATGGCCGTGATCGGCCCCTGGTACGCCGTGGCCGATCTGCGCGGGCTGCATGTGAGCGGACTGGCGGGCTGGGTGCTCTGGGCCCTGGCCCACCTCGCCTTCATCCCCGACACCGAGAACCGCATCGCCCTGTTCAGCAAGTGGATGTGGCAGATCGCCACCCGCCAGCGCACGGCCCTGCTGATCACCGGCCGGCCCGACCAGCACATCGGTGTGGATGTGGGCCTGGAGCGGGCCGTGCCGCCAGGGGGCCGGGATCAGTCGCCGGAGGAGCCTCCCTCCGCCCCCTTGAACCGGTTGATCAGCACCCCCAGGATCACGGCGATGTAGAGCGGTCCGGCGATCCCCAGCACCACGCTGGCCATGCGGGCCGGGGGCCGGGCCGGGGTGATGTCGCCGTAGCCAGTGGTGGTGAGGCTGACGAAGGCGAAATAGTTGATGCGTGCGAAATCCAGCTCCCAGACGCTGTGGGCGCTCGCCCCCGGATGGGAGCGCACGATGGCGGCCTGGCCGTCGGCGGTGTTGGCCAGGAAGCTGCCGGGCTGGATCGTCTCCAGCACGCTCAGCACCAGGCCACCACTGAGGCCGAGCAGCAGGTAACCGGCCACCGCCCCGACCACCACCGGACTGGTGGCCCGGGGCTCCCGGCCCAGGGTCCGCACCAGCCGCACCAGGCTCCAGCCGATGAACAGCGTGGTGATCAGCAGCAGGGGCACCCCGGACAGCCGCCGCGACACGGGGGTCAGCAGCCAGTACAGCTGGAGGAAGGGGTTGATGCATCCCAGCGCCAGGAACAGGCGGTCGCTCCAGGAACGCCCGACCCCGCCGGCCAGGCACCCGCTCAGCTCCACGGTGGTGAGGACCGTGATCAGGAGGTAGCTCACCGATCCGACCAGGCTCAGCGTCCGGGGAAACGCCAGGCTGAGCATCACCATCAGGCAGAGAACCAGCAGCCGGCGGTAGAAGCGGTGCCGCCGGCGCGCCAGAACGTCCGGCGTCGCCGGCGCTGCCAGGGGTCGGATCACGGCGGCGGTGGACTCAGAACCGACAAGGTAGAACCAGGCTCTGCAGCACCCTGCGGCTCAGAGACGCGGATCTGGTTGGCGGCTTGATACTGGAAACAACCGCAAGGACTCCGATGGCCTTCCGCTTCCGGCCCGCGACCCGCCTCCTTCCCGCCGCCACTGGGCTGCTGCTGGCGCTGGCCCCCCTGGCCCCGGCCCTGGCCCAGGGCCTCCCCTTCAATGAGATCCGGGCCCTCAACCTGGCCCGCAACGCGGCCGTGCTCAGCAACGGCGGGCTGACGGTGTACACCCCGGCCAACTGCATGTTCACCACCTCGGCGGCCACCAACCCCTGCCTGGTGCGCAGCGACGCCGACGGCTTCGTCTACCGCTTCCTCGGAGGCCCCCCCGGCTGGGAGGCCAAGGGGCTGCCGGCCACCACGGAAACCGAGATCAAAATCGCCCCGGATGGTCGACGGGTGGTGGCCATCCTGTTCAACGGCCCACCGCGCTAGGAGCGGCGGCCGGCCCTGGCAAAGCGGCCTAACCTCCCAGCAGCCACCCCAAGCCCTTGTCCGTCCCCGCTTCCCCCACCCTGCGCTGGGTCACCGCCGGCCTGCTGCTCGTGGCGGCCGTCCTCTGTCTGGCGCTTCCCTTTGTCTCGGCCACCCTGCTCACCATCGCCCTCGGTGGGGTGTCGGTCGCGGCGGGCGCCTCCCAGCTGCTGCGGCTGACATCGGCCGATGACACCCGCAGCAAGGTGTTCCGCGCCATCTCCGGGGTGCTCTACGTGGTGGGCGGCATCGGCCTGGTCGCCTTCCCCGTGGCCAGCACCGTGAGCCTGACCCTGTTCATCGGCGTCCTGCTGGCCGTCGAGGGGGTGATGGAGCTGGCGGGCGCCGCCGCCGGCGCCGGGCCGGCCCGGGGCCTGGTCCTGCTCGATGGCATCGTCACCGTTGTGCTCGGGGGAATGCTGATCGCCGAGTGGCCTTCCGACAGCGTCTGGGCGATCGGCACCCTGTTCGGCTTCGGCCTGGCCTTCTCCGCCTTCAACCTGATCACCGCCACCCCGCCCGCCGCGCCCCAGGGCTGAGCTTCATTCGGCCACGGCCGGGCCCTCCGCCCGGCGCGGATCCACCGTCCCCAGGCTGCCGCCACCGTCCAGCACTTCAACGCTGTTGGCGGCCCCCATGGCCGGGGCCTGGCGGACGCTGTGGCCCATCGCCTCCAGCAGGCGGCGGGTGTCGGGGCTGACCCCTTGCTCCAGATCGATCCGATCGGGCCACAGCTGGCTGTGGATCCGGGGCGCGGCCGCGGCGCTGGCCAGGTTGAGGCCATGCACCATGCGGTTGAGCAACACCTGCAGCACGGTGGTGATGATGCGGCTGCCGCCGGGGCTGCCGGTGGCGATCCAGGGGCGGCCATCGGGGCGAAACACCAGGGTTGGCGCCATGGAGCTGAGGGGCCTGCGGCCGGGGGCGATGGCGTTGGCCGCCCCCTGGCGCAGGCCGAAGGCGTTGGCACTGCCGGCTCGGGCGGTGAAGTCGTCCATCTCGTTGTTGAGCAGAAAGCCCATCCCCGGCACGCTGATGCCGTTGCCGTAGGGGAAGTTCAAGGTGGTGGTGAGGGCCACCAGGCCGCCCTGCCGGTCGGCCACCGAGAGATGGGTGGTGTTGAGGCCCTCTCGGCCGGCGGCCGCCTCCAGCGCCGGGGCCGGGGTGTGGCGCTGCCGATCGATGCGGCGACGCATGGCATCGAGATGGGCCGGTGACAGCAGCCGTTCCACCGGCACCGGAACCTGCTCCGGATCCCCCAGCAGGGCATTGCGGTCGCGGTAGGCCAGGTTCATGGCCTCGGCCATGGGATGGAGGCTGGCGGCACTGTTGAGGCCGGTGGCCGCCAGGTCGAAGGGTTCGAGGATCCCCAGCAGCTGCAGCAAGGTGAGCCCCCCCCCGGGGGGCGGCATGGTGAGCACCGGATGGCCGCGGAACTCCCGCCGCAGCGGCCGCACCAGCCGGGCGCGGTAGGCGCGCAGGTCGCCATGGGTGATCAGGCCTCCGCCCCGCTCCATCGCAGCCACCAGGGCGTCGGCCACCGGACCGACGTAGAAGCCCTGCTCCCCCTCGGCGGCGATGCGTCGCAGGGTGGCCGCCAGCTCGCCCTGGCGCAGCCGCGTACCCGGTGGCGGGGGCGGCAGGAACAGCCGACGCGAGGCGGGGTCGGCCTGCAGGCGCGGGGCGGCGGCGGCCAGCGAATCGCTCAGCTCACGGCTCACCGGAAAGCCCTGGGCCGCCAGGCGGATCGCCGGCGCCATCACCACCTGCAGGGGCAGGCGGCCGTAGCAGCGCTGGGCCAGGGCGAGGCCGGCAACGCTGCCGGGCACGGCGGTGCTGAGCAGGCTGCGGGTGGCGCGCTCCCGGTCGACCTGGCCATCGGGGCCCAGGAACAGGGTGGCCGTGGCCGCGGCCGGGGCCGTTTCGCGGAAGTTCACCGCCACCGCCGTGCCGCCGCCGATGGCCAGCTCGGGCACGGCCGCAGGGTTGACACCGGGTGCCCCGTCCAGGCAGCCCCGCCCGCGGGCCGGCGAGGGGCCGGGCAGCCAGAGCAACAGGAAGCCGCCGCCGCCCAGGTTCCCGGCCTGGGGCAGGGTGACCGCCAACGCAAAGGCGGTGGCCACCGCCCCGTCCACGGCGTTGCCCCCCTGGCGCAGGATCGCCGCCCCCGCCGCCGAGGCCAACGGCTCCTGGGCGGCCACCTGCCCCCGGGCCGACCACTGCGGCCGGAAGCGCTGCTCGCCCTCCAGCAGCACGTTGTTCTCCGGCGGGGCGAGCACGGCTGGTGCCTGGGCCAGAGCGACCGGCGCGGCCACCGCCCCAGCCAGCAGCAGCACCGCCACCGCGGCCCCCCGGCGAGCGGTGCTCACGGCGGAGCTCCCGGGAAGCCGAAACCGCCGCCGCCGGGGGTGGCGATCTCCAGCAGGTCGCCCGGCTGAACGCTCACCTGATCGCAGCCGGCCAGCTCCTCGAGCCGGCCATCGGCCCGCTCCAGCCGGTTGCGCCCCATGGCGCCGTCGCCACCCCCCGCCAGGCCGAAGGGAGGCACCCGCCGGGATCCCGACAGGATCGCAACGGTCATCGGCGTCAGGAAGCGCAGCCGCCGCACCACCCCGTCGCCCCCAGGCCAACGGCCGGGGCCGCCGCTGCCGCGGCGAATGGCGAAGCGCTCCAGGCGCACCGGGAAGCGGTCCTCGAGGATCTCCGGGTCGGTGAGGCGCGAGTTCGTCATGTGGCTCTGCACCGCGCTGGCTCCGGCGAAACCAATGCCATCCGTCAGCACGCCGGCCCCGGTGCCACCGCAGATCGTCTCGTAATACTGGCAACGGGCATCGCCGAAGCTGAGGTTGTTCATCGTGCCCTGGGCCGCCGCCATCACCCCCAGAGCCCCGAACAGGGCGTTGGTGACCGCCTGGGAGGTTTCGACGTTGCCGGCCACCACCGCCGCCGGCGGCAGCGGGTGCAGCAGGCAGCCCTCGGGCACCACCAGATCGATGGGCGCGAAGCAGCCGGCGTTGAGCGGGATCGGGCGGCCCACCAGGCAGCGGAACACATAGAGCACCGCCGCCTTGGTGATCGCCAGCGGGGCGTTGAAGTTGCCCTGCTGCTGGGGGGAGGTGCCGCTGAAATCGATGCGGGCCCGGCGGTTGGCCCGATCGATGCCCACGGACAGGACGATGCGGCTGCCGTTGTCGAGTTCGACCGTGTGGCTCCCGCCGGTGAGGCCGGCGATCGCCTCGGCCACGGCCGCCTCGGCGTTGGCCAGCACGTGGCCCACGTAGGCGCAGACCTCGCCGGTGCCGTCGCGGGCCAGCAGCCGCTGCAGTTCGTCCACCCCCAGTTGGTTGGCGGCCGCCTGGGCCTGGAGGTCGGCCAGCAGCTGGTCGGGGTTGCGCACCGGGTGGCGGCCGGCCGCCAGGAGCTGCCGCCACGCCACCGCATCGAACCGGCACTGGCGCAGCAGCGGCACGTGGCGCAGCAGCAGCCCCTCCTCCTCGATCGATCGGCTGAAGGGGGGCATCGAGCCAGGAGTAAGGCCACCCACATCGGCATGGTGCCCCCGGCAGGCCACGAACAGCAGCGGCTTCGGTCCGCCCTCGGGGGGGAACACCGGTGTGATCACGGTGATGTCCGGCAGGTGGGTGCCGCCATCGAAGGGGTCGTTGGTGGCATAGGCCTCGCCGGGCGCCAGCGGCGGCACCGAGCCGGCGGCCACCGCGGCCAGCAGGCTGGCGACGCTGTCCCCCATCGAGCCGAGGTGCACGGGGATGTGGGGGGCATTGGCCACCAGCCGGCCCGCCCCATCGAACAGGGCGCAGGAGAAGTCGAGCCGTTCGCGGATGTTCACCGAGCGGCTGCACTGGCGCAGCCGTTCGCCCATCTGCTCGGCGATGGCACTGAAGCGATGGTTGTAGAGCTCCAGCCGCACCGGATCCACGGCCTCTGTGCTGGTGGTGGCCTGTGCTGAAGCGGCTGCCGGTGGCTGCCGCTCCAGCAGCAGTTCGCCCCCCACCAGCACCCGGCCGACCCAGCCGGGCTCCAGCACCGTGGTGCCCGTGGGCTCCACCACCAGGGCCGGCCCCTCGATGCGCTGACCCGCCGTCAGCTGCTCCCGGCGCCACAGGGGCACCCGCCGCCAGTGCATCCCGACGCCGGAGCCCTCGGGCAGGCAGAGCGGCACCTGTTCGGCGGGCTCGGGCAGCGAGAGAGCGTCGGGGACCGGCACCAGCGCTACGCCGCCGGCCACCACCTCGACGCCCGGGGCGCCCACCTCCACTTGAATTCGCTCCACGATCAGCGGCTCGTCCGGCACCGCAAAACCGAAGCGCTGGCGATGGCGGGCTTCAAAGCTGGCGCGCAGTTCGGCCAGCAGGTCGGCTCCAGCGGTGGCGGGCCAGGGCAGCTCCAGCCCCTGGTCACTGGCCCGGTAGCGCAGCTCCAGACGGGCCTGCCAGCGCGGCTCCTGGTCGGGCGCCAGATCGCCGGAACCCTGCAGGGCCGCGGTCGCCTCCCCAACCAGGGCCTCGACCACCTGTTCCAGACCAGGCCGCAGGGCTTCCTGGAGCGGCTGCCGCAGGGTGCGCTCCCGCAACAGGGACGGGCGGGCCAGGCCGATGCCGTAGGCCGAGAGCACCCCGGCGAGGGGGTGGAGCAGCACCCGGGTGATCCCCAGGGCGTCCGCCAGGGGGCAGGTCACCTGGCCGCCGGCGCTGCCGAAGGTCACCAGCACGGCGCCGCGCAGGTCGTGACCCCGCTGGATCGAAATGCGACGGATCGCCTCGGCCATGCGCTCAATGGCGATCGTCAACGCCCCCTGGGCTGCCGCCTCCGGCCCAGCCACTCCCAGCTGACGGGCCAGGGCCTCGAAGCGCTCCAGCACCACCCCCCGATCGGCCGGCTGGTCGCCGCCCGGACCGAACAGCCGCGGCAGGGCGCTCACCGGCAGCCGGCCCAGGAGCAGGTTGGCGTCGGTGATCGCCAGGGGCCCCCCGCGGCCGTAGCAGGCGGGGCCGGGGTTGGCGCCGGCCGAACGGGGACCCACCTGCAGGCGCCCGTCCAGCACCTGCAACACCGAACCGCCGCCGGCCGCCACGGTATGGATCGGCAACATCGGCGCCAGCAGCCTCAGGCCATCGATCTCGGTTTCGGTGCTGCGCTCCCAGGCAGCCTCGCCGCGGCTGCCGTCGAAGTGGAAGACATCGGTGGAGGTGCCGCCCATGTCGAAGCCGAGGATCGGGGCGTCGCCGAACCCGGCCGCCGCCGCCGTCGCGACGGCCGCGACCATTCCGCCGGCCGGACCGGAGAGGATCGTGTCCTTGGCCCGCAGCAGGGCGGGCGACTGCAGGGCTCCAGCCGAGGTCATCACCCGCAGCGGGATGGCGGTGCCAATGGCGGCACGCACCTGATCGAGATAGGCGCCCAGCACCGGGGCCAAAGCCGCCTCCAGCACGGTGGTGTCGAGACGGGGCACCAGCCGGGGCTGGCGGCTGAGCTGGTGGGAGAGCACCGCCGGAGCGAACCCCCGCGACGCCAGCCAGCTCCCCAGGGCCAGCTCATGGACCGGATAGCGGCAGGCGTGCAGCAGGGCGACGGCGACGCTGTGGTAGCCGTCGGCCCGGGCCTGGGCCAGGGCCTGCTCCAGCGCTTCATCCAGCAGCAAAGGCTCCAGCTCCTCCCCATCCGCCGCCAGCCGGCCGCCGACTTCGATCACCCGCAGGGTCAGGGGATCGGGCCGCCGGATCTCCAGGGCGAAGAGATCGGGGCGGTGCTGATCGCCGATGCGATGCAGGTCGGCGAAGCCACGATTCACCAGCAACAGCACCGGCGCCCCCTGGCGTTCCAGCAGGGCGTTGGTGGCCACGGTGGTGCCCAGGCGCACCTCCGCAACAAGCCCGGGGGGGATGGGTTCACCGGGCGCCAGGGCGAGCAGATCGCGCAGGGCGGCGACGGCAGGATCCTCCGGAGCGCTGCCATCCGGCGGGCGGGGGGGATCGGACAGCCTCTTGCGCACCAGCAGCACACCGCTGGGCGCACGGGCCACCACGTCGGTGAAGGTGCCGCCCCGGTCGATCCAGAACCGCCAGCCGGGACTCATCGCGGCAACAGAGAAAGGAAGGGCCTGGGGAGGAGCACTGGGATCTGCGAAAAAAGAGCCATTCCGAAAGGCTGGGGTGGGAGCCAGGCATCAGCCGGCTCCATTGTGATGCCGAATACATGCAAGTCGGTTCAGCCGATCAATGCTCCACGGCGCACAAGCCTCCACTGCAGAAGGCGCTCAACGCCTGGCTGTGGCGGATCCGGATGGGTCGTCGCCAGGGACAGCAAGCAGGCTGTATGGCGACATGTAAGGCCCGATACATCGAATCCAGCGAAGAGTGTGGGGGCAATTGGGTGATCGGGTAGGCCAATGAATATAAATGATAATTTTTACTACAGAGTCATCAACACCCAAAGTTTGGTGAAAATGAGGGTTAGGTTCTGGTGAGCAAAAATTTGATTTGGCTGAAAGCGCATGGCTACCTCCTCCTATGCGATCAATTTTAATGGCCTGCTGGCCGAACTTGGGGAGCAGCAGATCTATACCTTTGATGGCACCGTTGGCGACAGAATCTACTTCGATGCCATTGATGCCGACCCGGTTTTTCAGAACATTACGTACAGCCTGATAGACCCATCGGGTGCCACGATCTATACCAACTTTGATCACACCGCCGACAGTGCACCCGGCACCCTCACGGCAACCGGAACCTACCAGATCGTCATCAGGGGTGCTGCCAGCACAACAGGGGATTACAACTTCAATCTGTTCAAACTGAACCAGGCCCCGGTGCTGACGCTGGGGACAACCATCAGCGATTCCCTCACCCCAGGCCTTGAGAGCGCGGTCTATCGCTTCACCGGGACCAGGGGACAACGTCTGCAGTTTGACAGCCTCCTCGCCCCAGGCACCGCCACCAACTGGAGCCTATGGGGGCCCAACAATCAACAGGTCAACCCCTTCACCTTCGTTGGGACAGATTTCAGCGTCACCCTTCCCGGCGACGGTGAGTACGTCCTGATCATCGATGGAACGGGTGACGTCGCCAGCCTGAATTACAGCTTCCAGGTCAACGACATCAGTGATCCACCACCGGCCTCACCCACGGCTTTCCCCTTCGTTCGCTCCGGGAATGTCGCCGCAGGCACCCCTGTCGATTTCACCTTCACGGCAGCAGCCGGAACCCTGCTGTACTTCGACAGCCTGGATCAGGACTTTGATGCTGTCAATGTCAACATTCTAGATCCCGGCGGCGCGACACTTTCAACCAACAATGCTGCTTCCAATTTTTCCCAGATTTTGCCACGATCAGGAGCGTACACCGTAAGACTCAGCGGCACAGGAGATTTTAACTTCCGCCTGCTGGATGTGGCCGCCAATGCCACAGCCCTGACACTGGGATCGGTCGTCACCGAAAACGTTTCCCCCACGCAAGGGACCAGGATCTTCAGCTTCACAGGCACTGTGGGGCAGCAGCTTTTCTATGATGGCCAGGATCAGGATTTCGACGCCGTTCAGACGTTTCTGATCGGTCCAAGTGGCAACAGGCTTAGCAGCCCAAACGTCAACGCCTCCAGCGACAGCGACATCATCACCCTGAGTGAATCAGGCACCTACTACCTGGTCCAGGAGTCCACAGGGCAAGCGGCTACGGATTTCAGCTTCCAGTTGCTTGAAGTTCCTGGGACAGATCTCGCCCTCGATGCGCTGACAAACAGCACACTATCCGCTTTTGAAACCGAGCTTTATCGCTTCAATGGCACCGCCGGACAAAGGCTTGCCTTTGACAGCCAATCGCCGACGGCATTTGGCGCCAACGTGTTTCTGCGCGGCCCCAATGGTGAGGCCATCACCAGCTGGAATCTCTCCAGCGATGCTGCATTCACGCTGACACGCACCGGCAACTTCTTTCTTGTCATCGGTAGCACCACTGCCACCAGTTTTCCCTACAGTTTTCAGCTGGTCACACCCAACACAACCACAACAGACTTGAGCCTGGGAAGTGTGGTCAATGGCACGATCAGCGAGGTGGGCGAGCAAGACATTTACACGTTCACCGGAGCCGCTGGACAGCGACTGCTCTATGACGCCACGGTCAACAATGGCAACGCCTTGACCGTCACACTCTTGAGCCCATCTGGGGCGGTGGTGGGCAGCACGATCAATTCCAACTTCGATGGGAGTCTTGTCACCCTCACCGAAGCAGGCGTCTATCAACTGGTTGTGCAGGGGCAGGTTGGCGGTGGCAACAGTACGGGCAACTACAACTTCAAGCTGATCGATGCCTCCGCTGCCCCCACGATCGACCTTGATGCCGTCACCACAGGGACCCTGTCCCCTGGGGCGGCGAGCGATTTCTATCGCTTCACGGCCGCAGCGGGTCAGCGGCTTGTGTTTGATGCCATCTCCTCAGTATTTACAGCCAATTACCTTGTTTTCGATCAGGGGAACACCCAGATTTTCGCTACCAACATCGGCTTTGATAGTGAATTCACAGCTCCGGAAGCCGGAACCTACCTGCTGCAGATCCAAGGCGGCAGCACGGCTCCTGTGAACTACAGCTTCCAGCTTGTCAGCCCCACCACCACCAGTACGGCACTGACGCTGAACAGTCCGGTGGCAGGAACAATCACCGAACTGGGCGAGCAAGATATTTACACGTTCACGGGAACAGCTGGCCAGCGTCTGATCTACGACGCCACCGCCAACAACGCCAACAATCTGCTCGTCAGCCTGCTCAGCCCCAGCGGAGGCCTGGTTGTCAGCAACAACGACACCGACTTTGACAACGGACTAATCACCCTCACGGAAACGGGCACCTATCAGTTGATCGTTCGGGGGAACATAGGCGTCGCCAACAGCACAGGCAACTACAACTTCAAATTGATCGATGCTTCAGCTGCATCCACGATCAACCTCGATGCCGAAACCACAGGGACCCTGTCTCCAGGGGCGGCAAGTGATTTCTATCGCTTTACGGCCGCAGCAGGGCAGCGGCTGGTGTTTGATGCCATCACCGGGAGTGGGGCCAACTTCCGTGTCTTTGATCTGGGGAACACCCAGATTTTCGGTACCAACATCGGCTTTGATAGTGAATTCACAGTGCCGGAAGCTGGGACCTACCTGCTGCAGATCGAAGGCAATGCCAACGCCGTCACTCCTGTCAACTACAGCTTCCAGCTGGTCAGCCCCAGCACCACCGTCACGGCGCTGACCCTGACCAGCCCGGTGGCAGGAACGATCAGCGAACTGGGTGAGCAGGACATCTACACCTTTGCGGGCACAGCGGGCCAGCGACTGATCTACGACACCACGGTCAACAACGGCAACAATTTACTGGTTAGTTTGGTCAGCCCCAGCGGAGTTGTGGGGGTCAGCAACCACGACACCGACTTTGATGATGGTCTGATCACGCTTACGGAAACGGGCACCTATCAGTTGATTGTTCGGGGGAATGTTGGCTCCGCCAACAGCACGGGAAACTACAACTTCAAGCTGATCGACGCCAGCGCAGCCCCACTCATCACGCTGAACTCGGCGATCACCGGAACGCTGACGCCGGGCGCCGAATCGGACTTCTTCCGCCTCTCAGGAACGGCTGGTCAGCGGCTCAATTTCGACAGCCTCGCCGCTGCAACCGGGGCTTCATGGCTGCTCTATGACCCCAGCAACAGCTTCGTGTCAGGGTCCGGGGTGGGAGTGGGCACCGACTTTGTTGCTTTCCTGGAGGAAACAGGCACCTATCTGCTTGAAATCAGAGGCTCCAGTGCCACCAATGTCAATTACAACTTCAATGTGACGGATGTCAGCGATCCGCTGCCCGCCGCACCCACCACCTTCCCCTTCAGCCAATCGGGAACGGTTTCGGCGTCAACGGTTGATTTCACCATCACGGCTGCCGCAGGACAGCTTCTGTACGTCGACAGCCTGGATCCGGACTTTGACAGTGTGTCTCTCTTTATCCTGGACACAGGCAACTCGAATGCTGCCATTTATGCAAACAGCGCCAGCTTCGATTCATCCGGGCTTGTCCTGCCACGCTCCGGGAACTACACGGTCAGAGTCACTGGAACGGGTGATTACAACTTTCAGATCCTCGACCTGGCGGCCAGTTCCACCCTGCTGACACTTGGCAGCTCCACCAGTGGGCCCCTCGCGTCAGCGGCCTCGCGAGCCTATCGCTTCACCGGCAGCGCAGGTCAACGGCTCTACTACGACGCCCTGGAAGCGGATGGCGACAACATCAACGTTGTCCTGTTACGCCCTGACGGGACGATTGTTCAGCTGAATCAAAATTCAGAAGCAGACCGGGATTTGTTCACGCTGGCTGATGCAGGAACGTACCACCTTGTGCTCAGAAACAACTCTGCAGCGGCGGCGGATTTCAACTTCGCCCTCAGAGATGCCGCAGCCGCCACCCCGCTGAGTTTCGATACCGTCACCAATGGCACCCTCAGCCCCGGCCAGGAAACCGACCTCTATCGCTTCACCGGGACGGCTGGCCAGCGCCTCGGCTTCGACAGCCTGACGGCAGGATTTCCTGCAGCCAACTGGAAGCTGTACGGTCCGACCAATCAAGTCCTCACGAACCAGAACATCGGCAGTGATGTTGTCATCAACCTGCCAGCCGATGGCACCTATGTTCTGGCGATCACAGGATCGAGTGCCCCCAATCTCGATTACAGCTTCAGCCTGGTCACTCCCACCACAACCACCACCGCCCTCAGCTTCAACACCCCCATTGCCAACACGATCAGCGAGCTGGGCGAGCGCGACATCTACACCTTCACCGGTTCGGCGGGACAACAGCTCTTCTACGACGCCCTCACCAACGACTTTTCCAAAAGTTTCCCCGCACGCCTGATTGACCCCAGCGGCGACATCGTCTTCAGCCAAGCGCACTCGGGCGACAGGATTTTCACCCTCACTGAAGACGGCACCTATCAGCTGCTGCTGGAAAGCACCTCCGATTTCTCTCTCGACACGGGCAGCTACAACTTCCAGTTACTGGATCTGGCCGCCGCGACGCCGCTCAGCTTCGATACGGTCACCAACGGCACCAGCTCCGGCGGCCGTGAAGCCGACCTCTACCGCTTCACGGGAACGGCCGGCCAGCGCCTTGTCTTTGACAGCCAGACAGCAGCAGGCCCATCAGGCCTCTGGGTTGTTTACGGACCGACTCTTCAAACCAGCGCAGTCGTTTCGATCAGCGGCGATCAGGAGCTGAACCTGACCGCTGATGGCAGCTACATCCTGGCGATTCAGGGTTCCAATGCCACCAGCTTCAACTACAGCTTCAGCCTGGTCACCCCCACCACAACCACCACTGCCCTCAGCCTCAACACTCCCGTGTCCGGCACGATCGCCGAGATGGGTGAGCGCGACATTTACACCTTCACAGGCACAGTGGGACAGCGGCTCTTCTACGACGCCCTCACCAACGATTTTTCCAAAAATTTCCGGGTACGGCTGACCGACCCAAGCGGCGACATCGTTTCTCTCAACCAGCAGCACTATTCCGATTCCAACACCCCCTTCACCCTCACCGAAGCGGGCACCTATCAACTTGTTCTGGAGAGCACCTCCGCCTTCTCCCTCGACACGGGCAGCTACAGCTTCCAGTTGCTGGATCTGGCCGCCGCGACAGAGCTCAGTTTCGATACCGTCACCACCGGCACCCTTGCCCCCGGCCAGGAAACCGACCTCTATCGCTTCACCGGCTCGGCCGGTCAACGCCTTGTCTTCGACAGCCAGACACCAGGATTCCCTTCGGCCAACTGGGGGCTTTTCGGACCCACCAATCAGTTCCTGACCAACCAGAACATCACCACCGATCTGGAGCTCAATCTCACCGCTGATGGCACCTACATCCTGGCCATCGATGGTGCCAGCGCGACCACCATCAACTACAGCTTCAGTCTGATCACCCCAACCACGGCGCTCACCGGTTCCCCCAGCATCATCGTCAACGACCGTACAGGCGCCACCAACACACCCATTGCGCTCAACATCGCCGCCAGCTTCGCCAGCAGTGATGCCAACGATCTACGCACCATCCTGATCTCCGGGGTACCCACAGGGGCCACACTCTCCGCCGGCACCGACAACAACAATGGCACCTGGAGCCTGACCCCCGCCCAACTCACGGGTCTGACCATCACGGTCGCCACGGCCGCCAACTTCGCGCTCACCGTGACCGCGACCAGCGCCGAGACCACCGGAGACACGGCCACCACCACGGCGACGTTCTCCGTCATCGTCAACGTCGCGACCGGCATCACTGTCACGCCAACCTCGGGTCTGGTCACCAGCGAGTCTGGTGGCTCGGCCACGTTCTCGGTGGTTCTCGACAGTCAGCCCGCGGGCAACGTCACTGTCGGCATCAGCAGTTCCGACACCACGGAGGGAACCCCCAACGTTTCCTCGCTGACGTTCACCCCTGCCAACTGGAATGTCGCCCAGACCGTGGTTGTCACGGGCGTCGATGATTCCGTCATCGACGGCACGGTGCCGTACTCCATCATCACCGCGCCGGCAACGAGCAGCGACCCCAACTACAACGGCCTCAATGCCGCCGATGTCTCGCTCACCAACACCGACAACGATACGGCGGGTGTCACGGTTTCGCCTACCGGTGGTTTGATCACCACGGAAGCGGGGGGGACGGCCGGCTTCAACGTTCGTCTCACCAGCCAGCCCACGGCCAATGTCAGCATCAGCCTGAGCAGTTCCGACACCACGGAAGGCACCGTCAGCACCACCTCCCTCACCTTTACGCCGGCCAACTGGAATGTGTTCCAGTTCGTCACCGTCACGGGCGTCGATGATGCCGTGGTGGATGGCAGCGTCGCCTACACGATTTTCACCGGTGCCACCAGCAGCACCGATAGCAACTTCAACGGACTTGCCGTTGCCGATGTCAGTGTCACCAACCTCGACAACGACGCCGCTTCCTTCTCCATCAACGATGTCTCCATCGTGGAAGGCAACGCCGGCACCTCATTGGCCGTCTTCACCGTCACGCTCAGCAACGCCGTCGCTGGTGGGGCGTCCGTCTCCTACGCCACCGCCAACGGCACCGCCACCGCCGGCTCCGACTACGTCGCCACTTCCGGCACGCTCAACTTCACTGGCAACGCCGGTGAAACCAAGACTGTTTCGGTCACCATCAACGGCGACACCACCGTTGAGCCCAACGAATCCTTCTTCCTCAACCTCTCCGCTCCCACCAACAGCGTCACCCTCGCCGACTCCCAGGGTCTCGGCACCATCACCAACGATGACGCCGCGCCCCTGCCTGTGGTCACCCTGGCCGTCTCCCCCGCCAGTGTTCTGGAGGACGGCGCAGCCAACCTCATCTATACCTTCACCCGCACAGGCGCCACCACCAATCCCCTCACCGTCAACTACTCCATCGGAGGCAGCGCCAGCATTAACAGCGATTTCGGCCAGATCGCCTCCTTCGTCACCTTCGCAGCCGGCTCCGCCACAGCCACCGTCACTGTTGATCCCACACCAGACACCGTCCTCGAGATTGACGAAACCGTCTCCCTCACGATTCTGGCCAACGCCGCCTACACCATTGGCACCCCCGGACCCGTCGCCGGCACCATCACCAACGACGACGCCGCCATCTTCTCCGTCAGCGATGTGTCGATTGTGGAAGGAGATTCCGGCACCTCGCTCGCCGTCTTCACCGTCACCCTCAGCAATGCTATCGCCGGTGGGGCTGCCGTCAGCTACATCACCGGCAACAACACCGCGATTGCCGGCTCCGACTTTGTCCCTACTGGCGGCACCCTCAACTTCACCGGAAACGCCGGGGAAACCAAGACTGTCTCCGTCACCATCAACGGCGACACCGTTGTTGAGCCGGATGAGTCCTTCTTCCTCTTCCTCGGCTACCCAACCTCCGGCACCACTGGGATCACCTTCGTTACCGGCAACATCCTCAACGATGATGCCGCTCCATTGCCCGTTGTCTCCCTGGCGGTGTCTCCCAGCAGCGTGCTGGAAAACGGAGCAACGAACCTCATCCATACCTTCTCCCGCACCGGCGACACTACCAATCCCCTCACCGTCAATTACACCGTCGGCGGCACCGCCACGGGCGGGAGCGATTACACCGCCATCCTCTCCTCTGTCACCTTTGCCGCCGGCGCTGCCACGGCCACCGTCACTGTCGATCCCAGCGCCGATTCCGTCCTCGAGCCCGACGAAACCGTCAGCCTCACCCTGCTCGCCAACGCGACCTACACCATCGGCACCCCCGGACCCGTCACCGGCACCATCACCAATGACGACGCCGCCTCCTTCTCCATCAACGATGTCTCGATCGTGGAAGGCAACGCCGGTACTTCCCTCGCCGTCTTCACCGTCACCCTCAGCAACGCCGTCGCCGGGGGGGCTTCCGTTTCCTTTGCCACCGCCAATGGCACCGCCACCGCTGGCTCCGACTACGTCGCCACTTCCGGCACCCTGAACTTCACGGGCAACGCCGGTGAAACCAAGACTGTCTCGGTCACCATCAACGGCGACACCACCGTCGAGCCCAACGAATCCTTCTTCCTCAACCTCTCCGCTCCCACCAACGGCGTCACCCTCGCCGACTCCCAGGGAGCCGGCACCATCCTCAATGACGATGCCGCACCGGTGGCCATCACGACGACACCTGCGTTTGCCGTTCGGTCGACGAATGCCAACACATCATTCATTGACCCCAATCCGTTCGGACTGACGGAGGTGGATGACGCTAGCCCCACATTTGTGGACATCGATGGCGATGGTGACCTCGACGCTTTCATCGGAAATAGTGCCGGGGATACCCTCTTCTTCCTCAATACTGCCGCTGCTGGCAGTGTTAGCCCCACCTTCGCTGCCCCTCTCACCAACCCCTTCGGCCTTCTGAATGTAGGTTCCTCCTCAAGACCCAGCTTCGTCGACATTGACGGAGATGGTGATCTCGATGCTCTAATTGGCAACCTCAACGGCCAAATCCAGTTCTTCCGCAACACGGCGACTCCCGGGAGCGCCATCCCAGCCTTCAGCTTGGAATCCATCAACCCATTTGGTCTTCCTGATGTGGGTTTCGATGCGAGTCCCACCTTCGTCGATATCGATGGAGATGCTGATCTCGATGCCTTCATCGGAGACCGCGGAGGATTCCTTGCATTCTTCCGTAATACGGCTCCTGCTGGTAGCAGCACTCCGTCCTTTGCTCCTGCGATTGATCTGTTTGGTGGCGATCTGGGCAGTGACACGAGTCCTGAGCTGGTGGACATCGATGGTGATGGCGATCTTGATGCCTTTGTCGGCACACGTCTTGGCGATATTCTTTACTTCCAGAACACCGCACCCGCTGGCAGCACAACGCCAATCTTCGCTGCGCCCATCATTGACCCCTTTGGCTATACTCAACTTTCACGAGATGGAAGTGCAATCATCCGATTGGTCGATATCGATGGCGATGGTGATCTGGATGCATTTACAGGCTTTTCCAACGGCGAAATCGCCTTCTTCCGCAACACCGCACCTGTCCTTGGCCTCAACAGCACCAATGCCAATGGCACGTACACCGTCGGCGACATCATCACCCTCACGGTGACGTTCTCCGAAATCGTTGATGTCACTGGCAGCCCTCAGCTGCAGCTGGAAACTGGAACCACTGATCGCTTCGCCACCTTCACGGGCGGCTCCGGCACAAACACCCTGACGTTCTCGTACACCGTTCAGTCAGGCGATAGTTCCCCTGATCTGGATGCCCTTAGTGCCTCCGCCCTGACACTGAATGGCGGCACCATCCAGGATGTCGATGGAAATAATGCCATTCTCACTCTCGCTGCTCCTGGTTCTCCGGCATCCCTAGCTGCGAAGAAGAACCTGGTCATCGATACGTCCAATGCTGTCGTGTTGCCAACGATCTCGCTCTCGCTGACCCCAAGTTCTGTTCTTGAGAACGGACCCACCAACCTCGTCTACACCTTCACCCGCACCGGAGACACCGCCAGCTCTCTGCTGGTCAACTATTCCATCGGCGGCACCGCCACCAACGGCAGCGACTACGGCCTGATCGGCAGCAGTGTCACCTTTGCCGCCGGCGCTGCCACCGCCACCGTCACTGTCGATCCCACAGCCGATTCCGTCCTCGAGCCCGACGAAACCGTCAGCCTCACCCTCCTCGCCAACGCGGCCTACACCATCGGCACCGCCGCACCCGTCACCGGCACCATCACCAATGACGACGCCGCTTCCTTCTCCATCAACGATGTCTCCATCGTGGAAGGCAACGCCGGCACCTCATTGGCCGTCTTCACCGTCACGCTCAGCAATGCCGTTGCCGGGGGGGCGTCCGTCTCCTACGCCACCGCCAATGGCACCGCCACCGCCGGCTCCGACTACGTCGCCACTTCCGGCACGCTCAACTTCACAGGCAACGCCGGTGAAACCAAGACTGTCTCGGTCACCATCAACGGCGACACCACCGTCGAGCCCAACGAGTCCTTCTTCCTCAACCTCTCCGCTCCAACCAACGGCGTCACCCTCGCCGATTCCCAGGGCGCCGGCACCATCCTCAATGACGATGCCGCTCCCCTGCCCGTCATCTCCCTGGCCGTCTCGCCAGCCAGCGTCATCGAGAACGGCGTCGCGAACCTCGTCTACACCTTCACCCGCACCGGAGACACCGCCAGCTCTCTGCTGGTCAACTATTCCATCGGCGGCACCGCCACCAACGGCAGCGACTACGGCCTGATCGGCAGCAGTGTCACCTTTGCCGCCGGCGCTGCCACCGCCACCGTCACTGTCGATCCCACAGCCGATTCCGTCCTCGAGCCCGACGAAACCGTCAGCCTCACCCTCCTCGCCAACGCGGCCTACACCATCGGCACCGCCGCACCCGTCACCGGCACCATCACCAATGACGACGCCGCTTCCTTCTCCATCAACGATGTCTCCATCGTGGAAGGCAACGCCGGCACCTCATTGGCCGTCTTCACCGTCACGCTCAGCAATGCCGTTGCCGGGGGGGCGTCCGTCTCCTACGCCACCGCCAATGGCACCGCCACCGCCGGCTCCGACTACGTCGCCACTTCCGGCACGCTCAACTTCACAGGCAACGCCGGTGAAACCAAGACTGTCTCGGTCACCATCAACGGCGACACCACCGTCGAGCCCAACGAGTCCTTCTTCCTCAACCTCTCCGCTCCAACCAACGGCGTCACCCTCGCCGATTCCCAGGGCGCCGGCACCATCACCAACGACGACTTGGGACGGGTGATCACAGGAACCCGGAACAGGGATTCTTTGGTGGGAACCGATGGCGACGATGTGATCACCGGACTCCAGGGGGCCGACACGGTCCGGGGCAACGGCGGAGCCGATCGGTTCGTCTACACGAGCATCGTCGATGCCGGCGACACGATCATCGACTTCAACAGGGCCGAGGGCGACAAGGTCGACCTCGTGGGGGCCCTGGCCAGCGTCGGCTACGGAGGAACCACTCCAATCAGCGATGGCTATCTGAAATTTGTGGCCATTGGCAGCGACACGATGCTGCAGATCGATCCCGATGGCTCGGGCCTGGCCGCTGCCCGCAACTTCATCCTGTTCAAGAACGTCTCGCTGGCCACCCTCAGCAACCCGGACAATTTCATTGTCTGAACGTTCTGACCATGGCCTGGAGCCTGACGCTGAACTAAACGTCGGATGAGCCAGACTTGAGCTAAGATGAGAGACATCTGAGTTGATGCCCCTTCTCGGACCAGCCCCGTTGTCCCCTCCCATGACCAGCCTCCTCCCCAAACTTGTCTTGACGACGGCAGGACTCACACTCAGCGTGGCGCTTGTCCAGCCTGCCCCGCTTAAGGCGGCGGTCGTGGGCTACACCTTCGACGTCCTGATTGACTCGGGTCCCCTGCAGCCCAACAGCTATTCCGGCAGCTTCTCCTACGACACCCAGACATTCAGTCTCACCGACTTTTCGTTTCTGTTTCAGGGCACGCCATACGACGAGAACGATGATCCGAACGCTTCTGTCCTGTTCGACAATGGTGTCTTTCTAGGTCTGGAGTATTCGGTCAACACCCTGCCTGCCTTCTCCTTTGTGCCTGGTTTCTTTGATGTCGGAGAGGCCTTTTTCGCCTACGACCTGGAGGCCAGCGGCGGACAGGGTGGCGCGGGAAGTCTTGCGTTCACAAGGGTCCTGAATCCGGAGACGTCAGCTGTTCCAGGGCCCCTTCCCCTGCTGGGGGCCGCCGCCTGCTTCGGCTACAGCCGCAGGCTGAAGAAGCGGATCAACGGCAGGACCCCTTCCCCGACGATCGGCAGCGACCCCGACTGATCGGGGCTGGCGGCAGCTGCCCTCTGAGCCCAGCAGCACGGCATCCCATCTGCAGCAATTGTGAAGTTGCAGCCGATCAGACCGTATGGATCGGGGCATCAGAGAACAATGATAGTGAATTACGAGTAAGCCGCAATGGAGCGGGTCAGCCTTCACAGGTCTGCCGCGGTCGTCCTTGGGGTTGTCGCGGGCGTCCTGTTGGTGCCGCCACCAGCGTTCGCGGTGGATCTGGTCTTCATCTTCGATGGCTTGAGCGGCACCTTCCGCGGACTTGAGGCCGGGACCCCCACCAGTTCTCCGCCTGCGGCCGTCGAAATGAATTTTGCTTCGTCATCAGGTTCTCCCAAGGGGCGCTACGAAAAGGCGCCACGGTGCCTGCTGCCGGACTGCGGCTACATCTCTGTGACCGCCAACGGATCCGCCTTCATTGCTCCAACCGTCTTCCATGGCCATAACGAAGGCTGGCAACTGCTGATCAGCTCCGTTCCAAAAACTGCTCTTGGCGCCACACCCTGGGAGCTCAGCGGGTTGCTCCTCTACTGCCCAGGTTTTGAGCTGGCCGGCGATATTGAAGAATGCCCGCCTCCGGGTCCAGGTACCGAGTCGAGATCCGGATGGCTCACACCGCCCCCGCACGCCGACCCGGGCGACCCAGGCGAGCCCACCGTGCCTGGCCCACTCCCCTGGCTTGGTCTCGCCGCCGCCTTCGGGTTCAGCCGCCGGCTGAGGGCCAGGATCCGCGGCCCCTTCAGCGGTAGTTCTCAAACTGCAGGGGCACTTCCAGGTCCTCCGCCCGCAGCAGGGTGATCACCTGCTGCAGATCGTCCTTGTTCTTGCCGGTGACGCGCAGGCTCTCGCCCTGGATCGCCACGGTCACCTTCTTGATCTGATCCCGCACCAGCTTGCTGAGCTTCTTGGCCAGCTCCTGGCTGAGGCCCTTGCGCAGCTTCACCACCTGCTTGACCCGATTGCCGCCCACGGGCTCGGGGGTCTGCAGGTCGAAGATCTTCAGGGACAGGTTGCGCTTGGTGGCCTTCTGGCGCAGCACGTCCATCACCGCGTCGAGGGTCATGTCGCTGGCGGTGGTGATCGTGAGGCTGGCCTCCTCCACGTCGATCTCGGTGTTGGAGTCCTTGAGGTCGTAGCGCTGGCCCACCTCGCGGCGCACCTGGTCGACGGCGTTCACCAGCTCCTGGCGGTCGAAGTCGGAGACGACATCGAAGGAATAGCTGTCGGCCATGGGGCGGGCGAAGGCAAGTCAGCGCCAGCCTAGAAAAGAGACCTAGCCGCCCCCTCCCGATGACCTTCTCCCTGCCCGGCTCCCTTCTGGCGGCCAGCATCGCCCTGCCGGTGCTGCCGGCGGCGGCGGGCGGCCCCTTCGCCTGGTCGCTGGTGCTCTCGGGTGCCGTGGTGGTGCTCAGCCTGATCCCCCTGGGGGCCGCCCGCTCCCAGGCCGATTTCCAACCCTCCGACCTGGCGGCGCCCCGGGCGATGTTCGAGCGGCTGCCGGCCTGGGGCAAGCGGGCCAACTGGGCCCACCAGAACAGCTTCGAGGCCTTCACCCTGCACGCGCCGGCCTGCCTGCTGTGCCTGGTGATGGCCCCGGCGGTGGTGGCAGCCTCCCCCTGGCTGGCGCTGGCGGCCTGGCTGCACCCGCTGCTGCGCCTGGGCTACCTGGCGGCTTACGTGGCCAACATCCCGCCCGTGCGCAGCCTCTGCTGGGCCGGCGGGATTCTCTGCACCGCCCTGCTCTACAGCGAAGGCCTGCGGGCGGTGCTGCGCAGCTGAGTCAGCTGCCGCCCTTCTCCTGCAGCCCCTTGAGGGCCGCCAGCAACGAGGCAGGGCTCTGGGGATCCACCATCAGCACCGATCCCCCGTGGGCGGCGGCCATCTGCTGGCCCATGGCCATCCAGTCCTTGGCGAGCAGCAACCGCAGACCTTCGGCCGCCGCCGGATGGGCCTCGATCACGGCCGCCAGCTGGGTGGCCGACTCGGCCCGTGCCTTGGCCAGCAGCAACTGTTGCTTGGCCTGGGCATCGGCATCGAGCAGGACGGCCTCCTGCTTGGCCTTGGCATCCAGCACCAGGGCCTCGGCCCGGCCGCGGGCCGCATTCACCTGGGATTCCCGCTCCCCCTCGGAGCGCAGGATCGCCGCCCGCTTCTCCCGCTCGGCGGTCATCTGCTGCTCCATCGCCTGCTGCACCCCCTGGGAAGGCTGGATGTCGCGCAGTTCCACCCGGGTCACCTTCACCCCCCAGGGATCGGTGGCCTGATCGAGTTCCTTGAGCAGGGTTTCGTTGACCTCGCTGCGGGTGGTGAAGGTCTGGTCGAGGTCGAGCTTGCCCATCTCGGCCCGGATCTGGGTGAGCACCAGGTTGACCATGGCCGCCTGCAGGTTGTCGACGCCGTAGTAGGCGCGGGAATGCTCCAGCAGCTGCCAGTACACCACCGCATCCACCTCGATCGAGACGTTGTCGCGGGTGATGCACTGCTGGGGGGGGATGTCGAGCACCCGCTCCTTGAGGGATTCGTGGCTCACCACCCGCTCCAGGCCGGGGATCACCAGGGAGAGGCCGGGGCGCAGTTCGCGGTCGTACTTGCCGAGGCGCTCCACCAGCATCGAGCGGCTGCTGCTGGTGACCTTGACGCCGCTGATGCCCAGGCCGGCAAGTACCACCAGCACCGGAATGATGAGCGCTTCCATGCAGGCTTCTTCACTGGCGCCACGCTAGGCAGGATGGGAGCGAAGGCCAACGCTGCCGTTGCTTTCGTTGTTCTGGCCACCACCCCTTCGCCCCCTGCCGATGCCCGCACCCCCGATCCTCTGGCTGGCCTTGGCGGGGGTGCTGCTGCTGCTGGAGCTGGTGGGCGCCGACGCGGACGGCCTGCTGCTGGTGGGCGCGGTGGCCGCCCTGCTGCTCACGCTGGTGGCCGTCCTGGTGCCGGTGGTGCCGCCCCTGGTCCAGGTGCTGCTGTTCGGCGCCCTGGTGGGGGCCGGCTACGGCTGGATGCGGCGCTGGTCGGCGGGGCGCCAGGCGCGGACGATCCCCCCCGGCGCCCGGGCAGAGCTGGCGGAGGTGACCACGGCGTTTGATGCGAATGGCGATGGCCGCGTGCGCTGGCAGGGTCAGAGCTGGGCCGCCCAGAACCTGGCCCCGGATCAGCTCCTGCCCCCCGGCACCCAGGTGACCGTGATGGGGCGGGAGGGAACGCGGCTGCAGGTGCTGCCGCGCCAGGACGCCTTGCCGAGTTAGGGCCTGCTGGGTCAGTCGAAGAACATCAGGCTGACCACCTTGCCCATGTCCTCGGCGGTGCGGCAGCTGGAGAGCAGCGTTTCGCTGTCGTGGAAGGCGTAGCAGATCAGCTGGTCGCAGCGGTTGATGATCTCCTGGTTGCAGAGGCTGCTGGCCATCGGCAGGGGCAGCTCATCGTTCTCCGGCTTTTCCACCAGGTGCAGCACCCGCTCCAGCTGGCTGCGGGATTCGCTGGGCTGGCGCTCCAGGCTCTGGGGCAGCAGCACGGTGAGCCGGGCCGGATCCACCTCCAGCACGCTGCGGATCACGGCGGCGTTGACACCCTGGGCACCGGAGGTGATCAGGTTGTGGCCCTCCTGGGCCAGGGAGCGGGCCACCAGCTCCACCAGATGGATCGACACCACCGGCACATGGCGGCTGCCGAGGAAAGCGATTCTGCGTTTGCCCCGGTCCTGGAGCATGGCCAGCTCCTGGGCGAGCGTATCGATCCGGTCCAGGGCCGGAAGATCTAGGGACCGGGTCACCCGTTATCGACAACCAACGACCTGAAACTAGCAGCGCCCTCAGGCATGGACCGCCAGGCGCAGCCGGCCGAACAGCCGTTCGAAGTGGCAGTTCTCCTCCACCAGGCGGATCGCATAGGTGGCCTTCACCGCTTCATGCAGGCGCACATGGCCGATGGCGGCATCAATCACCTCCACGGTGGTGAGGGTGTCGTGGTCGACCTTGAGCACGGGCACCTCCAGTTCCTCGGCCCGGCTGATCAGCTGGGGCAGGGGTTCACCGGCTCCCGTCAGGATCAGGCACTGGGTGGAGGCCTCGAGGGCCGCCAGCTGGATGTCGGTGCGGTCGGCGCCGGTGACCACGGCCATGTTGCGGCGGCGGCGGAAGAACTCCATCGCCGAGTTGACGTTCATGGCGCCGATCGAGAGGGTCTCCACCAGCAGGTCGAGGCCGTCGTGGCAGCAGAGCACGGTGGCCTCGAGGCGGCGGGCCAGCTCCTCCACCGTGACACTGCGCAGCAGGGGGCTGCGGGGCATGACGCCCAGCACCGGGATGCCCAGCCGCTCCAGGGCCGGCTGCACCGCCTCCCGCACCTCCGGCACCATGTCGGGCAGCACGGCGTTGAGCACCACACCCGCCAGCAGATCGCCCAGCTGGCGGCGCGCCTCCAGCAGGGCATCGACACTGCGGCTGTCGCTCCAGGGATGCACCAGCAGCACCGGCGCCTGCAGGGCGTGGGCCAGCTGCACCAGGCCCAGGCCGTAGAGCTGGCCTTCGCTGAGGCTGCCGGCCCCTTCGAGCAGCACCAGGCGATCGGCGTCGTCGTGAATGCGCCGCTGCAGCAGCGTCAGGCCTTCGCCGGGGGTCAGGTCCCCCGCCAGCAGGCGTTCCCGGGCCGCCGCCGGTTCGTGTACGTGCAGTGACGGGATCAGCTGGTCCTGGGACAGACCGAGGGTGTCACCGATGAAGCGGACATCGGGATCGAGCAGGGGATGGCCCGGCGCCGCATCGGGGAAGGCATCCAGCGGATCGTCCATGCAGGTGACCAGCGGCTTGCCGAAGGCAAGGGGCACGCCCCCGCGTGCGAGCTGGCGGCCGAGACCGAGCACCACCGCCGACTTGCCGCTGAAGGGTTCACAGGAGCCGATCAGCAGGGGGATGGACATGGGTTGACCTCGCCGGGTCCTGCAGGTGCCGGGCAATCTAGGCAGCACGTCCACCAGAGGCCGATGCCGGACCCGTCGACCGAACCGCTCACCGTGGCCATCACCGGGGCCAGCGGCGCCCTGGGCCAGGCCCTGCTGCGCCGCTTCCACGGCCGCGGCGCCCAGCTGATCGCCCTCTGCCACAGCAGCGCCCCGTTGCAGCTGGCCGGCCCGGACGGGCAGCCGATCCCCCTGCGCCAGGTGCACTGGCAGGTGGGCCAGGAGGCGGCCCTGGAGCCCCTGCTGGAGCAGGTGGACGTGCTGGTGATCAACCACGGCATCAATGTCCATGGCGACTGCAGCGCCGAGGCCACCGGCTGCTCGCTGGAGGTGAACGCCCTGAGCGCCTGGCGGCTGCTGGAGCTGTTCGCCGTGGTGGCGCAGCGACGGGTGGGTCGCCGGCGGGCGGAGGTGTGGGTGAACACCTCGGAAGCGGAGATCCAGCCGGCCGTGAGCCCCCTCTATGAGATCAGCAAGCGGCTGCTGGGCCAGCTGCTCAGCCTGCGGGCCGCGGACCTGGCGCCAAGCCTGCGGCTGCGGCGGCTGGTGCTGGGACCCTTCCGCTCCGATCTGAACCCCGTGGGGGTGATGGGGGCCGACTGGGTGGCCGGCCAGATCCTGCGGCAGGCCGACTGGAACTGCAGCCTGATCATCGTGACGCCGAACCCGCTGACCTACGTACTGATGCCGCTGGCCACCCTGGGGCGCTGGGCGTACGTGGGCCTGCTGCGGCGGCCGTGAGGGCGGCAGGGTTGGCCGGGCCTAGAAATCGCGGTCGGTGAGGATGTCGCAGCCGTCGGAGGTGACGACGATCGTGTGCTCCCACTGGGCCGAGAGGCTGCCGTCCACCGTCACCACGGTCCAGCGGTCCTTGAGGGTGCGGCAGCCCTTGCTGCCGGCATTGAGGATCGGCTCCACCGCCAGGGTCATGCCGGCTCGCAGCTGCATGTTGGGAAGATCCCGGGTGCGGTAGTTGAACACCGAAGGCTCCTCGTGCAGGTTGCGGCCGACGCCGTGGCCCGTGTAGTCCTCGACGATGGCGTAGCCGTTGGCCTCGACGTGGTCCTGAACCGCGCCGGCCAGCTCCAGCAGGGTGCTGCCGGCCCTGACCGTGGCCAGGCCCTGCATCAGGGATTCCTGGGCGACGCGGCTGAGGCGGCGGGCCTCCTCGGGCACGCCCTCACCGACGCAGAGGGTGACGCAGCTGTCGCCGTGGAAGCCCTCGAAGTAGGCGCCGGTGTCGATCTTGACCAGGTCGCCCGCCTTGATCACCCGTTTGGCACTGGGGATGCCGTGCACCACTTCGTTGTTGATGCTGGCGCAGATGCAGGCGGGAAACCCGTGGTAGCCCTTGAAGCTGGGCGTGGCCCCCATGGCGCGGATGCGGGTTTCGGCGTGGCGGTCGAGGTCGCCGGTGGTCATGCCCGGGGCGGCCATGTCGATGATCTCCCGCAGCACCGTGGCCACGATGCGGCTGGCCTGGCGCATGATCGCGATCTCCCGCGCCGATTTCACCTCGACACCGCGGCGGCCCTTCTGGATGCGGGGGCCGGCCTGGGTGAGAGGGGTGCCGCCGCCCTTGACGCCGTTGGTGCTGGCCAGCAGATCGGCGAACAGGTTCATGCGGTGGGAGTCGGGCCTGACAATCAAGTTATCAATGGCGTCCCTCCCGCCGTCGGTTCCCCGTGACCAACCCCACCCCGGCCGCACCCCCACGACCCGCCACACCCTCCTGGGGCGTCCGCCTGCGGCAGGCCCATGCCTGGATGGCGCCGCTGGTGCTCGCCCCCCTGCTGCTCTCGGCCGTCACGGGGGTGGGGTACCGGTTGCTGCGCGACTGGGGCGGGCTGAGCCGGGACCAGGTCCATCCGCTGATGGTGTTGCACGAGGGCGAATGGCTCCAGGGATGGGTGGGTGAGGTGGGCGAGACGCTTTACGTGCTGCTCAATGGCCTGGGGCTGCTGTGGATGCTCATCACCGGAGGCTTCATGGCCTGGGAGCGGTTGCTGCGGAGCTGGCGGCGGCATGGGGGGAAGGGGGTCACCTGAGGCGGTAAGGTGTTGGTTTGGCCTGGCGCTCCGAGAACAGGGATGGCAACCGAGATCGATCCGTCCACGGAAGTGGACCCACAAACCCCAGACGCGGAGCCCCAGTCGGTGGAAGCGGAAACTGTGACTGAAACCGTGACGGCCACGGCCGCGACGTCGGTGAAGGTGACCACCGGCAAGCTCAGCGCCCGGGCCCTGATCGACGAGTTCGAGGCGGCCCAGCTGAAGAGCGACCTGCCCGAGATCTACGTGGGCGACACCGTCAAGGTGGGCGTGCGGATCCGGGAAGGCAACAAGGAGCGGGTCCAGCCCTACGAGGGCGTGGTGATCGCCAAGCGCCACGGCGGTCTCAACCAGACCATCACCGTGCGCCGGATTTTCCAGGGCATCGGCGTGGAGCGGGTGTTCATGCTGCACAGCCCCCAGGTCGCCTCCGTGAAGGTGGAGCGGCGCGGTAAGGTGCGTCGGGCGAAGCTCTTCTATCTGCGTGACCGGGTGGGTAAAGCCACTCGCGTCAAACAGCGCTTCGATCGCTGAAGCCTGGTTTCTCGGGATTTCATTGCCCGCGTTTCCCTTTCACGCTTTCCAGGGACCATCGGCCTTGCGCCGTTAGTTCAGTTGGTAGAACGCAGGTCTCCAAAACCTGATGTCGGGGGTTCAAGTCCTCCACGGCGCGTTCGATGGTCCCATTTGTAGTCTCGTGGTTCCGGACATGGAGTTGGATCTACAGCCCGGTGATGTGGTCAAGGTGCTGGAATCAGCGGCCCTTGGCTGGGTTCGGGCCCGGGTGATCCGGGTCAAATCCGGAGGTCGGGTCGTGGTTCAGAGCGACCAGGGGCGGGAATTCACCGCCCGGGGCAACCAGGTGCGCCTGATTGAACCCGCCGGCTTCCGTCCCTGAAGGCCAGGGCGTTCCGGCGCCCGCGCCTCTCGTAAGAGCCATTCGCCCCGTGCCCTGCACGGGGCTTTTTGTGTGGCCGATCGCCGCCCTGACCCCACCAGCCGGCGTTGACAGGAGGCGTTGACGGTGGGACGGGTGACGATGGATACTTCCTTGGTCGGCGTCCTCGCCGTCGCGATCGCCCATCGGCGCCGGATCCACCCCTCGGGGCGATTCGAGCCTCGAAAGTCGGTCTGGGACTGTAGTTCAATCGGTTAGAGCACCGCCCTGTCACGGCGGAAGTTGCGGGTTCGAGCCCCGTCAGTCCCGTTCTCACCATCTGGAGCCGCTTCCGTGCCCGCAACGGTTCCCGTACGCGTTCGGCTGGCCCCCAGCCCCACCGGCACCCTGCACATCGGCACCGCCCGCACGGCGGTGTTCAACTGGCTGTTCGCCCGCCACCTGGGGGGCGCCTTCCTGCTCCGGATCGAGGACACCGACCGGGAACGTTCCAAGCCGGAATTCACCGAGAACATCCTCGATGGTCTGCGCTGGCTGGGCCTGACCTGGGACGAGGAGCCGGTGGTGCAGAGCGCACGCATCGAGGCCCACCGGGAAGCCATCAAGCAGCTGCTCGAGAGCGGCCATGCCTACCGCTGCTTCGCCAGCGACGCCGAGCTGGCGGCGATGCGGGAGCGCCAGCAGGCCGAGGGCCGGGCGCCCCGCTACGACAACCTGCACCGCGACCTCAGCCCCGAGCAGCAGCAGGCCTACATCGCCGAGGGCCGCGAGGCGGTGGTCCGCTTCCGCATCGACGACGGCGCCACGATCACCTGGAACGACCTGGTGCGGGGCGAGATGCGCTGGGCGGGCAGCGACCTGGGCGGCGACATGGTGATCGCACGCCGGGCGCCCGCCGATGCCATCGGGGACCCGCTCTACAACCTGGTGGTGGTGGTGGACGACGCCGCCATGGCCATCAGCCACGTGATCCGGGGCGAGGACCACATCGCCAACACCGGCAAGCAGCTGCTGCTCTACGCCGCCCTGGGGCTGACGCCGCCGGTGTTCGCCCACACCCCGCTGATCCTCAACCAGGAGGGCCGCAAGCTCTCCAAGCGTGATGGCGTCACTTCGGTGGGCGACTTCCGCGCCATGGGGTACACCGCCGAGGCCCTGGTCAACTACATGACCCTGCTGGGCTGGTCGCCGCCGGAGGGCATCGGTGAGCGTTTCAGTCTCGAGCAGGCGGCGGCGGTGTTCTCGTTTGAGCGGGTGAACCGGGCCGGGGCGCGCTTCGACTGGGACAAGCTCAACTGGCTCAACGCCCAGGTGCTGCATGGCCTGGCCCCCGACGATCTGCGCCAGCGGCTGCTGCCCCTCTGGCAGGCGCGGGGCTGGGGCGAGGGCACCGCAGCCGACGGCGCCTGGCAGGAGGATCTCTGCGCCCTGCTGGGGCCCTCGCTCAGCCTGCTGGCGGACGGGGTCGACCAGGCCGCCCCTTTCTTCACGACGCCGGAGCCGGACGAAGCCGCCCTGGCGCTGCGGGCCGACGCCGGCAGCCGCGCCGCCCTCACCGCCCTGCTGGAGCGGCTGCCGGAGGGGCCGGTCGACGTCGAGACCGCCCAGGGGCTGCTGGCGGAGGCCGCCACGGCCGCCGGCGTCAAGAAGGGGGTGCTGATGAAGGGCCTGCGGGCCGCCCTGCTGGGCAGCCTCAAGGGCCCTGACCTGCTCACCACCTGGCTGCTGCTGCACCGGCTGGGCAGTGACCGGGAGCGGATCACCGCCGCCCTTTGAAGATCAGCCCTGTGAGCCTCAGCCTCAGTCGTCGAGGGCGCCGTAGATCGGCTCCACCCGGATCGCCTGGACGCTGCCGGCCCGCAGCACGAGGAATTCGCTGGTCAGGTCGCTGATCGGCACGTTGACGAAGGCGTCGAGGGCCGCCGCGTTCAGCACCCCGCCGTACCAGGCCTGGAAGTCTTCGAGGGTGTTGAAGTGCACCTCCTGGTGGTGGCCGCCGATCAGGAACAGGTGGATGGCGTAGCGGCGGGGGGTGCGGGCCATGGAGCAGCGGCTGCGGCTGAACGCCCACAGGATGGCCCATAGGGCCGCAACAGGCTCGCCGCCGGTTGGTAGAGGGGATGGAGCGGGGCGCCGGAGGCGGTGAGGCCGAGACACACCAGCCGAGGCTGGTGGGGGACCAGCAGCTCCAGCACCCGGGCGTCCTGACCCAGCCGGCGGCCGCCGTTGCCCCAGCCCAGCCAGATCAGAGGCGGCGGCGCTCCGGCCCCGGCCCCGGCCCGCAGGCGCCGCCGCAGCCAGGCCCCGTTGGCGGCGCCCACCGGATCGTCGCTGTGGGCCAGGGCGGCCGGGCTCGGGCTGATGCGGGCGAAGAGGTTGAGCACCTCCAGGCCGCCGTACCCCCAGGCGGCGGCAAAGGCCATCAGCCGCCGCAGGGTGGGGTCGTCCTGGCGGTGGTCGGCGCGGGAGGGGTTGAGGCCGATGAACAGCAGCCGGCTCCCCTCCGGCTGCCACACCCGCTCGAGCCACCAGCGGTACTGGCGGCAGCGGCTGAAGGCGGCCCGGCCGGTGGCGGTCACGGCGCTGTCGGGCCGCCGGATGGCAGGCTGTGGCGATCAGCGGGCAGATCCCAGGGACGGCCATGGAGCGGGACAAGCCCCTGTTGCTGCTGGTGGACGGCCACTCCCTGGCCTTCCGCAGCTTCTATGCCTTCGCCAAGGGCGGTGAGGGGGGACTGGCCACGAAGGACGGGGTGCCGACCAGCGTCACCTACGGCTTCCTCAAGGCCCTGCTCGACAACTGCAAGGGGCTGGCGCCCCAGGGCGTGGTGATCGCCTTCGACACGGCCGAACCCACCTTCCGCCATGAGGCGGATGCCGCCTACAAGGCCCACCGGGAGGTGGCACCGGAGCAGTTCTTCGCCGACCTGGCCAACCTGCAGGCCATCCTCAAGGACTGCCTCGACCTGCCCCTGTCGATGGCGCCGGGCTACGAGGCCGACGACGTGCTCGGCACCCTGGCCAACCGGGCCGCGGGCGAGGGCTGGCGCGTGCGGATCCTCTCCGGCGACCGCGACCTGTTCCAGCTGGTGGACGACGCGCGCGACATCAGCGTGCTGTACATGGGTGGCGGCCCGTACGCCAAGAACAGCGGCCCGACCCAGATCCGCCGGGCCCAGGTGATCGAGAAGCTGGGGGTGCCGCCGGAGGGGGTGGTGGACCTCAAGGCCCTCACCGGCGACAGCTCCGACAACATCCCCGGGGTCAAGGGGGTGGGGCCCAAGACGGCCCTGACCCTGCTCAAGGCCCACGGCGACCTCGACGGCATCTACGCCGCCCTTGATCAGCAGAAGGGGGCGCTGAAAACCAAGCTGGAAACGGATCGGGAGAACGCCTTCCGCTCCCGCATGCTGGCGGAGATCCTGGTGCAGATTCCCCTGCCCGAGGAGCCCCGCCTGTGCCTGGGGCGGGTGGACAGCGAGGGGCTGGGGGCGCGGCTGGCCGAGCTGGAGCTGTTCAGTCTGGTGAAGCAGACCGAGGGCTTCGCCCGGCTGTTCTCGGCGGAACCACCCGAGCCCACCGCCAAACCCGCCGCCGCCGCCCCTGCCGGCGAACCGGCGGCGCCGGAGGCCCCCGAGAGCCCCGAGGCCGAAGGCGGCCTGCCCGCCCTGCGGCCGGAGCTGGTGACCACCCCCGAGGCCCTGGCCGCCCTGGTCGAGCGGCTGCTGGCCTGCACCGATCCGGCGGCGCCGGTGGCCCTCGACACCGAGACCACCTCGCTCAATCCCTTCAAGGCGGAGCTGGTGGGGATCGGCGTCTGCTGGGGGGAGGGGCTGGCGGATCTGGCCTACGTGCCCATCGGCCACCACAGCCCGCCGGCCGCCGATCTGCTCAGCACGCCGCCACCCGCGCCGGTGCAGCTGCCCCTGGACGCGGTGCTGCTGGCCCTGGGGCCCTGGCTGGCCAGCGCCAGCCACCCGAAGGCGCTTCAGAACGCCAAGTACGACCGCCTGATCCTGCTGCGCCATGGGCTGCCCCTGGCCGGTGTGGTGATGGACACCCTGCTGGCGGACTACCTGCGGGATGCCAACGACAAGCATGGCCTGGAGGCGATGGCGGAGCGCGAATTCGGCTTCCAGCCCACCGCCTACGGCGATCTGGTGGCCAAGGGGCAGAACTTCGCCGACGTGCCGATCGAGGCGGCGGCCCTCTATTGCGCCATGGACGTGCACCTCACCCGGCGCCTGGGGGCGCTGCTGGCGGAGCAGCTGGCGGCGATGGGGCCGGAGTTGCCGGTGCTGCTGCAACAGGTGGAGCTGCCCCTGGAGCCGGTGCTGGCCCAGATGGAGGCCACCGGCATCCGCATCGATGTGCCCTACCTCAAGGAGCTGGCCGAGGAGCTGAGCAGCACCCTGGTGCGGCTGGAGCGGGAGGCCCAGGACGCGGCGGGGGTGGACTTCAACCTGGCCTCCCCGAAGCAACTGGGGGAACTGCTGTTCGACACCCTGGGGCTCGACCGCAAGAAGTCGCGGCGCACCAAGACCGGCTGGAGCACCGACGCGGCGGTGCTGGAGAAGCTGGAGGACGACCATGCCGTGGTGAAGCTGGTGCTGGAGCACCGCACGCTCAGCAAGCTGCTGAGCACCTATGTGGAGGCCCTACCGGCGCTGGTGGAACCGGAGACCGGGCGGGTGCACACGGATTTCAACCAGGCGGTGACCGCCACCGGGCGGCTGTCGAGCAGCAACCCCAACCTGCAGAACATCCCCATCCGCACCGAGTTCAGCCGCCGCATCCGCAAGGCCTTCCTGCCCCAGGAGGGCTGGCGGATGATCAGCGCCGACTACTCCCAGATCGAGCTGCGCATCCTCACCCACCTCTCGGGCGAACCGGTGCTGGTGCAGGCCTACAACGAGGGCGACGACGTCCACGCCCTGACGGCCCGGCTGCTGCTGGAAACCGACACGGTGACGCCGGAGGAACGGCGGCTGGGCAAGACGATCAACTTCGGGGTGATCTACGGCATGGGGGCCCAGCGGCTGGCGAGGGAAACCGGCATGGGCCAGGCCCGGGCCAAGGAGTTCCTGAGCCTGTACAAGCAGCGCTACCCAAGGGTGTTCCTGTACCTGGAGCTGCAGGAGCGGCTGGCCCTCAGCCGCGGTTATGTGGAAACGATCCTGGGGCGGCGGCGGCCGTTCCACTTCGACCCCGGCGGCCTGGGGCGGCTGCGGGGCAAGGACCCGCTGGAGATCGACCTGGAGGTGGCCCGCCGCGGCGGGATGGAGGCCCAGCAGCTGCGGGCGGCCGCCAATGCCCCGATCCAGGGGTCGAGTGCCGACATCATCAAGCTGGCGATGGTGAGCCTGCAGCACGCGCTCACGGCGGCGGGCCTGCCGGCGCGCCTGCTGCTGCAGGTGCACGACGAACTGGTGCTGGAGGCGGCGCCGGAGGCACTCGAGGAGGTGCGGGAGCTGACCCGGCGCACCATGGAGCAGGCGGTGCAGCTGACGGTGCCGCTGGCGGTGGACACCGGGGTCGGCCCCAACTGGATGGAGGCGAAATAGCCGCGCGAAGGTAGGCTGCGCCTGAGCTTTTCCCCCGCCATCGATGCCTGAACCGGTGCGGGTGCTGCTGACCGGCCGCCACGGCCAGCTGGGCCAGGCCCTGGTGGCCTCGGTGCCGGCCGGCGTGGAGCTGATTGCCACGGGCCGGGACGCGCTGGATCTGGCCGATGCGGCCGCCTGCCGCTCGGCGGTGGAGCAGCACCGACCCGACTGGGTGCTGAATGCCGGCGCCTACACGGCGGTGGACCGGGCCGAGTCGGAACCGGCGCTGGCCGAGGCGGTGAACGCCGGCGCCCCCGGGGCCTTCGCCGAAGCCCTGGCCGGCGGCGGCGGGCGGCTGCTGCAGGTGAGCACCGATTTCGTCTTCGACGGTGAGCAGGGCCATCCCTACGCCCCGGATCAGGCCCTGGCGCCCCTGGGGGTCTACGGAGCCACCAAAGCCGAAGGCGAACGGCGGGCGGCGGCCGCCCTGCCAGAGGAGCGCCTGTGCCTGCTGCGCACCAGCTGGGTGTACGGGCCGGTGGGTGGCAATTTCTGCCTGACGATGCTGCGGCTGCACCGGGCCAAGGCCGCCGCCGGCGAAGCCCTGGGGGTGGTGGCCGACCAGGTGGGCTGCCCCACGGCCACGGCCGGGCTGGCGGCCGCCTGCTGGCGGGTGATCGAGGGAGGCATCAGCGGGCGGCACCACTGGAGCGACTGCGGCGCCGCCAGCTGGTACGACTTCGCCGTGGCGATCGGCGCCCAGGCGGCGGCGCGGGGGCTGATCGACGCCCCGGCCCGGGTGAAACCGATCACCACCGCCGACTACCCCACCCCGGCCCGGCGTCCCGCCTATTCGCTTCTGGAGACCAGCACCACCCGCCATGCGCTGGATCTGGAGGGCCAGCACTGGCAGGCCGCCCTGGCCGAGGTGCTGGCGCAGATCCCCCTGCCCCCGGCCTGACCCCTTTCTTTGTCGTTTCGCCCCACCCCGATGCTCCCCAACCACCCCCTCGACCTGCCGGTGCTGCTCGCCGGCCGTCGCCGCATCCTGGTGACGGGGGGGGCGGGTTTCATCGGCGGGGCGCTGGTGCGGCGGCTGCTGCGGGACAGCACCGTGACGGTGTTCAACCTCGACAAGATGGGCTACGCCAGCGATCTGCTGGGCGTGTACAACACCCTGGCGGAGCTGGGTGAGGCGGCCGAGCGCTCCGACGGCCCGCGTCACCGCCTGCTGCAGGTGGATCTGGCCGACGGGGAGGCGGTGGCGGCGGCGGTGCGGCAGGCCGATCCGGATCTGGTGCTGCACCTGGCGGCCGAAAGCCACGTCGACCGCTCGATCGACGATCCGGGCGCCTTCCTGGTGAGCAACGTGATGGGCACCTACAACCTGCTGCAGGCGGTGCGGAGCCACTGGGAGGGGCTGGCGCCGAAACGGCGGGAGCAGTTCCGCTTCCACCACATCAGCACCGACGAGGTGTTCGGCTCGCTGGGGGCCACGGGCCGGTTCTCGGAAACCACCCCCTACGACCCGCGCAGTCCCTACTCGGCCAGCAAGGCGGGCAGCGACCACCTGGTGCAGGCCTGGCACCACACCTACGGGCTGCCGGTGGTGCTGACCAACTGCAGCAACAACTACGGCCCCTGGCAGTTCCCCGAGAAGCTGATCCCTGTGGTGATCCTCAAGGCCGCCGCCGGCGAGCCGATTCCGCTGTACGGCGATGGCGCCAATGTGCGCGACTGGCTGTACGTGGAGGACCACGTGGAGGCGCTGCTGCTGGCCGCCACCAGCGGCGAGATAGGGCGCAGCTACTGCGTCGGCGGCCATGGGGAGCGCACCAACAAGCAGGTGGTGCAGGCCATCTGCGCCCTGATGGACGAGCTGCGGCCCGCCGGCTCCCCCCACGCCGGCCTGATCACGCCGGTGGCCGACCGACCGGGCCACGACCGGCGCTACGCCATCGACCCGGAGCGGATCAGCACCGAGCTGGGCTGGCAGCCCCGCCACGACTTCAACCAGGGGCTGCGGGAAACGGTGCAGTGGTACCTGGCTCACGGCGACTGGTGCACCAACGTGCGCAGCCGGGCCGGCTACGGCGGCGGCCGCCTGGGCCAGGCCACAGCGGGGTCAGGGCATTGACCCTGCGGCTCACCAACACCCTCAGCCGCCGCTGCGAGACCTTCGAGCCGCAGGTGCCCGGGCAGGTGTCGATCTACTGCTGCGGCGTCACGGTCTACGACCTGTGCCACCTGGGCCATGCCCGCAGCTACATCGTCTGGGACGTGCTGCGGCGCTATCTGCTGTGGAGCGGCTATGCCGTCACCTTCGTGCAGAACTTCACCGACATCGACGACAAGATCCTCAAGCGGGCCGAGGAGGAAGGCAGCTCGATGGCCGTGGTGAGCGAGCGCAACATCGCCGCCTTCGAAGCCGACATGGCCGCCCTGCACATCCTTCCCCCCGACCGGATGCCGCGGGCCACCCGCAGCCTGGAGGCGATCCGGCAGCTGATCGGCGAACTGGAGGCCAAGGGGGCGGCCTATTCGGCCGATGGCGATGTGTACTTCGCCGTGAGGCGCCAGGCCGACTACGGCAAGCTCAGCGGCCGCACCCTGGAGGAGCAGCAGGAGGGGGCCAGCGGCCGCACCAACGAAGCGGAGGAGGCCCGCAAGCGCCATCCTTTTGATTTCGCCCTGTGGAAAGGGGCCAAACCCGGTGAACCCAGCTTCCCCTCACCCTGGGGGCCGGGCCGGCCGGGGTGGCACATCGAATGCTCGGCGATGGTGCGCGAGGAGCTGGGCACCACGATCGACATCCACCTGGGCGGCGCCGACCTGATCTTTCCGCACCACGAGAACGAGATCGCCCAGTCGGAGGCGGCCAGCGGCAAGCCCCTGGCCCGCTACTGGCTGCACAACGGCATGGTGAACGTGGGCGGCGAGAAGATGTCCAAATCGCTGGGCAACTTCACCACGATCCGGGCGCTGCTGGAAAGCGGCGTCAGCCCGATGACGCTGCGGCTGTTCGTGCTGCAGGCCCACTACCGCAAGCCCCTGGATTTCACCGCCGAGGCCCTGGCGGCGGCCGCCACGGGCTGGAAGGGGCTGGATGCCGCCTTTGGTCTGGGCGAGCGCCACGGGGCGGCCCTGGGCTGGGGAACCGAGCCAGCGGCCGAACCCAACGAGGCGCTGATCGAAGCCCGCGGCCGCTTCGCCGCCGCCATGGACGACGACCTCAACACCTCGGCGGCCGTGGCGGTGCTGTTCGAGCTGGCCCGGCCGCTGCGGGCCCTGGCCAACCGGCTGGAGCGGGGCGACAGCGAAACCGAGGCCGCCGGCGAGGCGGCGGCGCTGGAACCCCGCTGGCAGCTGCTGAACGAACTGGCCGGGGTGCTGGGGCTGGCGGCGGAGACGGCCACCGAGCCCGCGGCGGAAGCGGCGGACGGGGCGGCGATCCAGGAACGGATCGAGGCGCGCCGGGCCGCCAAGGCCGCGAAGGATTTCGCCACCGCCGACCGCCTTCGGGCCGAGCTGGCCGCCGAGGGCATCGAGCTGATCGACCGGCCGGGCGGTGTGACCGATTGGGTGCGCACTAATCTGCGCATCAACTGAGGCGGCGCCCATGCGCACCACCATGGAGCAGGGGCTTGATGGAGAACCCCCAGCCCAGCGCCCGCCACGATCGGCTGCCACGCTGCCCCGAATGGACGGGCCCTTGCCCATTCCAGAGGAACAGCTGAGCAATTCAGGGCTGTTCAGCCTGATGGCACCATGACCAGCCAGCAGCAGGCCACGCGCACCACACCCAGGCCATTCACTACTGGGAATCCGAGGCTTGTACGCGCTCGTCTGCGACCTTCAGCTGCCTTCGAAGCACTGCACCGATGCCTACCTGGCAGCCCTGGCGATGTCGAACGGCTGGCGGTTGGCTGTCCCTTTCGTGAGTCACCACTCCACCCGCTCAGGACAACGACTGCAACCCACGAAAATGGATGAAACCCTGTACCAGGTCACCGCTGGATTTCACCAGCGAAGCCCCGGCGACATCACCGACTGGGTGCGGAGCTGATGGACCTGATGGGCGAGCAGGACATCCGCTGGCAGCAGAGATTCTCGAATTACTTCAGGGCACTGGAGCCATTGCTCGGTTCACGGGATACGTTGAAGAAAGTGTTCCGTCTGGGCCTGATCCAGGACGGCGAAGCCTGGATGCTGATGATTCAGGACCGCAATCTCACCAGCCACACCTACAACCGCTCCACAGGGTTGCGGGCTTCTCTGGAAACGATGCTGCCGAAGTCGCCGCCATGAGCGCAGAGCCCGCCACCACACCGATGGGATCGATCCCCGGCATCCCTGAGCGGACCCAGCAGCGGCTGCAGCAGGTGTTCGATACCCAGGACCACCTGGAGGCCGTGTGGCTGTTCGGCTCCCGGGCGATGGGACGCCACCGGGAGGGATCGGACATCGACCTCTGTCTGGAGGGTCCGGAGCTCAGCCATCGCGACCGGCTGCTGCTGATGGCGGCGATCGATGAGCTGCTGCTGCCCTGGCAGGTGGATGTGGCCTTGCGCCGGGAGATTTCGGCTGATCTGGAGGCCCATCTGCAGCGTGTCGGCCGTTGCCTCTGGAAGCGGGGCTGAGGCGATGGCGACCGTCTCGGTGGTGATCCAGTTCTTCGAGGACTTCGACTTCATCGAGCGGGTGGTGGAGCGGCTTGCCTGGGTGGACGAGATCGTCGTCAACGACGGGCCGTTCACCTACACGCGGGAGCTGCTGGAGCCCCTGGTGGGGCGGGATCTGGATCAGCCCTCACAGCGGGCGGCCAGCCTGTTCGCCCTGCTCGCCCGGCGGCTGGGGGTGCCGATCCACTACCACCACGGCGTGTTCGCAGGCGAGCGGGAGAAGCGGATCCACGGCTACGGGCTGGCGACCGGCGATGTGGTGCTGTCGGTGGATGCCGATGAGCTGCTGCTGCTGGATCGGGACGCGGTGGAGCACTTCTGGGCCAGCGCGGCGCTGGTGGCCAGCTTTGATTGCGTCAATTTCACCTACTTGAACCTGGTGTGCGGCAAGGCGGGCAGCCCGCTGGTGGCCCGCAAACCGTTCGCCTTCAAGCGAGCGGCGATCACGGCCAAGCACCACCTGGATTACCTGTGGCTGGTGGGGGTGGAGCAGGCGGCGGTGGCCTCCGGCGACTTCCTGCCGGAGGCCCTCTGCGGCGGCGCCCACCTCACCACGGTGCGCAGCGCCTACGGGGCCAGCATCAAGTTCGGCTTCTACAACTGCCTTTATTTCCATCTGCACGGCGACGCGGGGCTGCAGGGCAGCTTCCTGGCGGCGCGGCAGTTCTTCGCGCAGGGGAACTTCGATGCGGCGGCCCAGGCGGAGATTTACGGCCGGGCGATGGCCGATGCGATCGGCTTCCCCAACGAGCAGCGGTTCCGGCGGGCGGAAGCACCGGAGGTGCCCGAAGCGATCCTGCAGGTGGCGGAGGAGGCCTGCGCGGCCCGCAACCACGGGCTGCCGCAGCGGCGGTTGAACGGCCGGCTGGTGCCGGGGGTGCCGCTCTATGCGCTGATGGCGCCGGGTAACGGCTGGCGGGTGGCGCTGGCGATCGGCGGCGAGGCGCGGCTGCGGGTGCTGCCGCTGACCGTGGACGGGCCGCCGCTGGACCTGGGCCAGGCCGCCCTGGAGCAGCGCTGGACGGCGGAGCCCCTGAAGCCCCACGAGGTGCACCGCGAGGGCTGTGACGCGGACAGCGCCGGCGAGCGGATCGGCGATCTGGTGGAACTGCTGGTGTGGAGCGGCGAGGACGCGACGGCCACCTGGGCGGGGGCATCGCTGGCGCCGCCGTTCAGCATGGACGTGGTGGGGTAAGGCCTGGAGGTGGCTTAGACCATCACCGTGGCCACACGGGTGCGTTGGGTTGGCAGCGCCTGGGCATCGGCAGCCATCCCCTCAAGGTGAAAGGCAATGGCTTCCTGGATGTGCTGGAGCACCTGTTGCTGGGATTCTCCGGTAGCCACACAGCCCGGCAAGTCAGGCACGTAGGCCGAGAACCCGGCTCCAGCCTGTTCAATCACGACGGCAAAGGATTGGCTCATGGCAGCGGGAGTCCGGATTGCTTGGCGATGCTCTTCAGGGTTCCTGGTGCAAGATCGTCGCCAGGCTTTCCAGCAACCGTAACGCGACCAGCCCGATCGGGGTGCTTGAACTGACGGTGGCTGCCACGGGTTGCCACCAGGAGCCAACCGGCTTGCTCAAGGCGTTTGATCACCTCGCGGACCTTCATGTCATCGAGTTCTCGCGGCGACTCCTCATGATCCGTGGGGAGCACGTGAGACCTCAACCGTGAAACCACCGAATCAGCCCTGTGGGCGGGAGCCTCGCTGGCGCCGCCGTTCAGCCTGGAGGTGCTGGATCCGTGGGGCGCTGGGCCATGAACACCAGGATCCAGGGGATTTCGGCGCCGACGATGCCGTAGGTGGGGGAATGGATGGCTTCGATGCGGGGGTCTTCGAAGCCGGCGTCGCGCAACTGATCGAGGAACTCCCAGCCGGGAATGCGGTAGACGAGCGAACCCTGTTTCGGCTGCACCGGATCACCGTGGAACTCCGGCTCGGTGAGGAGCTGGGGCTCCTGCTCCCGGCCGCGATGCACGGCTTTCACCGTGGAATCGGCCTGCCCGTAGGCGAAGGGCACCGTGCCGAGAAGGGAGCCGCCGGGCGCGAGCACCCGATGCATCGAGCGCAGGGCGGCCGGCAGGTCGTAGACGTGCTCGAGGATCTCGTTGCAGATCACCGCATCGAAGCGGCCATCCTCGAAGCGGAGATCGCAGAGATCCTCGTGGTGGACCTGCTGGCGGCGGGGATCCTGGGGGTCGGGCAGGTATTCGCTGCCCTGGTAGTGGGCCACCAGGCCACCCAGGCGCTGGGCGAACGGGGTGATGGCCTCCGGGCAGTAGAGCCGCAGCGCCTCCAGGCGCGGCAGCTGTCCGGCCTCGATCAGCTGGCGCAGCAGCAGGAGCACGGCCCGCTGGCGGGACACCAAGCCTTCGTGCTGGAGGCTTTCGCGGAAGTTGGTGCCCTGCAGCTGAAGCTCGACGGCGGCGATGGGGGCATCGTTGAGGGGATCCTGGATGCCGTTGAGGGCCATCAGGCGCAGGCAGGTACGCACCTGGCGGTCGAGGTCGACCCATTGGGTCTCGAAGTCGCGCTGGAAGTCCGCCTGCTGGCGGTAGGTGCGCTGCTCAAGGAACGGGGAGGCCAGGGGCACGGCGCCGGGGACGACCACCCGGGCACGCTAAGGGCGGCCGCGACTCGACGCCGCCGAAAAGGCCCCCTAAGCTCGCTGCGATGGGCGAAGCCGCTGCCACCACCGCTGATCCGCAGGCGCTCCAAGCGGAGATTGCCAGCCTTCGCGACCAGCTGGAGGAGGCCCGGGACGAAGCCGAACTGAATCTGCTGCAGCTGCAGCAGGTGCAGGAGGAACTGGAGTTCTATTTCCTGGCGCACCAGGAACAGCTGCAACTGCTGGAGCAGCACCAGCAAGAGGAACGGCGGGCGGAGGTGCTGATCGCGGCCCTGCTGGAGCGGATTGAAGCCGCCGGCGGTTAACTGGACGAACCGCCGGGGCCGCTTCTGCAAACAGCGTGATCGTTCGCACGGTTCAAATCAGCCTGAGCTCACCCAGGGTCAGGGGCCCGGCGATGCCATCCACCAGCAGACCCTGGCGAGATTGGAAGGTGCGCACGGCCAGTTCTGTTCGCTCTCCGAAGACACCGTCGAAGCTGCCGTCTGGAGCCGACAGGCGGATCTGCACCGCCCCCTGGAGGGCACGTTGCAGAACCCGCACATCATCACCGCGCTGCAGGGGCGTCTGGCGCCGCAACTGACGCTGCAGTCCGAGCGACTGTCGCGTGCGCATGCCGACCACCCCATCCACGGCCAGACCGCGGCTGGACTGCCATTGCCGCACTGCCGCATCGGTGCGGGGGCCGAAGGCTCCATCCACCTGAAGCGCAAGGCCGCGGCGCCCCAGGGCCCGCTGCAGAGAACTGACGTCCGAACCGCGCAGGATCGGCGACTGCAGCAGCAGATCCCGCACCACCGCCGCCGTTGTGGCCGCGCCGCCGGGATCCTGGGGTCGGCCCGCCGCAGGTGACAGAGGCCTGAGTTCACCTCTGCGGGCGTCGTAGGCCACCTGGAGCAAGTCCGTCATGCGAAACACACCTTGCACAGCTCCAAGAGTTGGGCTGAACTCCGGATCCCGCAGCAGCGAGATGCGGCTGCCGCCCATGGCACGGTGGAACACCTCGGCCACGATCCGTCCGCCCACGTTGCCGAGCCGGCCGGTGCCAGGTTGACCGCCGTTCAGATTCAGCGACGCCTCCCGCAGCACATAGAACCAGAGCGGCGTATGGGTGGCGAAGAAATCCTGTTCGGCTGCGGTGAGCTCGCCGAACTCGTCGCCCAGGATCTGATCGCGGCTCAGGGGCGTGAAGGTCTCCGTGGTGCGGCCGGCGGCGGTGAGCGCCGCATTGATGCGGGCGGCCAGCTCCTGGCCGGTGGCCAACTGGACCATGCGGCCGCGCATCAGGTTGCGAAAGGCCAGGTTGCGGCGGCGGTCGCCCGGAGAAATCGGCGGGGCGGATGGTCCGCGGGCCCCAAACGAGCCCAGGGGCAATTGCCGGAGCGGATCGGTGAGACGAATGTCCAGGGGACGGGCAAAGTTCACGAAGGTTTCCGGTGCCAGCTCAGGGCTGCCATCCCGGACGAAGTCGAACATGCGTGTCCAGTCGATCACCCAGTTCGTGGGCAGGCGCTCGAAGCTGCCCGCGATCGGGTCGTCGGAATCCGTACCAGGGTTGAGGTTGCCGCTGGTGCCGGAAAAAAGGAACAGGTTCAACAACGTGCCGAAATCGCCGATGCTGCCGTTCACCCCGAAGACTGCGTTCCAGTCATAGATCTCGCGGATCATCGAATGGCCGAGCCGGAAGGCGCCCACGGAGAACTCCAGTGGCATCGTCGGGACGTCGCTCGAGCCGGGCTCCACGATCAACCGCCCCCTCCGGAAGACGTCGTTGACGATCCGCGGATCCACCACCCGCGGCAGGTAGTCATGCCGGAGCATCCAGTGGTAATGCTTGGTGACGAGTTCACGGGCCCGCTCGAACAGCAAAGCGCTGGGGGTGCCGGCGCTGGCGAGTCGATCGCAGACGCGGTTGTGGAAGCGGATGAACGCCAGGTGGATCTGGGCGACGGCCAGGTTCTCGTCGTTGCGCTGATCTGGGATGTTGGCCAGCCGCACCTGGGCGGGATCGGTGGTGCCACTGCCGATGCGGGGCAGATCGAATCCGTCCAGATCCCGGGAGGCATTGGGGGTCTCCGCGGGGCCAGACGCCTGGGTGCGGCCCAGTTTGAGCTTGATCCGATCGGCGTCGTAGAAGCCAGGTTCGGCTGTCGGACCACCGCCGTAGAGCGAGTCGAGGTCGAGGGAGGGGCTTCTGCCCTGCATCAGTTCCTCCGGGGTGGCCACGCTCGTACCGAAGGGCACGTTGGTGACATCCCGCGTCAGATCGTGGTCAACGAACTGACCCAGGTAGGTGAACCCGGCGGGGATCGGACTGTCGATGTCCTGGGTCTGTTGTGTCATCACCTCCGCCACCTTGAGCAAGAGCTCCTCGCTGGGAAGCGGACTCGTCGTGGTGACGATCTCCGAGAAGCGGAACATGCGATCCGCTTCGGAATGGGTGGCCGGGCGGAGATACTCAGGGCTTGCCTCTCTGGTGGCGGCGGCGGTGGCCACGGGGCCACGCACTTCACCACGGTCAGCGAGGAAGAAAAACTCTCTGTTATGTCGCTCCGACATCGTGTCTTCAGTCCATGAAATGACCGGAAGTGAAGCTATGCGCACAACACCTTTTCTGACCAGGCCTTAAGGATTCTTCGACGATTAAATCATTTATTGTTGAAGATTGGTATCAGAACGTGCCGCCAAGAACGATCGCGACATGGGGCGATAGTGACATACTTTGATCCTGTCAATCCACCGGAGGCTGATCCTTTCAGGCTGGCGATTCCTACGGGGCCGATGGTTTCGATCAGAGCCTGAGGGCGCCCGCGGCCGCCGAGGGGAGTTGGCTGCGAGGCACGGACCGCATCAGCTCCCCAGGGCGAAGCGGGCTTCGGCCTCGCTGAGGGTGCGGGCGAAGGCCTCCAGCCTCTGGCGAGCTGCCACGGGATCCGCAACGGGCGCCTGGGAATCGGGGGCAGCCGGTGGCAGGGTGAGCCCGATGCGAACGGCAGCCCGCTCCAGGAGCTGACCGAAACGCCGGGGCCCGTGATCGGCCACAGCTTCTGGCCCCCCGCCGGCCCCTGCCGCGGTTTCGGCCTGCTGCAACAGCGCACGCAGGGGCTGCCACTGGGGATCGTCGGCCACCAGCCGCTGCAGCAGAGCCAGGGCGGCCCCCGATTCGCCGCGCTCCAGCAGGGCGCGGGCCTGGAGCAGGCCGGGGCCGCGCCGGGCTTCGCGGCGCCGCTGGCGGAACACCTCGGCCAACTCCGGCGGCGCTTCAGCCAGGGCCTGGCCCCAGTGGTCGAGGGCGGTGGTGATGGCACCGACTTCAAGGGCGGCGCGGGCGGCGATGTCCCAGTACCAGGGGTTGCCCCGCACGTCTGGGGAGGCGGTGGCGATCCAGCCGGCACAGCGCTCCGCTTCCGCACAGGTGAGGGCCAGATCGGCGGCCTTGAGGCGGGCGTGGATCCAGTCCGGCCGGAGGTCGGTGAGCAGGCCCCAGAACTGCAGGGCCTGGCGGGGGCTGGCGGCGATCAGCTCCTCCCCCACCAGTTCGGCGAGAAACGGCTCGATCGGCGACTCCAGGTCCGGCCCGTGGCGGATCAACAGCACCAACTCCTCCAGGCCAGAGCTGGTGAGGGCATAGGTCCAGTCGGCCTGGGCCCGCTGGCGCCAGGAAGCATCGAGAGCGACGGGGTCCAGGTGCCGCCAGCGGCGTAGGCGGGCTGCCAGCGCACCGATGTCGGCCGGTTGCTCGCCGGCGGGGGCCGGCCACAGCCCCCACACATCCGGCACCAGAGCCAGCGAGGGATCAAGAGCATCGGCCTCCAGAAAGGCCAGGTCGGCCTGGTGGGCCTGGCCGGCCAGCATCCAGGACTGGCTCACTTCCAGCGCCAGCGGGGCGTCCCAGTGGGGGGAGCTGCGCAGGCGCGCCACGACCGACTCCAGGTCCTGCACCAGGCCGTAGAGGCCAAGCCAACGCAACTGCTCGCGTCGGTCGGCGCGGGAAGCGGGGGGGGCAGCGGCCAGCTCCTGGAGCAGGTCGGATGCGGTGGGCCAGCCGTTGCGGTTCACAGCCCGGAGATGACTGGCACCATTGTGGGGCGGCGAGCAGTTGCCGTCATCGAAGCGGAACGGATGGAAGGCGGCGGCCGGGTGGTGATCGTGGATCCGGCCTACGCCAGCGACGTGGGGCACCACGGCGATGTGAACACCCAGCTGCTGGCGGCGCTGGCGGCCCAGGGATGGGCGGCGGAATGCTGGGCTGACGAAGCGGTGCAAGCCGCCGGATGCCGGGGGGTGTTCCACGGCTGCGGCTACGTGGATCCGCGCCACTGGGCCGATCTGGGCGGGATGGTGCATCTGGCGGGTCTGCTGGAGCGGCAGCTGCTCGGCGCCCTCGAACAGCAGGACCCCGTAGCGGGGTGGGTGGTGCACACGGCGCTGCCGTTCCAGCTGCTGGGGCTGGCCCGGGCCCTGCGCCAGTGCCCGGCGGCCACGGTGGTGGTGAGCCTGATGTTTCCGCCGGGGGAAACCCTGGAGGGGCCAGGGGGTGAGGCGGACGCCACCAGCAACTGCCGGGCGGCCCTGGGCGCCCTGGCGCGGGCGGTGGGCCAAGGGGGCCATCGGCTAAGGCTGCTGCTGCCGAGCCAGCAGAGCCTGGAGCTCTATGAGCCCCTGCTGGCGGCCACGGGCCTGGCCTGCGCCGGCCTGCATCCGGCGGTGGTGGGGGCGGGAGTGCCGCTGCTGGAGCCGCCCGCGCCAGGCGGCCGGAAACGGATCCTGCTGCACTGGGGCGACCTCAAACCCGGCAAGGGCCGCCGGGAAGCGCTGGAGGTGGTGAACCAACTCCTGGGCGGAGGCCCAGTGCCGCCGGCCCTGCAGGAGGCGGAATGGCTGTTCCACCTGCACAGCGAGGACCCTCTGCCACAGGAAGAGTGCACCAGCCTGGAGCGGGCGTGCGAGCGGATCGGCGGATTCCTGTGGTTGAAGGAACGGGTGGAGACTGGGCGGATGCAGGCGCTGCTGGCCAACTGCGATGGGGCCCTGCTGGCCTACGACCCGGTGCTGTACCGGCAGCGCAGCTCAGGCCTGCTGTGGTGCTATGGCGCCGCCCGGCTGCAGGGCGGCCAGGCGGCAGCGGTGCTGGGGCGGCCGGGCGGCTGGCTGGAGCGGGAGGCCAGGGATCTGGGCCTGGGCTGGCACAGCGGCAGGGATGGCGGCTGGCTGGAGGGCCTGGCGGCCGTGGTGGCGCAGGGCAACGGCGGTGACTGGGTGAGCCCCTACGGACGAGGCCTGCTGGGGGAAGGGTTTGCGGACCATGTAGCCAAACGGCTGCTGGAAGCCAGAGATGGGCAACCCGGGATCATCGGGTAGACGAACGGCACCGCCCTCGGCATGCTGAAGCGCGGCGCTCAAGGCATCCTCCCGTTCATGACCAGCCCTGTTTGCCCGAGTTCGATGAAGGGTCAGCCGCATGAGTGATCAGGTCATCAGCTGGCATTGGAAGTTGTTGAGGGTCTGCCATGGCACAGAGCAGGCAGGGGCAAAGTCAAAATTATTCTCAGCTCAAAAACAAGTGAGAGTTGGATTAGGGATAACATCTGAAATCCACATTCAGTTAACACACAACAGGACAGGTGCTCAATCGCGCAGACAAGAGAATGAATTCTTGCGGGGCACTGGCGGCACAGCCGTTGAAGCCGATTCACTAGTCTCATCTTCAAAGCAGAGGCGAAGACAATGATGACAAAGGATCGGAGCCTCATCAATTGCATATACACCAGACTCCATGCCAAACCTCCTGCGTGCCCAAGTCAACGTTTCCCAATGGACATGCATCAAACGGCGACAAGGTTGGCTCAAGCAGAGTCAGCTGGAGGCGGAGGCATGACTCAATCCTTAATGCCGTCTACAGGATGGCCCGTGGATAAAGAAAATAGCGAGGCAAGGCTCAATCAGACATTGAACGCCCCATCAAGAATTAAACTCATGTCTCTTCACACCTCCAATCATATACAGCGTTACCATTGCGGCCAGGAAGGTAAACCTGGCCTGGCTGGAATAGGCCTTGAGCGATGCGATCTAGTTCTCTTGATCTTGAACTGGATCAATCCTCTACTCTCCTGGATAAGGTTTGTGGCCACGTCTCATCAAATGGAGGTGGAGTTTGAACCAGATCAACGCTCGGCATGGAAGCCATGACCAGGATGTCGTTACTGTGCGTCAACAGCATTACTTCAAAGTCGGCACGCCCTGAAGGGAAGTTGGATGTCCAAGACAGGAAACCAGCTCGAAGGCATCCAAAGAGCAATACGATACAAGAGCTTTGGCCGCGAAGACTTCAGGTACTCAGATATGGTACAGCCGCAATGGCTATAATCAGAAGTACGCATCGAAGCAGCGACGGCAAAATCAGGAATCTAGAGTCCATCTCACGATGCGCCACAGAGACTACAGGATTAATCTTTAGCCACCCACAGCAAGTGAGGCAAAAGCCGTGAACCGAGTGCCTAAGGTCTCTATCATTACCGTTACCTATAACGACTGCTGGCAGCTGCACAAAACGATCAAGTCAATATCTTCGCAGACTTGGAGCAATATTGAACATGTCGTTATTGACGGCAAATCACATGATCAGACATTTCACTTATGCAACTTCTGGAAGGCAGAAGGATTGCTGGCAGCAGCAGTGTCAGAAAAAGATGAAGGTATCTACGATGCAATGAACAAGGGAATCACCAAAGCCACTGGTGACATCATTACATTTCTGAACGCTGGGGACATTTACGATAACAACAAGGTCATTGAGATTATAGTCAATCAATTTCTCAAAAGTCAATATGATGCCTTGATTGGCTGGGGCACTGTAGGAGAGCAAGTATGGGCTACTTGGCTGACCGACATACCTGCCGTAAGAATGTCTAGTCTTGGATTCTGCCACCAATCCCTGTTTGTAGAAGCATCAGCAATTCAAGATGAACCCTTCGACAGCCGACGCATTAAGACCGACAGCGACACAGCTCAATTCGCAAATTTGATCAAGAAGGGAAAGAGAGTAGGCTTGGTCAAACAAGTCCTTTCACATCGTTCTCCCAATTTGGGAGTGTCAGCATACTCAACAAAAAGCACCGAATCGGTTACAAACACACTGACTGAGTATTATGGATATAGCCTAGAGGAATCAGTGACGCTCATAAGCTTTAGGCGGAATTTCCAAGATACCGACAAGATCCTACAACTTCTGAAGAAATCAGATACCGACCCTAGAGGCGAAGAAGGCCGTCGTGATCTGGCGATCATGGTACTTGACACGGTTCATATGCGCCAATCGGTAGGCATAGGCCAATGCACGATTAGGCATCTTCTCAAGCAAGCAATAAAGACGCTAATTGAGGTGACTGGACCTGACATAGCATGCAACATAATAGGCCAACTCACTTCAGCTCAAAAGGCTAAAGCAGAATACGTAGAGACAGCCAGAGCCAAGAAGAATGAGCTAAGCCAGATGATACAACGCCAAAGAACGCATTACGAACGCAAAGAATTACCAAAAGCAAGGATTCAGCCAAATCAATACCTTTCGTCAATATCTGAAAGGGCATTACCTATTGTTTCACTAACTTCGTTTCCAGCCAGGATTCGCAGTGTTGACTGTGTGGTTCGCTCCATTCTTCGGCAGTCAGTTAAGCCAAGACAAATCTATCTGTATCTAGGCAGTGATGAGTTCCCTTCGATAAGCTATCTCCCTTCTCAGCTTCAGGAGCTTGAGGGAGATAGTTTTTCAATCATATTTGTTAACAGCACTCACCATAGCTATGATAAGTACATTCATTTACCAAAGCAGGATGGCGATGTCTGCATAATTGACGACGACGTAATATACAAGCCTACAATGCTTGAGCTTTTGTTAGCATCAAGGCAGAAGCACAAGCATGAAGTCATAGCAAATAGAGCACACCAGATTAGGTTATCAGAGGATGGGAGAAGTGTTGCCCCATACAAGACTTGGAAGCAAGAAGTGGTATGCGAAGAGCCAAGCTATGATCTCCTTCCAACGGGAGCTGGAGGTGTTCTCTATCCAGGAAGTGTACTCACATCCGAAGAAGCGAGAAACAAGGAGTTGCTACTTGCAATAGCTCCATACGCAGACGACATTTGGTTAAAAGTCGTCTCTTTGATTCATGGAAGGCGTGTGGTAACCACAAATGCTTGCAGTGAAAAAGGGGGATGGTACATGGAATACACCCCTACCATGAAAGAAGGAGCTCTGCATTCAGTCAACGTAGACCGCGGCCTGAATGATATGCAGATTAAACTTAGCCTTGACTATCTTGCCACAAGGGACATACGCTTGCAGTCACTAGTACAAAGCCCATCAATTGCCAATCAAGAGGCAGCATGAAGAGCCTTAGTATTGCATCTCCTGACAAAGATGGATCACTATATTCTAGCCTTTGCATGGTTCAATCGGTTTTGAAAGAAAGAAAAGCACTTGAAGTGAATCTAGAAGAACCTCATGGTTATGAACTACGGATTGTACCCATTGAGTCAACGCCAAACGCAGGAGTCAAATTGATAGGAGAGACCTCAGTCGGTTGGATAAAAGGCCTCTGCGCGCTGAAGTGCGGCAACCCACTCCTCCCATCAGTTTTGAGAATAAAAGCTATCCGCTTCTCGCATAAGACGCTGATGTCATTCAGAAGAGACAAATCACTTGCTGGGTGGGTTGCAAGGAACTTATATATGCATCTGCGACGCAAAGGAGCTATTGATGTGTGGGCAAGAGACCATAGTGAAGCTGCTCATATGAATCCACGAAATGCCATTCAATTCACATCTAGATATAACTGGTTCCTGAAGGATGCCATTCGTGAAAATGCATGGAGCTCACGGTCTCGAGATGCTTTAATCGAATTGTCTTCGGCAATTGAACTGAATCTTTTCACGGCCCAATATGCCCGCCTAGCATGCCTTGAAGTTAGACAAGCACTACTGAGTCCCGAAGAGCATTTTCTTCAGGAGCTCGAGACAAAGATTCAGATATCTCGGAATCTCGCTACATCTATCATATGGAAGGGATTGAAATGAATACGATTGGCTTTGATTATCATTGGCAATTTCCTGCCAAGACTGAGAAGGCAGCATTTAAGTCAGTCCTTACCGAACCCAATAGCTTCCTACCAGACTGTACATATTTTGGCTTTCCCTGGGCCACACTAATTGATGCGTTTCAAGCCAAGAGTATGAATCGCTGGGAGCTCGTAGCTGCTTTGCGCCAACTAAGACAGAAGGTTCCCAAGCAGAAGAGAATCATAACGACCTGCCAGCACATATACGCAGCTCAGTACATGGAACTATTCGCGGGTACAGGCATAACCGACATCTTTTGGCCACATAAGACTACTACTGACTCTGAGCTTGAAGGAATTACTACTCATCCATTTCCCCTTTTTCCTGTCCAAGAATGTCCACATAATCAACTACATAATATGAACAGGAAGTTTTTAGCCTCATTTATTGGAGCTTACAATCCCAAAGCGTACCTCACGGAGATTAGGCAAGCCATTTTTGACTTGCATGATAAGGAAGAAGATTTTTTAATAATCAAGAGAGATACTTGGCATTATGATCGGGCTGTCTACAATGAGCAACTACAAGGAGTGAATGCCTCTCTGTCTCAAGAAGCTGAAGAAGAAAAGAGAGAATATGAGTATCGCGATTCATTGAATAACTCCTGGTTTTGCTTGTGCCCATCTGGTTCAGGTCCAAATTCAATACGAATATTTGAAGCGCTATCTTATGGGTCAATTCCTGTCATTTTAGCAAAAGACTTAGACTTAAGCTACTTTCCCAAAGAGCTGCAAGAGACGGTATTGATTTTTCCAGATACCCGTGAAGGCCTGCAGACAGCTATTCGTACAATCAGGGAGATTCAGGGCGCCGGCGGACACATTGATCGCTCTGCAATCTGCCAAAAACACTATCCCCAGTTAGCGCCTCAGAGCTACTCTCGCATTATTGAGAGCTATCTATCTACTGCGAAATCTCCATAGCCGCACTGTTTAGCGCAAATTGCAAGAAAAGCTGAAGTGCTACGAGACCATAAAGAAATAGCTTAATCACCTGATTGGACAAGGAAGCCTGCAACAAAATCGCGCCTTGAGGCTGTAGACAAGTTCGATGACCTTCGTAGTTGAACATCTCTAGTCTTAGGCAATGCAACGATCACAACATCCTCTGCATCTATATCAATTGGCCTAAATCCCACTCTTCGATAGTATGAGTTTTCATCATAGGTAATCAGCTCGATTGGGGCCCCGATATTTGGAGTAATTTCAATGAACCCAGTCTCAGGCCCAAAGAGGAAGTATAGCCCACAGAGTTTTGTTTTCTTTTTAAAGGATACTGGGATTGATTGGCCAGCTAACAATATGATTGTGTCGAGATACTTGCCTCTGCCTTCATAGCGATAGCCATCTTGGCCAGAAGCGACAGTCGATAGATTATAAAACTCAAAAGACGGTGTACATTCGTCAATATGCATAGCGTTGTCAAAGTTGGTTGACAACAAGAAGTTTGCCACCAACTCGCCAATGTGAGTGCAAGTAGAATGGTCTGGATGAATACCATCATCCGCATTAAAGACTCCACTATCGCGAAAGCGAGCCTTAAGGTCTAAGACTGGAAGATTATACTTAGAGCTGATTTCCCTAATCGCCAAGACAACACTATCTAAGTCGTCTAGATCTTGCCTAAAGAGATTGAGGAAGGCGATTCTCGCCTTACGAATACATGTCAGATACTTGACAACTGAGGCAATATACTTAAATGCTTCATCTTGGGTCCGGCCATGCAAGGAGAAATGGCTAGTTGCAATTTCAAGAATAACCAACTCACCATGTTTAACATTGGCGGACGCATGGGCAACCATCCCAGCCAATCCATCTAATGTCAATCCGCCATAAGATATGTCGCGTACAGTTCCATTCCAGCCGCGAAGGGCCAGGCATCTCTCCAATGATTTTCCAAAGGAATTCTGATCACCGTAGCCAGTAATAGAAAATCCGATGATGTGGATATTATCATCTTGTGATTCAGACAGATTGCTTGAGATAAACATAGCCTTAATGAAGGGGTTCCGCTAAATACCTGATCCAGCCTAGCATCTCTATATCTGTAGCTCAGTTTTCGCTCTTGCATGAATGTACATACCAATGGAAGCTGGATCAACCTAGGCGAATGTTGCATATCATCGACTGGCGATCTGTCTGACGCCTTGGATGAATTTAGAGTCATCCACTATTCTTACTTCCTCAAGCTCGCGCACAATGGCTTTGATTTGCGATTAAACACACACACAGTGATGATGTGAGGCTGTCTGGCAGTTGTGGGGAGTGCCCAGCATCAAGTATTCAGGTGATATCCGCTCCTAGGAGAGGGCCTCTCAAGAATGAGGACACGCATGACTCATAGCCCTGAGCTCAAGGCCAACCACCAGGCCACGGAGGCTACACATGCACAATCCAGAAATTCGATAAGCTTCGGATGTACTGGAGGAGCTAAGAAGGAGACTCAGCTACCCTGGTGCTCATAGACTATTCAAACTAGCTGACTGTTGTCACACACTCATGCCCCATATTGAGCTGATGAACTTACTTCAATCCACCGTGCAGCAGCAGCCATTACCTGTCCGACTGTCCATGCTACGCATCAGGGCCAGGAACGAAACTCTCAATCTGAAAGATCTCATTCCGCGAGACGGCAGAAGATCCATTACCTAGCCAGAGACGTCATCCCAGTCAGCAGCAAGTGGGTGCGACATCTCCATCAGTTCATGGGGTTACGAGCGATCTACAAAGTGTTCGCACCAAGATCATAGGTGAAATATCGGCATACTTTCTCTATCTGTTGGGCCTCCAGCTCCTCACGGCTCCAGATCAGATCTGGGCGACTAATATCTACTACATACCACTACGCAAGCGACCCCTGCATCTATTAGCGATTGGGATCCTGTGCTCTAGGTAGATAATTGGCTGGAAGCTCTCCAACAGATTTGACTCGGCGATCCGATTTTTGCCCTTTAGCCGGCACTGCTTAGGGTCCGTAAGCCCTAGATCGTCCATACCGATCAAGGCTATCAATCCATCTCCTCGCCACGAGTTCAACAACTCGAGGCAGAGAAGATCTAGATCCACTGGCTGGGGCCTACTCGCTGCTACAAAAAAATAGTGGAGAGGCTGTAGCGCCATCAAATATGAGGAGGCCTACCTGTGTTTCTACAGCGATTGCTGGAATGCAGAGATCAGTCTGACCCGCTTCTTCTCGAGGTGAGGCCATTTAAGGCCGCTCAGCGCAATGGGAGGTGAAACTCCCCATGCGGTCTACAATTAATCCGAACCCTGTTTATCTCGCCCAGAGTTCATCATGTCAGGGTCCGATTTTGTCTTATACAAGACATCCATCACATCCTAGGCCTCACAGCTGAGCTGAAGTCTCACGACTTGGACTTTGATTTCGTTTACAGATTCATCATTTCAATCAACGAGTCAGCAATTCTCTGCAATCAACATGATTAAAAGTGGGCAATAGTCCACATTATAATTAAACTGTCTTGACGGGCCAACGCACTAGATCATCTGAAAGGATCTTGACAATTCGCAGATTCCAGTATAATGACATGAACCATGGTTGTCCAAGTTGACATGCAATCTCAACGCTTAAGCGCGATTGCAAGCTTCTTCGCCTAAATGATGCCTTCAATGAACAAAGCTCCAATCATTGTACCGCCGCACAAGTTCTCAAAGGACAGGCTGAATCAAGATATGATTTTCACTCCTCTTTTCTTTGACATTTTATCCCAGCACAATCCCCATTCGGACATTGTCTTTATTAATCCAAATGACTTCGAGATATCCAACCACATTAGATCAGTTCATTCTGTTCCAACTGCTCACTTGGAATCAGCGAGACAGGCTAGTTTTAAGGCCAATTATCTTCACCTATCAAGCAATGGATATGAGTTTGAGATGGGCTGCATTGAACGCTTTTTTTTAATTGGTGAGCTCATGAGAAAGGAGCATCTAAATGCTGCCTTTGTGGTCGAAACAGACGTAATGATCTTTTCCGATTTAAATTCTCATTTAGAAACACATCTCGATGCTAGAGAGAACTACCTAATCCAGAACCGCTGTATTGGCACTGCATATGTTACACTTGATTTTATAGATTCGTATTGCACTAACATTTTGGAGACGTATACAAGTTCTCAGCGGAGGGAGCTGATTTCGCAGTATTACCAAGACTACAAAGAAACAAATCTGCTAGGTGGGATATGTGATATGTCTTTTGCTTATTGGATGAATGGTGGGGAGATGGCAATGACCAAGACACCGTCCCATGACATATCTGCGCCATTTCGATCTAATAACACACTGCATGAACTTCAAGGTTTTGATAATTTTCTTTCACGTTCGACCTTGGGTGATCTAGATATCGTTATGAACAAGTCTCAAGTCAATGAATGGCGCATGAAAGAATTGAGATTCATAAATGGCTACCCACATTGCTTGGCATTGGATGGAAAGACTGTCAATTTACTTTCAGTTCACTTTCAAGGTAGAGCAAAGAATCTTATGGGTATTGCTATTTCAATGTATCATGGAAGATCAACCGCGATTATGCCATAATACTTTCAGCACATTAATTGCGCCGATTGTTTAGAGCACATCAACAAATGCTATTGTTCAGCGATTTAACTCAAGAGTATCAAGAGATTTTAAAGAATTTGAAGATACGCCTAGTGATAATCTAGTAGGTTGATTTTTCTTTATTGCTTGAAGGTAGCGGCACCCGTTCCACTGCGTAGCTATCGAAGGCGCACACAGATCGCTAAACGCCTCATCGTCATCTTCCTGGCTGCTCCACTCACTCAGGCTGATCTCCAGCTCTTGGAGATAGGCCAGATCAAAGGGCGCCACTGCCCGCACCCGCACCTCCTTCGGCACCGTGACCTGCCCCTTAGCGGTGAGTGTGGCGTCATCCATCGGCGACAAACCCGTCAATGGTGTCACTTTAGGTTTGGAGCCTCCTTGTTTTTATGCCTCCTTACGGGCCTACTTCAGGGGCCAGGCCCCACCCTCTGCCGCGAAAGGACGCATCCCCCGGGCGCTTGGCCTCAATCACTCTCTTACCGGTGCAAAACATGCTCCTCGACCGACAGGCGGGACCACACCCACCGGGAATCGCTCCACACTTCTATAGCGAAGCAAGATCCAGCCGCCATTAGGATGTCCTGCTAGTCGTGGGTGAGTACGAGCGCGTCACAGCTGAGCGGCAACAGCTCCAGTGGCCAGTTCAGAAGACGCCGGTGCTGGGGGCCGCTGGCAACGGCATCGATCAGCAGCAGATCCAGATCGCTACCCACTCCAGCAGTGCCCCTCCCATAACTGCCGAACACCGCCACCCGCTTGAGCGAAGGGGTCTGCTCACCCTGCTGCTCAGCCCAGGTTTTTACCTGGCGCATCACCTGGTCGGGCTCTGGCCATCGCAGCACGGATGGCGTCAACGAGCGCACGGGCATGGTGGAGAGCGTCGTCGCTTTGCAGACGGCCGAAGTGGTCGGTAGGGGCTCCATCCGGAAAACTGTCCGGGCAACGGGTGGGGATGTAGAGGGCATCAAGGATGCGCAGCCGATCCTCCAGATCCGTCACCGCCTGGCCAAGCTCTGCGGCAGTGGAGGGGGGGAGATCGCGAAAGGATCGGCCCAGCCCATGGCCCCAGACCTGCTGTCCGAGGCTGAGGTGAAGCGCCTTCAGAGCCTTCTCCACCGCCTGATGGCAGGCGAAGCAGGCCCATTCGTGATGACCCGCGCTCTCACTGACCAAGGCCTGGTCCAGATCGGCGGACGCCTGGTGCAGCCAGTCAGCGGATCGGTTCATCACGCCATTGTGAAGGGTGCACAGCGGATCGGCTCAGGACACCACCACCAACCGCAGCCCCGGCGCCTGCCGAAACGACGCATCGCCGGTGATCATCACCGCTTCATCACCCAGCTGCAGGCAACAGGCGGCCTGCAGCGCATCCGGCGTGCGCAGGCTGTGTTGCCCGCGCAGATCGGTGGCCAGCTCCACCACGGCCGCCGTGAGCTCGACCCAGATCAGATCCGTACGGCAGAAAAAGGCATCAAAGATGGCCAGGGTGGCTGGATCACGGCGACGCAGTGGGCCGACACGACATTCCAACCAGCTCAGGCGGCTGACGGCCGTTCCCATGCCTGGGTCGCTGGCGACCAGCTCGGCCAGCGCCTGCTTGACGCCATGAACCCACGGCTCGCGGCCCTCCAGCACGTAGATCAGGGCACTGGCATCAAAAAAGGCGATCACCAGTCGCGTTCCTCCTCCAGCGCCGCATCGATCTCTTCCTTGGTACGGCCTTCCGCGGCCGTGGGGCAGCTGATCAACCACTCCAACGCCGAAACCTCAGGCGGCGGGGCCAGGGCCGCTCGCTGACACAGCAGCTGGTACTGGCGTTCGCTGAGTACAACGGCAGCCGTGCGGTTGCGTTTCATCAGCTGCACCGGCCCACGCCGCAGAGCCTCTTCGATGGCGGCGATCCCGCGCCGCTTGAGCTCACTGGAACTGAGCCGGCTGCCGTCCACCCGATCCACCTCTCGCCATGGCCATCGCTTGAACCACAGCCTAGCCGGGATTCAGTACTGAAAACGGTGCTGAAGCCTGCGTGGCTGGATCCATCCGCCAAAGCACCACGACCATGAGGCCTTGGCAGCGTTCAGGTCGCGGTGGGCAACAGCTTGCCCAGTTGGGCCTCCACCCCGGCGCGATCGGCGGCGGCCAAAGCACCCAGACCCCCAGAAACCAGCCGCTCGTCAAGGGTGAACAGCTTGAAACGCACCAGGCAGGGACGTGGCAGACCTGCAGCCTGGAGATCTGCCAGGGGCCAATCGAGGGGCCACGAGGATTGGCGCGCCGATGTGATCATCGCCAGCAGCAGATGGCCGCAACCACGCTGGAAGTCGCTCTGGGAGAGCACCACCGCGGGCCGCAGCTTCTGGACCTGCCGATCCGTGAAAGGGAACGGCACCCGCACCACCGAGTACCTGTCGAAGGTGCTCATAGATCCCGGAACGCCTCCTCATCCTCCGGGCTGCTCCACTCGCCCAGGCTGCTCTCCAGACCCTGCAGATAGGCCAGATCCAATGGCGCCACGGCCCGCACACGCACCGAGCCGTCCTCCAACTCCCAACTGAGCTGATCGCCTTGCCGCAATCCCAGGGCCTCGCGCACCGCCTTCGGCACCGTGACCTGCCCCTTGGCGGTGAGTGTGGCGACCTCCATCGTTGGGAAATCAATGACTGGTCTTCACCCTAGGCCGGATGCCTCCTTGTCGTAAGGCGTCCTTACGGGCTTGCGGCAAAGCTGCGGACTGACGCTGATCCATCTCCGGGGCTTAAAGGCCATCGGGTCCTGTCCGTCCGGCCAGATCCCAGACCTGTACAGCTTGTACTGAACGCCGAATGCATCCACCGAACCCACCCCAACGAACGCATCACCACCACACGCAACGTTGAGCTTTTACGCCTCCACCAGTTTCCAGAAGCCCCAGCGCCCCCCGAAGCGCTCCTGCAGCCGCGCCACGAAGGCGGCATGGTCGGCGTGGCCTTGCCAGTCGGCGAGGCGGTCGGCCAGCAGATCGCAGCTGCGCAGGTGCTCGGCGGCGTGGCGGTAGCGCTGGCTGCGGCCCATCTCCAGCGACCCCCACACCATCGGCCGCAGCAGCAGCGTGGCCGCCAGCGGATGGTCGGCGCTGAGCCGCTCGGCGGCGGCGCTGTGGAGGGCGTAGGCCTCCCCGTCCCAGTCGTTGGCGTGGGCCAGCACCAGGCGGGCGGCCCGGGGCAGGGCCCCCCAGCCCACCAGGAACTCCAGCGCCAGCAGGCGGCTCGGGTGCTGCTCGGCCACGTCGAGGGCGCGCTCCTCCGCCTCGCCATCTTCAAAGGCCTCGAGGCGCCGCAGGTGGTCGCGCAGGTGCGGGATCGAGAGGGTGCGGCAGAACCACTGCCAGCGCATCTCCTGGGCCTCGCCGTGGCGATCCAACGCCTCCAGCACGGCCACGCGGCTGTCCTGCCAGGCGCCATCGAGCCGGCCTGGGCTCTCCGCTGTGGCGCCATCGAGGATCTCCAGGGCCTGCGCCGGCCGGCCGTTGGCCAGCAGCACCCGGGCCACGTCGGCGGCCACAGAACGCCGGCGCAGATCCGCGGCGCTGAACTGGCCCAGGTAGCCCTCCCCATCCCCCCGGGCCTCGGCGATCTGCAGCAGCAGCCGACTGCCGCCGCGGGCGCCGCGCTCGCGGCAGCAGCCCTCCAGCCGCTGCAGGCCCCCGTCGCCGAGGGCCTCCGCCAGGGCCGGCACCAGCCCATCGAACGCCCCGTGGCAGTCCTCCAGCAGCAGCTCGGCGGCCTGCTCCGCCAGGGCCTCCGGCGCCAGCCGGGCGGCCACCGCCAGCGGTCCGAGCTGGTTAGCGGCCCGCGCGAACACGCCGCTCACCGCGCCGGTGCTGTCGGAGCAGCGCGCCAGCACCCCGGCGGAAATCTCCAGAAAGCGCAGCAGCAGCTCGCAGGCCACCCGGGGGTCTTCAGCCGCGATCGGGCCGGTGATCGCCTGCCGCTGGGCCTCCAGATCCCTGAGCAGCGCCGGGCGCCGTGACGAGCCCACCCAGGTCCGGGACCGATCGATCGCCGCCAGCCGCTTGCGCACCTCCTGGGCAGCGCCACTGGCCCCCTCCGCCGCCGCCAGGGCCAGGCGCAGCCGCCGCTGGATGACCGCCTGGCCGCTCGACACCTCGATCAGCAGCTCCGCCAGCGCCGCCGCCCCCAGGGCCTCCAGGTTGCGGGCATTGAGGGTGCGCTTGCTGGCCACCGCCTCAGAGGGTGTAGGGGACAACCACGTCGGCCAGCTGCTCCGGAAAATCCCGGGTGTTGCGCGTGGCCAGCCGCAACTGATGGCAACGGGCTGTAGCCAGGATGATGGCGTCCGGCACCTTCAACCCCAGGGCGCGGCGGCAGTCCACCGCCTCTCTCTCGCCGGGGCCACAACCCACCAGCACCTCGATCCAGGTGATCACGCTGATGGAACAGCGCGGCTGCGCCTTGATCCACTCCAAAGCAACATCCCGGCCCTGCAACACACCTATCCCAGCCGAATCCGCCGCTGCAGCGCCACCCCATCGAGGTCCCGGTCGCTCCAGAGCCCGAACACCTCCCGGTGGCGTGGACGCTCCCGCTCCAGCCAGAGGGTCAGAGCCTCCCGCAGCGCCTGAGCCCGGGAAATGCCCCGCTGGGAACAGAGGGCATCCAGCTGATCGCGCTCGCCCTCGGGCAGATCCACGATCGTGCGCATGAGATGACCGTCATCAGATGACGTCAGCATAAGTGCCGTTGACGGCGGCCCTGTACAGGCTGTACACAACGCTGCAGCCTGCCAACCAGCCCCCTACGTCAGCGCCTCTGGAGGCTCCGTCACCCTGGGCGAGAGCTCCAGATCCACCACCAGGCTGGCAAAGGAACGATCGAAACTGACCATGGCTCCACAGCCCTCGCTGCGCGCCAGGTGCATGGCATCGGCGAAGTCCATGCCTTGCCGATGCCAGTCCAGGGCGCGTCGCACCAGCTCCTCCTGCTCCACATGCACCTGGCGGATGGCCATCAAGCCTTCGACCGCCTGGATCACGGCCTCCCGTGGCAGCCGATAGGCGCCTCGCAGCACCCACTCCAGTTCCAGCACCACCGTGATCGGCACAAAACAGCCGACGCTCGCATCAATCAGATCAGCCGCACGACGGGCCTGCTCCGCATCGTCATTGGTGAGCAGCCTCACCAGAACATTCGTGTCGAGGGCGACAGGCAGGCTCATCGGGTGGCATACAAGGCCGGATCCATCTGCTGCAGCGGCACGGCTGGTCCGCGGTAGCCAAGGCAGCCGATCAGCGCATGGGCCGATGTTCCTGTGCTGGTTCCCAGTGGCGTGAGGCGCAGCCCATCCGGCTCCAGGCTCAGGGCCAGCCGATCCCCCGTCCGCAGCCCCAGCAGCTGACGCAACCTGGCCGGGATCACCAGTTGCCCCTTGGAAGACAACGTGAGCAGGGCATCCATGGGCGGCCTCCGGCGCGAAGCCTTACCAGAGTAAGCCAGGTACGCCGCCATTCACGGCCAGTCGGCCAGGCGCCCCAGCGCCGCCGCCGCCGCCCCGGCCTCCGCCAGCTCCAGGGCTTTCACCAGGTTCAGCAGCGTCGCCTGCCGCTGGCTCAGGGCCACGGCCTCCTTCGACGCCCCCAGCGCTTCGGCGTGGGCGAAGGCCAGCCCCGCCTGTTGCTGCTGTTGCCGTTCCTGGGCCGAAGGCTCGATCAGCTGGCACAGGGCCACCCCATACCGCAACCACGCCTCCGCCTCGTGGCTTTCGAGCGGGTGGGCCGCGATCACCGCCCGCCAGTCCGTCTCCCGGCCGCTCGGGTCGCTCATCGGCCCAGCTCCGGCACCGCCTCGGCCCCCAGCCACGCCGCCAGCCCCGTGGCCCCGGCCACCGCCAGCACCCCGTAGCGGCTGCCGATCGCCTGGGCCAGGGGCAGCCGGTAGGCCCCGCCCCCGGCCAGCAGCACCGTGAACGGCCGCTCCGCGTAGAGCGCCTCCACAGCCACCACCAGCGCCTCCAGGCTGGCCTCGAAGCCGGCCGCGGGCCGGTGGGGGTGGCGGCTCTCGGGCACCGCCAGGCAGCGCAGGCCGAAGGCCCCCCCCGCAAACAGCTGGCCGGACCGATGGGCCGCCAGCAGCGCCTCGGACGCTTCGGGGGTCTCACCCACCAGCAGCACCTCGCCGCCGCCCAGCTGCTCCAGCAGCTCCCTGCCGCCGGGCGGTTGGCGCCACTGGCCCGGCTGACCCCAGGTCCGCCACAGGTCGTGGCTGGCGGGATCGGCGCTCCACACCTGGGCCTGCAGCAGGGCCTGCAGGGCCGGTCGGGCCCAGTGCCGCAGGCTGTCCAGCGGTGCCTGGGTGGCGGCGTAGAAGCCGGCCTCCAGCTCGAAGCGGCGCAGCACCTCCAGCGGGCCCGGCCCCCCAGCGGCCGCGCCCCAGAAGTCGCTGTCGTGGTGGCGGCGGCGCAGCTCGGCCAGGGCCTCCTCCAGGGTCTCGGCCGGGCCCTCGGCGTGGCCCAGCAGCTGCAGCTCCAGCGCATCCAGCTCCACCACCAGAGCGCCGGGGCGCCACTCCACCGCCGGCAGGGCCGCGACGGGCCCGTCGTCGTCCTCCTCCAGCCACTCCGCTTCGAGCACCTCCAGGCCCTCGCTGGCAGGTCGGCCCACCGTGCCGCGGCCCTGCTGCAGCAACTCCAGGCTGAAGCGGGCCCGCAGCAGCGCCGCCTCGAACGCCGGCCGCTGCTCCGCCGCCACCGGCAACCGGCCCACCCGCTCCACCAGCCGGGCCAGCTCCGGCTCCGCCAGGGCGCCGGCGGGCGGCAGGGCTTCGATCACCTGGCCTATCGCCGTGCGGCAGGCCAGGTCCACCCACGCCGGCACGGGATCCAGCAGCTGGCCCAGCCGCAGGAACAGATCCAGGCAGGGCCCGGCCGCGGCCGCCTCCTCCGAAACCTTCTGCTGCCAGGCCAGGGCGCCGTGCTGCACCAGCTGCTGCTCCAGCACCGGCAACCAGTCGGGCACCGCCCAGGGCTGGGACGCCGTCGGCTCCAGGATCGCCGCCATGCGAAGGCAGATGCCGGCATCACCGGCCCGCTCGGGGAGGCTGAAGTCAACCGGCTCCCCGTTGCGGGGGACCAACCGCTCGTGCACCTGGCCCGTCAGCTGGCCGAGCAGATCGCCGTAGCGCTGCCACAGCACCGCTGCCACCTGCGGCCGCACCGCCGCCAGCGCGATCACATGGCCCAGCAGATCGTCGTGGGCGGCCAGGGCCGCCTCCAGCTCTCGCAGCTCCAGCGCCTCCCGCAGGGCCGAGGCACTGGCTTCCGCCAGCTCCGCCAGCAGGGGGTCGTCCCCGCCACCACCGGCCTCAGCCCGCAGCGCGGTGATCAGCTGGTGATAGGCCGGGTAGGGCAGCGCCAGCTCCCGCAGCAACCGCAACGGCACCCGCAGCATCGGTTCGCCGCCTGCCGGGTCCATGGCGGAACGAGACAAAGCGGGACAGGGGCAATAGGGTTTCGCCAACGATTCCAGCATGGCTGCGATGCTCGCCGAGCCGCCCGGCACCCTGGAAGGCACCAGCGCCTCCCTCGCCGAATGGCGTCGCCCCGGCCTGGTGGGCCAGCTCGAGGGTTGGAGCCCCCACAGTGGCCTGACCGGCTGGGCCTGCCCCTGGCCCCTGCAGCCCCAGTCCGCGCCCCTGCGCCTGCAGCTGGTGCTCGACGACCTGCTCGATCCCGGCCAGCGCCGGCTGATCGCCGAACTGATGGCCGCCCAGGCCCGGCCTGATCTGCTGGCCCGGGGCATCGAGCAGCCCTGCGGCTTCCGCTTCTGGTGGGGGCCCTCCCACCCCCTGCCCGCCTATTCCCAGGGGCTTGTGCTGCGCCTGCTGGTCGAGGCCAGCGGCACCGAACTGCCCGGCAGTCCGATGCGGCTCGATGCCGACACCTACGCCCAGATCGACCAGCAGCGCCAGCACGGGCCCATCCGCGAAGGCGCCTTCACCCAGCTGCAGACCCCCCTGCTGCACGGCTGGGGCCGCGGCCCCGAGCCCCTGCTGCTGCGTCTCGACGGCAGCACCACCCTGCCGATCACGCCCCCCGAGCCCCTGCCGGAGGGGCCCTGGCCCTTCCAGCAGCTGCTCCCCACCGCCCTCGCCGACGGCAGCATCCACCACCTGCAGCTGGAAACCGGCGCCGGCCTGGTGCTGGATCAACGCTTCGAGCTGCTGCCCTTCCACCTCACCCCCTGGGCGGCCCTGCAGCAGCACGCCCGTCCCCCCTTCCCCGACGAGCTCTCGCCCCTGGCCCGCGAGCGCTACCGCAGCCTGCGCACCTGGCTGGCCTGGGCCGACGCCCACGGCACCCCCCTGCCCGCCGACCTGCCCCTGCTGCAGCGCCTGCTCGAGCACCCCCTGCCCCGCGGCGCCACAGGCCAGGAGGAACCCGGCCCCGATGGCGGCGCCGTGCCGCGCCAGCCCCTGGCCCTGCCGATCGCGGCCGACCCGCTGGTGTCGATCGTGATCCCGGTGCACAACCACTACGGCGTCACCCGCCGCTGCCTGGCGGCGATCGCCTACGCCCCCAGCCGTGTTCCGTTCGAGATCGTGGTGGTCGACGACGGCTCTTCCGACGGCACGGCGGACGCCCTGGCCGCCGAGGCCCCCGGCGTGCGCGTGATCCGCCACGACTTCGCCCGCGGCTTCAACCAGGCCTGCTGCAGCGGCGCCGCCGCTGCCCAGGCCCCCTTCCTGGTGCTGCTCAACAACGACACCGAACCCTGCGCCGCCTGGCTGGAGGAGCTGCTCGATCCCTTCGACCGCTGGCCCGACACCGGCCTGGTCGGCGCCCAGCTGCTCTACCCCGACGGCAGCCTGCAGGAGGCCGGCGGCATCGTCTGGGGCAATGGCGAACCCTGGAACTACGGCCGTGGCCACAACCCCCACGACCCCCGCATGGCCTATGGCCGCCAGGTGGATTACGTCAGCGCCGCCGCCCTGGTCATCCGCCGCGAACTCTGGAACGGGCTCGGGGGCTTCAGCCCCGAATTTTCCCCCGCCTACTACGAAGACACCGACCTGGCCTTCAAGGTGCGCCAGGCCGGCCACACCGTGCGCTACGCCCCCCTGGCCCGGGTGATCCACCACGAGGGCCAGAGCTGCGGCACCGACACCGGCACCGACACCGGGCTCAAGCGCTTCCAGGCGGTCAACGGCCCCCTCTTCCAGCAGAAATGGGCCGGCGCCTTCGAGGCCAGCGGCGAGCCCAGCCACGCCGGCGCCGAAGCCATCAAGGACCGGGGCATCCTCGGCCGGGCCCTGTTCCTCGACCAGGAAACCCCCCGGCCCGACCGCGATGCCGGCAGCCATGCCGCCCTGGTGGAGATCGAGCTGCTCCAGGCCCTGGGCTGGAAGGTGACCCTGCTGCCCCTCAACCTGGCCTGGCTGGCCAACTACAGCGACGAGCTCCAGCGCCGCGGCATCGAGCTGATCCATGCCCCCTTCGTGCTTTCCCTGGAGCAGTTCCTGGCCGAACGGGGCACCGAATTCGACCTCATCTATCTCACCCGTCACACCGTGGCCGCGCCGGCCCTGCCCCTGATCCAGCGCCATGCCCCCCAGGCCCGCCTGCTGTTCTGCAACGCCGACCTGCACCACCTGCGCCAGCTGCGGGCCGCCCGCGCCGAGGGTCTGGAGGGCGACGCGGGCCGCCGCGCCCTCGACGCGGTGGAAGATGTGAAGCGCCAGGAGCTGGCGGTGATGCGCCAGGTGGATCTCACCTTCAGCTATTCCGAGGTGGAGCGGGCGGTGATCGAGGCCGAAACCCTCGGCGAGGCCGCCACCGCCGCCTGCCCCTGGGTGGTGCACGGCCCGGAGGCTCCCGCCCCCCTGGAGGGCCGCACGGGCCTCGCCTTCCTGGGCAGCTACGGCCACCCCCCCAACCGTGACGCCGTCGACGCCTTTCTCCTGCAGGTGTGGCCCGAGCTGCAGCGGCAGCGGCCCGAGCTGCGCCTGCACCTCTACGGCAGCGGTCTCGAAGCCGGCCTGGCCGCCCGCTGGGGCGCCGAAGCCGGCGTGGTCGTTGAGGGCTGGGTGGCCGATCCGGCCACGGTGTACGCCCGCCATCGCGTCTTCGTGGCGCCGCTGCGCTCCGGCGCCGGCCTCAAGGGCAAGGTGGTGGCCGCCGCCGCCCACGGCCTGCCCCAGGTGCTCAGCCCCCTGGCCGCCGAGGCCACCGGCCTGCGCCACGGCCAGGAGGTGCTGATCGCCCGCAGCCCCGATGACTGGTGCCAAGCCGTGCTCCAGCTCAACGACGACGACGACGCCTGGCGGGCCATGGGCGCCGCCGCCTTCCGCTACGCCAGCGCCACCTGGAGCCGGGAGCGCGGCCTGGCCCTGATGGCCGACGCCCTCGACCGCCTCCAGCTGCCCCACCGGCCGCCCGCCCCATGAGCACCCCCCGCGACACCCTGCCCGAACCCCTCTCCGGCCTGCCCGAGCCGGCGGTGGTGGAACTGCCCCCCGGCCGCCCCTGGCTGGCCCTCTCCGAGCTCAACCGCCTCATCCGCCAGCAGGGCCAGGCCCGCCCCCTGGCCCGCGCCTGGGTGCTCGACCAGCTCGTCCACGCCATCCCCCTGCCCATCGAGGAGGAAAAGGCCCTGATGGCCGCCTTCCTGGAGCGCCGCGGCATCAGCGACGACGAGCACGTGCCCGGCTGGCTCCAGGAGCGCGGCCTGGTCTTCGACGACCTGCGCATCCTCGCCACCCAGAAGCGGCGCCTGCAGCGCCTGGTGCGCTGCCGCTGGGAGGACGAGGTGGAAGTGCGCTTCCTGCAGCGCAAACCCGAACTCGACCAGGTCGTCTATTCGCTGCTGCGCGTCGACAGCGAGGACCTCGCCGCCGAGCTGCACCACCAGATTGCTGAAGGTGAGGCCGATTTCGACGGCCTGGCGCCGATCCATTCCGAAGGCCCCGAGCGCCACTGCCGCGGCCAGATCGGCCCCATCCCGTTGGCCGCCGGCCACGAGAGCCTGGTCAGCCGCCTGCGCCGCGGCCGCCCCGGCCAGCTGTTCGAACCTTTTCAGGCCGGCGAGAGCTGGGTGGTGCTGAGGCTCGAACAGTTCCTGCCCGCCGAGTTGAACGAACCCACCAGGGAGCGCATGATGGGCGAACTCTTCGAGGAATGGCTCGAGCAGCGGGCGCGGCTCCTCCTCGAAGGCCAGCCGCTGCCGCCCCTCGACGCGATGCTCGCCCTGCTGCAGGAGGACGACAGCCCATGACCTCCTCCCCCGGAGCCATCAGCGGCCTGCTCAACGACTTCGCCCCCTTCGACCGGCTCCCACCCGCCCGCCGCGACGCCATCGATCCGCTGCTGGAGCCCCTGCGCTTCCGCATCGGTCAGACCGTCCTGCGCCCGGACGTCCTGCCTGAGGGCCTGCTGCTGCTCTGCAGCGGCCAGCTGCGCAGCCTCGGCCCCAGCCCCAGCAGCCGGGGCCTGCGCACGATCGAACGCCTCGGCCCCGGAAGCCTGGCCGGCTGGGCCGGCCTGCTGCGCCGCGACCCCTGCGAACACCTGCGCGCCACCACCGAGGTGGAGGCCCTGCAGCTGCCCGCCGCCGCCTTCCGCGACCTCCTGAGCGGCCATCCCGACTTCGCCGCCTGGTTCGCCAACCAGCCCAGCGCCGCCGAGCTCCACACCCTGCTGCTGGCCCTGGCCCAGCGGGATCCCCACGGCGAAGCCCTGCTCGAGGACTGGCCCCTGCCCCCCGACCAGATCCGCCTGCGCAGCCTGCGCCCCGGCGCCCCAAACGAGCTGGGCCTGCCCCCCGGCTTCCGCTGGTACGCCAGCAGCGGCCTGCCCCTGGCCGAACCCTGGTCGGACCGTCCCCTGGTACCCCCCGGCCCCGAGGCCCCCTGGCTGCGGCTGGTGGGCCTGGCGATCCCCCGCGAGGCGGAAGCACCGATCACCCTCGGCCCCGACCCCCTCACCCCCACCGTGCTGGCCGAAGAGACCGGCGGCACCTACGCCCCCGCCCTCGAACCGCCGCCGCGCCGGGCCGGCGACCGCAGCGGCCAGCTGGCCCTGGGCCGGGCCAGCGGTGTCCGCGCCGTGCCCATCGCCCTCTGCCAGGCCCTGGCCGACTACTTCGGCCTGCCGCTGAATCGCGATGCCCTCGCCGATCAGGTGGACGCCATCCTGCAGCGCCAGGACCAGCTCAACCTGGTCAACATCGGCCAGATCATGGACACCCTCGGCCTGCGGGTGGTGCTCTCCCGCGTGCCCGCCAACCGGCTGGGGCGCGTGCCCGCCCCGGCCCTGCTGTTCCAGAACGGCCACTTCGGCCTGCTCGATGGCGTCGAACCCGATGGCCGCGCCCGCCTGCTGGAGGCCGAGCTCGGCGCCCTGCTGGTGCCGGCCGAGGAGCTCATCACCCACGACGGCGGGCTGGTAGAGCTGCTGCTCTTCGACCGCAAACCCGACGCCAAACAGCAGCGCTTCAGCTGGAGCTGGTACTTCCCTTTCCTGCGCCAGCACCGCCGCGAGCTGATCGAGGTGCTGGTGGCCTCGGTGCTGATCAACGCCCTGCGGATCGTCTTTCCCCTCGGCCTGATGGTGCTGATCCAGAGCGTGGTGGCCAGCCGCAACATCGGCGCCCTGGTCAGCATCGCCAGCGTGATGCTGCTCGCCACCTTCATGGAGAGCATCTTCAAGACGCTGCGCAGCTTCCTGTTCACCGACCTGGCCAACCGGGTCGACCAGGACGCCAAGGCCACAATCCTCGACCAGTTGGTGCGGTTGCCCCAGGGCTTCTTCGATGCCCGCCCCGTGGGCCAGATCACCTTCTACTTCTCCCAGCTCGATCGCCTGCGCGATTTCCTGCTCGGCCAGACCCTGCCCACCCTTGTGGATTTCGGCTTCAGCCTGATCTACCTGGCCATCCTCTTCGCCATCAGTCCCCTGCTGACCCTGGTGACCCTGGCCACCCTGCCCCTGATCGCCGCCGTGGGCCTGGTCAGCAATCCCCTGGTGCGCAGCCAGATCAACCGCACCATGGCCCGGGCCGTGCGGGCCTCCAGTTTCCTCAACGAGGCGATCACCGGAATCCAGACGATCAAATCCCAGAACGCCGAACTCAAGACCCGCTGGGAATTCCAGAGCCGCTATTCCGCCTACATCGGCGAAGACTTCAAGCTCAAGGTGACCCGCGAAGCGATCGCCAACCTCTCCAACTTCCTCAGCAACCTGGGTCAGCTGGTGGTGATCGCCGTGGCGATCTGGCTGATCATCCAGGGCCAGCTCAACATCGGCGCCCTGTTCGCCTTCAACATCCTCGCCAGTTACATCCGCCAGCCCCTGGTGCAGCTGGTGGGCACCTGGCAGGACTTCCAGTTCAACACCCAGGCCCTGCGCATGGTGGCCGACGTGGTCGACCGCGACACCGAGCAGACCAGCGAACAGGCCAGCAACATTCCCCTTCCGGCCCTGCAGGGCCGGGTGCAGTTCGTGGATGTGGGCTTCCGCTTCCGCGACCAGGGCCCCCTGGTGCTCGATGGGGTGGATCTGGAGGTCCCCGCCGGCTCCTTCGTCGGGCTGGTGGGGGGCTCCGGCAGCGGCAAATCCACCCTGCTCAAGCTCCTCTCGCGCTTCTATGCCCCCCTGCGGGGCAGCGTGCTGATCGATGGCCTCGACATCGGCAAGGTGGAGCTCTATTCCCTGCGTCGCCAGATCGGCGTGGTGCCCCAGGATTCGCTGCTCTTCGACGGCACCATCCGCGAAAACCTGCTGATGGTGAAGCCCGATGCCACCGCCGCCGAGATGATCCGCGCCGCCCGCATCGCCTGCGCCCACGACTTCATCATGCAGATGCCCCAGGGCTACAACTCCAACGTCGGCGAACGGGGTGCCGGCCTCTCCGGCGGCCAGCGCCAGCGCCTCGCCCTGGCCCGGGCCGTGCTCCAGAACCCCCGGATGCTGATCCTTGACGAGGCCACCAGCGCCCTCGACGCCAGCACCGAGCGCCAGGTGTGCATCAACCTGTTCGAGGCCTTCCGGGGCCGCACCGTCTTCTTCATCACCCACCGCCTCTCCACCGTCCAGCCCGCCGACCTGATCGTGCTGATGGACAAAGGCGCCGTGATGGAGCAGGGCAACCACCGCCAGCTGATGCAGCTGCGCGGCTGGTACTACGCCCTCTTCCGCAGCCAGAACCAGGAGGGTCTCAGCTGATGGCCACCCCACCCCGTTCCTCCGATCCCGCCTCCCGCCTGGTGTCCCTGCTCGACGGCTGTGTGAACTGGCTGCGCTCCCCCCGCTCCAGCCGCCGCCACCCGGTGATTCCGGTGCGCGTCGATCTGGTGGGCCAGGGCTCCCTTCCTGCCGGTGCGCCTACGGAAGAGGCCCCGCCCCCCGGCGCCGCCGACGATCCCTCGGCCGTCAGCCACCCCTTCGGCAGCGGCCTGGCCACCGCCGGCGCAGGCACCGCCCAGGAGTGGTCGTTCCGCGACACCGTGGTGCTGCGCAAGAGCCGCCGCAGCTCCAGCCTGCTGGTCTGGGCGGGGGTGGGCGGGGTGGCCGCCCTCGGCCTCTGGAGCGTCACGGCGCCGATCTCCGAAACCGTGGCCGTACCCGGCAAGCTCGAGCCCACCAGCACCGTCAAGGACGTCGCCTCCCCCGTCCCCGGCGTGGTCGAGGAGGTGCTGGTGAAGGAGGGCCAGTCGGTGAAAAAAGGCCAACCCCTGATCCGCTTCGACCTGCGCGAACCCCGCAGCAAGCTGGCCGCCGCCGAAAGCATCCGCGAGCGGCTGCTCAACGAGAACCGTGTCGCCAAGGTGACCCTCGGTGAGGAATCCGCCACCGCCGGCCTCACCGCCAACCAGCAGAACCAGCTGCGCGACCGCGCCCGCGAGCTCAACAGCCGTCTGGAGGCCGCCCGCGAGGAACTGGCCAAGAGCACCACCCGCCTGGCCGGCTACCGCGATTCCCTGCGCATCTACGCCGACATCGAGCGCCGTTACCAGTCCCTGGTGCGCGATGGCGCCGTCAGCGAGGTGCAGCTGCTTGAAGCGCGCAACAGGATGCAGGATCTGCGCACCAACGTGGCCGAGGAGGAGAGCGAGATCGCCCGCCTGCGCTCCCAGCTGGTCAACACCGGTTCCGGCACCGACGTGGAGCTGCGCACGGCAATCGAAGCCAACCTGCGCCAGATCAGCGATCTCGACGCCCAGATCCGCCAGGCCCGCCTCCAGATCCAGTACGGCCTGCTCACGGCCCCCGCCGATGGCCTCGTCTTCGACGTCGACGCCAGCGCCGGCAGCGTGGTGGGCGTCAACGCCACCACCCCCCTGCTGAAGGTGGTGCCCCAGGATTCCCTGCGGGCCAAGGTGTACCTGCCCAACAAGGCCATCGGCTTCGTGCAGGTGGGCCAGGGCGCCGAACTCTCGCTCGAGACCTTCCCCGCCAGCAGCTTCGGCTACGTGCCGGCCAAGGTGGAGCGCATCGGCTCCGATGCCCTCACCCCCGAGGAGCAGACCCAGGTGCTCGGCACCCAGGCCGAAGGCCTCCACTTTCCGGTCATCCTCAAACTGGGCCGCCAGAGCATCCCCCTGCCTGATGCGGGCAGCGTGCCGCTCCAGGCCGGCATGGCCCTCACCGCCGACATCAAGTTGCGCGAGCGGCGCGTGATCAGCCTGCTCACCGGCCTGTTTGAAGACCAGCGCCGCAACCTCCAGCGTCTGCGGTCCCAGTGAGCGCCAGACCCCAGGGCGACTGGTGGCGCTTCGTGCCACCGGAGCAACGCCGCCGCCGCCGTTTCAAGTCCTGGCGGCTGCGCCTCAAGGAACGCCTGCGCCAGCGCTGGGTGGGCGTCACCCTGGCCTTCCTCGCCTATGGCCTGGTGCTCCTCTGGCTGGTGCTCCACCTGCCGCCGGTGGTGACCCTGTTCGCCCTGGCCCCGATGGTCCTGCTACCCCTGCTCGGCTACCTCACCTACTGGCTGCTGTGGAAGGAGTTCCACGAGTGAGGCCCCCGTCTTGGCGTCCAGCCGCGTTCAGCTCTTCACGTAGAGGCTGGGCAGCGCTCCCAGCAGCCACTGGGGCATGAACTGCTCGCCGCCGGCGAAGCCGATCTTGCCGGGGGGGTAGAAGGGCAACACCGCCAGCACCACCTGGGTGGCCTTGGGGCGAGTCATGTTGCGCACGTAGTTGGCCAGCTGGGAGCGCAGCTGCCGGTCCTCCTCCGCCAGGGGGGTGCCGGCGTAGCCGCTGCGCAGGAACTTGCGGTACAGATCGCCGAACGGGCTCTCGAACAGGGGCTGCAATCGCTCCTCGGGGGTGTCCAGCCAGATCTGGCCCAGCTGGCGTCGGAAGCTGGCCAGTTCCTGCAGGATGGCCCCGTCATCCGGGTCGATCTCGAACAGATTCACCAGCCCGTTGAGGCGGGTGAGGAACTCCTCGCTGCCGGTGAGCTGCAGGGCCTGGGCGCCGCTGAAGGAGGAGAGCTGGGGCAGCGGCGGCAGCTCCGGCTCCACAGCCCCTGGCCCCGCCGCCTTCACGGCACCGGCCGGCGCCAGGGCCCGGCGCTCCAGGGGGCTGGGCTGGCGCAGGCGCGGCAGCAGTTCCGGTTCGAACAGGCTGGCGTAGTCCGCGAGCAGCCAGTCAGGCAGATTCTGTTCGCAGTTGCGCACTTTCATCTTGCCGGGGCGGAAATAGGGCATCACCGCCAGCAGCACATTGGCCATTTCCGGCCGATCGAAGCCGCTCTGGAGCCGCTCGGAGAGATGGTCTCTCCAGCTCTCTTCATCGCGCAGCAGCGGCTGGGAGGACAGCTCAGTTCCGATCATCTGGCGATAGCTCTGGCCCACCGCCGAGCCATAGAGAAGCTCCAGCGCATCGATCGGCGCACTCAACCAGAACTTCGACAGGCACTGGCGAGCCAGCCGCGCCTCCGCCAACCGGGTGGGGGTGGCGTCGTGGGCGAAATCCATAAAGATCGTGCCCAGCCGCGCCGCCGACCAGGGGGTGATCTGGGGCCGGCGATCCATCTCCATCGGGATGGTGCCTGGATCGCTCACCAGCGTATCCAGAAGACCACTATCTTTCTGCAGCTTTTTTTCACCCCAGCTCACCGTATCCCGGCGTCCGAACAGACGGCTCCAGAGCGACATCACGCAGGTCAGTTCAGGCAGCGGGATTGTAATAGCGTTAACGGATGGAACTGTTGCTGATCCATCAGAACCATCCCGGCCAGTTTCGTGATCTGACCCCCGCCCTGGAACGCCGTGGCCACCGCGTCCTCGGCCTGGGTGCCACCCCCCGCGGCCAGCGGCTCGACTACGCCTGGCAGGCGCCGGCCCTGCCGGCGGGACTGGTGGATCCACTGCTGGAGACCAACCTGCACCGGGCCGGCCGCGTCCAGCAGCGCTGCCTGCAACTGCGTGAGCAGGGCTACCGCCCGGAGGCGGTGTTGGCCCACAGCGGCTGGGGGGAGCTGCTCTATCTGGCCGACATCTGGCCCGAGGCGGTGCTGATCGCCTACCCCGAGCTCTATGCCGCCCCGCTGCTGCTCGGCTATGGCTTCGATGCCGATCTCGGCGAGCCCTCCCCAGCCCTGCGGGCCCAGTGGCGTCGCGGCAATCTGATGGGTCTGGCGGCGGTGGCCGACGCCGACGCCTGCGTGGTGCCCACCCGTTTCGCCCGCGACACCTTTCCCCCCCACCTGCGCCAACGTTTCCACGTGCTGCACGAGGGCATTGCCCTGCCCCCCGCCGCCACCGGAACCACCAGCCTGCGGCTGGAGGGCGGCCCCACCCTGGTGAAGGGGGATCCGGTGATCACCTTCGCCAGCCGCAACCTCGAACCCCTGCGCGGCTTCCGCAGCCTTCTGCGGGCCCTGCCGGCCGTGCTGGCCGCCCGCCCGGACGCCCGGGCCGTGATCGTGGGGGGCAGCGGCAGCGGCTACGGCGCCCCCTCCTCCCATCCCGATGGCCACAAAGGCGAACTGCTGGCCCTGCTCGGCCACCGGCTGCCCCTGGATCGCATCCATTTCGTGCCGCCCCTGGCCCACAGCGATCTGCTGGCCCTGTTCCGGATCAGCGCCGCCCACGTCCACCTCTCCTATCCCTACGCCCTCTCCTGGAGCCTGCTGGAGGCGATGGCCTCCGGCGCCCTGGTGGTGGCCTCCGACAACCCGCCACTGAACGAGGTGATCCAGCACGGCCACAACGGACTGCTGGTGCCCTTCAACGACACCGATCGCCTCGCCGAGACCCTGCTGGCCGTGCTGGCCGACCCGAGCGCCTTTGCCGCCATGGCCGACGCCGGCCGCGCCACCGTCGCCGCCCGCTACGAGGTGAACCGGGCTGCCGAGGCCTTCGAAGCCCTGATCCGCAGCCTGCGACTGCTGCGCTGAAGCGCCTGCAGCACCAGCTCCACCACCGGCCGCCAGTCCCGGTCTTCGGCCTGCCGGAACAGGCGCAGGCTCGGGTACCAGGGGCTGTCGTCCCGCTGCCTCAGCCAGCGGGGATCGGCGCTGAAGGGCAGCAGCACCCAGGTCGGATGGCCCATGGCGCCGGCCAGGTGGGCCATGGCCGTGTCCACCGTGATCACCAGGTCGGTGCCGGCCAGCACCCGGGCCGTGGCGAGAAAATCACCCATCGGGTCGATGGCCCCGCCGAACAGGTGGCCCACCGGCTCCGCCAACTGCCGGTCCTCCCCTTGCTGGAGCAGCACCGGCTCACACCCCAGGGCCACCAGACCCTCCACCAGGCGCACCAGGGCGGCGGCCGGCAGGCTGCGCTTGCGGTATTCCCGGCGGGTGAAGCCATCGCTGAGCTTGCGGCCGCTGGCCCAGGTGAGCCCGATCCGCGGTGGCTGGCCGTAGCCGTCAGCAGATGCGGCGGGGTCCAGGCCCCGCAGGTAGGTGCCACGCCCATCCGGCCCCGGCGGCTGGGGGCAGGGGGCGCCGCCCAGGGCCGCCGGCAGCGACAGCAGGCTCACCAGGTTCCGGCCAGCGGCATCCCCTGCGCCGTCTTCATCGGGTTCGGGTCGGGCCCGCACCTCCGGTGGCTGGGGCAACCAGGCCAGCCCCACCTGCAGCAGTGCCACCAGCGACGGCTCCACCTCCAGCACCACCTGCTGGCCCCGCGCCGCGGCCTGCTCCATCAAGGGGGGAAGCCAGCGCAGGTACTGCAGGCCATCCCCCAGGCCCTGTTCGGTGCGCACGTGCAACCGCCGCGCCCGGGCCACCACAGCCCCCACCCCCCCCTCCGGTCCGGGGGCGTGGCTGGGCAGTTCGAAGCGGCGTTCCGCCAGGGCGTAGGCCTCCCCGTAGGCCTCCAGGCCGATCAGCACCGAGGCGTGGTTGCAGGCCACTTCCGGACTGTCCCGCAGCTGGCGGCTGACCCGGAAGGCGCGATCGGCGGCCTCGAAGCGGTTGAGATCCCGAAGGCAGTTGCCAAGGCCCATGAAGGGGGCGGGGCTGGACGGCAGCAGCAGGGAGGCCCGCCGGTAGAGCACCAAGGCCTCCTCCGGCTGATCCGAGAGCCAGAGGGCATTGGCGGCACGCAGGATCAGCGGCACATGTGCTGCGTGGATTTGAATTAATTCCTGGTAAATACAGGCGGCTTCGCACCACTCCTGCCGACTCTCTGCCTCCCTCGCTTCCTGAAGCACCTGCTCGAATTCGGAATCACTGGAAAGCATTGGCATGACAGGAATTGTGGACCACGGTTAGCGCTGCGGCAACGATGTCTTTCCTGAAAGTCTGCCTGCAGCTCCCAGGTCGGCGGCAAAGGCCTGTCAAAGACAACGTTAGGTTTTGCTCACCGTTGGTGAGATGTTTGAGAGAGGAAGTTGAAAACGTCACACGGGATACACGCAGGTCCGAATACAAGCCCGTAAGCTTCGTTTCAACGAATACCCGGCATTTTTCTCGAAATGGCTTCCTCCGATACCCTTTCGATCTTCGTGCCGAATCCCGGCGAGACGATCACCCAGACCACCTCTTCCGGCGCCAAGGTCCTCACCAGCCTCAGCGCCGACACGGTCAACACCCGCGTCTTCCCCAACCAGGGCCGCAGCATCGATGATGTGGGCATCAAGGAGCCCACCACCGGTGACACGCGCACCACATTCTCGGGAGCTTCCAAGGACACTTCCTATACCGGCAACGCCGACGACAACAGCGTCACTTTCACCGGCGACGCCCGTAATACCTCGATCAGCACGGGCGCTGGCGACGACACCCTGATCGCCACCGATATCACCAGAGGCACCATTTCCCTTGGCAATGGTGACAACACCGCCATCACCGGTGCGCTCAAGGACACCACCATGACCGCCGGCACTGGGGCCGACAGCGTCACCATCACCGACAAGGCCGATGGCGTCAGGATCAGCACCGGCGCCGGTGATGACACGCTGATCTTCGGTGGCAAGGTCAGCGGTTCCACCATCCTGCTGGGCCAGGGGGCTGACGTTCTCGACTTCTCCGCCAAGGTGCAGAACACCTGGATCGACCTCGGCAACGACACCGTCGTCGACCAGGTCTTCTTCAACGTCAAGGGCGATCTCGGCAACGGCACCCAGATCTTCGGCGCCGGCGACGGCGACCTGCTCATCATCGGCGGTGAGGAATACGCCTTCGATTACAGCCAGACGGCCTTCATCTCCACCCAGGGCGACTCGATCACCTTCGGCTGATTACCCCAGCCACCCGTGGCCAGCTTGGAACAGGACCGCTTCGCCCGTAACTACGTCACCTGCCTTGAGAAGGGGGACCTTGCCGCTGCAAGGTCCCTTCTTTTTCTCTGGACCAGGACCTACTTCTCCACCCTGCCGACGTCCCCCAGCCGCCGCGACCTCACCAATCCGGATCTCTGGGGCTGCCTGGCCCAGTACGCCTCCCGCAGCGGTGATCGCGCCCCGGTGGACGACTTCTGGCAGCAGCTGGATGGGGTCTGTCCCCGCACCAGCACGCCCACGGCGATCCCCCTGCTGGGCGTTCCTGTCCTCAACCGGCCCGATCTGCTGCTGCGGCTGCTCGACAGCCTCGACCACCCCGTCGAGACGCTCGCCATCGTCGACAACAGCATCGCTTCCGGCCTTGCCGACACGGCCGCCCTCAGCCGGCTGCTGGCCCAACTCGAGCGCGAGCCCCCCTCCGGCATCGGGCAGGTTCGGGTGGCGCGGCCCTTCGCCAACCAGGGCGTCGCCTCCAGCTGGAACGCGATTCTCACGGCCTTTCCCGAAGCGCCCTTCGCCTTGCTGGTCAACAACGACGTGGTCTTCGCCCCGGGCGTCCTGGCCCAGGTGATCGAACGGGTCGATCCGTCCCGTCCCCAGTTCCTGCCGCTGCTGCCGGCCCCCCAGGAGTTCTCCGCCTTCGCCATCACCCCGGCCGCCTGGGATCGGGTGGGCCTCTTCGATGCCAACTTCCACCCCGCCTACTGCGAAGACCTCGACTTCGCCGAGCGCCTGCGCGCCAGCGGCGCCGTCGACTGGATCACCCCGGCCGACCTCCAGGGTCTGCAGCTGCGGGCCAACCCCACCGCCAGCGCCACCATCGCCAGCGATCCCCGGCTGGAGGCCTGCAACCGCACCACCTTCCTGCTCAACAGCCTCTGGTTGCACAGCCGGCGGCGGCTGGAGCAGCCCCACCGCGGCACCTGGATGCGGCGCTGGCTGAGCCAGTGGGTGCTGGAGCCCGCCACTCCCCAGGCCGCTGAGGTCGCCATCGACGCGGTGGCCCCATGAGCCTGCAGGTTCGCCCCGATCGCTCCCCCCGGGTGCCGCAGGACGCCACCCCCCTCGGCTGGCCGATCGGTGGCGGCCTTCTGTTGGTGCTGGTGGTCACGTTGGTGGTGGGGCTGCAGCTCGGCGCCCTGCCCTGGCGCTTCCGCAAGCAGATGTGGCAACTGCAGGGGGCCCTGGCCGGGGGTGCCGTGGGGATGGTGGTGGGCGTCGCCATCGGCCGCCGGCGGCAGCCATGAACACCCTGCCCCGCCTGATGCACCGCTTCCAGGACCAGGACCTCGGCCCCCGGCCCCGGATCGTGGTGCTCGGGGCCGCCAAGCTGGGCAACTACGTGGTGCTGCAACCGCTGCTGCGGGGGCTGCGCCACAAGTACCCAGGCGCCAGGCTCACCTATGTGGGCAGCCAGCGCACCAAGGCACTGGAGCGGCTCAATCCCTGGATCGATGCCAGCCTGCCGCTGGCGGAGCAGGGGCCGGCCGCCCTGCCGGCCCTGGCGCAGTGGCGGCGAACCCTGCCAGACCGGAACCACGGCGAGGGGGTGGATCTGGTCATCAATGCCGACGGCCACGCCCCCCACACCGCCGCCTGGACCCAGGCCCTGGCGCCCCGCTTCGTGGTCGGAGCGGCGCCGATCCCGCCGGGCGATCACCCCCTGCAGGCCCTGGCCCTTGATCCCCACTGGGCCAGCCCCGCCCTGGTGCAGCGCTACGCCGGCTGGATCGCCAGCAACAGCATCCGTGAACTCCAGTGCCGCGTCGCCTGGGTGGACACCGACTTCGAACGGGTGGAACTCCCCTGGAAGCCCGCACCGCTGGGGCTGCCGTCGGTGCTGATCGCCGTGAACGGCGAGCGTGCCGCCAAGCTCTGGCCGCTTGAGAACTGGCTGGCCCTGCTCGAGCGCCTGCGGCGGGAGATGGGCCTGGCGGCCGGGGCCATCGGCCTGATCGGCGGCCCTCCCCCCGCCGAACCAAGGCAGGCCGGCGATCGGCTCGAGCGGGCCCTGCTGGCCCGCGCCGGCCTGCGGGACCTGCGTGGGCGACTCAGCCTGCCGGTGCTGGTGGGGGCCCTGGCCCGCAGCCGGCTCTGCATCGCCGTCGATTCCGGCCCGCTGCATCTGGCCGCGGCCGCCGGTTGCCCCACCGTGGCCCTGTTCGGCACCGACGCCGACGGCATCGGTGCCAGCCCCCGGGATCTCTGGGCCCCCCGGGCCGACCATGTCTGGATCAGCCGCAGCAAGCACCGCTGCGGCGGTTGCGATCAGCTGGGCTTCGAGAACCCCGCCTGCCCCCTGGAGCACCACGACTGCATGGACGGGCTGCCGCCCGAAGCGGTGTGGCCCCTGGTGCAGCGGGCCTGGCAGCAGGGCGGTCAGCGCTCCTGAGACCCACCCGGTTCAGGGGCGCTTATCCGCCATCAGTTTCTCGATCTTGCGGATCCGCTGCAGGGTGGTCTGCCAGACCTCCAGCTGGAAGGCCCGCTCGCGATCGCCGGCCGCCACCGCAGCTCGGCACTCCTCCACGAGCGCTTCAAGATCCTCGCGACGCTCGAAGGCTTCCCAGAGCTGGCGCTCGATCCGGGCCCGCTCGATGAAGTTCCAGCGCTGCAACCAAGACATGAAAGCGGTTCGGTGTCGCCCCAGTTAAGCCAGCGCCGCCGGCGTCCGGAGATGGGACACTGGGACGCCATGAATCCTGCTGGGGCCAGCCTGTGAAAGCCATCGCCGTGCTGGGCTCCACCGGGTCGATCGGCACCCAGACCCTGGAGATCGCTGAGGAGTTCCCCGATCGCTTCCAGGTGGTGGCCCTCACCGCCGGCCGCAACCTCGATCTGCTGGTGGAGCAGATCATCCGCCACCAGCCGGAGGTGGTGGCCCTGGCCGAGGCCGACCGGGTCGCCGAGCTGGCCAGCCGCCTGGCGGCCCTGGAACCGGCCCGGCGTCCGGCCCGGCTGCCAGAGCTGGTGGGGGGATCCGAGGGCCTCTGCGCCGCTGCGGCCTGGCCCAGCGCCGACCTGGTGGTCACCGGCATCGTCGGGTGTGCCGGTCTGCTGCCCACCCTGGCGGCGATCCGGGCCGGCAAGGACCTGGCCCTGGCCAACAAGGAAACTCTGATCGCCGCCGGCCCGGTGGTGCTGCCCGAACTGAAGCGAAGCGGCAGCCGCCTGCTGCCCGCCGATTCGGAGCATTCGGCCCTGTTCCAGTGCCTGCAGGGCACCCCCTGGGCGGACACCGCCCGTCTCTCCACCGGCGTGCCGACGCCCGGTCTGCGCCGGATCCAGCTCACCGCCTCCGGCGGGGCCTTCCGCGACTGGCCCGCCGCCGACCTGGCCAAGGCCACCGTGGCCGATGCCACCAGCCACCCCAACTGGAGCATGGGGCGCAAGATCACGGTGGATTCAGCCACCTTGATGAACAAGGGTCTGGAGGTGATCGAGGCCCACTACCTGTTCGGCCTCGACTACGACCACATCGAGATCGTCATCCACCCCCAGAGCATCATCCATTCGATGGTGGAGCTGGCCGACTCCTCGGTGCTGGCCCAGCTGGGCTGGCCCGACATGAAGCTGCCCCTGCTTTATTGCCTCAGCTGGCCGGAGCGGTTGGAGACCCCCTGGCGCCGCCTCGATCTCACCGCCGTGGGCCAGCTCACCTTCCGCGCCCCCGACAGCGCCAAGTACCCCTGCATGGCGCTGGCCTACGCCGCCGGCCGGGCCGGCGGCACCATGCCCGCCGTGCTCAATGCCGCCAACGAGCAGGCCGTGGCCCTGTTCCTGGAGGAGGCGGTTCCCTTCCTGGCCATCCCCGAGCTGATCGAACGGGTCTGCGACCGCCACCGCGTCGACCACCACGGCGCCCCCTCCCTCGACGACGTGCTGGCCGTGGACAGCTGGGCCCGCCAGGCCACCCGCGAGGCGGCCGTCGCCCTCCACGGGCAACCGGCCGCGGCCCTGCCGGCATGAGCGGCGTCCAGCACCACCTGCTGCTCTGCGCCACCCCCACCAAGGCGCTCTGCGGCGACCCGGCCGTTGGTGCGGCCAGCTGGAACCGGCTCAAGCAGCTGGTTCGAGAGCTGGGGCTGGAGGAACCCGGCCGGCCCCAAGGCGTGGTGCTGCGCACCAAGGCCGACTGCCTGCGTGTCTGCTGCGAGGGCCCGGTGCTGCTGATCTGGCCGGAGGGCCTCACCTACGGCGGCGTCACCCCCGAGCGGATCGAGCGGATCGTGCACCAGCACGTGATCGGCGGGGAGCCGATCAAGGAGTGGATCGTGCGCCGCACCCCCTTCAGCCGCCCCCTTCCCCCCGGCTGAGCCGCCGCAACCAGGCCACCACCAGCCGATCGGCCCAGCAGGCCGACCCGTCACCGGGGGCATGGAAGCCGTTGTGGCCGCCATGGGGCGTGATCACCACCGTGGGGACCTCTCCCGAGCCGGGCCCGGCCTGGCTCGGGAGCAGGGCTGCCAGCTGCCGCAGCGGGCCCACCGGCACCCATGGGTCGTCGCCGGCATGGAGCAGCAGGGTGGGGGGCAGGGGCCGGCCCTCGAGCAGGGAAGACAGGGGACTGGCGGCGGCGTAGTAGGCGGCCACCGAGGCGAAACCCCAGCGCGGCGCCGTGATGGCCGCATCGAAGGCGCGGATCGTGCGGGCTCGCGTTGGCCCCAGCAGCGCCTGGCGCTCCGCCTGCTGGAGCCCACCCGGATCGGCGAGGGTCTGCTCCCGCAGACGCTGCATCAGCCAACGCTGGTACACCCGGTTGCGGCGGCGCTCGAACTGGACAGCGCACACCCCCAGATCGAGGGGACTGCTGACGCTGACCAAGCCATCGAAGTCGAGGCCGGCCAGGCCAGCGTTGAGCAGCACCGTGCCCCCCAGGGAAATGCCGGCGCCATAGAGCGGCAGGTCGGGGGCCAGCTGCCGGGCCCGGGCCACGGCCGGCCCAAGATCGTCGTTGCAGAGGGCGCAGTAGGTGCCCCGGGCCAGGGGTCGGCCGCGGCCGGCACCCCGCAGGTTGAGGCGCAGCACGGCGAAACCCTCGGCGACCAGGGCCTGGGCCAGGCGCCGCGGCCCGGGGCCGTCGCTGGAGCCCCCCAGACCATGCAGCACCAGCACCAGAGCGATCGGGGCCCCGCCATCGGGACGGTCCAGCAGTCCCACCAGCTGGTCGCCATCCGCCAGGGGGATCGGCAGCTCCTCAGAGCGATCGGGGGGGAACCGCTGGGGCCGCAGGGTGTCCCGCAGGGTCTGCAGATCGCCGCCGATCCAGGGGGAACGCTGGCGGAAGGGAGGCAGGCCGAGGTGGTGGGGAAGCTGGCTCACGACCCCGGCCCCAACCTCAGGCCGCCACCTTCGTCTTGCCCACGCCCATGGAACGGAGCTCGCTCAGCAGGCCGTTGAGCACCGCCTTGGCATCGCCGAAGACCATGGCGGTCTGGGGCATCTCGAACAGGGCGTTGTTGATGCCGGCATAGCCAGCCCCGAGGCTGCGCTTGACGACGAACACCTGGCGGGCCTGATCCACCTCCAGGACGGGCATGCCGTACAGGGGGCTGGTGGGGTCGTTCTTGGCCTGGGGGTTCACCACATCGTTGGCCCCCAGCACGATCACCACATCGGTGCGGGGGAACTCGGGATTGACCAGGTCCATCTCCAGCAGCTGCTCGTAGGGCACGTCGGCCTCGGCCAGCAGCACGTTCATGTGGCCCGGCATGCGCCCCGCCACCGGATGGATGGCATAGCTCACCTCCACCCCGTGGCCCTCAAGCAGCTTGGCCAGCTCGCGCAGGGAATGCTGGGCCTGGGCCACCGCGAGGCCGTAGCCAGGCACGAACACCACGCGCTCGGCCTGCTCCAGGGCCATGGCGCATTCCTCGGCACTGCAGCTGGTGATGCGGGTGTAGCCCGCCTCGCTGCCGCCACCGCCCACGGCGCCGGCGCTGGCCCCGAGGGCGCCACCGAAGAGCACCGACACCAGGGACCGGTTCATGGCGGTGCACATCACCTGGGTGAGGATCAGGCCCGCCGCCCCGACCATGGCGCCGGCCACGATCAGCAGCTGGCTGCCCACCACGAAGCCCGCCGCCGCCGCCGCCACCCCGGAATAGGAGTTGAGCAGGGAGATGACCACCGGCATGTCGGCACCGCCGATGGGCAGGGTGACGCCGATGCCCAGCAGGGTGGAGCCCCCCATCAGCAGCCACAGGGGCAGGCCGGAGGGATCGCCCGGCAGCAGCACGGCCGATACCAGGCAGAGCACCGCCAGGGAGATGTTGACGCCGTGGCGCAGGCGGCTCTGGGTCCAGCCGGGGGTGTCCAGCCAGCCCTGGAGCTTGGCCATGGCCACGATCGAGCCACTGAAGGTGATCGCCCCGACGAACACCGAGACGGCGATCGACACCAGGGCGACGATGTCGGCCTCACCCGTATCGAACAGGGCCACACCCATGGCCACCAGCAGGGAGGCCATGCCACCGCAGCCGTTGAACAGCGCCACCGTTTCAGGCATGGCGGTCATCGGCACCCGGCGGGCCGTGGCCAGGCCGGCCAGGCCGCCGGCGGCACTGCCGGCGGCGATCCAGAGCCAGGCGATCGGATCGGGCCGGATCTCGATCAGCAGACCCACCACCGCCAGACCCATGGCCAGGGCGGCCAGGGCGTTGGCCCCGCGGGCCGAGCTCACCTTCGAGAGGCCCTTGATGCCAAGGGCCAGCAGGAGCACGGCCGCCAGATCGATGGCAGCGGCAAAAGCATCCATGGAGAAGGTCATCGGCTGTCACCCTTGCGGCGGAACATGGCGAGCATGCGATCGGTGACGAGGAAGCCGCCGATCACGTTGTAGAGGGCGAAGCCCAGGGAGAGGGCTCCGATCACCAGCAGGGCCGTGTTGTCTCCGGCCTGCTGGATGAGGGTGAGGGACGCCAGCACGGTGATGCCGCTGATGGCGTTGGCCCCCGACATCAGCGGGGTGTGCAGGGTGGGGGGCACCTTGCCGATCAATTCCAGCCCCAGCAGGCTGCCCAGCAGGAGCACCCAGAGGGACTGCGTCAGAAGGCTCATGAACGGGCTCCGATGGGGGACAGGCCGGCGGGCTCGACGATGTCGTCGCGGCGGCAGGCGCCGGCATGGGTGAGCAGACAGCCGTCCAGGATCGGATCCTCCGGATCCAGCCGGAAGCCGTCCTCGCCCAGCACGTGCTCAACCAGGGTGGCGATGTTGCGGGCGTACAGGGCGCTGGCGTGGTTGGGCACGGTGCTGGGCAGGGCATCGGCCCCGATCAGCAGCACCCCCCGGCGCTCCACCGTGGCCCCGGGGATCGTGCCGAAGCAGTTGCCGCCCTGGGCCACGGCCAGATCCACCACCACCGCACCGGGCCGCATGCCATCGAGCATCTCCTCGCTGATCAGGCGGGGAGCCGGCCGGCCGGGCACCAGGGCGGTGCAGATCACCATGTCCGCCAGGGCCAGTTGGTCGGCCAGCTGCTGGCGTTGGGCCGCCAGGAAGGCCTCGCTGGCCTGACGGGCGTAGCCACCCACCTCGGCGGGGGCCTCCTCCAGTTGCGGCGGGTCGATGAAGCGGCCCCCGAGGGATTCCACCTGCTCCTTCACCGCCGGCCGCACATCCGAGACGTACACCACGCCGCCCAGGCGGCGGGCGGTGGCCAGCGCCTGAAGACCAGCGACGCCCGCACCCAGGATCAGCACCCGGGAGGGCTGAATCGTGCCCGCTGCGGTCATCAGCATCGGCACATAGCGATCGAGGGCGGCCGCCGCCAGCAGCACCGCTTTGTAGCCGGCGATGTTCGCCTGCGAGGAGAGGACGTCCATCGACTGGGCCCGGGTGATCCGAGGAAGCAGTTCGAGGGCGATGGCGGAGGTCCGTCGGCCATTGAGGGCCGCCACAAGGGCGGTGGCGCCGTAGGGGGCCAGCAGGCCCACCAGCAGGGCTTCCTCCCGCAGACGACCCAGATCTTCGCTCCGGGGGGGCTGCACGCAGAGCACCCCATCGACCGTACCCCAGGCTCCGGCGTCCCCGTCCCACAGCTCAGCGCCCACGGCGGCGTAGTCGGCGTCAAGGAAGCCGGCCGCCTGGCCCGCCCCCTGTTCCACCTGCAGGGTCGCCCCCTTGGCCACCAGACGCCTGACCGTTTCGGGGGTCGCGGCGACCCTCCGCTCACCGGGAGCCGTCTCCCTGGGAATCAGCAATTTGACCAACGCGGGGCCACACACAGTCCTTCTGCGATAGACAGACCCGCCCGTGACGGCAAGCCACCCGGCGCCAATGTGCGGACACGCCCACCGGGCCTTGGCCAGCCCAGCAGAATCGGCCCATGGCGCCACCGTCCTTTGATCTGGGTCTGCGCCGCGATGCCGGCCTGCCGGGAGTCCCCGGCGTCCCCCGCGGCCCCGAGCCCCGGGCCTGGCAACGCCGGCTGATTCAGCTGCTGCGGGCCCGGCTGGTGGCGGCGAGCCCCGGAGGCCAGGACGTGCTCCTGCACGCCGGTCCCGGCGCCGGCAAGACCCTCGGGGCCCTGCTCGCCTTCCAGCAGCTGCAACGGGAAGGACGCCTGGAGCGGTTCGTGGTCTTCTGCCACCGCAGTGCCATCGCCCGCCAGTGGATCGGCGCCGCCGCCCGCCTCGGCCTGGTCCTGCAGGAGTGGGACACCTCAGGGGACACACCCAGCGCGCCGGCCGGCCAGGGACTGCTGCTGAGCTATCAGGCGGCCGCCCTGCACCGCCGGCGCCTGGAGCGGGAGCTGGCCGGCCATCTCCATGGCCGGCGCTGGCTGGCGATCGGCGACGAAGTGCACCACCTGGGCCTCGATCCCCTCGAACCGGAAGCCACCGCCTGGGGGCATGCCTTCAGCAGCCTCAGCGGCGGCGCCCAGCTGCGCCTCGGGCTCACCGGCACCCCGTTCCGCGCCGACAACCTCGGCTTCTGTTCCGGCCGCCGGGTGCGGATGCACGACCAGGACGGCCCGGCCGAGCGCATCATCCCGGATCTCTGTGTCGAGCCCCGTGCCCTGATCGCCGCCGGTGACGTGCGGCCCCTGGAATTCCGCTTCCAGGATGGCTGGGTGGAACACGGGCGCCCGGAGGGCGGTCGGGACACCGAGACATCCCCCCTCTCGGCGGAACAGCGGGAGAGCTGGCGGGCCCGCAACCTGCGTCGGGCCATCCGCCCGGGGGATCGGGGTGGAATCGCCCTGCGGCTGCTGCTGCAGGCCCGCCGCCGCCTGGAACGGGTGCGGCTGGAGCATCCGGGGGCCGGCGGGCTGGTGGTGGCCCGCGACATCGACCATGCCGGCTGCATCGCCGACCTGCTGGCCAAGGAAGGGGACCGGGTGCACCTGGTCCACTCCCAGGATCCGGAAGCGGCCCAGCGCCTGGCGGCCTTCCAGGCCGGGGAGGCCGACTGGCTGGTGAGCATCGACATGTGCGCCGAAGGCTTCGATGCCCCCCGGTTACGGGTGGTGGCCTACCTGACCACCGTGGTCACCCGCAGCCGCTTCGTTCAGGCGATCACCAGGGCCGTGCGCATGGACGGGGATCGCTCCGGTCAGGAAACCATCCCACGACGGCCGTCCTACGTGTTTGCTCCGGCTGATCCCCTGCTGATCAGCTATGCCCGGGCCTGGACCGTGAGTGAGCCCTACGTGATCCGGCCCCGTCCGTTGGCAACGGCGCCCGCCAGCGCCGGCTCCCCGGCCAGCGACCAACGCCTGCCGCTGCAGGCCATCGCGGACGATGCCGGCCGGATGCTCAGCGTCAGCGGGCCCGTGCTGCCGTCCTTTGGGCGCGGATCGGCCTGAAAGTGGCTGCATCTGGCCGTTTGCCACCGATTTTCCTGCAACGATGTGACAACCAACACCATCGAGGTGCCCACCAGCAGTCAACGTGGGCACCACAGGACTTCCACCGAGATCAACCCGATGGACATTCCAAGAGACGACGCCAGCGATCAGGACGGTGGTTTTGATGCCCCGCTTGATGCCGCCGTCCATCGTCGTGTGACCGTGGCGGTCTGCTGGGCCCTGGCCCGCCGGGCCGCTCTCGATGGCCGTGAGCTGTTCGAAGACAGCTATGCCATCAACGAGGAATTCCGTGAGTGGCTCCTCACCCTGGAAGACCACCCCGAACTGCTTCAGGCCAACGTCCTGATGGTGCCCAGGGATCTGCACCTCGGCCGCCGCCCGGAAACCGACGGCCTGCTGGAGATCTGAGCCGCCCCAGCCAGCCTCAGCGGCGCCTGGGCCCGCCGGGACGGTTGCCCCCCGGCCTCGGGCCGGTGGCTCCGGCATTGCGCTCCCGGTAGGTGATGCGGCCCCGGGTCAGGTCATAGGGGCTGATCTCCACCAGCACCTTGTCCCCGGCCAGCAGCTTGATCCGGAACTTGGTGAGCTTGCCCGCCGCCCGGCAGAGGCACTGGTGACCGGCAGGCTGCTCGAGGGTGACGAGGTAGAACCCGTTGCCCTGCTCCTTTTCGATCACACCGGACGTTTCGATCATGCGGGAAGGCTGGCTTGAGGAAAAACAACAGAGTTTCAGCTTAAGCGTCGGCCGTGCCAGCTCCCAAGCGCTTCACACGATGGGAAGAGCGGAGCGATAGGGTCGGCCGACCGAGCGCCCCTGGCCCCACCCCATGATCCTTCCTCCCATCTCGATGGATCTGGGCCTGCTGCTCATCTCGATCGGCGTGGTCAACCTCTGGCGGGCCCGGGAAAGCGCCTGATTGTTCTGGAGCAGTGACCACCACCCTGCTGCTCCACAAGCCCTACGGGGTGCTCAGCCAGTTCCGACCGGAACCGGGCAGCCCCTGGGGCACCCTGGCCGAGCTGGTCGATCAACCGGGCGTCTATGCCGCCGGCCGCCTTGATGCGGACAGCGAGGGCCTGCTCGTACTCACCGACGATGGACGCCTGCAGGCCAGGCTCACCGACCCGGCCCGGGGGCACTGGCGCCGGTATCTGGTCCAGGTGGAGGGTGTGATCACCCCGCCGGCCCTGGACAGCCTCCGTCAGGGGGTGCTGGTGCAGGGGCGACGCACCCTGCCGGCCCGGGCCCGGGCCGTGGCGGATCCTGTCCTGCCCGAAAGGGATCCCCCGATCCGCCACCGGCTGCGGGTGCCGACCGACTGGCTGGAACTGGAGTTGCGCGAGGGGAGGAACCGCCAGGTGCGGCGCATGACCGCCGCGGTAGGGCTGCCCACCCTGCGCCTGCTGCGCACCGCGATCGACCTGATGGATGGCGGCCCGCCCCTGGATCTGGTGGGCCTGGCCCCGGGCACCTGGCGCGCCGTGAGCCCCCAGGAGCGACAACGCCTGGCGGCGCTGCTCAGACCAGGGCGTCCTTCAGTTCCCTGACGGTCTGGAGCTGGCCGTAGTAATAGTTCGCCCGGGCGCGGCGATCCGGATCCTCGAGGGTGTCGAAGGCATCGAAGCCCAGCGAGGCCCAGAGCTCGTGGCCGCAGGCGCGGGTGAGCTCGGCGATCGCCTCCTCCTCCAGGTTGGCCAGACGCCGCTGGAGGTTCTTGATCTGGGAAATCGCCATGGCCGCCGCCAAACGCTGCAATAGTACACACGAACTGGCGATGGACGCCGCTTTCAGAAGGGGAGCTTCTTCTTGGCTTCCTTGTCGAGGTCGGACTCCATCTCCCGCAGGCGCCGCAGGATCGTGTCGTAGTACTCCTTGAGGTAGTCCTCCAGCAGCGTGGTTTCGGCCGGATCCAGGCCGAAGGCCGCGTAGCTGGCCTCCATCGGCGCCGTGAGGGGTTCCCCGCCGCCCACCACCTCGGCGAAGGCGAGCCGTTCGGCCACGTTGAGGCTGGCCTCGAAGAACCCTGTGACCGACTGCATCAGCCCCAGCAGTACCGGGGGCACCCGGAACACCCTGGCCTCACGGCCGCTGTAGCGCTCGCACAGCTGGGTGATCTCGCCGGTGATCCAGGCCCGGGGACCCACCACCGGGAACGCCTGCCGGATCGTTCCGGGCCGCTCAAGAGCCGCCACGGCGAAGCGGGCCACGTCCTGGGTGTTCATGTAGGCGATCGGTGTCGGTGCGCCGCTCACCCAGACGGTCTGGCTCTCCAGCACGGGAATCGCGAACTGGCTGATCAGGCCCTGCATGAAGGCGACACCACGCAGGATCGTGTAGTCGAGGTCGGAGGCCTCAAGCCACGCCTCGGTGCAGGCCTTGATGTCCATCAACGGCACCCCGCGGTGCTTGGCCGCCTCCAGCAGCGACATGAACACCAGCCGGCCCACACCGGCGCGCCGACAGGCGGCGAAAAGATTCTGTTTGCCGTCCCAGTCAATCTCGTAGGCGCTGCCGCCGTCGGTGGCCCGGGCCGTGGCGGCATCGATCACCGCCTCCTGGCCCTCCAGGGCGTAATCCAGGCTGGCGGGCTCGAGCAGATCTCCGCGGGTGAGGTCGCAGCCCCATTCCTGCAGGAAGGCCGCCTTGCGGGGTGAGCGCACGACGCAGCGGACGGTGTGTCCCGCATCAAGGGCACGACGGGCGATCTGGCGACCGAGGGTTCCTGTTCCACCGACGACCAGAACCTTCATGGACCCCTGCAAAGGAAGCGGGCTGAGCCTAAGGGTGCGTCCGGTCCCAGCGCGGAGCCGGGATCAGGCGCTCAGTCGTTCAGGAGCTTGAGCAGCAGGGCGCCGCCCGCCAGCCCGACGGGGATCAGCACCCAGAAGATGGCGGCGGTGCCGAAGATTTCAGAGGCCATGGCCCGGACAAGGGGGAACGGGCTACCTATCTAGCAGCCGTCGTGGCCACCAGCCCCCGGGCCGTGGCCACGATCAGGGGCCAGGGGGCCTCGCTGCGCAGCTGGCCTGCCATCACCCCGCTCGCCGCCGTGGCGAAACCCTGCGCCGTCAGTGCCGCCACCAGCTGCGCCAACGGCGGGGGCCCCTGACCGAGACGGCGGGCAATCGCGTCCACGGGCCAGCAGCGGGCCGTCGCGGCCGGGTCGTCCCGGAGCCGTTCCAGCAACCGCCGGCCCGGCCGGTCCAGATGGGCGCCAGCCCCCTGGGCCTGTTGCAGCATGGCCACCAGCGTGGCGGGATCCTGGAGGGGACCGATCCAGAGCGGGCCGCTGACCGCCAGGGCCGGCCCGCACTGGATCGCCCCCTGGTCTGAAACAGCCGCGGGGCAGCTGCAGGGGCGCCAGCGGCCGAGCCGCAGCAGGCTCTGCACCTGCTGATCGCCACAGCCATGGCAGTGGGCCACCATCCCCAGCTGGGCCTCCTCCCCTGCGGCGGGATGGCGCGCCAGTCGCACGGCGGTGCGAAACGCCCGGCCCTCGCTGAAGCTCAGCAGGGGGGTGAGCCCCCGCCCCATGGCCCAGGCGGTCCGGGCCAGCAGCCCCAGCTGAAGGCGCAGGGCGATCTCCCAGCTGGCGGGGTGGGCCCGGGCGGCGGCTCCGAAACGGCGCACGGCGGCGCGGCGGTCATGGCCCGTGGCCGAACGACCGTCCGTGCTGGCCAGATACAGCACGCCGCCGAAGGCCACCGCCTCCAGGGCCAGGGGAACCAGGGCGGCCGGGCAGCCGAAGGCATCCATATCCACCAGCTCGAAGCGGCGCCCCTCCACCAGGCAGCCGGCCAGCAGCTGCTCGGCCGTGGCGGTGCTCAGCTGCCGTTCCACCGCCGCCGGCAGCCGGGCCAGATTGCGCTCCAGCAGGGGCAGGCGGTCGGGGTCGGCGTCGTTGGCCCATACCGCCGTGGCGCCGCCCTCCAGGCCGTAGCGGAGGGCCCGGATGCCGCAGCCCGCCATGCCATCCAGCACCTGCACGGGTCGGTCGTGGCCAGGGGCGGTCAGGGTGCGAGCCAGCAGCACACCGAAGTCCCTGGCTGGCCTGGAGGCGGGTCGGAAGAAGCCGCCACCGGTCTCCACGACGGCCGCACCTTCGCAATAGTGATGGGGTTCGCTCAACGTCGGGTCCTTGGCGCAACCATCGGTGTCGTCCGCCGACCCCCAGCCTGCCCCCGTGGAGACCGCGCCGCAGCAGGGAGCCGACTGGGGGGACCACGCCCAGTGGGACTGGCGCGGCCACAGCTGCCACTGGCGCCGCCTGGGCCCACCTGACGGGCCCGCGCTGGTGCTGTTGCACGGCTTCGGGGCGGCCAGCGGCCACTGGCGCCACAACGCCGGCCCCCTGGCGGCGGCGGGCTGGTGCGTCTACGGCCTCGACCTGATCGGCTTCGGCGCCTCCAGCCAGCCGGGTCTGGATCGTCATCAGGCCCTGGACAACCGCCTCTGGTCGAGGCAGGTGCAGGCCTTCCTGGCGGAGGTGGTCCAGACACCGGCCGTGCTGGTGGGCCATTCCCTCGGTGGCCTGGTCGCCCTGACCTGCAGCGTCTACTTCCCGCAATGGGTGCGGGCCGTGGTGGCGGCGCCCCTTCCCGATCCCAGCCTGCTGATGGCCTGGCGCCAACCGCCGCGCCGCCCCCCGTGGCGACGGCGGCTGAAACAGGTGGTCATCCATGGCCTGATGCGGCTCCTGCCCCTGGAGCTGCTGGTGCCGCTGCTGGCCCATTCCCCCCTGCTCGACCTGGGCATCCAGTCCGCGTACCACCATGCGGTGATCGGCGATCAGGAGCTGCGTCGGCTGATCGCCTGGCCTGCGCGACGCCCCGGGGCGGTGCGCGCCCTGCGGGCGATGAGCATCGGCATGGCCCTGCGGCCCTTCCGGGCCACCGCCGTCGCGTCGCTGCAACGGCCGGGGCGGCCCACCCTGCTGGTCTGGGGCGGCCAGGACCGGCTGGTGCCGGTGGAGGTGTCAAACCAGTGCCTGCGGTTACGCCCCGACCTTGAGCTGCAGGTGATCCCTTCCTGCGGCCACTGTCCCCACGATGAGACCCCGGACGCCTTCCACGGGGCGGTGCTGAGCTGGCTGGAGCGCCTGGAATCGGGCTGAAGGGACGACGTCCGCTGGCGCGTACCTTTGGTTAGACCGTGCCGGATTTCACCCCGGTCCCCCGCCGCACCCCGCTCACGAGCCCGACATGAAGCACACCCTCTCGGTGCTGGTGGAAGACGAATCGGGCGCCCTGAGCCGCATCTCCGGTCTGTTCGCCCGGCGGGGCTTCAACATTGAGAGCCTCGCGGTGGGGCCGGCCGAACACCGCGGCATGTCCCGGCTCACCATGGTGGTGGAAGGGGACGACCGCACCCTTGAGCAGATGACGAAGCAGCTCAACAAGCTGATCAACGTGCTCGGCGTGATTGATCTCTCCACCATTCCGGCGGTGGAGCGCGAACTGATGCTCCTGAAGGTGGCGGCACCGGCGGAGAACCGCGGCGCCATCTTCGATCTGGTCCAGGTCTTCCGGGCCAAGGTGGTGGACGTGGCCGACGACGCCCTGACGCTGGAAGTGGTGGGGGATCCGGGCAAGTTGGTGGCCCTGGAGCGGCTGCTCGAGACCTACGGGATCCTGGAGATCGCCCGGACGGGCAAGGTGGCCCTGGAGCGGGCCTCGGGGGTGAACACCGAGCTGCTCAAGGCCACCGCCTCAGACAAGCGCGTCCCCGCGTAATAGGGCAAGCGCGTCCCCGCCTGAGCGGGCCTCAGGGCTTCTTCTTGACCAGCGTGCCCCCTTCGATCACCTGGGCCCGGACCAGCTTGTCCCCTTGCTGGATGCGATCGATCACCTCCATCCCCCTGGTCACCCGGCCGAAGACGGCGTAGCGGCCATCCAGCTCGGGCAGCGCCTGCAGGGCCACATAGAACTGGGCGCTGGCGGAATTGGGGTCGTTGGAGCGGGCCATGGCGATGGCGCCCCGCTGATGGGTGAGGGCCAGCTGGCGCGTGGCCGTGGGGGTGGTGATCTCTTCGCCATAGCGGGGCTCCTGGGTGCTGCTGAGCTTGAGCTCCAGGGGAATGCGCCGGGACTCGCCACTGGCGGGGTCGACGAAACCGCCGGAGCCGTAGTCGCTGGGGGCCACCTTGGGATCGGCGCTGCTGGGGTCACCGCCCTGCACCACGAAGGGAACCGGCTCCCGCACCACCCGGTGAAACACGGTGCCGTTGTAGACCCCGCGCCGTACCAGATCGACGAAGTTGCCCGCCGTGAGCGGGGCCGCCGCACCGTCCAGGGTCACTTCCACCGGTCCTTTGCTGGTCTCCATGGCCACCACCGCCGTTCCCTGCAGACAGGGGGTGGTGGCCGCCTCACAGCCCAGCGGTTGGTTGCCGCTGTCAGCGGCGCAGGCCGCCAGGCCCAGGGGCGTCAGCCCCAGAACCACCAGGAGCAGCAGCCGCCAGCCCAGGGAGGCAGGGGTCGTGAATTGTTGTTTGCCACGCTGACCCATCTCAAAGGCCCTCCAGGGGAACACCCAGGAAGCGGGCCAGACGGGCACCCGCCAGCTCCAGATCGGCCAGGGGCATCGGCTCGCCCACCCGGGTCAGGGGCATGTCCCGGCGACCCTGCACCCGCAGGGCCAGGCGCCGCTGGGGACTGAGGCCATCACGCACCTCCACCTTCACCGCCTGGATCTCCCGCAGCGGGATCACCACCTCGATCAGTTTGCGGAAGCCACGGCGGCTGATGCGGGCCTCGCCGGACCCCCGATCGAAACGGTTGAGGCCCGAGCCCACATCGATGCTGATCACCAGCCACAGGTAGGTGGCCAGCAACAGCGCCGCCACCCCATAGAGACCCATCACCAGGCCTTGGGGCACCCAGACCAGGGCGGCGGGGTGGCCGATGGGCAGCAGATCGCGGCCGAAGCGGCTGGAGGCGCTCGTGAGCACGAAACCAAGGCCACCGATGCTGACGGCCGCCGCCACCAGCAGATTGGAGAGCCGGCGGGAGCCGAGCACCGGTTGCTCCAGCACCTGCTCGTCGGCCGAAGGGGAAGCGACGCCGGGCGAAGCCATGCGGGACGAAAGGGCAATGGCCCGCCATCCTGCCGCGAAGCGTGCCGGAGGCGTCAGTTTCAGCCCGTGTCGCCTGGCACGGGGGGCGGATCAACGTTGTTACCATCCCCCGGTAACCCACAGCCCTGCGGGTCATCCGCACCGCTTTCACCCATGACGATCGCCCTAGGGCGTGCACCGGCCACGCGTGGATGGTTCGACGTCCTCGACGACTGGCTCAAGCGCGACCGCTTCGTTTTCGTGGGGTGGTCCGGTCTGCTGCTGTTCCCCACGGCCT
>JAHHGT010000011.1 GCA_019359745.1 Aphanothece saxicola GSE-SYN-MK-01-06B
CGGAGGATCCTGAATTCGAAACGTTCTACACCAAGAACATTCTGCTCAACGAAGGTCTGCGTGCCTGGATGGCGCCTGCCGACCAACCGCACGAAAACTTCATCTTCCCTGAAGAGGTTCTGCCCCGCGGCAACGCCCTTTGAGCCTGCCGTTCAGTTGTTCCATTTTCGTTTGATCTGGTGCCCTCTTCGGAGGGCACTTTTTTGTGTCCTGTTGGCTCACTCTCACGTCTTTCGCCAACCAATCCACGCCTTAATCATCCATCCTGCTGATCACCACGCTGTTGTTGGTTTGGATTTTCCTTCAGCGGATGGGAGGTAAGGGGTGCAAGGAGGTTGAATCGACCAGCACTTGTCCTTTCGGGGAGAGCGAACCGGAATTCCCTTGGAATCAGCAGTAGGTTCCTGTCTTGCGTGCCATCCATGAAGTCGGTTGTCGGGAAGAAACCTGACAGAGTAAAATTCAGAACCGGTCGACTTCAGAAGCGACCGCTGGAATCGGGCGCTCAGCAGAGACATCAACAGCATTGATGCCAGCAAGGAGATCAGGGGATAGAGTATGACAAGTTCGGTGAATTCAAAGCCGATCAGAGCGCCGATCCAGGGGAAAAATCGTGGATTTGGGGGTAGCACCAGCAAGGCAAGCAACGTAATGGGCAGGAGGCAGATGCTGAGATGCAGGAGTCTTCGTTCACGACTCAGGCGCCTGCTGGCGATGGCCAGCACTGCGAAGACCAGGAACAGTGCGACGGTGGAAACAATCCAGAATGTCATCAGCTGTCCCCTGGGTGAAGCCAGGAATCTTGGCAGCCAATCTGAGAGTGAAAGATGTTTTGGATAGAGGCTTGCTGACAGTGAACCGTTATCGTCGAACCTGGCATAATTGGTGACCAGCGCACTCCTGATGAACTTGGTTGAAGCCAAGGGAACCGCATGCTCTCCCCACGGACCGGTGAAGGGAATGGGGAAGACGAGGTAGCCGGAGGTGATCAGGTTCGTCGCCGCCATCGAGACATAGGCCAACAGAACAGTGCCGACCAGGGTTCGTCTCGTGATGAGTTCCTGCCGGCAGAGGCCGACGACGCCAAAGACTCCTGAAGGGCGAAGGAGTTTGAGCCCGGGCGCCTGATGCAGAACCTCCAGAAGGAGAATCAGGACGAGGCCCAGGACCCCGGAGAGTTTCAACAGTGGCAGAAACAAGGCAAGGGCCAGAGCCTGGGTTCGCCGCTCGCCAGGACAGTAGAAGTAGAGGCTGTACACCAGCATCAATGTTGTCATTGAAACTGCAAAATCTGCATCAAAAGACACCAGTGAGTTCAGTGACTGAATGCCAAAGATGAGCCCCGAGCCAAGGTATAGAAGGGCTCTCGTTGTTGTCTTTCTGGATCCATTTCGTGTCCCTGGCTTTTGTATTGATGAAAGGCTGGACAGGACCGTAAGAATGAAGGCCTCAAGGAAGATGAGGTTCAGAGAGGGAGAGAGAAGGAATCTTGAAGGACTCAGGTTCTGCAGCGAGACCTGGGCGAACTGTTGCAGGTTGAAAAAGCCGAAGCTGAAATGAAAATTGGCGAGGCCAACCTCGGGGCCGAACGCCTGGAAATGAAGCAGGGAGGGTAAATGATAAAGCCCAGTATCATATTGCAAGCCTAATCTGGGAGCGGATAGAAGGACAATGGCTGGCACGAAGACCAGCACGCGCAGGGTTGCCCCATCGACGCGGCTGATTTCCTTGGGCACCAAGCGTGAAGCCAGTGGCGCGGCAAAGGAGCGGAAAGGCCTCAGGCCAGGCCACCGGCTTCTCTGCAGCAGGGCCAGGCCTCCAAGGAGCGCCAGCGCCAGCGCCGCTGCCGTGGTGAGGCCGCTGCAGAACCGATGGAAGAGCAGGATCGGCCGTCCGCCAGATCCGCTCACCAGCTCCACCACGGCCGGCAGGATCAACAGGATGTTGCACCCCACACCAAAAGCGAGCATGCCGGCCAACAGGTCAAGGCCGTCATTGCGCTCCTCGAAGACCATGCCTTGAGGAGCATCGAGGCTGGCTCTGAACCTTGTCTTCAGTCTTGTTGCTGTGAGCAGACCAAAGCTGAACAGGACGAATACGATGATCATCGCCAGTTGATTGGCCATGGACGCAAGGGCGGATGGCATCAGCAAAGGAGCGACTGGGGAAGGGCGCGAGAGCTGAAACCTACCGGAACCATGTATCCCGGCCATGAATTGATGGCTTTCGATGTCTCTCTCAAGCTCAAGGCCAGTGGCGAGGCCGTTGCCGCAGAAGGCCAGGGTCGTACCGATGCACTGGAGGCCCCATGCCGTGGGCCTCTCCGGCCAGGTTGTTGCCAGCTCATCCGATCCACCCCGCCGGATTTGCAGGTGAGAGGGTGCAAAAAGTCGTTATGATTCCCAGGTCCTGTCAGCAGTGGCGTGGCGACGATCTTGGCGGCGGCTTCGGGGTTTTCCCGTTGACCGTTCCCATCCGTCCCGAAGGCGTCGCCGGCTGGCATCCAACCCACAGGAGGAGGTGTCCATGTCCCCAAGTTGTCCCATTCAGGGTCTGCTGATCGCGGAGAATGCCGGCTGATCACGGCTGCTGACTCCTGATCCATCGGTTCCGCGCCAGAGCGGACCCGGCGAGAGCCCCCGACATTGTTTTCCCCAGGTTCTCCTGGAGAACACGGTGTCGGGGGCATCGTTCATGGGGGGCTTGGTGCTCTCGGTGCCGACGTCAGCACCCGACGGATCACCGGGGCGGCGAGCCGCACCGCCTGCTTCGAGGGATGGGAATGCTCGTCCCGGTAAAGAATCTGCCCATCGGCGGAACGGTAGGTGCAAGCGCCTTCGGGGCAGAAGAGGTCGAAGAGATCCACCACCTGCAGCGTTCCCCGGTTCTCGAGTTCCTTGAGCAGGTTGTCGAAGGGCTTCCGGCGCTTCAGGGACTCGGCCCGGCCCGGCATCAGGCAGGGGCCACCGAAAGGCGAGAACCACTGCGGCACGGCGCTGGCCGGATGGCAGTTCGCCTCCCGCGCGAAGGGCAGGCCATGGAGCACCGCCAGGCGCACGCCGCGCCGCGCCAGGTCGGCCGAGAAGTCGCCCAGGCCCACCTCAAGGGTCTGCAGGATCAGGCGGTTGCCTGGCCCCTGGCTGGGCGGCGAGAACATCACCATGTCATTGACGAGAAACACCCAGTCGCCCGGGCGGAGCCGGTCGACGAGCTCCGGCACCACCCGGTTCCAGTAGGCCCGGTTGATGGCGGCAAAGGGGCCCGCGCCGCCCAGGTCGACGAAGCTGCCCACCGGTGAGGCGGCCCAGGCCGAGGTGACCGTCACGGCGAAGTCATCGTTGGCCACCAGGTCGTCGAAAGCTTCGGCGAAGGAAGCCGAGAAGGAATTGCCCACCACCAACACCCGGCGACGGGCCGTGGCGAAGTCCCCGAGGGTGCAGGCCTCGATGGACATGCGCTTGTCGGCATCGGCCGCGTTGGCCAGCACGCACGGGGAGCCTTGCCAGGTTCCGGCGGTGCCGGCCACCCGATAGGGATCAACGAGCGATTCCACCCCCATGCCGGCCGGAATCGGGTTGCGGCCCGCGTAGAGGCTGAACGGGGGCAGGTTGTCGACCCCGATCAGCAGGCCCGCCCCGGCCGCCAGGCTGCCCACTCCAACGGCGATCGTTCCCCTGCGTCGGGGTGCCCAGGAGGCCTGCCTCAGCGGCCGTTCCACCCAGCGGTAGGAGGCCAGCGAGAGACCCACGATCAGGGCGATCTGGAACGGCAGCGACCACCAGTGCAGGCCGATGGTCCAGCGGCTCAGGGACAGCACACCCCAGTGCCAGAGGTAGAGGGAGTAGGAGATCAGCCCCACCCCCACCAGCGCCGGCAGGCTGAACAGCCGATAGGCCGCGGTGCCCTCCCGCAGGCTGGCGATCAGCAGCGTGGTGAACACCACGGCGGCGACCGTGGCCGCGATCGCCCAGCTCAGGGGCAGGAGCATCACGCCCACCAGGCCGAGGGCCGGAGCCAAAGGCGGCAGGCGGCCAAGCCCCCGGGCCGCCGCCGGCCAGACGCCGCCGGCGCAGAACAGCAGGCATCCGGCCCCCATCTCCCAGAGCCTTGGCGGCATCAGGAAGTAGGCGGCAGCCTGCTGGCTGGGATACAGCTGAATGAAAGCGATCAGGGACGCCAGCGAGGCCACCCCCATCACGGCGAACAGGTTCCGATGGCCGCCGGCACCGGGGCGGGCGAAGCCCGTCAACCAGGCCACCACAGGGAAGAAGAGGTAGTACTGCTCCTCCACCCCCAGCGACCAGGTGTGGGTGAACGGGTTGAGTTTGGTGGCGGTGCCGAAGTAATCGGTGGCCTGCCCATGCAGGTAGATGTTGGAGAAGCCGAACAGGGCGCTGATCCCCGTGCGCAGGGCCGTATGGGGACGGGGGATCACCAGGCAGGCCAGCAGCCCCACCACCACCACGAAGACCAGCAGCGCCGGCACGAGTCGTTTCAGCCGGCGGCTGTAGAACCCGAGCAGCAGATCGCCCAGGGAGTGGGCCGGGCGGCGGGTGAGGGAGGCGGTGATCACGAAGCCCGAGATCACGAAGAAGACGTCCACCCCCAGATAGCCGCTGGGCAGGAGCCGCTCATCGATGTGGTTGAGGATCACCGCCACCACAGCCAGGGCCCGCAGGCCGTCGATCTCGGCCCGATAGCCATTGGCCAAGGCGGGTGCGCGGCCTCGGGCCAGGGAGTCGATGGCCTTGATCACGCGCCCACCCCGTCGCCAGCCTCTCCCGGGCCTCCGTCCCTGAGGCGGGCCAGCACCAGCACCCCCACCGCCGTGGGCAGCAGCACGGTGCACACCCGCAGCACGAGGATGACGGCCAGAGCTGCCGATCGATCGACACCGAAGGCCACGGCCAGGCCGATGGCCGTGGCCTCTGCGGTGCCGACCCCCGCCGGCAGGAAGGAGAGGACGCCGCCAAGGGCCATCGCCGTGCGGATCACGGCGGCCTGGGTCAGGACCAGGGGATCCCCCAGCAGCTGGAGCAGGCCCATCAGAGCCGCCGCCTCGATCAGCCACACCAGGCCCGCCAGGGCGGTGCCCACCATCAAGGGCCAGGGCCGCAGCAGTTGGCGCAGCCGGCTCACCGCCCCGAGGGCTTCCCGCAGCAGCCGGGTCAGACCGCGCCAGCGCCGGTGGGCCGGCAGCCGGTCGAGGAACGCCTCCAGGCGCCGCAGGGCGGCTGGGTGGGTCAGCAGCCAGGCGCCGATGGCCAGGGTTCCGCCGGCGGCCAGCAGGGCTGGCAAAATGCGACCCCCCAGCCCCCAGGCGAGCACCAGCAGGGCTCCGGCCAGGTCCGACACCCGCTCCGCCAGGGTCACCCCCACGCCCACCTGCATCGGGATGGCGTGGCGACGCTGCAGCCACAGGCCGCGCAGGGCCTCACCGCTGCGACCCGGCGCGGCCACCAGGGAAAGGCCGGCCGCGTAGATCCGGCTGCTGGGACGCCAGGGCAGGGGATGCCCCAGCTGCCTCAGGTAGAACTGCCAGCGCTGGAACAGAACCAGATACCCCAAGGCCACCAGCGCCGGCACCACGAGCCAGCACCACCAGGGCAGCGCCGTCAGGGAGCGCATCACGTTGGCGAAGCCGAACCAGAAGCTGAGCCCCAGATAGAGCACCAGGGTGGCCACCAGGCCCAGGAACCAGCGCTTTTTCATCGGCGGCTGCGGCGGCGCCGCCGCCGGCACCGACGTGGCACGACGAGCCACGCGCTCATGGCGTGAAGCGCAGCTTCTGGGCCGCATAGACACACATCCGCGCCAGGATCAGACCCTCTTTCACATGGGCGATGTTCGAACTGCCGTAACTGCGCTCCTGATACCGCACCGGCACTTCCACGATCTTGAGGTTCAGCTTGGAGGCGCCGAAGAGCAGGTCGAAATCACCGAAGGGGTCGAAGTCGCCGAAGTAAGCCCGCCCCGCCTTGAGGCGCTCGTAGTCCGCCTTCCAGATCACCTTTGTGCCGCAGAGGGTGTCCTTCAGCCGCTGGCGCAGCAACCAGGAGAAGGCTGCAGCGAAGAAACGGTTGGCAGCCGTGTTCAGCGGCGGCATGGCGGCACTGGTGCGGGGATACACCAGCCGGCAGCCGTTGACGAACTCCCCCCGGCCCTCGGCCAGGGCCTTGTAGAAGCGGGGCAGGTCTTCGGGACGCACGGTGAGATCCGCATCCAGGATCATCAGCACGTCCCCCTCGGCCTGATCGAAGCCCAGCCAGACGGCGTCGGCCTTGCCGCGGCCGCTCTGGCGCAGGGCCCGCAGCTGCAGCGGGCCGCTGTAGGCCGCGCAGACCCGCTCGATCTCCGCCCAGGTGTCATCGGAGGAATGGCCTTCCACGAACAGCACTTCGGTGGCCGACCCCAGCAGGGGCATGCGGTCGATGGCGGCGGCGATGTTGCCGGCTTCGTTGCGGGCAGGGATCACCACGCTGACACTGGGCCGGCTCTGGGCCGGGGTGGCGGGACGGGCCACCAGCCAGTGGGTGAGCCCGAACTGTTCCAGCAGGGGCAGCTGGCTCAGCCAGCGGTTGGCCAGGGGGCCGAGCAGGGGAATCCGGCGCGGCAGCAGGCAGCGGTGCCCCTGCTTGAGCACCTCCCAGCCGGCCAGGTCGAGCAGGTTCTGCACGTCCCTGGGGGTGAGCCAGCTCTCGGGGGGCTGGGGATGGCGCAGGCCCAGGGTTTCAGCCGTCTTCAGCAGGGGCTGCCACAGCCAGTTGTGGAAACTCACCACCAGCCGGGTGCGGTCATGGCAGAACGCCGCCAGCCGCTCGATCACCCCCTGCACATCCTCAAGGGTGTTGAGGGTGTTGGCGACAAGAATCACATCGAAGGGCTCGCTCTCCCCGATCGCCTCCGGGTCGATGGCCGCCGCTTCGGCGCAGACGATCCGCAGGTTGGGATGGGCCGCCCGGGCGGCGGCGGCGATGGCGGGGTCGCGCTCGATGCCCACCCCGTGGCTTGGGTGGGTGGCGGCCAGCAGATCCCCCAGCCCGCAGCCAATCTCGAGCACCCTCAGGCCCGGCGCGACCAGGACCTGGTGCAGACGGTCCAGATCCTCGTAGTAGGCGCGGTTGCGGCGGTGGAACCGTTGCAGCCCCTCGGGCTTGAGCGTGCCGTTCATCGCAGCAGGGCCAGGGTGCCGGCCACGTCCAGCCGCAGGCCGCTGGCCACGGCCCGCAGGGTCCGCAGGGTGCGATTGCCGGGGTCGAGCCGGGCGGCGGCATCGAGTGCCACCTGGGCCTGGCCGGGGTGGAAGCGGTAGAGCTGCACGAAGCCGAGGGCCATCAGGGCATGGGGATTGGTGGGTTCGAGGGACACGATGCGCTGCAGGGTGTCAACGGCCCCATCGGCGTGCCGCTGCAGCGCCTGGGCCAGGGCCAGACCATAGAGGTCCTCCAGTTCGCCCCCACCGGCGTCGGGGGGAGTCTTCTGAAGCCGGGCCCGCAGCAGACGCTCCCCCTGGGCGAGATAGATCTGCTGGGGATCGCGCTGGTTGATCTGACCCACCTGCCGGAACAGCAGATCCAGCTCACCCCGGCGCAGCAACCTCCCCAGGGCGAGCAGCTGGTCGACGCGGTTCGGGGGTGCTCCGCCCTCTCCGCCGCTGCCATCGGCCGTCACCGTCAGCGGGAGCGGTGAACTTCGCAGGGCCAGTGGCCGCCCCAGAGCATCGATGGCACGGGCCCGCAGCCGGTAGGAGCCGTCGGGCAGCCCCGCCGGGACCACCAGGGCCAGCTGTTCGCGGATCTCCAGGCAACCGGGACCGCTGGCGCGCAGCATCCCCTGGCCGATGCCGCGGTCATGGCGCCACGCCGGCAAGCCAGCGCCACCGGAGTCCGGCCGCCAGTCGAGCAGCAGCAGGCCGTCCCGCAGCTGATCCGCCGGTCCCTGCAGACGGCTCACCAGCACCGCCTCGCTGCCCGGCCGCAGGGGAGCGGGCGGCTCGACGCTGAGATCCAGCTGGAGGCTGGGATCCGGCCCGCAGGCCACCGGCGTCACCGCCAGGCTGAGGTCCCGCCGCCCGAAGAGCTCGGCGCTGCTGCCGTCGGGCAGGGGCCAGCGGCCGGCGGGCTGGAACGCCGGCGAACGGCGCACCATCCCGTCGAGGGCGGCCTGGCGCCCGTCGCTCATCACCCCCTGGTCGCCCCCCTTGAGCAGGAACCAGTCGAAGCCGGCCAGGTCCCCGCCGAGCTGGTCGACGGGGGCCACGGTCTGGCGGGCGGCGACGCGGAAGTCCTGGCGGCGCCCTTCGGCGTCGAGGTTGAAGGCATTCAGACCCTGGCTGTCGGGCAGCACCGCCAGGGTGGAGAGCTGATGCGGACTGCGCTGGCGGATCGTGGCCACGATCGCCTCCAGGGGCCAGGGGGGGCCGGCGATGGGAGGCCGCGGCGGGAACCCGGTGGGATTGGCCGCCAGGGCGAACTGGCTGGCCAGGGCCCCCCAGACCCCGATCCCCACCACCGCCAGCCGCCAGCCGGTCGTCCAGCGACCGGTGGCCGAGGCCAGCAGGATCCCCAGACCGAGACACAGCTGGGGAACCAGGGGCAGCACGAAGCGGAAGTCCTTGGTGCTCATCAGGGTGGCCAGCAGCAGGGCCCCGAGCGGAAAGCTCAGCCACCAGGCGAGCCGAGGCCAGGGCAGGGCGCTGGCAGGGGCGCCGCGTTGCTGCCACCGGCCCAGCAACCCTCCCGCCACCACCACCGCCACCAGGGTGGCTCCGGCCATCGTGGGCAGCAGGCGGGGATAGAACAGCCAGCCCGCCAGGGTGTTGGCCTCCAGGCCGTCCTGGTACAGCACCCCCCATTGGCGGGCCTTGTTGACGGTGGAGAGGATCGTCAGCCAGTTCTGGCTCCACCAGGGCCAGGCCACGGCCGTGGCGGCGGCGGCGGCGAGCAGCAGCTGGGCCAGGCGGCTCAGGCGGGCTGGCCTTCCCTGCTGAACAGGGGCCAGCAGAGCGATCCAGGCCAGGGCCAGCAGGGGCAGCCAGAGCATCACCAGGCCGGTGGGGCGTGTCAGGACGACGGCGCCCAGGCCGAGGCCGCCACCCAGACTCCAGAGCCAGGGGTGTCGGGGGCGGGCCAGCACCCGCACGGTCAGCAGCCACCAGGTGGCTGTCAGCACGGCCGTGAGGCTGAAGTCGATCAGATAGTCACTGCGCTGGTTGAGCAGGGCCGGGGCGACGCCGCAGAGAAAGGCGGCCCAGAGGCCGGCGGCCCGGCTGTGGGCCAGGCGGCCCAGGCCGTACAGGCTCCCCAGCAGCAGGGCCTGGAACAGGCTGTTGGAGAGGATGGCGCTGCCATACCCAGGCCCCAGCAGGCTGAACACCGGTGCCGTCACCAGATAGGTGAAGGGCCCCCGGTAGGTGGGGGTTTCGGCCCACAGCCGCTGCCACCAGAGGGGATCAAAGGGCGCGGCCTCACCCAGCACCTGCCAGACCCCCAGGGCACGGCTCAGATGTTCCCCCTGATCCCAGGCCGGCGGCTGGCCATGGCGCTGCAGCCAGAGGACATCCAAGAGCAGGCCGGCCAGCCACAGCCCCAGCAGGATCCAACCATCCCGGTGCCTTGACAGCCTCATTGGCCCGTCCCTGACGCTTCGGCCAGCACCCAGGGCTCCAGGTCGGAGGCCTGCAGCCGCACGGGCCATCCGGCCGGCAGCTCCTGGCGCCGGATCCACACCCGCTCCCCGGGGGGGACCCGCTCCGGCGCTCCAATGCGGGGAATCAGCCTGGGGCTGGCCAGGGCCACCAGGATCAACCCCGCGTGCTCGTCGCCGCTCAGGGGGGCGCCGGCCACGGCTCCGATCGGCCCGGCCGCCAGGGCCGCCGCCGCCTCAGGGCGCGCCAGGGCCTGGCGCTGCAGGGGGGTTCTGTCCGTGAACAGGCCTGACTGCACCAGCAGGACGAGGGCCAGCCAGGGACCGATCAGCAGGGCCCCCAGTTGGCGTGAGCGGCGGCGGCACCACGGCACCAGGGCCCAGGCCAGGCCCAGGCCCCCTGCCGCCAGGGCGAACTGCTCTGGAGCCGGCGAGAGGCTGGCCACCGCATTGGCCACGAGTCGGCCCGCCGGGGCCCCTGGCGAGAGCACCACTGCCGCCGCCAGGACCAGGGCCAGTCCCAGCCCACCGATGCCCAGGCCGGCCCAGCGGGCAGATCTGCCCGCTGCGGCGCTCCAGGAGCGCAGACCGGCGGTGGCCGCCAGGGCGACGAAGGGGGTGAGCTGCAAGCCGTAGTAGGGGGTCTTGGTGCGGAAGGCGCTGAGCAGGAGAAGCATCATCAACGGATAGAGGAGCAGCAGCAGGCGTCGGGCCCGCTCCAGCGGTGCGACCAGCCAGGTGCGCCAGCCCTCCAGGGCGAACAGGCTCCAGGGGAGGGTGTTGGCCGGCAGGTTCCACAGGTAATAGAGGGGGCCGGCGCTGTAGACGTCGCTCTCCGAGAGGTAGAGCAGCTTCTGCCACAGGCCCGCCACCACAGGCAGGCCGAGCACCTCCAGACTCAGGCCCAACCAGAGCGCCACCGGCAGCCAGCCCAGGGTGAGGCCGAGCCAGAAGACGGGCCGCCGCAGCACGGGCCGGCGCTCCAGCAGGACGAAGGGCACCAGGGCCAGCACCGGCAGCGCCACCATGAAGCCCTTGATCAGGAAGGCCGGTCCGATCCAGGCCCCGGCCAGGAACGCCCAGTGCCGCCTGGGGGTGTCGCCGGCCTGCAGCAGGGCCAGGATTCCCAGCAGCTCCAGGGCCAGCAGCGGCATGTCCTGGCTGGCCAGGTGGGCATAGTCGAGCCAGAGGGGGGTCAGCGCCAGTACGGCCGCGGCGAGCCACCCGGCCCCGTCACCCCCCAGCAGACGCCTGGCGAGGGCCGCCGTGAGCAGCAACGAGGCCACGGCGGCGACCAGGGACGGCAGATGGGCCACCCAGGGAGCCACGCCCAGCAGTCGGTAGGCCGCGGCGATCAGCCAGGGCAGGCCCATGGTGCGATCGAAGACGACCTGGTCCCACCAGGGGGGTGCCAGCCATTGGCCGCCCTGGGCGATCCAGCGGGCCTGCAGGGCGTAGTAGCCCTCGTCGTGGGCCAGGAAGCTGCGCGGCGCCGCCGTGAGCAACAGGGGCAGGAAGGGCAACGTCGCCCAAAGGGCCTTCATGGGCGGCACTCTGGCAGCACCCACGGGTACCGGACGTTGTGTTTTCTGGCACATGGGGACTGGATGGTCAGGCCCACCTGGGGGATTCTTCGTTTGGCGCATTGCGCCGCTTCCGTGTGAGGAACCCATGAAACTCTTCCAGCAACTGCTGGTTGCTCCCGCAGCCCTCGGCCTGCTCGCCCCTGTGGCGGTTCAGGCTGCTGAGCTCAACATCGACGGTGTCAACAAGTACGCCGCCGAAGAGCAAGTCACCAGCATCAACCAGTTTTCCGACGTCAAGCCCACCGACTGGGCCTTCCAGGCCCTCTCGAACCTGATCGAGCGCTACGGCTGCGTCGCCGGCTACCCGAACGGCACCTACAAAGGCGGCCAGGCCATGACCCGCTATGAAGCGGCGGCCCTGCTGAACGCCTGCCTCGACCGGATCACCGAGGTGACCGACGAGCTGAAGCGCCTGATGGCCGAGTTCGAGAAGGAACTCGCCGTGCTGCGCGGCCGCGTCGATGGCCTGGAGGCCAAGGTGGGCGAGCTCGAAGCCACCCAGTTCTCCACCACCACGAAGCTGACCGGTAAGGCCACCTTCATCATGGGTGCCAACAGCTACGGCGGTAACGCCCAGATCGTTCCGGTGCCTGGGGTCTTCCTGCCGGCCGTTCCCAACGATCCGGCCGCCGTGCTGCTGCCCGCCAGCCTGGTCGGGGCCGGCGCGGTGATTCCGTCCTTCGTGCCCGGTGCCTTCGGGGCGAACGCCGCCGGCATCGGCTACGTCCCCAACACCTGGGCGAACCAGGCCCGTCAGACCCAGGGCGCCACGGCGTTCAACTACGACGTCCAGCTCAACTTCGACACCAGCTTCACCGGCAAGGACCTGCTCCGCACCCGCCTGCGGGCCGGTAACTTCGCCCAGTCGCCCTTCGGCCAGCCGGTCGTCGGCCTGAACGCCACGGAAGCCGGCTTTGAAGAGTTCTGCGGCACCGGCACCGATTGCGGTGACGTGGTCGCCATCAACCGCCTGTTCTACCAGTTCCCCCTGGGCAGCAACTTCACCGCCACCATCGGTGGTCGCGTCCGTCAGGACGACATGCTGGCCGTGTGGCCGTCCGCCTACCCGGCTGACACCGTCCTCGACATCTTCACCTACGCCGGCGCTCCCGGCACCTACAGCCTCAACCTGGGCGCTGGTGGTGGTCTGTGGTGGAAGAGCGGCGGCTTCAGCATCAGTGCCAACTACGTCTCCGCCAACGGTGACGTGGGCAACCCGATCGCCGGCACGGCGAACTGCGGTGGCATCGGCAACGCCTGCTCCGCCCAGACGGGTACGGCCCAGGTGGCTTACACCGGCTCCAACTGGGGCATCGCGGCGGCCTACACCTACTCCTCGGGCGGTGCAGGGACCTACGGCGGCAACGCCACGCCTCTGGCTAACTCCCTCTTCCTGAACTCTGCTGCCACCAACTCGGTGGGCATCAGCGCCTACTGGCAGCCCACCAACTCCGGCTGGATCCCCTCCATCAGCACCGGCTGGGGCATCAACCGCAACCAGTTCAACGGCACCAGCTTTGCTGACGGTGGTTTCGTCTCCACCACCGGCGTCACCAACGCCACCAGCCAATCCTGGTACGTGGGTCTGCAGTGGGATGACGTGTTCATCAAGGGCAACTCCGCCGGTATGGCCGTCGGTCAGCCCACCTTCCTGACCGCGGTCAGCGGCGGCACCCCCGTCTTCGGTGGTCCCGCCGCCGCCACCGCCATCGTCGATGGCAACTACGCCTGGGAGTGGTGGTACAAGTTCCAGGTCACCGACAACATCAGCGTGACCCCGGCTCTGTACTACCTGAGCGCTCCCCTTGGTCAGGTCTCCAAGAACGTTGGTGCGATCGGTCCTGTGGGCTCCGATTTCAACAACTTCGGCGGCTTCATCAAGACCACCTTCAAGTTCTGATCCTTCAGGATCAACTCCCCTCACAATCTCCTCAATCTTGCCCAGCTGCTATGCAGCTGGGCTTTTTTGTGTCGATCTACCCTGTGACTCCCGGCGTTGAAATGTTGGTTACTTGAGCCTGACTTGAGGCTTGCATGAAAAGAAACACCCCATAGACTTCGCCGTGTTCCGGCAAGGAACAGCACTCCTTTTCGTGTGAGGAACCGATGAAACTCTTCCAGCAACTGCTGGTTGCTCCCGCAGCCCTCGGCCTGCTCGCCCCTGTGGCGGTTCAGGCTGCTGAGCTCAACATCGACGGTGTCAACAAGTACGCCGCCGAAGAGCAAGTCACCAGCATCAACCAGTTTTCCGACGTCAAGCCCACCGACTGGGCCTTCCAGGCCCTCTCGAACCTGATCGAGCGCTACGGCTGCGTCGCCGGCTACCCGAACGGCACCTACAAAGGCGGCCAGGCCATGACCCGCTATGAAGCGGCGGCCCTGCTGAACGCCTGCCTCGACCGGATCACCGAGGTGACCGACGAGCTGAAGCGCCTGATGGCCGAGTTCGAGAAGGAACTCGCCGTGCTGCGCGGCCGCGTCGATGGCCTGGAGGCCAAGGTGGGCGAGCTCGAAGCCACCCAGTTCTCCACCACCACGAAGCTGACCGGTAAGGCCACCTTCATCATGGGTGCCAACAGCTACGGCGGTAACGCCCAGATCGTTCCGGTGCCTGGGGTCTTCCTGCCGGCCGTTCCCAACGATCCGGCCGCCGTGCTGCTGCCCGCCAGCCTGGTCGGGGCCGGCGCGGTGATTCCGTCCTTCGTGCCCGGTGCCTTCGGGGCGAACGCCGCCGGCATCGGCTACGTCCCCAACACCTGGGCGAACCAGGCCCGTCAGACCCAGGGCGCCACGGCGTTCAACTACGACGTCCAGCTCAACTTCGACACCAGCTTCACCGGCAAGGACCTGCTCCGCACCCGCCTGCGGGCCGGTAACTTCGCCCAGTCGCCCTTCGGCCAGCCGGTCGTCGGCCTGAACGCCACGGAAGCCGGCTTTGAAGAGTTCTGCGGCACCGGCACCGATTGCGGTGACGTGGTCGCCATCAACCGCCTGTTCTACCAGTTCCCCCTGGGCAGCAACTTCACCGCCACCATCGGTGGTCGCGTCCGTCAGGACGACATGCTGGCCGTGTGGCCGTCCGCCTACCCGGCGGATACCGTCCTCGACATCTTCACCTACGCCGGCGCTCCCGGCACCTACAGCCTCAACCTGGGCGCTGGTGGTGGTCTGTGGTGGAAGAGCGGCGGCTTCAGCATCAGCGCCAACTACGTCTCCGCCAACGGTGACGTGGGCAACCCGATCGCCGGCACGGCGAACTGCGGTGGCATCGGCAACGCCTGCTCCGCCCAGACAGGTACCGGCCAGATCGCCTATACGGGCTCCAACTGGGGCATTGCGGCGGCCTACACCTACTCCTCGGGCACGGCCGGCCTTTACCCCGGCAATGGCACGCCTCTGGCCACCATCTTCCAGACCAACGCCGCCGCCACCAACTCGGTGGGCATCAGCGCCTACTGGCAGCCCACCAACTCCGGCTGGGTCCCCTCGATCAGCGCCGGTTGGGGCATCAACCGCAGCAACTACAACGGCACCACCACCCTCAACGGCGCCGCGAATCTCGTCTCCACCACCGGCATCACCAACGCCACCAGCCAGTCCTGGTACGTCGGTCTGCAGTGGGATGACGTGTTCATCAAGGGCAACGCCTTCGGCATGGCCGTGGGTCAGCCCACCTTCCTGACGTCCGTCAGCGCCGGTCCCGCCGTCTTCGGTGGTCCCGCCGCTGCGACCGCCATCGTCGATGGCAACTACGCCTGGGAGTGGTGGTACAAGTTCCAGGTCACCGACAACATCAGCGTGACCCCGGCTCTGTACTACCTGAGCGCCCCCCTGGGTCAGGTCTCCAAGAACGTTGGTGCGATCGGTCCTGTGGGCTCCGATTTCAACAACTTCGGCGGCTTCATCAAGACCACCTTCAAGTTCTGATCCTTCAGGATCAACTCCCCTCACAAACTGTCCTCTGATTGGCCCGGCTGTTCGGCAGCCGGGCTTTTTTTGCCCCTTGGATCACGGGCAAATGGTGACTTCAGCCTGTTCCAATCGCTACCCGCGCCTGTGAGCATCGCTGAATTCCCTTCGTGGCACGGCCATACCTTTGGGCTTCCCCTGCGGGGGATTCCTCTTTTTGGTGTGAGGACCAATGAAACCCTTCCAGCAACTTCTGCTGGCGCCGGTGGCCCTTGGGCTGCTGTCGCCGCTGGCGGCGTCCGCCGGCGAAATCTCCCCCTCCCAGAGGGCTGAAATCTCCACCTACATGGAGCAGCAGGACATCGATCGCTTCAAGGCCTGGGAAGCCCAGAACCAGGTGACAAGCGTCAACCAGTTTTCCGACGTCAAGCCCACCGACTGGGCTTTCCAGGCCCTTTCCAACTTGGTCGACCGCTACGGCTGCGTCGCCGGCTACCCGAACGGCACCTTCAAGGGCGGCCAGGCCATGACCCGCTACGAAGCGGCGGCCCTGCTGAATGCCTGCCTCGACCGGATCACCGAGGTGACCGACGAGCTCAAGCGCCTGATGGAGGAGTTCGAGAAGGAACTCGCCGTCCTGCGCGGCCGGGTGGATGGGCTGGAGGCCAAGGTGGGCGAGCTGGAAGCCACCCAGTTCTCCACCACCACCAAGCTGCAGGGTGAAGCCACCTTCGTGATCGGTGCCAACAGCTTTGGTGGCAACCAGAGCCTGCCGAACCCGGCGCCGGGTGTGCCGGCCGCTGCGGCCAACGCCTTCCCCGCCAACAACCGGCGCAACTGGGGCGCCACGGTGTTCAACTACGACGTCCGCCTCAACTTCCTCACCAGCTTCACCGGCAAGGATCTGCTGTATACCCGCCTGCGCAGCGGCAATGCCAACAACAGCCCCTTTAATGGCAGCCCCTACAACCTGATGGCGCTGGACAAGCTCTCCTCGCCCACGGCCGGGGCCGACACCGTCTTCATTGATCGTCTTTACTACCGCTTCCCGATCGGTCGTGACGTTACCGCCATGATCGGTCCGAAGGCCCGGGCCACGGAATTCCTGGCGATCTCCCCCTGGTTCTACAAGTCGGAAATCCTCGACGTTTTCACCCTGCATGGTGCCCCCGGTGCCTACAACAAGGCGACCGGGTCCACCTTCGGCCTGATGTGGAAGCAGAACGTCAAGAAGGGCAAGCCCTACTTTGCGATCTCCACCGCCTACGTCGCCCCCGTTGCCGACAACGGCAACCCCAGTCAGGGCGGTCTGCTGAACGAGCGCAGCCGGGGCACCTGGACCACCCAGGCCGGTGTGGCCGGCAAGCAGTGGCGCTTCGCCTTCGCCTGGAGCTACGTCCAGTGCGGCCAGAACTTCCGCCGCGGCACCTCCTTCGCCCAGCCGGCGGTGGGCTGCACCAACATCAACAACAACTTCCTGGGCTCGGAGAACTTCGGCACCAGTGCCGCCTACTCCAATAACTTCGCCACCACCTTCGCGTGGCAGCCCAAGAAGAGCGGCTGGATTCCCTCCATCAACCTGGGCTGGGGCTACAACGCCATGACGCAGCCCCAGTTGAATCCTCAGACCGCCCTGCTGCGTGTCGGAGCGACGTCGGTGCGGGTGCCGACGTTCGACACGGTCCCCACGTTCAACCAGTCGGCCAACCGCGGCGCCAGCCAGTCCTGGAGCGTCGGCCTGCAGTGGTCCGATGTGTTCGCCAAGGGCAATGAGGCCGGCATGGCGGTGGGACAGCCGGTGTTCACCACCTCGCTGCGCAACGGCGAAACACCCCAGGACGGCAACTTCGTCTGGGAATGGTGGTACAAGTTCCAGGTCACCGACAACATCAGCGTGACCCCGGCGCTCTTCTACCTGAGCCGCCCCAACGGCCAGTTCACCACCAACGGCCAGTCGAGCAGCGTGCTCGGCGGCCTGATCCAGACCCAGTTCAAGTTCTGAGCCTTCCGCTCAGCCTTCCTCACACACACACCCCCCCCTCCGCTCTCCGCCAACGGGGGGCTTTTTCATGCCCCCCGTTGGCGGCCCACCCGGGCGTCCCATGTCAGCTGCAATACCAGCCCGTGTGCTGCGGCCTTTGAGCCGGGCCGCTGGATTCCTATACCTTTGCGCCGTCCCCTTAGCGGGGATTCCTCTTTTTGGTGTGAGGACCAATGAAACCCTTCCAGCAACTTCTGCTGGCGCCGGTGGCCCTTGGGCTGCTGTCGCCGCTGGCGGCGTCCGCCGGCGAAATCTCCCCCTCCCAGAGGGCTGAAATCTCCACCTACATGGAGCAGCAGGACATCGATCGCTTCAAGGCCTGGGAAGCCCAGAACCAGGTGACAAGCGTCAACCAGTTTTCCGACGTCAAGCCCACCGACTGGGCTTTCCAGGCCCTTTCCAACTTGGTCGACCGCTACGGCTGCGTCGCCGGCTACCCGAACGGCACCTTCAAGGGCGGCCAGGCCATGACCCGCTACGAAGCGGCGGCCCTGCTGAATGCCTGCCTCGACCGGATCACCGAGGTGACCGACGAGCTCAAGCGCCTGATGGAGGAGTTCGAGAAGGAACTCGCCGTGCTGCGCGGCCGGGTGGATGGGCTGGAGGCCAAGGTGGGCGAGCTGGAAGCCACCCAGTTCTCCACCACCACCAAGCTCCAGGGTGATGCGGTCTTCGTGATCGGCTCCAACAGCTTCGGTGGCAACCAGGGCCTGCGGAACCCGGCTGTCGGTGTGCCGGCCGGTGCGGCCAACGCCTTCCCCGCCAACAACCGCCGCAACTGGGGCGCCACGGTCTTCAACTACGACCTGCGCCTCAACTTCCTCACCAGCTTCACCGGTAAGGACCTGCTCTACACCCGTCTGCGCAGCGGCAACTTCAACAACAGCCCCTTTGGCGGCCAGCCTTACAACCTGATGGCGCTGGATCGCGCCTTCTCCCCCGTCGGTGGTGCTGACGTCGTCAACATCGACCGTCTCTACTACCGCTTCCCGATCGGCCGTGACTTCACCGCCCTGGTTGGTGCCCGGGCCCGGAACACCGAGTTCCTGGCGATCACGCCCTGGTTCTACAACGGCGGCATCCTCGACGTCTTCACGCTGCACGGTGCCCCTGGCACCTACAACAAGGCCACCGGTTCCACCTTCGGCCTGATGTGGAAGCAGAACGTCAAGAAGGGCAAGCCCTACTTTGCGATCTCCACCGCCTACGTCGCCCCCAACGGCGACAACGGCAACCCCAACCAGGGGGGCCTGCTGAACGAGCGCAGCCGTGGCACCTGGACCACCCAGGCCGGTTTCGCCGGCAAGCAGTGGCGCTTCGCCTTCGCCTGGAGCTACGTCCAGTGCGGCCAGAACTTCCGCCGCGGCACCTCCTTCGCCCAGCCGGCGGTTGACTGCACCAACATCAACAACAACTTCCTGGGTTCGGAGAACTTCGGCACCAGTGCCGCCTACTCCAATAACTTCGCCACCACCTTTGCGTGGCAGCCCAAGAAGAGCGGCTGGATCCCCTCCATCAACCTGGGCTGGGGTTACAACGCCATGACCCAACCTGAGCTGAATCCCCAGACCACCCTCATCGGCAGAGGAGCAACCGCGGTGCGGGTGCCGACGTTCAACACGGTCCCGACGTTCAACCAGTCGGCCAACCGCGGCGCCAGCCAGTCCTGGAGTGTCGGTCTGCAGTGGTCCGACGCTTTCATCAAGGGCAATGCCCTCGGCATGGCCGTCGGCCAGCCGGTGTTCACCACCTCGCTGCGCAACGGCCAGACACCCCAGGACGGCAACTTCGTCTGGGAGTGGTGGTATCGGTTCCAGGTCACCGACAACATCAGCGTGACCCCGGCCCTCTTCTACCTGAGCCGCCCCAACGGCCAGTTCACCACCATCGGCCAGTCGAGCAGCGTGCTCGGCGGCCTGATCCAGACCCAGTTCAAGTTCTGAGTCTCCGGGTCCCCTCCAGGTTCCCTGGCTGGGGCGCTCCTTCCTCCTCACCCTTCCTCACAACCCCCCCTGCCCCCCCTTTCGAGGGGGGCTTTTTCATGGGCTCCAACCAGCTGACCCATCGGCGATGCTGGTTCCAGACGGCGCTTCCCGCGCATGGCCAGGACCCCAGCCGACCACTACGCCACCCTCGGGGTTCCCCCCGGGGCCACCACCGCCGAGATCAAGGCCGCCTACCGCGCCCTCGTCAAGCAGCATCACCCGGATGCCGGTGGCGATCAGCGCACGATCCTGGCCCTCAATGCGGCCTGGGAAGTGCTCAGGGACGGCGACCGCCGCCGCCATTACGACCATGGGGCCGGCGTTGGCATGCCGGCACGCACCGCCGCAGGGGGAGGCGGGACGGCCAAGGGGGCAGCGGCGGGCCGCCATCGTGGCGCTGGGGCGGCCAGCGATGAGGAGCTGCTGGGCTGGCTCCAGCAGGTGTACGTGCCGATCGACCGGCTGATCGGCCAGGTGATCAATCCCTTTCCGGCCCAGTTGCGCTCCCTGGCGGCCGATCCCTACGACGACGACCTGATGGAGGCGTTCTGCGCCTTCCTTGAGCAGAGCCGCTCGCGGATGGAGAAGGTGGAGGCGCTTTATCGTTCCCGGGCCTGCCCGGCGGCGGCGAGGGGGTTCGGCCTCAGCCTCTACCACTGCCTCAGCCAGGTTCAGGATGCCCTGGTGGAGCTGGAGCGCTACACCATGGGCTATGTGGACAGCTACCTCCATGACGGCAAGGAGATGCTGCGCGAAGCCAGGCTGCGCCGCAGCCGGCTGAAGGAAGAACGGCGCCGGGTGGAGCTCTAGGCGGCGGGCATCGCCTCAAGCTGGTCGAGCCGCAGCCACACGTCCGGCACGGGCCGGCGCCAGCGCAGCTGGGCGTAATTCCCCTGGATGGTGAGAATCTCCCCGGGCCCCTCAAACAGGTAGCCAGGGGCCACCGGATCACTGGCGCCAGCCTCCAGGCTGTTGGTGTAGGCCGTTCTGTTCACCCTCACCAGGGCGCCCTTCTTGAGGCCCGGGGCAGCGGTGGGCGCGGAGTCAACCATCTTGCGGAGGAACGGTCGGCCCAGGTTAGGGCCGCCGGAACCTAACCTCGGCACAGGACTCCGATGACCCGTGGGCATGCGCTTGCTTCTGCTCGGATGCACGGGTTTCGTCGGCCGGGAGCTGGTGCCGTTCCTGCTCAACCTCGGCCACCAGGTCACCCTGGTGAGCCGCCGTCCTCGGCCTGACAGCGAGGCGGCCGATCCAAGGATCACCAATCTCTGCTTCGATCTGGCCGAACCAGCCAGCTGGAGCCAGCCCCCCTTGCTCGAGGCTCTGGCAGCGGCCGATGGAGTGGTCAACCTGGCCGGGGAGTCGATCGCCGACCAGCGCTGGACCCCCGCCTACCGCCAGCGGCTGCTCGACAGCCGTCTGGTCACCACGACACAGCTGGTGCGGGCGATGGCGAACCTGGCCAAGCCTCCCTCGGTGCTGGTGAGCGGATCGGCTGTGGGGTATTACGGCACCAGCCTGGACGGGTGCTTCACGGAGGCCAGCCCGCCGGGCGACGATTTCCTCGGCCGACTCTGCGCCCGCTGGGAAGCCGCCACCCAGGTCGCCCCCGAAGCCTGCCGTGTTGTGGTGCTGCGGATCGGCATCGTCCTCGGCCCCGACGGCGGCGCCCTCGGCAAGATGCTGCCTGTGTTCCGGGCCGGCTTCGGCGGGCCGGTGGGCAGCGGCCAGCAGTGGATGAGCTGGATCCAGCGCCACGATCTCTGTCGGTTGATCGCCACCGCCCTGGAGGATGGGAGCTACGCCGGCCCCTACAACGCCGTGGCCCCCGAGCCCACCCGGATGGCGATCTTCGCCTCCACCCTGGGCCGTGTGCTCGGCCGGCCCAGCCTGCTGCCCGTGCCGGGCCCCCTGCTGCAGCTGCTGCTCGGTGATGGCGCCAAGGTGGTGCTCGAAGGGCAGCAGGTGAAGCCTGAGCGGCTGGTCGCCCAGGGCTTCCACTTCCAGTTCACCGACCTCAGCGCTGCCCTCGCCGCTGCCACCAGCCCAGAGCGCCGCTGAGCAGCGCCGCCGCCATCAGCAGGCCGATGGCTGGGGTGAACAGCGGTTGCCACAGCTGCTGGAAAAGCTCCAGGGGGGCGTCCAGCTGCTGACCATGCAGCACCACCGCCACCGCGAAGAAGAGGGCGCCGGCCAGCACGAGAAACACGTCGGCCACCAGCACGATGTCGAGAACGCGGCGCAGCTGGGCGGCGGGGCCCGTGGCGGGGGTGCTCATGCCGTTGGGGTGAGCCGGGAGGGGGCGGGAATCCCGGGTGTGCCCAAACCTAAACTCGACCGGACTTGGTGTCCCGTGTGCCCCTTTCCCCCGCTCCCAGGATCCTGCTGATCAGCAACGGTCATGGGGAGGATCTCAATGGGGGGTTGATTGCGGACGGTCTGCGCCAGTGTTCGCCCGGGCTGGAACTGGCGGCTTTGCCGATCGTCGGCGACGGCTCGGCCTACGGACGCCGGGGCCTGCCGCTCCTGTTCCAGGGCCGCACCCTGCCGTCCGGAGGCATGGTGTACCAGGGCCTCAACATCTGGAAGGATCTGGCGGCCGGCTGGTTGCAGCAGAGCCTGGCCCAGCTCTGGACGGCCTGGCGCCAGGGACGCCACTACGACCTCGTGGTCAGCATCGGCGACCATGTCCCGCTGATCTTCGCCCTGCTCACCGGGCGCCCGACGGTGGTGTTCCTGGTTTCCACGTCGAGCTTTTACGAGGGCCGGCTGCGGCTATCGGCCCTCACCCGCTGGTGCTGCCGCCGCCGGCGGGTACGGGTGGTGCTGACCCGCGATGCCTTCAGCGCCCGCGACCTTCAGGACCAGGGCCTGGCCAAGGCCCTGTTTCGCGGCTACCCGATCATGGACATGCCCGCCCCTGACCCTGGCCAGGTGGCCCGCCAGGAGGGCACCCGCACGTTGGCGCTGGTGCCTGGCAGCCGCTTCCCGGAGGCCCTGCACAACCTCGTTCTGATGTTGCGTCTCTGCAGCCAGCTGGGGGGTCTGGTCGGAGATGGCCGCTGGCGCTTCTTCGTCGCCGTGGTGGAGAGCCCCCACTGGCGGGAACTGGAACCCCTGGCGGCGTCGATCGGCTGGCAACTGGATCCTGCCGATGGGGTGCTGCGCTCCGCCGCCGGCGCCCTGGAGGTGCGGCTGCTTCCGGGCGCCCTGGCGTCGATCCTGGCCGCCAGTGATCTGGTGGTGGGCATGGCCGGCACCGCCGTGGAGCAGGCGGTGGGGTTCGGCCGGCCGGTGGTCCAGCTGGTGGGACGCGGTCCCCAGTTCAGCTATGCCTTTGCCGAATCCCAGATGCGGCTGCTGGGTCCCACGGTCCACACCGTCGGGCGGAGGCCCGCCGACGGCGGCGAACTCGAGGAAGCCGCCGCCCTGATCCTGCGCCTGCTGGCCGATGGCGAGCTGCCGGCGCGCTGTGCGCAGGCGGCCCTGGAGCGGGTCGGGCCTCCGGGGGGCTCGCGGCGGATCGCTGAAACCGTGCTCGGGACCCTCGCCGAGGGCCGGTCGCTCAGCTGAGCCAGGCCTTCACCTTCTCCAGGGCCTGCCAGCCCGGCCGGCGCTGCAGGCCATCGGCGATCGAGCCCTGCAGTTCGCCCGCCAGTTCGGGGGCCATCAGCATCACGCGCTTCACCACGTCGATGTGCTCCCTCACCCCCTTGGCGCCGGTCTCCAGCATCGCCACGCTCAGGTTGATGCGGGCCTGGGGGTCCTGGGGATTGAGTTTGACCGCATGGCGGGCCGAGGGCAGCGCCGCCTGGGGCTGGTCCAGCAGCAGCTGCAACCAGGCCAGGCAGGTCCAGCCCGCCGACTGGCGCGGCTCCTGGGCCGTGATCTGCAGGAACTCATCGATCAGGTCTTCGGGTGCTGCCCCCTGCTGGTAGCGGGCGATGGCCTGGTCGAAGCGGGAGTCCTGCTGGGCCGTCATGGCGGCGGGGGGTGGCTGGGTGGGGTTCGTCAGACTCCCATGCCGCGGGGCCGTGGCGCCACCGGCGGGCCCGGGCTCAGACGGCGAAGGAGCTGCCGCAGCCGCAGGTCTGGGAGGCGTTGGGATTGGTGAAGTTGAAGCCGCCGCCGATCAGGGCCGAGGAGAAATCCAGCTGCATGCCGTAGATGTACAGCAGGCTCTTGGGGTCGCAGACCACGCGGAAGCTCGGAGCTCCGGCCGGTTCATAGGTGTAGGTCTCGTCGTCGGCCAGGATCCCGCCGCCGTCGATGAAGTCCATCGTGTAGCTCATGCCGCTGCAGCCGCCGGAGCGCACGCCCACCCGCAGCACCTTGTCGCCCCCCTGGGACGCCATCAGGGTGCCGAGCTGACGCATGGCGGGTTCGGTGATCAGGATGCCTTTGCCATCCACACCGGCCATGGCTGTGACGGTGGTGGCGGCATCGGCCTCGGGGGTGGCCGTGGCGCTGGGGGTCTGAACGGGGCTGCTCATCGGGCGAAAGGGGGACGGATGGGAGGGATCGGGCCGCCGGACGACGCGGTGAACGACCACTCTATGGAGATCCTTCCGCCGTGGGTAGGCTCCGGTCCATAGAGTCAGGGCCTTCGCGGGAATCCAAGGGTGCGGGTCGCCATCGTGGGTGCGGGTCTGGCTGGTCTGAGTGCCGCCGTTGATCTGGTCGACGCCGGTCATGCGGTGGACCTGTACGAATCCCGTCCGTTCATGGGGGGCAAGGTCGGCAGCTGGGTGGATCCGGACGGGAACCACATCGAGATGGGGCTACATGTCTTCTTTTTCAACTACGCCAACCTTTTCGCCCTGATGCGCAAGGTGGGTGCCTTCGACAACCTCCTGCCCAAGGAGCACTGGCACCTGTTCGTCAACCGGGGCGGGGACCTGCGGTCCCTGGATTTCCGCTTTCCCGTGGGCGCTCCGTTCAACGGCCTCAAGGCCTTCTTCACCACGTCCCAGCTCGACTGGATCGACAAGCTGCGCAACGCCCTGGCGCTCGGCACCAGTCCGATCGTCCGGGGCCTGATCGATTACGACGGGGCCATGACGGTGATCCGCTCGCTGGATGCGATCAGCTTCCAGCAATGGTTTCTGAGCCATGGGGGCAGCCCCAGGAGCCTGAAGAGGCTCTGGAACCCGATTGCCTATGCGCTGGGATTCATCGACTGCGAGGCCATCTCCGCCCGCTGCATGCTCACCATTTTCATGATGTTCGCCTCCAGGACGGAGGCCTCCAAGCTCAACCTGCTCAAGGGCTCCCCGCACCGCTGGCTGACCGGTCCGATCCTCGACTACATCCAGGCCCGGGGCGGCCGGCTGCACCTGCGCCACCGGGTCAGTGAGGTCCGCCACGAGGAGCGCAACGGCCAGACCGTCGTCACCTCCCTGGTGCTGGGCACCCCGGAGGGAGAGAAGCGGGTGGAAGCCGACGCCTACCTGGCCGCCTGCGACGTGCCCGGAGCCCAGCGGTTGCTGCCCCAGGCCTGGCGCCGTTTCCCCGAGTTCGCCGCCATCGACCGGCTGGAAACCGTGCCGGTCGCCACCGTGCAGCTGCGCTATGACGGCTGGGTGACCGAACTTGGCGACGGGGCCGGACCCCAGGCCCGCCGCACCGACCTGAGCCGCCCGGCCGGGCTCGACAACCTCCTCTACACGGCCGATGCCGACTTCAGCTGTTTCGCCGATCTGGCCCTGGCCAGCCCTGCCGATTACCGGAGGGAGGGCCTCGGTTCCCTGCTGCAGTGCGTGCTCACCCCGGGGGATCCCTGGATCCCTCTGAAAACCGAGGAGATTGTCGCCCACACCGATCGCCAGGTGCGTGAATTGTTTCCCTCCGCCGCCGGGTTGCAGCTCGTCTGGAGCAACGTGGTGAAACTGGCCCAGTCGCTGTACCGGGAAGCCCCCGGCATGGAGCCCTTCCGCCCCGACCAACGCACTCCCGTGGCCAACTTCTTTCTTGCCGGCAGCTACACCCGCCAGGACTACATCGACTCGATGGAAGGGGCCACGATGAGCGGTCGGCTGGCGGCGGCGGCCATCCTGAACCAACCCGTGGCGCTGGCCACCTGCGCGGCGGTGGCCTAGGAGCACAACCATGGGCAAATGGCTCGAGCACAGCGTCACCACAGACATCCAGGCCCCCGTGGCCCGGGTCTGGGAGGTGTGGAGCGACCTGGAGGCCATGCCCCGCTGGATGCGCTGGATTGAATCGGTCGTCACGCTCGATGACCCGGACCTCACCGACTGGACCCTGGCGGCCCAGGGCTTCCGTTTCCACTGGAAGGCCCGGATCACCGAGCGGGTCAATTCCCAGCGGCTGCACTGGGAATCGGTGGGTGGCCTGCCCACCAAAGGGGCTGTGCGCTTCTACCCCCTCGGGCCCGACCTCACGGCCGTCAAGCTCACGGTGAGCTATGAACTGCCCGGTGCGCTTGCGCCCCTGATGGAACCCACCATCATGGGGGGCATCGTCACCAGAGAATTGCAGGCCAACCTTGACCGATTTCGCGACCTGGTGGAGAAGGGTTAACGGCCGTTTCGGCCTCGCCGCCCTGGCACCTTTGCTGCTGTCCGGATGCGCCGCCGCGGCACCGACGGTGGAAGCCCCGCCGCCGCAGGCTCCCCCCAGACCGGCTCCCGCCGCAGCGTCATCGGGGGGGGTCCCGGCGGGCCTCACCCCGCTACCCACCTCCGATCAGGTGGTGGCGGCCTTCCCGGTGGGTCGCAAGGATCCCTTCGGTTCACTGGTGCCGGAGATGGTCCCGGGGGCGACGGCAGCCGCAGGTGGCGCCACAGCGGTGGCGGCGCTCCCGCCGCCGGCCTTTCTTCAGGACTTCAAGGTCACCGGCGTGATCGACAGTGGCGGCCAGAGCGAAGCGGTGGTGACCTACAAGCAGCTCAGCGGCAGCCTGCGGCAGGGTGATCGGGGTGGCCGCAACACCGATCTGCTGCCCATCGGCTGGAGCGTGGCCTCGGTGGATGTGGCCAAGGGTCGGGTGATCCTGCAAAGCGGCAGCCGCAGGGTCAAGGTCGAGCTCTGAGGGCCCGGCTGCAGGCCGCCACCAGACCCTCCAGGTCGTGCGGGTCCGCCTCCCCGTCCACGCGTCCGAGCCGCTCTCTGCAGCGCAGGCTGGTCTGGGGGCCGATGGAGATCACCTGCACCCCGTCCAGCTGCCGGATCCAGGCATCACCGAAGCTGCCGGCCAGCAACTGGGCGGTGTGGTCCACCGTCTTGCCGCTGCTGAACGTGATGGCATCCAGCCCGCGCCGTTCCAGGGCCTGCAGGGCCCCGGTGGGCAGCCCCGCGGGACAGCGCGTCTCGTAGGCGGCCACCTCCACCACCCGGGCGCCGGCCGCGGCGAAGGCCTCCGCCAGCAGGGTCCGCCCGCCGCTCTGCACCCGCGGCAGCAGCAGCCGTTGCCCCCAGCCCGACACAGGAAAGTGCTCGATCAGGCTGTCGGCCACAAACGCCGGCGGCACGAAATCGGCGGGGGCCCCCAGGTCCTCCAGCGACTGGGCGGTCTTGCGGCCCACCGCGGCCAGCCGGACCTCCCTCGGCCTGCGGGCCAGGCAGGACCCCTGCCGCACCAGCCGCTGCTCCACGGCGTCCACCCCGTTGGCGCTGGAGAAGACGATCCAGTGGAACTGGTCCAGTTCCGCCAGGGCATCGTCGAGGGGGCCCCAGAGATCGGGCGGACCGATCACCAGGGCCGGCAGGTCGATGACACGGGCCCCGGCCTGCTCGAACAGCTGGCGGGCCACGCCCAGCTGGGTTTCGGCCCGGGTCACGGCGACGGTGCGGCCCGCCAGTGGCGACGTCGCGGTCATCAGGCGTCCAGCCGGACGAGGGCGCCCGCCCGGTGGGCCAGCTCCCGGGCCTGCTGCGGTTCCCCCTGGGCCTCCAGCAGGGCGATCGCCCGGCGAAACCCGTCGCGGGCGCCGGGAATGTCGCCGGCCAGCAGCAGGGCGGCCGCCAGGTTGCGCTGGGCGTCGGCGTGCTCCGGGGCCAGCCTCAGGGCCCGCCGGTAGGCGTCGATGGCCTCTAGCAGGCGGCCCCGCTGACGCTCGATCAGGCCCAGGTTGAACCACGCCAGGGGCAGCTCCGGGCAGAGACGGGTCACCGCTGCCGTCAGGGCTGCCGCCTCCTCCAGGTCCCCCTGGCGCAGCAGCAGGGCCCCGAGGTTGAGCCGGGCCCCCAGGCTGAGCCGTTCCTCCAGGGGCAGTTCCAGGGCTTGGCGGTAGAGGGCGGCGGCGGGCTCCCCAGGGCCCCGGGCGATGGCGAGATGGAGCAACAGCTCATAGCGTTCGGCAAGCGCCCCCGCTCCGACCCGGGCCAATCCCTCCTCCAGCAGGGCGATGCCCCTGGCGGGATCGCCCTGGCTCACCTCCAGGGCGCCGAGCTTGGCGCAGGCGTAGGGGTCGCCGGGGCGGGCGGCCAGCTCCGCCTCCATGGCCTGGCGCAGGCGTGCGGCCTTGCCGGAGGCCGCCAGCAGGTCCGGTCGGTAGCCCTCGTGCACCAGGGCCGGTTCCCCGCAGGCCAGCACCTGCCAGTGGGGCTCCTGTTCCAGCAGGCTGGCCACGCTGTCGTCAACCATGGCGTGGTAGCGGCGGCTCCAGCGGATCGCGGCATGGCGCCGGAACAGACGGCTGACGCTGGAGAAGGGGGACTGGGCGGCCCCCACTTCCTGGCGCAGCAGGTTGATCACCAGCACCTCTGGCTGTTCCATCAGGGCCCGCAGCGGGGCGCAGGCCTCGGCACGCAGCCACTCGTCGGCATCCAGGACCAGCACCCAGTCGCCCCGCACCAGATCCAGGGCGTGGTTACGGGCCGGGGCGAAGTCCCCCGGCCAGTCCAGATGGTGCACGCTGGCGCCGCAGCGGGCGGCGATCGCAGCGGTGCCGTCCTCGGATCCGGTGTCCACCACCACCATCTCGTCGACGAAACCGGCCACCGAAGCCAGGCAGCGCTCCAGCCGCTCCGCTTCGTTGCGCACGATCATCGACAGGCTCAGCATCGGACGCTGCGGGGCAGGACGGTCGTGCCAGGAGGCTAGGTGCCGGCGGGTGCTCAGTCGGTGAAGTCCGCGTCGACTGCCACGCCAGGGGCGCTGCCGCCACCGGCCATCGGCCCCAAGCCGAGGCGCCCCAGCAGTTCCCCCTGGGCCAGGGCCATCTGGCCCGGCGACCAGGCGGCCGGCACCCGGGGATCCAGGAGGGCTGCCAGGGCCTCCCAGGCATAGGGGCTGCCGTACACGGCCAGGCCCGCCAGTCGGCCGGCGGCCTGCAGCTGGCGGATCACCGCCGGCCAGGGATCCGGACCGTCGGCCCGGCCGCGGAACGGATTGCCGCGCACGAACAGTTGCAGCAGCACCGGACCCTCGCCCAGCCGCTCCAGGGCTAGGGGGGCCTCCCCATCGCCGCTCCAGGGGGAGGGCCCCTGGCCGTCGATCAGGCAGGTCCGCCATCCTGCGGCCGCCGGCAAGGCCAGGGCCGGAGCGGTCGCCGGCAGGAAGGGGCAGCCCAGGCTGTTGTCGAGCCGGATCAGGTTCACCCCGGGGCCGCCGCGTACGGGGCCCCGTCCCCGTTGCTCCAGGCTGCGTCGCACCAGCTCCAGGGCCAGGGCCTGGTCGGAGGGGGAGGGGCCATTGCTGAGCGGGCCCAGGGGGGCGAGGGCGCTGGAGTCGTCGCCGGCGGGGCATCGCCCCAGGGCCAGGCGCCGCCGGTCCAGGCTGGCCTGCAGCCGCTCCAGGCTCAGCCGGCCGCTCTGGACGGCCGCCACGATCGCGTCGATGGCCCCCTCCGCATCACCGGGCATCAGCACCAGATCAGCCCCCGCCTCCAGGGCCAGTACGGCGGCTTCCGAGGCGCCGTAGCGGCCGGCGATCGCTTCCATCACCAGGGCGTCGGTGACGATCAGCCCCTCGAAACCGAGCGCTTCGCGCAGCAGCCCGGTCAGCACCGGCCGCGACAGGGTGGCCGGGTGCTCGGCGTCGAGGACCGGCAGCAGCAGGTGGGCGGTCATCACGGCGGCCACCTCGGCCGCGATGGCGTCGCGGAATGGCGGCAGCTCCACGGCCTCGAGGCGGGCGCGGCTGTGGGGCAGCAGGGGCAGCTCCAGGTGGGAGTCGTTGGCAGTGTCGCCGTGGCCGGGGAAGTGCTTGGCGCAGGTGAGCACCCCTTCAGCCTGGGCGCCACGGCAGAAGGCGGCCGCCAGGGCACCGGCGGTGGCCGGGTCTTCCCCCCAGGCCCGCACGTTGATCACTGGGTTGGCCGGGTTGTTGTTGACGTCGCAGACCGGGGCGAGCACCCAGTTGAGCCCCAGCTGGCGGGCCTCCCGGCCCGTGCAGGCCCCGTAGCGCTGCGCCAGCTCCAGGGCCATGGTGGGGTCGGTGGCGTGAATGCGCGACAGGGCCAGGGGTGGCACCAGCCAGCTGGCCCCCTCGAAGCGCTGTCCCACCCCCTCCTCCACATCGGCGCAGAGCAGCAGGGGCTCGCGGGCCCAGGCCGCCAGCTGGCGGGTGCGCAGCCGCAGTTCGGCGGCGCTGCCCCCCAACAGGATCACCCCTCCCACCCCGCGCTGGAGCAGGCGCTGCAGGCTGGCGTTGTCCAGCTCCCAGCGGGGATAGCGCCGCTGGCCATCGGCCGGATGGCCGCTGCAGCGCACCACCAGCAGGGCGGCGACGGCGCGATCCAGGGCCTGCTGCTCGTCGATGGATGGCGCCATGGGGCGAATCAGACCTCGGCCTCAGCGTCGCTGCCGGCCTCGCCAGCCGGATCCGCAGGGCCATCCTCGCCGTCCCCCTCGTCGCCATCCCGCTCGCGCCGCTCCGCCTCCAGGCGTTGCAGCAGCCCCAGCACTGTGTTGCCCTTCTCCAGGCCGCGGTCGAGGACAAAGGCCACTTCCGGAGTGCGGCGCATCTTGAGGCGGCGACCCAGTTCCCCCTTCACGTAGGTGGAGGCCGCCTGCAGGCCGGCCATGGCCACCTCCCGATCCTCGGCGCTGCCGAAGATGCTCACGAAGATCTTGCAGTGCTGCAGATCGCCGGCCACCTCGACGCTGGTGACACTCACCATGCCGTGCTGGACCCGCTCATCCTTGATGCCGCTGATCAGCAGCTCGCTCACTTCCCGGCGGATCAGGGCCGCCACCCGTTCCACCCGTCGGCTCTGTGCCATGACTACGAAACCGGCCCGGTTTGCACCATGGCACGCAGCACCAGGGTGAGGCTGACCATGCCGCTGATCAGGGCGCCCACCAGGGCTACCGCCGTGACCGGGTTGCTGCGCCGCCGGGCCAGGGGCTCGAACACCGAGTTGAACACCCCCAGGCTGAAGGCGATCAGGTAGCGCGGATAGCGGGTGACATTGACGAAAAACTCCTTCATGGCCTCGGTAGCGGTCCTGGACGGATGCTGGCTACTCTGCCGCCCAGGCCCACGCTCAGCCGCCCCGGAGGGCCCATGGAACTGCATCAGTTCAGACATTCCGCCTTTTGCGAGAAGGTGCGCCTGCTGCTGGCCCGCAAGGGTCTCGACGCCACGATCGTCGAGGTGACCCCCGGCCTGGGCCAGTTCGAGCTGTTCCGCCTCTCCGGCCAGAGGCAGGTGCCGGTGCTGGTGGACGGCGGTGAGGTGATCGCCGATTCCACGGCGATTGCCCTGCATCTGGAGGCCTCCCACCCGGAGCCCCCCCTGCTGCCGGCCGATCCGATCGCCCGTGCCCGGGTGCTGCTGCTGGAGGACTGGGCCGACACCGCCCTGGCCCGGGGTGCCCGCTTGGCCCTGCTCCAGGCGGCAGCCGCAGACTCGGTGCTGCGGACCGCCCTGCTGCCCGAAGCCACCCCGGCGCCCCTGCGTGATCTGGTGGGGGCCCTGCCGGGTGGCCTGATCGGTTCCGCCACCGAGGCGATGCGTGACCTGCTCGGGCCCTGTGAGGTGCGGCAGTTGCACCGCAGCCTCGAGCAGCTCGCCCTGCTGGTGGCCCAGCGCCCCTACCTGGAGGGCGATGGCCTCACCCTGGCCGACCTCGCCGTCGTGGCCCAGCTGTACCTGCTGAAGTTCCCCATCTGTGCCGGCGCTCCCCTGGCCGGCCGCGGGGTGGAGGGCATCGCCGACAACCCCGTGCTCGAGCCCCTGTTCGCCTGGCGGGACCGGGTGCTCGCCGAGGTGGGTCGGGACTGAGTCCCTGCACCGCATCGGGCCCCGCAACCGCCAGGATGAGCTCCGTCGAAGTCCTGGCCTTGTCCGATCCGCTGCTGCGGGAGCTCGACCATTACGTGGTGCTGGAGCCTGGCCAGGGGGAGCGCATCCTCACGGCGGCCGAAACCCTGCTCTGGTTGGCTGGTCACGTGGAGGCCCTGGGGGATCCCCCTGCCGACCTGGCCGATCTGGCCGATCCGGAAGCCCGCGCCGGCCGGCTGATCGACACCGCCTGCGAACTGGAGCTGGCGCCGGGATGTTCGATCCAATGGTTCGCGGTGCGGCTGGAGCCCCCCGGTTGAGGGAGCCGGTGGGGTTCACTCGGCGGCTTCAGGGGGTTGGCGAGGGTCGCGCAGGATCGCGGGCAGGGCCTCCAGCACCTGCAGCGCCACCGCGGCGGGCAGGCCCCCGTCCTGCACCACGGCCAGGTCGGCCTGGGCGTACAGCGGCCGGCGCTCCTGCAGCAGGGCCTGCAGGCGGCCGGCGGGATCGGGAGCCTCGAGCAAGGGCCGCCGGGTGGGATCGGCGGCCAGACGCCGCAGCAGCTCCGCTTCGGGGGCATCGAGCCACACCACCACCCCCTGGCGCATGTGACCCCAGTTCTCCGGTCGGGTGACCGCCCCACCGCCCGTGGCCACCACCAGGGAATGCCAGCTGGCGATGCTGTTGAGCACGCTGGTCTCGAGGGCTCGGAAAGCCTCCTCGCCCTCGCTGGCGAAGATCTCGGCGATCGGCCGACCGGCGGCTTCGGTCAGGGTGACGTCGGCATCGATGAAGCGATAGCCGAGGGCCTCGGCCAGCGGCCGACCCACGGCGCTCTTGCCGGCCCCCATCATTCCCACCAGGTAGATGTTGAGGCCATCAAGGCGGCGGGCCAGGGTCCGGTGGCTGGGGGAAGCGGTGGCGTCAGGGGCCATGCGGGCGCGGTCGGCAGCGATCCTGACCCCGTTTCTAGGATGGGGGTCCCCTGGGCCTCGGCGATGACCGCAACCCGGTTGACCGCCTTTCCCGCGGCACCTTCCCCCACCAGCAGCGCCCACGGGCGTGGCCGGCCTTGTGTGATCACGCGCCGGGCCACCTTCAGTGCCAGCCACCTCTACCGGCTGCCGGAGCTGGACGAGGCCGAGAACGCCCGGCGCTTCGGCCGCTGCAGCCTGGCCCCTGGCCATGGGCACAACTACGAGCTCACCGTGGCCATGGGCGGCCCCCTCGATGGCGACGGCATGGTGCTCAACCTCTCCGACGTCAAGCACGCCATCCGCCGGGAAGTGAGTGACCCCCTCGACTTCCGCTTCCTCAACGACGTCTGGCCCGAGTTCGACCTCTCCAGGCCCGAGGGACGGCTGCCCACCACCGAAGCCCTGCTGCTGGCCATCCGAGAGCGGCTGGCCCCCCATCTGCCACTGGTGGCCCTGCGACTCCACGAACAAACCAACCTCTGGGCCGACGTGCTCTGCGGTCCCACCATCGATCCCATGGAAGCCTTCCTCTCGATCCGCACCCACTTCGCCGCGGCCCACCGCCTGGCCCGGCCCGAGCTCAGCCAGAGCGAAAACGAGGCCATCTACGGCAAGTGCGCCCGCCCCCATGGCCATGGCCACAACTACCTGCTCGATGTCACGGTGCGGGGTCCGATCGATGCGCGCACCGGCATGGTCTGCGACCTGGCCCAGCTGCAGCAGCTGGTGGCCGACCTGGTGGTGGAGCCCTTCGACCACACCTTCCTGAACAAGGACGTGGAGCACTTCGCCGGCTGCGTTCCCACGGCCGAGAACATCGCGCTCCACATCGCCGACCTGCTCAGCGCGCCGATCGCCGCCACCGGCGCCCGGCTGCACAAGGTGCGGCTGCAGGAGAGCCCCAACAACGCCGCCGAGGTCTTCGCCGAGACGCCGCAGCTGGAGATGCTGCCGGCGGCCCTCGAAGCCCTCGCGGCCGTTTGAGTCCGGCGGCGTCTGTGCCGGTGGGCGAGGCGGTGGCGGATCCTCGCCAGAACGGTCCCCGTCCCGAGCTGCGGCTTGTGCTGGCGGTGAGCCTCGACGGCCGGCTCGCCCCGGCGGATGGGGGTGCCGCCCAGCTGGGCGGCACCGGTGACCGGCAGGTGCTGGAGGAATCCCTGGCCTGGGCCGATGCCGCCTTGGTGGGTGCCGAGACCCTGCGGCGCCACGGCAGCACCTGCCTGATCCACCGGCCCTCGCTGCTCGAGGCCCGCCACCGCCAGGGGCGCTCCGCCCAGCCGATCGCCATCGCGGTCAGCCGCAGCGGCCGCTTGCCCGCCACATTGCCCTTCTTCCGCCAGTCCCTGGTGCGCTGGCTGCTGCAGGCTTCTTCGGAGCCCCCCCCGGAGCGTGCGGTGGGTTTCGAGCGCCACCTGCCCCTGGAGAGCTGGGGCCTGGCCCTGGGCGCCCTTTGGGGCCTGGGTCAGCGACGGCTCGTGGTGCTGGGGGGCGCGCAGCTGGCGGCCTCCCTGGCGGCCGAAGACCTGCTCGATGAACTCCAGCTCACGCTCTGCCCCCGGCTGCTCGGGGGCTCCCATGGCTGGTTGCCGGCCGAGGCCCGGGTGGCCCCGCAGGCCCGGGCCGGCTGGCGACTGGTCGAGCACCGGGCGCTGCCGGGCGACGAACTGCTGCTGCGCTGGCGGCGCCCCGGGGATCAGGGCGCAAGCTCCTGAAGGCCGAGGCTGCCGCTGCCAAAACGCTTGCCCAGTTCCCGCAGCGGCATGTCCCGCAGGCTGTCGGTGGGGAGGCCGAACATCCGGGCCAGGCAACGCTTCACCACCTCCTCGCTGTCATCGCCGAAGCGGCCGCTCACCATCTCGGTGAGCACCCCCAGGCTCCTGCCACTGTTGTCGGTCTCCTCGATCAGGCATTTGCTGGTGGGCACCGCCAGCTTGCGACAGGGATCCTGCAGGCTCTTCACCAGATCCGTCCGGCCGGCGGAGGCCGTTTCCACGCAGACCCGGGTGAGCTGGTTCTCCAGCTGGGGACGCAGGAGCATCAGCACCGGCCGCAACAGCCCGGCCCTGGCCGGCGCCGGCGGCAGGACCAGCGCCATGGCCGCCGTCAGGAGCATCAGGATCCGCAGGGGCTTGGCCATGGCGGGGGAAAGACGCTCGGTCGCAGGGAATCAACCGTTAGTTTTGCGCCTGCCCCGTCCCCCTGTGTCGCCACCGGCCATGGCCGAGCTGCAAGTCCGCTGGCACAAGGCAACGCAGGACATCCCTGAAGACCAGTGGCAGGCGTTGGTGGGGGGCGATGGCGGGGCCCCGGGAGAGGCCGTGGATCGCCCCTTCTATGGCTGGCGCTGGTTGCACCATCTGGAGGCCAGCGGCAGCATCGTGCCCCGACAGGGCTGGCAGACCTGCCATCTGGGGCTCTGGCGCCAGGGGCAGCTGGTGGCCCTGGCGCCCCTGTATCTCAAGGGTCACAGCTACGGGGAGTTCGTCTTCGACCAATCCTTCGCCCAGCTGGCCGGCCAGCTGGGCCTGCGCTACTACCCCAAGCTCGTCGGCATGAGCCCGGTGAGTCCGGTGGAGGGCTACCGCTTCCATGTGGCCCCCGGCGAGGACGCCGCCGTCCTGACGGCGTTGATGCTGGCGGAGATCGACAGCTTCTGCCGGCATCAGCGGATCCTCAGCTGCAACTTCCTCTACGTGGATCCGGCCTGGCAGTCCCTGGCGGAGGCCGCCGGCTGCGCGCTGTGGATCAACCAGCAGAGCGAATGGCGCAATCCGGGCCATGGGGATTTCGAGGCCTATCTGGCCAGTTTCAATGCCAACCAGCGGCGCAACATCCGCCGCGAGCGCCGCTCGGTGGCGGAGGCAGGGCTGATGGTCACGCCCCTGGCCGGCGAGGACATCCCGCCGCAGCTGCTGGAGCGGATGCACGGGTTCTATGAGCAGCACTGCAGCCGCTGGGGTCCCTGGGGGAGCAAATATCTCACCGAGTCCTTCTTCCAGGCGGCCGCCACCGACCTGCGCCAGCACCTGGTGCTGTTCAGCGCCCATCGGGGCGAGCCGATGCAGCCGCTGGCGATGTCGCTGTGCGTGCACGATGCCACCGGCCTCTGGGGCCGCTATTGGGGCAGCGACATTGAGCTCGACAACCTGCACTTCGAGGTCTGCTACTACGCCCCGATCGCCTGGGCCATTGAGCGGGGCCTGCAGAGCTTCGATCCTGGGGCCGGCGGCAGCCACAAACGGCGTCGCGGCTTCGTGGCCCAGCCCCGGGCCAGCCTGCACCGCTGGTACGACCCCCGCTTCGACGCCATCCTGCGGGAGTGGCTGCCGGGTGCCAACCAGGAGATGCAGCAGGCGATCGCGGCGATGAACGCGGAGCTCCCCTTCACCGCTGCCTACGATCCCCCGCATGCACCCCGACCCGTGCCCACGCCTGAGCCTGGATGAGGCGCTTTCCCAGCGTTTCATTGCCCTCGATCCGTCGGGCTATTTCCTGATCAAAGTGGATGCCGCCGCCGGCGAGCTGGTGGCCGAGCACTACGCCAACGGCATCGATGAGCGGGGCTTGGCCACCGACCCCGACACCGGCGAGGTGATCAGCTGCCGGGGCAGCGACCCCCGTTCGCCGCTGGCCACCTACCGGGGCCGCAGTGCCAAGGCGCTCGGCATCGCCCTCACCGAGGCAGAGGGGCCCCACCCCCTGTCACGGCTCGACCATGCCCTGTACCTGGGCCGGGAGCTGCAGAAGGCTGAGTTCTGCCTGGCACAGGGTCTGCCCTACGTGCAGGACTAGGCGGGGATCCGCCTGGGCCTGGGCTCAGCTGGAGGCGACCAGACGGCAGCGGCCGTCCATCATCAGCTCACCGCGACCGCCGCCTTTCTGCATGGCGTTTTCCTGGAAGGTCAGGGCTCGGCGGTCGATTGTGGTGTGGTGCTCCACGTCGTGGTGTTGGTCCGGATGCAGCACCGTCTGCGGCTTCAGCGCTGCGATGCCGGGAAGCGGCTCCCGGGTCGGGGCGTGGCCCATGGCGACCTCATCACCGTCATTGTCGGAGAGGTGAAAGTTGTTGGACTCCTTCTCCAGAAACGTGATCTGATCACGGGAGGTTGTCACCGGCAGGGTCTGGCCGTCGGCAAAGCGCACCCTGTCGTTGCCCTGGCCCACATCCACCCTGAAATCGATCTGCCCTGTGGGGTCATCGCGGTGGCGACAGATCATCGACTGGGGCCCCAGGCTGTCCCAGCGGCTGAGTGCAAGGACAAACAAACCGGCCCCCCCGGTGATGGCCAGGGCGAGCAGCTTCGTGAGCCCTGGGCTCGTGTGTTTTGATTTCCGCATCACTGCGCCTCATCGGCAGCAGATCAAACGTACTCCGCGTCAGGCGGGCTGCAGTTCGCGGCTGGTGGCGCGGGACCCTTCCGGCGGCTCCGGGGGCAGGGCGGCGAGCTGGTCCTGGATTTCCCGGGTCACCACGCCCCGATACTCCTGGAAGTGCTCGTTGTGGGCGAGCGTCACCAGGAACTGCTCCAGGTTGTTGGGGTTCTTGCGGGCGATGGTGAGCAGGGAACGCCAGAAGCGGCCACGGGTGTCGCGCTTGAGCCCCTGTCGCCAGATCACGATCAACAGGGCGCGGACATCGGTCCAGCTGGGCAGGCTGGCCTTGCCGAAGGCCGCCGCCGGCACGAACTGCTGCCAGCGAGGCTGGCCCATTTTCAGGTAGTAATGCGTGACCCGATCGATGTAGGCATTGGGTTCGTAGAGGCGGCAGAAGGCATCCACGTACTCGTTGGCGATCTGACGGATCGGACGGGTGGGCACGAAGTTGAGCAGGTTTGTCTGGTTGACGCCCTTGGCGTCGGTTTTTTCCTGCACCAGACGGCCCTCTTTCTCCAGCCGATGCCAGAGGCCGGTGTTCGGCAGGGCCTGAAGCATGCCCATCATCGCGGCGGGGATGCCGGTGCGGCTGACGAATTCCACGATCCGATCGCCGGCGCCCTGCTTTTCGCCGTCGAAGCCGATGATGAAGCCCGCCATCACCCGGATGCCATAGGAGGTGATCCGGTCGACGGATTCCTCCAGTGAGCTGCGGGTGTTCTGCAGCTTGCCGGCCGTTTCGAGGCTGGCCTCATCGGGCGTCTCGATCCCGAGGAAGACGCTGTCGAAGCGGGCCTCCGCCATCATCTTCATCATGTCCTCGTCGGAGGCGAGGTCCACCGAGGCCTCGGTGGCGAAGCTGAAGGGGTAACCGTGGGCGATCTGCCAGCGCTTGATTTCGGGCAGCAGCAATTTGGCGTTGCGCTTGTTGCCGATGAAGTTGTCGTCGACCAGGAAGATGGAACGGCGCCAGCCCAGGTCGTAGAGGTACTGGAGCTCGGCAACAAGTTGCTCGGGGGCCTTGGTGCGGGGTTTGCGGCCGTACAGCACGATGATGTCGCAGAACTCGCACTGGAACGGGCAGCCCCGCGAGAACTGCACCGACATGGAGTCGTAGGCGTCCAGTTCGAGCAGATCGAAGCGCGGGATGGGGGTGCCGGTGACATCCGGCTTTTCGCCGTCGGCACTGAAACGTCCCTGGCGATCGCCGCGCTCGATGGCCTCGATGAACATCGGCAGGGTGATCTCCCCCTCGTCGAGCACCTTGAAGTCGGCCAGCCGCAGTTCAGGGGCGTCCGGGGTGGAACTGGCGAAGGGGCCACCCACCGCCACCGGCAGACCCCGCTGCTTGGCCTTGGCGATCTGGGCGGCCATGTCGGCCTTCTGGACGATCATCCCGGAGATCACCACCAGTTCCGCCCAGTTCCACTCCGCTTCGGTGACTTCCCTGACGTTGCGATCGACCAGCTTCATCTCCCAGGTCTGGGGAAGCAAGGCCGCCACGGTGACCATCCCCAGCGGCGGAAGCAACACCTTGCGGTTCACCAGCTCGAGGATCTTTTCGTAGCTCCAGAACGTCTTCGGGAATTCGGGATAGATGAAGAGGGTGCGCATGCTGCAGGTGCGTTGTGGTGGGGCCGTGGGCGATTGCGCGGCAGCGGTTGGGGTGCCTTGAGCAGGTTCCGCTGCGCCGCAACCCTAGGAGGTTTCGGGAAATGTCAGCTCGTTCTACCGCCTCCTCCCGGGCCGTGGGTGTGGAAGGGGGCGGATCCTCTGCTGTAATGATCCCGTTCCTCGCAGCAGCGGCCGTGGGTGTGGTGATTTATCTGGCGCTCGTCGGTGGCGGGCTCACCGCCGCCTTCCTGGCCACCGTGGTGCTCAAGGGCGTCAGGCTGATCTGAGCCGCAGGGCTCCGTTCCGTCCCAGTTCCAGCACCCCCACCACCAGCCCCAGGCCGCCGAGCAGGGCGAAGGTGGTCGGCAGTCCCAGGGTCATCGCCAGGACGGCGGCCACCAGGCCACTCACGCCGCCGCCACCCAGGAAGGCGATCTGCCCCAGACCGGCCGTGCGGCCGCGCAGGGCCATCGGTGCCCCCACCTGGAGAATCAGGTTCGAGCCGGCCAGCAGCCCTGCCGTGCCGGCTCCGATCAACAGGGCCATCGCCAGGGCCGCCGTGCCCCTGGTGGCCGCCGCCATGCCCAGCTGGGCCAGGGCCACCAGCACGGTGCAGCCCCCCAGCAGCAGCACCGGCCGTTCGCTCAGGGCCAGGCTGTTGCGTTGCAGCATCACACCGCCGGCGATGCTGCCGGCCGCCAGCACGCTGGTGAACAGGCCGAGGGCCTGCGGCGAGGGTCCGATCACTTCGGCGGCGATCAGGGGGGCCAGGCCCGGATGGAAGAAGCCCACCAGGCAGGCCACCGTGGTGAAGCGCAGCACGTGGCGCAGGGTGGAGCCGCAGTCCCGCCAGGCGGCGCCGAGGCTGGCCCCTTCACCCCCGGCGCTGCGCTGCTCCAGCTCCCGGTGGGGCCGCAGCAGCCAGATCACGGTGGCGATCGGCAACAGGTACGACGCCGCATCGATCGCCAGGGCCATGGCGGGTCCGGAGAGGGCCACGAGCCAGCCCCCCAGCGGCGGGCCCACCAGCTTGCCGACGTTGAAGACCACCGAGAAACTGGCCAGATAGGGCGCCACCTGCTCGGGCCGTTCCACCAGCAGGGAGCAGTACTTGCTGCGTGCCGTGAGCTCGAAGGAGCTGGACACGCCCACCACCAGCGTGCTCAGCAGCAGCAGGACCACCTGGCCCGTTCCCTGCAGCAGGGGAATGGCCAGGGCCCCCAGGGCTGCGCCGCCGAACAGTCCCCATTGGGAACGGATCAGCATGGTTTCGCAGCCCAGCCGATCCGTGAGCACCCCGGCCCGGCCACTGACCAGAAGGCTGGGCAGGGCCAGGGCGGCGAAGTGCAGGGCCAGCAGCAGCGGGTTGCCGGTGCCGGCCATCAGGATCCAGCCCTTGGCCGTCAGCCCGGCAAAGGATCCGGAGGTGCTCAGGCCGGAGGCGACCAGGAAAAGGGGGCGCTGGTGCCGTTGCAGCCAACCGTCTCCGCTGCCGGAGCTCAAGCCCGGCTCTGCGTGGCGGCCTGGGCCTCACGCACCATCGCGCCGGCCCCCACCACCACGCCGCGCAGGTCGTAGGTGTCGGCCGCGGTGATCCGCACCGGCACCATCGTCCCGGGTGCGGCGCAGAGCCCGCCTTCACCGGGGCTGACATGCACCTCGCCATCCACCTCAGGGGCGAAGCGGGCGCAGCGGCCCAGCATTTCGCCGGTGGCGGGGTTCTCCTGTTCGATCAGCACATCGACGATCCGGCCCACCCAGGCGCCGTTGCGATCGGCGGCGATCGGTTGCTGCAGGGCCATCAACCTGTCCCGCCGTTCGGCGGCCACCTCGGCGGGGACGGGATCAGGCAGGTCGGCGGCGGCGGTGCCGTCCTCGGGGGAGAAGGTGAACACGCCCACGTGATCGAAACGCTGTTCGGCCACGAACGCCAGCAGATGCTCGAAGTGCTCTTCCGTCTCACCCGGGAAGCCGGCGATGAAGGTGGTGCGCAGCACCGCATCGGGCAGCTGCTCGCGGATCCGTTGCAGCAGGGCGCCGTTGACCCCGGTCTGCCAGGGACGGTTCATGGCCCGCAGCACCTCCGGGTGGCTGTGCTGCAGGGGCAGATCCAGATACGGCAGCACGTTGGGGACGTCCCGGTAGGCGGCGAGCACGGGCTCGGTGAGGCCGGTGGGATAGGCGTAGTGGACCCGGATCCAGGGAATCTCCACCTCCCCGAGGGCCCGCAGCAGGTCGTCGAGGCGCGGTTTGCCGTAGAGGTCCAGTCCGTAATTGGTGGTGATCTGGCTGATCAGGATCAGCTCCTTGACGCCCTGGGTGGCCAGCTGGTGGGCTTCGGCCACGATCGATTCGATCGTGCGGGAGCGCTGGTCGCCGCGCAGCCGGGGGATGATGCAGAAGGCGCAGCGGTAGTCGCAGCCTTCGGCCACCTTCAGGTAGGCCACCGCCTCGGAGGTGGTGCGATAGCGGGGCAGATGCTCATCACCCACGAAGGTGGGCACGGCGCTGACCCTGTTGACCCGCTCGCCGGCTTCAACCCGCTCCAGCACCTCCACGATGTGCTGGTAATCGCCGGTGCCGACGATCGCCTTGGCCTCCGGCAGGGAGTCGAGCAGTTCCTGCTGGAAATGCTGGGCCAGGCAGCCGGCGATGATCAGTTCCTTGCCCTGCTCGGCCAGTTCCACCAGGGTTCGCACCGATTCGGCGCGGGCGTCCTGGATGAAACTGCACGTGTTCACCACCACCACCCGGGCCTCGCTTTCGTCGGCGCTGACGCCGTAGCCGGCCTCGGCCAGCAGGCCGAGCATGTGCTCGGTGTCCACCCGGTTCTTCTCGCAACCCAGGTGGGTGAAGGCCACGGTGGGCCGTTCTCGGCTGGGCTGGGGGGACATGCTGTTGCGGGTGGAAGGGAAAACGGGCCGGCTTGCCGGCACCCGAGGAGTGGGCGCAAACGCCGATGTCCACCCTATGCAAGCCCCCGCGGCTGCGAGAATCGTTCAACGACACGACCGTGCCTGTGACTTCCACTCGCCTCGCCAGCCGCCTCACGACGCGCCGTCGACCCGAGCCGGGTCGGCGCTGGGCGCGGGTGGTGATGGCCGTGCTGGCCACCATCGGCGTGATCGACACCGCCGCGATCACCCTGAACCGCTGGGGCGTGATCGGCAACCTCAGCTGCCCCGGTGGGGCCGAAGGCTGCGACAAGGTGCTCAACAGCCCCTGGGGGAGTGTCTTCGGCCAGCCCCTGTCCCTGTTCGGCTTCCTGGCCTACGCGTCGGTGCTGGTGATGGCATTGCTGCCACTGCTGCTGACGGGCGAGGCCCGCACCAGCGTCAATGGCCTCAGCTGGTGGGGTTTGTTCCTGCTCAGCGCCGGCATGGCGATCTTCAGCCTGGTGCTGGTGGGGGTGATGGCCTTTCAGATCAAGGCCTTCTGCACCTTCTGTCTGATGTCGGCGCTGATCAGCCTGTCGCTTTTTGTGCTGAGCCTGATCGGCGGGGAATGGGAGGACACCGGCGCCCTGATCTTCCGGGGCGTGCTCACCGCCCTGGCCGTCGGCCTGATCGGACTGGGCTGGGCCACCTCCCTCAACCGCCCCGAGGCCACCACCGGTCCGGGCATGCCGATCCCGGTGGTCGCCGCCAGCACCCCGGCCACCCTGGCCCTCGCCGAGCACCTCACCGCCACCGGGGCTGTGATGTATTCGGCCTACTGGTGCCCCCATTGCCACGACCAGAAGGAACTCTTCGGCAAGGAAGCCACGGCCAAGCTCAAGATCATTGAGTGCGCCCCCGATGGCCGCGACAACCAGGCGGCGCTCTGCGCCAGCAAGAACATCCAGGGCTTCCCCACCTGGGAGATCAAGGGCAAGCTGGATTCCGGCCAGAAGACCCTCGCCCAGCTCGCCGCCCTGAGCGGCTTCAAGGACCCGGCAGCCCCCGCCAACTGAGGCCTTTCCCTCAGGTCTGCCCCACCGGACCTGTGAAGGGGGATCGGCCCCGTTCCTGCACTGTGTGACGCCGCCAGAACGGTTGGGATGTCGGGGCATCGGTGCGGTGATGACCGCCCCGGCTCTCCACCCGGAAGGCGGCGGCCTCCATCAGCAGCTCCGCCAGCACCAGCCGCTGGCGCAGATCCTGCAGCAGCAGCAGGCGGCGGCTCTGGTCCGCCGTCAGCTCCAGCTCCTGATCGGGCGGCAGAGCGTGGGCCAGGCGCAGCAGGGGGGAACGCTCATGGCCGGAGCGTTCGCTGCGGACCCGGCGCAGGGCGTCGATCAGATCGACCCCGCGCCGCTCCACCCCGGCCACCTGCCAGCACAACCGTCGCAGGTCAGCGATCGACGCGACCAGGCTGGCCTCATCCGGGCATTCCTGCACCTCTGCCTGGCTGAGCCGCGGGGCCGCGGCGGCCGTGTCCCGCGGCTCAGGGGGGTGGGGCTCGGGAGTCAGATGGCGCAGCCGGCGGGCGAAGACCAGGCATTCCATCAGCGAGTTGCTGGCCAGACGGTTGGCCCCGTGCACGCCGGTGCTGGCCACTTCCCCCACGGCATAGAGGCCCTCCAGGCTGGTGGCAGCCTGCAGATCGGTGGCGACACCCCCCATCCAGTAATGGGCCGCCGGCGCCACGGGGATCGGGGCGTCGCAGGGCGACAGACCCAGTTCACGGCAGCGGCGCAGGATGGTCGGGAACTGGCGTTCCAGCCCTTCGCGGCCCACCGGCCGCAGGTCGAGCCACAGATGGGTCACCCCCTGCTCCGCCATGCAGCGGGCCAGGGCGCGGCTCACCTGGTCGCGGGGGGCCAGATCGCCCCCCTCCAGCTGCGCCACAGGAGAGCGGCCGGCCCCGTCGAAGAGCCGCGCCCCCTCGCCGCGCACGGCCTCGCTGATCAGGAAATGGGGGGCGTCCGGCAGCATCAGTGCGGTGGGGTGGAACTGGACGAACTCCAGGTCCCGCACCCTGGCCCCGGCGCTCCAGGCCATCGCCACCCCATCGCCGCTGGCCTGGGTCGGGTTGGTGGTGTGGGCAAACAGATGGCCGCCGCCGCCGCTGGCCAGCACCACCGCACCGGCCCGCAGCCAGCGCAGGCGGTCGCCTTCAAGCACCTGCAGTCCGACGCAGCGGCCGTCCTCCACCCACAGCTGCAGGGCAGGGATGCCCTTGCGTTGCTCCAGCCCCGGCCGGCGCCGCACCTCCCGCTCCAGGGCATCCACCAGGGCGCCGCCGGTGCGGTCCTGGGCGTGCAGCACTCGGCGGTGGCTGTGGGCGGCTTCGAGCGTCGTGCTCAGGCCCTGGGCGGTGCGGTCGAAGTCCATGCCCAGTTGCACCAGGCGCTCGACGCAGCCCGGCGCTTCCCGCACCAGCACGTCCACCGCCTCCGGATCGCACAGGCCGGCTCCGGCCTTGAGGGTGTCGGCGATGTGGCTGGCGAAGCTGTCGTCGGCTCCGGTCACGGCAGCGATGCCGCCCTGGGCCCAGCGGCTGGCCGACGGCGGGCTGCTGGATTTGCTGAGCAGCAGCACCCGCAGCTGGGCAGGCAACTCCAGGCAGGTCATCAAGCCTGCAGCGCCACTGCCCACCACCACCACATCCCAGTGGCAGGCCATGCGCGGATCCGGCTCATCCAAGCGGCTGCTTCACCCCGTTGCACCGTGCTTTGTGGAGGAGAGCCTATGGGACGGGCGGCGGCCGTCCTGCCGCCCACAAAAAAACCGCCGTGGGAACGGCGGTTCTGACACTGTCGCGGTGGTCCGGATGGGCTGGCTCTGCGCTCAGCGGTAGACGCCGTCGTTGATGCGATCAAAGCCTTCGTTGAGGGCAATCGCGGGCGGGGTGACGGTGAAGTTGCCCTTGTACTTGTTGAACAGCTCCTTCTGGCGGTCGGTCAGGTCCAGCGCCAGCACATCGTCGACGCTGTCGTAAGGACCACCCAGGACGATCTTGCCGGCCAGGGTTGGGTACATGCCGGGGTACTGCTGGAACCGGCGGACCGAAGCGTTGTTGAGATCCACCTTGCCGACGCTTTCGGCGAGCTTGTCGTCGATCTCATTGCGGCGCTCCGCGGCGAGGGCGGCACCGGGCAGAACCAGGGTCATGAGCAGACCGGCCAGGACCACACCACTCATCAACCAGGCAAGCAGCCGCTTCATCACGACACTCCGTTTAGGGAAAGAACCAGGGGACCCTGGCAGGGACAGGGCGGTGATCCGCAGACCACCCGTGAAAGGTTACAGAAAGCCCCCTGATCTCCCCGCGCCGAAGCCTGCGCTTTTGCAGATCTTCAGATCAGGCCGCTCAGGTGGGGGGCCGCCAAGGCCGCTCCCAGGAACAGGGCGTCGACGGCCAGGGTGGTGCCCAGGGCCGCTGCAGCGACGCGCCAGGTCCCCCCAAGGGTCCAGAGGCGGCGGCAGACGAACACCAGCAGGCTGGCCGTGAGGGCGACCAGAGCCATCGGCCAGGGCTGCAGCACCTGGAAGGCGGCACCCTGGAGCAGCAGCGGCGCCTCGGACAGAGGTGCGTTGAGAACCTGGGGCCACAGGTCCATGAGTCCGGCGGCGGCCATGACCCCATCGGTGCTGGCGGTGCCCAGCAGGGAGCCGAGGTAGAAGGCGCCCGCCAGTCGCCAGCGGCTCCCGAGACCCGCCACCGCCAGGGGCAGGGCGAAGGCCTCGATCGGCAGGTGCATCACCGGATGTAGGCGGAACCAGCCCCAGAACAGGCAGCCCCCCAGCCAGCTGCCGCAGAAGCCCACCAGCAGCACGCCCAGCTGTTGCCACTGGCCCTGGCCCCGGCGCTCCAGCACCAGGGCCAGGGCCATCAACGGAAGGGTGAACAGGGCCGCCGCCATCGGCGCGGAGCGCACCCAGGGGGCCTGCAGGAACACCGGCACGGTGACCAGCAGGGCGGCCGTCAGGGGCAGCACGGCCGCGGCCGGGAGGGCCGGTGCGGCAGCAGCGATCCGCAGCCCCGGCAGGGCCGGGGGGCGAGTCGAAAGGGTGGGTGGGACCCCGAGCACCTGGTTGTGAAGAAAGTTGTGCAACCTTAAGGGGAATGGGGGGTGCTTCCGTGACCCGTCCGGCCATAGGGTCAGCCGCAGTATCGGCTCCCCCCATGCCGCTGGTCGCCACGGCCGCCTCCCTGCCCCTGGTCGAGGCCTGCTGGCACGCCCTCGTTCTGGGGATCGTTCAAGGCCTCACGGAGTTCCTGCCGATCAGCAGCACAGCCCACCTCAAGGTGGTGCCGGTGCTGCTCGGCTGGGGAGATCCCGGGGTGGCGTTCACCGCCGTGATCCAGCTGGGCAGCATCGCCGCCGTGCTCGGCTACTTCCGCAACGATCTGGCCGAGGTGGGCGCCGGTGTGACCCGCGCCTTCCGCCATGGCCAGTGGAATGATCCGCCGGCCCGGCTGGGGGTCGCCATTGTTCTGGGCACGGTGCCGATCCTGCTGGCCGGTCTGGCCATCAAGGTGCTGCTGCCCGATTACGAGACCTCTCCCCTGCGCAGCCTGACCTCGATCGCGATTGTCTCGATCGTGATGGCGCTGCTGCTGGCGGTGGCCGAACTGGTGGGCCGCCGGCGCCGCCTGCTGGAGGCCGTCACCCCCCGCGACGGTCTGCTGGTGGGACTGGCCCAGGCCCTGGCCCTGATCCCCGGCGTGTCGCGCTCGGGCAGCACCCTGACGGCGTCGCTGTTTGATGGCTGGCAGCGGGCCGACGCGGCGCGTTTCTCCTTCCTGCTTGGCATTCCCGCCATCACCCTGGCCGGGCTGGTGGAGCTCAAGGCCGCCTTGGGCTCGGTCGAGACGGGTGGTGTGATTCCGATGCTGGTGGGCATCGCCGCGGCGGCGCTGGTCTCGTGGCTGGCGATCGCCTGGCTGCTCCGCTTCCTGCAGCAGAACAGCACCTGGATCTTCGTGATCTACCGGCTGCTGTTCGGTCTGGTGATCCTGCTGGGGTTCCGGGGGCTGGAGGGGGTCACCCCCTGAGCGGGCAGGGCCGCCACACTGAACCCACAGTCCTGTCGACCTCGCCGTAATCCCCGTGTGGAAGGAGCCCTCCCTTGCCCTTGCCGGGCCCGCCACCCAACCCCGGCCCGCCGTGGTGGCCACGGTGGAGCCGGGCTCGATCGCCGAGGAGCTGGGTTTTCAGCCCGGTGATCGCCTGCGCAGCATCAACGGGGTCCGGCCGCGGGACCTGATCGACGTCCAGGTGCTGCAGGGAGAGGAGGAGCTGGTGCTGGAGGTGGAGGATCCCGACGGCAGCCTGCATGTGGTGGAGCTGGAGAAGGATCTGGACGAAGGGCTGGGGCTGGGCTTCAGCGAAGCCCTGTTCGATGGCCTGCGCCAGTGCAACAACCACTGCCCCTTCTGCTTCATCGACCAGCAACCGCCTGGGCGGCGCGGCAGCCTCTACCTCAAGGACGACGACTACCGGCTCAGCTTCCTCTACGGCTCCTATCTCACCCTCACCAACCTGACGCCGGCCGACTGGAGCCGGATCGAGGAGCAGCGCCTTTCCCCCCTGTTCGTCTCGGTCCATGCCACCGACCCGGAGTTGCGCAGCCGCCTGCTGGTCAACCCCCGGGCCGGCCTGCTGCTGGAGCAGCTGGCCTGGTTCGCCGAGCGACGCCTGCAGATCCATGCCCAGGTGGTGGTGTGTCCGGGGCTGAACGATGGCGAGGCCCTCGAGCAGACCCTCACCGACCTGGCGCGCTTCGGCACCGGGCCCTGGCCGGCGGTGCTCTCCACCGCCGTGGTTCCCGTGGGCCTGACCCGGTTCCGGCCGGATGGCGACGCGCTGCGTCCGGTCGACCCCACCGTGGCCCTGGAGGTGATCGCCCAGGTGGAGCGGCTGCAGCGGACCTTCCAGGCCAGCATCGGCAGCCGCTTCGCCTGGCTCTCCGATGAGTGGTTCCTGATCGCCGGCCAGCCCCTGCCGCCCCGGGCCAGCTACGAGGATCTGCCCCAGCAGGAAAACGGCGTCGGCAGCATCCGCGCTTTCCTCGAGGAGCTGGAGGGGGCCACCCAGGACCTGCCGAGCCGGATCGCCACCGGCCGCCGTTGCAGCTGGGTGGTGGGCCGGCTGGTGGCCGAGGCGCTGCAGCCTGTGGTGGAGCGGCTCAACCGGGTCGAGGGGCTGGAGCTGCTGCTCCACGGCCTGCCCAGCCCCTACTGGGGCCAGGAGCAGGTGGTCACCGGGCTGCTCACGGGCTCCGACCTGATCGAGGGTCTCAGCCACCGTGACCTGGGCGAGGAACTGCTCTTGCCCAGGGTGATGCTGCGGGAAGGGGAGGAGGTGTTTCTGGACGACACCACGCTCGCCGACCTGCGCCTCCGCCTGCCCGTGCCGGTCCGGTTGCTGGGGGGTGCGGACGATCTGGTGGCCGCCTGCCTCGGCACCCCACGGGGAGGTGCTTAAGCTCGGGCGGAAGCGAACGGTCCAACGTGAGGCGCCAACCACTCCTGCTCGCGGCACTGGTGGTGCTCCCGTCGGTTGGCTTCCAGGCACTGCCGCTGCGGGCCCAGCCGGCACCAGCCCCCGCCACCAGCCCGACCCTTCCAGCTCCCGAGGCCCTGCCCCTGGCCACGGAGGTGAAGGGATCGCGGCCGAAATCCAACCCCAGTGTGCTGGCTCCTGCTGCCAAGGAGCTGCCACCGGGCCTGCAGGATCTCCGGGCTCCCAACCCCCTGGCCCTGCCGGTCAAGCCCTCCCAGGTGCGCATCCGGGAACTGAGGCCCCTCGGCCTGGCCGATGTGGAAACCCTGGTCGAAGTCAACAATCCCGAGCTCAAGGCGATCGCCAGCCAGGTGGAGCAGGCCCAGTCGGCCTTGCGGGCCCAGATCGCTCTCTGGTATCCGACGATCCAGCTCAACGCCAACAGCCTGCCCACCTACACCGGCGGTCAGCAGTTCAGCAGTGCCTTCACGGGCACCGGCCAGCAGCCCGGCAACACGATCACCAGCATCTGGCGGATGACGGCGGTGATCCAGGCCAGCTGGGGTCTGATCAATCCCACACGAACACCGCAGATCGCCGCAGCCCGCGACCGGTTCGAGCAGGCCAAGAACCAGTACCTGATCGGCCTGCGGGCCAGGCGCCTGGAGGCGGCGGAGGCCTTCTTCAACCTCCAGGTTTCCGATGAAACCGTCCGCATCGGCCAGGAATCGGTGCGTTCGTCCCTGGTGAGCCTGCGGGATGCCAAGGCCCGTTTCCAGGCCGGGGTGGCCACCAAGCTGGAGGTGCTGGAGGCGGAAACCCAGCTGGCCAGGGATCAGCAGGTGCTGACCCAGGGCCTGGCTGACCAGGCCATCGCCCGCCGCGCCCTCGCGGCCCTGCTCGATCTGCCCCAGGACGTGACCCCCACCTCCAAGGAACCCTCCCGGGTGGTGGGCTCCTGGCTCCCCTCGCTGCAGGAGAGCATCATCGCCGCCTATGCCTTCCGCGAGGAGCTCGACAACGTCCTGCTCAACATCTCCATCGCCAACAGCGAAGCCAACACCGCCCTGGGGCGGGTCCAGCCGTTTCTGAACATCGCCTATGGCCTCACCGGTGGCCGCACCCGCGGGGTTCAGTTCGCCAACCGCAGCACCCCCGGCGTCAACTTCGGCAACGAGGGTTGGTCGGTTGAGAACACGGTGGGGCTGAACCTCAACTGGACGCTCTTTGACGGTGGTGCGGCCCGGGCCAACTACCGCCGCCAGAAGCAGGTGGCTGAGCAGAACACCTACCAGTTCGCCCAACAGCGCGACACGATCCGTCGGGAGGTGGAAACCAACTTCTACGAGCTGGAGAAGAACAACCGCAACATCACCACCACCTCCCGCGAGGTGATCTCCACCAGGGAATCCCTGCGTCTGGCCCGCCTGCGCTTCCAGGCCGGTGTGACCACCCAGCGGGAGGTGGTGGACACCCAGCGCGACCTGACCCAGGCGGAAGTGCGCTGGTCCACGGCCATCTCCGACTACAACAAGGCCCTGGCCAGGCTGCGGCGCTTCACCGGCCTCGACCAGGTCGGCCTTTGCCAGCGCCAGTCCCTGCCGGCCACCAGCCCGAGGCCGGCCGGCTCGCTCCAGATCCCTGTGGAGCCCCAGCCCCTGATTCCGGCCTGCCGTGCCGGCAGCCCGATCGGGTCCGAGGCCATGCCGCCGGGGTCCTGAGGCCCGTTGTCGACCCATCTCCGCTCCGGTCTGACCCTCCCCGCCACCGTGCGCCTCGGACTCTTCCAGGGATGTCTTGGCTGTCTGGCGGTGATCTTTTCCGGTCTGCTCAACCGGATCATGCTCAGTGAGCTGGGCTTTCCAGGGCTGCTGGTGGGCGGCGCCCTGGCCTTTGAGCAGTTCGTGGCCCCATCGCGGGTGCTGTTCGGCCAGATCTCCGATGCCCATCCCCTGGCCTCCCGTCACCGGGTTCCCTATGTGCTGATCGGCACGGCCGCGTTCTGCCTGCTGGCGGTGCTGTCGGTGCCCCTGATCTTCCAGGTGGGACGTCTGCTGCAGGACGGCAGCCAGCCCGGCCTCGCCTTTGGCATCGCGGCCCTCTGTGGCCTGTTCGCCCTCTACGGCCTGGCGATCTCCCTGGCCACGACCCCCTACCTGGCCCTGGTGATCGACCGCACCAGCGAACAGGAACGGCCCCGGGCGGTGAGCATCATCTGGTGCATGCTCACCGTCGGGATCGTCATCGGTGCGGTGGCCATCGGCGTGAGCCTGCGCTCCCTGGACGGGGTCAGCGACCCGGTGGTGCTCCAGGCCGCCCTCTCCCGCTTCATGACCATCGTGGCCGCCGTGGTGATGCTGCTCACCGTTGTGGCCACCTGGGGGATGGAGTCACCCCTGCGTGAGCGCACCGACGGGACTGCCACCAGACGGGAGGACGCCATCGGTTTGCGGCAGTCCTGGACCCTGATCACCTCCAGCCGCCAGGTGCTGATCTTCTTTTCCTTCCTGATCCTGTTCACCCTGGCGCTGTTCCTGCAGGATCCCGTGCTGGAGAGCTACGGCGCCCAGGTCTTCGCGATGCCGATCGCCGCCACGGCCCAGCTCAACGCCTTCTGGGGTGTGGGCACCCTGGTGGGCCTGCTGCTGGCGGGGCTGTGGGTGGTGCCCCGGCTCGGCAAGATGGCCACCGCCAGGCTCGGCTGCCAGCTGATCGCCCTCTCCCTGCTGCTGCTGCTCGTGGCGGGTCTGACGGCCAGGGTCCCCTTTCTTCAGGCCGTGATGGTGCTGTTCGGCCTGGCGGCCGGCATCGGCACCAACAGTGCCCTGTGCCTGATGCTTGACCTCACCCTGCCCCAGGCCGCCGGCACCTTCGTCGGGGTCTGGGGCCTGGCCCAGGCTCTCTCCCGGGCGATCGGCAAGTTGCTCGGCGGCGGCCTCTACGACATCGGCCGCTCCCTGCCGCTGGGGGATGGTCCCTATGGGCCCTTCGCCCTGGTGCTGGGTGTGGAGTTGCTGGTGGCCCTGGCGGCCCTGGTGCTGCTGGCCCGTGTCAACGTGCGCCAGTTCCGGGAGGACACCTCCCGCAGCCTCAGCCAGGTCCTGGAGCTGGAACTCGGATGACATCCCTTTCCCCGCACCTTCTCGACCCCCGCCTGGAGGCCCTGATCGAGCGCGTGGCCGAGCGACAACGCGCCGATTTCGGCCACAGCGAGCCCGATCTGAAGGCGGATGGCTCCTTCATCACCGCCTGTGATCGCTGGAGCGACGCCACGCTGGTGGAAGGGCTGGCGGAGTTGTTCCCTGGGGAAGGGGTGCTCAGCGAGGAAGGCCGGCAGCAGGTGCCTGGCACTCCGGCGTACTGGGTGGTGGATCCCCTGGATGGCACCACCAACTTCGCCGCCGGAATTCCCTACTGGGCAATCTCGATGGCCCGCTTCGAGGCCGGAGTACCGGTGCTGGCGATCCTTGAGGTGCCGCCCCTGCGTCAGCGAATTGTGGCCATCCGGGGTCAGGGCGCCTGGCGCAACGGAAAGCCCATTCCGCCCCCGGCCCAGCAGTTGCACAACGCCGGCTGTGCCTCCCTCTGCAGCCGATCGATCCGGGTGCTCCAGAAGCTGCCGCACCGTCCGTTCCCAGGCAAGATCCGCCTGCTGGGTGTGGCCAGCCTGAACCTGGTGTCGGTGGCCATGGGCCAGACGATGGCGGCTCTCGAGGCCACACCAAAGATCTGGGACCTGGCAGCGGCCTGGTTGGTGCTGGAGGAACTGGGCTGTCCCCTGCGCTGGCTCGGTCCAACGCCGCGAGGGCTGCAGGCAGGAACTGACCAGGCCCAGACCGATTTTCCTGTGCTGGTGGCCAACCGCCAGGAGACTCTGGAGCGCTTCATGCCCTGGGCAGAAGCCCTGGAGACGAAGGTTGCCCCCAATCAGGTGATATGATTTTGGACTGCGCCCCAGAGAGCGAGAGCTCGAGCGGGGAGCAGGCTTACGAGATCAAGAGGCGCGAGCCGACGGTGTTGTAAGTTTTCTGAGTCGCCGGGAGGCGACGCGCCGC
>JAHHGT010000001.1 GCA_019359745.1 Aphanothece saxicola GSE-SYN-MK-01-06B
CGAAGATGCCGAACTCGTAGCGGATGCCGTAGCCGGTGGCGGGGATCTCGAGCGAGGCGAGGGATTCAAGGAAGCAGGCGGCCAGGCGGCCCAGTCCGCCGTTGCCCAGGCCTGGCTCCTCCTCGACATCGAGGATCTCCTCGATGTCGTTGATGCCGAACGACTTGAGGGCCTCGGCGGCCTCCTCCTGGATGCCGAGCATCAGCAGGTTGTTGCCGAGCTGGGGGCCGATCAGGAATTCGGCCGAGAGGTACGCCACGATCCGCCTGGGGTGGGCGTCGATGGCTTCGAGGCCCGCCAGGTAGCGGGTCATCAGCCGGTCGCGCACGGCATAGCTGAGCGCAAGATAAAGGTCGTGGCGGTCGGCCTTCTGCACACGTCGGCCGAGGGAATAGAAGAGGTGCTCGATCAGTCCGTCGAGCAGATCCTTCGCGGCCAGGCCGTTGCGCTGGGGATCGGCATAGGTGCCGGGCTCAGGGAGACCCATCAAGGGGGAACGGGTGCTGGTCATGCTGGATGGTCATGGGCACGGCCCAACCCTCACCAGCGATGGTTAAGGCCCGGGGCAGGAGCCGTCCCGTCGCCCTGGCCACCGCGTCGCCTTGGGAAGATGGCTTGGCTTGCCAGCGATCCATCCTCGACCCTGAAGCCCAGCCCGGGGTGGCCCGTGCACCGTTCTCTGCTCCCGGGGCGTCCTGCCCACGGGAGGGCTCGGTGCTGATCTGTGGGCTCGGATCCCTTGGCCAGGCCTGCCTGCTGCGACTGCTGCCCTTTGACGTGCCGTTGCGCTGTCTGGATCGGGAGCGGCCGGACTGGCGCGATCCCCGCCTGGAGCAACGCTTCGGTTCCACCCTGGTGCTCGGCGACATGCGCCTGCCCCATGTGCTCTCCCAGGCCGGAGTCGAGTCGGCCCGCGCCGTGCTGCTGCTCAGTACCGAGAGCACGGTGAACGTGGAGGCGGCCCTGCAGGTGAGGTTGCTCAACCCCACGGCCGACCTGGTGGTGCGCTCCTCCGGCCAGCTCGCCAGCCTCGGGGCCCTGCTCGAGGAGCGCCTGCCCGGCGTGGCCGTCGTGGATCCCCTGCTGCTCACGGCCGGGGCGATCACCGAGGCGCTCCGGCCCGGTGACCAGGAGGCCTGCTTCCGGGTCGATGGCCAGTCCTACCTGGTGGTGGAGGGGAACGACCCGGGCCGCCGGCAACAGCGCAGCCTGCGCCAGGACACCACGGGCCCGGCCCGGCCCCTCCAGGTGCTGCCGATGGGCACGCACCACCACCGCTCGGCGGACGCTGTCCCCGCCACGACGGCCAGGGGCCGGTGGATGGCACTGCGCCGCGGACTGGGGGCTCCGCTGCGCCTGTGGCGGCATTGCAGCCGGCTGCAGCAGGCCGGACTGCTGGTGATCCTGGCGCTGATGGTCCTTGGCCTGACGCTGTTCTCCGCCGGCGGTGGCTGGAGGCAGGGGGTGTTCGTCACCCTGGCGCTGTTGCTGGGGGAGTTCGTCGATCCGGTGAATGTGCTGTTGCCCCCGGGTGAGGGCATCGCGGCTGCGTCCCCCTGGCTGATCGGCGTCACCCTGCTGTATTCCCTTGTCGGAACGCTGCTCACCTCCGCCCTGGTGGCGGTGATCCTGGAACGCTTGTTGCGGGAGCGTTTCGGACTGGGCCATCCCGGCCGCTTCCGGCGCGGCAGCCGTTGGATCCTTTTGGCCGAAGGCGACGAACTCGCCGTGCGGGTGGCCGACAATCTGGTCAGGGATGGTCTGCAGGTGCTGCGGATCGACCCCCGACCCGTGACGCCACTGCAACGGTCGGGGATGGTGGTGTTCCATCGCTGGGAAGCGGCCCTCGCCGCTCTGCAGCACTGCCGGCTGGAGGGGATCGGTCTTCTCTCCGTCGATCTGCTGGCCAACCTGCAGGAGACCTTCCAGCTGCAGAAGTCCTGGCCTGGGGCCCGTTATGTGATCCTTTCCCATGCCGTTGAGGCGGCCGAACAACTGGGCGACCTGCTCGGCGGCATGGCGGTGATCTCCAGCATGGATCTGGTGGCCGATGCGGTCGTGGCAACGGCTTTCGGCGAACGGGTGGAGGAGATCTGCCGCATCGATGGGGCCAACCACCTACTGGTGCGCTATCGGATCCAGCAGGGCGATGGTCTGTGGGGTCTGAACCTCTCCCGCGTCGAGCAGGGCTACGGGGTCACCACCATTCATCTGCTGCGTCCCGGCCGCAGCTCCCCCCTGGTGTTGCCCTCGCTGGATCTGGTGCTGGCGGCAGGGGATCAACTGGTGGTGCTGGCCACCCTGCGCCAGCTGCGCCGGATCGAGCTGGGCTGCCCCGTTCCGCCAGCCTGGCGCCTGCGCCTGCAGGGCTCCCCCAGGGAAGAGGGGCGCTTTGAGGCGCTGCAGTCCCTGGCCCGGCATCTGGGCGGCGCACCGGGGGCGATGGCGCCCCTGCTCGATGGAGAGGAGCACCTCACTCCGGCCCTTGACCGCGAGCTGGCCGAGCAGCTGGCGGAGGAGCTGCGACGCCAGGGCCTCCACTGCGCAGTGGAAGCCCTGGCCAGTGAGGGCCTGCGGCCATGAACGACCCCGCGCCAGCATCGGGCCACTGGCTGCTCGACACCTTGCGGGCCCTGAGGACCACCCTGGAGCGCATCGAGCTGGAGGAAGCTGCCTGCCTGGGGGCCATTCACCCCGACTATCGGGCCAGTGCCCGCAACCTGCTGCAGGTCATCGCCTTCCATCGCCACGTGCATCCGGGCCTGCCGAAGGCGCTGCGGCAACGGGGTCTCTGTCCCCTCACCGCGAGCGACGCCCACCTGCTCTCCAGCCTGGAGTCGGTGATCACCGCCCTCGAAGCGCTCGACGGTCTGGGGCCCACGGCGACGCCAGCGCCGCAGGAACAGCCCGATCGGCTGGCGCAGCACGCTGATCGTTTGTTCGGGCCCCTGGCTGCCGCGGGGGTGGCCGGAACCATGGTCACCCTGCCGGTGGAGGCGGCCGATCAGCCCGCCCTGATCACCGAGCTGCTGGAGGGGGGGATGACCATCGCCCGCCTCAACGGCGCCGATGGCAACCCCGAGCTCTGGGGACGGTTGGTGGAGGTGCTCCTCCGGGCCCGGGACGTCACCGGCCGCCCCTGCGCGATCGCCTTGGACCTGGCGCGCCCGACGCTGCGCATCGGACAGCTGGCCCCCCAGCCCGCCGTGATCCGTGCCCGCCCCCCCCGCGACCGGCTGGGTCGCCGCACCCGGCCGGTGCGGATCCTGGTCGTGCCGCCGGGAGCCAGACCTGCACCCCAGGATCCCCAGGTGGTGCTGCTGCCGGCGCGGCTGTCGAAGGCGAAGCGGCTGAAGCCGGGCGATCGCTTGCGGGGGCATGACGCCTCCGGCCGCCGGCGCAGCCTCACCGTGGTGCGGCGCGGCCCCGCTGGGGTGCTGCTGCGGGCGGGAAAGACCTGCCGCTTCGTGGCCGGTCTGGCGTTCCGCCAGCGGCGCGGCAAGGCCCGGCTGGTCGTGGGTCCGCTGACGCCGGTGAGCGGCGAACGGGTGCTGCGCCGAGGCGACGCCATCCGCCTGACGCCGGAACCGGACCGGGGCACCGGCACGCTCCCCTGCACCCTGCCGGAGATGGTCTTCGATCTGCGCCTTGGTGAGCGGGTGCTCTTTGACGCTGGCCGCATCGGCGGCGTGATCAGGAGCGTGGCAGCCCAGGAGGTGCTGGTTGAGGTCACCAAGGCGAAGGCCAGGGGCAGCCGGCTCCGCTCCGGCAAGGGGATCCATGTCCCGGACAGCGACCTGCGCACGCCGGCCCTCGCCACCAAGGACATCGAGGACCTGGCCATGGTGACGCGGCACGCCGACATGATCAGCACGTCGTTCGTGCACAGAGAGTCCGACATCCAGACCCTGCGCCAGTGCCTGGAGGACCGGGGCCGGGCCGATCTGGCGTTGCTCCTCAGGATTGAAACCCGCCAGGCCTTTCTCAACCTGCCCCGGCTGCTGCTCGCGGCCATGGGTCACGGGGCCCCGTTGGGGGTGATGGTCGCCCGCCGCCAACTGGCGATCGAGTGCGGCTGGGAGGCCCTGGCTCCGATTCAGGAGGAGATCCTGCGCCTCTGCGCCGCGGCTCACGTGCCCTGCCTCTGGACCAGCGGCAAGGCACTGGAGGCCATCGAGGCCCGCCCCGCCAGCGACCCCCGTCAGCCTCGGCTCACCTGCCTGGCGTTCGGAAGCAACTGTGAAGCCGACGACCCGGTGCTGTGATCGTCGTCACAGAGCGGGTGTCAGAGCGTCTCAGCCCTTGGAGGTGTCGAACAGGGAATCGCGGGTGAACTTGAGGCTTTTCCAGATCTTCTTGATTTTCGCGTAGGCCTCGTCCTGGCTCATCTTGCCGTTGGCCTGCAGACCAACGATCAACCCCACCTGGTCGGCGAAGGTCTCGAGGTTCTGGTGAAACACGAGCCGCTCAGGACTCCAGTCGCTGCCGCGGTAGCTGCCATGGGCCTCCATGGGAGACTTCACATCGCCCTCCTGCTGGCCGAGCTCGGGATGGATGGGTCCCGTGGAGGGCTGGTTCGTCAACGATTCTGTTGAAGCGGTTCCAAACATTAGCCAGGCTGCTTTAAGGCCCCGTAAAGGGAGGCCTGAGCCCCCCTCAGGCCTCCCGACACCGGCCATACCCAGCGTCCGGCAGCTGCGGTTGAATCGTGGCAACAACCGGAACCCCCGTGGTGCGACTCACCCCAGGGGCGCTGAACTCCCAGCGCCTGGAGCAGCGTCCAGCGGGTCTTCCCACCCATCTCTATGTCCATGGCGGCCTCGGGCCCACCCGGGCCGATGCGGTGCTGTTCCTCGATTCCGGACCGGTGCGGACCCCCACCCCCGCCATCGAGCAACTGGCCAGCCTGCGCCAGGCGGGAACGCCGCTCTGGCTGCGTCTGCAGGGGCTTGGCGATCGCCGCTACATCCAGCAGCTTCTGGATCGCCTCGCGGTGCCGGCGGTGTTGCTGCCCCCCCTGTTGGAGGTGCCCCAGCGCCCCCAGGTGAATGGATTGGAGGATGTGCTGCTGGTGGTGCTGCACCGGCTCAGCTTCGCCAAGGACCCGGCCCATCTGGTCAGCGAGCAGGTGGGCCTGGTGCTGCTGCCGGGCCTGCTGATCACCATGGAGGAAGGGTGCGGCGGGGACCCCTTCCCGGAACTCACCGAGTGGCTGCTGTCCAAGTCGGGATCCCTGGCCGACAGGGACCTGGACGACATCCTGCATTTTGTCATCGATGACCTGCTCGATGATCTGTTTCCGATGCTGGAAGCGATGTCCCAGCGGCTGGATGCGCTGGAGGAATCCTCCCTGCGCAACCCCCGCCCCCTGATCCTGCGCCGTTCCTATGAATTCAGGAGCAATCTGCGCATCATTCGCACCTTGATCTGGCCCCTGCGCCACCAGATCCGCCTGCTGTTGCGCCAACGGCAACGGTTGCTGGGCACCGAGGCCCTGGAAGGCTTCCGGGACATGGCCGAGCTGGTCGACCAGCTGTTCGAGGCCTGCGGGTCGTTGCGGGGCCAGTGCGATGCCATCACCCAGTCCTATGCGGCCAGCGTCGGCAACAGGATGAACCAGGTGATGAAGACCCTCACGATTCTCACCAGCATCTTCGCGCCGCTCACGTTCATCGTTGGCATCTACGGCATGAACTTCGAGTTCATGCCCGAACTGACATGGCGCCATGGTTACGCTTTTGTCATGTTGCTGATGCTGCTGATCGCCACACTGCAGGCCTGGTGGCTGTGGCGGCGGGGCTGGTTCCAGGACTGGACCGGGCAGGGCTGAGCTGAGCTGGCGCCCACAATCTGTCCTTAACCCAACCCCTCGGCTTGCTGGTGCAGGATCGCCGCAGCGTCCTTCCCTCGCTGGTCTTGAACCATGGTCCTGAAGCTGCCTGCGACAGTCCAGTCGAGGGGCGTGATGGCCTGCAGCGGTCTGGGTGTCCTCCTCGGCGCCTGGCTGGCGCCATCGCTGGCACCGGTGCCGGCCCAGGCCCAGACGGGGACGGCTCCGGTGGTGCGCATCGAGGGATCCAGCACCGTCTTCCCGATCATCGAAGTGGCGGCCAAGGCCTTCCAGACCCGGCAGGGTGGTCAGCCGGTGTCCATCGCCCTGAAGGAAACGGGCAGCACGGGCGGCCTGCGCAGCTTCTGCCGGGGCGAGATTCCGATCAGCAACTCCTCCCGTCCGATCAACTCCCGGGAACTCAAGGCCTGCGCTGCCAAGGGGGTTCGGTTCATCGAGCTGCCCCTGGCCTTTGATGCCATCTCCGTGGTGGTCCACCCCCGCAACAGCTGGGCCAGTCGCATCAGCACGGCGGAGCTGTCGACCCTGTGGAACCGCAAGGCCCAGGGGCGGATCAAGCGGTGGAAGCAGGTCAATGCGGCCTGGCCGGATCGGCCGATCCATCTGTGCGGCCCGGGAGCCGACTCAGGCACCTTTGACTACTTCAACAAGGCCATCAATGGCGATTCAGGCAATTCCCGTACCGATTACACATCCAGTGAAGACGACAACGTTCTTGTACGTTGTGTTGAGAAAAATCCCCAGGCCCTCGGCTATTTCGGTTTTTCCTACTACCGCAGCCAGGCGGGCAAGCTGAAGGCCCTTGAAGTCGCCGGACCCCGAGGCGCCTGGCCGCCATCCGTGAGCAATGTGCAGCGTGAGCGCTACCAGCCCCTGTCGCGCCCACTGTTCGTCTACGTGAACGACAAGGACATGCGGGATCGGCCGGAGGTGCGCCGCTTTGTCACCTTCACGGTGCAGCGAGGGTTGCGATTTACGGAGCAGGCCGGCGCCATTCCCTTGCCTGCAGATACGTACCGTATCGTTGAATCCAAACTCTATCGACACCTGCTCGGCACCTCCTTCGGCGGTGATCTGCCCATTGGGCTCACGATCAGTCAGGCGATCCGACGCAGCTTTGAGGACATCCGCTCGAAATCACCCCGCTGAGGCCTTCGGCCCCTCCCATGGCCAGCCCGCACGATGACCACCCGTTCAGCAACGGAGCGTTCGCTGTCGCTCTGATCGCACGCTTCACCGACAAACTGGTGTCCCTTCAGGGCCCGGTGCTGGCCGACAGCGATCCCGAACCCCTGCATCAGATGCGCGTGGCGTTGCGTCGTCTGCGCACCTGCCTGCACCAGTTCGGCCCCGCCCTGCAGCTTCCCAGGGCCGTCGCCGACCCCCGTCTGGCCAAGACGGTGCGGCGGCTCGGCATGGCGCGGGACCTTGACGTGCTCAGGGAACGGCTGGAGATGGATCTGATGCCCGAGCTGCCCGAGGCGGAGCGCAAAGCCCTCAAGCCGGTGTTGAAACAGCTGCGGCGCGAGCGGTCCCTGGCCTACGAGCAGGTGGTCACCACCCTGCAGAGCGGCGGCTATCTGAAGCTGCTCTCCCAGTTGCAGGGCTGGCTGCGGCAGCCCGACCTCACGCCGCTGGGGGAGTTGCCGCTGCTGGGTTGGACCCTGGAGTGGCAGGCCCCGATGATCGCCGGTCTGTTCCAGCATCCCGGCTGGTTCATCCTTGAGCAGCAGGGGGACATGGAACGGGTCCACGACCTGCGCAAGCGACTCAAGACGGCCCGGTACGGATTGGAGAACCTCGGCGCCGTCACCGGCCCGCGCTGCCGGCAGTGGGTGGTGGAACTGAGGGATCTGCAGGAACTGCTCGGGGAACTCAACGATCTCCATGTCCTGGAGCGGGCGATCGATGACCAGTTGCCGTCCGGACTGGCCAGGAGCCTGCCGGCACTGGAGGCTCTGCTGCGCTCCAGGGCCCAGGGCTGCTGGGAGCAGTGGCGGCAGCGGGCCGAGGGATTGATGCTCCCCGAACGGCGCCGCAGTCTGTCGATGGCCCTCTGGCTGGAGCGGCGCTCCGAACACCACCTGGATGAGGCTCTGCCGGCCCTGGCCTTACCAAGCCCTTAACCAAATCACTACCAGCTCTTTGCTCGTTTGCTGGGTGTCGCTGCATACAGTTGCGTGCATCCGACGCGCTTTTCTCGATGGTATTCACGCCCTCCCGTGAATCCGGTAGCAAGGATGGATTCCGCGACCTTCTCGAGGCGAACTACCAGAAACGAAGTCTGGTTCATGTCAGCGCCGGCAGCAATGTGCCGCTGCTGAAGAACAACGTCTGGCTGGTGGTTCGCGGCATGGTGAAACTCAGTGCCATCACGATTCACGGCGACGACATGCTGCTCGGGCTGGCCGGCCCCAACGAACCCTTCGGTGATCCCCTCAACGGTGTCGAGGCCTACGCCGCCACCACCCTGGTGGACACCGACCTGCTCTGCCTGAGCTGCAGCGAGATCCGCCAGGATGGCGCCCTGGCGGTGGCCATGCTCGAGGCCCTCGGTCTGCGCATCCATCAGAGCCAGGCCCTGCTGGCCCTGATGGGTCTCAAGCGCGTTGATGAACGGGTGCGTGGCTTTCTTGAACTCCTGGCCAGCGATTACGGCCAACCCTGCGAATCGGGCCTGCGCCTCAACCTGCGCCTGACCCACCAGGAGGTGGCCAGCGCCCTGGCCACCACCCGGGTCACCGTCACCCGCGTGATCGGCGCCCTGCGCGATGAAGGCTGGTTGCAGCTGGACGGCCAACGCCGCCTTGTGGTCAGCTATCTCCCACGCCGTTGAGACAGTTCTGGGGTCTGCCCCCCGCAGACGCCGATAATGCCGGCATGCATTCACCCCTCCTGGTCGTCGAGGACGACGACACGATCCGCGAGACGATCCGTGACGTCCTTGTCCTTGAGGGGTTTTCGGTCACGGCCTGTGGCAACGGCAGGGAGGCGCTGCGCACCCTTCAGGACTGCCCGCCGGGTGAGGAGTTTTCCCTGGTGGTCCTGGATCTGATGCTTCCGGGCCTGGGGGGCCTGGATCTCTGCCGCCAGCTCCGCCAGGCGGGCAACCAGACCCCCATCCTGGTGGTCAGCGCCCGCGACAGCGAGACCGACCGGGTGCTGGGTCTGGAGGTGGGCGCCGACGACTACCTGGTCAAGCCCTTCGGCCTGCGGGAACTGGTGGCCCGCTGCAGGGCCCTGCTGCGCCGCAGCCGCTCCGTGGAGGTCACCGCCAAGGTGGTTCAGCACGCCAACCTCAGCCTCTTCCCCGAGGAGTGCCGGGTCACCCGCGATGGCCTGGAGGTCAATCTTTCACCCAAGGAATACCGGCTGCTGGAGCTGTTCATGCAGAACCCGCGCCGCGTCTGGAGCCGCGACAAGCTGCTGGAGCGGGTCTGGGGCTACGACTACTTCGGCGACAGCAAAACCGTCGACGTGCACATCCGCTGGCTGCGCGAAAAGCTGGAGGCCAATCCTTCGGCACCCGAGCATCTGATCACCGTCCGGGGCTTCGGCTACCGCTTCGGCTGAATGGGGGTGCTGCTGGCCGGGCTGCTCGGGCTGGCCCTGGGTTGGCTGCTGGGGCGCCGCCGCCGCCGCCCCGGACAGGGCCTCTCCGGGCTTTCGCTGCGCCAGCTGCTGCGCTGGATCGGCGAGGCCCCCGACGGCTGGTTGATCCTCGACAAGGCCGATCGCATCCAGCTGATCAACCTGCGGGCCGAACGGCTGCTGGATGTCCCCGGGGCCGGTCTACGCCGCCAGGAACCGCTTGAACGCCTGTGTCAGTCCGCCGAGCTGCTCGAGGGGATCCGCAACGCCCGCCGGCGGGAGCGCCCCCAGCGGCTGGACTGGGAGCCGGGCGACCAGCAGCTGGCCGTCGTCATCCTGCCCGGTGATGGCGGCTGGGTGGCCGTGATGCTCCAGAGCCGTCGTTCGCTCGAAGCCCAGCTGGAGCAGCAGGAGCGCTGGGTGAGCGATGTGGCCCACGAACTCAAGACGCCGCTCACGGCCCTGCTGCTGGTGGGGGACAGCCTGTCTGCCCATGTCAATGACGCCAATGCGGTGCTGGTGGAACGGCTGCAGCGGGAATTGCTGCGGCTGCAGCGGCTCGTCGGTGATCTGTTGGAACTGTCCCGGCTGGAGAACACCCTCCCGGAGGGGGTGCGCCTGCACAGCCGTGTCGATCTGCCCCAGCTGGTGCAACAGGTGTGGATGGGTCTGCGCCCCCTGGCCGAGCGCCGCTGCATCCGCCTGGAGCTGGCGGCGGAGTCCCCCCTGGGCGTGATGGGCGATGGCTCGCGGCTGCACCGGGCCGTGCTCAACCTGCTGGATAATGCCCTGCGCTACAGCCCGGACGGGGGCACGGTGCGGGTGGAGATCGAAGCGACGGCGGGGTGGTGCCTGCTGACCTTCCGCGACGAGGGACCCGGCCTGAGCGAGGACGACCTGGAGCACATGTTCGAGCGCTTCTACCGCGGTGATCCCTCCCGGGTGCGCAGCGACCGGGGCGGCAGCGGCCTGGGCCTGGCGATCGTTCAGCAGATCGCCGTCACCCACGGCGGCCGCATCCAGGCCGCCAACCATCCAGACGGCGGCGCCGTGATGGAACTGCTGCTGCCGGCGGGGGCCTGAGATGGGCGACGCCTTCCCCCGGGCGGCAGCACGGATGGCGGCGGTGGCCGATCCGGTGATCGCCCAGGTGGGCGCCCTGATGCGCCAGCGCCCGCAGGCCCTCTCCCTGGCCCAGGGCATGGTGGCCTGGGCGCCACCGCCGGGGGTGGGCCGGGCCGTGGCCCTGGCCCTGGCGGAAACGGATCGGCGGCTCGATCGCTACGGGCCGGTGCAGGGCGAGGCGGCCGTGCTGGAGGCCGTGCGGAGGGAGCTCACTGAGGCGCGTGGCCTGGATCTGGAGGGCAGCGACCTGCTGATCACCGCCGGCAGCAACATGGCCTTCAACGCCATCGCCCAGGTGCTCTGCGACCCCGGCGATGAGGTGCTGCTGCCGTTGCCGTTCTATTTCAACCACGCCATGGCCATCCGCCTGGCCGGTGGCGTGCCCGTGCCGGTGGCGGCGGGGCTGGTGCCCGACCCCGACCGGCTGGCGGCGGCGATCACCCCCCGCAGCCGCGCCATCGTGACGATCTCCCCCAACAACCCCAGCGGCCTGGTGACGCCGCCGGAGGTGCTGGCGGCCATCAACGGCCTCTGCCACCGCCATGGGCTCGTGCACGTGAGCGACGAGGCCTATGCCGATTTCGTCCATGGGTCGGTGCCCCATGTCAGTCCTGGCCGGTTGCCCGGCAGCGGCGGTCACACGGTGTCCCTGTTCTCCCTGTCCAAGGCCTACGGCATGGCGGGCTGGCGGGTGGGCTACGCGGCCGTTCCCCGCCAGCTGATGGCGGCCCTGGCCAAGGTTCAGGACACGGTGCTGATCTGCCCGCCCCAGGTGAGCCAGCGGGCGGCGCTGGCGGCCCTGGAGGCCGGACCCTCCTGGTGCCGCCCCCATGTCGCGGCCCTTGGCCAGCGGCGCCGGCAGTTGCTCGCCGCGGTGGCGTCGGCCCGCGCCGGCGGCCTGGACGTGACGCTGCTGGGTCCCCCGGATGGGGCTTTCTATGGCCTGCTGCGGTTTCCCTGTGCCCTCGATGGGGAGTCCCTGATGCGGCACCTGGTGCTGGGGCACGGGGTGGCGGCCCTGCCGGGCGACAGCTTCGGCCTGCCGCCGGCGGGTGGCCGGGGCCTGCTGCGGCTCAGCTACGGCATGCTCGAAGCCCCGGATCTGGAGGAGGCCCTGCGGCGCCTGTTCCAGGCGCTCGCGGCTCTGGACGCCCAGGTCGGTTGAGGCCTGCCCCGGTTCAGGGGGTCACACTGACCGTTTTGCTCTCGCCGGCGGCGGTCAGCATCCAGAGCGCTGTCCCCTCCGGCCACAGCAGCAGCAGCTTGCCTCCGGAGAGAACGGCGAGGGGATCACGGAAGGGCAGCCCGGCGGCGCGCGCCTTGGCCAGGGGCAACTGCCGCCATTGCAGGCCGTCTGCCGGCACGACCATCCCGTCCGGAGACTCCCGCGTGGCCGTTGCCTGTTCCCACAGACCCGCCAGGGTCGCGGCCTCGGCCGCCTCGACGGGGCGGGCCTGCAGGGCCAGGGCGAGCAACGTGGTGGTCGTGGTTGCTTCCGCGCCGGCCCTGGAGAGGGGACGGTCCTGGGCGGCCCCCCGGTCCGCCGCCGTGGCGGTCGCCACCCGGTCCTTCGAGCGGCCCCTGGGGGCGTCGTTGCCCTGCCGGCGGCTGGACGCTCCGGCGCGGGGCTCGGCTGGCAGATCGGTCGGCGGTGGCGGCGGCAGGGAGCTGAGCGAAGGCAGGGCCAGCAGCGGCAAGGACGGCTCCCGGGCCTGCTGGCGGCTGAAGCGCAGCAGCTCGGGGGTGTCGTCGGCCGGGACGGCGACTCGGCTGGCCAGCGGACGCTGGGAGGGGCGCAGGGCCGGCAGCAGCAGCAGACCGTTCAGGGCCAGGGCCACCAGCAAAGGGAACTGGAGACGGCGCCAACGGGGGAAGGACAGGCTGGCTTTCATGGCAGTTGCAGTTCCAGGGGCAGGTCCGAGCGGCCCAGCTGCCCCATCAGCCGCTGCACCACCCCCCACGGCACGTCACGGTTGGGAACCAGGCGCAGGGTGGGGCGCCCCGGGCCGGCTTCAAGCCGTTGCAGCACGCCGACCAGCTGCCCGCTGGGGACCGGCTGGTTCCACAGCCGCACCTGCCCGTCGGCGGCCAGGTGCAGGCTGACGACCCCCTGGCTCGCCGGCCGCTGGGCCAGCCGCTGGGGAACCAGGACCAGCGCCAGGGTCAGCAGGGCCAGTCCCGTCGCCATCGCCCCGAGGGCCAGGGCGTCCAGCGGGGCCCCCCACGGCTGGTTGGGATCGGCATCGGCGTTCATGGTCCCTGGCCCGGCAAGGCCAGCACCACCGGCCGGGGACTGATCGCGCGCAGCTGGGCCAGGGAGCGGCTCACCTGGCCCAGCGGCAGCGTGGCGGCCGGCAGGAAGTGGATCTCGGTGCTGGCCGGCTGGGAAGCCAGCAGGCCCGGCAGACGGCCACGGGAGACGGGCTCGCCGTTGACGAACCAGCGATCCTCCGGCGCTTGCACGATCCACAGCGCCCCGGTGAGGGCCTGCCCGCCCTGGGGGCGCAGCCGCGGCTGGCGGTCCCGGGCCAGGTCCGCCAGGGCCGCGACCGATCCGCACAGCAGAAGCGTCAGCCCCACCAGAGAGGCCAGGGCGTAGGTCATGGCTGGGCGGCCCAGCTACGGCCGAGGCGCTGCAGCCGCAGGCACTGGCTGCGGCGCAGCCATTGGTTGGCCACCAGGCTGGTGCCGGCGATCAGGCTGACGATCAGCCCGATGGCCGTGCTCAGCAGCACCTGGCCGAACCCCGCCAGGTTGGCGCCCGCCGGCAGCAGCAACTGGGGGCCGAGGCTGGCGAGCACCTGCATCAGACCGAGCACGGTGCCCACCAGCCCCAGCAAAGGGGCCAGCACGACGGCGGCCTGCAGCAGCGGTTCACCGAAGCGCATCTCCAGGTCCCAGTCCTCCAGCTTCCGCCCGGCGGCAGGCGGCCCCTGCTCCGCCAGCAGCCGCTCCCACTGCTGCCGGCGGGAGGCCCGGGTGCGCCACCACTGCCACCAGTAGCGGCCCCGGTCGAGGGCCACGGTGACGACGGCGATGGAGAGCAGCAGCAGCAGCAGGGCAACGGGCCCATTGATCCCGGGGATCGGTGTCTTCACCCCTGGCGACGTTCCATGGCTGGAGCCGATCGTATGGGCCGACGTCGCCGGCGCGACGTGCCGCAGCTGCTTGACAGTCTTCTGCGAGCGAACGCTGTCTAAGGTGCCCATGGACCGGATCCAGAGGGAGCGCCATGAGCCCCATCCACGCCGATAACAGCCTCAGCATCGGGCAGACCCCGCTGGTGGAGTTGCATCGCGTCACGGAGGGATGCGGGGCGAGGGTGCTGGCCAAGATCGAGGGCCGCAACCCGGCCTATTCGGTCAAGTGCCGCATCGGCGCCGCGATGATCTGGCAGGCCGAGAAGGATGGTCTGCTGGGACCCGGCAAGGAACTGATCGAACCCACCAGCGGCAACACAGGCATCGCCCTGGCGTTCGTGGCCGCCTCCCGGGGCATCCCGCTCACGCTCACGATGCCGGAGACGATGAGCCTCGAGCGCCGCAAGCTGCTCACCGCCTATGGCGCCAACCTGGTCCTCACCGAGGGTCGGCTCGGCATGGGTGGGGCGATCGGCGCGGCCCGGGAGCTGGCGGAGTCCGACCCGGACCGCTGGGTGATGCTGCAGCAGTTCATGAACCCGGCCAATCCCCGCATCCACCACGACACCACCGGTCCGGAAATCTGGAAGGACACCGACGGTGTGGTGGATGCCCTGGTGGCGGGCGTCGGCACGGGCGGCACCATCACCGGCGTCAGCCGCTACATCAAGACCACCCTCGGTCAACCCCTGGTGTCGGTGGCCGTGGAGCCGCTCAACAGTCCCGTCATCCGCCAGACCATCGCCGGTGAGGACCTCAAGCCCGGTCCCCACAAGATCCAGGGCATCGGCGCCGGCTTCGTGCCCGCCAACCTGGATCTCAGTCTGGTCGATCGGGTCGAGGCCGTCAGCGACGAGGAAGCGGTGACGATGGCCCGCCGCCTGATGAAGGAGGAGGGGATCCTGGCCGGCATCTCCTGTGGTGCCGCCACCGTGGCCGCCCTGCGGCTGGCCAGGGAGGAGGCCTTCGCGGGCCGCACGATCGTGGTGGTCCTGCCCGATTCCGGTGAGCGTTACCTCAGTTCGGTTCTGTTCGAAGGCATGTTCAACGAACGGGGCCTGGCTGCCGTTTGACCCCTTTCGAGGCCACCGCCGATGAGTTATCTGCGCCAGATCATGCAGCGGCTCCACGACCGCTCCACACCGTTGCCTGCGGCTGAGCGGGGTGAGGCCCAGGGCCGGCTTGAAGAGCATCTGGCCCTCTACGGCGCACGGCTCGAGGCCTGCAGCGACGCCATGCTCCAGTACGAGGCCGCCTGGCTCGATCAGCACATCGAAACGCTTGAACTCTGTGGGAGCCAGCCCACCATGCTGGCCAGTGCCGGTGGGCCTGAGCGGGTCGATGCACTGCTGCAGGAAAGCCTGTGTTTTCGCCAGCGGCTCGAGCTCTGCCGGCGGCAGCGGGGCGTGGAGGGAGGTGGTGTGCGGGCCGCCGTCGTGGCCAGTGAACATGCCTGGGAGCTCACCGATCCCGCTCTGCGGCGGGCCTGGGGCTTCCCAACGGAACCGCCGACAGGCCCTGGCGCCTGAGCCCGGCGTGTCCTCGCTCGCGCACCCTGTACGCCTCGATACACCCCCCAGGCCCAGGTTCCCCAAGGATTCCCTGCGATTCCTGCTGCGGCGCCATGGCGAGCTTCACGATCAGCCTGGAAGGGGGCAAGTCCTTCACCTGCCCTGACGACACCTACATCCTCGACGCGGCCGAGGAGCAGGGCATCGATCTGCCGTACTCCTGCCGGGCTGGAGCCTGCAGCACCTGTGCCGGCAAGATCCTCTCCGGCAGTGTCGATCAGTCCGACCAGAGCTTCCTGGACGATGACCAGATCGGCCAGGGCTTCGCCCTGCTCTGCGTCAGCTATCCCCTCTCCGACTGCACCATCCAGCCAGGCGTCGAAGAGGATCTCTGATCAGCGTGGGGCCGATCAGCCGGGCATGGTGACGAACTCCTCAGCCACGGAGGGGTGCAGGGCCATGGTGCGGTCGAAGTCGGCCTTGGTGGCCCCCATGCCGATGGCGATCGCCGCCATCTGAATGATCTCAGCGCTGTGCTCCCCCACCATGTGGCACCCCACCACCTTGTTGGTGGCGTTGTCCACGATCAGTTTCAACAGCACCCGGGGGCCCCGGGCCGGCAGGGCCTGGGCCATGGGCCGGAAGCGGGCCCGGTGAACACGGATGCCGTCGGCTCCGAAGCGCTCGATCGCCGCTTCCTCGCTCAGCCCCACCCCGGCCAGTTCCGGCTGGCTGAACACGGCACTGGCCACCAGGTCATGGTTCACCTGGCGGGGCTTGTTCCCGTACACCGTGTCGGCGAAGGCACGGCCTTCATCCACCGCCACCGGCGTCAGGTTGATCCGGTCGGTCACGTCACCGACGGCATGGATGTGGGGCACGTTGGTGGTCTGGTCGGCATCCACCGGAATGCGATGGCCTTCCACCGCCACGCCGGCCGACTCCAGCTGCAGCCCGTCGAGGAAGGGCCGACGGCCGGTGGCCAGCAGCACGCCGCCGCAGGGGAGCACCTCGCCGCTCTGGGTGACGAGCTCCAGGGCTCCGGGCACGCCGGTGATGGCGGCGGGACTGTGGGCGAAGCGGATCTCGATGCCTTCGGCCTCCATGGCCTCCTGCACGGCCGTGGAAGCCTCCCGATCGAAGCCCCGGAGCAGGTGATCCCCCCGCACCAGCAGGGTCACCGCCACCCCCAGGCCATGCAGGATGCAGGCGAACTCACAGGCGATGAAGCCGGCGCCCACCACCACGACCTGGTCGGGGAAGCGCTCCTGCAGGAACATGTCGTCGCTCACCCAGCCCAGTTCGGCCCCGGGGAACACGGGCCGATGCGGGCGGCCGCCGGCGGCGATCAGGATCCGATCCCCCTTGAGCCGTCGGCTGGTGTTGGAACCATGAACCACCTCGATGTGGTGGGGATCGGCGAACCGGCCCCAGCCCCGCACCAGCTCGACACCCGCCTTCTCCAGCAGGCCGATATGGAGCTCATTGAGCCGGTCCACTTCCCGGCGCACGTTGGCGAGCAGCACCGAGGCGTCGGGCCGGAAGCCGTCCAGCTGCCAGCCGTAGCTGGCCGCATCGGCCAGCAGGTGCCGGTAGGCGGAGCCGTAGACCAGCAGCTTCTTGGGCACACACCCGCGGATGACGCAGGTGCCCCCCACCCGGTCGCCCTCCACGATCGCCACCGAGGCCCCGTAGGAGGCCGCCCGTTTGGCGGCGGCCAGGCCACCGGAGCCCGCCCCCAGGACGATCAGGTCGAAGCAGTCGGTCATGGCAGCAGGGCATCGTGGAGCAGGGTGCCATCCAGCATGGCGTCCCGCAGATCGGTGTCCCGCAGGTCGCAGCCGCTCAGGTCGGCGTCGCGCAGATCGGCCCCCTCCATGTTGGCGCCGTAGAGGCAGGCGCCGCGAAGATCACTGCCCTGCAACAGGACCCCCTGCAGCAGGGCGAAGCTGAGATCGGCCCCCTGGAAATCGGCCCCGCCCAGGTCGGTGCGTTGGTCGAGCCCCCCCCGGAAGTCGGCCTCCACCAGCCGGGCGGCCCGCCAGCGGCTGTGGGCCCCCAGCACGCCCCGCAGGCAACAGCGGTGCATCAGGGCGCCGTCGAAATCGGCCCCCTGCAGCCGCGCCGCCGAGAGGTCGGCGTCGTGCCAGAAGGAACCGCTGGCCGCCACGGCCGAGAGGTCGGCCCCCCAGAGCAGGGCCTGCTGGAAGCAGGCACCCTCCACGTTGGCTCCCGCCAGGCGGGCATGGCCGAAGCGCCCTTCCTTGAAGCAGCCACCGTGCAGGTCGCAATCGCCCAGATCGAGCGCCACCCCATCGAGATCCCCCAGCCGCAGGCCGGCGAAGTCGCGTCGGCCCTCCGCCAGGGCGCGTTTGAGGGCGTCGAGGTCGGTCGGGAGGTCAGAGGATGGCCGCAAGGGCATCGAGTTGCTGGCGGCGGGAGGCGAGCATCAGCTTTCTGGCCTGAACCAGGAGCTGGAAGACGCCTTTGTCGATCACTTCATAGAACACCAGGCTGCCTTCGGGACGGCGGCGCACCACGCCGGCGATCGTGAGCAGCTTGAGATGCTTGGACACCAGGGCCTGGCTGAGGCCGGTCTTCTCGACGACGGCCGTGACATTCAGCGGTCCCGGACGCAGGGTTTCAAGCACGGTGAGGCGGTTGGGTTCGGAGAACACCTTGAAATAGTCGGCGAGGGATTCCATCGACCGCTCCAGAACCTCGGATTGTCGAGATGGTACCACGCTGTCGTCTCAAGCCAGTCATGCAGAATCATGAAAACAGCCTTCTGCATCACACGGATCACGTAGTATCACGTTGTCGTTATGACGTGAAGCACGTCGCCCGCCAGATGACAGCCACCCTCTCCCCCGGTGCTGCGGCCCCGTCCACGGCCGCGCCGGCCGCCCCGCACCTGCGCGAGGACCTGCTGACGCCACGCTTCTACACGACCCAGATCGCCAAGGCGGCCCGCACCGACCTGGAGCAGCAACGGCCGGCCTTCGACGCGATGCTCGCCGAAATGGAGGCCGACTACAACCGGGAGCATTTCGATCGCAAGGCACCGCTCGACAGGCTCCGGGATCTCAGCCCCGAGGAGAAGCAGGCCTACGAGAGCTACCTGGTGCGCTCCTGCGTGTCGGAGTTCTCCGGATTCCTGCTGTTCAAGGAGCTCTCCCGCCGGCTGTTCCAGGCGCAGCGTCCTGAGATGGGGCGGCTGTTCCAGCTGATGGCCCGCGATGAGGCCCGCCATGCCGGCTTCCTCAACCGGGCGCTGGTGGCCGAAGGCATCGAAATCGACCTGCCCAGCCTGAGCACCAAGCGACCGATCACCTGGTTCCCCCTGAGCTGGGTGCTCTACAGCGTCTTCCTGTCGGAAAAGATCGGCTACTGGCGCTACATCCTGATTGACCGCCATCTCAAGGACCACCCCGACAGCAACTTCGCGCCCCTGTTCGATTTCTTCGAACCCTGGTGCCAGGACGAGAACCGCCATGGGGACATCTTCAACATGCTGATCCGCTGCTGGCCCGGCCTGCGCCAGGGCTTTCGCGGCAAGTTGCTGAGTCGCTTCTTTCTCTGGTCGGTGTTTCTCACCCACAGCCTCACGGTGTGTGAGCGCGGCGACTTCTACCGGATCCTGGGCATGGATCCGGAGGCCTTTGACGCGGAGGTGATGCGCCAGACCAATCGGACGGCCCGCCGTGCCTTCCCCTGGGTGTTCGACCTGGAGAACGGCCAGTTCATCGCCCTGCGCGATCGCCTCGTCGCCTGCTTCCAGGAGATGGGCGCCGCCCGCCGCGAAGGGGCCTCCCCGATGCAGAAGCTCGGCCTGAAGCTGCGCTTCGGTGGGCTGCTGTGGCGCCAGTTCTTCCAGCCGATGGTGCGGGTGGAGACGGTATGAACGCCACTTACTGCGAGGCCTACAGCCGCATCAATGCCCTGGTGATCGTTGGAGAGGGCCTGGCGGACAGCCATTTCCGCCTGCTGGCCGGCCTGCTGCCGGAGGACAGGGACGACCTGATGCGGCTGGCGGCGATGGAGGGGCGCCATGCCCGTGACTTCGCCGGCTGCGGCAGGGAGCTGGGCATCCGTCCGGACCTGCCGCTGGCGCAGCGGCTGTTCGCGCCCCTGCATCGCCTGTTCCGCGAGGCGGTGCGCACGGGGGATCGGGTCAGTGCCCTGGTGATCCAGTGCCTGATCGTGGAGAGCTTCGCGGTGGCGGCCTACCGCTGCTACCAGCCGGTGGCCGATGCCTACGCCGCCCCGATCCTCCAGACGGTGCTGGACGATGAGGCCGAACACCTCGACTACGGCGAGCGTTGGCTGGCCGTCCGGTTCCCCGAGGTGGCGGCTCCGATCGCGGCCTGCTGTGAGCGCGCCGTACCGATCGTGCTGACGATGCTCAACGCCGTACGCGCCGATCTGACGGCGCTCGGCATCGACCCGGCCGAGCTGGTGGGCGAGTTCGTGGGCTGCTTCCAGGAGGCGATCGAGGCGGTCGGCTTCGAGCCGCGCCAGGCCCGGGCCCTGGTGGCGCGATTGGCGGGCCAGGCGGTGGAGCTGGCGACCTAGGTCAGAACCCCGCCTCGTCGAGCATCCCCCGCAGCACCTCGGCGCTGTGGCGCAACTGCCCCATCTCCTTCTCGGTCAGGGCCATCTGCACCAGGGCGGCGGCGCCGCTGTCGTTGACGATCGTGGGCAGGCTGAGGCAGACATCGGGCAGGCCGTAGTGGCCGTGGCTGCGGCTGCTCACGGTGAGCATCTGGTCCTTGCTGCGCAGCACCGCCTCGACGATCTCGGCGGTGGCCAGCCCGATCGCCCAGGAGGTGCTGCCCTTGAGCCGGATGATCTCGTAGGCGGCCTGGCGCACTTCGGCGTGGAACAGCTCCTGAAGCTCAGGGTCCGCCAGGGTGCGACTGCCTTCCCAGCCGCCATCGACCAGCCCGGAGCCAGCCACCGTCACCCGGCTCCAGAGCGGCACCTCGGAATCGCCGTGTTCACCGATCACGCAGGCCTGGACGTCGTGGGGATCAATCCCCAGCCGGCGACTGATGGCCATACGGAAGCGGGCCGAATCGAGCACGGTGCCCGAGCCGATCACCCGATGGGCGGGAAAGCCGCTCAGCTGGCCGGCGATGTGGGTGAGCACATCCACCGGGTTGCTCACCACCAGCAGCACCGCCCGGGGGCAGTGGAGCGCGATCGGCGGCACGAGCTTGCGGAACAGGGACGCATTGCGCTCGATCAGCTCCCGCCGTGACTGGCCCGGCTGCTGGGCCACACCGGCGGTGATCACCACCAGGTCGGCATCGCGTCCCTCCGCCTCCACGCTCCCGGCGCGCAGGTCGGTGCGGGGCAGGAACGGCAAGCCATGGCAGAGGTCCATCACCTCCCCCTCCAGCCGATCCTGGGCCACATCCACCAGCACCAGTTCCTCCTGGCAGCCCCGATGCAGGATCGCCACGGCGCAGGCCATGCCCACGGCGCCGCAGCCCACGATCACGACCTTGCGGCCGGGGAGGGTGCGGCCCCGCGCCTGGGCGCCGGTGGGCAGCAGCAGGTTGCAGAAGGGGGTGGCGGAGCCCCCGCCGACCGCCGGGGTGAGATCAGGCACCGGCGGCAGGGGCCTGGGGGTGGCTCGAACGGGTCGATGCGGGTGGGTTCATGGCGCCTCCGCCCTGGGAATCAGGCCGTCAGCCAACAGAAACACCCTTGAGCGCCGCTGTCACGGCCCCGGGACCACACCAGGGGGTGTTCCCCGAAGCGAACAACCGACGGCCACCGGCGCCCGGGGCGGCAGCCCCCCGGCCCGCTCCTGGAGCCAGCCTGACGGGATGGCGAGGCTGCCGGCGCAGCCGCCGAAGCGCAGCTGCAGCCACGTGATCACGGACGCGTCACCAGCCACGATGGCTTCAATGCGCTCCCCGTGGGGGTCGGCGTGTCGGGCCCCTGCAGGGTGGCTGAAGGCCTGGCCCAGCCGCAGCTCCTCCACCAGATCCGGCCCCAGGTACCAGAGCTCCACGTCCGCTCCCTTGCGCTGGCGGCGTTCCTCGATCAGTTCACGCAGCTGCCCGTCCTCGCTGAGCTCCCCCAGCGGAGCCACCAGAAAGGAGAAGGAGCGCAGGGGCGCGGTGGTCGAGGTCTGGGTGCTGGCGGACATGGCGTCGTGGGGGTGCGGTGTCGGGGGGTTGCAACGAAATTGTTGCCACAGAAGCATGGAACAACAGTACCGTTATAGCGTATGAATCAGCGCCCTTTCGGGCCCGTTCCCCCAGGCACCGTTCCCCATGACCACCGCCATCCCTGATGCCATCTCCGGCGCCATCTCCGACCATGCCGGACCCGCCGATGTGCTCGCGCGCAAGGGCTTCGGACCCCGGGTGCGACGGCTCCATGGCCGCATCGGTGCCGCCCATCACCAGGCCGAGGGCATGTCCTTCTCCCGGTCCCTGCTGGCAGGTCAGGCCAACCCCCGCCAGCTGGCGGCCCTGGTCCGTGCCCTCGCCCCCGCCTACGACCTGATCGAGACCCAGGGCCCCCTGCTCTCCGCCGCCCTGGGAGCCGAAGGTTTCCCCTGGGCCGACCTGGCCCGCAGCCAGGCCCTGCGCGAGGACATCGCCAGGCTGGCCGTTGTCCCGGCCACGCCCGCCTCTGCGGCGGCCGACATCTGGCTGGAGCACCTGCAGCGCCTCGCGAAGCAGGCCCCCCATCGGTTCATGGCCCACGTCTACGTGCGCTACGGCGGCGATCTCTCCGGTGGCCAGCAACTGGCCGAACAGGCCAACGCCATCCTCAGGGGACTGGGCCTGCCGCCCCTGCAGTTCTGGGAGTTCCAGCGCCCCATCCCCAGGCTGAAGCAGGTGCTCCATGACGCCATCGAGCGGATGGACCTCAGCGAAGACGAGGAGCAGGAGCTGCTGGAGGAAGCGGTGGTCGCCTTCCACGACACCCAGCGGTTGCTGGCGGAGCTGGGGGACCTCGCCGCCTAGCCGCCCCGCCCGTCCCCCTCTCTCCCGCCACACTCCCTCCCAACACCATGACCCCAGCGGCCACCGTTTCAGCGCCCGGCGCCAGCACGATCGATCTGCTGCTCAAGCACGACCGGCCCGTGCCCCGCTACACGAGCTACCCCACGGCTGCGGCCTTTCACGGGGGCGTCACCGCAGCCGATCTCGAGAGCCAGCTGGCCCGCCGGACGGACGAGCCGCTGTCGCTCTACGTGCATGTGCCCTTCTGCCGCAACGCCTGCTGGTTCTGCGGCTGCAACCGCGTCACCACCGGCGCCGGTTCCAAGGTGGTGGGCCCCTACCTGGAGGCCCTGGCCACTGAACTGGAGCTGATCACGCGCCACTCCGCCCAGCGGCGGCGCCTCGCCCAGCTGCACTGGGGCGGGGGCACCCCCAACTACCTGACGATCCCCGAGCGCGAGAGCCTCTGGCGGTTGATCGAGCGTCACTTCGATCTGGCGGACGACCTGGAGGCCTCCATCGAGGTCAATCCGGAGGCCCTCAGCCGGGAGGATGTGATGGAGCTGCGCCGCCTGGGCTTCACCCGGATCAGCTTCGGTATCCAGGATGCCGATCCCCTGGTGCAGCAGGCGGTGAACCGTGTGGTGCCGGTCGACCAGCTGCGCCGGGCCATGGCCTGGATGCGGGAGGCGGACTTCGACAGCGTCAACGTGGATCTGATCTGCGGGCTGCCGCTGCAGACCCCGGAGCGTTTCGACGCCACCCTGGCCCTGGTGCAGGACCTGCGCCCCGATCGGGTCTCCCTGTTCTCCTTCGCCTACCTGCCTGAGCAGCTGCCCCTGCAGCGCAAGATCGCGCCGGAGGATCTGCCCTCCCAGCGCCAGCGGCTGCAGATGCTGGAGAGTGCCGCCTCCCGGCTGGGCGGGTGCGGTTACGACGCCATCGGCATGGATCACTACGCCCTCTCCGGCGACAGCCTGGCCGTGGCGGCGCAGGAGGGGCGCCTGCACCGCAACTTCCAGGGCTACACCACCGGTGGGGAGCTGGAGTTGCTGGGGGTGGGCCCCACGGCCATCAGCCAGTTCCCCGGGCTGTTCAGTCAGAACCAGCGGGATCTGAAGGCCTACGCGGCCAGCCTCGCCGCCGGCCAGCTGCCGGTGGAGCGGGGGCTGGTGGTCAGTGATCCGGAGGTGCTGGAGCGGCGTGAGCTGATCCGGGAGGTGATGTGCCATTTCAAGGTGGCGATCGATCCGCAGCGCTTCAGCCGCGAATGGGCCGATCTGACCCTGCTCGCCGACGACGGCTTGGTGCGGCTGAGCCAGACCGACGGCCTGGGCCTGGTGGAGGTCACGGCCTCGGGCCGCTGGCTGATCCGCACCGTGGCAGCCGTGTTCGACCCCACCCAGCGCCGGGCGGCCTCCGGATCGCGGCTGATCTGAGCCGCCTTCAGCCCTCCAGCACGCAGTTGATCTTCAGCTCGAAGGGAACGGCGCTGGCGGGAAGCCGCAGCAACTGGGCCGTGAGGGCGGCCAGATCCTCGGGCTGGGTCATGGCGTCGGCGGAAACTGCCGTCACCTCGGAGGCCATGCGCGTGTTCACCCAGCCCGGGCAGATCGCCGTCACGCGGATCCCAGCGTCCCAGCCCTCGTTGCGCATCGACTGGCAGAGGGCCATCAGGGCGAACTTGCTGCAGGGATAGGCCGCCAGGGAGCCCTTCACCCGCTGGCCGCTCATCGACACCAGGGTGATCACCCGGCCGTCACCGCTGGCCACCAGCGCCGGCCAGGCGGCCCGGCTGAGCCACCAGGGTCCCATCAGATTGACGCGCCACAGCGCCTCGATCTCCGCTTCCTGGCCGGCCTCGAACAGCAGGCCCACCCGGGAGAACACCCCGGCGCAGTGGATCAGCCCATCGATGCCGCCGAACTGGGACAGGGTCGCCGCCACCCAGCGGCTGGCCTGGGCGGGGTCGCGGGCGTCGTAGGCCTGCAGCAGCACCCGCTCGGGGCTGAGGCGGGCGGCCTCCAGCAGCGGGCCTGCCGGCAGCCCGTCGGGATTGCGCACACCGAGGCTGAGCCGATGGCCGTCGGCCAGAGCCCTCTCGGCGATGGCGCGGCCGATGCCCCGGCTGGCGCCGCTGATCAGCAGGGTGCGGGGCTGGGTCATGGCCGGCAGGTGCGGAGGAAGGGAGGGACAAAAAAAGGAGCTGACCGCCGTGGTCAGCTCCTGGTGATGGTCTCCTGAACCGCAGGGATCGTGGGATCAGAGCGTGGCTTCGCCGGACTCTCCGGTGCGGATCCGGATCACCGATTCCACGGGGGTGACGAAGAGCTTGCCGTCGCCGATCTCACCGGTGTGGGCCGCCTCGGTGATGGCGGCGATGGCCGCGTCCAGTTTCGCGCTAGGGACCACGATCTCGATTCTGGCTTTGGGCAGAAACTCGACGGTGAACTCCGTGCCTCGGTAGCGCTCCACCTGGCCTTTCTGGCGACCGAATCCTCGGGAATCGGTGACCGTCATGCCGATGATGTCCAGGGCGACGAGGGCTGTCTTGATGGCATCCACCTTGGAGGGGCGGACCATGGCCGTGATCATTTTCATGGAAGGTTTGGTCGTCAGTTGGTCATTGGATCGTACGCCTCTTCCCCGTGAAGCACGAAGTCGAGTCCGCGCTCTTCCTCTTCAGTGCTGACGCGCAGGGGCATCAACGCACCGAGAATCCAGAGAATAACAGCCGTGCCCAGAGCGACAAATCCGTAAGTGAGGATAACAGCTTTGAGCTGGGCGATGAAGAGGCCGAAATTGCCTGATTCCTCCAGGATCTTGGCGGAAAGGGGGAAATAATCTCCCGGCACCAGAGCCTTGGAAGCGAGGATCCCTGTGAGCAGGGCGCCCACCGTGCCTCCCACACCATGCAGCATGAACGTGTCGAGTGAATCGTCGAACTGGATGGTGGCTTTTACCCGCACGGCGATGAAACAGGCCGCAGCCGTGAGGATACCGATCAGGATGGATTGCTCCATGTAGACAAAGCCCGCTGCCGGGGTGATGCCCACCAGGCCGGCGACGGCCCCGGTGGAGGCACCCACAGCCGTGGGCTTGCCGTCCTTGAACCACTCAATCAGGCACCAGGTCAGCATGGCGGCTGAAGCCGAGGTGGTGGTGGTGAGAAAGGGATAGCCCGCCGTTTTGGAGGCGAACATGCTGGCCCCGTTGAACCCGAACCAGCCGAACCACAGCAGGCCGGCGCCCAGCAGGATGAAGGGAACGTTGTGGGGCGGTCGTTTGCTGTTTGGCCAGGTGGTGCGGGGGCCGATGATGGCGGCGGCCACCAGGGCGGCCACACCGGAAGCGATGTGGACCACGGTGCCACCGGCGAAATCGATGGCTCCGATCGCACCGAAGGGTCCGATGAATCCACCACCCCAGACCATCTTGGCCATGGGGGAATAGATCAGCAGGCTCCAGATCAGGCAGAACCAGAACCAGGCCTTGAAGCTGACGCGCTCCACCAACGCCCCGGAAATCAGGGCTGGAGTGATGATCGCGAACATCCCCTGGAACAGGGCAAACGACGTGGCGCTGATCGGGAAACCAGCGGCCAGGGGCTGGTCGCCCAGTTCACCCCCGACGCCATGCAGAAACATGGATCCAAGGCCACCGATGAAGGGGCTGCCGAAGCCGGTGTCGAAGGCCAGGCTGTAGCCGATCACCACCCAGAGAACCCCGATGAGGCCCATCAGGAAGAAGCTCATCATCATGCAGTTCAACACGTTCTTGGAACGGGTGAAACCGCCGTAGAAGAAGGCCAGGCCTGGGGTCATCAGCAGGACCATGGCCGAGCCCACCAGCATCAGCAGGGTGTCGGCCCCATCGGTGGGTGCCAGGGCCAGGGCGGCGTTGGCGGCTCCGGCCATCAACGGCAGCAGGCCGGCCCCAAGCGCGAGCAGAAAAAAGGCGAGGCGACGCAGCTGTGGATCCTGGAGGCGTTCCAGAAACGTCTGGCGGAAGCGATCAAAGGTCCTTGCTACGGACCAAGCCTCACCGGAAGGTGAACTGTGCATTGGAGAAGAGGGAACCCTTGCTCAGTGGCCGCCTTTCACCCTCTGCTTATGGAGACCAACCATGTGTAGCAACAACCACAAACACCCGCTCCGACGAGCAAACGGTCACAAAAAAGCCGGGAGAGACTCCCGGCCAAGAGTTGTGCTGAACGCGAGCGGCCGGACTCAGGAGACCGCAGCGGCGGCGCGATCGAAGTAGGTGCCCACTTCCGACATCAGGGCGGCGCAGTCGCCCTGGGTGATGCCGTTGCGATCGCTGGCGATGCCGATGGCGGCGTCCTTCATCTTGCGGATGCCTTCGGCCACGGAAGCGCCGGGGACGCCGAGGGCCAGGTAGGTCTCACGCAGACCATTGAGGCAACGGTCCTCGAGGACCGAGGCATCACCGGTGAAAATCGCGTAGGTGATGTAGCGAAGAACGATCTCCATGTCGCGCAGGCAGGCGGCCATGCGGCGATGGGTGTAGGCATTGCCGCCGGGGGCGATCAGGGCGGGCTGCTGGTCGAACAGATCGCGGGCCGCGTTGGTGACGATCTTGGAGGCGTTGGAGGTGATGCGGTTGACGGTGTCCATCCGCTTGTTGCTCTCGACCACCATGGCTCCCAGGGCATCGATCTGGCCGGGGCTGAGGAATTCGCCGCGGGCGTCGGCCTGGGCGACGAGCTTGGTGAAGGCGTCGAACATGGGGTGTTGCTGGGGAGCGTGGGTCCCCAAACTTTAGGTTCGTCGTCCTTGGTGGTGCGAGGGCCGCCTGCGGGTTCTGACCAGGGGGGATGCCTAGGCTGCAGTCCCCGTATGTCCCCGCCATGGCCGGCTCCGCCTCCGTGCCGATTGAGCCACTGGACTGGGCGCAACTGGCCGTGGAGGCGGCGCCCACCCTCGCCACCCCAGTCTTTCGTGATCCGGCCACAGGGCCCACCAACCCCCAGTCCCTGTGGCGTCCGTTCGGTCGTCCGGAAGAGGAGGTCCGGGTGACGCTCTACAGGGACCATCACGCCTGGTGTCCGTACTGCCAGAAGGTCTGGCTGTGGCTGGAGGAGCGGCGGGTTCCGTATCGGACCCGCAAGGTGACGATGTTCTGCTACGGCGAGAAGGAACCCTGGTACACCGATCTGGTGCGGGGGGGCATGCTGCCGGCCCTCGAGCTGGACGGCCGGCTGATCACCGAAAGCGACCGCATCCTTGAGGCCCTGGAGACGACCTTCGGCCCCTTGGGGCAGGGGATGAACGCTCGGGAGGTGCTTCCCTTGCGTCAGTTGGAGCGTCAGTTGTTCCGGGCCTGGTGCCAGTGGCTCTGTGTCCCGAGCCGGGGCGCCCAGGAGGAGGCGCGGGGCCAGCAGGGCTTCGATCGTTTTGCGGAACGCTTCGCCAGTGCCCTCAGCGCCAACCCCGGACCGTTTCTGCTGGGGGACCTGGGCACGGTGGATCTGATCTTCGTGCCCTACCTGGAGCGCATGAACGCCAGCCTGGCGTTTTACAAGGGTTACCTGCTGAGGGAGCAGTACCCCGCCATTGATCGCTGGTTCCACGCCCTCGAGCAGCGCTCCACCTATCTGGGCACCCAGAGCGACTTCCACACCCACGCCCACGACCTGCCCCCCCAGATGGGGGGCTGTTACGCCAGTGGCACGCCGCAGCAGACGGTGCTGGCGCAGCGCATCGATGCCGGCCCCTGGCCGCTGGTGGCCCCGCCCGGCTCCGATCCCGAAACCAGCCAGATCGAACCGGCCGATGCGGCCGGGGTGGCCCTGGCCAGGGTGCTGCGGCACCGGGACACCCTGCTGGCGCGCAATCCCCTCGGCCGGGAAGGGCTGGACCGGCCGTTGCGCTGCGCGCTCACCCTCCTGATCACGGGCCGGGAGTGCCCGCCACCGGCCGGATCAGCCAGGGGGCTGCGCTACTTGCGCGATCGCATCAGCGTGCCGCGGGACATGCCGTTGCATGCCGCCCGCCTGCTGCGCCGCTCCCTGGAGGCCACGGCCGGCCTGGATCCTGCCGACGCCACCGCCCAGGGGGAGCCGATTCCGGTGCGGCATCGCCGCGACCAGGATCCCTCTCCTTTCCTGGCCGGTGCACACCCCTCTGCAGGAGCGTCCCTCTAGCGTTGGAGTCGTTGCTGGAGGTGGCCATGGCCCGTCCTTCACGGCCCAGGTCCCCGGGGGGAAGGGCTGCCATCCTGCCGCTGGCGGCGCTCCCCCTGCTGATGGCCGGCTCGGTGCCCGGCGCCTTGGCCCTGGAGGTCGGAGGCCGCACCCAGTTCGTGCGGGCCCCCTGGAAGGTGACCCTCACCAGCTACACCACCAACGTCGGCCAATCCCCGGCGGAGTACTTCTTCACCCTCAGCCTCGATGCGCTGGCGGGTGCCTCCCTCGGCGGCCTGACCATCCAGCAGACCCGGGGTGCCGACTGGCAGTTTCCCTTCGCCGTCGAGCGGACCCGGGCCTTCCTGGGGGTCCCCCGGCGTGAGGGGCGTCAGATCCCTGTGCAGACCAGCTTCGAACCTGCCGCCAGGCGCTTCACCCTCCGCTTCCCCGAGCCCGTTCCCCCCGGGGCGACCGTCACCGTGTCGCTGCGGCCCTGGTTCAACCCCATCCAGGCCGACACCTACCTCTTCCAGGTGACAGCCAGCCCGGCCGGCCCGGGCCCTGTGGCCAGCCCGGTGGGTGTGGGCACCCTGCGGATCTACCAGCCCAACGACTGGTAACCCGGGCGGAGGGCGCCAGAATGCAACCACTTCGATGGCGTCAGCGATGCAGGCCAGCTGGAATGGAACGGTGATCGCCAGCAGCGACGACATAGTGAAGGTGGACGGCAACGCCTATTTCCCTGCGGAGTCGCTGGATGCTGGCTGCATCCGACCTTCCAGCCACAGATCCATCTGTGGCTGGAAGGGGGAAGCCCACTACTACGACCTGGTGGTGGATGGCAAGGAGAACCCCAATGCCGTCTGGTACTACCCGGAACCGAAGGAGGCCGCCAGCAACATCCGGGGTCGCGTGGCGTTCTGGAAAGGTGTGACGGTGGGGTGAGACCCTCAGGTGCCCGGGTAGCGCAGGGTGCGCCATTCGCCGCTCACAGTGCTCACTTCCACGCCAATGCCCACTGGTCCCTGGACGGGGCCGAATTCCTCCTGCCACCAGTGGAGTGCCTCGCTCCAGGCCGCATCCAGCGATTCGTAGAGGTCGTCGAGGATGGGATGGGGTTCACCCTGCTGATCCACCAGGCGGTAGGTGCGGCAGGAGTGGGAACTGCTGCGCTGACGGGTCTGAGGTAAGGAGATCGCCACGTCTTGCCTCGTATACAGGAATGGCATTCTGCCCCCTGTGCCAGATCGGAACTGTCACCTTCACAACATCTTTCGGTGTTGCTCAGGCGGATGGGCACCTGTGCTGTCGCGGCTGGGGGGACGTCGGCGGCCCGTGCGGTGGCTGACCTGGCGACTGCGCTCCTGGTACCGGTGCACCACCGGCAGCCTCTCCTGCTGGTAACCCTGCAGGGCCTGCTCGGGGGTGGCGGAGGAGCCAGGCATCAGCCAGGCGGCCAGGGCCACCGCATCCTCCAGTCCCGCCGTCATTCCCCGCGCCTGGGAGGAGCTCATGGCATGGGCGGCGTCGCCGATCAGGGCCACTCGCCCGGCAACGAACGCCGGCAGGGGGTCAATGTCGAACGACCAGTTGGCGACCACCCCTTCCGGGGCCGTGGCGCTGATGATGGCGGCGGCATCGGCGGGCAGTTTGGCCAGGGCCGCAGCGGGTACCCCCTCCTCCAGCAGCCTTTGCCGGGTGCCGCGGTCGTCGGGGAGCTCCTCCTCCTGGAAGAAGCCCCAATGGGTGCGCCCTTGGCCTTCCCCATCGGGGCCCAGGTCGAAGAAGTTGGCGTAGATGCCCCGGCCGCGGGCATAGACGAAGAAGTCCCCGCCGGCGCAGAAGGTCTCGTCCCTCACCACCCCTCGCCAGACCCGATCGCCGAGGTACTGCAGGCGCCGGTCCGGGCGCAGCAGGGCGGCCACTTTGGAGAAGATCCCGTCGGCCCCGATCAGCAGATCGCCTGTCCACGGAGGGCCGTCGGTGAACCTCGCTTCCACGCCCTCGGTGGTCTGGCTCCAGCTGACGAGGGAGCGACCGCCCTGGAAGCCAGCGGGATCGAAATGGCGCCAGAGGGCGTCCAGGATGGCGCGGCGGTGAATCAGCAGCGACGGCAGCTCGCCGGCCTCCCGTTCGGCCGGGCTGGCTTCGATCAGATCGCCCCTCAGGTTGCGGAAGACGAACCGCTGCACCGGATGGCCGCCGGCCAGCAGATCGTCGAGCAGACCTGGGATGGCGGCCGCCGCCACCGCCTCGACGCCGCTCTTCACCAGGAGGATCCCGCAGCCCTCGGTGCGCAGCCGTGGGGAGCGCTCGAACAGGCTGACCTGGTGGCCCTGCCGCTGCAGCATCAAGGAGAGCAGCAGGCCGGAGCTGCCCGCCCCCACCACGGCGATGCGAAGGCCGGCGGGGGCGGAACTCATGCGCTCACGGCAGGCTCCAGGATGCTGGCATGGAGGACGTCCATCACCTCCAGAACCTTGCAGGTTTCCTCCGGATCCAGGCGCAGGGTGGTGGCCAGGTCGGCGAGGATCTTCTGCTCCTGATCCTGCAGCGGGCCGTCGGAGCGCATGATCTCCGCTGCCACGGCATAGGCCGTGTGGCGCTGGCGGTCATCGAGCACCGAGGCCGCTTCCTCCATCAGCCCGATTGCCCCCTTGGCCCGCAGGCCCTGAAGCAGGGTGTCCATCAGGGTGATCATGTCCTTGTCACTGCGACCCTTGAAGGGGGCGCGGTAATCAAGGGCGTGGCGAAGGGCCCGTGTGCCCGCCATGGTCAGAGCGCCATCCCAGGAGACGGCGGCAAGTGCGACCGCGGCGAAGGCCGTAGGTGCGTCCATGGATCGCGTCAAAAGCAAGGAACACCCGTCATCGTTCTCTCCAGGGGTGCCTGTCAGTGGCCGATGTGACCGAATCCACGAAAGAGTCCCCGGCGGCGCCCTTTGGGCCTCAACGCCTGGCCGCCGCAGCCCCGCCGTAGCCGCCCTCCCGGCACAGTTTCAGGTAAAGCGCATCAGGCTCCTGGTAGCGGGCCGGACGACTGTCGTGCAGGCGGGCCAGCTGCTGCCAGCACACGGTTCGCTGCACGGTCTTGAGGCTCTTGCCTTCCCGCACCAGCATCCCCATGGCCCGGCAGTAGGAGCCGTAGTGATCTTCCAGATCCCGGAGCTCGGGGGATCCGTCGGCGGCGGGGAGCTGGTCGGCAGGAAGGCTCATCCATCGACTCCAGCACCACCGGCCACGGCTCGACTGTGCCGAAGGGAACCAAGCGTGCAGAACGTGAGGTCCCTGGCGTCGGGAGCCCAAAAAAAGAGGGCCCCGAAAGGCCCTCCCGCTGTCGAGGCCTGGGGGGCTCAGCGGATGAACAGCATCTCCTGGTAGGAGGGCAGGGGCCAGAGGTTGTCGTCGACCAGGGCCTCAAGGCCATCGACCGCTTCCCGCAGCTGGTGCATCAGGGGCATCAGGGTGTCGGCGGAATAGCGCATGTGCGCGATGGTGCCGTGGGGAGCCTGGGTGATGGCACTTTCCAGCGCACTGCTGAGTTCCATCAGCTTGGCGCTCAGGGACGCGACCTTGTGCTGGGTTTCCGGGGACACCTGGAGGCCCATCGCCGTCTGCAGCTGCAGGGAACTGGCCAGCTCACCCAGATAGCGCATGGCGGCCGGATAGATCTGGGTCTGGGCGATCTGCACGGCCAGCTTGGCCTCCACGTCGATGGCCAGCACGTACTGCTCGGCATAGACCTCAAAGCGGCTTTCCAGTTCCAGGGGGCTGAGGACGCCCTGGCTGGCGAAGAGGTCGCGGATTTCAGGACGTTGCAGAACCGGCAGGGAATCGGCGGTGGTGGGCAGGTTCTCGAGGCCCCGCTCCTCCACGGCCATCCGGTGCCACTCGCTGGAGTAGCCGTCGCCGCCGAACACCACGTTGCCGTGGTCGGTCATGATCTGCTTGAGCACGGAGAAGGCTGCACCCGGCAGGCTTTCGCCTGCGGCCATCTTCTGCTCAAGCTGGTCGCTCACGTAGGCGAGTGAGTCGGCCAGGATCGTGTTCATGGTCACCAGGGGCCCCGCCACCGACTGGTTTGAGCCAACGGCCCGGAACTCGAAGCGGTTGCCGGTGAAGGCGAACGGGGAGGTGCGGTTGCGGTCGCCGGGGTCCTTGGGGAATTCCGGCAGGGTGTCGACGCCCAGCTGCATGACGCCGGCATTGGTGGAGCCTGTCACGTCGCCTTCCTTGATCTGGCGGAAGACATCTTCGAGCTGGCTGCCCAGGTAGACGGAGATGATCGCCGGTGGTGCTTCGTTGGCACCGAGGCGGTGATCGTTGCCGGCGGTGGCCACCACCGCGCGCATCAGGGGTCCGAACTTGTGAACGCCGCGGATGACGGCACCGCAGAACAGCAGGAACTGCATGTTCTCGTGGGGGGTGCTGCCCGGATCCAGCAGGTTGCCCTGGGTGGGGTTGCCCACCGACCAGTTGACGTGCTTGCCGGAGCCGTTGATGCCCTCGAAGGGTTTCTCATGCAGCAGGCAGTTCATCCCGTGGCGCCGCGCCGTGCTCTTGAGGATGGTCATCGTGAGCTGCTGGTGGTCGGTGGCCACGTTCGCCGCCTCGAAGAACGGGGCGATCTCGAACTGGCCAGGGGCGACTTCGTTGTGGCGCGTCTTGGCGGGGATCCCCAGCTTGTACATCTGGCGTTCCACGTCCTGCATGAACACCTGCACCCGCTGGGGGATGGCGCCGAAGTAGTGGTCGTCAAACTGCTGGCCCTTGGCGGAGGGCTTGCCGAACAGGGTGCGTCCGGCCAGCAGCAGGTCGGGACGCAGGGGGACGTAGGCGCTGTCGATCAGGAAGTACTCCTGCTCGGCGCCGCAGCTGGAGTTGACCGGGGCCACATCGGTTTCCCCGAGCAACCGAAGCAGGCGCTGGGCCTGCTTGTTCATCGCGGCGTTGGAGCGCAGCAGGGGGGTCTTCTTGTCGAGGGCCTCGCCGGTCCAGGAGATGAAGACGGTGGGAATGCAGAGGGTGAGACCGTTGGGGGTCTCCATCAGGAAGGCCGGGCTGGTGATGTCCCAGGCGGTGTAGCCGCGCGCCTCGAAGGTGGTGCGGATGCCGCCGCTCGGGAAGGAGGAGCCGTCGGGCTCGCCCTGCACCAGCACCTTGCCGGTGAATTCGGTGATCACCGAGCCATCGCCCTGAACCGAGATGAAACCGTCGTGCTTCTCGGCGGTGGCGTTCGTGAGCGGGTAGAAGACGTGGGCGTAGTACAGGGCCCCGCGGCCGGTGGCCCATTCCTTCATCGCCTGGGCCACCACGTTGGCCACCGAGACGTCGAGCTTGCCGCTTTCCCGGATCGTGCGCTGCACCGACTTGAAGATGTCCTTGGGCAGCGCCGCCTTCATCTTGGCCAGGCTGAACACGTCGCTGGCCCAGAGATCATCGAGGGACTCGATGGGGGGCGTCACCACCGGAAGGCGACTGTGAATCTCCTGCAGGGCGGCGAAGCGTTGGGGACTGGGCATCGGAGAAGCTTGGATTTGGCTGAGGGGTATCCAATCCTTGTGCCGGGGGCCATCGGTGGTGCCGTTGATACAGAACGGCAGGTTGCCCAGCGGCCCGTGCCGAACCCTCAGCTCAGGTACGAGCGGATCGCCGGCCGGCACCAGAACACCAGCGCCGCCAGGGTGAGGCCCCAGGCCAGGGGACCTGCCACGGCCAGCAGGAGGCGCTCCTCGCCCACCAGGGTCATCCGCACGATGCCGTAGGCCATCTCGATCGCCAGATCCAGCGACAGCGCCACGATCGCCAGCACCTGGCCCCACAGCCGCCATTTCAGCAACGCGACGCAGGCCACCACCCCAAGGGCCACCGCGGGCAGCACGGCGCTGGTGTAGACGACGATGTTGGCCGTTCTCCAGAGGCTGGTGAGCAGGATGGCCGACAGGCCCAGTGGCAGGACCAGCAGGTTGGCCATCAGTCCGAGCCAGGCCAGGACGCGATAGCCGCGCGGTGGCTGGAGTTCCGCCAGGGCGGCCGGGGTCGTCAGGAGGGTCTGCATCGCGGCCATTCTCTCAGTTGCGGTCGGGCAGGGCGCCGTCCCGGTCGGATCGAAACACCAGATCAAGGTCCGGCATGACCTGGGCCGCGATCGCCACCAGTGTCTCGAACAATTGCTTGGTGTGGGGCGCACCGGCCCCCATGGCCTCCCGACTCATCAGCACCAGCTCCAGCACGGGACCATCCGCCTTGGCCTGCACATCGGCGATCAGCTGCAGCCGCAGCGTCTCGTGCTCCCCCCGCACCATGGCGCTGAGGTGGGCGGGGGAGCGATGCTCCACATCGGCGTGGAACCGCTGGATCAGGGGATCGAGTCGACCGATCAGATCGGGTGGCGGCATGGGCAGCCGGGGCCGAAAGAGGAGCAGAAATCGGGCCATGACGTCCGGCTGTTGCCCCCATCCTGGATCCGGAGCGAGGTTGTGCATCACGGCTGCCAGCCAGCTCCGCTCAGCGCAGCTCAAACAGCAGCAGATCAGCCCCTCCGGTGCCGGCCTCAAAGCTGTCGGCTGGGGCCGCCGGGAAGCCCAGGCCGTCGCCCCGTTGCAGGGGCCGGCCGAAGGCCGACCCCTGGCCATCGATCAGCTGAAGCCAGCCGCTGGCGCCAGGGGCGATGGCCAGCTCCAGGCGATCCCCCGCAGCCGGCTGCGCCCGCCAGAGGCGCACCGGCCGATGGATGGCCAGGGCGCCCTGCCGTTGGTCCGGATCCAGCAACGGCGTCCAGCCCTGGCCAACCTGGAACGGCTCCTGCCGATAGGCGGGGGCATGGCCCTCATGGCTGGGTTCGATCCAGATCTGCAGCAGCCGGCAGGGATGGTCACCCTGGTTCATTTCGCTGTGGACCACGCCGGTGCCGGCGCTCATCGCCTGCACCTCACCGGCCCGGAGCACCTCGCTGTGGCCCATGGAGTCGCGATGGTTGAGCTGGCCCTCCACCATCACCGTGACGATCTCCATGTCCCGGTGCGGATGCAGGCCGAAGCCCCGGCCGGCGGCAATGGTGTCGTCGTTGATCACCCGCAGCGGCCCGAACCCCATCCAGGCCGGATGGTGGTGGTGGGAGAAGGAGAAGCTGTGCCAGCTGTCGAGCCAGTCGAGCTGGCTGTGGAACCGCTCACCGGCAGGTCGGAAGACGAGGGTCATGGGGTGGGGGTCGTCAGGGTTGGATCAGGTCCATCCGCTGGAGGCGGTGCACGATGTCGTCGATGCTGCTGTCCTTGGCGGGGTTCTGGCGGCTGCAGGAGAGCTGGCGACCGACCACGTGGGCCCCGAGGTGGGCCAGCTGGATGCGCAGCACGGCCAGCACCTCGATGCCTGGACCGCCGGAATGGGTGGCGATCGCGATCGGCCGGCCGTTGAACAGGGTGCGGAACCCGTCCCCCTGGACCGAGAGCCAGGCGATGGCGCTGGTAAGCACCGGGGGCAGCGAGCCGTTGTATTCGGGGGCGCAGATCACCCAGCGGGGGGAGCCCCCGAGGCTCTCGCTGAGCTGGCCCACCGCGGCGGGAAGGCCGGATTCGGCGTGGGTGCGGGGGTTGTAGAGCGGCAGGGAGAGGGTGGTGAGGTCGAGCACCTCGGCCCCCATGCCGCGGGCACGGGCCGCGGCGGCAAAGCGTTCAGAGAGCGCCAGGTTTTCACCGTTGCTGGCGCTCAGCACAAGAAGATCGGGGGCCATCTCAGGCGGGCTCCAGGAAGGGGTAGTCGGTGTAGCCGGCTGGACCGGCCGTGTAGAAGGTGGCCGGATCGGGATCCTGCAGGGGGGCGCCGCGGCGGAACCGTTCGGGCAGGTCGGGGTTGGCCAGGAAGGCGTTGCCGAAGGCCACCGCGTCGAGCTGGCCGGCGGATATGGCGGCGTTCGCCTCCTCCGCCGTGTAGCCCATGTTCCCCACCAGGACCCCGCTGAAGCCTGCCCGGATCGGGGTGAGCACGTCGCCGTGCTGTTGGCCGAGGAAGTCTCCCCGCATCATGTGCAGGTAGTCCAGCCCGGTTCCATTCAGCCGCTCCGCCAGCCAGCTGGACAGTCCGATCGGGTCGCTGTCCACCATGGCGTTGTACCCGTTCAGCGGAGAGATCCGCAGGCCCACCAGGGGAGACTCGGTCTGCACGGCCTCCAGCACCTCCAGCAGCAGCCGGGCCCGGTTGGCGATCGGCCCGCCGTAGGGACCGCTGCGTCGGTTGCTGCCATCCCGCAGAAACGCATCGAGCAGATAGCCATTGGCGCCATGCACTTCCACCCCGTCGAAGCCGGCGGCGGTGGCGTTGCGGGCGGCCAGCCGGAAGCCGGCCACGATCGTCGGCAGTTCCTCATCGGCCAGCTCCCGAGGCACGACGTAGGGCTGTTTCCCCTCGGGGGTGTGCACCTCGTCGCCGGTGATGGCGATCGGGCTCGGTGCCACCGGCTGACGGCCGTCGTTGAGCAGGGGGTGGCAGGCCCGACCGCCGTGCCAGATCTGCAGCACGATCCGCCCACCGGCGGCGTGCACCGCTTCGGTGGTGAGCCGCCAACCCTCCACCTGGGCCGGGGAATGGATGCCGGGTTCATGCCAGAAGGCGGAGTTTCCCTCCATCACCATCGTGGCCTCGGCAATCAGCAGGCCGGCGCTGGCCCGTTGTTGGTAATAGGTGGCCATCAGTGGGCCCGGGACGTGGCCAGGTTCGGCACGGGAGCGGGTGAGGGGAGCCATCAGCACCCGGTTGGGCAGCTCCAGGGGCCCCAGCGTCAGGGGGGTGAACAGATCGCTCATCGTGTGGAGACCGGCAGGGAGGAGTGGGAAGGCCCTGGGACGGGCAGGATTGATAAGTTCATGAAGCGACTCTGGCCGACGCCCACCGTGCCTGACAAGAACGCACCGATTGGTGCCTGGGTCACCCGCTGGTAACTCCCACCCGTGACGACCTTTCTCGACGATCTCGACAGCAGCGGTGATCCGCAGGTCTGTCCGGCGGAACTGGCCCTGCGGGTGATGCGCGGACGCTGGAAGCCGATGATCTTGCGTGAGCTCAGCGGCGGTGTGCGCCGCTTCTCTGCCCTGCAGCGGTCGCTCGTGGGGGTGAGCCACAAGGTGCTGACGGCCCAGCTGCGGGAGCTGGAGGCGGATGCCGTGGTGTGCCGTCGCGTTTTCAGCGAGGTGCCCCCCCGGGTGGAGTACGGACTCACCGAGCGTGGTCAGGCACTGCTGCCCGTGCTGGAGGGGCTGCATGCCTGGGGAGCGGCAGCACCTCAAGCGGTGGACGCTGGGCAATGAGGCTGCGGCGGAACCAGCTTTCCGGCCCGATCGGCTGCAGGGCTCGCAGAAGCACCAACGGCAGCGTGCGCAGCTCGAAGGGGGCCCGCAGGGTGGGCCAGAGCTCCTCGCGGCGGTAGAGCAGCGCCTCAAGCTGATCCCGCTGCAGGGGCGTGAGCGGTCCCCAGCTTCCGCCGACGGCAGCCCCGCGCTGGGCCATCGGCACCAACGGCAGTGTCTGGCCCGGCAGCAGGCCCTCCACGCTGAGGGCGGCGCTGGCCTCCAGGGCGCGGGCAGCGTCTTTGCTCTCCAGGCTGAGTTCGGCGCCCGTGGCGCTGATGGCTTGCAGCCGTCCCGCCACGATCCCCCCCTGGTGGTGCAGCCGGACCGGCAGGGTCAGGGCAAACCAGGGCACCCCATCACTCCGGGGACGATCCCAGCAGCTCCGGATCGCCAGCAGCAGCAGCAGACCGTTGAGCAGGCTCCAGCCCAGCAGCACCCCGAGCGTGGCGGCCGAGACCGGCAGCGCCGCCCCCTGGCCGGCCAGCAGTGGCTGCCGACCCGACGCCAGGTTCCCCAGGGCCAGCAGTTGCAGGCCGAGCAACACCAGCAACGGCAGGAGCAGGCCCGCGTCGGGGCCGGCGGGCCCCTGGCCGTTCACCGCCTTGGGGGTGACCCGGAACCGGCGCGGCCGCCCCAGGGCCGTGGACACCACCGCGGCGCAGATCGGCAGCAGGAAGATCCAGCGGTAGAGCTCCGGCAGGATCGCCGCGCGGGCGTGGCCGCTCAGCCAGCGGGTGAGCAGCAACTGGCAGAGGAAGAACGGCAGGGCAACGGTGACGAGCGCTTCCCCGGCGATGAGGATCGGGGCGATCCCCAACAGGCCCAGGCTGAGCGGCGTGCAGAGCAGCACCAGCTGGGCCGGAAAACTGAACCAGTGCAGGATGCCCTCGCTGTAGGCCAGCCGTTGCAGCGGGCTGAGCCCGGGGATCCGCAACGGGTCGGCGCCCGTGCGCAGGGTCTGCAGCGAGCCACTGCCCCAGCGGCAGCGCTGCCGGGCCATGGCCGCGGCGGTGAACGGGGCCAGGCCGGCACTGAGCTTCTCAGAGAGGTAGTGGTTGCGATAACCCCCGGCGGTGATCCGGATGCCGGTGGCGAGATCCTCCGAAGGGGTGGCCGTTTCGAAGCCCCCCACCCGATCAAGAGCCTCGCGCCGCATCACAAAGGAGGTGCCGGCGCAGACCACCGCATTGAGGTTCTGGCGGGTGGGCTGGATCCAGCGGTAGAAGCTCTCCTCATCCGGCAGCAGCCAGCGCTCCAGACGCAGGTTGCGCATCACCGGATCGGCGTTCATGTAGCTCTGGGGGGTCTGCACGAACCCCACCGACGGATCGCTGAACAGGCCGACCGTGCGGCTCAGGAAGGGTCGCAGCGGCACGACATCGGCATCGAACACCGCCACCAGATCGCCCTGGCAGTGGCGCAGGCCGTGGTTGAGGTTGCCGGCCTTGGCATGGGGGTGGTCCTCCCGGGCGAGATAGCGGCAGCCGAGGCGCTCACAGAGCGCCGCCAGCTCCGGCCGCCCAGCGTCGTCCAGCAGCCAGACCGTCAGGGCCGGGTAATCCATCGCCAGGCAGCCGCGCAGGCAGCGTTCCACCAGATCGGCCGGTTCCCCACAGCTGGGCACCAGCACATCGACCGCCGGGGCTGGGATCGGGATCGGGCCTGCCGGAGGCGCGGGCCGTTCGGGCAACAGGGTGAACCAGAGCTGCAGAAAGAAGCCGGCCAGCAGCACCATTTCCGCTGACAGCGTCAGCAGGCTCAGCGCGGTGGACAGGGGGGTGGCCAGGTTGAGGCTTGCGCTGAGGCGCCAGTTCAGGTAGCGGGCCCCCAGCACCGTCAGCAGCAACACGGCCCAGGGCAAGCGCGTCATCGACCCTGACCAATTGTTAAGCAAACCTAGGTGGTTTCCCCTGGCCCCGGCCGCGGCGTCCCCTTGAGGTCTGCAGAGCCCATAAAAAAGCCCGGCTTCCAGGAGAGCCGGGCTTGGGATGGAACGGAGACCGTTCCTGTCGTGTGTTGATGGGTCTGATGTCGATGGGTGTCTGGACGATCAGAGGGGCTGACGATCAGGTCCTTGGGGACCGCGGATGGGTGATAACGAATGGGGCCGAGGATGCCCGTTTCGTTATGAACGCGCCATCGAAAAGAGGTCAGCTGTGCTGGGGATCCGTGGGGTCCCCGGGGGGGTGGTTTTCGGAGTCGGAGCAGCCGAGGGTGGCACCTGGGGCCGGGGCATCCAGGAACCGGTTTCCATGAACCCGTGGGCACCTGAACGATGCGTCGGGTGAACTGCAAGAGAACGGGAAACCGTTGTAGGAACAAGACTGTTGGAGCAGGTGCCTGCCGTCAACGAACTCCTGACATCTGACCGGGTGGTGTCTCTTCCATCGCTGGAGCCTCCTGGTTGATGCCGTCACTCTCTCCCTTCTGGAGCGTCCTGGCTATAGGCAGTTCTGCTGATCTTCCACGGCCCCGGAGAGGTCGGACCCCTGGCCGGCTCAGCCCTCGCTGCGCTGGGCCACCAGGGCTTCGTAGGCCGTGCAGAACGCCTCCCCCAGGGAGTCCCGCAGCGGTGCGTCGTGCCGGAAGGCCTCCAGGGCATCGGCGTGGCAGGTGGGCAGGGAGGCCGCACCCTCCGGCGCCTGCACATAGGTGTTCCGATCACTGCGGGGGCCGGGGTCGAGCTGCCGTTCGATGCCGTCGAGCCCCGCCGCCAGCACGGCGGCCTGGAGCAGGTAGGGGTTGGCGGCGCCGTCGCCGAGGCGCAGTTCGATCCGCTGGTCGTCGGGGATGCGCACCATGTGGGTGCGGTTGTTGCCGCCGTAGCTGATCCACGAGGGGGACCAGGTGGCCCCGGAGCTGGTGACGGAGCGGGCCAGGCGTCGGTAGCTGCCGGCCACCGGATTGGTGAGGGCGCACAGGGCAGGGGCGTGCGCCAGCAGGCCGGCGAGAAACCGGTAGGCGAGGTCCGACAGGCCCTTCTCCCCCGCCGGGTCGTGGAACACGTTGTGCCCCGCTTCGTCCCAGAGGGAGGCATGCAGGTGGGCGCCGTTGCCGGTGAGGGCCGCAATTGGCTTGGGTTGGAAGCTCACCCGCACCCCATGGCGTTCCGCCAGGGCGGCCGCCATCACGCGGAAGAAGGCATGGCGGTCGGCGGTCAGCAGCGATTCGGCATAGGTCCAGTTGAGCTCGAACTGGCCGTTGGCGTCCTCGTGGTCGGCCTGGTAAGGCCCCCAGCCGAGGCTCTCCATCCCCTCGAGCAGCTCACTGATCAGCGGGTAGTGCCGCATCAGGGCCAGCTGGTCGTAGCAGGGCTTCGACTGCCGATCGAGGCCATCGGCGATCGCGTCCCGCTCCGGGTCCATCAGGAAGAACTCCGCCTCCACGCCACTGCGGAACTGCAGGCCCAGGGCAGCGGCCCGGGCAATCTGCCGCTGCAGCACCCGCCGAGGGGACTGCTCCAGCGCCACGCCTTCCACCAGCAGATCGGTGGCCACCCAGGCCACCTCCTTCTGCCAGGGCAGCACCATCAGGCTGGTGGGATCGGGGATCGCCAGCACGTCCGGGTCGGCCGGGGTCATGTCGAGCCAGGCGGCGAAACCGGCGAAACCGGCTCCGGAGCGGGCCAGTTCGGCCGCCGCGGCCGCCGGCACCAGCTTGGCCCGCTGCACCCCGAACAGATCGCAGAACGAAAAGAGAAAGTGCCGGATGCCATGGGTGGCGGCGAAGCGGGCCAGATCGGTCATCGGGGGTGGAGAGAGGGAAGGGTGCGTGGGGGCGGAAGCTGTCAGTCGGTGCAGAGCCGTCAGTCGGCGCAGAGGCGGTCGATGGCGGCCCGCAGCTGGCGCTGCTCGGCCAAGGCGTCGCGGGGATTGCCAGCCCGATGGCCCAGATCGGACTCCAGGACCTCAAAGTGGGCACCGCCGATCAGGGCGGCCTCGGCGCCGCAGTCGTCGGGGGTGAAGTAGAGGTCGTGGCGGCCGGCGATCACGGTGGTGCGGGCCCGGATCCGGCCCAGGGCTGCGGCCAGATCGGCGTCGGCGTCCCCTGAGGCGAAGCCCGCTGCGGTGGCCACGTCGTTCGCCAGCCAGACGTCCAGCATCGCCAGCAGGTCGTGGGGGTCGTGGCGGCGGTAGGCCGGCAGCCAGGCCTGCTCCACGTAGGCCTCCACGCTGGCGTAGCCCAGCTGGCGATGGGCGCCGCGGCGATAGAAGGGCTGGCTGGCGGCCCAGCTGGCGTAGATCAGGGCGAAGGTGCGCAACCCCTGTTCGGGAACGCCCCGGAAGCGGCGCCCATCCCAGCTGGGATCGGCGGTGAGGGCCTGGCGGAGGCTGAGCAGGAACACCCGGTTGTGGGGGGTGGTGCGGGCCGTGCCGCAGACACAGCAGATCCGCTGGGTCCGCTCCGGCTCCAGCACCGCCCAGTGGTAGGCCTGCTGGGCGCCCATGGACCAGCCATAGATCAGGGCGGGCGTGGTCACCGCGAACACCTCCTCCAGCAGCCGTCGCTGGGCGGCCACGTTGTCGCGGTGATCGACGGGCCAGCGGCCGCCTGCCAGCCCTGGATCACCGCTGCTGGGGCTGCTGGAGCGGCCGTTGCCGAACTGGCTCACCAGCACCACGCACCAGCGCTCCGGATCGAGGATCGGACCCACCACCCAGTCGATGTCCTCGGGCCAGGCGCCATAGGAGCTGGGGTAAAGCACCAGGTTGGAGCGGTCTTCGGCCAGGGTTCCGTAGACCCGGTAGTCGAGCCAGGCGGCTGGAATCTCTCCCCCGCCGGCGAGGGGGAAGTCCCCGAGCGCGAAGCGGCGCGGGGCAGCGGGGGTGGGTGGCAAGGGATCGGGACTCAGGGGAGGGCGAGCCGGGCGGGGTCGCTTACGAAGGTGCGATGCACGGCCAGATAACCCGGATCGAGGTGCACTTCATGGGGGGCCAGATGGCCGTGGGCCTCGGCCAGGGCGTGAAAGGGAAGCGAAGGGTAGAGGTGGTGCTCGACGTGGAAGGGCATCTCCCACATCAGCCAGCGCAGGGGCCCCAGGGTGAGGGTGGTGCGGGTGTTGCTGAGGCCGTCGGTGCCGGTGCTGCAGCCGCCGTGCTCGGCCATCAGCACGAACCGCAGCAGGGGCTGTCCGACGGCGAGGGGCAGCAGCCAGAACCAGAACAGGGCGCCGTTCGCCTGCCAGAGGGAGGCGGCCAGCAGCACGGCGTAGACGGCGAACTGAAGCCGGATCGAGCGGGTGACGGCCGCTGCAGCTTCGGCGGGGATGTAGGGCCTGCCGCCGAAGTCACCCCGCAGGCCGGCGGCGTGGCCCTGGATCTTGCCGATCCACCAGGGCAGTCCGCTGAGCTCCAGCAGGTAACCACCCAGGCTGCCGGGGGGGGCTTGCTCCAGCTCGGGATCGAGGCCCGGCTGGTGGGTGAAGCGATGGTGCCACTGGTGGTAGCGGCGGTAGAAATCAGCGTTGTAGAAACTCAGTACACCGGCCCACCAGGCCACGGTGTCGTTGGCGCCCTTGCTGGCGAAGGCGGTGCGGTGACCGCACTCGTGCATGGCGCAGAAGCCGAAGGTCAGACCCCAGCCCAGCAGCAGCAGACCCACCAGCCGCAGGGCCCAGAGGGCGGCGGTGGGAAGGGCCGGCGGCATGGGCCATCCCCACAGCAGAGCCCCCAGCCCCAGCACCGAGAGGTGGAAGGCCAGCCGCCGCCAGCCGGGCCCATCGCGGCGTTCGTTGAGACGCTGCAGCAGGGGGCCTGACAGCAACGGCAAAGCGGCGCCCGGGCCGGTCGCCGCAGGCGCGGAGGAGGGTGAAACGGTCACAAAGTGGGCCACTGGCCTGCGGACAGAGAAGGCCAGAGTCCATTTTCCTGCTCGCGGTCGACCCGTCACCGTTCGCTCTGAACATTTGCTCCGGGTGTGGCGTCCGGTTCATCCGGTTACCCGTCCTCGCCCTGCGGCAGGGAAGAGTGGAAGGCGCCCCAGGCAGGTCCGGTGACGCCCCTTCTGTTCTTCTCGCTTTGGGGATTCCAAGGCTCCCTGACCCTGGCCCTGGAGACGGCCGAGCGTGGGGGCTTCGATGGCCTGGAGCTGAGCATCCGCCATCCCTGCCTGGTGGCCGATGCAGACAGCCCCGCCCGTCTGCTGGCCTGCGGCAGGCCCCTGGTGCTGGAGGTGGTCACCGGTGGCGGCTACGTGCCGGAGCTGGGGTGTACGCCGGAGCACCACCTGGCGGAGCTGGGTGAGCTGCTCCACGGCTGCGTCGGGCTCAACCCGCACCGGGTGACCGTGCTCACCGGCAGTGACGCCTGGCCCCTGGAGCGGCAGCGGACCTTCCTGGCCGAGGCGCAGGCGCTGGCGGAGGCCACGGGCCTGCCGGTGAGCTTCGAAACCCACCGGTCCCGCTGCCTGGGGATGCCCTGGACGATCGCGCCGCTGCTGCAGGCCGTGCCGGGGCTGCGGCTCACGGCCGACCTGAGCCACTGGTGCGTCGTGGCCGAGCGACTCATGACCCCGGATCTGGAGCCGGTGCGGTTGATGGCCGACCGGGTCGACCACATCCATGCCCGGGTGGGCCACGCCCAGGGTCCCCAGGTGTCCCATCCCTTCGCCCCCGAGCATGCGGAGGCGCTGGCGGCCCATCGGGCCTGCTGGCAGCTGTTCACCGAGAGGGCGCTCCAGCGCGGTGCGCCGCCGCCCAGCTTCACGCCCGAGTTCGGACCGGATGGCTACATGCCCACCCTGCCCTTCACCGACCAGCCGGTGGCCGATCTGCTGACAATCAACACGGCGATGGCCCAGTGGTTGCGTAGGCAGCCATTAGCCGGAAACAGCGATAAGATGTGTTCAACGTGAACAGAGTTACGTCGTGATGAACGTGATCGACGCCCCGGCCGCCACAGCGTCGGCCAGCCATTCCAACGAAGGGTCCGATCCCCGCCAGGCCACCCTGGTCGCTTCCCTGCGCGCCCGCTACGCCATCGCCGAGCAACGTCAGGACGCGGAGGCCAAGCGGGCCCTGTTCAAGGAAGCCGCCTATCTGGGCATCCGCCCCGACGCGTACCAGGGCTCCAGCAACGCCGCATAGATCGCCTGCTGGTGCAGGATCCGGGCCTCCAACCGATGCGGAGGCCCGGTGCGAAACCCCTCCCCGTAGCCGCGCTGGGCGGACTCCACCAGCGCGCGGTCCTCGGCGAGAAACTGCACCATCTCCGCCATCAGGGCCTCGCCTTCGCCTTGGCGCTCCTGCGGGCCCAGCAGCCACACCTGCATGGTGCAGCTGTCGAGACGGTTGGGCAGAAACTGGATCAGGGCCAGCCGTCCGTCGGGCCACAGCAGCAGGTGGTTCCAGGGCGGCAGGCCGAAGGTGAGAAATTCTGTGTCCCCTTCCAGCCAGGGGGTGGCCAGCACGTTGGCCCAGGTGCCGAAGCGATGGCTGTAGTGGCGCACTGGCCCCTGCATCCGGTGCAGGGTGGTGGGATGGGCAATGGCGACGTGATAGTCGTCGAGGGTGTTGTCGTGGGCGATCTTCCAGTTGCAGGCCAGGATCTGCCTATGGAACGCCAGGGAAACCAGGGGCCGTGCGAGGTCCGGCGCCGCTTCCCGTAGCGGCAGATCGAGCTGGTCGTCGAGGGGGATCGGATCGGCCCCGAAGGCCACCCAGATCAGGGAGGCCCGCAGCCGGCAGCCGAGGGTCTCCAGCGGCCAGGCTTCGCGATCGAACGGTTCGATGAACTCCGCCTCCCGGGCGGCCGCCAGCAGCGCACCGCCCAGGTCGTAGGTCCAGCCGTGGTACGGACACACCAGCCTGCGGCAGGCCACGGTCCCGTCGGCAGGCTCCCGGAAGGCCACGGCCCGGTGGGGGCAACGGTTATGGAACGCCCGAACGACGCCGTCACGGCCATGGCTCAGCAGCACCGGCAGGCCCAGCAGCTCCACCGCCCGGACATGGCCCTGGGGAAGATCGGAGACGGTGGCGACGGGATGCCAGAAGCGCGACGCGTAGCGCTCCCGCTCGAGGGCGGCGACGGCTTCGGAGCGGTAGAGCTCCGGTGGCAGGAAACTGGTTGTGGCAGCAGACGACATCAAGGGGCGCTCAGAGCAGGGAGCCGTCCAGGCTGCGCAGGCGTCCCGCCAGCTCCTCACGCAGTTCCAGGAAGGGTTGGGACACGCGCAGGTGGCGCAGATCGGAGCGGTCCAGCTGCACGGACACGGTGTGCACGATCCGGCCGGGCCGCGGCGCCATGATGTGGACGGTGCCGGCGAGCAGCAGCGCCTCCTCGATGTCGTGGGTGATCAGCAGGGCCGTGAGTCCCGTGGTCTTCCAGAGGTCGTGGAGGAATTCCTGCATCGACTCCCTGATCTGCAGATCCAGCGCCCCGAAGGGCTCATCCAGCAGCAGCACCTTCGGCTCGGTGGCCAGGGCCCGGGCGATCGCCACCCGCTGCTGCATGCCCCCGGAGAGTTCCCGCGGCAGCAGCCGGGCCGCATCCGCCAGGCCGACCACGTCGAGGAAGTAGGCGGTCCGCTCCCGGATCTCCGCCTTGCCCCTGCCCTGCAGGGACAGGCCGAAGGCGACGTTCTGGGCCGCCGTGAGCCAGGGGTAGAGGCTGTACTTCTGGAACACCATGCCCCGGTCGGAGCCGGGGCGCCGCACCTGCTCACCATCCAGGTGGATGGTGCCCGCACTGGGCCGCTCCAGGCCGGCGATCAGCCGCATCACGGTGGATTTGCCTGACCCCGAGCTTCCCACCAAGGCCATGAACTGGCCGGACACCAGCTCGAAGCTGATGTCCTCGAGTACAAGCTTGCGATCACGCCCCTCACCGAAGCTCTTGGAAACGTTGGAAACCTGGAGATGCATGGGGTTCAGTTGGCCCAGGAACAGGCCCGACGCATCAGGAACCGGAAGCCGAGATCGATGATCAGGCCGATCAGGCCGATCACGATCAGGCCGACGAAGATTTCATCGGTGCGCAGGAATCTCTGGGCCAGGCTGATGCGTTTGCCCAGGCCCTCGTTGGCCGCCACCAGTTCAGCAACGATCACGAGATTCCAGGCCGACGCCATGTTGATCCGGTAGGTGTCGAGCACCTGGGGGGCAATGAACGGGGCCACCACCCTGGTGAGGATCGGCAGACCACGGCCTCCGAGGGTGAGTGCCGTTTCCACCAATTCGGAGGGAACGAACTTCACAGCATCCATGATCATCAGCGTGTTGAAGAAAAAGGTGCCGATGAAGATGAGCATCACCTTGGGCAGCTCTTCCAGGCCGAAGTAGATGATCAACAGGGGAATGAAGGCCGGGGCCGGCATGTACCGGATCAACCCCATCAGCGGCTCAAGGAGATAGCAGATGGTTAGGTTCGTGCCCATGGCAATGCCGATCGGCAAGGCCAGCCCGGCGGAGATCACGAATCCCAGGAAGACCCTCTGGATGCTGGCGATGGCGTCTTTGACCAGAATCCCCTGCTGAAACTGGTCGGTCCCCGCCTGCCACACCGCCCCGGGCCCGGGCAGGAAGAGCTTGTCGACCATGCCGCTGGAGGTGGTCAGAAACCACACCACAAAGACCATGAGGATGCCGAGAACCCCGAGGACCCAGGGGTGATGGAGGAAGCGGCGCAGGGCAGGAGACCGGACCATGGCGGTCAAGGTGCGTTGTCGACGAACTGGGAATTCAGCAGGTTGGTCAGATCAGGCTTGGTCTTGGCCAGGCCCGTTTCCACCAGGAAGGCGCTGATCTGCTCGGCGGCATAGGGCAACGACAGCATCGTGGTGCCCTGTTTGAAGTTGCTGCGGTTTTCCGCGAGCGTCTGGATGGTGGTGCCGGCGTTGTACTCCTTGAACTCCGCCTCACTGACACCGGAGCGCTCCACCAGGATCGGCAGGGTGCCGGCGGGATCGTCCTTGATGGTCTTGAGGGTGGCGAACCAGGCGTTGACGATCTTCTGGACCTTCTCCGGATTCTTGGCGACGAAGTCGGTGCGGCAGACGAGCAGATCGCTGATCGCTCCCGGATGGTCCTTGGAGGTGGCCAGGGCCCGGCTGCCTGGACGCTTCAGGGCCTGGGTGGTGAAGGGGGCATAGACACCCGCCGCATCAACCTTGCCGGCGGCAAAGGCCGCCGCAGCGGCGCCGGTTTCCAGGGGGACGAAGGTGATGTCCTTGGCGGAGAGCCCCGCCTCCTTGAGCACCTTCAGCAGCAGGAAGTGGTCGACGGTGCCTTCCTCGGCGGCCACCTTCTTACCTTTCAGACCAGGGATGGAGGTGATTTCCGCTGCAGCGATGATCTGGTCATTGCCCGTGGAGAAATCGTTCTGCAGCACAACCTGCAGATCCGCACCGCCAGCCACGGAACTGATGGTGTCGTTCAACGTCTGGCTGTTGCAGTCAAGCTGGCCGGCGTTGAGGGCATTGATGGAGTCGAGGTAGCCGTCGAACCACTGCATCGAGGCCGCCACACCTTGCGCCTTGAACAGGTCCTTGACCTCAGTGACTTTCCATGGGAACCAGCCTGGCCAGGCGCTGTAGCCGATCTTGACGGGTGCCTCCTGGCTCGCGGGTTGCTGGCAACCGGCCAGCAACCCTCCCCCGAGGGTGGCCATCAGGACGAGGGAAATCGCCCGGCGTTGACGACGAAAGAAGGAGGGTTTCAACATCAGGAGATTCGGGGAAAGGGTGGCGTCTGAAGATGGGGCTCAGAGCTGAGTTCGGTGCTTTGGGCAATCACCGCGAACGATGGTGTCCGCGGGGTTGGTGATGGTTGAAGCGCCTTTGCAGAGGGGGTCAGAAGAACTCCAGATAACGCTGCTGCTCCCATTCGGAAACCGCAGAGTGGTAGGACTCCCATTCTTCTCTTTTGTAGGTGATAAAGGCCTTGAACATGGCATCACCGAATACGCTTTTGGCAAGTGGATCCTGGGAGAAAGCATCGACGGCTTCGCCGAGGGTTCGCGGCAGCATCGTCAGGCCCCGTTCGGCCCGCTCTGCTGCGCTCAGTGTGTAGGCATTGACCAGATTGGGCGCGCCGGGATCGAGTTCTTCGCGGATCCCTTCCAGACCGGCCGCGAGCATCAAGGCGGCGCCAAGATAGGGGTTGCAGGAGATGTCAGCGGCCCGGCACTCCACCCGTCCGCCCGGTGAGGGAATGCGCAGCATGTTGGTGCGATTGTTGTTGCCGTAGCACACGAAGACCGGAGCCCAGGTGAATCCCGACATGCTTCCCTGCGCCACCAAGCGCTTGTAACTGTTCACCGTCGGAGCGATCACCGCGCAGATGGCGGGTGCGTGGCGGAGAACGCCGGCGATGAAGTGCTCGGCCAGCCGGGTGACCTTTCCCGGGGTGGCGTCGGGGGTGGCGAACAGGTTGGCACCCGTCTGCGCATCCGCCATGGACATGTTGAAGTGGGCGCCGCTGCCGGTGCGATCGCCGAAGGGCTTGGGCATGAAGGTGGCCAGCAACCCGTGGCGATGGGCGATCTCCTTCGCCATCAGCTTGAAGAAGGTCAGCCGGTCGGCCATGGTGAGGACTTCGGCGTAATCGAAGTCGGTTTCGAACTGGCCAGGACCATCTTCGTGATCGAAGGAATAGACCCCCCAGCCCAGATCGTTCATGGCCTGCACCAGCTCGTCCAGCCAGGGCAGGTTGTCGAGCAGGCCGCGTACGTCGTAGGCGGGTTTGTCGAGGGTGTCGCGATCGCTGTAGGGCACCCAGCCGCCCGCCGCGCCTTTCTTGAGCACGAAAAACTCGGTCTCGATGCCGAGGTTGAAGCGGAAGCCCATGGCGGCGGCCTCCTGGCGCACCCGGCTGAGAATGTGGCGGCTGCAGGCGTCAAAGGGCTGGCCGTGCAGGTGCAGGTCACTGGCGAACCAGGCCACCTCCCGCTGCCAGGGCAGCACCGTGACACTGGCCGGATCGGGGACGGCGGCCACCTCGTCGTCGCTCACCTCCTGGGGCACCCCGTCGAGGGCCGCCCCGGTGAACAGTTCGGAACCGGCCATCATCTGGGCCAGGTGCTCCAGGGGCACGGCCTTGGCCTTGCTCACCCCGTGCAGATCGACGAAGCTCGCCAGGGCGTAACGGACGCCTTTGGCCCGCAGGTCGGCCTGCAGAGCTGCGGTCGGGTCGGAGGCTGGATGCTGGTGGCTCATCAGGCGGGGATCAGGGCGGGGGTGGTTGGCAGGCTGTTGAGCTGGGTGGCGAGCCAGTCGTGCCAGGCGTCGAAGCCTTCGCCGCTGGTGGCGGAGAGGCGGAACACGGCGCAGCGGGGATTGACCTGGCGGATGTGGGCTTCGATCCGCTCCACATCCACCGGCAGGTGGGGCAGCAGATCCACCTTGGTGATCAGCACGCAGTCGGCTTCCCGGAACATGACCGGGTACTTGAGCGGCTTGTCGTCCCCCTCGGTGACGCTCAGGAGCGCCACCTTGCGGTGCTCACCGATGGCGAACTCGGCGGGGCAGACCAGGTTGCCCACGTTCTCCACCCAGAGCAGATCCAGATCCGAAGGGTCCAGCCGCTGCTGCAAAAGCTTCAGCCCACCGCTCACCATGGCGGCATCGAGGTGGCAGGCCCGACCGGTGGTGATCGGCACCACCGGGATCCCGACGGCCTCCAGCCGCTCGGCGTCGAGCAGGGTGGTCATGTCGCCTTCGAGCACGGCCATGGCCCAGCGTCCGGCGAGGGCGGCCAGGCTGCGCTCCAGCAGGGAGGTCTTGCCGGCGCCGGGGCTGCTCATCACGTTGAGGCACAGCAGGTTCCAGGCGTCGAAGTGCTCGCGGTTGTGGTCGGCCCGGTGCTGGTTGGCTGCCAGCAGGTTGAGGCCGAGGGTGTCTTCGAGGGGCATGTGCATGGCGGATCAGCAGGCGGGGGTGGGGCAGGGTGCGGTGGGCGGTGTGGTGGCGGTCTCGAAGCCGTAGGCGACGGAGCGGATCCGCAGCTCGCGGCCGCTGACGATCTCCTCCATCGGGTGCTGACAGCAGGGGGAGCGGAAGCCGTCAGCCGGATCGGGGCTGTAGGTGGCCTGACAACGGACGCAGCGCCCCACCAGGGGCACCGACTCGATCACCAGTTCGGAGCCGTCGAGCCAGGAGCCCTTCACCGCATCCGACCAGGTGACCACCAGCTGGTCGGGTTCGACGCAGGTGAAGCTGCCCACCTCAAGGTGGACCCGATCCACCCGGGGCTCCCGGGGGGCGTGCTGCTGCTTCCATTCGTGCATGGAGAGGAGCAGGCAGCGGGTCATGTCGACTTCGTGCACCCCCCTATCTCCAGGCGCGGTCGACCTGCATGTTGCAGTCGCTGTGAAGCCAGGCAGGGGCTGACTTGCGGGGCAGCTGGCCGCTCACCACGAGGTGGGCCATGGTGTCGCAGATGACCCGGGTGGCCATCAGGGAGGTCATGTCGCTGACGTCGTAGGGGGGGGAGACCTCCACCACCTCGAGGCCGCAGACCGGAACGTTGCGCACGATCAGCTCCAGGAGCTTGAGGGCTTCACGCGGCAGCAGCCCCCCCGGCTCTGGCCAGCCGGTGCCCGGCACGAAACCGGCATCGATGCAGTCGATGTCGAAGGAGATGTAGACGCAGTCGGTGCCGTCGGTGGCCCGTTCGATGGCGAACTTGGCCGCCGCCTCCAGGCCCATGTCGCAGATGTCGGTGACGGTGAGCACGTTGGTGCCCCGCTCGCGGCAGACCTTCACCCCTTCGCGCGGCACCTGCCAGCCGCCGATGCCCAGTTGCACCAGGTTCTCGGCCGGGGCGTTGGCCATGTTGGTCGCATGGAACCACGGGGTGGTGTGCATGCGTTCGTCGAGGTCGGTCTCCTGGGTATCGACGTGGCGATCGAAGTGGATGATGCCGACTTTCTTGTCGCCGAGGTGGCGGCAGACGCCCCGAACGGTGGGGAAGCCGATCGAGTGGTCGCCGCCCAAAATGATCGGGAAGGCGCCGCTGGCGAACACGTGGGCGATGCCCTTGGAGATCTGGTCGAAGCTCTTTTCGTTGTTGGCGGGGATGGTGAAGATGTCACCCACGTCGCAGAGGGTGATCTGCTCGCGCAGGTCGACCCCCATTTCGTAGTTGTAGGGGGTGTAAAGGGCGGAAATGCGCCGGATGCCCTGGGGGCCGAATCGGGTGCCGGGGCGGTAGGTGGTGCCGCTGTCGTGGGGCACGCCCACCACCGCCACGTCAAACTCCCCGACCCGGTTCACATCCTCCAGGTACGGGGCCTTCATGAAGGTGTTGATGCCCGCGTAGTGGGGCAGTTCGCCGCGGGAGAAGGTGGAGATGCGCCGATCGACGATGCTGCTCGCCGCCTCCAGGCCATAGCGAAGTCCCTGGTCGACTTCCTGTTGCCAGCCCGTCAGGGGCAGGGCAGCTTCTTTCTCCAGGGCCCGGGCCCCTTCGCTGCCGGCGGGGTGACCACCCCGCGCAAAGGCGTCGGCCGCATCAGCAGTGCTGCCGCTGGACGGTTCGTTCATTCAGTCCTCTGGGCACGGTGGGAATAGGGCGGTCTCCCGGGCTTTTGTCCCTCCGTGCCATTCACTGCTTTGGGGGCATGGGCCCGACAAAACCATGAATGTGCTTCTCTCGGACCAGGCATCCATCCCATGGCCGGCAGAGCCAGCCGTGGTGGATCGGAACCCTAGAAGCAATGTCCGCCCAGGCATGGTGAAGGCCCATGGGGCTGACTGTTGTGACGGTTGCTACCGGAACCCCCTGGTCGGTTCAGGTGGGGCAGGGGAGACCCGCCGCTTTTCGGTTGGTTTCGCGGCGCAACAGCAGAAACAGGTAGTCAGGATCCTTGTACTGGCTCGGAAGGCACTGATGCAGCTGCTCAAGGCGGTGCCAACAGACCGTTCGCTGAATCTTCTTGAGTGTTCGTCCTTCACGGACGAGCAGGCGCAGGGCCTTGCAGTACATCGAATAGTTGGCCTCCAGTTCACCGATGGTGACCTTCGGGATCGTGGCCTTCGGCAGGGACGCTGGAAGCGATCGGGCGATCATCGGCCATCCTTCGGGGCAGGCCCCGCAGAGATCCTTCCACTGTCGTTCATGGCCGGCCGTGGCGCGCCCCCCAAACGGGGACATTCCTGCCGGCGGCATCGGCATGGGGGTTCGCTGACCCGAACGCCGCGCAGGTGCTGCACCCCTTCCGATTCAGTTAAGGTTTTGGCAACAGATCGACACCAGCCATGAACGCTGACCATCCCGTTCTGAACGCGCTGCTGCAGCAGCTCCGCTCCCTCAACGAGCAGTACTGCCAGCTTCCCAACGAAATCAACCGCTACCGCGTTGTCCGTCAGGAGCAGTTGATCGCCCAGTGGGCGCCTGGATTCCGTTTCGCCGCCTGAGCGCCCAAAGGTTAATTTCTGTTAAGACATTGATGCATCACGGTCGAGGTCATGCATAAAAATCATCCCGTTTACCACTCCCTGATCTCCAGGCTGGAAAGCCTCAAGGACCAATACCGGCGTCATCCCTGCGAGACAAGCCGCTATCGGCTGGTGCGCCAGGAGCAGTTGATCGCCCAGTGGGTCCAGACCTCCGATGGTCCCAACTGAAGCTGCGGCAGCGACGCCGGCCGGCTTCGGTGATGCCGGCCGCCGTTCCTGAGCAAGCTGCCTTTGCGTGGCGTGTTTGTCCCAGGGTGACCATTGTTGCCGTCAACTGGCCCTGGATGGGCTATTCCGTCAACAGCTCACCTTCCGCCGTGGCATGGGTAAGAAAGACAAAAGTGGTTCCAAGGTCAAATCCGACAAGTCGGCAGCCAAATCCAAGGAGCTGAGCAGCAAGGACAAGTCAGGCAAGAAGGCGGCGAACGGCCACCGATCCGGCGGTATCAGTGAGTCGGATCTGTACCACCCCTCTCCCCTCTTCGACGACCTCGCCTGCCATCCAGAAGGTCGCCCCACCAAGCTGGATCGGAAGTTCTACGAGAAGGAACTGGCCCGGCTGCAGGTGGAGCTGGTCAAGATGCAGTACTGGGTGAAACATGTGGGCTACCGCATGATCCTGCTGTTTGAAGGCCGTGACGCCGCCGGCAAAGGCGGCACCATCAAACGGATCACCGAGCCCCTGAACCCCCGCGGCTGCAACGTGGTGGCCCTGGGCACCCCCTCCGACCAGCAGAAGTCCCAGTGGTACTTCCAGCGCTATGTCGAGAACTTCCCTTCGGCCGGGGAGATCGTGCTGTTCGACCGCAGCTGGTACAACCGGGCCGGTGTTGAGAAGGTGATGGGCTTCTGCGCGCCGGAGCAGGTGGATGAGTTCATGCTGTCCTGCCCGGAATTCGAGCGCATGCTCGTGCGCAGCGGCATCACTCTGATCAAGTACTGGTTTTCCGTCAGCGACGATGAGCAGGAGATCCGTTTCCGCTCCCGTCTCGAGGATCCCGCCCGACGCTGGAAGCTCAGCCCGATGGATCTGGAATCCCGCGACCGCTGGGTGGAGTTCTCCCGGGCCAAGGATGAAATGTTCGCCCACACCAACATCCCGGAGGCCCCCTGGTTCACGGTGGAGGCCAATGACAAGCGCCGGGCCAGGCTCAACTGCATCCGCCACCTGCTCAGCAAGGTCCCTTACGAGGACATGACGCCGGCCGCCATCGAACTGCCCCCCCGCAAGAGCGGCGGTGACTATCAGCGGCCCCCGATGAACGAGCAGTTCTTCGTCCCCAACGCCTATCCCTGACCCGCCTGGCCAAGCCGCGAGCGGCCGCCCAGCAGCTCCAGCCAGATCAGCACCACGAGCCAGTGGATCAGCACCGGCGGCCAGATCGAACCGGTGGCGAGGTAAGCGATCACGCAGACCACCCCCAGCAGACTGGCCAGCAGCAGGAAGCGGCCGTCGTCGAACAGGCGCCTCCCCTGGCGGTACCAGAGCCGGCCGGCCAGCGGATGCCAGGCCACGAACAGCCCCACGCTCAGGGCTCCCCAGGCAACGCTGTCCCATCCGCTCAGCCCTTCGAGCGGGTGGGGCAGCAGGGCCGCCCGGAACAGGGTCTCTTCGACCAGGGCCGGGGTCAGCAGCAGGACCAACGCCTGGCGCACCATCAGCAGCGGTCGCACCCGTTGACGCTGCGCCGGCAGGAACCCCGTGCCTCGCCCCATGGCCAGAGCCACGGCGGCGTAGGTCCCCAGAAGCAGGGCGGCAAGGGCCAGCCCGCGGCCGGTGAGGGGGGCGAAGACGGCGTCCATCAGCCGGGGCAACACGACCCCCACCACAGGCAGTTGGCCCAGCAGCTGGGTCGGTGCCAGGGGGGCCAGGTGCTGATCAGCTCCGGGTAGTTGGTTGGTGCGCAACAGACGCAGGCGGTCGCCGTGGCGCAGAAACACCCCGGCCATCTCATCGTGGGCCCGGCGGGGCAGCATCGAGCGCCAGCTGAGCACCCCATCCCACAGGCTCCGGTTGGCCTTGAACCGGTCCGGGCCATCGCCCGGGTTGTCCATGAGGGAGGCGTTGTGGCGCCAGTCGTCGCGCACCATGCCGAAGGGGGTCAGCAGGGCATCGAGGGCCTGGGCCAGCGATGCCAGCCGGGGCAGTTCGCCGCCGTTCAGCTGCCGGCGGCGGCGACGCAGCTGGTCGATGGCGATCCAGAGGACCTGGCTGGAATCCTGCACGCAGGAGATGGCCGGACTGACCAGGGACACGCCGCTGCCGTCGCCGCTGCGGTAGCGGGCCATCAGCACTTCCGCCTGGATCGCCAGTTCCTCCAGCAGCAGGGGCTCGGTGCGCACCAGCACGTCGGAGATCGGACGGGTGCCCAGCCAGCCCCGCTGCAGATTGCCGGTGTAGGCGCTCCAGTCCTGGCTGCCGGAGACGATGCCATTGGGGTTGTTGGCATAGATCTGGTGGTAGCGCAGGTCGAAACGGGGCTGTCCCGTGAACGGATCGACCACCACCCGGGCGGCGCCGAAGGCGAAATGGCCCGTGACCGTGAAGCCGCTGATCGGCTCGCCGTCCGGACCACCGATGCCGCCGAAGCTGTGGATCACCAGGGAGCGATCGCCGGGCTGCCACGGGGTGTGGGCACCGCCTGGGAGCAGATCCACCCGGTTGATCCGGCCGCGGCGGGTCTGGTCGTCACTCCAGTTGACCCGGCTGAGGTGGTTCAGCCCGGCGGTGGTGCCCCGCAGGAGCCGGTCGTTCGCCAGGGAGGTGAGCAGGCGGGGCTCCAGGGCCTGGGCGGTGAACATCCCGGCGCCATCCGGGGCGCCGTAGAGGTACCAGCCTTCAGCGCCCGCTGGCGTCTCCAGCAGCCCCTCCGGGTCGAAGAAGCGCCGGCCGTGCCGATCGGGTGGCTGGCGAGGCAGTCGTACGGTCTCGATGGCGCCGCTGAAGCTGCCGCGGCTCTGGTCGTAATGCTGCACCCTGAAACGTTCAGGGTCGGCAGGATCGCGGGAGAGCAGTCGCACCAGGCCCACCCAGCGGCCGGTGCTCTGCAGGGGCGGACGGCCGATGCGCAGCATGGGCTCCCCGTCTCGCTGCTCGAGCTGAACCGCTTCGAGCGCCACGGTGATGTCGTCGTGGGGGTGGGCCCCGGCCAGGGACTGGAGCGGCCCCACAGCAGCGCGACCGTTGAGCCGGGTAGGAACCACGTTGCCCTGCTGGGCCGCCAGGCGGGCCTCGGCCCCGAGCCGCACCGTCGTTCGCACGTTGCTCACCTGGGCGCGCAGCTTCGGGTCGTCCTGCCAGCCCAGGCGCAGACGCCGGCCGATCAACGCTTCATGGCCGGCCGGAGCCTGCTCCACCTCCAGCCACACCCAGTCTTCGTCGCCCTGGGCCATGGCGGCGGCAGGGGGAAGCATCAGCCGTCCAAACCAGTCGCCATGGGGGCGGTAAAGGGCTGTGTCCGGTCGACGCCCCAGGGGGAAGTGCGACGGACGGTTGAAGGGGGCCCTCCAGGCCAGGTCATAGCTGGTGGGGGGCGGCGGCTCCGGCTGGGCCAGGGCCGCCCTGGCCAGGGGCAGGAACAGCAGTGCCAGGACGCCGATGGCCAGCAGCAGGGCAGGCCAGCGGGGGCGGCGCTGGGGTGGCCGCCTCAGCCCTGGCTGGGGCAGGAGCACCAAGTCGCTAGCTCCCCCCTTCGCGGTGGATGGCCAGGGCGGCCAGCACCCCCCCGGCGAATCCGGAGGCATGGCCGATCCAGCTCACCCCGGGGGGACTCAGGAACGGCAGCAGGCTGGGCAGCGCCCCCCCGTAGGCGAACAGCGCGGTGAGCGACAGCAGGATCGAGAGGGGGCGGCGCTCCAACCAGCCGATCAGCAGCAGATAGCCCAGCAGTCCGTAGATGACCCCGGACAGGCCGTGGCTGGCCTGGTGCCAGAACAGCCAGACCGGGATGGCCGTGGCGTAGACCCCCAGCCACACGGCCAGGTAGTCGCCCCGGCTCTTGGCCAGCACCAGCCAGGACAGGGGCAGGAACCAGAGGCTGTTGCTGATCAGGTGCCCGAAGCCACCGTGGCTGAAGGGGGCCGTGAGCACGCCAAGAAAGGGCCCTCCCGGCACCATCGGCAGGTTCCAACGCCCCCCGAAGACCAGCTGGTCGATGATCTCCTGAACCCAGGGCACCGCCAGGATCAGCAGGGGCAGCACGGCCACACCCTTGAGATGGGACAGGCTGCGGTCAAGCCGCTGGGCGAGAGATCCGGCCATGGCCGCCAACGGATGGGCAGAACGTTCCGGGCCAGTCCTAGCTCCCCAGTGGACCGCTCAGCAGCCACCACCACAGCGGAACCGAGACCAGGGCCAGGGCCGTGCTCCACAACACCAGAGCCGCCACCGCGTCGGCCGCCTCCTGCCGCCCCACGCCGGCTGCTTCCGTGAGCAGCAGCACCGAGACACCGGTGGGTGCCGCCGCCTGAAGCACCACCGCATCCCGCAGCAGGGATGGCAACCCCAGCAGGCTGGCCAGCAGCAGCATGGCCAGGGGCAATGCCAGCAGCTTGCCCGCCAGCGCCATCCCCAGCCAGGGGGGTCTGTCAGGGCTGGGATGGCGACGCCGCAGCACCAGGCCCAGCCGCATTCCCACCATTGTCAGGGCCACCAGGACCACCAGGCGTGCCGGCCACCACAGCCACTGGGCCAGGGTGACGCTCCAGGGGGTCTGGTGCACGAGCAAGGCGAGCAGCAGCCCCCGGATGGCCGGGCTGGTGGCCAGGACGCGCAGCTGCTGGCGGATGTTGCCGGCGTGCCGGTCGACCAGCAGCGGGCCAAGGCTCCAGGTGATCAGGGTGGCCATCAGATCGAAGGCGATCGTGTAGCCGATGGCTTCGGCGGGGAGCAGGGCCAGCCCCACCGGAAGTCCCCAGTAGGCGGTGTTGCCCACGATGCAGCCCAGCTGCAGGCTGCCATCGGGAATCCGGCGGTGCAGGGCCGGCAGACGCAGCAGCAGCAGGCCCAGGCCCGAGGCGGCGGCGGCCATCAGCGCCGCTGTGAGCAGGGTGGCCTGGAAGCCCGAACGCAGCAGCAGGGCCACCAGGCCGATCGGGATGCCCCAGGAGATCAGCGGTGGAGCCAGCCTCCCGGGCAGCCCGGGGAACCGCAGCCCCAGCAACACGCCGATCCCCAGAGCCGGCACCAGTTCAAGCAGGAAGCGCAGCACCAGCCCTCCCCCATCTGCCGGTCGTCCCACGATGGCGGCCCCGGGCCGCCGACGCTGCCTAGGGTCGTGGCACCCCCATGGTTCCCAGGCTCCCGATGCAATCCCCCATGCGCTCCGGCGCAGACAACGGCTTCGGCGGCCTCTGGCAGCTGATCTTCGCCGCCGTGCTGGGAGGACTGGTGTTGCTCACCCAGACGGTCTTCATCGTGCCAGCGGGCAGCGTTGCCGTGGTCACCACCCTGGGCAAGGTCACGGGCGCACCGCGGCAGCCGGGGGCCAACTTCAAGGTCCCCCTGGCCCAGAACACCTCCCTCTTTGATGTCCGCACCCAGGTGCGGCCGGAGCAGTTCTCCACCCTCACCAAGGACCTGCAGGTGATCCAGGCCACCGCGACGGTGAAGTACGCCATGAAGCCCGCCGAGGCGGGCCGCATCTACGAAACGATCGCCACCGACGACCAGCAGATCTATCCGCGGGTGATCCAGCCGTCCCTGCTGAAGGCCCTCAAGTCGGTGTTCTCCCAGTACGAACTGGTGACCATCGCGACGGAGTGGAACTCCATCTCGGAACTGGTGCAGGAGAAGGTGGCCGAGGAGTTGCGCAAGTTCGACTATGTGACCGTGCAGGGCCTCGATCTCACCGGCCTGCAGATCGCCGAGGAATACCGCGCCGCGATCGAGCAGAAGCAGATCGCCGAACAGCAGCTGTTGCGGGCCCAGACGGAGGTGCTGATCGCCGAGCAGGAGGCCAAGCGGTACCAGACCCTCAACTCCAGCCTCGACGACCAGGTGCTCTACAAGCTGTTCCTGGACAAGTGGGATGGTCAGACGTCGGTGGTGCCCGCCCTGCCTGGGGCCGCCGGGGGCGGCAACCCGGTGATCGTCAACGGTCGACGCTGATCCCGTACTCCATGGCTGAAGCCATTCTCGACGTGGATCTGCTGGCCTTCGAGCGGGGCAGCCAACGGGCCAGGGAGGCCGTGGTCGATGGCGTCAAACGCAGTCTGGCCACCGGTTTCGTCTACACCAACAGCGATCTCCCCGTCGATCTGCTGGATTCCGCCTACGGCCTGCTGCAGCGGTTCTTCGCCCTGGAGGCCGGGGCCAAGCGGCGCTTCCACGTCCCGGGCGCCAACGGCCAGACGGGCTACACGGACCTGCTGGTGGAGACCGCCGCCGGCAGCGCGCATCCCGACTGGAAGGAGATGCTGAACTGGTCGGCCCCGTTGCCGCTGGGCCATCCGCTGCGACGCCAGTTCCCGCAGTTCTATCCCGAGCAGGTCCTGCCGGAAGCGGCCGTTCCCGGCATCACGGCCCTGCTGGGAGACTTCCACCGGGCGATCGCCGATCTGCAGCGGCGTTTCCTGCGGGTGATTGCCCTGGGCATGGGCTGCGCCGAAGACTTCTTCGAGGAGATGGTGTCCGAGGCCCCCACCCTCACCCGGGCCCTGCGTTACCCGCCCATGGCCGAGGTCCCGGCGCAGGGCCACCTCTGGGCGGCGGCCCATGGGGACATCAACCTGATCACCGCCCTGCCGCGGGCCACGGGACCCGGCCTGCAGGTGCGGGTGGCCGGGGAATGGCTGGAGGCTGCCCCACCGGAGGGGCGGGTGATCATCAACACGGGACTGATGCTGGAGCGCCTCTCCAACGGCCGCATCCCCACCGGCTGGCACCGGGTGGTGGCGCCGCCCGGGGCCAACGCTGCACGCCACAGCGTGGTGCAGTTCTGCCATGCCAGGCCCTGGACGGTTCTGGCGCCGGTGGCCTCCTGTTGCGGGCCCGACCACCCGCAGCGCTACGGCGCCATCCGTGCAGCCGATGCCCTCGAAGAGGTGCTCTACCGCATCAATCTGCTGGAGAACGGGGTGGTTACCGGCGCAGAGACCGGCTGATTCCGAGTCCTCCGTCGCCCATCAGTTCAACGATCCAGGGGGCCGGAATCCGCTCGATGTCGCCGGTGTCGATGTTCAGCACCCGGGCGAAGTCCGTCGGGGCCGGGCCACTGAGGTCGCAGATCCGGCCGATGAACCAGGGCCGGCCGGCCATCGCCACCACGGCCAGGTGGCCCGGGCGGGCCTCACGGAAACGCTGGGGGTTGGCCCGCCTGAGGGGAGCCACCGCGGGATCGATCTGACCGGGTGCCATGGCCGTGCTCTGGTACACCTGTACTGTAGCCCGAAAGCGCGGCGGCGCCATGGGCCTTGGGAAGCGCATAGGCTGGACGCAGTGCGCGACGACAACCATGGCCGACATCGGCAGGGAAGACGGCGACCAGACCTTTCACTACGAGCCCCTGGAGCGCTTTGGGGAAGGGCTCACCACATCGCGCCCCTGGAACCTGACCGCCCTGGCTGGGGTGGAGCGGCTCAACGGGCGTGCGGCGATGCTGGGCTTTGTGGCGGCCCTGATCGGCGAAGAACTCACCGGCAAGGGAGTCCTCGGTCAGCTGGCCCTGATGCTGCGCTGGCTGCTGGGCTGAGGGCTCATCCGGTGGGCGTCCGAGCGCCAGCCCACGGCTTGGCAAGGCACCCCCATTGAAATCGGCCACCACAAACGACGCGAGAGTCTCCCTGCCAAGGCGCCATGGGGCGTTATGTGGTCACACTGGAAGGGAGAAGGAAGACAACGTGAGACATGACGATGGGAGTCAAGGACCATTCTCTCTACATCTTGATGATCAGCATTCATGGCCTGATCCGAGGAGTTGATCTGGAACTAGGGCGTGATGCTGATACCGGTGGCCAGACGAAATACGTGGTCGAGTTAACCAGGGCCCTGGCCCGACAAGACTCTGTTGATCAAATCGATCTTGTCACGCGGTGCGTGAAGGATCCCGGCATTTCGGCGGATTATGGATTGCCGACGGAGCTACTGGACCCGAAGGCACGCATCATTCGCATCAGTGCCGGACCGGACGTCTACATTCCCAAGGAAGAACTCTGGTGCCATCTCGATACATTCACCGATGAGCTGTTTACATGGCTCCATCGTCAGCCCCGTCTGCCTGATGTGCTCCACAGTCACTACGCCGATGCCGGCTATGTCGGCGTCCGACTTTCCCATCTCATGGGCTTGCCACTCATCCATACCGGACACTCTCTCGGGCGAGACAAGGTTCGCCGGCTGCTTGCCCTTGGTATGTCCGTTGAGGAGATCCAGCAACGTTACAAGATGTCCGAGCGGATCAGTGCGGAAGAGGACGTGTTGAACAGTGCCAACCTCGTGATCACGAGCACGTACAATGAGATCGAAGATCAATACGAGCTCTATGACTGCTACACCCCTGACAAGATGCAGGTGATCCCACCGGGAACCGATCTGAATCATTTCCATCCTCCCACCTCAAGCGACAGACCTGTCGCCTTCGCAAGCACCCTGCGCAAGCATCTCAGGGAGCCTGAAAAGCCGATGATCCTGGCACTTTCGAGGCCGGATCAACGTAAGAACATCGTCTCACTTCTGGAGGCCTACGGACATTCAAAACGCCTCCAGCGGATGGCCAATCTTGTGATTGTGGCGGGTAATCGCAATGACATTCGTGAACTCAATGAGGGCGCCCAGGCAGTTCTGACGGAGCTGCTTCTTGTCATTGACTGCCACGAGTTGAATGGACTTGTAGCTTTGCCAAAGCACCATTCATCCAACGATGTGGCGGACATTTACCGGTTGGCAGCTTTCTCGAAGGGTGTGTTTGTGAATCCTGCCCTCACCGAGCCTTTCGGCCTGACCCTGCTTGAAGCGGCGGCCAGTGGACTGCCGCTCGTGGCGACAGAAGTCGGCGGACCGGTGGACATCATCGGAAACTGCAAAAATGGTCTGCTGATTGATCCCCTGGATGAGGCTTCGATCGCCGGTGCCTTGATCCAGATTCTGGAGGATCCAGATCTTTGGTCAACATTTTCAGCCAATGGCCTGAAGAATGTCGCCAGATTCTATTCCTGGGAAGCGCATGCACAGAAATATCTTGAGAGTTTGAAGACTCTGGACCTTCCGAGCCAGGACGTTTCCCGACCCGCCCCCCTGTCCAAGCTTCCGGCCGTCCAGGCACGGACCTGCGCCCTGTTCACGGCCATCGATAACACCCTCCTTGGCGATCCCCAGGCCCTTGCCCAGCTTGTGTCACTGATGCGGCAGCAGCATCGCAGAGTTCTGTTCGGCATTGCCACTGGCCGACGTCTGAACTCGGTACTGAAGATCCTGAAGGTCCATTCCATCCCGATGCCCGATGTGCTGATCACAAGCCTGGGGACAGAAATCTATACTCCACCACAGCTGACGACAGACATTTCCTGGACGTATCACATTGATCATCTATGGACCCCTCAGGTGATCAAGCGGCTCATGGATCCATTGCCGGGACTGATCCTGCAGCCCAAGGAGCATCAGAGCCGTTTCAAGCTGTCCTACTTCTACGATGAACAGCAAGCTCCTCCCATGGAAGAGATTCAGACGCTGTTGCGTCAGCATGAACTTTCCACCCATACCAGCCTCTCCTTCGGGCACTTTCTTGACTTTGTCCCTGCCCGTGCCTCCAAAGGGCAGGCGCTGCGCTATGTCGTCAACAAATGGAAGATCCCCCTGGAGCGTGTTCTGGTGAACGGCGGATCCCGCGGTGACGAGGACATGTTGCGGGGCCAAACCCTCGGCGTGGTGGTGGACAGCCGATTCCGCGAGGAACTGGCCCAGCTGAGCGATTCTGAACGGGTGTATTTCTCTTCGGGATCCCATGCCTCGGGCATTTTGGAGGCGATTGAGCACTATGACTTCTTTCGCTGATCACCTGGGCTCCCGGGCCGCACGGGAGCAGCGGCTGCTTCTCTGTACGGATCTGGACCGCACCCTTCTCCCCAACGGCGAGGCTCCGGAATCCCCTGGGGCCCGGGCGATGTTCGCCCGTGTGGTTGCCCAGCCGTACATGTCCCTGGCCTATGTCAGTGGCCGCCATCTGGCATTGGTGGAAGAGTCGATTCAGGTGTATGGGCTGCCCCAGCCTGACTGGATTCTGGCTGATGTCGGCAGCTCCGTCTATCAGCGAGCAGGCGATGGCTGGTCCCTGCTGGCCCCATGGACCCGGCACATTGCCGCCGATTGGAAGGGGCTTGCGGCCAAGGATCTGGCCGTTCTTCTCTCGGGACTACCGGGTTTGAAGTTGCAGCCGGATGACAAGCAGAACATCCATAAGCTGAGTTATTTCGTGTCTCTGGATGTTGATCTGCCCTCCTTGGTGCAGGCCATCGAGAGACGACTCGAGGAACGGGCTCTGGCGGCCAATCTGATCCACAGCGTGGATGAGCAGGGCGCGATCGGTCTGCTGGACATCCTGCCGCAGCGGGCCAGCAAGCTCCAGGCCATCCAATTCCTGTTGCGGAAGCAAGGATTGGGCCCTGAGCAGACGCTGTTTGCCGGCGACAGCGGCAATGATCTTTCGGTGCTCACCAGTTCGCTGCCTGCGGTGCTGGTGGCCAATGCCCACCCTGCTGTCATCAAGCTGGCTTCCGAGGAGGTCCGGCGCAATGGCATGGAGGATCGTTTGTATCTCGCCAGGGGTGGGTTTCTGGGCATGAATGGCAACTACAGTGCGGGCATCCTGGAAGGGATGGGCCACTTTCACGCCGATGCCCTCCGGGTACTGGGTTGATCTGATGCTGACGCACTGTCCGATCACCGTTTTTGGAGAAGTCCTTTTCGATTGCTTCCCGGACGGCACGGAGGTCCTCGGCGGTGCCCCGTTCAACGTGGCATGGCATCTGCGGGGTTTTGGTCTGGCTCCCTGCTTCATCAGCCGGGTTGGTGCGGATCGACGCGGTGAGGCGATTCGATCGGCCATGACGTCCTGGGGATTGGAACCGTCGTTTCTGCAAACAGACGCCTCCTCTCCCACCGGCCAGGTGGCCGTCACTTTCGAGGACGACGAACCCCACTACGAGATCGTGCCGGGGAGTGCCTACGACGTCATCCAGTCCGAAGGCTTCCAACAACTGCCAGTCTCCGATCTTCTCTATCACGGCACCCTGGCCCTGCGTCATTCCGCTTCGGCAGCGGCACTGGCGGCCCTCAAAGCCCGGCATCGAGGTAAGATCTTCCTGGATGTGAACCTGCGCAGCCCTTGGTGGTCGCTGGAATCGGTTCTGCCTTTGGTGGCTGACGCTGATCACGTCAAGCTCAACGCGGCGGAGCTGGCCCTGCTGACGTCAGAGGGCTTGCCTTCCGTGGATGTTGCCAACCTGTCGGCGTCGGTGGATCGCTTCGCCCAGCGCCACCATCTCGAGACCCTGATCCTCACCCGTGGTGCCCAGGGAGCCTTGGTCTGGAGTAACGGTGAGATCGTCTCCGTTGGACCAGCCGCCTGCACCCATGTGGTCGACACGGTGGGGGCGGGGGACGGTTTTGCCGCCGCTTTTCTGCTCGGTCTTGGCCAGCAGTGGCCCCTGCTGGAGAGTCTTGAGCATGCCCGGGACTTCGCTGCTGAACTGGTGTCGCGCCGGGGCGCCACGATCGATGATGTGGGTGTTTACGAGCAGTTTCTGATGGCTTGGAGCTCAAACTGACGCGATGTACGAACAAATCTCCCACTCTCTTCTGAATTCCATCCTCGACGATCTCCGCCCTGAGATCCGGCGTCAGGATCTGCGCCACTTCTATACCAGGCTGGGTGCCAACTTCTACGCCATTCATTCCCTGTTCGTCACCCTGTACGGTCACCGAGACGACTTCAAGTTCCAGCTTCTGCGCCTGGTGGAGACGATGGCGCGTGGCTACATTGATCGATCACGAGATCTTGAGTCTCTCGATATCCAGAGAGAAGACGACTACAACTGGTTTCTCTCCCAGAAGTGGGTGGGGATGGCCGTGTACTCCAATGGCTTTGCCGAAAATCTGCCGGATCTGGAAAGCAAGATTGGCTATTTTCAGGAACTTGGCATCAACATGGTGCATATCCTGCCCATCTTGAGGTGTCCTGCCGGCAAAAGTGATGGCGGCTACGCGATCAGTGACTTTCGCCAGATCGATGAGAGGGTCGGCACGATCGCTGATCTGCGCCACATCGCTGAAGAATTCAGAAAGCGAGACATCCTGCTGGTACTGGATATCGTTCTTAACCATACTTCGGATGAACATGAGTGGGCCAAGCGGGCAATTGCTGGAGAGCAGCACTTTCGAGATTACTACTACGTTTATGACAGCAGGGACATCCCTGACGTCTTCGAGCAAAGCATGCCCGAAGTCTTTCCGGAGTCTGACCCCGGCAACTTCACCTGGAATGAGGAAATGGGCCAATGGGTCATGACGGTGTTTCATGACTACCAGTGGGACCTGAACTATTCGAATCCAGCTGTTTTCATTGAAATGCTGGATGTGCTGTTGTTCTGGGCCAACCAGGGTGTGGATGTTCTGCGTCTCGATGCCGTTGCTTTTCTCTGGAAAAAGCTTGGCACCACCTGCCAGAACGAACGCAAAGCCCATCTGATCCTGCAGTTGATGAAGGACTGCTGCCAGGTGACGGCGCCTGGTGTGCTGTTCATCGCTGAGGCCATCGTGGCGCCCACCGAGATCACCAAATACTTCGGCGAAGATGCGATCGTGGCCAAGGAATGCGAGATCGCTTACAACGCCACGTTGATGGCCTTGCTATGGGACAGTGTGGCCACCCGAAATACCAAGCTGCTGTCGCAAGGTCTCAAGAGTCTGCCGAAAAAGCTGGAGCGGGCCACCTGGCTGAACTACGTTCGCTGCCACGATGACATCGGCTTCGGCTTCGATGATCAGGACATTGAGCAGGTGGGCTATGAACCCCGGGCCCACCGTCGCTTCCTGATCGATTACTTCAAGGGGGATTTCGATGCGATTCCCCGTGGCCTGACTTTCATGCCCAACGACACCACCGGGGACGCACGCATCTGTGGCTCACTCGCCTCTTTGGTCGGCCTGGAATCGGCGCTGGAGTCGAAGGATCAGAAACTGATCGCCACGGCCATCAGCCGCATCCTGCTGATGCACGGCATCATCCTTTCCTTTGGTGGGATCCCACTGATCTACAACGGCGATGCCCTGGGCGTTTTGAACGATTACAGCTTCTACGACGATCCCAGTAAGTGCAACGACAGCCGCTGGGTGCATCGTCCCAAGATCAACTGGGCTAAGGCTGAGTTCAGGCGGAAGCAGGGAACTGTGGAGTTTTCCATCTTCTCGGCCATGCAGAAGATGATCGCGATCCGCAAGGAGATTTCTGCTTTCGCTGATTTCAATAACCGTGAGATTCTGCAGCTCGACAATCAGCAGCTTCTGGGCTTTGTGCGCTTCAATCACCTGAGACCTTCGGAGCTGGTCCTGGTGGTGGCCAACTTCAACAACCAGCCCCAGTTCTTCGACCTCGACAGCCTCGTTCCCTCGGTCTTCAGCAGCCACGACCGCCTCATCGATCTCCATTCAGGCCGCAGCCCGTCCCAGTCCTCCAGTCGCATCGTGCTGCAGGCTTACCAGTTCTATTGGCTGTCCAGAACCTGAAGCCACCACGCCCGATGGCTCCACTGCCCATGCGCGTCGTCACCCCCGTTCTGCTGGCCCTGCTGCTGGCCTCCGCCGCCGTGGCCGTGACGACGGTGACGGTGGAGCGGCCCCCCGAGGCCGGCGCCCCTGCGGCCCCGTCCCAGCCGCTGCCCGCGCCGTTGACGACACCAACGGCGTTGCCCCGTGCCTACCCGCGCCTGCCGCGGGACCCTGCCGCCATGGCCGCCGAGCTGGCGGCCCTGGAGCCGGCCCTGCGTTCGACGGCCACACCGGCGGATCAGCTGCCCGAACTGGCCCACCGCCAGCAGGTGATCTACCGCCGGCTCTCCACCGATCCGGTCCTTTCGGCTCTTGTGCGTGGCTTCCTCCCGGTCCGCTGGCAGGACGTCTTCGACCGTCACCTGGCGGCCCGCCGCGAGTTCCTGGCCATGCACCGTGGTGGGCCGCGTTCGGCCGTCGTGCCCGCCTGGCGGATCAGGGAACCGGAGCCTGCGGCCAATCTGCTCCGCTACTACCGCGAAGCAGCGGCCGCCACCGGCATCCCCTGGGAGGTGCTGGCCGCGGTCAACCTGGTGGAAACGGGCATGGGTCGCATCGATGGGGTGTCCGTCGCCGATGCCAGGGGACCGATGCAGTTCCTGCCCACCACCTGGGCGGAACGTGGCATCGGCAAGGGGGACATCCGCGACCCGGAGGATGCGATCCATGCCGCCGCCCGCTACCTGGTGCGTCGCGGGGGCCTCAAGGACATCCGCAAGGGGCTGTGGGGGTACAACAACAGCAACCGCTATGTGCGGGGCGTTCTTCACTACGCCGAGCTGCTCCGCCAGGACCCCCAGGCGTTCACAGGCCTCTACCACTGGGAGATCCACTACAACTCCGCCGCCGGTGACCTCTGGCTGCCGGTGGGGTACAACCAGCCCAAACCCCTGCCGGTCACCACCTACCTGAAGCGCTTCCCCGGGTCGGCCGCTCCCGGAGGCTGACGCACCCTGCCAGCATGGATGGCCCTCTTCCGGCCTGGATGACCCAGCTGCAGGCGATCAACATGGCCAAGGTGACCACCATGGTGGCGCTGTTGGTCCCGGCCCTGGTGCTGGGGCTGGCGTCCCCCCGGGTGGTGATCTACCTCTCCCTGCATCTCAGCTACTGCCTCTGGTGGCTGCTCGAGGAGGTGCTGTTCCCCTGGCGTTCCCGCCAGCTCTTCACCGAGGTGGTTCAGCCGCTGCAGGCCGCCGTGGTCGTGCTCTATGTCGGGGTTTTCTATGCCCTGCCTGGGTGGCTGGCGATGGCCAACGACCAGCCCCTGCAGCCGCTGACCATCGCCCTTGGGCTCAGCTTCTACATCTTCGGATCGCTGCTCAACACCGCAGCGGATGTGCAGAAAGGAACGGCCAAGGAGCTGGGCGCCACCCTGGTGGCGGACGGGGCCTGGCGCCGCGTCCGCCATGTCAACTACCTGGGAGACCTGCTGCGCTACAGCAGCTTTGCGGTGATCGCCGGTTCGCCCTGGGCCTGGCTGCTGCCCGCTTCGGTGCTGGTGCTGTACCTGCCCCGCATGATTCAGAAAGAGGCTTCCATGGCTGAGCGGTACCCCGGTTTCGAGGCCTACCGCCAAAGCAGCTGGTGGCTGGTGCCAGGTGTCTTCTAGGCGTCCGTTGAGGCTTGGCCTCAGTTGAGACCGCGTCCGAGCAGCACGTCCCTGGCGCCGTTGACGGCCTGCATGGTGTCGTGGCGGCCGCCCCGGTCAGGGTGATGCTCGGCAGCGGCCAGCTTCCAGGCCACAGTGACGTCGGATTCGCGCAGCCGGCCGGATAGGGCCAGGCCAAGTCTGGAGCGGGCTTCGATGGCCTCAAGGCCTGGGCTGCGGCCAAGGGGACCATGGTCGGCGGCGGAGAGGCCCGTGCCTTTCTTGCGCCGACCCTTGGTCCCGGCCGGTTTGGCTTTGCCACCGGAGCGCATGGCAAACCCCTTTTTTGGGGGATCCTGGGGACCTTCTCCGGCAGGGGGGCTGACCGTTGCCGGCCGGAGGGACACCAAAGAAACGCGTGGTTCGAACAAGGTGCGAGCCATGGGTTCTCAGGTGCCAGCTCGGCCGGTGCGTTGGTGGGTGGTCGTGCCTCAGACCGAGGCGTCGGGGGCGGGAGCCAGATCGATGGTCAGTTCGGCCAGCAGATCGGCAGCCAGCTGATCGCTGGATTCGGAGCTGATCAGGGCAGCTTCGGGAGCCATCACCGCTTCAGGTGCCTGACCACGACCGCCAGCCATCGCCGGGGCGAAGAAAGCGAGAGCCAGACCCACCATCAGGGCGAAGAAGAAGGAGAGGGCTCGCATGGACCAGGGAGGGCAAATCAACTCTGTCCTAACACCGCTCTGGTCGTTCCCGCTGTCGGCAGGGAAGATGGCGTCATGGCCAGCCGTGTTCCGTCCCCATCCCCGTCCGTGGTGTACGCGGGATTCGGGATTCGCACGGCCGCCTCGTTGATCGATTCGGTGCTGATGGTGCTCATCACGGCACCGTTTCCTCTGCTGCTTTTTGTCCTTCCCAGCGAGACGGCGATTCTTGGCCTCAGCACGGCGTTCTCGGCCCTGCTGGTGATCGTGTTCTGGAGCTGGAAGCAGGGCACCCCAGGCAAATTGCTGTTGCGCCTGCGGATCGTGGATGCCGACACCGGCGGTGAGCCCGTTCTGCGCCAGTGGTGCCTGCGTTATGTCGGCTATGTCCTCTCCACCGTGCCCCTGCTGCTGGGTTTCTTCTGGATGCTCTGGGATCCGCGTCGCCAGGGCTGGCACGACAAGCTTGCCGGCACGGTGGTGATCCATTCACCACGGCGCCACGCCTTGGCCCGCCGTCCCACGACGCAGGTCGGGAATGCTGGTGTTGGATCCCCTCCCTCCGTCCTTGGCCATGGCCGCTCCCTCCCGCGATCCCCTCGATGAGGCGATCGCCGCCCGCCGAAGCCAGGATCCCCTGGTGGGCGCCAAGATCGGCGCCGAAGAGGTCAGCCGCCGGCTGCTGCAGGCCATGGCCACGGACAGGGGGGTGCATGTCGAATCGCTCCTGGCCGTCTGCGGCGCCCTGGCGGGCCACGCCTGGCAGGCCAGCCTGAGGGCCCGCGCCCGGGCGGCCGGCCGGATGGAGCCGGAGGGACTGCACGTGATCGGTACCCAGAACGGGGGCTCGTTTCTCGTCGGTGAAGGTCTGGCCCAGGGGCTGTTCCAGGACCGCTACTCCACCTGGGGCCTGGCGGCGGCCGCCGCCCAGCAGGCGGGCTGCACGGCGTTGCCGGATCCGATGGCGCTGTGGCGTCACGGCATGGACAGCCTGGGCCAGGACAGCTTCGGAGTGCCGCAGGTGCCTCGCCGGCACAGGCCTTCGCCGGATTCCCTGCAGTCCTTGGCGAGCCTCTGGCCGGCCCTGCTGCCGGTGGTGCTGCGCTTCTGCCCGGACCCGGCCGAATGGCCGATCCTGTACGGCCTGCTGGCCCAGAAGGCGATCACCATGGGGCGGGACGTGATGGATCCCTGTCTGTCCCTGCGGATCGTGATGGACACCGCAATCGCCAACGCGATGGTGATCCTGCCGGAGAGCCAGGAGGTCCCCCCCGGATCCTGAGCTGCCCACCCGACGGCGGCGGCGCCTTGGCAGCAACGCCCGGGGGCGTTACCAAGGCCTTCACGGCCCCATGCAACAGGCGGATGGCATCCCGGTATCGACGCGTTCTGAGCGCACTGGCGTTGCCCTGGCTGGTGCCGTTGTCGCTGCAGCCGCTGCCCGTGCTGGCCACGGGCGAGCTGCCGCCCCGGCCGACGGAGGTTCCCCTGGAGGTGCCGGTGGGAGATCTTGGCCAGAACGACCGCCTGCCGGAGTCGCTGCGTGCCCGTTACCGCCCGGCGACCGCCGGGGCGGTGCCGGCCGTGCAGGCCGGAGCTCTCGGGTACCCACTGGGTCAACAACCCACGGAACTGGCCTCCTTCGGCTGGCGGATGGCCGACTCCCGCAAGGCCTGGCGGCTGCACACCGGCCTCGATCTGATCGTCCCGGAGGGCACACCGGTGTTCTCGGTGCTGCCGGGCACGGTGCGTCTGGTGGATGAGGTCGGTGGCTACGGGTTGCTCGTGGTGGTCGACCATGGACTGGGTTGGCAGAGCCTCTACGCCCACCTGCTGGATGTGGCGGTGTTGCCGGGTGACACCCTGGCCGCGGGGCAGAGCCTCGGTCGGGTGGGCAGCAGCGGCTCGGCCAGCACCGCCCACCTGCATTTCGAGTGGCGCCAGAGGCGGCAGGGGCGGCTGGTGGCGGTGGATCCCTCGCCCCTGCTGCAGCCCATCGGCACGGGATCCTCCGTGGCCGGACGGGCGCCCCTGCCGCCGCTGCCCTGAACCGCTGGGCCGGTTCCCCTGCGGGCCTTGCCGTTCAGGGCCTGTCCGGATCCAGCGGCAAACCCTTCAGGGCCAGCGCCAGGCGCCGTGCGCCCAGCAGCAGGGGGTAGAGACGCTCGCTGCGGGACGGACCACTGAACAGGGGAACCAGCATCTGAAGCAGGGGATCGCTGGGGCGCATCAGGCCGCACAGGTGCCGTACCGCATCGGCCCCATGCCAGGCCCTCTCGGCCTGGAGCAGAACCGCCCCCTGCGCCAGCGGCAGCCCCCGCGCCCGCAGATCCCGGCGCAGGTCCGTGTCGGCACGCCCATCGACGATGCGCAGATGGGCAATGCCGCTGCGCAGTTCGCTGCTCAGGGCGAAATGGCGGCAGAACGGACAGCCGCCGTCATAGACGAGCAGCAACGGCTGGTCCGGATCCAGCGATCGGGTGGATGGACCGCTCAGCTCAGAGGGGGTGGGCACGGGGCAAAGGGCTGGGGAAAGGGTGCATTGACCCACGCTTCGATTCTGGTCTCGGCGGCGGTTCAACGGCGCGGGGAAGCCCGCGCGCGTCTTTCCGCAAGTCCTGACAGGCCACCGAATTCTGTGGTCCTCGGCACCATCTGATTCCCCAGAACCGCTAGATCTTCTCCCACTGGATGATGGAAAAATGCTTACACCCAGCACCCGTCTGCGGCTGCAGGACATCATCGGCAGGATTGCCGATTCCCAGCCAATCAGTTTAAGTGAGCGGATCTATGTTCAGAAGTTCGCTGACCGCGATGCCAGCGTCTGGAGTTGGTTGCGGCGGGCGCAGCGGAAGCAACGCGGGGGGGAACCCGAAAACGATCTCGAACGCTTCATGGCGCAGATGGATCTGGGAGACACCAGTGACACCAAGGCCTTCGATCCCAGCCGTGACGACCTGGGCGACTGGTTCTCCGGTGCGCCGAACTGGCTGCGGCGGAGCTGAGCGGCTTCTGACACGGTACAAACACTCATTGACCAGCCTTCGTCACATCCGTGACTGACAGCCGACTCTGACCGTGTGTGGATGTCTGAGACGGGAAGGAGGCTGCCATGAACGCTTTGCTTTGTAGCTATCGCAACTGTTCCGAACGCATGCGGATCATCCGCTGCTGTGGGCCGGATGATTTCTTTCTGGAACGGGTGGTTTTCCCGTTTGAGGTACTCACGTTTCACTGTCCCCCTGCCAGTGATGTGGAGGTCTGGGCGAAGGATTCGGTGGGCATCGTTCTCACTGAGCAACTTTCCGCCGATGCCATGGCCATGCAGCAGGATGGGGCGTCGCCGAGTCCTGAATGGTTGCCCCAGGTCCCGAGCCGAGCGGTGGGGGTCAAGGGCAATGCCAGCTCGGTGTGCCTGCTGCCCCGCTGAAGGCAGCTGAACTGGCCCCAGGACCTGGTATCGGCCTTGTCTGCAGTGCCGCCTACCGGGAGCACGACACGGGAGCCTGGCATCCGGAATGCCCTGCTCGGGTGGACGCCGTGATCCAGGGGCTGGAGCGCGCCGGCCTGCTGGGCCAGTGTCAGCTGATTGCGCCGCGCCCGGCCACGGATCGGGAGCTCCTGCGGTGCCACACGCCTCAGTACCTGCAGCGGGTTCAGGAAGACATCCTGGCGGGCCGCGACCAACTCTCCACCGGCGACACGGCCATCAGCCGCCACTCCGAACGCACGGCCCGACTGGCCTCCGGCGGCGTGCTGGCGGCGGTGGAGGCCGTCATGGAGGGGCGGGTGCGCCAGGCCTTTGCGGTCGTCAGGCCCCCGGGGCACCATGCCAGCGCCACCCGGGGCATGGGTTTCTGCCTTTACAACAACGTCGCCGTTGCCGCCCGCCATCTTCAAGCGGTGCATGGACTGGCGCGGATCCTCATCGTCGACTGGGATGTGCACCATGGCAACGGCACCCAGGACATCTTCTGGCGCGATCCCTCGGTGCTGTTCTTCAGCAGCCATCAGGCCCCGTTCTACCCGGGATCCGGCACCCGGCTCGAGCAGGGCGAGGGGCCCGGAGCCGGCTTCACCCGCAATTGCCCCCTGCCGGCCGGCACGACAGGCCGCCAGCTGCTGGCCGCCTGGCGGCAGGAGTTGTTGCCCCTGGCCGAGGCCTTCTCGCCGGAGTTCGTGCTGATCTCGGCGGGCTTCGACTCCAGGGGCGGTGATCCCCTGGGGGATTTCCGGCTGGACGATGGCGATTTCGCCGCCCTGACCCAGGTGCTGCTTGACATCGCCACGGCGACGGCGCAGGGGCGACTGGTGTCCGTCCTGGAGGGCGGTTACGACCTGGAGGGTCTGGCGTCGTCCAGCGTCGCCCACGTGGCCACATTGCTGGGGGCCGCCAGCCCCCGGGGACAGGACAGGGTCGGTTCGTCGCCGAGCTCTTTACATTGAGCGGGCGGTGAATGGGTCTTTCCCCCCAGGCCGATCCTCATGACCTTCTCGACCTCCTCCCTGCCCCAGAACGCCGTCGCCACTGGTCCCGCCGGCAGGGCCATGGCCCAACCCATGGACGCCGGGCTGCTGGAGGGGCTGCAGGAGCATCTGGGTCTTGAACGCAAGGCCAGCGCCGCCTACTGGGCCATGGCCCTCTGGTTCGCCGAACGGGAACTGCGCGGATTCGCGGCCTACCTGATGCAGGAATCCCGTGGGGAGCAACACCATGCCGGTCTGGTGGCCGACTACCTGATCGCCCGCGGTCAGACGGTGCATCTGGGGGCCCTGCCCGCCCCTGGCCAGCCGTGGAGCGATGCGGAGGCGCTTCTGGCTGACGCCTTCCGGTTGGAGGCCGACGTCACCACGTCCCTGCAGCTCCTCTATTCCATGGCCGAGCGTGCCGGGGACGTGCGCAGCACCGTCTTCCTCGACCCCCTGATCCAGGGCCAGATCGGTGCCGAGAACGAAGCCGCTCACCTGCTGGGACGGGTCCGCTTTGGCCGTCTGGAGGCGGCGTCGATGCTGCTCATCGATGGCGAACTGGCGGCGGCCCAGCAGCCGGCGGCCGCCGTGGCCTGATCGGAGCGTCAGCTGGGCAGGGGCCTGCCGGCAAGTTCCAGCAGGAAGCTCGCCCCGAGGGGATCGCGCAGCGGCAGGCGCGCCATGGTGCGGGCCAGGCCCTGGATGGTCCGACGGCGCCTCTGCAGGCGCACGGCTTCGCGGCGGAGGCGCAGGTGCAGCTGGGCGTCGCGGCAGCTGGACAGGTGCCCGTTGAGCTGCTGCAGGCTCTGGCGCAGGGCGTCCATTTCGCGGCAGAGGCTGCCGATCAGGCTGTCGGATGTCGTGGTGGTGGTTGGTCTCACGTGTCAGGCGGCCAGGGGAGCGCCATCGACCAGGGCCGGCGCCAGGCGCAGGCCGGATTCACCATTGGGGACCTGCAGCAGCTCGGCGGCCCGGATGCGGGAGATCAGCCGGGTGGTGGTGACCCGGGTGGTGCCGATCAGTTCACCGATGCGCTCATGGGTGAGGCGGAAGGGCAGGTCGCACCAGGGCCCGCAACGGCGGCCGAGGCGGCGTACGAGCAAGGAGAACAGGGCATGCAGCCGCTGCTCGGCGCTGCCGAGGTGGCGGATGCGCAGCAACTGCAGGGTCCACTCGTTGACCGGATCAAAGCCATGGCCCTCCAGCGGTTCGGCATCACTGCGGAAACACAGGGGGGTGAGGGCCTCGACGCAGACACCGTCACTGCAGAGCCGGTCGGTGCGCAGCTGATCACCGGCCTGGAGGAAGGCCAGGGTCATGCCCTCGGTCTCCTCGCAGGGGCAGTAGACGCGGGCGATGCCATCGAGGACTTCGAGGCAGGACCCACCGGGCCTGGGGGTGGGATCGAGCAGCACCGTCTGGCCGGCCGGCATGCGCACGGCACTGACGGGGTCATCGGGAAGGAAGCGATAGCGCATCGGAGAGGAGCGCCCTTATTGCGAACTGCTCGCAACCTAGACGCCTAAGGGCCCCTTTTGCAAGCGATTCTCAATAGCAGCTGGCGATTGCGAAGCGGCAGGCCGCTGGGCGGCGGGCCGTCCCTACCGTTGGCCTCTTGCCACCCGAGGCGTTTTGCCGTGATCCCCGAGGCCCAGTGGTTACTGGAGCGAGAGCGACGCAGCCGCCGCGAGGGCAGCGGTCTGAGCCAGGCTGCGCTGATCGGCTCCTGGCGACTCGAGCGGATCTGGAGCAAGGGCAGCCTGCGACCCGCCGCGTTCGGTGCGGCCCTGCTGCGGGGTCTGGCGGCACGCCTGCAGCTGGCACCCAACGATGGTGCGGACGCCGGCGGCGAGACGATGCGGATCGCGAACAGCGTTCGGCTCGGTGCCCTGGAGCTTCGTTTTGACGGGGTTGGCCGGCTGCAGGGGCGCCGTCCCCTTCTGGTCTTCAGCTTCGATCGCCTGCGGGTGATGCTGGGTGGTCGGGTGCTGATCGAGCGTCCCCTGCCTGCACCAGATCCCCTGCGCCGGCCGTTCTTCGCTCTGATCGCCGCTGAACGTCCTGGTCCAGGCGGGCCGGATTCGACAACGGGGGCGTCCAGAGGGTGGCTGGCGGCCCGGGGACGGGGCGGGGGCCTTGCCCTGTGGCTGCTCGAGCCTGGCGAAGCTACAAAATGAAGCTAGGCTTAAGGCAACTTGAATAAAAGGTTGACGTCATGGCGGCACCGCTCACGGCCCTGCAGGAATGGTTGCTCCGTCACGCCTCCGATGGCACCCCGTCGACCCTGCCGGGCAATCTCCAGCGGGCCTTCGACGCGGATGACCTCAGCCTGCTGCCGGTGTTCGTGGCCCACGGCTGGCAGGAGCACCTCCATTCCGAGGCGTGCCGCGGGCTGAGGCAAGCCACGGATGCCGAGCAGCAGCGTCTGGAAGCCGCCTTCCACGCCCAGATCGGCCTGGGTGACGAGCACGACGGCGACCTGGCGCTGCAGCTGGGCCGGGCGGTGGACCGACGTCTCTCTGACTGCCACCACTACATCCACCTGACGGCCCATCCGATGCCGGATCGCCTGCGCTGGTTTCGGCTCCAGATCACGGACAGCCCTGCCACTCCCGGCGGTCTGGCGGAGACAGTCCAGGTGTGTGGCGTCGAGTCGGACTCCCAGGCTCGGGCGATCTGTGAGGCCATCCACGACGTGCTGGCGGCTCGTGGGGCCAGTGTCGACCAGGGTCTGTTCCATCTCGAAGGCCCCCAACTGGGGGCCCTGGTGGCGATCCTGAGGCGGCTGGCGCTGCCGCAACCCGAAGCGCAGACGGCGATGGCCGCTTAGCGGCAACCCTGCACCGAGATCCGGTAGCTGAAGCCCAGGGAGCCCGGGTCATTGCTGGCCCCCACCTTGAAGTTCATCTGGCTGGCGGCCTTGCCCGGAATGGCGGGGAAGGGACCGAACATCCGGCCGGTGCCGATCGGTGGATTCATCGTCTGGTTGATCACCTGAAGGCTGCTGCCGTCGGTGAACTTCATGAAGCCCTCCACGGGGTACTGGGCGTTGGTGTCGGAGGAGTTGGCGGTGAAGAAGAACTTGAAGCTGCTGTAGGGCTGGTCGACGATGAAGTCGGTGTTCCAATTGGTTCTGCCGATGGCTTTGCCCGGACCAACCGATTTGGCCACCACCGGACTGGTGCTGCTGGCGCCGATGGGGGCCAGGAAGGTGCACACCGGGGCCGCCTGGGCCGGCGACGCCAGCGTCAGCAGGGCCAGGGTCGCCAGGCTGCAGGCACTGGCGGGAAAGGCGGGGCGACAGGTCACGGCGGATCAATCGACGGAAGCACTCTGCAGCGTAAGAGCCGCACCCCAAGGGTCCATGTCCGCTCCTAAGGGCCAGGGAGTCTCCTCAGGGTCTGGCCGGCGCCCCGGGAGGCTGAACCCGCTCGAGGTTGGCGCCCAGGTCCGATTCGAGAAACTCCTTGACGACGTTGCCCATGCCGCTTAGCCCCTGCAGGGCCGATTGCAGGGCCGGCAGGTTGATCGCCACGTCCTCGTTGGGATAGGCCCGCAGGAACCCCACGGCCGACAGGCTGCCCGAGCCGGTCTCGATTCCCCGGATCGTCGCTGAACGCAGGGCCACCATCCCCACCCCGGGAGCCTTGAGGGGGTAAATGATCACGGCAAGTTTCTCCAGGGCGCTCTCCCCGAAGCCGGTGCTCAACAGCCGTGTGGTCAGCACCAACGGCAGCGTCACCCGGTGGTTCAGCAGCTTGCCGACCTCGGCGGGGTCCTTGCCGCCCAGGCGCAGGGCATCCCCCAGCAGGCCCACGGCCTCCCCCGTACGGGCCAGCCGCTCCAGGTCGGCAACGGGGATCGAACGGCGGAAGGCTCCGCTGACGAACACCACCTGCTCGGCTGACCGGGCCGGAGGGGCCGCCAGGGTCAGCAGGGCGGCCAGCCCGGCTCCGCCCCAGGCGCGGGCCGTTGGTGGGAGGAGAGGCCGGGGCGACATCAATGAGGGGTGGGAGCGATAAGGGCCAAGTGTGGGTCAGTCGGCGGGCCCGCAAGGGTCAGGGGTTCCAACTCGGCAGCCGGCCGCTCACGTCGCTGAGGGACAGGACGCCATCCCCCCAGCCATTCGGGGGCAACAGGGCCGGGGCGCCCACCCCTGGGGCGACCCCTGGACCCGCGGCGAAGGCGCCGTTCACCCAGCCCAGCAGCAGAGCCCGCAGGGGCCCTCCGCCCTGGTCGTAGGTGGAGCCCAGGTTGAAGTGGTCCCCTCCCCCCGCCAGCACCAGCCGATGGCCCTGCTTCCCCTGGCGGGCGATGCGGGCCATCGGAGCGATCGCTTCAGGGCCAGGTGGCACCACCCAGTCGCGGCTGCCGCTCACCAGCAGCACCCGACCCTGGAACACAGAGGCGGCCTCGACGTCGAACAGCAGCGCCATCGGCGGACTCACCGCCACCACGGCCTTCACCCGCGGGTCGGCCAGGGCCGCCTGGTCGGTGGCGCCGAGAAAGCTGCACTGCAGCACCCAGCTGAGGTTGCGCTGGGGGTCCTGGAGGTCGCGGCAGCGTTTCTGCAGGAGCTGGGAACGGGGACGGGCGCCAGCCAGCTGGAGGGCGGTGGTGGCCCCCCAGGACTGGCCCAGCACCACCACCGAACGGGTGTCCAGCCCAGGCGGCAGCCCCAGCTCCCCCGTCGCCGCCGCATCGAGCAGGGCGGAGATGTCGAGGGGCCGCAGGCGCAGCTCCTCCGGACCGGGCGGGGGCACCTTGCCGGAGAGCATGGCCTGCTGCTGGGTCCAGTCACTGCCGGGATGGCGGGGCAAGAACACCGTGTAGCCGTGGCTGGCCAGATGCCGCCCCCAGCCCTCGAAACTCTCCGGCCCATCCCAGAGTCCGTGGGAGATCGCCACCAGCCGACCGGAGGCCTGCTGGGCCGGACGAATCACCACCACCTCCAGGGGCAAGGGCCGATAGGTCACCGGCAGGTTCAGGATGTCGCGCCGCACGGCAAGCCCACCCGGCCCGGCCAGGGCGGGATCCACCGCCGCAGGCGGCTGCCCCTCCAGCAGCCGGGTGGCCGTCTGCAGCTGGCCATTCATCCGCTGGAGCAGAAACACCCCCTTGCCGAGATCCACCGTGGCCGTGCGGCCTGGGATGGCCTGGAGCACCCCCAGCATCGTCAGGGCCCCCTGGCCAGAGGCCCGGTCGAGGACCTGCAGCACGATTTCACTGGACACATCGGCGGGCAGCCCGTCGACGCCACCGAGGGAAGAGAGCAGCAGCAGCGCCTGCTGGGCCAGGGGCGCTGGGACCACCTGACGGGCCACGTCCAGGGCCTGCAGGGGCAGGGGAGCGTTGAACAGTTCCACCATCCGTCGCCCGATGGCACCCTGGGTGGCCTGGTCAAGTTCGGCCAGGTCGCTGTTGCCGGCCAGCAAGCTGCGCGGATCGCGCAGTTCGGCCAGCCGGATGGAGAAGGTGGTGTCCAGCAGCGGCAGCTTCAGCTCGATCTGCTCCAGCGCCTGAGCTGGAGAGGCGTGGCCGATCGCGGCGGCCAGGGCGAGGGCTGCCGGGACCCGGGATGGAGCAGCCTGCGTCAACGGAGCAACCCCTGGGGCGGGGGCGCATCCTGACAGAGGCGGCAAGTTCTGGCCCCGGATGCCGGAGCTCAATCCACGTTGTCGTGGGCGAAGCGCTTATAGAGGACGTCGAGGGCGGCGCGCCAGCTGGCCTGGGGGCTGATCATGGCGATCAGGTGTGATTGGGCGAGACACGAATCCCCTGGCAGACGCCGTGGGGGAGACCGCTAATCGAAGCTGATCCATCCGGGAATGGTGCGATTGCTCTCTGGGAATGCTCCAATCACCTGTCTTGGAAATGGACGCCGTTGTCCATTCTGTGTGCTTTGAGCTGCATCAGATGTGTTCACTCCAGCAGGAGGAAATCCCGCCGCATCCGCGACAGAATGAACACTTGACTGGCCACGACGTCACCCTGCCGGGCATCAGCCGATGCCTCAGGGATGGCTTCAGGGGGTCAGGAAACCGGCGTTGCGGTGGGCAGGAGGCTCCTGGCTCAGGGTTCTCGGGAAGGGGAGGGAGGTGCCGCTGAAGGGGGCGAGGTCAGTGCTCAGCAGACCGTGGCCGTCGGTGCGTGGCACCAGCAGATCAGCGTCACTGACGCGCACCACCAATCCCTGACTGCGGAAGCGCGTCAGGGCCTTGGTGACCGTGACCCTGGTCATGCCGGCGATGTCGGCCAGATGACGGTGGGTCAGGTTCATGTCCTCCAGGGAGAGGGTGGTGCCACTGCTGCTGATCCGACCGAAACGGCCGCCAATCCAGTGCAGCAGGCGCATCAGGCGCGCCTCGGCGGGCCTGATGCGGTGAATCTGCAGCAGCTGGGTGGTCTGGGTGATCTGGTCGCGCAGGAAGTCGAGGACATCGCTCTCGTTTGGATGGTGCTCTTCCAGGGACACCCGGGCGAGGGAGATGAGCTCGTAGGGCCTCATCCCACAACCGGTGGGCGTGATCAGATCACCGGGACCCCAGATTCCGAGGGTGATGGACTCACCTTCCACGTTCCAGGTGTTGGCACGGACATAGCCATCATCGATGCGCCAGCTGATGTCGGGCGGCAGATGATCATCGGAGCGAAGGGTCAGGCGCAACGGGCGGGCGGGCATGGCGATCGTCATGGCACGAGGGCAGGCATGGCGTCAGAGTTCTTCTGTTGGGGGAGAACCTCAGAAGAGGCGCGTGTTGAAGTCCGGGAACGTTAATGACGAGTTTCTGCCGATGGGTGGGTCCATCGGGCAGCGTTGCCAATCCACCTGATAAGCCCCGGTGATTGGATGGCGCTCGCAGCCCAGGCAGCCCCTCCCCAGCTCGCCACCGAGCCGGCGAAGCCTCCAAGACCCCATGCCTTTTTTGCCCATTTGAAGGAAAGCTGTTCTGCCGGAATCCTCCGGCCCGGCCCTTCAGGCCTCCAGCGTCTTGATGTCTGCCGCCTTGGAGAGATTGCAACGTCCCTGGCAGAGCACCTCCATCGACGGCCGGCCGGTGATGGCCAGCCGCCAGCGAGCCCAGAGTCCGTAAAGAGCGTCCACCAGTGGCCGCAGCAGGGGCCAGCGGGTTGGGGCGTAGAGCCAGCCCAGCCCCACCAGCCCATAGGCCTGGCGGAACACCTCCACATCCCGGATCACCTCACCGTCGGCGCGCAGGGCGTGCATGCGGCCCATGGCGTCGGCGTAGGTGATGCCGCCGTATCGGGCCGGGTCGTAGGTGGGCTCGTCCACGTCCACGAAGGCCAGGCGGCCCCGCTCCGCATCGCGACGGCGGAGGATTTTCACTTCCCGCAGGCAGAGGGGGCAGCCGCCATCGAAGAGCAGGGTGAGTTCGGCCATGGGGCGCAAGTGGGAACTCGGACAGAAGTTTGAGAGGTTTCACCCCCTTGGCGAGCCTAGAAAGAGCGGCCAAGGGGTCGGGTCCGCCCGCGGGAGGCCACCGGGTGACCAGACTCCAGCCCTGTCTCCTCTCATCGATGCCCGTGTCCCGCCAGGCCGCGCTGCACCGCTGGCAACGCAGGGATCCGCAGTTGATCCAGCGACTGATGCCCTTCTGGGGCTGGCTTTACCACCACTACTTCCGCGTTGTCTCCGATGGCTGGGAACACATCCCCGCCATGGACCCGGTGCTGTTCGTAGGCACCCACAACGGCGGCCTGGCGGCGCCCGACATGCACATGGTCATGTACGACTGGTTCCGCCGCTTCGGTCTGGAGCGCCCGGTGCTGGGGCTGGCGCACCCGAAGGTCTGGCTGGGCTACCCGCCGCTGGCAGATCTGGCCTCCCGCACCGGCGCCATCCCTTACCACCCACGCCTGGCCCTGGCGGCCCTGGAGGAGGGGAACAGCCTGCTGGTGTACCCCGGTGGCGGTCAGGACACCTTCCGCCCCCACCGGGACCGGGGCCGCATCCACTTCGCCGGCCGCACCGGCTTCCTGCGGCTGGCGATCTGGCATGGCCTGCCGATCGTTCCCCTGATCTCCTGGGGCGCCCACGACACCCTGGTGGTGCTCGAAAACTTCTATCCCCAGTTCCGGGCCCTGCACGAGCGGGGGATGCCCTGGCTCTTTGGCATCGATCCGGAGGTGATGCCCCTCTACCTGGGCCTCCCCTGGGGCCTGGCCCTGGGGCCCCTGCTCAACCTGCCGTTGCCGGTGCGGATCCGCACGCGGGTGTGCCCGCCGATCCGCTTCGAGCGCAGCGGCCATGCCGCCAGCCGGGATCGGGCCTATGTGCAGCAGTGCTACGGGCAGGTGACGCACACCATGCAGGAGGCCCTGGATCGGCTGGCCGTCGAGGCTCAGCGGTAACGGGAGGGGGCCCCATAGGACTGGGAAGGAATCGCCTGGGGTGACGGTCCACTGCCGAGGCGCTGGGGCAGGCCATCCCGTTGACGTTGCAGTTCAGCGAGGGAACGGGTTTCACCCATGGCCAGGCCTGTCAGCACCGCCAGTTCCTGCTTCAGCTGGTTGGCGGGCGTGGGATTGATGAAGCGGAAGTTGAGCGTCGTCTTGTCGCCGCCGCTGTCGTAGCCCACCACTGAAAAATGCAGATCGGCGGTCTTGCCGGCCTTGGACCCGGCCAGGGCGCCGCCCACCATGCCCCCCACCAGCCCGATCGGGCCCAGCAGCAGACCACCGGCGATGGCACCGGCCGTGCCGCCACCCACGGCCCCCACGGTGCCGTGGGTGCTGTCGTAGGTCTCCTGTCCGCCTGCATACCAGCGGGCGATCCGGCCGATGGGGATGAAGCTGTTCCTGTTCCCGATGCCGTTGGCATCGAGGTTGATGCTGCAGGGGTTGTTGCCGCAGAGGGCCTGATAGGTGGTGGCCGCCGCCGGGGCGGGAAGCAGCAGGGCCAGGAGCAGCGGGGAGGCCTGGCCGGCGCGCCGTCGCAGCCGGGCTCGAGTGACGGTCATGGGTCGAGCGTGGAGGGCCCCGACAGTCAATCGGCGCTCGCCACCGGCGCAATGGGGCCGGGGCCACGGGGTGATGACCGGATGTGTCCGGCGTGGCGGTGTGGCCGTCGCTCCGATGATGGTCATCGCTTTCCCGGTGTCCCCGGGGCCACCATGTCCCTGATCAATACGGCCGTCGGCCTGCTGGCGATCAGCTCGCCCATCGGTCTGCTGCCGGTGGTGGTGCAGGCGGGGCGGGGCAATCCCGTCCGCATCCGACGCATCAGCCGCCTGGCGGTGTTCACCTTCCTCTCGGCCCTGATCGCCGCCTGCTGGTGGGGCCAGGCCCTGCTCGACCTGTTCGGCATCACCCTGGAGGCGTTCCGGGTGGCCGGCGGGCTGATCCTGCTGCCCATCGGCCTGCGCCTGATCGATGGGCGTGAAGTCAGCCATGGCTCGCTGGACGGCACCGAGGACAGCGCCGGCGTGGTGCCGATCGGCCTGCCTCTGCTGGCGGGCCCCGGCGCCATTTCCCTGGTGGTGGCCGATGCCCCGTCGGCCTGGCAGGGCAAGGCGGCCCTCAGCGCCGTGATCGGCCTGCTGGCCATCGTCATCTATCTGTTGTTGATCGCTTCGATGCCCCTGCGTCAGGCCCTCGGGGAATTGCAGGAGAAGGTGATCAGCCGCCTGATGGGTCTGCTGCTGAGTGCCATCGCCGTCCAGATGCTCGTCAGTGGCCTGCGGGGCTGTTTTCCGGTGTTGGCCTGAACGGCCGCGGGCCTTTTGCGGCGCCGATCAGAGGCAACCGAGCCTGGGGGGCGTCGGCGGCCCCTCAAAGGGATCGATCGCCAGTTCCCGATCCAGCAGGCTGACGATGTCCTGGATCACGGCCGCTCGGGTGGCCACCCAGAGAAAGCCCTCCAGGGGAGCGGCCTGAAGGGGGTCCCACAGGCAGAACTGGGGATGCTGCCGGTACATGCGGGTGGCCAGGGGCAGCAGGAAGCGGGTTTTCGGGAACTGGTCCTCGCCGTGGTCAAAGGTGACGACGATGGCGAATTCCAGTTCGCCCCTAGCGGTGTACCGGTCGATCCGTGTCTCACCTTCGGAGCCGGGGAAGGGTGAGAGCCGGTACTCCACGTAGCGGCGGTGGAAGGGGTTCTTCTGCTCCTTCCAGGTTTTTGCCTCCACCCCCAGCTCCGTCGCCAGCTCGGTGAGCAACAGATAGGAGTGGGTGCGGAGGGAGTCCTGCAGTTCGTCGGTCCTGTTGCTCTGGAGCCGCCACCGTTCCGCCAGCGCGTCGTAGCGGTTCATCTGGGGCAACTCATCCAAGTTTTCCTCTCACTCTCAGCTTATCTGCGGCCTGAGCGCTGGCCAGGGAGGGTCTCCAGGGTGGGCTGGGGGCTTCTGGAGGGGATCGTCAACCCCCCAAAGCCCTGTCAGCGTTTGAATCCTGACCCGGGTGGACGTGCGCGGCACGGCTGCAGCAGTAGCGCTGCGCCCGCCTTGGTCATGAGCGATAACTTGATGTACTCTTAAGGGGCAGTGAAGCGACGGCCATGGATCCTGTAAGTCCCGTAGCCCAGTTGGCGGTAGCCGCGATCAGTGGCGCAGCTTTCCTGGTTTCGATGGTGGTGATCCCCTTCCCCGAGTCCAAGGCCGACTCCTCCGCGGTCATGACGGCGCCGTCCCAGAGCAGCACCACCATCCAGCCCATGGAGTCCACGGTCTCTCCGTTTCTGAAGTAAGGCTCCGCCGTCGCCGTCCGCTCTGACAGCGGGCCTTTCGATCACGTCAGCCTGGAGCCCCTGAAGGCGGCCCTCCTGATCATCCACCGCAGGCTGTGTCCCGTCACCAGCCGTGCCCCCCACCAGTTTTTCAAGCCGCAACCGCCGCACCCCTGGCAACCAGATCGCCAGTGGGCGGTCTCCAACGTTGAACCGAGAGCCCTTCCATCCCAGGATGGTGCCGCTCCGCCTGCTTTGCCATGTCCCCAGGTCCGGGATCCTTTGCCCGGCCTCCGTTGGTGCTGGTGCACGGACTGTTCGACACGCCCAAGGTGTTCGAGAGCCTGCTGCGCCATCTGGCCGGCAGACGTGATCGGCTGTTGCTGCCCGCCCTGCCCCTGCGCTTCGGCATCGCGCCGATCCAGACGTCGGCCGAGCGGCTCGCCGGACACATTGAGTCGGCGTTCGGTGCGAACGAGCCGATCGACATCCTGGGTTTTTCCATGGGTGGCGTCATTGCCCGCACCTGGATTCAGCAGATGGGCGGTCATGCCCGCACCCGCCGCTTCCTCAGCCTGGGCAGCCCCCAGCAGGGCACCCTGACGGCCCAACCATGGCCACGCCTGCCCCTGGCCGGCATCGCCGATCTCAAGTTGGGCAGCGCCCTGCTGAGCCAGCTCAACGCGGATCTCAATCCCCTGCAGACGATCGAATGCTGCAGCTATGGCACAGCCATGGATCTGATGGTGGTGCCGGGCTGGCATGGGGTGTTGCCGATCGGACCGCGGCGGATGTTGCCGGTCTGGAGCCACCAGCAACTGCTGCGCCACCCGGCGGCTCTCGATGCCCTGGTGGAGGAACTGCTGCGCGCGTGAACGTGGTTCCGGACCAGCATGGAGGTGGATGCCGATCGGTTGGATCACCATGCTCAACGCCCTGGCCGAACGACTCACCGCCTGGGGGTTGTCCTGGGCAGGACTGCGCGACAACCGCCGTGGTGAGTGGTGGCTGATCGCCCAGATGGTCCTGATCGTGGCCCATCTGCTGCCAGCCACCCCCTCCCCCGCCTCCTTGGATCTGCACTGGCCGCTGGCGCTCCGCCTTGGGGGGCTGGTGCTGTTCTCACTGGGTCTGGTGCTGGCCGCCCGGGGCGCCCTGAGCCTGGGCGCCAGCCTCAGCCCCCTGCCCGAACCGATGCCGGAGGCGGCCCTTGTGACCAGTGGCGCCTACGGCCGTTGCCGCCACCCGCTGTATCAGTCGGTGATCCTCTGCTCGCTGGGCGTCACCGTGGCCCTGGGCAGCCTGCTGCATCTGGCCCTGCTGCTGGGCCTGGTCGTTGTCTTGGGGTTCAAGGCACGGCGGGAGGAACTCGGCCTCTGCAGCCTCCATCCGCAGTACGAGGCCTATCGCGCCACGACCCCGGCGATCGTGCCCGGCCTGCCCTGGCTGGACTGGCGGTCAGCCGTCCCCGGCAAGGCCGGTTAGAACCGACATCGATGCTCCCCGCCCGGCCCATGGCTCTGTTGCCGTTGTTGCGTGTCCTGAGGGCTTGTGGCCTGGCTGGACTGTTGGCTCTGGCGCTGTGCAGCGCCGGCGTACGGCCGGCAATGGCCGCCTATGTGCTGCCGCCATTGCCGTATCCGGTCGATGCGTTGGCTCCGTCGATCGACGCCACCACCATGACGATCCACCACGACCGCCACCACGGCGCCTATGTGGCCAACCTCAATGCCCGGATCGCTGACCATCCCGAACTCGAGCGGCTGCCGCTGGAGGACCTGCAGGAGCGGATCTCCCGGTATCCGGCCGCCGTGCGCAACAACGGCGGCGGCCACTACAACCACTCCCTCTTCTGGCGGGTGATGGCACCGCCCGGCCAGGGGGGGGCGCCGTCGCCGGAGCTGGAAGCGGCGATCACGGCGGCCTTCGGTTCGTCCGACGTCCTGCAGCAGCGCTTCGCCAAGGCGGCGGCCGACCGCTTCGGTTCGGGCTGGGCCTGGCTGATCCGGCGCCCCGACGGCAGCCTGGCGATCACCAGCACCGCCAACCAGGACAACCCGCTGATGGATCTGCCGGGCATCGAGCGGGGCGTGCCCCTGCTGGGACTCGATGTGTGGGAGCACGCCTACTACCTCAACTACCAGAACCGCCGGCCGGACTACATCGCCGCCTGGTGGTCGCTGGTCAACTGGAACGAGGTGAATCGGCGCTTCGCTGATGGCTTCGGCGCCGCATGAGTTGAAGTCAGCGCCAGTAAATCCTGACAGCACCAGTTGTCGGTAGCCGATGCGACGATCACCCGGGAAAACGGTCGCGAAAGTTCACCATATTGCTGCGAACGTCATGGCCCTGTCCCGCAACGTGGAGCTCCTCCCCATGGAGCGCTCGCTGCATGGGGAGGCGGTGTTCTCCGCCCCCCGTGCCAGCGATGAAACCCTGATCGCCGAGATCGCCAGCGGCGACGCTTTCGAGCTCTTCTGCCACCGCTTCCAGACCGATCAGTTGCTCGTGCTGCGTGGATCGATCGATCTGGTGGTGCTGCAGAACCGCCAGCTGCGCCGTATCCCTCTGCGGGAGGACGAGGGCCTCTGGGTCCGCATCCCCCCCGGGGTGCCCCACGGCGCGATCAACCGGGGCCGGATCCCCGCCCTGCTGGTCAACGCCGTGCTGCGTCACGGCCCCAGTGACCCCCGGGACTACCGGCCCCTGCCGGTGCCGCACCAGCTGCGCAGCCAGTGGCGGCGGCTGGCGGTGGCCTGAACGGCGGGATGGCTGGCCCCAGGGTTGCCGCCAGAGGTGGTCGCCCATCGGCTCTTGGCGAGATGATTCCGTTGTCTCGACGGTGATGGCAATGGCGAGGAGCAAAGTGCTCGTGCTGGGCCTTGATGGCTACGAGAACTCCCTGGGCGACGCGATGATGGCGGCCGGAGAACTTCCGGCCCTCGCGGCGCTGCGGGACAGTTCCACCCATGCCCTGCTCGACCATGGCCCTGCCCAGCGCACGGGACTGGCCTGGGAGCACGTGGCCTCGGGCCTCTCCCCCGAGGATGCCGGGCGCTGGTCAGCCGTTGGCTTCGATCCGGCCACCTACCAGGTCTGGCAGGAGGGCACGGTGCTCACCCCATTCCCCCACGGCCTGAAGGCACGCACGGTGGTGTTCGACACCCCCTACTTCGATCTGGAGCGCGCCGATCAGGTTCAGGGCCTGGTCGGCTGGGGCGCCCATGATCCAGGCATCCCCCCGTCGTCCCGTCCGGCGGCCCTGTTCGGCGAGATGGTGGCCCGCTTCGGCGCCTACCCGGCCAAGGAACACATCTACGGACTTCCCTGGCCCTGCCCCGAGCGTTGCCGGCGCATGGCTTCTGGCCTGGTCGAGGCCGTACAGCGCCGGGCTGACGCCAGCCTCTGGCTGCTCCAGGAGCGCTGTCCCGACTGGGAGCTGGGTGTGGTGGTCGTCAGCGAGCTCCATTCCGCCATCGAGGGCCTGTGGCATGGCATCGATCCCGGCCATCCTCTCCGGCAGCACCGTTCCGCGGCCCCGGCCGGAGAGGGACTGCGCCAGGTCTATCGGGCGGTGGATCGGCTGGTGGAGCGCTTCCTGGCGGCGTTCCCCGATGCCGTTGTGGTGGCCTTCTCCACCGGCGGCATGGGGGCGAACCACTCGGACGTGCTCAGCATGGCCCTGCTCAGTGAGCTTCTGCACAGAGAGGCCTTCGGCACGCCCTTGATGGGGGAACGGAGCGACTGGGCGGCAGCCCCCGATGGCCTGCCGATGCTTGCGCCGGAGGAGAACTGGCATGCCGCCGTGAGACGTCTGTTCCCGGCGCCAGCTGTCCCGGCTGCCCGGCTGCAGCACCGGATCGGGCAACGCCTGCGCGCGTTTCTTCCCGGTCGCGGCCACCCTTCCGCCGAGGGGGGGCAGCCGGAGATCCTTGCCCTGGACTGGATGCCGGCAACCCGCTACCAGCCGTTCTGGTCGTCGATGCGCGCCTTTGCCCTGCCGTCCTTCTACGACGGGAGGATCCGGATCAATCTGGTGGGTCGCGAATCCCATGGCCTGGTGAGGCCTGAGGACTACACGGCGGTCTGCGACGAGCTGGTCGCCCTGTTGCAGGAGTGCCACGATCCGCGCAGCGGCGAGGGCCTCGTGGAGGCCGTGGAGCGGCCGGGGCAGGGGCGGGATCCCCGTCTCCTGGGGCCCACCGAATCCGATCTGGTCATCGTCTGGCGGGGTGCCCTGGCCCTCAGCCATCCCCGTCACGGCACCCTCGGACCGCTGCCTTACCGCCGCACCGGGGGACACACCGGCCCCTACGGGATGGCGCTGCTGCGCTCGCAGGACCTGACCCCGGGGGACCTTGGCCTGCGCAGCACCTTCGATGTCGTGCCGACCATCCTGGCGCTGCTCGGGGAGGCACCGCCCCGCCAGCTCAGCGGAGAGAGCCTGCTCCCCGGCGCTGTTGCCGCCACCGGTGGCCGATGAGCTCCCTCAGTTGTATTCCCCTGGGATGTCCTGCTTGGTCACCGTGACCCGACCGACCTTCTTCCCCGACAGGCGCAGCAGTTCATCACCCGAGAAGTCGAAGCCCTTGCCGGCGGCGATCTGGGCCACATCGTCGGCGGTGGCGGCGGCCAGCACCTGGCGGCGCAGGGCCTCATCGTCCTGCATGCGGGTCAGAAAGGAGCGCGCCTGATCAAGGCTCATGCGCCGGCGTGGGGGTGGGGTGGATGGCCAGCATGGCGCAGCCGCGGTGCCATCCCCTTCTCCAGCTCCAGGTAGCCCACGAAGGCCAGACTCACCCCTGCGCAGGCCGCCAGATCGACCGCCGAAAGGGCGGTGACCCCGAGAAGGCGGGCCATTGGCGCCACGTAGAGAAGCGTCAGCTGCAGGGCGGCGGTGGCCAGCACCGCTCCCAGCAGCCAGGGGTTGGCCAGGGGAGGCGTGCGCCACAGGGGCCGGTCGCTGCCAGCGGAGAGGGCATGGCCCAGCTGGGCCAGGCAGAGGGTGGTGAAGGCCATGGTCTGCCAGGGACGGCCGAGGCGGGACGCCACCAGCATCAGCGCCACCACCAGGGCCCCGAACACCAGCCCGATGCGCAGGATGGCGCCGCCCAGCCCGCGGGCGAAGAGCGACTCGCCAGGTTCGATTGGAGGCTGATGCATCAGATCCTCCCCGGGTGGACCCAGGGCCAGGGCCAGGGCCGGCAGGCCGTCGGTCACCAGGTTGATCCAGAGGATCTGCAGGGGGGTCAGGGCCAGACCCAGCAGCGGCGCCGAGCCGATGGTGATCAGTTCGCCCAGGTTGCAGCCAAGGATGAAGCGCACGAAGCGGCGGATGTTGGCGTACACCTGCCGGCCCTCCTCCACGGCATTGACGATCGAGGCGAAGTTGTCATCGAGCAACACCACATCGGCCGCCTCCCTGCTCACGTCTGAGCCGCTGATGCCCATGGCCACGCCGATATGGGCCTGGCGCAGGGCCGGGGCGTCGTTGACCCCGTCACCGGTCATGGCCACCACCGCGCCCGTGGCCTGAAGCGCCCGCACGATGCGGAGCTTCTGCTCCGGCAGCACCCGGGCGAACAGGCTGGTCCGTCGCACCACCGCATCGAGGGCGGCCTCGTCGAGGATCTCCAGCTCCGGACCCAGCACGATCGGGCTGCCCGGCTCCGCCAGGCCGATGGCCGTGCTGATGGCGCGCGCCGTGAGGGGATGGTCGCCGGTGACCATCACCGGCCGGATGCCGGCCCCTAGGCAGCGGGCCACGGCGACGGGCACCTCCGGCCGGGGCGGATCGCGCTGCGCCATCAGGCCGACCAGCACCAGGCCGTCCAGTCCGGCTTGCGGGCCCGGGTGGTGCGGGCCGCAGGCGAAGGCCAGCACCCGCAGGCCGCACGAGGCGAGCCCGCGCGCTTCCGCCAGCCACCAATCCCGCTGGTCTGGGGTGAGGGTCTGCGCCCCGGTCCCATCCAGCCAGCGGTCGCAGTCCTGCAGGATCGCCTCCGGGGCCCCCTTGACGATCAGCAGCGTTGAGCCCGCTGCCTTGGGGGAGTGGAAGGACGCTGGACCCAGGGGCGCCGCCAGGCTGCCGTCGGGGTCGCCCACCCAGACCGCCATCCTCTGGCGCTCGGCGCGGAAGGGGATCTCCGCTGTGCGGCGGTGCTTCGCACGCAGATCCGAGGCCACCAGCCCCGCCCGGGCGGCGGCCTCCACCAGCGCCAGCTCGGTGGGATCCCCCATGCCTTCCTGCTGCCCTGGTTCGGCGTCGTTGCAAAGCACGCCGGCCTGGAGCAGCAGATCCAGATGGCCAGGGGCGATGGCGGTCCCTGCCCCTGGCGGTGCCACCAGCTCCCTGAACCCGAAGCCGTTCCCGTTGAGCTCCAGGGCCTGGGTGCCGCAGCGAATCTCCACCACCACCTGGCGGTTCTGGGTGAGGGTGCCGGTCTTGTCGGTGCAGATGACGGTGATGGCGCCCAGGGCCTCCACCGCCGGCAGATGGCGGATCAGGGCGGCCCGCCGCACCATGCGCCGGGTGCCGATCGCCAGGCTCACCGTGATCACGGCCGGCAGTCCCTCCGGCACGATCGCCACGGCGGTGGACAGGGCCAGCTCCAGTAGGCCCAGGGGTGATCCGCCCAGCAGCCAGCCCCCCAGCACCACCACGGCCACCAGCACCAGGGCCCAGGCCACGAGTTGGCTAGAGAGATCCGCCAACCGCCTCTGCAGGGGGGTCGGCTCGGGGCGGGCGGTGTGGATCAGCGTGGCAATGCCGCCGAGCACGGTGGCATTGCCCGTGGCGGTCACCACGGCCAGCCCCCGCCCCCGCCCCACCGCGCTGCCCAGAAACAGGCAGTTGCTGCGCTCCACCACGGGGGTTCCGGCCGCCAGCGGCGGTTCGGCGCGCTTGCTCACCAGCTCCGCCTCGCCGGTGAGGGCGGCTTCCTGCAGCCCCAGTTCGCTGTCCTCCAGCAGCCTGGCATCGGCGGGCACCCGGTCGCCGCTCTCCAGGCGGATCAGGTCCCCCGGGACCAGCTGGTCACTGGGCAGGCGCTGCCAACGTCCGTCCCGGCGGACGCGGGCCAGGGGCTGGGCCAGGTTCAGCAGGCTGCGCAGGGCCAGCAGCGCCTGGCTCTCCTGCAGGTAGCCCAGCAGGGCGGTGAGGGCCACGATCAGCAGGATGGCGATGGCGTCCTTGGGGACGGCGTGGTCCAGCACCGCCAGTCCGGCGGACACGGCCGCCACCGCCAGCAGCAGCACCAGCATCACGTTGCTGAACTGATCCAGCACGATCCGCCAGCGTCCCGGGCCCGGTGGCAGGGCGAGCCGGTTGGGTCCGGCGCTGGCGCGGCGGTCGGCGGCGGTGGCCTCGCTCAGGCCCGCTTCGCCCACCTCAAGCCGACGCAGGCATTCGGCTCCCGTCAGGGCCTGCCAGGCCGTGGCCTCGGGAGGGAACATGGCGGCCACCCGGTGGCTCTCTGACCCTAGATGGCTCCGGCGCGTCCGAAGATCTGATCAGGGCAGGCTTTCACAGGCCTCTCCATCGCCATCGGAGTCCAGGTAGCTGTGGCCCAGGCGCAGCAGTTCCTGGGCCTTGGCGCGGGAGCCGATCTGGCTGCAGAGATGGCGGCGTCCGTCGGGGGTGGTGCCATCGGGGATCCGGGCGGAGCGGCGACCGCGCCGGAAGTCCCAGGGCCGGGTGAGGCCCCCCGGCACCCGCCACACTCCGAGCCGCTGGCGCCGGGCCCGCTCCTCGGCCTCCAGGTAGGCCGCCCCGTCGCAGGCGGCGAGATAGCGGCGGTAGGCGAAGGCCAGACCGTCCTCCACCAGGGCCAGGTTGATGTTGGTGTCACTGATGACTTCGGCCACCGTGCGTCCGAAGCGGTCGGTGCTCTGGGGTTGGATCGTCACCGGTCGCCCCACAGGCAGGCGCAACTGGAGGACCTGACGCGCCTGCTGGCCGTAGGGGCGTTGCGCGGTCTCGGGGGCGTCGATGCAGGCCAGCCGGATCGTGATCCGCTGCTGGCCGCTGCGCACCCGCAGGGTGTCGCCATCGCCGACCGAGAGCACCGTGGCCCGGAAGGCCGGCGCCGCCCAGGCGGGCCCCGCCAGCCCCAGCGCCAGGCCCAGCACAGTCGGCAGCAGTGGCGGCAGCAGTGGCAGCAGCCGGAGGCCTGGCATGGGCGTCTGGGGATCCCAGGGGGGCAGACGCTCAGCCTTGCATCGCCCTGGCTCTCACCTCCTCAAGGCTGGAGGGACGCTCCAGCGTCCCGTTCTCGAACACGGTCTGGAGGCAGCTGGCCGGATGGGGCTCCGGTCGCTCCAGCACCACCGTCCGGTACCCCCGTTCGTCCCGGATCAGGTCAAGCACGCCGGCCTTGCTGGTTTTGGTCGGATCGGTGATCGGGCATTTGTGCACCGGCCGGATCCGGCCGGACCGCTCCACCCAGGACACCTTGTAGGCGAAGCGCTGGCTGTCCCGGTTGACCTGTTGCAGCAGGCCGCCCCCCATGCCGAAGGCCACGTTCTCGGCGCTGAAGCCGGCCGCCAGAATCGCCTCGAGCACCAGCGGCAGGGTGGCGGCGGTGATGCCATCCCCCTGGATCACCCGCACGTGCTGCAGCACCCGGTAGCCCTTGCCATTGCGCCGACTGCCGAAACGGGCCTCCAGGCGCCGCAGCAGCTCGGGCACGATCGCCACCGGATCGCCCGAATCGGGCCGGATCACCACGGTGGCGCCCGAGGTGATCACCTGCTCCCGCAGCTGCTCGCCCCAGAGATGGTCGACGGCGTTCCAGAGGTCGTAGGAATCGGAGACCACCGCCAGTACGGCGCCGGGCTGCGCGAAGCGATCAAGCATCTTGCGGTAGGCCTCCAGCTCGTGCTCCTGCCCCCAGGCCAGGATCGTGGAGTGCTCGGCGGCGGGAATCGAGAAGCCGGCCATCGGGCAGTCGTAGTGGCGCCGGCCCGCCACCAGGGCGGCGATGGTGTCGGTGCCGCGGAAGGCCACCAGGTGGGCCAGACCGCCGATGGCGGCGCTCTCGTGGCTGGAGACGCCGCGGGAGCCGAAATCGTGCAGGCGGAAGGGGAGTTCGGCCGCCGGGTCGTCGGCGGAGCGCTCCAGGGCCACCCGCAGGAGCTCGCGGAAGTGCCAGCTGCGTGTGGCCACGGTGGTGGGGTACCAGAGGCGCAGCAGCAGGGTCTCCACCCAGGTGACCAGCCAGGCGAGGGCGGGATCGGTGGACTCCACCGTCATCAGCACGTTTCCGGTGGGCACGCGGCTGCCTTCGGCAACGGCCCGGATGCGCAGGGGCAGCCGACCGCCATGGACACTGACCAGGCGCTGCCAGCCCCCACGGTTGAAGGGCAGGCCGTGGGCGCTCCAGAGGTCGGCGGCCTCTTCGAGATCCCCCTGGGTGACGGGCCGCGCCAGGGTGGTCTGCAGGAGCATCTGCAACCCGAAGAACAGGGTGTCCGGGTTTTCGCCGCCACGACTCTCCAGGTACGCCCCCATGGCGGTGAGATCGGGGGGGTACTGGAGCCAGTGGCTGCCTTTGTAGCTGTCGGTGTCGAGCAGAAGATTGACGTCCATGGTGTGCGCTCCGCACGATGTGGATAGGGGGCTCCGGCCCGGTCTCCCCAGGCCTGAAGCGTTGATGGGCCAGCCGTCGCCGACGGCACTGCGGTCAGATCCGGGAGATGAAGTGCTGAATGATCTGGACGTGGTCCTCGAAGAACGTGTCTTCGTGGGCATAGATGTCGGCCAGGGGCATCCAGAAGGCTTTGTCGGCGTCGTCGCCGCCGCGCACACTGGGGAGGACGCCCCCCTTGAGCTGGATCAGGAAGGCATGGGTGATCACCCGGCCGCGCTGGGAGCGGCCCGGAGCATCAAAGACGTGGCGGTCGGCGATCGACCCCTCCAGTACCGGCCGGGGCACCTTCAGACCCGTCTCCTCGCGCAGCTCCCGCAGCATCCCCTCCACCACCCGCTCCTGCTGGTCGAGGTAGCCCCCGGGGAGAGCGATCAGTCCCTGGCCGGGCCGCACCCGGCGGCGCACCACCAGCACGTGGCCCGACTGAACCACCACCGCATCGGTGGTGACGAAGGTGGGTGGGTAGGGCGCCACCGACCAGAGTTGCCGGTAACCGGCGATGTAGTCGGCCTCCTGGCGCAGCCAGCGGTAGCGGCCTGTCTTCCGGTAGTCCGTGAGAAAAGCCCGCACGGCTTCCGGCACATGGGCGGCCCACGGGGAGTCATCGGCGCCGGAGAAGTAGGCCTGGCGAATGGCCGTGGAGTGGACGGCGTTCTTGAGGGGCACGTCCTGGAAGTCCCACTGGGGGAAGAGGTCGAGGTAGTAACTGCTGCGGTCCTTTCGGTGCCCCACCAGCAGCACCCGGTCCTCCTCATCGGTGGCGGCGAGCACCTTCTGCTGCACCTCCGCCAGCCAGAGATTGTCGGAGTAGAGGTGATCCCGGATCGGGATCACCTCCAGCCGGCGCTGCCAGTCGGCTGGCAGCGCGGCGCGGATCATGCGTTCCCGCTCCTCACTGCTCCAGGGGTTGCGGGTGTCGGGGGCGCAGCGATGACTGCCCAGCAGAAGCAGCAGGCGATCGGCCCGCTCGAGGGCCGAAGTGATCAATGAAAAATGCCCTTCATGAAAGGGCTGGAAGCGCCCGATGAGGACGGCGACGTCGTGATTCATGGTGAACCTCAGAATCCCTGAGATGAGGCTCGCCTCAACGGCAAGCCCCAACCTTCTAGCACGACGTTGCTCCGCTGGACCACCCTGAAGACAGCGACATCCGGAGAACCAGGGTGATGGTTGTGACGTTCTTTCGCTCCAAACGGCAGCGCGCTGCCTGCGTTGGCGACACCACAAGGGCATGCGAGCATCCAGAGGTCACCGCTGCAGCCAGCCATGACCCTGGGGGACACCAATGGTGAGCTGGCCGCCATCGCCGCCGCGTTCGAACTTCCGGGCCCGATCCTTGGTCTGGAGCGGCTGGGCAATGGCAATGTCAACGACAGTTTCCTGGTCGTCTGTGACGGGGCCCCGTTGCAGCGCTTTGTGCTCCAGCGCCTGAATCGGACGGTGTTTGCGCAACCCGAACTGGTGATGGCCAACATGATGGCCGTCGCCGAGCATGTCGAGGCGCGATTGAACGGGGGTTGTGCCCTGCTGGGTGAGCGCCGATGGGAACACCCGCGGGTGTTGCTGAGCGGCGCCGAAGGGCGCCCCTGGGTGGAGCGGAACGGTGGCTTCTGGCGGCTGATCAGCTATATCGAATCCTCCCGAAGCTTTGATGTGGTGGACAGCGCCGAGCAAGCCAGGGAGGTGGGCTTCGGGCTGGGCGTGTTCCACCACCTGATCAGTGACCTGCCCCCAGCCGGGTTGGCCGACACCCTGGAGGGTTTTCACGTCACGCCCCGGTATCTGCAGCACTACGACGCGGTGCTGGCCGGTGGACCGGACGGTGCGGAGAGCGAGGAGCTGCAGTGCCGGGCCTTCGTGGAGGAGCGGCGGGACTTTGCGTCGGTGCTGGAGGCGGCCAGGGAAAGCGGCCAGCTGCGCCTTCGCCCCATCCACGGGGACCCCAAGGTCAACAACGTGATGATGGAGGTCTGCTCCGGCCGGGCCTGCGCCCTGGTGGATCTTGATACCGTCAAGCCCGGACTGATCCACTACGACATCGGCGATTGTCTGCGCTCCTGCTGCAATTCCCTGGGGGAGGAGACGGGAGATCTGGAGTCCGTCTGTTTCGATGTCGACCTCTGCCGGGAGGTGCTCAGCGGCTATCTGGCCGCCGCCTCAGGGTTTCTCACCGCAGCCGACTACGACCACCTCTATGTGGCGATGCGCCTGATCAGTTTTGAGCTCGGCCTGCGTTTCTTCACCGATCATCTGGCGGGCAATGTCTATTTCAGGACGGACCGACCGGGCCACAACCTGCAACGCGCCCTGGTGCAATTCCGGCTCACCGAGAGCATCGAGGCCCAGGAGACCCGGATCCAGGACCTGATCGCTGAGCTCAGGGCTGACCTCGCCAGCGTCCGTTGATGGCTGCGTCCCTGTCCCAGCGCTTCGAGCTGCGCCCCTTCGATGGTGGCAGCGCGTCGCCGGCTCTCCAGCTCGGGGGTGAGATCAACCGCGAGGGCCGGCGTCTGCGGCTCCGCTTTCGCCTGGCAGGGGCGATCGAGTCGGTGCATCTGCCGGCGCCGGTGGCGACCCCCGCGCGCCGGGATGGCCTCTGGGCCACAACCTGTTTCGAGTGCTTCTGGGGGATCGAGGGGACGCGGCCCTACTGGGAGCTCAACCTCTCCCCGGCCGGCCACTGGAACCTCTACCGGCTGGAGGACTATCGCGATGGTCTGCGGCCCGAGCCCGGCTACGACCTGCCGCCCCATCGTGTCGTCCGCGACGCAAGCGAGCTGGCGCTGCACCTGGATCTGCCGCTGCCGCAGGGGCTCGGCGCGGAGGTGCCGGTGCAGGTGGGGATCACCAGCGTGATCGAGGAGCGCAGCGGGCGACTGAGCTACTGGGCCCTGGCCCACCCGGTGGCCGAGCCCGACTTTCACCGCCGGGAGGCGTTCCTGCTGCGCCTCTGAGAACGTCGGCCATGGCGCTGGGGCTTATCCGGCGGCGTGGTAGCTGCTGCGCACCAATGGGCCACTGCGCACCTGGGCGAATCCCATGGCGCTGGCGGTGATGCCCAGCTCCTCAAACTCCTCCGGTGTCCAGTAGCGGGCCACGGGGATGTGGGCCAGGGAGGGGCGCAGGTACTGGCCCAGGGTGAGGCGCTGGCAGCCGGCAGCCCGCAGGTGCTCCAGGGTGGCCACCACCTCCGCGGCCGTCTCGCCGAGTCCCAGCATCAGTCCCGACTTGGTGGGAATCTCGGGCGCCAGTTCCCGGGCCGCTGCCAGCAACTCCAGGGAGCGGCCATAGGTGGCGCCGCGGCGCACCTCCCCCTGCAGGCGCTCCACCGTTTCCAGGTTGTGGTTGAAGCACACCGGCGCGGCAGCCAGCACCGCCGCCAGCCGTTGCCGCTGGGCCCGGCGGCCCGCTTCGGGGTCGGCATGGCCGCCCCAGAAATCAGGGGTGAGCACCTCGACCATCACCTGCGGATCGCGGCGGCGGATCGCTGCCATGGCGGCGATGAACAGGCTGGCGCCGTGGTCGGCCAGGTCGTCGCGGGCCACGGCGGTGAGCACCACATAGCGCAGGTTGAGCACCTGCACCGCCTCCGCCACCCGCTCCGGTTCGTCTGCATCGAGGGGGAGCGGCGCCCTGCCCTTGTCCACCTGGCAGAAGGCGCAGCTGCGGGTGCAGATGGGCCCGCCCAACAGAAAGGTGGCTGTGCCGGCGGCGTAGCACTCGCCCCGGTTGGGACAACGCCCCTCCTCGCAGATGGTGTGCAGCCGCTGCTCCCGGACCACCCCCTGAACCCGTTCGGTGGCTGAGGCCTCCCCAAGGGGGCGACGGATCCACTCCGGCAGACGCTCCGTGGGGGGGGTGGCGCTGTAGCGGCTGGTGGGTCGCATCGCTGGCAGGGCAACCGCTCGCTGAGGGCTCCGAACGGCATTTCCGGCCGGCAGAACCTGACAATAGGGGCTTCACTGCGGCCAGTGATCTCCCTGCGAGGGTTGCGTCCTCAGGTCAGCAGGAGAGGTTCGCTGTGGCCACACCCAGGGCCGCGAACAGGCCCATGACGGGCCCCTGTGCCAGCAGGGCCAGCAAGAGCAGCATGCCACTGATCGGGTTGTTGATGAAGATCACCTGGCCCAGGCTGCGCAGGGCGCTGGTCAGGGCCGTGCCGATGGTGTGACCTTCCCATCTCTGACTGAGGTGCGGCAGCGTGCCGGCGGTCGGCAACCATGGCGAGCGCGTCATTCCATCCGGCGGCGTCCTTCGAACGCCCGCGCCAGGGTCACCTCGTCGGCGTATTCCAGCTCACCCCCCACCGGCAGTCCGTAGGCGATGCGGGTGACGCTGGTGAAGGGCTTGAGCAGCCGGGCCAGGTAGAGGCTGGTGGTGTCCCCCTCGACGCTGGGGGTGAGGGCCAGGATCACCTCGATGATCCCCTCCCGGTCGACCCGTTCCACCAGCGGCTGAATCTGCAACAGCTCCGGACCGATGCCATCCATCGGCGAGATCAGTCCGCCCAGCACGTGGTAGTGGCCATGGAATTCGCGGCTGCGTTCCATCGCCAGCAGGTCGCGGGAGTCGGCCACCACACAGATCTGGCCGTTGCGCCGCTCCTCATTGCGGCAGATCTCGCAGAACTCCTCGGCAGACAGGTGGAAACAGCGGCGGCATTGCCCCACCTGGCTGCGGGCCGCCAGCAGGGCATCGGCGAAGCTGCGGATCTGTTCTTCCGGCTGGCGCAGCAGGTGCAGGGCCAGGCGCTGGGCCGTGCGGGGTCCGATGCCCGGCAGTCGTTCGAACTGGTCGATCAGCCGGGCCAGGGGTCGGGTGAAACCGCTCAGCGAACCGGCTGCAGGTGGGTGGAATCTAGGCGGCCCGCTCGCGCCGGGCAGGGCGCCGGGTGAGGATGGCAGCGGCTCTCGCCAGCTCCCCTGCCCCGCTCCGTGCCATGGGTTTCCCTGCCACCCACCCGCCCGTTCCCACCGCCGCCGCCGGGCGCTCCCGCTGGGGCGGATCTCTGGTCGCGGCCCTGCTGCTGAGCCTGATGCTGGTGGGCTGCAGCGCCGCCGCGGCTGGCCTGAATTCCTTCCAGAGCCCGGATGGCCGCTATGCCTTCCTCTACCCCACGGGCTGGACCCGGGTGCAGGTCAGCAATGGTCCCCAGGTGGTCTTCCACGACCTGATCAACAGCGACGAAACCCTCAGCCTGGTGGTGTCCGAGGTCACCCCCGACCGGGATCTCAGCCAGCTGGGCAGTGCCGTCGAGGTGGGCGAGACCCTGCGCCGCAGCGTCATCTCACCGCAAGGCAGCGGCCGCGACGCCGAACTGGTGGAGGCCCATGAGCGAGAGCAGGGCGGCCGCACCTACTACGACCTGGAGTACACGGTCCATCTGGCCGACCGGGACCGCCACGAGCTGGCCACCGTGGTGGTGGATCGTGGCCGGCTGTACACCTTCGCCGCCAGCACCAACGAAGCCCGCTGGAACAAGGTGAAGGATCTGTTCGCCGTGGTGATCGGCTCCTTCACGCTTCAGATCTAGGCATGGCTGGCCCTGGCCGGCTGGCCATCGTGGGGGGTGGCCTGGCCGGCAGCCTGCTGGCCCTGGAACTGGTGGAGCGGGGCCTGCCCGTCACCCTTGTGGATGCGGCGGAGTCCACGGCCACGGCGCTCAGTTATGGCGGGGTGGCCTGGTGGGCCGGGGCCCCCGGCCGCCTGGGCCGGCTGCTGCACCAGGCCCCCGAGCGCTGGCGACGGCTGCAGGCCCGCCATGGACCCCTTGGCTGGCGGCGCTGCGGTCTGCGCCTCCATGGCGGCGGCTGGGGCCGTTCCCTGCTGCGCCCGCCCTTCGCCCAGGTGGACAGCACCGTGCTGATGGAGGCCCTGCCCCGGGTGTTGAAAGCCGCTGGGGTCGAGCGGCGGCGGGCGCGGGTCGTGGCCCCGCCGCGGCCGGTGGTCGCTGGCTGGCAGCTGGAGCTGGAGCCCGGTGGCTCCCTGCTGGCGGAGCAGGTGGTGCTGGCGGCCGGGGCCGGTTGCCGCTTCCTGGCCCCCACGTTGCCGGATCGCCTCCGCATCAGCTGGGCCGGGGTGCTGGCCCTGCCGGCACGGCCGCCGCTGTTGCCATCCTCGGGCCGTCCCTGGTGGCGGCATGCCGTGCAGCGCCGCATCGTCCAGCCACGCCACTGGCAGCGTCCCGTCCTGGAGCGGGCGGCGCCGGGGCTGGGGGAGGAGCGCTGGATCGTCGATGCCGGTTGCGCCCCCTGGGGCGAGGGGTTGCTGCTGGGCCAGATCAGCTTGGTGCGGCCGGGCCTGGACTGCGGCGAGCCACCAGAGGCGCCAGCCATGGAAGAGCGTCTGCGCCAGGGGCTGGCCGGACTCGACCCGTTGCTGGCAGACCTGGCTGGCCCGTATCGGCAGGTGCCTGTCTCCTTCTGCAGCAACGGGCTCCCCCTGGTGGGACCTGTGCCGGGGGCGGCCGGCCTGTGGGTGTTCAGCGGCTTTGGCGGGGCCTTCGCCCAGGTGCCGGTGCTGGCTCCCCTGCTGGCCGATGTCATCGCCGGTGTGGCCGATGGCGCGGCCCTGGCCCGATTGGGCGTGCTGGCGGGCTGACAGGTGGGCTCCCATCCAGCATGCTGGCGGCGATGGCCACCTCCGCTCCCCCGACTGGTGCAGCGCCGCCGAGCCGGCCGCTTGGCGGCCTGCGCCGCCGCTGGCGGGGCCTCGATGATCGGGGCCAGGTGGGGGCGTGCCTGGTGGCGATGGGCGGAGCCCTCGGGTTGTGGGTCCTGTTCTGGCCCGTGCCCACGGAGGTGATGGGGCAGGGGGTGCTGCTCTACCCCAACACGGCTGGCCTGCTGGATGCCCGCTCCGGCGGTCAGGTGCGACGGCTGAGGGTGGCCGTGGGGCAGGAGGTGCGCAAGGGGCAGGTGCTGATGGAGCTTTATCTGCCGGTGCTCGACCGCCAGCTGCAGCAGCAGCGCGGCAACCTGGCCCAGTTGGAGCGCGACAACCGCGAGCTCGACCGCCGGGATGCCCTGCGGCTGGCCAGCGAGAAGCTCAGTCTTGACACCTCCCTGGCCAAGTTGGCCCAGGATCGGCGCCGCTACGAGGAGCTGGCGGCCACGTACGCGGAAAAGGTGCGCAACCTGCGCTGGCTCAGCCAGCGGGAGGTGGTGGCTCCCCTGGCCGCCGAGGTGGTGGCGGCCGAGCAGGGCCTGACCAACACCAGCGTCAGTCTCGATGCGGTCAGGATCCAGGAGAAGGAGCTGCTGACCAGCTATGAGCAGGTCAAGCTCGACATCCAGACCCAGGCCTTGCGGCGCCGCTATCAGATCGACGACATGCGCCGCCAGATCCGCGTCACCGAGGCACGCCTGGCCTACGACGGCCAGGTGCTGGCCGACCGGGACGGCACGGTGCTGGATCTGCAGGTGATCCAGGGCCAGACGGTCGCCACCGGTCAGCGACTGGGCACCCTCGGTCGTGCCGCCGCCCCCACCGGTGAGCGGCCGCCGCTGCTGCGGGCGGTCGCCTATTTCGCCCCTGCCGATGCCCGGCGGCTGCCGGCGGGCCTGCCGGTGGAAGTCGTGCCCCTGTGGGACCAACGGGGCCGGTTCGGCGGCATCGTGGGCAAGGTGACCCAGGTGCTGGCCCTGCCGGCCACGGAGGAGGACATCTCCACCACCATCGGCAATCCCCAACTGGCCAGGGATCTGCTCAAGGGAGGCCCGGTGATGCGCACGGAGATTGAGCTGGAGCGGGATCCCACCAGCCGGGATGGTTACCGCTGGACGCTTTCGGGGGGTAGCGGTGTGTTCCCGGTGCGGGAAGGCCTCACGATCGCTGCCCATGCCTACGTCGAGTGGCGCACGCCGATCACCTACGTGCTCCCCGGGCTGCGCTCCCTCACCGGCGGCTACCGCACGCTGCGCATGGATCGTCTCTGGGATCGCCCCTCCCTGCGCCAGAGCGGGCCGTTGCCATGAGTGAGCAGCGACGCTGGCAGATCCGTAACCCCCTGCTGCGCCAGGAACTTCCCTGGTTGATCAGTGAGGTGGTGCTGCTGGTGGTGCTGTGCAACGCCAATCCGCCGGAACTGTGGTTCTGGCTGGTGGTGCTGGTGGTGATCCTGGGGTACAGGATCGAGCGCTGGATCTCCTCCCGGCCGGAATGAGCTCCTTCGTCCTGTCCCCCCGACGGGCCGGCGCCGCCCGAAGGCGTCTCGGGTTCAGCCGGCGGTCTCCTGGAAGCGATGGGTGAACCCCGACCAAGAGGCCTCCGTCGCAGCCGATGCTGTTGCCCGACCAGCGCCCTGATCTTCAGAACGAAGCAGCTTGATCTCGTGCATCAGGGCATCTGCATCGGCAAGAAGCTCGGCGATGGTTTCATGCCTTTCAGGCTGATAGGACGTGATTCCATAGCTGAAATCAATGTTGTACGTCTTGTTGGAAAGTCTATTTTCATGCATCAAAGCGGCCTTGATGCGATGAATGACTGCCTCTGATTGCTCACGGGTGGAGTTGATCAACAACACCACGAATTCATCACCACCCAGTCTGGCCACGACATCGGAATCACGGCAGACATGCTTGATTTGGTCAGCAAAGGTGATCAGGACCCGATCGCCTTCCCCATGGCCATGGAGGTTGTTGATCGTCTTGAAATGTTCCAGATCGAGATAGAGCAGCGACACAGGCAAACCCTGACGGGTGCACAGCTGCAGGCTCTGCTGGGCAAGGGCCAGAAAACCGCGTCTGTTCTCAAGACCGGTGAGCCCATCCCTTGTGGCCAGTGAGGTCGCAGCCAGTTGCTGCTGCACAAGGCAAGCCAGATCCTTCAGGGTTTCGATCTGTGCCGGATCCAGGGAACGGACCTCTTGATCGGCAATGCAGAGGGTGCCGATCTTGCGCTGATCAATGATCAGCGGACAGCCGGCGTAGAAACGGATGTGGGGGTCACCCACAACCATGGGATTATCAAAAAAGCGCTCATCCTTGAGGGTGTCTTCAACGATCATGACATCGGAAGCCACAATCGTATGCCCACAGAAGGACATGCTTCTGTCGATTTCGGAGACCGTGAGTCCGACGCAGGATTTGTACAACAACCGCTCGTCATCAACCAGGCTGATCACACTGATCGGAGCCTTGAAGATGCGCCCGGCCATTCGGGTCAACCGGTCAAGCTCGGCATCCTCCCCCGTGTCTAGGAGCTGCAGGGAGCGAAGCTTGGCCAGGCGAAGCTTCTCGTCTTCTGGGGTTTCGGGCGATTTCAATGCATCCCTCTGGAATTCATGGGCTGGACTGCGGTGTCAATCGGGAGGGGACGAAACCAGCGTGGAAAGGCCAGCTAAGTAAGAGGAGCGTTGTGTGATAAGCCACACCTTCGGTCAGCAATGAGCTGACAGACCGCATCAATCATAGTCAACATTAGCCTCTTTTGCCCAGGCACCCCCTGACTCACCTGCCCTTCGCTGAGGCTTCAGCGATTCAGCCATGGAAAGACTTGGTGTCGTGCCAAGACTCAGTCTGCTTTCATCTCTTCTGTGGTCTCGGCTCCATGGGCCTCAAGCCAGCGTTCCAGTTGCACCTCGTTCCAGGTGTCCGCCCGCACCCAGCGACCGATCGGAGCCGCCAGGGCGGCCACCAGCAGCAGCAGGGGCACCAGGGCGCCATTGCCGGCGATCTGGGCCACGAACAGGGCGCAGAACAACGGGGTGCGGCAAGCGCCGCTGAACAGGGCCGTCGCTCCTGTCCACACCAGCAGCTGCCGTTCCAGGGGAGGCAGATCGCCGATCAAGGGTCCCGCCAGCAGGGCTCCCAGGGACATGGCGTCATGCATCACACCCCCGGGGGCTCCGATGGCGATGCTCAGCACCGAGGCCAGCAGGCGCCAGGGCAGGACGTCGAGGCCCGGTCGATCCTCGCCGTAGGCCATGCGCAGGATCAGCAGCTGGCCGTCGTTGAGACTCCAGCCATCGCTGGCGACGGCCGCCAGGCTGATCACCAGCGCCGCCCCCAGGGCCCAGACCAGGGGGCTGGACAGGGCGGCTCCGCCCGAACCGGCCGGCCTTGCGATCCAGTGGCTCCAGCGGCGGGCCATCCAGGCGGTGCAGGCGGTGAAGACCCCCCCCAACCAGCCGGCCCCCAGGGTCAGCAGCAGGGCCGGGGCGATCAGGTGCCCGCCTCCGGCCACCAGCAGGGAGACGCCGGCGTGGTGGGCGGGAGCGGCTTCGGCTGAGTTCTCCCAGAGGCCCGTGGTGGCTCCGATCACCACCCCCAGACCGGTGGTCAGCAGGGTGCCGTTGATCAGGGCGGCCGAGCGCTGCTGACACAGCTCTTCGACGGCATAGGTGACCCCCAGAAGCACGGAGTTGAAGGCGATGCCCAGGCCGGCTCCGGCACCGGTTGCTAGCAGCACCGGCAGGGGCAGATGCCGGAGCGGGGCCAGCCTGTCCCGCAGCGCCAGCAGCAGGCTCGCCCCCAGGGAGGCGGAGGGGGATTCCAGGCCCACCGTGAGGCTGGCGCCATGGGTGAGCAGCAGCAACGGCAGGCGGGTCAGCTGGCGCCTCAGATCCAGGGAGGTGAGGGCTGCGGAGCGGGCCGGACCCTGCTGCACCCGCTCCAGCTGCAGGGCCTGCACCCCGGTGAGGCCGCCCCCCCTGCCGCCCTTCAGGGGGCCGTTCGCCAGCAGGGCCAGCAGTGCCGTGCCGGCGAACACCAGCAGCAGGCTGCCTCCGGGGATGCCACCGCCGTCGCCCAGGGGCCAGGCCCGCTGCAGACGGAAACCCAGGGCCGAGAGCCATTGGTAGGGCTGCAGCAGCAGCAGCAGCGGCAGCGCGGCCAGCAGCAGGGCGATGACCTGGCCCCGCCCCAGGCTCCCGGACTGGCGGCTGAGGGAGGGGTCGATCGCTTCGCGGCTTGGCGTCATGGCGTCCACTGCAGGCGGGACGGAACCGGCGCCTCCGGGTCGGTGGGCATGGGCAGCAGTTCCCGCAGCAGCTGGGCGTAGGTGACGTTCACGTTCACGGTGGCCTCGAGCCGCTGCACCAGGCTGCTGATCAGCCGCTCCTGGGTGTTGGAGAGATCCAGCTCGCTGCTCAGCCCCGCCTGGTAGCGGAGGCGGGCATCACGGAAGGCCTCCAGACTCGCCTTCACTCCGCGTCGGGCCGCCACCAGACGCGCCAGGCTGGCTTCATGGCCGAAGAAGGCCTGCTCGATCCGCAGCCGGATGTCGTTCCGCTGGGCGGCGTACTGCTGGGCGACGGCCGCCCCCCGGCGGGCCAGGGCCCGCGCCTGGCCCCGTGTGGTGCCCGCGTCGAAGAGCAGCCAGCTCACCGCCAGGCCCACCGACCAGTCGCTGCCGTAGGTGTTCAGGGACGTGGCCACGGTGGCACCACAGCAGCCGCCGTCGGCGACCCGCACATTCCAGTTGTTGGCATTGCTGGCACTGGCCCCCGCAGCGGCGAACAGCGACAGCTTCGGCAGCAGCCCGGCGGCGACGGCATCCTTCTGCTGCAGCAGGGCTTCGCGGGTGGCCAGGAGGGCTTCCAGTTCCGGGTTGTCCCGGTAGGAGGCCACCAGGCTGGCCTCCAGATCCAGGGGCCAGCGCGGCTGGAGACGGATCGGGTCGCCGGCGGCGGGCGTCAGCTGGGGCGGCAGGTTGAGCAGGGCCGCCAGCCGGCGGCGGGCGATGGCCTGGTCCGCCAGGGCGGCGATCAGCTGTTCCTGCCCGTCCGATTCAATCGCCTGGCGCCGCAGCACATCCAGCCGGGGGACCAGCCCCGCCTGCTTGAGATCCAGGCTGTCCTGCAGGATCAGCAGGTCGTTGCGAACCACGGCCTCGCGGATGCGGACGAGCTGGTCGGCCCGCTGCAGCAGGTAGTAGGTCTCGCTCAGGGTCAGCTGCAGCCGCCGCAGGGCATCGGCGTAGGCCAGACGGCCGCTGCGCAGGCTGGCCAGGGCGGCCCGCGCCTTGGGCGTGCGGGCGAAATCCAGCAGCTCGTAACGGAGCTGCAGACCGGTGGCCACCCCGTTGGCGTTGGTGTTGAGGGAGCCCCTGCCGCCGGGGGGGATGAAGAAGGGATTGCTGGGCGCGAAGAGGGTCCCCGAGCCGGTGGGGGAGAAGAAGCTGGTGCTCGCCTGGTCGGTGCCGGTGGCGGCGTAGGCCGAGAGGCGCGGCCAGTAGGTGCCCATCTGGCTCTGGAGCTCGGCCAGGCGCGCCGCCACCTCCTCGCGGCGCGCCTGCAGGGTGGGGCTGTTGACAAAGCCGATCGCCAGGGTCTGCTCCAGGCTGAGGGCCTGGGGCGGGCCTTCCCGCAGGCTGGCGGCCTCCGGCAACGCCAGCGGTGGAAGGGGCTCGGTGTCCTGCGGCGGCTGCGATGGGTTGGCCAGGACGCCGTCTTCAGCGGGCAGCAGCTCTTCGAGGGCCCGGATCTGGCGATCCAGCTCCTCCCAGCGGCGCTCAAGACGACGCCCATCGTCCCCGCTGGCCGCCGGCAGGGGCTGGCCCGCCCCTGGGCCGGACCCGAGGCCGAAAGCCAGCGCCAGCCCCAGGAGCATCCCTCTGGCCAGGGGCCGCACCGTTCCGCTGCCCCCCATGGCCCGCCGTCTCCCCCATCCGGCGCCCAGTTTGCTCGACATCGGCCGCACCGGCCCCTAAAAGCTGAAACCCAGCTGCAGGCCCGCGGCGAACACCCCCGGTACCTGGCCTGCCCCGCCTGGATTGAGGATCCACTGCAGGCTGGGCTGCAGGTTGAAGGACCGGTTGATCTGCACCTGGTAGCCCAGCTCCAGCACGCCTTCGTGGCTGAGACCGGGAGTGGTGATCGGGCTGAAACCTGTGCGGGCCACGCCCAGGATCAGCAGGTCGAAGGGGCGGCCGGGCAGGACCCCCTGGCTCACCAGCCCGCCACCGATGTAGCTGGGCGTCGGATTGGCGGCGGTGTCGAGTCCCGCCGCGGCGGCGGCCCAGAGCCGGTGGTCGAGGCCCCAGGGCAACGCCACAGGCACGGTGGCGCTGCCGTACAGCCCCCGGTTCGGCCCGGTGCCGGCATAGGCCGCCAGTTGCAGCAGTCCCCCAGGCAGTTGGCGCTCCACATGCACCGGTTGGGAGCAGGCCGGACGTCGCAGCCTGAGGCCGGTCCCTTCGCGGCAGGCGGCGATGGGGGCGGCCAGGTGGCGGTTCAGCCAGGGGGCGGCATAGCTCCACTGCAGCTGATGGGTCCAGCCCCGCCCGGGCGGAAGGCCACTGGCGGTCCCCAGGAGCCCGGCCACGGAGTCGGTGGCGGCCAGATCGAAGCTGGCCAGCCGCAGGGTGCTGGCTGGGGTCGGCCGCAGCACCAGCAGGGCACCCGGGGCAGCGACCGGAAAGACGGGAAAGTTGGGGATGGAGAACAGCACGGGCGCCCCGTTGAGGGCGTCGTGCACGTAGTAGTTCTCGATCGGTGTGCTGAACAGATCGGGGCTCATGCTCACCAAGCCCGTCTCCAGGCTCCAGCGGTCGTCGGGGGAACGGCGCTGGAGGCTGGCGCGGGTGAGCCAGAGCCCCACCGGATTGGCCACCTCCTGCAGGGGCAACACGGCTCCCAACCGCTGGGCGTAGAGGGGGTCGCCGTTGAAGGCGGCGAGGGCCACCCGCATCGACCACCGGTCCCATTCCCGCCCCGCTGGGCGGGCCGGGTCGGTGGGGGGCCTCAACGTCAGCGCCAGGGTGGTCTGCTGGATCCAGCTCGCCTGCCGGACCAGACCACCGGCGGGGTTGCCCATCGGTTCGGCCAGGACCTGCAGCTCCAGATCGACCCAGGCGGGCAGGCCCAGCGTCTGCTGGAGGCGGCCCCAGCCAGGCTCGAGCTTGAGCAGGGGCACCGTCGCTGGTGGCGGGCTTGCCTCGGGGTCGAGCGGCTGGGCGGCGCCGGCTGTGGCGCCGCCCAGCAGCAGCGGCAGCAGGAGAGGCGGCAGGATCCGGGATGTCTTGGTCGGGGTGCAGCGCAGTCCGCCCATGGCTCAGCGGGGGGCCTCCCCCAGGGCCCGCCAGCGGTGCTCCGCCTGCTCAAGGCTGCGCAGCGCCTGGCCGCAGAGCATCAGCCGGCTGGCATTGCGCTGCAGACGGATCAGTTCGAAGCCGTCCAGATCCGGATTGTGCAACCAACGCTCCAGGCTTCCCCAACGGGGTGGTGGTGTCAGGGGCGTGGCCGGCGGTGCCGGCCGGTGCCGGTGGGGCGCCTCCAGGCAGTGGTTCCACTGCTCCAGGCGAGCGGCCACGGCCCGCAGCAGCTCCGCCTGGGCACCATGCAGTCCCTCCAGCGCGCCATGCTCCGACGGCGTGTGCTCCAGGAGCCTGAGCCCGTCGACGACGCCGACCAGCTGGGAACCGGCCCCATTCAGAAGTTGGAACAGGCGGTACGTGGCGTGGCTGGTGGGGTTGTTGCCCAGCTCATCGGCCACCGCCGGCATGGCCTCGCGCAGGGCCACCAGCTGACGACGCAACCCTTGGGCGGTCTGCAGTTCCAGCCGCTGGGCGGCCGCCATGGCCCCCGGGGCGGCGGGGACGGCGGGGGCTTCGAGCCGGTCGGCCTGGCTGAGGAGGGCGGCGCCCAGGTCGGCCAGGAACCTGCGCAGCCGCTGCCGGTTGCCTTCCACCGCCAGGTCGGGCCAGAAGAGGCGAAGGGACAGCAGGGCCACGAGGATGCCGGCCACGGTCCAGAACAGCCGCACGGGGACCCACATCCCCAGCTCACCGTCGTGGACCAGCCAGCCCATCACGATGATGTTGCTGCCCACCTTGTAGCCCACCTCCAGCCCCAGGGCCGCCCCCAGCAGCCGCATGGCAACGAGGGCCAGGCTCAGCCCCAGAGGCAGGGGCAGGTGGCTCAGGCCGATGAACGACACGACCAGCACCAGGGCTCCCGCCACCGACCCGAGCAGCCGCTGGCGACCGAGGCCGATGGAGCCCCCATAGGTGCCGGTGCAGACCACCAGCACCGCCATCGGGGCGTAGAAGCCGTAGGCCAGCGGAGCCAGGGCGCCGAAGCCGTTCATCAGGCCGGCCGTCAGGGCCAGGCGCAGCTCGGAGCGGCGGATCAGCATCGGGCCACCAGGCTCAGGCTGCGCAGGCTCGCCAGCAGCGGGTGCTGCTCCTGGGCCAGGGCCAGCAGCGGCAGCAGGGGCAGCGACCGCTGTCGGGCCAGGGCCTGCCATGGCCGGGGATCCGGGGCTGGGGCCGGCAGGGAGCCCCCCTGGAGCAAGGCCCCCATGCGAGCCATGCCCGCCGCCAGCGGATCGTTGCCGCCAGCGCTGCCCGGTGCCGTCTCCGGGCGGAGGCGGTCGGGAAGACCAGCCAGCAGCCGCTCCCACTGCACCCAGTGGTGCTGGACCGCCGCCCAGAGCTGCAGCCGCTGGGACCACCGCTGTCCCTGCAGGCGCTGGCCATGGGGGCCCCGGCGCTCCTCGGCCACCAGCTGTTCCATGGCCACCAGGTCGTGGCTGAGTTGGGCCGGGGGCAGTGGCAGGGGCCGTTCCCCCCGGCCCTCGAGCCAGTCCCGCTGGCGCTCCAGCTGGCCGATGTACCCGTTGCGCAGGCCCAGCTCCAGGCGCATCAGCCGGTCGATGCCCCGCCGGGGCCAGAACAGCAGGCCCACCAGAATCGCGATCACGCAGCCGACGGCCGTGTCCAGGGTGCGGTTGAACACGTAGTCCCAGTTCAGGGCCACGTGGCTCGGAATCATCAGGAACATCAGGCTGACCAGCGTCGCGGTCCCGGCGGCCGACTGCCAGCCCAGCCAGCGCAGCAGGGGCAGCATCAGCAGCAGCGACACCAGCACCCCCTGCCAGCCAGCCAGCACCGTGTGGACCAGAAAGGTCACCAGCCCACCGGTGATGGTGCCGAACACCCGCACCCTGGCGGCCTTGAGGCTGAGATCATCACCGTCCTCCATGACCGTGATCACCGCCAGCATCGGGTACCACACGTAGGCGATCCGCTCGAACCAGAGCGACAGGGCGGCGGTCACGAAGGCGGCCACCCCGAGCCTCAGGCTGTTGCGAAGCAAGGCGGATCGCACGGACCTCAAAGGCGCTGAACTGGCTGGAGCCTATGGACGTTCATGGTCCACGGCCGTCGGCCGATGCGCCAGGGTTGTCGGCCGGTGCGCGATCGTTGAAGACCCCTGTCGTGTTGCGGGCAGCCATGGTCCTCTCGCTGAGCCCGGATCTGGAAGCCCTGCTGCGGCTTGGCATGGCGGTGCTCTGCGGACTGGCCGTGGGCATCAACCGGGCGCACCATGGCAGCCGGGCCCACCCCAACCGGCTGCGGGTGCACGTGTTGGTGGGAATGAGTGCCTGCCTGATGGTGCTGGCGGCCGGCCCCGATCCCCAGGCCCGCAGCCGGGTGATTCAGGGGGTGGCGACGGGCGTCGGTTTCCTGGGCGCCGGCGAGATCCTGGTGCCTCCGGTCCGCCAGAAGCACGCCATCCCGGAGGTGCGCGGACTGAGCAGCGCCGCCTCGATCTGGTTCACTGCCGCCCTCGGCATCACGGTGGCCGTCTCCAGCCCGGTTCCGGTGCTGATGGCCCTCGGCCTGGCCCTGATCACCCTTTCGGATCGCAACGGCCATTCCGTCGACAGCGGTGAGGCGACTCCGCCCCAGCCCGACGATCTCAAAAAAGGAAACGGTGGCGGCCGTTCGTAGCGTTGGCCTGGCCGTCGCCTTCGGCGTCGAGGGGATCCTCCTCCGGTGTCGGCCAGACGGCGTCCCAGTAACTGATGCCGTCCTTGTAGAAGGGGCGCCCGTCCAGCCTCTGGGTGTCCAGCTGGGTGCTGCCCATGGCGGTGATCAGGCCGCCGAGCTCCATCGGCCCCAGGTCCGTCCGGATGTCCTTGCGGGCGGCCATCATCAGCGCCGGCAGGCGCACCAGATACTCGGGTCGGGTGAGTTTGCGGAACAGGGATTTCAGGGCCAGTTGCTGGCGGTCCATGCGGCCGAGGTCGCCGGTTTCGTCGTGGCGAAAGCGGAGGAAGCCCTCCAGATCCTTGCCCCGCAGGGTCTGCATCCCGGGCTGCAGATCAATGGACAACCCCTGGCTTCGGTCTTCATACAGCATGCGTTTGGGCACATCCACCTCGATCCCCCCGAGCACGTCGGCCATCTGGCGAATGGAGGAGAGATTGACGACCAGGTGGTGCTGGATGGGACGGCCCAGACGCTGGGAGATCTCCCGCTTCACCGCTTCGATGCCGCCCAGGTTGTAGAGGGCATTGATCTTGACTGGTCCGAAACTCTCGGCCTCGATGTAGGTGTCGCGCGGGATCTGGGTGATGCTGGTGCGGTTGCCATCGATGCGCAGGGTGGCGATCACATCGGTGTTACCGCCGCCGACGTCGGTGCCGAGGATCAGGACATCCTGGCGGCCCATGCCGCCGCTCCAGGCGGCGAAGGGGTTGGTGAGCGCCGCGCCGCCCCCAACGCTTGACCGCGCCGAGATCAGCTGGGCCAGGGGCCCCGCCAGCAGCAGGCCCGCCCCAAGACCACAGGCCACGGCGATGAGGACGGGCGCGCGCCGACGCGCCGGCCTGGGTTGGGACATCTTCATTCAATCCAAACTAAGCCCCCCGGCTCAGCGCAGGGCTTCCTCCGGCCTCAGCCCGGTCTGCACACGCCACAGCGCGGCATAGGCCCCGTTCCTGGCCAGCAGGTCGTCGTGTTCGCCGCTCTCAACGATTCTCCCCCGTTCCATCACCACGATCCGGTCGGCGTGGCGGACGGTGCTCAAGCGGTGGGCGATCACCAGGGTGGTGCGTGAGGCGGTGATGCGGTCGAGGGAGCGCTGGATCGCGGCTTCCGTTTCGTTGTCGACGGCGGCGGTGGCCTCATCCAGCACCAGGACAGGCGGATCCTTGAGAATCGCCCGGGCCAGGGCGATGCGTTGCCGTTGGCCACCGGACAGGCGCAGGCCCCGTTCCCCCACCAGGGTGTCGTAACCCAGGGGCAGCTCGTCGATGAACGCGGCCGCCTCGGCCAGGCCGGCGGCCCTTTCGATCGCCCCGCGGCTGGCTTGGAAGCTCCCGTAGGCGATGTTCTCGGCGACGCTGCCGTGGAAGAGAAACACCTCCTGGCTCACCAGACCGATGGCCCGGCGCAGGTCCTGCAGTTCCAGCTCCTCGATCGCCACGCCATCGAGCAGGACCCGGCCCGCCTGGATCGCATAGAGCCGCAGCAGCAGCTTGACGATGGTGCTCTTGCCGGAGCCGGTGGCCCCCACGATCCCCAGGGTGGAACCGGCGGGCACCTCCAGATCAAAGCCTTCCAGAAGCCTGTCGCGGCCGGCATAGGCGAAGTCGACGGCCTCGAAGCGGATGTGACCGCGGACGGCGGCGACAGGCAGCGGCCGGTGGCCGCTGGGGATGGCGATCGGGGTGTCCAGCAGATCCATCACCCGGTGAGTGGAGGCCATGGCGCGCTGGTAGTCGTCGAGCGTGCGGCCCAGGGTGGTGAGCGGCCAGAGCAGCCGCTGAGTGATGAAAACCAGAAACGAATAGGTGCCGATGGCGATGGCACCGCTCCAGGCCTGCAGACCGCCGATCACGAGGATCGCGATGAAAGCAAACAGGATCGCGAACCGGATCAGGGGGATGAAGGCCGCCGACAGGCGGATGGCCTGGCCGTTGCTGGCGCGGTAGGCCTGGCTCTGGGCGACCAGCCGTTGCTTCTCCCACGCCTCCGCGGCGTAGCTCTTGATGGTGAGCATGCCGCCGAGGTTGTTGCTGAGGAGGCTGGCCAGATCACCGGCCCGTTCGCGCACCTCCCGGTAGCGCGGTGCCAGGCGCCGCTGAAACCGCAGGGACCCCCAGAGGATCAGCGGAATCGGCAGGAAGGAGACGCCCGCCACCGTCGGGGACAGCACGAGCATGGTGCCGCCCACCGCCAGGACGGTGGTGACCAGTTGCAGGATCTCGTTGGCCCCCTGATCGAGGAAGCGCTCCAGCTGATTGATGTCGTCGTTGAGGACGGTGAGCAGACGACCGCTGCTGCCGGCTTCGAAGAAGCCCATCTCCAGGTGCTGGAGGTGGTCGTAGGCCTCGACGCGCCATTCGTGCTGGACGGTCTGGGCCAGGCGACGCCACAGCAGGGCGTACAGGTACTCGAAGAGGGATTCGGCGCTCCAGATCAGGAACGAGAGCACCGCCAGCACGCCCAGCTGGCCGGGAACGGTGCTGAAGCCGAGTCCGGCCAGCCAGGAGGTGCGCTGTTGAACCACCACATCGACCGCGAGGCCGATGAGGACGGGCGGGGCGAGGTCGAAGAGTTTGTTCAGGACCGAGCAGGTGGCCGCCAGCCGAACCAGCCTGCGGTGGGGCCTCAGGCTGGTCAGCAGACGCGAGAGTCCCGGTGCTGGGGTGGTCGGCGACCTGGCGGCATCAACGGCCATGGAGGCCGCCGGCGTCACCAGCGATTGCCACCGCCACCGCCCCCACCCCCGTAGCCGCCACCACCACCACCGCCGTAGCCGCCGCCCCCACCGGAGCGACCACCGCCGCCACCGCCGGGGCGACCACCGCCGCCGCCGTAGCCACCGCCACCGGAGCGGCCGCCGCCACCGCCCCCACCACCGCCTTCACGGGGTGTGGCCTTGTTGACACGGATCATGCGACCCATCCATTCGACGTCCTGAAGGTCGTCGATGGCCTTCTGCTCGGAGGCATCGTCGGCCAGTTCGATGAAGGCGAAGCCGCGCTTGCGACCCGTTTCCCGGTCGAGGGGAAGGCTGCACTGACGGACCTCGCCGTACTGGCCGAAGAGATCGAGAAGGTCCTCGCGTTCAGCCTGGAACGAGAGGTTGCCGACGTAGATGGTCATTCAATGAAAAAGCTGGAACGGATTCCTCCGGTGTCGGGAATCCCAGGGAAAGCAGGCGGTCGGCGCGGAGCGCAGAGCAGACCCAGGAATGGGGAGCTGATCTGTTGGGCCTGAGCCGTCGGTGCGTGCCGAAGGGAGCCAGAGCGGCATGGAACTGCCGGAAGCCTACAACCGAGCCCTTTGGCTCTATGGAGAAGTTTGAAGCGGAAGCGAAGCAATTCCGGAAGTTTCCCCGTCACCCCACCAGGACGCTCCATTGTCAGCAAACCCTGATCAAGCTGATCCCATGAAAACCGCCCCCGTTCCCTGGAGCCTCACCTGGCGTGAGGATGGCGAGCTCGGAACCCAGGATCTCTTCGACCTGCTCCAGGTCCTCGTAGCCAACGAAAGTCACGAGGTCCAGATGTCCCTGATCACCGCCGTGGAGCAGCTGACGGTGAGCGACTTCCAGGTGACGGCCTGCGAGGAGGTGACCCGGATGTGTGCCTGAGGGCCCCTGAATCAGATGGGGTACCGCTTCGAGGTGGCGTCCTTGCAGCTGCTGCGGGCCGAGGCGATGCTGCTGCCGCTCGTGATGCGATCCGCCACACAGCTGCAGGCGTAGTTGGCCATCCCGTCGGGGGCCTTCTTGCCGGACTGGGCCAGCTCCGTTTCGAAAGCGGACAGGCAGATCGAGCGCACCACCTCGACGATGGGGCCGGAAGCCGCCAGAGCCGGCCCCCCCGTCGGCCCGAAGGCCGCCAGGGCCACCAGGCTGAGGCTCAGCCAGGCAGGACCTGGCAGAGCGCGGGGGGAACGCGAACGGGGCCGCTGCTGGGAAGGCATGGTGAGTTGGCGTGGTGAACGCCGGCGGAGGGGAATCAGGAGCCCAGTCGGGAAATCTGAAGTTCCTTGTTCATCACCCGCAGGCGACGAAGGTCTGCGAAGACGTCGTCAGGCATGCCCTTGGGCAGGTCGACGGTGCTGTGGGCATCGAAAATGCGGATCTTTCCGATCGAACGACCGGCGAGGCCGGATTCGTTGGCGATGGCACCCACAATGTTCCCGGGCTTGACCCGATCGCGCCAGCCCACTTCGATGCGGAACCGCTCCATATTGTCCTCAGGGCCGTCCTCGCCGCGTTCCTGGCTGCGGTCGTTGAAGGGGCGGCGATCCCCGCCCCGTTCCCTGTCGCCACGCTCGCGATCGCGCTCCCTGGTGGGGGCACCGGGACGGGACTGACCCCAGCGCTCCTCACCCTGGAGCAGCAGGGGTTTGCCGCCCAGCCCCAGTTCCAGGGCGGCGAGGGCCAGCTGGTCGGGGCTGCAGGATTGCTCCTGGGCCACCCGTTGCAGGATTTCGGCCAGCAGGGCCCGCTCCTCGGGGTTGCAGACCGGCTGCTGCAGGGCCGTGGTCAGCTTCTGGCGCAGGCGATCGAGGCGGTGCTGGTTGATGCTGGCATTGCCGGGCACCTCCATGGCTTCGATCGGCTGGTTCACGGCGCGTTCGAGACCCCCCAGGAAGCGTCGCTCCCGCGGCGTCAGGAACAGGATGGCCTCACCGCTGCGTCCGGCCCGACCGGTCCGGCCGATGCGGTGCACGTAGGCCTCGCCGTCAAAGGGGATGTCGTAGTTGATGACCAGGCCGATGCGGTCGACGTCCAGGCCCCTGGCCGCCACGTCGGTGGCCACCAGCACGTTGACGCGGCCATCGCGCAGACGCTCGATCGTGCGCTCCCGCTGGGTCTGGGGAACGTCGCCGTTGAGCACCGCCACGTCGTAGCCGTGCTGCTCCAGGGACTCGGCCACCGTGAGGGTGATGGCCTTGGTGCGGGCGAAGATGATCACCCCTTCGCTGCCTTCGGCTTCGAGCACCCGCTCAAGGGCCTCCAGCTTCTGGGGCCCGTTCACAACGAGGTGACGTTGGCGGATGCGGCGGCCGTCGGCGGCCTTCTGGCGAATGGTGACCTCGGCCGGGTCCTTGAGATAGTTCTGGGAGATGCGGCGGATCTCCGAGGGCATGGTGGCGGAGAACAGCACCACCTGACGCTCGGCCGGCAGCTGCTCGAGCACCCATTTGACGTCGTCGATGAAGCCCATGCGGAGCATCTCATCGGCCTCATCCAGCACCAGGCTGCGCAGACCGGAAAGGTCGAGGGTGCCCTGGCGCATGTGATCCATCACCCGACCGGGGGTACCCACGACGATCTGCACACCCCGGCGCAGATGTTGGATCTGGTCGCGAAAATCGGCGCCGCCGTAGATCGGCAGGACCTTGACGCCCTTCATGCAGGCCGCATAGCTGTTGAAGGCCTCGGCCACCTGCATCGCCAGTTCGCGGGTGGGGGTCAGCACCAGCACCTGGGGGGTGCGTTGGCCGGCATCAAGGCGCTCCAGCAGGGGCAGGCCGAAGGCCGCTGTTTTGCCGGTACCGGTCTGGGCCTGGCCCACCAGGTCGCGGCCGAGCATCAGCTCGGGAATGGCGGCTTTCTGGATCGGGGAGGGTTCCTCGAAGCCGATGGCCGCCAGGCCGTCAAGGAGTTCACGGCGCAGGCCGAACGCGGCGAAGGCGCTGACGGGGACGGAGGTTTCCACCTCGGGGAGGGCGATCTCCAGCTCCGTTTCCGGGCCTGAGGAGGCCATGGAATCGGGAATGGAGATGGTCAGGTCGTCCTCCTTGGGAGCCACGACGGACGAGAGGACAGTGTCCTCGCAAGGCTGCTGCTCAATGGCCGCCTGGGAATCAGCGGCACCGATGAGGGTGCTGCCGTCAATGATCTGGGTCACGGAATGCTGAAGCCTGGTGAGTCCTTCAACGCAGGCCGGCAGTGGACCGTGGGAAATGGGTGCTCTGCACCCGGGCTGCCTTGCCCTTGCTCAAAGGTTGAAATGAGACTTTACCACCCTGCCGTAGTCATCGCTGAAACGTTCGATGTCATCCTCCCGCAGCTCCGTGCCCAGCTGCACTTCGATGATTTCCAGGTCGGAGGCGGCCGCCGCCGCCGCCCGATGGACACCACCGCAGGGAACGAACAAAGTCGCGCCAGGGACCGCGACGATGCCATGGCCATCGCACTCCATCTCACCGGCTCCGCTCACCACCACCCAGTGCTCGCTTCGGTGCCGGTGGCGCTGGAGGCTGATGCGTTGATCCGCCGTGATCAGGATCCGCTTGACGAGATAGCCGGGGCCCGTCGCCAGGGTTTCGAACCATCCCCAGGGACGGTGGACGCGCGCCGTGCCGATGGCCATCAATGTGCGACCCGCATCCAAACCCTGCCAACGGGATGAAGTATCGATCCGGAAGGTGGTATCCCCTTGCAACGGTTCACGTTTCGCTGAGCCAGCCCCCTAGGTGCCATCCAGGCGGAACGCTCAGGCCAGTTCGGCATCGGTGAACAGCAGGGCGCCCTGCCTGGCCCGGGTCAGGGCGGTGTAGAGCAGGCGGCCATCCTGGGACCCGCCGCTGGGCAGCAGCACGATCACCTCCTCGGCTTCGCTGCCCTGGGCCTTGTGCACCGTCAGGGCCAGGGCGGGCTCGGCCGACCCAGCGAGCTGGCCGGGATGGATCCAGGTCAGCTCCCCGCTCCCGTCGCCGAACAGCAGCCGCGCCGACGGCCCCGGACCGCCCACGAGCAACCCCACATCTCCGTTGGCCAGGTTGAGTTCCGGCAGGTTGCGGCGGCAGAGCACGGGGGTGCCCGGCGGCAGATCCTGCAGGTCGCCGTCCAGCCGCCCCCCCAGCATGGTTCGGTGGATGGCCTCCAGCCCCCAGCGTCCCTGGCGCTGGGGGGCCATCACCAGCAACCGGTCGCGGGCGGAGAGCAGCTCGCGGCAGCCTTGCTCGGTTCCTGGCCGGCAGCGTGCTGCCTGCTCCGCCAGGGAGGCCTGGTGGCGTCGCAGCCGTTCCAGCAGCTCCGGCGGCAGGGTCCGGGGAGAGCAGGGACGCCACTGCAGGTTGTCGGTGGGCGCCAGCGCCTGCAGCAGCGGCAGGATGGAGGCGAGTGGGTCGGTGTCGCTGGCGCCGCTGGTCAGGCCCTGGCCCTGGCGCAGGGCGCTGGCCACCGTGGCGATGGCCCCGGCGTTGCGGTAGGTGGTGGTCAGGGTGATGGCAGCGTCCCCGAGCTGCAGGCGGCGGTCGGGCCCTTGCAGCTCCTGGAGCACGGCCCCCGGCGCGATCGGCGGCAGCTGGCCCGGGTCGCCCACCAGCACCAACCGACAGCGGGTGGGCAGGGCCTCCAGCAGGGCGGCCATCAGGCCCAGGTCCAGCATCGACACCTCATCCACCACCAGCAGGTCGAGGTCGAGGGGGCGGCCGCGGTGGCGGCCGAAGCGGTCGCCACGGCTCTCCAGCAGCCGGTGCAGGGTTGTGCAGGGGAGGGTGCCGCCTGTGGCGGCCCGCAGGCGGCCCGCCGCCTTACCGGTGGGTGCCGCCAGGTGGAGGCGGCCGCCGGGCTCCACGGCCCGGTGGGCCGCGATCATGGCGGCCACCGTGCTGGTCTTGCCGGTCCCGGGACCCCCCTCCAGCAGCACCAGCCCGTGGCTCAGCACCGCGGCCACCGCCTGCCGCTGGCGGCCATCGAGGCCCACCATCATGGAGAGGGTCTCGATGGCCGCTGACCCGCTGGTGGCCAGTGGTTCCAGCGAGTCCACACGGGCGATCAGGGCCTCGATCACCTCCTGCCGCTGCCGCAGCCAGCGGCGCCACTGCAGTCGCCCGTCCTCCAGGGCCAGGGGGCCGTCCGGATCCCGGCAGAGCGGACTGTTCGCCAGGGCACCACGGTGCCCCTCGGGCCAGGACACCGCGCTCACGTCAGCCGGTGCCGGTCCGTTCAGATCCAGCTCCAGGTCCCCCCGCGCCAGGGCCGCGGTGAGGGCGATGATCAACTCGCCCACCAGCGGATCGCAGGCCTTTCCGTACAGACGTGGCAGGGCTTCGGCCAGGCTGGGGCCGAGGGCCGCCACCCAGGGCTGGGGGCTGTGGCCGGGGTCCCTCATCGCGACCCCGCTCCGATGCCGGCCGCCGCGTGGCCGCCCAGGGCGCCATCGAGGGCGAGGACCCGGGCCAGGGGGGGCCGTTCCACGAACAGGCCCGGCACCGCTCCGGGCAGCGCCTGCCTTCCCGCTTCTCCGGGGGCGCCGCGCAGGAAGACGTAGGCGTAGCCGCCCAGATGGCGCTCCGGCGCGTAGCCGGGCAGGCGCCAGCCCAGATAGCGGTGCAGGGCCACCAGATACAGGTGGGCCTGCAGGGGGTAGTGGCTGTGGGCCATCAGGGCGGCCATCGCCTCCTGGCCGTAGTGGCGGGGGCCGCAGGCCAGGGGCCTGCCCTCGCTGTCCCGCCGGCCCAGCCAGTTGCTCTTCCAGTCGGCCACCCACCAGCGCTCCTGTCCGTCGGCCCCGGTGGCGGTGAAGATCAGGTCGATTGAACCGGTGAGGAAGCCGCGGCTGGCCACCGGCAGGGCCGCGACGCTGGCGGCATAGGCGGCCCCGAAAGCGCCGCCGGGATGGTCGGCGAAGGCCGCCGCCAGGGCGGCGGCCCGCGCGAAGCCAAGGGTGAGATCAAAGTTCATCTCGTTCAACCGTCGCTCCGGCCCCAGGTCGGCCACCCGCAGGGACCCCAGCTCGGCGCCGAAGGGGGTGAGGCGCACCTGCTCCAGTCCCTGCAGCAGCGGCTCCAGGGGGTCCGCCTCCAGGCCGGCCCGGCGCAGCTCCCGCTCCACCAGCTCCCTGTTGGCCGCCGCATCGGTGGGATGGCGATAGTCCAGCTGCTCCAGCATCCGATGCAGGCAGTCGCCGGCGGCCGCACCCCGGGCGAAACCGGCCAGGGGGCCCTGCTCGGGCCACAGGCCGTCCCCTTCCTCCGGGGCCTCCTCCGCGGGGCTGGGATCACTGGTGTCACGGCCTTCGTCGAGGGCCGCCACTGACACAGGGGCTCTGTGGGCAGCGCGGGTCCAGGCGGTGTAGCTGCTGCGGCCCCAGGCCGTGTCCAGATGGCGCAGGGGGACAGGGCCGCAACCCAGGGCGGCGATCGCCTCCGGGGGCTGGGGCCGTTGGCGACGGCTGGGCCGCTGCGGGGGGGGGTGGCGCAGTTCCAGGTCCAGCGACCGCTGGTCGATCTCCTGGAGCAGCCGCGCCTGCCAGTCGTCGTCGCCCAGGGCCGCGACGGAGGCCTCATCATCGGGGTCGGGCAGGGGCTCGCCGGGAAACAGCCAGGGGAACAGGGGGTTGGCCTGCTGCCCCTTCGCCGGCGCCCAGGCCAGCACCAGCAGGTGCTGGGCGCGGGTGACGGCCACGTAGGCCAGCCGCTCCCGCTCGGCCCGTTCGGCCTGCCGCTGCTGGCGGAGCGCTTGCCATCCCTGGCCCCAGGAGGGACGCAGGTGGAGGTCGAGGTGGGACTCGGCGCTGCCGGGCGGTTGCCAGCGGATCCCTGGCCGGTGCCGGCCGGTCGATCCGGTGCCGGCCGCCTCCCAGAGATAGGGGCAGACCACCACGGGAAACTCCAGACCCTTGCTGCGGTGCACCGTGATCACCGTGACCGCCTCGTCCACTTTGTCGCTGTGGGCCTGGTGGGAGTCCGGGATCGTTCCGGAGGCCCGGCTCGGGTCCAGCCGCAGCCGCCGCAGCCAGTCGGCGGCGGCCACCAGGGCGAGGTGCTCCACGTGCAGCCGTTCCTGCAGCAGTTCGGCCACCTGCTGCAGATCCGCCAGCAGGCGGCCGCCTGCACTCAGCCGGGCCAGACCTTCGCCGTCCACCAGCTGGGAGAGCACCCCGAGCGGTCCCTGATCGGGCAGATTCCTGGCCAGGGCCTGAAGCCGCCCGGCCAGCTCACTCCATTCGCCCGGCTCGGCGGCGGCGATCCGCTCGGCCGACCAGGCAAGCAGGGGAGAGGCAGCCAGCAGCCGCAGGCGGTTGGGATCGGCCGGATCGGCGAGGGCATCGAGCAGCCGCTGCAGGGCGGTCGCCGCCGGGCTGGCGAACACATCGGCCTTGCTCACCAGTCGGCTGGCGATCCCCTGGCGCTCCAGGGCACTGCGCTGCTGCTCCGCCTGGTGGTGGTTGTGGACCAGCAGGGCGATGTCGCCGGCACGCAGGGGGCGGGGGGGCTGGCCGTCGCCCGCCACCAGGGCGGGGGCCTCCTCCAGCAGCTCCGCGATGGCGCCGGCCACCAGGTCGGGCAGCCGGCTCTCCAGCGCACTCCTGCTGGGCAGGGGGACCTCGGCTGTCCGCTCAAGGCCAAGCCAGAGCAGGCGCACCGGGGCCAGGCCGTTGGGGCCCCGGCGCCGGGATCGGGCCTGCACCGCCGGCACCGGCAGGAGGGACCGGGGCAGGCCCGCCGGGGCCATCAGCCTGTTCAAGGTGTCGATCAGCGGCGGCGCGGAGCGCCGGTTCTCCTGCAGGGCGAGCACCCGCGCGGCGCTGCACCGGGCCCGCCGGTAGGTGTCCAGGTCGCCGCCCCGGAAGCGGTAGATGGCCTGCTTCGGATCGCCCACCATCACAAGCAGGTGGGCGTCATCGGCGAAGGCCAGCCGCAGGATCCGCCATTGGACGGGGTCGGTGTCCTGAAACTCGTCGATCAGGGCGGCCCGGTACCGCTCCCCCACCGCCCGCAGCAGGGGCGTGGGAGCCGTGGCCTCGGGGCCCGGGTCAAGGCCCTCGAGCAACTGCGCAAAGCCGATGCTGCCACTGCGCGCCCGACGCCGAGCCAGCTCGGCCCGTCCCCAGTGGCAGGCGTGCAGCAGCACCGCTTCGGCCGGACCCTCCCGCAGGGCGGCCACCGCCTCCAGCAGGTCCGGGCAGGGCAGTCGGATGTCCCGCTCAGGGCCTTCCACCGACCGGGCCACCCGGCAGAACGTTTCGGGGTGGAAGTAACTCCCCAGCTCCTTCTCGGCACGGACGGCGGCGTAACTGCCGCTGGCGTCCTGGCCAGCGAGCCAGGCCTCGACCCGCCCGCAGTGATCGGTTCTGGGCTTGGCGGCATAGGGCGTGGTGCCGCTGGCACCGGCGGCACGCCAGTCGACGGCGGCGTTCCGGAAGGCCTGATCCAGGGCCTGGCCCTGGGTCGCCCAGGCCTGCTTGAAGTCTCTCCAGGGCTGGTGCCAGAGCGTCTCCTGCTGCTCCACCAGCGGCCGTTCCAGGCTCAGGCCTGCGGGCAGGGGCTCAAGGACCAGGCCGGGATCCCCGTCGAGCAGTTGCAACAGGCTCTCCAGGTCGTCAAGGCCGGTGCCCGCCGCCAGCCCTTCCACCAGATGCAGGGGAAGGGCCAGCACCTGCTGCTGCCAGTAATCGTGGGCGACCTGACGCACCAGTTCAGCGGCATCGGCCTCCAGCGTCAGCTCAGGCGGCCGGGCGGCCTCCATGGCCTGGCGCCGCAGCGTGCGCTGACAGAAGCCATGGATGGTGGTGATGTCGGCGGCGTCGAGCTCTTCGAGGGCCAGCAGCAGCAGGCCCTGCACCGTGCCGCGGGCGCCGGCCTCGCTCGGCTGGTGCTCCAGCCATTGCTCCAGCACGGGATCGGGAGCCAGCCAGCCGGGGGGGGGCTGGAGGCCGGTGAGGGCCTCCTGGATCCGACGGCCGATGCGGTCGCGCAGTTCCGCCGCCGCCGCGTTGGTGTAGGTCACCACCAGCAACTGCCGCAGAGGCAGCCGCCGCTCCGCCAGGAGCCGCAGCACCAGGTGGGCCAGGGCGAAGGTCTTGCCGGTGCCGGCGCTGGCCTCCAGCAGCAGCACGCCGTCATCGAGGGGGACGGCATTGGGATCGAAGCTGTCCGGGGCTGGGGCCTCGCTGGTGGTCATGGTTCCCCCTCCGCCGCCAGCAGCGGGGCGTACAGGGCGTCGGCCAGGTCCAGCAGCTCCGGTGTCAGCAGGGCCTCCGCCGGCAGGCGGGCGCCGAAGCAGGCCTCCATCTCGGCCCGCTCCCGCTCACCGCTGTGGAAGTTGGAACCCTCCCAGGTGCCGGCGGCCTTGATCCGCCCCTGGCCGGCTCGCTTGCGCTCGCCCGTCACGTAGCTCCAGCCCGTTTCCGGGGGCACCGGCCAGCCGCGGCGGCGCCAGTCGCGCTGCAGGCCGGCCAGTCGTTCAAGTTCGTCGCGGGCGGCCTGGGGGGCCGGCGCCCTGAGCTCCAGGGCCGGGGCGAACACGTCGCCATCACGGGCGATCAAAACGCCGCGGGCCGGAGCCTGGCCTGCCGTGGTGTCTCCGGCCGCGGCGGCCGCGAGCAGCAGCTGCAGCCAGAGCCCCAGCCGGTGGCCGACGCGGGCCTGGGCCGTCTGCACCAGTACGACCGTGTCGCCGCGCCAGGGGACCGGGGCCTGCCAGGGTCCCCACGCGTGGCTGAGCTGTTGCGGGGGGCCGAGGCGCTCAAGGGTCTCCGCCAGGCTCGTCCAGCGCCGTTGCAGCAGGCCCGCTTCCAGGCCCCCCGCCGCCCTGGGGGGCAGCAGGCCCTGGCCGCGGTGCCACGCGAGCCAGTCTTCCGCCGTGCCCGGGTCTCCGTCGCCGGGGTCGCCGTCGTTGCGCTGAAGCCTGCCGCGCAACAGGGCGGCACGTTCCCGCTCCCCCAGGGACAGGGCCTCAAGGTCGTCGATCCGCTTCTCCCACTCACTGGGCCGCAGGCCAAGGGATCGGAGCCAGTGGGTCTGGGGGGCCGCCAGCCAGTCCCGCAGGTCGCTGAAGGCGTCGGCGTCGGGGGCGGTGGGGGCCTCCAGGGGGCTCGGCCCCGCCAGCAGTGGCGCCGGCGGCGGCGGTGGATCGCCGCTGAGGCGGCGCACCGCCTCCAGCAGGCGTCGGTCGCAACTGGGGGCCTCCCGTCCGGCGGCTGGCAGGAAGTTGCGCCGGTCGAGGGGGTTGGCGGCGTGCTCCACCTGCAGACGTGCCATGGCCTCAGGCCCCACCTGGCCGGCCAGCCATTGCAGCCATTGGCTCACCGGGCCGGAGGGTGGCAGGGCGGTGCCGGTCCGGTCGTCGCGGCAGCTCCAGCTGAGCAGCAGGTGGTTCCGGGCGGAGAGCAGGGCCTCCATCAGCACGTAGCGGTCCTGGTCGGCGGGGTGGGGATCGCCGAGCTGGCGCTGGCCCTCCATCAGGTGGAAGGCGGGACGGTCGCCCGGCCGGGGAAACAGGCCCGACTCCAGCCCCATGAGCACGATCACCCGGTAGGGGATGGCCCGCATCGGTTCGAGGGCGCTGATCGTCAGGGCGCCGCTGCGATGGCCGAAGCGGCCGCTTTCGGCTCCGAGCAGCTCCCGCAGCACGGCTGCCACCACCGGAGCTTCCAGGCCCAGCGAACAGCTGCCGGCGGCGGTCTGCCAGGCATCGATCGCCCCCATCAGCTCCGGCAGCTCCCCGGCGGCCTCGCCCCCATCGCCGAACAGGTCGTCGACCAGCCGCCGCAGCCGTTCCACCCAGTCGGCCACGTCGCCGCCGCGGCGCAGCTCCCCCAGCCAGTGGCGCAGACGGCCAAGCAGATGCAGCCAGCGTCCGCTCAGCTCCAGCGGCACGCCCCCCTCCCAGGGGGCCGTGTCCCCCGGCGCCAGGCCCGCACCAGCGGGCAGCACCAGGCCGAGCAGCAGCCGGTCGATCGCCCAGGCCAGGCTGTGGCAGGCCCCGTCCTTCTCCTGGCCGTCGAGGCCCCAACGGAAGCCCACCTCCTGCAGGGCCTCCACAAGGCGGGCCGCCTCCCTGGCCTCGAGGCCGAAGCGGACCAGCAGGGGCGGGCAACCCAGCAGGGTCTCCAGTCCTGAGGCGGTGAGGCGACTGCCGGCCAGCTCCAGCAGCAGCAGCAACGTGCTGCCGAGGCCGGCCCCCTCCTCCTGACTGCGGTCGGTCAGTCGCCAGGGGAGGTCCACCCCCGTGGCGTGGCGATCGCCGAACACCGAGGCCACCAGGGGGGCGAAGCCGTTGATGTCCGGCGTCATCACCAGGATGTCGCGTGGTTCGAGGCTGGGGTCGGCCGCCAGCAGCTGCAGCAGGCGGTCGCGCACGATCTGCACCTGGCGCAGCCGGCCAGGGCAGGCATGGAACTCCAGGGAGCGATCCTGGTGATCCACCTGCAGGGCAGGAATCCGGCTGGCGTCAGCCAGCTGGTCCTGCAGCTGGGCCAGCAGGGGGGCCGGCCCAGGGCCACCGGCCGCAGCGAAGAAGAGATCCTTCGCCTGCTCCTCCCCCAGCTGGGCCTCGCCGGTTCCCTCCAGCAACTGCTGGAATTCCCCCCCCAGACGGCCGAAGCGGGCTTCCAGGCCCGGGGCCTCCAGCAGCCAGGCGGCCTCCAGCGGCTGGCGCAGGGCCAGGGCATCACTGAGCTGGCGGCGACGCTCGCCGCAGCGTTGCCAGAGGTCACGGCAGGGGGTGAGCAGGTAGAGGTCCACCGAGCGATGCAGGCTCAGGGCCTGGAGCAGCTGCACCTGGATCGGCGCCATGCTGCTGAGACCGAAGAGGCGCAGGGGGGTGCCGCGGGCCTCCTCGCAGAGCTCGCCGCGGCGCAGCCGGCTGACCAGCTCCTGCACCCGGCGGCCGAACGGTTCCTGGCCCAGGGACTGGCGCAGGGAGCGGTAAAGCAGGGGTTGCCAGCACTGGGTTGCCGGCAGGGCCCGGCCGTTGGCATCGATCGCCTGCCCCGCCTCCCAGGCGCCCAGCAGTTCCGGCCGGTAGAGGGCGTAGTCATCGAAGGCATCGGCGATGGCGCGCCCCAGCTGCCAGTGGCCCAGCTCCAGCTGGTCGCCCCCGCCCCGTTCCGCCAGCCAGTGGCGCAACGGCCCCCCCTCCGGCGCGGCGGCCACCGCCGGCAGCAGGTCGAGCAGGGGCCAGACCAGCTGGTCGGCGCGCCAGGGATCGGCCGTGCCGCCACCGGCCCCTGGTTCCGCCCCGGCCAGCAACTGGTCCACCAGCTGGCGCAGATGGCTGCCCGGGAAAGGAAAACGCAGGTTGGCGGCGATGCCGCCCAGGTGTTCGGCGAGCTGCTCGCCGAGCCAGCGGCTGGTGGGCCAGGTGTTGACCACCACCTGCACCTGCTCGAAGGGATCGGGGGGCTGCAAGCGCAGCTGGGTGGCCAGCACCCGGGCCAGCAGTTCCGCCCGGTTGCTGCGAAAGACGGTCAGCAAGGGGGCTGGCTCAGAGGACGCAGCTCAGGGCTGAGCCATGCACCAGGGCGGGCAAGTGTCTGCCTGTCGCAGGCAGACCGCTGACCCGTCGCGTCTCCTGGGTTTCGGGGCAATAGGCCGTGAGGTCGCCGCCGTAGCAGGCACCGGTGTCAAGCAGGACGATCGACCCCAGTCTGCGCAGGCCGGGCCCGGGGGTGTGGCCGACGATCACCTCGCCGAAGCGGTTGTCGTAGGCCTGCCAGAAGGCCAGTCGGACGTTGAGATCGGGCTGCCAGGTGCGCGGGTCGAAGCCGGCATGGGTCGCCACCCAGCCCTGACCCCAGTAGGCAAGGGGGAGCTGGTCGAGCCGGTCGCGCCAGAGGCGGCAGCGGGCCACCCCCAGCTGGCGGTAGGTGTCGTTGCCGTTCAGGTCGGGGTGGCTGGTGGGGGCCAGGCCGAGGTCGAGCCGGGTGACCAGATCCCGTTCATGGTTGCCCTTGAGCCACACGGCCCGACCACGGCGCACCAGGTCCCAGACCAGTTCCATGGCGGCTTCGATGCCGGAACCGCGGTTGATCACGTCGCCGCAGAACACCAGCCGGTCGCCAGGGGGCAGCCGGGCCACCAGCCATTGCAGAGCGTCCGCGCAGCCATGAACATCCCCGATCACCCAGTGGCGCGGAGGACGTTGGTCCGGGAACGTCATCAAGAAGGAAGTTTCCTCCCAAGTGTTGCCCTTGAAGTGGGCTTCTGTCACCCCCGCCGGCTCCGGCAGGGCTCCAGCGCTGATACGGTGCGCCCACCGTGCACCCCAGGAGGCAACGGGCGATGGACCTGAAGGATCTGCCGGTCACGCAGCGCGTCAACGCTTTGGTGAAGGCGCTGGACGGGGCCAAACGCACCAATGAGGCCCTGGCCCGCTGCAGTGATGGCGAAGCCATGCTGGATGTGCTCCTGAATGCCTCCTCCCGGCTGGGTCTGGGTCTGACCCGCTGGGAACTGGAGAACACGCCGCCGATCCGGGACTGGATCTGGTGGAAGAACAAGGAAGCGCCCCTGACCATCGGCGACAGCAAGCCCCGTTACCAGCAGGACGGCGGCCAGGGCAGGCCGCGGCCCGAGGGCTCATCCGAGGACGAGACACCCCGGCGTCGCTTCCTGGGTCTGTTCTGAGGGTCTGGGCTGTTCAGCCCAGGGTGGCGAGAGGGTCGGGGATGGTGCTGCTTGGAGCCTCGAAGCTTCCCAGGGCCACGAACTCCAGTCGCAGCTTCATGAACGTGATGAACTTCTCGTCGGTGGACACCACCGCCGCGGCGGGCCGGGGAACGGCGGCCACCGCGGTGGCCAGCTCGGGCGATTCGAGGAAGGCGGGACGTTCCAGGAGCCAGAAGTCGATGGTCTTGTCCTTTTCGGCGTAGTTGCGCACGCGTTCGCGCAGCACCTCCTCCAGGGGTTCCTCCTCGAGCAGGAAGGCGCGGCTGGCGGCGACGAAGTGGTAACGGGTCATGGCGGGTGGGGCCTCAGGGCTGGCGGTCGCCGAACAGCGGGTCGCGGCGGGGATTCTGCACCAGCGCCCGCATCTGCCGCACCGCCTCCTGGAGGCCGACGGCCAGGGCACGGGCCACGATCGTGTGGCCGATGTTGAGCTCCTCCATGGCCTCGATCGCCGCGATCGGCTCGACGTTGTGGTAAGTGAGGCCATGGCCGGCGTTCACCCGCAGGCCAAGGCCCCTGGCGATGGCGGTGGCCTCGCTGATCCGGGCCAGCTGGAACGGCTGCTGCTCCCAGGCGGCCTCGGCGTAGGCGCCGGTGTGCAGCTCCACCCAGCGGGCTCCGCAGCTCCGGCTGGCCTCCAGCTGGGCGTCGTCCGGGTCGACGAACAGGCTGACGCCAATCCCTGCCCCCATCAGGCGCTCCACCAGGGGAGCAAGGCTCTCCACCTGCCCGGCCACGTCCAGGCCGCCCTCGGTGGTCACCTCCTCGCGACGCTCCGGCACCAGGGTCACCATGTCGGGGCGGAGGCGCAGGGCGATCGCCTCCATCTCCGCGGTGGCGGCCATCTCCAGGTTGAGACGGGTGCGCACGGTGGCCCGCAGCAGCTCCACGTCCCTGTCCTGGATGTGGCGCCGGTCTTCCCGCAGATGCACGGTGATGCCGTCGGCGCCGCCCAGCTCGGCCAGCAGGGCAAAGCGCACCGGATCGGGCTCCACGGTGCGGCGGGCCTGCCGCACGTTGGCGATGTGGTCGATGTTGACCCCGAGGCTGGCCATGGGCGGCAGGTGGCTGAAGCGATCCTGACCGAACCGTATCGGTCGCTGCGGCCGCGGCCGCAGGCCCAACTGCCCGCCGCTGCCAGGCAGGGGGGGATCCAGCCCCTAGCTTTTGAACCGACGTTCTGCCGGATCGAGAGTGTTGGCGGCGCAGACGCCCTCCGGACCAGGCTCCTCCCTGGCGATCAGCCCGCGGGAGAGTTCCCTGTGTGGCGGCATCAGCCCCTGGCTGTCGCCACTGGCGATGGTGGTCACGATCGACCTTGTGCTGAAGGGCTACTTCGGTGAGCTGCAGGTGCTCGATCGCCAGAACCTGCCCACTGAGGGGGCCGTGCTGCTTGCCCCCACCCACCGGGCCCGCTGGGATGCCCTGATGCTTCCCTGGGCCGCCGGCCGCCGGATCACCGGTCGCGACTGCCGCTTCATGGTCACGGCGGATGAAATGAAAGGACTGCAGGGGTGGTTCCTGCACCGCCTCGGCTGTTTCCCGGTCGACCAGGGCCGTCCCACCCTGACCAGCCTGCGTTTTTCCGTGGAGTTGCTGGCCGCAGGCCAGCAACTGGTGGTGTTTCCCGAGGGCCGCATCCGGCGCGAGGACGGCCCCATCCGGCTGCACCAAGGGCTCGCCCGCCTGGCCCTGCTGGCCGCCAGCCAGGGCGTGGATGTGCCTGTGGTGCCGGTGGGCCTCGCCTACGGCCACGCCGATCCCCGCCCCGGCGATGGGGCTGCGGTGTGTTTCGGCCACCCCTTGCGGGCGGCGGGCCAGGGTCGCCAGGCGGCCCTGACCTTCGGAGCTGAAGTCGCCGCTGCGATGGAGTCGGCCGAGCAAGCGGCCCGCGCCGTGGTGGGCCGCCCGATCGGCTCCCCGTAAAGTTCGGCCGTTACCCGTCAGGCGTCGACGTGATCAGGCCTTCCGCCATCCTTTCCCTCCGATCCGCTCGGCCATCGGGCTTCGCCGGGGTCTGCGGAGGCGCCCTGGCCCTGCTCGCCCTGGCCCAGCCGTTGCTCCAACCACCGGCCCGGGCCCAGGCCACGACGCCCCAGACGGTGCAGCCCGCCGGCACTGATCTCAACCTCTCCTCGGTGAAGACCCTGCTTGCCAGAGGTGATGCGGCGGTGGCCAGCGGCAACCTGGCCGAGGGGCGGCGCCTCTATGACCTGGCCCGGGATGCGAGCCGGCGACTGCTGGGCTTCTACCGCGACCTGAGCGGCTCCTTCCGCGGCCTGGATGCGCGCATCCCCCGGGAGATGGACGACAAGGGCCGGGAAGCCCTGACCCTGCTGGCCGATACCAACCTGAGGCTGGCGGCCCTGTTCCGCCGCCAGAACCAGCCGGAGGTGGCCATCCCCCTGCTGGTGGAGGTGGTCAAGATCATGACTCCCACCAACGAAGGCGGGCGCAAGGCCTACCAGCAATTGGTGGAACTGGGTTTCGTCGTCACCCCCTACACCGCACCTGGTTCGTCCACCGGCGGTTGATCGTCCTTAGATTCCAGCTTCCCGTCATCCCCCCGATCCCCGCCGCCATGGTGCAACCGGAGCAGGTCAAGGACGCCATCCGCCGAGCGCTTCCCGATGCCGCCGTCGAGGTCGAGGATCTCACCGGTGGTGGTGACCACCTCCAGGTCAAGGTGGTGTCCGGCGCCTTCGCCGGGCTCAACCGGGTACGGCAGCACCAGCTGGTCTATGGCGCCCTGCGCAGTGAGCTGGCCAGCGAGGCCATCCATGCCCTGGCGGTGCAGACCGCCCTTCCTTCCTGATTTCCTTCCCCGATTCCGTCAAAATGGACGCCAGCACCCGTCAACGCATCGACGACCTGATCACGACCAGCCCCGTGGTGGTCTTCATGAAGGGCAACAAGTTGATGCCTCAGTGTGGATTCTCTAACAATGTGGTCCAGATCCTCCAGTCCCTGGGTGTGCCTTTCGAGACGTTCGATGTGCTCTCGGACATGGAGATCCGCCAGGGGATCAAGGAGTTTTCCGATTGGCCCACGATCCCCCAGGTGTATGTCAAAGGGGAGTTTCTCGGCGGCTCCGACATCCTGATCGAGATGTACAACAGCGGCGAACTGCGCGAGAAGTTGGAAGTCGCCCTGGCTTCCTGAGTCTTGTCCTGGCCAGCCACGCGCTGCGAGCCGCTCAGTAGCGGCTCGTTTCCATCAGCAGGCGGGGTTGGCCGTCTGGGCCCATGAAGCTGGATGGGTCCTGGATCCAGCGGTCGATCAGTTCCTCCAGCCGTCGCTGGGAATGGTGATCCAGCACGGCTGTGCGGCGCAACGCATGCAGATACCCGTCGGCGTACAGCCGCAGCTCCGAGGGCCCGTGGTGACGATCGGCCAGGGCCTGGCAGGCATCACACAGGGACTGGAAGTGGCGGATGGCGTCGGGATGTTGGAGTGCTGTCATGGCTGGGGTCGGGCCCCTTGGCGTCATTGTGGCGGCGATCGCCGGCAGATGGCCCCATCCTGCCGTGCCGCGACCGCCTTCCGGGAGCAGACAGTTGACAAGGCATCGCCCGTCACCGGCGTCCACGCACATTTCCAGTTAGCGTTGGCTCACTCAATCGGCTGTCGGCACTTCCGCTTCTGATTTCATCGTGATGCCGAGGAGATGCCCGTGGCCCAGGACAAACTGACCGACCCCGGAGGCAGCCCTCGGAGGGTGCTCGTGGTCGACCCCCACGCGACCCTCCGCACCGTCCTGGCCCAACGCCTCCGTCAGGACGGCCACCTGGCAGCAGCGGTGGCCACAGCCCGTGAAGCCCTGGAGATCTGCCAGGAGCAATCCCCCGACCTCTTGGTGAGTGCCGAGCTGCTGGAGGAAACGTCCGCCCTGCGCCTGGCGGCCCAGCTGCACTGCCAGGTGATGGTGCTCACGGCCCGTTCCGGTTCCGAGCCCGTGGTGGCTCTCCTTGATGCCGGTGCCGACGACGTGCTGCGCAAGCCCTTTGGTCTGGAAGAGCTGGCCGCCCGCTGCCGCACCCTGCTGCGCCGCAGCGGCAGTGGTCTGCAGGAGCGGGTCTGTGTGGGTCCTCTGGAGGTGCACCTGCTGCTGCGCCAGGTCACCCTGCGCGATCAGCCGGTGGAGCTCAGCCCTCGCGAGTTCGCCCTCCTCTGCGCCCTGCTGATGCCCCCTGGTGTGGTGCGCAGTCGCCAGGAACTGTTGCGCATGGCCTGGCCTCCCTTCAGTGGCGGGCCCCGTTCAGTCGACACCCAGGTGCTCACCCTGCGACGCAAGCTTGAGCAGGCCGGTCTCGGCGAGGGGGGGGCGATCGAAACGATGCGCCAGCAGGGCTACCGCTTCAGTCTCGACACCTTGCCTGAGTTCAGCGAGGAGGCTGCCGGGGCCGCCGGTTCCGGGCTGCTGCTCACCTCTCCCAGCAGCTCCAGCCGCCTGAACTAGGCCCCACCAGCCAGTGGTTCAGACACCCACCATCAAGTGGGTCTAAGAAGCAGAGCCAGCCCTTCACCCACAAGCAGCACGGCGGACAGCAGAGCCAGCAGCTGATAGGTCCAGGGGGGGCTGATGCGTCCGATGCCCTCGGTGGTCAGGCCCGTGGCGCTTGAAAAGCGTGCCAGGAAGTCGTCGAAACGCACCACCCGCTGGGGCAGCAACCATGCGGCACCGCTGCGGCCATCCTCTGTGGGGGCGCTGCGCACGTAATAGACCCGGCCCCCCTGGCTGGTGGTGACCGGCGTGAGATCCGTGATGCGGTTCCAGGGCAGTTGCCAGCCGCGGCGCAGCAGCCAGGAACACCAGGGCGGGTGGCCCACCCGCAGCCCCTGGCCATCGAGCTCGACCCGCTCACTGGTGATCGCCACCACCAGCAGCAGGCCGGAAGAGCAGGCCAACCCCAGGGGCAGATGCATCGGCTCCGGTGCCAGAAATGGCAGCGGCAGCACCAGGGCCAGGTAGAGGCCCAGAAGCGTGCAGCGGATCAGCGGTGCCATCGGGTAGCGATGGCACGACGGCTCGGCGCTCATCGGTCCTCGGGGGATCCGGGCAGGGGTTCGATGACCTGGGAGGGCTGGTAGCGGCCCCCGAACACCTCCGCCTCCCGACCTTTCCAGAAGCTGCCGAGGCGCATCAGATCGGCGTGGGCTTCACCGAGTCGCTCGACGTACTCGTTGGGCTCCATCGTGTCCTTGGCCTCTTTGAGCTTGCTGAGGCGCAGCAGGTGCCACACCCAGGGCTTGCCCATTTCGCCGCGGGCCTCCAGGTAGAGGGCCAGGTCGGAGGAACTGGGAATCGGAGCCGCCATGGACGCGAAACAATTGTTTACAAATTGTACAGACGCCTGCCTTGGAGTGTGGCGTGCCGCTTCAGTAGAGCTCCGGCCGCAGGTCCTCGTGATATCTGGTGGCAGCGGGGTGGGTGGGGCCGTACTCGCCGGGCCGGCAGTCGGCGATCAGCAGAGTCGGCTCCGGCCGGGCGGCCGCCAGCACGTCGCCATGGGGTCCGCAGATGAGGCTGTTGCCCAGGTAGGCCGCCATCACCCGGCCGTTCACCGTCTCCTCGCCGCAGCGGTTGGCGTAGGCCACGAAACAGCCGTTCTGGAACGCATGGGCCGGGATCAGGGTGCGGGACACATCCGGGTAGGGCCTGTCGGTGCGCTCGCCGCTGCTCAGCTCGGCCCAGGCATCGGCGGCCGTGGGGATCAGCACCAGCTTCGCCCCCTTCAGCGCCAGATGCCGGCTGAGTTCGGGAAACTCCGCCTCATAGCAGTTCAGCAGGCCCACCCCCACCCCATTCACCGGCTGCACCGTGAACGCCGGCCCCTCCTCGGGATGGTGATAGCCGGCGCTCCAGCAGCGTTTCTCATCCGGTCCCCAGAGGTGGGTCTTGCGGTAGTTGCGCAGCAACGTGCCGTCCCGGTCGAAGAGGGCGATGGCGTCGTAGAAGCGCTCCTGCCCGGCCACGTTGGCCCGCTCGGCGTAGGGACAGGCCACGGCCAGCCCGTGCTGGCGGGCGGCGGCGGCCACCCGTCGCAGGCTGCGGCCGTCCACCGGCTCGGCCAGCTCCCGCACGATCGCGGGCGTGACGATGTAGCCGGTGAGGTAGAGCTCGGGAAAGGCCAGCAACTGCACCCCATGGCCCGCCGCCAGGCCGCAGACCAGCTCCAGCCGCTCCAGGTTTTCGGCGATGGCCGCTGGAGTGCCAGCCGTGCCGGTGCCCTGCCAGATCCCCAGCCGCAGCCCTTCGCCGAAGGCCGGCACCCCGGGCCGCACGACGCAGTGCAGGCGATGCTCAGGAACCATGGCTTGCGGGGGGGGGGAAGGGTTGATGGTCACCGGCCGCTTCAGGCCGGCAGGCTCCAGGGATTGAGGCCCAGGTCGGCGCCGATGCGGTGGGCGCAGGCGAAGCCGCTGAAGGCCACCGCATTCAGCCCCTGGCCCGGGAAGCAGGAATCGCCGACGCAGTAGAGATCCGCAATGGCGGTGCGGTTGAAGGGCATCGGCAGCAGGCCGGGCAGCCGCAGGGCCGGCACCGGTCCGTAGCTGCCGCCGTGGCGGCCCAGGAAGCGGCGATGGCTGCGGGGGGTTCCGGTCTCCCGGTGGGTGATGGCGCCCTCCAGGCCGGGAAGGATCGCCTCCAGACGGCGGATCAGCCGGGTGGCGGCGGCCTCCTTGGCGGCCCTGTAGGCCCCCGGGGCCAGCCCCTGCCAGGTGTCCATCGCCGACGGGGTGAAGGTGTGCACGATGTGGTGGCCGGCCGGAGCCAGGGAGGGATCCAGCAGGGTGGGGATGGAGACGAAGATCACCCCCTGCTCGGCTTCCATGTCCTCCCAGCGCTCCAGCAGCAGGTGATGGACATGGCTGCCCGGCGGGATCGCCTCCGCTTTCACGCCCAGGTGCAACGAAAGAAAGGAAGACGAGGGCTTGTAGCGACGCCGCCAGGTGCGCTCGGCCGCCGGGGTGTGCTCCGCGTCCACCAGGGAGCCGAAGGTGTCCCAGCGGGTGGCGTTGCTCACCACCCGGCGGGCATGGATCTCCTCGCCGCTGGCCAGCCTCACCCCCACGGCCCGGGCCTGCGTTCCCTCGCCCTCCAGCAGCACCTTCACCACCCGCGCCCGGTAGCGGATCGCGCCACCGTGACTTCGCAGGCCCGCCACCAGCTTCTCGGCGACCACCCCGACGCCGCCCCTGGGATAATTGATGCCGCCGGCGTGGCGATCGGAGAACACCATGCCGGCGTTGATCATCGGGGTGCGATCGGCCGGCATCACCGACCAGCAGAAGCACTCCATGTCGATGAACCTGAGCAGATCCGGATCGCTGATGTGGGCGCGGGCCACAGCCCCCACGTTCACCGGCAGCCAGCGGGCCAGCCCCAGGCAGGCCCGCGGCGCCCGGAAGAACACCTTGGCCAGGTAGGCCGGGTCCTCCAGCGACAGCAGGGGCATCGCATCAAGGCAGCGGAACACCTGCCAGCAGGTGTCGTAGAAGGTGCGGATCCCCTTCGCCTCATGGGGAAACAGGGCGGTGAGATCGGCCAGGAAGCGCTCGTAGTCGCGATCCACTGCCACCTCGAGGCCACCGGGCAGGTGGTAGGCGAGCTGGGCGGGGTCGGGAATCGTGTCGCAGTGCTCGCCGACGTCGGCGAGGGCCCGGGTGAGCAGGTTGGTGTGGCCCTTATCGCCGAAGCCGAAGATCATCGAGGCGCCGACATCGAAGGTGTAGCCCTCGCGGCGGAAGCTGCCGCCGCTGCCACCGGGGATCAGGTAGCGCTCCAGCACCAGCACCTTCGCCCCCTTGGCCGCCAGCTGGCTGGCGGTGACCAGCCCGCCGATGCCCGAGCCGATCACGACGGCGTCCCAGGGGCGGCCATCGGCCGCGGTGAGGGGGGCGTCGGCGGACGAACGGGCCGTGATGGTCACCGCAACCAGGCAAACGGAAGCGGCCTGACCCTAGGAAGCGGCCCCCCTCAGCCGGCTGCGGGAACCGGGCAACGGTTGCTCGCCAGGCGCTCGCTCTCCCAGGTGGCCAGATCCCCCAGGGCCCGGTCGCGGTAGGCGCCGTAGCGGCGACGTTTGTCGCGGATGCGCTCCGGCAGCTCCGGCATCAGGCCGAAGCTGGGGGGCATGGGCTGGAAGCCCCCCTTGCGGGCGCCGTGGCTGCGCTCCGCATCCGAGATGAAGGCCAGCAGGGCGCCGGCCATGGTGGTGGCCGGCAGGCCCAGGGGCGGCAGGCCCCGCACCAATCGGACGGCGTTGGTGCCGGCCAGCCAGCCACCGGCCACCGCAGCCGCATAGCCCTCGGTGCCGGTGATCTGCCCGGCGGCCAGCAGGGTGGGGCGCTGGCGGAACTGCAGGGTGGGCTGCAGCAGCTCGGGGGACTCCAGGAAGGTGTTGCGGTGCATCACCCCGAAGCGCACGAAGCTGGCGTTCTCCAGGCCGGGGATCATCCGCAGCACCCGCTGCTGTTCGCCCCACTTGAGGTTGGTCTGGAAGCCGACGAGGTTCCAGAGCTGGCCGTCCCGGTCCTCCTGGCGCAGCTGCACCACCGCATGGGCCCGTTTGGCGCGGCGCACGTCGCGGTCGTGCAGGTCGCCCCAGCGCGGATCCCAGAGACCGATCGGCTTGAGTGGGCCGTAGCGCATGGTGTCCTCGCCGCGGCGGGCCAGCTCCTCGATCGGCAGGCAGCCCTCGAAGAACGTGGCGGTCTCCTGCTCGAAATCCTTCAGCTCCGCCTTCTCGGCCTCCAGCAGGGCCGTGCGGAAGGCGATGTACTGCTCCCGATCCATGGGGCAGTTGATGTAGTCGGCGTCGCCCTTGTCGTAGCGGCTGGCCCGGAAGGCCACCGAGAGGTCGATGCCTTCGCCCTCCACGATCGGGCTGGCGGCATCAAAGAAATGGCACGACTCCCGTCCGGTGAAGCGCAGCAGGTCCTCGGCCAGGTCGGTGCTGGTGAGGGGCCCGGTGGCCAGCACCGCCACCTCAGAGGGGTCGGGCAGCGCCAACTGCTCACGCCGCTCCACCGTCACCAGGGGATGGGCCTCAAGGGCGGCCGTGAGGGCGGCGCTGTAGCGGCCCCGGTCGACGGCCAGGGCGCCGCCGGCGGGCACCGCATGGACGTCGGCGGTGCGGATCACCAGGGATCCCAGGCGCCTCAGTTCCTCCTGCAGCAGGCCGGCGGCCCGATCGGGGGAGAGGGCGCCAAAGCTGTTGCTGCACACCAACTCGGCGAAATCGCCGCTGTGGTGGGCCGGGGAGGGACGCACGGGCCGCATCTCCACCAGCCGCACCGGTACATCGGACTCGGCGATCTGCCAGGCGGCTTCGGTGCCGGCCAGGCCAGCACCGATGACGACGACCATCAGGCGCGGGCGCGCTTGAGCATCAGTTGCAGCTGGCCCACGGCGGCGCGGCCGATGTTGAAGGCGGCCCAACCCACGGCCAGGAGGATCGGAGCAGCGACGAGCAGCAGCCGGAGGTCCATGGCGACGCAGGGGAAAACGATGGCGGGATCCTAACGGAGTCCAGCGTGAACCTCCGCCAGATGGCGGTAAAGGCGGGCGTGCTGGCGCTGGGCCTCGATCGCGCCGGCATCGAGCTGCCGTTTCACCACCGCCGGGGCCCCCATCACCAGGGCGCCGGGGGGCACGTCGCGGGTGACCACCGAGCCGGCCGCCACCAGGGCCCCGGCCCCCACCGTGACGCCGTTGAGCACGATGGCGCCGATGCCGATCAGGCAGCCGTCCTCGAGCGTGGCGCCATGGACCACGGCCCGGTGGCCGATGGTCACATCGGCGCCGATGGTCACCGGCTGGCCCGGATCCCCGTGCAGCACGGCTCCGTCCTGCACGTTGCTGCCCTCCCCCACCGCGATCGTGCAGACATCCCCCCGCGCCACCGCGGTGGGCCAGAGGCTGGCCCCCGGCGCCAGCCGCACATCACCGATCACCACAGCCGAAGGCGCCACCCAGGCGGCGGCGGCGATGCGGGGGGCGTCCCAGCGGCTGGGCCAGGCGTCGGTGCTGGTCATGGGTGGTGCGGGTGGCGGGCTTGGAGAGGGTCGCCGCCGGGTGATAGCTTCCCAAGCGACGGGTCGCTAGCTCAGCGGTAGAGCATTCGGCTTTTAACCGACTGGTCCTGAGTTCGAATCTCAGGCGACCCATCCCTTTCCCTGACACAGCTTCCCGGTAGGGCCGATGCGTCGGCCTCCATGGAGTCATTTCAGCCCAGCTGCACCATGCCGCAGCGAACCCCCTTGAGGACGGCCTGCAGGCGGTTGTTGACGCCGAGGGTCTGGAGCAGGCGCTTGGTGTAGGTGCGGGCCGTGGCGTCGCTTACCACCAGCTTCCGGGCGATGTCCCGGTCGCTGAGGCCGCTGGCCAGCAGGTCGAGCACCTCGTACTCCCGTGGGGTCAGGCGCGGACAGCTCAGGTAGGGAAGCTTGCCGGAGCGCAGCGAGGGACTGCGGTAGGAGTGGTGGCCCATCACGGCGATCACGGCGGCCTGCAGGGGCCTCTGGTCGTCGACGATGTCGGCTTCGGCCACCACGGCCTCCAGCCAGGGTGCGTGCTCGTATTCAGCGGGGATCACATCGCCGAGGGCCAGCATCACCACCTTGAGGTCGGGGTACAGCTCCTTGGCCCGACGGGTGAGCTCGAAGCCGTTGCCGCTTTCCAGGTGATCGGTGCACAGCAGCAGGTCGTAGGCCTCCCGCTTCAGGTAGTCGAGGCAGCCCTGCTCGTGGGTGATCGCGCAGCCGATCAGGCTGCGATCGCTGATGCTCTCGCAGAGGGCCCGCAGCAGGAAGCGGCCCTTCATGGCGATGGCCACCTTCCCTCCGGCAGCCACCGTGAGCAGCACCTCATCGAAGGTGTTCCCCTCCAGGCTGCCCAGGAACGGCGTGAGATCCATGGTGGCCAGGCCATCCAGGTCCCTCTCATCATCCGTGCCCGAGGGCCCTCAGAAGCGGAAGGTGGTTTTCACCAACCCGCCCAGCTGCCGGAACGTGGTGCCGGGCGTGGTGTCCTGGCCCAGGGGCCGGCTCAGGTAGACGAGGGCCGGGGTGACGCTGATGTTGTCGGTGACCTGCCACTTGTACCACCATTCCCAGGCGAAATTCCCGTCCTGGGGCGTCTGGCCGTCAGCCAGGGCCGTGGCGAACACGGGCTGACCCACCGCCATGCCGAGGGCGTTGCCCTTGATGAAGGCGTCGTCCCACTGCAGACCCACCATCCACGACTGGCTGGTGCGCAGGGCGCCGGGGGCCTGGGCGGTGTCGACGCTGGTGCCGTTGAGGCCCCAGCCGAGACTGATCGAGGGAATCCAGCCGGAGTTGGCCGGCTGCCAGTAACCGCTGAGGCCGAAGGCATCGGTGCGGCTGTTGGGATTGGCTTCGTAGGTGAGGCCGGTGAAGGGGGTGGTGCCCGGCACCCCCACGCCCGACTGGATGCGGGAGTAGATCGCCGCCAGGCCCCACTGCTCCTTGGCGTAGCCGATCTGCACGGTGCCGGTGCCGACCGAGGCCACGGTGCCGATGCCGCCGATGTTGGGATCGCCCACATCGCCGTTGGCGGCCACATAGTTGGCGCTGATGCTGAAGCCTCCCTGCTGCCACCAGAGGCCGGCCCCGGCTCCGAGGTTCTTGTTGTAGGCCGCCGGGGCGCCGTTGAGGGTGAACAGGTTGAGGATCGTGTCGGAGGGGTAGGCGCTCGGCCAGAGGGCGAGCATGTCCTCCTGACCCACCCGTCCGCCGACGGTGGCGGTGAACTGGCTGCCGATCGGGAACTGGTAGAAGAGCTTGTCGATCGCCACCACGTCGCCGCAGTCGGCGGGGCCACCGCAGTCCTCCTGGAAGGCGGCCTCCAGGGTGGAGAGCCCACCCGTGGGGCCAGCGCCGCCGAAGGCGGAATCGGCGAAGTTGCCGGCCCGCAGGTTCGTGCGCAGCAGGTCTTTGCCGGTGAAGCTGGTGTCGAAGGTCAGCTGGACGTCGTAGCTGAAGGTGGTCGCCCCCACGGCGGCCCGGGCGGCATCGACGTTGGGGGTGTCGCTGCCCGAAAACGCATTGGCGCCGATCACGAAGGTGGCCTGGCCTGAGAGCTTGGTGGTGGTGGAGAACTGGGTGGCTTCAAGCTCGCCCACCTTGGCCTCCAGGCCATCGACGCGGCCGCGCAGCACGGCGAGTTCCTTCTCGAACTCGGCCATCAGGCGCTTCAGCTCGTCGGTCACCTCGGTGATCCGGTCGAGGCAGGCGTTCAGCAGGGCCGCCGCTTCATAGCGGGTCATGGCCTGGCCACCTTTGTAGGTGCCGTTCGGGTAGCCGGCGACGCAGCCGTAGCGCTCGATCAGGTTCGAGAGAGCCTGGAAGGCCCAGTCGGTGGGCTTGACGTCGGAGAACTGGTTGATGCTGGTGACCTGCTCCTGGCTCTGGCCCGTTCCGGACCGGGCGTAGCGGTTGACGCCCTCCAGGTTCAGCTCGCCAGCGCTGGCCCCGAGCGGCGCCAGGGGGGCCAGCAAGCTGGCGGTGGCGACGGGAATCAGGTGACGCACAGGGAAACGCATGGATGGGATGGCAGGACGAGGGAATGGGGAGCACGTGCCAGGAGCCGTCACCCTGGCTTCATCGCGAGAATGATAATAATTATCAGCACTTGAGCCGCCCGGCTGGGTCGGTTGTCCCGCCGTCCGGGCCAGCGTCTCCGCTGCCAGCCCGGCGCGACTGAATTGTGGCCGGCCCCGATCGAACGGCACCCAAACAAAGGACATCCGCCGGTGCCATCGGTCACGCCATCGGGTGCCAGGGGGCCAGCGGTCCCGGGGTCGGCCGGGGGACAGTGCCTGGAGACGCCTGCTGACTGATCGTGACCCGAGCAACCGGCTGGAGCCGCACCCTGGCCCTGGGCCTGCCCCTGTCTCTGAGCCTGGCGATCTCCGGGTGCGTCGCAGCCAACCGAACGGAAGCACCCACAGCTCAGGCCGTGGTGCAGACCTTCGTGGAGAAGGTGGTGCAGCCCAACCAAGCCCGGTTGGTGCTGCAGACGGCGGCGCTCCAGGCGGCGATTCAGCGGCTCAGCGAGGAGCCCAGCGACGCCCATCTCGACGCGGCCCGGCAGGCCTGGCTGGCGGCGCGCCGCACCTGGGAGACCAGTGAGAGCTGGGCCTTCGGTCCGGCGGAAACGGAAGGCTTCGACGGGGCGATGGACGACTGGCCTGTGAACCGCAAGGACCTGGCCACGGCCCTGGGCAGCCAACGCATCGATTCCGACAGCTTCGCCGCCCTCAGCGAGACCGCCAAGGGGTTCCACGGCATTGAGTGGGTGCTCTACGGCGGTCGCACCGGCACACCACCCACCGCCGCCCAGCTCACCCCCGGCGAACGCGCCTACCTGCGCCTCGCGGCCGATGATCTGCACCGTCAGGCGGCCGGATTACAGACCAGCTGGTCGGGGTCCCAGGGCTTTGGTGCCCGGTTGAGCAGCCCTGGGGAAGCCGGCGCCGCCGTGCAGGAGATGCTCCAGGGGGTGATCGGAATGCTGCAGGAAGGGGGCGACGAGAAACTCGGCCAGCCCCTGAAAACCCGCGATCCCCAGACCCTTGAGAGCGCCGACAGCGGCAACACCCGGGCCGACCTCCTGGCCAACGTGGAAGGGGCCCGGCAGGTCCTGCTGGCCACCGGTCTGCTCGAGCTGATTCGCAGCAAGGATGCCCAACTGGGCCAGCAGATCGACACCCAGACGGCCCGGGCGGTGGACCTGGCCAGGGCCCTGCCGAATTCCATCAACGACCACCTCGACAATCCAGCCTCCCGCCAGGCGATGGAGGACCTGATCAATCAGCTGCACGGCACCGCGACGCTGGTGGAACGCTCGGTGCCCCTGGTGTCTTGATGGCCCGTCCGGAACGGGGTCTGCGGCATGTGCTCCTGGCGGCCCTGGCCCTGGCCGTGGTGCTCGGGCTCGGCCTGCGGCAGGTGTGGGGAGCGGCCGACCCCCAGCGAGCCGCCGGGGCGATGACGGTCACCAACCGCACGTCCGCTTCCTTCGAGCAACCCGCTGCCGGCCTCACCCCCGCGGAACGGGAGCGCCACCAGGCGGCCGATGTGCTCTTCGATCGCACCCATGTGCCCCTGGAGGGGGCCCCCGGGGCAGGTCTTGGACCCCGCTTCAATGCCGCCTCCTGCGTCGCCTGCCATGTGCGCAACGGTCGTGGCCGCCCGCTGATGGGGGAATCCCTGGTGCGGGTGGCGCTGCGGGATGGGCAGCCCGTGCCGGAGCTTGGCCGCCAGGTGCGGGACCGCGCCGTGCTGGGGGCCCGGCCGGATGCGGCCGTCACGGTGGCCTGGCAGGAGCGGGATGGCCTGCGCCGGCCGGTGGTCCAGCTGCAGGCAGACCCTTCCCTCGACCTTTCCGAGCGGGCAGTGGCCCGCTCCCTGCGGGTGGCGCCGCCGCTGCTGGGCCTGGGTCTGCTGGAGGCGGTGCCGGAGGCGGCGATCCTGGAGCACGCCGATCCCGATGACCGCGACGGTGACGGGATCTCGGGCCGACCCCACTGGCTGGAGGAACCCGGGGGGAAGCAACGGCTGGGGCGCTTCGGCTGGAAGGCGATCTCCCCGTCGCTTCAGGACCAGACCGCGGCGGCTCTCCTGAACGACATGGGGCTGACCAGCCCGGGGGACATCCGCCGGCGCGAGCTGGTGCTGGTGACCTACTACAGCCAGACCCTGGGGGCGCCGCGCACCGCCCTGCCCGCCACAAGCCCGGTGGTGCGTCGGGGCCGGGAGCTCTTCGACACCCTGCAGTGCGCCCGCTGCCATGTGCCGCAGCTGGCCACCGGCCGTTCACCGGCAGCGGTGGCCGGGGTGATCAACGGCCAGACCTTCTGGCCCTACACCGACCTGCTGCTGCACGACATGGGCGCCGGCCTCGACGACGGGGTGGCCGAGAAGGGGGCCCCGGGGCGGGAATGGCGCACGGCTCCGCTCTGGGGTCTCGGCCTGGCCAAGCGGGTGAATGGCTCGGTGGGGTTCCTCCACGACGGCCGGGCCCGCAGCCTCGAGGAGGCGATCCTCTGGCACGGGGGAGAGGCCACTGCCGCAAGGGAGCGCTTCACGACCCTGGCTCCGCAGCAGCGCCGCTGGCTCCTGGGCTGGCTGCAGCAGCTCTGATGTTCAGAGGGCGAACAGGGCGTCGTAACGGCCGTACTCCGGCTTGCGCAGGCCATCGGCCGCCAGCATCCGACGCAGTTCGATGATCTCGGCGCGCTGGGCCACGATCACGCCCCTGGCGAAGCGCCGGATGGTGGGGTTGGTGCTTTTGGCCAGGGCGTCGTGGGCCATGATCAGCGCCCCGCCGTGGTGGTGGAGCATCCCCTCCAGGAACCAGACCACACGGCTGTCCGGGGTGGGAGCGTCGCCCATCATGCGCATCCCGTCGATCTGGGCCTGGCTCATGCGGCTCAGGCCGGCGAGGCTGTTGGGATCGCCTCCTTTGGCCAAAGCCACGGGATACACGGGGGCCTGGGGGTACCAGGCCTTGCGCCACAGCCCCATCGCCCGGATCTCGTTGGCCTGATCGCGCCAGATTGTGGTGGCCAGGGCCCCCACCCCGGGCGCCCCGATGCCGAAGACGAATTCGCTCATCCGCAGGGCGCCGGTGTGGTGCTGCACCATCCCGTCGATGAAGCGCAGGTCGTAGGTGGCGCCGGCGGGGCCCACGTCGTGGGCGTGGGCGGCATGGGCCGACGGCCCCGAAGGACCGGGCTGGCTCGGGGCGGCGTGATTGTGATGGTTGTGGTGCATGCCGCCGTGGTCCTGTGCCTGGGCGGGCGCCGCCAGTGTCAGGGCGCCAAGAAGCCCGACCAAGGCGGTGGCAAAACGGCGCGGGTGCATGGCGAGAGGAGAACTGGGATCACCGTATGGTCTCCACTCGGCTGGAGAGTCAAGAAGTCCCGTACCAGCTGCGGTACCACTGGGCCATCTGCTCGATCTCCTGGCTCTGGACCTTCACCATCGCCTGCTGCATGGCCAGCAACGGGGGATGCTGGCTGTTGGCCTGGGCCATGGAGGCCATCATCACGCCCATGCGGTGGTGGGGAATCATCTGTTGGATGAAGGCGCGATCGAAATCCGAGGCGTTCTGCAGCCAGGCGACATCGGTGCCGGTTCCTCCCATTCCCATCATTCCCATGCCGCCGCCGTGGCCCATGCCGCCGCCCCACGCCGGCACAGCGCCGCCGAACCACTGGCGGTACCAGGTGCGCATCTGGGCGTTCTCCAGCGTCTGACTGTCCTTGATGCTGCGGGCCAGGGCCTTGATCTCCGGCCGCTTGGCCCGGCTCAGGGCCAGATCCGCCATGGCGATGGCCCCGTCGTGGTGGGGAATCATCATCACGATGAAGTGCTGATCCATCGACTGGGCGCCCATGCGGCCGTGACCTGCCGGGCCCGTACCCATCCCGCTCCCCATGGGAGGAGCGATGGAAGGCGACGCTGCAAGCGCTGGCGCCCCCAGCCCCAGGACCAGCACCCCCAGACCGGCGACGGCAGCAAACCGGCGCGACGCCGCCCGGGTCCTGCCGCCTTTGCATCGGGACTGGTCCATCAGCTCGGCTCCCTTGCTTGTGGCTGTCTTCAGCATGGGAAGGCAGCAGGGGGCCGGTCGGGGTCCGGTACACGGCTTCACCTTGGGGCCCATGGCCTTGCCGTTCGCTGTTGCCAGGCCTCAGACCTGAAGGTTGGGGCAGATCACATCCCCCTGCTTGGCCGGGTCGCTCTGCCAGCCGGCCAGCAAGCCCTGCAGTTCCTGTCTGAGCTGCCCCAGCTCCCTGATCTGGACATCGATCCGCTCAATCTGCCGCTCCAGCTGCATGTGGATGTCGCCGCAGGGCAGGTCGCCGGCATCATGCACCGCCAGACAGCCCTGGATCTCCTCCAGGCTGAGTCCCAGGGTCTTGAGTCGCCGGATGAATTCGAGCCGCCGCAGGCTCTCCTCGGCAAACAGCCGGTAGCCACCCTCGCTGCGACCGATGGCGGGCAACAGGCCGAGATCCTCGTAATAACGCAGGGTCTTGACGGGCAATCCGCTGCGACCAGCCAACACGCCGATCTTCATGCCGGTGTTGACGCTGACGGCCGCCATGGGCATGAATCTCCACTGATAGGGAGACTTTAGTGGCGGCTCTGGTCGCCGCACCCGACGAGGCCCGCCCATTCAGCCCACTGATCGATCAGGAGGCCGCCGCTTCAATGATGGCTGTCGTGGCGGATTCGACAGGGAAGGGCCGTGTTCAGCGTGATGGCGTTGATCAGCACCCTGGCTGCTTGCCCTGGGCTGCAGACGTCGTCAATGGCGGTTTGCAGGTTGGTGCTCGCCTGCTCAAAGGAGTTGGTTGTGTGGACAACGAACAAGGGAATCAGCGGCGACACGGCCTCTCAGGGTATTGTTGGGGGGACATCGCCGCAGGCAATCCGGGGGGATGTTGCGGCGAGTCTCCGGGCCTTCCGGCCCGCTCAGCCCTGGCCGTCAGCCAGTTTCGCGGCAGCGTCGCTGACCTTTTGGGCCATGGACCTGGCGCTGTCCTTGAGATCTTCTGCAGCATTCATGGCAGAGGCTTGAACCTGTTTGGCCTTGCCCTTGAGTTGGTGGCCCGTGTCGCCGGTCAGTTCACCCAGGGCCGCTTCAAGTTTGCCTTCGGCATCCTTGGCGGCGGCGTCGATTTTGTTGGACATGGTTCAAGTGGCGATGGGAATCAGCAGGTGGCGATGGGTCACCTTGTGGTAACAGCATCGCAGGTGAAATCGACTTCCTTCACATCATTCGCGCCTCTTCTTGTCTGCCCTCCCAGCCTAGTCCTTTCAGATCGCCAGACGTCTGCCATGCACACCGCACACAGGGCGAAGGATGGCAAGGACGTGTAACGCCTTGGTCGGAAAGGGCTCGGCTGCGGCTTTCTGCATCAGCCTGCATTGCCATGGCGGCGGATCCGCCTCTGGCTCAAACTTCATGTTCAATGTTTTTTAATCGCTTGACCTGAAAAGGCATGGCTGTGAAAAAGTGGTTGGTGGGGGTTGAACCATGGTCAAGCCGCCGATCATTGCTGGCATGGGATCCATGCCCTCTGCTGCCGGGGTGGCATTTCGGGTCTGGGCGCCCCATGCCGACGGGGTTTCCGTCATCGGTTCTTTCAACGATTGGGATGGTGCCGCCCATCCGATGGACCCCGAGCCGCGCGGCTTCTGGTCCATCAGGATTGAAAGTGCCAGGATCGGTGACCATTACAAGTATCAACTCTCCACGCCGTGGGGGGTGATCAAGCGCATTGATCCCTATGCCCGCGAGGTGACCAGCTCGGTGGGCAATGCCATCATTCATGATCCTGATTTCGATTGGGATGATGATGACTTCTCCATAAAGTGCTGGAATGAGCTTGTCATCTATGAGTTGCATGTCGGCACGTTCAATGATGATGACATCACCCAGCCAGGCCGCTTCAATTCCATCGCCGCTCGTCTGGACCATCTGAAGCGGCTGGGTATCAATGCCATTGAGATCATGCCGGTAGGTCAGTTTGCCGGCCAACGCTCCTGGGGCTACAACCCATCTCACATCTTTGCCGTCGATTCAGACTATGGCGGTTCCCTGGTCTTCAAGCGGTTCATCAAGCGTGCCCATCAAGCTGGCATCGCTGTCATCCTGGATGTGGTCTTCAATCACTTTGGCCCCAGCGACCTTGACCTCTGGAGATTCGACGGCTGGTCTGAGAATGACAAGGGGGGAATCTATTTCTACAACGATGATCGTGCCCTGACACCCTGGGGGGAGACGCGGCCCGATTACGGCCGGGGGGAGGTTCGTCAATACATTCTTGATAACGTGGAGATGTGGCTAAATGAGTACCACCTGGATGGCTTGCGATTTGATAGCACGGGCTACATACGCACCATTGGAGATGCCGAGACAGAAGAGATTCCCGATGGTTGGAGTCTCCTCCAGGCCATCAATGAAACCGTGGCCCGTCATGACTCTGGACGCATCACCATCGCCGAAGACCTGCGCAGCAATGACTGGTTGACCAAGGATGTGGGGGCTGGGGGCGCGGGCTTTGACTCCCAATGGGATCCCCACTTCATCCAACCCATCCGTCAGGCCGTGATTGCGCCCAGGGATGAAGACCGCGGCCTGGAGCAGATCCGTGAGGCCATTCTTTATCGCTACAACGACGACGCCTTTGAGCGGGTGATCTACAGCGAATCCCATGATGACGTTGCCAATGGCCAGTCCCGGATTCCCCAGGACGTCAACCCCTCGGATCCCACCGGTTGGCATGCCCAGAAGCGTTCCACCCTGGCGGCCGCGATGGTGTTCACGGCACCCGGAATTCCCATGCTGTTTCAGGGACAGGAGTTTCTCGAGGGTGGCTGGTTCCGTGACACGGTTCCCGTCGACTGGGACCAGCGCCAGGAGTTTCGCGGCATCGTGCGCCTCTACCGGGATCTGATCCACCTTCGGCTGGATCGAGAGGGCGTCTCCCATGGGCTCTGTGGTCAGTTCACCCAGGTGTTTCATGTCGATACCGATCGAGGCCTGCTGGCCTTTCACCGATGGGACCGGGGAGGGCCCGGAGATGATGTTGTCGTGATCGCCAATTTGTCTCACCAGCCCCAAGAGCACTACGTCGTGGGCTTTCCGGAGGCTGAGGCATGGAAACTTCGCTTCAACAGTGATTGGCATGGCTACAGTGAGTGCTTTGACGGCTACCCAAGCGCTGACGTCGCGGCTGTTTCAGGGGAGTGGGATGGGTTCCCCTATCACGGCTCTTTCGGTGTAGGTCCGTACAGCGTTCTGATCTATTCCCAGTGATCCATTCTTTCTGTGCATGGCGAGCCGATGAGACGCTTCAACATCCATCACCTCACCACCTACAGCTATAGCGCCCCTGTGCGACTTGGCATCCATACACTGCGTCTTCGTCCCCGAGAGGGCCACGACCTGCGCATCGAAACCTCCTCGTTGTCAATCATCCCGGCGGCAAAGCTGCGCTGGCACCGTGATGTCGAGGGCAATTGTCTTGCCACGGTGTCGTTTCGAGAGTCTGCAGACAGATTGCTGATTGAAAGCAATTTGATCATTCAGCAATACGACCGAGTTCCTCTTGACTTCCTTGTCGATGAGGAGGCCGTCCACTATCCCTTTCAGTATGCGTCCAAGGACCGCCCCATTCTGGAGGCCTATCTCACGCCAACGGACGCTGAACAGCCCTGCCAGGCCTTGCTGCAATGGATGTCAACGGTCTGGAAGCCAGGCGAGATCATCCAGAGCTACACGTTGTTGAAGCGGCTGAATCTGGCGACCCACCAGCGTGTCTCCTACCGCAAGCGCGATGAGCCTGGCGTCCAGAGCTCCGCCGAAACGCTTCACTGCGGTTGGGGGTCCTGCCGTGACATGGCCTTTTTGTTCATGGAGGCGGCCCGGTGTTTCGGATTCGCCGCCCGTTTCGTCAGTGGTTACAGCTTCACGGCGCTGCCACCGGAGGAAGCCGGCAGCATGCATGCCTGGGCGGAGGTTTTTCTGCCGGGGGCTGGCTGGAAGGGGTTCGATCCCACCCATGCCGGCATCGTCGGCGACACCCACATCCCCGTCGCGGTGGCCCGACGGCCCGAGTCGGTGCCACCCATCGCCGGCAGCTTCGGCGGAGCTTCCCTGCTGTCGATGCAGGTGGGCGTCTGGATCACCGAGCTCCAGGGCATCAACACCCCGCTTGAGCCCTGACTGTCACGCGGCCGTGCTTGCCTGCCTGACCCCTTCCGATCCAGGCTGCAACAGTGCCCCTAGAACCTCTGCTGGGGGCCGCTGATCCGGCCGTCTTCCGGATCGTCTGTCCCACCGGTCACTCTGCCGTGCTGCTCACGGCCGACCATGCCGGCCGCGCCATTCCCCGTCGTCTGGCCAGCCTGGGCCTGAATGAACGGGTGCTCGACACCCACGTGGCCTGGGATCTGGGCGTGGCCGGCCTGGCCCTGCAGCTGTCAGCGCGGCTCGATGCCTTCCTGATCCTGCACAACTACTCGCGGCTGGTGGTCGATGCCAACCGGCCGCCGGACGCGCCCGATTCCATCGTCAGCCACAGCGAGGCCGCCGCCATCGCCGCCAACGCCAACCTCTCCCCGGCTGAGCGGCTGCAACGGCTCGATGAGCTTTTCCACCCCTACCACCGCCGCATCGGGGCGGAGCTGGAGGCCCGCAGCGCGCGAGGCCAGCCCAGCGTGTTGGTGACCCTGCACAGCTTCACGCCGGTGCTCGGCGCGGAGGTGCGCCCCTGGCATGTGGGGGTGCTCTACGGCCGCGATGACCGCCTGGCCCGAAGGATCCGCCTGGGGCTGGAGCGCGAGCACGGTCTGGAGGTGGGCGACAACCAGCCCTATGCCGTCAGCGACGCCAGCGACTACACGCTGGTGGTGCATGGCGAGCGGCGCCGGATTCCCCACGTGGAGCTGGAGATCCGCCAGGACCTGCTGGCTACCGAGGCCGCCCAGCAGGAGTGGGCACAGCGCCTCGCCGGTGTGCTGGAGGTGGCCCTGGCAGAGGGATTTCCGCCTCTTCAGCTTCGCCCACCGTTCTTAGGGTGATGCATGGATTCTTTTGAACCGGCCTCGCCGCCACCGACCCAACCCCTCGAGATCCGGGTGGGATTCGATGTGGCCCTGCGCTTCCCTGCGCCGACCCCCATGATCGTCACCATGGGGGTGCATGCCAGCCGCCACGCCGATCTGCTGGAGGCCGACCCGCTCCAGGTGGAGCCGCAGGTGCCCCTGAGCGTCTATGTGGATTCCTACGGCAACCATTGCCATCGGTTGGTGGCCCCGGCCGGCGTGCTGCGTCTGCGGAGCAGCGGTCTGGTGGCGGATTCCGGCCGTCCCGATCCGGTGTTGCCCTGGCTGGAGCAGCAGCCGGTGGAGGAGCTGCCGGAGGAGGCGCTGCTGTTTTTGCTGGCCAGCCGCTTCTGTGAGTCCGACCTGCTCTCGCCCATGGCCTGGTCGCGGTTCGACGGGGGGCCTGGGGGCTGGCGGCGGGTGCAGGCGATCTGCGATTTCGTCAACCAGCACGTGCGTTTCGATTACGGCCGTTCGAGCGCGACGAAGACCGCCCTGCAGACCTTCGAAAGCCGGGAGGGGGTGTGCCGCGACTTCGCCCACCTGGCCATTGCCCTGTGCCGCTGCATGAACATCCCGGCGCGATACTGCACCGGTTATCTGAGTGACATCGAGGTGCCGCCGCCCCACACGGCCATGGACTTCCATGCCTGGTTCGAGGCCTATCTCGGTGATGGCTGGCACGTGTTCGACCCGCGCAACAACACGCCCCGCATCGGGCGGATCCTGATCGCCAGGGGCCGGGATGCGGCGGATGTGGCGCTCACCACCACCTTCGGCCCGTCGGAGCTGGAATCGTTTCAGGTGTGGACGGCATGACCTATTGCGTGGCTGTGTTGCTGGAGGGCGGCATGGTGTTCGCCTCCGATTCACGCACCAATGCGGGCCTGGATGATTTCGCCAGTTTCTGCAAGATGACCGTGTTCGAGCGCAAGGGCGATCGGGTGCTCGTCTTGCTCAGCTCCGGCAGCCTGGCCGGCACCCAGGCGGTGATCGGCCTGCTGCGTCAACGGGCTGAAGCCGGCGATGGCGGCGCTTCCGTCTGGACGGCCCAGACCATGTTCGAGGTGATGGGCCTGGTGTCGGATGCGGTGCGGGCGATCGAGGAGCGCGACGGCCCTTACCTTGAAGCGTCCGGCGCCAGTTTCAATGCGTCTTTTCTGGTGGGCGGACAAATCAAGGGCGAGGCCCCCAGGCTGTTCCGGATGTATGCCGAGGGCAACTTCATCGAAGCGGGCGAGGACACGCCCTTCCTGCAAACGGGGGAGGCGAAGTATGGAAAACCGATCATCGACCGGGTGATCCATTCCGACACGACACTGGCAGAAACGGCCAAGTGTGTGTTGGTGTCGTTCGACTCCACCATGCGCAGCAACCTGTCGGTCGGGATGCCGATCGACCTGCTCCTCTACGAGCGGGATCGCCTCGAGATCACCCAGCGGCGTCGATTCAGCGAGGGTGATGCCTACTTCAAGGAACTCAGCCGGGAATGGAGCGCGGGCGTGCGGCAGGTGTTCCGGGAATTGCCGGAGCTGGTCTGGTAGGCGACATCCCGCGGCATAGCCGGCCGGCCCCTTCGCCGCCGCTGGTGCTGATCCACGGCATGTGGGACACCCCCGCGGTGTTCGACCCCCTCCGACTGGAGCTGGCGGGACGCCGCGGACCCCTGCTGATCCCGCACCTGCCCCATCGCTTTGGCCTCACGCCCATCACCGTGCAGGCCGCCCTGCTCGGCAGCCACATCGACGACTGCTTCGGTCCGGAGCAACCCATCGATCTGCTCGGCTTCTCCATGGGAGGGGTGATCGCCCGCACCTGGATCCAGCTGCTCGGCGGCCATCGGCGCACCCGGCGCCTGATCAGCGTCGGCAGCCCCCAACAAGGCACCCTCACAGCCGGGCCCTGGCCCCGCTGGCCCCTGGCCGGCATCGCTGACCTGAAAACGGGCAGCCAGCTGCTGCAACGGCTCAACGCCAACCTCACCACCCTGCAGATGGTTGATTGCTGCAGCTTTTACTGCGAGCCGGATCTGATGGTGGTGCCGGCCTGGCGGGCCGTGCTGCCGATCGGTCCGGGCAAGAACCTGCCGGTGCGTTATCACCATCAACTCCTGACCCACCCGGGGGCGCTGCAACCCCTGGTGATGGAGCTGCTGCGGTCTGAGCCGTGAGCGGCGGCACGGAATCCTGTTGATGGACTGCGTTTATCTTTTGAATCCATACCAATCGGCGACGACCCATGGACCCTGTCGCCATCTCCGTGCTGGTGCGCTGGCTGCTGGGTTGGGCCCTCTGCCTGCGGCTCTTCCGCCTCCCCCTGGGCAGGACCAAGGGACACCCAAGGGTCTCGGTGCTGATTCCGGCCCGAGACGAGGAGGGAACGCTCCCCAACCTGCTGCCGGCTCTCCAGGCCCAGAGCCTCACCCCCCTGGAGGTGATCGTCATCGACGATCACTCCAGCGATCGCACGGCGGCGATCGCAAAAGCGGCCGGGGCCAGGGTGATGCAACCGCCCCCCCTCGCCGAGGGGTGGTGCGGCAAGACCTGGGCCCTGCACCATGGCGTCCGGGCCAGCAAGGGCGAGATCCTGGTCTTCCTCGACGCTGACACCGAGCCCTCTCCTGGGTTTCTGGAGCGACTCGTGGCGGCCCAGCAGGAGCTGGGGGGTCTGGTGTCGGTGCAGCCGTTCCATCGCACCGAGAAGGCCTACGAGCAGCTCTCCGTGCTGTTCAGCCTGGTGGGCCTGATGGCTGTGCCGATGGGTCCGGGATGCGGGGTGGCCTTTGGACCGGCCATGGCCACCAGCCGGCTGGACTACGACCGGGTCGGCGGCCATGAGGCCGTCGCCGGCAAGGTGGTGGAGGACTGGTTCATGGGTCACCTGTATGAGAAGGCCGGGCTGCCGGTGAGTGCCTACATCGGCGACGGCCTGATCGAGTACCGCATGTATCCCGGTGGTTTCCATGACATGGTCATGGGCTTCGCCAAGAATTTCGCCACCGCCGCCGGTGAGGTGCGCTGGCTGTGGATGCTGGCCGTGCTCCTGTGGCTCTCCGGCCTGTTCTGGGCCGCCTGGTGCCTGCCGGCGGCCCTGCTGGGCTGGCCCTTGATGGGGCAGCCCGCGGTGCTGCCCAACCTGCTCCTGTATCTGGCCTTTGCGGTTCAGCTGATCGCCCTGACCAGGCGGGTGGGGAACTTCGCCTGGATCTCCCTGGTGTTTCCAATCCCCGTTCTGTTCTTCCTGGGGGTGTTCGTCCTGGCGATCCTGAATCTGAAGCGGGGCACGATTGAATGGAAAGGCAGGCAGTTTCCGACGCGCTAGCGGCCCTGGCCTGCGCGTTGGGCTGGTTGGGGTGGTCGGTGCTGGTCGGGGCGTTGGCCCAGCGCCTGCCCCAGACGGCCCTGGAGGGCGACAGCTGGTTGACGGGCCAACGCCCCTGGCCGGAGAGCAAGGAGTCCTACGAGCAAGGGCTGGGGATCGAGCGCTGGAAAGGCCTGCTGCCCGATGCCGGCGATGCCCTGCCTGGAGGTGTGCGCAAGAACAGCCTGGTCAGTCGTGATCCAGCCACGTTGCAGCGCCTGGTGGCGGAGACCCGCCGGGCCGAACTCGTTCACCTCGCCATCTGGCCCTTCTGGATCGTGACGGCCCTGTGGCTGCCGCCCGTCGGTGTGTTGATCAACCTGACCTTTGCGACCCTGTTCAACCTTCCCTGCCTGTGGCTGCAGCGCTACAACCGCCTGCGGCTCCAGCCCCTGCTTCTGGCCATGCAGGGTCGACACAGCGCCGAGCCCTGAATGCTCAGCGGCCCACCAGCTGGTCCTGCAGCTCGAGCGCCACGCCGATGCCGTCGTCTTCGACGTGGCGGGCCACCACCAGCCGGTGCCGGCCCGCTTCGAGACGGAAGGCGTCACTGGCCGCATCGAACCAGGCCAGCCGGCGCAGCGGAATCTCCAGCGACAGGGGCTTGTTCTCCCCAGGCTCCAGTCGCACCCGGGCGAAGCCCACAAGGGTGCGGCGTGGGCGCTCCACCGCCAGGCCGGGCGGTTCGGCGTAGACCTGAACGACCTCCTCGGCGGCCATGGTGCCGCTGTTGTGGACCGTGACAGTGAGCCGCAGTTCCTCGGGGCCTCCTGGGCCTGGGGGATCGTCGATCACCACATCGGTATGCCGGAAGGTGGTGTACGAGAGTCCGAAACCGAAGGGGAAAGCTGCCGCCTGGCCCAGGTGTGCCAGCCGCCGGTAGCCGTGCCAGAGGTCGTAGGTGATCCGCCGGGCGCGGGGATCGAACGGCGGCAGGTGGCTGGGATCGGTGGGCACCGCGAAGGGCATCCGTCCCGACGGTGACACTCGCCCCAGGAGCACATCGGCGAGGGCCTCCCCGCCCCGCTGGCCGGGATACCAGAGCAGCAGCAGGCCCGGCACCTGCTGGCGCCAGGCTTCGCACAGCACGGCCCCGCCCCCCATCAGCACCACCACCGTGCGCGGATTGGCGGCGGCGACGGCCAGGATCAGGGCCTCCTGGTCGGCAGGCAGCTGCAGCCTGGTGCGATCACCCGAGGCGAAGGCGCCGCCGGCACGGGCCGAACCCAGGCGCGTCACCTGGGCAGCCGCGGCCGCCAGCCGCGACCACAGCGGCAGCAGGCGCCGGCGACCGACCAGGCGCAGCAGCCCTTCGGGAGGGGGGGCCTGGCCCAGGATCGGCGCCAGGTCGCCGGGGTGGATGTGTTCGCCCTCGTGGCGCCAGTCCAGACCCACCACCACCAGCGCCGCGTCGCTGCGGGCCGCCAGGTCCGTGGCCATGGCCAGGTCGTTGCCATCGCAGGGCCGCAGCTGCAGGTCCGGCGCCGCCTCCCGCAGTCCGGCCAGGGGCGTCACCACCGACCCCGGCGCGGGGCGGGTGTCGGAGGAGCCCCGGTCCCCCAGGTTGGCAGTGTCGGCCAGGGGCCCGATCACCGCCAGGGAGCCGATCCCGCTGAGGGGCAGCAGGTTGCCCTCGTTTCTGAGCAACACGATCGATTTGGTGGCCGCTTCCCGTGCCAGCTCCTGGTGCCTGCGGCAGCCCCGCAGCGACTCCGGGTAGAAGCCTCCGGGCACCGTGCCCTGGGCCAGCAGCAGCCGCAGCACGGCGTCATCGATCCGTGCCATCGGAACCCGCCCAGCCGCCACCGCCGCCGGAAGGGTGGCCTGGAAGATCATCCGAAACGGCATTTCCAGGTCCTGGCCGGCCTGCATGGCGGCCTCGCCATCGCGGATTCCGAAGATGAAGTCGCTGAGCACGAAGCCGCGAAAACCCCAGCGTTGCTTGAGGATCTCCTGCAGCAGGTGGGGATGCTGGCCGCACCAGGCCCCGTTGACACTGTTGTAGGCGCTCATCACCGCCAGGGACCCGGCCTCGATGCAGTCGCGGAACTGGGGCAGGTAGAGCTCCTGCAGCACCCGCTCGCTGGCGCCCACATCGACGCGGAAGCGGGCGCTGTCGATGGAGTTGAGGGCGAAATGCTTGACGCAGGCGATGGCATGGCGCTGCACACCCCGGGTGGTGGCGGCCCCCATGGCGCCCACATGCAGCGGATCTTCGCCGAAGGTTTCCTGGGCCCGGCCCCAGCCGGGGTGGCGCAGCAGGTTGACGCAGATGCCGCCGAACAGATTGGCGCCGAAGGAACGCGCCTCCAGGCCCATGGCTTCACCGATCCTTTCTTCCAGATCGACGTCCCAGCTGGCCCCGCGCCCGATGGGCACCGGGAAGGTGGTGGCGCCGCCTTCGAGCACCACACCCCGGGGTCCATCGACGAAGTGGAGTCCAGCGATGCCCAGGCGTCCCAGCACCCCGGCCGGCCAGGGTCGCCGGTGGGAGGCATCCTGCAGGGCGATCTCAGCGAGACCGCCCCAGAACGGGGTGTCTCCGTCCAGCAAGCCGAATTTTTCCTCCAGGCTGAGGCCGTCGAGCAGGCTCCGGGCCTGCTTCTCCAGGTGACTCCAGTTGCGGTGTGTGTGCACAAATCAAGCCTAGGTGCGGTGCTTGCTGGCGACCTTTCCGGCGTCATGTGTGGATCGCGGCACACCGTCGTGGGCGTACGGGTTTCACCCTGATGGACCCGCATCTGCGGCTTCTGGCTGATCGGACGGTTGGGTCATCCGCCCAAAGCCAGGATCAATTCGCTGCGGCTGATTGTCCCCAGCATTTTCTCCTTAGGTTGTGGAAAGGAAGCAGGCCTCAGACCATCACGGATCAGGTGCAGAGTCGATCGTTCTGCCAACCTGCCTCGGTCTCCACTTCTTCCCAAACCTCAACACTTCCAATACGAGACATCAACATGGCCATTCCTGCACAAGTTCCCAAAAAGCTCCACATCAACCACTTCGCCGAATCGGAGGGCGGACGGTGGGATTCCGACGCCTCCCCGCTGCTCGATCCCCGGCCGATCGAGCCACGTATGTATGTGGCCAGCCCCGGCAGCGAGAGCGGCTGGGGGTTTCATGGCCGTGCCGAGCGGCTGAATGGCCGTCTGGCCATGCTCGGCTTCGTCATTGGCCTGACCATCGAGGCCCTCACGGGCTCCGGAATCCTGGGGCAGATGGGCCTTGGGGCGCTGCTCCCCCAGGTATGAACCCCGCGGCGCGTCTGGTTGGCCCGATGGCTTGACTCTCCAGCCGAGGGGAGCCCATAGGGTGAACCCCTCGCCCCAGGAGCCGGTCTGTCCCTGATGAGCCACTCCATCGCCGTATCCCCCTGCTGCCACGCCGAGCCGGCGGCGGACATGACGACGACCATGGAACGGGAGCTGGCCCATGAGCTCACCGTGTTGCGCCGCAAGCTGTCGGTGGCGGCCGTGCTCACCCTGCTGGTGGTGGTCGCCACCCTGCCCCACATGCTCGGCGTCCACCTCAAGTGGCTGCCGGGCTGGTTCACCAGCCCCTGGACCCAGCTGATGCTGAGTTCCCCTGTGCTGTTCTGGTGCGGCCGGGAGTTCTTCACCGGCGCCTGGTCGGCCCTGCGCCGCCACAGCGCCGACATGAACACCCTGGTGGCCGCCGGCACCGGCATCGCCTGGCTGGCCTCGCTGGTGGCCACCGCCTTCCCGGGGGTCCTCACCGCCGAGGGCCTTCCGGCCGATGTGTACTACGAAACCGCCGCGGTGATCCTCACCCTGGTGCTGCTGGGCCGGTTGCTCGAAGCCCGGGCCCGCGGCCAGACCTCCGAGGCGATCCGCCGGCTGCTCCAGCTCCAGCCCCCCACGGCCCGGGTGTTGCGGGACGGGACCGCGGTGGAGATTCCCGTGGCGAGGGTGGTGGTGGGTGATCTGGTGCAGGTGCGCCCCGGGGAGAAGTTGCCCCTCGATGGCGTGGTGGTGGACGGCAGTTCCTGGGTGGAGGAATCGATGCTCACCGGCGAGCCGACGCCGGTGGCCAAGGGCCCCGGGGATGGGGTGATCGGCGCCTCGATGAACCGCAGCGGCAGCTTCAGCTTCCGTGTCACCCGGGTGGGTGCCGACACCATGCTGTCCCGCATCGTAGAGCTGGTGCGCCAGGCCCAGAGCTCCCACACCCAGGTGCAGCGCCTGGCGGATCAGGTGGTGGGTTGGTTCGTGCCGGTAGTCATCGCCATTGCCATCGCCACCTTTGTGGTGTGGTTCCTGATCAGCGGCAACGTGGTTCTCTCAACCCTGTTCCTGGTCAGTGTGCTGGTGATCGCCTGCCCCTGCGCCCTGGGCCTGGCGACGCCTACGGCGATCATGGTGGCCTCCGGCAAAGGGGCGGAAAACGGCCTGATCTTCCGCAGCGCCGAGGCCCTGGAAACGGCCGGTGGGTTGCGGACCATCGTGCTCGACAAGACGGGCACCCTCACGGCCGGCCTGCCCGAGGTGACCGATTTCGAACGTCTGCGTGGCGGTCAGATGCCGGCCCAGAGCCTCCTGGCCCTGGTGGCGGCGGTGGAATCACGCTCGGAACATCCCCTGGCCGAAGCGATCGTGGCCTACGCCACAAGCCGTTGCGGCGAAGACGTGCCACCGGATGTGGACGTTTTCGAGGCCATGACCGGTCTTGGCGTCCTGGCCGCCGTGGCCGGCAAGGAGGTGCGGGTGGGCAGCCCCCGCTGGCTGGAAGCCTCAGGCCTGGACACCGCCCCCCTGGATCCGGTGGTGGCGCGGCTGGAGCGGGCCGCCCGCAGCGTGGCCGCCGTGGCGGTGGACGGGCGGATCGAGGCCTGCTTCGGCATCGCCGACCCGATCAAGCCCGAAGCCCATGCCGCCGTGGCGGCCCTGCGCAAGCTGGGTCTGGAGGTGGTGCTGCTCAGCGGTGACGCCCGCCGCACCAGCGAAGTGGTGGCCGCCGATGTGGGCATCGTGCGGGTGATCGCCGAGGTGCTTCCCGGCGATAAGGCGGCGGTGGTGCAGCGCTTGCAGGAGCAGGGCCAGGGGCCGGTGGCGATGGTGGGCGACGGGATCAACGATGCTCCGGCCCTGGCCCGGGCCGAGGTGGGCATCGCCATGGGCACGGGCACCGATGTGGCGATCGCCGCCAGTGACATCACCGTGCTCTCGGGCCACCTGGGGGGCGTGCCGGCGGCGATCGAACTCAGCCGCCGCACCATGGCCACCATCCGCCAGAACCTCTTCTTCGCCTTCGCTTACAACGTGGCGGGGATCCCGATCGCCGCCGGCCTGCTGTTCCCGCTCACGGGTTGGCTGCTGAACCCGATGCTTGCGGGGGCCGCCATGGCCTTCAGCTCGGTGTCGGTGGTGAGCAATGCGCTGCGGCTGCGCCGCTTCCGCCCTGCCCATCGCTCCGTGGGGGCGTTGGCATGACGCCCCTCTGGCGCACGATTCCCCAGCCCCTGGCCCTGCAGATGCTGGTGGCGGCGGTTGGCCTGGCCCTGATCGCCCTCGAGTTGTGGTGGTTTCTGGGCCGCCATGGTGGTGGCGTGGTGGCCAGTGAAGGGGAGCAGGGGGTGCAGGAGATCACCATCGCCGTGGATGGCGGGTACACCCCGTCCCAGATCAGGGTCAAGGCGGGTCGGCCCGTGCTGCTCCGGTTTCACCGCACCGATCCGAGCGGCTGTGTGGCCCAGGTGATTTTCCCGGACTTCCAGCGCACCCTCGACCTCCCCCTCGGTGCCACCACCAGCATTGAGCTGCTGCCGAGCCGACCGGGGCCTTACCCGTTCCACTGCGGCATGAACATGGTGCGCGGCAGCATCGAAGCCGAGTGAGTGGGCAGACAGGCCCCCTCTGGCCCGCGGAGAGCCACCTTGATGGCTGATCCAATTGGTTGATCTTTCTTCTGCTTTGATGCTGCAGATTGCCAGGTAACTGAGGAGCGAATGACCTACTCTGTTAGCATGGTAACCAATGATCAAGGCATGATGAAGAGTTGTTTTTGCGAATTGTTCAATCACACGTTGTCTCACCCTTTCACCAGGGCTTTCAGGCGTTCGACGGCTGTTTTTGTCGCCCTCCCTGTTCTTGCCTCATCACCGCAAGCCTTCGCTCAAGGCAATCCCTGGGGGTCCCCCACACAACAGCCACAGCAGCAGACGTCTCCATGGGGTGGCGGCGGTGGAGCCACGGGTCCCGGCTATGGCCGGCCTGGCGCCAGATCCGTTTCCTTCCCGATGCAGGGGGTGATCTGCGACAGCTCCGTGAGCGTCTGTTTCAATGCCAACGGTGCGGCACTGAGCGAAACCGAGCGGGTCTTCGGCCGTCGGGCGCTTCGCAATCTCGAACGGAACCTGGTGAATAATCCCATCGTTGACGTCACCTTCTCCGATGGCCGCTACTGCAACTTCAACATGCGCGGTTGCTGGACGAACAGTCAGCGCACCAGCTTCGACCCACGGCTGAATCCCTGGGTGTTCGGCACCAATGCCACGGGTGGCAACCAGGGCGGCCAGGGCACGGTGATCGGTGGCTCCGGATCCAACTGGGGGCAGGGCAGCGGCATCAACCCAGGCCAGCAACCCGGCAACAGTTTCCGCCCCGCCTACACGCGCACCCGCCAGAACGGCACCTGCGCCTGGACCAATGGGGGAGTCTCGATTTACAACGGAACCTGCCGTTACGAGATCGTCCAGAACAATGTCAACGGCTCCAAAACCCTGGCCTTCACCTTTGACAGGCTGCCGGTGACCAACCAGCTGCGCACGATCCGATTCACGGCCCAGGCCAACAACCCATGGAACATTCAGCTGCCGAATGGCTCCACGGCGGCCGTTGTGTCCAAGGTGAATGCCGACCAGTACCGCACCGACATCCAGCTGGGCTGGAGCAACGTGTTCAACCTGGGGTTCAGAAGCACCACCCAGGCGACCACCGCCCAACTGAATCAAGCCCTGCAGCCGGTGGACGCCTATGGCCAGGTGGTGCAGGGCGGCGAGTCTGAAGGGTTGGGGCAGGCCCTTGGTGGGTTGCTGCAGCAGTTGTTCGGCGGGAAGTGAGGGGCGTCAACCTGCCACAGTGCCGACGCCATCGGATGTGTTGCTGAAGAACCGACGCAGGTTCACGCCGGCTTCGTGGGCGGCCACGGTGACCTGGAGCTTCTGCTCCCCATCGAGCCCATCCCAGAAGGCATGGAACAGGTCCAGAGAAGCCTTGGCACTGCCGACAACTCCCATCACCGCCATCGGTGCCGTCAACCACGGGAAGACCAGCAGCACCACGGAAAGAACAGCACCCACAGCCACACCGGTTTTGGCGGATTCCAGGCTTGTGCCCAGCACCAGCTTCACCTGGGTGATCCGGTCGATCTCGCCGCGTTTGCGCAAGGCCTCGGTGCGCAGGGCGGTGAGCAACGCCTGGTAGGTGGCGTAGAGAAGCACCCCGCCGACGGTGGATTCCGAGACGAATTCACCGCCACTGAAGCTGCCGCCGTTGTGGTTGAGATCCACCGAGGCCAGACCCGCCAGGGGGGCGGCCTCCCAGCCGGCGCGGGGGATGCGGAAGGGGTCGTGCTCGCGGGTCATGGTCATGGAAGAGCCTGGAATCCAGCCTGCCACGGTTGAACACGCAGATCTGACCCCGACGGCACGTCGGCTGTGCTCAGCTGGCTTCCGGCAGCAGCTCGTAGGTCGACGTCGTGGCCTTGCTGCCTGACGTGCCCGTTGCGCTGGCGCTGGAATCGACCAGCAGCCCTGCAACGATGCCGGCATCAAACGAGTAGCGGCCTGGACCGACCAGCAGCAGGGCGAGACTGCCGCCGAGATAGAGCACCACCAGCTCGAGCACGTAGATGTTCAGGCCGCTGGTGAGGATGTGGTGGTAGGCGGCCACCCCCATGGTGCCGGTGAGGGCCAGCGCCCCCAGGGGCGACAGCAGGCCCAGGATCAGCAGCCAGCTGCCCAGGATCTCCGAGTAGCCCGCCACATGGGCGAAAAACAGGGGGAAAGGCAGGTGCAGGGGCACCACGTAGTTGGTCGCAAACGCCTGGGGATCGGCCAGCTTGTCCTGGCCGTGGTGGATCATCATCGCGCCGATGGCCAGGCGCAGGATCAGCAGGCCGGTGTTGGCCAGGCGCCCTTCCCGCAGGAAGTAGGACGACAGGCCCTGCCGCGCGCTTGCGGCGATGGAAGGGCCCTGGGCAGGGGCGCTGTCTTCGGCGCTGATGGGCACGGCAGCGCTGAGCGTCGGGCGGTTGAGCGCCAGCATCCACAGGGCGATGAAGGCGGTGAAGAAGCCCGCGAAGACTTCAAGCAAGACAGTGGTGGTCATGGCGGCGGGAGGATTATGAAAATTCTGCCGCGTTAGGTAACGGAACGTGAAGAGCCCCCCTGGTCCAGGGCCAGATCCAGGCAGAGCTGGCCTTCGGCGACCCGCCGGCGCCGGGAACCACCGCCCTTGCCGGAGGGGGGCAGTCCCGAGCGCCGGGAGCCATGACGTTCCTGGATCGCGTCGGCGGCCGCACTGAAGCCGGGCTGACGCCGCAGGCCCCAGAGCCGTTCCCGGGCTTCCCGGGCACCGGCGGCCACATCCACGATCGGGGCGGGGTAGTCCTGTCCGATGCGGCAGCCGCAGGCGTCCTGGGTGATCGGATCCATCCGCCAGGGCTCGTGGCGCCAGGCGGCGGGCACGGCCGCCAGTTCCGGCAGCCAGCGACCGAGAAACACGCCGTCCGGATCGTGGTCGAGCCCCTGCTTGATCGGGTTGTAGATCCGGATGGTGTTGATGCCCGTGGTGCCGCTCTGCATCTGGCACTGGCTCCAGTGGATGCCGGGCTCGTAGTCCACGAACTGGCGGGCCAGGTGCAGGCCGCTGTCGCGCCAGTCGATCCAGAGGTGATGGCTGGCGAAGGACAGCAGCATCGCCCGCATGCGGAAGTTGATCCAACCGCTGTGGTGCAGGGCGCGCATGCAGGCATCGACGAAGGGCACCCCCGTGCGCCCCTCGCTCCAGGCCGCCAGCCGCTCGGGATCGGTGCGGCGCAGCCCCCGGGTGGCGGGATGGAGCTCCTGGATTTCGATCGAGGGCTGGCGTTCCAGCTTCTGGATGAAATGACAGTGCCAGTGCAGGCGCGAGAGGAAGGCGTCCAGCGCCCGAGGCCAGCCGGCGCCGGCGTGGGCCGGCAGGGCCGCCAGGGCGAGCCGACGGGCGCGTGCCTCCTGCACCACCTCCCCCATCGACAGGGTGCCCCAGGCCAGGTGGGGCGAGAGCCGCGAACAGGCCTCAAAGGCGGTCAGGGGATTGGAGAGCCTGTGGTGGTAGCCCCGTCCCCGTTGGCGCAGGAACCCCTCCAGCAGTTCCCGTCCGGTCCGGCGTCCGCCCCGCTGTCGCCCGGGGCAGGGGTCAGGCGCCAGGCCGAGATCAGCAGCGGTGGGCAGGGTCCGCGGAGCGATTCCGACCAGCGGGGTCAGGGCTGTGGGAGGTGCCAGGAGCGGTTCGGCCATGCGTTGTTCCCAGGCGCGGGCCCAGCCGCGGCGATCCTTCAAGCCCCGGATCACGCCGAAGCTGGCGAACTCCTGCCAGGGGATCCCCCGCTCCCTGGCCCAGGCGGCCACGCGGCGGTCCCGGTCGTAGGTCCAGAGGTTGCCGGTTTCCTGGTGGCTCCAAAGCCCATCGATGCCATGGCGGCGATGGGCGGCCTCCAGCACGGCCACCACCTCTCCCATGCGGACCACCAGGGGCTGGCCCAGGTCGGCCAGAGCCTCTGACAACTCCTGCAGCGCCTCCCGGCAGAAGCTCCACTGCCGGGCTGAAGTGTCCGGGCGTTGCCACAGGCGCGGCTCCACGACGTAGAGGGGCAGCACTGGGCCGCGTCGCGCCGCCTCCACCAGGGGGCGGTGGTCGTGGAGGCGCAGATCGCGCTTGAACCAGACCACCTGAAGCGCCATCGACGCAGGTTAGGAAGTGCGCTCAGCGCTTCGGCAGGTCGCTCGGCCGCAGCACCACCACCACGACTCCCACCACCACCATCAGGGTCAGCACCGCCGCCCCGGCCAGGGGCAGCAACGTTTCCGTCTCCATGGGCGTCCCCGACGACTGCGTGTTCATCCTGCCCCTGGGACCAGGCACCGGTGCAAAAAAAAGGACGGGTCAGCGAACCCGTCCCCGAAGAACGTCTTAAGAATTGTAAAGCTCCGACCTCCGCAGGCGCTTCACGCTCCCGATCAGCCCATTTGCCGCGGTGCCCGCTGCCGCGCGCCAGAATCTTTACGTTCCGTTACATCAGCCATGACGGTCGGCGAGCTCTACCTGGAATCCCTGGCCACCGGGATCATCACTCCCACTGAACTGTCCTGGCTCACCCATGGCCAGGACCGTTTCTCCCGTCTGGAAGAAGCCACGGCGCTGAGGCTCGGTCGCCTGCTCGATCAGGGCGACATCCAGCTGGGCTGCCGCCTGGTCGCTCCCGACGCCCCGTGCCGTGAGGAGCCCACCCCAGGGGTGCTGGAGGAATGGATCGAGCCCCTGGGTCGTCAACGGCATCGCTGACGACAGTCACAACGCTTCACGATCGTTTACACTCCCTTCAAGTTTCGCAAACAAACCCTTCCATGACCGACTCCACCACCCGCTTCGGCTTCGTTGCCTTCGCTGAAACCTGGAACGGCCGTCTGGCCATGCTCGGTTTCGTGATCGGCCTCGGCACCGAAATCCTTACCGGCCAGGGCATCCTTGCCCAGATCGGCCTCGGCTGATTCACCGGAAGGTTCGCCTGTCTCAGCCCGGATGGTTCTGCCATCCGGGCTTTGATGTCTGCAGCGTTCACCCCGATCCGCCATGGCGCACGCTCTTGTCTTTGTCCTGGCCCCGGACGGTGCCCTGCCCGGCGATGGCGCCGCCTGGGCCGATCTCCTGGCGGCCCAGCGTCTTGGCGTCGGCAGTGGCATTGCCCTGCGCATGTTCCGCACAGCGACGCCACCCGAGCAGAGCCTCGATGAGCTCGTCGCTTCGGGACAGGCCAACGTCAGCGGCGCCGATCCGTTCGTGCCTCTGCGCACCGATCCCTGCCAGGACGATTCGACCCGCTCAGAGGCGACGGGTTCAGCCCACCGACTGATCTGTGACGCTCTGGTGCCCCATCTGGAGCCACGCTCCCTCTGGCTCGGTGCCTACGAACTCGTTGGTCCGGAACTGGAGGGACGCACCGGCCACCCGGCGGATCGCCTGACCATCACGTCGATTCGCTGTCTCGACCAGTTTTCACTTCGAGACGCCGACAACGAAACCTGCTGGTTCTATCCCACCGAAAACGGCGACTACCTCTGCTGGGAAAACCAGCGTTCGCTGGAGCTCTGCCCCGGGTATCCCGCTGATCCGTGCATTCAGGAGCAAAGTATTGCTTACGAGCGCAGCGACCTGCGGCTGCTCTGGTCGCTGATGGCCGACGATCAGGCCTTGACCTGCGTTGGTCTGACCTACCAAAGGCGACGGATCGAATGGCCGGTGACGGCCAGTGACCCCGAGCCCTTTGCCACCTGGACCTCCTTCCGGGTCGACAGCATGGCGGATGACAACTATCGGGAAATGTCCAGCATCACGGTGTTTCCAGGCTGAAAGCCCCTATCAGCTGGCCTGTTCGTAGAGCTGCTCGAGCCGTTCGCGGCTGAGATCCACGTACAGCACCTCTTCGCCCGGGGCGGGGGCTTCGGGGTGGGATGGCCGCCTGGCCTGCATGGTTGAAGCGTTGCGCAGGTTCTGGGTCATCAGGGCAAAGGCGCCGCCGGCAATCACCGCGAAGCTGACCATGTAAACGATGGGGAACAGGGCTTCCAGCATTGGTCTCTCGCTTTGGCCCAGGCTAATGTAAAGATCTGTTAAACGTGGGCGCTCGCCTGGGCGCGGACCCTTAAGGATTCAGCCGCTCCTCCTGCCAGCCGTTGGCAGCCCGCCAGCAGCGGCGCTTGTGCGGATGGCCCTGCAACTCCAGCAGCTCCACCCGCTGCAGCTGCACCCGCAGCAGCTCGAAATGCTCCGGCCTTGGGGCGCCGTCTTCAAGTTCCCGCGGGAACGCTGCCTCGGCCTGCAGCGCTTCCCCCGGCGCCGGCCAGCCCCAGAGAGCCCGGCCCCTGGGGGTGAGGGCCTGCCAGTGGCGATCCAGGGCCTGCCGTTCCTCCCCACCAGCCAGCGGCAGCCGATGCCCCCTGAGGCGGAACTGGCAGCGGGCCTTCGGCAGCACCCAGCAAAGCTCCAGCGGTGCCAGCCCGTTCAGTTCGCCGCTTTTGGCGCTGCGGCGGTCGGTGAGCAGATCGAGGGCCGTCCCCCCGGACCAGCAGCGGAACACCAGGGTGCGCACCCTCGGGGTGCCGTCCTCGGCCAGGCTGGCCAGCTGCAGCCAGCGGGCCTGGGGGGAGCGCCCCTGCCGCTCCAGCGCCCCGCGCAGCAGTGGGCGCCACGGGGGCAGGGGCTCGTCCTGGGTTGGTGCGGGCATGGCGTCGGGCATGGGGCGGGCCTACGGCGCAGGCTTTTCGGCCACCACGGCAAAGAACGGATCGCCCTGTCCCCCCAGCCAGCCCTGGGGGCCCTCGGCCCGCGTCGACTCGGCGATCAGCTGCGGCGCCGGCCAGCCCTGGGCCTGCAGCACCCGGCTGATATAGGCGAGGTGATCCCGGTCGCTGCCGTCGGTCCAGACCTGCGGTGCCTTCTGGAAGAACATCCGGTTGGAGAAGGCCACGATCACCTGACCGCAGGGGCGGACCACCCGCAGCAGTTCGGCCGCCACCGGTTCCGGCCGCTGCAGGTACTGCCAGCCCGCCACCATCAGCACCGCATCCACGCTGGCGTCCTCCAGGGGAAGCCGCTGGTCCTGGTTGAGGTTCTGCAGCCAGCGCCGATCCAGGCGGGGGTTCGCCGCCAGTTCGGTGTCGTTGAGGCCGTGGCCGATCACCTCCTCGTAGCGGATCTCCTCCGGCAGGTGACTCACCCAGCTGCTCATCAGATCCAGCACCACCGCACAGGGGGGGATCCGCTCGCGGTAGAGCGCCGTGAGCCGCCGGCGGAAAGCGCCGTCGAGGTGCTGCACGTAGCGCGGCTCGGCATAGAAGAGGGCGTCGTCGGAGCCGTCCAGCTTGCGCCGCTCCGCCTCGTTCAGCACCAGCACCGCCATGGCCCTCGGGAATCCGTTCTGCTGCCATGGTGGCGAATCGCGGCGCCCGAGGCGGCGCTTTCCGCCATGCCCCCTGCCGTTCCACCCCCCTTCCTGGTGCTGGCCGCCGACGACCCCGAGCGTCTGGCCGTCTTCTACGGCGCCCTGCTGCAGACCACTCCCCTGGTGGGCGCCAGTGCCCGCCACTGGCGTTTGCTGGGGCCAGGCCAGGGGCGGCTGGAGATCTACGCCCCGTCCCGCCGGCGTCCCCGTCCCCGCGGTGAGGGCCGGCTGGCCCTCTGCTTCTCCCGCCCAGCGGGGCAGGCCCCCCCCCTGCAGGTGCTCAATGATTGGATCAGCACCGTCCTGCCCCTGGGGGCGGCGCTGCTGGAGCCGCCGCGCCAGGAACCCTTCGGCGCCGAGACCTGGCTGGCCGATCCGGAGGGCAACCGACTGCTGCTCCTGGTCAGCGCGGCCTGAGCTGCAGCTGACTCGCGTAGGGTCCGCGGCCATCGAGGCAGGCGGCGCCGCAGTGGGCACCGAGGCTGATCGCCTGCCGCAGATCCCAGCCGGCGGCCAGCGCCGTGGTGACGCCGGCGGCGAAGCTGTCGCCGGCGCCGTAGGCATCCAGCACGGGGCCTTGGCGCGGTACGGCGGCATAGCGGCCACCGGGGAGCAGAACGCCGCCCCGCTCCGCCTCGGTGCCGATGTAGAGGGAGGGGGCCGGCTCAAGATCCCCCGGCCGGTAGGCCTCGCCGGGATCGGCGGCGCTGCCGATCAGGGCATCGAGGTGCACGCCAGCCGCGTTCAGACTGGGCAGGCGCACCCGCGGGGTGGCGGCCAGCACCCGGGCCCGCCGTGCCAGCCGCAGGCCAGCCGCATCGGTGGCCGTGACGAACACGCCATCGGCCCCGGCCAGACGCTGCCACGGCAGCCCATCGGCGCCGGTGGGCATCAGCCGCTCGCCGATCACGGTGATGGTGCGCTCGCCGCCGGCGTCGATGAACGTGATCCCCCGCCGGGTCGGGGCCTCTCGCCAGGCAATGTGCAGCTCCAGCCCCAGCACCTCGAGTTCCGCGGCGGCCCGGCGCCCGAGCGCGTCGTTGCCCAGGGCGGTGAAGAACGGAATGCGCTCCCGTGTGAGGCGGGCCATCTGCACCGCCACCACGGCACCACCTCCGGCGGGAAGCTCACAGAAATCGCTGGCATGGAGGATCTCCCCGGCCGCCGGCAGGTGCCCAACGCCGATGAAGCTCACCATCTCCACATGGCCCACCACCGCCAGGGTCAGCGGCGGCAGGTCCGGGAGCTCCGCTAGGGGCAGGGGGAGGAGCGGCTCCATTCAGCTGGAGGCGGAGGTGTAGAAGCGCAAGGCGAACTGCCAGAACCAACGGCTCACCGCCAGGGAGCCGGCGGCCACGATGCCGCCGGCCAGCAGCCAGGGACCGGAGGCCCGTCCCAGAATCGCCTCAGCGGGCACGGTGGTGAGGAAGGCCACCGGCACGACGAAGGTGAAGAAGGCCCGCAACCCGGCCGGGAAGGCACTCACCGGAAACCGGCCCGCCACCAGCACGCTGCGCAGCACCTCGGTGGCATTCCAGATCTTCACGAACCAGATGCTGCTGGCCGCCAGCACGAACCACAGGCTGTAGAGGATCAGCAGGCTGGCGACCAGCATCAGGGCCGCCGCCAGCAGGGTCAGGGGCGCCGGGCTGGCACCGGCCTTCCAGGCGGCGTAGCCGATCAGGCCGGCCCCCAGGGCGATGCCGGGCAGACCCCAGGGGGAGAACGTGCGGGCCGACAGCCAGAACTGGCTGTCGATCGGCTTGAGCAGGACGAAGTCGAGGCTGCCGGTGCGCACGTGGGCCACGATCGTGCTGAGGTTGGGTTGCAGCAGCGTGCTGGTGACCCCCTCCAGCAGGGTGTAGACCCCCAGCACCACCAGGGCCCCCTCCCAGCTCCAGCCCCCGAGCGACTGGCCGCGCCCATAAAACAGTGACAGCACGAAGATGCTGCCGACCAGGTTGCCGGCCGTGGCCACCAGTTCGATCAGGAAATTCGCCTGGTATTCCAGTTCCGCCGTCAGCGAGGCGATCCAGAAGATGCGCAGGGTGGAGAAATACCTGCCCATCAGGCCCCCATGGCCGAATAGTGGCGCAGGCCCCGCCGCCACAGCAGCAGGTTGATCGGCAGCAGCAGGGCGGCCCAGGCAGCCATCGCCGCGAAGCTGGGGCCGATCGGCACTGGCTCGCCGGCCAGGATCCTGGCCGGCACATCGATCATGTAGGGGAAGGGGGTCCAGAAGGCGACGTTCCTCACCGCCTCGGGATAGAGCGCCAAAGGAGCCACCAGCCCGGAGAGGTAGAGATAGGGGAGGTAGAGGAGCCGTTCCAGGGCGCTGGCCTTCTCGCTCCAGAAGCACACCATCGTCAAGGTGAACTGCATCAGGAAGCGCAGGGCGAAGGCGGAAAGGGTGGCCAGCACCGTCAGCAGCAGCGATGAGAACGAGGGCCACCAGAAGGCGGCGGGATAGAGAAGGAAGAACAGACCCACCAGCATCACCACGAACGGCAGGCGGGTGGCCTGCTCCGACAGGTGGGCGGCCACGTAGCGCCAGACCAGCGGCAGCGGCTGAAGCAGGTAGGGCGACAGACGGCCGCTGAGGTTGTCCTCCTCGAAGGTGTACATCACCCACACGATCGTGAACTGCCGCACCACGAACGCCGCCAGGAAGTAGCGGGCCAGCTGCAGGGAGCTCATGCCCAGTCCGCCGCCTGCATCGACGGCGCTCCAGAGGCCCAGCATGATGAAGGGCAGCACCCCCGAGAGGGCCCAGAGCACGATCTCGGCCCGGTACTCGAGCATGTAGGCGTACTGGCTGGAGAGCAGCACAGCAGCGATGCGGCGGGCATGGGCCAGCCGCTGAGCGAGGGGGCGCCTCATGCCAGGGCTCCCTGATGAAACAGCCGGCCGATGATGTCCTCGATCGGTGGGTCGGACACGGAGAGATCCACCACGGCCAGGTCAGCCAGCAGCCGTCCCACCTGCTCGGTGAGCCGTTCCCGCGGGATCAGCAGCCGCACCTCCCGGCCCTCGATGGCCTCCACGTCGCCGTAGCTGGCGAAAGCTTCGGCCCCCAGGGGCGCCTGCAGCTCGAGGCGCACCTCGCGGCAGGGGGCCAGGCGCTGGGTGAGGGTCTCCAGGCCGCCGTCGTAGAAGAGGCGCCCCTCATGGATCAGCAGCACCCGGGGGCAGAGGGCGGTGATGTCGGCCATGTAATGGCTGGTCAGCAGCACGGTGGCGCCGAAGCGTCGGTTGTAATCGGCCAGAAAACTGCGCACCCGGGCCTGGGCGTTCACGTCCAGGCCCAGGGTGGGTTCATCGAGGAACAGCACCGATGGCCGGTGCAGCAGGGCCGCCAGGAGCTCCGCCTTCATCCGCTGACCGAGGGAGAGCTTGCGCACCGGCCGGCGCAGCTCGTCGCCGAGTTCGAGCATCTCGGCCAGTTCGTCGATGCGCCGCCGGCTTTCCGCCGGGGGGATGCCGTAGACGGCCGCGTTGACGCGCAGGGAATCCAGCGGGGGCAGATCCCAGATCAGCTGCTGTTTCTGACCCATCACCAGGGTGATCTGGCCGAGGAAGGCCGCCTGGCGGCGATGGGGCAGGCAGCCGGCCACCTCCACCGTGCCACTGGTGGGGTGGATCAGCCCCGTGAGCATCTTGAGGGTGGTGGTCTTGCCAGCGCCATTGGCCCCCAGGAAGCCGACGAACTCGCCTGGCTCAATCGAGAAGCTCACGTCCCGCACGGCGGCGATCGTGCGCTCGCGGCGATTCACGAAGTGACGCAGGGTGCCGGCCAGTCCGGGTTGCTTGTCGGCCACCCGGTAGGTCTTGCCGAGGCCCTGCGCGCGGACGATGGCCATGCGGACGGGCTTGGGGGCGAAATCCACCCTATCGAGGGTGTGGGTTCAAGGAGGGCGTCAGGAGGCTTCAGGGCACCAGCCTCCGCCGACCTGGAGCGGCTCGATCCAGGAGGCACAGCGCTGGGTGAGGTGGTCACCGTGGCTGACCAGGGCCTGGTGCCACTGGCAGCTGAGCAGGGGGAGGCTGTCGGCGTCGGCGTGGTGACGAAACCAGTGGCAGGTGAGGCAGACCTGACGGCTGCGGCTGGGCAGCAGACGCTCCCGCCCCAGATAGGGCCATGAGGTGAGGGCCAGGGGGGCTTGCGGGGTGACGGACATGGCCATGTGTGCAGTACAACCGTACTAACACTTTCCTGGCTGAGCCGCCACGGATTCCCTGCCGGGGGTCCACAATCGAGCTTGGGGTCGCGCGCCGTTTCTCTTGCCTTCTCCATGCTGATCCGGCTCGGTTGCGAACTGACCCTCTCCTGCTGGGCCCCGACGCCGGTGCTGGCCCTGGTCCATCCCCATGGCAGCCGCCTGGAGGATCGGCGCGGCCCGGAGCGGTTGTGGCTGAGTCCGGACCGCATCGCCGAGGTGCTCACCGACGCCGACGGCAACCGTGCCTGCCGCTTCATGGCCTCTGCCGGCAGCACCACCCTGGGCTTCGAGGTGGTGGTGGCCGATGGCGGCCATCCCGATCCGGTGGCAGCAGACGTGGGTGAGTGCCCGGTGGCGGCGCTGCCGATCGTCACCTATCCCTATCTCAACCCCAGCCGCTACTGCGACACCGATCGTCTGGCCCAGGTGGCCTGGGGGCGCTTCGGTGGGGTCCGGCCCGGCTGGTCGCGGGTGCAGGCGATCTGCGACTGGGTGCATGAGCAGCTCCGCTTCGACTACGGCTCCGCCCGCAGCGACAAGACCGCCCACGACGCCCTGCGGGAGGGCCGCGGCGTCTGCCGGGATTTCGCCCACCTGGCCATCAGCCTCTGCCGTTGCCTCAACATTCCGGCGCGTTACTGCACCGGCTATCTGGGCTATTCGGGCGTCGAGGCCCGGCCGGATCCGATCGACTACTCCGCCTGGTTCGAGGCGTTCCTCGAGGATCGCTGGCATGTCTTTGATGCCCGCTACAACACCCCCCGCATCGGCCGGGTGCTGATCGCCCGGGGCCGGGACGCGGCGGATGTGCCCTTCCTGCGCTCCTTCGGCGATCACCAGCTCACCGGGTTCCGGGTCATCACCGAGGCGTTGGCCCCCTCCGAAAGCGCCCCCCGCTGAGTCCAGAAGCGATCAGCTCGGGCCGCTGAAGCGGCCGGCGGCAAGGTTGAAATGTGGAGAAATCATGCGCCGGGCCTGCCTGTCTGATGCAGGGTGCAGAATCCCGACAGTTCCGGGACCGTCCTGCCCACGGTGCCCATCGGTGCCCCATCCCTGGGATGGAATGTCAGGACAATGGTCTGCTTGGGCATTACGAATAGATTTCTACGGATGGAACAATGGGTTTACGGATTGATGAAGCCACGTTTCTTGAGAGAGCCATTTCCCGTTTCGGCACAAGATACGATTATTCACAGATGACCTATAAGAGTTATCGCACTCCTATCAAGATTCGTTGCGTTGAGCATCCCGTCCGGGAGGTCGTGATCACGCCTGAGCGCCATCTCCAGACCACCGGTGGTTGTAAGTACTGTCTGCGCAATTACCGCAACCAGACCCTGGAGCGCGTGCTCAGAATGGACTGTGAGCCCTCCGTGCTACCCACGCCACCGCTGGCCCGGGCGCCCCAGGAGCCACCTGCGGTCGGCCAGAAAAGTAAAGCTGTGTGAGGGATCTGAGCGCAGGCCCAAGGCCACTTTTGATCTTCGGTATCTTTCCGGGTCGTTCTCCCTGATGCCCTTCATGGCCCTTCCCCTGCTCGCCGCCCGACCCTTGAGCCTCAATGCCAGGGTGCCGAGTTTCGCGATCGCCAATGAGGAATCTCCCCGCCAGGCTGTCGCCAGCCTGGAGACGGGCAAGACCGCCGGGGATCGCCTCGGTCTGGACGTTCAGATTGAGCAGGCCTACCGCCAGATCTTCTTTCATGCCTTCAAGGTGGATCGCGAAGTGGTGCTGGAATCCCAGCTCCGCAGCGGACAGATCACCATGAGGGATTTCATCCGCGGATTGTTGCTTTCCAGGCGATTCCGTGAGGGTTTCTATGACTGCAACAGCAACTATCGGCTGGTGGAGCAGCTGGTCGGCAGGGTTCTGGGCAGGCCCGTCTATGGCGAACAGGAACGCATCAGCTATTCGATCCTGATTGCCCAGCATGGGCTCGTCACCCTGGTGGATGCCCTGCTCGACTCGGCCGAGTATCTCGAGGCCTTCGGTTACGACACGGTGCCCTACCAGCGCTCCCGGGTGTTGCCGGGTCGGGCGCAGGGCGAGCGCCCCTTCAACCAGCAGGCCCCCCGTTATGACGGCCGCTGGCGCGACGTGGTCGCCTTCAGGGCGCCCCGTGGCACCAGCCCCTGGACACCGGGAACCCCCCGCGCCGCCTGGCTTGGGGAGCAGCCCTCACCTTTGGCGCGTCAGATCTGGCAGGGGCTGGTGACGGCTGGGGGCTTTGCGATCACGGGCCTGGTCCTGTGGACCGCGGCGGCGATGCTGAGCACCGCGGCGCAGTGAGCGAGGGTCCCTGGGGACAGCTGTCCCCAGGGACTTTCCCGGATCCCTGCAGGGGTTATCCGCCTGTTGCTCGCTGTGATGACGGACACGGAATCGTGCTTTCCTTGGTCACAGGTGGTCTCAACGCCAGCGTCGGCGCCGCCATGCATTAGGATTTGTAAAGATTTATTGACCTCCGGAGGCTTCCTGTCATGTTCACGCTCGAAAAAGCGTCCCAGATTTTTCCGGACACCCTTTCCGCCGATGTGGTGCCCGCCCTCACCGCCCGGTTCGCTCTGCTGAGCGCGGAAGATCAGCTGGCACTGATCTGGTTCGCCTACCTCGAGATGGGCAAGACGATCACCATCGCGGCGCCCGGGGCGGCTCGCATGCAGTTCGCCGAGCCGGTGCTCAACCGCATCAAGGCCATGACCTTCGCCGAGCAGAGCCAGGCGATGGTGGATCTGGCCAACAGGGCCGACACCGACATCTGCCGCACCTATGCCATCTGGTCGGTCAACATCAAGCTCGGGTTCTGGTACCGCCTGGGCGAGTGGATGGAGGAAGGCCTCGTCGCCCCGATCCCCGAGGGATATCAGCTCTCCGCCAACGCCGCTTCGGTGCTGTCCTCGCTGAAGGGCATTGATGCCGGTCAGCAGATCACCGTGCTGCGCAACTTCGTCGTCGACATGGGCTTCGACCCCAGCAAGGTGGACGGGGCCGAGCGCATCGCCGAGCCGATCGTGCTGCCCACGGCTCCTGAGCAGCGCACCAAGGTGTCGATCGCGGGAATCGACAACGCAACGATCCTCTCCTACATGGATCTGCTCAACGCCAACGATTTCGACCAGCTGATCAAGCTGTTCCTTCCCGACGGCGCCCTGCAGCCCCCCTTCCAGCGTCCGATTGTCGGCACCGATGCCGTGCTGCGCTTCTTCCGCGAGGACTGCCAGAACCTCAAGCTTCTCCCCGAAAGTGGCGTGAGTGAGCCCTCCGATGGCGGCTTCACCCAGATCAAGGTCACCGGCAAGGTCCAGACCCCCTGGTTCGGCGCTGGCGTCGGCATGAACGTGGCCTGGCGCTTCCTTCTGGATCCCGAGAACCGGATCTACTTCGTGGCGATCGACCTGCTGGCGTCCCCGGCCGAGTTGCTCAAATTCGCACGCTGACGGGCTCCCCCATCCAGCCTGGCCCGATGTCGGACGAGGCGATGGCCTGCTCCGTTTCCCCTGCCCCCCTGGGCAGGGGTTTTTGGCTTGGGATCGTGATCTTTTTGGGCTGGTTGGCCAGCCTCATCGCTCTGCTGCTGGCCCATCCGGCCCAGTGGCCTGTGCCGGCCGTACTGCTGGCTATCGCAGGACGCACGTTCCTGCAGACCGGCCTGTTCATCCTGGGCCATGACGCCATGCACCGCACGCTGGTGCCCGGGCGCCGTGTCCTCAACGACGGACTGGGCCGCCTGGCCCTGGTGCTTTACGCCGGCTTGCCCTTTGGCCCCTGTCGCCGCCAGCATCTGCGCCATCACCGCTCCCCTGGCAGCCTCCGGGATCCCGATTTCCGTCTTGCCAGTGGTGATGGAGCCCTGCGCTGGTATGTGCGTTTCATGGGCAACTATCTCTCCTGGATGCAGTTGGCCCTGCTCCTGATCACCTGGATCGTCTCAGCGGCACTGCTGCTGGATCTGGACCCCCAACGGGCGATGAATGTGGTCGCCTTCTGGGTGCTGCCGTTGGTGCTGAGCTCGTTCCAGCTGTTCCTCTTCGGCACCTATTTCCCCCACCGCGGCCAAGGATCAGGGCCTGTCCCTTCCGGCAACCATGCGGTGCGCAGTCTGGGGTACTCCCACCTCCTCTCCCTGCTGGCTTGTTATCACTTCGGCTACCACTGGGAGCACCACGCCTACCCGGACGTGCCCTGGTTCGGCCTGCCGGAGTTGCGGCGCCGCGTGTCTCTTGATCACGGCTAAGGGAACGGCTCGCGGCGGCTTGGGCTTGGGCGTTAAGGTCAAAAAACAGATGTTGGGTCCAATGGTGACAGCGGTGTTGGAGTGGACGGAGCAGGAACAGGATGTGGCCCGCCGCGCCTTTGACAAAGCCCACTCCCGAGCGGTGCTCGGCATCATCCGGGCCGCCCAGGCCCATGCCAGCCGCATGGACACCGTTGAGGAATGCTGGAAGCTTCATGATTTCCTCAGCATTCAACGCCATGAAATCGAAGGTCGCTTCGATTTCCGCCTGGCAGGACTTTTGTTCGTCTTCGCCAGTCTGGTGAAAGACGGGTTGCTCCAGGTGGAAGAACTGGACGGCTTGGATAAGGACAAGCTCAACAAGATCGCGGCCATGTCCCGCATGTGAGACCAGGGGGCCGTTTGTGTTCCAGATCGCCACGGCGTTCTGGAACACAAACGGCATCGCTCCTTTTCGCGCGACCCCGGCCTGCGAGGGCTTTTTTGATGACTGTCAGGGCCGAGGGCCTGGGATGGCCTCAGCGATGTTGCAGCGCCTGGGCAGGCAAGCTGCAGATGGGCAGCGCTGCTGCGGCAATGGCCCCGCCGATCGTCCCGCCCCCGGTCCACGGGGGTGTTCTGGGACCACAGGGGCTGTAAGGTAGGGAAGATTCCAAGATTTCTCTCCAGCGAGCTCATCACTTTCTAAAAGGGCTGTCGAAGGATCGGTTCATAGTTTTTTTCAGGTTCATGACCATTTACATCGGAAATCTTTCCTTCGACGCCGAAGTGGAAGACGTCAAAAATCTTTTTGCCCAGTACGGCGAACTGCGCCAGTGCACCCTTCCCCTTGACCGCGACACCGGCCGCAAGAGGGGTTTCGCCTTCGTTGAGATGACCAACGACGCCGACGAAACCAAGGCGATCGACGATCTGCAGGACGTTGAGTGGATGGGACGCAGCATCCGCGTCAACAAGGCTGAGCCCCGCACCGGTGGCGGTGGCGGTGGTGGTCGCTCCGGCGGCGGTGGCGGCGGCTACGGCGGCGGTGGCGGCGGCTACGGCGGTGGCGGCGGCGGCCGCAGCCGCTACTGAACTCACCGGGTCTTCCCTGACCCCCGTGTTCTCTCTGGCCGTCCCGGTTCTTCCGGGGCGGTTTTTTTCAGGCTCGATCGTGGTCCGGCTGTTCTGGTTCCTATGGGGAGTCGGCCACGGATTGGAAGACACTCTGCTGCTGGAGCGACCTGCGGAGCTTGGGGAGCAGATTGGGGCCATGAGTGAACCCAGCCCTCGTGGCCGCTACCGGGTCCGACCCGCCGACCAGAACGAGACGACCGTTCCCAACGAGGTGCTCGGCCCCCTCTTCGACCACCGAGATGAGGCGGAACGCTATGCCGAGAACCTGGTGCTGACCCATCGGACACCGGTGATCGTCGAGAAACTGGCCCCGGCCGGGTGCTGGCTTCAGCTCGGGACCATCGGCTGAGCCGTTCCCTCCAGTTCCTCGCGGTTGGAGGCGGCCTGCAGCCGGATCAGGTAGTCCAGGTTCGAGCCCACCCCGGTCCCCCGGTAGCTGCCGCTGACCGGGGCCGCCAGGTGGTGATCCGGTGCGGCGGCCAGCACCACATGGCCATCGGCCACCGCCAGACCCAGGCTGGGATCGAAGCCCCTCCAACCCCCCCCTGGCAGGTACACCTCCGCCCAGGCGTGCAGCTCGTGCTCGCTCACCTCGGGGGGATGGTGCATCGAGTAGCCGCTGACGAAGCGTGCCGCCAGGCCCTGGCTGCGGCAGGCCGCGATGAACAGCACGGCCGTGTCCCGGCAGGCTCCGGTGAGCGTCGCGAGGGTCTCCGCCGCCGAGGTGGGCTCCCCCTCCAGCCGGCCCACATGGTGGAAGCCGTGGTGGATCTCATCGGCCAGGGCGCCAAGGAAGGCGGTGGCCGATCCCTCGACCCTCTCGGCGATGGTCTGGGCCCAGGCACGGACAGCCGGGTCGATCTGGCCATGCCGGCAGCCCGCCAGGGAGCAGGCCTCCGCCGCCGGGTAGTCCACCGGCAGGTGCTGGGCCTCCCTGTGGGTGATGATCCAGTCGAAGGGATTGCTGCGCAGGGTCTCCAGCAGCATGTCCACTTCGATCGTCAGCTGGTCTCGCTCCTGCTGGAACCAGGCCACCATCGCGTCGGTGCCATCGGGCTCGAGAACGCGGGTGAGGCCAGCGGCGGGATCCACCAGCTGCAGATGGTGCTGCAGGATCCTCTGGCTGCCGTCCTGGCGGGGGGTGAGCCGCAGGGTCATGGGCTCCAGAAAGACGGGGCGGTCGTAGCGGTAGCTGAGCCGGTGGTGGATGCGGAAGAACATGGATCAGCCCAGGGCCTCGCGCAGGGCGTCCTGCAGGTCGTCGTCGATCACGTAGGTGTGCAGCGGCTCGCTGTCGAGGTCCTCGACGAGGGGGAAGAAACGCACCGTGAACCAGGCCTCGAAGAGTTCCAGGCTGCGGGGCTGGGGCCAGCGGCTGCGGTCGCGGCACCAGAGTTCCAGTTCGGCGGAGAAGATCTGGCCGTAGCTGTCCAGCAACCGGTCCTGGGCTTCCAGCTCGCTGTCGTAGGTGGGAATCAGGTAGAGGCTGTGGTCGTCACCGAGGCCTTCCATGTCCTCCCGGGTCCAGAAGGGCCGGGTCCAGTCCACCATCGGCTGCCGGGGTGCCACCGCGATGGCGCAGCGGTTGAGAACGGCCATCGATGGGTTGTCAGTCGCTGCCTGAAAGCTAGCGAGGCCCGCCCTGGTGAGCATGGAGAACACACCAGACGGGAGCTGTCGCGGCCGCCCACGCCGATGGCGCCGTGGCTGGCTACAGAAATCCTGCACCTTTTTGTTGTTGCCAGCCATGGCGCCCCATGGCCACGATGTGTTCATCGCTACCCTCCGCCGGCGATGGCCGCGGTCCTGACATCCCATGCCATTGCGCCGGAATCCCCTTCTCCCCATCGGTCAGCCCACGGGCTGGCGGCCCCAGGACCTGATCCAGGCGAAGGGCTCCCTCCTGGCTGGCCTGATGGTCGGCGCTCTGCTGGCCGTTCCGCCCGTGGGGGCCGCGCCGCAGGATCCGGCCGCCAAGGTGCTCTATCGCCTCTCCACCCAGTGCTCCCTTCAGGGGGCGGCTCCAGTGCCCTGCAGCGTGGAAGCGGTGGACAGCGGCGGCGCCACCCTCTACCGCCATCGCATCGGCAGCAGCGTCGAAACGGTTCGCATCAGCGCCGATCCGGTGACGATGGCGATCTGGGCCCACGACACCAGGAGCTGGCGTCCCCTGCGCGGCGCCTCGGCCCGTTTCTCCACCAACACGGTCTGTTTCAACGGCAAGGACCTGTGCGTGGTCAACCCCAACTACCTCAACAGTGTCCGGGAGGACCGCGCCGACACCCGCCTCCAGGGCAGGGACCTGGTGATGGTGCATTTCGGCGCCGATGGCCGGGTGGACGCAAGCTGCTACGACGACGCCTGCGCGCTGTTGCTGAAATGAAAAACCTGAGCGGAGTGGCCCTGTTGATGGCCGGTGTGATCGCCTCCCCGGTCGGGGCTGCCCTGGCCTTTGACGCTTCCACGGTCTCGGAGGTTCCCGTCCTGATCTCCCGTGGCGGCGGCGGTGGGGCCCGGATGGGCGGTGGCGGCGGGGCCCGCATGGGCGGTGGTGGTGGCGGCGCCAGGCTTGGTGGTGGCGGTGGCGGTGGTCTCGGCCGTGCCGGCGGCGGCGGATCCCTGGGCCGCACCGGCTTCCAGGGATCCGGCGGAGCCGGCGGCCTCAACCGCGGCGTCACCCGGCCCGCCGGCGGCTGGAGCAGCGGGGTCGCAGGTGGGCTGGGGGGTCCCTCAATCAACCGTCCTGCGGCGCGCCCCGGTGGTTTGGTCGGCACTCCTGGCCTGAACAGGCCCGCCGGCACCGGGTCGCTCAACCGCAATGTCAACGCCAACCTGAACCGCAACGTCAACGTCAACCGCACCATCAACCGGAACGTCAACGTCAATCGGAACTGGAACCGGGCTGTCAACGTGAACGCCATCGGCGTCAGACCGGGCTGGGCCCGTCCCGGTTGGGGGGTTGCCAGACCCTGGAACCATGGCTGGTATGGCGGCTGGGCCACCCCCTCCTGGGGATGGTGGGGGGCCAGTGCCGCCGCCTGGGGGGTGGGAGCCCTGGCGACGGCCGCGATCATCAACAGTGCGGTGGATGCGGCGGTGGCCAGCAGCCAGACGGTGATCGTGGTCCCGAACACCGAGTACCAGCTGCTGTTCGGCACGGTCCAGCCGACCGGCACCGCCACGGTGGCCTTTGACGTCAGCGCCAACGGCAGCGTCTATCAGCTCTCGGCCGACTGTCAGTCGGGGTTGCTGAACGGCCAGGTGCCGGGCAATGCCCAGGAAGCGGAGCTCCTCAATGCCGCCTGTCAGGTGGCTTTCGGGACCGCTTCCTGAGCCGGGGGCTCACCAGGGCAGGGGAGCGCGCTGGGAGCCGATGCTGCAACCCATCTGCTGGCCCAGCAGGGCCCCGAGGGGCACCGCCCAGGTGCGGCCGTCCTGGCGGGAGGCGGCGTAGCCCAGGCCACCGCCGATGATGCCGCCCACCAGCCGGCCGACGTTGCAGCGCTGGGCCGTCTGGGCCTGGATGTAGTCGGGGGCCACCGGCAGGTTGGCCCGGTAGCGGTCGACGTCGTAGTCGGCCCGGTAGCCGCCGCCGTAGCCATCCCCATAGGAGGAGGGGCTGGGCAGGGTCTGCACGGGGTAGGGAACGCGGCGGCTGTCGACCTGACGGGGGACGCCGGACGGGCCCCAGGGACCCGCCCAGGCCTGCAGGGGGGTGGCCAGCAGGGCCAGGGCGCCGGTGGTGCCCAGCAGGCCCGCGAGGCGGCGGGAACCCAGGCGAAGAATGGTGTTCATGGTGGTTCGCGTTGTGAGGAGCGACCCCTGAGGTGGGGATGACATCAATCAAGCGAAGTCATGTGACCGATCCATGAATGGTCTCCCGCTGATGTCCGACAAGATGCGACTCGCCGCCTGGCCCCCCTCTGCATCGCTTGTTGTCGACCCCTGGTCAGATGGCCCTGCCCTTGCCAGCGTGGGCACGAGGGCGGGATGACCCGATGAGTTGGAGCGAACTGGAACGCCTCGTTGAGGAGGCCGAGACGGATGAGGAGATCCGTCGCGGGCTGCGCCATTGCCGCTCCAGTCCGGAACTGCTGCTGGCCGCCCGCCGACTGGGGTTCCGCGTCACCCGGGTGGATCTGCAGCGGGCCTGGCAGTTGCAGCATCAAGCAGGCTGATCTCGGCGTGCACGCACTCGGCCGTGGGCCGGAGCCGGAAGCCCAGCTTCTGGCAGACGTGCTGCATGCCCCTGTTCTCGTGCAGGATCTCGGCGCAGATGCGCTCGAGCCCCTCGGCGCGGCCGATCGTGATCAGCAGTCCCAGCAAGGCGGTGCCCAACCCCTGCCGCTGCCAGGGATCGGCGATCAGCATGGCGAACTCGGCGGCGTTGTCGTCGTGGATCCGGCTCAGCCGACCCACCCCCAGCACCTCGGCGGCGCTGCCGTTCTGCCCCGGCCGCTCCACCACCAGGGCCATTTCCCTGTCGTAATCGGTGAAGCAGATCCGGGTCAGCCGTTCGTGGGCGATGCGGTGGCCCAGGGTCATCAGATGGAAGTAGCGGAAGTAGACGCTCTGCTCCGAGAGGGTGCGGTGGAAGGTCACCAGCAGGGGTTCGTCCTCCGGCCGTATCGGCCGGAGCGTCACGGGTGAACCGTCGGGCAGGTGCCAGGGGCGCACGTACTCGCTCGGATAGGGCCGGATCGCCGGTCTGGGGGTGAAACAGGTGGCTCCGGAGGACGACTGAAGCAGCACCCGGGCATCCAGGGCCACCAGTGAACCCTTGCCGATCCCAGGTGCCACCCGCAGGGGATTGATGTCCAGTTCCAGGATGGCCGGATGCTCCAGCACCAGCCGGCTGAGGCGCACCAGCAACCGCTCCAGGGCCGCCAGGTCCACCGGCGGCCGGCCCCGCACCCCCTGCAGCGCCGCATGGATGCGGGTGCGTTCCATCAGCCGCCGGGCCAGAGTGGTGTTCAGTGGCGGCAGGGCCACGGCGCTGTCGCGGAACACCTCCACCAGCAGGCCCCCTGTGCCGAACAGGATCACCGGGCCGAACTGGGGGTCGATGCTGCTGCCGACGATCAGCTCGTAGGCGCCCGTCAGCTCCAGCATCGGCTGCACGGTCACCCCGCCGAAGGCGCTCTCGCCGTGCAGCGCCACGATCGCCTCCTGCATGGTGCGGAAGGCCTGGGCCACCGCGGCGCCGTCGCGCAGGTTCAGTTGCACCCCACCGACGTCGCTCTTGTGGGTGAGCTCGGCGGACAGCAGTTTGACCACCACCGGGTAGCCCATGGCGTCGGCCGCCGCCGCCGCCGCCTCGGCACTGGTGGCCATGTGGGTGGAGACCGTGGGAATGCCATAGGCCTCCAGCACCTGTTTGGCTTCCCATTCGTTGAGCAGGGTGCGTCCCTGGCCCAGCACCCCGTCCAGCAGCGCTTCCACCCGCTGGCGATCTGCGTGGGGCTCGGCGGCTCCGGTCGCTTCGGTCTCGGGCACCAGGGCCGGGGTTTCGTAGAGGGCGCGCAGGTTGTCGCTGTAGCGCCACAGGAGATCGAACAGCTGCACGGCCGCATCCGGGTAGCGGTAGGTGGCGATGCCGGCATCATTCAGCAGGCGCTCCCCAGCCTCCACGTCCTGGCCCCCCATCCAGCTGGCCAGCAGCGGCTTGGTGGTGGTTGTCGCCAGGGCCACCAGCCGCTCAGCCGTGCTGGTGGGGTCGGTCATGGCCTGGGGGGTGAGCACCACCAGCAACCCGTCACTGTCGGGGTTGGCAAGGGCGAGGCGGATGGCCCGCTCGTAGCGGTCCGGATCCGCGTCCCCCAGGATGTCGATCGGGTTGGCCCGACTCCAGTGCTGGGGCAGCACGGCATCGAGGTCCGCCAGGGTGGCCGCCGGGAGGGTGGCCAGCTGTCCGCCATGGCGCACCAGGGCATCGGTGGCGATCACGCCCGGCCCGCCGGCGTTGGTGAGGATCGTCAGCCGCGGCCCCAGGGGCCGGCGCCGTTGCTTGGACAGCACTTCGGCCAGATCGAAGAGGTCGACGATGCTGTCGACGCGGAGCACGCCGCAGCGGCGGAAGGCGGCATCCAGGACGGCGTCACTGCCGGTGAGGGCCCCGGTGTGGGAGGCCGCCGCCTGGGCCGCCTCGGCGGTACGGCCGGCCTTGATCACCACGATCGGCTTGGTGAGGGCCACCTCCCGCGCCGCCGAGAGGAACGAGCGGGGATCCCCGATCGATTCCATGTAAATGACGATGCTGTGGGTCTCCGGGTCGTCCCCCAGGTAGGTGATCAGATCCCCCCAGTCGACATCCAGCATCGAGCCCATCGAGACGAAGGCGCTGAAGCCCACGTTCTCCTGCAGGCTCCAGTCGAGGACGGCGGTGCAGATCGCCCCCGACTGGCTCAGGAAGCCCACGTGGCCAGGGCGGGCCATGGCGCCGGCGAAGGTGGCGTTGAGTCCGGTGCGGGGATTCATCAGCCCCAGGCAGTTGGGGCCCACCAGTCGCATGCCGGTGCGGCGCAGGCCATCCCGGATGCGGGCCTCCAGGGCGATGCCGGCGGCGCCGATCTCCCGGAAGCCCGCCGACAGCACGATCACCCCCTTCACCCCGGCCGCTGCGCACTCCTCGATCAGGGCCGGCACCGTGGCGGCGGGGGTGGCGATCACGGCCAGGTCCACCGGTTCGGGCACTTCCGCCACCGACGCGTGGGCGCGGATTCCCAGCACACTCGGACGCTTGGGGTTGATGGGATAGACGGTGCCGCCGAAGGGGTGGCTGATCAGGTTCCAGAGCACGCCTCGCCCGACGCTGCCCAGCCGGTCGGAGGCCCCGATCACGGCCACACTGCGCGGCGAGAAAAGGGCCGCCAGCGGCTGATGCTGGGAGCGCAGGATGTCGTAGGCCCGATCTGCGGCGGCGCCGCCCCCGCCGGAGGGGATCGACCTCATCGGATCACCAGGACCGGACAGGGGGACTGGACCAGCACCCGCTGGGTTTCGCTGCCGATCAGCATCCCCACCAGGCCGCGGCGGCCGTGGGAGGCCATCACGATCAGGTCGCAGCCCAGTCGGGTGGCGGCCTCGATGATGGCCTGGTGCGGCAGGTCGCTCAGCACACGCTCGGCCGTGGCGTTGACGCCGGCCTGCTTGGCCACCGCCAGGGACTCCTCCAGGATCCGATCCCCATCCTTGCGGCCGGCGCTCATCAGAGCTTCCATCGTGGTGGCATCGAGCATCTCGCCGAGTCCCACCACCTGCACCGGCACGCTGGCCTGGGCATGGAAGAAGGTGATGCGGGCCCCGAGGGAGGCGGCCAGGGCCACGGCTTGGCGCACGGCCGCCAACGAGAGGTCGGAACCGTCGCTGGGCACCAGGAGATGGTTGAAGGACATGGCAGCGGCAGGTCTCCTCTCTGTCTAGTCAAGGCCCTGGATCAGTGCAGTGGATCAGCGGAGTGAATCAGTGGAGTGGATCACTGATCACCAGGGCCGAGCAGTGCAGGCGCCGCAGCAGGCTGGTGGCCTGGTCGCTGGCGGGAATCGGCACGCCCTCCACCAGGCGCCGCAGGGAGCGCAGGATCACCAGATCGTGATTCTCGCTGCCGCGCTCGATCGCCTCGGCCACGTTCTGGTGGGCCAGGAGCTCCACGGTGACCGGCACAGCTCCACCGGGGCTGGAGGAGGAGGGAACCCAGCCCTGGAGCTGGCGGGCCAGTTGCTCCTGCTCCGCCTGGGGCAGCCAGGGCTCGTGAATGTGCAGCAGGGTGATGGCGGCGCCCTCACCGGCGGGGCAGGCGCTGAGCAGGCGTTCCGCCAGCTGGTACTGCTCCAGGGCGCCGGCGGAGAGGTCCTTCACCGGGACGAGCAGCCGGCGGAAGCTGGCCGGGTCGTCCCGCAGACGGGCCATCACCACCGGGCAGTGGGCCTGACGGCAGATGGCGGCGACCAGATCGCCGAACAGCCAGCGCCCCAGACGGGGGGCCGCGGCCACGCCCACCAGCACCAGGTCGGCCCCCTGCTCCAGAGCCGTGCGGGCGATGCCTCCGGGGATGTCGTTGTCGACCCGCAGCAGGGACCGGCTGGGCACCCCCGCCGCCGCGGTGAAGGCATCGGCCCGCTCCAGCAGCTGGCGCCCCTCGGCCAGGGCCCGGTGCAAGACCGCCTGGGCGCCGCGGCCCGCTTCGACCTGGCGCGGCGACACCACCGAGAGGGGCAGCACTGTGCCTTGGCGGCCCGCGTCCCCGTCGATGAGCCGCCCGGCGAGCACCAGCAGGGGTTCCTCGCTGCGGGCCTCGCTGATCGGCACCAGCACCCGCAGGGCCCGTCGCACCAGGGCCAGCTGGCCACTCTCCTGCAGGCTGAGATCCCGGGCCCGGCGGCTGGCCATGCGGGTCATCGCCGCCGAGGTGAGGATTGGGCCCAGGGTGGCGGTGACCACCATCAGGGCCAGGACGCTGTTGAGCATCCGCTCATCCAGCAGACCCTGGCGAAAGCCCACGTAGGTGGCTGCCAGGGTGGCGGCCACCTGGGGAAGCGACAGCGACCACAGCGTGAGCATCTGGGGGCCGTCGTAGCGGTAAAGCAGACCCGACCACCAGGAGGCCAGCCCCTTGCTGGTGATCAGGGTCAGGATCAGGGCGATGGCAAAGACCGAGCCGGTCATGGTGCTCAGGAACACCGGCACATCGAGCAGCAGCCCCAGATCGATGAAGAACAGCGGGATGAACAGGCTCGCCCCCACCACCACCACCTGTTCCTTGACCCGGCCCTCCGGGAGCACGCCGTTCACCGCCAGTCCGGCCAGGAAGGCGCCGACGATCTTCTCGACACCGGCCAGTTCCGCCCCCACCGCCGCCAGGAACAGGGCCAGCAGCACCGCCACGAACAGACGGCTGTCGCCGTCGACGCTGCGGCGGATCAGGCCCCGGCCCAGCCGCCGGATCAGCAGCATCACGGCGGCGGCGTAGACGGCCACCTTGAGCAGCAGGGCAACCACCCCCACACCGCTCAGCTGGCCCCGCCCGAGGCTGACGCAGAGGGCCAGCACCACCAGGGCGGCGATGTCGGTGAAGATCGTGCCGCCGATCGCCACCGTGACGCACTCCTCCCGCATCGCGCCGAAGCTGCGCACGATCGGGTAGCCCAAGGGGGTGTGGGAGGCCAGGATCGAGCCGATCAGGACGGCGCTGACGACCGGGTAGCCGTAGGCGAATCCCAGCGCCGTGCCCGCCAGCATCGGCAGGGTGAAGGTGAGCAGGCCGAAGCGGAAGGAGCGGGCCCGGATCCGCTGGAACTCCCCCAGGTCGATCTCCAGTCCGGCGATGAACAGCAGGTAGATCACCCCCACGTCCGAGAGCAACCGCACGGTCTCGTTGCTGGAGGCGAGCCAGGCGAGCCCATGGGGACCGATCGCCACCCCGGCCACCAGCAGTCCGACCAGATCCGGCAGCCGCAATGGCCGCACCAGGGGCGGCACCACCACGCTGAGCACCAGCAGCAGGGCGAAGATCGCCAGGGGATTGCCTGCCAGGAAGGTGCCCACGGGGATGGAGAGGGATGGCAGGGATGTCCTCCAGGCCGTCCTAGGAGCGCCGCCGGCGCCGTCAACGGCCCTGATCGCGTCTCGTAACGGGCCCGCACCCGCCCGCGCCCCCCAGCAGAATCGATGGCATGACGAGTTCCGCCTGGCGCCAGCACTGGTATCCGGTGGCCTATCTGCGGGACCTCGACCGCACCAGGCCCACCGCCTTCACCCTGCTGGAGGAGGACCTGGTGCTCTGGTGGGATGGCCCCGGCCAGGCCTGGCGCGCCTTCGCCGATGTCTGTCCCCATCGCCTGGTGCCCCTCAGCCAGGGCCGCCTCAACGGCGCCGGGGAGCTCGAATGCCCCTACCACGGCTGGACCTTCGCCGGCGATGGCCACTGCACCGCGATCCCCCAGGCCGAGGCGGGGGCGACCCCGAGCGCCCTCCGCTCCAGCTGCCGGGCCTACGCCACCGCCGAGGGCCAGGGCCTGCTGTTCGTGTTTGCCGGCGAGGCGGACGGGGCCGCGGCGGTGCCCCTGCCCCTGGTGCCGGTGCTGGAGGAGCCGGGCTGGTTTGTGCAGGACACCTTCCGGGACCTGCCCATGGATGCCCTCACCCTGCTGGAGAACGTGCTCGATGTGAGCCATGTGCCCTTCACCCACCACCGCACCGTCGGCAAGCGCGAGAACGCCGCCCCGGTGGCCGCGACGGTCACCAGCGCCGGTCCGGAGGGCTTCACCGCCCTGTGGCAGGAAGGCCCCCGCAAGGGCACGCTCGGCAGCCAGTCCACCACCTTCGCCGCCCCCGGCCTGATGTGGCATGAGCTCACGGCGTCGGGCTTTGCCCGCATCTTCACGGTCGTCTATGCGACGCCGATCCGCCGGGGCGAATGCCGCCTGTTCGCCCGTTTCCCCTTCCAGTTCGAATCCCGCCTCCCCGCCCTGCTGCTGGGTCTGCGTCCCCTGTGGCTGCAGCACATCGCCAACCACACCGTGCTGGAGGACGACCAGGTGTTCCTGCACTGGCAGGAACGGGTGCTGGAGCAGCGCGGCCGCAGCGGCGGTGCCGAACGGGCGTTCTTCCTGGCCACCGGCGCCGATGTCTACGTCAAGGCGCTGCACGACTGGGTCAACCACCACGACGGCGACCCCTTCCCCGGCCAGCCCCTGCCCCCCCGCCTCGACCAGTCGGCACTGATGGAGCGCTGGCACAGCCACGGGGAGCACTGCGCCGCCTGCCGTGGTGCCCTGGGCGGCCTGCGGCGCTGGCGGCCGCTGCTGCAGGCGATTCCCTGGCTGGCCCTGTTGGCGGTCGCCTGGTGGCAGACCCCCCAAGCTCTGGTGGTGGCGCTGCTGCTGGCCGGAGCCGCGTTGCTGCTGGCCCAGCGTTTCGATCGCTGGGAGCGGCTGCTGCTGGCCGGCGATGGCGCCCCGCCCCGCAACAGGTCTGACTGAGCCGCCCGCAGAGGCGAACTCAGCCTTTCCAGCCGGCCAGGTGGGAGGCGGATCCGGAGCGCACCAGGGAACGGGCCGCGGCCAGGGCCGGCGCCAGGTTGCCGGAGCTGAAGGGGGGCAGGGGGCGGCGCCGCAGCCAGGCTCCCCAGCGGAACTCGTGGAAGGGGATCAGGGGCGCCGGATCAATCATTCCTTCCTTCTTGAGTCGCCACACCAGCGAGCGGTAAGGATCGTCCTGGAGATCCGGCAGCCGTGGCGGCAGGGACGCCGGCGCCAGGGGGCCATGGCCGCGGCCGTCATAGAGGTACAGCCAGCCGCGCTCCTGCAGCTCGGCCAGCACCGCCTCCGGGGGGGCTCCCGGCAGATCCAGCACCAGGTAGCCATAGGCCTGGGCGGCCGGATCGATCTCGATCAGCCCCCGCAGGCGATGGTGGCGGTCGACCATCCAGAGCTCGCCGGCCCCACCGCGCACCAGGGGCACCGGTTTGCCGCGCAGGTAGCGCAGCCGCTGCTCGGCCGTTTCCAGGGAGAAGTCCTGCTGGCGACTGCGCACCTCCGCCAGACCGACACACATCTGGGTGGGCTGGAGGTCGGCGATGGCGACGCTGAGCAGTTCCGCCCTGGGTCCCGGTGGGGGCAGGGGCCGGTAGGGGGGCAGGTGCAGGCTCATGGGTGCCGGTGGCTCGCACCCATCCTGGCGGCATCCCGGCTGGTCCCAGTCGCGGGAATAGGGTCGATCCACGTGCAGACGTCCATGACCACCGCCCCTGACCGAGACGGCGCCCTGGCCGGACCCCACGGCCCGATCGGTGTGCTGGTCTGCGGCCACGGCAGTCGCAACCGTCTGGCGGTGGCTGAATTCGCCTCCCTGGCCCACCAGCTCCAGCACCACCTCGATCCGGTGCCCGTCGACCACGGCTACCTGGAGTTCGCCCGCCCGATCCTGCGCGACGGCCTGGACGCCCTGCGCCAGCGGGGCGTGCGCCACGTGCTGGCGGTGCCGGCGATGCTGTTCGCTGCCGGCCATGCCAAGAACGACATCCCCTCGGTGCTCAACACCTACGCGGCCGAAACGGGGCTGCGCATCGACTACGGCCGTGAGCTGGGGGTGGATCTCAAGATGATCCAGGCCGCGGCCGCCCGCATCCGCGCCAGCCTCGAGGCCGCCGATGCCGCCGCCGTCGCCGACGGCCGCAGTCCCGTTCCCCTGCACGACACGCTTCTGGCGGTGGTGGGGCGCGGCTCCTCCGACCCCGATGCCAACTCCAACGTGGCCAAGGTGACCCGGATGCTGGTGGAGGGCTTCGGTTTCGGCTGGGGGGAGACGCTCTATTCCGGTGTCACCTTCCCCCTGGTGGAGCCGGGTCTGCGCCAGGCGGTCAAGCTGGGTTACCGGCGCATCGTGGTCTTCCCCTACTTCCTCTTCTCCGGGGTGCTGGTGAGCAGGATCCGGCAGCACAGTGAGCGCGTGGCCGCTGACCATCCCGAGCTGGAGATGGTCCAGGCCGGCTACCTCGGCGACCATCCCCTGGTGCTGGACACCTTCCGCGAGCGGGTCGCCGAGGTGCTGGGGGGTGAGGCCAACATGAACTGCTCCCTGTGCAAGTACAGGGCCCAGGTGCTGGGTTTCGAGCGGGAGGTGGGGGCGCCCCAGCACAGCCACCACCACCACGTGGAAGGGCTGGTGGAGAGCTGCACCCTCTGCGAGCGGGAGTGCACCGGAGCCTGCCAGCCCGATGGGGTGCCCCTGCCGGTGGGTGGCTCGGCCGGCGGCCCCGACCATGCCCACGACCACGGCCATGGGGGCCACCACCACCATCCGATCTATCCCCACGCCGACCACCCCCTGGGTCCCCTCACCCTGCGGCGAGGGGCCGACTGAGTGTGCGCGTCAGGGTCCGCTGGCCTCGCTGATCTCATCCAAGATTGAGTCCAAAGAGACTCTTATCAGATCAACGTTTCCGATGAATCGGGGCTTTCCCCCACGTCCTTGCCGTTTTCCCCCGATTCATGGGGCTTTTTCCACAGATTGGGCCCTCTTGGCTGGGCTGGGACGCGGGGCCTGGGGAAAGCGAGTGATTGCTCGGAACAGCCTTGACAGTCCCCGCCAGGGGCCATTGGCCGTCGGGGTGTTGCAGGACACCCGGGCCATGGCCCAGCCGGGGCAACGAGTCTCATCGACCCAGGCCCATGGTGTCGGCGATCAAGGCGTTTTTGACGCTGAGCTTTCCCTGTGGCGTACTTGGGACGCCCCCAGCCGACCACCACCAGCATGGCCATGGATCCAGAGTGCCCGGGGAGCACCGGCGACGAGGCGAGCGTCAGCCTGGAAGCGGAGGTGCCGGAGGTGCTCTACGACGGCATGCGGGATTTCATCAACACCCATCCGCACTGGGATCAATACAGCGTCATCACCTCAGCCCTGGCTGGATTCCTGTTTCAGAACGGTTGCCAGGAGCCCGTCGTTTCCCAGCACTACCTCGACGGACTCTTCCAGAAACCCTGAGACAAAAAAAAGCGAGGGTGCCAACCCCCGCCGATGGTTTTCTCCCTTGCCCGACCCTTTGGAGGTCGCCCCGTCATTGTGCGCAGGCTCCGCTGGGAAGACTGTGGTGATTGACACCACCTTCCCCCTTCTGTGACGGCTCCCTGACCGGCTCGCTCAGCCTTGCCGCATGCGGTCCGCGGCGGCGGCGCAGGCGCGCCAGGTGATCGCCATCTCGGTGAGGGTGGGGCTTTGCCAGCCGGCGCTGGGCCAGCAGGAGCCGTCGGTCACCAGCACGTTGGGGGCCCCCCAGCAGCGGTTCCAGGCATCAACCACGCCCCCCTCCGGACTGCCTGCCATGCGGGCCCCACCCAGCTCGTGGATGTAATACCCGGGCGGCGGTGCCTCGGGCCGCACGGCCAGGCTGTTGCGGATCAGGGGCTCCAGCAGGGGCAGCACGAACAACTCCTCAATGGGACGGATGCGGCCCCCCGCCGAGGCCACCACCGCCTCCATGCGCCCCTGCATGTGGGCCACCATCGCCCGCTCGTTGGTGCCCCAACGGCAGTCGATGTGGGGGATGGGCAGGTCCCAGGCATCGGTGCGGCCGCCATCGAGGCTCACCCGGTTCTCCGCCCGGGCCAGCACCTCCCCGTGGCCGATCAGGAACCCCACCGCCTCCCCGGGGCGGCGCCGGAGCAGGGCGGGGGGATCGAAGCGCTGCAGGGCCGCCCAGATCCCGTAGCCGCGCAGAAATCCCTCCTCCTGGCTGCCCTCGTCCAGATTCACCGTGTTGGGGATGAAGCAACTGCCGGCACCGGAGAGTTCGGCGGGTTCGCTCGGCGCGGCGATCGACGGGATCGAGAAGAACCGGCTGGTGGAGATGTGGTCCATCAGGAAGCGGCCCAGGCTGCCGGAGGGGTCGCTGAGGCCGCCGCTGCGGAGGGTGTCGCTGGAATGCAGCAGCAGGCGCACGGTTTCGATCGTCGAGGCGCAGAGCACGATCAGGGGGGCAGCGACCCGCTCCCGCCGGCCGCTTGCCGCCTCGACCAGCACCACCGCCTCGGCCAGGCCGCCCCTGGCCGCCATCTCCAGATGGCTCACCACCGCCCCGCTGCGCAGCTGCACCCGGCCCGTGGCCAGGGCGCGGGCCAGGCTGAAGCCCTGGGCGCTGGAGGGAGGCCAGGGGGCCGCCGGGGTGGGTGTGTGCAGGCGGAAGCCGCGGGAATGGATCAGGGGCAGGCCCAGATCTCTGGCGATCGCCCCCTGCAGGTGTCGCTCCCCCGGGGTGAACGGCAGTGGTGGCAGGAACTGGCCGTCCGGCAGCTGGCTCAGGCCATCCCGCTGGCCGTGGACCCCCAGCAGGGATTCCAGGCGGTCGTAGAAGGGCGCCAGCTCGGCGGTTCCGATCGGCCAGGCCGGGCCGTGGCCATCCCGCCGGGCCGCCTGGAACTCCCCCTCCGAGAGGCGCAGGGTGATCCCCCCCCAGGTGAGGCTCTTGCCGCCCACCTGGCGCCCACGGGTCCACAGGAAGGGGGCGTCCGGCGGCGTGCTGTAGGGGTTCTGGCGCTCGTCGACGAACAGCTCGGGGTTGTGTTTCCAGAACCCCGGATGGTGGCGCTGCAGATGCTGGCGGCCGCTGCTGAGGTGGGCGAGGCGCCGCAGGCTGTTGAGCGGCTCGCTGCCCAGGGCCCGACGGGCCGAGAGCTCCGGCCCCGCTTCGAGCACCAGCACCCGCAGCCCGGCTTCCGCCAACACCATGGCGGCGACCGATCCGTTGGCCCCCGCCCCCACCACCACAGCGTCCCAGGGGGTCTCGCTGCCGGTGCAGGGGGATGGGGCGGCGGACATCAGCAGGCGAACCGGTCCCGGCATCATGCAGGAACGGCGGCTGGCCGGGGGCCGCTTGCCGGTCGGGCGGCTCCGCACTGCAGGCCTGCGTGGGAGTTGGCCACAAAACAACAACCCCCCAGCCGATGGCTGGAGGGTTGTTGGATGAAAGCCCTTGGCAGGGGTTCGGAGTTGGTGGCGGGGAGGAGATTTGAACTCCTGACCTTCGGGTTATGAGCCCGACGAGCTACCAGACTGCTCTACCCCGCGTCGCACAAGTGGACGGCGGATGTCCGCGTCGCACCTGGAAAGTGTATCAGGCGATGCCCCCGCCTCAGGGGCGGGCGCCATCGAAACGGAGCTCGCCGATCACCTCCAGGCGCAGGTGGTCGGCAGGGGCCAGGTAGCGCTGGCGCAGGTCCACCAGGGTGGTGGGCGTGAGCCATTCCAGCTGTTCCAGCAGATGCAGGGCCACGGCCTGCTTGGCGCGCCTCGCCCCGTCATCGACCTTGATGGCCACCCCCATGCCTTCGCCCACGCGGCTCAGGCATTGGATGCCCTCCGCCCCTCCTTTGCTGAGCACCTGGCCGTGGCCCAGGCGCATCACTTCGGTGTCGAACTCCCCGTCGCCGGCGATCAGTTCGGGGTGGGCCAGCATCGCCCGGCTGAGCCGCTCCAGGTCGGCCTGCTCCCCGCCACCGAGATGGGCGAACAGCAGCGCCATCTGGGCCAGCTGCAGCTGCAGGGTGGGGGCGCCGCAGTCGTCCCGGGCGCTGATCAGCTCGGCGCCCGGCAGCCCCAGCAGTTCCCCGACCCGCTTGATCACTGCCTGCTGCAGGGGGTGGTCGGCCTGCAGATAGCTCTCGAGGGGCCAGTGCATCTGCCGGCAGGCGGCCAGGAAGGCCGCGTGCTTGCCGGAGCAGTTGTGCTGCAGCGGGCTGCTGCCCCCGGCGGGGGTCGGGCACTGCAGGTCCTCGGTGTCGAGCTCAGCGCCCCAGAGGAGCTTGAACGCCTCCCGGGCCTGCTGGGCGGTGCCGGCATGGGAGGCGCAGGCGATCGCCAGGCCCCGCTCGCCGGCCCCCATCCGATCGGCGGCACCGCTGCCCACGAACACGGTGGCCTGGAAGGGCTTGAGGGCCGAGCGCACGAAGCTCAGTTGCTGCGGGTCGCCGGCGCGCATCAGCACCCGGCCCCGCTGGTCGCAGACCACCGCATGCACCCGGTGCCGGGATTCGACGATGCCGTTGCGCAACAGGCGGACCTCCAGGGGGGGAATGCCGGGGCGGCCCGGGCCGGCGAAGCTGGAGGACAGGGTCATGGCGGTGCGAGAAAGTCCATGGAGGCCGAGTTCAGAGAGCCTGGCAGAGCCCCGTCCCGAGCAGCATCAGGGCAAGGGCGACGGCGATGGCCTGGCGCAGGCGGGCCAGCACCGGCTGCACCTGGTGGCGGGCCACCAGCAGATCCTGCTGGCGCCAGGTGACCGGCTTCTCCCACACCTGGCCGTCGTACCAGCCCGATTCCTCGTATTCCACCCGCTCCGACACCAGCCGCCTCTGGACGTAGGTCCAGCCGAGCCATTGGCGCAGCAGCAGGAACAGTGGCAGCAGAACGGCGGCGGCCCCGGCGGCGATCACCAGCTGGGCTGGATCGTGGCGCAGGGGGATGCTGCCGCCCGCCACCAGCAGCGCCAGGGGGAGGGACAGCAACCAGGTGAGTGCGAGGGGGCGCCAGAGGCCGGTGGGGCCAGCGGCAGGCCAGCGAAAGAACCAGGAGCGGCTCAGCTGGTCGTATTCCTGCAGGGGGCGCTGGGCCGGCGGCACCGGACAGGGGGTGTCCTGGCTGGGCAGGCTGGGAATGCCGGCGGCCATCTGCCCTCCCCTCAGCCGCCGACCTGGCTGCCGCCGCTCACCTCGATCGGGGTGCCGACGAAGCGCTCCTGCTCCCCGTGGCCCCAGAAGGATTCGAGGTCGTAATAGCTGCGTTCCTGGGGGGTGAGCACATGGACGATCAATTCGCCGTAGTCGAGCAGCACCCAGCGTCCTTCGCTCTGGCCTTCGCGCCGCAGCGGCAGGCGGGCGGCATCGGTTTCGAGCCGGTCTTCCACCGAACGGGCGATGGCCCGCACCTGCACGTCGCTGAGGCCACTGCAGATCACGAAGAAGTCGGCCAGGGACGACACCTCATCCACCCGGATCAGGCGGATGTCGACGGCCTTGCGGTCATCACAGGCCTCGGCGGCGAGCAGGGCGAAGTCGCGACTATCCATAGACGTTCTCACTGGTGACCGACTGGCGGGAGCCCTGTTGCTGCGCCATTTCGGCACGGGCCTTGCCGGCACTCTTGCGCAGGGCCTCGAGGCGATCTTCGTAGAAGGTGCGGCGCCGCTTCTTGCGGGTCTGCTCCACCAGCTCCTTGAGGGCTCCCCCCAGGCTCTTGTAGGCATTGGGCAGGCTGTAGCCGAAGCGGCAGGCCAGGTCGATGGCCCGCTCGTCAGCCAGGATCGCGTCCTGAAGACGCTTCTCGGAGTTGTTCTTGAGGTAAAGGCGGTAGCCGGCGAAGCCCGACAGGCCGAGGGCCATGACCAGCAGCAGTCCGTCCTGCACCCAGAGTTCGCCGATGGCGCCGCCCAGACCGATGGCCAGCGCCGCCATCTCCCAGCCATCCCGAGGGATCGCGTCGTTCTGGATGCGGCCCACCTCGTGCCAGAAGAGCAGGTTGCGGTGGTCGAGGGCCAGACCATCCCATTTCTCGAGATCCACCTGGATCTCCACCTCGTCGCGGCCGATCTCTTCGATCGTCACCAGGGGCGGGTCCACGGAGGCGGCCGCTTCCACGAACACCCAGCTCTGCATCTCAGGGGGCAGCAACCCCTTCAGGCGCTGGAGTTCGCTCATCGGCGGCGTCTCGGGCAGTAGGTATCCACTCAGATTAGCGATTGCCTGCGGTGCCAGAGGGCCGCACAGGCCGGTCGGGACGGCGACCGTGAGAGGCTGGGCGGGTTTGCCTGACCACGCCCTATGCCCCGCCGCACGGATCTGAGGCGCATCCTGCTGCTGGGGTCGGGACCGATCGTGATCGGCCAGGCCTGCGAATTCGACTATTCCGGCACCCAGGCCTGCAAGGCCCTGCGGGCCGAGGGCTACGAGGTGGTGCTGGTGAATTCCAACCCGGCCTCGATCATGACCGACCCGGACCTGGCTGATCGCACCTACATCGAGCCCCTGACCCCCGAGGTGGTGGCCCGGGTGATCGAGGTGGAACGCCCCGATGCCCTGCTGCCCACCATGGGGGGCCAGACCGCCCTGAACCTGGCGGTCGCCCTGGCGGAGAACGGCACCCTGGCGGCCTACGGCGTCGAGCTGATCGGCGCCGACCTCGCGGCGATCCGCAAGGCGGAGGACCGCTTGCTGTTCAAGGAGGCGATGGCCCGCATCGGCGTGGCTGTCTGCCCGTCGGGGATCGCCAACGACCTTGAGGAGGCGATCCGCGTCGGCGAGGACATCGGCAGCTACCCGCGCATCATCCGGCCCGCCTTCACCCTGGGGGGATCCGGCGGCGGCATCGCCTACAACCCCGAGGAATTCCAGGCCTTCTGCAAGAGCGGCCTGGAGGCCAGCCCCGTCTCCCAGATCCTGATCGAGAAGTCGCTGCTGGGCTGGAAGGAGTTCGAGCTCGAGGTGATGCGTGACACCGCCGACAACGTGGTGATCGTCTGCTCGATCGAGAACCTCGATCCGATGGGTGTCCACACGGGTGACTCGATCACCGTCGCCCCCGCCCAGACCCTCACCGACCGGGAGTACCAGCGCCTGCGCGACCAGTCGATCGCCATCATCCGCGAGATCGGTGTGGACACCGGCGGCAGCAACATCCAGTTCGCCATCAACCCCGCCAACGGCGACGTGGTGGTGATCGAAATGAACCCCCGCGTCAGCCGCAGCTCGGCCCTGGCCAGCAAGGCCACCGGCTTCCCGATCGCCAAGATCGCCGCCCGGCTGGCGGTGGGCTACACACTCGACGAGATCGTCAACGACATCACCGGCGCCACCCCGGCCTGTTTCGAACCGACGATCGACTACGTCGTCACCAAGATCCCCCGCTTCGCCTTCGAGAAGTTCCGCGGCTCGCCGGCGGTGCTCACCACGTCGATGAAGTCGGTGGGGGAAGCAATGGCCATCGGTCGCAGCTTCGAGGAATCCTTCCAGAAGGCGCTGCGTTCCCTGGAAACGGGCCATGCCGGCTGGGGCTGCGACCGCCCCGACCATCCCCTGGATCCGGCTGATCTGGAGCGCCAGCTGCGCATTCCCTCCCCCGACAGGATTCATGCGGTGCGCGCCGCCATGGTCGCCGGCCGCAGCGACGACGAGATCCACCGGCTCAGCGCCATCGATCCCTGGTTCCTGGCCAAGCTGCGCCGGATCCTGACGGTCGAAACCACCCTGCTGCGGGGCCGTTCCCTGGAGGCCATCGACGCCGGCGACTTTCTGGAGCTCAAGCAGTGCGGATTCTCCGATCGGCAGATCGCCTGGGCCACCGGCAGCGATGAACTGACCGTGCGCCGTCGGCGCCAGGCCCTGGGGGTGCGGGCCGTCTTCAAGACCGTCGACACCTGCGCCGCCGAGTTCGCCTCCTCCACGCCTTACCACTACGCCACCTACGAGCGGCCCCTGGAGCGGCTCGAGGCCGACGGTTCCCTCACCGTGCTCGCCCCCGAGGACGAGGTGACCCCCGAGACCCGCCGCAAGGTGATGATCCTGGGCGGCGGACCCAACCGCATCGGCCAGGGCATCGAGTTCGACTACTGCTGCTGCCACGCCTCCTTCGCCCTGCGGGCAGCCGGCTTCGCCACGGTGATGGTCAACAGCAACCCGGAAACCGTCTCCACCGACTACGACACCAGCGATCGCCTCTACTTCGAGCCCCTCACCCTCGAAGACGTGCTCAATGTCATCGAGGCGGAGAAACCCGAGGGGGTGATCGTCCAGTTCGGCGGCCAGACCCCCCTGAAGCTGGCGCTTCCCCTGCTGCGCTGGCTGGCGAGCGAGGAGGGCCGCGCCACCGGCACCCGCCTCTGGGGCACATCACCGGAATCGATCGACCGGGCCGAGGACCGGGAACAGTTCGAGGCGATCCTGCGCCAGCTGGACATCCGCCAGCCCCGCAACGGCCTGGCCCGCACCGATGGCGAGGCCCGGGCGGTGGCGGCGGCCGTGGGGTACCCCGTGGTGGTGCGTCCCAGCTACGTGCTCGGGGGCCGGGCCATGGAGGTGGTCTTCGACGAGGAGGAGCTCAACCGCTACATGGTGGAGGCGGTGCAGGTGGAACCCGACCACCCGGTGCTGATTGACCAGTACCTGGAGAACGCCATCGAGGTGGATGTCGATGCCCTCTGCGACCGGGAGGGGACGGTGGTGATCGGCGGCCTGATGGAGCACATCGAGCCGGCCGGGATCCACTCCGGCGACTCCGCCTGCGCCCTGCCCTCGGTGTCCCTGGGGCCCGAGGCCCTGGCCACGATCCGCCGCTGGAGCCGGGATCTGGCCCTGGCCCTGGAGGTGCGCGGCCTGATCAACCTGCAGTTCGCGGTGCAGAACGATGGCGCCGGCACCGAAACCGTGTTCATCATCGAAGCCAACCCCCGGGCCTCGCGCACCGTCCCCTTTGTGGCCAAGGCCACCGGCGTGCCCCTGGCCAAGATCGCCAGCCAGCTGATGGCGGGCCGCACCCTGGCGGAGCTGGGCCTGCTGGCCGAGCCCCAGCCGCCCCGCCAGACCGTGAAGGAGGCGGTGCTGCCCTTCAAGCGCTTCCCCGGCGCCGACACCCTGCTGGGCCCGGAGATGCGCTCCACCGGCGAGGTGATGGGGATCGCCGCCAGCTTCGGCCTGGCCTACGCCAAGGCCGAACTGGCCGCCGGTGAACCCCTGCCCACCGCCGGCACCGTGTTCCTCTCCACCCACGACCGCGACAAGCCCGCCCTGGTGCCGGTGGCCCGCCATCTTCTGGCGGCCGGCTTCGCCCTCACCGCCACCGCCGGCACCGCGGCGATGCTCGCCGAAGCGGGCCTGGCGGTGGAGCCGGTGCTCAAGGTGCATGAGGGCCGCCCCAACATCGAGGACGCGATCCGCTCCGGCCTGGTGCAGCTGATCGTGAACACGCCGGTGGGGCGCCAGGCCGCCCACGACGACCGCTACCTGCGCCTGGCGGCCCTCGACTACGCCGTGCCGACGGTCACGACGATGGCGGCGGCCAGGGCGGCGGTGGAGGCCATCGCCGCCCTGCAGCAGCAGCAGCAGGTGGAGGTGGCCGCCCTGCAGGACATCCACCCACCCTGGGTAGGGTGATCGCCCGATCGTCCCTCTCCCCTGTGACCAGCACCCTGGCCGCCCAGTCCGTCGCCCCCGGCACCGACCTGCGCGAGGTCTTCCGCGCCGCCTATGAGAACCGCTACACCTGGGAGCCTGGCTTCGGCGGCTATGGCGGCCGCTGCGTCTGGGAGCAGGACGACCGCTGCCTTGAGGGCACCTTCCAGGTCGGCGCCGACCTCAAGGCGACGGTGGCAGGGATCGCCGACGAGGAGGTGCACAAGGCCGTCGCCTCCCAGTTGTGGGAAGTGGCCATCCACCGGGTGCGCCGCCCCTTCGAGCAGACCCACGGCGCCAACACCTTCACCGCCGGAGACACCGATGCGGTGGGCACCGAGGTGATCATGGGCGGCAAGGCCGAAGGCGACCGTTACCGCATCAAGGACAACGTGGTGACGATGGTGCACCGCCACATCCACGGCACCGTGGTGACGATCTTCACCGAAAGCACCACCGACACCGGCAGCGGCTACCTGAGCCACCGCTACACCAGCCGCTACAGCGACCCCGCCACCGGAGAGGCCCGCGGCGGCACCAGCCGCTTCACCGACACCTTCGTGCCCCTGGCGGGCGAAGGCCCCTGGGTGTTGAGCGAGCGGGTGGTGGAGACGGACGCCCACGGCGACACGCCCGCCGGCCGCCAGGTGTTTCGGTTCGAGGATCTCGCCCCCCTGGGTTAGGAGCTGGGTCGGGGGACGGCCACAATGCGCCGATGCTCTCCCTCTGGCTCGGTGCCTACGACCAGGGTCTGGCCTATGCCGGCCTGGCCCTGGGCACCTACCTGACCCTGCGCGTCCTCAACTTTCCCGACCTCACCGTTGACGGCTCCTTCGCCCTGGGGGGCGGCACGGCGGCGATGCTGATCAGCCGGGGCACGGCGGTGCCCCTGGCCCTGGGTGTGGCGATCCTGTTCGGTTGCCTGGCGGGCCTGGTCACCGGCCTGATCCACACCCGGCTGGGGGTGAACGATCTGTTCGCCGGCATCCTCACCACCACCGGGCTCTACTCGATCACCCTGCGCCTGATGGGGCGCTCCAACATTCCCCTGCCGGAGACCCCGGCGGGCATCCAGGCCCTGCCCGACCTGGGCCTGGGGCTCGATGGCCGCTGGGCCGTGGGGCTCACCCTGGCGATGCTGGGCCTGATCCTGCTGATCAGCCTGCTGATGGCCACCGATGTCGGCCTGGCCCTGCGGGCCCTGGGCGACAACCCCACCATGGCCCGCGCCAACGGCATCAACCAGCGCCGGGGACTCACCGTGGGCATCGCCGCCGCCAACGGTCTGGTGGCCCTGGCCGGCGCCCTGGTGGCCATGTATCAGGGCTTCGCCGACGTGACCATGGGCATCGGCTCCCTGATTCTCGGCCTGGGCATGGTGATCATCGGCGAGTCGGTGCTGCGGCCCCGTTCCGTGCCGTGGGCCCTGCTGGCGGTGGCGCTGGGGGCGATCCTGTTCCGCACCATGATCGCCATCGCCCTGCAGCTGGGTCTGGAGCCGGTGGACCTCAAGCTGGCCACGGCGTTGCTGCTGCTCGTCGCCCTGGCCTTCGGCCGGCTGCGCATCCCCGGGCTCTCCGACCACGGCAGGCTGCAGCGATGAGCTCTCCGGCCCAGGGTCTTTGCGCTCCTGGACTCAGCATCGAGGACCTCAGCTGGGGCCACCCGCTCCCGGGCTCGGGCTGGCGGCAGCTGTTCCGCTCCTTTTCGCTCACCTGCCCCCTGGGCCAGTTTGTGGTGCTGATCGGCAGCAACGGTTCCGGAAAGTCGACACTGCTCAACCTGGTGGCCGGCACCCTGCCCGACGCCAGCGGTCGGATTCACCTGGGAGGCCGCCCCCTGCAGCGCCTGCGGGATCACCAGCGGGCCCGCTGGATCGGCCGCGTGATGCAGAACCCCCTGGAGGGCACCTGTCCGGGGCTGACGGTGGCAGAAAATCTCCGCCTGGCAGAGCGGCGCCATCGGCCGGCCTTTCTTGCTAGCGGGGCCCTGCTGGGGGCCCTGGGCGGCCTCCATCCCAATGGGGCCGATCGGCGCCGCTACCGCGAGCTGCTGGGCGACCTGGGCCTGCCCCTGGCGGATCGCCTCGATGAGCCGGTGGGACAGCTCTCCGGCGGCCAGCGCCAGACCCTCAGCCTGGTGATGGCCACCCTGGGGTCGCCCGACCTGCTGCTGCTCGATGAACACACCGCCGCCCTCGACCCCCGCGCCGAGGCCACGGTGATGGAGCTCACCAACCGGCTGATCCGCCAGCTCGGCACCACTGCCCTGATGGTGACCCACAGCCTCGAGCAGGCCCTGGGCCATGGCGATCGGCTGGTGATGCTCCACGACGGCCGCCCCATCGGCGACTGGAGCGCTGCAGAGCGTGAAGCTCTCGATCCGCGGTCCTTGCGGGCGATGTATGGCGCCGCCACAGTGAAAGAGGCCCCTTGCACCGTCCCTGATGGGTCTCCAGCGCCGTGAATTCCTGAGCCTGGTGGGGGTGGGGGCGCTGGGCACGCTGGTGCTGTCCGCCTGCGGCAATCGGGGGGGCGGCGCCCGGGTGAAGGGCCCCACCATCGGTGTGTTGCAGATGGTGGATGCTCCGCCACCGAACAACACCCGCAAGGGCTTCGAGGCGGCCCTGGCCGCCGCCGGCTACATCCCCGGCAAAACGGTCAACCTGATTCAGAAGGACGCCGCCGGCGAGCTGGCCAACACCACCCTGGTGATGAAGCAGTTCGTGGGCGACGGGGTGGACATGATCCTGGCGGTGGGTACGCCGCCGCTGCAGGCCGCCATGAAGGTGGCTCCGGACACCACCCCGGTGATCTTCTGCTACTGCTCCAACCCCTGGGGTGCCGGAGCGGGCACGCCGCCCGGAGGCGTCGGCCAGCACCGCCCCAACGTGGTCGGCACGATCGGCACCAACCCGGTGGGCAAGGAACTCGATCTGGCCCGCCAGATCGACCCCGACCTCACGACCGTCGGCCTGATCTTCAACCCCGGCGAGCCCAACTCGGAGTACGAGGCCAAGGTGCTCAAGCAGGAGGCAGCCAAGCGCAACATCACGGTGGTCGAGCAGTCGGTGGCCAACTCCGGTGAGGTGTTGCAGGCCGCCCAGGTGCTGGCCCAGAAGCAGGTGGACGCCTTCGTGAAGATCGGGGACTACGCCACCATCCAGGGATTCGGATCGATTGCCAAGGTGGGGCTCGAGAAGAAAATCCCGGTGTATTCGGTGGATGCCGATGACATCAAGATGCCGGGCTGCCTGGCCACCATCGGCTGGGCCTACTTCGACGACGGCTACGACGCCGGCAAGCTGGCGGTGCGCGTGCTCAAGGGGGAATCCCCCGCCGCGATCGCCTTCCAGCCCCTCACCAAAACCGAACTGCTTGTGAACCGGGCCACGGCGGCCGCCATCGGTGTGACCCTGCCGGAGGAGCTGCTCCAGCAGGCCACGGAGGTGGTGGGCTGAGGCCGGCCTCCCCCTGGGCTCAGGGCAGCGGTTCGATGGTTTTCAGCTTGTCGTTGAGTTGGCTGGCCATCGCCTGACGGCCCACGGCCAGCACCTTGAGGGTGTCTTCGTGCATGCGCAGCTGGGCATCGGCCACCTGCATCCCGCGTACCAGCTCCTTGACGTCCTCCGGCAGGCCGTTGAGGTCGTAGCGCAGGCCCTCGAAGGTCAGCACGGGCGGTTGCTGGCTGGGTGTTTCCAAGGGGGAAAGGCGCAAGTGGGAGTGAGCCTAGGTGGCGGACTCAGGCCTCCAGGCGGATGAACTGGCGTTCGCACAGCTCCCGGTAGCGGCCGCCGCTGGCCATGAGTTCGTCGTGGCTGCCCTGCTGGACGATGCGGCCGCCGTCGAGCACCACGATCAGATCGGCCTCCTGCACGGTGGCCAGCCGGTGGGCGATCACCAGCACGGTGCGACCGGCCATGGCCTGCTGCAGTCCCTGCTGCACGGCCTCTTCGGCCTCCGCATCCAGGGCGCTGGTGGCTTCGTCCAGGAGCATCACCGCCGGATTGCCCAGAACGGCCCGGGCGATGGCCAGCCGCTGCAGCTGGCCGCCGGAGAAGTTGCTGCCCCGCTCCTCGAGGCGGCTGTCGTAGCCGCCGGGGAGGCTTTCGATGAAGGCCGCCGCATTGGCCAGCCGCGCGGCCTGGCGGATCTGTTCGCTGCTGGCGGGGCGTCCGAAGGCGATCGCCTCGGCCACCGTGCCCGAAAAGACGCTGCTCTGCTGGGGTACCAGGGCCACGGCGCGGCGCAGGTCCCGGGCCCGCAGGTCGGCCAGGTTCTGGCCATCGAGCAGCACCCGGCCGCTCTGGGCGGTGTTGAAGCGCAGCAGCAGCGAGAACAGGGTGCTCTTGCCGGCGCCGGAGGGTCCCACCAGGGCCACCACCTGGCCTGGAAGGACGTGGAGATCGAGCTGGCGCAGCACCGGGCTGCCGCCCCCGTAGCTGAAGCTCACCCCGTCCAGCCGCAGTTCCCCGGAGACGCTCCCCAGGGGCCTGGCGTCGGGGTGGTCGGGCGGTTCCACCGGCTCGTTCTCGATCGCCCGCAGTCGCTTCAGCGAGGCCTGGCCCTGCTGGAACTCGTTGAAATTGGTGGTGAGGTGGGAGATCGGATCGATCAGCATCAGCAGAGCGGCCACGTAGCTGCTGAATCCCTGGCTGTCGAGGCCGCCGGCCTTGATCCGCGCCGCCCCGATCAGCAGCACCGAGAGGATGCCCGCCGCTTCGATGAAGCCCACCACCGGATGCTGCAGGGCCAGCAATTCCAACGTGCGGTACTTGGCGCGACGGTGCAGGTCGATCTCGGTGTCGAAGCGCTGCTGCAGCCAGGGTTCTGCGGCGAAGGCCCGCACCAGGGGCAGACCGCCGATCGCTTCACCCAGAAGGGCCGCCAGCTCGCTGACCTGCTTCTGGCTGCGCTCGGCGGCGTTCATCACCCGGGCCCCGAAGGCGCTCACCATCAAGGCCACCAGCGGCGCCAGCAGCAGGGTGGCCAGGGCCAGAGGCCAGTCGAGCCAGATCATGTAGCCCAGCACCACCACCAGCTGCAGGGCACTGGGGGTGGTGTCCTGGATCGTCTTGTAGATCACCTCCCCCACCCGGTCGGCGTCTTCGGTGAGCCGGTAGGTGAGGTCGCCGGCGGAGAGTTTCTCGAGGGCGCCGAAATCAAGCCGCTGCAGGCGGGCGAACAGCTGCCGACGCAGCTCCTGGCTCACCCGCAGGGCCGGACCCGCCAGCAGGGTGTCCTGCCCGAACTGGGCGATCTTCTGCACCAGGAACACCGCCAGGGCGGCGGCCACGCTGCGCAGCACCTTGGTGAAATCGCCGGCACCGATCGCTGGGATCAGCTGGCCCGCCAGCCAGGCCAGCAGGGGCCAGCAGCCCACGAACACGAGCATGCATAACCCCCCGAGCAGCAGGGGTCGCCGATGGGGCTTCAGCAGCGGCCAGAGCCTGCGGAAGCCGGCCGGCGAGGGTGCAAGCATCGACGAACCCTATCAGCGCTCTTCGGGCGTCCCCAGACGGTGAAGCTGGATCAGTTCCTCAAATGGCAGGGCCTTGTCGGCACCGGCGGCGAGGCCAAGCAACGCATCCAGCGCGGCGATGTGACCGTGAACGGCTCGATCGAGACCCGGCGCGGCCGCCAGCTGGCCCCTGGCGACGCGGTGGCCATCGACGGCCATGAGGTGCTGATGCTCTCCCCTCGCCTGGGCCGTGGGGGCGATGGCGGCATCACGCCTTAACCTGCCTCGAATGTCGCTGCCGGGAGACCACGTGCGCAAGGCCGTCATCGCAGGCAACTGGAAGATGCACATGACCTGCGCCCAGACGCGGGCGTTTGCGTCCAGCTTCCGGCCCCTGATCGCCGATCTGCCCGATGACCGTGAGGTGGTGCTGGCCCCTCCGTTCACGGCCATCCCCACCCTCTGCCGGCACCTGGCCGGCGCCGGCGTCGCCATCGCCGGCCAGAACGTCCACTGGGAGGAGAGCGGCGCCTACACCGGCATGATCTCCGCCCCGATGCTGCTGGAGCATGGGGTCACCCACGCGATCGTGGGCCACAGCGAGCCGCGCAAGTACTTCAGCGAAACCGACGAGCAGATCAACCTCCGGGCCCGCACGGCCCAGAAGACAGGGCTGATTCCGATCCTGTGCGTGGGCGAGAGCGACGACCAGCGCGAAGCCCGTGAAACCGAGCGGGTGATCCACCGCCAGGTGGAGCAGGGGCTGGAGGGCGTTGATCCCCTGCGCCTGATCGTGGCCTATGAGCCCATCTGGGCGATCGGTACCGGCAAGACCTGCGCCGCCGAGGAGGCCAACCGCATCTGTGGCCTGATCCGCGGCTGGGTGGGCCACCCGGAGGTGGTGGTGCAGTACGGCGGTTCGGTCAACCCTGCCACCATCGACATGCTGATGGCCCAGAGCGACATCGACGGCGTGCTGGTGGGAGGTGCCTCCCTCGATCCGGTCAGCTTCGCCCGCATCGCCAACTACCAGGTGCCGGTGCCCGTCTGAGCTGCCTGCTCCCGCTCTGAACCCCGTGGGCGTCGCCCCGCCTGTCGCCACACCGCCCGGTTTCCGTTGGGGGGATCGCACCCTCGTGATGGGGGTTCTCAACCTCACCCCCGATTCCTTCAGCGACGGTGGCCGTTACGAGGCCCCCGAGGCGGCTGTGCGGCGGGCCCGGCTGCTGCATGGCCAGGGGGCCGACCTGCTCGACCTCGGGGGGCAGAGCACCCGGCCCGGGGCCCCCGAGGTCGGTGCCGACGTGGAGATCGCCCGGGTGCTGCCTGGCCTGGGGCGGATCCTGGCGGCCCTGCCCCCACCGGCGGCCGGCGGTCCCCTGCTCTCGATCGACACCTTCCTCGCCCCGGTGGCCGAAGCGGCCCTGGCGGCCGGCGCCCACTGGATCAATGATGTCAGCGCCGGCCGCCGTGATCCCGCCCTGCTGACGGTCGTGGCGGCCGCCGACTGCCCCTGCGTGCTGATGCACAGCCGCGGCGACAGCCGCACCATGGACGCCCTGGCCCGCTACGGCGACGTGGTGGTGGAGGTGCGTGATGAGATGCTGCGCGCCACCGACCGGGCCCTGGCGGCAGGGGTGCGTCCGGAGCGGATCCTCTGGGATCCCGGGCTGGGTTTCGCCAAGACCACCGCCCACAACCTCAGCCTGCTGCGGGGGCTGGCCCTGCTGCGGGCCGAGGGCTTCCCCCTGCTGGTGGGGCCCTCCCGCAAGCGCTTCATCGGCGAGGTGCTGGCCGAGCCCCGCCCCCGGGCCCGCCTGTGGGGCACCGCGGCGGTCTGCGGCCAGGCCATCGCCGCCGGTGCCGACGTGCTGCGGGTGCACGATGTCGGGCCGATCGTCCAGACGGCCCGCATGGCCGACGCCCTCTGGCGCCCCTGACCCAGGCCGGATCAGTCCGCCGGCTCCTCCTGCCGTCCCGTCAGCAGGGTCTGCACCATCAGCCGCAGGGTCGTCCGGTTGCCGCCGGCGGCCCGCCAGCTTTCCAGCCACTGGAGCAGCGGCGAGGTCGTCTCCGCGCCATCGCTCTGGCCGATGCCCAGCCGTTCCAGGAAGGCGCTGGCATCGTCCAGGCAGGAGCCCCCTTCGCCGAAGCCATCCAGCAACGGATCGAGGGCGGCCAGCAAGGTTTCCAGTTCGGCGGTGCTCAGCTCCGGCAGGGGCTCGATCATCGAAGCAGGCTGGGGCGGCGTTGCCGCTCATCGCCCCCAGCATGACGCCTGGACGGCGTTTTCCCGCCGGCCCGCGGCGGCCGCTCGCCGCCAACGCCCCTAGGCTGGGTCCAGCACAGCGCCGCAGCTGCTCCCACCGTGCTGAAACTCTGCCTGCAGGTGCTCGTCTGCGTCACCATCGCCCTGCGTTGCATGGTGATCTTCGGCCATCTGCGCAAGCTCTGGATGGCGGATGGGCTGGCCGGTGAATTCCGGCGTGAGCTGCGCCGGCGCGGCCTGCTGATGACGCCTCCCGCCCTTCCCAGCGACGCGCGCGCCCTGCCCCACCGCGCCGATCCCTGAGCCCGATCAGCGCCGCCTGGAGGGGGCGCCCGCCAGGTGATGCACGGCGTGGATCACGACACCCCAGAGATCTGCGCCACCACCATCGCCGCTGTCCCTGCTGCCGTCGTCGCTGAGGAGCACCAGGGGCGGACTGGTGCCGTCGCTGGCCACCAGCCACAGGCCGGTGCCGCGGCGGGCCAGGCGCCGCAGCAGGAAGGCGCCGGCATGCACCGCCACCACCACCATGCCGGGACGGGGATCGACGCTGCGGTCGATCACCAGCAGGTCGCCGTCGACGATGCCGTCCCCCCGCATGGCATCGCCGCTGACGCGCATGAAGAAGGTGGACAGCGGACGGGGGATCAGTTCCACGTTGAGATCGATGCGGCCCTCCACGTAGTCGTCGGCGGGGCTGGGGAAGCCGGCGCTGACGGCTTCGGTGGCCAGAAGACAGAGGAGCGCCGCGGCTCCCTGCCGTGGGGGCAGCGGCACCTGGGGAGGGAGGGACAGCATCGGCCCATGACAGTACAGATGTTCTACTCCGGGTGGCCCCTGCCGCGGGATCATCGGCGGCGACCCCCTGCCGTCAGGCCATGGCTTCCAGTCCGGAGGCGTTGATCGCCCGCTTCGCCCTGCAGCCCCACCCGGAGGGGGGCTGGTACCGGGAGCTGCACCGCTCCGCCGGCCAGGTGCAGCGCAGCGAGGACGGGCGGCAACGCGCCGGACTCACGGTGATCGTTTTCCTGCTGACGGAGGGGCAGCGCAGCCGCTGGCACCGGGTTGAGGGGGCCGATGAGGTGTGGCACCACGCCGGCGGTGACCCCCTCGACCTCTGGCGGCTGCCACCGCAGGGAGGCACGGCCGAACGGCTGGTGCTCGGTCCCCTCGCCGGTGAGGCGAGCGGCGGCACGGAGCCGAGCCCCCTGCAGGTCGTGCCGGCGGGTTGGTGGCAGGCGGCCCGCAGCCGGGGGCGATGGAGCCTGCTGCACTGCTGCGTGGGGCCGGGTTTCGCGTTCGAGGACTTCCGTCTGATGGCTGATCTCCTGCCGCCGGAGCGGCCGGCCGGCGCCGATCCGGCACTGCTCTAGCCCGTTCCGCCACCATGGAGTCGTGCTGGATCGGGAGAGGGATGGGCTGTCCGAAGTGCGGCAGTTGGGCCGTGCGCGCCGACCGCAGCCTGGCGGGTCGCATGGTCTGTGCCCGCTGTGGCGAGCCGCTGGGGATCGGCAGGGCCCGTGGGATCGCCAGCGGCACGCGCCGCCGGGGGCAGGGGCGCGGCCATGCCCTGGCCCTGCCCCGTCGCTGGGGCCTCTGGCTGATGCTGGGTTCCTTGCTCACGGTGTCGGCGTTGCTGGCCAGCGTTCCGGAGCGCCCGAGCCGGCCGCCGGAGCGCCGTGGCGCCGACCTCACGCAGGGCCCGGTGCCGCTGCGGCACGGTGATCCCGGCCGCTTCGGGGCTGTCGCCATCCGCTGACAGATGCGATCCCAGCCTGATCCCATCGGCGATCATGGGATGTAACGATTCTTGAAATACCATGGCCAGGACCAACCCGTTCGCGAACCTGGCCGACCTCAGCATGCGCCAGTTGCGCGAGCTGGCCAGAACCCTGGGCATCCAGCGCTACAGCGCCCAGGACAGGGATGGCCTGGCTGAGGCCATCGCCGATCGCTCGGGCGAGGCCGGAGCGGTTCCGCCGGAGACACCAGTGCAGGCCGGACGGACGGTGGCGGCGCTGGAGGCGGAGATGGCCCCGGCCCCCCGTCCCGCCGCCGAGACCCGCGTCGTCTTCCTGCCCCGCGATCCCCAGTGGGCCTACGTCTTCTGGGACATCTCCGAGGACGACCGCACAGGCGCCCTCCATGCCGGAGCCTCCCAGCTCTGCCTGCGCGTCGCCGACGTCACCGGCCTGGCCGGTGGTTCCGCCCATCCCCACACCCTCCAGGAGGTGGTGGTCGACAGCCATGCCACCGAGTGGTACCTCCCCGTTCCCCTCTCCGACCGCGACTACCGGGTCGAGCTCGGCTACCGCAAAGGCGCCGGCGGGGGGTGGATCTCCCTGGCCTATTCCTCGGTCGCCCGGGTGCCGTCGCTGCATCCCTCCGAGCAGATCCTCGATCAGTTCGTTCCCTTCTCCCTCGACGCCTTCCCCTCCTCCGGCAGCACCAGCCTGCCCACCCCCGTCGAGGCCGTCGATTCCGGCCTGCATGAGCGGCTCTACCAAAGCGCCACCAGCCAGTGGCGCCGCCTGGGCCGCGGCTCCGAGGCCTTCCACGAGATCGATGCCGCCGCTGGCCTCGAGGGCGGCGGTGCGTTCTCCGCCTCCGGCGCCGGCCCCTGGGCCTCGGGCCGCAGCGCCTCCGGCATGGGCGGGGTGGGCTCCCGTCAGCGCTCCTTCTGGCTGGTGGCCGATGCCGAGCTGATTGTCTATGGCGCCACCGATCCGGCCGCCCGCCTCAGCATCGGCGGGGAAGAGGTGCCCCTTTCGGCCGATGGCACCTTCCGGGTGCAGGTCCCCTTCCGTGATGGCCAGCAGCTCTATCCGATCGAGGCCGTGGCCGCCGATGGGGAGCAGAAGCGCAGCATCACCATGGAGTTCCGCCGCTCCACGCCGGAAGCGAACGTCAACAGCCGCGAAGCCTCGGTCGCCGAGTGGTTCTAGGCCTCAGCAAGGCGGCTGGCATGGCCCCGCCAGCCGCTCCGCCACGGCAGCGATGAGGTCCCGGGGCGTGAGCTGCGCTCCAACCTCCAGGCCATGGGCCCGTTCGTGCGCGTCAAGCGGCTCCACGGCCCTGAACTGGGCCTCCAGCACGGCCCCGTCCGCATCGGAGGGGTCGCCGCCACGCGCCTGTCGTTCCAGCAGCCGCCGCCGGGCCTGCTCCTGGGTACTGACACAGGCCAGGATCAGGAACGGGACCCCGCGGCGGCGGGCCAGAGCTTCCATCCGCAGCCGCTGATCGCGGTGCAGGAAGGTGGCATCCACCACCACCGACAGCCCTGCCGCGAGGATTCGCTCCGCCTGCTCGGGCAGGTGCTGCTCGTAGAGCATGGCGCTCACCTCCGGCCGGTAGGGGTCGCCAAGGAGCGGTGGGACTGGGCCCTGGCCCCAGGTGCCGAAGAGGCGCTTGCGCTCCACGTCGGAACGCAGCTGGATCCAGCCCTGCCGCCGGCAGAGCTGGTGAGCCCGGTGGCTCTTGCCGCTGCCGGAGACCCCGTGGGTGATCACCAGGGCCGGGGCCGGGGTGGCGGTGGCACGGCTGGCGCCAAGCAGATAGCGCTCCAGGTCCTGTTGCAGCAGACGTGACGCATCGGCGTCGAGGGTCTGCTGGCCGAGGCGCAGGGCGCAGACCTTGGCCCGCACCAGCGACCGGTACACCCGGTACCAGTTCCAGGTGAGCAGGCCTGCGTAGTCGCCGCAGTGACCCAGCCAGCGGTTGAGCAGCACCGCCCCGAGATCGGCTCCGTTGCGGTGTTCCAGGTCCATCACCAGGAAGGCCAGGTCGCTGATCACGTCGATCCAGCGCAACTCCGGACTGAATTCCAGGCAGTCGAAGACCCGAAGGCGCTCCCCCTCCAGCAGCATGTTGCCGAGGTGCAGATCGCCATGGCACTCGCGGATGCGGCCGTCGCTTCGGCGCCCGGCGAAGCGCGGCCGCAGTCGCTCGTACTGATCCTCGGTCCAGTGCCGCAGGGCGGCGACGTCCCGTTCTGGCACCGAGCCGCAGGTCTCCAGCACCTCCAGGTTGGCCACGGCCGGCGCCTTCACCAGCTCTGGTGTCCCATAGGGATCGTCCGGGCCGGCGACCGCGGCCGCGGCATGGAAGGCGGCCAGATCATCCGCCAGCCCTTCGAGCTGGGCCTCGCTGAGGCCATGGCGCTTGAGCACGGCTCCCAGCAGGGCGCTCTGGGGAAACTGGCGCATGCGCACGGCCAGTTCAACGGTGGGCCCGGAGCCGTGAAACGCGGCCTGCTCGGGTGGGCCATGGATGGGGCTGAGACCGAGGTAGAGGTCCGGAGCCAGGCGCCGATTGAGCCGGAGCTCCTCCTGGCAGAACCAGCGCCGCCGCTCCGGCGTCGAAAAATCGACGAAGCCCAGATTCACCGGCTTCTTGATCTTGTAGGCGAAGGTCCCGGTGAGCAGGACCCAGGAAATGTGGGTTTCCAGGCAGTCGACCCGCTCGACCGGATGGTCATAGGCGGCGGGATCGAGCAGGGCGGCGATCATTGGGTCCACGGCCGCTCCGGTGTTCCTTGCGGTTCAATCCAACCATCTGCAGGTTGACGAGGGCTTCCACCGGCGTCCACACCAGCACAGGCACCAACAGCCCCGCCGCCAGGGGCGAAGCGGGCCGCACGACCAGGGCCAGGACCAGCGTGGCCACCCAGCTCAGCAGCCAGAAGGGAAGACCGGCGCTGAGCCTGCGCAGCCGGCAGATCACCAGGTGATCGATCCGCAGCAGCACCATCAGGGCCGCGTAGGCGCCAATCCAACGCCAATCGCCGTTCTTGCGCCAGAAGGAGAGCGCCGAAAAGTAAAAGCTGACGTTGATCACGAACCAGGCGGCCGGGATCCAGGGCTGCATGCTGATCCAATCCGGCCGCTTGAGGGTGCGATACCAGGAGAAATCCCGCTCCGAGGGGTTGATCACCAGTGTCACCACCAGAAGGGTGATGAGGATCAGGAGCCAGGGAGGCACGGGCATCTGCAGACCTACGCATTATTGGCCGCTGTCGAAGGCCCGTCCACGGACGGGGATGTCGGTTCGTCGCGCCGGCGGACCAGGCCGCCGGACGCCCCTACGGTTGAAAGGTCCAACGAGCTTGATGGAGGCCCCATGCATACCCACGACCTCGAGAACCACGACAACCTCTACGCCGACGAAGGCACGATGGTGATCGGTGAGACCAGGGCAGACGCCCAGAGCCATGCCTACTGGGCCGTGGGCGCCATCGCCTTGATGGTGGTGGGACTGGGCGTGGCTTTGGTCATCTCCTGATTCCCCGCGAAGCGTTCCTGGAAACAGGGCAGCGGGATGGGTTCACAGAGCCGGACCCAGCCCCCGCTGCCCCGGTGTCGCCAGGCGGAAAGGCGCAGCGAATCGACGGCTCCCCAGCGGCAGATCAGCAGGTAACGATGGCCCCAGTTCGGGGGCCAGGCCATGGCGGTCCCCCTGGCCCAGGGCCAGTGGTCAGGATGCAGAGGCTCCAGATCGCGATGGCGGCGCAGCAGGGCCGGCAGCACCTGGCCGGCGGGGATCCCCTGGCCCCAGGCGTTCTGGTCCGTTGCCCCGGGCTCGGCCAGTGAGAGCTGCAGGCGCCGGGCCAGGGCGGAGGGATCGCCCCTGCTGGGGAGAACCAGGTGCAATCCCCCCCAGCCGGGAAAGCCCAGACAGGAGAGAAGGGCGCCGGAGGCGGTGCCGGGAGCCATGCGGAAACGGGACGTTGACATCCCTTCGGTGCCACCGCCCGTCACGAAGCGGCCGTTGGGGCGGCCGCACTGGCAGGATCGGCGGGAAGGACGCGACTCCCCTGCCGCCATGTTCGAGAACCGCGAACGGCCCGCCTGGGTCAACTGGCTGATCCTGGCAATCTTCCTGTTGTCGTCGTGGCAGCTGGCCGGGTTCTGGTTTCAGCAGCTGCACCCCTGAGCCTGCGGCCGCGTCAGGAGGGGCGTCGCGGCCGGGCGGTGAGGCCCCGCACCAGCCGGACGCCGCCGCCCACCAGCAGCAGCAGGGCCATCAGGGCCAGCAGGGCCACCACGATGACGCTGCCCAGCTGCAGAATCCCCATGCTGAGCCGGCTCAGCCCGCTGATCAGGTTGGCGATGGCATTGCTGACCAGGAGCAGGGCATCGAGCCGCTCCGGCAACTGCATCAGCCCCACGAGGATCAGCGCGCCCGCCACGATCAGCAGCAGGCCCGCCAGCACCTGGCGCCATCGGGAGGATGGACGGCGGCGGCGAGTGCGCAGCTGCAGACCCTTTCCCGGCGTCGGTCCCCTCGGTGTCGGCAGATGCAGCGGGTAGGGGGTGTGGGGCATGGCTGGGGGGTCAGAGCTCCAGCGGATAGCCGGCACCCCGCATCCACCGCTCGAATTCCATCAGCACCAGCTCGTTGGGGCAATCGATCAGGGACAGGTCGTTGACCGTGCAGTCACCTTGCCCGCCATGGTGGAGTGTGAGGTGGAACTGGGAACCACTCAGGCCACAGACCTCCGGATCACTGCGCACCACCACATCCAGTGCCGCTCCCAGCCGTGCAACCCGGCGGCGCAGTTCCGACCAGGTCATGCCCATGGCACGGCAGTGGAAAAGAAAGGATGTCGTCCCCAGTGTGACCAGAGCGGGGCCGAAGTCAACAGGACGCGGAGCGGCTGCTCATGGGCGCGGGGCTTCCGGAGCGGCCTGGGGGGCTGGGGCCTGGGGCGATGGCGCCGGCGGCACGGCGGGGAGGGGCAGCAGCACCACCAGGGCTGCAGAGACGGCCAGGGCCGCCGCCCCGCCCAGGGGGGCCGTCAGCCGGCGATGCAGGGGGATCCGCTCCAGCAGTTCCCTGGGACCGAGGGGCTCCGGCTCAGGAAGATCCAGGGTGAGCTGGATGCGGGAATCGAGGCGCAACAGATCCAGCACCCGCACCAGATCCGCCAGTTCCGCATCATCGAGATGCATCTCCAGGGGTGGGGTGTCGGGTTGGCTGCTGCGCAACAGCAACCGGTGGCCACCCTCGGGGTGGGGGCCGATGTCGACGGGTTCGCCCGCGATGCTGAAATCGCGGCGCACCCCGCTGATCAGGTGGCGGGCGTAGGGCAGCACCACCTGCATCAGCGCCTGCAGATGCTCACGCCGCCCCTCCAGCAGGGGCCGGCCCACCCACTGCAGGCTCCAGCCGGTGATGATGCCAAGGGCCACACCGCTCTGGCCGATGGAGACGTCGGGGAGCCCTTCCACCTGCAGGCGGCAGCTGAGCTGATCGAAGACGAGGCTCTGCTTCATCACGGAACTCTGAACCATGGGGGTGTCAGGGACGGGCTCAGGCCACCGCGTCCATCAGGCTGGCCTTGATGCGCTCGAAACCGCCGTGGCCGGCGCAGAGGCTGAGGCCCTGGACCAGCTGCAGCCGCTGGGCGGCCCCATCGGTGGGATCGAGCAATTTCTGCACCCCGCTGCGGCGGGGATTCATGCGTTCCTGCACCAGTTCCAGCAGACGCCCCTGGAACAGCGCCCAGCGCTCGCTGGCCACCGCCTCCGGCTCGCTGCTGGAGAGCAGCGAGCGGAGCATCGGGTAGAGGCGATCGGCCATCACGCAGAGAATGCGGATCAGGGCATCGGTTTCGTCGACGGGAACCTCGCCGCGCCGGCAGGTGCGCCGCAGGGGGTTGTGGCAGCGCCGCTTCCAAAGCTCCACCCGGTTGGGGAAGAGCCCGCCATAGCCCAGCTGCTCGCTCATCCAGACCATCGCCTCGCCGCCGTTGAGGTCGAGCGCCTCCATGCAGAGCAGCATCAGATCAAGCCGCTCCAGTCCCCTGCGGGGCAGGGGGCGGGAGGGGCGGTCCGGGTTTGCCGCTTCCGAAGTGTCCTTGGCCATGACTGCGATGATGCCAGCGGCGCCGTCCATCCGTCACGTCGCCGGTACCGGTCCCTTCACCAGCACGATGCCCAGCAGCCCTTCATCGATCGATCTGCGCACCTGGGTCCGGGACATTCCCGACTTTCCGAAGCCGGGCATCCTCTTCCGTGACCTCACTCCCCTGATGCGGGATCCCGACGGCTGGGGCGAGGCCATCCGCCTGCTGGGTCTGCTCTGTGAGCGGGTGCAGCCGGACCTGATCGTGGGCATCGAATCCCGCGGTTTCATCGTCGGCACCGCCCTGGCCACCGTCGTCGGCGTCGGCTTCGTGCCGGTGCGTAAGCCCGGCAAGCTTCCCGGCGCGGTGATCGGGGTGGACTACAGCCTCGAGTACGGCACCGACCGGCTGGAGATCCACAGCGATGCCCTCGGCGATGGCTCGCGGGTCCTGATCGTCGATGACCTGCTGGCGACCGGCGGCACCGCTGCGGCCTGCACCGAGCTGGTGCTCAAGGCCGGTGGGGAGCTGTGCGGCTTCGGCTTTCTGGCCGAACTGGCGGCCCTGGAGGGCCGCAGCCGGCTGCCGCAGGAGCAGCCGATCGAGTCGCTGATCATCTACAGCTGAGCCTCAGCCCTGCTGGTCCTGCCAGGTGAGGACGGTGTCGAACTGCTCGAGGCTGATCAGGCCGAATCGCCAGAGCACCGCCGGCAGCGGCGCCTGCTCCAGCTGGGACTGTTTGATGCCCAGCTGCAGGGCGTTCTCACTCAGGCCGAGCTGATGGCGCAGGAAGCGCACCATGGCCGGAGAGGGCAGGGGCTGGGGAGAGCTGCTGATCACCATTTCCCCATGCTGGGAGCGTCTGACGCAGTCGGCAAGGGCCCTGGGTCATGACCCGCAGGGCCAGGGCCCGGCTCCAGCCGAACCGCGACAGGACCCCGAAGGCCAAACCGCGCAGGGGCAGCAACAGGGGCTGACGGTTGGAGAAGAGTCGCACCAGCAGGTCGGTCGCCAACAGGGTGAGCAGCAGATCGGGCCAGCGGCGACGCCCGTAAGCCGCCGCCAGCCGACGCGGGGACAGCGTTCCCTGGGCGGCCTGTGCGGCGAGCTGGTGCAGCACCGCCACATCCCGCCAGCAGAGATTCAACCCTTGCCCGCCCACCGGATGGCAGCGGTGGGCGCTTTCCCCCACCAGCACCGTGCGGCCGCGATGCAGGCGGTGGGCCAGCTGCAGAGCCACCGGAAATCGGCGGGGCTGGACCAGCAGGGCCTCGGGCTGGAGTTGGTCCGGCAGGGCCCCCGCCAGCCGGTCCAGGAAGGCGGGGCCGCCCAGGGCTTCCAGCTGCTGGCAGCGGGCCGTGGGCGCGCTCCAGACCAGCTGGAAGCGACGCTCGCCGAGGGGAAGCACCGCAAAGGGCCCTTCCGGGCGCAGCAGTTCCCAGGCTTCGTCGTCGGCACCGCCGCCCATCTCCACCTGCACGGTGAGGCAGGCCTGGGCGTAGCGGTGGCTCCACTGACCGATGCCCAGGGCCCGCCGGGTGGGGGAGTCGGGTCCGTCGGCGGCCACCAGCAGGTCGGGTTCGCAGGCAGCAACCGGTGCCGCTGTCCCCAGCGCCAGCGCAATGGTGGGGTGCTGGCCCAGGCGCCGCAAAAGCAGCGCCATCAGGGGCCGGTGCGAGCCGATCCATCCCACCGCGCCGCCATGCTCCAGGTCGGAGGGAGCGAAGCTGACGCGACGTTCGGTCGCCACGTCCTGCAGCCGCAGGCGGCGGAAGGGAACCAGCTGGTGCTCCAGCTCGCCCCAGAGGCCCAGCCGCTCCAGCAGGCTGCGGCTGGAATGGGTGAAGGCGTAGGCCCGCTCCCGGTCCTGCAGCGCCTCAGGTCCGAGGGGATCGTGGAGGGTGACCTGCCAGCCGGCCTGCGCCAGGGCCAGGGCCGTCAGGGCGCCGGTGGGGCCGGCTCCGTTGATCCGGGCGTGGAGCGAAGGGCGCATGGCCACAAAAAAGCCGCAACAGAAAGTCTGCTGCGGCGATGGGGTCAGCCGTAATCAGCCGATGCCGAGCAGGCCGCGGGTGAACGCTTCGCCGCCCAGGGCGAATTCGGTGGCCAGCAGGGCGATGAAGCCCAGCATGGCCATGCGGCCGTTGAGCTTCTCGGCGCGCTCGTGGAAGCCCCAGCCGCTCTCGGCGCTCACCACTTCCATGCGGGGCTCGGTGGCGAAGGCGTTGAGGCGACCGCCGTCTTCGGTGGTCACAGTGGCGCCGCGGATGGCGGAACGATCGAGGGCGGTGGGAGCGGTGGGGGTGGCGGCGGTCATGGGAGGACTCCTTGAGAAGTGTTACGGGAATTGTAACGCATTGTTTCGGATCCGTCCAGCTTCCCTCACCCCAGGCGCCGCAGGCAGAGCTCCTCGAAGGCCGGCCGCAGCAGGTAGGGGTACTCCCCCACCCACTGCTTCAGCTGGGGCAGCCAGCCATCGGAGAGGGCGCCGATGCGGGAAAAGTCCTTGCGCTCGCTCAGCACCAGGCAGCGGATCACCATCCCCGGCCGGATCAGCTCATGCTTCTTCTCCAGGGGGAAGCGGATCTGGCCCAGGTAGCCGTCCTCGTCCTCCAGCTCCAGGCACAGCCAGGTGCGCCGGTTCTCCACCAGCTCGAGCCGTCCCTCGCGGTTGGCCTGCTCCCGCCGGTTCTCCACCACCTCACGCCGGAACAGGTCAGCCACCACCCCCTCGAAGATCGCGGCCGCCGGGTAGCGCCGCAGCAGCGCGTTGCGGCGGCCCGCTTCCAGGATCGGCCCCCACAGCACATAGAGGAGAAAGACGAAGCCCACCACCAGGAACACCGGACCGGCCTGGCTGCGGAACAGCAGCACCTGACTGATCAGCAGCGCGATCACCCCGCCGATCACCGAAATCAGCACCCGCTGCAGCAGTTTGCGCGGATCGCCACTGCTGGCGCTGAACTGCGAGCCCGTGGCCACCGCAGGGATCAGGCGGACCAGTTCGCCGGGTTTGAGGGGGATCAGCATCGACTCTTGGGGGGGCAGCTCACAGGAGCCTCTCCAGTCCATAGACCAGTCCCCCCAGGCTGCGCACCTTTCGGACCGTGAGCAGCACCCCGGGCATGTAGGCACTGCGGTCGATCGTGTCGTGGCGCAGGGTGTAGGTCTCGCCGGGGGAGCCGAACATCACCTCCTGGTGGGCCACCAGCCCCGGCAGCCGCACCGAATGCAGCCGCAGGCCACTCTCCCGCAGCCCGCCCCGGCAGCCGGCCAGGCTCTCGTGCTCCTCCACCTGGGGGGGATTGAACGGTTTGCCCAGTTCCTCCATGAGTTCGGCGGTCTTGAGGCAGGTGCCGCTGGGGGCATCGGCCTTGCGGTTGTGGTGCAGCTCGGTGAGCTCGGCGTAGTCGTAGAAGCGGGCCGCCGCCGCCGCCGCCTGCTGCAGCAGCACCATCCCCACGCAGAAGTTGGGCACCACAGCGCCCCCCATCGAAGCCTTGTCGGCGAACGCGGCCAGATCCGCCAGCTGGTCGGGACGCAGCCCGGTGGTGCCGATCACCGGATGGACGCCGTAGGCGAAGGCGCCGCGGCAGTGCTCGAAGACGACGCTGGGGTGGGTGAAATCGACCAGCACGGCGCCGCGGCCCGGTCCGGCCCGCCGCACCGACTGGCTCGCCTGGCAGAGGGTGCCTTCGAAATCGGCGCTCAGCGCCACCTCCAGCTCGCCGAGACCCAGGGCCAGTCCCACATCCTCGCCTTCGTGGCCGGGGGTGGTGTCGACGGCTCCCACCAGGCTGCAGTCGGGGGCCGCCACCACAGCCTTGATCACTTCAGCCCCCATGCGGCCCAGGGCCCCGGCCACCACCACCAGGATCGGCGCCGGCTCTGCTGGGGACGGGGAGGTCGCGGTCATGGGCGGCTGGCACTCCAGGCGAGCCTATGTGGCGCGGCCCACCGGCAGGGGTGCTGGCCTGTAACGCTGCGCTGCAACCGATCGCGTCCCCGGCGGGAGCTCCGTAGGCTGCTTCACATTGCTCAACGCATCCGCCGCATGTTCACGCAGGTCCGTTCCGCCAGCCGCCGGGTCAGCCCTGCCCCCACCACTGGCGCCAACGACCGGGTGGTGATGAAGGCCGTCTATGTGGTGCTCGAACCGCAGTACCAGAACGCCCTCACCACCGCCGCCACCGGCCTCAACGATCAGAACGGTCCCCTGGCGGTGGAGCTCAGCGGCTACCTGATCGAGGAGCTGCGCGACCCGGCCAACTACGCCGACTTCTGCGCCGACGTGGCCGCCGCCGACGTCTTCATCGCCTCGTTGATCTTCATCGAGGACCTGGCCCAGAAAGTGGTCGAGGCGGTGGCCCCCCACCGCGACCGGCTCAAGGCGGTGGTGGTGTTCCCGTCGATGCCGGAGGTGATGCGCCTCAACAAGCTGGGCACCTTCTCGATGGCCCAGCTGGGCCAGAGCAAGAGCGCCATCGCCCAGTTCATGCGCAAGCGCAAGGAGGCCAATGGCGCCGGCTTCCAGGACGCCATGCTCAAGCTGCTGAACACCCTGCCGACGGTGCTCAAGTACCTGCCGGTGGAGAAGGCCCAGGACGCCCGTTCCTTCATGCTCAGCTTCCAGTACTGGCTGGGGGGAACGCCGGACAACCTGCGCAACTTCCTGTTGATGCTGGCCGACCGCTACGTGTTCGGCAAAGCGGAGCTGGGACGGCCCCAGCTGACGGTGGCCGACCCGGTGGTGTTCCCGGACCTGGGCATCTGGCACCCGATGGCGCCGGGGATGTTCGAGGACCTCAAGGAGTACCTCAACTGGAGCGCCAGCCGCGCCGATCTCAGCGAGCAGGCCCGCCGGGGCCCGGTGATCGGCCTTGTGCTGCAACGCAGCCACATCGTCACCGGTGACGACGCCCACTACGTGGCGATCATTCAGGAGCTGGAGTACCGGGGCGCCACGGTGATTCCTGTGTTCTGCGGCGGCCTCGACTTCTCCCGGCCCGTCTCCTCCTTTTTCTACGACCCGCTTCAGCCAGACCAACCCCTGGTGGATGGGGTCGTGAGCCTCACCGGTTTCGCTCTGGTGGGCGGTCCGGCCCGCCAGGACCACCCCAAGGCGATCGAGACCCTCAAGCGGCTCAACCGGCCCTACATGGTGGCCCTGCCCCTGGTCTTCCAGACCACCCAGGAATGGGAGGAGAGCGACCTGGGGCTGCACCCGGTGCAGGTGGCCCTGCAGATCGCCATCCCCGAGCTCGACGGCGCCATCGAACCGATCGTGCTGTCGGGCCGCGACGACGCCACCGGCAAAGCCCACACCCTGCAGGACCGGGTGGATGCGATTGCCGAGCGGGCCATCCGCTGGGCCTCGCTGCGGATCAAGCCCCGGGCCGAGAAGAAGCTGGCGATCACCGTGTTCAGCTTCCCCCCCGACAAGGGCAACGTCGGCACCGCCGCCTACCTCGACGTGTTCGGCTCCATCTTCCGCGTGCTGGAGGAGATGAAGGCGAAGGGCTACACGGTGGACGCCATGCCCCGCACCCCGAAGGAGCTGATGCAGGCGGTGCTGAGCGATCCGGAAGCCCTGGAAGGGGCCCCTGAGCTGGCGATCGCCCACCGCATGAGCGTCGAGGAGTACGAACGGCTCACCCCCTACTCCGAACGGCTTGAAGAGAACTGGGGCAAGCCCCCCGGCAGCCTCAACAGCGACGGCACCAACCTGCTCATCTACGGCCGCCACTTCGGCAACGTGTTTGTTGGGGTGCAGCCCACCTTCGGTTACGAGGGCGATCCGATGCGGTTGCTCTATTCCCGCAGCGCCAGCCCCCACCACGGCTTCGCCGCCTACTACACCTACCTGGAGAAGGTCTGGGGAGCCGATGCGGTGCTCCACTTCGGCACCCACGGCTCCCTGGAGTTCATGCCGGGCAAGCAGATGGGCATGAGCGAAACCTGCTACCCCGATTCGCTCATCGGTGCCCTGCCCAACCTCTATTACTACGCCGCCAACAACCCGTCGGAGGCCACCATCGCCAAGCGGCGCGGCTACGCCTCCACCATCAGCTACCTCACCCCTCCGGCCGAGAACGCCGGCCTCTACAAGGGGCTCAAGGAGCTGGGTGAGCTGGTGGGGTCCTACCAGCAGTTACGGGAGAGCTCCAGGGGGGTGCAGATCGTCAACGCGATCATCGAAACCGCCCGCCAGTGCAACCTCGACAAGGACGTGGTCCTGCCCGAGGGGGATGCCGATGCGGCGGCCCTCGACCTCGACGGCCGGGATGGCGTGGTGGGGGCCGTGTACCGCCAGCTGATGGAGATCGAGAGCCGGCTGCTGCCCTGCGGCCTGCACACGATTGGCAAGCCGCCCACCGCCGAGGAGGCGGTCGCCACCCTGGTGAGCATCGCCGCCCTGGAGCGGGAGGAGGAGGGCCTGCGTTCCCTGCCGGGGCTGCTGGCGGAAAGCCTGGGCCGCACCATCGCCGAGGTGTACCGCGGCAACGATGAAGGCGTGCTGGCGGATGTGGAGCTCAACCGGGTGATCACCGAGGCCTGCCGTTCGGCGGTGGGCGCCATGGTCCGGGAGGTCACCGGCGCCGATGGCCGCGTCACCCTGCGCCGCAATTTCGGCTGGTTCTTCGACCTGCTGGAGCGCTTCGGCTACCGCCTCCCCAGCCCCTGGCTGAGCGCCTGCCGCCAGGCGGGCTTCGCCGATGTGGATGTCACGGAGCTGGATCGCCAGTTCGCCTACCTGCGCTTCTGCCTGGAGCAGATCTGCGCCGACATGGAGATGGAGAGCCTGCTGCGGGCCCTCGATGGCGAGTACGTGCTGCCCGGTCCCGGCGGTGACCCGATCCGCAACCCCGGCGTCCTGCCCAGCGGCAAGAACATCCATGCCCTCGACCCCCAGGCCATTCCCACCCGGGCGGCCATCGCCGCCGCCAAGGTGGTGGTCGATCGGCTGATCGAGCGCCAGAAGGCTGAGCAGGGCACCTGGCCGGAAACGATCGCCTGCGTGCTCTGGGGCACCGACAACATCAAGACCTACGGCGAGTCCCTCGCCCAGATCCTCTGGTTCATCGGTGTGCGTCCCATGGCCGATTCCCTCGGCCGGGTCAACAAGCTGGAGCTCATCACCCTCGAGGAGCTGGGCCGGCCCCGCATCGATGTGGTGGTGAACTGCTCGGGCGTGTTCCGCGACCTGTTCATCAACCAGATGGCCCTGATCGACCAGGGGGTCAAGATGGCCGCCGAGGCCGATGAGCCCCTGGAGATGAATTTTGTGCGCAAGCACAGTCAGGAGCAGGCGGCCGAGCAGGGCATTTCCCTGCGGGACGCCGCCACCCGGGTGTTCTCCAATGCCAGCGGCAGCTACAGCTCCAACGTCAACCTGGCGGTGGAGAACAGCACCTGGGAGGAGGAGGGCGAGCTGCAGGAGATGTATCTGTCCCGCAAGACGTTTGCCTTCAACGCCGACAACCCCGGCGAGATGAACCAGAACCGTGAGGTGTTCGAGTCGGCGATGAAGACCGCCGATGTGACCTTCCAGAACCTGGATTCGGCGGAGATCTCGCTCACGGACGTGAGCCACTACTTCGACTCCGACCCCACCAAGCTGATCGCCGGCCTGCGCGACGACGGCAAGGCCCCCACCAGCTATATCGCTGATACCACCACGGCCAACGCCCAGGTGCGTTCCCTGAGCGAGACCATCCGCCTCGACTCCCGCACCAAGCTGCTCAACCCCAAGTGGTACGAGGGCATGCTCGATTCCGGCTACGAAGGGGTGCGGGAGGTGGCCAAGCGGCTCAACTTCACCCTGGGCTGGAGCGCCACCAGTGGCGCCGTCGACAACTTCGTCTACGAGGAGGCCAACGAGACCTTCATCAACGATCCGGAGATGCGCAAGCGGCTGATGGACCTCAACCCCCACAGCTTTCGCCGCATCGTCGGCACCCTGCTGGAGGTCAACGGCCGTGGTTACTGGGAGACCAGCGACGAGAACATCGCCCAGCTGCAGGAGATCTACCAGGAGATCGAGGACCGGATCGAGGGGGTGACCAAGGAGGCCTGATCGATCAGGCCCACGGGCCGGGTGCCGGTTTCGCAGGAACTCCTGGGATGCCGAGCCCGCTGCTCGCCTGGTGGTGGGGGGGGGAGGAGGCGTCAGTTCCGGCGAGCTCTGATTGAAGCCGCAGTCGATAACAGCAGATGCGCTGCATTGAGATGACCCATGCCCATATGCACACAACTCTTAACAATCTCCGCATGGGCCGTGGGCGCTGAGGTTTGCCGTCATGGCCGTGGCCGGATCCCCCGCTGACGGGGGATCCGCCGTCTTCTGCACCGATTCCTGCGTAGGACTGAGTAGTGCCATTGCACGGGGAAAGAACCGTGAGATTTGACATTCAGGCTCAACTCATCGCCGTCAAGTCTGAGGCAACGCTGATGACTTCATTGCTATCTCAGCAACCTGCAATGGCATGGACGATCAACCCAGCTTCACTCCCTACACCACTGAGAACCATGTCCAACAAAATCGACGCCGCAGCCAAAGATGCTGAAGGCAAAATCCAGTCCGCCGTCGGCTCCATCACCGGCGACAAGGGCCAGCAAATCAAAGGAGAAGCCAAGCAAGTTCAGGCCGATGCCATGAAGGCGGACGCCAAAGTGAAAGACGAAGCCAAGAAGGCTGCCAGGAAGGTTGAAGACGCCACCGAATAGTCAGCCAGCCGGCACCTGTTGGGATCCCATAGGGACCAGTCTCCATAGCAGGATTCTGACAGGCGTCAGTCAACCCGTGACCAGTTCATAATTCGCCATCAGGTTCAGTAGTACCTAATCATCTGTGGCCAAGACCATGCCGGGGAGTCCATTACTCCCCGGATTCTTCCGTATCACCTCACGTGTTGGCTGGCTCAGCTCACGTTGACGTGATGTCTGGATGCACCTGCTGGATGCGTCCACCCTGAGGTCATCAGACCGTGTCCTGGGATCACCCGGACTGGCGGGATTGTGGCGACCTTGTTCGAGATCTTTCCTCCCACACTTCGAAGACAATGGATCCCAAGTCCAACGCCCCCATCCCAGGCGACGCGCCCGCCAACCATCTGTCGCAGCCGGCTGAGACCCATCAAAGCGTCGAAGTGCTGGCTGACACGATCACAACAAATCACGGGATTCCGATTGCCGACAATCAGAACACGCTCCTGGCCGGAGTGCGTGGTCCGGCGCTGCTGGAAGACTTTATCCTGCGTGAGAAGCTCACCCATTTTGACCACGAGCGCATCCCCGAGCGGGTCGTCCATGCACGAGGATCCGGAGCCCATGGCTACTTTGAGCTCTACGAGTCGCTGGCGGATATCACCAAGGCCGCGTTCCTGAGCGACCCGGCTGTGAAGACGGATGTCTTCGCTCGATTCTCCACGGTGGCTGGCAGTTCAGGCTCAGGAGATCTGGCGCGAGATGTGCGTGGCTTTGCCGTCAAATTCTATACATCAGAAGGTATTTACGATCTGGTTGGGAACAATATTCCTGTCTTTTTTGTTCAGGATGCCATGAAGTTTCCTGATCTTGCCCATGCCGTCAAGCCGGAGCCTGATCGGGGGTTCCCGCAGGCTTCCTCAGCACACGACACCTTCTGGGATTTTGTCAGCTTGAGTCCGGAGTCCATGCACATGCTGCTCTGGACGATGTCGGATCGTGCGATCCCGCGCTCCTTGAGGATGATCGAGGGCTTTGGTGTCCACACCTTCCGCATGGTCAACGCGGCCGGTGAGTCGAATTTTGTCAAGTTTCACTGGCGCCCCAAGCTTGGTCTGCAATCCGTGCTTTGGGACGAAGCGGTGACCATCAATGGCGCCGATCCCGATTATCACCGTCGAGATCTCTGGGAGGCGATCGATCAGGGCGATTTCCCCGAATGGGAGTTTGGCGTTCAAGTCATCAGTGAAGCAACAGCGACATCCCTGGACTTCGATGTGCTTGATCCAACCAAACTGATCCCAGAGGAACGCGTTCCCGTGAGGATCGTTGGCAAGATTGTGCTCAACCGCAATGTGGGCAACTTCTTTTCGGAGACGGAACAGGTGGCGTTCCTGCCCACCAATCTGCCGCCGGGTATTGAATTCTCGAATGATCCCCTGCTCCAGGGACGCTTGCATTCCTACCAGGACACCCAGATCACGCGCCTGGGCGGACCCAATTTCCATCAGCTCCCGATCAATGCGGCGCGATGCCCGATGCACAACTTTCAGCGAGATGGCATGCATCAGATGAAAGTACCTGAGGGTCGCGTCAGTTATGAACCGAACTCGCTCGATCAAGGGGTGCCTCGCGAAAATCCAGATCGTGGCGTGACCAGCTTTCCTGAGCAGATGGATGGTGAAAAGATGCGTCAGCGCGCCTCCACCTTCGCTGATCATTATTCCCAAGCCCGACTCTTCTTTCGTTCGGTCACCAAGCCAGAACAAGCCCACATCATCGATGCCTTCGCCTTTGAACTCTCCAAGGTGCAGGTGAAGGCCATCAGAACCAGGATGCTGGGGCATCTCGCGATCATTGACCCGGACCTTCACGCCCAGGTGGAGGCGTCAATCGGCATGCAAGGGGAGGCGGACACGATCACCCCCGCCGTCAAGCCCCGCGATCTGACGCCCTCGCCGGCCCTCAGCATCCTGGCCAAGGCCGAACCGACCCTGAAGGGCCGCAAGGTGGGCGTGCTCCTGCTGGATGGATTTGATCCCGCCCTGCTGACGGCCCTGAAGGACAGTGTCAAACGGGAGAAGGCGTCGCTTTTCCTTGTCGCCAACTCCATCGCCGGTGCGACGGACGCCAGCGGCAAGCTTGTGCCAGCCGATGGTGCCCTGAGCGGCTCCCCGTCCGTCTTCTTCGACTCGGTGGCCATCCTGGCCCCGAAGGATCCACCGAAGGCGCTGCCCCTGGCCGCTGTCACCACCGAATGGCTGGAGAAGGCGTTCAACCACCGCAAGGTGATGGCCTACAGCTCGGGCGCCAAGACCATCCTTGATCGCACCCACATCGCTCCCGATTCTGGCGTGGTGCTGCTGTCCGGAGCCAGCAGCGTGGCTGGTTACATCAACGCGGCCAAACATGGCCGCCTCTGGGATCGCGAGCTGGCTGGCGAGGAGGGGGCTGATGCTTGACACGCCGTCGCGGCTCGCCCCCGCCATTGCCACCGTCGTCAGGCCCGTCCCATTCCCGTTGCCCGATGGATTGAGTGTCCGTGAAGTGATGCTCAAACTGATCGCCGCTGGCCTGGACACGCTGCCGCTGCCGGGCAGCGGGGCCACCCTGGAGCGCTGGCGCGCCCTGGCGGAGATCGGTTCGCTCGACCTCTCTCTGGCCAAGCTCTATGAGGGCCACACCGACGCGGCGGCCATTCTTGCCGAGCTGCGCGGCAGGACGGCCGACGGCCTGTGGGGCGTCTGGGCTGCCGAAGACCCGCGCTTCCGGTTGGTTTACCGCCAGGACGGCCAGAGCGGTCAACTGGTTGGTCAGAAGCCCTGGTGTTCCGGTGCCTCCGTGGTGGATCACGCCCTTGTCACCGCCTGGACAGAGGCGAACAAGCCGCTGCTGCTGCAGGTAAAGTTGGATCACAGTGCCGTCACCCTTCAGAGCGACGGCTGGAAGGCCGTCGGCATGGCCGCCTCCGAGTGCGGGGTGGTGACCTTTGACGGGGTCCCTGCCAGCCCTGTTGGTCTGGCCGGGGACTACGCCGCGCGTCCAGGTTTCTGGCAAGGAGCCGCGGGTATCGCCGCCGTCTGGTACGGCGCCGCCTGCGCCATCGCCTCGACCCTGGCCGCATCGACGCTGGTGGAACGGGATCCCCACGCCGCCGCCCATCTCGGTGCCGTCGATGCCGTCTTGCGTGGGAGTCGGGCGCTGCTGGTGGAGACGGCCGCCTGGATCGATGCCCATCCCCAGACCGATGCCTTCGCCGCCGCCTTGCGCGTCAGGGCCAGCGTCGAAGCGGCGGCGAGCGAGGTGATCGGCCGCACCGGTCGCGCCCTGGGGGCCGCGCCGCTCTGTGCCATGGCCGTGCATGCGCAGCGCTGCGCGGATCTTCCCGTCTTTCTGCGCCAGAGCCATGCCGAACGGGATGGTGCGCTCCTCGGGCGCAGCGTGGCGGGCCACGTGGATGGGTGGCTCCTATGAGCACGCTGTCCGCAAGGCTCAACGCCAACACGGTTGCGTTCCCTGTTCCCCATGGGCGCCTGCGTGCCTGTGTCGTCATACCGGTCCGCAACGAGCAGGCGGTTCTTTCCGGCGTCATCGCTGCCCTTGCCGCCCAGCGGGACTTGAAGGGCGAGGCGCTGGACGCCCACGATTTCGAAGTCCTGCTGTTGCTCAACAACTGCACCGACGCCACGGCGGCTGTGGCCGAGTCTTTGCAGCAGCGTTTTCCCCAGTTGGCGCTGCATGTCGCCCAGGTCAACTTTGACCCCCATGAGGCCCATGTGGGCCGGGCGCGTCAGTCCCTGTTTGATGTCGCTTTTCAGCGCTTTGAGCGACTGAATCGCCCCGCCGGCCTGATCCTTTCCACCGACGCGGATTCGCGTCCGGCCCCCGACTGGATTGCTCAGAACGCGCTGGAGGTCGCGGCCGGCGTCGACGGTGTGGGGGGCTGGATCAGCCTCGACCGCGTCGAACGCTTGGAACTGCCCGCCGGAGTCCGCCGGCTGTTTTCGCTGGATGTCATGTATCGCCGTGCCCTTGAGGAGCTGCGCTCTCTCTACGCACCGCAGCTTCATGATCCCTTCCCGCGCCACCATCAGCATTTCGGCGCCAGCATCGCCGTCACGGCGGCGGCCTACGGGCGTGCCGGCGGTATGCCCCTGCGGGCTTCCAGCGAAGACGTGGCTCTGTACCAGGCCGTTCTGGACAGCGGCGGGCGCTTTCGCCACAGCTTTCGGGTGCGGGTGGTGACCTCGGCGCGCATGGTGGGGAGAGCCCAGCGCGGCCTGGCGGATGCGATCCAGGCGTGGAATGGCCTGGTCGGCGCGGCATCCCCGGTGTTCGTGGAACCGGCCCATGCTGCCGAGGAACGGTTGGCCCGGCTTGGCCTCTGGTGCTTCCACCATCCCGGTGTCAACCCGCCGCCCGCGTTGACCGTCACGCCCGAGGTGACGATGGCCGGCAGGGGACAGGAGATCGGTGCGGCCATCAGGGGGTTGCGCACAAGAAGTTCGGCCTTGTTGCGGCTCCCCTTCAGGGCTCGGTTGGCCGCTGTCCGTCTGTGGATGAAGGCCCCTGCGGACCGGGGCCGGGTGCTGGCATGAAGGAGCTTTCCCTGCTTGCCGACGTGGAGCGGCATCCCCTGGTTCCTTGCGAGGCCGTGGCGACGCTGGGCCGTGTTGTGCTCCTGGCGCCCCATCCCGACGACGAGGCGCTGGGTTGCGGTGGTCTGCTGGCCCTGCTGGCGGACGGGAACCAACGGGCCCACGTCATTGTGATGACGGATGGCAGCCGTTCCCACCCCCACTCACGGGTCTACCCAGCCGCCCGCCTGGCTGCGCTGCGCAGCGCAGAAACACTGGCGGCTCTGGCCGTGCTGGGTTACCCACCGAGTGCCGTGACGTTCATGGGCTTCGAAGACGGTGCGCTGCCTGCCGATGACACGTCCTGCTTCGGGGCTGCGGCTTCCCGCTTGCGGGAACTGCTGATCGTGCATTCACCGGACACGATCGTCTTGCCCTGGCGTCGTGATGCCCATGCGGACCACCAATCGACCTGGCAATTGTGCCGGGCGGCGGCCTCCGGGCTCTCGGTCACATTCCGCTGGCTGGAGTACCCCGTCTGGGCATGGGCGTCAACGGATGCCCACGCTGTTCCACCCCAGGCCACGGAAGCCAATGTATGGCTTCTGGACATCGCTGCAGCGCAGAAGCGCAAACGGCTCGCCATTGCCCAATACAGATCACAGCTGGGAACTGTGGTCAAAGACGACGCGAGCGGCTTCAGCCTGGAACCGTCAATGCTTGCCCATTTCCACAAACCCTGGGAGCTCTATCTGGTGCCACACCATGGCTGACGACACACCCATCATTGAGCCGGTGCTGGGGGCCAGCGGGTCGGTGGTTCCGGATCATTTCGATCAACTCTATGCCGCCAATGCGGATCCCTGGGACTTCGAGACCAGCACCTATGAAGCTGAGAAGTATGCCGCAACGTTGGCTTCACTGCCGCTGCCGAACTATGTGAATGGCTTGGAACTTGGTTGCTCCATCGGTGTGCTCACCCAGCTGCTGGCGGAGCGTTGTTGGAATCTGCTCGCCACGGATGTCTGCGCCTTGGCGCTGTCAACAGCCCGTTCCCGATGCGAGAACTTACCGAACGTCCGCTGTGAACACTACGAACTTCCCCATCACTATCCCCAAGGTGAGTTCGATCTGATTGTCGTGTCTGAACTTGGCTATTATTTCTCAACGAATGACCTTGAACTCCTGCGTGCCAGCATTGCTGATTCTCTGGTCGCCGAGGGGCACCTTCTGCTGGTCCATTTCACCGGTGCAACCAGTTATCCCCTGACGGCAGCCGAAGTGCACCGCAGTTTTCTCGACTGGCCTGATCGCCCCTGGATCAGTGTGCATCACCAGATGGAGAAGGAGTACTGCATGGACGTCCTTCAGAAGCGCTGAGAGGTCGTCCCTGGGCACACAGGCAGATCCTCAGAGCGCTGCGATGGCCGTCGTGGTAAGCCACGAAAAGGGGGGCAAAGCCCCCCCAATCCTCACCCCCCAGGGGTGAGGCCATGGACCGGCTTCACTTACCGATCTTGGCCACTTCGGCGCGGGCCCGTGCCAGCACCGCACCGGTGAGGGGCACGTAATCCAGCGACTTGGCGATCCCCTGACCCTTGGGCGAGAGGCCCCAGGTCAGAAACTGCCGAACGGTCGCGGCCTTGTCGCCATTGCCGCGCTGGTAGGCCAGAACCCAGGTGAAGGAAGCGATCGGGAAGGCGTTGGCACCGGCCGGGTTGCAGTCTTCACCGCCCAGGCGGGCATCCAGCTTGACGCTGTTGAGGGCGGCGGCACCGGTGATGTCGTTGGCCATCACGAACTTGCCGGCCTTGTTTTGCACGGCAGCAGGCGTGATCTTGCCTTTGACAAAGGCCTGGTTGAGGTAACCGATCGAGCCAGGAGTGTTCTGGATCACACCAGCCACACCCTCATTGCCCTTGCCGCCGACGCCCACGGGCCACTTGACGGCTTTGCCGGTGCCCACCTTGCTCTTCCACTCGGGTGAGAAGCAGGACAGGGAGTTGGTGAAGACGTAGGTGGTGCCGGAACCATCGGAGCGGTGGGCCACCGTGATCGGGCCCTTGCCGCACTTCAGTTGGTCCCAGGTCTTGATTTTGCCAAGGAAGATATCGGCCACCTGGCGCTGGGTGAGCTTCAGATTCTTGCAGCCGGGATTGTTGTAGGCCGGGGTGACCGTGCCGCCCATCATCGGGATCTGCAGGGCGCCGCGCTGGGCGGTCACCCCCTTGGTGAACTCCCCTTTGGAGGCGCTCAGCTCCTCATCGGTCGCGCCGAAGTCGACACTGCCGGCATGGAACTGGCGAACGCCGGCGCCGGATCCGACCGACTGGTAGTTGACCTGCCTCTTGGTTTGCTTGGCAAACTCAACGGCCCAGCGCTGGTAGGCCGGAGCGGGAAAGGTGGCCCCGGCTCCACTGATGGAATTGCTCTGGGCAATCACCGGAACCGCCAGTCCAGCGGTGACAGCACCGGCGGCGGAGAGAATCAGGGCCTTCTTCGCGAAGGTCATCAGAAATGCCAATTGTGGAGCAGGTTATGAATAGCAACCCACTCCACCCATTCGTGTTATGGGCAGGTTAACGGGTCTTGAAGGATGGCTCTGGCCTGATGCCTTCCTGCATCCGGGATGACGACCCACGCCTGGATCCGCCGTGGGCACCACTCCCCACGGGCGGAGGGGCCCGCCCACCCCATGTCCCGGATCCCCGTCACGGTGCTTGTCGGTTGCCCCGGTGCCGGCAAGACCACCTGCTGAACCACATCCTCGGCAACCGGCAGGGGCTGCGCATCGCCGGGGGCTGCACGACAGCCGTGGGTTCGTCCCGTCGGGGCCGGGAGGGGCCACCGACACCAGGAATCTTCAGGATTCGTCTGCCTCGATCCGCACCCACAGGCTGCGCTTGGGCTCCAGGGTTTCCAGCAGTTCCAGGTGCTCGGCCGTGACGGCCCTGGCCTCGTCCATGCGGCCATTCAGCGACAAGTGGGACAGACGGTTCATGCACCAGTCCCGTTGCTGGGTAAGGGCCAGGAGGCGTTGCAGCTGGGCGTCATCGTCTGACCAGGAAACACTTGTGATCATCGACAGCGGATCGGCAACCACCAATCTGTTGATCGCTCGCCAGTTGAGGTTCACGAAGTACACAGCAGACGGTGTCTTTGCTGACCCTGGATGGAGCCCGTAGCCAATGTCACATCAGAATGTGTGGATTGACCAGCGGCATCATCTGGCCCTGGCTAGGTGTAGGAATGCTGTCCCTGCCATCGCTGTGAAAGAGCTCACCAGCGCCATCAATCAACATCTGGCCGCTGAGTTTCAGGCCGGCCACACCTATCTGGCCATGTCGATCTGGCTGCGTGAGAAGGATCTGGCTGGTTTTTCCACCTACATGCACGACAAGAGCCAGGAGGAGCGCGACCATGCAGCCCGCATGATTGCCTACCTGGTGGACAGCGACGAACAGGTGGAATTGCCCACGATCGAGGCCCCGGAACGCAGCTGGCCGTCGGTGCAGACCCTGTTCGACCAGGTCTATGACATGGAAAAGGGGGTCACCGCCTCGATCAACCGGCTTTACGCCATGGCCGAAACCGTGGGTGAGCGCAGCGCCACCGCCATGCTCGATTGGTTCGTGGCCGAACAGCTCCAGGAGGAAGCCGAAGCCCGCTTCGTGCGCAAGCGTCTGCGCCTGGCCGGCGACAACAGTGCTGCCCTGCTGCTGCTCGACCAGCAGTTCCTCGAAGGGACTGCCCTGACCCACGTCAAGGGCGGTCTCAGTGGCACCAGGGGGGCCTGACGCGCCGATGCCGTCATCCCTTTCCCCGTCCTGCCACGGCCCCTCGGTGCACGGGGACCAAAGCCATGCTCCTGGCTTTCAGCTGGCCCTGGTGGGGATGCCCAACACCGGCAAGTCGACGCTCTTCAACCGACTCACCGGCGGCCATGCGCAGATCGCCAACTGGCCTGGCCTGACGGTGGAGCTGCAACGGGGTCCCCTGCCCGACGACGGCCACGGCAGCACCTACGAGCTGGTGGACCTGCCGGGGATCCACGACCTCAGCGGCAGCAGTGAGGACGAGGCCGTGGTGCAGCGCTTCCTGCGCGACACCCCACCCGATCTGGTGGTTGTGGTTCTGAATGCCAGCCAGATCAACAGCCAGTTGCGGCTGCTGCTGCAGCTGCAGCCGCTGGGTCTGCCGCTGCTGGCGGCACTCAACATGAGCGATGAAGCCGGGCGATTCGGCATCGCGATCGACCATCAGGGCTTGTCCCAGGCCCTTGGCCTGCCGGTGCTGCCGGTGAGCGCCAAGCGGAACCAGGGAATCGCCGAACTGCTCGACCAGCTGCACCAATGGGGGGAAGGGTCGAAAGGTTCCGCGTTGGCCCTCCAAGACTCCCCCCAGCCGCAGGTTCCGGTGCCGGAGGGGTGGCAGCAGGAGCTGGTGACCCGCTTCGTGACCATGCCGGAAGGGTTGCTCAACCAGCGCACCCGTCTGGTTGATCGTCTGCTGCTTCACCCGCTGCTGGGGTTGGGCACCTTCCTGGTGCTGGTGCTGGCAGTGTTCCAGCTGCTCTACGCGGTGACGACACCCCTGCAGGATCTGCTGGGAACCGCTCTCGACTGGATCCAGACGAGCTGGTTGGAGCCGGGTCTGCAGAGCCTGGGCTGTCCGGACGGGCTGCAGAGTTTCCTGGTGGATGGCCTCTGGCTGGGCGTGGGCACGGTGGCCACGTTCCTCCCGCTGATCTTCGTCTTTTATGTGCTGATCGCCAGCATCGAAGACTCGGGCTATCTGCCGCGGGCCGCCTTTCTGATGGATGGGTTCATGCATTGGCTGGGGCTGGATGGCCGGGCCTTCGTGCTGCAGGTGATGGGCTTCGGCTGCAACGTTCCCTCGATCCTGGGGACCCGGGTGATCCGGGATCGGGGCCCGCGCCTGCTGGCCATGCTGTGCATTCCCTTTGCCCTCTGTCAGGCCCGGTTGACCGTGTTCATCTTCATGGCCGGGGTGTTCTTTCCCAGGCCCTGGTGGGCGCCCGGACTGGTGTTGTTCAGCTTTTACCTGCTCAGTTTTGCGGCCGCCGTGATCACGGGCCTGGTGTTCAAGCGGGCCTACCCCGGTGATGGGGCCTTCGTGCTGGAACTGCCGCCCTATCGGGCCCCCAGCCTCACCACCATCCTGCGCCGCGGCTGGACGTCGATGCTGAATTTCATGGTCACCACGCGGGTGTTCATCCTCGTGGGTGCGGCAGCCATCTGGCTGCTCACCAACCTGCCCCCGGGGGCAACAGAGGCCTCCGGCACGTCGTTGGCGGCGGGGATCGGCCAGTTCTTCCAGCCGCTGCTGGGGCCGATCGGCATGAACCCCGAGCTCACGATTTCCCTCTTCTTCGGCTTCATCGCCAAGGAAATCCTGCTGGGGGCGATGGCGGTGATCTACGGCACCACCGCCTCCGGCCTCGGTGGTGCGATCCAGACCGCGATCACGCCGCTGCAGTCGCTCAGCTTCATGACCTTCGTGCTTCTCTACACCCCCTGCCTGGGAACCGTGGCGGCCCAGCTCCAGGAATCCAGGAGTCGCACTTTCGCCTTGCTGTCCCTGGGCTGGTCGTTGTCGCTCGCCTGGGTGATGGCCTTTGTCGTGTTCCAGGGAGGTGGCTGGATCCTGTCCCTGCGCTGAAGAGAGCGACTCAGCCAGGAGCGACCAGCGTGACCTCCATCTCAGCGGCCTGCTCCTGGCGAAGCATGAAGTCCATCAGGCCACTGGAAAGGTGCAGCAGGCCGCCGGGTTTCCCCCGGCGCAGCACCTCTATCTCCACCCCCGGCCTGACACCCATCGCCAGCAGGCGCCGATGCAATTCCGGATGCAGGGGCAGACAGTTGACCCAGACCCGTGCACCCTCCGGAACCTGACTGAGAGGCATCAAACTCCTGTTTTTCAATCCATCAATCTAGGACAGATTCACGCGAGCCCCGATCGGAACACTCCCTGTCTGCAGGTCCGCCACCCCTACCCCACACCCTGGGCAGGGCCGCATCGGATAGGTGTTGAAGGGGAAGCGGGGGGGCTGGAAGGGTTCAATGCCCTGGCGTCGATCGAACCGCACCATCCCGATGGTGCCGTTGGGGGCCACCACCAGGGCTGTGCGCCCCAGCCGGCGCTGGCTGCGGGCCCAGCTGCCGGTGTTGTAGTAGGTGATGTGGCAGGGCCCACCAGCCTCGTTGATCGGCCCCGGCACACCCAGGGGCGTGGCTTCGGGGATGTGGGTGTGGCCGTTGATCAGCCCGTCAAAGGCCTGGGGACCCCGCCCCTCCCGCTGCAGGTGCTGGACAATCCCGCGCTTGATCAGCCGGTCGTGCCCCGTGCGGCTCTTGAGGGCACTCTCGAGCACGAAGGCCAGGGAGAAGCCGCCGGAGGAGTTGAGCCCCCGGCTGATCGGGATCGGCCATTCCCGATGGCTCGCCAGCAGATCGACGGCGTTCTGCAGGATTCCCTCCGCGTTCCAGCCGGCCGGCAATGGCCCGTGGGCCGGCCGTGTGAATGGGGACAGCAGGCCATTGATGCCGGCGCTGTAGTGCTCCTGCAGCCGGGCCAGACCCTCGGCCGCACCCGTGTGGAAGCGGATCAGCCGGTCGTACTCATCGCCGTGGCGCACCAGCAACCTCTGGCCGGCGGGTGTGCTGTACACGTCCTCACGGCGGATGGCGAAGCCGGGCCGCTCCAGGCCGGCATGGCGGCGCAGATAGGCGTCGTGGTTGCCAGGGATGTAGGTGATCGTCACCCCGTCCCTGTGCAGGGCCTGGAACCGTTCGAGCACCCGCCGGTGGGAGGCCCGCAGCAGCTGGGCCTTGAGCAGGGTCTCGCTGGTGAGGGGATCGTCCTCCTCCCGGGCCAGGAGGGAATCGATCAGGTTGGTGAGAAAGTCGGCATCGACGTTGGCGTTGAAGCGAATCGCCTGCAGATCGATGATGTCGCCGACGAGAAACAGCTGCCGGGGCCGGATGCACTCCAGGAACGCCGCCAGGTGGCTGGCTTCGCACTGATTGGAGCCCAGATGCAGATCCGAGATGAACAGGGCGTCGCAACGGAGCACAACCTTCCGGCAGGTGGATCGGCGCCCGGAGGCAGGGCGCACGCTGGCTTTTGGCTCCGCCATGGTGACACGATCCAGGCGTGGATCACGGCGGAGTCAGCATCAGAAAAGCCGCTCGAATCCCATGGTCTGGGCAACGTTGCGGTGACGGCCGTCCCCTGGCCCATGTCCGTGATGTGCCGCACCTGCTCAGGTGAGCGGCAACACCGCCCCATGCTCAGCCGGCCTGTTGCCAGAGCCGCAGCAGCTCCTCCCGTTCCTGGGGCGAGGGGGGCGGCAGGCGCTTCACGCCACTGGCGGCCGGGCTGCCGCCGCCGCCGTCGGCGCCGCGGAACCCCAGGCGCCTGAGCACAGCCTGACCGTCCTGGGAGAGCAGGAACGCCACGAAACGCTCGCCGTCCTGGGTGCCGCCGGCCGCCTCCCCCCGCAGCACGGCCGCCGCCAGCACCGTTTCGATGGTGGGATCCGGAACCAGAAGCACATAGCCCCCTGGCCGCTGGCGGCCGGCCTCCTGCTGCCGCGTCAGGGCCGAGGCCTCGTACACCAGCGCCAGGTCCCCCTCGTTGGGACCGCCGCTGATGAATTCCTGCAGCAGGATGTCGGTGGAGCGGGCCGGCCGGTAGACGGCGCGGCGCAGGCCGGCGGCGCAGTCGCTTCCCTGCTGGCCCCGGCACCACAGCGCCAGGGTCAGCTGGCCGGAGTTGGAACGCATCGGATCGGAGCTGCGCAGATCGACGCTGCCCCAGCTCGCCGGAGCTCCCAGCGCCCCCCATTGGCCCGCCGCCGTGGCGCGCCTCAGCTGGGGCCAGGAGAAGCGGCCGTCCGGGAACAGTCGCTGGGCCCGCTCCGGCCAGGCCACGGCCACCAGCAGGGTGCGGGCCACAGGGACTGGGGCTTGCAGGAACGGGGTGGGCATCCCCTGGGTCTGGAGCTCGCCGGCCAGCTGGTTGAGCAGGTCCCGGTTGGCCGGGATCAGCACCCGCGGGCGCTCCGGCCCCTCCTCCCGGGCACGGTTGACCATGTCCTGGGAGCCCTGCACCCTCCAGGTCAGGTCGATGCCGGCGTGGCGGCGCTCGAACAGGGGTTCGATAGCGACCATGGCGCCGGCCAGCTCCGATCCCACCGCCACCAGCAGCGGCCGCCGCAGCCCGGGCAGGGGCGCCGTGGCCAGGGCCAGGGAGGCACCGGCAATCAACAGGGACAGCAGGCGCCTGGGGCTCAGGGTCGCTTCCAAGGGGGGCGGTCCGGGTGCCGGGCAGTCTGAAGGCGGCGGCGGCAGCCGCCATTGGCGCGCTGAAACCACCGGACCTTGCCAGCAGAATGACGGCACCTTTCCGTCCCGCTCCATGGCACGGGCCCTGCGGTCGGCCGCCCTCACCACCGCACTCCTCGGCCTGCCGATCAGCGGCTGCAACCTTGGGGCCCCGCCGCCCTTGGAGCTGGAGATGCTGGTGGGCAGTGCCCTGAAGGGCTTCTGCCAGGAGGCCGCCAAGGCCATCGCCCAGTCACCGCCACGGCTGGCTGATCGCACCCCGGTGCTGCTGCGCTGCCGGGCCGCCGGCAGTGGCGATGTGGTCAGTGAGATGGAGACCCATGCCCGAGGGGTGCTCCAGGGCGGCCAGGCGGCCGAGGATCCCCGCATTCCCACCCTGGTGTCGGTGGACGGCGAGATCTATCTCGATCTGCTGCGGCACCGCCTGCAGCGCCTGGCGCCCACCCGTGAGCTGATTCCGCCGCCGGCCGATGCGCCGGCCCTGGCCTCCAGTCCGATGGTGTTCATGACCACCCCGGCCCTGGCGAAGGGCCTCGACCGTGCCGATCCCTTCACCGCCCTGGCCCGCAGCAGCGACCACCGTCAGCTGGATCCGTCCGCACCCTCCCAGCCGATCCGGTACGTCCACACCGCCCCGACCCGCTCCAATTCGGGTCTGCAGACCCTGGTGGCCATGGTGGCCGAGGTGGCCGGCAAGCGACCCGAAGCGCTGACCCTGGCGGATGTGCAGGCCCACGGCACGAAGGTGGCGGCGATCGAGAGCCATGTGACCCGCTACGGCAGCTCCACCGACGAACTCGCCCGGGCGATGCAACGCAACGGCCCCTTCTGGGCTTCGGTGGGTTCGGTGTATGAGTCGTCGGTGGTGGCGGTCAACGCCTCCCGCCAGGCCGACCAGGAGCCCCTGAAGGCGGTGTACCCGAGGGCCACCTACGCCAGCACGATGCGGGCGATCCTCCCGGAGGCCCCCTGGGTGTCCCCAAAGGAGAAGCAGGCGGCCCTGCTGATCATCGAGCGCCTCCAGCGGGAGGATGTGCAGCGCCTGGCGGCCGATCAGGGGCTACGGCCGGCCAACCCGGCGGTGCCCCCCAGCCGGGTCACGGCGGCCTACGGCGCCGATCCCCGGGCCGTCTACGACTCCCTGCGGGCGCCGAAGCCGGAGGTGGTGGAGGCGATCATCACCCTGTGGCGCAACCAGGCCAAGAAGCCCTCCCGGGTGGCCCTGGTGGTGGACAGCTCCGGTTCGATGAAGGGGGAGAAGCTGCCGGCGGCCCAGCGCTCCCTGCAGGCCTACCTGGCCCAGATCGGTCCACGGGACACCGTGGGTCTGTTCGATTTCGACAACCGGCTTCGGCCTCCGGTCGTGGTGACCGGGGCTGGCACGGGTCGTGAACCCGCAGGCCGTTTCATTGCGTCGTTGGAGGCGGAGGGCGGCACAGTCCTCTATGACGCCATCCAGCAGGGTCGCGACTGGCTGCGCCTCACCCGACGCCCCGGCGAGATCCTGGCGGTGGTGGTGCTCACCGATGGCCAGGACAACGGCTCGCGGCTTTCCCTCGAGGGGCTGGGAAGCGAACTGCAACGCAGTGGCTTCGCCAGTGATGAGCGCATCGGCGTGTTCACGATGGGCTACGGCAACCAGGGCGATTTCGATGCCCCTGTGTTGCGCCGCATCGCCGAGAGCAACGGCGGCGATTTCACCACCGGCACGGCCGACAGCATCCGGCGTCGCATGGAAGATCTGCAGATGGCGTTCTGATGGCGGCGCCGGGCTGGACCAACCCCCTTGACCACCCCCTGGCGGTCGCCGCCGGCGGGGTCGCCCTGGTGGTGCTGGTGCGTGGCGCCGGGGTGGCCCTTCCCCTGGCGTTGCTGCCGGCCGTCGGCCTCAGCGTGGCCAGCGCGGCACTGCTGGGCCGGGGGGGAGCGGCCGGGCGCCGCAGCCGCAGCCAGCGCCTCCACGCCCAGCGGCTTGATGCGGGCCTCGAAGAGGCTCTGGACCGGGCCAGCGGCCTGGCGGTGGCGGCGCTGGCCCTGCGGGAGGAGGCCGTGGCCCGTTTCACGGACCCGGGCCACCTGGAGGCCCTGGGCAGTGTCCAGCTCTGCTGCGAGCGGCTGCAGCAACTGCCGCAACGCTTGCAGGAACGGCGTCCCCTGCTGGAGTCGGGCGGGGGGCGGCGCCTCGATCCCGACGACCTGGCCCGCCGCCTGGCCCGGGAGGAGAAGTCCCTGCAGCGGGAGGCGGAGGGCCCCCTGCGCCAGGAACGGCGGCGGTTGGTGGACCAGCTGCGCCGCAACCTGCATGCGGCGCGCCAGGGGATGGATGAGCGGGAGGCCCGGCTGCTGGCCCTGGCCACCCGGCTGGAGGCCATCGATGGCGGCCTGCAGCAGCTGCGGCGCCAGATCGATCACCAGTGGCCCAGCACCGAGGCCAGCGACGCCGCCATGGCGACGGCGATCGAGCCGCTCGATGAGGCGATCGATCAGATCGAGCGCTCCCTCGACGCCGGCACAGCCTGATCGGGCAGCAGTGGCCCGCCGGCGAGCCGGCGGATCGCCACCACCCCGGGGCGGGGGGCCCGGCCGGGAACGCCGGAGGGCCAGTTGGAGCCCTGGGGCACCCAGCGCAGCTGCTCGAAGGCGCGGCCGGAGCGATCCACCAGCCGGTGGGCCTGGGCCTCACGGGCCTCCGGGGAGGGGCGGGTGCCGTGGTCCTCGCCCGGGTGCTGCACGGCCAGGAACAGGGTGGATTCACCGGCATCGAAGCAGGGGCCGGTGAGCTCGCATTCCATCGGCCCGGTGGCGAAGCAGAAGGCCTCACCGGCGGCCGGACCGCGGGACGGCAGCACCCAGCAGCTGTTGTTGCCGAACAGATCGAGATCCGCCGACTTCGTCGATCGGTCGGTCACCATCCAGATGGTCCCCAGCCGGTCGATGGCGAGGTTGTCGGGATTGGCGAAGCCCAGGCCCCCATGCCACGGGGCGCCGCCGGTGGCCACCATCCGCCAGCGGAAGGCCCCGGCCTTCTCCGCCCCGTCGTCGGCCAGGGCCATGATCCAGCCGTAGGGCCAGGTGGCCTGCCCTTTGGGCCCGCGGAAGATGGCCGGGTCGGCCCGGCCGTCGTCGCTGCCGCCACCGGCGGTGAAGGCGATGAGCAGGTCGCCGCTGAGCGGATCGATCACCGTGTCCTCGGGCCGGGCCGCGGGGGTGGCCCCGATCGCGCAGGCGGCCAGGTGGGCATCGATCAGGATCGCCCCCATCCGTTCCTCCCCGGTGCCGGGGTAGAGGTCGGCGAGCGTCCCGTACCGGCGCCGGTAGGCCGCCACGGCCGCGTCGCTGGCGAGGGCTTCGGCCCCGGGCCTGCGGCGGTCGCTGTGGGGCAGCAGCACGGCCTGCTCCACCCCGAAGCGGGCGAAATGGCCCGGGCCCAGCGGAGCCACCGGGGTGCTGGGCTCCAGGGGCAGCCAGCGCCCCCGGCCCTCGCCGCCCTTGGAGCTGGGCGGATCGAAGCGGGCCACTTCGAGCCGGCCGGCGCTGAACAGCTCGGAGTTGGTCGGGTCGGCCGGATCGCGGATCCGCCCATCGCTGACGAAGCGGTAGAGGTGGCCGCCGTGGCGGTCGCAGCCGGAATAAACGATCAGGGGCTGGCCGGCGACGGCCTTCACGGCCACCGCCTCGTGGCGGAAGCGGCCCAGCCAGCTGTGCTTCACGGCGGCGCGCTCGGGCCGGCGCGGGTCGATCTCGACCATCCAGCCGTACTTGTTGCCCGCCAGGCCGAAGGGGTTGCCGAGGCCGTCGAGGCGCTGGCCGTCGTAGGCGAAGGGACGGGCGGCGGGAGCGACGGAGGAGCCGTCGGCATGGACGGCCTCGGCCACCTGGCTCTGCATGTTCTCCTCGGCGCTGAGCACCGTGCCCCAGGGGGTCTCGCCGCCGGCGCAGTTGGCGAAGCTGCCGATGATCGCCTCACCCAGTCCGTCGTCGTAGCCGAGCCGCTCCCGCCGGCGGAAGACGGCCGCCGCCGGGCCCGAGGTCCGCAGTCGCCGGGCGGGGTCGCGCCAGCCGCTCAGGCCGGTGATGCGCCGATCAAACGCTCCAGGCCGGCGCCGCCAGGGGCCACCCGGCGGCCGCTCCAGTTCGATCACGCCGACGCCCAGATCGGCCATCGCCGCCGCCGCCAGCTGGCGCACGCTCTCCAGCAGCGGATCGCCCGCCGGCAGGCTGGCGGCATCCACCCGGCCGCCCCTGGCTGAAAGGGCTTCGATCACGGCCTCGAACGGCAGCGCGCCGCCCACCGCTTCGTCGTAGCCCTGCCGCCAGGCCCTGGCGCTGATGTATTCGAAGTTCACCGTCAGCAGGGCCCGGTCCGGCGCCAGGGTCAGGAAGGAGAGGTGGTCGTTGTTGAAGCCGAAACGGCCGTCGGCCACTGGATCCCCCCAGACCGCCACCAGATCGGCCCGGAAGCCGTCCGGGAGCACCAGCCGGTCCTCCAGCTCGATGCGGGCGTAGGTGCGGCGCTGGCTGTCGGCATCGAGTCCGTCGCTGGGCACCGGCAAGGGGGTGGGCACCACCGGGAAAGGGCTGTCTCCCTTTCGCGGAGCCGCTGACAGCCCCGTCGCCGCCGAACCCGCAGCCGCCGAGGGCAGAGTCGCGTTGGCGAAGGAGCAGGCGCCGATGCCGAGCAGGGAGAGCAGATCGCGGCGGTTCATCGGTTCGGGGGGCAGGGGACGCTCTGGCGGGGCACCAGCAGCGCCAGATGGTTGTCCTGCAAGGCGCTGAAGTTATCGTCCGAGGCCAGCAGCAGACTGGGGCGGCCATCGGCCTGGGTGGGCCCCGGGGTCAGAGCCTCCCAGTTGTCGGGCGGCAGGCCGGTTTCGATCAGATCCCACTGGCGGAGCGGCTGCAGCACGATGTCCGGGTCGGTCCGGCCATCGGGTAGCGGGTAGTGGGCCAGAAGGATCTGCCACTGATCGGGGGCCTGGAAGCGCCGCAGCAGGGCCAGCAGCCCCGGCGCCGGCGAGGCCGCGTTCACCACCAGCAGATCGGTCAGGCCCCAGCCAGCACCGGCGGGAATGGCCAGGCGGGCCAGGGGCCGGGAGATGGCACGGGTGGCATCGAGGGTCCAGCCCAGCAGCCGCACCTGGCCTGGAGGGTCCTGCAGCAGGGGCGATTCCGCGGCCATCAGCAGCCCATCGGCCTGGCCGGGCCGGCGCAGCAGGGCCAGGGATTCCGGGCCCTGGTTGGCACCCAGACCTTTCCCCGGGGCCGGCTGCCAGTCGGCGGGCAGGGGAAAGGCACGCTCCAGCTGGCCGCTGGCCCGATCGAAGGCCAGCAGCTGGGCCGGCCGGTCGGTGCGGCGCCGGCCTTCGCTGGCCACCCACAGCCGCCCGTCGAGCACCACCAGCCCTTCGCCATCGATCTCCGCCGGCAGCGGCGCCCCGGGGGATCCCGTCAGGTCGAGCTGGAACAGGGGCCGCAGGGGCACGCGCCCCAACCGCCCCACGCCGCTCCAGGTGCGCACCTGGCCCTGGGGGGCATCGCTGAGCAGCAGCATCACATCGGTGTCGCTCCGGTAGCTGGCGGCGGAGAAGCCTCCCGAAGGCTGTCCGTTCGCGTCCCTCCGCGGCAGGCGGGCGCTGGCCACCAGCTCCCAGCCCGCCTCCGCCGGGCAGGGCAGCAACGGAGGCGGAGCGACAGCGATCAGGGGCACGACCATGGGCGGAATTCTCCCGTCGCCGGGGGGTGGCGGCGGCATCCGGGGACACGCGCTGAGGGCGGTTAGGGTCGAAGAGCCCAGGGGTGAGCCATGAAGACCCCATCGGCCGGCGGACTGGGAGAGGACAACGGCAAGCGCCTGGCGGTGCTGATCGATGCCGACAACGCCCGGGCGGCGGTGATCGAGGCGGTGCTGGAGGAAGTGGCCCGCTTCGGCGAGGCGATCGTGCGGCGCATCTATGGCGACTTCACCTCACCGGAGAGTGCCTCCTGGAAGAAGTTGCTGAACAAGTTCTCGATCAAGCCGATGCAGCAGTTCGCCTACACCGTGGGCAAGAACGCGACCGACAGCACGATGATCATCGACGCGATGGATCTGCTGTACACCCGCCGTTTTGATGGCTTCTGCCTGGTGACCAGCGACAGCGATTTCACCGGTCTGGCCGTGCGCCTGCGGGAGGAGGGCCTGCTGGTGTACGGCTTCGGTGAGGAGAAGACCCCGGCGGCCTTCCGCAACGCCTGCCACAAGTTCCTGTTCACCGAAGTGCTGCGGACCGCCGCCCGCCACGTTGAAGATGCCGCTGCTGCGGAGAGCGCCCGCCGGCCCCCGGAGCGGGATCCCGCCGCCGGCGGCCATCCCGTCATCCCCGCCGACTTCCTGATGGAGGCCCTCGACCGCTCGGTGGATGAATCGGGCTGGACCCAGCTGGGCACCTTCGGCAGCTACCTGCAGAAGATCCAGCCTGATTTCGACACCCGGCTCTATGGCTTCCGCAAGCTCTCTGATCTGGTGCGGGGGTGTCCGTCGCTGTTCGTGATGGAGGAGCGGGAGGCCCCCAGCGGCAACCGCACGATCGTCTACGTGCGGGCCCGGGAGGACGACTGAAGCTTGCCGGTGCTAGACACCCTCCACCAACCGATCGCGCTCTCTGTCGGCCTGGCCAGCAAACTGCTCTGAGCACGACGAACGCCTGAACCTGTCATGACCCTGCGGCGCCTGGCGGCCTTCAGTGACGGGGATCAGGGCGGCAATCCCGCCGGCGTCCTGATCGCTGATCAGTTGCCCGAGGCCAGCGCGATGCAGACCACGGCTGCGGCGGTGGGTTACTCGGAAACGGTCTTTGCCGCCCCGCAGGGGAACGGCTGGCGGGTGCGCTACTTCTCTCCTGCTGCCGAGGTGCCTTTCTGCGGCCATGCCACCGTCGCCCTCGGGGCCGCCCTGGCGGAACGCTGCGGGGATGGGGTGTTCCCGCTGACGCTGAACCAGGCCGCGATCACGGTGGAGGGCCGGCGGCAGGGGGAACGCTGGAGCGCCGCCCTGCAGTCGCCTCCCACCCACCAGCGCTCAGTGGCGCCGGAGCTGCTCAAGGCCGCCCTGGAGCTGTTCGGTTACGGCCCGCAGCACCTGGATCCCGCTTTGCCACCGGCCATCGTCAACGGCGGAGCCGACCACCTGCTGCTGGCCCTGCGCCGCCGCGAGGACCTGGCGGCCATGCGCTACGCCATGGAGGACGGGGCCCGGCTGATGGCGGCGGCGGGGCTGTTGACGTTGCTGCTGGTCTGGGCGGAGGGTCCCCAGACGTTCCACAGCCGCAATGCCGCCGCCGCGATCGGTGTCTACGAGGATCCGGCCACGGGTTCGGCCACCGCGGCCCTGGCCGGCCACCTGCAGGCCCTCGGGTGGCCCCATGGCGGCCGCGTCGCGGTGCTGCAGGGGGAGGACATGGGTTGCCGCTCGCTGCTGGAGGCAGAAATCCCCGCGGAGCCGCGAGGCTCGATCCGGGTGGCGGGCCAGGTGCGCTGTATGGAGCCTCGACTCAGGAGGCCTTCTCGAGCCGCTTGACGATCCAGCCCATCAACACCAGCGAACCCAGCAGCGTCGCGAGCAGGGCGATCGTCATGGAATCGGGTGCATTTTGGTCGCATTATGACCACAGGCCCCACTGACCTGGCCCACGCCGTGCACAGCCATCCCGAGCTGGTCTTCGTCTACGGCACCCTCAAGCGTGGCCACGGCAACCACCACTGGCTGGGTGAGGCGCCCTTCCAGGGGGAGGCGGTTCTGCCGGATGTGGTGCTCCATGACCTGGGCCCTTTCCCGATGGCCGTCCCGGGAGAGGGGCTGGTGCAGGGTGAGGTGTATGCCGTGGATGCCACCGGCCTGGCCCGGCTCGATCGCCTTGAGGGCTACCCCCGCCTCTACGACCGCCGGCCCCTGCCCCTGGCCGATGGTCGCCGCGCCTGGGTGTACCTGGGTCGGCCCCACCAGGTGCGCCATGTGTCCGCCATCGCCGACGGCTGCTGGCGGGGCCCGGCGCCGGGAGCCGCCGTGCGCCGCAGCCAGATGGGCCTGGCCGTGATGCTGGCCGCCGGCGGGGCTGCTCTGCTGGCATCGGCTCTTCCCCCCTCCGTCCTGGCCCTCGACACCCTCGCCACCTGCCATGCCTGGCGTCGCAGCCACGGCAGCGCCCGCGTGGTGCTGGGCAACAGCCTCGGCGCCGCCCACTACCTCACCAAGAAGCAGCGGCTGCAGGAGAGCCCGCCCGAGGCCCCCGTGGCGCTCTACAGCGACAGCGACCTGCAGCGGGTCTGCGGGCGTTAACCCCCCGTCACCAGCCAGCGCCCGCCCGTGCCCAGGGCGATCACCAGGCCCGAGAGGGCCAGGGACGGACCACTCCAGAAGGCCAGCTGCAGCAGGCGTCGCACCAGCAGCAGGGAGCCGCCCACCCCCACGATCACCGCCAGGCTCTGGCAGAAGGCGATCACATGGGCATCGGCGCTCCAGTCGGGCAGATGCGCGGCCAGGGAGGGCCAGAGGCTTTCGGTGCTCACCGGCAGCAGCCGGCCCCCCTCCGCCATCCCCATGGGCAGATGCTGGGCCAGCAGCAGGGCCCAGAGCAGCGGCAGCAGGGCGTAGAGCAGCAGCCAGCTGGCGCTGGCGGGGCGCCACAACCCCAGCAGAGGGCGCAGCAGCAGCCACAGCCCCGCCGGCAGGGCCAGCGCCAGGGCGGCGAAGGCCAGACGGCCCAGCAGGGGCCCCTGTTCCAGGAGGTCTGGCGCCAGGGGCAGCCAGCCCAGCAGTCGCTCCCAGTGCCGCAGGCAGACCCCGCCCGCCAGCACCAGGATCAACCCTGCCTCACCGGCGGGCGGGGCCATGTCGCGCTGCAGGTCGGCGGCGGGGGGCCGCAGCCGCAGCTGCACCGAGCGGTGCGGGCAGGCCTGGGCGCAGGTGAGGCACAGCACGCAGTTGCGGTTGTCGGCGAGGTGGGCCGGATGGGTGCCGAGGGGGCAACCGGCTGTGGCCAGCCCCTCCCCCTCCGCCGGCCCCCCCTTGAAGCAGGCGTAGCTCGTGCAGCTGCCGCTGCAGGTGCCGGCTTCGGCCCGCAGTTCGCTGATCGCCAACTTGGCGAACAGGCCGTTCATGCCCCCCACGGGGCAGAGGTAGCGGCACCAGAAGCGCTTCTCGAAGCGCAGCGAGCCGACCACGGCACCGGCGGTGATCAGCAGCAGCAGGGCGCTGCTCTGCCGGGCGCTGTTGCGCAGGTCGCCCAGTTCCTCCCACAGCAGGATCGCCGCGAAGCCGGCCGCCAGCAGGGGTGCCGCCCAGCGATCGCTGTCGCCCCGCGGCCAGCGGGCCGGCTGCCAGCCCAGTCGCTTCGCCAGCCGCTGGCCGATCTCCCCCCAGACCATGAACGGGCAGAAGGAGCACCACAGGCGGCCCACCAGGGGGTAGCCCAGCAGGATCAGGGGCCACCACCAGGCCCAGAAGAGGTTGAGGCCGCCGTTGTGGGTGCGGTCCTGGGGCCCCCACCAGAGCCACAGGTTCACCAGCACGAACACCCAGCTCACCACCCCGAACAGCAGGGCGTTCCAGAGCCGGGGCGAGCGCACGGCGTCCCGCAGCCAGGGTTTCCAGCGCCAGAGGTCGAAGCGGGCCCGCTGGGGACGACGCAGGGTCCAGAACACGTCCTCGGGCAGCTCCTCCGGATGGTCGGAGCTGCACTGGCGCAAGGCCCGCTCGATCAGCTCCAGCAACTCCCGCACATTGCCAGGGAAGTCATAGGTCTGGAGGCGCTTCACCAGACCCTCCCCCACGGTCGGCGGCTGGTTCCAGCCAAGGCTGCGGGCCTTCTGGCGCACGCCGTAACGCAGCCATTCGCCCAGGTCCTGGCGCCGCACCCGCAGGGGTGGCACGCGGATGTGGCGGCAGAGGGCGTCGAAATCCGGCGCGCTCGCCTCGGCGGTGAGGAACACCCGACCGGTGAACACATGCTCGGCCTGGTCCCCATCCGGCGAGCGCCAGCGGCCGCTGCGGGCCAGCTCCAGCAGGGCGGGTCGCAGCGCGGGGGCGGCGCGGTCGATCTGATCCAGCAGCAGCCCGCCGGCGCCGATGCAGTCGATCAGGGCGACGCCGCCGGCGGGGGCCGCGAAGAGCTCGGCACCGTCGGGGCGCAGCAGGGCGCAGTTGAGGCGCACCAGCAACTGCTTGCGGGCCGTTGAGCCGAAGTGGATCAGGGCGACGAGGTTGTCCTTTTCCAGGCCTGGCTCGCCGCTGATCAGCACGGCCTGTCCGCTGGTATCGGCGGAGGCGGCGCGGATGGCGTCCCGCAGCTTCTGGGCATAGCGGCTGCTGCCGACGACCCCGCGGCGGGTGCGGCCCAGCAGGTAGGGCGCCAGCCGCAGCAGACAGGCCCTCGGGTCGGTGCTGGCCTCCGGTTGGCTTGACGTCATCGGGGACCTCGCACGGGATGGATTGTGGTCGGAGACGATGGGTGGGCTCTTCCCTGGCCCGCCCCCATCGTCACGTTGACGGATTCACCATGAACGCGTCGGGTTCGGCCGAGTTCCTCTGGCGGGGTTACCGGCTGCAGCTGCTGGCGGAGCGGGCCATCTGGGATCCGCAGCAGGGGCTGCTGCTGGTGGCGGATCTGCACCTGGGCAAGGCGGAGAGCTTCCAGAGCCAGGGCATCCCGCTGCCCAGCGATGGCGACGGGGCCACCTTCAACGCCCTGCTGGCGCTGGCCCAAAGCCACCGGCCTGCCCAGGTGCTGGTGCTGGGGGATCTGATCCACAGCCGGCTGGGCCTGACGGCGGACCTGCGCCAGAAGCTGGGCGCCCTGCCGGACCTGCTGGGCTGCCCTTTGCGGCTGATCGGCGGCAACCACGAACGCGGTTGTTGGCTTGAGGGGCTGGAGCAGGAGCCCTCGCTGGCCCTCGGGCCGCTCTGGCTGAGCCACGCCCCGGAGCCGCGGGCCGGCCTGCTCAATCTTTGTGGCCATCGCCACCCGGTGGCCCTGATCGGTGGCGGGGCCGACCGTCTGCGCCTTCCCTGCTTCGCCTACGACCCCTCAGCCGAGCAGCTGGTCCTACCGGCCTTCGGCCAGCTGACAGGAGGTCATCCCTGCCCGCCGGACGAGGTGCTCTGGCTGGTGGCCGAAGGCACGGTGGTGCCCTGGAGCACCACCCCACCCCGGACGGGTCTCAGCCCTCGGAGGCCAGGGCCCGCACCACGTCGCCGCGGGTGAGGACCCCCACCAGGGCCTCCTGCTCGTCGAGCACGAACAGGCGCTGGGTGCCCCGGTCGTGCAGTTGGCGGGCAGCCTGGGGCAGGGATGTGGTGGCGGGGCAGCTGTGGGGCTGGGAGCCCATCACGTCGCCCACGGTGCTGCCCAGCACCTGGTGCACCTGCTTGTCCCAGTCGAGCGGGTTGCGCAGGTAGATGACGGCATCGAGCAGCATCACGTAGGGCCCGGCATCAAAGCCGCTCTCCCGCACCATCAGGTCCTGCTCCGTGAGCTCCCCAACCAGCGCCCCCAGCCCGTCGAGCACCGGCAGGCCACTGACGTGGTGGTCGCTCATCAGCTGCACGGCCTCCTGCAGGGGCGTGGTGGTGGTGACACTCAGCACGGGGCTGGTCATCACCTCGGCCACGCTGCGCTCGACGACCATGCGGATCTCCTCGGTGATGGCATTCTGCTGCTGAACGGGACCCCTCCCCTGCGACGCCTCGCCGACCAGTTGACGCTTGCCCGGGCCGTGCTGGGGTTGCCGCTGCTGCTGGCCCTGGCCGGCGGCCGGCCCGCCCTGGCCTGGGTGCTGCTGCTGCTGGGTGGCCTCAGCGACTGGGCCGATGGCGCCCTGGCCCGCCGTGCCGGCGGCGGGTCGGTGTGGGGGGCACGGCTCGATCCCCTCACCGACAAGATCCTGATCAGCGCCCCGCTGCTCTGGCTGGCCCATACGGGCGGTCTGCCCCTGTGGGCGGTGTGGCTGCTGCTGGCCCGGGAGCTGCTGATCTCCGGCTGGCGGGCCGGCCAGGGCAGCGGCGGCCCCGCCTCCCTGGGGGGCAAGGCCAAGACGATCCTGCAGTTCCTGTCCCTGCTGCTGCTGCTCTGGCCGCCGGCCTGGGGGCTGGGCCTGGGCGCGTCGCTGGTGCGCCTGCTCCATGGCACTGGCTGGTGGCTGTTCTGGCCGTCGCTGCTGCTGGCGCTCAGCTCGGCCCTTGGCTATCTGCGGGCCGATGCGCGCAGCTGAGAGGAGCGCCTGCCGTCAGCGATGACAGCGACGAGCGCAAGACCCTGGGGTTAGGAGATGACCTGCAGGCCTTGTTTCTGTTCATACACCGTGGAGGCCTGAAGGCGCTGGTCAACCATCGTGTTGACCTGAATCCATGGCCTTTCGAGGTTGACCCGAACAAACGCGACGTGGCGCGCCGTCAGGTTGGCATCGGAGATGAGCTCGCCAAGCAAACGGTTCTGCTCGACTCTGAATCCAAAGGCGATACGAAAGGGGTGGGGATTGTGAAGTCGCAGGTCCTTGAATCCCCACACCACCGTGGCGTCGGCACCCAACGGAGTGAAGCGTTGCTCCTCTTCGTAGATGTCCAAGCTGTGGGAATGACGTTCCAGCACGGTCAATCCACCCAGCAGGGCCAGGTGGTAGACCATGGAAGACAGCTGGCAAAGTCCACCTCCGCTGAGGACAACGAGCTTGCCGTTGACAATGTTTCGTCCCGGACGAAATCCATTGGCTGCATGGGGACGGCCGATGTGGTGCCAGAAGGACCATGACCTTTTGGCGCCAATCAGCCCGCCATCAAGCAAGGCGGCCCCCCGGGTGATGTTGGCGATCTTGTTGTCAAAGAAGTCACTCGGCAGGATCGGCTGGGTGAGCCCAACGGCGGAGCGCCTCTCCAAGGGTCCCGTTGCTTGGTCGAACCTGATCCCGCCCAGGTGATCCTTCCAAAGGCGGCAGCAATGGCGGATCTCCTGACGCATCGCCAAGGGCAACAGACGTCTCATGACACCACCTCGTCTTCACTTGCTGGGGTGAATCCCGCAGTGATCGGCAGGGTGGTCTGGCTGGTCATGACCACGGACCACTGGCAACGCCGATGGGGCGGCCCCTCTGCGTGGGCGAACAAAACCCGGCCGTCCTGGGGACCACAGCCGAATTGGATCAGAACCGTGGGGGAAATGTCCGGTTCCGCAACAGATCGTCAATCCCTCAGCCCAGCAGGGCCTCGTCGCCGCTGAAATCGGGTGTCCCCGCAGGGCGCAGGGCGTAGTCGTTGGTGTAGCTGTCGGCCAGGGTGGCCTCCAGGTCGAAGGCCGGCTCCCAGGCCAGCTCCCGCCGCACCCGGTGCGTGTCGGTGAGGAAGTGGGACAGGCGCAGGGGGAAGGCCTTGCGGGCCTTCTTGTCGAGGCCGGCGGGATCGAAGCTGCGGATCTCCACCGCCTGCGGATCGGTGCCGCAGGCCCGGGCGGCGGCGGCTACAAGGCCTCGGAAGCTGATGCCCTGGGAGCCCGTGCAGTTGTAGATGCGGTTCGCGGCGGCGTCCACCTCAATGCAGCGGGCCATGGCGGCGGCCAGGTCGGCCACATGGCCCAGCTGGGTGATGGTGCTGCCGTCGCCGGGCAGGGCCACCGGCCGGCCGTGCACGATCCGATCGAAGAACCAGCTCTCCACCGGGTTGTAGTTGCCTGGGCCGACGATGTAGGTGGGCCGGAAGCTGGTGAAGGGGATGCCCTCCTGGCGAAGCCAGGCTTCGGTGTCCAGCTTGCCGGCGTGGCGGCTCTGGGGATCGGTGGGGGAGTCCTCGTCGAGGGGCCAGAGCTCACTGTCGGCGTACACGCCTGCCGAACTCACGTACACGAGCCGGTGGGAAGGGGGGCCGGTGCGCGCGATCACCTGGCGGGTGTCCTCCAGGGTGCGGCCGGAGCTGTCGACGATCACATCGAAGGGGCGATCCTGCAGGGCCGCCAGGCCTTCGGCGCTGCTGCGGTCGCCCTGCAGGTGTTCGATCCCCTCGGGGACGGGCTGGCGCCCGCGGGTGAACAGGCTGAGCTGGTGGCCGGCGGCCAGCAACCGGCCGACCAGGGGTCGTCCCACGAAGCGGGTGCCGCCCATCACCAGGATCCTCATCGCCAAGCCGCATCGGTGAGGGCCATTCAAGCGGCCGGCCGGGATCAGGGGCCGCAGGGCAGGGGATGGCCCAGTTGCTCGAAGGGCAGGGGCAGCAGTTCCAGCACCACCGTCCCCGGTGGCCCTGAGGCGGGGCCTTCTGCCCCTGGCAGCCGCAAAGGCTGGTAGGTGCGGCCATCGAAACGCAGTTCCTTCAGCCCATCGGGGGCGCCGTGCAGGCTGGCGGGCAGGGTGAGATCCAGCCAGCCGCGATGGCGATTGCTGATCACTTTCAGGGGCGATTGGAACAGGCCGTTCTCCGCCACCAGCTCCAGGCTGCCGTCGACGTCACGGAACACCAGCAGGCTGCAGCCGCCGCTGGCACAGGCGAAGGAGCCCACCACCACCGCCACGATCTCGAGCCGGCCGTCGCCATCGAGATCGATGCGGTTATGCAGGTAGCGCAGCGGTCCCACATCGGCGCAGACGGGGCGCTGGGCCGTGGCGCGGGCCTGCTCCCATTCGGTCTGGTCGGGATCGCCGGCCGCCGCCGGGCTGGTCGCCACCGGCCCGGCGAACAGGCGGGCCCGCAACGCCGCCTCCAGGCGGGCATCGGAGCGGTTGATCGGTGGAATCACCGAACCGGGCGGCGCCAGCGGGGGTGGCCTGTCGCGGGGATCGGGGCCATCAGGACCCAGCAGGGAGCGGGGCGGAGGCAACGGCGCCGCCAACGGAGGCGGTGCCAGCGGCTGGGCCAGGGCAGGGGTGCAGCAGCCGATCAGCAGCAGAACAGCAAGCGGCCGCAGCGGCAACATCGGGGAGAGACGGAGGCCTGGCGAATGCCGTCGCCCGCGGATGGGGGCAAGTTACGTCGTTTCCGGCTCCGGGTCGGCTCCGGCCGCGCTGTGCTGCTCCAGGTGGGCCTCGATGCGATCGGCCAGCGCCAGACAGCGGTCCATCTCCTCCCAGAGCAGCTCCCGTCGCCGCGAAGTGACGGCATAGGAGCGGTGATGCAGATCTCTGCCCTGGTAGCGGAGCGCATCCCGAAGGCGGCGCCAGTCGTCGGGAGCGAGCACGGGAGGGGGGAGCGTCATCGGGGCCGGGCCCTTGGGCAGCGTCATGGCACAGGATGGATCCCTGAGCGGCCCTGTCCCCTGGTCATGCAAGTCATTCCCGCCATCGATCTGCTCGATGGGCATTGCGTGCGTCTGCATCAGGGCGACTACGACCGGGTGACCCGCTTCAACGACGACCCCGTGGCCCAGGCGCTGGAATGGCAGCGCCAGGGGGCCACGCGGCTGCACCTGGTGGATCTCGATGGAGCCAGGAGCGGAACCCCCTGCAACGACGGTGCCGTGCAGGCGATCACGTCGGCCCTGGCGATTCCGGTGCAGCTCGGGGGGGGCGTGCGCTCGGCGGAACGGGCCGAACAGCTTCTGGGCTGGGGTGTGGATCGGGTCATCCTGGGCACGGTGGCCATCGAGAACCCGGAGCTGGTGCGCGACCTGGCCGGTCGCCATCCCGGTCGGATCGTGGTCGGAATTGACGCCAAGGAGGGGATGGTGGCCACCCGCGGCTGGATCGAGCAGAGCACGGTGGAAGCCACCGTCCTGGCCGCCAGCCTCGAGGGCACCGGGGTGGCCGCGATCATCAGCACCGACATCGCCACCGACGGCACCCTGGAAGGCCCCAACCTGGCGGCCCTGCGGGCCATGGCCCAGGCCTCCTGCCTGCCGGTGATCGCGTCAGGAGGTGTGGGTTGTCTCACCGATCTGTTGAGCCTGCTGAGCCTGGAACCCCACGGTGTGACAGGGGTGATCGTGGGACGGGCGCTGTACGACGGCCGGGTGGATCTGGCCGAGGCCCTGCAGGCCATCGGGGAGCAGCGGCTGCAGGATCCCTTGCAGCTGCCGATCGCCTGACCCTCGCCGCCGCTGGGAGGCTGGCCCGTGCCGGTGTTGGTGCAACTGCCCTATAACAGAACCAATGTTTACGGCGGCAGCGGTTGCATCCCTCCACGACCACCCCCGCTTCCGCAGCCGGCGCCAGCCGCGGCGAGGGTGGTGTCCGTGAACCGGTGGCCCCAGCCCTGAGCCACGTCGAAGAGGTGTATCAGCGCTGCCGTGATCTGGGCATGCGGCTGAGTCGCCAGCGACGCATGGTGCTTGATCTGTTGTGGGCCGAGAAAAGCCATCTTTCCGCCCGGGACATCTTTGAGAAGCTCAACGATCAGGGTCGCCACATCGGCCACACCTCCGTTTATCAGAATCTTGAAGCCTTGCAATCGGCTGGCGTGATCGAATGCCTTGAACGTGCCAATGGCCGTCTCTATGGCTATCGCGCCGACCCCCACAGCCATCTCACCTGCACCCAATCGGGCGAGATTCTTGATCTCGATGTGCTGCTTCCCGCCAATCTCCTGCAGCAGATCGAAGCGCAGACCGGATTCGCGATCGAGTCGTACACCTTGCACCTGTCCGGCCATCCCCGGCCAGCACTGGAGAAAAGCGGCCGGCTTGGTTAAGGTCAGCCCATTCTTCCCCTGACAACGTGCCTCGACGTCCGGCACAGCCCCTCCCCCAGCTGCTGCTGTTCGCCGAACCCCTGCAGCGAGCGGGCCTCACCAGCTGGCTGGAGGCCCCCGCCAGCGGCAGTGGAACCACCGGCTGGAGCTGTTGTCGGGTGGTGGACAGCGACGCGTTGCAGGGCTCGCCCCAGCTCATCGTCTGGTGCCTTGGCGTCCCACCCGAGCCCCAGGCGCTCGATGCCGAGTGCCGCCGGCTGCTGGAACGCTGGCATCCGGCGCCACTGTTGCTGCTGCTGCCGGATCACCATCCCTACGCCAGTGATGTTCTGCTGCAGCTGCCGGCCCAGGGCCTGATCGAGCAGGCCGACGCCGACAGCCTGCGGGAGGCCGTCGGCACCGTGCTGGCCGGCGGCCGGGTGCTGGCCATCGGTGCCGCTCACCCATCCCCTGCCACCGCCTCGACCATTCCCATGGGCCTGGGCCAGTGGTTGCTGCTGAGTGGGCTGCAGCAGATCGATGCCGAGCTGCGCCTCTGTCAGCGGCTGCTCGATCCCCCACCAGCCCAGTTGCTGCCCTTGCTGTTGCTGGAGGGCCGGGTGCGGGAGCTGCGGTGGGCCCGGCGTCTGCTGTTGTGGCTCTGGGGTCCGCTCAGCCTGGCCTGGGGTGAGCCCATCGGTCCTGAGCCCATTGCTCCGTCAGACAGCCAGGCCTCCGCCACAGGCCATGGGGTGGCGATCACCCTGCGGCAGCGCACCGCCGAGGGACTCTGGGAGGCCCTGCGGGAGCGGCTGAAGCAGGCCGCCGCCGCCGGTCCCAGCAACAACAGCGGCCAGCTTCTGGCCCTTGATGGTCTGCATGTCTCCCGCCGCAGCGATCTGCTGCTGGGGCTGCTGGAGCAATTCGACCTGCTGCGCCGACGGTTGCTGCAGGACGACCCCCGCGGCGAGCAGCTGGAGCTGCTCTGGAAAGAGCTGCAGCCGGAGCTGCGCCAGCAGGCCCTGCGCCACATGGCCGGCTCCTATGTGCAGTTGCCGATGGACGGCAAGCTCTGCCCAGTGGCGGAGACGCTCCTGCAGCGCAGCGAGTTTGCCGCCGACGACCAGGAGCTGCCCGACCCGGTGGCCATGCTCACGCCCCTGCTGCAGGCCCGTCCGCTGCTGGTGGACGGCCGCCTGCTGGCCCCGGATGAGCCCCAGGCCGTCCTCTATCTGGAGCTGCTGCTCAGCAACTGGCTGGTGCGCAGCGCCGAGCTGATCAGTGCCGAGGTGCTGGCGGCCTGCGCCGAATGGCCCGAACTGCGCCGCTACCTGCTTCGTCCCGAGCTGCTGGCCACCCGCAACCTGGAGCGACTGCGCAACCAGCTCAATGCCCAGCAGCGCTGGACCAGCTGGTTTGACCGTCCGATCCACCTTTACGAGAGCCGGCGCCCCCTGTTTCGCCTCGGGGCCGGAGCCATCGACTGCGTCGATCTCACCGAGCCCCGCGACGCCGAACTGCGCCAGCTCGGCTGGGTGCAGCAGGCCGTCACCCTGGCCCTGGAAGCCCGTGATGCCCTGGCCCCCCAGCTGCAGAGCCTGCTGAAGCGCCTGGGGGATCTGCTGGTGGTGCTGCTGACCCAGGTGCTCGGCAAGGCCATCGGCCTGGTGGGTCGCGGCATCGTCCAGGGGATGGGGCGGGGCCTCAACCGCGGCTGAGATGGCCGCCGTGCAGGGCACAATGAGCCGAGACGCCCATGACCCCTTGCGCCGTTTGCAGTCCCGGCCCTTCGCCAGCCTCTGGGCCCTGTTGCTGATCGTGGCGATGGGCCTGCTCTGGGCCCCAGGCCCGGCGGCGGCGAGCCTCGAGAACGACCGCTACGACGGCAACATCTTCGCCCTCTACGCCGGCAACGGCTCCCTGGTGCCGCCCCGCAGCAGCCTGGGCCAGTCCCTGGCGGAGCATCGGGTGGCGGTGATCGTTTACTACCTCGATGACAGCAGCGTCAGCAAGCAGTTCTCGCCGGTGGTGTCGGAGCTGCAGCGGGTCTGGGGCAATGCCGTCGACCTGATCCCCCTGGTCACCGATCCGCTCCAGGACCGGCCCGATGGTGGCGTGGCCGACCCGGCCCATTACTGGGACGGCCTGATCCCCCAGGTGGTGGTGATCAACGGCGATGGCCGGGTGGTCTTCGATCGCCACGGTCAGGTGAGCGTCGATGCCATCAACGCCGCCGTCAGCGAGGCCAGCGGCATCCCCATGGCACCCGGCTCGGGCAACAGCGCCACCTTGAGCTTCAACGAACTCAACAGCGAAGTGGTGGCGTCCCGCTGATGCCGGCCACCCGCACCGAAACCGACAGCCTCGGCCCGGTGGAGGTGCCGGCTGAGCATTACTGGGGCGCCCAGACCCAGCGATCACTGCGGAACTTCCCCTTCGGCGCCGTGATGCCGATTGCGCTGGTGCACGCCTTCGGCCAGCTCAAGGCCGCCTGCGCCGAGGTGAATGCCGCCCGGGGCGTGCTCCCCGACCATCTGGCGGCCCTGATTGTGGCGGCGGCCGAGGAGGTGAGCGGGGGCCGCCTCGATGGCGAGTTCCCGCTGCGGGTCTGGCAGACCGGATCGGGCACCCAGACCAACATGAATGTCAACGAGGTGATCGCCAACCGGGCGATCGCCGCAACGGGCGGCGTGCTGGGCAGCAAGGTGCCGGTCCACCCGAACGATCACGTCAACCTGAGCCAGTCGAGCAACGACACCTTCCCCTCGGCGATGCACATCGCTGTGGCGATCGCGCTGCACCAACGACTGATCCCCTGCCTGGAGGATCTGATCGCCGCCCTGCGGGTCAAGGCGGGGACCTACGCCGGCCTGATCAAGATCGGGCGCACCCATCTGCAGGATGCGGTGCCCCTCAGCCTGGGCCAGGAATTCGGTGGCTACGCCTCCCAGCTGGAGCTCGGGCTGGCCAGCCTGCGGGCCACCCTGCCCCAGGTGCTGCAACTGGCCATCGGTGGCACGGCGGTGGGCACCGGCCTGAATGCCCCGACCGGCTTCGGTGAAGCGGTGGCGGCCCGGCTGGCGGAACGGCTGGACCTGCCGTTCACCAGTGCCCCCGACAAGTTCCAGGCCCTGGCCGGCCAGGAGGGCTTGGCGGCGGCCCATGGGGCCCTGACGGTGCTGGCGGGCAGCCTGATGAAAATCGCCAACGACATCCGCTGGCTGGCCAGCGGGCCCCGCTGTGGCCTTGGGGAGCTGGTGCTGCCGGAGAACGAGCCGGGCTCCAGCATCATGCCCGGCAAAGTGAATCCCACCCAGTGCGAGAGCCTCACGATGGTGGCCGTGCAGGTGATGGGCAACAACACCGCCGTCCAGATGGCCGCCAGTCAGGGGAACTTTGAGCTGAATGTGTTCAAGCCCCTGATCGCCCACAACCTGCTGGAGAGCATCGACCTGCTGGCGGGGAGTTGCGGCACCTTCCGGGAACTCTGCATCGAAGGACTGCGGGCGGATGTGGAGCACATCGAAGCCCAACGTGACCGCAGCCTGATGCTGGTGACGGCCCTGACGCCGGCCATCGGGTACGACCGGGCCTGCGCCATCGCCCGCCATGCCCACCAGCACCGGCTCAGCCTGCGGGAAGCGGCTTTGTTGCTGGGGGAGATCAGCGGCGAGGAATTCGATCGCTGGGTCAGGCCAGAGCAGATGGTCTGAGGGAGGCCTCCCTTGATTTCCTTTGGATCAACCGTAAACTTTGCAGGAATTTTGAATGGATGCACCCACTGGGGAACCTTTCCCCGGTGCGTTTCATTTCTTCTTGGTGGCTCTGCACGGATTCAGACGTTGGTACTCCCCTCATCCGCGCTTTCGAAGACCCGCGTTCACGCCGTTCACTGCTGGGTGCAGGCGAGGATTCCCACCCACGCTTGCCCCCCTGACGTGGGCGACGCCGCGGGTATCGGCGTCCCATCCGATGGTTCGAAAGGATCGAGGCCTGGCTGAGATGTCTTCCTTCCATCCCCCGGCGACAAGACAGCAACCTGCGCGGGTTTGTCAGGAGGACGATCGACCTCCCCATTCCAGAAGGTGGGTTTCCCGGACGTTCCGTCGCCTCCATGTCCCACGAGCTTCTGGGTTCACACTCGTGGAGCTCATGATCGTGCTCAGCATTGTTGGCATCATCAGTGCCGTCGCACTCCCCCAGTACCGTCGCGCCATGGCCGTGGCCGAAGCTTCCAGCCGGGTGCTGGAAACGATCTCCTTCGGCGAACGGTGCGCCGTGGCCCACAAATCCGGTCTGCCGGTGATGGTTGCCCAACCCTCCGGCGGGGCGACCCAGTTCTGTAACGGTGCATCAACCCGACAGATTGACAGTCGCCGCTGGTCGGGGGACGCCACAGGAGTCCTCTGCATGGGATTGTCAGCGGGACAGTCGCACCGCCAGGCCAGGCTGCGTGTCACCGTGACAGGCGCCATCACCTGCACCTTTCTCAATTGACCTCAATGCGTGGCGTTGCAGCGCTCCGTGACTTCAGCAGCGAGGTGTCTCAGAGCAGATTGGCCGCCAGTTCCGCCAGCTCGGAGCGTTCCCCCCGCATCAGGGTGATGTGGCCCGAAAGCAGCTGGCCCTTGAAGCGTTCCACCAGCCAGGTGAGACCATTGCTCTCCGCATCCACGTAGGGATTGTCGATCTGGTAGGGGTCGCCGGTGAGCACGATCTTGGTGCCTTCCCCCACCCTGGTCACGATCGTCTTGACCTCGTGGGGGGTGAGGTTCTGGGCCTCGTCCACCACCATGAACTGGCGGGGGATCGAGCGGCCGCGGATGTAGCTGATCGCCTCCACTTCCAGCAGGCCCATGCCCTTGAGATCGCTCCAGTTGCTGCGTGGTGGCCGGTGGCTGCCCCGGGCCGGTTGGGTGTCCTCGCTACCGAGCAGGAAGTCGAGATTGTCGACGATCGGTTGCATCCAGGGGGCCATCTTCTCCTCGAGATCCCCTGGCAGGAAGCCCATCTCCTTGCCCAGGGAGATCACCGGTCGCGTCACCAGCAGGCGCTCGTAGAGGTGCTCATCAGCCACTTGATGCAGGCCCGCCGCCAGGGCGAGCAGGGTCTTGCCGGTGCCGGCCTTGCCCACCAGCGTCACCAGGGCCACCGCCGGATCCAGGAGGAGATCGAGGGCAAAGGACTGCTCCCGGTTGCGGGGCTGAATGCGCCCCATCTTGGCCTTGGCTGACTTCTGCAGCGGTTGCAGGGTTCCGGTGCGGCCGTTGTAGCGGGCCAGCAGCGTGTGGGCCGGCTGGGCCAGGTCGACGAGGGTCACCCCCTCGTTGGCCTGCAGGGGCGAAACAGGGATCGGTTGGGAGGGGATGGCGTCCGCCGAGAGGCCCTCGCCGGCCTTGACCTGGTCCATCAGCTCGGCGCCCATCCAGCGCTCGCTGAAGCCGGGATAGAGGTCGGCCATGTCCACCTTGTCGGTGGTGTAGTCCTGGGCGATCAGGCCCACCGCATCGGCCTTGATGCGCAGGTTGGTGTCCTTGGTGACGAGCACCACCGGCGCCTGGCCTCCCACCACCTCCTGCAGCCGCTGCTCCAGCGCCACCGCCAGGATGTTGTTGTCACCGTTGCCCGCCTTCAGCTCGGGCGGCAGCTGGCGCAGGGTTTCACTGCGGCAGAACACGACCTTCAAGGTGCCGCCGCTGTTGTCATTGATCGGCACGCCCTCGGCCAGGTTGCCCTTTTCGCGCAGCTGGTCGAGCAGGCGGGACACCTGGCGGGCGTTGCGGCCCTTCTCGGAGGGGTCCCGCTTGAAGCGGTCGATCTCCTCGACCACCTCGATCGGGACCACCACCTGGTTGTCTTCGAAGCGGTTCAGGGCCTGGGGGTCATGCAGCAGCACATTGGTGTCGAGCACGAAGGTCTTGCGCATGCCAGGGCCCTGCCGGTTGCATGGGGCCGAAACTAGGTCCACGGGTGCATCTACGCTCCGGCCGGACATTCCCTGACGTATCGGCTTGCCGTTTCCCGTTTCCTTCCTGCTGGTTCTGCTGCTGCTCCTCGGCCTGGGGCTGGTGGTGCTCGAACTCCGCCATCGCCTGCGGCCCGCCTCCCCCCTGCAGCTGCTGCCGGGTGCCTTCCAGGTGCGGCGCCGGGCCCAGGGCCTGGAGATCACCGGCGAGATCCGCATCCGCAACCCCCATCCCCGCATGGAGGTGATGGTTCCGGAAATCACCCTGGTGCCCACCGTGCTGGGCCGCAGTGACGCCAGCCAGGTGCGCCACGAGCTGCGCATCACACCGCTGCACCCGGACGAAGAAGCCCGCCCGGATGGTTACTGGGCCGCGTACATCGTGAAAGGTCGCAAGACCACCGCCGCCCACATCCGTCTGAACCTCTCCGGTCCCGCCGGAGTGGATCTCGAAAGTGTGCTCGATACCCTCTGGATGGACATCCATTGGGTGAACTACGGACCGTTCGGAAGGCTGCAGCGGCGCCAGGGGATCCTGATGCCCCTGCAGAAGCCGGAACCGGGTGATCCGTCAGCCCCCGGCTGGCGCGAAGGGGAAGGCTGCCGGGTGCTGCCGGTGCGCACCCACCTGCTCGGGGTGCTCGACGATTCCCTGGACGTGCTGCGGCGCTACACCGATGGCCTGCTGCAGCCCGGCGACGTCCTCACCATCGGCGAGACCCCCCTGGCGGTGATCCAGGGGCGCTACCACCACCCGTCGACGGTGGAACCCTCCTTCCTGGCACGTCTGCTGTGCCGGGCGTTTCACCCCACCAGCTCCCTGGCCACCGCCTGCGGCCTGCAGAGCCTGATCGATGTGTCGGGCCCGGCCCGGGTGCTGGGGGCGTGGATGGTGGGCACCGCCCTCAAGCTGGTGGGCAGCAAGGGCTGGTTCTATCGCCTGGCCGGGGAGCAGGCCCGCCTGATTGACGACATCACCGGCACCACACCCCCCTACGACCAGACGATCGTTCTGGGCCCTGAGGCGCCGGAGGCCTGGTGCGAGCAGATGGCGGCGGCCCTCGGGGTGGCGGTGGCGGTGGTGGACGTCAACGACCTGGGGCGGGTGAAGGTGCTGGCCGCAAGCAGCAGCACCGACGAGGCCCTGCTGATGCGGGCCCTGCGTCCCAACCCCGCCGGCAATGCCAACGAACGCACCCCTCTCGTGCTGGTGCGGCCCGCGTAGAATGAAATTGAGGATGGTGCGTTCTGCGCCGCCGTCCCGTTCCGCGTTACCGCGCCTCTCCCCATTCCTTCGTCGTCTGCCGTGCCAGTGCCTGCCGTGCCAGTGCCTGCCCAGGGCAGACCCTCCCCCAGTTGGACGGTGGAGGCGCTCCAGGGCTGGCACCTTCCCCTGCTCGATGACCCCGCCTTTCTTCCGTTGCAGCCCCTGCTGCAGCGCTCGCTGTTGCTCGCCCTGCCGGAGCAGCTGCTGACGGCAGTGACCAGCCGCCGCCCCCTGGCCGCCCAGGTGCTGGTGGCCCTGCAGCGCCAGGGGCTGACCCGCCAGCAGGCCCTGGGGCTGATTGTCTCCCGCCGGCTCAACCGCAGCGGCACCTGCTGGCAGGTGCAGCACCTGCGCCTCGCCCTGGCCGCCACCGAAGCCACCACTCCAGAGGCCTTGGCGCCCAGCCGGGCGGCCCTGGCTGGGGATCTGCTGCGCCAGGCCATCGGCCGGGTGAAGGGCGCCGCCAGCTGGATCGCCACCGCCTCCAGCCTCGACACCTCCCGGCTGGCCACCCTGCGGGAACAGGGGTTCCAGCCCCAACGCACCGATCGCCTCTGGCGCTGGCAGCCAGCGGCGGATCGCGCAGCCCCACTTCCCCCGAACGATCTGCAGCTGCGCCAGCTCAACCGCCGCACGGCGCCGTTGCTGTGGCACCTGGAGCAGGCCACCTGCCCAGCCCACCTGCGCCAGCTGCAGGATCGCCGCATCGAAGACCTGCTCGATCAGAGCCGCAGCCATGGCTGGCTGTTGGTGGATGCGGTGCGCAATGAGGCGGTGGCTGGGGTCCGCTGGCTCGATGAGCACCCTGGCGGCGGCCAGGCGGTGGAGCTGAGCATCCATCCCGGCTGGGCCCACCTGCTCGGGACGGCGGCGGAATCCTTGCTGCACCGCATCGCCAAGGGGGGCACGAGCCTGTGGCTGCGTTGCGAGGTCAGCGACGGCGAGCGCCAGGGCTGGTTGCAGGCCCTGGGGGCCGAGGCCCACGGCGAAGAGGTGCTGATGGCTCGCAGTGTCTGGCGGCGCCAGGAGGGCCAGCCGGCCAAGCGGGCGGCGCGGCGCCTCGAAGCGGTGCTCGAGCAGCTGCAGCCCCGGCGGCGGCCCATGCCCACCCCCAGCGGTCCCCTCGGCAGCTTGCCCACCGCGCCTTTGCTGCCCCGCTGAATGGCCCCACCCCGGCCACGATCGGTGCTGGCCATCGATGTGGGGCGACGCCGCATCGGCCTGGCCGGCTGCGATCCTCTTGGGGTCACGGTGACGCCACTGCCGGCCTTGGCGCGGGGCGCGTTCCAGGCCGACCTCGAGCGGCTGCTGGCTTTGGTGCGACAGCGGCGGGTGGCGGCGCTGGTGGTGGGGCTGCCCCTCGATGCAGGCCAGCGGCCCACCACCCAGGGGATCCATTGCCGCCGTTACGGCCTGCGCCTGGCCCGGGCCCTGGCGGCCCTCGGCCAGCCCCTGCCCCTGGCCTGGGTGGATGAGCACGCCAGCAGCTGGGCGGCGGGCGAGCGTTTCGCTCTGCACGGCGACCGCAGCGGCCGCCTCGACAGCGCGGCGGCCGTGTTGTTGCTGGAGCAATGGCAGCGTGAAGGCCCCGAACCCCTGGACCTGAGCGCGATCAACGACGATCCGGTCGACCCGGCGGCCATCGCCGTGGGCACTCGGGCCGGTGCTGATTCATTCTGAGTAAACCCGCTCCCCCTCGATGGCCTCCGACCCCCCTGCGATGACGGGCTCCGGCGACGTGCCCACCGTGCAGGTGCGGGACGGCAGCGGCCGGCAGCTGCTGTGTTTCCTGGAGCAGCTGATCCCCCTCGATGGCCATGACTACGCCCTGCTGACACCGGTGGACACCCCGGTCTGCCTGTTCCGCCTCAGCGACGATGACGATCCCGAGCTGGTGGAGACCCTCAATGCCACCGAACCGATCCTGTCGGTGGCGGATGTGGTGCTGCAGGAACACGACCTGACCCTGGTGCGTTCCGCCGTCACCCTCACCGTCAGCGGAGAACTGGAGGAGCCCGATCCCGATGAACTCGAGGATGAGGAGGGTGATGACGACAGCGAGACCTATGAGCTGCTGGTGAGCTTCATGGCCGGCGATGAGGAGTACGGCCTGTACATCCCCCTGGATCCCTTCTTCGTGGTGGCCCGCATGGAGGGGGCCGACGCGGTGATGGTGGAGGGAGAGGAATTCGAGCGGGTCCAGCCCCGCATCGAGGCCGAACTCGATGAGCGGGAGAGCGACGACTGATGCTGCGCGATCTGCTCACGCCCGACTGGCTGGCAGGGACGTCCCTGGCCCACCTGCCGCTGCAGGAGCTGGTCGACCGTGGCATCCGCGGCCTGGTCCTGGACGTGGACCGCACCCTGCTGCCCCGTCGCCAGGCCACCATGCCTGTCCAGGCTGAGCTGTGGCTGCGCCACGCCCGTGAGCGGATGCCCCTGCACCTGCTCAGCAACAATCCGTCCCGCCGCCGCATCGGTGCGGTGGCCGACACCATGGGACTCCCCTACACCACCTCGGCGGGCAAGCCGCGGCGGGCCGCCCTGCGCAAGGTGCTGCTCGACCTCGATCTGCCCCCCGCCCAGGTGGCCCTGGTGGGGGATCGCCTGTTCACCGATGTGCTGGTGGGCAACCGCATGGGCCTGTTCACCGTGCTGGTCAAGCCGATCGACCCCGATGGCGAGCCCTGCCGCCAGGACCGGCTGCAGAACCTGGAGTTGCGCATGGCCCGCTGGGTGGGTTCGGTTCCCGGCTGATGGCAAGCTCCAGCACACCCGCGAGCGCCTGTGGAGGACTTCGGCGGGTGATCAAGGTGGGCACCAGCCTGCTGCGGGGCAGCCCCGAGCGGCCCACGGCGGCGGTGATCGCCGATCTGGCGGCCAGCTTCAGCCGGCAGCAGCGCCAGGGGGATCGCCTGGCCCTGGTCACCAGCGGGGCGGTGGGTCTGGGCTGCGAGGCCCTGCGCTTCAGCAAGCGCCCCACCGAAGTGGTGGCCCTGCAGGCCGCCGCCGCCGTGGGCCAGGGCCGGCTGATGGCCCTCTACCAGGACGCCTTCGCCGTGCGGGGGCTGGCCGTGGCCCAGGTGCTGCTCACCCGCAGCGATCTGGCCTCCCGGCGCCGCTACCAGAACGCCTGCCGCACCCTGGAGCAGCTGCTGGAGTGGGGCGTGCTGCCGGTGGTGAACGAGAACGACACCCTGGCCACCGACGAACTGCGTTTCGGCGACAACGACACCCTCTCGGCCCTTGTGGCGGTGGCGATCGGCGCCGATGAACTGGTGCTGCTCACGGATGTGGATCGGCTCTATTCCGGCAACCCCCGCACCGATGCCGACGCCAGCCCGATCGAGGAGGTGCGCGACCTGGCCGAGCTGGAGCGCCTCAGCCACGTGGCCGAGGGGGGCGGCCAGTGGGGCACCGGCGGCATGACCACCAAGCTGGCGGCGGCCCGCATCGCCACCTCCAGCGGCATCCGGGTGCGCCTGGCCGATGGCCGCGATCCGGCGGTGCTCGACGCCCTGTTCGCCGGCGAGAAGGTGGGCACGGTGTTCCAGCCGAGCACCACCCCCCTGGCCGATCGCAAGAGCTGGCTCGCCCATGCCCTGCTGGTGAAGGGCAGCGTGCGGGTGGATGCGGGCGCCGAGCGGGCCCTGCTGCAGCAGGGGGCCTCCCTGCTGGCGGTGGGCATCCGGGCGGTGGAGGGTCACTTCTCCCGGCGCGATGCGGTGCGGGTGCTGGCCAGCGATGGCCGCGAACTGGGGCGGGGCCTGAGCACCCTGAGCAGCGAGGAGCTGCGCCGCATCATGGGCCTCAGCAGCGACGAGGTGCGCCGCCAGCTGGGGCCGGTGGGCGATGCGGTGGTGCACCGTGATCAGCTGGTGCTCACCTGCCTGCCGGCCTGAGGCTTCCCGCAACAAAGCCCCCGGCTTAGCCAGGGGGCCGGGGACAAAGCGCGTTGCGAAGCGCCTTGAGGGAGGTTGGAGATCAGGCCTTGAGGAACGCCTTCACGGCCTCTCGCCTGGGCTGGGGCTCGATAGCCCCTTCGGTGCGGCCCACGAGGGTGGCGCAGGCCGAGGCAAAGCGAAGCAGGTCTTCGATCGGACCAGGTCCGGCGACCCCAGCACCGCCCGGTGCCGGAGCTTCGAGCAGCTCAGGCCGGCGGCAGAGGCCATCCAGCAGGCCTGCCGTGAAGGCTTCACGGACGCCCAGAGGATGGCTGGGAGGATGCCGCTCATCGGGCGCAAGGGTGCCTTGGCGACCTCCCATGCACCAGCGCACGGTTCCATTGCGGCCCGTCACCAGAACGGCCGGGCGCTTGGCCAGCGCGCCGTGAATGGTCGCGGGATCGGCGCTGCTGAAGAAGGCCTCGGCTTCCTCGACGGAAGCCAGGATCAGGGTGGCCTTCTCGCCGAGGGGCCGGAAACGGCGCAGCACTTCAGCCGATGGGGGCGCATTCGGGGCAAGGCCCCAGAAACCGGGGCACCAATCGATGTCCTGGGCGATGCCAAGTCCCTGGGCCGTGGCCCGCTTGAGCAGCAGATCCAGCGCCATGGCGCTGGGACCGCCGACGAGGGCATTGGTGCTGATGAGCAGCCAGCGGGCTTCCCGGAGCAGGGGCTTCACCGATTCAGCAAGTGTGGCGGGAACCACAGCGCTGTCGGCGAAGCCCTGGCCCCTGTCGCCCAGGAAGTCGTCGAGGCAAAGATCCCCACCGGGCTTCCTTTGCAGACGGGCGACACGTGTTGGACGTTTCGGATCCATCTGCAGTGCCGGCGTGCTCACCCGTCGTCGTTCGAACAGCTCCAGGAGTTGCCGGCCGAGCGGATCGTCGCCGATCCGGCCCAGGAAGCTGGCCGGAGTACCCAGGCGGGTGACTCCGCAGGCCACGCTGGCCGGGGTGCCTCCCGGACGATCCTGTGTGTTCGCTTCGTTCTCGGTATCGGGCCTGTTGATGCGATGGATCAGGGCTTCGCCGAAGCACAGCACACGGGGTTGGTCGTGGGATTCCAGGCTCAGGGGATGGATGGTGATGGGTTTGGTGGTTGTGGTGTTGGACATAGGCAGGACGTGGAGTGGGCGGGTGAAACTCGGAGATCGGATGGCAAGCTGGAGAGAACGAGCGATATCCGCAATCAGCTCTGGCTGTTGACGTAGGCGTGGAAGCGATCGGACACGGATTGCAACGCCTCGTCGGTCTGCTCAAGCACGTTGGCCCAGGCGTCCTGGGTGCTGTGTTGCAGCTCCTGCAACCGTGAGCTGGCCGCATCGCGGGCGGCCCTGAGCTCCTCGAGCTTGCTCTCGGCTTCGTCGCGAACGCCTTCAGCCAATTGTTTGGCCTGGTGTTGCAGCTGATCGATCTTGTCCGACAGTTCCTTCATCTGGGACTGCCGCTTGTCGAGAATGGCCTGGCGCAGGCGTTCGTCGACGTTGGCCATCTCCTGGGAGGAGCGGTTGATGGTGGGTTGTTGGGTGGTCATGGATGGATTCTCCTGCGTTAGGACAACCGGAACGACCGACACCCCTTTCGCAACGGCCTTAAGGGCCGTTGGCCTGCTCACAAGGACAGGCGAAATGCGCAAGCGAAACGAAAGACGAATTCGTAAAGGAAGGGGCAGAGCACGTGATCAAGGCAAGGAAGAGCTGTTTCCTGAGCCTGGAAGTCCTGAGGACGACCATCGTGCAAGCTGGGTTGTTCCAGTGAATTAACCCTATCACGATGCAGCGGATCACTAGCAGTGTGTTGGCTCATCTTTTCGAAGACCCAATAGGTTCGATGGCTCAGATCACAAGCTCTCAAATGGATTCGAAGGATCTTGCGAGGACTGGTCAGAAGATCTGATCAATGCCCCTGTTCTGGCTTGGTTCCGCATGCCGACATCGCTGAGGTCCCTTGCAGCAACAAACATTTCGCGGCCAGAGCCTGACCCATGCCTGGGTTTCAGTGCGGGGTCTGCGAATGCGTGAACGCCTCAACCACGATCGTGGCGGCTTCGGCGATCACCCCATCCTGCGCTTTGGCGGCCGGATCGGCCTGGGTATGGAAGATCGCCAGCACGATCGGTGCCCGGCCCGGCGGCCAGAGCACGGCCACGTCGTTGGCGGTGCCGAAGGCGCCACAGGTGCCGGTCTTGTCACCCACCTGCCAACCCGGCGGGACTCCGGCCCGCACCCGCCGGTCACCGGTGGTGTTGCCGATCAGCCAGTCCTGAAGATGCTGGCGCTGGGGCGGGCCCAGGGCGGTGCCGAGCACCAGGGCCTGGAGGCTGGTGCCCATGCCCGAGGGGGTGTCCGTGTCGCGGGGATCGCCGGGGATGGCGGAGTTGAGGGCGGTTTCCCAGCGATCGAGACGGAAGGTCCGGTTGCCGATGGAGCGGCTGAAGGCGGTCAGGCCGGCGGGGCCGCCCAGGCGTTCCATCAGCTGGTTGGCGGCGGTGTTGTCGCTGTGTTGGACGGTGGCGGCGGCCATCTGGGCCACTGTCAGGCCGTCCTCGAGGTGCTGCTCGGCGATCGGCGAGTGGGTCACCAGATCCTGGCGGCGGAAACGGATCCGCTGCTCCAGGAAGCCCGGCTCCCGCTGGCTCCTGTCGAGTACGGCCGCCGCCAGAATCGCCTTGAAGGTGCTGCAGAGGGGAAAGCGTTCGTCGGCCCGGTGGCCGATCCGGGCGCCGCTGGCGCTGTCGATGGCGAACACCCCCAGCCGGCCGCCGGAGCGGGCCTCCAGGGCCGCCAGTCCGGCTTCTGCCGTGGCGGGCGCCGCCGCCACCAGGGCTGCGGCCAGGGCCAGGGTGTTGAGGGGGTCCATCGGGTTCATCATCCCTGCGGCGGACCCAGGACGGACTCCAGCTTCTCCAGCAGCTCGGCTGCCTCAGGCTCGCCGGAGAGGCCGTCCACCACGATCGGGGGCCGGCGCTCGCTCCAGAGGATCACCCGGGGGGTCGGACCCGGCAGCAGCAGCGCCCCGGTGATCAGCCGCAGCGGCAGGCTGCGGCTGGGCTGGCCAGGGCGGCGGAGGCTGAGCTGGTCGTCCGTCAGGCAGAGCTCCTGCGGGCTCCACTGCCGGTAGCTGCCGATGCCCGCTGCGCCAAGGGCGGCGACCACCAGCAGGGTCTGGATCACGGTCCACTCCGGCAGGGCCAGCGACAGCAGGCCCGGCAGGGAGAGATCCAGCACCAGGGTGGTCGGTTCGCTCAGGCCCAGGCGCGGCCCGAACATCCAGACCAGAAAGCCGCCGTACTTCACCATCACGGTGTTGAGCACGGCGACGAACAGCAGGTAGCTGCCCTGCTCGGCGAAGGAGCGCCACCACTGCGCCGCGCCCACGCCGCGGCGGCTGCGGACCAGGCGTGTGGCGGAAGCCCCCGCTTCCAGTCTCCAGACATCGTCCGGCTGCGGCCCGCCCGGCCGGGCCCCGGCGAGCTGCCGGGCGTTGAGGGCGCCGGCCAGCTGCAGGGGCACCCCCAGGTCGGCGGCCAGGGCGTGGGCCTGCTGCCAGGCGCCGGACAAGCTGGGGGCGCGGGCCAGCAGGTGCTCCCCGGCGGGATCGGCCACGGCCAGACAAAGATCCCAGCCGAGGGGCCGCTCCCCCAGCGGCGGCAGCTCCAGGTTGGCCCGGCGGATCCGTACGGCCGTGATGGCGGCCCGGTCCAACTCCAGCCGCTCGCTTCCCCCGGGCGTGTCCGCGAACAGGCGGATCCGCTCGCCCCAGCTCTGCAGCAGCACCCGTCGCTGCACCGGCGCGGCGTAGCCGAAGCTGGCCATCAGCCACTCCATCGGCAGCAGGAACAGCAGCAGGGCGATCACATAGGCCACGGCCCCCTGGAGGCTGGCCAGCAGGCAGAGGCCGGAGAACAGCAGGAAGGCCAGCAGGCTGACGAGCGGGTTGGCGGGGGCCTCGTCCTCGATCAGCTCCCGCCAGATCATGCGCTCGAGGGCCAGGGCCAACCCCTGCACGACGCGGCGGAGCAGCACCAGCGGGGTGAGCAGCAGGCCCAGTCCGTTGCGCCGGGCGCCGCGCACCGTGGCGTGGAACGCGATCAATCCGCCAGCAGGGGCAGGCCGGCCGGTGGGACCGCGAGCAGCAGGAGGCGCTCACCGGCCACCTGCTGCTTGAAGCGCCGCCACTGGGGGGAGGCGATCACCTCCTGACTGACCGCCTCGGCGAGGCGCTGGCTGGCCAGGACATCACTGGGGTAGTGCAGGGCGCAGTAGGCGCGCACATAGCCCCCCTGAAGACCCACCGGCAGCAGCCGCTCCCGGCGCTCCGGCAGCAGGTCGGCCAGCAGCAGGGATGCGGTGGCAAACCAGGTGGCGTGGCCGCTGGGGAATGACCAGGAGCCCTCCAGGGGCAGGCACGGCTTCAGATCCGGGTGGCTCAGGAAGGGGCGGGGACGGGCCACCCCATCCTTGAGCTGATCCTTGAGCCCATCGGCCCGCTCCAGAAAGGCCGGCAGGCCCGCGTAGAGAAGGGGGGCGGTCCGGGCCAGGTCGGCGCCCACGGCGGCATCGAAGACACTCAGCTGGCGGTTCAGGAAGCGCCAGCTGTGCACGATCCCCGCCGGCGTGCGGGTGCGCTGGTTCCAGCGCAGGATCGCCAGATCATCGAGTTCCAGGCGGCTGCCGGGGGCTGGTGGCTGGCCGATCACGGCGCGGTAGGCGGCCGGCTGGAGCACCAGGCCCGCCGCCGGGTCCGCCGGCTGGGCGGACGCCGGCCCCCCCAGCGCCAGCAAGCTCGGCAGCAGGGCGGTCTGCAGCAGCAGGAGGCTGGACAGCCAATGTCCCGGGCGCAGGGTGTTCATCGCTCCGGTGCCGTCGCTGGGGTGGCCGCACCGTAGGGGTGCCCCGGACGTCAGAACCGTTCGTCGCCGATGGCGGGCAGCACCAGCTCGCGCACAAAGGAGGCAGGGGAGAGCTGCAGCAGGGACGAGACGATCCTGATCACGTCGTGGAGCGGAATCTGCCGGCCCTCACCGCGCCCGGCGGCCGCCTCGGACGGCACCTCCAGGCCGTCGTCGGTGTTCAGGTAGCCCAGCTGCAGGCAGGTCACCGCCAGCTGCTGGTCCCGGAAGCTCTCCCGCAGGGCATCGGCGATCCCGGTGAGGGCGAACTTCGAGGCGCCGAAGGTCACCTCCGGCTGCCCGCTCTGGCGCAGGCCGGAGGTGGAGCCCGTGAGGATCAGCTGGGGCCTGCGGGAGTCGAGCAGCCGCGGAATCAGCCGCCGCAGCAGCATCAGGGCACCGGTGATGTTGATGGCCACCATGGTGGCGATGCTGTCGTCGGGATCTTCCAGGAAGCTGTAGGCCTCGCTGAAGGCGTTCGCCTCCCAGACGCCGAGGTTGTAGATCAGCACATCCAGCTTGGCGGGTGCCTGCTGCTCGATCCACCGCACCGCCGGCAACGGCTCCGCCAGATCCGCCTCGATCCAGGTGAACTCGACGCCCGCCGGCAGCCTCAGACCATCGGGCCGTCGCCGCGAGACACCGATCACCGTGTCGCCGGGGCTGCCCAGACCCTCGACAAAGGCACGGCCAAGCCCGCGGCTGGCCCCCACCACCATCAGTTTCATGGACCCGTTCCAGCAGGGTTTGTCGATGTCCAGACCATGCTGGATCCCGTACCGGAAGCTGGAAACCCCCCGTACCCCCATGACGCGGTCCGCTCGTTCCTTGGTGGCCCTGTTCCGTTGGGGAACAACCCTCGCCATGCTCCTGCTGGCCGATGGACAGCCGTCGGCGGCCGTCGATCGCCAGGGCCAGCCACCGGTGCCACGGCAGCGGCAGTGGCTCGCCCAACCGTTGGGCGAGCGCTACACCCAGATCCCGGCGCAGGTGTGGGAGTGGATCGACCAGGCCAACGCCCTGGAGGCCAAGGGGGTCTATGGGCAGGCGGCGGCGCTCTGGGAAAAGATTCTGGCCTGGCGCGAAAAGGTGCAAGGTCCCGATCACCTCGACATGGCCGCCAGCCTCGACATCCTCTCGCGGCTGCACAGCAACCAGGGCGCCTACGCCAAAGCCCAGCCCCTCCTAATCCGCGCCTTGGCGATCAGGACCAAGGTGCTGGGACCTGATCACCCGTTGACTGCCCTGAGCCTCCACAATCTCGCTCAGCTGTATTCCAACCAAGGCGCCTACGCCAAGGCCGAGTCTCTCTATCTACGCGCCCTGGTGATCGCCGAAAAGGTGCTCGGGCCTTACCATGATGGTATAGGCCTTGGCCTGAACAGCCTTGGGGCTCTGTATGAGAGGCAGGGCGCCTACGCCAAGGCTGAGCCCCTCTATCTCCGCGCCCTGGCGATCAGTGAGAAGGCGTTGGGCCCCGATCACCGCCAGACGGCCGTCAGTCTCAACAACCTTGCGAAGCTGTACATTGCCCAGGGTGCCTATCCCAAAGCTGAGCCCTTGTTTCGGCGCAGCCTGGCGATCGTCGAAAAGGAAATGGGAGCCAATCATCCCGATACCGCGGCCAGCCTCAACAATCTTGCTTTCTTGTATGAGATCCAGGGCGCCTTTTCTAGGGCCGAACCCCTCTACCTCCGCGCCCTGGTGATCAATGAGACGACGGTTGGAACCGAGCATCATTCAACCGCCACAAGCCTGAGTAACCTTGCCGCGCTGTATCGGAGCCAAGGCGCTTACGCCAAGGCCGAGCCCCTGCTGCGTCGCGCCCTGGCGATCAAAGAGAAGGCGCTCGGCTCCGACCACGCCGATACAGCCACCAGCCTCAATAACCTCGCCATGATCTACGACGATCCGGGCACCTACGCCAAGGCCGAGCCCCTGCTGCGTCGTGCCCTGGACATCCATGAGAAGGCTCTGGGGCCCGATCACCCCACCACGGCCACCAACCTCAGCAACCTCGCCGTGCTGTACGACAATCAGGGCTTCTCCAACAAAGCCGAGCCGCTCCACCTTCGCGCTCTGGCGATCCGGGAGAAGGTGCTGGGTCCTGAACATCCCGATACCGCCAATAGCCTCAATAATCTTGCGGATCTTTATCGTCTTCAGGGCGCCGATGCCAAGGCTGAGCCCCAGTTTCTCCGCTCCCTGGCGATCTACGAGAACGTGCTGGGGCGTGATCACCCCACGACGGCCATCAGCCTCGGCAACCTCGCCAAGTTGCACTTGAGCCAGGGGGCCGACGCCAAGGCGGAGCCCCTGCTGCGCCGTGGCGTCGGCAGCCAGTCCCTGTTTCTGCAACGGGAGGCTCCCCTGCTGCCCCAGGCGCGTCGACTGCAACAGATCAAGGCCCTCGGCAATGTCTGGGAAATCCCCTTTTCCCTTGTGGCCAAAAATCCGGCCAGCGCCCCACTGGCCCTGTTCACGCGCTTGAACCGTCATGGCCTGCTGCAGGACATCGAACGGCGTCAGGCCCAGCTTGGCCGCGGCTCCCCTGGCCAGCAGAAGCTTGTGAGCCAGATAACGGCCCTGACAGGCCGGCTGGCCGCTGTGAACCTCAGCGACCCGCAGCGGCAGAGCCTGCAGCAGGAGCGGGATCGGCTGGAGCAGGAGCTCTACCGCCAGCTGCCGGCCCTGACCCCACGGCTGGTGGACGCTGCCCAGGTGGCCGCCGCCCTGCCGGCCGATGGGGTGCTGATCGAATTCCAGCGCTTCCGCCCCTACGACGCCCGTCAACCGCAGGCCAGGAGCTGGGGGGAAGCGCGCTACCTGGCGATGCTGCTGTTCCCCGATGGGGCGACCCGTGCGGTGGACCTCGGCCCGGCGGCGGCCACCGATCCCCTGATCCAGCAGGCCCTGGCCGAAAGCCTGGACCGCAATCGCCCCGCTGGACCGTTCTGGGCCCGGGTGAGCCAGAAGGTGCTGGGGCCCCTGCTGCCGCAGCTGGTGGGGCGGCGGCGTTGGTTCGTTTCACCCGATGGTGAGCTGAGCCGCATCCCGTTCACAGCCCTGCCGGCTTCCGCTGACAGCTTGAGCGGAGTTGAAGCCGATTCATCGCCCACCCTGGGCCAGCGGGTGCAGCTGCGGATCCTCACCAGTGGCCGTGACCTGCTCAGCCTGGGCAGCCCCGTGCCAGGCGGCCAGCGTTCCCTGGTGCTCGCCGCCCCTGATTTCGGTGGCCCAGGCCAGTGGCAGCCGCTCCCCGCGACGGTCGCTGAGGGGAGCTGGATCGCCGAACGGCTCAGGGCGGCTCTGTATCAGGGATCCGCCGCCACCACCGCCGTGCTGCAGGAGGCGCGCGGCCCCAGGGTGCTGCACATCGCCAGCCACGGGTTCTTCACCACGGGCAGCGGCGACCCGCTGCTGAACAGCGGCATCGTGCTGGCGGGCGCCAACCGCAGCCGCCCGGCCACCCCCGCCGCGATGGCCAGCGACGACGGCTACCTCACCGCCAAGGAGGCGGCCCAGTTGCAGCTGGATGGCACCGAGTTGGTGGTGCTCTCCGCCTGCGACACCGCCTCCGGAACCCTGCAGACCGGCGAAGGGGTCTATGGCCTGCAGCGGGCCCTCACCGTGGCCGGCGCCCGCTCCACCCTGCTGTCGCTGTGGAAAGTGGATGATGACGCCACGGCGGCGTTCATGCAGCGCTACGTCGCCCTGCTCAAGAAGGGGATCGGTCGCATGGACGCGCTGGCGACGGTGCAGCAGGAGTTCCGCAGCAATCCGCCAGAGCCGGACTGGGCCGACCACAAGTTCTGGGCGGCCTGGCAACTCACCGGGGATGGCGGGCCGATACCAGGCTTATGAGCCAAGCTCTGCACACCAGGCAAACTGATGCGGTGGCTGGCTGTTGTTGTTCCCTACCGATGCGAAACCAACGGGGGTCTGCGGCCCTGGGCGCTGTGCTGGTCACCGCCTCGCTGCTCGTGTCGGTGGCCCCTGGAGCCGCTGCCGCTGAACTGGACAGCACGGTGGCGTCCATCGCCAGCCAGCTCCGCCAGAGCTGGAAAGCGGACCCAGCCACCGCGAAGCTGCCCTGGCCGGCCATCAACGTGCTTCCCGCCGGCCAGACGCCCCTATCGATCTGCCCTGGGGCTACCGCGACGGCCTTCGTGGCAATGGGAGCGCAGACTCCGGCCCTGTATTGCGCCGCCAGCGGCAAAGTGCTGCTCGATCGCACCAGGCTGGCGAAGGAGGCCAGCCGCCATGGGGAATGGGGGGTGGTCTATTGGGTCGGGGTCGGTCTGGGCACCGCCATCCTGAGCAACCGCTCTGCATCGCTCCAGCCGCCAGCCGCCACCAACCTTCAGGCCAACTGCCTGGCGGGGGTGCTGATCGGTGGCACCAGCCTGCAACCCAGGCCCCAGGATCCCCCCAAGCCCGATCAACTCGTGGCCCCCGCCAATGGGGCCTACGGCACCGCCATGGCCGAGCAGATGGGAACCCGCAGCCAGCGCTCCTATGCCTTGCTCACCGGCCTAGGAATGACGGATCTGGCTGGTTGCTCCGATGAAGCGATGGCCCAGCTCGCCAAGGACCGGGTGCCCGATCCAGCCCTGCTGAGCGAACTGGCCAAGGGAAGGGATCGGGCTGCCTTCAACACGATGGCGGTGATGAATCGCCGCTGCAGGAGGTTGCCCAACTCCCCCTGCCCGAGGCGACTGCCCAGCTTCACCGGTCAGAAGTGAGTCGAGACCTCAGCCCGTGAGCAGCGAATCACCGATCAAGCCACCAAGAGCCAGTGAGAAGCTGCCCAAGAAGGGGATGCCTGGCGCCGGTGCTGATGCGGGCCCGTTCCGTATCCCGGCCTGGATGCGCTCGCCATCGCTGCATGAATGGGTCCGGACGCTCGGCATCATCATCGCCGCCTCCTGGGGGGTCTACACCTTCATCTGGAAGGAGATGTATGTGCCTTCCCAGGAGCCAGCCAGCATCAGTCTTCAGATCAGCCTGACGCCGATCGCCGCTGATGGACAGAGCGATCAACCGCAACCATCACTGCAACGGGAGCTGAAAGTCAGTGCCACCAATGCCAGCAATCGCAGGCTCTATCTGCTCAGCAGTTTCTGGGAGTTGTTCCCGATTCGCCGCCAGGTGCTGAATCGATCCACCTTTACTGAGCGGGCCAAAGGACCTTTTGATGCCATTCATGTGGAACGGGGCGCCGAGCTGCAGCCCTACCCAACCGAAGCAGCTGGGAAGTTGTTCGTGGACGACCACATCAATCCCGGTGAAACGATTCATCGGTCCCTGATCGTTTCTCTGCCCTCTGGGTCCTATGCCGCCCAAGTCGACGTTTTGGTTCCCGTCCTGACCCGGGAGCCACCCAAGGGGCACGGTCTGTTGGGTGGCAGAATTTTGGAATGGGGCTACGACAAGAGTTCTGTCGTCATTCCTTTGCTTTGCATGGAAGGCAACGCAAGCGACTGTCTTCGTCTGGATGATTCTGAGAAGCAGGACGTCCAGATGGATCGAAAGCTCAGGGCGTTTGATCCGAACTACGTTTTGAATGAGCAGAGTGTGCAGGTTGGGCTGCCAGGCGGGTTGTAGGCCAGGTCCAGGTGAGCACGCCCGTTGCGGCTGCTCTAGGGCAGGCGACGGGCGCCACCCATCGGACCACGCTTGCCATCGGGCCCCAGAAGCCAGAAACGAATGGCATCGCCGCTCACCTCAAACTCCTCGAGGATTTTCCTTCCAAGGGTGGCTGGATCCGATGGGAAGAGGATCCGCCAGGTCCTGCGGGAGCCCTCGCAGGTTGCCTCCCAGGCGCCGGCGGCGGTGACACCGGCCTCGGACACGATCCACACCAGGTGGTGGCGCCCGTCCGCCAGCTTCGTGACCACGGCCCGGCCGGGTTTGCTGGGGGCCACGTAGTCCCAGGTGCCGAGCGCCGCCTCACAGGGTGGTGTCGCCGGGGCAGCCCAGGAGGGCGTTGAGCCCAGCGTCAAAACCATTGCCGCAGTGAGCAGTCGGCGTCGCATGGGCAGCTCCAGAGATGGCTGGCGTCCAGGGGGACTGTAGGGGCGGTCGTCCGTGCAGCGGCCCGCCGCGGACAGCATCATCCCGGCCCCTCGGGCTAGAAGGAAGCAACGGTGGAGCACAAGGGGTGGAACTCGAGCGCCTTCAAAAGCTGTTCACGGCCCCGCTGCTGCCCCTGGGCCGCCAGAGCTTCTCCCTGCTCTGGATCGTGGAGGTGCTGCTGCTGCTGCTGGCCGTGAGCCTGGCGGCGCGGGGGTTGAAGCGGTTGCTGGCCGGACGGGTGCTGCGCTGGTTCTCCCTGCCGGAGGGGCGGCGCGAGGCGGTGGCCACCCTCCTCTCCATGGGGCTGGCCGCCCTGGGCTATGTGGTGGTGGCCCAGGGGATGGGGCTCGACATCGGTGCCCTCGCCGTGATCTTCGGGGCGCTGGGAGTGGGCATCGGCTTCGGCCTGCAGGAGCTCACCCGCAACCTCACCAGTGGCCTCACCCTGCTGATGGAGGGGAAGCTGAAGGTGGGCGACCAGATCGAGTTCGGCGACACCAGCGGCTTCATCCGTGAGATCTCGATCCGCTCCACCGTGATCCGCACCTTCCAGGGCGCCGAGATCGTGGTGCCCAATTCGGCCATCACCAATGCGCCGGTGAAGAACCTCAGTTACCTGAGCTCCGATGGCCGGGTGGATGTGGAGGTGACGGTGGCCCACGGCAGCGACCCCCTGGCCGTGACCGAGGTGCTGCTGGAGGCCGCCCTCGCTGAGCCCTCGGTGCTGGCCGATCCGCCGCCGAAGGTGCTGCTGCATGGGCTCCAGGGCCAGGGGATGGCGTTCGAGCTCTGGGCCTGGACCTCGGCGATTCACGCCAGCCTCAGCCTGCGGAGTTCTCTGAACTACGCGATCGAGCAGGGCCTGCGCGAGCGCCGCATCGAACTGGCCGGGTCGCGCCAACAGATCCAGCTGCTCTCCTCCCGGCGCGCCGAGGAAGAGGACGGAGCCGCCCCGGACTGGCGCCCCCTGCGCACGTCCCTGCCCGACCATCCCTGCTACAGCGGCATGGATGATCGGCGCCTGCGGGAACTGGTGGGCAGCGGCGCCCGCCGTCTGGTGCCCGCCGGCACGGTGTTGGTGCGGCAGGGTGATGAGGGACGCTCCTTCCATCTGGTGCTGAGCGGCGCGGTGGATGCGATCCACGAAACCGACCGGGTGAGCCGCAAGCTGTTCACCTTCACGGCCGGGGAGTTCTTCGGCGAATTGCCGCTGCTGCTGCAGGTGCCCTACCCCACCACCATGGTGGCGGCCGAGGACACGACGCTGTTCGTGGTGCCCAGCGGCAGCTTCCGCGCTCTGCTGGCTTCACGGCCCGAATTCGCCGACAACGTCGCCCGGGAGGTGGCCCGCCGCAGCGACGTGCTGCGCAGCTACGAAGACTGTCTGCGCCAGCGCGGCCTGCTCGAGGACGCCGACATGGGCCACCCCCTGCAGTGGTTCCGCGAGCGGCTGCGGCGGGTGCTGGCCGGACGCCCGGCGATGGCGTCGGTGGAAACGGAGGCTGGCTGAGCGCTCAGGCCGAACGGTGCTGGAAGATCACGGGCAACGCCTTGAGCCCGCGCAGCTCCAGGTTGTCCTGGTACTCCAAAGGCTCACCGGCCAGCTCCAGCCGCGAAAAGCGCCGCAGCAGCGCCGTGAAGGCGACCTGGGCCTCCATCCGTGCCAGGGCCGCCCCGAGGCAGACATGGGGTCCATGGCCGAACGCCAGGTGCACGTCGGACCTGCGGCGCACATCGAGCCGGTCGGGGTCGGGGAAGCGGGCCGGGTCGCGATTGGCGGCCGCGAACATCAGGTACACGAGCTGGCCCTTGCGGATCGAGCGGCCACCGATCGTAAGATCCTCCCCGGCCTCGCGGTACATGAACTGGACGGTGCCGTCGTAGCGGAGAAACTCCTCGATCGCGCCGGGAATCAGGGACGGCTCGTCGCGCAGCAGCTGCAGCTGGTCGGGGTGGCGCAACAGGGCCAGCAGGCCGTTGCCGATCAGGTGGGTGGTGGTCTCGTGGCCGGCTGCCAGGAACAGATTGGCGTTGGCGATCAGCTCCGTCTCGCTGAGCCGATCGCCGTCGATTTCGGCGTGCACCAGCAGGCTCAGGAGATCGTCGCTGGGAGTTGCCCGGCGCTTTTCGAATTCAGCTCCGAAGAATGCGGTCAGCTCGTGGGTGCTCTGCAACGCCCGCTGGTACTGCTCGGGGGTCACGGCGGAGGGATCGGTGCCGAAGATGGCGGAGAAGTCGTCCGACCAGCGCTTCAGCTGGTCCAGGTCGCCGGATTCCAGCCCGAGCAGGCGGGCGATGACCCGGGCCGGCAATGGGAAGGCGAAGTCGGCGATCACATCGAAACGTCCCTGCTCCGGCAGCTGGTCCAGCAGCTCATCGACCAGCGTCTCGACGGCCGGCCGCAGGTGGTCCACGGCCCGTGGCGTGAACACCTTGGCCACCAGGGCACGGAGCCGATGGTGCCGTTCCGGGTCCGTGATGTTCATCTGGGCCCCGATGACCTCGAAGAGGCGCTGCAGTTCGGGGCAGCCGGCGCGTTCCCCCATTCCGCCGGCACGATCGGAGCGCAGCCGTGAGTCCTGGGTGGCTGCCACCACATCGTCGTAACGGGTCAGCACCCAGGCCCCGAACGGTTCATGCCAGTGGACGGGGTCGGTCCGCCGCAACGCGGCGTAGGTCGGGTACGGATCGACCAGCATCGCCGGGCTGAACAGGGCTGTCGTCATGGTTGAGGACACTCACGGATGACGGTATCGAGATCTCTCCGATGTTGCTCGGTCAGCCTGGAATCACGCCGAGCTGCTGAAGCATCCCGTAGGTATCCACGATGATCCAGTCTTCCTCAATCTTGCCGTTCGCGATGCGGTAGATCGCCTGACCGGACACGCAGACTCGATTGTTTGTTGGTGGAATTCCGTTGAATTCACCTTGGTGGGTGCCTTCGGCCGACCAGCGCAGGGAGACTCGGTCTGCTTCTGCGAACAGATCGTGGACCTGCATGTGCAGGTCGGGAAACGCTGCGACGAGCGCTCCGATGTAGGCCTTGGCGGCCTCTGGCCCGTTCGCAAGATGGGGAGCCGAAGGGTCGTTCATGGTGAAGTCGGCTGAGCAAAGCTCATCGATCACGGCAAAGTCGCGCGCGTTCCATCCTTCTTCTATGAGTCGTCGAACGAGATGCTTGTTCTCCTCTGACATGTGGCATTACTCCTTTATGGAACCGCTAACGTGGCCTAACGTTCGAGGTAACCGGGCTCTGGTGGCCTGCCATTGGCGCTCCGGTTGACCGAGGGGTTAGGCGTCGGCGACGAGAGCTTACTCCGCAGTGAAGGTCTGAACATGTTTCATGACACGGGCTGCAAGCGCGAAGAGATCGTGTCCAGAGATTTGATGGCTCTCGGAAAGAGCGAACACTTCTTCAGCATGATCAATCCGTCGCGAGCCCGGGTCCGGATATCGACCGGCCCAGGTTGTGAAATGCGTTAGCGCCTTGAGCGTAGCTCGCTCTTTGTCAGTAACCTGCGGCAGGAACTCGGCAAGTTCAACCAAGTCGTGGTGAAAATAGTCTTTCTCCCGCGCGATGAGCTCTTCGACGCCATGCCTCAATATGTGCATTGCTTTGAGGCATGTTTCGAGGCTATAGCCAACAAGCATCAGCGCGACTGCGGAGTACTGGCAATCGCACATACCACGGATAGACAGAGGCATCGATTCCCACGTCGGCTCGAACTGAACAAGTACCTTTGCCGCTTCGCTAAGTGCATTTGCTTGACTGAGCCAAAGAATCGGTGACTTAAGGTCTTCCCTCGTTGGCTCTTCGCTTGGCCGTTCGATCATGCCAGCGAACAGTAACGCCGTCTGCCACTTATGCCAGGCAAGGCCACTGTATCCAATGGGGTCAGCGGCGAATGCCGCACGGTCTGGTCCGATCATGGTTCTCCAATGACGGAATGGCTGAGTAGTGGATTCCGACGCCTAACACCCCACTCAGCCGCGGGCAGAAATGTCATGTTCAAGAACTTTATTCGGATCAAGCAGTAGCGCTTCCCATCTGCTGTAGTGGGATGTTGGACTGTTCGACCTATCTGGGTGCTCTAATCCATCCAGCCGAGATCGCCTCTTGTTCGGTGCAGAACCACTGCTCTCCCTTCTCAGGGCTGATCTTTGTGATCTCATAATCCTCCATGCCAACTACATGGTAAATTCTCCTGCCGGATTCAATGGATACATTCCCTTTCACAAGACATCCAGGCTTTGTTATTGATTCCACTATTCCTGGATTATATCCTGAGCAGAACCGGAGACCAAGAGCAATAAGACCGGCGACGAACGCTAAACTTCCAATCCTTTGCAAGAATGAGATCATCCTGATGTTGGTCGTATTGTATGAACGTTGGGATGAGGGCCGAAGTCGAGGCACATTCTCGGCTCCTGGTAACTGTACCAGCTCTAGAGGTGCTCATCAGCCGTAGTCTGGCCCGATGCTTAGGGCGACTTCCGCATTCCTGTATCTCCTGTATAGATAAAGCCTCAACTGCCTTTTAATTCGGCTTCAGTTCCTGTACTGGCACAGCCTTCGCCTTGATTTGACTTAACATGCTCTCCAATCATTCAAGGAAGGTCCTTGACCGTATTTGAATCATTGGATGACATATCACCGCAATCGACTAGGTCGAGATTCTTTGGAAATGTTCCCAAAACTCGTGTCTAAGGCATGAAGCAGCCCAACGCTCGCCATCACCTGGCCGCAGACAGATCGAGGGATACACACAGACCATTCGGAGGCGGCCCAGGTGGATGGTGGTGTTGGACAGGCCAACAAGCAGTAAGCTTCTTTGAAGTACGCCGAGCATGAAAACTGGAAGCTATTACGACGTGCTTAGACGCATGTAGCCGGCTATAGTTGCTGAGGGACATTTGCTTCACACTTGACCGAGTATGTTTGTTTCGGGTTATCAAGCTCTCTGCAGTTAATCTGCAAGCGAATCGACCTGCCTCGATTAGACTTTGGCGACCCTGAGATGCGAAACATAAAGTTTGAGCCGATAATGCCGAACTTCACTGGAGATTCATAGGGTGGCATAATCTGGTTTACTTTAAGAATCTTCCCTCGATCTATGGCTCTCATGAGCTGTACAGGTCCATCAGAGCCAGGCTCAAGCTCGGCAATCTCTAGAGACTCGGGGAATGTCGCAACAACCTCAATCACCTCGATCTCGAAGGGCGCGCGATTAGTGACTTGCCATACTCCGTGAAACCAGCCTTCATCTGAGATTACCTCACTAGAGCCTACATACCCTCTAGGGCGAATGCGAGCGTCATCAATCGCCCATCGTTCTTGCTGCGTACGAAGTTGGCGCCAAGAAAGATAAGCGGCAGTGACTGCAGCTAGTAGAGATAGCAGCGTTAACCATTCCATCAAAGAGCTGCCAAATCCGCCAAGTCACCTCCACAGCTTAGGCCTGCCCAACGCCAAGATCACCTGAATGATGAATCTCAGGTAGAAATCAAAGCCCCCTAGGAGGCGTGTCAGGTGGATCTTGATGTTATACGGCACTTGATTTCTCGCCTGAATCGACCATGGAACAAGTCCCGCGTGTGTAAGACAAACTTCTTATCGCGGACGGTGCTTAGTGCCCAATCCTGCGGTAATGAACACTGCTGTTGCCTCGTGCTCCACGTCAGCCGTGTGCCAGGTGCCAGGAGCATTGACTGCGTACTGGCCAGGACCCAAAGTTACGGCCGAACGGGCACCATCAGGATCCTCTTGGTGGAGGATCATCGATCCGGACGTGCATAGAACGACTTCGCTTCCATGCGGGTGCATTTCCCACATTTCCCACGACACGTTGAATTTGTGCATGCTTACGAGACGCCCCTCAGCGCCATCCTCGGCATGCCGGTTGACGTATTCCTCGTACCAATCCATTGCACCGGTGAATAATGGTTCAACCTCGGCAGTTGCGCCAAGACCCAGATGCACTGGATGAGCAATAATGTCGCGTGCACCCATGGAAATTGCCCTTAGTCACCATGGAGTGGAACTATATCAGAAGAAATCACAGACAAACTTGTTCTTAGACGGTTTCCGTGAACCCCTCCTGTCGCCCAGCCCATTCCGTGAACCAGAAGCCAACAACCTGCAGCGATGGCTGAAAACCCCACGGGCAAGCCTGTTCAATCCTTTTGCAGCAGGATCGTAGCCGCAGTTCACGGACCCATGAACCCCTCACGTCTCCAGCAGCATCTTCGAGAGATTCGGCAGGCCCGCCCCCTGGTGGTAGCGGTCCCGTTGCAAGTCGGTGCAGTGCTCCAGCAGGATCCGCTTCACCCGGTCGGGATAGCCGATGAATTCGGTGCGCACCGACAGGAACGCGGCCAGCAGTCCGCTGATGTGGGGCGCCGCCATGCTGGTGCCGGAGAGGGCCACATAGAGCTCATCGAGGCTCTTGCTTTTGTCCCGGCTGGGGCTGCGTTTGGGGTCGCTGCTGCTGCGGCACGACAGGATCTTCTCTCCCGGGCCCACCACGTCGGGCTTGAGGCGGCCATCGGCGGTGGGGCCCCGCGAGGAGAAGTAGGACGTGCCGTAGCGGTGGGGCAGTGTGGGGTGCACCGATCCCACGGCAATCGCCTCATCCAGGTTGGCCGGATCGCCGATCGAGAGATCGAACGAGCGGGTGGCGCTGAAGCCGTCCACCACGATGTCGCCGCTGCCCTCGTTGCCCGCCGCCAGCACCACCAGCACCCCCTGGCGCACCAGCCGCAGCAGGGAGGCGCACAGCGGTGAATCGCCGCAGCCAAAGCTGGCCGGATCGAACGGTCCCCCCAGGCTCAGGTTCACCCCCTGGATCGCCAGGCGTCGTCCGTCCTGGTTCTGCTTCCAGATGTGGTCGATCGCCTTGATGATCCAGGCGTCGTAGCCGCCGCCGTTGTCGGCCAGCACCTTGTAGCTCACGATCCGGGCCCGGGGGGCCATGGCCAGCAGGTCGGGCCCGCCCTCGCCGCCCACCGTCAGCAGCCCGCCGGCGATGATCCCCGCCACATGGGTGCCGTGGCCGTTGGCGTCGTTGCCGCTGCCTTTCTGCACCGGCCCCCGCGCCGTGCAGTCCCATTCGGCGGCGATCGTTCCGTCCGGGGCGAAGGTGTTGTTGTGGAAATGGGGATGATGCCGGTCGATGCCGGTGTCGAGCACCGCCCAGGTGATGCCCTGGCCGCAGGCGTTGTAGCCCAGTTGGGCGGTGCGGGCCTGCACCGTGTGGATCGAATCGAACATCAATGCCTTCTTGCGGCTGTTGCTGAACATCCGGTACACCGCCGGTGAGGTGGTGCCGTATTGCCGGCTCATGGCCCCCGCCAGCGTTTCCACTTCGGCGCGGGTCAGGTTCACCGCCACGTAGCGATCCAGCTGGTCCTCCAGGAACACCGTCTCGGCGGTGATCGGACCCTGCAGCACATTCGCCTGGATCCACCCCAGCACCGCTTCGCGCGCCTTCTGGAGCGAATCGCCCTCCTCGGGGTCCGCCGTGGAGCGATCTGCCAGTTCGATCAGCACCGGCACCCGGGCGGTGGCCTCCACATCCAGGGCATCGGCCAGGCTGCGGGCCACCGTCATCGGACTTACCGGCTGGAAGCGGGAGCGATCCAGTGCCGCGATCACCTTCTCCTGGGTCGACTGGCGCGACAGATAGCGGCTGGCGGAATGGGCCTTGCTGGGCGGCCACACCACCCCCTGGATCCGTTCATCGACGATCTTCGGCTTGCCGGCGGCGCTGTACTCGTCGGCCAGGCTCTGGTCGAGGCAAACGATGTCGCCGTCCTGGGCGATGTTCACCCAGCGCTTCACACCGGCCGGGATCGGCAGCTTTTTGCCGTGCCACTTCTGCAGCACGTCGGTCACCTGGGGCAGCCCCAGCGGCGAGCCGATCGTGACGTACAGATCCACCTCCAGGCTGGCGCCCAGCTCCATCAACGCCTGGTACGTGACCATGCTCCCCTGGCTGTGGCCGACCACCACGAAGGGGCCGCCGCCGGTGCTGACCCGTTCCTTCACCGTCTGCACCATCCGCTGGCGCTTGGTGGCGTTGAACAGGAAGTCGTTCACATCCGCCAGGAACGCCTGGGTGAACATCGCCGTCACCGGGCTCCACAGCCCCTTGGCCTCCATCGACAGCGTCGCCGGGCCCCCCATCGGCGCCCCCCGCTGGGCCGCCGTCTGGGCGGCCGCGTCCAGCTGGGCCGTCAGGGCGTCCACGAAGGCCTGCGACGCTTCCGGCGAATCGCTGTCCTGGATCGAGGCGGCCAGCAGCCCCTGGGCCTCCGGCTGCAGCGTGGCCCGGTCCTCGCCGAGGGCCCGGGTGGAGAGGCCCGCCGTCTCCGGGTAGCGCTCCCGGTCGACCCAGTAGGCCATGCGCGTGCGCTCCCCCTGGTCGGCGCCGAACAGGGCCCGGTCCCACTCCGAGCGCAGCACCCCCTCGGGCGGCATGTTGGAGATCCCGTGGCAGTAGATCACCGTGCGGGCCTGCCCCCGCGCGGCCGGGGTGCTGGCGCTGCCGGTGGCGGCGGCTTTCTTCGGAGCGGTCATGGTGGCGCGGAGAAGAAGGGAACCGCCCTCCGCCCTAGCCAGCCCGGACGCCGCCGGACCACAGCGCGGCACTGGTGTCATCGTTCTTGAGGCCGCCCCCGCCCATGACCCTGCTCCTCACCGTTCTGGCCCTGGTCCTGCTGCTGGATGTGGTGGTGCTGGTGGTGCTGTTGCCCTCGCTGCTGATCCGCCTGCTGCTGGTGCCCCTCTGTCCCGACGTGGTCTGGTGCGGTCCGGGCCGGCAGAAGACGCTGGCCCTCACGATCGATGACGGCCCCAGCCCCGGATCGGAGGCCCTGCTGGCCCTGTTGCGGGAGCTCGAGGTGCCGGCCACCTTCTTCCTGATCGGCTCCCATCTGGAGCGCGACCCCCGTTTCCCCCGCCGCGCCCTGCAGCAGGGCCACGACCTCGGCAACCACCTCTGGAGTGACGCGTCCGCCGCCGCCTTTCCGCCCGAGGTGTTCCAGCAGCTGCTGACCGACACCGAACGGGTGATCGCCCGGGCCGCTGCCCCCGCCAAACTGCGCTGGCGCTGGTTTCGCCCCGGGCGGGGCTGGTTTCACCGGGCCATGCTCGATGCCCTTGCGGCCCGGCGCTACCGGCTGGTGCTGGGTTCGATCTTCCCCTGGGACACCCTGCGGCCGCCCCTCTGGTTCGTGCGCCTGTTCGTACGCCTCAATGCCCACCCCGGCGGCATCCTCGTGCTGCACGACACCCCGGACCTGAGCGGCCGCACCCTGCACGCTCTGCGCTGCGTCATTCCCGACCTGCGCCGCCGCGGCTACCGCTTCGTGCCCCTGGCGGAGTTGCTGGATCCTTCCACCTGAGTGGGGCTTACGATCCGGGCCGTCCGCCCCCCGGGGAATGCGCTTCAGCAGCCTGCTCACCCGGATCGGCGCCGTGCAGGACGGCAGCCCGCGGCACCTGGCAGGGGATCCGGAGATCACCGGCGCCGAAGCGCTGGATCGGGCCGGCCCCGGCCAGCTGGCCTTCCTCGAACCCGGCAACGCCCTGGCGGCCGCCCTCTCCGCCAGCGGTGCCGCCGCCCTGCTGCTGCCCCTCGACGAGGAGCTGCAGCAGCTGGCCAGCGAGCGCGGCCTGGCCTGGGTGGCGCTCGCCAATCCCCGGCTCGGCTTTGCCGAGGCCCTCGCCGCCCTGCATCCGCCCACCCCGAAGCCCCCGGGCATCCACCCCAGCGCCGTGGTCGATCCGAGCGCGGCTGTGGCCGCCGATGCGCATGTGGGGGCCCATGGGGTGATCGGAGCCGGCAGCGTCGTGGCCGCAGGCTGCGTGCTCCATCCCGGCGTTGTCCTCTATGAAGATGTCCAGCTCGGCGAGGGCTGCGAGATCCACGCCAACGCGGTGCTCCATCCCGGCAGCCGCCTGGGGGCGGGGTGCGTGGTGCAGTCCCAGGCGGTGATCGGCGCCGAGGGCTTCGGTTTCGTTCCCACCGCTACGGGGTGGGTGAAGATGCCCCAGACCGGCCGGGTGGTGCTCGAAGACGGGGTCGAGGTGGGCTGTGGTTCCACGATCGATCGCCCCTCCGTCGGCGAGACCCGCATCGGTTCCGGCACCAAGATCGACAACCTGGTGCACGTCGGCCATGGCGTGGTGACGGGCAAGGGCTGTGCCCTGGCCGCCCAGGTGGGCATCGCCGGCGGCGCCGTGCTCGGCAACGGTGTGATCCTCGCCGGCCAGGTGGGCGTCGCCAACCGGGCCGTGATCGGCGATCGGGCCATCGCCTCCTCCAAGTCCGGCATCCACGGCGAGATCGCCGCCGGCGAGGTGGTCAGCGGCTACCCCGCCATCCCCAACCGGCTCTGGCTGCGCTGCTCCGCCGTCTTCAACAAGCTGCCCGAGATGGCCCGCACCCTGCGGCAGCTGCAGAAGTAGCCTCGCCTGCTGCCCGGGCCCCTTTGCAATGACCAGCTACAGGATCACCCTGCTCGCGGGGGACGGTATCGGTCCGGAGATCACCGCAGTGGCCCGCATCCTGCTGGAGGCGGTGAGCGCCCGCCATGGCTTCAGTCTTGCCTTCGATCCGCAGCCCGTCGGCGGTGCCGCCATCGACGCCACAGGTGAGCCCCTGCCGGCGAGCACCCTGGAGGCCTGCCGGGCGTCCGATGCGGTGCTGCTGGCCGCCATCGGTGCCCCCCGCTTCGACGCCCTGCCTCGGGAGCAGCGTCCCGAGAGCGGCCTGCTGGCCCTGCGCTCCGGCCTGGGGCTGTTCGCCAACCTGCGGCCCGTCAAGATCATCCCGGCCCTGGCCGGCGCCAGCAGCCTGCGCCCCGAGGTGATCGAGGGGGTGGATCTGCTGGTGGTGCGCGAACTCATCGGTGGCATCTACTTCGGCACACCCAAGGGGCGCATCGAGGTGGACGGCGGCGTGCGCGCTTTCAACACCATGGTGTATGCCGATCATGAGGTCGACCGGATCGCCCGGGTTGGCTTCCGTCTGGCGGCGGGTCGCCGCGGTCGCCTCTGCTCGGTCGACAAGGCCAACGTGCTTGATGTCAGCCAGCTGTGGCGCGACCGGGTGGAGGCGATCCACGCCGAGTTTCCCGAGGTGGAGCTCAGCCACATGTACGTCGACAACGCCGCCATGCAGCTGGTCCGTGAGCCGCGCCAGTTCGACGTGCTCCTCACCAGCAACCTCTTCGGCGACATCCTTTCGGATGAGGCCGCCATGCTCACCGGCTCGATCGGCATGCTGCCCTCCGCTTCCCTCGGCTCCGATGGCCCCGGCCTGTTCGAGCCGGTGCACGGCTCCGCCCCCGACATCGCCGGCCAGGACCTGGCCAACCCGATCGCCATGGTGCTCTCGGCCGCCATGCTGCTGCGGGTGGGCCTGCAGCAGGAGGCCGCCGCCGCCGACCTCGAGACCGCCGTCGACCGGGTGCTGGCCGCCGGCTACCGCACCGGCGACCTGCTGATGGGCGAAGGCTGCACCCGGGTGGGCTGCCAGGCGATGGGCGCGCAGCTGCTGGCGGCCCTGCCCGCCTGAACGCCCCCGTCAGGTAACGCCCGTTGGGGGTGCGGACCGGCGACCTGCCAAACTCACACCCTCTGAACCCCCCTGCGTCGATGTCGAAGCGTCACCCGGTCGTGGCAGTCACCGGTTCCTCGGGAGCAGGAACCAGCACCGTCAAACGGGCCTTCGAGCACATCTTCTCCCGCGAGGGCATCATCCCGGCGGTGGTGGAAGGCGACAGCTTCCACCGCTTCGAGCGCGGCCCGATGAAGCAGGCCATGGCCGAAGCGCAGGCCCGCGGCGAGAACTTCTCCCACTTCGGCCCCGAGGCCAACATCTTCGACAAGCTCGAAGAGCTGTTCCGCACCTACAGCGAAACCGGCAGCGGCGACCGCCGCTACTACCTCCACTCGGTGGAGGAGGCGGCCGAGCACAACGCCCGCCTGGGCACCAACCTGGAGCCCGGCCAGTTCACCCCCTGGGAGCCAATCCCCTCCGACACCCAGCTTCTCTTCTATGAAGGTCTCCACGGTGGCGTGGTGGGCGATGGCTACGACGTGGCCTCGATGGTGGATCTGCTGATCGGCGTGGTGCCGATCGCCAACCTGGAGTGGATCCAGAAGATCTCCCGCGACAACGCCGAGCGCGGCTACTCGGCCGAAGCGATCGTCGACACGATCCTGCGCCGCATGCCGGACTACATCAACCACATCTGCCCCCAGTTCAGCCTCACCGACATCAACTTCCAGCGGGTGCCCACGGTGGACACCTCCAACCCGTTCATCTGCCGCAACATCCCCACCCCTGACGAGAGCTTCGTCATCATTCACTTCCGCAAGGGCGCCCGGGAGAAGTGGGGCATCGACTTCTCCTACCTGCTGCGCATGATCAACGGCTCCTTCATGTCGAGCCCCACCAGCATCGTGGTGAACGGCGGCAAGATGGGCTTCGCGATGGAGATCATCCTCACTCCGATCATCCACAAGATGATCGAGGAGCAGAAGAAACTCAGCTGAAGATCAGCCTCTTGATCTTCCTTTCGGCCCTAAGATCGCCCGAAAGGAACCGGTGAATCCCATCACCGCCCAGCCCCCCACCATCACCTCGTCCGGATCCGGGAGTCCCTCCTTCCAGATCCGCGGCGGCGAGTCCTCGGCGTCACCGGCCCAAGGCTCCCTGCGCCTCGATCGCATCAACAGCGCCGAGCTGCTGCGCCACGGGCGCCGCGTCTATTTCCGTTTTCTGGAATCCTGCCCCACCGCTCCTGAGCCGTTGGGCGTGGTGCTGCTCGGCGCCGGCCCCCAGGGACGGGTGGTGTTTGAGGCGCCGATCCTGCTCCCGGACGAGCAGTTCGTGCCGATGGATCTGCTGCGTCCCCGCTCGGCCCGGGGCCGCAGCGCCCGCGGGGGAGTCAGCCGCCCGCTCCCATGACCCCAGTCCCCCTCCTGTCGCCGGCATTGCCGCTGTCCCTGCTGGCCCCGTTCGTGGCCTTGGCCGGTGCCTGCATCGGCAGCTTCCTGAACGTGGTGGTGTGGCGGTTGCCGCGCGAGGAGTCGCTGGTCTTCCCCGGCAGCCATTGCCCCCGCTGTGGCGCCTCGCTGGCCTGGTTCGAGAACCTGCCCCTGCTCAGCTGGCTGCTGCTGCGCGGCCGCTGCCGCCACTGCCACGCCGCCATCGCCGTCCGCTACCCCCTGGTGGAGCTGCTCACCGCCGGCCTCTGGGTGGCGATGCTCTTCGCCCGCCCCGCCGCCATGGGGCCCGATCCCAGCCCCTGGCTGCTGCTGGTGGCCGGTTGGCTGCTGGCCAGCTGGCTGCTGCCCCTGGCCCTGATCGACCTCGACAGCCTCTGGCTGCCGGAACCCCTCTGCCGCTGGGGGGTGCTGCTCGGCCTGGCGGTCACCGCCGCCGTCGGCTTCCAGCAGGGGGCCGAGGTCGGCCGGATCCTGCTGTTCTCCCACCTGCTGGCCGTGGCCGCCGGCCTGCTGGGCTTCGAGGCCCTCAGCGCCCTGGCCGAGAAGGCGATGGGCCGTCCGGCCCTGGGGCTGGGGGACGCCAAGCTGGCCGCCCTGATGGGGGCCTGGCTCGGACCGCTGGGTCTGGGTCTGGCCGTCAGCCTGTCCGTTCTCGGTGGCGCCCTGATCGGCGGGCTGGCCCGGCTCACCGGCCGGCTCGGCCGCCAGCAGCCCTTCCCCTTCGGACCCTTTCTCGCCGCCGCTGCCCTGGCCGTCTGGATCGGTGGCCACGCCCCCTGGCTGCGCCTGTGGGGCCTGGGTCTTTAATGACTGGTCAGCCGTCACCCTTGCTTCCGTCGCCCCATGTCCCTGTTCGACTGGTTCGCCGATCGCCGCAAGAACGCCCCGGCCGTGCGGGCCAGCAAGGGGCCTGAAGCCGACGAGGGGGATGGCCTCTGGAGCAAGTGCGCCGAATGCGGCCTGGTGGTCTACCGCAAGGATCTGATCGCCAATGCCAGCGTCTGCAAGGGCTGCGGCCACCATCACCGCATCGACAGCAGTGAACGCATCCGCCTGATCGCCGATGAGGCCAGCTTCGAGCCGATCGATGCCGATCTGGCCCCCACCGATCCCCTCGCCTTCAAGGACCGCCGCAGCTATGCCGACCGGCTGCGGGACACCCAGCGGGCCACGGGCCTGCGGGATGCCGTGGTCACCGGCCTCTGCCGCCTGGAGGGCATGCCCCTGGCCCTGGGGGTGATGGACTTCCGTTTCATGGGCGGCTCGATGGGCTCGGTGGTGGGCGAGAAGCTCACCCGGCTGATCGAGCTGGCTACCGCCCGCCGCTACCCGTTGCTGATCGTCTGCGCTTCCGGCGGCGCCCGCATGCAGGAGGGGATGTTGAGCCTGATGCAGATGGCCAAGGTGTCCGGGGCCCTGCAGCGGCACCGCAGCGCCGAGCTGCTCTACCTGCCCCTGCTCACCCATCCCACCACCGGCGGGGTCACCGCCAGCTTCGCCATGCTCGGCGATCTGATCCTGGCCGAGCCCAAGGCGATGATCGCCTTCGCCGGCCGGCGGGTGATCGAGCAGACCCTGGGCGAGAAGCTGCCCGATGGCTTCCAGACCGCCGAGTACCTCCAGGACCACGGCTTCGTGGACACGATCGTGCCCCGGCCCGAACTGCGCGGCACCCTGGCCACCCTGCTGCGCCTGCACGGCAGCGTGCGCACACCGCTGTCGGTCGCACCGTGAGGGGCGCTCTGAATCGCACCATGAGACGCGCTGTGGGCCGGCTGCTGGTTGCCCTGCTGGTGCTCGGCCTCTGGCTGGCCGCTCCCACCGCCGCCTGGGCCGGTCCGGTCGACTGGCAGGAGGTGGAAGCGGGCCCCGAGGGCAGGCAGTGGTGGGATTCCGGCAGCCTCCGCTTCGATCGCGAGGGGCGCCTCACGGTGCTCAGCCGCTTCCAGCCCGCCGCCGCCGAGGACGCGGCCGACGAGGCCCGCCCCCCCGTCGGCCAGCTCTACGTGATGCAGCTCGATTGCGACGAGGAGCTCTACCGCGACACGGCTGTCAACGGCCTGCCCCGCTGGGGCGCCACCTGGCAACCCGCCGCCGGTGAGACCCTCACGATCCGGGTGCTGCACGCCGCCTGCGCGGCCGCCCGCCTGAGCCAGGAGAGCGATGCGACGGCCTGAGGCCCCCCTGCAGGTTGCCGTCGCCGGCCTCGGCTTCGGTGAGAAGGTGATCCTGCCGGCCCTGCGCGACTGCCCGGGCACCGAACCTGTCGCCCTCTGGCATCCCCGCCCCGAGCGGGCCGCCGCCGCCGGCCAGGCGGCGGAGCTGCCCGCCTTCGACGACTTCGCCGCCCTGCTGGCCGATCCGGCCGTGGAGGCGGTGGTGATCGCCACGCCCCCCGAGCCCCGCTTCGCCCTGGCCAGGGCGGCCCTGGAGGCCGGCAAGCACCTGCTGCTGGAAAAGCCGGTGGCGCTGAACGCCGAGCAGGTGGAGGAGCTGCAGCGCCTCGCCATCGAACGGGGCCTGGTGGTGGCGGTCGACTTCGAATACCGGGCCGTGCCCCATGTCCAGCAGCTGGCGGCCCTGGTTGCCCAGGGGGTGCTGGGGGATCCGTGGCTGGTCAAGTTCGACTGGCTGATGAGCAGCCGCGCCGATCCCCGCCGCCCCCACACCTGGTATTCCCTGGCGGCGGCCGGCGGCGGCGTGCTCGGTGCCCTCGGCACCCACGCCTTTGACACCCTGCACTGGCTGATCGGCCCCAGCCGCAGCCTCAGCGCCCGGCTGAGCACCGCCATCGGCGAGCGGCCCATCCCCGGCTCCGGCGCCATGGGGCTGGTGGATGCCGAGGACAGCGCCCTGATCCAGCTTGACCTCGGCGACCACCGCGGCCGGGCCGTCCCCGCCCAGCTGACCCTCTCCTCCGTGGCCCGAGCGGGACGGGGCTTCTGGATCGAGCTCTACGGCAGCGAGGCCACCCTGGTGCTGGGGTCCAGCAACCAGGCCGACTACGTGCACGGCATGCAGTTGTGGATGGCGCGGCCGGGTGAGGCCCTGCGGCCCGTTCCAGCCGACCCGGCCCTGGCCTATGGCCGCACCTGGGAGGACGGCCGCATCGCCCCGGTGCGGCGATTGCTGGGCTGGTGGTCGCAGGCGGTGCGGGAGCGCCGGCCGATGGTGCCCGGACTGGCCGAGGCCGTGACCAGCCAGCGCTGCTGCGACTGGGCCCGCCTGGGAACTGGAGGCCCGTAGGGCATCCCCTAGACTCCCCGTCAGACCCGGCGGGACGACCCCGCCAGCCGTCCTCCGACCACGGTTCTCCCCAACCGTACCCACCCAAAAACCGCGAGATTTCCCATGGCGCTCGTACCGCTTCGTCTGCTGCTCGATCACGCCGCAGAAAACGGCTACGGCATTCCTGCCTTCAACGTCAACAACCTGGAGCAGGTGCAGTCGATCATGGAGGCTGCCTACGAAACCGACAGCCCGGTGATCCTCCAGGCCTCCCGTGGCGCCCGTCAGTACGCCGGCGAAAGCTTCCTGCGCCACCTGATCCTGGCCGCGGTGGAAACCTATCCCGACATCCCGGTGGTGATGCACCAGGACCACGGCAACAGCCCCGCCACCTGCTACGGCGCCGCTGCCAACGGTTTCACCTCGGTGATGATGGACGGCTCCCTGGAGGCCGACGCCAAGACCCCCGCCAGCTACGACTACAACGTGGCCGTCACCAAGGAAGTGGTGGACGTGGCCCACGCCATCGGCGTGAGTGTGGAAGGCGAGCTGGGTTGCCTGGGTTCGTTGGAAACCGGCAAGGGTGAGGCCGAGGACGGCCATGGTTTCGAGGGCTCCCTCGACCATTCCCAGCTCCTCACCGACCCCGCCGAGGCGGCCGATTTCGTCGCCAAGACCAAGGTGGATGCCCTGGCCATCGCCATCGGCACCAGCCACGGCGCCTACAAGTTCACCCGCAAGCCCACCGGCGAAGTGCTGGCCATCTCCCGGATCGCCGAGATCCACAAGGCCATCCCCAACACCCACCTGGTGATGCACGGCTCCAGCTCCGTTCCCCAGGAATGGCTGGACATGATCAACAAGTACGGCGGTGCCATCCCCGAGACCTACGGCGTTCCCGTCGAGGAGATCCAGGAAGGCATCCGCAACGGCGTGCGCAAGGTGAACATCGACACCGACAACCGCCTCGCCTTCACCGCCGCCGTGCGGGAAGCCGCCGCCAAGGATCCCGCCAACTTCGATCCCCGCCACTTCAACAAGCCCGCCCGGGCCTACATGAAGAAGGTCTGCCTCGACCGTTACCAGCAGTTCTGGTGCGCCGGCAACGCCAGCAAGATCAAGCAGCGCGACATCAACTACTACGCCGCCCTCTACGCCAAAGGCGCCCTGGATCCCAAGACCGCCGTGGCCGCCTGATCGGCGTCCCGCCCCTCCAGCGATCCTTCCGGGCCCCTCAGGGGCCCTTTTTCATGGCGCTCAGGGCAGGGGCAGGGGCACCGGCGCTCCGGCCGGCAGCGGCAGGGGGGTGCTGGTGTCCCCGGCCTCCTTGCCTGTGGGTGCCTCGTCCACCAGCCGGTCGAGGGCCCGGCGCAGGCTGCGCTCCATCACGAAGCGCCGGCCATCGGTGACCACCACCCGGACCAGGGTGGGCAGGTCGTTGCTCTTGGATTGCAGGTAGATCGGCTCCACATAAAGCAGACCCTCGCCCACCGGCAGCACTAGCAGATTGCCGCGGAACAACCGCGAACCGAGCCGGTTCCAGAGGCCGAACTGGAAACTGATCGTCGGGTCCTGATCAATCAGGGCGGTGATCTGCTGGGGGCCGAGCAGCAGCCGTTGCTGGGGGAAGCGCACCAGCGTCAGCTCGCCGTAGTGGGGCGGATCGTTGCGGGCCGCCAGCCAGCCCACCAGGTTGGAGCGCTTCAGCGGCGTGAAGGGCAGCAGCAGCACGAACTCGGAGCGGTCCTCGCCGGGCAGTTGCATCGTGAGGTGGTATGGCGACACCGGCACGCTGCTCTCGCCATAGATCTCGGTGGGCACCGACCAGACGTCGTCGCCGTTGTAGAAGGTGCGCACGTCGGTGACGTGGTAGCGCAACAGCCGCTCCGCCTGAATGTCGAACTGGCTCTTCGGCACCCGGATGTGGGCAAGCAGGGCCCGCGGCATGGCCGAAAGCGGCCGGAACAGTTCTGGAAAGGCCCGGACCCAGGTGCGCAGCACCGGATCTCTGGCGTCATTGACGTAGAACCACAACCGGCCGTCGTGGGCATCAACCACCGCCTTCACCGGGTTGCGGAAGTAGCGCAGGCCCTGTGGATTGGGATCGCTGTAGGGGTAGGACCGGCTGGTGGTGAAGCCATCCAGGAGCCAATACTGATACTGCTCCGGCCGGTACCCCGCGCTGCCGGCCACCCGCGCCGTGACCAGATAGGGCTGGCTTTCAAAACGCAGGAACGGCGCCAGGGCCGACAGGCGTTGGTTCACCTGCCGCCGCAGCAGCAACAGCGAGCGGTCGGTGAACGAGCCGGTGAACAGCAGCCGTGGTTCCCGCAGGTAGATCGCGGCAGCCAGCCGGTTGAGGGGATGGGCCAGGGAGATGCCCCGGGTGCCGGTGTAGTGGGTGTAGACGTTCAGTTCGCCTTCCGGATAGGAGAACTCCTTCACCTTGGTGGGCGCGATCGCGTAGGGGGAGGGGCCTGAGGCGAAGTACAGGCTCGGGCTGCCCACCGGCAGGGCCGCCTGGGCTTCCTTATCAGTGATGCCCAGTTCAGGAATTCCCTGCACCCGGCCACTGCTGCCCAGGTCCTTGACGAAAAACAGGGGCAGGCCGTCGGCGCCGAAGGCGTTCACCGGCGAAACGGTGAAGCCGTGGCCATTGGTGAACACCAGATGGCGGTTCAGCCAGGTGCGCGAGCCGGGCGGCAGGGCGCTGCTGTCGAGCTCCCGCGCCGAGATCAGCACCTGCTGGGAGCCGTTGCGGGCGGATTTGCCCTGGAGCGGATAGCGGTCGACATCCGCCGAAGGGAAGTTGTAGTAAAGCCGCAGCTGCTGCAGTTGGCGGTTGGCGGCCAGCAGGGGCTGGCTGTCCCAGAGGCGGATGTTATCCAGGGTGCCGGGGGCGCTCGCCAGATCCGCCTTGGTCAGGCCCTGGCGGGGTTCCAGCCGGATGGTGCGTACATGCTCCAGGCCAAAGGCACGGCGGGTGGCCTGGATGCTGCGCTTCAGGTAGGGGGCTTCCACCGACAGCTCCCGCGGCTGCACCCATAAGCGCTGGGCCAGCGGCGACAGCACCCATTCACTGATGGGCACCAGCAGGGCGGCACCGGCCAGGGGCAGCAGGGCACCGCGCCGGAACCAGCCCCTGGGCAGGGGCACCAGCAGGGCGAAGGCCGTGAGCAACAGCAGCACGGCGAACAGCAGCCGCAGCGGCAGGCGCACGTGCAGATCCACGTAGCCCGCCCCCGAGGCCACGCCGCTGCCCTGCACCATCAGATCGAAGGGCGCCAGGGCATTGCTCAACGCCATCACGACGGCCAGCGCCGCTACCTGGGGTTGCAACACCCGCTGCTGGGCCTTGCTGAGGCCATCGAAGCGCAGATCCGACAGGATGCGGCTCTTGCCGATGGTGAGAAGCAGGCAGGCCGCCAGCCCCACCACTCCCTGGGCCAGGATCACGCTGAGCACCAGCCGCAGGGCCGGCAGCCGCAGCACGGTGAAGGAGAGATCGAAACCGGTGAGCGGATCCCCCTCGCCGAACGGTGTCGCCAGCAGGGCCGGCAGCCACAGGCTCCAGCCCCTTGCCACCGCCGTGGCCGAGCCCGCCAGGGAGGCCGCCATGGTGATCCGCAGGGTGGTGAGGGGCCACAGCAGCAACGGCAGCAGCAGGCCCCCCGCCAGGCCGGCCACCAGCAGGGGTGGCAGATCCCGGAGCACGGAGAAGCCGGTGATCACATCGCCATTGAAGGGGTTCTCGATCAGTCCCCTGGCCTGCACCATCAGGTAACTCAGGCCGCCGGCCAGCAGCAGCACCAGCCCGATCAGCACCACCACCAGGGCGCCGTTCTCCAGCCGCAGCATCGGCTCCTTGGGTCTGGGGTCTTCGCTGCCCTGCTCCCGCAGGCGCCAGCAGCGCTGCAGCTGGGCCAGCTGCAGCACCAGGCCGAGGCCGAAGACCAACGCGAAGGCCGAGATCTGCAGCATCCAGCGCCGCAGCAGGATTCCCTGGAAATCGAACTGGGCGAACCAGAGCCATTCGATGCCCAGCCGAGCCGCGGCCCACAGGGCCAGCAGCAGCCCGAAGGCGATGGCGAGGCCGGCGGCAAGGCGTGGCCCCACACGGGCCGGCTGGGGGGAGGAATCGGGCACAAGCGGAGCGTAGGCAGAACCCCGCGGGCGACAAGCTGCCCCCCACCAGGCCAGCGACAGCCGCCGCGGTGACGGCCGGATCCTGACAGGCGACGTCATACCCGATCCCGAAGGTCGGCTTTAGAGGCAGGCGCTGGCCGCCGCTGTTAGCGTTCCCCTCAGTGACCGGGACCGACTTGACCGCCACCCTTTCCCGCTCCACCTTCACGGGCCTGCGCTGCAAGGAATGCGGTCATCCCTATGAGGCTGGAGCGCGCCACGTCTGTGAAGACGTCTGCTTCGGCCCGCTTGAGGTGGTCTACGACTACGACGCCATCCGCAGCCGGGTCAGCCGGGCCACCATCGAGGCCGGCCCCACCTCCATCTGGCGCTACCGCGAATTCCTGCCCGTCGAAGGCGACCCCATCGACGTGGGCACCGGCTTCACCCCCCTGCTCAAGGCCGACCGTCTGGCCAGGCGCCTTGGCCTGTCTTCGCTCTACATCAAGAACGACGGCGTCAACATGCCGACGCTCTCCTTCAAGGACCGCGTCGTTTCGGTGGCCCTCACCCGGGCCCGCGAACTGGGCTTCACCACCGTCAGCTGTGCCTCCACCGGCAACCTGGCCAACTCCACCGCCGCCATCGCCGCCCACGCCGGCCTGGAATGCTGCGTCTTCATCCCCAGTGATCTCGAACTGGGCAAGGTGCTGGGCACCCTCGTCTACAACCCCACCCTGATGGCGGTGAAGGGCAACTATGACCAGGTCAACCGGCTCTGCTCCGAGGTGGCCAACACCTACGGCTGGGGCTTCGTCAACATCAACCTGCGCCCCTATTACTCCGAGGGCTCCAAGACCCTCGGTTACGAGGTGATTGAGCAGCTCGGCTGGCGGCTCCCCGACCACATCGTCGCCCCCCTCGCCTCCGGCTCCCTGTTCACCAAGATCCGCAAGGGCTTCGACGAGTTCATCAAGGTGGGCCTCGTCGAGGAGAAGCCCGTGCGCTTCAGCGGTGCCCAGGCCGAAGGCTGCTCGCCCATCGCCCAGGCGTTCGCCGCCGGCCGTGATTTCATCACCCCGGTGAAGCCGAACACCATCGCCAAGTCGATCGCCATCGGCAATCCCGCCGACGGCCCCTACGCCATCGACATCGCCAACCGCACCGGCGGCACCATCGCGGCGGTCACCGATGAGGAGATCATCGACGGCATCAAGCTGCTGGCCGAGATGGAGGGGGTGTTCACCGAGACCGCCGGTGGCACCACCATCGCCGTGCTCAAGAAGCTGGTGGAGCAGGGCAAGATCGACCCCTCGGAAACCACCGTCGCCTACATCACCGGCAACGGCCTCAAGACCACCGAAGCGATCGCCTCCTGCATCGGTGCGCCGTACACCATCGAGCCGCAGCTCGCCAGCTTCAATGCCGCCTGGGAGCAGTCCCAGGCCTCCCATGGGAGCAAGGCCGCGCCGGCCTGACGTCGCCCGTTTCCCTCCTTTTCTGCCCCACCGACGCTTTCCATGGCCATCCAGGTTCTGATTCCCACCCCCCTGCAGAAGTTCACCAACGACGAGGCCAGCGTCAGCCTTGAGGCAGCCAGCATCGACGGCCTGCTCGTGGCCCTCGAAGGCCGCTACCCCGGCATCCAGGCCCGTCTGTGTGATGAGAACGGCAAGCTGCGCCGCTTCCTCAACCTCTACGTGAACAGCGAGGACATCCGCTTCCTGGACAACCAGGCCACGCTGCTCAGCGATGGCGACGAGGTGAGCATCGTTCCGGCCGTCGCTGGCGGCTGAGTCGGTCGTAGGGAGTGCGCTGGCGGGGGCCGCTCGCCACCGGCCCGCCGATGGGCTTCGGATGTCCATAAGCTTTTGTACCCATCCGCTTCCGTCCCATGGAACCGATCCAGGCCCCCAGCCCCACGGTTCCTGCCGGAAGCAGCGGCCCCCCCCACGACTGGCTGTCGGCCGGTCTCTATTTCGACTACCGCCAGGCCGCCAACCCCGTGCGGCCGGGGCTGACCGAACCGATCCGCTACCACCAGTGGGGCGCCGAGCTCCATGGCCAGGGCCCGACGGCGGTGTTGCCCCTTGATCTGAGCACCGCCCTCGGTTGCGAGGGCCCCGCCACCAGCCCTGGTCTGGCGGCCCACTTCCTGCGCCTGTTGCCCGGTGAGGGGCTCAAGGCGGCGGCCGCCGCCACCAGCTCTCTGTTTTATGTGCTCCGCGGTGCCGGCACCCTCGAGCGCCCGGCGGACGCCCTCGGCGCCCCGCTCAGCCTCCGCTGGGCCCGGGGCGATCTGTTCGTGCTGCCCGCCGGCGCCGATCCCCTCCTGCACGCCACCGAGGAGAGCGTTCTCTACTGGGTTCATGACGCCCCCCTGCTGCGCTATCTGGGGGTGCTGCCCGCCGGCCCCCGCTTCTCGGCCGTCCACTACCCGGCCGCCCGCCAGGAGGAAGCCCTGCAGCAGCTGTTGGCCGATCCCAGCGCCGCCCGCTCCAACCGGCTCAGCATCCTGCTGGCCCACGCCGATCTGCCCGCCACCCGCACCGTGAGCCACACCCTCTGGGCCATGCTCGGGGTGGTGCCCGATGGTGCCGTCCAGCCGCCCCACCGGCACCAGTCGGTGGCCCTCGACCTGATCATCGACTGCGACCCCGGTTGCTACAGCCTGGTGGGAACCGAGCTCCGCGCCGACGGCACGATCCTCAATCCCACCCGCATCGAGTGGGAGCCGGGGGGCGCCTTCATCACGCCACCCGGCCACTGGCATTCCCATGGAAACGAGAGTGGCCGGATGGCACGGCTGCTGCCGATTCAGGACGCCGGCCTACACACCCACCTGCGCAGCCTCGACATCCGCTTTGCCTCCGGCCTGGGCGGCGAGGGCTGAACCGCCAGAGGCTTCATAGGCCTCCACAAGCGAGCGGAAGCTGTCTCCGTCGATGGTTTCCAGCTCGATCAGCCGATTGACCAGCTCATCGATCAGCTCCCGGCGGGGGGTGAGCACCGCCATGGCCCTCTCCAGGGCCTCGCAGGCGAGCAGACGCACCTGCTCGTCGATGCGGTTGCCGGTGCGCACCGAGGTGTGGGGACTGGAGCGGATCCAGTCACGGCCGAGGAACACCTCCTCCCCCTCCTCCTCCAGGGCGAAGGTGCCGAGGCTGGAGAAGCCATAGCGCATCACCATGTCACGGCAGATGCGCCGTACCAGCTGCAGGTCGCTGCTGGCCCCCTGGGTCACCTCGCTGGGGCCGAACACCACCAGTTCGGCGGCCCGGCCGCCGAGGGCCACCACCAGCCGGGCCCGCAGGTAGGCCTTGCTGATCAGCCCGGAATCGAGGATGTCCTCATCGGGCATGGTGCGGGCAAACCCTCCGACGCCTCCGGCCCTGGGCAGCAGGGTCACCTTGTCGAGTTTGTCGGCGTGGGGCACCAGGGTGGTGAGCAGGGCGTGGCCGATCTCGTGGTACGCGATCAACCGCTTCTTGGCGCTGTCCTGCAGCGGGGCGGCGGCCAGCCCCATGGTGATGCGTTCGAGCGCGTCACCGATGGCCTGGTCATCCACCTGGCTCTTCTGGCGCCGGGCCGTGAGGATGGCGGCCTCGTTGAGCAGGTTGGCCAGGTCGGCCCCGGAGAAACCGGGGGTGCGGCGGGCCCAGTCGGCCATCGACACCTCTTCGGCCAGGGGCCTGGTGCGGGCATGGACCGAGAGGATCTCCTCGCGCCCGGCGCGGTCCGGCAGATCGACGCTGATGCGGCGATCGAAGCGACCCGGCCGCAGCAGGGCCGTGTCCAGCACGTCGAGGCGGTTGGTGGCGGCCAGCAGGATCACCCCCGAGTTGTCCTCGAAGCCGTCCATTTCGGTCAGCAACTGGTTGAGGGTCTGCTCCCGCTCGTCGTTGCCACCGCCGATCCCCGCCCCCCGCTGGCGTCCAACCGCGTCGATCTCGTCGATGAAAATGATGCAAGGGGCCTTGGCCTTGGCCTGCCGGAACAGATCCCGCACCCGGCTGGCACCCACGCCCACGAACATCTCGACGAATTCGGTGGCGGCCATCGAGAAGAAGGGCACGCCGGCTTCACCGGCGATGGCCCGGGCCAGCAGCGTCTTGCCGGTGCCGGGGGGACCGACCAGCAGCACCCCCTTGGGGATGCGGGCGCCGATGGAGGTGAACTGTTCCGGGGTCTTGAGGAAGGTCACCACCTCCTGCAGCTCCTCCTTGGCCTCGGCGATGCCGGCCACGTCCTCGAAGCGCACCGTGATCGCCCCCTCTTCCTGCAGACGGGGCTGGCTGCGGCCGAATCCCATCGCCTTGTTGGCCACCTGGGCGGAGCGCCGCACCAGCAGCACCAGGCCCGCGATCAGCAGCGCCACCAGCAGGCCGTTGGTGACCAGCCCGGCCATGGCGTCGTCGCGTCGTTCATCCCGCACCGCCAGGGGCACCCGGGCCTGTTCGGCCGTGCGCAACAGCTGCTGGTTGTCGCTGAAAACCGCCACCTGACGGCTGCGGCCGTCGGCGAAGGTGGCGGTCACCACCCGCTGGGTGGGAGAGAGTTCCAGGCTCTTCACCTTGCCGGCTTCGATGTCCCGCAGCAGCTGGCTGTAGGAGGGCGCAGCGGAGCTGTTGCCCCCGAGGCTGAAGCCCGGTTGCACCGGTGGGGCTGGTTTGGCCGGCTCCGGAGGAGAACTGCTGCTCACGGGCCTTGCATCCTGATCAGGAATGGACTGTAGCCATTTGACGAAAGGCGAGTCGGCGGCGCAGGATCATCGTTTGGCAACGAGATAGCCGGATGGCCGTACCCAAGAAGAAAACCTCCAAAGGCAAGCGCAACCAGCGCCATGCCCACTGGAAGGCCAAGGCCGGTGTGGCGGCCCAGAAAGCCATGTCGCTCGGCAAGGCCGTCCTGAGCGGTCGCGCCCAGGGCTTCGTCTACCCGATCGCCGAAGAGGCCGAAGCCAGCGAAGAGAGCTGAGTGCCCAGGGGGCGGCAACGCCTTCGGCCATCGAGGATCACACCACCTTGCAGCACCAGGGAAGGCTCCTGCTTGAGCAGCGGGTCCTGGTAGAGAGCCGGTGGCAGGGACTGGATCGTGGCCCGAACCAGGCCATCGAGCTTGTCGGCCGCGAGCCAGCCCCCACCGCTTCGCCGTTGTCTGGCTTCGGCCTGGAAGCGCCAGCGTCGCGGCAGGCTCCAGCGCTGCGGGCGCAGCAGCCAGAGCCCATCGCAGGCGGCCCAGAGGTCCCCGTAGCCCGCCAGATGGCGGTCCCAGATGGGCAGCCACAGCCGTTCGTCGGCCGTCAGCTCCTCGAGACCAGCCCCGCTCTGCAGGCTTGCCTCCAGCGCCTGCGGACCAAGGGATCGGCATCCCATCAGCCAGCCCTCGATCACCAGGGCGTCCGCTGGCTGATCCCGCCAGCCGGATCGCTCCCCTTCGCCTCCGGCCAGCGTCTTGTCGAAACGGGGCAGTCGCAGCGGGCCCCCGGCTCGCCAGCCGTTCAGCGCCGCCAGCAGCAGCGGCAGGTCATGGCTGCCGGGCGGCACCCGGCTGACGCCGAAGGGGTTCCCCGCCAGCACCTGGCGCCGTTGCTCGGCGGGCAGGTAGAGATCGTCGATCGAGGCCACGACGAGCCGCAGGCCGCCCAGGGCGGCAAGGCGCTCCAGGGCGCGGCCCAGGCTGGTCTTGCCGGCACCCACGGGCCCATTCAGGGCCAGGACCGGTCGCCGCTGGGCGGTTCCGCTCTCCAGGCCGTCTTCGAGCCGCCCCAGCAGCGGCAGGGCCAGGTGCCGCAGCAGGCTGGGGTGCACCGGCCCGAGGTCGCCGGCCCGCTCCAGCCGCCGTTCCCAGGCCGCCGCCGGCTCAGGTCCCAAGCTTGAAGGCCTCCAGCACGATTGAGTACGTGACGCCGATGCGCAGGTTGTCGACGATCACCCAGCCCAGGGGGGGCTCGTCCCGCACCAGGCGGCTTCGCAGCCGCACCAGTGTTTCGATCACCAGCAGCAGGCCCAGCACCACGGCCGGCCTCCCCCCCGGAGAGGCGATGAGCAGAAAGCTGGTGAGGTTCTGACCGGAGAAGAATCCCAGCAGCAGGGCCAGGGCGGCCAGGCTGCCGGTCCGCCAGCTGCGCCGCACCTGGCCGGCCACCCTTGTCCCCAGCCGGCTGGTCAGGCCCTGGAAACGGGTGCGCTGCGCGGGGAGGCGGGTCATGGCGGATCGAGCAGGCGCTGCAACCACGACAGCGTCACCTGGGGGCCGGGGCAAGCCGGCCCCTTGTGCACCACGATCTCTGCCCCGGCTTCCTCCAGGCTCGCGACCACGGCCCGGGCGGCGCTGAAGGCGCTGGCCGGTTGCTCCCGGGTCGCCACGCTCAGGCAGACCAGGCAGGGCAGGCCGGCACCGCTGGCGGCCGCCAGGCCGGCCGGGGAGTCCTCCAGCACCAGCACCCCCTGACCACCGGCCTCCAGGCGTTCCAGGGCCAGCCGGTAGGCCTCCGGATCGGGCTTCTTGCGTTCCACGTCCTCGCCGCAGATCCAGAAGTCGAAGGCTTCGGCCACCTCGGGCGGCGCGCCTTCGAGCAGGGAGGCCACGGCACGGCGGCCACTGGTGGTGACGATCGCCTGCCGCAGGCCCGCTGCGGCGGCCGCCCGCACCAGGCGGGCCACCCCCGGCCTCAGGGCCAGACCGCCCTGACGCACCAGATCGGTGTAAAGGGTCTGCTTGTGGCGTTGCAGCTCCGCCACCCGCTCCGGCTCGGGGGGGCGGCCTTCCGCCTGCTCCAGAAAACGGGTGATCCGTTCGTGGCCGCCACTCACGTCCAGCAGCCGGGCGTAGGTGGGCCGGTCCCATCGCCAGGGCAGACCGGAGGCCGCGAAGCTGCGGTTGAACGCCACCCTGTGGCCCTCGAACTCCGTTTCGGCCAGGGTGCCATCCACGTCCCAGAGCAGGGCCGTCAGGGCCGGGGCCATCGGATGCCACACGTGTTGCCAACACAAGGCTAGAGGGTGCGCCGCGCTGCCCCGCCGCCACAATGCGAAGGCCCCGCCCGTCGTTCGTTGCTGCCTGCCGTCGACGAGCGCCGCTGGTTGCTGCCCACTCCGCTGGACGGCGATGACCCGGCGGCGGTCGGCCGGGATGCCGGCGGCGAGCTGCCGGAAGAACTGCTGGCGATCCTGCGGCGTCGCGGCCTGCTGACGGCGGCGGCGGTGCGTGAGCTGCTCGACCCCGAGGCTGCCCCCGAACCCGAGGCCCATTTTCCTGGTCTGACGCTGGCGGTCGAGCGGCTGGTGCGGTGCTGCCAGACGGCCGAGCCGGTGGCCATCTGCGGCGACTACGACGCCGACGGCATGACCAGCACCGCCCTGCTGGTGGGGGTGCTGCAGCGCCTCGGCGCCCGGCCCCGGGCCGCCATCCCCAGCCGCATGGACGACGGTTACGGACTCAACGCGGCCATGGTGGAGCGGCTGGCGGCCGAGGGGGTACGGCTGCTGATCACCGTGGACAACGGGGTGGCCGCCACCGAGGCCCTTGAGCGCGCCGCCGCCCTTGCGGTGGAGGTGATCCTCACCGACCACCACACCCTGCCGGCCCGGCTGCCGCCCCACCTGGCCCTGCTGCACCCGGCCGTCACCCCGGACGGCTCCCCCTACCGGGGCCTGGCGGGCGTCGGGCTGGCCCACCTGCTGGCCACCGCCCTCTGCCGGCGGCTGAAGAACCGTCAGGGGCTGGAGATTGCCCTCAACCTGTTCTGCATCGGCACCATTGCCGACATGGCGCCCCTGCAGGGGGTGAACCGCCGCTGGTTGCTGGATGGCCTGCCCCGCCTCGGCCACAGCCCCCTGCCGGGCCTGCAGGCCCTGCGGCAACTGGCGGGTCTGGAGAAGAACCGGGTCGATGCGGAGGCGGTGGGCTTCCAGCTGGCCCCCCGCATCAATGCCGTGGGCCGGCTGGGCGATCCCCAGCTGGTGGTCGACCTGCTCACCACGGAGGATCCGGACCGGGCTTTGGAGCTGGCCCGCTCCTGTGAAGCCCTCAACCGCCAACGCCGCGAACTCTGCGGCGCAATCGAGGCGGAGGCCCTGGCCCTGCTGGAGGCCGACGGTCCCCGCCGGCCGGCCTTCCTGCTGCTGGCCCAGGGCCACTGGCACCACGGCGTCATCGGCATCGTCGCCTCCCGGCTGGTGGAGCGTTTCGGTCGACCGGTGGCCCTGCTGGCGGCGGAAGGCGGCGGCCGCCTGAGGGCTTCGGTGCGGTCGCCGAAGGGCTTCGCCGTGGATGCGGCCCTGACCGCCTGCGCCGACCTGCTGGAGCGCCACGGCGGCCATCCGGCCGCTGGGGGTTTCACGGTGCGGGCCGAGAACGTGGCCGCCCTGCAGGACCGCCTCGAGGGTCTGGCCGGCACCTGGCTGGAGACGGCGGGGGATGGGCGCGCCGTCGAACCCGAGGCCCTGCTGCGGCTGGAGCGCATCGATCGGGAGTTCTGGCACCAGCTGCAACGGCTGGCCCCCTTCGGCATCGGCCACCCCACACCCCTGTTCTGGGCCAGTCGCTGCCAGGTGGTGGAGCAGAAGGTGTTGCGGGGCGGCCACCTGCAGCTGCAGCTGGCCCAGGGGGAGGCGCGATTGCGGGCGATCGCCTGGCGCTGGCAGGGACCCGACCAGTGGTCAGGCTCGGTGGATGTGGCCTTCCGGCTGCGCCGCGATGACTGGCAGGGGGTGGAACGGTTCCAGCTGGAGCTGGAGGCGATCCGTTGCAGCGGCGGCGATGGCGTCGTGCTGCAGCGGCGGGATCGCACCTACTGGTGCCGGCGCCAGGGGGACAGCCTGGTGATCCGCAACGCCGCCGGCGAGGAGCTGCGCTCGGCCATTCATCCCGACTCCGGCACGCTCGTGGCCTCCGAGGATCCCCGCCACCCTTACGTGCAGGGACTGCTGCGGGAGGCGGCGATGGCCCTGGGAATGGCGGAAGGATGAGCCGCCATCGCTTCGGCCTGGTGCGCTCCCTCGCCCAGCTGGCGCTGCTGGGGGCCCTGGTGGGGCTGGCCTGCTGGCCCCTCAACCGCATCGACCTGCTCCAGGACCGGCTGCTCTCGGCCCTGCCGGCGTTCAGCGGCGGCCCCTGGAGCGGCCTGGCCTGGCTGCTGGCCCTGGCACCGATCCCCCTGGTGCCGCTGCTGCTGTGGTTCCAGCGGGGCCCCTGGCGCCGCGGCGCCGGCTCGGGCATCCCCCAGGTGATCCTCTGCCTGGAGGATCCCCATCGCGGCGCCCAGCTGCTCAGTGCCGCCCCCACGGGGGAACGGTTGGGTCTGTGGACCGTGGCCAGCCTGGCCCTGCTGCCCCTGGGCCGCGAGGGTCCCGTGGTGGAGGTGGGCGCTTCGGTGGGCCAGGCCCTGTTGCGTCGCTGGCCGGGCCTGCTGCACCGGACCAGCCGCGGCCATCTGCTGGCGGGCGCGGCCGGTGCCGGCCTGGCCGGCGGCTTCAACACGCCCCTGATGGGGGTGATTTTCGTGGTGGAGGAGCTCACCGGCAGCTTTCAGCAGCGGCTGGTGTGGCCGGCCCTCGTCCTGGCGAGCACGGCGGCACTGGTGAGCAACCTGGGTGGTCAGCCGATGTTCGCCCTGGGGATCAACGCCAGCCCCGTGACGGAACTCGACCAGTTGCTGTGGGCGATTCCCATCGGCCTCGGCGGCGGCCTGCTCGGAGGTGGCTTCGCCTGGCTGCTGGTGCGGGCCACGGCCCTGATCACCCCCATCGCCCGCCGGCGGCCCCTGCGGCTCGGCCTGGCCGCAGGGCTGGCTCTGGCCTTGATGGCCCTGCTCACCGGCGGCGCCAGTGGCGGCGATGGCGAAGCGTTGATGCGCCTGGTTCTCGACCAGGACGCCGACACGGCGCTCGACTGGCACTGGGTGGCCCTTCTGGCCTCACGGCTGCTCGGACCGGTGCTGGCCCTGTCGGCGGGAATTCCCGGCGGCCTGATCGATCCGGCCTTTGCCCTGGGAGGTGTGTTCGGAGCGGGGGTGGTGCGGGCCCTGGCGGGCGATCCCCACCTGGGACTGGCCCTGGGGATGGCGGCCGGGTTGGCCGGGGCCACCCAGCTGCCGGTGATGACGGTGGCCTTCGCCATCCGCATGGCGGGCGATCAACAGCTGCTTCCGGGCCTGGTGGCCGCCTCCGCCATCGCGGCGTACACCGGCCAGGCGATTCAGGGCCGGCCGGTGTATCACGCCCTCGCAGACCTGCTGATGCCCGTGGGCTCAGAGGGCGCCGCGGCGGTAGTAGAGGATGAAGATCACGGCAGGACCGGCCAGGGTGATCAGGGCCAGGGCGCCGAAGTTGGAGATGAGATGGAAGTCGATACCCATGGGGCGACAGCTGGCGAAGGGGACGATCGGCATGGAGTGTAGGTCGCCTGTGCGCCTGTTCCAACCACGGGCTTCGCAGCCGTGATCGCTTGTGATGGCTGGCGCCGGCCGTGGGGTGTGAGTGAATGGGACAACCTGTTGCGCTCCGTTGCCCCGATCCGAGCACTGGCACTGCATCAGCGGCTGCGGCTCCTGCTGCCGACTCGATCCGGCCCTCAGGGGCGACGCGATTGAGGCCCTCGACCCCGAGCAGCAGCAGCTCTACCTCTCGATGGTGGGTGAGGACGGTTGGTGCCGCCACTTCGACACCGGCTCCCGTCGCTGCCGCATCTATGCGGAGCGGCCCGATTTCTGCCGGGTGGATCAGCTGGTCACCCTGTTCGGCCAGCCCGGCGACGATCCCGAGGCCCTGGCCATCGCCTCCTGCAAGGAGCAGATCCGTGCCGAGCTCGGCGGCCGCCACACCGTGATGCACCGTTTCCTGCGGACGATCCGTCAGCCGTCATGAGCAGCGCCCCCGACGCCCCCGATCAGCCCACGCCGGCGCCGGAGCCGACCGACACCCCGGGTCCCTCCAGCTGGATCACGGTGTTCCTCAGCACCGCCACCACCGTGTTCCTGGCGGAACTGGGCGACAAGACGCAGCTGGCCGCTCTGCTGCTGTCGGCCCAGTCGGGCCGCCCCTTCACGGTGTTCGTGGGGGCATCGCTGGCCCTGATCTGCTCCAGCCTGGTGGGGGTGCTGCTGGGCCGCTGGCTCTCCACCGTCATGCCCGCCCACCAGCTCGAGCGGGCGGCGGGGGTGCTGATGGTGGCCCTGGGTCTGTGGCTCGGCCGCCAGGCGGTCCTGCACCTGGCGCCCCTGCACCTGCTCACCTCCTGAGATCCCCATGCCGTTCGCCCTGCTGGCCTCCACCTTCGCCACGGTCTTTCTGGCCGAGCTCGGCGACAAGACGCAACTGGCCATCGTCAGCATCAGCGGCACCTCCAACCGGCCTGGGGCCGTCTTTGCCGGCAGTGCCACGGCCCTGGTGCTGGCCAGTCTGGTGGGGGCGGCGGCGGGTGGGTCCCTCTCCAGCGTCATCCCCACCGATGGCCTGCAGCTGGCCGCCGCCGCCGGCTTCCTGATCATCGGCGGCCGCCTGATCCTCCGCTCCGGCGCCGGGAGCCGCGAGGACGCCGACACCCCCGCTCCTTAGAGTCGCCGCATGACGTCCGCCGCGATGGCGAGCGCCCCCTCGGGCCATCCAGCCATCAGCGGGGCCGCCGAACCCCCGTCGCGCTCCGGACCACCCTGGCCACCGCGCTGCTCCGGCAGCGCCCTCCCCTGCGTCCCCCCCATCCGATGAAGTTCACGGTCGCCGACCTGCTCGACCATCTCTCCACGACCGATGCGGTGGCCCTCGCCAAGCTGGAGAAGTCGCTGGGTCTCACCACCAAGTCCTGCAAGCAGCAGCTGCGCATCGGCCTGGAGGCCCTGCAGCGTCTGGGGCTGGTGGAGGAGGACGCCGAAGGCCTGCGCTCCCGCGAGACCCCCGAGTTGATCCCGGCCCGCCTGCGTTGCTCCAGCAAGGGGTTCTGTTTCGCCCTGCGGGAAGACGGCGGTGAAGACATCTACATCCGTGACCACCAGCTCAACCACGCCTGGAACGGCGACCGGGTGCTGGTCCGGATCACCCGTGAGGGCGGGCGGCGCCGTTCTCCGGAAGGGGGGGTCCAGTGCATCCTCGAGCGCCACACCCCCAGCCTGCTGGCCCAGGTCGAGCGTCAGGACGGGCAGCTGGTCGCCGTTCCCCTCGACGACAGGCTGCTGACGACCGTGGCTCTGACCGAGGACGATGCGGTCCACCTCGACCCGCCCGAGGAGGCGGTGGTCGAGGTGAAGATCGACCGTTTCCCGGTGGCCCAGTTCGGCCCGGCCGGCCATGTCGCCCGCAGCCTGCCGGTGCATGGCGGTGAGGCCGCCGACACCGAGCTGCTGCTGGCCAAGCACCGCCTGCAGGAACGGCCGGCCTGTCCCCGCGCGACCCTGAAGCAGCCCGTGGCCAAGGGCCGTGCCGACCTGACCACCTTGCCGACCCTGCTGCTGGAGGCCTGGGAGGGTGCTGAGGCTCCCGGCCTTGCGGCCGTGTCCCTGGAGGAGCGGGAAGGGGGCTGGCGGCTGTGGGTGCACAGCCCCGCCATCGCCGAGCGGATCGGCATGGGCAACAGCCTGGACACCTGGTTGCGGGACCAGGGTGAGGCGATCTGCGTGGGACGCCGCTGGCTTCCCCTGCTCCCTCCGGCCCTGGCCAAGGCCAGCGCGTTCCGTCCCGGTGAAAGCCAGGCGGCCGTCTCCGTGGCCCTGGAGCTGGACGGGGAGGGAAACCTCGAACACTTCCGCTTCAGCCTGAGCCAGATCATCCCCGATGCCCGGGTCGACCGGGCTGCCATGCAGGCCCTGGCCGAGCGCAAGCCCAAGGCCCGCACCACCCCCGCACCCCTCAAGGCGCTCAAGGACCACCTGCCCCTGCTGGAGCAGTTGGTCCAGCTGAGTGGCCTGCTGCGCCAGCGGCGGCTGGCGGCGGGCTCGATCGATCTCGATCTGCCGATGCCCACGATCGACAGTCTGGGCGACCTGCAGGTGCCCGCGCCGGATGCGTCCCAGCAGGGCTGGCTGGTGGAACGGCCCGCCGAGGATCCGGTGGCGATCCTGCGGGAATCCATCCTGGTTGCCCACCGGGCCCTGGGTCGCCACCTGCTGGCCCTGGAACTGCCCGCCCTGTTCGCCATCAACCCGGCCCCGGAGGCCACCGAGATCAACGACGTCGCCAAGGCGGCCCTGGCCCTGGACATCCCCATGGAGCTCAGTGCCGACGGCAATGCCAGCGCTGCCGAGCTGGCCGCCGTCTTCGCCGCCACCGACCGGGGCCGTCCGTTGCAGCAGCAGCTGCGTGATGCCCTGAGGCCGGTGCAGCTGGCGGCCGAAGCCGGCCCCAGCGCGGTGGCCGGCGAGGCGATCGCCCTGGCGCCCTGGTGCTGCCCGGGGCTGCACTACGCCGACCTCTGGAACCAGCAGCTGCTGGTGACCCTGCTGGTGGATGGCAAGGACCGCCCCAGCGTGCGCCACAAGATCAGCACCGACCTGGCCAGCGACACCTGCCATGGCAGTACCGACTGGCCCCTGCTCACCCCTGGCCAGCTGGCCCCCTACCAGCAGGGCCTGGAGCATGGTCTGGCCCAGCGCCTCAATGGCCGCAGCCGCTTCCTGCAGGAACTGCAGTCCGATGCCCTGGCCCTGGCCCAGGCCCGCCACACCGAGCCCCTGGTGGGCCAGATCCTGCCTGGGGTGATCAGCGGCGTGCAGAGCTACGGCTTCTTCGTCGAGGTCCCCCCGTCCCAGGTGGAAGGCCTGGTGCACGTCAGCTCCCTCAAGGACGACTGGTACGAATACCGCTCCCGCCAGAACCGCCTGGTGGGCCGCAAGTTCCGTCGCACCTACATGGTGGGTGACGGGGTGGACGTGGAGATCCAGAAGGTCGACGCCCTGCGCCATCAGATCGACCTGGCCGTGCTCCAGCCCGAGACCTTCGAGCAGGACGGTGACGACGGCCCCACGGACAGCGAGCCGGTCCTGCCCGAGGGCGAGGCCTGAGCCGCCCATGGCGACGGCCTCGCTTCCCGTGGTGCTGGCGGTGTCCGGCGCCTCCGCCCAGCCCCTGGCCGAGCGGGCCCTGCAGCTGCTGCTGGAGGACGACCAGTCGGTCGAAATGGTGACCAGCCGCGGCGCGATCGGCGTCTGGCAGGCGGAGATGGGGCTGCGGGTGCCGTCGGAGCCCGACGCCCAGGAGCGTTTCTGGCGTGAGCGCACCGGCTGCACGACCGGCCGTCTCCACTGCCATCGCTGGAACGACCAGGCCGCCGCCATCGCCAGCGGCAGCTATCTCACCCGCGGCATGGTCATCCTGCCGGCCAGCATGGGCACGGTGGGGCGGATCGCCTCCGGTGTGGCCTTGGATCTGATCGAACGGGCGGCCGATGTCCACCTCAAGGAGGCCCGGCCCCTGGTGATCGCGCCGCGGGAACTGCCCTGGAACCTGGTGCACCTGCGCAACCTCACCCGCCTGGCCGAGGCTGGTGCCCGCATCGCCCCCCCGGTGCCCGCCTGGTATCACCAACCCACCACGATCGGTGAGATGGTGGATTTCCTGGTGATCCGCGTCTTCGACACCCTCGGCCTCCAGCTGGGCTCCCTGCAGCGCTGGCAGGGGCCCGTGGGCCGCTCTGCTGCGGACGAAGCCTCCACCTCCTGACGCTCCGGACCGTGTTGCACCGCCTGTTGTTGCTTCCCCTGCTGTCGCCCTTGCTGGTGACCCTGCTGGTGGCGGCCCTCAACCCCAGGCCCACCCTGCCCCTGCGGCTGCTCACCTGGCAGACCCCGGCGTTGCCGATCGGCCTGTGGATGGCCATCGCCGCCGGGGGTGGGGCGGCCCTGAGCGCCAGCGCCACGGCCCTGGCCCTGCGCCAGGGGGAGCGGCCGTCCCTGCGCCGCACCGTCCACCGCCGTCAGGAGCGTGAGCCCTGGACAGCCCCGTGGACTGACAGCACCGAGGCGCGATCCACGTCCAGGTCCCCCAGGGCCAGCGATGCTCCGGTCGCCGCGGCGCCCGCCGGCCCCAGCCGTGCCCCCGGCGAACCGGCACCAACGGTATCGGTCCCCTATCGCGTGCTGCACCGCCCCGAGGGCGGCGCCCCCAGGCCCTTTCGTCCCGAACCGGCCGCGGTGTCGCGCCCTGCGGCCGTGGCTACCGTTGATGACGACTGGCGCGATGGCGATGGCGAGGAGTGGTGAGTCCCGTCTCCGCGCACACCTGAGGCTGGAGCACGCTGCCTAAAGTCCCCACACCCATGCGCCCAGGGATCGCTCCGGTGACCGAGACCCCCAGCAACACGCCAGCTCCTGTCACCACCACGCCGGAGGCGAAGCCCGCCACGCCGGAGGCGCAGACAGCAGCCCCGAAGGCGAAGCCCCCTGCGCCGGAGGACAAGCCCTTCGAGGTGTTCGTGCCGGAGCTGCTGCTGCCGGCCTTGATCAAGGAGATCGAGGCCTACGGAGGGCCGTCCCCAGAGCTGGCGTTCGAGCAGGGCGCCATGCCCGTGGTGGGGGCGGACTGCTGGATGGTCCGCGGCAAGCTTCCCGGCGAGCGCCGCTTCTGGCTCTGCTTCACCCAGCCGGACATCAGTTCCGCCAAGACCATCGCCCTGACGGAAGGGGGGGGCAGCCCCAGCCTGCTGGAGTCGTTCCTGATCGATGAGAAGAAGATGACCCTCCAGCTGCTGGTGTCGCGGGTGGTGCAGCGCCTCAACGGCCAGAAGTGGCTCGGGCCCAACTGAGCTCCTGATCCCTTCGCCGGCTTCACATCCACGGCTTCACATCCGGACCGATCGCGGGGATCGATGCCTACGATGGCGGCCGAGCTCTCTGAACGTCCAGCGCGATGGTGCCTCCCGCCACCCAAGCCCCCACCGCCCCCCGGGTGGGCACCCCGGATGCCCCGGCCATCAAGGACCCGGTGAAGGACACGATCCTCACCCCGCGCTTCTACACCACGGATTTCGACGCCATGGCGGCGATGGATCTGCGGCCCAACGAAGTGGAGCTGGAGGCCATCTGCGAGGAGTTCCGCAAGGACTACAACCGCCACCATTTCGTCCGTGACGGCCAGTTTGAAGGTGCCGCCGACAAGCTCGACCCCGAAACCCGCCGGGTGTTCGTCGAGTTCCTCGAGCAGAGCTGCACCTCGGAGTTCTCCGGTTTCCTGCTCTACAAGGAACTCAGCCGTCGCATCAAGGAGCGCAACCCGCTGCTGGCGGAATGCTTCGCCCACATGGCCCGCGATGAAGCCCGCCACGCCGGCTTCCTCAACAAGGCCATGGCTGATTTCGGCCTGCAGCTCGACCTGGGCTTCCTGACGGCCACCAAGGCCTACACCCACTTCCAGCCCAAGTTCATCTTCTACGCCACCTACCTCTCCGAGAAGATCGGCTACTGGCGCTACATCGCCATTTACCGCCATCTCGAGCAGCATCCCGAAAGCAAGATCTTCCCGATCTTCAACTTCTTCGAGAACTGGTGCCAGGACGAGAACCGCCACGGCGATTTCTTTGATGCCCTGATGAAGGCCCAACCGGACACGGTGCGTGGCTTCACGGCCCGCCTCTGGTGCCGCTTCTTCCTGCTGGCCGTTTTTGCCACCATGTATGTGCGTGACGTGGCCCGCAAGGAGTTCTACGAGGCCCTCGGGCTCGATGCCCGCACCTACGACAAGTACGTGATCGCCAAGACCAACGAAACCTCCGCCCGGGTGTTCCCCGTGGTGCTCAACGTCGAGCACCCCGAGTTCTATGAGCGGCTGGAGAAGCTGGTGCAGAACAACGCCGCCCTTGATCGGGCTGAGCGTTCCGGCGGCCCGGCGCCGGTGCGTGCCCTGCGCAAGCTGCCCCACTGGGTCGGCAACGGTGTCCAGATGGCGCGCCTGTTCCTGATGGCTCCGATTCGCAGCGAGCGCTTCCAGCCCGCCGTGCGCTGAGCCGACCCGCCAGAATCGGCCCAGTTCTTCTTTTCGCCGCTTGGTTGTCTCCCCTCCCACCGGCGCCCTTGCCGCCACCGAGCGGTCCGCCTCGCCGGCGGCCCTCGGTGATCCGGCCTGGCGGTCCGTTCTGGAACCCCTTCTGGCCGGTGGCCGATCGGCAGGAGCCGATCTTGTCGAGGTGTTCCTGGAGCGCTCCGACCACCTCGGCCTGCTTGCCGAGCAGGACAGCATCACCAGCGTCAGCCCCGCCTTCGGGGCCGGAGCCGGACTGCGGGTGTTCCTGGGGGAGCGCGACGGCTTCGTCTCCACCAACGACCTGAGCGCCGCCGGCCTGCGGGCCGCCCTCGAGCAGGCCCTCGGCATGCTGGGGCTGGTGCTGCCGGTGCAGGCCGGTGGCCGCTTCGATGGCCTTCCGGAGCTGCGGGACTTTGCCGCCACCAAAGAGGGTTGGTTGCACGCCTGTCCCTCCCTGGCCGAAGCCACGGGCCGGCTGCTGGAGGGCACCGACCGGCTGCAGACCCATGGCCAGCACCTGCAGGTGCGCCGGGGCAGCTATGCCCGCGACTGGCAGGAAGTCCTGGTGGCCGCCAGTGACGGCACCTTCGCCCGCGATGTGCGCCTGCACCAGTCGGTGGGCCTCAACGTGCTGGCCACCGACGGCGACCACCGGGCCAGCCTGGGCCGTCGCTACGGCACCTCCGACAGCCCCGATGACCTGCGTCACTGGGATGCGGAAGCGGCCGCCGTCGATGTCTGCAGCAGCGCCGGCAGCATGCTCTACGCCGATTACGTCGAGGCCGGCCAGTTCCCCGTCGTGCTGGCCAACCGCTTCGGTGGTGTGATCTTCCACGAGGCCTGCGGCCATCTGCTGGAAACCACCCAGGTGGAGCGGGCCACCACCCCCTTCGCCGAGATGGTGGGCCAGCCCATTGCCCACCCCTCCCTCACCGCCATCGACGAGGGTCTCACCGCTGGTGCTTTCGGCTCCCTTTCGATGGACGACGAGGGCATGGAACCCCAGCGCACCGTGCTGATCGAGAACGGCATCCTGCAGCGCTTCCTCAGCGACCGGGCCGGCGAACGCCGCACCGGCCACCCACGCACCGGCAGCGGCCGCCGCCAGAGCCATGCCTTCGCTGCCGCCAGCCGCATGCGCAACACCTTCATCGCCGCTGGCCCCCACACGCCGGAGCAACTGATCGCCTCCGTCGACAAGGGGCTCTATTGCAAGTCGATGGGCGGCGGCAGTGTCGGCCCCACGGGCCAGTTCAACTTCGCCGTTGAGGAGGGCTACCTGATCGAGAACGGCAGCCTCACCCGGCCGGTCAAGGGCGCCACCCTGATCGGCGATGCCAAGGAGGTGATGCCCAGGATCTCCATGTGCGCCAACGATCTGGAGCTGGCCGCCGGCTTCTGCGGCTCGGTCAGCGGCAGCATCTTCGTCACCGTGGGCCAGCCCCACATCAAGGTCGACACCATCACCGTGGGAGGACGCTGACCATGGAGAGCACCACATCGCTCAGCGCCAGCCTCGACGCCGAGGTGCTGCGCCAACGGCTCGCCAGCCTGGCCCACGCCGAGGGCGTCCGGCGCTGGGATCTTGGCGCTTCCTGCAGCACCGACACCTCCGTGCAGGTCGACCGGGGCGAGGCCAAACAGATGAAAGGCGCCCAGCGCAGCGCCATCACCCTGCGGGTCTGGAACGACGACGGTCTGGTGGGCATCACCAGCACTTCCGACCTCTCCGACGCTGGCCTGGCCCGGGCCCTGGCCGGCGCCCGCGACGCCAGTGCCTACGGCAACGTCGATGAGATCCCTGATTTCTCCCCCCTGGCCACGGCGCCGCTGCCGGTACTGGAGCAGCCCCTCAGCACCCCGCTGAGCATCCTCACCCTTCTCGACACCCTCAAGGACGCAGAGCGCGACTTGCTCGCCCGCCATCCCGCCATCGGCACGGTGCCCTACAACGGCCTCGCCCAGCGCAGCAGCGACCGGCTTTACATCAACAGTGACGGCGCCTGTCGTCAGCAGCGGCTCAGCACGGCCTCCCTGTACCTCTATGCCCGGGCCGAAGAGGCGGGCCGCAAGCCCCGCAGCAGCGGCGCCGTGCGGCTGGCCTACGGCGCCGCTGACCTCGATGTGGCCGGCTGCGTGCAGGAGGCGGCGGAACGCACCATCGCCCACCTTGATTACGCCCCCATCGCCACGGGCCGCTACACCTGCGTGTTCAGTCCGGAGGCGTTTCTCGATCTGATCGGCGCCTTCAGCAGCCTGTTCAATGCCCGCGCCGTGCTCGATGGCGTCAGCCTCAGCCGGCGTGAATCCCTCGGCGAGCAGCTGGCCGTTCCGTTCCTGTCTCTGCACGACAACGGCCTGCATCCGGCCAACGTCGGTGCGGCCGCCTTCGACGGGGAGGGCACCCCCACCCGTCGCCTGTCGCTGCTGGAGGGGGGTGTGCTGCGCCATTTCCTCCACTCGGAGGCCACGGCGCGGGCCTTCGGGGTGTCCCCCACCGGCCATGCGGGCCTCGGAGCCAAGGTCTCGGTGGGCCCCGACTGGTTCGAGATCGGCCCCACCCCCGGCAGCAGCGGCGGTGCCCCCGGTCTGGATCGCTTCGCCGCCGGTGCCAGCGGCGACGACCACGGCCTGGTGGTGATCGATTCCCTCTCGGCCCTCCATGCCGGCGTCAAGGCCAGCCAGGGGTCCTTCTCCCTCCCCTTCGACGGCTGGCTGGTGCAGGACGGGGTCCCCCGCTCCATCGAGGCGGCCACCGTGGCCGGTGACATCCGAACCCTCCTCAAGGCCATCCTGGGCTTCGAGGGTCCGGCCAAGGTGACCCCCGATGGCCTCTGCCCCCACGTCTGGGTGGAGGGTCTCTCGATCACCGGCGACGCTTGAGGATCCTGTTCTGGGGCACCCCGGCCTACGCCGTGGCCAGCCTCGATGCGCTTCAGCAGGCCGGCCATGCGCTGGTGGGTGTGGTCAGCCAGCCCGACCGCCGCCGCGGCCGGGGCAAGTCCCTGGTGGCCTCGGCCGTCAAGCAGCGGGCCCTGGATCTGGGCCTGCCGGTGTTCACGCCCGAGCGCATCCGCCGGGATCTGGCCTGCCAGCAGGAGCTGGCGGCCCTGGGGGCCGACGTCTCGGTGGTGGTGGCCTTCGGCCAGATCCTGCCGCCGGCCGTCCTGGCCCAGCCCCCCTTTGGCTGCTGGAACGGCCATGGCTCCCTGCTGCCCCGCTGGCGCGGTGCGGCCCCGATCCAGTGGTCCCTGCTGGAGGGGGACGCCGAAACCGGCGTCGGCATCATGGCGATGGAGGAGGGCCTCGACACCGGCCCGGTGCTGCTGGAGCGGCGTCTGCCCATCCCCCTGCTGCAAAACGCTGGAGAACTGGGAGAGCGGCTCGCCCTGCTCACCGCCGAGCTGCTGGTGGAGGCCCTGCCGCGCATCGAGGCGGAGGGCCCCGGACTGGAGGCGGAACGCCTTGCCCGCCTGGGGGTGCGGCCCCAGGCCGGCGAGGTCAGCCATGCCCGTCAGCTCACCAAGGAAGACACCCTGGTGCGCTGGGACGCTTCCGCCCTGGCCATTCACCGAAGGGTGATGGGGCTCCATCCCCAGGCGTCCTGCCCCTGGGGGGCCGAGCGGCTGAAGCTTCTGGCCACCGAACCCCTGGTGAGCCGCCTGGCCGACCAGCTCACGCCTGTGGGCGCGGCTCTGACGGCCCGCTGGGGTGGGGAGGCCACGCCGGCGGTGGCCCCAGGCACCGTGCTCGAGCTGGTGGAGGGGGAGGGGCTGGTGGTGGCCAGCAGCGGCTGCCCCGTGCTGCTGCGTCAGGCCCAGCTGCCGGGACGCCGGGCCAGCGAGGGTCAGGCCCTGATCCAGCAACTGGGGCTGGTTCCGGGTCAGCGCATCGGTGCAAATACCCCCTGATGCCCCCTTTCGACAACAACTGTTGACGAATTGTTCCCTTCGGCGCGTCTCAGTGTTGGACGGGATCTAGAGGGGCTAGACCAAATCCAGTGATCGGATGCGGATGCAATGGCCAGCGACCTTTCCTTCGTCAACAGCACCGGCTCGGGGTGCCAGATCTTCCGGGACCGACTGGGGTGCTACGTGGTGAGCCACGTTCTCAGGCCTGGCCAGAGGGCGGTTCGCCCCACCCTGGCCGGTGCCTATGCGGCCTGCCAGGGATGGGAGCCCCACGTCCAGGCCGAAACGGCCACGGGGGGTGGATGAGACGGGTGAGGCAATCCCACCGGCCCGAAGGGACGCTGTCAGCCTGCGGTGCCGCTGCTGGAGGCGAGTTCTTCGGGCTGGCGCCGGTGCAGCTCGTGCAGCCCCTCCAACTGGTTGTGCACGGCCACCAGCTGGTCACGGATGTGGCGGCTGTTGTCGATGCGTTCCAGGGCGAGGAGCATGCCTTCGATCTGGGCCTTGCAGTCGATCAGCACGCGGCACTGGGTGGATCCGGGTTCGTAGGGCATGTCGGAAAGAGGCTGATCCTCAGTTCAACGTAGGGCGGCTGCGAAGGTTGTCACAACCATTGCCATTCCCCGGGCCGTTCAGCGGGAGCCGGTGCGGCGCCGGCCCCGCTCGTGGCCCTGGCCCTGGCGGGGCCCCTGGCTCCGGCGGCCCCGGCCGCCGCTGAGATCCAGCGGAGGGGCGGACAGCACGGTGGGCTCGAAGCCAGACACCTCCTGGCGGGGCAGGGGGGAGCCGACCAGGCGCTCGATGGCCCGCAGCAGCTCATGCTCTTCGGCCGCCACCAGGGAGATCGCATGGCCGTTCTGGCCCGCCCGGCCGGTGCGGCCGATGCGGTGCACATAGTCCTCAGCCACGTTGGGCAGGTCGAGGTTGACGACGTGGGGCAGCTGGTGGATGTCGATGCCGCGGGCGGCGATGTCGGTGGCCACCAGCACCCGCACCTCGCCGCTCTTGAACTCCGCCAGCGCCCGGGTGCGGGCCCCCTGGCTCTTGTTGCCGTGGATCGCCGCCGCCCCCAGCCCCTCCTTCTCCAGCCGCTCCGCCAGACGGTTGGCGCCGTGCTTCGTGCGGGAGAAGACCAGCACCTGGCGCCAGTCGTTGCTGCGGATCAGATGGCTGAGCAGATCCCCCTTTCGGTCCATGTCGCAGGGATGGATCACCTGGTCGACCAGGGGGGTGGCCTGGTTCTCGGGGCTGGCCTGCAGCTGCACCGGTTGGTGCAGCAGACCCGTCGCCAGGCGGCGGATCTCGCTGGAAAAGGTGGCGGAGAACAGCAGGTTCTGGCGCTTCGCCGGCATCAGCGACAGGATCCGGCGGATGTCACGGATGAAGCCCATGTCGAGCATCCGGTCGGCCTCGTCCAGCACCAGGATCTCGACCCGGTCGAGCCGCAGGGCGTTCTGCTGGTGCAGGTCCATCAGCCGGCCGGGGGTGGCCACCAGCACGTCGGCGCCCTTGCGCAGCCGCTGCATCTGGGGATTGGCACTCACCCCGCCGAAGACGACGTCGGAGCGCAGATCCAGGTAGCGGCCGTAGGCGGTGACGCTTTCAGCCACCTGGGCCGCCAGTTCCCGGGTGGGGGTCAGCACCAGGGCGCGCACCACGCCGGCCCGGGCGTGGGGGCCGTGGCGCAACCGCTCCAGCATCGGCAGGGTGAAACCGGCCGTCTTGCCGGTGCCCGTCTGGGCGGCGGCCATCACGTCGTGGCCCGCCAGCACAGCCGGGATGCATTGCAGCTGGATCGGCGAGGGGCTGCTGTAGCCCTTGGCGGCCACGGCCTTGAGGATCGGCTCCGACAGCCCAAGAACGGCAAAATCCGTCGCCAGGCCTGCCACCGGCGGATTCAGGCCCGTGGCGGTGTGGCTGGGGGTGAGCGGTTCAGGGGCGGGGGCGGACCCGTTGCCGCTGGGTCGGCTCCGGATGACCTTGGCCTGGGGCCTGGAGGAAGGGGCGGTGATCGGGCGCGAGAACGGTGTTGACCTCCAGCCTAGGACCGGCGGGTGGCGCGATCGCCTCAGCGGGGGCTGCGGTGGCTGCAGCGCTCGCAAGGTCCTTCCGGAAGCACGGCGCAGCGCAGCAGGGGGCTGAGAGCATTGAAGCGACAGTGGGGGTCGCCGATCACCCAGCGCCCGTCCCACCAGAGGGCATCGGCCGGTTGCTGCTGGGACTTCACCTGCAGCGCCACGGCCGCCAGTTCGTAGCGACCCTGCCGCAGCCGGTAACGGTGGCGTCGCTGCAGCACCAGAAAGCTGCCATCGCCCGTGGTCAGCCAGCGGCCGGGATGGGGGACATCGCTGAGGTGCTCGACCTCGAGGCTGGTGATCAGCCGGTCCGAGTCGATCTGGCGCAGCTCGATCCGCATCGTTCCGGCCGCCCTCAGGCCTCGCCGCTGCCCTGCTCGGGCAGGGGCGACGCGGCCGTGCGCAGGGAGAAGCCCCAGGCGAACAGGGCGGCCACCACCAGCAGCAGGGCCCATTCCGGCACTTCCACCGCCGGAAACAGCAGGCGCAGCAGCAGCCGCAGGCCCACCAGCCCCACCGCCAGGTAGCCGGCGGTTTCCAGATGGGGGAAGATCTCCAGCCAGCGCAGGAACAGTTCGGCCGTGAGCCGCAGGGCAATGATGCCGATCACCCCTCCGGCCATCACCAGGGGCAGCCGGTCGGTGACCGCCACCGCCGCAGAGACGCTGTCGAGGGAGAAGGCCAGATCGGTGAGGGCCAGGGTGGCCACGATCGAGCCCAGGGAGGCGCCTTTGTGGGGATGGCCGGAGTCGTGGGTGCCTGTGGCCGGCGCGGAGAGGCTCGCCTGCACTCCCTCGGCAACGTCGTTCTTGCCGTCGTCCTGGCCCAGCAGATGGCGTCCGCAGAGCCAGAGCAGATAGGCCGAGGCCAGCAGTTGCAGCGGCCAGAAATTGAGCACGAAGCTGGCCAGGGCGATCAGGCCCAGGCGGAAGACCAGGGCGAGCACCAGACCCAGGTTCAGGGCCTGGCGTTGCCGCGCCGGATCATGGAGCCGGCGGGAGATGGCGGCCAGGGCGATGGCGTTGTCGGCGGAGAGCACGGCCTCGAGCCCCACGAGCAGCGGCAACAGCAGCAGCACCTCGCCCCACTGGTCCGCCTGCTGCAGCAGGGGTGTGAGGCTCTCCACCGATTCCACTTCCATTCCTGGCGTTCGCTCGGCCCTGGCGCCTTCAAAGAAGCACTCTAGAAAGACTGCCGGCCCCACCCAGCGCCCTCCATGCAACTTCAGGTCCGACTGCTGCACTGCGACGGCGGGCGCCGCGTCGTGCTGGTCTCGGCCCGCGAGGGGGAGCGGTTTCTGGGCAGTGCCCTTGGGGAGGCGGGCGATGCCGAGGAGGCCGAGGACCGGGCCAGGGCCCGCCTGCTGGCCAACTTGCAGAGCACGGGCACGGCACGCCTGCCGCGGCAGGCTGCGGCCCCGGCTCCAGCTTCAGCCCCGAAGCCGCCGACACCGCCGGCAGCCGAGGTTCCAAAGCCAACACCAGCACCACTGCCCACCACGGAACCGCTGCCCGCAGCGGAAGCGCCCTCCACGTCGGTGAGCCAGGAGGAGGACCCCCAGGATTGGAGCGCCGAACTGACCCACCTGGATCTGCAGATGCGCCGGCTGGGATGGGACAGGGAGCGGGAAGCCATTTATCTGCAGCGCTCCTTCTCCCACCCCAGCCGCGACCGCATCACCGTCTACGCCGATCTGATCGCCTATCTGCAGGCGATCGAGGCCCTCGAGCCTGGCTGTGATCCCGCCACGGTTCCCGTTCCTTTACGCCGGGCCGACCTGCTCGACCAATGCAACCTGTTGCTGCAGCAGCTCGGTTGGGATGGCGCCATGGGTCGCCGATTTCTCGAGCAGCATCTGGGCGTGAGCAGCCGGCAGCAGCTCAAGGACGCCGACCTGCTGCGCTTCAACATGCTCCTTGAGGAGGAAACCCTGCTGGGCACTGCCGACGGGCCAGCGGGCCCCGTCACCCCCGGCTGACGCCGGGCCGCAGGGTTCAGGAGAGTTCCACCGCCTCCTTCTGCTCCACCTCCACGCTGAGCTGGTGGAAATAGGCCATGTCGGCGTGGACGCCACGTTGGGGCGCCACCCTGGCCCTGGAGAGCTCCCAGCGCCTCTGAATGTCCCGCAGCAGGGAATGGGCGGAGCCCCGGCGCTGGCTGCCGGCCGCGAAGGTCAGGGCATACAGCGTGGAAAGGGCGAGCACCCGCAGCGTGCGCTGGACGATCGACCAGAGGTCCGGATTCCAGGGTGACTGAATCACAGCCCTGGAGCTCCTCACGGATTCCTGGAGGCGCTCGGAAAGCATCAGCTTGAGGGCCGGCAGGGATGAACCCTGGTCCTTCAACTGCAGTCCCGGCCCCTGGAGGGTGGCGATGCGTTGCTGAAGGTCGACCACCGATGTGGCGCCATCAATGGCGCGCTGGAACTCTGCGGCGCGCTCGGTCGCCACCGCCATGGCACTGGCCTGGCTGCGGGCCACCAGCCCAACGCCCTGGGCGGCGGACGCCACCTGCAGGGGCAGCAACAGCAGGAAGCCGATCACCGCTCCGACCGCCCAACGGGCGATGGTCTCGCGGCGGGCCTGGATCCTGATGTCGTCAGGTTCCAGATAGGCCACCAGGTGCACCAGTCCCAGGCCCAGCAGGGCGAGGGGGGCGCTGTCGATCAGGGCGCTGATCAGGCTCACGAGCCAGGCCGGTTGCAGAACGGCCAGCGGCAACATGGTGTTGAGCACCGTCACCCCAAAGGTGACGAAGAGGGCCAAGGCCGTGAGCGACAGGAAGTCCACGGTGTTGACACGGCGCAGGCCATGTCCTTGGTCAGGCAGGTTCATTGAAAGGGGTCAGTCCCGGAGGAATCCAGTCGCCATCATTGTGCCCATGGTGAGGGCATGTGTGCAGAACTTCGTTGGCCTGCGGGGTGTGAACCCATGCCGGTCAAGAAAGGAAGTGTTAGATTCCGCTGGAGAAATTCAATCTTTGAGACCTCAGAATACTTCCTGAAAAACAAGGAAGTTCCCCTTCTTTTCAAGACTGAATTCCCCTGATCCAAGTGAATGTTTCCGGTGAGAGACCGATCGCAACCCATCGCTGACAAGGCCACCACCGTCCTCGCCTGCGGCCTCGGGGTCTTCACCCTCCTGGTGCTGGAGCCTTCCCTGCCGGCCCGGGCCAACGTCGCCCAGGCCAATGGGCTCAACCTGGGCTGCGCCGCTGGCTTCGGCCTGGTGAACATCACCTCACGCAACGTGCAGTCGACCCTGGGCACCAGCACCGGGTCACCGAACCAACTCAATGGGGGGAGCACGGTGTCGGTGCCGGCCAGCTGCAGCGTCGCCCCAGCGGCGCCGGCCCGGCCATCCAACGGCTCGGCGCTGGTGGGTGGCAATGCCCGGCTCAATGCCGGTTCGCTCAGGGCCGATCAGATCTTCCGATCCCAGTCCGCCACCGTCACCAACGGCCCCGGCACCACGGTGGTCAGCAATGCCTGGACCGTCCAGGCCGAAGCGGATGCCCGGGCCGTGGCCACCTACATCGGCGGCATCAACGCCTCCAATTGCACCGTGGCGCTCAGCTCCTGCAAGTTCAACGATGCGGTCAATCTCTCGGGCAGCCTGACGCTGACCGGTGCGCTGTCCGGCACCGGAGGTATCAACTACTACAACGTCCAGACGGTGGGCCGAAACGTTGATCTGAACTTTGTGGGATCAGCGCGTGACTACTTCGTCTTCAACATGCCCGCCAGCCTGACAACCAACCAGGACTGGACCCTGCAGGGGGATGTGGATCCCGCCAAGATCATCTTCAACTTCGCGCGTCCCGGGTCGAATCTCAGCCTGACGGGATCCGATGTCTTCGGCACCTTCCTGCTGACAGGTGGCGGTACGGCCACGCTGAATCGCTCCGGCAATGGCAATCCTTCCACGATCACTGGCTCCCTGATCGTCATCAATAACGGATCTGCCCTGCGGTTTGGTTCGACAACCGGCTCCAATCGGGTCAATGCCGTCATCAACGGCAGGCCCTTCAACCCCACGGCTCTGCGCAGCGTTCCCGTGCCGGGACCCCTGCCCCTGCTGGGTGGTGCCATCGCGTTTGGCTGGAGCCGCAGGTTGCGGCAACGCCTGAAGCTGGCCCAGCAGGCAGTCGGAAGCTGAGCCCGTTTCATCTGGCGACAATGGCCTGGAGGCCTCCGCTGTCGTCCGCCTGCCCCGTGCGACGCTGAAACCCTTGGTCTGACTCGGGAGACGCGCAGGTGACCATCAGGATCGGCATCAATGGGTTTGGACGCATCGGACGTCTGGTCTTCCGCATCGCCTGCGGACGCGACGACATCGAAGTGGTGGGCATCAACGACCTGATCGATGTCGACTACATCGCCTACATGCTTCGCTACGACTCCACCCACGGACGCTTTGCCGGCGAGGTGGCCGTCGACGATGGAGCCCTGGTGGTGAACGGCCGCCGCATCCGCATCTCCGCCGAGCGCGATCCCGCCGCCCTGCGCTGGGGCGAGGTGGGTGCCGACGTGGTGCTGGAATCCACCGGCCTGTTCCTGACCGACGAGCGGGCCCGGGCCCACATCAACGCCGGTGCCGGCAAGGTGGTGCTGTCGGCCCCCTCCAAGGACGACACGCCGATGTTCGTGATGGGGGTGAACCACACCGCGTATGCGGGCCAGGACATCGTCTCCAACGCCTCCTGCACCACCAACTGCCTGGCGCCGATGGCCAAGGTGCTGAACGACAACTTCGGCATCCGCGATGGCCTGATGACCACCGTCCATGCCACCACCGCCACCCAGAAGACGGTGGATGGCCCATCGGTCAAGGACTGGCGCGGCGGCCGCGGTGCCGGACAGAACATCATTCCCTCCTCCACCGGTGCTGCCAAGGCAGTGGGCAAGGTGATCCCGGCGCTGAGCGGCAAGCTCACCGGCATGGCCTTCCGGGTCCCCACCCCCAATGTCTCGGTGGTGGACCTGACGGTGAACCTGGAGCGGGGGGCCAGCTATGACGCCATCAAGGCCGCCATGCGGGCCGCGTCGGAAGGGCCGATGGCCGGCATCCTCGGCTACACCGAAGACGCGGTGGTCTCCACCGATTTCGTCGGCAACACCTGCACCTCCATCTTCGATGCCTCCGCCGGCATCGCCCTCACCGACACCTTCGTGAAGGTGGTGGCCTGGTACGACAACGAGTGGGCCTACTCCAGCAAGTGCCTCGACCTCATCGCCCACATCTCCGGCTGAGGTCCCGGGGCGAGCCCGCCCTCAACCCACCGCGCGGGTCCGGCAATGGGTGCGGATCAAGGTGGTGCCGATCTCCAGTTGCCGCTGGTTGGCGTAGGCCTCCCGCTCCAAAGCCTTCTCCCAGTCGGAGGCCCCGGCGTAGAGGGGATCATCGAGATGCAGCCGCAGTTCCGGCGGGACCTCCTGGCCCAGGCCGAGGGTTCTGGGGACCGCGCGCAGGCCGCCGGCTGCGCAGCTCTGGGCCACATGGATCGCCTCGTGGTTGAGCACCTGGGCGAAGTCCACAGTGCCCTTGGCCACCACGGCAGGCTTGATCCGCAGGGTGCGGGCGGCGTGATCCCATTCTCCTGCAGCCCCCGTCTTTCTGGGCTCCACCAGTTCCACCTGCACCCCCACCTGATCCAGCACGCTGAGCAGTTCGGCGATGGCCCGGTGCTTCTCGCCGTGGTCCGGTGGGGAATCGATCAGGGCCTCCAGCTCGGGCACCGACAGTTCGGGCTCGCCGGCGCGCCGACGGTAAAGGAAGCGGGTGCCGCCCCCCGCCAGGGGCTCGGCGGTGGGAATCCACTGCCGGTCGGCCTCCTGCAGGTTCGCCAGCAGACCGCCGTCCAGCAGGGCCATCGGTCGCAGGCGTGGGTCCGGAGGCGGTTCGAAACGCTCCAGCAGCCGGGTCGTGACCTCAGGGGCCTGCTCGGGCAGGCTCCCGACCTGCTCCAGCAGACCGGGGAAGGCGGCCCCCCCCAGCACCAGGGCGGCCACCCCAAGCGCCAGGCCCCAGGCGCGCCCGTGGCGGGGCTTTGGCTCCAGCAGATCGCCGCAGCGTCCGCAGCGGGGCACCCCCGAGAAGGGTCGCTCCAGCCTCAGGGGCCGATGGCGGCAGGTGGGACAGCGGAAGCGGGCCATCGCGGGGCGAACCGACCCCCAGCATGAACGCAAACGGGTTGCGAGGATCGACTCCGGTTCGGTCTCTCCTTGCAATGCCCCTTCACGCCCTTGTGCGCCAGCTGCAGGCCGCCACCCTCACCGCCGAGGTGAGGGGGCGCTGCGAGCGGCCCGAGCGGCTGCGGCTGAGCGGGGCGGGACGGGCGGCACGGGCCCTAGTGGCCAGTGCCCTGGCGGGCGCCAGCGAGGCCCCCCTGCTGGTGATCGTGCCCACCCTGGAGGAGGCGGGACGCTGGGCCTCCCTGCTGGAACTGATGGGCTGGCCGCTGTGCCAGCTCTATCCCACCAGCGAGGGTTCCCCCTATGAGCCCTTCGATCCCACCAGCGAGATCACCTGGGGCCAGCTGCAGGTGCTCGCCGAACTGGTGGGCGACGGGGAAGGCGCCTCAGCCACCAGCGGCGGCCGTTTCGCTGTGGTGGCCACCGAGCGGGCCCTGCAGCCCCACCTGCCGCCGCCACTGCTGCTGGCGGCCCGTTGCCTCACCCTGCGCCGCGGCGACCGGCTGGATCTGGAGCAGCTGGCCCACACCCTGGCCGGCCTCGGCTACGAGAAGGTGCCGACGATCGAGCAGGAGGGCACCTGGAGCCGCCGCGGCGACATCGTCGATGTGTTTCCGGTCAGCGCCGAGCTGCCGGTGCGGCTGGAGCTCTTTGGTGAAGACCTCGAGAAGCTGCGGGAGTTCGATCCCGCCACCCAGCGCTCCCTCGATGTGATCGAGCGGGTGCGCCTCACCCCCACCAGCTATGCCCCCCTGATCGCCGAGGCCCTGCGCGAGCAGATGCCCGACGGCCTGGAGCGACTGCTGCAGCCCGCCGCCCTCGACCAGCTGCTGGAGGGAGGCACACCGGAGGGGATGCGGCGGCTGATGGGCCTGGCCTGGCAGCAGCCGGCCTCGCTGCTCGACTACCTGCCGGCCTCCACCCTGGTGGCGGTCGATGAGCGTCGCCAGTGCCTGGCCCATGGCCAGCAGTGGTTCGACCATGCCGCCGACCACCACGGCGAGGTGGTGAAGGCCACGGGCGGTGACGGCGGTGGCGACGACTCCCCCCTTCCCCTGCCCGGCCTGCTGCACCGGCCGATCGCGGCGGCCCTGGCGGATGTGGAAACCTTCACCGGCTTCGATCTGGCGGAGCTGCACGAGAGCGACCGCCATCCCAACGACCTCGACCTGGCCAGCCGTCCGCTGCCGGCCCATCCCAACCAGTTCGGTCGCCTGGCGGAGCAGATCAAGGGGCACCTGCGCGACAAGGCCCGGCTCTGGATCGTCTCCGCCCAGCCCTCCCGTGCCGTGGCTCTGCTGGAGGAGCACGACTGCGTCACCCGGTTTGTGCCCAACGCCCGCGACTTCCCGGCCATCGAGCGGCTGGTGGAGCAGGGGACGCCGGTGGCGCTGAAGCTGCGCGGCACGGCCGAACTGGAGGGGTTCCAGCTGCCGGCCTGGAGGCTGGTGCTGTTCACCGACCGGGAGATCTTCGGCCAGCACAGCCTGGCGAGCGGCGGCTACGTGCGCCGGCGCCGCAAGGCGGCCAGCCGCACGGTGGATCCCAACAAGATGCTGCCGGGCGATTTTGTGGTGCACCGCAACCACGGCATCGGCCGTTTCCTGAAGCTGGAGAAGCTGGCCATCGGCGGCGAGGCCCGCGACTACCTGGTGGTGCAGTACGCCGACGGGCTGCTGCGGGTGGCCGCCGACCAGCTGGGCAGCCTCGGCCGCTACCGGGCCAGCAGCGACAGCCCGCCGGAGCTCAACCGCATGGGCGGCACGGCCTGGACCAAGGCCAAGGAGCGGGCCCGCAAGGCGGTGGCCAAGGTGGCGATGGATCTGGTGAAGCTCTACGCCGAGCGCCACCAGGCGCCGGGCTTCGCCTTCCCCCCCGATGGCCCGTGGCAGGGCGAACTGGAGGATTCCTTCCCCTACGACCCCACCCCCGACCAGCTCAAGGCGATCGTGGACGTCAAGCGCGACATGGAGCGGGACCAGCCGATGGACCGGCTGGTGTGCGGGGATGTGGGCTTCGGCAAGACGGAAGTCGCGATCCGGGCCATCTTCAAGGCGGTCACCGCCGGCAAGCAGTGCGCCCTGCTGGCCCCCACCACCGTGCTGGCCCAGCAGCACTGGCGCACCCTCAGCGAGCGCTTCGCGCCCTATCCGCTCAAGGTGGCCCTGCTCAACCGTTTCCGCACCGCCGCCGAGCGCAAGACGATCCTCGAGAGCCTGGCCAGTGGCGCCACCGACGTGGTGGTGGGCACCCACCAGCTGCTGGGCAAGGGCACGGGCTTCCGCCAGCTGGGACTGCTGGTGGTGGATGAGGAGCAGCGCTTCGGTGTCAATCAGAAGGAGAAGATCAAAGCCCTGCGCAAGGACGTCGACGTGCTGACCCTGTCGGCCACGCCGATTCCGCGCACCCTTTACATGAGCCTGTCAGGGGTGCGGGAGATGAGCCTGATCACCACACCGCCGCCGCTGCGGCGCCCGATCAAGACCCACCTGGCCAGCCTGGATGAGGAGGCGGTGCGCAGCGCCATCCGCCAGGAACTCGACCGCGGCGGCCAGGTGTTCTACGTGGTGCCGCGGGTGGAGGGCATCGAGGAGGTGGCGGGCCAGCTGCGGGCGATGCTGCCGGGGCTGCGACTGCAGGTGGCCCACGGCCAGATGCCGGAGGGGGAGCTGGAGAGCGCCATGGTGGCCTTCAACGCCGGCGAGGCCGACGTGATGCTCTGCACCACGATCATCGAATCGGGCCTCGACATCCCCCGGGTGAACACGATCCTGGTGGAGGACGCCCACAAGTTCGGCCTGGCCCAGCTGTACCAGCTGCGGGGCCGGGTGGGTCGCAGCGGCATCCAGGCCCACGCCTGGCTGTTCTATCCGGGCGATGCCGCCCTGAGTGAGGCGGCCCGCCAGCGCCTGCGGGCGATCCAGGAGTTCGCCCAGCTGGGCTCCGGCTACCAGCTGGCCATGCGCGACATGGAGATCCGCGGCGTGGGCAACCTGCTGGGGGTGGAGCAGAGCGGCCAGATGGAGGCCATCGGTTTCGACCTCTACATGGAGATGCTGCAGGACTGCCTGGCCGAGATCCAGGGCCAGGACATCCCGGCGGTGGACGAGACCCAGATCGACCTGCCGGTGACGGCCTTCATCCCGGCCGACTGGATCACCGAGGCCGACGAGAAGATGGCCGCCTACCGGGCCGCCGCCGAGTGCGGCGGCAAGGCGGCCCTGGTGGAGCTGGCCGCTGGCTGGGCCGACCGCTACGGACCGATTCCCGCACCGGTGCAGAGCCTGCTGCAGCTGATGGAACTGAAGCTGCTGGCACGCCGCTGCGGCTTCTCGCGCATCAAGCCGGAGAAGCCCAACATCGCCCTGGAAACGCCGATGGAGGAACCCGCCTTCCGCCGCCTGCGCCAGGCCCTGCCCCAGCACCTGCACGGCCGGCTGGTGTACCAGGCCGGAGCCGGCAGCACCGCCAAGGTGCTGGCCCGGGGCCTCGGCGCCCTCTCCCCTGCCCAGCAACTGGAGCAGCTGATGGAATGGCTCTCCGCCATGGCCGGCCAGATCCCGGACGCTGACGGCCTCACCTCCGGCCAGCGGGCCGAGGAGCAGAGCGCGAAGAATGCGGCCGTGCTGGTGGTGTGAGGGTCCCATTCACCACGACGGGCTCCGTCGCCACAGCGGCGGACATCGCCGTCGTCATCCCGCTGTTCAACGGGGCGGCCTGGATCCGCCAGACACTGCAGTCGGTGCTGGCCCAGACCCTGCCGGCCCGGGAGATCATCGTGGTCGACGACGGCTCCAGCGACGATTCGATCGCCATCGTCCGATCCTTCCCCCAGGTGGCCCTGTTTCGCCATCCCGGCAAGGGCACCCACCAGACCCGGCAATTCGGCTTTGCGCGCAGTACGGCGGCCTCGGTCATCTTTCTGGACCAGGACGACCTCTGGCATCCCCGCCACCTCGAGCTGCTCAGCACGCTGCTGCGCGACGATCCGGCGGCCAGCGCGGCGGTGTCCCGCACCCTCACCTACGAAGACGAGCTCCAGCTGCACTTTCCGCTTCCAGTCCTGGGCCCGGAACGGTTCGACCCCTGGGACAGCTTTCCCTTCCACCGGATCGATACACCGTCCTTCGTCCTGATCCGGCGCGCCGCCCTGGAGGCCATCGGCGGCTGGCCGGCCCGGAACGCCTGGAGCAGTGATGTGCAGGCCTGGTTCCAGTTGGCCTCCATCGCTCCGATGGTGCGCAATGCCAGTGCCACCGCCGCCTATCGCGTGCAGCACCAGGAGGCCACCAGCACCCGCTGGCGCCTGGAGCGGGCCCACGATTACTTCCTCAACATCCGCACGAGCTGCGAGGCCCTCGCCTGCGAGCGCGGCCTCAGCCATCCCCAGGAAGCGGACCTGCGCCTTCAGCAGTGCCGCATTCTCATCCCCATGGCGCAGGTGATCCAGGCCCTGGAAGGCGTCGATCCGGCGCTGATGCGATCCGCCCTGATGCAGCTCGAAGCGGAGCTCTCCCGATCGGCCGCTCCCACGGATCTCGTCATCGGCACCCTGGGTTGGTACCTGCGCCCAACCCTCACCTCGAGCGACGTCCGGCAACGGAGACGCCTGGTGAGGATGCTCCACAGGGGCCGACCTGACACCATCCGGCACCTGGGCCCATTGGTGCCTTTCCATCGGCAGAGTGCCTACCCAACCTCCCTGCTGCTGGATTATCTGCTGACGGAACCATGGCAGCCACGTGCCTGGTGGCAGCTGATGCGATTACGGGGGATTCCTATGGCACTCGACCGGATCCGCCGCCTGATGCGTTCCCCTGCAGGATCGCCATGGCTTCGGCGGGGGTGCAGAACGCGAACCTAGGGCGCTCGGGGTGGTCCATCAGGGCCTGCAGGCAGCGCTCGATTCTCGGCAGCGACCCGGACTCGACGGGCGCGTTGGAGTGAATGGCGAAGGCCAGATAGGGGTGCCGCTGCCGGGCGATCGCCCGGTCGAGCATCACGCTGAACGCGTTGGGATATCTCCAGTCCCGCCAGAGCGACAGCGGTGTGTCCTGCCGCCGATGCCGGAAGCCGTTGTTCCGTAGCCGCCGCCATCTCTGCTCCAGACTTCGCGGGCCCCAGCCGTAATTGAGGTGGGCGGAGGTCAGGGGCAGGAGCGTGATCTGACGCTCCCCGGGCCTGGCCCTGCGGCGAAAGTCACGGCGGGATGGGGCATAGGGTTCCCTGGGCACGCGGTAGTAGTCCGGCAGATCGCCTGAATGGGGCGGTTTGCGTGCGTCCAGCGCATTCCGGGGGAGGCCAGGCTCGATGGTCAGATCGAAGCGGAATCCCAGGGCTTCCGCCCGATTGATGGCCTCCGTTCCCGACCAGTAGTTGCCGAAGCGCAGGGAACGGCAGGTCGTGCCGAAGCTGGCTCGGTAGCCATCCACGGCCGTTTCCAGGCATTCCGCCACCCAGTCGTCGTGGCCGTGGTCATCCAGCCAGTCGCCGGAGTCCTCACACCAGCGATAGGTATGGACATGGGCGCCCAGCTCATCCCCGGCGGCGATGACGTCCTCGAACAACGCCCCGTAGTGCTCAACAGCCCAGGAGGCACGGCCATGGGCCAGGGCCACCTGGGGATCCATCCGGATGAACCAGCTGACTTGCACGGCGTCGCCCGTGAGCTGCTGCAGGGTTGCTCGCAGGGAGCGGATGTAGGCATGGGTGAGCTCGTAGCCCCGCCAGGGTTCGGGCTCCTGCCGCGAGACGAAGAACGCGTCCGGTTCCACATCGATGCAGATCAGGACGGGGATCTTGGACGTCACCACCGATTGGAACGGAACATGGACGTCGGCGTTTGCTGCTGCCCGGGCTGAGATTAAGCCGAACCGAGTCGCTGGCCGGAGGTGGGCCATGGTTCTGGTTGTGGCCGGGGGAGGATCCTTGAATTCAGTGGCAGCAAAGGCACCATGGGGGCGCCGGGCCTCTATCCCCGCTGATGATCGATCTCGCTACCTACCGGCCCAAGGGCGACAAGCGGAACACCACCTTCTTCGAGGAGTTCCTGCCCCGCGTCTATGCCCGGCGGGCCAGCTCGGGGCTGGAGCAGGCGGTGGGGCCGATGGCGGCCCTGGTGATTCAGGTGGACCACGGCAACGGCCTGCCCTACCTGGCGGAGCTGGCGCTCACCGGTCCCTACCGCTATCAGGAGTGCTGGATCAACGCCACCCACCGCATCTACCTGCTCAAGGGGGGCGAGGCGTTTCCGCGGCTGATCGTGCTGGAGCCGCTGTTTGACGATTTCGAGGATGAGGTCACGCGTTGGAACGCGATGTACCCCCTCTCGATCGACAAGCCCAACGCTCGCTACATCGGCGAGATCTTTGCTGTTTCCTCCTGCCACGACCTGCGCGCCATCCTCGAACCCCAGAACATCCGCTTCGCCTACCCAGGGGAGACGGTTAACCCCTTCTATGCCTCCAAGCACCTCTGCTTCACGTTCCTCTCCGACTACACCTACAACCGGGTCGGTTATGTGGATCGGCCCCTCGATGGCCTGGCGGCCCTGGATCTGGGCGATCGCGTGCTGCTCGATGAGGAGGCCCTCGCCCCGCTGACCGCTGCCGCCCGTCGCCACCGGGAGCACGGGCTGGAGGGCAAGATCCTGGGCATCGATCACCTGGCCACCCGGGTGCTGGCCGGTGAGCGGGAGGATGCCATCCTCGAATACCTGACGATGGTTCCCTACTACTACTGGGGCTCCTATGACATCGCCGAGATGAACTCCTCCACCAACGTCACCCGCCATCCCTCGGTGGGGGACGACAAGTTATCTCCCGCCCGCGTCTTCACGGCCAACAACACCCCCTCCTACCTCAACTCCCTGTCCAACCTGCCCATGCCCACCGAAGATTTCGTGCGCAATTTCGGGCGGCGCATGCATCACATCGCCTATGAAGTGATGGATGGCGACAGCAACGGCGAGAAGAACGTGGACGTGGTGGTGCACACCCTGCGCGAGCTGGGCATCCCCTTCCTCGCCGACATGGTGGGGGAATGCGGCGAGCAGCCCAACCTGCGCCAGATCTTCTCGCGCAGCTCCCCCTACTCCCAGCTGATCACCGAATACGTGGAGCGCTGCAAGGGCTACGACGGCTTCTTCACCCGGGAGAACGTGGGGGCCCTCACCGAGGCCGCGGGCCATGCGGAGCGCTACGAGCACGGCCACGTCTTCGACTGAACGGACCACAGGAATGAGAAGGAACGTTAAGATGGCGACATCTTTCGTTACGCGGCCCCATGGGTGAACTGATCGAGGTTGCGGGCGCCACCCAGAATCCCCTGCTGCTGCCTGCCTTTCTGGGGGTCCTCGGCCTCGGCTTCTTCGCCCTCTTCCAGGCCGATGCCGGCAACAACGACGACGATGACTCCTCCCCCGGTGGCGGGCTGATGCAGCCCGTCGCCTGATCCCTGCGGCTCAGCCGTTGCCGCCGCCAGCCTGCGACCGTTTCCAGGCCGCTGGCATCAGCACCAGGAACAGCAGCCACCAGACCCCGATCACGAGTGAGACTCCCGTGCTGAGCCACCAGAGGTGGAGCACAAACCAGCTGCCGGCCACGATGGCCAGCCCCGTGAGCAGGATGCTCCAGGGCTGACACCACCACGGCTTGAGCGCCCAGACCGACCCGGGCGTGGCGCCCGGGTCGTGCACATTAGGGTTTGGCAAGGGCCGCCGGCAGATTGGCACTGCCGGGCTGGAACGCCTTCTGCAGCACAGCGCTGGCCTGCAGCTGCTTGCGCAGGGTGGATTCGGCCGCCCGGTACTGGCTGTCCCGGTTGGTGCCGATGTCTTCGAGCTTGAGGCGTTGCACCTCCTGTTCGGTCATCTTCACCGGCACGTCCGGATTGATGCCGTGCTTGTGGATGTCCCGGTTGCGGGGGGTGAGGTACTTGGCAATGGTCACGGTCATGCCCGAGCCATCGGAAAGCCCCCGCACCGACTGCACCAGCCCCTTGCCGAAGGTCTTCTGACCCACCAGCACGGCACGGTTGTTGTCCTGCAGGGCGCCGGAAAGAATCTCGCTGGCGCTGGCCGAACCTTCGTTGACCAGCACCACCATGGGCTTGGTGGTCAGGGCCTGGCCCGTGGCCCGTTTGACGTCCTGAATGCCGTCGCGGGTCTTGGTGGAAACGATGATGCCTTCGTTGATCCATTGGCGGGCAATCTCGACGCTCGCCACCAGCAGTCCGCCAGGGTTGCTGCGCAGGTCGAGGACGTAACCCTGCACGCCCTTGGCCTCCAGATCCCGCACGGCCGCCCGCATGTCCTTGGTGGCGGTGGCGCTGAACTGCTTCAGGCGGATGTAGCCGACCTTGGTGCCGTCGGGGGCGGTGTTGACCTGGTGGGTGACCGCGTGGATTTCGATCAGCTCCCGGGTAAGAGGGGTGTCGAGGTTCTGGCCCTTGCGGCGCAACACCAGATTGACCGTCGTGCCGGCCTTGCCCCGGATCAGCTTCACCGCGTCCTCGGTGCTCATCCCCTTGGTGCTCTTGCCGTCGATCGAGACGATCACGTCCTTGGGCTGCACGCCGGCCCGGGAGGCCGGAGAGCCCTCGATCGGCGAGATCACCACCAGCTCCTTGGTCTCCTTGTCGACACTCAGCTGGATGCCCACCCCCGAGAGCTCCCCGGAGGTGTCGATCTGCATCTCCTTGAATTCCCGCGGATCCAGGAAGCGGGTGTAGGGATCGTCGAGGGTGCCGAGCATGCCGCGGATGCCCTCATAGGCATCCTTGGGGGTGCTGTAGCTCTTGGAGAGCACGCTGCGGCGCAGCTTGCGCCACTGTTCTGGTGTGTATTTCCCCGTGGTGTCCAGGTAGTCGCGGAAAACGATCTGCCAGGCCTGATCCATCACCTCCTTGGGGCTGTCGCTGATCGACACGGTTCCGGTGGGGGTCAGCACCATATCCCTGGCCATCACCGCGGTGGCGGCGCAGGCACCGAGACCAACCAGCACCACGACCGTGGCGCGAGCTCTTCCCATGCTGGGGATCCTCAAGGAGGCTGAAACGTGGTTCCAACGTAGCGCCGCTGCCGGTGTTGGGCCCCCCGTTCAGGGGTCGACCCAGCGACCGTCCTCTTTGATTAGGGCGATCAGCGCCTCGACCCCTTCGGCTTCCGGCACCCGGCGAATTTCCTCCCGCCCGCGGTAGAGGGAGATGGTGCCGGGGGTCTTGCCCACGTAGCCGTAGTCGGCATCGGCCATCTCGCCAGGGCCGTTGACGATGCAACCCATCACGGCGATGTCCAGCCCTGTCAGGTGGGCGGTGGCCTTGCGCACGGTGTGCAGTACGTCCTCCAGGTTGAACAGGGTGCGGCCGCAGCTCGGGCAGGCCACGTACTCCACCATCGTCTTGCGCAGCCCCATGGCCTGCAGGATCGAGTAGCAGACAGGGATTTCCTTCTCCGGTGCCTCGGTGAGCGACACGCGGATCGTGTCCCCCAGGCCCTCGGCCAGCAGGGTGGCGATGCCGGCGGTGCTCTTGATGCGGCCGTAGTCGCCGTCGCCAGCTTCCGTGACCCCCAGGTGCAGGGGGTAGTGGAAGCCCTCGGCGTCCATGCGGAACGCCATCATCCGGTAGGCCGCCAGCATCACCGGGGCCCGCGACGCTTTCATCGACACGACGATGTTGTGGAAGTCAAGCCGGTCGCAGATGCGGATGAACTCCATGGCGCTCTCCACCATCCCCAGGGGGGTGTCGCCGTAGGTGAACAGCATCCGTTCGGCCAGGGAGCCGTGGTTGACGCCGATCCGCAGGGCCTTGTCCTGCTCCTTGAGCAGGCTCACCAGCGGTTCAAGGGTGGTCTGGATGCGCTCGCCGATGGCCGCCACCTCGTCGGCCGTGAACTCGGTGCGGTTGGGATCGGGCTTGTCGAACACGTACAGGCCCGGATTAATGCGCACCTTGTCAACGTGCTGGGCCACCTCCAGGGCAATCTTCATGCCGTTGTGGTGCACGTCCGCCACCAGGGGCACCGGCTGGTAGCTGTCCTCCAGCCGCCGGCGGATCTCCTTGACGGCCTTGGCATGGGCCAGGCTCGGCACGGTGAGCCGCACGATCTCGCAGCCCGCCTCGTGCAACCGGCGGATGCCGGCGGTGGCCCCCTCCACGTCGAGGGTGTCCTCATTGATCATCGACTGCACCACCACGGGGTGCTCGCTGCCCACCCACATGGCGCCGACACGGACGCTGCGGGTGCGGCGGCGACGGATCACCGTCTCGAAGCGGGGGTCACTGGCCCAGTCGGCCGGGAGGGGGGAGGTCCCCGGAGCGGAGGTGGTCAGTGTGGCCAGGCTGCCGGTCATCTCGCGTGGGCCGGTGATGGCCAAAGCCTGTCACAAAGTGGGTGGCGCCGGCTGGTCCAGCTCCAGCCGGCGCTGCACCTCCTTGAGGTCCTGCCAGGTGAGCCATTTGGGGGAGCCCTGCTCCCGCGAAGGATTGCGCAGCAGATAGGAGGGGTGGAACACCGGCATCACCCAGCGGCCCTGCCAGGGGTGCCACTGGCCGCGAAGCCTGGAGATGCCCCCCTTGATGCCGAGCACCCCTTCCAGGGCCGTGGCACCGGTGAGCAACACCACGGCGGGATCCACTTCGGCGATCTGAACGGCCAGCCAGGGGGCGCAGGCCGCCATCTCCTGGGCCGTCGGCTTGCGGTTGTCGGGGGGGCGGCACTTCACCACGTTGCAGACGTAGGCGTCCCGTTCGCTGTCGAGTCCCACACTGGCCAGCATCTGGTCCAGCAGCTGGCCGGCCCGCCCCACGAAGGGCCGGCCGCTGGCGTCCTCCTGGGCGCCGGGGCCTTCGCCGATCACCATCAGCCGTGCCGCCGGGTCGCCCCGGCTGATCACCACCTGATGGCGGCCCGCGGCCAGGCCGCAGCGGCGGCAGTCCTGGCAGCTCCGCTGCAGTCCGTCGAGGCCGGGCGCGCCTCCGGCGGCGACAGCCTCACCCAGGAGGGACGGTTGCAGGGGGTCGCCGGGCATCGCGCCATTCTTGGCCATGGCCGCGGGGCGTAGGGCAAGATGGCCGGATTGCCGAATCGCGCCCTCCAGACGCCGCTCACTGCCATGCCGGCCCCGTTGTCGCTCTCCGCCCGGGCGCAGGCGTTGCAGCCATCGCTCACCCTCGCCATCACCGCCAAGGCCCGTGAGCTGCGTGCCGATGGCAAGGACATCTGCAGCCTCAGCGCCGGTGAGCCCGATTTCGACACCCCCGCCTTCATCCGCCGGGCGGCGGCCGAGGCCCTTGAGGCCGGCCACACCCGCTACGGACCCGTCGCCGGCGAACCCCAGCTGCGCCAGGCCATCGCCGCCAAGCTGAGCCAGGAGAACAGTGTTCCCACCCAGGCCGACCAGGTCCTGGTGACCAACGGCGGCAAGCAGGCCCTCTACAACCTGTTCCAGGTTCTGCTCAATCCCGGCGACGAGGTGCTGCTGCCGGCCCCCTACTGGCTGAGCTACCCGGAAATGGCCCAGCTGGCCGGCGCCAGTGTCCGCTGTCTTCACACCGACGCCAGCGGCGGCTTTCGCTTCAGCCCCGAGCAGCTCGAGGCGGCGATCACCCCCGACAGCCGGCTGCTGGTGCTCAACAGCCCTTCCAATCCCACCGGCATGGTGCTCAGCCGCGAAGAACTGGAGGCGATCGCCGCCGTGCTGCGCCGCCATCCCGGCCTGGCGGTGGTGTGCGATGAGATCTACGAGATGTTGCTCTCACCCGGCCATACGCACCACAGTCTGGCGGCGGTGGCCCCCGACCTGGCCGAGCGCGTCTTCATCGTCAACGGCTTCGCCAAGGGCTGGGCCATGACGGGCTGGCGCATCGGCTGGCTGGCGGGGGCCCGTCACGTGGTGGCCGCCGCCAGTGCCCTGCAGAGCCAGAGCACCAGCAACGTCTGCACCTTCGCCCAGTACGGCGCCCTGGCGGCGATCAGCGGCTCGCGGGATTGCGTCAGGGAGATGGCGGCCGAATTCAGCCGCCGCCGCGCCCGGCTCAGCGACGGCCTGATGGCGATCCAGGGCCTGAAGCTGCTGCCCCCCGAGGGGGCCTTCTATGCCTTCCCGGACGTGAGTGCCTGGGGCCTCGACTCGATGACCCTCTGCGGCCGGCTGCTGGAGGAGGTGGGGCTGGCGGTGGTGCCCGGTGCCGCCTTCGGCGATGACCGCTGCATCCGCCTGTCCTGTGCCGCGTCACCCGCCACGATCGACGACGGTCTGGATCGGCTGCGGCGCTTCGGCGTGAGCCTCTGAGCGCCCCGCCTGTGCTGGAGGCTCGCCCCATGACGGGCTCACCGATGCCGGTCCCCAGGAAGCTGGTGGTGCTGGGGGACAGCGGGGTGTACGGCTGGGGTGATCCCGAGCAGGGCGGTTGGTGTGAACGCCTGCGCCGCCATTGGATGGACCTGCCCCAGGGGCCGGTGCTGTACGGACTGGGGGTGCGCGGCGACGGCCTGGAGCGGTTGGCGGCCCGCGCCGAGGCGGAAGTGAGCCACCGGGGCGAGCTGCGCCGCCAGCGCCCCCAGGGGATCCTGCTGTCGATCGGCCTCAACGACACCGCCCGGGTCGGGCGACCCGACGGCCGTTACCAACTCGCGCCCGAGGCCTTCCTGTTCGGCCTGCAGCAGCTGCTGCCCCGGCTGCAGGCCATCGCGCCGGTGTTCGTGCTTGGCCTCACCCCGGTGGATGAGGCCGTGATGCCCTTCGCCGGGATGCTCTGGTACGACCTGGCCAGCGTGCGGCTCTACGAAGGCCTGCTGGAGGAAGCCTGCATGGAGGCGGATGTGCCCTTCCTGCCGCTGCTCGATGGCCTGCTGGCCGACCCCCTCTGGCTGCAAGGGCTCTGCAGTGACGGTCTGCACCTCAATGGCGACGGCCATGGCCAGCTCTACCGGCGCCTGCGCGCCTGGAGCGCCCTGTTGCAATGGGCCGAGCTGCACCCCCACAGCAGCGTGACGGCGGCGCACTGATCCCTGCGTCCGGCTCCCTGCGCCCTGAGCGCTGCACTCCGCCGGCCCCGATGACATCACCCGATCGGAGGAAGGGAACTCCCCCCATCCGGTGAACCGGCGCTGTCGGCCTGCGGCGACTCTGAAGAAACGGACCCCGCTGGATTCACCGCCATGGATCGCCCTCCGCCACCCCCTCCGCCGGCCCCTGCACTGGTGGCGACCCGTCGGGCGCCGCAGCCGGACCTCTGCCTGGGCTGCCGCGAGATCCCCGAAGCGATTGTGGATCGCCGCACCCGCAACCGCCGCCGCCTCAAGGCCTTCGCTGCGGCCACCGATCCGCTCACCCGGCTGCGCTGGCGCAACCTGCTGGTGGAGGACAACCTGCCACTGGTGTTCTCGATCGCCGGCCGCCAGGGTGCCGACACCGGCCTGGCGTTCGAGGATCTGGCCCAGGTGGGAAGTCTCGGCCTGATCCGCGCCGTCGAGGCCTTCGATCCCGATCGCAACGTCAGCCTCAGCAGCTTCGCCGTGCCCTACATCCAGGGCGCGATCCAAAGGGAGCGGCGGGATCGCCAGCCCATGGTGCGTCCGCCCAGGCCCCTGTGGGATCTGCATCAGCAGGTGCTCAGCCTCCAGGAGGCCCGGCGCCGCAAGGGGCTGGAGCCCTTGCCCGCCGCCGCCCTCGCCGATCGGCTGGCCTGTGATCCGGCCCGGCTCGAGGAGGCCCTGCAGGTGCGCACCACCGGCAAGGTACGCAGCCTGGATGCCCCTTTCGGCCAGGGCGGCGCCGACAGTGAAGCAGCCGGTTGCCTGCTGGATCTGCTGGCGTCCCCCGCCCCCACCGATGGGAACGATGAGCTGGCGGTCGCCAGCGAGGTTCGCAGCGCCGAGCGCCAGTGGTTGCGCCAGCAGCTGGCGGATCTCGATCCCCGGGAGCGGGAGCTGCTTGTGGGCCGGATTGATGTGGGCTGCACCTGGGTGGAACTGGGCCGGCAGCTCGGCATGCCGGCCCGCCAGGCCCAGCGCCGCTGCGATGCTGTTCTCGATCGTCTGCGGCGCGCCGCCCTCGCCTGGCGCCAGCAGGCCCTCAGCCCGATCCAGGGGCCGGAAGCCACGGCACCAGGCCCATGGCCAGCAGGGCCGCCAACAGCGTCTGCAGCCCATTGACCACCTCGTTGCTGAGCCAGCCCCAGCGCTGCTGAAGGCTGGCCCCGACGACGCTTTCGGCCAGGGTGGCCAGCAGCCCGACACCGCCCACCAGCAGCGCCAGGGGCCAGCCGCTGATCAGCCCGAGGGCCAGCATGACCAGGGTCATCAGGCCGCTGCCCACCAGGCTGGCCGCGGTTCCCTCCAGGCTGATGGCCCCCTCGGTTCCGGGTGGCACCGGCCGCAGACTGGTGATCAGCACCGTGTGGCGGCCCCAGCGTTTGCCGATCTCGCTGCCGAAGGTGTCAGCGAGCTTGGCGGCGAAGCTGGCGGCAAAGCCAGCCAGCAGCAGGGGCACCGCGGCCATGGGTGCCCGGCAGGCCAGCAGGGCCAGCACGGTGCCCACCAGGGCCGAGCCCCAGACGTTCTCCGGCCCCCGCCGACCTTCTCGGGCCTCTGCCAGCCCCAGCTCCCGCTTGCGGCGGAAGCCCAGCTTGGTCACCAGGCTGCCCAGGGCCAGATAGGCCACGACCGCCAGCCAGCCGCGCCAGCCCAGGCTTCCCCACAGCAGGGTGCCGAGCACCCCGGCGTGGATCCAGCCGGTCCGCGTCAGCAGGGGCAGCTGCTGGGCGAGCGCGATCAGCAGGCCATTGATCGCCAGGGCCGCCAGCCAGTGCGACGGATCCTGGGGCGGAAGCAACTGCATCACGACAGCCCGACTGTGTTGCACAGATCTAAGCGAGCCGCTTCCGGGTGCCGCCTTCGGCGGATAATCGCTGCATCCGGTGGTGCTCCGAATGGTCTTCAAACGTCCCAAGTTCTTCCTTGATCTGGGCGGCGGCGAAGGCAACGACCCCCCGGCCGTGGTGGCCCCCCCCAAGGCCGAGCCCAAGCCCGAAGCCAAGCTGGCTCCCCAGGCGGCGGAGGCCCAGCCCGCCACGCCTTCGGAGGCAGACGCCGCCCTTCCCCCCGTCTCCGGCCTCACCACCGCCGAGGCGATCGCCGCCGAACTGGCTGCCGCCGAGGCGCTGCGCCCCGCCCCATCGCTGGCCACCTTCGCCCCCGACTGCGTCACAGCGGGTGGGGCCACCCCGATCAAGCGCCGCACCCCCGGAGCCAACCTGGGCGTGTTCAAGGAGATGGCGGCCGGCATGATGCGCTCCTGAGCGCTCGCCAGTCAGCCAGCAGGGCCACCCCGGCCACCGCGGCCGTGGCCGTGCGCAGGATGGCTGCCCCCAGGCTCACAGTCTGCCAGCCGGCCGCTTCGGCCCGCTGCTCTTCCTCTGGGCTCCAGCCCCCCTCCGGCCCGATCGCCAGCCGGATCCCAGCCGCGAGATCAGACGGGTTGGCGCCGTCGGCCAGGTCCCGCAGCCGCTGACTGCAGAGCGGCAGAGCGTCCCGGCGGGTGGTGGCCAGCAGGGCGATGCCAGGGGCCGGCCGTGCGAGCCAGGCCCCGGCCTCGCAGGGGGAGTCCAGCAGGGGATGCCACAGCCGTTCGCACTGCTCGGTGGCCTCCCGAACAATTCCCCGCCAGCGGTCCAGGGGGCAGCGCTCACCGGGGGCACCGCGCGCGGCCAGCAGGGGCTGGAGCCGGTCGGCACCCAGTTCGGTGGCCATGCGCCAGACCAGATCCGCCTCCCGCTTGGGCACGGCCATGGCCAGCTCCAGGGGCGGTGTGACCGGTCCCTGTTGCTGCAGGGGCGCCTCCGGCGCCTGTTCCAGCCGCAGCCGCCGTTCCGGCTCAAGCACTGCCGTCCACAGCTGACCGACACCGTCCACCAGTGCCAGCCGGTCGCCGGGCCGATAGCGCAGCACCCGTTCCAGGTAGTGGCTTTCCTGGGGTTCCAGCGCCAGCCAGGGCAGCTCCTGGCCCCCGCCCGTCAGGGCGGCGATCCGCTCCGGGGCGATCAGCAACCGGCGCAACTCCCGCCCCATCAGTCTCCGTAGAACGGGCTCTCGGGCTCCTCCTCGATCGGCCAGTCTTCGTTCAGCCCGCCGATCACCAGCTCGGTGATCTCCAGCACGTCGTTGTCGAGCTGGCGCAGGGCGTTGATCAGCACATCAAGGGCCAGGGCATCGCTGGTGCCCAGGTCGACCCAGCAGCGCGCCCAGTCGTCCTGGTACTCCATCGGGCCCATGTTGTGCATCAGGGCCGGCAGGCTGCGCTCCGCCGCCTCGGTGTCGTAAGCGAGCCAGCCGAGATCCACGCCGCCTTCATGGGTCTGCAGGTTCTCGGCGTTGAAGGCGCCCAGCTTGCCCAGAAAGAACCAACTGTCGAGGGCCGTTTCCACGTAGCCCCGCTCGGCGCCACCCGGCTGGTCGGCGAAGTGCAGCCAGATCCAGCAGTTGAACGGATCCACCTCGCGAAATCGGACATCCATGGGGAAGGGGGAAATGGCGCGCGTGTCCCCCCATCCAACACGCACCACCGCCGCAGCGCCGGACGGCATGCTGGTGCCATGCTCGATGTCCTCGGTCTGCGGTACCACCCCGCCACGGCGCCGGCGCCGGTGCTGGCCGACGTCTCCCTGCAGTTGACGCAGGGATCCCCGGCTCTGGTCGCCGGCCGCAGCGGCAGCGGCAAGACCACTCTGCTGGAGGTGATCTGCGGTCTGGCCGAAGCCGATGCCGGACGCTTCCTCTGGCAGGGCGAAGCCCTCAGCAGTCGTCAGCGCCGCTGGCTGTGCGGCCTGGTGTTCCAGTTTCCGGAACGCCATTTCCTCGGCCTCACGGTGGGTCAGGAACTGAAGCTGGGCCAGCGCCGCCTCACCGCCGAGAAGGCCGAGGCCGTGCTGGAGCAGGTGGGCCTCGGCAGCCTCTCGTTGCAGCAGGCGCCGGAGCGCCTCAGCGGCGGCCAGCAGCGTCGCCTGGCCCTGGCCGTCCAGCTGGTGCGCGATGCCCGGGTGCTGCTGCTGGATGAGCCCACCGCCGGCCTCGACTGGACGGTGCGGGAGGAGGTGCTCCAGCTGATCGCCGATCTCGCCAAGGAACGGGCCCTGCTGGTAGTGACCCACGAACCGGAACTGTTCCGGGGGGTGGTCGAGCGGGGCTGGCGGCTGGAGCAGGGAACCCTCAGGCCCCTCGAGGCCCTCCATTCCGGCTCCTTACGATGACCATCGGATCGCAGGGGACGGGCTGGATGGGGGATCGCATGCTGAGGGCCACCGGTGCCGGGGGCGGCATCCGGATGGTGGCGGTCACCACCACCTCGGCCATCCGCCAGGCCAGTCACCGCCACGGCCTCTCCTTCCTCACCACGGCCCTGCTGGGCCGGGCCATGACGGCGGGCCTGCTGCTGGCCAGCTCGATGAAGGTGGCCCATGGCCGGGTCAACCTGCGCATTCAGTCCGATGGCCCCCTGCGGGGTCTGATGGTGGATGCGGGGCGGGATGGCACCGTGCGCGGCTACGTGGGCCGGCCGGAGCTCGAGCTGGATCTGCTGACGGATGCGGCCGGCGGCCACCAGTTCGACTTCCGCCGCGCCACCGGCACCGGTTACCTGCACGTGGTGCGGGACCGGGGCCAGGGGGAACCCTTCAGCAGCACCGTCGAGCTGGTGAGTGGCGGCATCGGCGAGGACGTGGCCTCCTACCTGCTCCATTCCGAACAGACCCCCTCGGCCCTGTTCGTGGGGGAGACGATCGACAGCAGCGGCGTGCGCTGTGCCGGCGGCGTGCTGGTGCAGGTGCTGCCGAAGGCGGCGCGGGAACCGGCACTGGTGGCCCTGCTGGAGGAGCGCTGCCGGGAAATCACCGGCTTCAGCGAGCGGCTCGCCGCCAATGCCGACCAGCTCCATGCCCTGTTCGAGGAAATCTTTCCGGACCTCGATCCCCAGCCCCTCGGGGCGGGCTCGATCGAGCAGTCCGTCCAGTTCCACTGCCCCTGCAGCCGCCACCGCAGCGTCAGCGCCCTCAAGCTGCTGGGCCGTGAAGAACTCACCGACATGCTCAACGAAGACGGCCAGGCGGAACTGACCTGCCACTTCTGCAATGCGGTGTATCGGGTGGAAGCCCCTGAGCTTCAGGAGCTGATCGACGAGCTGGCCCCCGTGGCCTGAGCCCCCGCACGGGCCTGTGCCGGACTCAGGCGATCAGCAGGGCACCGAGCAGGAGCAGCAGGATGGCTGGGAGGCTCTGCAGCTGCAGCGTCGTCACCGCGAGGGACTGGCTGAGGGCGGGTCCGAGACCTCCCGCCAGCAGACCGCCCAGCACGAGTCCCAGGCAGAGCAGGGCAAACGACCAACCCACCGCCGCCAGGAAGCGACCGTGACGACGCTGCAGGTTCAGCAGGGTGACCCCGGTGGCCAGGGCGGTCAGCAGTTCGGGTGCGGCTCCGGGCATCAGCACGAGCAGCAGCAGCAACACGCCATCCGCCGCCAGGGGAAACCAGAGATCCCGGCCCGTGGCCAGTTGCAGCTGGGGCAGGGAGAAGCTGGGACGGGGCAGGCGGGAGGGGGGCAGCTGGGGCAGGCTGGGCAGGGCGGAGAGGGCCGGCCGGCTCGGAGGCGGGGAAGCCTGCTCCCGCTGGGAGGCGGAACGGGCGGCGCTGCTGACCCGGCCCTGCTGGCGTTCCTTCAACCGGTCCATCAACACCGCGTCATAGGCGGCTTCGATGCGGGAGCGAACCAGGGGGTCGTCGCCGGCCTCGTCGAGCCGCGCCAGCTTGGCCTCCTGGACGGTGTCGAAGGAGGCATCGGGAGCGACACCGAGCCGCTCGTACGGATCGGAGGCGTCAGGGGCCGGCGGGGCTTGGTCGGATCCTTGGTTCATGCCACCGAGCGTATCGAGGCGAGGCTAAAAAAGCGGTTCACTGCGGTGATATCCCGCTTCCTGTTGCAGTCTGCGGCGGCAGGCCTCCGCTTCCTCGATCGCCAGCGAACGGCGCCGTTTGAGCAGGGGCATCTGGGGGGGGAGATGGCTGCCTTCGCGCATTTCCACTGCCCCTTGTGAGGGCTGGAAACTGACGTAATCACTGCCCCCGTCGCTGCGGGGACGCACCAGCCAGAGCGGGGGTGGCGTCACGGATCGAGGCATCGCTGTGACCGTCCGTTACGGCGTGACGAATTGTTGCTTCATTCTGCCCCCTCCGATCGTCTGGCGCGAGGGAGGGATTCCTCCCGTGGCGGCCCTCGGCGGCCCCCCGGCTCAGAGGGCGATCGGCTCGACGCCGCTCACCACGGGCGCCACCCCGTGCAGCTCCAGGTCGGGATGGTCCTCCAGAAGCTGGTGCAGGTTCCAGTCGTTGCGGAACAGCAGCACCGGCCGGTCCCAGGCGTCGCGAACCGTCTTGCAGTTGAACAGGCGGCCGACGCTCTCCAGGGCTGGCCAGCCGCCGCTCACCCAGCGGGCGACACTGAACTCCAGCGGTTCCAGCCGGCTGGTGACGCCGTATTCGTTCTCCAGCCGGTACTGCACCACCTCAAGCTGCAACTGGCCCACCGCCGCCAGGATCGGATCCCGCTTGCTGGGGTCGGTGTCATACAACACCTGAACGGCCCCCTCTTCGCGCAGCTCATTCACCCCCTTGCGGAAACTCTTGAACGCCGAGGGATTGGGATTGCGCAGCCAGGCGAAGATCTCCGGGCTGAAGCAGGGAATGCCCTCGTACTCCACCCGGGAACCGGTGTAGAGGGTGTCGCCGATGGCGAACATGCCGGGGTTGTTGAGGCCGATCACATCGCCGGGGTAGGCGTCTTCCACCACCTCCCGGTCCTGGCCGAACAGCTTCTGGGGGCGTGACAGGCGGATGGTGCGCCCGCTGCGGGCGTGCCGCACATTCATGTCCTTCTCGAAGCGGCCGCTGCAGACCCGCACGAAGGCCACCCGGTCCCGGTGGCGGGGGTCCATGTTGGCCTGCAGCTTGAAGACGAAGCCGCTGAACTCCGGCCGCAATGGATCCACCGGTCCCTGGTCACTGTCCCGGGCCACCGGCGGCTGGGCCAGCTCCAGGAAGGCATCAAGGAAGGGGCGCACGCCGAAATTGGTCATCGCCGAGCCGAAGAACACCGGGCTCAGCTCACCGGCGTGCACCCGCGCCAGATCCAGCTCCGCTCCGGCGCCCTCCACCAGCTCCAGTTCCTCCACGGCCAGATCCAGCAGCTCCGCCTCCACCCGCTCCTGGCGGTCCGGATCGCCGGGGATCAGTCGCCGCTCCAGGCTCTGCCGGCCCCGTTCGGCCCGCTCGAACAGCAGCAGATCCTGGGAGCGCCGGTCGATCACGCCGCGGAACCGATCGCCGCTGCCGATCGGCCAGTTCACCGGCCAGCAGGCCAGCCCCAGCTCCTGTTCGATCTCATCGACCAGCTCCAGCGGGTCCCGCCCCGGCCGGTCCATCTTGTTGATGAAGGTGAAGATCGGGATCCGCCGCATCCGGCAGACCTCGAACAACTTGCGGGTCTGCGGTTCCAATCCCTTGGCCGCGTCCACCAGCATCACGGCGTTGTCAGCGGCAGCCAGGGTCCGGTAGGTGTCCTCCGAGAAGTCCTGGTGGCCGGGGGTGTCGAGCAGGTTGATCGTGCTGCCGGCGTACTCGAACTGGAGCACGGTGGAGGTGATCGAAATGCCGCGCTGCTTCTCCAGCTCCATCCAGTCGGAGGTCACCTTGCGCTGCTCCCCCTTGGCCTTCACCGCCCCGGCCTGCTGGATGGCACCCCCGTAGAGCAGCAACTTCTCGGTGAGGGTCGTCTTGCCCGCGTCGGGGTGGGAAATGATGGCGAAATTGCGGCGCCGGCTCACCGCCGCCGCCAGTGCCGCGGCGTCGAACTCAGGAGCTGGGGCAGGGGAGGAGCTGGTGACCATCAGGCCAGCCTGCCAGGCAGGCTGGGGCCGTGGATCTCCAGGTAGCGGTCGTCCAGCTCCTGCACCTGCAGCCCTTCGAGTCCGGCGGCCTCGAGCTGGGCCAGCACCTCGGACCGGCTGAAGGCCGCTTGCAAGGAATGGGCGTAGTCCCGCCGCAGCACCTCCGGCGCCGAGGCGGCATGACGATGCACCAGGGCCTCCAGTTCAGCGTTGTTGGCTGGCCGCCGCAGGTCCCGCACATAAAGGCAGGTGCCTGGCGCTGAAAGTTGCCGCACGCTGCGCCAGAACACCGCCGGGTCATGGAGGTGATGCAGCAGGCTGTTGCTGACCACGGCACTGCAGGGACCCTCCAGCTGCGGACTGGGCAGCTGTTGCTGGCGGAAGCGAAGGTGCCGCCAGCCAGCGGGTTCAGCGCGCCGTCGTCGCTCGGCGATCGCCAGCATGGCGCCTGAGCCATCAAGGCCCAGCACGCTGGCCAGAGGCCAGCGCCCGGCCAGCAGAAAGGTGATGTTGCCGGGTCCGCAGCCCAGATCCACAAAGCTGAGGCCCTCGCCGTCCCCCTGCCCACGGTCGCCCAGAAGGGTCTCGATTCTGCCCAGCACCGCCCGGTCGCCGCTGGAGAAATCGGCCGCGGCGTAGGCCTCCGCCTGCAGCGGGTCTTCCATCAACTCCGGTTCGCAGATCCGCTCCATCGGCTCGGCCTTCCTGTCCGATCTGGCGCTGTTCTACCCAGCCAAGGCCCCCTCAGCCGCCCCAGGCACCGTGGCTGGTGGCAGGGCACCGTTGCAGACCCTATGGGTGGCGTTATGGTTTCCAGCACGCACCGGCCGTACCCACCGTGACCCTGTCCGCCGCCCGTCCAGCCACACCCGCCGAGGCGGCGACGTCATCGGCAAGCGTCGACACCGTCACACCGGCGGCCGATTTTCCGGTCACCGCCCCGGCGGCCTATCCGGTCTTCTACCGCACCTACAGCCGCAAGACCCCAAGCGGGGGCAGGGAGAGCTGGCATGAGGTGGCCGAGCGCAACCTCGAGGGCCTGCGGGTCCTGGGTTCCCTTGCGGCAGAGGAGGTGGAGCTGATCCGGCGCATGCAGCGGCACCAGATGGCGCTCCCCTCCGGCCGCTGGCTGTGGATCGGTGGTACGGGGTGGATCGAGCAACCCGAGAATTTCTCCGGCGCCTACAACTGCACCTCCACCAATCTGGTGGACTGGGAAGCCTTCGCCCTGATGATGGATCTGGCGATGATGGGCTGCGGCACCGGCGCCATCATCGAGCCCCATCTGATCCGTCGGCTGCCGACGGTGCGCAACACCCTCGTCATCGATGGGGTCACCGACATCGGTGTGACGCCGATCGGCTCCCGCCAGCAGCAGACCACCCACCGGATCGATGGCCAGCAGGTCAATGTGCGGGTTGGCGACACCCGCTCCGGCTGGGTGGAGAGCTACCGGCTGCTGCTCAACCTCTGCAGCGATGAGCGTTTCGACGGCCCCGTCCACGTCTCGGTGGACCTGTCCGATGTGCGGCCCGTGGGCGAAACCCTCAAGGGCTTCGGCGGCATGGCCAACCCCGTGAAGCTGAGGGACCTTTACGGCCGTGTTGCCCAGATCCTCAACAAGGCCCAGGGCCGCCAGCTCACCTCGGTGGAGTGCTGTCTGCTGATCGATGAGGCGGCGGTGACGATCGTGGCCGGCAACATCCGCCGCAGCGCCGGCATGCGCCAGTTCTGCGCCGACGATGACTCCGCCCTCGGCGCCAAGGAGAACCTGTGGCAGCAGGACGCCCAGGGCAACTGGCGCATTGATCCCGAGCGCGATGCCCTGCGCATGGCCAACCACACCCGGGTGTTTCACGTTCGCCCCAGCCACGAGGTGGTGCTGGAAGCGGTCAACAAGCAGTTTCAGTCCGGGGAGGGCGCCATCCAGTTCGCCCCTGAAGCGATCGCCCGCTCCAATGCCGACCTGCTCACCACCCCCCAGCTGCGCACCGAGTTCATCGGCATCTACTGCGACCAGGGCAAGGAAGAGGCCGGCCGTTGGTTGCAGCTGCACCACCCGCAGATCAGCGACGCCGAGCTTGAGCACCGGCTCGGCCGCTACGGACTCAACCCCTGCGGTGAAATCCTCGGTGCCGATTTCCACTGCAACCTGGCCGAGATCCACCTCAACCGGATCGACCCGGACGACCACCAGGCCCAGGCCGACGCCTTCAAGGCCGGTGGCCTGGCGGTGGCCTGTCTGCTGAACCACCGCTTCGAGGTGGAGCGCTATCGCCAGAGCCGGGCCTGGGATCCGATCGTGGGGGTCAGCTTCACCGGCCTGTTCGATTTCTTCGTGCATGCCTTCGGTACCCCCTGGTTGCAGTGGTGGGAAGCGGGCCGTCCCGACTCCGAAGCGGGGCGTGCCTTCCGCGAGCAGGAAGCGGCCTACCTCTCGCGCTGGAAGCAGTGCGTCCATGACGCGGTGTGGGACTACTGCGATCGGCACGGCATGCGCCGACCCAACCGCTGCACCACCGTCCAACCGGCGGGCACCAAGAGCCTGCTCACCGGCGCCAGCCCCGGCTGGCATCCCCCCAAGGCCCAGCGCTTCATCCGTCGCATCACCTTCCGCAAGAACGATCCGGTGGCGCTGGCCTGCATGGACTACGGCTACGCGATCGTTCCTTCCCAGTCGGACAAGGACGAGCAGGGACGTCTGCTGAATGACCCGTTTGATCCGCGCTGCACCGAGTGGCTGGTGGAGATCCCCACCGAGGTGAGCTGGGCCAATCTGCCAGGTGCCGATCAGGTGGAGATCAACAACTTCTCCGCCCTGGCCCAGTTCGACTTCTACATGCAGGTGCAACGCCACTTCACCACCCACAACACATCGGCCACGGTGGAGTTTCGCGAGCATGAAATCGAGCCTTTGGCCGCCGCGATCCACCAGGCCATTGAGCAGGGTGAGGGATACATCTCCGCCGCACTGCTGGCCCGCTTCGATGCCAATGCCACCTTCCCAAGGTTGCCGTTCGAGCCGATCGACCAGGCCACCTATCACCGCATGGTTCTTGAGGTGGAGCAACGCCGCCAGTGCGGGGATTTCTTCCTGGCCCTGCAGAAGTACGACCGGGGTGAGCTGATTGAGGCCGGTCCCGCCGGCTGCGATTCCGACAAGTGCCTGCTGCCGCTGGCCAAACCCGACAACTGATCCTCAGGGCAGGCGGCCGATCCCCACTCGGCCGCCCTGAACCTGCCCCCTGCGTCTTCTGACGCCGGGCCTATTCGGCGGTGGAAACCAGAGAGCTGATCTCGCGATGGCTGAGAAGATCGGTGGGATCAATGATCACCAGCCGATCGCGACCGCCGTTCTTGGCCATCAGCAGGGCCTTGTCGGCACGACGGAAGGTGGCGTCATAGTTCTCATCGGACTTGTGTTCCGTAAGCCCCATGCTGGCCGTGAGATTCAACTCCATGTCATCAATGGAAACCCGCATCTCGCGGATGTTGGCCAACATGCGCTTGGCAACAAGTTCAGCCGTGGAAAGATCCGCGTCGATCAGAAGGGCCATGAATTCTTCACCTCCCCATCGGGCAATGATGTCGTAGTGACGCAAGCTGCTGGAGAGGGCCTTGACGAAATCCACAAGCATCAGATCGCCTGTGGCGTGCCCATACTCGTCGTTGATCAACTTGAAATGATCGACATCAAGGATGATCATCGAATAGGTGGAGCCGTGGCGTGCGGCGCGTTGGTCTTCCTCCAGACAGCGTTCGGCCATGAAGCGGCGGTTGGAGATTCCCGTCAGCGAATCATGGGTGGAGGCTTCAAAAAGTGAAAGATTCAGTTCTTTGAGAGAGGCCTGATAAAGATCGGAGATTCGTACCACCCGCTTGATTTGGCGCAACTGCTTCTCATAGCGGTTCGTCAGGCTGCGGTTGCTTTCAAGCACATGGGACTGGTAGAGATCGGAGATATCAGCCACCCGCTCCAGCCGGTCGACCTGCTCTTCAATCCGATGCCATAGGCGAGCCAACAGGTTGCGTACGGGATCATTGTCGTAACTCTGGTCGGCAAGAACGGCCATGACCTCCTGTTCCAATTGGTCGTCCGACTTGGGGGAGGAAGGGTCGAACATGTCAGGCGTTGATCGAAAGAATCAAAAATGGAAACGTATAATCTTCTTTGAATTCAGATCCCAATTCGGCGGAACGAGGATTTCGGTCATCGTACATCCATTGAACAAGCACTTCCTTGCCACTTTCGAAGGCTGTCTGCAGCAAATCAAAAATATCAATCATGAACCGAATACTGCTGGTATTGAGATAGTTCAAGTGCAGCTCAAGGGTGAGCGAGTGCTCGGCGCTTGACAGATAAGAGTCAATCCATTGAATCAACTGGTCGTACAATTCAAACGAATTCTCTGGATAGGATTCGCCACTCATGACCACGACTCCCGCCTTCCAGTCCGCCCGGATCGAAGGGCTGGACTGCGAGCCAGGCACGGAGAGATTCAGTTCTTCGGTGCTGCTCATGGGATCAGATGATGGCCCGAAGGCTGAAGAAGGCACGGCCGGGCTCAAGGGGATCAAGGGAGGCCTCCATGGGTTGGCTCGAGCGCCTGGCGATTTCGATCAGACCCAGACCGGCTCCCTGTCCGGGAGTCTGGGCGTGGGGTTGGCGTAACTGCTGTTTGTAGAGCAGCTTCAGTTGGGCCTTGTCGCAGTCCGCGAGTTCGTGGATCCGCTGGATCAGGGTCTGTCCGTCCTCCATCTGTACGAGGTTACCTGCACACACGGCGTAATGGCCAGCCTCGGCAGCCGCGATCACAACCGTCGCGGAGGATTCGGCGTCGCTGAAGCCGCGACTTGTTGCATAATTCCTGATATTCTGGCTCATCTCGATATAAACGCTGAACACATCCATCACCTCCAGCTCGGGGGCGTGATTGGATTCTATGTGTTCCTTCAGCGCCGATCCGATTTCCCCGATCAAAGTGGTGGAGATCGGACCGTTGAAGCAGATGAGGATCTGCTGATGGCTGAAAAACTCCCGTAGCGAGATCAGACTGGTGGTGCTGATTGTCATCGCTTTGCCTCCGCTATGGACACCGAGGTGGTACCCATCAGTGGCCAAAGGGGTGAGGTGTTGGTCGGAGGGGACATCAGGCAGCTCCCTAGGAGAAACGGAAGGAAAGGATGGTGATGTCGTCCCGCTGGGGATGACGGCCCCGGAACTGCTCGAGGGCCTCGGCGAGAGCCTGGCGCTGGCGATCCAGGGGCTGGCGTGCCAGCTGGATCAGCCATTCCTTGAATTGCTGGGTGCCGAGTGAAAATCCGTCCTTGCCTCCTGATTGATCCAGAAGCCCGTCGGTGGTGAGGTAGTAGGTGCAGTCCGGAAGCAACGGAATGTCGTGATCGGTGTAGGCACCGATGCGCTGATCGCAAATGGCTCGATGATCTCCTCTGAGCATGTGCATGGTTTGCCCATCACTCCAATAGAGACTGATCTTTGCACCCGAGAATCTAAGTGTTCTGGCTTCAAAGTCAAGGCGAACCAGTCCGATGTCCATGCTGGTCGCGATCGACTTGCTCATCCTTGCTCCGTGCAGCAGGGTACGCATCGCGGTATCGGTGCAGCTCAGAATCGCGGCGGGGGACGTGATCCCCACTTCCATGATCGAGCGGTCAATCCCCGCTCGGGCCAGCATTGTCATCATGGCGCCCGAGACGCCATGGCCGGCACAGTCGGCCACACCGGCAAGGCAGTGCCCGCCTTCGGAGTGAAAGATGTAGTAGTCACCCCCAACCGTGTCCCGGGGCAGCCAGAGGATGAAATGGTCGTTGCCGAAGGTGTCCTGAAGCTGCCGATCCGGCAAGATCGAGCGCTGCAGCAGACCGGCGTAGTTGATGGAGGCCTCAATCTGTCGGTTGGCTGCCATCAACTGTTGATTGCTGGTCTCTCCCGCCACCAGGGCATGGCGCATCTTGACGAGCACCATGTTGAAGGCCTGGGCCAGCCTGGAGATTTCGTCGTTGCTCCGGATCGTCAACAGGCTCGTCATATCATCACTTTCGATCTCACTGGCTTCTCGCACCAGTCGGGCGATCGGCAGAATGATGCGCCGGGCGATGATCTGATAGGAAATGATCGCCAGGATGACCAGCAGCAACGTGAGAATCAACGAGACATAGATCTCCGCCGAACGGGCGCCCGCAACCATCAGCAACTGGATGGCGGCGATCACCAGATACAGCAGAACAAGCCCATTGACAATGGCAATGAGGGTGAAAACCTGCTGAATGGAGGCCACCGTTCTTCGGGATGGCAAGGTGTGACGTCGTCGCGAGCTCTCGCGATCGCTGCTGGCATCGGGTTCCCCGTCCTCAGGCCGCAGGACGGGGATCTTCAACGCCTGAGAGTTCTTTGGGCCCGTGGTGGCCTTCAGGGTGTCGGGCAATCAGGAGCAGGCTGCTGAGTCCATTCTGCGCAGAAAGTCCCTGGGGCGCTGTCAACACCGTGGCCCCGCAGGTCGATCCACTCCCTTCTTGTTGCCATGTCCGCGTTGATGGTTTGACTGGCGATGGCCCCCTTGGTCAACAGTCGGTCACAATGGGACACCGAATTGCACCCTTTCATGCCTGCTCGCCTGCGCATCGCCATCGGCCTGCTGGCGATGTTGCCGGTGGCGGCGGCCGCCGACCGACTTCACTGGGGCGATGGGGTCGTCTTCGTGACGTCGATCCTGTCGATCATCCCCCTGGCGATCCTGCTGAGCACCGCCACCGAGGAACTGTCCATCACCCTCGGTCCTTCCATCGGGGCCTTGCTGAATGCCCTGTTCGGCAACGCCACCGAATTGATCATCGCTCTGGCGGCCCTGCGGGCGGGCCTGGTGGACATCGTCAAGGCCAGCATCACCGGCACGGTCATGGCCAACCTGCTGCTGGCCCTGGGTCTGTCGATGCTGGTGGGGGGCATCGGCCGCAGCGAGCAGCGCTTCCAGCCGGTGGTGGCACGGGTCAACGGCTCGGCCATGACCCTGGCGGTCCTGGCAATTCTGATTCCGAGCCTGCGGGGGATGGTGGGTGGCGAGGGCGGGGGTCTGGATGCGGGCGCCGCCGAGTCGTTCTCCCTGTTCGTGGCCTGGGTGTTGCTGGCCGTCTACGCCCTCACCCTGCTGTTCTCCCTGAAAACCCACCGCACCCTCTATGCGGTTGCCGAGGCTGATCTGCTGGTGGAAGGGGAGGCTCCTGGTCACGGCGCTGAGGCCGCCCATCGACCGCCCCTGCTTCCCTGGGTGGCTGTGCTGCTGGCGGCCACCGTGGGCCTGGCCTATTCCTCCGAGCTGTTCGTGGGCGTCGTCGAGACCGTCACCGAGTCACTGGGTCTCTCGGCCCTGTTCACCGGCGTGGTGCTGCTCCCGCTGCTGGGCGGTGCCGCGGAATATCTCACCGCCGTGAGCATGGCCCGCAAGGACAAGATGGACCTGGCGGTCTCGGTGGCCCTGGGCTCCACCCTGCTGGTGGGCCTTCTGGTGGTGCCGGTGCTGCTGCTGGTGGCCCCCCTGCTCGGCCATCCCCTCGACCTCAGTTTCAACGTCTATGAGGTGGTGGCAGTCGCCACCGCTGTGCTGGTGAGCAATCTGGTCAGTCTCGACGGTCGCTCCGACTGGCTTGAGGGGGTGCTGCTGCTGGCGGCCTACGCCATCCTCGCCGCCGGGTTCTTCTTCCAGAGCAGCCCCCTGCCATGAGCACCAAACCGGACGATCGCTCCCTGGCGGGTGCCGCCGCGCCGCCCCTGGCCCTGCGCTCGGGCGGACCCTGGACGCGCCTGCGTCATGGGGCGGGCTTGCAGTTGCTGCTCACCCTTCTGGTTCTGCTGGCGGCCCTGCTGCTGGGCCTGGCCTGGCTGGCCCTGCCGGCGGCCCTGCTGACGGTGGTGCTGGCCCTGCGCCAACTGCTGCCTCCGCTCTGGCAGCTGCTGGCCCGCCACCTCGAAGATCCCCCCACCGTCCGGCTGGTGGCGACCCTGGCCCTCGTGCTGGCCCTTCTCTCGATTCCCCTGGCCCTCGGCTGGCTTGACCCGCTGCTGGAGATCTATCGCAACGGCGACTGGGAGGCGATCGGTGCCTTCGGCGAGGGGGTGATCGGGGCCGTCGGCCAGATCCTGGTGGCCCTTGTGGCGCTGATGATCGCCTGGCGCCAGGTGATGGTGGATCAGCGGCTCACCACCCAGCAGAACCGCATCACCCAGGCCCAGACGATCGACAGCTTCATCCATGGCATCTCGGAGCTGATCAGCGACGAAGAAGGTCTGCTGGAGGACTGGCCCCTGGAGCGGATGCTGGCGGAGGGCCGCCTGGCCGCCGTGCTGAGCAGCATCGACGGCGATGGCAAGGCCAGGATCCTGCGCTTCCTCTCCCACGCCAGGCTGCTGACCCCCCTGCGCCGCGACCAGCGGCTGGGGCGCGCCATCCTCGACGGCGAGGGCAGCTATGAAGAAGACCGCCTGCGGGGGGTTCCCGTGATTCGTCTGCAGAGCATGCTGCGGGGCGCCGATCTCACCGGCACTGACCTGCGCGCCATCGACTTCAACGGCGCCGATCTCTCCGGCGCCGACCTCTCCGGCGCCGACCTGGCCGAGGCCAACCTGGCCGCAGTGAATCTGGGGGGCGCCAATCTCCAGGGGGCCTGCCTGCAGGCCACCCGGTTCTTCTACGGGGATGCCCTGGTGGCCACCCCCCACCAGGCCCTGGTGGAGCCCGATCACAGCGCAGGAATCGGCACCGGAGCCCAGGTGGAGAACATCAATCTCAGCGGCGTTCGGCAGCTGGATCCGGACAACCGCGCCTACCTGGCGGCTTGGTCCGGGGCCCGCTCGCGCCTCACCCTGCCTGGGGGCTGCAAGGGGCTGCCCAACCGGCTGTAGGGTCGGGCCGTCCAGCCTGGAGGGGTGGTCGAGTGGTTGATGGCTCCGGTCTTGAAAACCGGCGAATCGCAAGATTCCGTGGGTTCGAATCCCACCCCCTCCGTCCTTCTTCCCTGCCCGGTCACTGCGTCCACGGGCTCATGGCCCTTCGGCGCGTTCCGCCTGCTGCCGCAGCTTCTCGAGCCGCTCCAGCAGTGATTCGTTGCTCATCCGGTTGTTGAGCCGTTCCGCCAGCAGGGGGAAGGCCATCGGCCCGGGTCGGGGCAGGCGGCGCTGCAGCCATTCACTGCCCCCCAGGCGCTGCAGGGTGCTGAGCAGGCGTCCGAGATCGAGCTGATCCTGCAGCACTTCGCTGCGGGCCTGGGCCAGCAGCAGGTTGGCCGGCTCATGGCGCTCGAAGACATCGAAGAGCAGAGCGGCACTGATCTGCAGCTGGCCGCCAGAGCGGGCCTGGCCGGGATAGCCGTTCACCACCAGCCCACTCACCTGGGCGATGGAGCGGAAGCGGCGACGACACAGCTCCGAGAGATTCACCGCCCGCTCCAGATCCTCCAGCAGCCCGTCCGGATCCAGCAGGGTTTCCCCATGCCGCTCCAGCAGCTCCTCGAAGGGGTAGTCCCGAGCCGCCAGCAGCTCGAAGCCGTAATCGTTCACCGACACCGTGAAGGTGCCGGGATGGTGCCGGGCCAGCCGCCACGACCACAGGAAGCCCAGGCCTTCGTGCACGAAGCGTCCTTCGAAGGGATAGGCGTAGAGATGGCTGCCCTCCCGGGTGTGGCACACCTCCACCAGAAACTGCTGGCTGCGGGGCAGGGCGGAGAGCAGCACCTGGCGCTCCAGCAGCGGCCGCAGGGCCTGCAGTTCGGCGGTGTCCAGCGCAAAGCCCGTCTCACCGTCGAGGGCGCGGGCGCAGCGGTCCACCTCCTGGCGCAGATGGGCGCTGAGCAGGTCGGACAGGGCCATCTGGCCGCCGCCCCAGGCCGGCACCATGGCGCTGCGGCGCGTCGTGGCCTTGACCATCGCCGTCATCTCCCGCAGTCGCACGAACTCCAGCTGGCGGCCGGCGAAGAAGAAGACATCCCCGGGCTTGAGCCGGCCGATGAACACCTCCTCCACGTGGCCCAGCACGGCCCCACGCACGAAGCGCACGGTCACGGCCCGATCGGCGCTGATCGTGCCGATGTTGAGCCGGTGCAGGCGGGCCACCGCCGTCTCCCGCACCACGAAGCGCCAGGTGCCGTCCCCTTCCGTCCCGCTTGGCTCCCGCTCCAGCTTGCGGTAGCGGGGATAGGCCCCCAGGCAGTCCCCCCCGTGCTCGAGAAAGCGCAGGCACCACTCCCAGCGGCTTCGCTCCAGCTGGCGGTAGCTCCAGCTGCGGCGCACGGCCTCAAATGTGGCTTCGGGCTCGAAGCCCGGACCGCAGGCCAGGGTCACCAGGTGCTGCAGCAGCACATCCAGCGGCGCCACCGGCGGGCGGCGGTGTTCCACCAGCCCCTGCCCCAGCCCCCGGCGCATCGCTGAGACCTCCAGCAGTTCCAGGGCGTTGGTGGGCATGAACAGCACCTGGGCCGTGCCCCCGGGCTGGTGGGCCGACCGGCCCGCCCGCTGCAGCAGCCGGGCCAGGTTCTTGGCACTGCCGATCTGCACCACCCGCTCCACCGGCTGGAAGTCGACCCCCAGGTCGAGGGAGCTGGTGCACACCACCCAGCGGATCGCGGCGGCCTTCACCCCCGCCTCGATGGCTTCGCGGGTGGCCCGGTCGATGGCGCTGTGGTGCAGGGCCATCGACCCTTCCATCTCGGGACAGGCGAAGCGCAGGCATTGGTGCCAGCGCTCGGCCTGGTTGCGGGTGTTGGTGAACAGCAGGATGGAGACATCCGGCTCCATGGCCGCCACCAGCTCCTCGTACATGCGCAGGCCCAGATGGCCGGCCCAGGGGAAGCCGTCGATCGTGTCCGGTAACAGGCTGCGGATCTGGGTGTCCCGCTGGATCCGTGCCGTGATGATGCGCGGCTCGACGCCGACACCCACCGCGGCCCGGGCCGCCTCCTCCAGGTTGCCGATGGTGGCGCTGATTGCCCAGGTGCGCAGGGCCGGACGGCGGCTCCGCAGCCAGCTCAGGCACAGCTCGCTCTGGGAGCCCCGCTTGCTGCCCATCAGCTCGTGCCACTCGTCGATCACCACCGCCTCGAGATCGGCGAACAGGGCTTCGGCCCTGGGGCCCGCCAGCAGCAGGGAGAGGGACTCGGGGGTGGTGATCAGGATCTGCGGCGGCGCCTTCAGCTGCTTGCTGCGCTCGTGGCTGCTGGTGTCGCCGTTGCGCAGCCCCACCCGCAGCGGCCAGCCCATGGTCTCGATCGGCTCCCGGATCGCCAGCAGCAGGTCGCGGCTCAGGGCCCTCAGGGGTGTCAGCACCACCAGGCGCAATCCGCCATCCGGTCCGGCGCCCCCCTTCTCGGCCAGCATCGCCGCGATCGGCCCCATCACCGCGGCGTAGGTCTTCCCCGAGCCGGTGGGCACCTGGATCAGGCCGCTGCTTCCTTCCAGGTAGGCGCGCCAGCTCTGCCGCTGGAAGGGCATCGGCCGCCAGCCGCGGCGAGAGAACCAGTCCTCGATGGGGCGCAGCGCCGCCGCGAAGGAACGGGACAAGGGGGGCGGCGGATCAGGTGGAGAGCACGGCCACCACCACGGCGGCGATGGCCAGGATCACCGCCCCCAGCACCACGCCGGCGGCGATGTTGCCGCGGCGGATCTCGGCCCGGTAATCGATCGGGGAGAGGCGATCGAAGAGCAGCAGCCCGAGGTAGATGAGGATGATGCCCAGAAAGGTCCAGCCGACCATCAGCAGCATCTGGAGCAGTGGTTTGACCATCCCCTCATTGCAACGCCGGCACCACCGTAGGGATGGACAGGAGGCCAGCTCCTGATGGCGCCGGCGTCCATGGGTGGGCGGCGCGATCCGGCCCTGCTGCTCTGGCCCCTTGCCAGCCTGCTGCTGCCGTTGCTGCCCCTGCTGGTGCTGCTGCTGTCGGCCCTGGAGGGGCCTCGGCGGTTGGTGATGGTGGTGCCGGAGGGTCAGCGGGTGCTGAGTGCCCCCTTTGCGCTGCAGGACGGTTGGCTGGGCAGCCCTCGACTGGCGCTGACGGCCGAGATTCCCCCCAACAGCTCGATCGAGCTGGACGTGGCCGTCCTCGATGCAACCGGCCGCACCGTGCTGGACCTCACCAAGGACGGGTGGCGTGCCAGTGGCGTCTGGGCGGAGGGAGGGGAGAGCGGCACCTGGGAGGAAAACGATGCGGGCCTGGCGCTGGCCATGCGGCCAGGGCAGAGCGGCCGCTTCCAGCTGGCCGTGCAGGTGCAGGACCTGCTCAATGAAGCGGGCCAGCCGCTGCCCGATCCGGTGGTCGTGCGCGGCAGCGTCCGTAATCACAGCGTTGACGCCCCGCTGCTGTTGGTCACCGCCGTGCTGTCCCTGGCGGTGGTTCAGGTGCTGCTGCTGGCCTGCTATGGCGCCAGTCGCGGCCGCTGGGTCCAGCGCAGCCAGGACGCCAGTGGCGCGATCCGCTGCGGGGTCGGTGGCCCGGGTCTGCTGCGGCTGGGCGTGGTGGCGCGCTGGGAGCTGCCCCACGACAATCCGCCGCTGGGGCAGCCCCCGGGCCCGGCGGCCCTGGAGCTGCGGGTGAGCGATGACCGCGGACGCTCTCTCCTGCAGCATCGCGAGCTGGTGGCGGTGGCCCACCGCTCGGATGATGGCGACCATTGGTTGTCGGTGCGCCACACCCTGCACCTGCGGCTTCCGGAGCGTGGCAGCTACCGCTTCCAGGTGAAACTGCCGGAGGAATTCCGGGGGGATGGCGACGTCTGGGAGATCGAATGGCTGCAGCTCAGCGTCGAAGACGGTCGGATGATCGCCTGGCCGGTGCCCGTTCTGCCCCTTGCTGGGGCGGTGGAGGGCTGCTGAGATGGCCGATGAACGCGGGCTGATTCTGTTGCTGGCCGTCGCGGTGGTCGCCGTCGGCACCGTCACGGCCGTGACACGCCCCGGCCTCTGGCGCCTCGGCCAGGACGGCACCCCCGCCGCCGGCAGCGGTGTGCGCTATGGCGGCACCTACCGCTCCGGACGCTGGGTGGCGGCTCCGACCCGCCGCCAGGACTGGTCCGGCTTCCAGGGGCGCGGACCGGGCCCGGCCAAGTGACACCGCGTCGCCTGGCGGCCCTCACACCCCTGCAGGTACGGGTGCTGCTGGCGGCGGCGGCCATCTCCTCCACGGTCAGCCTGGTGCTGGAACTGATGCTGGCCACCCAGGCCAGCTACCTGCTGGGCGACCACGCCCTGGCCACCGGCGTGGTGATCGGCACGTTCCTGGCCGCCATGGGGCTGGGCGCCTGGCTGAGCCAGTTCCTGGCCACTGGCGCGGAGCCCGGCTTCGCCCTGCTGCAGTGGTTTCTGGCCGTGGAACTGGCCCTGGCTCCCCTGTGCCTGCTGGCGCCCCTGGCCCTGTTCGCCCTCTTCCGGGTGGGCGGGCCGGTGTGGCTGGGCCTGGTGGTCTGCACCGTGCTGGTGGGGGTGCTCGGTGGCATGGAGGTGCCACTGCTGACCCGGCTGTTGGAGTGTGGTCAACAGCTGCGGGTGGCCCTGGCCCGGGTGCTGGCCCTCGATTACCTGGGGGCTCTGGTGGGGGCCCTGCTGTTCCCCCTGGTGCTGCTCCCCTGGCTGGGCCTGCTGCCCACCGCCGGCTTGCTGGCCCTGGTGCCCCTGGCCAGTTGCGTGGCCATCGCTGTCGTGTTCCCGGTGGGGCGCCGCTGGCGCCGCTTGATCGCCGTGGCTTTCCCCGTGATCGCCCTGGCCGGCTGGGGGTTGGTTCCGCTTGGGGATCGGATCGAGGATGGCCTCTACGACGATCCGGTGGTGAGTCGTCTGCAGAGCCGCCACCAGCGCATCGTGCTCACCCGCCGCCGCGACGACCTGCGCCTGTTCCTCGATGGCCAGCTGCAGTTCTCGAGCCTCGATGAGTACCGCTACCACGAGGCCCTGGTCCACCCGGCGATGGCCTGGCAGGGCCAGCCGCAGCGGGTGTTGCTGCTGGGGGCTGGCGATGGCCTGGCCCTGCGGGAAGTGCTGCGCTGGCCCGGGGTGCGGCAGGTGGATGTGGTGGAACTCGATCCAGCCGTGGTGCACCTGGCGAGGGAGCAGCCGTTCCTGCGGCGCCTCAACGGCGCCAGCCTGGAGGACCGGCGGGTGCGGCTCCTGATCGGCGATGCCTTCGAGCGGGTGCGGCAGCTGCGGGGCACCTACGACGTGATCATCGCTGACTTCCCCGACCCGGCCACGCCGCCGCTGGCGCGCCTCTACAGCGTCACCTTCTACGGGCGCCTGCTGCGGCGCCTGGCCCCCGACGGCATGTTGGTCACCCAGGCCTCGACGCCCTTCTTCAGCCCCAAGGTGCTGGCCTCGATCCAGGCCACCCTGAAAGAGCTGAACCTGACCACAACGCCCTACGGCGTGGATGTCCCCAGCTTCGGCCCCTGGGGTTTCGTGCTGGCCCACCGGGGACAGGTGCGGCCGCCCCAGGCAGTGCTTCCCTTCCATGGCCGCTGGATCGACCAGGGGCAGCTCGACCGGCTGTTCCCCCTGAGCCGGGATCTGGCCCTGCCACCGGGGGAGCGGGTGCTGCCCAACCGCCTGCACCGGCCCGTGCTGGCCGACTACCAGCGCCAGGGCCGCTGGCGGGAGAACTGATCGGTGCCAGCCTCCATAAGCTGAGCCAGCCGGCTGTGCTGGTCCGGCCCCTGCGCACCGATGGCTGTCTGGTTCCTTCTGCCCCTGCTGCTGCTGGCCGCCGTTGCCCTGCTGCTGCTGCGGCGCTCGCGCCTGAAGCGTCAGGCGCCCAAGCTGCTGGGACGCACCCTGTTCAACCTGACCACCGGCGACATCGTCCAGTACGACGGCCGCGACTGGGTGGTGGAGGACCGGCTCCTCTACGACGACGGCGGCTTCCAGTGGCTGGAGTACCTGCTGCGCGACGGCGGCGATGGCCGCTGGCTCAGCGTCTGCGAGGACGACTGGCTGGAGGTGAGCTGGCTGGAGGACGCCCCGGCCTCGGAGCTGGAGGGTCTGACCGCCGATTTCCCCGATCACCTGCGCTGCCGCGGCCAGCTGTATCACCTCAAGGAAACGGGCCGGGCCTCCGTGAGCGCCGCTGCCCGGGTGATGAACCGGCGCATGCAGGGCTGCCGCTTCGGTGATTACGAGGGGGAGGAGGGCCGAGTCCTGTCGTTGGAGCGCTGGGAGGAGGGGGACGATCCCGGCCCGCCGGAGCTCAGCCTGGGCCGGCGCATCGACCCGGCCGCCCCGGTGCTGCTGCCCGGTGATGGCCACACGGTTTACCGCTGACCAGCTGATCGCTGGGCCCCTGGATCCTCCAGCAGGGCCTGGGCATTGCTGAGGTTGTCGGCCGATTCGGGGGTGCGATCGCGACGCCAGCGCAGGATGCGGGGGAAGCGCACGGCCAGGCCGCTGCGATGGCGGCTGGAGCGTTGCAGGCCCTCAAAGCCCAGGGTGAAGACCTGCAGCGGTTCGACGGCACGCACCGGGCCGAAGCGCTCGGTGGTGTGGCGGCGGATCCAGCGGTCCAGTTCGTTGATCTCGCTGTCGTCGAGCCCCGAATAGGCCTTGGCGAAGGTCACCAGACGTCCGTCGCCATCCCAGAGGCCGAAGGTGTAGTCGGTGTAAAGGTTGGCGCGGCGGCCGCTGCCGGCCTGGGCGTAGAGCAGCACCGCATCGAGCTCCATGGGCTCCAGCTTGTGTTTCCACCACAGCCCGCGGCGTCGTCCGACGCCATAGGCCGAATCGAGGGCCTTGAGCATCAGCCCTTCGGCGCCCACCAAGCGGGCCTGCTGCCGCAGGGCTTCAAGGTCGTCCCAGCACCCCAGCGGCAGCACCGGGGAGAGGCGCAGGAGCCCGGCGGCGGGCGTGGAGGCCGCCGCCGGTAGCCGCCGCACCAGGGTCTCCAGGGCGGCGCGGCGCTGGCTCAAGGGTTCGGGGCGCAGGTCCCGGCCCCCCTGCTCAAGCAGGTCGTAGGCGACGAAGGCCGCGGGACACTTCCGCAGCAGGGCAGCGCCGGGCTTCTGGCGCCCCAGTCGCCGCTGCAGGGGGCCGAAGCCGGCGGGCTGGCTCGCCTCGGCCGGCCAGACGGTCAGCTCCCCATCCAGCACCGTGCCCGCCGGCAACCCTTTGGCCATCCCCTCTAGCTCGGGGAAGCTGGCATTGATCAGCTCCTCGCCGCGGCTCCAGAGGAAGGTCTGGCCGCCCCGGCGGATCAGCTGGGCGCGGATTCCGTCCCACTTCCACTCCACCTGCCAGCCGGCGGGGTCGGTGGCGGCCAGGCGCTCCGCCTCCAGGGGGGAGGCCAGACAAAAGGGATAGGGACGGCTGATCGGGGCGGCCGCGCCATCCTCTACAGGCGCCAGCAGGGCCTGCATCGCCTCTGGGGAGGGGTCGAAACCGCCCATCAGCCGGTGGGCCAGCTCCGCCTCCTCCAGCCCTGACACCGCCGCCAGCGCCCGGGTGACCAGGCCTGCGGCCACACCCACCCGGAAGCCGCCGGTGAGCAGCTTGTTGAACAGGAAGCACTGGCCCTCGGGCAGGGCCGCCCAGATCGCCAGCACGGCGTCCGCCTGCGCCTCGGCCTCCAGAGCAGCCAGGGCCGGCAGCCGCGATTCCATCCATTCGGCCAAGGGCAGCTCCAGGGGCGGGGCCGGCGGCAGGGCCAGCTGGGGAAGCAACAGGGCGATGGTCTCGGCCGAGTCCCCCACCTGGGCGTGGCAGGACGCAAACAACCACTCCGGCAACCCCGAGCGCTCCAGGCAGATCTCCCGCAACCGTCGGCCGGTGATCAGCCGCCGGCGCCGCTTGCCCAGCAGCAGGGCCAGGGCCCAGGCGCCATCGGCCGGCCCAACCACCTCAAGATGGTTCGCCAGCGCGGCCACCCGGGCTCGGGTGCCGGCGGCGCGCTCCAGCTGCTGGATCAGGTCGGCAAAGGCCTGCATGGGCTCAGTGCAGCGGCGCCTCCGGCAGCCCCAGCTCCCGTCGCCAGTCGGCCAGGGGGCGCTCCCAGCCCTCCTCGAGCTTGAAGGTGATCAGGCAGCGGGCCGAGAGCCCCAGCTCGAAGCCGCGGGCCAGGGCGCGCAACAGCGGTTCGAGCGGCTCGTCGTCCTGGAGGGTGCCGAGCAGCCCGCCGAAGATCAGCAGCACCGCCAGGGGGGAGCGCACCTGGGCCAGATTGAAGGCCTGCAGCCCCAGCTCACCGGGGCCGTCGATGCCGAAGCCGGTGAGCACATGGACGATGTCGTGCGTTTCCCGCATCCGGTGGGTGAGGTACTCCGCCGGGGTGGTGATCGGCCGGGGATCCATCAGGCTCTCAGGGGTCAGATTCAGACGCTTCAGTTGCTCGGCATAGGTGCGTCCCAGGCTGCCCTCGGGCAGGGCCGCCAGAGCGGCCAGGTCGATCGGGGCGGGCCGCCAGCCTTCCGCCACCAGGGCGGCCATGGCGGGGTTCTCCAGCAGGTGACGCTGCATCTGGGTGGCCAGGGGGCTGCCCTGGAGGCTGCGCGCCACGCCGAAGACGCTGTTGAGTTGCGTGGGGTTTTTCAGGAAGGCGGCGAGGCTGGCCACCATCCGCAGCGACTGCAGGCGTTGGCTGAGGTTGAACCGCATGGGGATCGCCGCCGTCTGGATGTGTTGCCAGTCTGATGGGCCCGATCACAGGGCCACGACCCGGTGCCGGCCGGCGGCCTTGGCCGCATACATGTTCCGATCGGCGCGCTTGAGGAAGAGGTCCGCATCTTCCCCGGCTCCGTGCAGGGCGATGCCGATGGAGAACGACGGAACGATGGTGTCGTCGTTCCAGGCGATGGGTTCGCCGATGCTGCGCTGCAGCGCTTCAGCGATGGCAATCCCTTCATCCAGGCCCTGGACACCTTCGAGTAAAACGAGAAATTCGTCTCCACCCAGCCGTCCGGCATGGTCGCCGAGACGGATCCGGGTGGTGATTCTCCCGGCCACCGTCCTGAGCACGGCATCGCCGCAGGCATGGCCATAGCGGTCGTTGATGCCCTTGAAACCATCGCAGTCACAGAACAACAACGCCAGCGGCTGGGCGCTGTAGGCCCGTTGGTCCTGAAGGAGCTGCTCCAATCGACTGAGAATGGCCGCGCGGCTGAACAGACCCGTGAGCGGATCGGTGTTGGCGCGTTGCAGCAGCAGCCGCTCCTCCATCACCTGCTGATCCACGGGTTGCAGGGTGATCACGTAGCCATGGGACAGCCGCAGGGTGCCCCCCACCGGACCCACCTCAGCACCGGTGTCGAGTCCTTTGGTATCGAGGCTGATCAGCCCTTCGCTACTGAGGGTCCGGACGTTGAGTTGCACCCAGCTCCAGCCCCCCGCCGGATCGGCCAGTCGTAGGCGTCCCTGGCGGATCGGACCTGATTCCGCCAGCCATTGGCAGAGATCCACAGACTCGGGAGGATCATCGGCCGAGGCCAACAACTCCGGAAACCGGCGTCCGAGCCATTGCGTCTGCTGCCAGCCCGTCATCGGCTGCAGCGACGGCGATACCCAGACGACCGATTGCTGCTGATCCAGCAGCAGCATCACATCCACGATGTTGTCGGCCAACAGCCGGTAGAGGGCGGCCGCGTCGCCCAGGCTTCGTGCCGCCTGGTTCTGCTCGGTGACGTCCCGCCATTTCACGGCAACAAGGCCGCGATCGGGAGTGATTTCGATATCAAGAAAATGGCCCTCCAGGGAAGGGTCGATCTGGTTGCAATCAAAGCCGCTGACGACCGTTGGCGCGTTCCGCATGGCGGCTTCCACATAGAGGTCCATCAGGCCGTTGTGGCTCACCTGGGGAGCAACGGCCAGCAGCATCTGGCCAATCAGGAGGTCGTCATCCTGCGCCAGGTAGGAGCAGGCCGCTTTGTTGGCATCCAGAATCTGAAAGTCCTCAATGCTGCCGTCATGCCGATAGATTGTCTGCAGCAGAAGAAAGCACTCGCTGCTTGAGTCAACAGCCGATCGCAACAGCTCGAGTTGTTCAAAGGTGCTTGGCACACGCGTTTTCCCTCCAGTCACACCGTGATGAAGATCGGTTCTGATGGGAACGGCGGGTGGCGGAGCTTGGCCCTGGATCGCCGCCGGCTGCGGATCCCGGATCAGGGCCTCAAAAGCTTGCAGTTCCATGGGACGGCCGCAGAGAAAACCCTGGAAGCAATCGCAACCCAAATCCTGCAGCATGGAACGCTGCGCCTCCGTTTCCACCCCCTCGGCCGTGCATTCCATCCCCAGGCCATGGGCCAGGGTGATGGTCGTGGCCACAATCGTCTGATCCAACGACGATTCCGTCATGTTCCGCACGAAGGTGCGATCAATCTTCAACCGGTGCACCGGCAGGGCCCTCAGCAGGTCCAGCGAGGAATAGCCGGTGCCGAAATTGTCAATCACGATCCGGAACCCCTGTTCGGCCAGCACCCGTAACTGTTCACGGGCCAGGAGGGGATTGCGGATCAGGGCCGTTTCCGTGATTTCCAGCTCCAGCTGCTCCGGACGCAGCGCGTGCTCATGGAGGGCCTCAATCAAGGTGTTGACATAGCGCCGTCCTGGCAGTTCCAGCTCCCGAGGCGAGACATTCAGGGCCAGTCGGGGGGGCTGCAGGCCAGCCTGCTGCCAGACCTGGAGCTGTTGCAGGGTCTGGCGCAGGACCCATGGCGATAACTGCAGGATCAGACCACTCTCTTCAGCGAGTGGCAGGAAATGGCTCGGTGGAATGGTGATCCTCTGGCCGTTGGTCCAGCGCAGCAGGATCTCTCCTCCGGCAACCACATTGCCTGGATTCAGCTGCGGTTGGACCAGAAGTCCGAACTCCTGCCGTTCGATGGCCTGGGACAGTTGACAGCCCAGTTCCATTCGTTCCTGAATTCTGCGGCTGATCGTGCTGGAGTAAGCACACAACTGGCTGCGCCCCTGGGCCTTCGCCTTCATCAGAGCCGTGTTGGCGCACTGGATCAACGGCTGGCTGTCCTGGGCATGTTCGGGATAGGTGGCGATGCCCACGGCAAAGGTGGGGTGGAGGGGCAGATCCTTGAGCAACTGCTGTTGCTGGCCCCAGTCCTGCTGCAGCCGCCGCGTGGCTGCTATCGCATCGCCGATCGAGCGAATCCCATCCTCCAGGATGATCAGAAACTGATCGCTGCTCAACCGCGCCAGCCAGTCGTTTGGCCCGGTGAGCTCGCGCAGGCGGCTGGCCATGGTCCGGAGCACCCGGTCGCCCACCTCGGAGCCGTAGGTGTCGTTGATCTCCTCAAAGCCATCCACGTCCAGGCTCAGGACAGCCAGTGAAGCGTTGTAGCTGCGTCCATTCAGACGTCGCTTCAACTCCTCCAGGGTGGCGAGCTTGTTGGGCAGCCCTGTGAGTGGGTCGTGCAACCGGTCGGCCGCCAGCTCCTGAACCAGGGACCGTGCCTCGGTGACATCTTTGAGAGTTCCCACCATGCGCAGGGGCGCCCCGTCCTGGTCGTAGCTGATGTGTCCCACGACGTCCACCATCAACTCGAAGCCGTCCGCGAGACTCAGCCGATGGCAGCTTCGGAAAATGTCTCCCCGGGTCACGGCCCGGCGAACATCCATGTGCCAGCGCAGGCGGTCGTCGGGATGCACCAGGGCGACATAGGCCCTGAGTGAGCTGTGCTCGTCGTTCGTCTGGCTTCTGCAGAGGCGCCGCATCTGTTGCGACCACCGCATACGGCCATCGGCAAAGCGCAGATCCCAGACGCCGATGCCGCTGATGGCTGAGCCGTCGTCCAGCAGGCTGAGGGTGTCTTCCAGCTCGTGTTCCCGATGGCGCTGCTGGGTTTGATCGTGCACACAGCTCACGATCAGCGTCAGACCGCCAACCTCAAGGACGCTGTTGCTGACGATGACGTCACGGATGGAGTCATCGCGGCAGCGGTGGCGCGTCTGGAAGCGGCTGCCACCGCTGGCCATCATCTCGCGGCGACGCTCCGCGACCCAGTCGGCGTCGTGATCGGGATCGGCCTGGATCGCCTCGGGGGATAGGGCAAGTAACTCGTCTGTGCTGTATCCGAGGTGTTCATGGGCCAGATGGTTGCAGGCGAGGAATCCGCCGCCTACCGCATCCGACACCAGCAGGTCGGTGCCGGTGAGGTCCGCGATCAGGCAGTAGTCGGCAAGGCGGCGTCGCACGGGCTCGGAGAGGCTGGCGGACAGTCCGATTTCTCCCATCCAGCGGCCTCTGGCACCGGATCAATGTTAGGAGCCGGTCACCATGCCGACCTTGGCTTTTATCGCATCGATAATCCTCTCGGAGGTCTTGACAATGGTGCGCTGTCCTGGCCACGGATGCGTGCCTTTTGCGCCTTTGGCCACCCCGCCGATGTGCGGCCATTCATCGTGGCACTGCCGACTGCTCCGAAGGGGCCAGTCAACCTGCTAAGTAACTGAATCTTAGGCGATCTGCACGTCGTTTCATGGATGTGGCCACGAACGATCTGACTGCTTCCATTGTCGGACTGCAAGTCAGATGTTGATGATTCTTGACTGAAACTGGTGGCTGGTGCTGGGAGCGGTCGTGTCCGCCGCTCAGACGCTTTCTATGGGCCGTCCTGGCGGCATGGCTCCCTCCACCTCCACGTCCCCTTCCTCGCTGCGTTGCCCCTCGAACGCCCGCCCCAGCGGTTCCGCCGCCAGGCCCTGCTCCTCCCGAAGGAAACGGGCCAGGCCGTCACTGTTGCCGTGGGTCACGTACACCTGGCGGGCACCGGAGTCCCGCACGGTGCGCAGCAGGCCGTCCCAGTCAGCGTGGTCGCTGAGGGCGAAACCCCGCTCGAAACCCCGCCGCCGCCTGGCCCCCCGCACCGCCATCCAGCCGCTGACAAAGGCGGTCTGGGGAGCGTTGAATCGCTTCATCCACGCGGAGCGATGGGCCGAAGGCGGAGCGATCACCAGGCGCCCCGCCAGCGATTCGCCGCGGGGGAGCTCACTCAGTGGCCGCGTCGGGGGCAGAACCACACCTGCACGCCTGTAGGGCGCCATCAGGGCCTGCACCGCCCCGTGCAGCAGCACCTCCTCCTCCACCCCAAGCGCCGCCAGTTCCGCCAGCAGCCGCTGGGCTTTGCCGAAGGCATAGGCGAACAGCAGCGAGGGGTGCTGGGTGGCCGCACGCCACCAGGCCAGGATCTCGGCCGCCACCTGCCTGCCGGGCCGCCAGCGGTAGATCGGCAGCCCGAAGGTGGCCTCGGTGATCAGCACGTCGGCGGCCACCGGTTCAAACGGGGCGCAGCTGGGGTCGGCATCGCGCTTGTAGTCGCCACTGATCAGCCAGGTCTCGCCGCCGGCGCTGATCCGGATCTGGGCCGAACCCAGCACGTGGCCGGCCGGATGGAACGACACCAGCGCCTCGCCGATGCGCCGTTCCTCGCCGTAATCGACCCCCTTGAGGTCGATGCCGGCCCCCAGCCGCTGACGCAGCACGCCTTCACCGGCAGCCACCGCCCAGTACGCGCCGCTGCCGGGCCGGGCGTGGTCGGCGTGGCCGTGGGTGATCAGGGCCCGGCTCACCGGGCGCCAGGGGTCGATCCAGGCTTTGGCGGCCGGACAGTAGAGCCCCTCGGGGGTGAGTTGGATCAGGCCGTCGCCTGGCAGGACCATGGTGCGGGCAGGCCACGACGGCGCCGCTGATCGGGACGATCGGCATCCTGGCGACCCCAGCCCGTTGACGGCGAGGGCGCTGCCCCCTAGCCATGGGGCAGTGAATTCCAGCCGCTCCATGGCACTCGACACCCATCGCGAGGAACTCGAGGCCACCGCCATCGCCCTGGCCCGGCCGGGCACCGGCCTGCTGGCGGCCGATGAATCCACCGGCACCATCGGCAAGCGCTTCGCAGCGATCGGCCTGGCCAACAGCGAGGAGAACCGCCGCGCCTACCGCACCCTGCTGGCCACGGCCCCCGGCCTCGGTGAAACGGTCAGCGGCGTGATCCTCTACGAGGAAACCCTTTTCCAGCAGGCCACCAGCCTGCCGGGTCAGCCGGCCGGATCGATCCTCGAGCTGTTCCAGGCCCAGGGCCTGGTGGTGGGGATCAAGCTGGATCTGGGTGTGGAGCCCCTGGCGGGCGGCCTGCCCGGTGAGACCTGGTGCACCGGATTACGAGGCCTGCGGGAACGGGCGGCCCTGGCCTACGCCCGGGGCGCCCGCTTCGCCAAATGGCGGGCGGTGCTGCGCATCAGCGCCGATGGCTGCCCCTCGGAGCTGTGTGTGCGCGAGAACGCCTGGGGCCTGGCCCGCTACGCCCGCACGGCCCAGGAGGAGGGGCTGGTGCCCATCGTGGAGCCGGAGATCCTGATGGACGGTGACCACGACATCCTCACCACCGCGGCGGTTCAGGAGTGGGTGCTGCGCAGCGTCTACGAGGCCCTGGGCCAGAACGGGGTGTTTCTGGAGGGCACCCTGCTCAAGCCGTCGATGACCCTGCCCGGTGCCGACAGCAGCGAGCGTCCCGACCCCGAGCAGGTGGCCGCCTTCACCGTGCGCACCCTGCGGCGCAGCGTTCCCCCCGCCGTGCCGGCCATCCTGTTCCTCTCGGGCGGCCTGGGCGAAGAGGAGGCCAGTGTGTTCCTCTCGGCGATTCACCATGCCGCCCCCGACGCCCCCTGGCACCTGGGTTTCTCCTACGGCCGCGCCCTGCAGCACTCCTGCCTGAGCCACTGGAAAGGAACCGATAGGGCGGCGGGTCAGGCGGCCTTGCTGGCCCGTGCCCGTGCCAACGGTGCGGCGGCCCGCGGCGCCTACGTGGCCGGCTCCGAACCCTCCGATGACGCCGCCTCCCTGTTCGTGGCCAATTACAGCTATTGAGCCAGGGGAGCCCCAGGCGCCGGCGCTCGTGCCTCAGGCACTCATCGCCAGCATGCGCTCGATCGGCACCAGCGCCTGGCGCCGGATCTCCTCATCGAGTTCAAGGGCCGGCGCCATGGTGTGCAGGCACTGCCACAGCTTCTCCAGCGTGTTCAGTCGCATGTAGGGACAGGCGTTGCAGCTGCAGCCATCGGCTCCGGGGACTTCATAGAGGGTCTTGCCGGGGGAGCGGCGGCGCATCTGATGCAGGATCCCAGGCTCGGTGAGCACGATGAAGGAGGGGGCGGGACTGGTTTCGGTGCGCTGCAGGAGCTTGCTGGTGGAGCCGATGAAGTCGGCCAGATCCAGCAGATGCTGCTGACACTCCGGATGGGCGATCACCTCGGCTTCGGGGTGTTCCAGGCGGAGCTGCAGCAGGGCCTGCTCGCTGAACGTCTCGTGGACGATGCAGCTTCCCGGCCAGAGGGTCAGCTCCCGGCCGCTCTCGCGGGCGACCCAGCGGCCCAGGTTCTGGTCGGGGGCGAACAGGATCGGCCGGTCGGCCGGCAGCTGCTGCACCAGGTGCACGGCGTTGCTGCTGGTGCAGATCAGGTCGCTCTGGGCCTTCACCGCGGCGGAACAGTTGATGTAGCTCACCACGATGTGGTCCGGGTGGCGGCGGCGGAAGTCGGCGAAGGCGTCGGCCGGACAGGCATCGGCCAGGCTGCAGCCGGCCTCCAGGTCGGGCAGCAGCACGGTCTTGCCCGGGTTGAGGATCTTGGCGGTCTCGGCCATGAAGTGAACGCCGCAGAAGACGATCACCTCGGCCTCGGTGCTGGCCGCCTTGCGGGAGAGCTCGAGGGAATCACCGATGAAATCGGCGCAATCCTGGATGCTGTCGTCCTGGTAGTAGTGGGCCAGGACCACGGCGTTGCGCTCTTGTTTCAGCGCCTCGATGCCCGCCGCCAGTTCCTGGCGGGATGGAATGGCCCCGGGCTCTGCGGCCGACGGATCGGGGACGTCGCCCGGTGGCCGGCCATTGTGGGGCGGTGCCTGGGTCAGCGTCTGCGTGAAGACCAACCGATGCCCCTTCTCATGCACGATGATCCCACTCTAGGAAGCGGTTGGTATTGGCTGAGCTGAACATCGCCATCGCCGGGGATCTACACGATCAGTGGGATCGCAGCGACCACGACGTGTTGGATCTGATCCGTCCGGATGCCCTGCTGCTGGTCGGTGATTTCAGTGACGGCAAAAGTCGCATTCCCGAACTCCTCGCCACCCTGGAGCTGCCGGTGGCCTGCGTGCTCGGCAACCACGATGCGGGCAAGGACGGCAGCGGCCGCACCCTGCGCCACCAGTTGGAGCTGCTGGGTGATCGGCACTGCGGCTGGGGTCTCAAGGAGCTGCGCCCCCCTGGGCTGGCCGTGGTGGGGGCCCGTCCCGGGACCGCCGGTGGTGGGTACCACCTCTCCAAGGCCGTCAGGGCCGTCTATGGACCGGTGGGCCTGCAGGAGTCCGCGCAGCGCATCACCCGGGCGGCGCTGTCGGCCGATCCCCAGTTGCCGTTGGTGCTGCTGGCCCATTCCGGCCCCAGTGGCCTGGGCGCCCAGGTGGACGACCTCTGCGCCCGCGACTGGAAAGCCCCCGCCTGCGACTGGGGCGACCAGGATCTGGCCCTGGCGGTGGATCAGATCCGCCGCCGACGCCCCCTGCCCCTGGTGATCTTCGGCCACATGCACCACGCCCTGTGCCACCACCAGGGGGAGAGGCTCAGCTTCCGTCGCGACGCCCATGGCACCGCTTTCCTCAACACCGCCTCCGTGCCCCGTCACGGGGTGGATCAACAGGGGAGGGCCCTGCGCCACTTCAGCTGGGTCGTGTTTGACGCCAATGGCGACCTGCGCCATGTCAGCCACCGCTGGTACGGCATCGATGGCGCTCTCCACTACGAACAGACCCTGTGGACGGCGGCCCTGCCGGCGGCGGGCGTCCTGAGTCCTTGCTGATTCACGCCTGCATCAGTAGCCATGGTTTCGGCCACGGCTCCCGCACGGCGTCGGTGCTCTCTGAACTGGCTGCCCTGAAGCCCGACTGGCGTCTTGTGCTTTCCACCGGACTGCCCGAAGCGTTCCTGACGCTGTCCATGGGCGACGTCCCCTTCGCGCTGCGCCCCTGCCGCTGGGACGTGGGGGTGATCCAGGCTGATGCCCTCGGAGCCGATGCCGACGCCACCCTGACGGCCCTCGAGCGGCTGGAGGAGGAGCTTCCGGCGCTGGTGGAGCGCGAGGCCCGCTGGCTGGAGGCCCAGCGCCAGCCGGTGCTGGTGCTGGGGGATGTGCCCCCGGCGGCGGCCCTTCTGGCCCAGCGCCTGGGGGTGCCCCTGGTGTGGCTGGCCAGTTTCGGCTGGGACGCAATCCATGCCCCCATGGGCCCCCCCTTCCAGGCCTGGGCAGACCGCCACCGGCAGCTCTATGCCCAGGGGGATCTGCTGCTCCATTGCCCCCTCTCCCTGCCGATGGACTGGGGTCTGCCGGAGGTGCGGCTTGGCTTGACGAGCTCGAGGCCCCGGCTGGATCTGGAGCGGTTGGCCCGGGAGCTGGCCCTGCCTCCCGATCGGGAGCGGGTGGTGCTGGTGAGCTTCGGGGGCCTGGGCATGGCCATCGACCCGGCCCTGCTGGCCCGCTGGCCCGAGCATGTGTTCATCGGGCCGGAGCCGCTGCTGGCCACGGCGGCCAATGGCCGCTGTCTGCCGGCGGGTGTGCGCCCCCTCGACCTGATGCCCCTGGCAGGACGGCTGATCACCAAACCCGGCTACAGCAGCTTCTGTGAGGCCTTCGGCCAGGGGGTGGGGATCCACCTGGTGCACCGCACGGGATTCGCCGAAGCGCCGGTGCTGGAGGAGGATCTTCGCAACCACGGCTGGCACCGGCTGCTGAGCCAGGAGGCGTTTCGCCAAGGCGACTGGCAGCTGGATCAGCCCCTGGAGCCCCCCAGGCTGGGACCCCTGCCGGTGGATGGGGCGTCGACCGCCGCCCGGGCGATCGTTTCGCTGCTGGAGGGACGATCAGCACTGCCTATGGGGTCTGGCTTCAGGATTTGATCATCTGTTCATCGCACTCGAAAAACTTCAGTGCCTGGCTGTAACTCGAATCCAAAGCGTCATTTCTGATACCAGTAGACAGTTATTCGACCGTCACTAACACCGAATCGTTTCGACGCTTTCATCGGCAAATTACCCCGAAGTTCCGGTGCAAGGAATCACTATTCCTCGTCACGGGATCGCTGGTTCTTCCTGATGCCGTTCTCCAGAAGACCTGGTCCTACCAAGCACATCACGTCGGATTAATTCCGTTGCCCATTTAACGGAATCTTCCCCCACTTGTCCTTCACGACCGTTCTCTTGCCGAACCTTCAGCCCCGTCACCTCGTCCTCGCCTTCGCCGGCCTGAGCCTTGCTGGCCCAGCCAGTGCCGCTGAGGCCTCCCGCGCCTGGCAGCTTGGTCCTGAGGCCCGTGTGGCCCCCGCTCGGGTGGCGATGTTGACGCCCCTGCCGGCTGCGCCCCGGGTTTTCGCCATCACGCCTGAGCGCCGGGCCCTGCTCAACACCATCCGCTACGCCGAAGGCACCTGGGCCAATGGCCATCAGGTTGGCTACCGCATCCTCTTCGGCGGCAGCCTGTTTGATTCCCTCGACCGCCATCCCAACCGGGTGATGCGCACCGCCCGCTACGCCAGTGCGGCGGCTGGCGCCTACCAGTTCATGCCCTTCACCTGGGACATGGTCACCCGCGCCCTGGGCATCCCTGATTTCGGACCCGAGTCCCAGGACCAGGCCGCCCTCTTCCTGGTGCAGCGTCGGGGCGCCCTGCACCTGGCCGACCGCGGTGAGCTGAGCCCCGACCTGGCGGCCCGTCTGGCCCCTGAATGGGCGTCCTTCCCCACCCTGGCCGGTCGCAGCTACTACGGGCAACCCGTCAAGCGCCTCAACGACCTGCGTCGCTTCTACCAGCAGAACCTGGCGCAGCTGCGTAACGAAGCCGCCGCGGTCTGGGAAGAAGTGGCGATCCGCCAGGTGCCTCCGGCCTGCAGCGATGCCAGCCTCTCCTGCCAGCTGGAACGGGTGGGCGACGCTTCCACCGCCCCCTGACCGTCAGCCCTCGCCCTTGCCCTGGAGGCGCACCCCTCCCATGGTTTTCTGGGCAATCAGGTAGGCCAGCACCGACGCCCCGAGGAATCCGAGCACGTTGCGCAGCAACGGAAGCACGTCATGGGTGCGGGTGATGATCGGGCCCATGCCCAGGGCGACGAACAGGATCACCCAGAGGGGAGAGAGCAGCAGCACCCAGGTCCATTCCACCCGGCGGCCCTCCTGGCGTGGGAAGGCGGCGAATCCCACCACCAGGCCGCCCAGAATGGAGGTGCAGAGCGTGAGGATCCACTGCTCCTGGGGCAACCCCGGCACCACCTGGCAGCCACCGATGGCCAGGCACCCTTTGACGGCGTGGATCGCCGACAGGATTGAGCCATCCTCACCGTGGTCACGCACGTAGAACTGGTTGCCGTAACGGGTCTGGAGTTCCACCCAGAAGGTTCTGGGCATCAGGGCGAACAGAGCCTCGCCCACGTTGAAGTTGAGCAGGTTGCCGCCACGGGGATCGGCGACCAGCAGCAGGCTGCGCTCGTCCAGGTCCCAGAAGCCTTTGACCGCCAGACCGGGGGTGCGCTCGTACTGGGTCAGCACCCGCAGTTTCCAGCCACTGGTGGCTTCGAAGCTCTCCAGCTCGGCCTCCAGCTCCCCCCGTTCGCCATCGGTGAGGGCTTTGGCCAGGTCGATCACCGGGGTGGGGTGATCGGGCAACAGCTGGGGGTTGTCAGCGGCATAGGCGGCAGCCCCCAGACCCGGCAGCAGCCAGGTCACCAGCACCAGCGTGAGGGTGGCCAGGCCTGCGCCCAGCCGCCGTCCAAGCCCACCATGCCAGCCACTCCCCCGGCGATTCGGGGTTGTTGCCGCCGGTGTCGCTGCCCCTGCCGCTGTCGCCATCGCCATCACTCGTGCTCCCATCGGTCAGCATTCTCACCGAGTCACCCTGACGCCGCGTGCAGACCCCCGATTCCGGCTCTCCGGCTGTTCCCGATTGGCTCGGCCGGCGGCTGCAGGCAGCCGGTGGGTCGGTGCCGTTCCACGACTACATGGAATGGGTCCTGCATGATCCGGAGCACGGCGCCTACGGCAGCGGCCGTCTGAGCATCGGCCCCCGTGGGGACTTCGCCACCGCCCCCTCCCTGGGGGCGGACTTCGCCGCCTTGCTCGCCCCCCAGGTGGCCCAGTGGCTGGGCCTGCTGCCGGCGGAGGGGCCCCTGGCCCTGGTGGAGACCGGGCCTGGGGAGGGCCAGCTGGCCCAGCAGCTGGCCGAAGCGCTCCATGCGGGTTGGCCCGAGCTGGCCAGGCGAACCGAACTGGTGCTGGTGGAGCCGAATGCCGGCATGGCCCAGCGGCAACGGCAGCGCCTCCATGCCTGCCCGCTGCCGGTGCGCTGGACCGCTTTCGAAGCCTTGGCCGGCGCTCCCCTGCGGGGTGTGGTGATGGCGCACGAAGTCCTCGATGCCCTGGCCATCGAGCGCATCGAGCGCCGGGCCGACCAGTGGTGCCGCCAGCGGGTGGTGCAGACCGGGGCCCGCCTCAGCCTGGAGGCCGGCGAGCCCCTCGACGGCCCCGCGCTCGAGCCGTTGCAATCCCTCGGCCTTCTCCCCCTGGATGGGAGCCGGCCTCCGGGCTGGTGCACGGAGCTCCACCCCGGACTGGAGCCCTGGCTGGCCGCCTGCGGTGGAGCGCTGAGCGAGGGATGGTTGCTGGTGATCGATTACGCCCACGAGGCCCGGCGCTATTACGCGCCCCAGCGCTCACGCGGCACCCTGATGGCCTACCGCCGCCAGCGGGCCAGCGGCGACCCGCTGCTGGAGCCGGGTCTGTGGGACCTGACGGCCCATCTCTGCCTGGAGACCGTGGAGGCGGCGGCCCGGGCCGGCGGCTGGCAGCCCCTGGGCAGTTGCCGCCAGGGAGAGGCCCTGCTGGCGCTTGGTCTGGCCCAGCGTCTGCATGCGCTGCAGCAGGAGCCGGCGTCTCGGCTGGCGGAGCTGTTGCAGCGGCGGGAGTGCCTGTTGCGGCTGGTGGATCCCGCTGGGCTCGGTGATTTCCGCTGGTTGGCCTTCCACCGGGGTTCACCGGTGTCGGGGCAGGCTCCCAGGCCTCAACCAGCGCCCCTGTTTCTCAGCCAGCCGCCCGCCTGATCGACGGCCTTGACGTTCCATCTCTGCATCCAATGGCGAGCTGCGGCGGCAGCGCGATGGAGGCGGCTCAGAACCACTCCGACTGGGCGTCTTCCTGGGCGTTGACGTTGGCGTGGGGGGTGGTGCGGCGGAACTCCATGGTGATGCTGCGCTTCTGCTCCCCGTCGGCGGCCAGGGCCTCGATCGGATACAGCTGCTGGCCATCCCGGAAGGGCACCTGGAGCCGGAAGGTGCCATCGGAGGAGAGGGGAATGTCCTCCCCGCCGATGGTGAGGCGGGCGGAGGGATCGGTGGCGCCGTAGACAATCAGTTCGGCATCGGCCACCAGCCAGAAGGAGCGCTGGCGCGTGGGCACGCCGCCGATGCCGGAGCCGCTGCGGCCGGAGGCCCAGGAACCCGCACCGGAAGCGGAGAAGTCACCGCCGCCATAGAGACCGGAGGCGGAATCGAGCTCATGAAACGCCTCCGACCCCCTTCCGAGGGGGCGCCAGGGGCTCGTGGCGCTCTGATAGAGCCGTTCGTGCAGGTCATTGATGATCTCCCTGGTCGGCGCAGGAGCGGGCGTGCCGTCGACCGCCGGAGGCATGGAGAAGGCCACGAAGGGGTCGGGAAGGCTGATGGCCGGGCTGTCCAGAACGGGGACGTGGGCGGTGGCGGAAAACGCCAGCGAAATCCAGCCACCGCTGCCCCCTTTGCGGAAGCCGAGCTCCACCCTGTAGTCGCGACCGGACAGGGGCACGGGCAGGTACCACTCGGTGGCCTGGCTTTCGACCACCACTTCCTGGAGGGTGTGGGGATGGGTGGAGCCGCCGTCGAGTCCGGTCACGTCGGCGACACGCAGGCAAAGCTGGGTGGCACCCTCGGCCTGGGCCCGGCTCCTGTCGGTCGGGTTGATCGACCAGCGCACCTGGGACCACTGGGGATCACGGGGCAGGAAGGCGACCCAGGAGGCCTCTCCGCCGCCGCTCGGCGCCGCCACGGCAGGATTGGCGGGGAGTGGGTCCGCTGACTCAGGGGAGGGCTCCTGAGCGGGTGATGACGCCGGACGTGCGGGCTCATCGCGGCCCCCGAGACCCATGGTCCTGGCCAGGGCGCCGAGTCGTCGCAGGGGCTGGCTCAGAAAGGTGGTGAACCGGCTGGGACGACTGCTCATGGGCCGTGAGGAATAAAAACCTTCCGGTGATGGTCTCCGATCTGGGGGGGCCGCGCCTTCCCTGTCAGCGAAAGACCACGTTGGAAGCGGCGATCGCCAGGGCGGCTCTGATCGTGGCGGGATCGACGTCGTCGCGGATCGTGACCGATCCGACCCCGGTGGGCAGCACGAAGCGCACCTTGCCCTGACGCACCTTCTTGTCCGCCTGCAGGGAGGTCAGCACCGCCTCGGGATCCAGATCCGGCCAGCCCATCGGCAGTCCGGCGGCCGCCACCAGCCGGCGCTGCCTGTCCTGATCCGCCTGGCTCCACAGACCCATCGCCACGGCGATGTCACCGGCGGCGACCATGCCCAGGCCCACCGCTTCCCCGTGCAGCCAGGTGCCGTAGCCGCTGAGGTTCTCCACCGCATGGCCCAGGGTGTGGCCGTAGTTGAGGATCGCCCGCAGCCCCCCTTCCCGTTCGTCGGCGGCCACCACCTTGGCCTTGGCGGCGGCGGAGCGCCCCAGCAGGCGTTGCAGCAGCTCGGGCCCGATGGCGTCGCGGCTGGCCAGGGCGCCCTGGGGATCCCGCTCGGCGGCCTTCTCCAGATCGACGAAGAGTTGCGCATCGCCGATGACGGCGTACTTGATCACCTCCGCCATCCCGGCGCGGAACTCCCGCTCCGGCAGGGTGACCAGCACCTGCGGGTCGATCAGCACCAGCTTCGGTTGGTGGAAGGCTCCGATCAGGTTCTTCCCCCCCGGGTGGTTCACCCCCGTCTTGCCACCGATGGCGGCATCCACCATCGCCAGCAGGGTGGTGGGCACCTGCACCACGGCGATGCCCCGCAGCCAGGTGGCGGCGGCAAATCCAGCCATGTCGCCCACCACACCGCCCCCCAGGGCAACGATCAGGGAGCTCCGTTCCAGGCGGTGCGCAAAGGCGGCGTCGTGGATCGCCGCCACCGTGGCGGGGGTCTTGCGCTCTTCGCCGGCCTCCAGCACCAGGGTCCGCACCACGAACCCGCTGGACTCAAGGCCCGTCAGCGCTTCCGCACCATGGAACCCCTGCACCTCCGGGTTGGTCACCACCAGCACCCGGGTGCCGCTCTGGAAACCACGCTCGATCAGAAAGGCGCCCAGGCGGCCGAGCAGCCCCTCACCGATCAGGATCGGATAGGGATCGGCGCTCAGGGACACCGTGATGGTGCGGTGGTCCTGCGGCACGGACGGGGTTTCAAGGGTGGGCTGAGGCTAGGCCGGTGCGGTCTGGCTCCCGACCACCGCCAGCACCGCCTCGCCATAGCTGGCGAGCTTGGCTCTGCCGATGCCGGTGATGCCGGCCAGGTCCTCAAGGGCGGTGGGCCGGCGTTCGGCGATGGCGATCAGGGTGCGGTCATGGAAGACCACATAGGGCGGCAGGCCCTGCTGGCGGGCCTGCTCCAGTCGCCACGCCTTCAGGGCCGCCAGCAGTCCCGGATCGGCGTCGTCGGCAGCGGCAGGCAGCGTGCCCCCGGCCCCAGACCAGGGCGCTCCACCGCGACGTGCCTTCGCCGCCGGCGGCAGTCGGACCTCCAGGCGGGTCTCGCCGCGCAGCAGGGGCCGCACCAGCGCGTCGTCGCCGAACTGCAGGCCCCCATGGCCATCGGCGGCGGCCACCAGGTAGCCCCTGGCGGTGAGCTGGCGGAACAGGCTGCGCCACTGGCCCCGATCCAGTTCCTTGCCGATCCCATGCACCCCCAGCTGGTCGTGGCCGAGGCTGCGGATCCGGGCCGTCTCGCCCCCCAGCAGCACGTCCACCAGGTGGGCGGCGCCGAAACGCCCTCCGGTGCGATAGACGGCGGAGAGGGCCTTGCGGGCCGGCTCGGTCACGTCCGCTCCCTGGTTCGGCTCCAGGCAGACGTCACAGTTGCCGCAGTCGCTGCTGTCCGCCTCGCCCAGGTAGCTGAGCAGGATCCGTCGGCGGCAACTGGAGGCTTCGGCGAAGCCGATCAGGGCATCGAGGCGGCCGTGCTCGATCCGCTTCTGGGCCGGATCGGCATCGGTGTCGTCGATGAAGCGACGCAACGGCGGCACGTCTCCGGAGCCGTGCAGCATCCAGGCGACGGCAGGCAGGCCATCCCGGCCCGCCCGGCCCGTCTCCTGGTAGTAGGCCTCCAGGCTCTTGGGCAGGTCCACATGGGCTACGAAGCGCACGTCCGGCTTGTCGATGCCCATGCCGAAGGCGATGGTGGCCACCACGACCACGCCGCTGCCAAGGCGGAAGCGCTCCAGGGCGGCGCTGCGCGTCTCGGGCGGCAGCCCGGCGTGGTACGCAAGGGCGTCGTGGCCAGCGGCCTTCAGGGCGGCGGCGAACTCCTCCACCCGTTTGCGGGAACGGGCGTAGACGATGCCGGAGTGGCCCCGCTGGGTGTCGAGGAACGCCAGCAGCTGGCGCCGGGGTTCGTTTTTGGCGCGCAGCAGGTAGCGGATGTTGGGCCGATCGAAGCTGGCCAGGAACACCGCCGCCTGCTCCAGGCTCAGGCGCGCCACGATCTCGGCCCGGGTGCGGGGATCGGCGGTGGCCGTCAGGGCGATGCGGGGAATGGTGGAGAAGCGCTCGGCGAGCACCGCCAGCTGCAGATACTCGGGCCGGAAATCGTGGCCCCACTGGGAGACGCAGTGGGCCTCATCGATGGCGAACAGGGCCAGCGGCAGGGCCGCCAGGCGATCGATCAGATCGCCGCCCAGGAGCCGCTCCGGCGAGACATAGAGCAGATCGAGCTGTCCGGTCTGGAGCTGCCGCCAGGTGGCCGCTGCGGCCTCGGCGCTTTCAGCGGAATGCAGGGCGGCGGCGCGCACGCCGGCCTGGCGCAGGGCGCCCACCTGGTCCTGCATCAGGGCGATCAACGGCGATACCACCACCGCCGTTCCCGGCCGGCAGAGCGCCGGGATCTGATAGCAGAGGGATTTGCCGCCTCCGGTGGGCATCAGCACCAGGGCCGAACCCCCCGCGCAGACATGCGCGACGATGGCGGCCTGGGGGCCGCGAAAGGCGTCATAGCCGAAGACATCCCGCAGCACCTGTTTCGGGTTCGCCGTCATCGGGATGGCGGATCGAACGGCATCGGTGGCCTCCAGCCTGGCTGCCGATTGTGCAACGCCCCACGTCCGGCAGGATGCACCCATGGCCACACCCACCCCATCTGCGCCGGCTCCCGGCCGCTCTACCTGGGCGTTTCTGGCCCCCGCCCTGCTGCTGCTGGCGGTGTCGGTGCTGATTCCGGCGGCCATGGCCCTGGTGATCAGCTTCACCCGTACGGGGCTGGATGTGAGCGAGCCGCTCACCTTCGTGGGCCTGGCCAACTTCCGCCGGCTCGTGGCCGATCCGATGCTGCTGCGGGTCACCGGCACCACCTTTCTCTATCTGGTGGGTGTAGTGCCACCGATCGTCCTCGGGGCCCTCGGCCTGGCCGTGCTGGTCAACCGCCAGCTGCCGGGCATCCACTGGTTCCGCGGCGCCTTCTACACCCCGGTGCTGGTGTCCCTCGTGGTGGCGGCGATCGCCTTCCGCTGGCTGTATGCGGAAAACGGTCTGGTCAATGGCTGGCTCGGGGCCCTGCTGGGCGATCGCTTCACGCCGATCGGATTTCTCACCTCCACGGGCCTGGCCCTGCCTTCGGTGATGCTGGTCACCCTGTGGAAGGGCCTCGGCTACTACATGGTCATCTTCGTGGCCGGCCTGCAGGGGATCTCCGCCGATCTCTACGAGGCGGCGGCGCTGGATGGCAGCGAGGGCTGGCGCCGCCACCTGGACATCACCCTGCCCCTGCTGCGCCCCTACATCACCCTGGTGGCGGTGATTTCGGCCATCGGGGCCACCAAGGTGTTCGAGGAGGTGTACCTGATGACCCAGGGGGGCCCGGCCGACAGCACCCGAACGATCGTGTACTACGTCTACGACCAGGCCTTTTCGGAGCTGGAGATCAGCTACGCCTGCACCGTCGGCCTGGCGCTGTTTCTGATCGTGCTGCTGCTGAGTCTGCTCCGTTACGCCTTCGCCGCCGAGAACCCTCTGCAGTGAGGACAGCCCTGGCTCTGAGGTTGGGCCTTGACGCCCTGGTGGCAGGCTGGTCCCCGGTTCGAACGACCTTGCAGGGTGCAGACCATCCCTGACACCGATTCCCAGGCCGTAGCCACGGCGATCGATGCCATCGGCATCGTGGGAGGCGGCCAGCTGGCCTGGATGCTGGCCCAGGCCGCCCGGGACCTCGGGGTCGCCCTGCATGTGCAGACCCCCGGCGCCGACGATCCGGCCAGCCGCGAGGCGGCCAGTGTGGTGCTGGCCCCCATCGATGACGTGGTCGCCACCCGGGAGCTGGCCAGTCGCTGCCGCGCCATCAGTTTTGAAAACGAGTGGATTCCCCTTGACGCCCTGCAGGCGCTGGAGGGGCCTGCTCTGCAGTTCCTGCCGGGACTCCAGGCGCTGCGGCCCCTGGTGAGCAAGGCGGGCCAGCGGCGACTGCTGGCCGACCTGCACCTGCCGGCGCCCCGCTGGTTCCCCCTGGCCGACGTGCTCCAGCCCTACGCCCCCAGCCCAGCACACGGGGGGCAGGCCGCCTTTCCGGTGAGCCAGCCACGCCCCCTTCCGTCCCCAGCGGCTCCCCGCCTTCCCGAGGGCTTCGATTTTCCGATGATGGCCAAGGCCAGCCGCGGGGGCTACGACGGCCGCGGCACGGTGCCCCTGGCCGACCTGGCTGCGCTCGAGGAGCTGCTCGGCAGGGTCGACGCCGACGACTGGATTCTCGAGGAGCTGGTGCGCTTCGAGCAGGAGCTGGCGCTGGTGGCCTGCCGCGACCAGCACGGCACGGTGGCCTGCTATCCCCTGGTGCAGACCCACCAGCACAGACGCGTCTGCGACTGGGTGCTGTTCCCGGCGCCAGTGGATCACCGGGTTGAGGTGTTCGCCCGCAACGTGGCCGCCTCCCTGCTCACCGCCCTCGACTACGTGGGCGTCCTGTCGATCGAGTTCTTCTACGGGCCCTCGGGTCTGCAGGTCAACGAGCTGGCCCCCCGCACCCACAACTCCGGCCACCTGACGATCGAGGCCTGCCGCACCAGCCAGTTCTCCCAGCAGGTGCGCATCGTCGCCGGGCTGCCGATGGGCGCCACCGACGCCGTGGTGCCCGGTGCCTTGATGATCAACCTGCTCGCGCCGGAGGGTGGCGATGCCGACCAGCTGGAGCGGCGCCGGGCCCTGGAGGCGCTCCCTGGCGCCCACCTGCACTGGTACGGCAAGCAAGGCGGCGGGGCCGGTCGCAAGCTGGGCCACCTCACCCTGCTGCTCGAGGGCCGCAACGACGCCGAGCGTGAGCTGGAGCGGCAACGCCGGCTGGCGCAGGTGCGGACCATCTGGCCGCTGCCTGGCTGACCGACTTAGGATGTCCATGGACTGCTGTGTTGGTGACTGCCTTTCACAGTTTTCTGATCTGACTCCCTTTCGACGCGGGGAGTCTTCAGCGACGGCAACGTATACCGGCCTCACGGCCGGAAACGAAGCCCCGCCCCTGACTCCCCACCTGGTTCATCCAGGTCGAACACTGGGGCAAGACGGCACGGCGGTCCACCCCTTTCCACGACATGAGTCTCAGGCTGTCAAAGGTGAGACGTAACGACCAGCTGTAACGACCAGCCAATCGCCTCCGCTCAAGTTTCAGATCCGCTGCAACCCCCCAAGAAGTCACCGCCCTTCCTGGTTCGGCCCTCTTGCTGATGGTGAAACTGGGCCAAGAAGCCTGAAGGCGACAGATCACCCCTCACCGACCCCGATACCCAGCCGCTCCAGGAGCCTCTTGACCTGGGTGGGGCTGAGCTGGTTCCCCGCCTTGGTGGTCTTCCCAGCCCCCTCCAGAGCAGCCGCCATGTCCCTGAGGGAGAGCCCAGCTGCGGCCATGGGACGAAGGACTCCTCGAAGCTTCTCAGCCTCCCTGGTGGCCCTCTCCTTGGCCGCTGTGTTGTGACGGTGGGTGCCAGGCCTGAGACCACCCAGCTTGACCCCACGGGCCTTTGCAGCAGCCAGAGCGTCCCGTGTTCGCTCAGAGATGCGACGGGATTCGAACTCAGCCACAGATGCCATGACGGACAGGATCAGTCGACCAGCTGAAGTGGTGGCGTCCACGTCGGGCAGGTCGCAGAAGATGAATCCAGCGAGACCGTTGGTCTCTGCTTCCCTGCTCAGCCGAAGGACGAACTCAGCATCCCGAGCCAGCCTGTCGAGCTTGGCCACAGTGATGGCTGCCTTCCGCTTACGAGCTTCCACCAGGGCCTTGGCCAGCTCAGGTCGGTCGTCCTTCCTGCCGCTCTCCACCTCGACGAACTCAGCCACGACCACTGCGCCACGCTCAGCAGCTACCTGGGTGACCTTCTCGCGCTGTGCTTCCAACCCAAGACCGCTCTGGCCCTGTCGGTCGGTAGACACCCTGTAGTAGGCAACGAGATCCAAGGGTCTGACCCCATCTGTACCAAGAGGCTACGTTCGTTGTGAGCGGTACGTCAAGCTGTGCTCAGAGGGCTGAGAGGACAGGGGCGCTGAGTAACCCGGTGACCAAGTGATGGAACTGAGATCGAGCAGGTGACCCCCTCCCTCTTTCGTCTTTGTGGTGAACTCAGCGATCACCCCCCTATGGGGGAATGTGGACATCCAAGTCCGTAGGGTTGGCCTCACAGAGATTTTCTTCAAAATCCTTCGAATCGAGATGGGTCCCCTATCAAGTAGCTACCGGCATCAAGACGAACTGACACACAGACCCGCACTCGACACCATCTGTTGATTCTCGTCTGTTCTTCGCTTGGAACAACACCCCACCCAGCCTCTGGGTTGAGGAGCAGCACGCCGTGGGTCCCGCAGTGAAGGCCATGAGCGTCAGCGGAAGGCCGAGAACGGCAGCGGGGGACGGTGAGCGAACGCGACGACCCTAGAGGGAACAAACGCTCGAATCGACACTCTCACTCGCTCTCTCTAAGACCCAGCTGGCCACCAACTAATGGAAGTTCTGTTGTCGATACCCCCGAAGGGGATCTTCACTCTCAAGCGCTCTCCGAAGGGCGGCTTGGACAATAACCAGCTTCAGCCGGCTGTGTCCCTCTCTTCAGTATCTGTCATTTCTTCTCTTCAACTCTTTCCTGCATTCAGTCGTCAGTTCGACTCGTTTCGTGGTGACCAGTCGAGACCCTGTCATCGCTGTGACCCACCCATCCCGAGGTCACCCTGTGCCATTGATCTTGGCGCTGTGAGAGGGGCTGTAAATCGCCAAACTCACTCCGCTGTAACCGATCTCAGCTAATCAAGGCACGTAACCTCCAAAGAAAGACCCCTTAGAGCTAAGGGGCGTCGATTAGCCGATACCCGTTGGTGTGACTAGGGTGACCTGTGGCAGAAACCGATCTCAACGAGTAGCCTCACCGTGGTTGATTGAGTGATTGATTGGTGATGCTCAGCTGGCCAGAGCGACCCGATCCACGTAGACCTGCCTCGATCGACCGAAGCCGCTGTAATTCAGCTCGATGCCCAGCTCCTTGGCCCTTTTCGCGATTGAACCAGGGGTGTCACCGCTCACCCGTTTCCCCCATGTCTTGTTCCACGCATTACGGGAGATATCAGCCAGTTCAAGGAACTCAACAAGCCGTGTCCGCCCAACAGGGAGATTCACCAATACGCGAAGAAACGCTGCTTCTTTGAGCAGATCGTTTCCTTTCGGTTTCCGTGCTCGTATAAAGCCAGAGAAGTCCCACTCTTTGACCGTCACATTCGGAAGCTCATCAAGAAGCATCGCCTTGATTGAATCACCCCGTTCGTCACTTGGAAGAAGAACGAAGAGATCAGTTGGGTGACATCTCCCCCCTCCGTCTATGACCCTTCGAATTTGGCTTCGATAGAGAGCCTGAATCATGTCTACCGCCACCTTGCTGTTGATCATCTTCTTGACGAGACTTGAATGGCCTCGACGGCTGAGCTGTTCGAGCCCTTCAGCAAGACCCAGCTGGGAGCATAGTGTGTTCGCTGCCCATTCAGGTGGCCGGTAGAAGCAAGAGGCAATGACAACCGCGTCACAGTCAGCCCAACAATTCTCTCCGGTTGTAGCTCCCCAGTGTGTCGTTTCGAACTGATCGAAGTAGGGATCAGCCTGAGAGAGATCGGTTAAGCAGTTCTCCACCGAGATGTTTGCCACGAACAGAACCTTGCGATGGCGACCCAGATTGGGGTTCATCTTCAGGGACTCGTAAAGCTCGATCACACGTGTGTCTCGTTCGTTCGATTCTTTGCATCCAGACTTACCCAGGTTGGCTGGGGTTTGTTTGATGTGGAGCGTCACATCCTCCAGATTCCGAAGACACTTGTTCGACATAACCTCCACCCGATTGGGGAGAAAATCGTACGTCATGTCTTGAGAAGCTGTGCCATCAAGGATGACCATGCTTCCGACTTCATCACCAGACAGCAGCCAGGTGGCAGCGTTCGTCCGTTGGAATAATCCCGACTTGGTTGAATACGACCAATCGTTGACCAGTCGATCGATGGCCTGTAGAACCGACTTGATGTTGGCCCTCACCTCCTGGGCGACGGTTGCGCTCTCTCGCCGGAGGGTGATTTGATCCCACGCATACTCACCGAGAAGGAGGGTGGCGTAAAGCTGCTGCAGGTTGACCCTTGCTGGTGCTTCTTCCACGATCCGGTTGAACACGGAGCTTGTGACCGTCGGACTAGCCTTCGCGTCTGACTGAATCTGTTCGAGCACTGGACCAATCGCCTTGAAGACTGCCCACTCGCTTGGATGCTGCGAGCTGAGAGACGGGATCAACCCACCCTGAACGAAGTACCCGTCAACTCGGTTGTAATCTGAAAGGGTCAGCTGATACTCGCTGATAGGGTTTATCGATTCGTCAACAATGACCAGCATTCGTTGTCCGTATCTCCACCGAGCAAAGGACCGCATCGTCGAAGCGTTGCCATCCGAGAGTCGCTGGAGACTGTTGCTGTAAGCCTTATGGCAGATTACAAGGATCGGGTAGTTGTAGATGTCATTGAAGCTGACTTCTGACTGGGAGTGCTTGGCTACTGCACACTGGTCAGACCTGCCGGTGATGTCCTGATAGAAGAGGTTGATCTCCCTCGCAGTCTTTTCGGCGGTCTGAATCCTCTCGACAATGAGGATGGCTCCCCAGCTGAAATTGATTCCAGTGAAGCTAGCGTCGAAGTAGCTTGCAGCAAGGATGGCACATGCAACATGGGCAGCTTGGGACTTCCCGATTCCACAACTACCGTTGTAAGTGTAGACAGACCCTTTGGTGTCAAGGAGTGACTTATTGAATGTATCGCAAAGAAGCGTCCACTCTTTGATCAGATCATCCGAGATCGTGTTCCCCCGGCTAACCCAGACATCGGTCATGTCCTCGATGAACCAGTTCTCCTCGATCTTGGGAGTACTAGCTAGGTAAGGAGTGGGAGTCGGTGCTCCCATGCCAAAGTCATCTCCCTTAAGGTAGAAGGAAGTGGTCAGGTCGATCTCGTGCCAGTCCTCAGATAACCTGCGTCGAAGAACAGGGATTCTTGCTGCGAAGGCTGTCGTCCGATCATTAGTCGCTGATAGGGGTAAAGCGCCTCGCTGTGAGTCGAGGTCGACCTTGCGGCCGATGATGGTTAGAGGCTCTAAGTGTGAGCTGGTGGAGGGGATAGTAGTGGTCATGTTGATAGTTGTACTGAGAGAGAAAGAAGGAGGTATAGATAGAGACTGAGTGCTCGCTTGTTGGTTTGGTGGCTCACCACCGGTTCACTGTTTCTCTCTGAAGTGAGAGAGGAGCTGAGTAATATCGTCGAGTCGATAAGCGATCTTCCGTAAGGTCGCATTGATCAGCTGAAGCGTCCCAATCAGATCCGAGGCTGCTCGCGGGCTCACTGGGGGTGCGGGTTGTGTCCGATGAGGTGCGTTGTCCATAAATCCAAGCAGTGCAGTTGCTTTGTGAGTTTTGTGAGTGCGTATGATTGGCTAATCCCTATCCCCTAGGCATCGAGCCCAGATGTGATCCTCTCGGGAGGGTTGTTGATGATGTTGACGAGTGATCGAAGCTGGGGCTTAGTGCGTTCGAGGGCTCACGTTCGAGCAAATGTCTCCTCAGCAGATGGGGGCCCTCCCAATTCTTCAGTGGTGGCCTGTGTTTGTTCGAGCCACCTTGGGTTGCTATAAGGGGCCACTGAGGGCCATTCCCCAGGAGAAGTGACTGACCCCATGGCTATTGGCTTGCCCAGTGAGTAGGCGAAAGGACTCGACCTCTGGCGAACCACCTCTCCTCAGCAGATGTCCCATCTCCCGATTCTTCAGTGGTGGACAGGGCCGGTTCGTACGAGATCATTCGGAGAGCTCACCGGAGATGCGATTCACCGCCTTCCTCAGCAGTAGTGACGTACCCAGTGGTGGCCTGTGTTTGTTCGAGTCACCTTGGGTTGCTATCGGGGGGTACTGAGGGCCATTTCCTAGCAGTAGTGACAGACCCCATGGCTATTGGGGTGCCCAGTGATCATGCGAACGGACTTGACCTCTGGCGAGCCAACCCTCCTCAGCAGATGTGACTGGTCCCGATTCTTCAGTGGTGGACTGGGCCGGTGCTTGCGAGGTCGTTCGAGGTCGTTCGCGAGCTCACTTGAGTGCTCACTGGAGATGCGAGCCGCTGCCGTTCCTCAGCAGATGTCAGTGATCTAGTGGTGGCCTGTGTTCCCACTCCACCCATCTCGGCCCGTTCCCCAGGAGAAGTGACAGACCCCATGGCTATTGGGTTACCCAGTGATCAAGCGAACAGACTCGACCTCTGGCGAAACACCCCTCCTCAGCAATCGTAACTGCTCCCAATTTCCCAGTGCTGGACAGGGGCTGTTCAAGGTCGTTCGCGAGCTCACTTGAGTGCTCACTTGGGCTGCGAGCAGCCGCCTTCCTCAGCAGATGCAAGCTCTCCCGATTCTTCAGTGGCTCACTGAGGTCGCCTCAGCTGGATTACCAGAGGTGGCCTTCCTCAGCAATCATGACTGACCCAGTGAGGGACCGGGACCGTTCCACATGGTCCACCCACCACATCGAGCCAGCGAACTGATTCGGGCGTTTCCTCAGCAGATATGACACATCTCCCATCGCCTTGGTATCACTAGGTCGGCTTGGTCGGCCACTGGGCTCAATTTGGGCCTTGCCAACGGGGGGCTCACAGTCCTCACATCTACCGCTGTTGGGGACTCCGGCATAAACTGTCCCGAGCCATACCACTCTCCATTGCTCACCGACCAGCCAGGAGCCACCTCCGGTGATGACCAGGAGATCGAGGAGGAGCTGGGTAACGTTCTGTTGGAGATACTCCCTAGCGACGGGTCCACCATTGGCAACCAAGCAGCCCGGAAACGCCTGTCTGGGTGGGTTGACTGGGAGATCGACGGGGTGGCCTAATCAGCGCTCAAGGAGCGTCTCCTAGGCGTGTGAGCAAGGGTTATGTCCACCACGTTCGGTCAGCTGTTCTCTAAGGTCCTCTCCAGCTCTTTACGCTTGGCTTCACTTTGCCGATACTGCTTGACTTCAGCAGCCAAGGTAATCTTTAATTCAGAGGCGGTTCCTTCCTCCTGGTGAATCCTGACCAGTTCTTCACGTATCTCTTCTATCGAGACTCTGAAGAACTCTTTCCTAAGATTCTCAAGATTGATCCTTCGGTTGTCGAACCTCCTGTGCAAGGAGTTCTCAAGTGATGGAGCGTCCTTTGTGAAGATCAGTGCATGCACATCAAAGGGAAAAGGAACTGAGGCATCCCCAAGCTCTCGAACTCTGTCTAGTGGCTCACGCCTTCTTGTCATACCAATCTTATAGACATGCTCTCCGAAGCTCCCAACATTACTTATGATGTAGACGTGGCCTGACCGAGTTAGCTGCGCTTGGCTGATAGCTCTTTGCTTCGCTTCTTCGGCTGCCGCGACAGTCGCTTCGAGAATGGCAATCTTTTCCTCGAGAGCTGAGCGGTCATCCAAGGTTGAAGCCGCAGCCTCTGCCTTGGCTTTGTTCAGCAACTCTCTGTACTTCTCCTCTTCCCGTTCTGCATCGCTTCTTGCTTTCTCCAATTCTCTCAAGGCCCTTTCTTCATCCTTCATTTGGGCGCGTATCAGCGCTTGCTCCTCACGTTCTCTCTGCTTTGCCTCCTCGTAAGTAAACACCAGCCTCAGCTCTCGCAAGCGATTCTCTAGATATTTCTTGGAAAGATGACAATGCCACAACTCGGCAAGCTTTCCAATCTGATCAAAGCTGTTATCGATTCTCTTCTCCATCTGGCCGATGTTTTTGTATGTAACTCGCGCAATAAACGCATCACACTCACCGTTGAAGGCTCGGAGCATTAGCCTCAGAACCTTCTTCAGCATCGCTTTCCCCTTTGATACTGATCCATCGAATGAGATTTCCTTAGAACAAAATGCAGCTGCTCCTCTATCCCCACTGCTGCCATCTAGAAGCAACATTCTCTTTTGCTCTGCTCTTAGCTCGGCAAGTGCAGTTTCATAGGCCGGAAGATCGCTGAACTCATAGTCAGGTTCGATGTAGCCAACCTGCATTAGTAGGCTGTCATCCTGAAGGAGGCTTAGCGACCTCTTGATTGCATTGAGTTCGAGTGCCTTGCCTTTGCGCTCATTTTCTATCTCTGCGATTCGATTCAGCGCTTGAAGCTTCTCTTGCTCAATATCGACTAGATCCTTCTTGGCCTGGTGTTTTATCTCTGTTGCCTCAACCTTCGCTTTGGCAATGATGGACTCTGCCATCTTTCTTGAGGCGGCTTCCATTTGCTGCGTTCCATCTCGCATATTGGCTGCTTCCCGTTGTACATCTACAATTGGAGCAAACTTCTTTCTCATCCGCTTTAGCTTGTGCTGGGCTACCATTGCCCAGACCAAGGAAGCGAAAGCTGCAATACTCAGAACTAAAACGACCATGACCAGATTGACCAAAGGGTTCTTTTATAGCTCGCTTTGGTTCCAGCTGTGTTGACGGAATGAAACCGAAACAGACCTTGAGGGACTTGGTGGATACGAAGCTCAACCACTGGCTGGTTCATGTTTCAGTGTGTAGCCGTGAGCACACGGCGAATGTCTTCATGTGGTCTCTTCCACTAGGAATGTGAAAGCGGAATGATCATTCCTGATCTTCTGCACTTGTAACCGCTTTGCGGCGTAGTGGCCTGACCATGCTCAAGCCAGACTTGGGAAGTTACCCTTTGCTGGCTTCGTCTTTAGGTCTGTGCTGGGAACAGAATCGACTTTCAATGAATGTCACCGAGCCATCAGGAGACTCTCCCCAGACGACCATCCGGTTGGCTTCATCAAGATCTACTCTTGTCTTTCCTCTAACGAAGCCGCCGCTCCCCGACTTCGAGAATCCTTCGAGTTCATTCTCTGCGTAACGGAACACGATTACCACTTGCCACCCTCAATCAAGTGGCATCTTTCCAACAAGCTGGGTTCCCATGGCACCCCTGCCGAACCAGGAATCCTCGACCACCAACACATTGAAAAGGAAGATGGTGACCTCGACCATTTCCCCATCTGGAGCACATTGAATCCAGTGAGTTGACTCTGGTGCGTCACGAGGCGGAGACGATGGGCTCGTCCAAGGAAAGCAAACCCGTGCAGCCAGAGTCAATGGTTCTGTGGTGGCATCTCGTCGGTCCCAAACACCAAGGAACCGGGAAGTCGGTATGGCGTTCGGTGGAAACAACTTCTCTAGCTTGTCTCGATGAAAGCTAACGTGCCATCGACCGCTTTGATGCAGACTGAGTTTCATCGCATGTCCAAGCGGACGGCTAGTAAGGTACACGTCTTTCTTGCCTCTTCCTACGCTTGTCCAGCAATTCCAGATATCTGTTGTGGCCCCATCATGAGATCTGACAGCAAACCGAATGCTGTGTTGAGGCATGGCGCGAAGCAGTAAGGAGTTGACTTGCCAACCGTCTTGAGGTTTCCACTGTACTGATGATTTGGCGGAGAGCAACTGGTTGCTTCCAGCGTCTTCCAGCACCAAAGCTTGTTCACTTCCTGCTTTGGTTTTGTGTGATCAAGGGTTCTCCCCACATTCATTGGTGGAGGGCCATTCCATCGCTTAGGGGATAAACGACTTCTAGACCGGCATGGCTGTTGCAACCTTCGACCACGCCATGATCGTGAGCGGTGACTACTTGAGAACCCCCTACCAGCAACCATTCCGATGACTCCTGAGTCCCCATGACGGACGCTGACGACCGCACTACCCGCCTAGCTGAACTTCAGAAGCAGCTGGACGCCTTGTCCGAAGAGGGCAGAGCCACTGAGCCGAATACACCTGTACGGGCAGCAGTGCTTGAGCGTTGGGCTCCTATCTATGCGGCTGTGATGGCGTTGAAGGAGGAGCTGGATGGTGACGAATAGGCACAACTTGTCGATCCATCCAATGGCCAGCCAGCGTCACCACCAGGGACCAAGGACAATCAAAGCGGACAACGCTTTTAGGGACCGCTAGGCCAACGATCAGGAGCACCTGTAAGGGGGAGGTGGCACCTTGTCCGTCAGCCGGAAATCCGAGTGAAGGAAGGGATGACCCTGGTTCAGTTGATAGCGCTGGTGACCGGCATTTTGCTGCTCTTGATGCGCTTCCTCAGCTTGCGGCTGTAGCCGAAGGCAGCGGCAGCGCCGAGCACAGGCAGGGGGGCGGGGACGCTTGGGACGCTGGGCGTAGGGGTTGTAATTGCGCTAAATTGGACAATGCCACTATCGATACATCTATCAACAACGCAAAAGGCCTCCTGAAACACGCCAAAGCTTAGAGAAGAGCCGCCAATAGATGAAAAGTTGAGGAGGTAGAGCGGTCCGGAACTGCTAACCCCAAACCAGGTCGCTTCCGTAATGACACCGTCGATGACTGTAAACCCCGATTCGTCTCCGACTCCGGCGGGTGTATATGGCCCTGCTCCTGTGATCCCATTTGCATTGTTAGTTCCACCATTTGCCAACCCCGTCGACACACTTACAGAACATCCAATCGTGCTCCCGCTGTTGCATCGGTTTGTTTCATTGTCAACTAAGCCGGTGATGAGTCCCGATAGCTCGGTCCCAAAGGAGAAGGTGAAGTCGAGAGCTGATGCTGCCTGTGGAGCCAGCATGGAGACTGTCGCAAAGCCAAGGGCGGCGATGGTCGCTCCAGAGACAACTGATTTCACGCTAAAATCATGTATTTCTCACCAAGAATATAGCTTGCGGGCCACTGCTTCGGTATCGATAGACACGTTGGTTGTCCCAGTGTGTGATCCCTGCCATGGCGATGGAAGACGCGGGGCCCCCTCTGCCAGGACAGTTGACGCCTCTCAATCCCAACCTTTTCCATCCACCTGGGTCTTGATGGAGCAGGCCAATGGGTCGACAAAACGGGCCGTCTAGCCGAAGGCTTCTGAGAAGCAATTGGCTGGTGTGAGGAGTCGGATGAGTCCACCACGCTGGCAGGGCGTGGCCCTAGGTGTGGCCCAGGCCTCCTCGCTGACAGGCTCAAAACCTTGCAGTGACTGACATCTCCGGTAGGGCTTACCTAGTTGAAGTACGTCTTGCCGGACAGTTACCAGATCCCGCAAGGGAACTGGGAAGTTGCCCTCCCGGCGTGGCCCAAGCTCGTTGCTCAAGGGGGGTCTGAGGTGGCGTCCAGGAAGCATGGCAGCATCGTCAGGAAGGGCCGAGCCGGGTTCCTGCAGCAGCGCGGCGTCCCCAGGTCAGCCAGGGTGTGATCGGCAAGTGCCAGTCGAAAGAGCCAGTCGGGATGACCATCAGAGAGGCACTGGCTCGTGTCCCCAGCTTCCTCACTAGAACGGATCAGCCCTGCCGCTGTGACCCGCGGCGAGTGGACCCCCTCAAAAGACGAGCAAATCTACGCCATCCCTCAGCGGTTCGACCTCTCTGACTCAGCGGTGATCGACGCCCTGTCGGCTGGGATTACTGCAGCGCTGGGAGACAAGACGATGCTCCTCAGCTCAAGGAGGCACTGGCCACCTACACGGCTTCAAAGGGCAAGGGTCGACCCACCATCGACACAGACGTTGCCTATCGAATCCTCCAAGAGAAGCTCCAGGTCGCCAACGACATGCTTCACCCGATCGACTGGAGTGGCTTTCGGGAACCCACCAAGGCCATGGCACTCTTGGCGGTTTGCCTCGACCACATCATTGAGCTGCCGGATGGACGCAAGCGGTTTTGTGATGTGGTTCTGAATATCACCAAGGCCTTTGCCCTCTGTGGCACCTTGGATAAGGCAATTGTCTTCACGGATGAGATTGCCTTCCTTCAGGCTATCCGTGCCCCCCTAGTGACGGGAGCTGATGATAGCGGCGATGGTCGAGCACCAAAGAATAATGACTTTGCTCTGAAGCAGCTCCTCTCTGACGCTCTGGTTGGTGGAGGGATCACCGATGTCTTCAAGGTGGCAGGGCTGGAGAAACAAGACATCAGCATTCTCTCGGATATGTTTCTGGCTGAGGTCGCCAAGATCCCTCTGAAAAGCCTTGCCGTTGAACTGCTGCAACGTCTCCTCAAGGAGGAGGTACAGACCCGGTTCAAGACGAATGTGGTTCAGTCGAAGAAGTTCAGTGAGATGCTCAAGGCATCCTTGACCAAGTATTCCAATCGCTCGATCGAGGCATCTGCCGTCATCGCTGAACTCATTTCGATGGCAAAGCAGTTCCGTGAGGATGCAGTGAAAGCAGATTCACTAGGCCTTTCCCCTGCTGAACTTGCTTTCTATGATGCCTTGGCCAACAACCAGTCAGCTCATGACCTGATGGGGGACGAGGTGTTGACGGCGATGGCTCGGGAGCTTGCGGAGAAGCTACGTCGAAATCTCTCCATTGACTGCCAGCACAAGGAGAACGTCCGTGCTCGGCTCAGGAATCTGATCAAGGCCCTGCTTAAGTGGTACAAGTATCCACCCGATCAAGAGGCAGCTGCCGTGGATCTGGTGTTGGTGCAGGCTGAGACGCTTTCAGAGGATTGGTCAGTAGAAGCTGCATGATTCACCTCGACTCACCACGGTTTTATTACTTTCAGCTGGTAGAGGAAGATTCCTGCTCCTGTCGCAGTCGTACATGTAGCTCATGACCACCAACGACCGAGCTGCCCGACTCGCTGAACTTAAGCAGCAGCTGGACGCCTTGACAGAGGAAGGCCGAGCCACTGAACCGAGCACCCCTGAACGGGAAGAAGTGCTTGAACGTTGGGCTCCGATCTTTGCGGCTGTGATGGCGTTGAAGGAGGAGCTGGAGGAGGGTTGAGCTGGCATTCTGGCTTGTCATTCACGTTATCAGCCAAGTGAGAACTACCTTCTACATCTTGGGACTATTGGCTCAAGAGAACTATGCCTCAGCCGCTTATCTCTTGCTAATGCATGACTACATATTGACAGGGTCTAGTAATTGGCCTTTTTGCCATCGATATTGCGTTTACCAGGTTTGCGTGCTAAAAGGATTCCTATTCTCGTGGCTTGCTAGCTTCGGAGGGTCGACTATGGGAAGACAGCTGTATCTCCCCATCACCTTACAGGCTTATTAACGATCTCCTTTTCTTGATCATTGGTTGGCATGAATGGATCCATCTAAGCTCCTTCCATTTCTCAAGCTTAGTCCCCAAGTCTTGCTTGGCATCTTCATAGCTTCAGCGCTATTGGCATTCTCGCCAAAGATCCTTCTTGTGCAGCTTGGCTTGTCTTCGTTGGTTATTCTTTATCGAGGTTGGATTGGAGGCCTGTTCGTCTTGAGTGCGGCCATGCTCCTTTCAAAGTGTATGGTCACGGCATACAGGAAAGGACTTGCCCTCTATTCAGAGTGGCGACTAGCGGCTGGGAGAAGGGCTTCATTCGCATATCTGAGCCCACCAGAACGAGCTCTTTTAAAGCGATATCTTATCGAAGATACAACCACACTCATCTTCCCGATTTCTGATGGTGTTGTTGGTGGTCTTGTCGCGAAGCAGTATATCTTCAGACCTTCTAACGTCGGGTCATATGGTATGCACTACGCCTTCAATCTTCATCCTTGGGTCTGGGTTTGTTTGTCGAAAAGTCCTGATCTGCTGAATGATCCAGTATCCTAATGAACTGTACTCACTACTTCTTGGCTTTTGGCGCTAGCTGCAATCGTTTTGCTTTCGCCTATCCGACTATCACCACTGGATTCATGAAGCGTGGCCAAAGCCGCGGCTCAATACCCCTTTTCAACGACCTGAGACCTACTTCGGTGACTGCACCTCTTGCTAGGGCATGCACAGTTAACCTTGGACGGGATGATAGGAGCTATTTCCACTGACTAACTCTTGGGGAGTTCGACTTCCAAGTGCGCGGTGACATCTTACAATGCCATACCAACCCAGGATGCGGTCTAGGTCTGAACTAGGCCTCTCATCCTTCGCTGGAGGTTGGCACGTACACCTCTTCATACTCGAGAGCCCTCCAAAGCTCCTCTGCCAGGATGATGTCAACGTAGCGACTATCCTAGGACCAGTAGAATCCTATTCCTCTTATCTCTTGATTCTCAGTAGAACTTTGTCTGTGAACTGACACACTCTATCAAATTATTTCATTATTGTCTAGCTAGTTAGCGTCTGTATTCAGAGGGATCTCGGGGGTTGACTTTGGAATATGGGTGCGGCGCTTAAATCATTGAGTGGGTGTCCACTTTTCAGGGTTGGTGCCCCACCTCGGTGGGAGGTTGATATCTCTCCTGAATCCCAAGACACCATACTCTTAGGGGATTCATCGTTGGCTTCACGCTCAACACCGTCTGAGTCAGAGGCTACTTGGTTTCAGGAGGAGCAAAGAAGACGAACAAGCTAAACAGCACTAAGCTCAGCAGAAATAATCTGATCTGAAGACGGCACTGGGTTCCTAGAGAGGGATGCTCTCCCTTGAGTCCACCTTTCTGTTCATAGATACTTAATTGTGGCTCTACCTGCAACAGCGTGGGCAGCTTCTCAGCAATGGATGGGATTGTCCCAACAACCCAAACTGCACCTACCCATATTGAACCTACCAATGACACTAATAGGAGCGCGGTCAGCAAGCCGTACCAGCCGGTGGGCGACTGTCGTAGCAGACTCCCAATTACGCCGATCGCCGCACTCTCGACAATAATCAGGCCACTACTCCAATCTCTAACTAATTTGAGCGCTTCAAGATGGTTGGATTCGAGCTGGTTGGACGAGTTCATCAGTTAAGAATGATGGAGTATGCGATCGTTTAGTGGGTGTCTCACTGCATAAAGAGATGCCAAACAGCAGTTTCCTAATTGGCGAGAATGACAACCGACTGAAACTCTCTGGACCCTCAGAACAGGGTTGGGTAACGCTCATTGAGGATCTCAATCTCGGCAAAGTGTGGGATGACTTGCTTTAGTTCTTCCTTAATGCGCTTGTGGAGTAGAGACGGGTCCAGTTTGAGATCCCTTGCCGAACGAGCATATGCTTCCCTGGTGACTGAGTGAATGTAATCTTCAAGACGATCTCCATATATCTCTCGGTACTTGGGCATCAGCTCTTCTCTGTGCTTGAACATGATGGGAAATTCTACTGCCATTCTTGCGTCTCTGACTTCTTTCTCAAATCTTTGAACCATTAATTCTCTGGGAAATTGCGGATGCCCGGCAAGCTCAAAGAAGTATGGTGTCTCTGAGCCATCAACTTCCTGCCTCACTACAGTAATCCTGTTTGTTGATGTATCAGAGCTGGCCTTCACTAGCCGCCTCCAAGGAATTGTGAAGTGTGCGGGATTCTTCAAGCTTTCTGATGTAAATCTTTCAAGCACTAGTGGTCTGTCATCATCAGACTTTGAAAAACCACCCATAACCTCACCCAAAACTGGCACTATTTGACCAGCTAGAGTCGCAACAGCCTTGGCCGATATCTCCTTTCCTAGTGAACCTTGACTATCCGGATCTGCTGGCAAGAAGACAATACCCTCTTCTGCGATGTAGACTAATCCCTCGTTCCCAGTCATATTGACTGGGCCTCCAGTAGTTGTCCACACCCAGCTTGGGTCTGCCAGCTTGGATGTCACTATTTGGGATTCGGACTTGAGATATTCTTCCGTTGTACTCATCGGGATTGAGTAGCTTTCTCTATATGGACTGGTCTTGGTTGGCAATTGAGGTGTGTACGGGTCGATTGGTCGGTCAATAGCCTTGCGCATAACAAATAATGAACCAAGCCAGGTTGCACTTCCAGCAATGACAGCTGGTAAGAGCATAAATATCAATTCTGGCTCTGGACCTGCGGCGTTAAGGACCACAATGAAAGTGGCGAACCCTGTAACGACGCCGTACGCCTTTGCCCAAAACAGGACGGTACTTCTCGTCATCCGTTTGGCGCGTTCTTTATTGATAAGCTCTTCGCTCGTCAACAAGGAGGTCCACTGGTAAGGTAGGCCTGATGTATCCAAAGCCTTTATATCTATCTTCAGTAGATGCATAGTCCCTTTAGCAATAAAGAACAACCCAATCAGCATGACACTAATTCCCAAGTTGTTCGCGAAACGTAGCCATGAATTAGTCGCGAGCACAAAGATGAATCCGACAATCGTTGGCGTGATCCCAATACCAAAGTAGTAACGTGCGGATTCTTGCCGATTTAATGCGGATTCAAATGAGCAGTATCGTAGAGAGATGGGTATTAGCCGTGCATCTAGGCCTGCCTTTGCAAACTCGTTAGGTAGACCGCTTTCAGGCTTGCCAATAATCTTCGACTGTTTCGTTAAGTTGAAAGCGGCAGCGAGGTCTTTTAATGCCATCGGAATGTTTTCCATTGCTACCGATAAGGGCTTGACTTCTAGGCCGTCACTATACCCGATACAATCCAAAACGGAACGTCGGCATCAACTCTGCATATCATTGTTCAATTGATCTTTGCTTTCGTGGTTGCAGGTCATGAGTTTGGCTTGCAATCCCCAGGAATATCCAAGTCAGCATGTGGGTGATCTGACGTCCTTTCAAGAAGTGAAGTAGAGCTGCCTGGATTGGCAAGACTCGGCTTGCTTGCTTCGTTGGATTCATCGACCAGCTCACACCAAGTGTTTGATTCTTGGTTCATAACCTTCTATTCACAGAAGACCCGACGGCTTGGAACTGCCTGAAATTCTTGTGGTCGTCAGTTCACCTCAACGCTTCGCAAGCCTCTCCATCGCCATCCCCATCCAAATAGGTATGCCCCTCCCTCAGCAGCTGCTGAGCATGCTCCCAAGACCCCACGTTTCTGCAGTACCACCGCCTGCCTGAGCTTGGCCTCGATCCACCATTGATGATCGTGAGGTTCACTGGTCGCTGTGGTCTGGCTACTGGCTGGCTCTGTGCTCCACGCCGGGCAGTTCTGAAATTCCATGGGCGCTCAATCCCCCCGGCAGATCTCCAGACACCAAGCCGGTAGCGCTCAGCCAGCTTCTCCCGATCCAGGTAAGCCCACTCGTCGCACAGCTTCAGGTACTGGCGGTATGCGAAGGCGTTGCCTTGCTGAACCAGGGTCAGCCCTGCGTTGGCTCCGTTCTGAGCGAACACCTCAGCCACAGTCCTTCCGTAGCGATCCTTCGTCTGCACCTTCAGGGTGACCGTGGAACCGACCTGAAGCAGCTGCTGGAGCGCCTGCCTTGCATGCTGCCCGTAGGGGGACTGTGCCATCTCAGGGGCATCGATGCAGGCCACCCGGATCGTGATCTTCCGGCCAGCTTCCTTGACGCGGAGGGTGTCCCCATCACCGACTGAGATGACAGTGGCCGCTTCTGCTGATAGTGGAGCCAAGGTAAGACCGAAGACCGCTGCGGCAATCAGTGCAGTGAGTCGCATCTGGTGGAGCTGAAGGTCTCAGCATTTTCGGTGCCAGTGTCCGCCACCGGGGACCCTGTACCCAGTCGCCACACCACCATCACCATGCCCCGCTACCTCTGGCACTTCGATCCCGATGGCTGGCCCGTCGAACGCATCGACACCCTCACCGTCGAGCATGTTCCGGTCTTCACTGGTGGCCCTCAGGAGACGCTCTACCCCCAGGAGGGTGGGCGCCCCATGGCCTGCTCTTTTCCCAAGGTCTCAGGGGTGGTTTTGGGACTTGGATTGCTCTCGCCGAACAAGGTGCAGACACCCGACTCATTCATGACCACCTTCGGCACCGCATCAATCAGCACACCGTGCGCTACACCGCAACCAACACTCGATCGGTCTGAGTGGTTTTGGGCAAATCGCTCAAGATAATAAGCTGGCAGGGCTATTGGGGTGCCAAAAAATGTTCCTACTCACGTCTTCTGTATCTGGTTTCCAGGCCTCATGTGCACCGCGCTTCGGTTGCCTTTGAGGGCGTGTAGTCAAGAATTGGCGGAAGCTTGATTAGACCAGCCTGAACGACAGTCAGAGCCGCGATGGAGATTGCTACCCAGTAGGCCCAACGCTGAATCTTGACGTTTTCAGTGTGTTTACGCTCCTCCTCTTCATATTCTTCTATTGCGCGGAGCGCTAGGCCAGTGACTACGTATTTGCACTTTACCTTTCGCAGTTCACCAGTGTCCACCAACGACTCAAGGTAGAACTTCAGTCTCTCCTGCACTTGTTTTCCCTGTGGGTGCGAGAACCATTTAATTGAGTACAGCGAAGTCATCAGATCCAGTGGTTCATGCTCGTTCCGACCGTCGAGCGCTGCGTTGACCAGCACTTTCAAAAGGCTCATCCGCTCCTTAGAGACAAGCTTCTTCTTGTTGAAGAGGTACTGGTCAAAGCGGGAGAGGATGTGAATCGTATGATTCGAGATATAGGGCCAGCGCGTAGTCCTATTGACAATGAAGTCGAAGATGCCGGTGTATCTAATCTCTGAAAGACCGTCGTAGTGCGTGATGGTGAAGTCTTTAGGGCCGAAGTCAGTGAGGGCAAAGTCGCACCGTGTGGAGTAGCTGTGGCCATCCCAATTAATGCAGGCGATGCGGCCATCTTCAAGTCACTGCACCATCAAATATGGATCATCTTCTTTGTCAATCGTGGTTACGAAGCAATTGACAGCAGCTCCTCGTCTTCCTGACCTTGGGATACGGCTCTCGCACGGACGGGACAGCGCGGTCTGCAGGACAGAGGTCGTGATGCGGAGAACGAGGGATTTCATGAGGTACAACGCTGCCACTTAGCGGCGGCCAGGTGAATACCCTTTAGGGGTCTTTTGGCTCTTGATAAGATCCTATGGCTCTCTACCTCAGAAGTGGGTTGTTAAGCATGCATAAAACGAGTTAACTGCTTGAACCGAAACTAAACGCTGCATCAACCATGTGGCTGGGGAAGAGGATGCCGACCCGTTGCCTGTTTTCATCCCATCCTAAATCCCTTGTAAGGACAAGACGGACGATTTCTTCCCTTGGCTTGTTCTCGATGCAGAGTAAAACGTGAGAGGCTAGGTCTTGGACAATCTGATAGTCTTCAAGAGCCTGCTCGGGCGAAGCTTTCAGTAGCGATGCTTTGTATGACAAAAAAGAGAAGTCCTTAAATTCGATAAATAGAGGTGTCTTCTTTTCAAAAAACAGTTCATCAAAGGTGGTAAACTCGGGATCCACATTGCCATGCAGTAAATCATTTCGTCCGTTCATCATTGTATGAAATCGCTTGCATGCGTCCCATTCATCGTATTTAACATGGCTTGCGAAGCCAGTGCAGTATAAGTGTAGTCCCCTGATGCGAACGTCAATATTCTGCCGAACAATTCCCTCGTACAGCCTTTTGTCACTCCTTACCTCTGGCCTTGCCATCGCAAATATCAATAGATTCACAAACGATTCCGCCCAAACCGGTGCAAGCATTCTGACCCCTAGTGAAATCTGCGCTGCTTTGGAAAAGTTGATTGCTGCCTTGGAAAATACTTCCCTGAAGGATTCGACCTCTTCTTCAGTTCGTGGCTGACTGGGCTCTTCTAAATCTCCGAGCTTAAGATCCTCCAACTCCTGAAGTTGTGATTCAATCATTGTCTTTAGCCTGAAGTATGGATTTAGAAATACCTTCCACCTTTCAAGCCCCTTGCGAACTTCCTTCATCGATGAAGCGACTCGTTGGAAATCCTGTTTGATGGCTAATAGGAAATCATTCGGATCGGCGAAGACAGGCACACCTGGGTACCATATTTCTAGCCGAAATGACCAGCAAAGGAAGTCGATGCTCCCGAGACCGCACTCAACTGAATAGTGCCAATGAATCAGGTTGTCGCTATCATCATGATTTTTGGAAATCATTGTTATCCCATTTGGCTCACCGAATCTTGCTTTTAGGTACACGTATAAATCTACCGGTCTAATTCCTGTTGTTACCTCCCACCTTCCCTGTGAGGCTTGGCGAGGCGCACTATGCGCAGCAGTCTCTCGATCTCTAGTGACTTTCTCTATGATGCTGGTAATTGGTATTGATTGCCATGACAATATATGATACTTGTCGTCTTTGGGGGCATCCAGCATTGCCGGTCCACATATGTCTTGCATCTTTTGTGTCCTGTGTGGCGATGCCCAACTCGACTTGCAGTTTACCGGACTCGCCCAGCTTTTCATTGGTTTGATCCGTAGAAGTCTTTTCAACCGCCTCCTCGGCTGATTAAATGCGCTTGGCCTTGAGTGCATGACTGTCAGATCAGTCTCATTGCGGTGGTACCTTGGTGGCAGCCGCCAAAAGCAAGCTTCTTGTTCTGGCCCTCATAATCCCGTGTTTCTTGTCGGGCAACCACATTCCTGCTCTTTTCCTAGGGATGTCATGGTGTAGGGGCTACTACGAAATCACCCGTAATCAGAGCAGCTATTGCCTTCCGTTAAACGTCTCTGACAACGTAGAGGTGCTGCCGCAGTAGGCCACCCACCCAGCGTTGAAGTTCTCCGCATAGGCCTCTTCATGATGTGAGTGTCATACAGGGCTGCGCAGCTCCGCCGATTGTTCGTTGGTTCGTCTTCGGCACGATTACTGGGACGTGTATGTGCCTCTTCCCTATGTCAAGTGGTTCTTTGTCCTTGTCTGTGCCCGACATTGCGTCTACACCCCAGCGCTTCACTCTTGCAGCAGCCAGCTTCACAATCACCCGCGCTGTGGTGGTTCAGCAGCGCATGCCCCTCGATGATGGCCTGGCCCACCATGGTCTGATTCTCGTTGATGCCTTGCTCAGGTAACTCACCCCTCCCTTCTCCAAGGCGATGACCTTGCGAATGCCGATGTCTTCGTCTTTCGGCTTGAAGCGGTCTGGCTTTCCAGCGCAGGACCACAGACGTTCATGCCAATGGGTCAGGGAGCGTGGCCCAAGGTGTGGCCCAAGCCTCCTCTCAGACGGCCCTAAACCCGCTGTGGTGACTGACTTCTTGAGTAGGTCTTACCTAGTTGAAGTACGTCTTATTGGGAAGGGGTGGTATCAGGTCCCGCTGGGGGGGGGGTGCCATTGGTGGCTTTTCAACTCTCACCCGCTACAACACCTCAATTGCCTTCCTCTTCAACTCCATCGAAATCGCTCCATACGCCTCACCGACATTCAACGGCTTGTGTCCCATGATCGCCCTGCTGACGGACATGTCGATTCCAGCCTCCCTCATTCGCTGCTTCGCATGATCCCTCAAGTCTTTGGGAGCAACTCCGATCAGCCTTGACCACGCTATTCCTGAGCCCCAGCGGCTTGTCCTCTCGTTGTAGAAGGAAGGCATGATCACGCCTGTACCCGTCCATGGCAGTTCTTGCAACTTTGGATGTAGTGGGATCTGTCTGGCTGACTGGCTGGTCTTCAGCGTCCTTGTTTCATGTGGTCGTACGTGGATCACCCCATCCTGAATGTCCTCGAATCTCAGACCAGCCGCCTCAGCAAGCCTCATCCCGCTGTAGCGAAGCAGTTGGTAGAGGAGCCTTTGGTCGCCACTGAGCTTCAACTCTGCAGCCGTATCAACGGGTTCGATCACAATCACTTGTTTCTGAACCACTTCTGGCTTCATCCTTTTTGTGACACCTTGCCAGATGTTCTCGGATGTCCAGTCTTCATCTATCATCACCGACCACAGTCCTGACAGATAATTGATGCGCGTAGAGTTTGTAGAGTTCGCAAGACGCTTGGAGAGTAAGTAGTCTCTCAAGTCCCTTGCCTGCTCCTTCGTGGCGAATGTTGGAACCTTCAGTTCAGCATGATCGATAGAGGAGATCTTTACAGCACCTTCTGCAGTCTCTGCTACTCCAGAGACTCGAGAACTTCTCTGAGCTGCCCCATGTTCGGCAACGTATACCCCATCACGACCCGCGACATTCCAGGTACTGCATGTCGGGTGATGGCGTAGGTGATGAATGGACTGTGTCGAAGACTGAGTTGTGTTACGACCCTTCGCCGAAGATCATGGCTGTGGACTCCGTATCGTCGTGGCATTTCACCCGCCCAGGTGTCACCCCAAGTCTGCCTTGAAGGTTTGTAGGCGGCTGGCCAAATTGGCCCTGAAGGTGATCCCTTGATGCTTCCCTTCAACCCGAGGACATGCCCCCTGCATCGTGGGTGAAGAGGCACTGTTCTCTCGTCTTTCCTACCCCCCTTTAGGTGACGGAAGACTTCACCATCCCTCCACTCGACAAACCGAACGGTATTGGTCTCCAGATCGATGTCTTCCCACCTCAGGCCGTTCACCTCATTCGATCTCGCCCCGGTAAACCGCTGGAGTTGGTAGCGAAGGTCATCTGAAGCCAGCCGGTCCGCCTTGCTGAAGTCGGGAAGCTCCCTGTCTGAGTGCTCTTCTTTGATGCCCCGGCCCAGCCCATCCCAGATCCCTTGGTGCTTGACCTGTTCATGAGCGTGTCCCCAGCTCCAGAATCCGACAAAGCATTTGAGGTGATTTCGCACATATGACCCGCTGTACTTCTTACCTGTCTTTGGGCTCACCTGTTCAAGCAGGTACTCCTTGAAGGCGATTGCCTCTTTTCTGGTCAGTCCACCAAGCTGATCTGTCCCTGCCCACTTCGCAAGCCGACCGAGGTACAGATTCCAATTTGAGATGGTCGTTACTCGGGTGTGCTCTGCCTGAACCCGACGGTTGATCCAGGTCCTGAAGGGCTCATGAGCTTCTTTCCAGGCTTCATATGACCTCCAGACCCGCTGCCCCTCTTGATCCGGCTCCCCACGGTCATCGAGGTGAAGGGCGTCAATGACCAGGCCTTGGATAATGCTCTCGTGGTCCTCCGACAGCTTCTTGATGGGATTGGCGTCAAGCATCCGCTGGATTCCCCAGAGGCGGTCTGTAGAGGCTCCTGGCAGGCTCTCCTGTCGTTGCTGATGGAACTGACGGTCATGCTCCACCTGCAAGGCCCTTGCCTCCAATTCAGCTGCCCGCCGGTTTTGTGCACAGAGTTTCTTCAGGACAGAGTGGCTGGAGTGCTGAGACCACAGATCACGTGGTACGGCGATTCGGGCGTAGAAGCCTGCCCTGCCTGATCGGGTGATGACGCTGGCCATGGGAGGTCTCCCCTTATTGAGCCAGGACCTGTCCAAGGTTCGTGAGGATGTCCCGTGGCACAACGAACCTCCCTGTCAGATCCAAATGTCATGACCACTCTACCCGGTAAACCGCTCTTCTGGAGTACCCGCCTTGGTCCCTGCTGGCAGTCCAAGTCTCCAGGTCGAACACTGGGGCAAGACGGCACGGCGGTCCACCCCTTTCTGCATCAATCCACGGGTTCTGATCAGATCGTCTCGATCAGATCCCCCGGCGCGTAGCGCACCTTTGCGAGGGCTGCATAGCGGTCCTCGGGGTCGCGGTAGCCCGCTGCGCAGACCACGCAACTCCGGTAGGGGCTGCTCTCAAGCTCGAGAATGCTGTCGTAATCGGCGGGAGAAAAGCCTTCGATCGGGCAGGTGTCCACAGACAGCAGCGCCGCCGCCGTCAGAAAGGTGCCGAGGGCGATGTACACCTGATTGCTGGCCCAGCGATCGATCACCGCGCTGCGGGGACCATCGATCAGATCTTTTTCCATCATTCCCCGATAGGGGGCCAGTTGTTCCGGGTTCAGGCCCCTGGCGTCGGCCGTGGCCTGGATCAGCCGATCCAGATCGGCCGCCTCAATCGTGCGGCGCGCCAGAAACACCACCAGGTGGGAGCAGTCCGTGATCTGTGATTGGTCCCAGGAGTGGGGTTTCAGGGACGAACGCAGGGATGGGTCCTCGATCACAAGGAACTTCCAGGGTTGAAGCCCGTAGCTGGAAGGGCTCTGCACCAAAGCGTCCTCCAGGGCCGACCAGGTGGCTGACGGAATCCTGGCTCCGGCCTTGAAACTCTTCGTGGCGTAGCGCCAACGCAGGGCTCCGGCGAGGTCCTCAGGGGTGAAGGCCATGGGAATGGGGCTGGGGACCCGCATCATGGCGGGCTCATCCGGCAGGCATGCTGGTGGAACGTCCATGGGCCGCCGTGATCAGCGAGCTTCCGAGCTTCCAGTCGTCTTTCGAGCGTCTGCTGGCCCGTGCCCCGGGCCCCGTCTTCCCCCGTGCCCGGGCTCTTTATCTGCAGAAGTACCCCCTGGAAGGGGAGAGCCAGAGCGAGTTCCGCACCTTTCTGCTGGAGGAGGACATCCAGGAGAGTCCGGCCGGTGCTGTACGCATCCGGGCCCTGGCCCTGGCGGTGGTGGCCTGGGGCCAACCCTGCTTCGATGCGGTGGCTGCGGCCGCCTACCTGGAGCGACGCTGGGGACTGCGGCCCCATGATCTGCAGGAAGTGGAAGGGGTGAGCTGGTTCCGGGAGGGTGGCGCCTACGGCCGCTTCTGCACCCCGGCGGTCTACGAGCGGGTCGCCCCCACCAGCCTGCTCAGTTCGTCAGCCGATCCAGTGCCTCCTGCAGCTGATCCCGGCTCAGGCGAGTGACCACGAAGACCTCCTGAGCCGTGCTGCCTCTCCGGGCCAGCAGCTTGTGGCCACCGGTGATCGGGCTCGACACCCGCAGCCGCAGACCGATGCTGCGGCCCTTCACCCGAGAGATCACCGCCGGCGTGATCGTGTCGATGTCCGGCACGGTGGCCAGCCGCCGCAGCAGGGGGATGAGGCCCTCGACGTAGGTGCTGTGCGTGATGACAAGCCGGGCCATGGCCGTTCCTCAGCCCTGGCCGAGCGGTGCCATGGTCAGTCCCTCGGCGCTGAGCAACTGGTGATAGAGCTCCCCCTGCTCCAGGGGACCGCTCCAGACCACCGCCGATCCCTCCCCATCGATCCGGTGGGCCAGGGTCCAGGCCTGATCGGGCTGCATGCCGGGCAGGTGCCGCACCAGGGCGTCCACCACGTGCTGGAAGGTGTTGACGTCGTCGTCAAGGACGATCACGTTCACGTTGGGATAGCGCTCCTGGAGGCGCTGCCCTGCCTGGGCGGGACTTCGGGATGGAGCGACGACCATGGGGCCTGCAGCGGCTGCCGGTCACCAGCGTAGGTAACATGCGCTCACCCTTGAATCGGGCTCGATGTTGATCACCCTCGGTTGGTCCGCCCTGGCGGCCATCTTCACCTTCTCGATCGCCATGGTGGTGTGGGGCCGCAACGGTGACAACAGCATCGGTTTCTGATCTGGCGTTCCCCACCACCACCCTGCTGGCGGGTCTGGCCTCGGCTCTGCTCCTTTTCGTGAGCGTCGGTGTCATCTACCTGTCCACCGTTGAATGGCGTGACCGCCGCCGCCGTCGTTCCACCGAAGGCCGCCCCCGCTCCTGAGGCCCTTGGCCGGTCCCGGTTCAGCCATGGTGGTTCGACTCGGGAATCGCGGGGGCAGCCCATCACCCACCCAGGCCGAACCCTGTCGGCGTTTGCATGAGCCGTCCGTTCGATCGTCTGCGACGCTCTCTGGTGGCACCGGCTCTGCCACGGCTGCCGCTGCCCCCGCTGCCGGCCACCACGGCAACGTTGTTGCTGCTGTTGCTGCTGCCCGGCCTGGCCCTGTGGCGCTGGCCCAGGCCCAGGGCCCAGGGGCTGGAGCAGCTCATGGCGGCGAGCAGCCTGCTGCAGAGCTTTGCCGCCAGTCCGGATCGGCCTGTACCGGCCCTCTGGCGTGAGCGCTTCGGGGACGCACCGGCCACCCGGCTGTGGCGGGAGCAACGCCGCACCTGGTGGCAGTTCTGGGGGCCCCATGCCGATGGCGGGGCTTACCTGGCCGTCCAGGACAACGCCGGTGCCGGCTCCCAGCGGCCCCTGCCGGCCAATGGTCTGCGGGTGGGGAACCTGCTGGTGGTGGCGCCGGATCCCCTCTCACGGCGCCTGCTGCAGGATCAGTTACGGCCCGATCAGCGGGCCGGGCGCGGACTGTACAGCGCTTGTCTGCCCAGGCTGGAGAGCGGTCAGGGGGTGTTCTGGAACGCCTCCGGTCTCGGAGCCCTGGTGGGGCCGCTGGCCCCGCTGCTGGAGGCCTACCAGGAGGGTTGCCTTTCCCTGTCGCTGGCGTCCTCCGAGCTGCGATGGCGGGGCGAAGCCACCGACCGTGCCGCGATGGCAGGTCCGGCCCGATCCGTCAGCGCCCCCGACGGCGCGGCGACCTCCCTGCCGCCCCTGCCAACCGACCTGCTGCTGGAACTCCAGGGATCCTCGCTGGAGCAGCTGTTCCGCGGGTTGCTGTCACGGCAGCTGATCCGGGATCCCCTGGCGGCGCGCTACGGCATTGACACCAAGGGCCTGGCCCTGCTGCGCCGTTCCCCGTTCCGTCTGCGGCTCCAACCCCAGGCCAGCGGCCCCTTCCAGGCCTCGCTGGAGCTCCAGTTGGCGGTCGGGTCCGACCGGAAGGCCTGGCGAGAGCTGCTGCTCGGCTTGGCCCGTTCCCTGCAGGCCCAGGCCCTGCAGGACGTGCCTGGCGCCAGTCCGACGTCCCAGGCCGAGGCGGCCACCTGGCGCCGGGAGGATGGCGTGGTGCTCGGCGGTTGGCGCTGGATCGGGGACAGCGGCCCCACACCCCAGCTGCTGCTGTTCCTCGGACCGGTGCCCGCCCGCTGGCAGACCATGAGCACCACTGGTGTTGAAGCACCCGGTGCAGGTTCCCTGTGGTTGCGGGTGCGCCCCCAGGGCCTGGATCAGCTGGGCCTGCTGCCCGAACCGCTGCCGGATCTGGTGCGTCGCGCTGACCAGCTGGCGATCGAGGCCTCCCCCGGCCCAGGTGGGGTCAGCTGGCTGAGGGGACGCCTTCGGGTGATCCCGTGATCTCCTGCCGTTCGCGCCGGCGGCGCTCGGCGGCCACGGTTTCCTCCATGAGCTCGACGGCCATGGACATCTTCTCGAGGTTGCTGGCGTAGAGGGAGAGGTCCTTGTCGAGCCGGTCCCGCAGCAGGCCGATCGAGGCGCCGATGTCGTGGGCGAGCTGGCGCAGGGCCTGGGGTTCCATGGCGTCGTCGGCGAGGGCCTGCTCCAGCAAAGCGAGCAGTCCCACGGCCATCAGGCGCGAGTAGTGGAAATCCGGTCGGCGGATGCTGGCCAGGGCCGTGGCCACCGGTGTTGGTGCCCCTTCGCCCTGGGCCTCGATCCACTGACGCACGTCCTGCTGGCTATGCCGTCCCATGGCGGCCAGGGCCTCAGCGCACTGGCGGCGCAGATCAGGGCCGTCATAGCCCGAAGAGGCGCAGAGGGCCTCGAACAGGGGTCCCTTCTGGTTCTCGGGGCGGTAGCCCCGGGCGAAGCCATCGAACACCTGAACCAGACCAACGGCGAACAGGGGATCACTCTGGAAGCCCTTCTGACGGCTCAGCAGGTGGAGCTCCACCAGCAATTCGTCGACCATGCGCCGGTAGAGGGGACCGATGACATGGGGGAAGGCGCCATGGAAGGCACGTTTGCTGTCAGCGACGGTGAGAGCAGCGCTCACGCGATTGGATTCTTCGTTGCTGCGACCATAGCGCTGCAGCCACTCAACCCGATCGGCGGCTGGGTAGGATCGTCTCAATCGCCTGTCTGGAGCCCATGATCCCGATCGTCATCGAGGAGTCGGGTCGCGGTGAAAGAGCCTTCGACATCTATTCCCGCCTGCTGCGGGAGAGGATCATCTTCCTCGGGGAACCGGTGACCGCGGAGTCCGCCAACCGTGTGGTGGCCCAGCTGCTGTTTCTGGAAGCGGAAGATCCTGAGAAGGATATCTTTCTGTATGTCAATTCACCGGGAGGTTCGGTCTACGACGGCCTCGGCATCTTCGACACCATGCAGCACATCAAACCCGATGTGCAGACCGTCTGCGTGGGCCTCGCCGCCAGCATGGGAGCCTTTCTGCTCTGCGCCGGAGCCAAGGGCAAGCGCAGCAGCCTGACCCATTCGCGGATCATGATCCACCAGCCCCTCGGTGGAGCCCGCGGCCAGGCCAGCGACATCCGCATCCAGGCCGATGAGATCCTCTACCTCAAGGACAAGCTCAACCGGGAGCTGGCCAGCCGCACCGGCCGTGACCTTGAACAGATCCAGATCGACACCGACCGGGATTTCTTCATGTCTCCGGCCGAAGCGATGGCCTATGGCCTCATCGACAAAGTGATCGAAAAGCGCCCCATCCGTCCGGTCTGAAGCGGATGGGCTGTCTTGGCCCGTGCGTGGGTTGAATCCAACCCATTTCGTCCTCTACAAAAAAAGGCCTGCACTTGCAGGCCTTTTTCATGGCTGTGATGGCGAAGCCTCTCGGCTTCAGGAGGCCTCAGCTGAATCGGCGACTGCCGCTTCCTGGGGATTGGAGGAGGCCAGATCGGCAGCCGTGAGCAGGGGGGAAAAGCGATCCTTGTCGGGGATGGCGGCAAACTCCGAGACGATCAGGCGGAACTCATCGCCATCGAGACTTTCCTTCTCGATCAGCAGCTCCACCAGCCGGTCCATACAGGCGCGATGCTCGGCCACCAGCTTGACGGTGTCGACATAGCAGCTTTGCACGATGTGACGAACGGCCCCATCGATCTTGTGGGCGATGGCATCAGAAACATCACTGCGGGTCATCAGGTCGCGGCCCAGGAACACCTCCTGGTTGCCGGCCTCCAGGGACATCGGGCCCAGTTCACTCATGCCGAAGCGGGTGACCATCTGCCGGGCCATCGAGGCCACCTGCTGGATGTCACCGCCGGCTCCGGTGGTGACTTCCGAGTGGCCGAACACCACATCCTCAGCCGCCCGACCTCCGAGGGCCCCCATGATGCGGGCCCGCAGCTGGGCCCGGCTCACCAGCATCTGCTCCTCGTCGGGAGCGAACCAGGTGAGTCCCTGGGCCTGCCCTCTGGGGATCAGGGTGACCTTCTGGACGGGGTCGTGTTGCTTGACCAGGGTGCCCACCAGAGCGTGGCCCACCTCGTGGTAAGCGATCAGGCGCTTGCTGCGGCCATCGGTCAGGGGCTTGCCCTCCATACCGGCGATGATCCGATCGACGGCGTCGTCGATCTCCGCCAGCCCGGTGGCTTCCTTGCGGCGCCGGGCCGTGAGGATCGCCGCCTCATTGAGCAGGTTGGCGAGGTCGGCGCCGGTGAACCCCGGCGTGCGGCGGGCAATCATCTCCAGGGAGACATCTTCGGCCAGTTTCTTGTTGCGGCTGTGCACCTTCAGGATCGACAGGCGACCCTTGATGTCGGGGGCATCCACTTGCACCTGGCGATCGAAACGGCCGGGACGCATCAGGGCCGAATCGAGAACATCGGGGCGGTTGGTGGCGGCAATGATGATGATGCCGCTGTTGCCCTCAAATCCATCCATCTCGGTGAGCAGCTGGTTGAGGGTCTGCTCCCGCTCATCGTTACCGCCACCGATGCCGGCACCGCGCTGGCGTCCGACGGCGTCGATCTCGTCGATGAAAATCAGGCAGGGGCTGTTCTCCTTGGCCCGCTTGAACAGATCCCGGACACGGCTGGCGCCGACACCGACGAACATCTCGACGAATTCCGAGCCCGACAGGGAGAAAAAGGGCACCCCGGCCTCGCCGGCGATGGCCTTGGCCAGCAGGGTCTTGCCGGTGCCGGGGGGGCCCACCAGCAGAACGCCGCGGGGGATCTTGGCCCCCACGGAGGTGAAACGCTCCGGGGTCTTGAGGAAGGTGACCACTTCCTGAAGGTCTTGCTTGGCTTCCTCGACGCCGGCCACATCATCGAACTTGACACCGGTTTCGGCTTCCATGGCGAAGCGCGCCTTGGACTTGCCGAACTGCATCGCCTGACCAGGTCCACCGGGCATCCCCGAGGAGCGCCTGGCCAGGAAAATCAACGAACCGATCAGCAGCAGTGGGAACAGCAGGTTGCCCAGCAGGCCCAGGGCCGGCGGGGTCGACTTGAGGGGGTGGACATCGAAGCTGATGCCCTGGTCCTTGAGCTTGTTGATCAGCTCAGGGGCGACGCCGGGCAGATCCACCCGCAGCCGTTGCACCCGGTTGTCGAGGTCGGGATCGACCGCTTCGATCACCGCGGTGCGGCCACCGTCGTAGATGTCGACGGCCGTGACCCTGCCCGCCTCGACGTAATCCAGGAAGCGGCCATAACTCATGCGGGCCACCGCGGCATTGCGGGGCGCCGTGGTGTCACCGGTGGGCCCGGGCGCCAGCCGTCCCCCTGAACTCAGCAACTGCCAGCCCAGGAACAGGGCCACGGCGATCGGCAACAGCCACAGGGCAAGGACACGCCAGCGCTGATTCATGGTTGTGAAGCTTTTGCACAACCTTAAGAGCGGGCGGCCCGCCTGCGGGAGCGATCCGGCGTCAAGCTTGACGTCTTGGGCGGCAGGCGTCCGCTCGGCTCAGCCCGCCTGCAGCCAGGGATTGGCCTCCATGCCGCCCACGGCAAGTTCGGGGCTGCCGACGAGAGGCTCGCGGATGGGGGCCGATTCCATGACCAGCTCGCGGGCCTCGATCGATTCGATCAGTTCGGGGCCGCCGAGACCATGGGTCCAGATCTCCACTTCGCTCCTGTCTGGACACTGAAAGGTCAGGAGTTCAAAAGGGAAGACAACGCGTTCAAGGAAGAACTGGTCCGGCCCGATGCAGCGCAGGATGATCATGCGATCGGATCCATTCCGGTAGCCGCAATCCACCTGTTCCGTCCTGGCCAACTGTTCCAACACCTTTATCCGGCGACTTCCTCACCATCAAGACATTCCGGCTGTGGGGATTCGGTGACGAAGGCGACGGATTGCCACTCTTAAGCTTTTCTTCTCTTCTCGTTGGCCCCGTGTCTGGCTAGTGCTAGCCAGACACGCTGCGGTGACGCGGCACCGGGGCTGCGGCCACGCTGCAGATCAGAGGCTTCGCAGGGCCGCAATCGGATCCAGCCGTGCCGCCCGCCGCGCCGGCACCACGCCGAAGAACAGGCCGATCGAGCCGGACAACCCCACCGTCAGCAGCACCGTGCTGGCTTCGATCGTGGCGGGCAGCGGGGTGAGGGCCCCGACCAAGGCCACCGTGCCCAGCCCCAGGGCACTGCCGATGACGCCACCGAGGCTGGCCAGCACCAGCGATTCCACCAGGAACTGCAACAGCACGTCACTGCTGCGGGCGCCGAGGGCCTTGCGCAGGCCGATCTCCTCGGTGCGTTCGCTCACCGACACCAACATGATGTTCATGATGCCGATCCCTCCCACCAGCAGGGACACCGCACCGATCGCCCCCAGCATCAGGGTGAGGCCGCCGGTGATCGTGCCGACGATGGTCAGGGCATCCTTCTGGGAGCGCACGGCGAAGTCGTCTTCCCGCAGTAGCCGGTGGCGCTGGCGCAGCAGGTTGGTGATCTGGAACGCCGCCGCTCCGGTGCTGGCTTCGTCGCGGGCCTCGACGCTGATGAACGTGAGACTGATGCCGAAGGTGGGATCCCGCCCACTCAACTGGCTCACCATGGTGGTGAGCGGGATGTAGGCGTTCTCGTCCTGGTTGGAGCCGAACACGGCGCCCTTCGGTGCCAGCACACCGATCACTTCGAACGACTTGTCGCGGATGCGCAGCTGGCGGCCCAGGGCTTCGCCGGTGGGCATCAGCTTCTCCTGCAGGTCAGGGCCGATCACGACCACGTTGCGGGCGCCCTGCACGTCGCGGTTGTCGATGAAGCGCCCTCTGGCCACCTCAAAGCTGCGCACCGGCAGGAACTCGGGTGTCACACCCGACACCGAGACCGAGGAGCTGAAGCCGCCGGCCTGGGCCACTTCATTGAGGGTGATCTGGGGGGCGACCCGACGCACGCTCGGCACCTGCTCGGCGATGGCCTTGGCGTCCTCCAGCACCAGGGTGCGGGGCATCTCGATGCCCTGGCGTCGCGTGTCGTTGTTGCCGGGCACCACGAACAGTACGTTGGCGCCCAGGGTGCTGAGCTGGCTCTCGGCCAGGTTCTGGGCACCACGTCCGACCCCCACCAGGGTGATCACCGAGGCGTTGCCGATGACGATGCCCAGCATGGTGAGCAGGCTGCGCAGGCGATTGGAGCGCAGCGTCAGCAACGCCATGGCCACCGTTTCGCTCAGGGGCAGCTTGGAGGCCATGGCGGCGCAGCCGGAGGGGCTTCGGTTCTAGAGGAACGACGGCACCGCCGAAGGGTGGGTGCTCTGGGCACCCCGGTGCACCACCCCATCCTGAACGTCCAGGGTGACCACCTCCCCCATGCGCAGTTCGAGGGTGGCATTGGCCACGCCCACGATCACGGGCACGCCCAGCCGCTCGCCGATCACGGCCGCATGGCTCTGGCGACCCTCCTCCTCGGCGATCACCCCCCGGGCCTTGCGGATCGCCTCCAGGTAGGCGGCGCTCGTTTCACGCACCACCAGGATCTCACCGGGCTCGAGGCGGGCCGCCTCCTCCGGTGTGCTGGCCAGTCGCACCTTGCCGCTGATCGTGCCGCTGCCGATGCCGACGCCTCGGCCCATCACGGCCGAGACGATGCCCACCTTGACCAGGTCGGTGGAGCCGCTCACCCCCTCCAGCGTGCCGGCGGTCTGGACCACCAGATCGCCGGCGCTCAGCAGACCCAGCTCCTTGGCAGCGGCCATGGCCACGCTGAAAGTCCGGCTGCTGCTGGGCTCATCGTGGATCAGCAGCGGGTTGACTCCCCACACCAGCTGCAGCTGGCGGGCCACGGTGACGTCGGAGGTGATCGCCAGGATGGGCGTGCTGGGGCGGAACTTGCTGACGCTGCGCGCCGTGGAACCGGTCTTGGTGAGGGGCAGGATCGCGGCGGCGTTGAGCTGGCGGGCGATGCTGCTGACCGCCTGACAGATGGCGTTGGGGATGGTGGTGGCCATGTGGCTGTCCAGCACCCGCTGGGGGTAGTCGCGCTCGATGCGACGGGCGATCTGATCCATGGTGGCCACGGCCTCCACGGGGTAGTCGCCGACGGCGGTCTCGTTGGAGAGCATCACCGCATCTGTGCCGTCGAGGATGGCATTGGCCACGTCGCTCACCTCGGCCCGGGTGGGCCGCGGACAGGAGGCCATCGAATCCAGCATCTGGGTGGCCGTGATGATCGGAATGCCGAGGCTGTTGGCCTTGCGGATCAGCTCCTTCTGCAAGAGCGGCACCTCCTCGGCGGGCATCTCCACCCCGAGGTCACCCCGGGCCACCATCACCCCGTCACAGAGGGGCAGGATGGCGTCGATGGCGTCGATCGCCTCGAACTTCTCGATCTTGGCCACCACCGGGGTGTTGTGGCCCTGGCTGCGGATCAGTTCGCGGATCTCGAGCATGTCGGAGGGATTGCGCACGAAGCTGAGGGCCACCCAGTCGACCCCCTGCTGCAGTCCGAAGCTGAGGTCTCGGCGGTCCTTGGGGGTCAGGGCCCGGATCGACAGCTGCACGTCGGGGAAGTTGACCCCCTTGTTGTTGGAGAGCACGCCACCCACGGTGACCCTGCACTTCAGGGTCTGTTCGGGGCCGTCGACCTCCACCACCACCATCTCCACCCGGCCGTCATCGAGCAGGATCCGGCTGCCGTTGGTCACCTCATCCGCAAGACGCTCGTAGGTCACCGTGGCGATCGTGTTGTCGCAGTTGACGGCGCGGGACGTGAGCGAGAAATGGTCCCCCTTGGCCAGGGTGATCGGACCGGCCTGGAAGCGCCCCAGACGGATCTTGGGGCCCTGGAGATCCTGAAGAATGCCGATGTGCACGCCCAGTTCGTGGGCCACCTGGCGGATGGTGGCGATCCGATCGGCGTGGTCGCTGTGGTCGCCGTGGGAGAAGTTGAGACGGAAGGTGGTGGCACCGGCGGCGATCAGCTGCCGCAGCACCTCGGGAGACTCGGTGGCCGGACCGATCGTGGCCACGATCTTTGTGCGACGCATGAGATCGTGAGGGGCCATTGGACGACCGTGTACAAGGGCGGAAACTACCATCCGGACTTGCCCGGAGCGAGCTTGAAATGGACTTTCAGGACTATCAGCGACGCTCCCGTGAGACGGCGCGTTACCCGGATCTGGGCGCCAACATCCTCTACCCGACGCTGGGGTTGTGCGGTGAGGCCGGCGAAGTGGCCGACAAGGTGAAGAAGGTGCTGCGGGACCGGGGCGGTAAGTTCGGCCCCGACGTCCGCGACGACCTGCGGCTGGAGCTGGGCGACGTGCTCTGGTACGTGGCCCAGCTGGCCACCGAACTGGGGCTGGACCTCGACGATGTGGCCAGCGCCAACCTGGCCAAGCTGGCCAGCCGCGCGGACCGTAACGTGATCGGAGGCAGCGGTGATCGGCGGTGAAACAGCGATGTATCGCCCGGACATCCCTGGCCCGACGCCTGGCTGGTCTGCTCCTGGGGCTGCTGGTGCTGCTGAGCGTCCCCGCCCTGGCGGCCGCCACTGATCTGAAGGTGTCGGAGGTGGTGCTCGAGCCCTGCCCCGCCGCCGACCTGGGCACCCAGCCGGAGTTGGCCCGCCCCAGTGGGGCCAGTTGCTGGGCCCTGCGGGGTGTGGTGCTGAACCCCGGTTCCAAGCCCGTCATGGACACCGATGTGTTCGGCCTGATCCTTGATGCCAGCGGTGAACCGGTGCTGCCGAACCGCACCCGGGTGGGTTCGATCGGCGATGTGCCACCCGGCAGCTCCAGCTTTGCCCTGCGCCTGGCGGTGCCGGCCGGCACGCCGGGTCCCCTTGGCACCCGCAGCGTCAAGGCCAGGGGATTCAGCTCACCGGTGCGCACCCGGGCCGGCATCGACGATGAGCTCCTGCCCCTGGAAGAGGCCCTGGCCGCCTCCGACGATCTGCCCGCTCAGTAGGGCAGGCCGCCCGAGAGGGTGGCGATCGAGGCCCCCAGCAGGCTCTGGGCCAGCTGCAGGGCGATGAAGGCCACCAGGGCCGACAGGTCGATGCCGCCCAGCGGGGGAATCAGGCCGCGGAAGGCGTTGAGGTAGGGATCGGTGATGGCGCTGACGCTGGAGAGCAACGGGTTGCTCCAGTCGAGGTTGGGGAACCAGCTCAGCAGCACCCGGACCAGCAGCACCAGGAGGTAGATGCTCAGGGTCTGGGCCAGCACCTGGAGCAGGAAGACGAAGATGTTCATGGAAAGGGTCGAGGGGTGGGCTGCAACCGCCAGCCAACTCTATGGATCCGGTTCATCCTCGGGCGTCGGCGGGCTCGCGTCTGTCTCGGCGGCCGCCAGGCGCGAGCCCAGGGCCGCCAGGTCGTCGGCCTTCAGGGAGAAGGTGCGATGGAACTTCTCACTCAGGCTGAGCCAGTAGGAGCGCCCGTCGCTCTGGCGACGGCGCTCGATGAAGTCCTGGGCCAGCAGTTCCTTGATGTGCTCGTAGGCCCCCGAGCCGCGCAGCTCCACCAGCTCCGATTGCAGCAGCCGCTTCTTGAGGGCGATGGTGGCCAGGGTGCGCAGGGAGGCGATGGACAGATCCACCGGCAGCAGGTTCTGCACCAGATCCCCCAGGCCCGCCCGCAGTTGCAGGGCGTAGCGCTGACCCTCCTGATGAATCTCCAGGGCGGTGTCCCGGTGGGCGTAGTCAGCCATCAGGGTGATCAGGGCCAGCTCGGCTGCGTCCCGCTCGATGCCGGCGATGGCGGCCAGTTCCCCCAGCTCCAGCGGCCGTCCCTTGAGGTAAAGGATCGCCTCCAGCCGCGCCGGCAGGGAGAGGCCGCAGAAGGGTTCGGGTTCAGCCATGGGGATGGGCGGCAGGGCGTGGCGGCAGGCTGCGGCCCACTTCCCCCAGGAACAGCCGGTAGGCGGGGTTGTGGGTCTCCTCCCAGTGCTGGTAAGGAAGATCGGCGAGGAAGGCCTGCCAGGCCTCCAGCTCCCCCGGTGGCACCTGCACCCCCACCACGATGCGCCCGACGTCGGCGCCGTGGTTGCGGTAGTGAAAGATGCTGATGTTCCAGTTGGGATGGAGGGCGTTCACGAACGCCATCAGGGCTCCGGGCCGTTCCGGGAAGACGAAGCGATAGAGCCGCTCCTCTCCCTGGTTCAGGGCCGCCCCGGCGCTGGCCGGCAGCCGTCCCCCCACCATGTGGCAGAGATGCAGCTTGGCCAGCTCGTCGCCGCTGAGGTCGAGGCAAGGAAACCCGTGGGCCTCCAGGGCCTCCATGAGCTGGCGGGTGTCCTGGTGGCCGCTGATCTGGACCCCCACGAAAATGTGGGCCAGCTGGGGGTCGGCGAGGCGGTAGCTGAACTCGGTGAGGCTGCGCTGGCCGAGGACGGCACAGAAGCGCGCCAGGCTGCCGGGTTGCTCGGGGATCTCCACCGCCAGCAGGGCTTCGCGCTCCTCGCCCAGCTCGGCGCGTTCCGCCACGAAGGCCAGCCGGTCGAAGTTCATGTTGGCGCCGCAGGCCACCGCCACCAAGGTCCGGTCCCGCAGCTGACGCTGGGCCACGTCCTTCTTCATGCCCGCCACCGAGAGGGCGCCCGCCGGCTCCAGGATCGAGCGGGTGTCCTCGAAGACGTCCTTGATGGCGGCACAGATCTCATCGGTGTCCACCGTGACCATGCGATCGACACAGCGCTGGGCCAGGGCGAAGGTGTGCTCACCCACCTGGCGCACGGCCACGCCGTCGGCGAACAGGCCCACCTGCTCAAGCCGTACCCGCTGCCCCGCCGCCAACGAGCGGGTCATGGCATCGGCATCGCTCGGTTCGACGCCCACCACCTCCACCTGGGGCCAGAGGCTCTTGACGTAGGCACCGATGCCGGCGATCAGCCCGCCACCGCCCACCGCCACATAGATGGCATCGGGGGGATCGGAGCACTGGCGCAGGATCTCCAGGCCGATCGTGCCCTGGCCAGCGATCACATCCGGGTCATCGAAGGGATGGATGAAGGTGAGTCCGCGCAGCCGCTGCAGGCGGTGGGCTTCCTCGCAGGCCTCGTCGTAGGTGTCGCCATGCAGCACCACTTCGGCGCCGCGGGCCGCCACCGAACGCACCTTCATCTCCGGTGTCGTGACGGGCATCACGATCACGGCGGTGCAGCCGAGCCGCTGGGCGGCCAGGGCCACCCCCTGGGCATGGTTGCCGGCACTGGCGGCGATGACCCCCCGGTCGAGCTCGGCACGCTCCAGACCGACCATCTTGTTGTAGGCGCCGCGCAGCTTGAAGCTGAACACGGGCTGGAGATCCTCCCTTTTCAGCAACACCTGGTTAAGGAGTCGGCGGGAGAGGTTGGGGGCGGGATCGAGGGGGGATTCGATCGCCACGTCGTACACCCGGGCACGCAGGATCCGCTGCAGGTAGGCGGTGGCCTCGGGAAAGGCGTCGTCGTGGTCGGCCAAAGTCATCGCCCCAGTGTCGCAACCCGACCCTGGAACGGTGGCGTTCGCCGCCGTGGCTTGGAGCGAACCCCGTAGATTGGCCATCTGGAAGCAAGGAACGGCATGCATCTGAGCGAGCTGAGCCATCCGAATCAGCTGCACGGCCTGAGCACGGCAGAACTCGAGGCCATGGCTCGCCAGATCCGCGAGAAGCATCTGGAGGTGGTGGCCACCAGTGGTGGGCACCTGGGTCCGGGGCTCGGAGTCGTCGAACTCACCCTCGCCCTCTACCAAACCCTCGACCTCGACCACGACCGGGTGGTGTGGGATGTGGGCCACCAGGCCTATCCCCACAAGCTGGTCACGGGCCGCTACAAGGATTTCCATACCCTGCGCCAGAAGGGCGGCGTGGCGGGTTATCTCAAGCGAAGCGAGAGCCGTTTCGACCATTTCGGTGCCGGCCACGCCTCGACCAGCATTTCGGCGGCCCTGGGCATGGCCCTGGCCCGCGACCGCCGCGGCGAGGACTTCAAATGTGTCGCCGTCATCGGCGACGGGGCCCTCACCGGTGGCATGGCCCTGGAGGCCATCAACCATGCCGGCCACCTGCCGCGCACCAAGCTGCTCGTGGTGTTGAACGACAACGACATGTCGATCTCAGCGCCGGTGGGGGCCCTCTCCACCCACCTCAACCGCATGCGGCTCAGCAAGCCGGTGCAATTCCTCTCCGGCAGCGCCGAGGAGGCGGTGAAGCATCTTCCCTTCCTGCACGGGGAGCTGCCCACGGAGCTCAAGACACTCAAAGAGAGCATGAAGCGGCTCGCGGTGCCCAAGGTGGGGGCGGTGTTCGAAGAGCTGGGCTTCACCTACGTGGGACCGATCGACGGCCACGACATCCCCGAGATGGTGCGCACCTTCCAGGCGGCGCACCGCTGCGAGGGTCCGGTGCTGGTGCATGTGGCCACCACCAAGGGCAAGGGCTACCCCTACGCGGAGGCTGACCAGGTGGGCTACCACGCCCAGTCCGCCTTTGACCTGGCCACCGGCAAGGCCTACCCGTCCAGCAAGCCCAAACCACCCAGCTGGAGCAAGGTCTTCGGCCAGACCCTCATCAAGATCTGCGAACAGGATCCCAGGGTGGTGGGCATCACCGCCGCCATGGCCACCGGCACCGGGCTGGATCTGCTGGAGAAAGCGCTCCCCGGCCAGTATTTCGATGTGGGCATCGCCGAGCAGCACGCCGTCACCATGGCGGCGGGCATGGCCTGCGAAGGTCTGCGGCCGGTGGTGGCGATCTACAGCACCTTCCTGCAGCGCGCCTACGACCAGCTCATCCATGACGTCGGCATCCAGAAGCTGCCGGTCACCTTCGTGCTCGATCGGGCCGGCATCGTCGGCGCCGACGGCCCCACCCACCAGGGCCAGTACGACATCAGCTACCTGCGGGCCGTCCCCAACTTCACGGTGATGGCTCCGAAGGACGAGGCCGAACTGCAACGCATGCTGGTCACCTCGATCGCCCATGACGGCCCCTGCGCCATCCGCATCCCCCGGGGCGAAGGCGAAGGGGTGCCCCTGATGGACGAGGGCTGGCAGCCGCTGGAGATCGGCCGCGGTGAGCTGCTCGCTGATGGCGACGACGTGCTGATCGTGGCCTACGGCGCCATGGTGGCGCCGGCCATGGCCACGGCCGGTCTGCTCCAGGAGAAGGGCCTTCGGGCTGCCGTGGTGAACGCCCGGTTCCTGCGGCCCCTCGACGAGGCCCTGATCCTGCCCCTGGCGCGGCGCATCGGCCGGGTCGTGACGATGGAAGAAGGCGCCCTGCCCGGTGGCTTCGGGGCGGCGGTGGTGGAAACCTTCAACGACCACGAGCTGGCCATTCCGGTGCTGCGCATCGGTATCCCGGATCTGCTCGTTGACCATGCCAGCCCTGAGCAGAGCAAGGAAAGCCTGGGCCTCACCCCCGCCCAGATGGCCGATCGCATCCACGAGCGTTTTGGCCCGGTGTTCCGCGCCACCGTCCCCACCGCCCTTGCCGTCTGAGTCCTCCCTCCACTGCCAGGTGCTGGTGGTGGGGGCCGGTCCGGCCGGCGGAGACCTGGCCCGGCGTCTTGCTTCTCAGGGCGTTGATGTCGTCCTGGTCGACCGCCTCGCCGATCTGAACCGTTCCGCCTTCAGCAGCGCCGCCCTGCCGATCGCGTCCATGCAGGCCTTCGGCCTGCCGGCGGAGGTGGTGGGCAGCCGCTGGCGGCAGTGGCAGCTGATCGGCCCTGGCAGCGCCACCCGCACCTGGGCCTCCCTGCAGCCCCTCGGTGTGGTGCTTGATTTCGGCGCTCTGCGCTGCTGGCAGGCCGACCAGTGCCTGCGCTGGGGTGGTCAGGTGCGACTGGGGCTGCAGGCCTGCTCCAGCCACCAGGAGGGCGAGCGGATGGTCACCCTGCTGCGCCGTGCCGATGGCACCACGCTGCGCGTCAGCAGCGACTGGACCGTGGATGCCAGCGGCCAGGCCCGGGCCCTGCTGGGGGATCCACCACCGGCCCAGCGGCCGCGGGATGGGCTGGTGCGGGCCGCCGGCCTGGAATGGCTGCTGCGGGTGTCCCCCACCTGCTGGGAGGGCTGGGCTGATCGGCTCAGCTTCTGCCTCGGCAGCGACTGGGTGCCCCAGGGCTACGGCTGGATCTTTCCGATGCAGCCGGGCGTGCTGAAGCTCGGGGTGTGCCGGCTGGTGGACCCCGAACGGGAGCAGCCCCCCCTGGGGGGTCTGATCATGGAGCTGGGCCGGCGGCTGCTGGCTGGCGAGGCCTTCAAGGTCCTGGACCGCCATGGCGGTCTGGTGCGCAGCACGATCCGCCGCCGCGAACCCCATCAGCGGGGCCGGTTGGTGGGGCTGGGCGATGCGGTCAGCACCGCCAATCTGCTGGGCGGTGAAGGCATCCGTCACGCCCTCACCAGCAGCGCTGTGCTGGCCCCCTTGCTGCAACAGGCCCAGGCGGCCTCAGGGGGTTCAGCCGCGGCGCCGCAGGCGCTGCGGGACTATGGGCCCCAGCTGAGGCGTGCCCTTGGCTGGCGCTGGTCGCTCAGCGGCCGGCTGGCGCGGCGCACCTGGCTGAGCCTGCACGAAGCGAAGGCCGATGGCCGGCTTGACCAGGTGCTGCGGGGGCTGGAAGGCTGCAGGGCGGAGGATCTCTCGGCCCTGCTGTTTGGCTATCGCTTCGAGCGCTACGGCCTCAGGGCCATGCCGTACCTGCTCGGCTGGCGCTGAAGTCCAGCCGCCACCGGACCCTCAGAGGACGCCGCGGGAGGCCAGACCCAGGATCGCGCCCATGCCGAGGATGTGTCCCAGGCTGGTGGTGCCCAGCATGGCGCCGTGGCTGAAGCCGCCGAAGAAGGAGTTGTTGGGAAGCTGCAGACCCACGTTCTGCTGCTGGATGGTGGCCTTGCCGATGGCGATGGCGATGACGTTGCACACGATCATGACCAGGGCCACCTTGGGAGACCAGCTGATCGACGCGGGAGCCATGGCCAGGAGGGGAGCGATCATGATGCACTTGCTGACGCCCCATCTTCCGGGTCAGGGGGGGCTGCGCCCCGCCCCCTTAAGACTTGTTCACCTGGGAGAGGCTGCTCGGGCCGGGGCCGAAATCCCAGCAGCACCACCAGGTTGCTGAGGGTCAGGAAGGCTTCGGCCCCGCCGTGGAGGGGATCCACCTCCGCCAGCTGACGGCCATAGGCCAGCTGGGCCACCACCGCGGCGGCGATCGTGACCGCCACGAACAGCAGGGTCAGCTGGAAGCCGCGTAAAGCCAGGCGCGGAAACGCCCGTACCTTCTGCGCCCACCACAGAAACGCCAGATACGGCAGGAGCGAGAGCACGAAGAACGGTGCCGGATCCACGCCGCCGAGGCGCGCAAACCAAGCGGCCAGGGGCAGGCTCACGGGGTCCCGTCCTCCGGCGCCAGCCGCTGCAGACGCAGCAGGTTCCAGGCGGCCAGGGCCAGGGCTCCGTTGCCCAGGGCGGTGAGACCGGCCTGCAACACCACCAGACCCTTGAGGGCCTCGCTGTTGTCGAACAGATGCCAGGTGCAGGCCGCCATGGCGCTCACGAGGGCCGGCACCATGGCCAGGGCCAGCCAGCGCCAGCCCCCTTCGCGCCGCAACCTCCCGTAGGCCTGCACGGCCAGGATCGCCAGCCCCCACTCGAGCACCGACGTGATGTGAATCCACCAGGTGGGCAGCGACAGCGCGTGCATGGGCAAGGCCTGGTGTGATCCGTAATGTACGGAGCCGGAACCACCGCTGCGTCGGATGCGTGCTCTGATCTGCGGCTACTACGGCGAGCACAACCTCGGCGATGACGCCCTGCTGCAGGTGTTGCTGGGCCAGCTGCCGACCGGTTGCGTTCCGCTGGTCACGGCCCACGACCAGGACCTGGTGCGCGACCGTTTCGGGGTGGAGACCACCGACCGCCGCCGGCTGGCTGGGGTGATCGCCGCCCTCGGCCGCTGTCAGGCCCTGGTGCTCGGCGGCGGCAGCCTGCTGCAGGACACCACCAGCTTTCAGAGCCTCCTGTATTACGGCGCCCTGATGCTGGCGGCCCGGCTCCGGGGCCAACCCGTGATCCTCTGGGGCCAGGGACTGGGTCCCCTGCGCCGCCGCCGCAGCCGCGCCCTGGTGCGGCGCTTGCTGCCCCTGGCGACGGCGATCAGCTGGCGGGACGCCGCGTCTGCCGCCCAGGCAAGGGCCTGGGGGGTGGAGGCGTCCGTCGGCAGTGATCCGGTCTGGGCGCTGCCGGCCCAGCCCTGGAGTGGCCGCGGTGGCCCGATCGTGCTCTGCTTCCGGCCGGTGCAGCAGCTGAGCGGGGCGACCTGGATCCCCTACCTGCAGGCCCTCGAGCGGCTGGCGGTGGCGGCTGATCGGGAGGTGCTCTGGCTGCCCTTCCATCAGGACCAGGACCGGGGTCTGCTGGCGCGACTGATCCAGCAGGATCTGCTGGGTGAGGCGCTCGCCAGCCGCAGCCGTGAGCTGGCGGTGCTGACCCCCGAAGATGCCATGGACGCCTTTCGCCAGGCGGGTCTGGTGCTGGCGATGCGCCTGCATGGCTTGATCCTGGCCGCGCTGGCCGGCAGCCCCTGCGCCGCCCTCAGCTATGACCCCAAGGTGGCCGCCGCGGCGGCGGGGATCGGATGTCCCTGCCAGGAGCTCGACGCTCCCACCGACGGCCATCTCCAGGACACCTGGGCCGCGGTGCTCGACACACCGCCGCCGGTCGCCGGCATCACGGCCCTGCAACGCAGCAGCCAGGTGCACCGCGAGGTGCTTTCAGCCCTGCAGGCCTGAGTCCCGCCCGGCTGAGGCCGCTTCAGTCGGGCCGCAGCAGCTCGGCCTGGTCGATCCGCCGCCCCTGGCTGTCCCAGGCATCGATGCGTAACCGCTCGGCGGTGGCGCTCAGTTCGGCAAAGCCGTAGGTGCTCAGGGCCCGGGCGGTGTTGGCATTGGGCAGCACGGCCCGCAGCTGGGCGCCGCCGTTGCCCACCGTGAGGTAAGTGGTGCCATCGATCGGGCGGGTGCGCTCGTAGTGGTGGTCGTGGCCATTGATGTAAAGCTGCACGCCGTAGCGGCGGAACAGGGGCGTGAGCCTGGCGATGGCGGCCGGATCATCGCCGTAGAAGCCGGACGAGCGCATCGGATGGTGCCCCACCACCACCTTCCAGGGGGCCGTGCTGGCAGCCAGGGCCTTTTGCAGCCAGGGCCGCTGGTGCTGCCACGGGGCGTTGACGTTGGTGTCCAGCAGAAAGAACTGCACCGGTCCGCGTCGCAGGGTGTACCAGCGGCCTGTCATGCCAAAGGGCGCATAGGCGATCTGCCGGGCACCGTTGGCGGTGCGGATGTCGTGGTTGCCGAGCACCGCATGGAAGGGCACCCCGGCCTGCAGCAGGGCGCCGTAGGGCTGGCGGAAGCTGCTTTCCACCAGGGCCAGGTCGCCTGAGGGGTAGATATTGTCGCCGGCCAGGAGCACCAGGTCCACCGGCGCGCGCCGATGGACCTCGCCCATGCGCTGTCCCACGGCTCGCTGGTGGGCATTGCCGCTGCCGCTGTCGCCGGTGGCCAGGAAGCGCAGGCGCTCCGGAATGGGGTTCCCCAGAGCCGACGAGGCCAGCAACGGCAGCCCGAGGGCGACGGCTCCGATCAGGCCCAGAACGTGGCGGCGCCGGATCACAGGGCCGTCTCCCCCTGCAGCCGGGAGAGCTCCGCCAGCACCTCCTGGCTGTGGCCGGAGGGCCTGACCGCCACCCAGCTGGCCCGCAGCACGCCGTCCGGGTCGATCAGGAAGGTGTGGCGTGCCGAGAAGGGGGCCTGCCAGGAGCCGTAGCGCCGACTGACGACACCGCCGGGATCGGAAAGAAGCGGATAGGCCAGGCCTTCGCTGCCACAGAACGAAAGATGGGCTTCGGCGTCATCGGCACTGACGCCCACCACCTCCGCCTTCTGGGCGTGGAAGCTGGCCAGGTCGCGCTGGAAGCCGCGGGCCTCCAGCGTGCAGCCAGTGGTGAAATCCTTGGGATAGAAGTAAAGGGCCAGCCAGCGCCCGCGAAAATCAGCCGTGGACAGGTGGGTCTGGCGCACGGCCCCGTCAGGCCCCGGAGCCACACCGTCCAGATCAACGGCCGGAGCTGGCTTGCCGATCTCCGGCAAGGTGCCCCCCATCGCAGCGGCTTGCTGCGGACGGGTCAGGAGGGCGATGGCGGCAAGAAAGGATCCGCCGAGAAAACGACGACGCTCCACGCACTTGAATGCATCAAGGGTGGACCCTAGCGATGCAGACAGCCCACCCTGGGACTGGCCAGCAACGGAGGCTAGATCTTGGCCAGGTTGACGCCCAGTTCCTTGGCATAGGCACCGAGGCCTTTTTTCTGGATGGTTTTCAGGGCCTTGGTGGACACCCGCAGCTTGATGAAACGCTTGCCCTCGGCCCACCACAGCCGCCGTTCCTGCAGGTTCACCTGCTGCAGCTTCTTGGTCCGCACGTGGGAATGGCTGACGGCCATGCCGTTGTTGGCGCGCTTGCCGGTGAGCTGACAGACCCGGGACATGACGTTGTGACGACGGTGAACAATGCAGGCCTGAGCCAGCCTGAGAGCTTAACAAATGGTGCCCACTGGAAGCTGCGGGCCGATCAGGCGGCAAGCCTGGCGCCGCTGTCGGGATCGAACCAGAGCTCATGCCGACGCTGCCAGCCCAGGCGCGGTTCGGGGGGCATCGGCGCCTCCGGTGCGGTGAGCACCCGCAGCGTGCCCCACGGGCTGTCGACCCAGAGGAGTTGCTGGTGGCCCCACCACTCCCGGCGCAGCAGCCGGGCTGCGACAGCACCGTCGTCGCCCAGGCGAAGGTGCTCGGGCCGCAGGCCGAGCTGACGGCCGGGCTCGATCGCCAGCAGGTTGATCGCCGGTCGCCCCAGGAAGGAGGCGACGAATCGGTTGGCGGGGTTGGTGTAAAGCTCCCTGGGACTGCCCACCTGCTGCAGCCGGCCGGCTTCGAGCAGGGCGATGCGGTCGGCCATTCCCACGGCCTCTTGCTGGTCATGGGTCACGTAGATCACCGGCTGCTCGCGGCCACACAAGAGCCGGCGCAGTTCCGGCCGCAGGTCCTCCCGCAGCTGGGCATCGAGGTTGCTCATCGGCTCATCGAGCAGCACGATCCGCGGTTGGCGCAGCAACGCCCGGGCCAGGGCCACCCGCTGGCGCTGGCCGCCGGAGAGCTGGGCGGGCCGGCGCTGGCGCAGCTCGCCCAGCTGGAGCAGCTCAAGGGTGGCATCGATGCGCCGCTGGCGCTCGCGGGGGGCCATGCCGCGCACCTTCAGGCCCAGCTCGAGGTTGCCCTCCACACTCAGGTGGGGGTAGAGGGCATAGCTCTGGAACACCATCGCCACCTGCCGTTCACCCGGGCTCCGGCCGGTGAGATCCACCCCGTCCAGCAGCACCTGTCCGCCGCTGGCCGGATCCAGCCCGGCCACCAGGCGCAGCGTGGTGGATTTGCCGCAGCCGCTGGGTCCCAGCAGGGCGACGCATTCACCAGGAGCAACCTGCAGATCGAGCCGATCCAGCAGGCACCGACCGCCCACCTCCCGGCCCAGCTGCCGCAGTTCCAGACCGTTGCCGAAGCCAGGGCTCATCCCTTCACCGCCCCGCGGGTGAGTCCCGAGACAATCGACCTCTGGGCCAGCAGCACCAGCAGCATCAGGGGCAGGCTGCCCAGCACGGTGGCAGCGGCGAAGGCGCCGTAGGGGATGGTGAACACCGAGCCGCCCCCGATCCGGGCGATGGCGATCGGCAGGGTGAGCAGATCACTGCGGCTGATCCAGGTGAGGGCGATGGCGTACTCGTTCCAGCTGGCCAGGAACACCAGGATGGCTGTGCTGGCCAGGGCCGGCCCCAGCAGGGGCAGCAGCACGAAGCGGAGCCGTTGGCCCAGGCCCAGCCCCTCCAGCCGAGCCGCATCTTCCAGCTCCCCAGGAAGGTCGGCGAAGGCGGCCCGCAGCAGCAGCACCGCCAGGGGCAGGGACAGGGCCGTGTAGGGCAAGCTGAGGGCGAGCAGGTTGTTGGCCAGGCCGAAACTGCGGGCGATCTCCAGCAGCGCCAGGAACAGCAGCACGGTGGGGAACATGGCCGCCGCCACCAAAGCCAGGCCCACCCCCCAGCGCATGGGGCCGCGCAGCCTCTGCAGGCCATAGGCGCAGGGCACCGCCAGCAGCAGGGTGAGCAGGGTGGTGGCCAGTCCCACCAGGGTGCTGTTGGCCAGGTACTGCCAGAAGGGAGGGTCGCCGGAGAGCACCAGCTGGTAGTTGGCCAGCGTCCAGGGGTTGCCTTCGAGCAGCGGCGCCACCAGGGCCTCCGGGCGCAGCAGGGAGGTGCGCAGCTGCCAGAGCAGGGGACCCAGGCTCCAGAGCAGCACGAGCAGCCTCATGCCGCCCGCTCCGTGCTGCGCGCCAGGCCGTGGCGCCGCAGCAGCAGCCAGCCGCCGCCCAGGGACACCAGCAGCAGCAGGAAGGTGGCGAGCATCACGGTGCTGGCGTAGCCGAAGTCGAGGAACCGCATGGCATTGAGGTAGGCATAGAGGGCCAGGCTCTCGGTGCTGCCGGCGGGCCCACCGCCCGTGAGCACCTGGATCAGATCGAAGACTCCCAGGGCCTGGGCGAGCCGGAACAGCAACGCCAGGGTGAGGTAGGGCACCAGCAACGGCAGGGTGAGTCGGCGCAGGATCTGAAGTCGGGTGGCTCCCTCCAGGCGCAGGGCCTCCTCCAGATCCGCCGGAATGGTCTGCAGGCCCGCCAGCAGCAGCAGGGCCACGAACGGCAGGGTCTTCCAGACATCGGCCAGCACCACGAAGAACCAGGTGGTGGCCGGGGTGGAGAGGAAGCCGTAGCTGCTGCCGCCCAGGGAGCGGAGGGCGGCGTTGAGCGGACCGTGGGGATCGTTGAAGATCCAGCGCCAGCCCAAGGCCATCACCGTGGTGGGCAGGGCCCAGGGCAGCAGGGTCAGGGCCCGCAGGGGCCCACGACCTCGCAGGGGGCGGTGCAGCAGCAGGGCCAGGCCGAGGCCCCCCAGCAGTTCCAGGGCCACAGAACAGAAGGCGAAGCGCAGGGTCTGGCCCGCATCCGTCCAGAAGCGGGCGTCATCGAGCAGCCGCCCCCAGTTGGCGCCCCCATTCGGGATTGGCACCAGTCCGGTGAGCACCGAGCTGGCGTGGAGGCTCAGCCAGCCGTAACGCAGCAGGGGATAGAGGAACACCGCCGCCAGCAACAGCAAGGCCGGCAGCATCAGCAGCAGGGAGAGCGTGCGGTTTTTCATCGGTCTGCCGCTCCGCTCCCGGGGGGGCCGGCCAGGGAGCGCAGCACCTGCAGGCTCTGGCGCTGGGCGGTGGCCATGGCCTGCTCACCGGTCCCCTGACCGGTGAGCAGGCCGTTCACCTGACGGGCCAGCAGGTCGCTGAGCTGGGCGTAGGCCGGCGTGGGCGGGCGCAGCTGGGGATGTTGCAGGGCCTGCCGCTGCACCGCCAGCAGCGGGGCGCGGCGCTGCAGGTCCGGGTCGTCGTAGAGCGCGCTCCAGGTGGGCGCATAGCCCTGCTCAAGGGCCAGCTGGCGCTGCACCACCGGGCCGGTGAGCCAGCGGATCACCGCCACCGCCTCCTCGGGATGGGGGCTGCCCTTGATCAGGGACAGGCCCCAGGTGCCCAGGGTTCCGCCGCCCTGCTCCCCAGGCGCCCCCACCATGGGCGTCACGCCCACCTTGCCCTTCACCGACCCCTCGCCCTTCTCGATCTCCCGCCAGGCGTAGGGCCAGTTGCGCAGAAAGGCGGCCTCCCCGGCGGCAAAGGACTGCAGGGCATCGTTCTCGGCGTAATTGGCCACCGCCCTGGGGCTCACCCCGTCGCGCAGCAGGCCAGCCAGCCAGTCGGCCGCCGCCACGGCTTCGGGGCTGTCCAGCTCGGTCCGTTCTGTGGCGCCATCCCACCAGCGGGCGCCGAAGCCCTGCAGCATCTCCACCATCACGCAGCTCAGCCCTTCGTACTGGCGCCCCTGCCAGAGGTAGCCCCAGCGCACCTTGTCGCGGCGCTGGAGGTCCCGGGAGATGGCCACCAGCTCCGAAGTGTCCCGGGGCGGGCGGGGCATCAGATCGGTGCGCCAGTACAGCAGGCCCGTGTCACCGGTGAGGGGCAGGCGCCAGAGGTGCTCGCCCAGGCCATTGCCCAGGCGGGCGCCGGGCTCCATGGCCGCCAGCACGTCCGGGCCGAACCAGCTTTCCAACGGCACGAACCAGCCGGCGGCCACGTACTTCGGCAGCCAGCTGACATCCACCAGCAGCAGATCGAAAGGGGCCTCTCCCAGCAGCAGGCTGCTGATGGCCAGATCGGAGATGGTCTCCGTGTCCAGGGGGCCGCGGATCACCTCCACCGCCACACCCGAGCCGCTGGCGTTGAAGTGTGCCACCGGCCCCGCCACCGCATCGGCCAGGGGGGCGGGCATCAGCACCCGGATCGGCACCGGCTCCGCCGCGACGGCCTGAACCGCCCTTTGGCCGCTGGCGGAGAGCAGCACCAGCAGCAGCACCGCCAGCAGACCTAGGACGGCAGGCCGCCGGCGCAGGCTGGTGACAAGGGGGCGGGCCGCCATGGGCCAAGGTTACGCGGCCCGTTCAGAAGCCCCGCTGCATCAGCTGGCCCATCAGGTCAGAGCTGCGCTGCTGGAAGCCGGCCAGCTGGTTCGGCTCCAGACCCCCCACGGCCAGGCGGGCCACCTCATAGATGTGGCGGCTGAGATCCTCCGCCAGCTGGCGGCTGGGCGAGGTGGTGTCGGAGCCGGTGAGGACAGCGCCGGCCGAGAGCTTGAGCAGCCCCTCCACCAGGGGATGGCGGCGGTTGACCAGCAGCACGTGGTGGTCGGGCAGGCCCGGCAGCCGTTGCTCCATCAGGGCCCCCATGTCGTTGAGACGGCGCATCTGCTCCGGCAGCAGGATCAGGGCAGCCGGTGAGCCCTCCCCCTTCAGAGACTGCACCTGGATGGTGATCTTGTCGTTGCTGAGGGCGGCCTTGAACAGGTCGCGGAGCTTCTCGCCGCTGTCCTTGCCCTCGGCATCGGCCAGCTCGCTCTCGGGCTCATGCAGGCTGGCGTCGAGCTCGGCGTCGACCCGCTGGAAGCGCAGGTCGCCATGGCGGGCTTCCAGCCAGGGGATGAACTGGGAATCGATCAGGGTGTCGGCGAGCAGCACCTCCGCCCCTTGCCCCTTCCACAGGGCAAGGGCGCCGGCCTGACCGGCCTCATCGGTGCAGTAGAGGATCCGATCGGCGTTGTCGCTGGCCAGGCGGCCCCGGTAGCCGGCCAGGGTGGTGTAGGTGCGGCCATCGGTGGCGACCGGGTCGAGGCCGGTGGTCTCCTCGGCGTCCTCGGCCGGCTGGGCGGCCGCTGCGGTGGTGCCGTAGAGGATCAGATCCGCCACCTGCTCGGCGAACTTCTCGTCCTCCATGGCGCCGATCTTGATGAAGGGGGCCAGCGAATCCCAGATCTCGGCGTAGCGGGCCGGCTCGTCGCGGTGCAGTTCCTTGAGCCGGTCGCCCACCTTCTTGGCCACGAAGCCGCCGATGGAGCGCACCCGCCGATCGGTCTGCAGGGCGCTGCGGCTGACGTTCAACGGGATGTCGGGCGAATCGATCACGCCCCGCAGGGGCAGCAGGTAGCGGGGCACCACCTCCTTGATCGAATCACTGACGAACACCTGGTTGCAGTAGAGGCGGATCTCGCCCTTCTCCCAGTCGGCGCGGCCGGTGATCCTGGGGAAATACAGAATGCCCTGCAGGTTGTAGGGGTAATCGGTGTTGAGGTGCACCCAGAGCAGGGGATCCCCCTGGAAGGGGTACAGGTAGCGGTAAAGGTTGATGTAATCGTCGTCGCTGAGATCGCGGGGGCTTTTGCGCCAGGGGGCCTCCCGCTTGTTGACGGTCTCGCCATCCAGCTGCACCGCCACCGGCAGGAAGTCGCAGTAGGTGGTGATCAGGGTGCGGATTCTGGAGGGCTCGATGTACTCCAGCTCCTCCTCCATCAGGTGCAGGATGACATCGGTGCCGGGCTCGGAGCGCTCGGCCCCCTCGAGGCTGAAATTGGGCGAGCCATCACAACTCCAGCGCACCGCTTCGGCGCCGGGCCTGGCGCTCAGGCTGACCAGCTCCACCCGGGAGGCCACCATGAAGCTGGAATAAAAGCCCAGGCCGAAGTGGCCGATGATGGCGTCGCTCTCACTCTTGTACTTCTCGAGGAAGTCTTCAGCGCTGGAGAAGGCCACCTGGTTGATGTAGCGCTTCACCTCATCGGCGGTCATGCCGATGCCGTTGTCACTGATGGTGAGCGTTTTCGCTTCCCGGTCAATGCGGATGGCGATGATCCCCTCGGTGCCCTCGCTGCAATCGCCGGCCATGGCGGCCATGCGGCGCTTGCTGATCGCATCCACCCCGTTGCTGACCAGCTCCCGCAGGAACACCTCATGGCCGGAATAGACGGCCTTCTTGATGATCGGAAAGATGTTCTCGGTGTGGATCTGAATCTGGCCCTGTTCCAGCACCGTCATGGCGAATGAGAAGAATCGCCCTGAACCTAGGTGGGGCCGCCACGGGCCTCAAGGCCAGCGAGGGTGGGGTCCCCGAACCAGCGGGCCTCAGACGCCGGGCTTCTGCAGGTCGGATCGCTCCTCGGGAAGGATCGCCCCCTCCACCGGACACACCTGCAGGCAGATGCCGCAGTCGATGCAGGTGTCGAAATCGATCCAGAAGAAGGTCGTGCCTTTGCTGTTCGCCCCTGCTCCGGGGTGGATGCAGGCCACCGGACAGGCATCGACACAGTCGGCCACGCCCTCGCAGACGTTGGTGACGATCGAGTGGGCCATCGATGGGGAGGAGCAGCGGCCGGATCCTAGGCAGCCAGCCACACGGCACCGCGGCAGCCCCGCTCCGCCGCCAGCTGTTCCGCCGCCGCCTGGTCGGCGCAGGGCTGGGTGCAGAGTTCGGCGGCCTCGCCGCCGCCGTGCAGGTCCGCCATGCGGCGCAGGGCCGCCCCGAGCCCGGCGGCGGTGGCGCTGGCCACCAGCCAGGGACCCGGCGCCTGGGTCTCGGCTGCCGCAGGGGCCCCCTCCGATTCGAGCAGGTCGCGGATGGCCTCCACGTCGAAACCGAAACCGGTGCCGGCCGCCTCGGTGCTGCCGGTGCAGAAGCGACCCACCAGGGCGTCGTAGCGACCGCCGCTGGCGATGGCCACCGGGGCGTCGGCCCCCTGGCAGACGAGCTTGAACACCAGGCCGTCGTAAAGATCGAAATGGGGCTGGAAGGTCGGATCCAGCTGCACCCGCACGCCAAGGCCGGCGGCCGGGGCCGTGACGCTGGCCAGGGTGGCGGCCAGGGACTCCAGCAGTGGCACCGGACCGAGCCATTGCTCCAGTTGATACAGCACCTGCACCGGCTCGCCCCGCAGCCCGATCAGGGCCATCAGCCGCTGCCGCTGGCTGTCGGGCAGGGCCAGGGCCTTGAGGGCCAGCGGGTCGAAATCGGTGAGGGCATGGCGTGCCGGCGAGCGCTGCTCCTCCGGCACCTGGCTGAGCAGGGCGCTGAGCAGTCCGTGGTGCCCGACCAGCAGGGTGGGCTGGTGCCGGGGCGGCAACCCCAGGCTGGCCACAGCCGCCAGCAGCAGGTGGAGCAGCTCGGTGTCGGCGGCGGGGGAGGGCTCCCCCAGCAGCTCCACGCCGCTTTGCAGCTGTTCGCTGATGCGCTGGCCACCGCCATCACCGGTGAAGCTGCGGAAGGTGGTGCCACTGGCCCAGAGCCGCAGGGGCCGGGGACGGCCCTGCATCCGGGTGCTGGCGGCCCGGGCGATCGGAGCGGTAAGTTCCGGCCGCAGTCCCAGGGGCTCATCGGCCACCAGCCGCACGAGTTCCCGTTCGGCGATGGCGCCACCGGCCTCCAGGGTGTCGCGTCGTTCGATGGTGGGGGGCGCCACCTCCTGGTAACCCCAGAGGCGGTAAACGGTGGCCAGCAGGTCGCAGAGGCGCCGGTTGCTGTCCACCTGACCCGGGTTCAGGTCCCGTGCGCCGGCGGCAGGTTGGAGGGCCATGGAGGACGGTGGTCGGGCGGGGGTGGGGGGTCGGATCCTATGGAGCGTCGGCATCCAGCTCCGGGGCCCCGAAGCTGGCACCGCTGAGCGGGCGGCAGAGGGCCAGCCCTTCGATCAGGGGCTGGCGCAGGGCCGGGGTGCAGGCGATCACCCGGCCGTCGGCCAGGTCGAGGCGGCCGCCGTCGTAGGCACAGACCTGTCCGCCGGCCTCCTCCACCAGCACCACGCCAGCCACCAGGTCCCAGGGCGACAGGCCCCGTTCCCAGTAGCCATCCACCCGGCCGGCGGCGACGAAGGCCAGATCCACGGCGGCTGCCCCGGCCCGTCGCACGCCGTGGCTGCGGTGCGTGAACCAGGCGAACTCGGCGTAGTTGTTGTCGAGGCGGTGAACCCGGTCGTAGGAGAAGCCGGTGACGAGCAGGGAATCTGCCAGGGCGCCGCAGTCGCTCACCTGCAGCCGGCGTTCGTTGCACCAGGCGCCCCGGCCCGGGGCGGCCCAGTAATGCTCTTCGAGCACCGGCACCTCCAGGGCCCCGAGCAGGGGCAGCCCCTGCCAGCTGAGCCCCACGGAGGTGCCGAAAAATGGATAGCCATGGGCGTAGTTGGTGGTGCCATCAAGGGGGTCGACGCACCACAGCAGGTCGCCCTGGCCGGCGAGCTGGCCGCTTTCCTCGGCCAGCACGGCGACGGTGGGGGTGGCGGTCGCCAGGACCGCCAGCACGGCGGCTTCGGCCGCCAGATCGGCTTCGGTGACCAGATTGCCCGCCATCCCCTTCTCCTTCACCTGCTCCAGCCGGCCGAAATGGCGCCGCAGCTCACGGCCTCCGGCCTCTGCGGCTTCGCGGGCCACCCGCAGCAACCGCTCCAGTTCGGCGGCCTCCAGGCCGGAGCCCACCAGGGCTTGTTGACAGAGGGAGGTCATTCGTCGTCCAGGGGCAGACCGGGACGCACCATTCCGCGGCCGAAGAAGCGGCCGAACTGGCGGTCGTAGACCTCGTCCTCGTCCTGGGTCTCCACCTCCAGCGGGCCGGTGGCCCGGGCGACGCAGAGCAGGCCGTAGCCCTGCTTACGCAGGTCCTTGGAGAGGCCGAGGGCCTCCCGCTGATCGATGCTTCCCTCCAGCACCCGCACGGCGCAGGCGGTGCAACAGCCGTTGCGGCAGCTGAAGGGCAGGGGTTCGCCCTGGGCTTCAAAGCTGCGCAGGATGTACTCCCCCTCCGGTACATCGAGTCGGATGACCCGGTTGGCCTGTCGCCAGTGGACCGTGATCGGATGGGTGCGGGTCATGGGGACGTGGGCGGAGGGGAGGGTGCCGTTGGGGCGGGGAGGCCTGGTGCAGCCCCTGCTACATTGCCATCTGCCCCATTTCGCCGCTGGAGAGGTGGCCGAGTGGTCGAAGGCGCAGCACTGGAAATGCTGTATAGGGGCAACTCTATCGAGGGTTCGAATCCCTCCCTCTCCGCTTTTGAAGTCGGTCCACCGGGCCGGCTTTTTTTTCGTCTGCAGTCACCAGAAAACCCTTCCAGCGCAGACACTGAAAGGGTTCTGACAGCTGCTTTCCTTTTGACGACTCCAAGGCCAGGCTTCAGCCGAAGCGTCCGCTGACGTAATCGAGCGTTGACTGCTGGCTGGGGGAGTTGAAGATGTTTTCGGTCTCGTTGAATTCCACCAGATAGCCCACTTTCCCGGAGCCCCCTTCGACGGCCTCGGCATTGAAGAAGGCCGTCATGTCGGCGACGCGCACAGCCTGCTGCATGTTGTGGGTCACGATCATGATCGTGTAGCTGCGCTTCAGCTCGTGCATGGTCTCCTCGATCTTGAGGGTGGAGATCGGATCGAGTGCCGAGCAGGGCTCGTCCATCAGGATCACCTCGGGTTCGGTGGCGATGGCCCGGGCGATGCAGAGCCGCTGCTGCTGGCCGCCGGAAAGGGAGAAGCCGCTCTCCTTGAGCTTGTCCTTGCACTCATCCCAGACGGCCGCCTTACGCAGGGAGCGCTCCATCAGCTCGTCCATGTCGCCCTTGTAGCCGTTGATCCGGGCACCGAAGGCGATGTTCTCGTAAATCGATTTGGGGAAAGGGTTGGGCTTCTGGAACACCATGCCGATGCGGCGCCTGACCTCCACCGGATCGACCCGCTTGTCATACAGGTCGTGCTGATCGAAGATCACCCGGCCCTTGAGGGTGCAGCCGGGAATCAGGTCGTTCATGCGGTTCAGGGCCCGAAGCACGGTGCTCTTGCCACAGCCCGAGGGGCCGATGAAGGCGGTGACCTTTCCCTTGGGCAGATCCATGTAGACGTTCTTGACCGCTTCGAAGCTGCCGTAGGAGATCGTCACGTCCTGCAGGGACATGCAGACGTCGCTGGCCACGGTGGAGGAAGAAGAAGCAGTCATGTCAGGGAAAGGGAGAATCGGAGCCGGAGGAAAGGGACGGGGAAAGCGGGTCAGGAGCGGGACGCGCTGCTGATCCAGCGGGCCAGCAGGTTGGCTCCGAGAATCATGATCACAAGCACAAATGAGGCGGCCCAGGCCAACTCGTTCTGCGCTTCGTAGGGCATGATCGCGAAGTTGAAGATCAGCACCGACATGGTGGCGATCGGGTTGAACAGTCCTTCCGGCCAGAAGGGGGAGAACAGGGCTGTGAAGATGAGTGGCGCCGTTTCTCCGGCGGCCCTGGCGATGCCCAGCACCACGCCGGTCGCGATCGGTGTGAAGGCGGCGGGCAGGGTGATCTGGGTGATGGTGACGAAGCGGGAGGCCCCGACGCCGTAGGCCCCCATGCGCATCTCCTGGGGCACCAGCAGCAGACCTTCGTAGGTGGTCTTGATGACGGTGGGCAGCATCAGCACCGAGAGGGCGATGCCGCCGGCCATGGCGCTGAAGCTCTGGTCGAAGAAGATCCGTGTGGTGACGATCAGGGAATAGATGAACACCCCGCAGATGATCGAGGGCACCCCGGCCAGCACATCGTTTCCGAAACGCACGAACTTGGAAAACCAGCCGTCCTGGGCGTATTCCGAGAGGTAGACACCTCCCCCCACCCCCACCGGAATGGCGATCAGGGAGGCGATCAGGGTGACGACGATGGTGCCGATGATCGCGTTCCCGATACCGCCGCCCTCCAGGCCGGGGGCCGGTGGCAGTTCGGTGAGCAGCCGCAGGCTGAGCAGTCTTCCCCCCTGGATGAGGACATAGATCAACACCAGGAACAGGGGGACCACCGCCAGGGCGGCAAAGAAGGCGGCGATGGCATTGGCCACCTGGTTGAAGCGATTGCGCTTCAAGGCCGGGTCGTAGTGCAGGGTGAGCCGCTCGGTGAAGTGACTGGTCGTCGGTGGTGTCGAGAAGGACATGGCCAGGGAACGGCGTGGGCGTTGTGGGGAGGGGGAGGCGTGGTCGGGTTCAGTAGCGCAGGCTGAGACGCCGCACGATCCACTGGGCCAGCACGTTGACGACGAAGGTGAGGATCATCAGCACGACGGCCGCATACATCAGCGCCGACACCTGAATCCCGTCGGCTTCACCGAACTGGTTGGCCAGCATCGAGGCAATGGTGTTGCCAGGGGCCAGCAGGGACACACTGAAATTGAGCGAGTTGCCGATGATCATCGTCACGGCCATGGTTTCGCCCATCGCCCGTCCCAGGGAGAGCATCACGCCGCCCATGATCGAGGAGACCGCCGCCGGCAGGATCACGTTGAAGATGGCCCCCCAGCGGGTGGTGCCCACCCCATAGGCCCCCTGGCGCAGCTCGATCGGCACCTGGTTGAGGGCGTCCCTGGAGATGGCGGTGATGATCGGCAGCACCATGACCACAAGAATCAGGATCGCGGGGGCCGTGCCGGGCCCCTGCGGTGCGGTGGAGAAGAACGGAGTCCAGCCCAGGGTGGAGTGCAGCAGCGACAGGAAGGGACGGATGGCCGGCTCCATCACGAAGATCGCCCACAGGCCCAGCACCACCGAAGGAATGGCGGCCAGGAGTTCCACCAGCAGGCCGATGAGATCGCGCAAGCGGCTGGGGATCAGATCCTCGGTGATGAAAATGGCGGTGCCGAGTCCGATGGGAACAGCGATGAACAGGGAAAGGATCGCGGTGACGAGTGTCCCGTAGATGGCGATCAGGGCGCCGTACTCCTCGTTGACGGGATCCCAGGCCGAGGTGGTCAGAAACTTGAGACCGAAGGTGGCCATGGCCTCCTTGGCGCCGCTGAACACCGTCAGGAAGATCGCCAGCAGCACGATCCCCACCGACGCCGCCAACACCAGGGTCAGCTGGCGGAAGCCGATGTCGATCAGCTTTTCCTGCGGCGGGCGTCGCCTCAGGGTGAACGCATCGATGGGTGGAGCGCTCCTCATGCAGGAATGGTGCCTGTCGGCATGGACGTTCCACCTGATCTGAGCACGAGTTTCAGCCGCCGCGTTTAAGCTGGGTTTAACGGCCATCAGGCTCCGGTAGCGTTGGGCCGCCATCAGGACTTCCATGGGGCGCATTGTCGGGATCGATCTGGGCACCACCAACTCGGTGGTGGCCGTGCTCGAAGGCGGCAGGCCCCAGGTCATTGCCAATGCCGAGGGGGGTCGCACCACCCCTTCGGTGGTCGGATTCAGCCGGGATCAGGAGCTGCTGGTGGGGCAGCTGGCCCGACGCCAACTGGTGCTCAACCCCCGCAACACCTTCGCCAACCTGAAGCGGTTCGTCGGCCGCAGCTGGGACGAACTTGACGAGGGCAGCCTGGGGGTGCCCTACAGCGTGCGCGCCAACGACCAGGGCAACGTGCGCGTCATCTCCCCAGCCACCGAGCGGGAGTACGCCCCGGAGGAACTGGTGGCTTCCATCCTGCGCAAGCTGGTGGATGACGCCACGACCTACCTCGGCGAGGAGGTCGAGGCGGCCGTGATCACCGTGCCGGCCTATTTCAACGACGCCCAGCGCCAGGCCACGCGCGACGCGGGTCGGCTGGCGGGGATCGCCGTGGAGCGGATCCTCAACGAGCCCACCGCCGCCGCCCTGGCCTACGGCTTCGATCGCAGCACCGTCAAGAGAGTGCTGGTGTTCGATCTCGGCGGCGGCACCTTTGACGTGTCGGTGCTGCGCATCGCCAACGGCGTCTTCGATGTGATGGCCACCAGCGGCGACACCCAGCTGGGGGGCAACGACTGGGACCGGCGCATCGTCGACTGGGTGGCCGAAGCCTTCCTCCAGCAGAACGGCCTCGACCTGCGCCGCGACCGCCAGGCCCTGCAGCGACTCACCGAGGCCGCCGAGAAGGCCAAGGAGGAGCTCTCCGGGGTCCAGAGCACCCCGCTGTCGCTGCCCTTCATCGCCACGGGCCCCGACGGTCCGCTGCACATCGAAACGACGCTGGAGCGGGGCCTCTTTGAGGGTCTCTGCCCGGACCTGCTCGACCGGCTGCTGCGCCCCGTCCAGCGCGCTCTGCGGGATTCGGGCCTGACGGCCGATGCGATCGACGACCTGGTGCTGGTGGGGGGCTCCACCCGGATGCCGATGGTGCAGGAAATGGTGCGCACCCTGATTCCCCGCGAGCCCTGTCAGTCGGTGAATCCCGACGAAGTGGTCGCCATCGGGGCGGCCGTGCAGGCCGGCATCCTCACCGGCGAGTTGCGCGACCTGATGCTCAACGACGTCACCCCCCTCTCCCTCGGCCTGGAGACGATCGGTGGGGTGATGAAGGTGCTGATCCCGCGCAACACCTCCATTCCCGTACGCAAATCGGATCTGTTCAGCACCTCGGAGGCCAACCAGTCGTCGGTCGAGATCCATGTGCTGCAGGGCGAGCGCCAGATGGCCGCCGACAACAAGTCCCTCGGTCGCTTCCGGCTCTCCGGCATTCCACCGGCCCCACGCGGGGTTCCCCAGGTGCAGGTGTCCTTCGACATCGATGCCAACGGTCTGCTGCAGGTGTCCGCCACCGACCGCACCACCGGACGCCAGCAGAGCGTCTCGATCCAGGGGGGATCGAACCTCAGCGAGGAGGAGATCACCCGGTTGCTGGAGGAGGCGGAACGCAAGTCGGTCGAGGATCGCCGCAAGCGGGCCGTCATTGACCGCCGCAACCGGGCCCAGACCCTGGTGGCCCAGGCCGAACGGCGTCTGCGGGATGCCGCCCTGGAGCTCGGGCCCGCCGGGGCTGATCGCCAGCAGCGCGCCGTGGAGCTGGCCCTGCGTGATGTGCAGGATGTGCTGGCCCAGGACGACCCTGCCGACCTCGACCTGACCGTCAGCCAGCTTCAGGAGGCCCTGTTCGGGCTCAACCGCCGCCTGCTGGGGGAGCGTCGCTCGGAGAGCGGCCCGCTCAAGGGCCTCAAAAACACCCTGGGCTCCCTCAAGGACGAACTCTTCTCCGACGACGACTGGGACGACTGGGGCGGATCGGGCCGCTCCGACCCCTGGTCCAGCCCACCGCGGTTGCCCCAGCGGGACCCCTACCCGCTCGGCCGCTTCGCCGAGCGGGAGGGTGGCTACGACGACGATGGCCCGTCCCGCCGCTGGGAGAATGGCCGCTCCTGGGATCGGCAGGAGCCCCTGGATCGCGACCTGGCGTCCGATCGTCACCGGCCGCGCCGCGCCGGCCGGGGCGACCAGGATGATCCCTGGGCCGACGGCTGAGGGTCGTGAGCCAATCCACCCGCTGGGATTCGGTGGCGACGGCCGCCCGCGACCACTGGGAGGTGCTTGGTCTGGCTCCTGGTGCCGACGCGGCGAGCATCAAGCGGGCCTTCCGCCAGCAGGCCCGCCTCTGGCATCCCGACCTCAACGGCAATGATCCGGTGGCCGAGGCCCGCTTCAAGCGGGTCAACGAGGCCTATGCGGTGCTCTCGGATCCGATCCGGCGTCGGGCCTGGGAGGCCGGCGATGGCCAGGACAGCTCCGGTCTCGACACCGATCCTTTTGCCAGTGGCTTTCCCGATTTCGAGGACTACCTGGCGCAGCTCTTCGGCCAGGAGCCCCGCAGCGCCCGGAGCTGGGACGATGAACCCGAGCAGGAGGATCCCCCTGAGGCCGGCAGCGTCACCACCGCTCCAGCATCACCGCCGCCGGTGATGGCCGCCAGCGACGAGGAAACCCTGGTGAGCCTCACCCCGGAGCAGGCGCTCCTCGGCCAGCGTCTCGAGCTGGAGTTGCGGGACGGCACCGTGGTGGAGGTCTGGTCGCCGCCCCTGGCGGGGGATGGCTGGCGCCTGCGGCTGGCCGGTGTGGCGGCCGGCGGTGCCGATCACTTCCTGCAGTTGCGGGTGCGAACCGACGAGGGGCTGCGCATCGATGGCCTGCGGGTGCTCTACCAGCTTGATCTCCACCCCGCTGATGCGGCTCTCGGCTGCCAGGCGGTGGTGCCCACCCTGGAGGGACCCGTGCGGCTGCGGGTGCCTCCAGGGTCCTCCAGCGGTCGGCTGCTGCGGCTGCGGCAGCGGGGCCAGAGCCAGGGGGAGCAGCGGGGCGACCAGCTGGTGGAGGTGCGGATCGTGGTGCCGGCCACGCCCACGGACGCCGAGGAGGCCCTGTTCCGTCGCCTGCGGGAGCTCGACCGGGAGCAGAACAGTGCCACCGCCGACGCCTGATCAGCACCCCGGCAGCCAACGGATGAGACACTGGCCTGCGCCCCATCCATGACGATGTGACTGCCAGCGGTTCCCCCCACAAGCCGGTGCATGTCCTGCTGTTCGATCCGGGCAGTGAGCAGGAGGGCATCCATTCCCTCGAACTCGGGGGGCGCACGGTGGTGCTGCTGTTCGAAGACCCCGACGATGCCGAGCGTTATGCGGGCCTTCTCGAGGCCCAGGATTTTCCGGTGCCCTGTGTGGAGGCCCTGGATCGTGAAGAGCTCGAGAAGTTCTGTGCCGAAGCTGGCTATGAAGCCCGTTTCGTCCCGGCCGGCTTTCTGCCCAAAAGCGAAGAGGAGCGGCTGCTGATCGCGCCTCCTGAACGCAACATGGACGTCACCACCTGGAAGGAGGAACAGGCGGCGGCCGGACCCCTCGGCGCTGATGACTCCGACAGCGCCGGCAGCGATCCGGAGCTCGAGGCCTTCCGTCGCCGCCTGGAAGGGCTGCTTTGAGCGATTCCGGCGGCGACAGGGGCCATCTGCTCACCGAGCGGCCCAACCCGGCCAGCGAAGAGCTCGATCGGCTGCCGACGGCCTCCCTGGTGGCGTTGTTCTGCGCCAACGATCTGCTGCCCCAGCAGGCGGTGGCGGCCGCCGCACCCGCCCTGACGGCGGCCATCGACGCCATCGCGGCTCGGCTGGCGAACGGCGGCCGGCTTTTCTATCTGGGGGCCGGCACCTCCGGCCGGCTCGGGGTGCTGGATGCGGCGGAATGCCCGCCCACGTTCTGCAGCCCACCGGAGCTGGTGCAGGGGGTGCTGGCGGGCGGAGCGGCCGCTCTGCTGCGCAGCTCCGAGGGTCTGGAGGACCTGCGGGACGCGGGTCGGGACGACCTTGACGAGCGGGGCTTCGGAGCGGCGGACGCCCTGGTGGGCATCGCCGCCGGCGGCACCACCCCCTATGTGCTCGGCGGGCTGGCCCACGGCCGCGCCCTCGGGGCCCTCACCGTGGCCATGGCCTGTGTGCCCGCTGAGCAGGTGCCGATGCCCTGCGACATCGACATCCGTCTGCTGACCGGCCCCGAACTGCTGACCGGCTCCACCCGGCTCAAGGCGGGCACGGCCACCAAGATGGCCCTGAACATCCTCTCCACCGGTGTGATGGTCAGGCTGGGGAAGGTTTTCGGCAACCGCATGGTGGATGTGGCGGTCACCAACAGCAAGCTGGAGGACCGGGCCCTGCGCATCCTGCGCGACCTGGCCGGAGTTCCCCGCGACGAGGGCCTGGGCCTGCTGCAGCAGACCGGGGGATCGGTGCGGCTGGCGCTGCTGATGGCGGCTTCAGGGCTCGGGGCCGAGGCGGCGCGGGCGGCCCTGGAACGCCACGGCCCCGGCCTGCGCCAGTGCCTCGACGGCCTCGGGGTCAGCCTGGGGCCGTCGTCGATGCCTCCGGTGGCGTGAACGGTCCCCAGTAGGGGGCGGTGAACAGGTCGGTGCGGCGGCGGGTGGCCGGCGGCACCTGGTCGGCCGGGGTCATCAAGGCGTCCTTCAGGGCCTGGTGGGCCGGGCTGGGGGGCCGCAGGGCCTGCACCCGCTCAGCGGCCAGGCGCACGATCTGCTGGGCCAGGGCCGCATTGGCGCGCAGGTTGCCGATCACCAGCTCGACGGTCACCGCGTCGTGCATCGCGTGCCAGCAGTCGTAGTCGGTGACCATCGCCAGGGTGGCGTAGGCCATCTCCGCTTCCCGCGCCAGCCGCGCTTCGGTGTGGTTGGTCATGCCGATCACCGCGCAGCCCCAGGAGCGATACAGCTCGGATTCGGCACGGGTGGAGAAGGCCGGCCCCTCCATGCAGAGGTAGGTGCCGCCGCGGTGCAGCTGGCGACCCTCCGGCATCAGGCTGTCGCCCACGTCGCCGAGCACGCGGGAGAGCACCGCGCAGTAGGGATCGGCGTTGCCCACGTGGGCCACCAGCCCCTCACCGAAGAACGTGAGCGGCCGCTGCATGGTGCGATCAATGAACTGATCGGGCACCAGCATGTCCAGGGGGCGCACGCTCTCCTGGAGCGAGCCGACGGCCGACACCGACAGGATCCAGCGCACGCCGAGGGAGCGCAGGGCCCAGAGGTTGGCCCGGTAGGGAACCTCACTGGGGGTGAAGGTGTGGTGCCGGCCGTGACGGGCCAGGAACACCACCTCCAGATCGCCGATGCGTCCGATTCGCAGGCTGTCGGACGGTGGCCCGTAGGGGGTCTCAACGGTCAGTTCGCGGACGTCCTCCAGGCCTTCCATGGCATAGAGGCCACTGCCACCGAGCACCCCGAGGCGGGCACGGGCAAGGTCGAGGCTCGCCGGACCACCGGCCTGGGGGAAGGGAGACGTGGGCTCAAGGGTGGCCATGGAAGCAGGGTGCCCTGGACGGATACAGTCGAAGTTTGCCTCCTCGACCGTGACCAAGGCCCTGATGGACACCGACGCCGGGCTGATCACCATCGATCTGTTCGACACCGAGGCCCCCGGCACCGTCGCGAACTTCGTCAAGCTCTCCAAGGACGGCTTCTACGACGGCCTCGCCTTTCACCGGGTGATCAACGGTTTCATGGCCCAGGGTGGCTGTCCGAACAGCCGTGAAGGTGCCCGCGGCACGGCTGGCACCGGCGGCCCCGGCTACACGATCCCCTGCGAGATCAACGCCCAGAAGCACAAGGCCGGCAGCCTGTCCATGGCCCATGCAGGCCGCAACACCGGTGGCAGCCAGTTCTTCCTTTGCCATGGCCCCCAGCCCCACCTGGATGGTCAGCACACCGTGTTCGGCCACACCGAAAACATCGATGTGGTGCTGGCGCTCAAGAACGGCAGCCGCATCCGCACGGTGACGATCGAGGACTAGGACCAGACGATGAAGGCGCCGGGGGTGAGGTTGAGGAGTGGGCAGGTGAGCGTCCTGCCGGGCTCCCCTCCCCCGCCATCGGCCCCCGTTGACGACACCGCTGCAGGGGTTGGTACCAGGTCGGTCAGCTGGCGCCGCTCCGGCTCCAGGTCGATGCTGGGATGGCCCTTGCGGCGGGCATCGGGCGCCAGCAGCAGCTTCACCCCGGAGGTGCCCGGCCAGCGGGCCATCTCCATCAACGGGCCGGCCAGGTCGGCGGCGGTGAGCTGACGCCCCTGCTGGGCGGCCAGCAGCAGGGGCAGACCGGGTCGGTGCAGCAGGGCCAGCAGGCGGGGATCCTCCTCGCGCTCCAGCAGCAGGCCTGTGCGCCGCGCCCAGTCGCGCAGGCTGTCGAGGCGGCTGGCCGCCAGCAGGGGATCCGCGGGGCCGTGCCAGCCGAGCACGGCCGTGAGTCCGTGGGACTCCACATCCATCAGGTGCCCCAGCTTGGTGCGCTTCACCCGCAGGTAGGCGGCGTTGTGGATGCCGGGATCCATCACCAGGGGAACCCGATCGACCACCTGCAGGCCGTAGCCGCCGAGCCCGGCGATCTTGCGGGGGTTGTTGGTGATCAGCCGCAGCCGGCGCACACCGAGGTCGCTGAGGATCTGGGCCCCGACGCCGTAGTTGCGGAGATCGGCGGCGAAGCCCAGCCGCTCGTTGGCCTCCACCGTGTCCAGGCCGCCATCCTGGAGGCTGTAGGCCTTGAGCTTGTTGATCAGGCCGATGCCGCGGCCCTCCTGGCGCAGGTAGACCACCACGCCTTCGCCGGCCGACTCGATCATGCGCAGGGCCGCTTCCAGCTGGGGGCGGCAGTCGCAGCGGAGCGAACCGAAGGCATCCCCGGTGAGGCACTCGGAATGCACCCGCACCAGCACCGGCCCGGTGCCGCGCTCCGGGTAACCCTTCACGATCGCCACATGCTCGCTGCCGTCGAGCTCGTTGCGGTAGCCGATGGCCCGGAACTGGCCGAAGCTGCTGGGCATGCTGGCCTCCGCCTGGCGGGCCACGAAGCGCTCGGTGTCGAGGCGGTAGCGGATCAGGTCGGCGATGCTGATCAGCCGCAGTCCATGCTGGCGGGCGTAGTCGGCGAGCTGGGCCAGGCGGGCCATGGAGCCATCGGCGTTCTGGATCTCGCAGATCACGCCGGCGGGATAGAGCCCGGCCAGTCGGGCCAGGTCGACGGCCGCCTCGGTGTGGCCGGCCCGTTGCAGAACGCCGCCCTGGCGGGCCCGCAGGGGAAAGACATGGCCGGGCCGGCGCAGGTCGGAGGGGCGCGAGTCCGGGTGAATCGCCACCTGGATCGTCCGGGCCCGATCCTCCGCCGAGATGCCCGTGCTCACCCCCCGCTCCGGCCCTGCATCCACACTCACCGTGAAGGCGGTCTGGTTGCTGTCGGTGTTGCGATCCACCATCAGGGGCAGATCCAGGGCATCGAGCCGTTCCCCTTCCATGGCCAGGCAGATCAGCCCCCTGGCATCGGTGGCCATGAAGTTGATCTGCTGGGGTGTGGCGAACTGGGCCGCGCAGATCAGATCACCTTCGTTCTCGCGGTTCTCGTCATCGACCACCACGATCGATTCACCGTTGCGGATGGCCGCCAGGGCATCGGCGATGGCATCGAAGTGAATTCCCGTGGACTGGCGTGGGCCGGACAGGACGGTCAAGGGGCGGAAAGGAAAAGGAAGACCTGCGCCCTCATGGGCGATGGACGTGGCCGAACCCTGAAGGGATCGAACCTTATTTATAGGGTGCCGGTACGATCCAGCGTTCTTCGGCGTTCCGCATGGCTGGACAGCGCGTTGCGGTGATCGGTGCCAGCGGCTACGGGGGACTGCAGACCCTCCGCCTGCTGCAGGGCCACCCCCATCTCACGGTGAGCTTTCTGGGCGGGGAGCGCAGCACGGGCAAGCGCTGGAGCGAACTGGTGCCCTTCCTGCCCCTGGAGGACGACCTGGTGGTGCGCTCGCCCGATCCTGAGGCCATCGCCGCCGCCGCCGATCTGGCCGTGCTGAGCCTGCCGAACGGCCTGGCGGCGGGCCTGGTGCCCGAACTGCTGCAGCGCGGCGTCAAGGTGGTGGATCTCTCGGCCGACTACCGCTACCGCTCGCTGGCCCAGTGGGAGGAGGTGTACGCCGCCGAAGCTCGCCAGGTGTCCCGCCAGGACGGTGACCTGTGCCAGGAGGCGGTGTACGGCCTGGTGGAGGTGGCCGAAGCGCGCATCCGCGAGGCACGGCTGGTGGCGGCCCCCGGTTGTTTCCCCACGGCCAGCCTGCTGGCTCTGCTGCCGTTCCTCGAACAGGGATTGATCGAGACGGGCGGCATCGTCATTGATGCCAAGACAGGCACCTCCGGCGGCGGCCGCGCTGCCAAGGAGAACCTGCTGCTGGCCGAAGCCGCCGAGGCGGTCGCCCCCTACGGGGTGGTCGGCCATCGCCACACCAGTGAGATCGAGCAGCTGGCAGCCCAGGCGGCGGGCCAGCCGATCCAGCTGCAGTTCACTCCCCACCTGATGCCGATGGTGCGGGGCCTGCTGGCCACGGTGTACGGGCGGCTGCGGGACCCCGGACTCACGGCCGAGGACTGCACGACCCTGCTCAAGGCGTCCTACCGCCACAGCCCCACGGTGCAGGTGCTGCCGGTGGGGACCTATCCCTCCACCAAGTGGGTGCGCAACACCAACCGCTGCCTGCTGTCGGTGCAGGTCGACCCGCGCACCGGCCAGCTGATCGTCATGAGCGCCATCGACAATCTCATCAAGGGCCAGGCCGGCCAGGGGGTGCAGTGCCTCAACCTGCTGAGCGGCCTGGAGGCGGGAATCGGATTGCCGCTGCTGCCGTTCTACCCCTGAGCCAGCCGCTGGGCGGCCAGGGTGACGGCCAGCGGCAGGATCCGGTGTTCCTGCCGCTGGATGCGGGCGTGGAGCCGCTGCCGGTCGTCCCCCGCCAGCACCGGCACCGCCGCCTGCACCAGGATCGGACCCGCATCAACGTCGGCACGCACCAGGTGGGCCGTGCAGCCCGCCAGGGTGACCCCGGCCGCCAGGGCCTCCCCCACCCCATCGGCGCCGCGGAAGCTGGGCAGCAGGGAGGGGTGGATGTTCACCAGCCGGTCCGGGAAGGCTTCGATCAGCACTGGGGTGACGATCCGCATCCAGCCCGCCATCACCACCAGATCGACCCGGTGCTCCCGGAACAGGGCGATCAGGGCCTCGTCCAGGGCCTGCCGCGACGGCTGGCGGCGGTGGTCGATCACCTGGCTGGGGATGCCGAGCCGTTCCGCCCGGCCCAGGGCGCCGCAGCCCTCCCGGTTCACCGCCAGAACGACCACCTGCCCCTGCAGGCGCCCCTCCGCACAGGCCTCCACCAGGGCCTCGAAATTGCTCCCTTCGCCGGAGGCCATCACCGCCAGCCGCATTGGGGCCTGCCTGGCGGGTAGCGGCTGTGGCAATGGCCACTGGAGAGACCCGCTGGGATCGCTATGGTCAGCGGAATCGGGCATTGCGTCCATGTCCCATCTCTCCATCCTGCCCACCGTGCTGCGGGATGTTGATGTCCTGGCAGACACCCTCTCGTCCCTCAACCTGCCCTGGCGGCGCGGTGGTGAACTCATCGGCTTCGGCGGCGAACGTCGGGCGGTGACACTTCAGCTGCAGCTGAACGATGGCCAGGGCCTGGGATGGACCCGGCAATCGGATGGATCGCTGGCCGTGGTGGGCGATCTCCAGCGCCTCAGCCGCAACACGGCCCTGCAGCGGCTGCTGGGCCGGATCACCCGGGCCTATGCCGCCAGAGCGGCCCTGCAAGACGCCAGCCTGGCCCTCCCCACGGCGTCGATCGAGCTCCGTGTCTGACGACCCACCCCTTCGAGATCCGGCCGCCGGGCCGACCGTCCAGCTCGATCTGCGTGAACCCCACCGTCACCTGGTCAGGGTCACACTCCATGTCACGCCGCGGTGCCTGCAGCCGGAACTTCGCCTGCCCGCCTGGACGCCGGGCTCCTACCTGATCCGCGACTACGTCCGCCATCTGGAGGCCCTGGAGGTGCACCAGGGTGGGATTCCCGTGGCCAGCACCCGAGCGTCGGCGTCCTGCTGGCGTCTGGAGCTCACCAGCCTGGCGCCATTGGAGATTCGCTACCGCCTCCAGGCCACGGAGCTGAGCGTGCGCACCGGCCACCTCAACGCCGACCACGGCTTTCTGGCCCTGGCTGGGGTGGTGCTGCAGGTGAGTGGCGAACGCTGGCACCCCCATCGGCTCGAGCTGCAGCTGCCGGAGGCATGGCAGGCCTTCGTTCCCCTCCCCAGCGATGGCGAGACCGCCTGGATCGCCGCCGACTTCGACCAGCTGATCGACAGTCCCGTCGAAGCCGGCCCCCACCCGTGCCACCAGTTCAGCGTCGCCGGGGTGCCGCACCGCTGGGTGACCTGGGGCGCCGACCTGCCCGCCGAGGATCCCCTCTGGCTCGCCGACGTGGAGCGGGTCGCCCTGGCCTGCTGCCGCCTGATGGGGGAGCCGGCGCCCGCCAGCGACAACTACCTGTTCGTGCTGCATCTGCTGGGCGAGGCCTATGGAGGGCTCGAGCACGACCACAGCTGCGTGCTGCAGTTCGGACGCCGGGCCCTGGCGGCTCCAGCGGGGCGCCGCAAGCTGCTGCAACTGGTGGCCCACGAGTACCTCCACCAGTGGAATGTGCGCCGGCTCAGGCCCGCCGAGCTCACCCCTATTGATTACGACCGGGTCACGATCGTGCCCGGGCTGTGGTTTGCCGAAGGCGTCACCTCCTACCTCGACCTGCTGCTGCCCCTGGCCGCCGGCATCGGCACGGAAGCCGAACTGCTGGAGGACCTGGGGGCCGATCTCAGCCGTTACCTGCTCACCCCCGGACGCCGGGTGCAGGGATTGCGGCAGAGCGCCGAAGAAGCCTGGGTGAAGCTGTACCGGCAGGACGCCTCCTCCGCCGACAGCCAGATCAGCTACTACCTCAAGGGCGCTGTGGTGGCCCTGATGCTCGACCTGCATCTGCGCCGCCACGGGTCGTGCCTGGCCGTGGTGCTGCGGGCGCTGTGGCGCAGCCATGGGGCCTGGGGCCGGGGCTACCGCAACGACGACCTGGTGGCGGCCTTTGCCGAGCAGGCCGCCGACCTGGCCGAACTCCTGCCCCACTGGCTGGAGAGCACCGACGACCCCGATCTGGCTGGATACCTGGCAGACGTGGGCCTGGCCCTGGTGCCGACGCCGGCGACGGAGCCCTTCCTCGGCTGGCTGCTGGAGGACGCCCCAGACAGGCCGATGCAACTGAAGCGGGTGCACAGGGACGGCCCGGCTGAGCGGGCCTGCCTGCAGAGCGGCGATGAGTTGCTGGCCCTCGATGGGGTGCGGCTGCGGCGGCCGGATGACCTCAGACTGGCCATCGGCTCTGTCACGACGCCGACAGAGCGGGAGCTGCTCTTTTGCCGTGATGGTCTGGTGCGCACCACCAGGCTGCTGCCCGAAGCCCCTGCCGTGGCCAGCTGGCAGCTGGTGGCCGACCCCTTGCTGTCCAACGAGCACACGGACCTGAACCGGCGGCGCTGGCTGTCGCTGCAACCATGAGTGCGTCGCTGCGACCCCTCGTACTGGCGGTGGCCGGCGCCGGTGTGCTCAGCATCGGTGGACTCACCTGGCTGGGCCGCGACCTGTTCGGCGCCCCGGGCAATGCCGGCGGTCGCGCCTCCCTGCTCGATCTGCTGGAGGAGGTGCGCCAGTCACCGGGCGCCGGCGGCCAGCCGCAGCAGCGCCCACCGGTCAAGGCCCTGCCGCCGCCCCATGCGGCCTGGCGTGCCCCGCTGGGGGGCGCCTGCCAGGCCGATCCCCAGCTGCGCGGCCGCCTGCTTGCGCTGGCGGAACGCCTCCGCTACGAGACCATCCGACTGCGCATCGACCCGAGCAACTACGGCGAGCGCTTTCGTCAGGATGTCTTCGGCCAGCCGCTGGATCCCACCCCCCAGGTCGTCGTGCTGCACGAGACCGTTTACGGCATCAACTCGGCGATCAACACCTTCATGACGCCCCATCCCCGCGACGAGGACCAGGTGAGTTACCACACCCTGATTGGCCTGGACGGCCGGGTGGTGGAGGTGCTCGATCCCTCCAAGCGGGCCTTCGGGTCCGGCAACTCCGCTTTCAACGGTCGCTGGGTGGTGACCAACCCGGAGGTGGGGGGCTCGATCAACAACTTCTCGCTGCACCTGAGCCTGGAGACCCCCATCGACGGGGAGGACCAGGACAGCGCCCACAGCGGCTACACCGCCGCCCAGTACGACGCCCTGGCGATCGTTCTGGGCCGCTGGATGCGTCGCTTCAGCATTCCGGCCAACAACATCACCACCCACCAGCACGTGGATCTGGGCGGGGAACGCATGGATCCCCGCAGTTTTGACTGGCGCGAGTTGCAGGTGCGCCTGGCGTCGATCGGCGTTCTCTGCTGAGGCTTTCGGCGCCAGGCGCTCAGGGTCAGATGAGCGGGCTGGTGATCAGCTTGCGGCTGCCGTAGAGGAGCGCGTGCAGTTCGGGGTCCTGCATGTAGCGAAGCACCCGCGCGGGGTAATCGAGTTTGCCGTTGTGCAGATAGGCCAAGGTGGCCATCGCCTTGGCGTCGGCCGGGGAGGTGCTGGCCATCAGCAGGGCCCGGTCGGACAGGCCCAGGGCCTGCTTGAGGCGAACGAACTTGCCCACCAGCAGCCGCACGTTGCGATCGGGATCCAGCAGCTCCATGCGCGCTTCCTCGATCTGTTCTTGGGTGGCATTGGCCGGCAACAGGCCCTGCTTGACCAGTTCGCCGAGGCTGAGCTGGGCAGGCCCGTGGGTGCTGAACAGGCCACTGCGGGCCGCCAGGGGATGGTCCTCGCCTGGTTTGGCGTGCTGCAGTTCGTCGAACAGCACGGCCGTCACCAGCATCGGGTTGATCTGATGCCGGCGGCTTTCGCTGAGGATCACCGGCCTGAGCTCTTCGAGGCGCCCGAGCGTGTGGGTGCGCAGGGGTTGGAGCTGGTCGATCCCCTCGGTGAAAAGCTGGGCAAGGCGTGGCTGGGGGCCGTGGACACCGAAGCGGCGATTGAGCTCGCGCAGTTCCTCGGGGCTGAAATCGATCGGGTCGGGCCGCAGGCCTTCGCTGGTGGAGGGACTGATCAGGGGGAAGGCGTCAATGCCACGCTCCCCGTCGATGCGCAGAAAAGGGCTGCGGCTCTGGAGCTGGGGCTCGCGGAGCAGGGGGACCAGGCACAGCCCGAAGGCACCCAGCAACGATCCTCCCTGCAGGGCGAGCAGAAGACGCCTGCGTTTCTGCGCTGAGCGAGGCGCGCTAGTTCCTGCGGGGCGGGGCAGCAAGCAAAAATTTGTTCTGTAGATCAATTGTAACGAACACATCCGGTTTTTCCTTGTTTCAGGGGCGCTCTCGCCGCTGGACCCTGGGGCGGAAGACCCGCATCCGCCGATCCGCTTGCCGAACGTGGAGGCTGATGGATACGGTTCGGGGGCCCGTCACGGCGTCCCAGGAGCCATGTCCCCGCTGCCGCCGTTGAACGGCCACGATTCCGTCGCCCTCTGGGAGCGTTTCCGCCAGCTGCTCTGGCACGACCCCGACCTCTGCCTGTGGCTCGACGTCAGCCGCATGGCCCTGGAGGAGGGGGATCTGGAGGGCTTTCAGGCCCCCTTCGCCCGCGCCTTCGCCGCCATGGAGGCCCTGGAGGCCGGTGCCATTGCCAACGCCGACGAGGGGCGCCAGGTGGGTCATTACTGGTTGCGAGCCCCGGAGCTGGCTCCCGATCCGGCGGTGGCGGCCGCCATCGCGGCGGAGGTGGATCGCCTCGAGGCCTTCGGCAAGGATGTGCTGACGGGCACGGTCACGGCGCCCGGTGGTGGGCCCTTCACCGATGTGCTCTGGATCGGCATCGGTGGCTCGGGCCTCGGGCCCCTGCTGATGCTCAGGGCTCTGCAGCGCCACGGCAGGGGCCTGCCGTTCCACTTCTTCGACAACGTCGATCCCGACGGCATGGCCCACACCCTGGCCGGCCTGGGCGAGCGGCTCACCACCACCCTGGTGATCGTGGTCAGCAAGTCGGGGGGCACCCCCGAACCCCACCTCGGCATGGTGCAGGCCCGGGCCAGGGTGGTGGCGGCCGGTGGCGACTGGAGCGCCCAGGCCGTCGCCATCACCATGGCGGGCAGCCACCTGGATCAGGAGGCCAAGGCCGCGGGCTGGCTGCGGCGTTTCGACATGTTCGATTGGGTGGGGGGCCGCACCAGCATCACCAGCGCCGTCGGCCTGCTGCCCGCCGCCCTGATCGGCGCCGACCTGCGCGGCTTCCTGGAGGGGGCCGCCGCGATGGATCGGCTCACGCGCGTGCCCGAACTGCGCGCCAATCCGGCGGCCCTGCTGGCGGCCTCCTGGCACGTGGCCGGCGGCGGCCGCGGTCGTCGCGACATGGTGGTGCTGCCCTACCGCGACCGGCTGGAAGTGTTCAGCCGCTACCTGCAACAGCTGGTGATGGAGTCCCTGGGCAAGCGACTCGACCGGGACGGCGAAGTGGTGCACCAGGGCCTCGCTGTTTACGGCAACAAGGGTTCCACCGATCAGCACGCCTACGTGCAGCAGCTGCGCGATGGACTTGACAACTTCTTCGTGACCTTCATCGAGGTGCTGGAGGACCCGGCAGACATCCCCACGATCGAGGGCGAGTGCCCTGCCGATTTCCTGGAAGGCTTCCTGCAGGGCACCCGGACGGCGCTCGCTGAACAGGACCGCCAGAGCATCACCATCACCCTGCGCCGCTTCGATGCCCGGGGTCTCGGGGCGCTCATCGGCCTGTTCGAGCGGGCGGTGGGGCTTTACGGAGAACTGGTCAATGTCAACGCCTACCACCAGCCGGGGGTGGAAGCCGGCAAGCTGGCGGCCGCCGGGATTCTGTCCGTGCAGGGCCGGGTGGAGGGGCTGCTGGCCGATGGCCAGCCCCGCAGCCTGGCCGCCATCCAGACGGAACTGGAGCTGGAGGCGGCGGAGCCGGTCTTCTGGCTGCTGCGTCACCTCTGCGCCAACGAGCGCGGCTACGGCGCCGTTGGCGACTGGGGCCGGCCGGACAGCCTGACCTTCCACCGCACCTGATAGGTTTCGGATCTTTCCGATGGTCCGATCCCGTGCCGCGGTCGCCTGGGCCGCAGGCCAGCCGCTGGAGGTCACCGAGATCGACGTGGAGGGCCCCCGCGCCGGCGAAGTGCTGCTGCGGGTGGTGGCGACGGGTGTGTGCCACACCGATGCCTTCACCCTCTCCGGGGCCGACCCCGAGGGGATCTTCCCGGCCGTGCTCGGCCACGAGGGCGGTGCGGTGGTGGAGGAGGTGGGGCCAGGCGTGACCTCCCTGGCGGTGGGGGACCACGTGATCCCGCTGTACACGCCCGAATGCCGCGCCTGCCGTTTCTGCCTGTCCGGCAAGACCAACCTCTGCCAGGCGATCCGCGGCACGCAAGGCCGGGGCCTGATGCCCGACGGCAGCAGCCGCTTCTCCAGGAACGGCGAGCGGATCTTCCACTACATGGGCACCTCCACCTTCTCCGAATACACGGTGGTGCCCGAGATCGCCGTGGCCAGGATTGCCCCGGAGGCGCCCCTGGAGAAGGTGTGCCTGCTCGGCTGTGGCGTCACCACCGGCATCGGCGCCGTGCTCAACACCGCCAAGGTGGAACCCGGCAGCAGCGTGGCCGTCTTCGGCCTGGGCGGCATCGGCCTGGCGGTGATCATCGGCGCCGTGATGGCCGGGGCCGAGCGGATCATCGGCATTGACACCAACCCCGACAAGTTCGCCATCGCCGGCCAGCTGGGGGCCACCGAGTGCCTCGACCCGAAGGCCTTCGACGCCCCCATCCAGGAGGTGGTGATCGACCGCACCGACGGCGGTGTGGATTACTCCTTCGAGTGCATCGGCAACGTCCAGGTGATGCGCGCCGCCCTTGAGTGCTGCCACAAGGGCTGGGGGGAATCCACGATCATCGGCGTGGCCGGAGCGGGCCAGGAGATCGCCACCCGGCCCTTCCAGCTGGTGACGGGTCGGGTGTGGCGGGGCTCGGCCTTCGGCGGGGTGCGAGGACGCAGCGAGCTGCCCGGGTACGTGGAGCGCTTCCAGCAGGGGGAGATCCCCCTCGACACCTTCATCACCCACACGATGGGACTGGAGGACATCAACAGGGCCTTTGATCTGATGCACGCCGGCGAGAGCATCCGCTCCGTGATCCACTTCTGAATCCCCGCAGAGGGCACCCCCACCCATGCTTGAGCTGCTCAGCGAAAACCGCAGCTTCGGCGGTCTGCACCGCCGTTATCGGCACCCCTCCACCCAACTGAACGGGGCGGCCACCCTGGCGGTGTTCCTGCCCCCCCAGGCCCTCGCCGGCGACCGGGTGCCCGCCCTCTACTGGCTGTCGGGCCTCACCTGCACCGACGAGAACGTCATGCAGAAGGGCGGTGCCCATCGCCTCGCCGCCGAGCTCGGCCTGGCCCTGGTGGCGCCGGACACCAGCCCCAGGGGCCCCGAGGTGCCCACGGACCCGCAGGGCGGCTGGGACCTGGGCCATGGGGCGGGCTTCTATGTCGATGCCACCCAGACCCCCTGGGACCGCCACTACCGCATGCACAGCTACGTGGTGGAGGAGCTGCCCGCCCTGCTGGAAGCCGAGCTGCCCCTGGCTCCGGCCCGCGGCATCAGCGGCCACTCCATGGGGGGCCACGGCGCCCTGGTGGCAGCCCTGCGGCACCCGGGCCGCTACCGCTCGGTGTCCGCCTTCGCCCCGATCTGCCACCCAAGCGCCTGCCCCTGGGGCCAGAAGGCCTTCGGGGCTTACCTGGGGGAAGATCCAGGGGCCTGGGCCGCCTGGGATGCCACGCTCCTGCTCGCCTCAGCGGCGGAGCGGCTGCCCCTGCTGGTGGATCAGGGCAGCGCCGATCCCTTTCTCGACAGCCAGCTTCGGCCCGCCGACCTCGCGGCGGCGGCCGCAGCGGCCGGGCACCCACTGCAGCTCCGCTACCAGGAGGGCTACGACCACAGCTACTTCTTCATCGCCAGCTTCATCAACGACCACCTGCGCCACCACGCCGCAGCCCTCAGGGCACCAGGTTGACGAGCTTGCCTGGCACCACGATCACCCGCCGGGGGGGCTGACCCTCCAGCCAGCGCTGGGCCACCTCACTTTCCAGGGCGAGGCGTTCCAGGGTGGCCGCATCGGCGTCGGCGGGCACCTCCAGGCTGCCGCGCATCTTGCCCTTCACCTGGATCACCAGGGGAATGGTGTCGCGCACCAGGGCGGTCGGGTCCACCGCGGGCCAGCGCTGGCGATGGACACTCGCCGCCGCCTCCACGCTCGCCCCATCCCCGTGGCCGTTGAGCTTCTGCCAGAGCTCCTCGGCCAGGTGGGGCGCGAAGGGGGCCAGCAGGATCAGCAGGGTGGCGAGGGCTTCGCTGGCCACCGTCGGGCCGGCCCCTTCCAGGTGGGCGGCCAGGGCGTTGCTGAGCTTCATCAGCTCCGAAACGGCGGTGTTGAGCTGGAGCTCCCCTTCCAGGTCTTCACTGATGGCGGCGATGGCCGTATGCACGGCCCGCCGCAGCTGCCGCTCCCCATCGCTGAAGGAAGCGGGATCAACCCACTGCGGTGGCAGCATCCCAGGCCCAGCCAGACGCAGCCCGCGGGCGTGGGCCCCGTCCACCAGACGCCAGACGCGCTGCAGGAAGCGGTACTGGCCTTCCACGTCAGCGTCATCCCACTCCAGATCCTTCTCGGGCGGCGCCTTGAACAGGATGAACATCCGGGCCGTGTCGGCGCCGTAGCGGTCGATGACCACCGCCGGATCGACGCCGTTGTGCTTCGACTTGGACATTTTTTCGTAGAACACTTCGAGCACCTCGCCGTTGATCGGATCGCGGGGGTCGCTGGGGTCGACCACCTCGGCCGGGGCGACGTACTGCCCGGTCTGGGGGTTGCGGTAGGTGATGCCCTGCACCATCCCCTGGGTGAGCAGGCGGGCGAAGGGTTCGGAGAAACCCAGCAGGCCCCGGTCCCGCAGCACCTTGGTGAAGAAGCGGGAATAGAGCAGGTGCAGGATGGCGTGCTCGATGCCGCCGACGTACTGATCCACGGGCAACCAGCGGTCGACGGCCTCGCGCCCGAAGGGGCGCTGGTCGTTGTGCGGGTCGCTGTAGCGCAGGTAGTACCAGGACGAGCACATGAAGGTGTCCATGGTGTCGGTCTCCCGCCGGGCGGGCGCGCCACAGCGGGGGCAGGGCACGTTCACCCACGACTCCAACCTGGCCAGGGGGGTGCCGCCCTTGCCGCTGAGCGGAATGTCCCGGGGCAGTTCCACCGGCAGCTGGTCGTCGGGGACCGGCACCACACCGCAGCTGTCGCAGTGGATCACGGGAATGGGGCAACCCCAGTAGCGCTGGCGGGAGATCAGCCAGTCACGCAGGCGGTACTGCACCCGTCCCTGGCCCCAGCCCTGCTCCTCGGCCCAAGCGACGATGCTGGTCTTGGCCTCGGCGGTGGTCAGACCGTCGAAGGAACCGGAGCCGATCAGCACACCGGCATCGGTCCAGGCCTGGCCCTCATAGGCGTGGGGGTCGGACCCCTCGGGGATCACCACCCGCCTGACGGGAAGTTCGTACTGCCGGGCGAACGTGAAGTCGCGCTGGTCGTGGGCCGGAACCCCCATCACGGCACCGGTGCCGTAGTCGGCCAGCACGTAGTCGGCGATCCAGACGGGAATCCTCTCGCCGCTGGCGGGGTTGCGGACCCAGGCGCCGATGGGTACGCCGCGCTTGGGCCGGTCCTCGGCGGTCCGCTCCTGCTCACTCTGGCGGCTGACCAGGTCGCAGAAGGCGGCCACCGAGAGGCGGCAGTCGTCCGTGGTCAGCGCGGCCACCAGGGGATGCTCCGGCGCCAGCACCACGTAGGTGGCCCCGTGGATCGTGTCGGGCCGGGTGGTGAAGACGGTGATGGCCTCTCCGGTGTCGGCCGTGAAGGTCAGCTCGGCTCCGAGGGAGCGGCCGATCCAGTTGGCCTGCATCGTGCGCACCCGCTCCGGCCAGCCCTCCAGGGAGGGGAGGTCATCGAGCAGGGCATCGGCGTAGGCAGTGATCTTCAGGAACCACTGGCGCAGGCGGCGCTTCTCCACCTGGGCACCGGAGCGCCAGGAGCGCCCCTCCGCATCCACCTGCTCATTGGCGAGCACCGTCTGGTCGATCGGGTCCCAGTTGACCGTCGCCTCCTTGCGGTAGGCCAGGCCGGCATCGAGGAACTGCAGGAACAGCCACTGGGTCCAGCGGTAGTAGTCGGCGTGGCAGGTGGCCACTTCCCGATCCCAGTCGATTGACAGTCCCAGGCGCTTGAGCTGCTCGCGCATCTGGGCGATGTTGCGGTCGGTCCATTCGCCCGGGTCAACGCCCCGTTCGATGGCGGCGTTCTCCGCAGGCAGCCCGAAGGCGTCCCAGCCCATGGGGTGGAGCACCTGCCGGCCCCGCAACCGGGCCGCCCGGGCGATCACGTCGGTGATCACGTAATTGCGCACATGGCCCATGTGCAGGCTCCCCGAGGGATAGGGGAACATCGACAGGGCGTAGTAGGCGTCGCCGCTGTCGCCGCTGAGGTCAGGCGTCGCGTGGAGTCCCAGTTGCTCCCACTGCTGTTGCCAGCGCTGCTCAATCGTCTCGGGACGGTAGCGGGAGGGGTCTGTCACGGGGCCTATGGGGTGGATGTGATCGTGTCACAACCCGTGGGTGGCTCAGCTGAGGGCGCGCAGCGAGGCGATCGCCGTCAGGCTGATCAACAGCAGAGGGGTGCCTGGTTCGGTGCTCATGGCCAGAAAATGGCTGTCCTGCCAGCGGATCACACCGTCACACTCCTGTCCGGAGAGCAGCACAACGTTCACGGGTGTGCGGATGCGGATCAGCTCCTGAACATGGCGCACGCTGGGCAGGGTCGTATCGAGCCTGGGCCCCCGTCGTTCAAAGAAACTCTGCATAGGATCGACCCCAACCTCCAGGACTTACGGAACGGTGCTCCAGGTGCTCCAATTCAGCAAATACCAGGGTCTCGGGAATGACTTCTTGCTGCTGGACGGCCGCAGCTTAGGGGATTCTGAGGACGCGTTCGGATTGACCCAAGAGCGGGTACGGCGGCTCTGCGACCGTCGTTTCGGGGTCGGTGGTGATGGGGTGATCCTGGCCCTGCCGCCGAGGGAGGGAGGCGAACTTCGGATGCGCATCTTCAATGCCGATGGCACCGAGCCCGAGATGTGCGGCAATGGCATCCGCTGTCTGGCCCGTTTCCTGGCTGACAGCGACGGCGACATCGCCCCCCGTCAATGGGAGGTCGAGACCCTGGCCGGTCGCATCGTGCCGGCCCTGGCCGAGGACGGGCGCATCCGCGTCGACATGGGCGCCCCGTTCCTGACACCGGAGACCATTCCCACCGCCCTGGACGTCGGGGTGGAGGGGTTGCCGGTGGGTGTGCTTGAGGTGCTGGGCCAGCCCTTGGCCGTGGCGGCCGCCGGCATGGGCAATCCCCATGCCGTTGTTCCGGTCGATGACGTGGCGGCCATCGATCTGGACACCCTGGGGGCCGCCCTGGAGGTGCACGAGGCCTTTCCGGCCCGTACGAATGTCCATTTCGTTGAAGTGATCGCCCCCGACCATCTGGTGATGCGGGTGTGGGAACGGGGCGCCGGGCCCACCCTGGCCTGTGGCACCGGCGCCTGCGCCACCCTGGTGGCCTGCCACCTGCTGGGTCTGGCCGACCGCCAGGCCCGGCTCGACCTGCCCGGGGGCCCCCTAGAGATCGACTGGGACGAGGCCAGCGGCCACGTGTTCATGACCGGGCCGGCCGAGGCGGTGTTCGACGGGGTCGTGGCCCCCTCCCTGTTCGGGGACAGCGCCGAAGCCCCCGTTGCCTCGGAGGCGACCCCACCGGCCCTTAGCGAGAGCGCCCCGGTCCCCGCCGGAATCGATTGCGCGACGCTGTGCGTCAACGGCTGCGTCCGCCCCGAGGCCTGCGCCAGCGCCGACGCCCGCGCCCGCGTCACAGCCCTGCTGGAGGATCGCTCCCTGGATGACCTGGTGGCCCTGGCCGGCGAGTCGCTTGAATCGCGCACCCGGGGCCGCCTCTGCCGCGATGAACCCGCTACCCCCTGAGATCTACCTCGATGCCTGCGCCACCAGCCCCCCGGCGCCGGAGGTGCTCGAGGCCATGGCCCAGGCCCATCGGCACGCCTGGGCGAACCCCTCCAGCCTGCATGGCTTCGGTCTGGCGGCGGCGGACCGGCTGGAGCGGGACCGCCTGGCCATCGCGCAACAGCTGGGCTGCGACCGGGACGAACTGGTGCTCCTGTCGGGAGGGAGCGAAGCCATCCACACGGCCCTGCTCGGCTGCGCCGGTTGTCTCGAGCCCGGGCGGGTGCTGCTTTCGGCGGTAGAGCATCCCGCCAGCTACGCCGCCGCCGCCGCCATGGAGAGCCGGGGCTGGCAGCGCCAGCTGCTGCCGGTGGATCGCCGCGGTGTGGTGAATCTGGAGGCGCTCCAGGTGCTGTTGCAGCCGCCGACCCGACTGGTGTCGATCCTCTGGGGCCAGAGCGAGGTGGGCACGCTCCAGCCGATCGCCAGCATCGGCCGGCTCTGTCGCCAGGCCGGCGTGCTGCTGCATGTGGACGCGGTGCAGGTGGTGGGCCACCAACCCCTTGATTTCCGCCAGCTGCCCGTCGATCTGCTCAGCTGCGCGGCCCACAAGCTCCAGGGTCCCCGCGGTGTCGGGGCCCTGCTGGTGCGGCGCGGGCTGCGGCTGCAGCCCCTGATCGGCGGCGTCCAGGAGGCAGGCCGTCGCGGTGGCACCGAGTCCGTGGCCCTGGTGGCGGGATTCGCCGCGGCCCTGGCGCTGGCCAGGGGGCGGCTGGCAGCCCATGGCGGCGCTGACCCCATCGGCCCCCTGAGGGATCAGCTGCTGGAGACGCTGTTGTCGCTCGAAGGGGTGCGCCTCAGCGGGCCGGCACCCGCAGATTCCTGCGGCCGCCTGCCCCATCACATCAGCCTGCTGGTGGCGGGTCCGGACGGCCAATCGCTGCCCGGCCGCCGGCTGGTGCGCGAACTGGCCCGGCGGGGTTACGCCGTCAGCAGCGGATCGGCCTGCACCAGTGGAGGAGGTCCTGGTGCTAGTGCCGTGCTGCTTGCCATGGGCTACTCCCCCGAGGAGGCCGCCAGCGGCCTGCGCATCAGCCTGGGACCCTGGCTCACCCCGGCGGATCTGGCCGGCCTGCCGACGGCCCTTGAGGAGGCACGCCGCAGCGTTGCCGCAGCGCCTGGGTAGGGTCCGCCCAGCCCTGCCGTCCGTCGATGCTGCCTGCCGATCTGCGCACCGCCGAAGCCGAAGCCCTCGAGGCCCTGCAGGCGGCCCTGGCGGCCGGAGCCAACGGTCGCTGGACCGTGGAGTTCCGCTTCGAAGGGTTGCGACTGATGCCAGTGGTGCTGCGGCTGCTGGAGGGGCTGCTGGCGGAGCGGTCCGAGTTGCGGCTGCTGTTCCCGGATGCCGGGGCCACGGCCCTGGCCCGCCGTGACGCTGCGGCCCTGGCTGATCGCATCGGCAGCTTCTCCGACCAGCGCCGGCTGCAGCAGGAGGCCCCGTCCGCGGGGGTGCTGCTGCTGGCGGGGGCCAGCCAGGCGGAGTACGATCTGGTGGAAGCGGTGTGCGGCGGCCACGCCGGCAGCGTGGTGCTGCTGAATCCCTCGCTGGAAGACGCCGCCATCGGCATCGGCAGTGTGGCGCGCCAGCGCCGCAAGGGCTTTCTGGCCGGCTGGCGCGCCGCCTATGCCCTGCTGCCCCAGGCCGACCGTGCCCTGCGCTGCGCCTACCCGGGCGAGTGGGAGCTCTACCGGCTCGACCCCGACGGCTACCGGCTGGCAGGCCGCTTCGAGCAGAAACCGGATGCGGAGCAACAGGACCTGGCCCTGAGCGGCCGTCAGGAGGCCGGTCTGGGGAGCAACCTGCGGGCCCTTGGCCAGATGCTCGAAGACCTGCAGAACTGACCGGTGGGCCCGGCTGGTGCTTCCCGGAAAGGCTGCGTACACTTCGCGCTGGCTTTCAGGTGCCCATGCCCAGCGATTCGCCCCGGTCCCGCTCCTGGAGCCTTGTCGACCTCGGCGCTGCTGCCGCAGCGCTCCTGGCGATCGGGGGTGTGATCTGGAGCCCCCGCCTGAGCGGAGCGGTGGCCCAGGCCACCGGCGCCCTCGAGCCCGTCACCGTGATGGTGGATGTGCGTGGTGCCCCCGCGGCGGCCCCGCTGGAGCTGCTGCAGCAGGCCCGCGCCGAGGGCAAGGTGGCGATCGTGATCCGCAACCAGCCCCATGGCAGCGTGACGGTGAAGCAGATCCTGCCGTTCGACCGGATCATCTCCACCCTCACCCCCGACGGGAGAGTGGTGAGCGCTCCCGATCCAAACCAGAAGACCTTCAGCACCTTTGACGGGCGTTTCGTTCTCGAAGGCCAGGGGCGCCGCACCGCCGGGGGGGTTGTCTTCGGCAACCAGACGATCAAGATCGGTGCCCCGGTGGAACTGGAGGGAACCAACTACCGGTTCAACGGCACCGTCACCGGCCTGAAACTCGGAGCTTCCTGAAATGACCTCGCCCCTCTGCCTTCTCCCTGGGGTGCATCGCCGCCCCCGACGTCCCCTGAGGGCCGTGGCTTTGCTGCTGGTCGCCGGGAGCACAGGCCCTCTGGGCACGGCGGCCTGGGGCCAGGAGGTACCGGCGCTGCCCTCACCCCGGGCCCTGCGCCCCCTGCCGATGGCCGCCCTGCCCGCGGCTCCGCCACCGGTGGGCATGCCCCGCCTGGCCGGGGAGGTCAGCTGCCCGCTGCTGCAACGCCAGATCGCCCAGGCCCTGGGGGGTGAGCAGTCCCGCTGGAGCATCAGCGTCGCCGATGGCAGTGGCCGTCTTCTGGCCGATGTCAATGGTCGCCAGCCCAGGGTGCCGGCCTCGAACCAGAAATTGATCAGCACCGCTTTCGCCCTCGACAGGCTCGGCCCCGACTACCGGCTCACCACCCAGCTGTGGCGGCTGCAGGACGGCACCCTGCGCATGGTCGGACAGGGCGATCCCGACCTGGCCCTGCCCCAGCTGCAGCGCTTTGCCCAGCTGGCCCTGGCGGGCGGAACCCCCGTGCGGCTCGAACTGGCGGAGGAAGCCCCCCAGAACTGGTGGCCGAGTGGCTGGCACATGGGTGATCGCGCCTACGCCTACGGCGCACCGATCACCCGGCTGGCCATCACCAGCAACGCCATCGACGATGCGGTGAGCAATCCCGCCTCCCGCCTGCAGACGCTTCTGCGCCGTTCCATGGCCCAGAACGGCAGTCCCCAGGTGCAGCTCGCCCTGGTGTCGGCGCGCCAGCCCCTCCCCATCGATGCCGTGCTGGTGCATGAGGAGCCCTCCACCTCGATGCATGGCCTGCTCAGCCTGGCCAACACGGAAAGCCACAATTTCACGGCCGAAGTGCTGCTGCGTCAGGCCGCCGGCACCTGGGACCTGCCCGAAGCCAGTCGGCGCACCTTCCTCTGGCTGAACGACCAGGGCTTGCCCATGGAAGGTGTCCGGATCGCCGACGGCAGCGGCCTCGACCGCGCCAACCGGCTCACCAGCCGTTTTCTGGTGGCCCTGCTGCTGCGCATGGACCACCATCCCTACTCGAGGGATTTCCTCAGTTCCATGGCCATCGCCGGTCGGCGGGGCACCCTGCGCAACCTCTACAAGGGCACCAGCCTGGATGGTCAGTTCTTCGCCAAGACCGGCACCCTGACGGGCGTGCGCTCGATCAGTGGCGTCCTCCAGACGACGGATGGCCCCCGTTACGTGAGTGCGGTGTCCGCCGGAGCGGGAGCGCCGAACACCACCATCGGTCGCGTTCTGCGTCAGGTTCAGACGGTGGGGGCCTGCCAACCGGCGTTCTGAGCCCCCCCCCGTCACCAACGCCTGCGCTCAGCTGGCCAGGCCCCGGCTGGCGGCGCGCTTGAGGCGCCCGGCGGCGCGGCGGGCGCGGTCGACCGCAGCGTTCTCCAGGGGGATCGGAGCTTCGGGGGGGCGGCTGGCGATGGCCGTCTCCTGGCCCTGCAGCCGCACCAGTTCGCGCCGACCCCCCAGGACCACCTGGCTGAGTTCCTTGAGACGCACTTCCAGTTCCCCCAGCACCTGTTCGGCGTAGCGATTGGCGCCCTCCTGAATGGTGGCTGACTCCTGGCGGGTGCGGGCGATCAGGGCATCGCACTGCTGCTGGGTCTGCTGACGGAACTGCAGGGCGTCGGCGTGGAGGCGCTCGGCTTCCGCCTGGCTTTCCCGCTGGACGCGCAGCCCTTCCTGTCGGATGCCTTCGAGATCCTGCAGGGCCTGGGCCCGGCCACGTTCGTGTTGCTCCAGCAGCTGGCGGTTGCGTTCCGCCGCCTCCTGCTCCAGCTGCTGGCGGCGCTGCTGGGCTTCTTGCTCCAGCTGCTGGCGGCGGCCGGCGAACTGCTGCTCGAACTGGGCCATGCGGGCCTGGTGCTCCTGCTCGGTCTGGGCCACCTGCTGGCGGGCCTGCAGCACCATCTGCTCACACTGCTGGCGGGCCAGTTCCCGCTGTTCCGTCACCTGGCGCTCGGCCTCCTGGCGGATGGCGGCGGCATTGATGAGCTGCTCCCGCTCGCGCCGGGCCTGGGTGACGATCTCCTCGGCCTGCACCCTGGCCTTCTCGATGAAGCCCTCCCGCTGGCGGATCAGGTCCTCGGCCTGGGAGATCTGCCCCGGCAGGGCCTCCCGCAGCGAATCCATCATCTCGATGGCGTCCTGCTCGTTGACCAGTCGTCCGCCGCTGAAGGGGATCCGGCTGCCTTCGAGGACGATGTCCTCCAGCTGGTCCAGCTGGTCGAGAACGGTGAAACGGACTTCAGCCATATGGGGTCTCCGACGCTGCCTGTCGATTAAAGAGCCTCTCCAGGTCGATCGCCACTCCCGGCGGGACCATGTGGCCGACATCCCCGCCGAAACGGGCCACCTCCTTCACCACCGAGCTGCTCAGAAAGCTGTGGTGCGCTGACGTGGCCATGAACAGGGTCTCGACCCGGGAGGCCAGGGTCCGGTTGGTGTGAGCGATCTGCAACTCGAATTCGAAGTCGCTCATGGCCCGCAGCCCCCGCAGGATCACCTGGGCGCCGCAGGTCTGGGCATAGCTGACGGTGAGGCCGTCGAAATGGCCCACCTCAATGCCGGCCATCCCTTCGGTGGCCGTGCGGATCTGCTCCAGCCGGCGCTCAAGGGGAAAACTGGGCTGCTTGGACGGGTTCATCAGCACCGCCACCACGACACCGTCGAAGAGGTGCGCCGCCCGCTCGATCAGGTCGAGGTGGCCGAGGGTGAGGGGGTCGAAACTGCCGGGATAGAGGGCTCGCATGCGCCCAGCCTATGGAGACGGACCCGGCCAGGTTCCTAGAGTCGTCGTATCCCTGCCGCCCAAGCCATGACCGACGTTGTTCTGGACGCGGCCGCCAAGAAGACCCTGCTGCGCAAGATTCCCCACGGCGTGTTCATCTGCGGCGTGGCCGAAGGCGACGAGGTGAACGGCTTCACCGCCAGCTGGGTCACCCAGGGCTCCTTCGAACCGCCCCTGGTGGTGATGGCGGTGCGCTCCGACTCCACCAGCAACGGCATGATCCAGCGCAGCGGACGTTTCTGCCTCAACGTGCTGGCCGCTGATCAGAAGGACCTGGCCGCCGTGTTCTTCAAGCCCCAGAAGGGGGTGGGGGGGCGGTTCGATGCGGCTCCGTTCACCCTCGGCCCCCTGGGCCTGCCGGTGCTCGACGATGCGCTCGGCGCGGTGGAGTGCACCCTGGTGGGCCAGGTGGCCCACGGCGACCACACGGTGTTCGTGGGGGAAGTGAAGACGGCGACGCTGCACCGCGACGCCCCCGCCCTGGAACTGTCCGCCACGGGCTGGCAGTACGGCGGTTGAGGCCCCGCCATGGCTGAGCCGGTGGCCACCCCGGTCGCCACTCCGGGCGGTGACGTCATCGGGCCGCTGCTGCTGCAACGTGAGCGGCTGTCGGCCCGGCTGCGGGAGCTGCCGGCGGAGCCGGGCTGTTACCTGATGCGGGATGCGAGCGATCGCATCCTGTACATCGGCAAGTCGAAGAGCCTGCGGGCGCGGGTGCGCAGCTACTTCCGCAGCTCCCACGACATCAGCCCCCGCATCGCCCTGATGGTGCGGCAGGTCTGTGAGATCGAGTTCATCGTCACCGACAGCGAGGCGGAGGCGCTGGCGCTGGAATCGAACCTGATCAAGAACCACCAGCCCCATTTCAATGTCCTGCTGAAGGACGACAAGAAGTACCCCTACCTCTGCATCACCTGGAGCGAGGCCTACCCCCGCATCTTCATCACCCGGCGCCGCCGGCTGCGCAGTCCCCTGGACCGCTTCTACGGGCCCTACGTGGATGTGGGCCTGCTGCGTCGCACCCTGGCCGTGGTCAAGCGGGTGTTTCCGCTGCGCCAGCGACCCCAGCCCCTCTACCGCGACCGCACCTGCCTCAACTTCGACATCGGCCGCTGCCCCGGGGTCTGCCAGGAGAAGATCGGCTCCGACGACTACCACCGCATCCTGCGCAAGGTGGCGATGGTGTTCCAGGGCCGCAATGACGAACTGCTCGATCTGCTGCGGAAGCAGATGGAGCGCTACGCCGAGCGGCTCGATTTCGAGGCCGCCGCCCGGGTCCGCGACCAGCTGCAGGGCCTCGACCTGCTCACCGCCGACCAGAAGATGAGCCTGGGGGACAGCTCCGTCAGCCGGGATGTGATCGCCCTGGCGGCGGATGAGCGGGTGGCGGCGGTGCAGATCTTCCAGATGCGGGCGGGCAAGCTGGTGGGGCGACTGGGGTACACCGCTGATGCGGCGATCGCCACACCGGCCGAGGTGCTGCAGCGGGTGGTCGAGGAGCACTACAGCCAGGTGGAGCCGGTGGAGATCCCGCCGGAGCTGCTGCTGCAGCACCCTCTGCCGGCCCAGGACCTGATCGGTGACTGGCTGGCGGAGCGGCGGGGGCGCAAGGTGCGGCTGGCCGTGCCCCAGCGGCGCCAGAAGGCCGACCTGATCGAGCTGGTGGAGCGCAATGCCGGCTTTGAACTGGCCCGGGCCCAGCGGGGGGCGGAGCAGCAGCTGCTGGCCACCGAGGACCTGGCCCAGCTGCTGGAGCTGCCGGTGCCGCCGCGGCGGATCGAGGGCTATGACATCAGCCACATCCAGGGCAGCGATGCGGTGGCCTCCCAGGTGGTGTTCATCGACGGTCTGCCGGCCAAGCAGCACTACCGCAAGTACCGGATCCAGAGCAGCAGCATCCGCGCCGGCCATTCCGACGACTTCATGGCCATGGCGGAGATCATGCGGCGGCGTTTCCGCCGCTGGTCCCAGGCCAAAGCGGAGGGGGCCGACCTGGCTGCCCTGCGCCGCGCCGGTGCCTCAGCCCTGCACACCGACGGCCTCAGCGACTGGCCGGACGTGGTGATGATCGATGGTGGCAAGGGCCAGCTGTCGGCGGTGATGGAGGCCCTGCGGGAGCTGGATCTGCACGAGGACCTGACGGTCTGCTCCCTGGCCAAGCAGCGGGAGGAGGTGTTCCTGCCCGGCGCCAGCCAGCCCCTCGATACCGAGGCCGACCAGCTGGGGGTGGTGCTGCTGCGCCGGCTGCGGGACGAGGCCCATCGCTTCGCCGTCAGCTACCACCGCCAGCAGCGGGGCGAGCGGATGAAGCGCTCCCGCCTCAGCGACATCGCCGGGCTCGGACCCAAGCGGGTCAAGGATCTGCTGGCCCACTTCCGCTCCATCGACGCCATCCAGCTGGCCAGTCCCGAGCAGATCGCCGCGGTCCCCGGGATCGGACCGGCGATGGCGCGGCAGGTGTGGGAGCACTTCCATCCCCCCCTTGATGGGCCCGATGTCGCTGACGAAGGCGACAACCCCCCCCTGGAGCTGGCCGGATGAAAGCCGCTGGAGCGTGGGGTGCCGCGGGGCTGCTCTCCTGGCGGCTGTGGGCCGGAGTTCTGGCCCTGTGGCTGTTGCTCCCCTCAGCGGGGGGGGCGGCGCTGGCCGCTCCGGGCCTCTGCGTCGGGCCGGTCTGCGGTGACGACATCAGCCGCAGTGCCAAGTACCACTGGCAGCTCAGGCTGCGGGTGAGCGATCAGGAGAACCACCGTGAGCGGATCCTGGTGGACTGCCGCAACGGGGGCATCAGTCCTCAGCTGGGGCCCGTGGATCGGGCCTATGCCGCCGCCGTGGCCCGTCGCTACTGCCGACTAACTTGGCGATCCGACGCGCCGCCTGGTGCCCCCAGGACCTGACATGACGCTGCCGCTGACCCTGGCCATGAGCTGGCCCCCCGGGGCCTACCTCTGGTTCAAGACGCTCCACATCGTCGGGGTGGTGGTGTGGTTCGCCGGGCTGTTCTACCTGGTGCGGCTGTTCATCTACCACCGGGAGGCCGCTGAGCTGGAACCGCCTGTGCGGGAAGCTTTTGAAGCCCAGTACGGCCTCATGGAGCGCCGTCTGGCCAACATCATCACCACCCCAGGGATGGTGGTGGCCGTGGTGATGGCCGTGGGTCTGCTGCTGGTGGAGCCGATCTGGCTGAAGCAGACCTGGATGCACGCCAAATTGGCCGTCGTGGCGGGTCTGCTGGCCTACCACCATTTCTGTTATCGGCTGATGGGCCAGCTGCAGCGCGGTGAGTGCCTCTGGAGCGGCCGCCAGCTGCGGGCCCTGAACGAACTGCCCACCCTGCTGCTGGTGCTGGTGGTGATGCTGGTGGTGTTCAAGAACCAGTTCCCCACTGGAGCAGCCACCTGGTTCCTGGTGGCCCTGGTGGTGTTCATGGCCGCTTCCATCCAGTTCTATGCCCGCTGGCGGCGCTTGCGCAGCGAACGGCTGGCCCAGGAGGAGAGCGGTGGTGCTGCGGCCTGAAGCCCTCGCCCATCCGCTCACGCCGGTGCTGCGCCAGGTACGGGCCGACAGCTGCCCGGAGCGGTTCAACTTCCACTGCCACACGGTCTGCAGCGACGGCAGCCTCCACCCCGAGCAACTGGCGGCCGAGGCCCTGGCCATCGGTCTGGAGCACCTGGCCGTCACGGACCACCACGCCCTGGCGGCCCATGGGGCCATCGCCTCCGCCTTCGAGGCACGCAGGCGACAGGGCGCTTCCGCCCCCACCCTCTGGCGTGGCGTGGAGATCAGCTGCCTGCTGGAGGGATGCCTGGTCCACGTTCTGGGGCTGGGTTTCGGCGAGGAGCACCCCTCCCTCGATCCCTACCTGAAGGGCAGCTCTGTGGTGGGGCCAGCCCTGCGGGCCGAGGCGGTGGTAGCGGCGATCCAGGCGGCCGGGGGCCTGGCACTGCTGGCCCACCCCGCCCGCTACCGCCTGCCCCACCGGCGCCTGATCGCAGCGGCGGCGGACCTGGGCTTCGACGGGGCCGAGGTCTGGTACGACTACGCCATGCGGCCCCGTTGGCAACCCACCGAACTGGTGTGCGAGGCGATCGCAGCGGATCTGAATCGGCGGGGCCTTCTGATGAGTTGTGGTACGGATACTCATGGGTTGGTGCTCCACGGCCGCTAGGGTTTGCTGACACGTTTCTCCTTGCGTCGATGGGCCTGCTCGATCGTCTGTTCGGTTCCCGTGCCGCCTCGGTGACCAAGCCGGAGGCTGCCGCCAAGGCCAAACCCAAGGCCGAGACCTTCTTCCTTGATCCCGAGGCCTCCACCAGCCTTGGCGATGTCAAGTTCATGAAGCGGTCGAACACGATCCGCCACACCTTCCCCGGCAACGCCGACAGCCCGGGAGACAAGGAGATGGTGGCCGAGGTGGCGTCCATGGAGGCCCGGGTGGAGAAGATGACCCCTGGCCTGGCCGGGATCCAGCCCACCGAGAAGGGTTCCGTCAACCTCACCGGGGGCATTCCCAAGCCCGTCAAGAAGACCTTCGCCCAGCAGATGAGCGCGGCCGAGCTGGGCCAGCGCATGAAGGGGGCCGCCGTCACCCCCACCAACGTCCCCGGTGGTGCGGCGGCGGCGAAACAGCAGAAGGAGGCGGAGGCCCAGAGCCAGCCGGCGATCAGCCAGAAACCCGCCAAGCCCGGCAACACGGATCCCTTCCGCTCCATGGTCCGGGACCTCGACCTCTGATCCTCGGCAGGGACGCGAGAGCCTGGATCAGCGCTGCTCCACCAGGCTCTCGCTTTCGAGCACCAGTCCCCTCAGCCCCTCCAGCCGCTGGGGATCGGCCCCCTCCCACAGGCCCCGGTGGTGGGCCTCCAGCAACCGCTCGGCCATGTCCCGCAGGGCCCAGGGATTGGAGCGTCCCAGAAACTCCCGTACGGTCCCGTCCTCCAGCCAGGCCGCGCTGATGGCGCCGTAGCCCCAGTCAGGCACCCGCCCGGTGCTGGCGTCGTAGGCGAACAGATAATCCAGGCTGGCGGCCATCTCGAAGCCGCCCTTGTAACCGTGCTCCTGCATGGCCTCGATCCAGCGGGGATTGAGCAGGCGGGAGCGCAGCACCTTGTCGAACTCCCGCTCCAGTCGATGCAGCCGGGGCCGCTGGCTGCGGGAGTGGTCGCCGAACCAGAGGGCCGGGGCCTGGCCCTGGAGGCGCTCGGCGGCGGCGCTGAGGCCTCCCTGGAACTGGTAGTAGTCGTCCGAATCCAGCAGATCGTGCTCCCTGTTGTCCTGGTTGTGCAGCACCACCTGCACCTGAGCCAGGCGCCGTTCAAGCCCGGTGCGGTCGGCCGTGGCGGCGATGGCACCGCCGCTGGCCCCATCGCCGGGATCGCCGTCATAACGCCAGGCGCTCCAGTTAAGGAAGGCCTCGCCCAGGTCGCCGCGCTCTTCCCAGTGGCCGCTGTCGATCAGACCCTGAAGTCCGGCCCCGTAGGCCCCAGGCGCTGAGCCGTAGATGCGCCAGGCGTGGCCTTCCAGCCGGGCTGAGGCCGCCAGGGGATTGTCACCGGGATCTTCGGACAGCGCCGCCACCAGGCGGGTGGCGCGGTTGAACCAGCCCACCAACTGGGGGAAGGCATCACGGAACAGGCCGGAGATGCGCAGGGTCACGTCCACCCGGGGGCGCCCGAGCAGGCCCAGGGGGATCACCTCCACATCCACCAACCGTCGCGTCGGGCCATCCCAGACGGGCCGCACCCCCATCAGGGCCAGGGCCTGGCCGATGTCCTCGCCGCCGTTGCGCATCGTGGCCGTCCCCCACACCGACAGGGCCAGGGTGCGCAGGTCGTCGCCCTCCTCCTGCAGATGGAGCTGCAGCAGCAGCTCAGCGCTGCGCCGCCCCAGGTCCCAGGCGGCCTCCGTGGGCAGACCCCGCAGATCGACGCTGTAGAAGTTGCGGCCGGTGGGCAGCAGGTCCGGCCGGCCGCGGGTGGGTGCTCCCGAGGGCCCGGCGGCGATGCGTCCGCCGGCGAGGCCCGTCAGCAGGGCCTGGCGTTCCGCATCGCCGCAGGCCAGCAACGGCGGCAGCAGTTTCTGGCGCAGGTGCTGGAGGGACCGTTCGGTGGCGGTCCTCGGCTCCCTTGGCGACTCCGCCGAAGCCATGGGGACTCTGCCCAGCTCCTCCTGCACCAGGTCCAGGGCGCGGGCCTCCAGCAGGGCCACCCCGTCGCCAGCATGTCGCAGCAGGCTGCCCTGCTCTGCCAGGCCAGCTAGGCGCTGGCGGTCGGCGGGGGTGAGGGGGGCCTCCTCCGGGTCGGACCAGGGGTCAAGGTCCAATCCAAGGTCGAGGGCGAGCGCCTGGGTGAGACCCGGCACCCCCGCCTGGGGCGCCCGGGCCAGGCAGAGCAGCAGTTCGGCCAGCTTCGCCGGCGCCGGCAGGGTGCCGAAGGTGTGCAGGCCGAGGCGGATCTGGGCTTCCTTCAATTCACACAGGTAGCCGTCGGCCGCCTCCAGGCGCGCTTCCAGATCCTCCTGGGCCTTGGCGGGCAGTTGCAGTTGCTCCAGCAGGGTGCCCAGCCGCTCCCGCAGCAGGGGGGCCCGGGCACTGCCGAGCTGCCGGGCCTCCCAGTACTCGTCCAGCAGGGCTTCCAGGCCCTGCAGGTCGCCGTGCAGGCCGGCCCGTCCCAGGGGCGGGGTCAGGTGGTCGAGGATCACGGCCTGGGCCCGGCGTTTGGCCTGGCTGCCCTCGCCCGGGTCGTTGACGATGAAGGGGTAGAGGTGCGGCAGGGGCCCCAGGGCCCATTCGGGGAAGCAGTCCTGCGACAAGCCCAGCCCCTTGCCGGGCAGCCATTCGAGATTGCCGTGCTTGCCGACGTGCACCACCACCTGGGCGCCGAAGCTCTGGCGCAGCCAGAGGTACTGGGCCAGGTAGGCGTGGGTGGGGGGCAGATCGGGGCTGTGGTAGCTGAGGCTCGGATCCCGGTCGTAGCCGCGCTCGGGCTGGATCAGCAGCAGCATCCGGCCGAAACGCAGCCCCCGCACCGGGAAGGCCGGCCCTCCGGCCGCTGGGGCCGGCTCCAGTCCCGCGTCGGTGTCGGGCGGCCCCCAGACCGCCTCCAGCCGCTGGCGGCCCTCTGCGGGGAGGGTGGCGTACCAGGACTGGTAGGTGGGCAAGGGCAGGTGGGCCAGGGGAGGCCGATGGCCGCTCTCCGGGTCGTTGCTGCGGCCCTCCAGCAGCCGGTGCATGAGGGCATCGCCGTCGATCGGCAGATCGGCGACCTCCCCCAGGTCGTACCCGGCCTCCGCCAGCCAGGCGAGCATCAGGGCGGCGCTGGCGGGGGTGTCCAGGCCCACACCATTGGCCAGGCGACTGTTGCGGTTGGGGTAGTTGGCCAGCACCAGGGCCACCCGCCGCTCGGGAGCGGGCGTCAGCCGCAGGTTGGTCCAGGCGACGGTGAGCTGGGCGAGCCAGTCGAGCCGCTCCCGGTCCGGTTCGTAGCGGTGCAGAGCGGTGGCGAGGCTGTCGCTGGTGGCGCTGCGTTCCTTGAAGGCGCCCACCCGGGTGGTGAGCCGCCCATCCAGTTCCGGCAGGGCCACCTGCAGGCTGAGGTCGAGCGGGGCCAGGCCGATGCTGCTCTGGCGCCAGGCCTCCCGGCTGCGGCCACTGCACAGCACCTGCAGCACGGGAACCCCCAGCCGCTCCCACAGGGGGGCCCCCAGGCCCGCCTCCTCAAACGACACCGAAGCGAAGCCCGTGCCGCAGAGCACCGCCTGCACCTGCTCCCGCCCCAGCAGATCGGCCACGCCCCGCTGCACGGCCCCGTCCCGCAGGCTGCTGACCCATAGGCCCCGCGGGGCCAGCCCCTGGCCCCGCAGGGCCTCCAGCAGTGCCTCCATGAGGGCCAGATCCGCCGCCTGCCAGAGGGCCCGGTAAAGGATCACCCCCACCCGGGAGCCGGGCTCGTCGCGCCAGTCGTGGGGCAGGGGGTCGGCGGCGGGCGTCGGGCGGGGGGGCTCGGGGGACTCGCCCGCCAGCAGGGCCGCCAGTGTCTGAAGCAGCAGGCGCAGATTGGCCGCACCCCCCTCCCGAAGGCAGGCCGCGCAGGCCAGGGCCAGGGGGCCATCGAGGCTGCCGAGGCAGGCCAGGGCCTGCTCCTCCTCGGCGGTGCCGGCCAGCACCAGCAACTGGCGGCCCTCGCCGCCCTCCACCCAGTGGCGCAGGCACTCCAGGCCATAACTCCAATGGCCCCGTCCCCCCAGCAGGCGCACCACCACCAGTCGCGTGGTGGCCAGGGTGGTGGCCACGTAGTGGTCGATCACCGCCGGGTGCTGCAGCGCCGCGAGGTTGAGCGCCCTCAACTCCGCCGGCAGCAGCTCCGGCTCGTTCTCGAGCAATTGGGAGACCGCCAGCAGATCCGTGTCGGCACTGCTGAGCAGCACCACCGGCGCCGGTGGCTGTTCCACGAAGAGGGTCCCGTCGTCCTCCGTCCTGTCCCCGGGTATGGACGCGAGTCGATGCATGCCCCCATCCTGCCGAACGCGGTGAGAAGATCGCATCGTCGCCACCGCCCTCCATGCACCAGTTCCTGCCCTACGCCTGGTTCGGCGGACAGTGCGTCCCCTTTGCTGAAGCCACCCTGTCGGTGGCCACCCATGCGCTGCACTACGGCACGGGCGCGTTCGGCGGCATGCGGGCCCTGCCCAATCCCGCCGACAACAACGAGATCCTGCTGTTCCGCGCCGATCGCCACGCCCGCCGCCTCAGCCAGAGCGCACGCCTGTTGCTGACCGAGCTGGCCGAGGAGACCATCCACAGCGCCATCCAGGCCTTTCTGCAGGCCAACCGACCCACCTGTCCGATCTACCTGCGGCCCTTCGTCTACACAAGCGACCTCGGCATCGCTCCGCGGCTGCACAACATCCAGACCGACTTCCTCATCTACGGCATCGAGATGGGCGACTATCTCTCTCCCGAGGGTGTCAGCTGCCGGATCAGCAGCTGGTGCCGCCAGGAGGATCGCTCCCTGCCCCTGAGGGGCAAGATCAGTGGCGCCTACATCACCAGCTCGCTGGCCAAGACCGAAGCGGTCAAGAGTGGTTTCGACGAGGCCCTGCTGCTCAACAGCCGCGGCAAGGTGAGTGAGGCCAGCGGCATGAATCTGTTCATCGTCCGGGACGGCGTCCTGATCACCCCCGGCGTCGACCAGGACATCCTCGAGGGCATCACCCGGGCCAGCATCATGGAGCTGGCGCGATCCATGGACATCCCCGTCCTGGAGCGGGCCGTCGACAAGACGGAGCTGATGATCGCCGACGAGGTGTTCCTCAGTGGCACCGCCGCCAGGGTCACCCCAGTGCGGCGCATCGAATCCACCGATCTCTCCAGCCACCGCCCCGTGATGGAGCGCCTCCGCGACCGCCTCACGGCGATCACGGAGGGCCGCGATCCTTCCTATGACCACTGGGTCACCCGCATCCGCCTCGACGCCTGATGGTTGTCTCCGCCGCCATCCACTGCCCCACCGATCGCATCAGCTTCCTCGACTGGTTGCACGGTCCGGAACGTCCCGTGCTCGTCTTCGACGGTGCCACCGGCACCTCCCTGCAGGAGATGGATCTGACGGCGGAGGATTTCGGTGGCGCGGCCCTCGAAGGCTGCAACGAGAACCTCGTCTTCACCCGGCCCGATGCGGTCCAGGCGGTCCATCGCCTCTTCCTGGAGGCGGGCTGCGATGTGATCGAAACGGACACCTTCGGGGCGGCCTCGATCGTGCTGGCCGAGTACGGACTGGAGCAGCAGGCCTTTGCCATCAACCGCCGGGCGGCTGAACTGGCCCGCGAGATGGCCGCCGCCTTCAGCACCCCGGCCAAGCCCCGTTTCGTGGCGGGATCGATGGGCCCCACCACCAAGCTGCCCACCCTGGGTCACATCGACTTCGACACGATGAAAGCCTCGTTCCGGGAGCAGGCCGCCGGCCTGATCGCCGGCGACGTCGACCTGTTCATCGTCGAGACCTGCCAGGACGTGCTGCAAATCAAGGCGGCTCTGCAGGGGATCGAAGAAGCCTTCAGTGACGCCGGCGAGCGGCGCCCCCTGATGGTCTCCGTCACGATGGAAACCACCGGCACCATGCTGGTCGGCTCCGACATCGCTGCCGTGGTGGCGATCCTGGAGCCCTTCCCGATCGATGTGCTCGGCCTCAACTGCGCCACGGGGCCCGAGCAGATGAAGGAGCACATCCGCTACCTGAGCCAGCACAGTCCCTTCGTGGTGAGCTGCATCCCCAACGCGGGACTGCCGGAGAACATCGGCGGGGTGGCCCACTACCGGCTCACCCCCACCGAGATGCGCATGCAGATGATGCATTTCGTCGAGGATCTCGGCGTGCAGGTGATCGGTGGCTGCTGCGGCACCACCCCGGCCCACATCGGTGCCCTGGCGGAGCTCGCCGCAGGCCTGAAGCCCGCCCAGCGGCCGGTGCGACGGCCCCAGCAACGTCTGGAGCGGCCGCCGCTCCACTACGAGCCAGCGGTGGCGTCGATCTATGGCGTCACCCCCTACTTCCAGGACAACTCCTTCCTGATCATCGGCGAGCGGCTCAATGCCAGCGGCTCGAAGAAGGTGCGGGAGCTGCTCAATGACGAGGACTGGGATGGCCTGGTGGCGTTGGCCCGGGGCCAGGTGAAGGAGAACGCCCATGTGCTCGATGTGAACGTCGATTACGTAGGGCGGGATGGGGTCAAGGACATGCACGATCTGGTGAGCCGACTGGTCACCAACGTCAACCTGCCGTTGATGCTCGATTCCACCGAATGGCAGAAGATGGAGGCCGGCCTCAAGGTGGCCGGTGGCAAGTGCATTCTCAACTCCACCAACTACGAAGACGGCGATGAGCGCTTCTTCAAGGTGCTTGAGCTGGCCCGTGACTATGGCGCCGGCGTGGTGGTGGGCACGATCGACGAGGAGGGCATGGCCCGCACCGCCGAGCGCAAATTCGCCATCGCCCAGCGGGCCTACCGGGATGCGCTTGAGTTTGGTCTGCCAGCCCACGAAATCTTTTACGACCCCCTTGCCTTGCCGATCTCCACGGGCATCGAGGAGGACCGTGCCAACGCGGCGGCCACGATCGAGGCGATTCGCCGCATCCGAAGCGAACTTCCCGGTGTTCATGTGGTGCTGGGGGTCAGCAACGTCAGCTTCGGACTGTCTCCGGCTGCCCGCATCGTGCTCAATTCCGTCTTCCTGCACGACTGCTGCCAGGCCGGGATGGATGCCGCCATCGTCAGTCCGGCGAAGATCCTGCCGCTGGCGAAGATCAGCGAGGAACACCAGCAGATCTGTCGCGACCTGATCCACGACCGGCGCCGTTTCGAGAACGGGATCTGCGTGCACGATCCCCTCACCCTGCTGACCACCGAGTTCGAGGGGGTGAGCGCCAAGGAGGCCCGGACTTCGGGCCCCTCGCTGGCCGATCTGCCGCTGGAGGAGCGTCTCAAGCAGCACATCATCGACGGCGAGCGCATCGGGCTGGAGGCCGCCCTTCAGCAGGCCCTGGCAGAGCATCCACCCCTGAAGATCATCAACACGTTCCTGCTGGATGGCATGAAGGTGGTGGGTGAACTGTTCGGCTCCGGGCAGATGCAGTTGCCCTTCGTGCTGCAGAGCGCCGAAACGATGAAATCGGCCGTGGCCTTTCTCGAGCCGCACATGGAGCGAAAAGAGGGCGAATCCAGCAGCAAGGGCAAGTTCCTGATCGCCACCGTCAAAGGCGACGTGCACGACATCGGCAAGAATCTGGTGGACATCATCCTCACCAATAATGGCTATGAAGTGATCAATCTGGGCATCAAGCAAAGTGTTGATGCGATTGTCGAAGCGCAGCGGCTGCACGGGGCCGACTGCATCGCCATGAGCGGCCTGCTGGTGAAATCCACCGCCTTCATGAAGGACAACCTGGAAACCTTCAATGAGGTTGGAATCTCCGTGCCCGTGATCCTCGGCGGTGCGGCCCTGACCCCCCGGTTCGTCCACGGTGACTGCCGAGCGGCCTACCGCGGCCAGGTGATCTACGGCCGTGACGCCTTCGCCGACCTGCGCTTCATGGACGCCCTGATGGAGGCCAAGAGCGGCGAGCGCTGGGACGACCACGAGGGATTCCTCGACGGCGCCCCCGAGGGGCTGGGTCTCGGCGACCCCACCGTCCCGGCGGCAGCCGCGGAGGAGGCCCCACAGGAAGCCGCCACGGCCAGCTCCAACACCACGCAGGCAGAAGCCGCACCGGCTGCCAGCGAGGAACGTTCTGCGGCCGTCCCGGCCGAATCGGCGATCGCCCCGCCGTTCTGGGGCACCCAGGTGCTCACCGAGACGGCCATCGACCTTGACGAGGTCTTCGCCTACCTCGATCGCAACGCCCTGTTCGCCGGCCAGTGGCAGCTGCGCAAGACCCAGCAGCAGAGCCGGCAGGACTACGAGGCGATGCTGGCCGAGAAGGCGGAGCCGGTGCTCCAGGAGTGGCTCGGTCGCTGCCGCGCCGAAGGACTGCTGACCCCACGGGTGGCCTATGGCTACTTCCCCTGCGGTCGCGACGGCAATGGCCTGGTGGTGTTCGACCCCGAGGGGATGGCGGCAGGGGCACCACCGGCGGCCGGCGGGAGCGAACTGGGGCGCTTTGTCCTGCCGCGCCAGCGAAGCGGAAACCGCTACTGCATCGCCGATTTCTACCGCGATGGCGCCACCGGCGCTGATGGCAGCTTGGGGCCCTCGGATGTGCTGCCGATGCAGGCCGTCACCATGGGGGAAGGCGCCACCAGCTTCGCCCAGCAACTGTTCCGGGCCGATCGGTACACCGACTACCTCTATTTCCACGGCCTGGCGGTGCAGATGGCCGAGGCGCTGGCGGAGTGGACCCATGCCCGCATCCGGCGAGAGATGGGATTCGCCGCCGACGAGCCCGCGGCCCTGAGGGACGTGCTGGCCCAGCGCTACCGGGGCAGCCGCTACTCCTTCGGTTACCCCGCCTGTCCGAACGTGGCCGACTCCCGCCAGCAGCTTGCCTGGCTGAACACGGACCGCATCGGCCTGACCATGGACGAGAGCGACCAGCTGGAGCCGGAGCAGAGCACCACGGCCCTGGTGGCGCTTCACAGCCAGGCCCGGTACTTCAGCGCCTGAGCCCCTGGGCCATGGCAGGCTTTGGGCACCCTTTGTCTCCCTTGCCATGGCCATCGCAGGACCCGGCGGCGTTGACGACGCCATTGCGGCCGGTATCGATCTTGACGGGACACCGATCCCGGCCGCCATGCTCGCCCTCTATGGCGAAGTGATGGAGCTGGAGGGCCGCCGGGCCCGCAGCGGAGTCCAGAAGTCGATGCGCAACCGGATCGTGCGCACCGGTGCCAAGCACCTCGATCGCCTGACCCTCGACCAACGCCTGCGGGAGGCCGGTTGGGAGGGGCTCAAGGACAAGGAAATCGCCTTCTTCTATGGCTGAGCTCTTGGGGTGCCTTCGGGCGCCTTCAGCTGCACAGCTCTTCGAGACTGTCGATCACCTCCTGCTGGAACGCGTCGAGGGCATCGGAATCGCTCAGATCGATGCCCTCCCCGGCCGCGTTCTGGGTGAGTTCCTGGAAGTGGAAGGCACCTTCGCCATGGGCCAGAAACTCCATGGCGGAGGGCTCACCGCTTTCCTTGTAGGCGTCGCAGAGGGCCAGGAAGGCCGCATCCTCGGTGAAATCCCAGCTCATGAAGGGGGTCGTGCTGAAAGACCTTTAACGCCTCCCCCCCGGAATTCGTCAACCTCCTGGCCGCTTTTTGTGCCAGTCCTCCGTCAGACTCAGCCCGTACCGCCACCTCCCGGGCCTTGGCCGCTTCCTCCCTGCAGCCCCCAGCCGAACCGCGCAACGTCCTGGGTGAACCGTTGCAGGAGTGCGGATGTGCTCCCCTCACCGGCTGGTTCCGGGACGGCTATTGCCACGACGATCCCGCTGATTTCGGCCGCCACACGGTCTGCTGCGTGGTGAACGAGGCCTTCCTGACGTACAGCCGCGCCCAGGGCAACGACCTCTCGACGCCGGTGCCGGCCCATTCCTTTCCCGGCCTCCGGGCTGGGGATCACTGGTGTGTCTGTGCCGCCCGCTGGCTGGAGGCCTATGAGGACGGCATGGCCCCGCCGGTGCGACTGGAGTGTTCCGCCCTCGCCACCCTGCAGGTGATTCCCCTGGAGGTGCTGCGCGGCCATGCCGCCTAGCTGGCCTCACCAGGGCACCGCCTGACCATCCCAGGCCAGGAAGGCACCGCTGCTGGCCACCGTCTGGCCCTCCAGCACGTCGAGCAGGTGGGAGGCGGAGCGTTGCGGCGTGAACAGGGCCGAGGGGGCCTGGGAGCCGCTGAAGGGGGCCGAGAGCGGGGTGGCGACGGTGCCTGGGTGGAGCAGGGTCACGCAGGCCTGGGGCAGGCGGCGTTGCCACTCGATCGCCAGGGTGCGCAACAGCTGGTTCTGGGCCGCTTTGGCCGCCCGGTAGGCGTACCAGCCCCCCAGGCGGTTGTCGCCGATGCTTCCCACCCGGGCCGAGAGGCTGGCGAAGTGCACCGGGCCATCCCTGGCCAGGGCCGGCTCGATCGCCTGGGCCAGCAGCAGGGGGCCGAAGGCGTTGACGGCGAAGCTGCGCTCCAGGGCCTGGCGTCGCACCTGGGAAAGGCGCTTCTCCGGCTGCAGCATGCCGTCATGCAACAGTCCAGCGGTGTTGATCACGACCCGCAGCGGGGTCAGGTCGCGGGCGGCCATGGCCGCGAACTGCGCCAGGCTGCCGTCGTCGCTGAGGTCGAGCGCCAGGTCAGCGCCGCGGCGCCCGGCGGTGCGGACCCGCAGCGATGGCGCCCGCCGGGCCAGTTCGGCCGCCAGGGCCAGGCCCAGGCCCCCCGGGCCCACGACCAGGGCCTCGCCCTGCCAGGCCTGCCAGTAGGGGGTGGGGGCGGTCGCCATGGCGGGCACGGGGATGGCGCATGATGGCAAAGCCATCTGGGGAACCGACCCTCGCGTTGGTCCATGAGTCTGCGCATCACGGTGCTGGGTCGCGGTGCCTGGGGCGGCACGTTGCTGCGGCTCTGGGAGCGCCAGGGCCACCGGCTCAGCAGCTGGTCGCGGCGGGATGGGGGAGATCCGGCAACGGTGCTCAACGACTGTGACCTCGTGGTGGTGGCCGTGTCGATGGTGGGCGTGGCCCCCCTGGCCCTGCAGCTGCAGGAGCGCTGGGCGGCCGACCTCCCCCTGCTGAGCTGCAGCAAGGGCATCGATCTCGACACCCTCTGCACCGCCAGCCAGCTGTGGCGCCGCCATCTCCCTGACGTGCCGCTGGCGGTGCTGAGCGGCCCGAATCTGGCCGATGAACTGGAGCGGGGGTTGCCGGCGGCCAGCGTGCTGAGCAGCCGGGATCACGGCCTGGCCCGTCACCTGCAGGAGCAGCTTCGGGCCCCCCATTTCCGCCTTTACACCAACGCCGATCCCATCGGCACCGAGGCCGCCGGGGCCCTCAAGAACGTCATCGCCCTGGCGGCCGGCATCAGCGATGGGCTGGGCCTGGGGGCCAATGCCAAGGCCTCGCTGCTCTGCCGTGGTCTGGCGGAGATCGCCGTGGTCCTGCAGGCCCTCGGGGGCCAGCCCAGCACCCTCTACGGGCTGGCGGGCCTGGGGGACCTGCTGGCCACGGCCAACAGCAGCCTGAGCCGCAACTACCGCTTCGGCACCCTGCTGGCGGAGGGATGTGACGAGGTCACCGCCCTGGCCCGGATCGGCGCCACCGTGGAGGGAACCCGCACCGCCCGGGCCACCCTCGCCCTGGCGCAGCGCGAGGGGTGGCAATTGCCGATCTGCGACCAGGTGGTGCGGCTGCTCGCGGGCCGGGTGGAGGCCCGCCAGGCCGTGCAGGAGCTGATGCAGCGGGATCTGAAGGCGGAAGCGGCGCTCTGATCACAGTCCTGGCCACACCCCGCTGATGGGGTGCAATGCGGCGACCGTCCTGCGTCGGGCGGCTGAAGGGCCGTGTGTTCCGGCATGATCCGGATACTCCCCTGTGGAACCTTGCCGTGCGCCGGCACTTCACGGCCGCCTTCGCCGTTCTCCGTGCCAGTGGCCGGCGGCTGCTTCAGGGTTGTCGGCGCCACCCCATCCTGCTGAGCGCACCCCTCGCGGTCGTGGCGGTGGGCGCAGGCTTTGCCGCCCAGGACCTGCTCCCGGGCCCCCGAGCCCGTTCGCAGCCGGATCTGCTTGAAGCCCTCATCGCCCAGCCCCGGGAGGTCTCGCCATCGGCTGCCAGCGCCACCGAATCCCCAGACAAGGACCTTCTGGCCGCCACGTCGCTGCAGGCCCACCGCACCAGCCTGAGCCATCCAGATCCGTCTCTGGTGGAACCGGAGGCAGGGCCGGAGGTGCCGCTTGAGATCCGCGTCGCCCTGCTGGGGGCCTCCGCCTCCCCCCAGCTCGGGGCCAGTGGCTACTGGCGGCTCGTCGATCGCGATGGACGCACCGTGCAGGATGGCGGCCCCGACAGCTCCCCCGACCTGGGTGCTGCCATAGCGGGCCGGGCCGAGGTGTGGATGGAGACCGGTTCGGGACACAGCCTGCTGGTGGATGGTCGCCCCTACGAGGGCCGGCTGAGGGTGCTGCGGGGATCCGGGGGACTGCAATTGGTCAACCATCTCTCCCTGGAGCGCTACATCAGCTCGGTGGTCGGGGCCGAGATGCCCAGCAGCTGGCACATGGAGGCCCTCAAAGCCCAGGCGGTGGCGGCCCGCTCCTACGCCATGGCCCACATGGCCAGGCCAGCCAGCGCCCACTGGCATCTGGGCGACACCACCCGCTGGCAGGCCTACCGGGGACTGGGCAGCGTCAACCCCCGCACCCGCCAGGCCACCGCCAGCACCTCGGGCGTGATCCTGAGCTACCAGGGGGGCATTGTTGAGAGCCTGTACGCGGCCACGACGCGCATCACCCAGGAGGCCCATGGGCACCTGGGGGCCAGCATGAGCCAGCACGGTGCCCAGGATCTGGCCGAGCAGGGCCTGCGCTACAACGAGATTCTGGGGCGCTACTACCAGGGCGCCTCCCTGGCCCGTCTGCAGGCCGGTGCGAGCTGAACGCCATTGGCAGCGGGCCAGGGACGTGTCGGAGCGGGCCCGCCTGACGGGAGCCCTGGTTCCCCTGGAGACGCGCCTGCTGGAGGTTCCCGGTGCGGAGCCCTTCGTTGTCCGCCAGCTCCTCTCCTCCACGCCCCGTCACCTGCGCCAGGGGGGACCGCGGCCCAACCCCTTCCTGCCCTGGGACAGGCCGCTGGAGGTGGACCTGCTGGGGCCCACCCACGTGCTCCTGCTCAACAAGTACCCGGTCCAGGAGGCCCACCTGCTGGTGATCACCCGCGACTGGCGGCCCCAGGGTGGCTGGATCGAGTCCCCGGACTGGCAGGCGGTACGCCAGGTGAGCCAGGACACCGGCGGGCTGTGGTTTTTCAACAGCGGTGCCCGTTCCGGGGCCAGCCAGCCCCATCGGCATCTGCAATTGCTCCCCCGCCGGCAGGACGAGCCCAGCTGTCCCCTGGCCCCGCTGTTTCTGGCCCAGCTGGCGGGGACCGAAGCGTCCTGGAGCTGGGACTACCGCCTCAGCCGGCGCACCGATCCCCACGGCGGATCCGACCTGGCGGAGCTCTACCTCACCCATGCCGGTGCGCTCGGCCTCGGAGATCCCCGCCGGGACAGCGAGCCCCTGCACCCCTACAACCTTCTGTTTGATGACCAGTGGTTCCTGAGCGTGCGCCGGGTGCGGGAGCACGGCGCCGGTTTCAGCGTCAACGCCCTGGGCTTTGCGGGGTTTCTGCTCTGCACCGCAGGCTCCGACAGGGAATGGCTGGCCACTCACGGTCCCTGGTCCCTGCTGGCCCACGTGGCCGCCCCCCGTCCCTGAGCCAGCGCGTCAGGCCGTGATCGGCCGGCAGCGGAGAACTTCCGTGGTTTCACGGTTGCGGCATTCGGCAGGCCTGCCCCTCTCTGGAAAGGAGATCAGCGCGGCCTTCCAACGGCCAAGCGTGATTCCAGCTTCACGATCCAGCCCAGGCTCCGCCGTCCAGACCATGACCCCATCTCCCAGCCACAAGACCCAGCCCAGCCCCGCCAGCCGCAACCGCCGCGTCGAGCAGTACCGGGCCGTGGTCCGTCCCCTCGCCCTGCACTACTCCCGCTGCAGCCGGGAATCCTTCGACGATCTGCTCCAGGTGGGCCTGATGGGGTTGATCCGGGCCGCCGAGCTCTACCGCGAAGACCGCCACACCCCTTTCGAGGCCTTCGCCAGGCCCCACATTCGGGGGGCGATCCTCCATTACCTGCGGGATGCCGCCCCGCTGGTGCGACTGCCCCGGCGGCAGGCGGAACTGCAGGAGCGGTTCAACAAGCTGCAGCACCACCCCATGCTCCAGAGGGATCCTGGGCAGGGAATCACGGTTCTGAGCCAGACCCTTGGGGTCACCGCCACGGAATGGCACCGGCTGGAGGTGCAGCGCCTGCTGGCGAGGCCCGCCAACCTCGATGATCCATCCCTGGCGGAGTCGGTGTCCGCCTATGCCACCGTTGAGCCCTGCGGACTGGAGTCAGCCGGCCCCTCGGTGGCCACACTGCTGGCCCTGCTGGAGCCCCGCCAGCGACTGGTGGTGCGCCAGGTGGTGCTGGCGGGCTGGAGCTACCGGCGCCTGGGTCGCCAGATGGAGGTCAGCCCGATGACGGTGAAACGGCTGCTGCACAAGGGTCTGGAAGAGCTGCGTCTGCACCTGGAGGACCGTGGCTTCAACCCTGGTGGTCGGCCTGATCGCGGTGCATCTGCTGTTCCAGAGTGCTGATGGCGGCGTTCAACGCGGCCAGCTGACGTTCAATACCGTCACGCCAGAAGCTCATCATGCGTAGCTTGCGTTCCTGATACCGCCGCAGGGCTCCCGTTCCGGACTCCGACCCGAAGCAGGTCCCGAAGGGAGGAATCATGACAAAATCTGCAGAGTGGGACCGTTCTAGCGAGCCCGCCGTTCCATCCGGGGCTCTCCAGGTGCACGCACCCCCCAGTGACTGGGCCGGTCGCTTCCCGCCTTACCCTCCCCTGGCCACCCACACCATCAAGCCTGTCGCGATTTGAGATCGGTCTTTCCCATTGGTCCCATCAGTGTCTGTCTGACGCTCGGTCTGGGTGTGGCCATCGTGCATCCCGCCCACGCCTACGTGGCCCTGATGGCCGGCCAGAAGGCCCGTCCGCTGAACGGCACCTTCAACAACGTGCCGGTGCTGCACTCGAACCAGCCCGAGGAGGTGGAGGGGCCGGGCATCCTGATCAGCACGTCACCCGGGTACGCCTACGCCAGTGAGACGGGTCAGGCCCTCCGCAATGCCGAGTACACCTTCAACGGTGAATTCGGCATGCATCTGCACCACAAATACTTCCCGCCCAATCGCCGCTCCATCTCGCGCTCCGACCGACGGGCCGAGCTCACCCTGGCGGCCATCCTGATCAATCCGGGCGTCCGGCCGGTGCACATCCGCTTTTCCAAGGGGGCGGTGCGCAACAGCTTCGAAGCTCCCTACCTCGCCAACAACCTGATGGGGGTGAAACCCCTGGGGCCAAGACCATGGAACACCGGCCCCGGTGATGCCACCGCGGTCCAGATGTTGCGCGGCAGGCTCGACAGCCGGCTGACGGATGAGATCACCATTCCGGCCCGCAGCCGCATCGTCCTGTTCCAGACCGATCTGCCGGCCCTGGGCATCGCCAACGCCCTGCTGCGGGGCCGCAGTGATGGACCCTTCCACATCGCGGTGGTGGCGGCAAAGACCCCCAACTCCGATCGCGACGTTCTCGCGGTGCTGGACGAGGGCCGGCTGGCCCCCGGCCGGGTCTACCTGAGCCGCATCAACGACATCCACAACCGGCGCATCTTCTCCCGGGTCGGTGGTGTGGCCCTCGGCGATGCCTACCAGGCCACCATCAGCCACGACCTGGACACGAATGGGCCCTTGCATGTGCCCTTCACCAGCACGGACCGGCACCATTTCGGTACGCGTGACGTGCAGGTCAATGCCCTGGCCAGCCGCATGCTCGATTCCTCTCTCGACAACGTCGGCACCTACGGCGTGCGGTTCGATGTCGACATGAACCTCCAGGGGAATGGGCCCTTCGAACTGGTGATGAGCCATCCCACCCTGATCGGCGGAGCGCCCTTCACGGCTTTTCGCGGTTCGATCCAGATCCAGACCCCCGCCGGCCTGCGGGAGGTGCACGTGGGCCTTCGCTCGGGCCAGAGCCTGTCCCTGGGCCAGATCGATCTGGTCCCTGGTGTCGTCAATCCCGTGCGGGTCAGCCTGGTCTATCCGGCCGATGCCACACCTGGCCACCTCCTGAGTGTGGTGAGTGCCAGTCAGCTGGCCCTCGTCCAGGAGCGGGAGCGGCAACTGGATCTGGCCCGTGCCGGTGCCACCAGCCGGCCGGCCCCACCACCCGTCGCCCCCCCCGCCCTGACCATCGCTCCCCAACCGGGGCCGATCACACCAACGCCGCTGGGGGGCACCGGCCCCCTGGTGCCACCACCCCAGATCCTGCGGCCGGCACCCACTCCGGGTTGGCTCAACCCGCCGCCGCCACCCCCCGCCTCCTCCAACCGCGGCGGCCTGGCCCCCTCCCCCCTGATGTCTCCCATGCGCAGCCGATCGGGGTCCGTCGGTACGGGGGGCTCCCTGGTGGATCGCTACCGCGATGCCGTGGAGGCCCAGCAGCAGTTTCTGCGGGACCAACGGGGACCCTGATCCGAAGCCCCATGCCAGCGAACCCAGCGCCGATGGATGGCTGCCGTGGCTGAACCATCGAACGAGGCCAGACAGCGGATCAGCCTTGACCTCAACCGGGAACTGGTGGCCCACATTGATGGTCTGCGGCGGGAGTGGGGTCTCCGCAGTCGCGGCGATGTGCTGGAACGGTTGCTCGACGATCTGTTCGGCACCGACGAGGACGAGGACGATGACGACCTTTCGTCGGACCCCGGCCAGGTCGGACGTCACCGGGAGGACAACCAGGACTTCGATGAGCAGGGGGCTCTGGTGCTGGTGGGGCGCGGAGCCATGGACACCCTCCAGGCGGAATTCGAATGGGAAGCCCCGACGGAAGAGCTCCCACGCCCGTCGCCAGGGGGCGGGGGCATCGACCTGCCCGGCTTCGTGCGTCGCCGCTCCGATGTCATCAAGCGCAGCCTGCGGCCGCCGTCCCCGGCGCGCTCCGCCTCGTTGCCCCTCAGCCCCCTGCCCCCCCTTGGCGGTGAACTGGTGCTTCAGGCCCTGGAGGAAGCCGGCAACCACTGGCGCACCCTCTACGGGTCGCCGGCCAATGAGGCCGTTCTGGAGGCGGCGATGGTGTGGCTGGCCCAGGACATCTGGCCCCAGTCGGACCAGAGCGATGGCCGAACCTTCACCTGGTCGGCCGCCTGCCAGGTGATGCAGCCGTTTGCCCCTGGCTGGGGTGACGGGCCACCGACCTTCGAGCGGGTCATGGTCACCGCCGGTGTGCTCGAAGACCCCTTCAGCGGTCAGACCCTCACGCTGAGAATCCCGACGTTGATCCGTCGCTTCGTGCACCGCTTCCGCCGCCGCCGGCGCGGCACCTCGTTCCAGACGCTGGAGCACACCATGACCCTGCACGGTGCGCTGCGACTGCTGCAGCTGCCCACGGACCCAGGCCAACGCCTCACCCTGGCCCAGATCCGGGAGGCTTACCGGGACATGGCCCAGAGCCACCATCCCGATGCCGGGGGATCGCTCGAGGCGATGCGTCGGCTCAATGAGGCCTACCAGTTGCTGAAGGAGTTGTACCGCCAGGGAGCGTCAGCGGATCGCTGAGGGTCGAAACCGTTCCGATGATCCGACCCATCTCCCCATTGACTGTCTCAACCAAGACCTATCCCTGGTCCTAGGCATAGTCCGTTATGAGACCAAAGAGAATGACTCCTGTCCCCCTGCGAGGCTGTGTCGTCTCATACGAACCATCTGAGGCTCTGGGTGGGTCTGTTGCTGAGACGCAGATGCCTTCTCTGATACAGCGTTTTTTCCTCGTTTTGAGTTGTCGAAGGTGCAGTCCCCATCCTCCAGCCCCTGGTGGGCGACGCGTGTTGGTCGTGGGGGGCTGGCCAATCCTCCTTCGCCTTGTCCACGCCAGGTCCATGCCTTGGACAGCATCTGTGGACCCTGTAGCCAGAAGCCTTATGGAAGGCCGCGTATCTGTCTTTGACACAGATACGCAGACTTGATCGACAGCTCTGAGGGCTCCGGGGACTTTCCTCGGCCCAAGCGGGGAGCCCATCGAAGGGAAAGCACAGGTCCCATCTGTCGTCTATGTGTCGCACACACAGACGCATAAATAGTCCCAGCTGAGACCCCTGAGTCGCCAAGGTGTTCTCCTCGTCCAGGCTTGCTGGTGATGGAGATCGCCTGTGGGGTGGAACAATCTCCAGCTCAAAGACGAACTGGACGTTTCCGAGACGCAGGCTTGTGCCTCAACGCTCAGGCTCAGGGGGCGATCGCCTCTGTCCATTCACGTGAGACGTCGATCCATAGGGCCGCGGGGAGGCGCAAGGACGAGAGGCAGAACGGGAAGACAATGCAAAAGAGGTTGGCGCGAGGAGATGGGCAACGGCAGCGATCGATCCTGCGCGCCTGCTGCTTTGAAAGGAGGAAAGAACTCCGTTCTCTCTTCGGGACTACCTGGCCAGTGCCTCTTTGGCGGGCGTGAGGCTGCAGTCTGTCCAAGGCTCCAGCTCAGGCCGCGCCGCAGTGTTGCCCTTGGCCATCCCGTCTGTTCTCACAGACCGGCCGAGATAGTCTCACAACTATTGCCTGAGACTACTGGCTGGACCCAATAAGAGGCCCACGTGAGACTCCCGGATTGATCGGCTGGGCCGCATCGGGAGCGCTGGGCAGCGGCGGCCGCGGTCCGCCATCCCTCGCCATGCAAAAAACCCTCTCGACCTGGAGAGGGTGGAGAAGGGCAAGGTTTCATCGGTCTCAGTCGAGACCAGGGTCGAGTCCCCAGGCAAGACTCACGGGAGACTCCTGGACCTCAGGTGGAGGTCTGCAGCCCCTGGATCAGATAGTCGAAGTACGGGCCGGCCAGGGCGGCCTCATCGCCGCCCAGCAACACCAGGGACGCTTCCTTGAGGGTGCGCATGGCTTCCACCATGCCCGGCAGGGGAACGCCCAGGCTGTTGTACATCTCCCGGGCACCCACCACGCCGATTTGCTGAATCAGCTCGGTGCTGCCGGCCAGAATTCCATAGGTGACCAACCGCAGGTACCAGCTGTAGTCACGAAGGCACTGGGCCCGCTGCTTCTGGCCGAAGGCGTTGCCGCCGGGGGCCACGTAGTCCGGCTTGCGCAGGAACAGTTGCTTGGAGGCCTCGGCGATGATCTTCTTCTCGTTGTCGGTCAGGACCCTGACGACACTCAGCCGGCGGGCTCCCCCACTGAGGAACTCCACCATCGCGCGCAGCTCGCCGCCCGTTGGATAGCGGAGCTGATCATCGGCCTGGAGGATCAGATCGCGAACGACGCTCATAGCAGCGAACACAGTCCGGCGAATCCTATCGAGACCGGAGCCCCAGCCCGGGCTTCGGGCGCAAGGTGTAACGCCCCTTTGCACGACCCCCGATAGGGTCGCAGCAGTGGTGCGGATCGCACATGGCCTCGGTGGGCGAAAAGCTGCAGATGGAGATCACCGATCTCGGCCACGACGGCCAGGGGGTGGGACGCCACGACGGCCAGGTTGTGTTCGTCAGCGGCGCTCTCCCCGGGGACACGGTGGAGGTGCGCCTGCAAGTGGTGGCCCGCCGCCATCTGGTGGGCCAGCTGCAGCGCGTGCTCACGCCCTCCCCGGACCGCCGACGTTCACCCTGCATCCTTGCCGACAACTGCGGCGGCTGCAGCCTGCAGCCCCTCAACGACGCCGCCGAGGCCGCGTGGAAGCAACGCAGCCTGGAGCAGACCCTGCAGCGCATCGGCGGCCTGAGTGCCCCGGTGCGCCCCCTGCTGGCGGCCGACCCCAGCCTGGGCTACCGGAACCGCGCCCTGATTCCCCTGGAGCGCAGCGGCGACGGCACCCTGCGGGCCGGTTACTACCGGCGCGGCTCGCATCGGATCGTCAACATGGCCCGCTGTCCGGTGCTCGACCCCCGCATCGACGCCATGATCGCGCCGCTCAAGGCCGATCTGGAAGCCAGCGACTGGCCGATCGATCGCCATGGCGGTGACCCCGAGGCCGAGGACGGCCCTGGCCTGCGCCATCTGGGCCTGCGGGTGGGGGCCGCCACCGGCGAGCGGCTGCTCACCCTGATCAGCAGCCATGACGACCTGCCCGGCCTCGAGGCCCTGGCCGACGCCTGGCGGCAGCGTTGGCCGGAACTGGTGGGCGTCTGCCTCAACCTGCAACCCCGGCCGACCAATCGGCTGATGGGGGACGAGACGCGGGTGATCCGTGGCCGGGACTGGCTGAACGAAACCTTCTCCGGCCTGCGCTTCCGCATCGCCGCCGACACCTTCTTCCAGGTCAACACCCACCAGGCCGAGCGACTGGTGCCCCATCTGATGGAAGCCCTCGGCCCCGGCCCGGGCGATGCGTCCCTGCTGGATGCCTACTGCGGCATCGGCACCTACAGCCTTCCCCTGGCCGCCGCCGGCTGGCATGTCACCGGCCTGGAGTTGCATCCCCGCGCCGTGGCCATGGCCCGGCTCAACGCCGCCGCCAATGAACTGGAGGGTCGGGCGCAGTTTGAGCAGGCCGACGTGCCCCTGGTGCTGGAGGAACGGCTGCAGGGCATGCAGGCCCTGGTGCTGGATCCCCCGCGCAAGGGACTCAGCCCGGCCGCCACGGCGGCGATCCTGGCGGCCCCCCCCAGCCGCATCGCCTACGTGAGCTGTGACCCGGCCGCCCTGGCCCGCGACCTGGCCCAGCTGTGTGCCTCCGGCGTCTACCGGCTGAACTGGGTGCAGCCCATCGACTTCTTCCCCAACACCAGCCATGTGGAGGCCCTGGCGGCCCTGGAACGCCGCTAGCGGCGCTGCTCGGCGCCGAACTGGCGCTCGAGCGCTTCACGCACCCGGCCATGGGCCGCCTCCACCTCCTCGTCGGTGAGGGTGCGGGCGCTGTCGCGGTAGCGCAGCCGGAAGGCCTGGCTGCAGCGGCCCGCCTCCAGCTGGGCGCCTTCGTAACGATCAACGAGTTCGGCCTGCTCCAGCAAGGGCTTGCCCGCTTTGCGGATCGCCGCCAGCAGGGCGGCGGCGCTGGTGTCGGTGGGAACGACAAGGGCCAGGTCGCGCTCGGAGGCCGGCACGGTGGCGAAGGGTCGGAAAGCAGGCTGCCAGCGGTTGCGGCGGGTGCCGGCGCTGAGCAGGGGCTCCAGCTCCAGCTGGAACACGTAGGTGGCCGAGGGCAGGTCGAGGGTTTCGGCTTCAGCCGGGTGGAGCTGGCCGAACCAGCCCGCGGGCTTGCCCTCCACCACCAGTTGGGCGGCGCGGCCAGGGTGCAGCAGGGGGGCGTCGCTCAGGGGACGATCCTCCAGGGGCAGCCGCAGGGGGTCAAGGCCGGCCTGGAGCACGCCGCGGGCCTGGAAGTAGTCCGGAGGGGCGGGCTTGCCGGAGCTGCGCCAGCGTTCCCCGCGCCGTTCTCCGGCGATCACACCCACCAGGAGGGTGCGTTCGGCGTGGCGCTCCTCACCATTGGCGGCCCCCCCCGGGAACACCCGGCCGATCTCGAAGCCCCAGAACCCTGGCAGGGAGGCCTGCAGGTTGCGCCGCGCGGCCTGGAGCAGCTCCTGGTGAAGGTTGTCGCGCAGGTGGCCGTAGTCCGCCAGGAGCGGATTGGCCAGGGGAACCCGGCCCGGCGCCGCCGCCACCAGCGACAGTGAAACGACCTCCTGCAGGCCCGCAGCGGTGAGGGCACGGCGCAGGCGCCGCTCCAGCTGCTGGGCCGGCTCCAGGCCGCCGGGGATCAGGGGATCTGGCAGGTGGGCGGCGAAGTGGTCGTAGCCCACCAGCCGGGCCACCTCCTCAATCAGGTCCACCTCGCGTTTGAGGTCCATGGCCCTCTCCGGCGGCACTTGCACCTGCCAGCCCTCCTCGTCCTCCACAAGCACGCAGCCGAGGGCTTCCAGGGTGGCGCTGATGCGCCCGTCGTCGAGATCCAGCTCCTCGCCCTCCACCATGATCGGACCGAGCAGGTTGTGGAGGGCGTCGCGGCGCAGGGTCAGGGGAGGCTGCGGTGACTCTTCTTTCTGATGCAGCCAGCGACCCTCCAGCTGGGCTCCGGTCAGCTCCTGCAGCAGGGCCACGGCACGGTCGGCGGCGGCCAGGGTGATCTCCCGCGGCACCCCCTTCTCGTAACGGCTGCAGGCTTCGGTGCGCAACCCAACGCTGCGGGCCGAGCGCCGCACGGCCTGGGGGGCGAACACCGCCGCCTCCAGCCAGATCGCGGTGGTGGCTTCTGTGACAGCCTCACCGAGGCCCCCCATCACCCCGGCCAGGGCAATGGGGTGCCCCGCACAGGTGACCACCAGGGCTTCCTCGCTCAAGGTGCGCTCCTGGCCGTCGAGGGCCACGAAGACCTCACCGCTGCGGCCCTGGCGCAGGCCGATGTGGGCCGGCTCGGGCGTGGCGCCCGTGAGTGCCCCGAGGCGGTCCCGGTCGAAGGCGTGCAGGGGCTGGCCCGTTTCCAGCATCACCAGGTTGGTGATGTCCACCACGTTGTTGATGGGGCGCACACCGGCCCGCTCCAGCCGCTGGCGTAGCCAGTCCGGGGAGGGGCCCACCCGCAGGCCGCCCAGGGCCGTGAGGCTGAACAGCCCACCCGCCTCGATGGCCTCGCGGTCGGCCGCTGCGGCCGCCAGGGGCTCGGCCGCCACCACGGGCGCCACCGTGGGGAAGGTGGTGCTGCCGCCGCTGAGGGCCGCCACCTCCCGGGCGATCCCCCGCATCGACAGGCCATCGGGGCGGTTGGCGGTGATCGCCAGCTCCAGCACCTGGTCATCCAGGCCCAGCAGCGGGCCCACCGCCGTCCCCAGGGGGGGCACCGTGTCCAGAATCCGGTCGAGTTCAGCGATGCCGTCGCTGCCGTCGTCGAGGCCCAGCTCCCGCAGCGAGCAGATCATGCCGCTGCTGGCCACGCCGCGCAGTTCGGCCGGTTTGATCGTCAGCCCCACCGCCGGCAGGGTGCTGCCGACCAGGGCCACGGGAACGTGCAGGCCCTGGCGCACATTCGGGGCGCCGCAGACGATCTGAAGCGGTTCGCCATCCCCCACATCCACCTTGCAGACGCTGAGTTTGTCGGCGTTGGGGTGGGGGTCGCGCTGCACCACGTGGCCCACCACCACACCGGACGCCCGGGCCGCCAGATCCTCGATGGCCTCCACCTCGAAACCGGCGATCGAGAGACGCTCCGCCAGGTGCGCTGGCTCGAGACAGGCCGGTTCAACGCTGACCAGCTCCCGGAGCCATTGGAGCGAAACCAGCATCGGAGGATTGCACAGCAGCCGTGCAGCTTAGGAAGCGATCAGAGCCTGTCCCATCGGGAGGTAAGGTGCAGGATCGTCTCCCTGCAACGCATACGCGGCGCAACGTCCTTCCATGGCCAAAAACAAGGGCGTCCGGCTGGTGATCACCCTCGAGTGCACCGAATGCCGGTCCAACCCCGCCAAGCGGTCCCCTGGCGTGTCCCGTTACACGACCCAGAAGAACCGCCGCAACACCACCGAGCGGATTGAACTGAAGAAGTTCTGCCCCCACTGCAACGCCTCCACCGTCCACAAGGAGATCAAGTGAGGCTGGATTCCCTGCGGAATCCCATCGCCTGACCGTCCCCCGGACTCTGCAGCGGCAGTTTCCTCCTTTCGTTCCTTCACTCCGTTCCCATGTCCAGTTCCTTCTTCAAAAAGCGTCTGTCGCCGATCAAGCCCGGTGATCCGATCGACTACAAGGACGTCGATCTGCTCAAGAAGTTCATCACCGAACGCGGCAAGATCCTTCCCCGTCGTCTCACCGGCCTGACCGCCAAGCAGCAGCGCGATCTGACCAACGCCGTCAAGCGGGCGCGCATCGTGGCCCTGCTGCCCTTCGTGAATCCCGAAGGCTGAGTTGCCCCCCGCCTCGCGTCGGTTCACGGTGGGCGACCTGGTCGGCCTCCACGACGAGAGCCGTTGTCTGTTGGCCGTTGTGGCGGCCGAAAAAGGCACGCGCCTTGATCTCAAGGTCGGTTTCGAGGCCAAGGCCGTCCAGCGCGGGGTCCGTCAGCTTGATTTGCTAGCCGCCTTGCCGGGTGATCAACCTCCCCCGTCCCGGCTGTCCCAGCCGCCCTGGGGCCTGAGCCAGGAGTCGTTGCTGCAGGCCGCCCCATGCCCCCGGGAACTGGCTGCCGCCTGGCTGCTGCTCCTCGCGGATCCGGTGCCTCTGGCGCTGGAGGATTTCGTCGACCTGATCGGCGACGGCAGTGACCCCATTCAGCGGGCCGCCTGCTGGCTGTGGCTGCAAAGCCCCCAGACGTTGTTCCGCTGGCGCCAGCAGCAGGTGGAAGCCCGTCCCTTGGTGGATGTGCGGCGGCTGCGTCGGGACGCCCGCCGCCAGCAATTGGCTGAGCAGCGGCGTCGCCAGTGGCAGGACGTCCTGCGCCAGCGCCAGCCGATCGACCCGCAGCAGCTCGAGCCTGAGCAGCGCCAACAGTTGGCCCTGCTGCGGGAGTGGGCCGGCGGGGACACAAGCCGCCCCCTCCCCGACGACCTGCACCGCGCCCTGCAGGCGGCCCACTGCCCGATGGAGGCCTCGCCGATCCGGCACTTGCTGGTGGATCTGGGCCAATGGGAGCGCCACCATCTCCCCTCGCTGGAAAACACCACCTGGCAAGCGGGCTTCTCCGCTGAGCTGGAAGCTGAAGCCAGGCAGCTGGTGGACCTGGCCGCAACGGAGCTTCCCGGTGACGAGCGCCGTCGCGACCTCACCGGCCTGCACACCGTCACGATCGATGACGAGGACACCCGCGACATCGACGACGGCCTCTCCCTGGAGTACGGGGCTGACGGCACACCGCGGCTGTGGATCCACATCGCCGACCCGGGGCGGCTGGTGGCGGCGGACAGCCCCCTCGACACCGAAGCCCGGCGCCGGGCCAGCAGCCTCTACCTGGCCCGGGGGACGCTGCCGATGTTCCCCGAGGTGCTCAGCACCGGCCCGATGAGCCTGCGCATGGGCCAGCGCAGCGCGGCCCTGAGCCTGTGGGTGGAGCTCGCTGACGACGGCGCGGTGGCCGGCTACGGGCTCGAGCCCAGCTGGGTGCAACCCGCCTATCGGCTGAGTTATGCGGATGCCGATGAGTTGATCGAGCTGGCCCCGCCCCAGGAGCGCTACCTCGAGGAGATCCACGCCCTGATGGAGCGACGCCGCCGCTGGCGGCAGGCCCGGGGGGCGCTCAACCTGGATCAGCCCGAGGGACGGATCCGCTGCGACGACCAGGGGGCCCAGCTGGAGATCACCGAACCCTCGCCGTCGCGGACGCTGGTGGCCGAGGCCATGATCCTGGCCGGGGCGGTGATCGCCGCCCACGGCCAGGATCAGAACCTGGCGCTGCCCTACCGCAGCCAGCTGACGGCGGAGCTGCCAGGCGAGGCGGAGCTGCAGGGCTTGCCGGCCGGGCCCGTGCGCCACGCCGCCATCAAGCGCTGCCTCAGCCGGGGCCTTCTCGGCACCAGTCCGGCCCCCCACTTCTCCCTGGGCCTGTCCTGCTACGTGCAGGCCACCTCACCGATCCGCCGTTACAACGACCTGCTGGTGCAGCGCCAGTTGCTGGCCCACCAGCAGGGGCTCCCGGTGCTGGACGAAGCGGAGCTGGGTGCGCTGCTGAGCGAGCTGGAGGGGGCCATCCGCCAGGGCCTGCAGATCGCCCGGGAGGACCAGCGCCACTGGCAGCAGGTCTGGTTCGAGGCCCAGGAGCAGCACCAGTGGCCGGGCCTGTTCCTGCGCTGGCTGCGGCCCCAGGACCGGCTCGGCCTGGTGCACCTCCCCGATCTGGCTATGGACTTGGCCGCCGAGTGCCATGGCGACCCCGGCCCCGGCGACGCCCTGCTGGTGCGGCTGCAGCAGGTGGATTCCCTGCGGGACCTGCTGCGCTTCACGGCCGCGGGCTAGGCGGGTTACTCCGCCAGTTGCCTGAGGTAGTCGCGATCCACCCTTCGACGCGGCGGGACTGCGGTACCGGAGCCCCGCGGCAGCACGCCCGCCAGGAACGCGAAGCCGACGGCATAGGCAAGCGCTGAGATGGCGATCCGGAGGGTTTCCTTCAGCAGCTGATCGGGCTTGATCGCCGCCTGCGCCTCGACCTGCTGCATCAGCTGCCGGGAGGCCTGCTCGGCCCGGGCCAGCAGCATGTTGCGCAATTCGCTCATGGGGGTGCCCAGTTCGGCGGGCGAAAGGCCGGCGTTAGGGCCGAAGAGCTTCTGCACGCTGGCCTGCAGCTCCTGGTGGCTGGTGGCGGAACGGATGGCCTGGCGCAGATCATCGAGCCTCTGGGTCGACTGGCTGATCTGCTGCTGCCGGCTGCCCGTGATGGTGCTGTACGCCCTCCAGCCGGCATAGCCCTGCAGGGGGATCAACAGCAGGAAGCCGATCGCGGCGGCCAGGGCCCACCGGCGGCAGGCGTTGCGGCGCGCCCGCAGGCGCTGGTTGTCGGGGTCGACCCACACCGCCAGCGGCAGCACCAGGCAACCGATCAGGGCCAGGGAGGCGCTGTTGACCAGCACGGCGATCAGCTGAAGCTGCCACTGGGGATCCAGGAGCCTGGGCGGCAGTGCGGTGGTGAGCACGGCGGCCAGGAACACCACCAGCAACACGATCGAGAGGGCCCCCAACAGCCGTGCGAGGGCGGAATTGGGAGCGATGGCTGGGGTGGGGCTGCTGGTCACGGATTCGCCGGGGGAACGCCGTGGGGTGGCGCCAGTCTGACGTCCATCCCCACGCAACATACAATGTCCCTACAGACAGGCAGGCGGATGGGAAGGGACCAGGTGCTGCAGCTGCGAGCGACGGCTGAACAGAGGCAATTGATCGATCAAGCCGCTGCCGCCGAAGGCACCAGCCGCACCGAATTCATGCTGCGCTGCTGCCAGGAGCGCGCCCGCGAGGTGCTGCTCGATCGCACCCTCTTTTCGCTCACACCACAGCAGAGCGAGGCCCTGCTCAACGACCTGCAGGACCCTGCCCTGGCCGAGCGGGATCAGGCCAGCCTCGAACGCCTCCTCGCAGCACCCCGGCCCTGGCATGCGGCCCCCTGAGCCACTGGGGGACCAGCACCTGCTGGATGGCTTCGATTGCGGGGAAGAAAGCCTGAACCGGTGGCTGAGGCATCGAGCTCGGCACAACGAACGGCAGGGGGTCTCACGCACGCTGGTGGTGTGCCCTGAGCCAAGCGATGAGGTGATTGCCTACGTCTGCCTCTCTGCTGGCGCGGTCGTGCTCGCCGAGGTGCCTGGCGGTTTGCGGCGCAACATGCCGGACCCCTTGCCCGTGGTGGTTCTGGGGCGGCTGGCCGTCGACCGGCGCCATCAGGGTCGAGGTCTCGGCCATGCTTTGGTTGCCGAAGCCATCAGCCGCAGCCTCCAGGCCCGCCAACTGATCGGTGCCAGAGCCCTGCTGGTGCACGCGATCGATGAACAGGCGGCGGCGTTCTACCGCTCCATGGGGTTCCGCCCCTCACCGATCAGCGCCCTGACGCTGCTGCTGCAACTGGGCGAAAAGGTGGAGGCCTGAGTTGATCGTGGATGTTGGAAACCTTGGGCCGCACCACCAGGCAGCTCCCCGATGGCTGCTGCACCGCCAGCAGGGGAGGGACCTGCCGCGGATCATGCAGTGGATCGGCTGGACCCTCGGCGATGGCGCTGAACCGGCTCACGGGGCGCTGCTAGCCACGCTGCGCTACATCCACGTCAACCCGAAGGCGGCTGGGGTGCGCAAGGGCTTCCATGACCCCTACAGCAACTACGGGCACTAGGAGGGGCTGGCGGGGGATGGGTTGAGCGAATGGCATCCGGCCTTCCTGCAGCTGGCGCCGACGTTGGAGGGATGTGCCAGGCGCTCTGCGCAGGACTGCCGGCGCTACCGGCCACGGGCCAAGCCGGCCCGCAAATCTGGCTGGGGTAGCAGGCTGCTGCAACTGGATGGCAGCGGGTCAACTGCTGCTGTCGTGCGGTGGCGGTGGGGTGGATCTGCCGCTGCCGGAAGAATGGCAACGGCTGGCGGAGACATTCCGTAGGGCCAATGGGGCCAGGACAAGCAGTTGGGATTAGATCAGCGGGGCCACAAGTGGCTGCAGAGGGAGGAGAAAGAAGGGGGGCTGCAATGCGGGAATTCGGTGCTGGTGAGATCAGGAATCAGCGGCAACAAGCTGTTCGAGCAGCTGTGGCGTGGTGCCGGCGTGCCAGCCAAACAATGGCCCCCTTGCAGCGCGGCAGAGGGGACCAAAGGAGGGCTGAAGGTGCCAGGTATCGCTCAGCCCGCTGGGCGAGTGGGCGCAGTGGTTCTGGTAACGTTGATGAGGTTCCTTAGCTTACGGCTGAAGCCGAAGGCAGCGGCAGCGCCGAAGAGGGGCAGGGGGCCTGGGACAGAGGACGCTGGCGGCTGGACCGCAGAGAATGTCACGGGACCGCTAACCCTAAGCGCCTCTCCCCCCCCCCCGAACAAGGCGCGAAGCGAGAGAGAGGCGCCCCCCCCAGAGAAATCCAACAAAACCGCCACCCCAAATGCATCATCAAGCACCCAGCCACCCACCCAATTCACATCACCCAGAATCCCCCCCAAAACGGTGAACCCAGAACCGGCAGTACCGTACGAACCGGCAGTAATGGCTGGGTAGGTGCCCAAGGGAAGGCCAGTCCCACCGTTGTTAGTCACCTTCACAACGCAAGATGATGTAGTTCCATCGCAGGTGTTTTGACCCTCAACAAGATTCTCTATAAGGCCCGTCACCCCTGCAAAAGAGAAGGTGAAGTCGAGAGCTGATGCTGCTTGTGGAGCCAACAAGGATCCTGTCGAAACAGCAAGGGCGGCGATGGACGCTCCGAGGGCAGCTGATTTCACAATGAAATCATCGAATACTCATTGAATTTAAAGCTTACTTGCCACTTCGTAGGTAGCGATGGACACCTTCCTTGATTTGCCATGGCGGTGGAGGCCGTGACGGACGTTGGTAGGGCTCCAACCGATTCCTCCCCGCAGCCTTGACTCGAGGCAAAACACCAGACGGTGTTCAGGGTCAATCCGACTGGACCAACGCATTGGCGGGCGAGCGCAGCAGATCAACCGTTTCCATTGGGTTGTCTCGACGCGATCCAGAACGGCCTTGAATCTCTCGCGGGCCTCGAAAACGCAGGCCCCCATCTCAGGGACTGAGGTTGAACTTGCCCATCGCCTGCTGCTTGCAGATGGCTTCGGCCTGGGGAATCGTCGCCCGGGCATTCACCTGCTGGGCCACGCAGGTGCAGGTGTCCTTCGCCAGGCCCGCCGGCACCGGCTTGCCCGCCTTGGCGAAGTCGGCGTTCACCGCCTGGGTGCAGTAATGGATGATCAGCTGGTCGCGCATGTTGTTGAGGCCCTGGGCCCGGGTGGGCAGGCCGGCCAGCAGCAGCGCTGAACCCGCCAGCCAGAGCAGCACGGGCCGGGGCCGAACCGCGAAGCCAGGAGTGGTGACAGCCATGGGGCGACGACACGGATCGAGAGCATCTTCGCCGACCTCAGGCCAGCAGGCAGCGCCGCCGCCAGAGCAGGAGCACCACCAGCCCCACGCAGGCCAGGCCCACCGCCGCCGGGAACAACGCCGTGGTCAGGGTCAGCCGTTCCAGGGACAGGAGCACCAGCAGATTGCGCAGCACGAACAGGCTGTAGAAACCGACCCGTTCCTGCTCGGGGTGGGCATAGGCCCGCCGCAGGGTGGGGCCGAAGCCCAGCAGATCCACCAGGGTGAGGATCACGACGGCCCAGAGGGGATCGGCGGTGAGAAACCAGAAGGGCAAGGCCGAGCCGGCCCCCAGCAGGAACAGCCAGTCACCCGCGGTGATCTCCCGGTCGGCGCCCTGGACGTGGGCCAGCCAGGCGATGAAGAAGGTGATCAGGGCCGACACGCCCGTGGGCCAGGCCCCCACGCCGCCGCCGCCGGCCCAAGTAGCCAGGAACACCAGCAGGGTCGTGACGCCCCAGATCAGCCAGGAGAACACATGGGGGAGGGTGCGCCCGGCTCGAATCGAGCGGATGTAGGGGAGGAAGGCCGCGAAGGTGAGCGCGATGGCCGCCGCGCTGAACAGTGCCTTCACGTCACGGCGCGCGACACCCGCAGCCAGGGGCCCCAGGGGTTGAGGCAGCCGATCAGGGCCACAGGGGTGGGGCGATCGAGGCTCAGCAGCCAGTGGTGCAGCGCCGGCTCCAGGGTGATCAGTGGCCAGGCTCCCGCTTCGCCATGGAGCACGTAGCCGCCCTGGCCATCGGGCACCAGTACGCCCCGCCAGAGGCGCTCGCCAGGCTCGGGCGGAGGGGCCCAGCCCGACGGCGCTGCAAGCTCAGCGCCCGCCTCGAGCTGCCCATGCCGATCCAGTCGCTCCGGCGCCTGCAGCGCCAGCCGCTGCCGTTCACGCCAGAGGGGGTGGTGCCAGGGGGTGTCCCATAACGGCAGCACACCGGCAGGGGCGAACGGATCACGGATCAGGGCCTCCTGCAGACGCCGCACCGGCAGGGCGGCCGGCTCCAGACCGTCTTGCACGCACAGGGCCGCCGCCAGCCCGGCGGCCTGGCCGATGTTGAGCACCAGGGGCTGCAGCCGGGTGGCCCCATTCGCCATGTGGCTGACCCCGAAGCCCTTGTCGGCGGCCAGCAGGTTGGTCACCCCCTCACTCACCAGGGCGCCGTAGGGGATGGTGAAAGGGGTGCCGCTCCAGCGGCCGCCCCAGCGGCAGCTCTTGGGGGCCAGGGGCCAGTCGCCGCCGGGGTAGTGGTGGTCGTTGGCGTAGTTGCCCACGGCAATGCTGCTCAACGCTCCTATGGGATTGCAGCTGAGCGGGGCGATGCAGGCACCCTCCCCCTGGGGCAGCAGGTGCTGCTCCAGTACCAGCTCGCGGGCCACCAGCCGGCGGCCCTCGCGCCAGTAGGGCATCAGCGCCAGCGATCCGCCGCCGCTGAGCCGCCCGGCGCTGGCCTCCTCTGGCATGGGAAACACGGCTGCCGGCCCCAGCCAGCCGCCGCTGGCCTGGTGCAGGGCGGCGGCGAAGGCCTCGCTGTGGGCGCGCATGGCGTCGTTCAGATCCCGCTCGGCCGCCGCGGCTTCAGCGGCCCCGCCGGCGATCTGCTCGGTGAAGGCCCGCTCCAGGCCGTGGTGCCAGTCGTTGCCGTGCAGGGGCCAATTCAGCATCACCAGGCCTCCCGGCAAGCGGCCGTAGGTGAGGGTGCGCTCCAGTCCGAAGGCTTCGGTGGCCGCTGCGAACGGTTGCGGCAAGCGGGGGGGCGTACGTCGCCAGGCCTCGGCCTCGGGGGCCGCCGTTCCGCCCCGTTCATCCAGCTGGCCCAGGCACACCCAGGTGGGTGACTGGACCGGCTGCCGCTGGAAGAAGGGATCGCGCCCGAGGCGCTCGGCCGTGGGGGCGCTGGGTTCCTGCCAGAGCTCCTGGGCCTCCCAGCCAAAGCGGAAGGGGGCAACGGCGAGGGGGTAGAGCTCGCCCCGGTCGCTGCCGTCGATCACGATCGTGGGCAACAGGCGCCGCTGGAGGCCCCTGTGCTCCACCGTCACCGCGCCGATGCGGTCGGCGTCGCGCTCCACCGCCTCCAGCCGCACGCCGGACCACCACTCCAGCCGATCCTCAGCGGCCACCCAGCGGCGCAGGATCCGCTCGGCGCTGGCGGGGCGGTAGCCGAAGCAGCTGACCCAGTTCTGATCCAGACCCTCCGGCTCGATCCATTGCAGGGCCCGCAGCAGCGCCCCCCACAGACCGCTCTGCCAGGGGCTCAGCTCGTTGCCGTCGGGTGCGCAGACGCCGGCGGCGCTCACCATCCCGCCGAGCCAGGGCCCGGGGGTGAGCAGCAGGGTGTCGGCACCGGAGCGGGCGGCCTGCAGGGCGGCGGCCACACCACCGCTGCCGCCGCCCCACACGAGCACCTGGGCCCTGCGATCGAAGCCCGTGCGCATCGGGGAGAAGGGGCCGGGGTCAGGGGGCCAGCATCCCATCCCGGGGCCATGGGTAGGATCCGGGCCCCGGGCCTGGGCCCACGGGCGTCACGGGGGGCGTCACGGGACACCCTCCTGCCGCCGGCGGACCGGGCCGACGTCGCCTGCCGATGACCTATACCCTCTCCACTCCCCTCTATTACGTCAACGATCGCGCCCACCTGGGCAGCACCTACACCACCCTGGCCTGCGACAGCATCGCCCGCTTCCGGCGGCTGCAGGGCGAGCGGGTCACCTTCATCACCGGCTGCGACGAGCACGGTCTCAAGATCCAGCGCTCGGCCGAGGCCGCCGGCCTCACCCCCCAGGCGCACTGCGACGCCATCAGCGGCGAGTACCGCGACCTCTGGCGCCGCTGGGGCATCAGCAACGACCGCTTCATCCGCACCACCGACCCGCGCCACCGGGCGATCGTGGAGCAGTTCTTCGCCCGGGTCGAGGCCAGCGGCGATGTGATCGAAGGGCGTCAGCAGGGCTGGTACTGCGTCGCCTGTGAGGAGTTCAAGGAGGAATCGCCGGCGGCCACCGAGCCCCACTGCCCGATCCACCTGCGCCCCCTCGAGTGGCGCGACGAACTGAACCTCTTCTTCCGCCTCTCCCGGTACCAGGAGCAGATCGAACAACTGGTGGCCAGCGATGGCTTCATCGCGCCGCGCTCCCGGCGCCGGGAGGTGGAGAACTTCGTCGCCGGCGGCTTGCGGGACTTCTCCATCTCCCGGCTCGATCTGCCCTGGGGCATTCCGGTTCCCGGCTACGACGGCCATACCTTTTATGTGTGGTTCGACGCCCTGCTCGGCTACCTCTCGGCCCTGCTCGAGCCCGACGATCCCGCCGACCTGACCCTGCTGGCCGAGCGTGGCTGGCCCGCCCAGCTGCATGTGATCGGCAAGGACATCCTGCGCTTCCACGCCGTCTACTGGCCGGCCATGCTGCTCTCTGCTGGCCTGCCCCTGCCGGAGAAGGTCTTCGGCCATGGCTTCCTCACCCGCGAGGGCCAGAAGATGGGCAAGTCGCTCGGCAACGTGCTCGATCCCGACGTGCTGCTGGAGCGCTGTGGTGCCGATGCGGTGCGCTGGTACCTGCTGCGGGACATCCCCTTCGGCGATGACGGCGATTTTCAGCAGCAGCGCTTCAGCGACCTGGTCAACAACGACCTGGCCAACACGATCGGCAACCTGCTCAACCGCACCTCCTCGATGGCGCGCCGCTGGTTCGACGGGGCCGTTCCGCCGGCCGGTGATGCCGCCGCTGCCGACCATCCGCTGGCCCTGCGCTCCACGGCCTGTGCTGAGGCTGTTGATGCCGGCCTGGAGGCCCTGGATTTCCGCTCGGCCGCCGTGGCCATCCTGGAGCTGGCCGAGGCCGCCAACGGCTTTCTCAACGACCGAGCCCCCTGGAAGGCGATCAAAAGCGACGAGGGCCGTCCCGGGGTGGCTGCCGATCTCTACGCCGTTCTGGAAACCAGCCGCTGGGTGGCCGTGCTGCTGGCCCCCCTGCTGCCCGATCTCTCCGGGCGGATGCTCGACCAGCTGGCCCAGCCGCCACTTGTTGGCGACAGCGGCTGGACGGCGGCCCGACACTGGGGGAAGCTGGCCTGCGGCCATCCCCTGCCCGAACCGACACCGGTGCTGCACCGTCTGGAACTGGATTCCCCCCTTTGACCCCTCCCCTCCTGGCCCGACCCTGGCTCCTGGCAGCCCCGCTGCTGTTGCTCACGGGCTGCGGTGGCGGTGAGGTGGCCCGCGAGACGGCCCCCACCCCCTTCGTTTTTCGCTCCCTGGATCTGCGTCAGCAGGACGTGTTTGGTCGCCCCAACTGGGAGCTGACCAGCCCGGAGGCCCGCTACGACCTGCGGCGAAGGGTGGCCCGTGCTCTCCAGCCCCGCGGCGTGATTTTCAGCAACGGCAAACCCGCCTACCGGGTGGAGGCCTCCACCGGAACGGTGATCAACGACGGGGCCGTGATCCTGCTGGAGGGTCGGATCCGGCTGCAGCGTCTGGGCAACGCACCGGTGATGATCCAAGGCTCCCGGGTGCGCTGGATCCCCAGCCGCAACCTGATGGAAATCGACCGACACCCGGAGGGCTTTGATCCCAACACCCGGCTATCGGCCGATCGGGCCACCTTCCGCCTCGACAAGGACACCCTGGAATTGCAGGGAAAGCCGCGCCTGCAGCGCTGGGCCCTGGCCTTTGATCCCTTCCTGGCCAATCCCGTCGGCGCCCCCCAGATCGTGGTGACCGTGGCCTCGGTGCTGTGGCAACCCGGCACTGGCGCCCTCACCGCCGGCGGTCCGGTGCTGGGGGAACGGCGGCCACCGGGCTCAGCCCCTGGCGCCCCCCTCCAGACCCTCACGGCCACCTCCTTGAACGGCAACACCCAGAGGCAGCTGTTCAACCTGGGGCCGCCGGTGCTGTTCAGCGATCCGGCGGTGGCTGGTGGCGCCAGCGCCCGCGGCAAGGCGATGCAGGTGGATGCGGCCCAGCAGCTGGTGCGCATTCCGGCGGGTTGCTTCATCCAGCAGGACGGCGCCAGCCTCGAGGCCCAGAGCTGCTCCTGGAACTGGCAGACCCAGGCTGTGGCGGCCGATGGCTCGGTGTTGCTCCAGCGCCCCGCCAGCCGCCAGCTCACCCGGGGCAGTCTGCTGCGGGGCCAGCTGGGTCAGAAGGGCTCCGTCGTCGTCACGGCTCCAGGCGGGCAGGTGTTCAGCCAGTTCCAGGTGCCGCCGTCGAAGACGCCTGCCCGGCCGGCCCGTCCCCGGCCGAAACCCGAGCCAATTCGCCTGTGAGGCGCCGGCCCCAGCCTTCCACCCAGGTCAGATCGCTGCGGCTGAAACAGCGCGGCGACCAGCCGCCCAGCACCAGCACCCCCTCCTGCCCCAGCGGCTGGACCAGCACCGCCGGCAGTCCGGTGGGCAGGGCAGCGAACTCCTCCCGACCCGGGTAGAGCTTCAGGTCCACCAGGGAGATCGCCTTGCCGGTGGCCGTGCAACGGCTGCAGATCGCCCCCGGCTGGAACGCGCCGCTGCCCAGCAGCCCCCGTTCCAGCAGAACGCGGCCGCGCCAATGGAGCAGCACCACTGCAGCGGGCGTGGCGGTCAGGAGCATCGTGCTGCCCCAGCCCAGCTCTTCGGCCAGCGTGGCCTCCAGATCCGGAGCCAGGCGGAGTCCTTCGCGGCCCTCCAGGGGCACCCGCTCCGGAGCCACGGGTTCCGCCCGCTGCCACAGCAGGGCCACCAACAGCAGAAGTACCGACAGGATGCTGCCCAGCACCGAGGCCCGCTCCAGGGAAGGGTCGAGGCTGGGGGCGGTCATCTGGTTGAGCACCACCAGTCCCAGTCCCGTCAGACCACAGGCCAGAACAACGCGGGCGGCGGCAGGCATCGCCATCGAGGAGTCCGGGTATCAAAGGTGCCTTCAGGATGCCGGAACGCAGTGGCAACGGCAGACTGGTGGCGTCTTGCACGATGGTCTTGGCTTCAGTGACCCCTCTGCGCCGGTCCCTGCTCTCCCTGGTGCTGGCCCTTGCGCTGGTGCTGGTCGCTCCTGTCGCTGCCGCCCTGGCCGTGTCCGCTGCCGACCTGCCCCCCCGACCACCGGCCGAGCACGTGCTCGATGACGCCAAGGTGCTGAGCCGCGCCGGCAAGGCCGAGATCGAGCACCAGCTGGAGAGCTTCTCGACGGAACGGGTCGATGCACGGCTGATCACCCTCACCCGGCTCGACTACGGGCTGGGTCTTGACGGCCTGGCCGACCAGCTGCTGGAACGCTGGACGGCCGACCCCCCGGCTGGCCGCAGCCCGGATCCCCTGCTGCTGCTGCTGATCGACACCCAGACCCGGGCCACGGCGATTGCCGCCCAGGCCCCCCTTGACCGGCAGCTGCCCAGCGAGCTGCTGGAAAGCACCGCCGCCACCACCATGGCCCAGCCCCTGCGCAGCGGTGATCGCTACCGCCAGGCCGCCGTCGATGCCCTGCAACGCCTTGCCACCGTTCTCCAGGGCGGTGAAGATCCGGGGGAACCCGTCATCGAGGAGACCGCCGCCGTCGTCAGCAACATCCCCACCCGTGAGGAAACCTCCAGCAGCAACGCCTTCACCTGGGTGATCGTCCTGCTGGTGGTGGGGACCGTGGTGCCGATGCTCACCTGGTGGGTCTTCTCCCGTTGATCCCCCCGCGCCTCTCCTCCCCATGGGACTGACTGACTGGATGGGCACCTTCGGGCGGGCCCAGTCGCTTGACCTGAGCGCCGATCTCGAGCGCGGCTACGAAGCCGCGCTGCTCATCCAGAGCATCGAGATGGAGCACTACAACGACCGTCCGGTGCGTCCTGAGCTGGAGCTGAGCATTCCGCGGGCCATGCAGGCCCAGGTGCTGCGCCGCTTCAGGGCGGCCCTACAGGTCTGCCGTCAGGCTCGGACGGTGCTGGCCCCCTACCGGCAGGAACTTTCCGGGCAGGAACTGCGCCAGTTCCAGCTGATCGACACGGTCACCGGCCGTTACGCCGTGGCCAGGGAGGAGCTGCCGGCCCTGAGTCGCTCGCCGGAGATGCTGCCCCGCAGCCTGGTGAGCGTGGTCGACACGGTGCGTCGCCAGCTGGATCCGGAAGCGGAGGCGAGTGTGGTGGCGGGCTTCCGCCGCCGCCGCGACTCCACGCTGGTGTCGCTGCGCATCCTGCTGCTGCTGATCCTGGTGCCGGTGCTGGTGCAACAGGTGAGCCGCACTTACGTCGTGTCGCCTTTGGTCGATCGCTTCGCCCCCGACAACGCCTTCCTCACCTACCCCAAGCCCCACCTGGAGGAGAGGGCCGTCGAGAAGCTGCGCGTCTACCAGGCCGAGATCGAATTTGACGCCCTGCTGGAGGGCAAGCCCCTGCCCAGCCGTGAGGAGCTGCAGCTGGAGCTGTCCAAGCGGGCCCATGTCCTCAAGGAGGAGGCCGATCAGGAAAGCACCCATGCCATCAAGAATGTCCTGGCGGATGTCTGCGGCTTCATCGGCTTTGTGGCCGTCGCCATTGCCGGCCGGCGCGACATCCAGGTGCTGAGGGGTTTCATCGATGAGCTGGTGTATGGCTTGAGTGACAGTGCCAAGGCCTTCGCCATCATTCTGTTCACGGACATCTTCGTGGGATTTCACAGTCCGGAAGGCTGGACGGTGCTGCTCGATGGTGTCGCTCACCATCTGGGATTGCCGGCCCAGGAAAACTTCGTGATGCTGTTCATTGCCACGTTCCCGGTGGTGCTGGCCACGATCTTCAAGTACTGGATCTTCCGCTACCTCAACCGTGTGTCGCCGTCGTCGGTGGCCACCCTGCGCAACATGAACGGTGGCAGCTGAGTCCCTGTTCGGGGAGTCTCGCCAGCCACGCCTCACCCTCGTCAGCGGGCCCTCGCGGGGGGGCAAGAGCCGCTGGGCTGAACATCTGGCCGCTGGGAGCGGCCTGGCGGTGGTCTACCTGGCCACCGGACCATCCCTGCCCGACGATCCGGCCTGGCAGGAGCGGCTGCAGCGCCATCGCCAGCGGCGCCCGCCCCAGTGGAGCTGCCGTGAGGTAGGCGGCGAACTCACGGCTGCCCTCGCCGACCTGGAACCGGTCCAGCTGGGCCTGGTGGATTCGCTCGGCACCTGGGTGGCCGCCCACCTGGAGCTGGAGCCGCAGGACTGGGCCCTCCGCTGCGCCGACCTGATCACCGCCATCCGCCGCTGCCGGGCGCCCCTGGTGGTCGTCTGTGAGGAAACGGGCTGGGGCGTGGTGCCGGCCACCGCCGCCGGATCCCGCTTCCGTGACCGGCTGGGAAGGCTGCAGCAGGACCTCCAGGACCAAAGCGAGGCCGCCTGGCTCGTCCTGCAGGGCCGTGCCATCGACCTGCTGGCCCTCAGCCAGCCTGTCCCCCCCGACCACTGAGGGCCACGCCGCATGCCCCGCGTCGTTCTGTTCCAGCCCCAGATTCCCCCGAACACCGGCAACGTGGCGCGCACCTGCGCCGCCACCGGCTCAGAGCTGCATCTGATTGAACCCCTCGGCTTCACGATCAGCGACCGCCACCTGCGCCGCGCCGGCCTGGACTACTGGCCCTGGGTGTCGCTGCAGTGCCATGCCGACCTGGCCTGCTTCCAGGCGGAACGGCAGCGGCGGGGTGGCCGGCTGATCGCCCTCAGCAGCCAGGTGGAGGCCGCCTACACGGACTTCCGCTTCCGCAGCGACGACTGGTTGCTCTTCGGACGCGAGACGGACGGATTACCGAACGCCCTGCAGGCGTCGGCCGAGGCGCGACTCACCATCCCCATGGCCCGCCGGGCCCGTCCCGGCGAGGGGGGGGTCCGCAGCCTCAATCTCTCGGTGTCCGTTGGCGTCGTGCTGTTTGAGGCCCTCCGCCAGCTCGGGCCCAGCGGGGGAGGCCAGGGCTGAGATCGGCGCGGGACTGTCCTGGTGTCACGACCGAGTTGTGCCTGAGGAACCTTGCCTCTGGAGGTTCATGGCGCTACTGTCTGCCGGACCCACAGATGTTGGCTTCTCTGATGGGTTTTGTCCGATGGATGTGAAATGCATGAAGCCTTTCCGCTTGATTCTTCCCTTTCTGCTCTCCACACCGGCCGTCGTGCCGCTCGTGGCTGTTCTTGCTGACGACACCCCCAACACGGTGTCCACCGAAACCCTCCTGGCGTCCCTGCCCACAGCCGCTGATCGGGTCTGGGTCAAGGTGCGCCGTGCTGTCTCCATCGAGGAGCTCTCCACCGCCCTCGACCTCGATGAGAGCCGCCTGGCCCGTCTGAACGACGTGGATGAAGACCATCGCTTCGGCAACGGCGACTGGCTCGTGGTGCCCTCCCGGGGCAAGGAGCGCCTGGGACGCATTGCCTCCCTCGACACCTCGGTCCAGCGCCAGTCCCCGCCCGTCTCCACCCCTCCGCCCGTGGAAAACGACGGCGTGGTGCGCTTCGGCGACACCGTGCTGAAGCTGGCCCAGCGCTACGGGCTCAGCGTGGCCGAGCTGGTTCGTCTGAATCCGGGCCTGGAAACCGCCCGGCTCGTGGTGGGCAGCCAGGTGCGGCTGGCCCAGTCGGCCCCCGGCCGCACCCGCATGCTTCTCGGCCTCAAGCCTTCGACAAGCGGCGGCATCAGCTGGCCCGACATCCCGGACTTCGGCGACCCCCAGCCCCCGTTCAATGGCGGCAACAACGCCCCTGCCACCACCTGGATCTGGCCCACAAAGGGGGTGTTCACCTCCGGTTTCGGCTGGCGCTGGGGCCGGATGCACAAGGGCATCGACGTCGCCAACAACGTCGGCACACCCATCATGGCCGCCAAGGAGGGTCAGGTCTCCTTCGCCGGTTGGCACGATGGCGGCTACGGCTACCTCGTGGAGATCGCCCACCCGGATGGCAGCCGCAGCCTTTACGCCCACAACAGCCGGCTGCTCGTGACCAAGGGCGAGTCTGTGTCCCAGGGTCAGGTGATCAGCCAGATGGGCAGCACCGGCCGCAGCACCGGTCCCCACCTGCACTTCGAAATCCATCCCCCCGGCCGCGGCGCCGTCAACCCCCTGCAGATCCTCCCTCCCCGGGCCTGATCCTGCTCGGGGGTCGTGAAGGTGATCGTCTAGGATCCCTTCAATTGGCTCGGTAGCTCAGCTGGTTAGAGCGTGGGATTCATAACCCCAAGGTCGGGAGTTCAAGTCTCCCCCGAGCCATTGTGCAAATCCCATTTCATGGGATTGATGCATCTGCATGACGGCTTGTTGTGCTGTCTGGGTGATGTCTTCGCCTGATCCATTCATCCGACCAGGCGAGTCCGTCTGAGGCGCGGTGAGGACTTCAGCGCATCTCGATGGCGTTGAGCCGTTCCCGGAAACTGCGGGCGTTGGCCGCTTCCTGACTTTCTGCACTTTCAACAGGAACCTGCACCGGAGCGATCACGGGCAGCGGGGCCTGGGCAGGGGCCTGGGGGCTCTGAATCGGGCGGCGGCTGCGGCCATACCCCCCCGCCTGGGAACGGTTCTGCAGGGCCCGGGTGAGGCTCTTGCTGCGGTTGGCGGCACCGACCGTCTCGCCGTCCTTGGGACGGATCAGGGGGTTGCCTTTGAGTTCGGAGCGCAGCTGATTGATCAGCCGGAAATGGCCGGTGGTGTTGTATTTGCGCAGAACGGCTGGATCCCAACCCATTGCGGATTCATGGCTTACTTGACAATCATCGTAGGGCCCGGCTTGGTGGGGGCAGCATGGGGTTGATCCGATTTCCGAGGATGGAGCCACGATGACCAGCACCGGCAGGCTCGTCGGCCTTCAGGCCCCCGACTTTCGCGCCACCGCTGTGGTGGATCAGGAGTTCCGCGATCTGTCCCTGCGGGACTACCGCGGCAAGCATGTGGTGCTGCTCTTCTACCCGCTCAATTTCACCTTCGTCTGTCCCACGGAGATCACCGCCTTCAGCGACCGCCACGCGGAATTTGCCCGCCTCACCACCGAGATCCTGGCCATCTCCGTCGATAGTCCCTACAGCCATCTGGCCTGGGTGCAGACCGAGCGCAAAAGCGGTGGCCTCGGCGATGTGGCCTACCCCCTGGTCTCCGACCTCAACAAGGAGATCGCCAGGGCCTACCAGGTGCTGGATGAAGAGGCCGGCACGGCCCTGAGGGGGCTGTTCCTGATCGATCCTGATGGCGTGATCCGCCACAGCACCATCAATGACCCGGCCGTCGGCCGCAGTGTGGAGGAAACCCTCAGGGTCCTGCAGGCCTTCCAGCTGGTGCGGAACCATCCGGGTCAGGTCTGTCCCGCCGACTGGATGCCGGGCGGCCGGACCCTGGCGGCCGATCCCCGGGGCAGCCGCGACTTCTTCGCCGCACTGGACTGAGCGCTCAGCCCAGGAGCGAGGCCAGCAAACGGCGGCCATCGAGGCCGCCGGTGATCGGGTCGCAGGCCCGTTCCGGATGGGGCATCAGGCCGAGCACTCGGCCCGTGGCATCGCTCAGGCCGGCCACATCCCCTCGCGAGCCGTTCGGGTTGGCCACATAGCGCAGCACGACAGACCCCTGATCTTCGAGGCGCTGCAATTCCTCCGGCTCCACCTGATAGCGCCCTTCGCCATGGGCGATCGGCAGGCTGATCCGCTCACCGGCGCCGTAGCCACCCAGCCAACGGCAGCGGCCGGGCTGCACCTCCAGCTCGCTGCTCTGGCAGAGGAAGTGCAGGTCCCGGTTGCGGGTCAGGGCTCCGGGCAGCAAGCCCATCTCCGTGAGCACCTGGAAGCCGTTGCAGATGCCCAGCACCGGGCCACCGCGCTCAGCGAACGTGCGCACCTCTTCCAGCACCGGCGCAAAGCGGGCGATGGCGCCGCAGCGCAGGTAGTCGCCGTAGCTGAAGCCCCCCGGCAGCACGACGGCGTCAAGGCCGGACAGGTCCCGCTCCTCGTGCCAGAGGAAGCGCACCGGGATGTCGAGACAGCCCTCCAGGGCCCAGGCCACGTCCCGGTCACAGTTGGAACCGGGAAACACAACGATGCCGACGGTCATGGATCCGCTCCCCTCAACCCGCTTCGACCAGATCCAGTGACCAGTCCTCGATCACAGGATTGGCCAGCAGACGGTCGCTGAGGAGTTCGAGTCGCGCCTGGGCGGTGGCCCGGTCCGGCGCCTCCAGATCCAGTTCGATCGCTTTGCCGATCCGCAGCCGTTTCACCCCCTCCACCCCGAGCCGGGCAGCGGCGGCCCGGGTGGCCTCTCCGGCTGGATCCAGCACAGAGGGACGCAGGGAGACCTGAACGCGGGCGTTGAAGAGCGGCACCGGGGGCACGGACGTTTGTTAAATCTTGGCAGCCCGCCCCACCAGCCTTTTCCCGGCTGGCCAGCCTGGGGGTGGTCCCCTGTTCCGCTAGCCGTGGTGCCTTCCCTGCGGAGGTTTCTGCTGGATCCGCTGGCCCCCCGCGTGCTGGCCTGGCTGATGGGTCTGACCGTTGCCTGTGCCGCCCTTCAGGCCCATTCGATTCCAGGCCTGGTGTCGTTGCAGTGCCGCCTGGCGGATGGTCCCTGGCAGGACTGCCACATGCAGGTGGAGGAGTTGGGCCTGCACTGGTTCCTGCTGGTGGGGGGGCAACGCCTCGAGTTCCGCCACGACGGCCGGGGCAAGGTGACGATGCTCAAGCCCTCCGGCGGCTGGCAGCCGGTCAACAGCCGCTGGGTGGAGAACACGGACCTCTGCTGGGATGGGGTCTGCGCCCGGGGGGACATCCCCCTCGACTGACCCGGGCTCAGAGGTGATCGAGGGCCTGGCGCAGGGGGCCAGCGGCTCCGGCGGTGGCCAGCACCACCAGCTCCAGGCCATCGGCGTCCTGTTCGCCGGGCCCTTCAGCGGGCGCTTCGGAGGCTGGGGCAGCAGCGCGCTCCTCGTACCAACACTCGAGTCGGCGGCCCACCCCCTGGATCTGCAGCGGCAGCCGCTTGCCTCCCTGGCGCAGCCGGCCCTTGAGCCGCACCACCGGATGCTCGATCAGCAGCCGTTGCAGCGCCGTTTCAAGGGCGGCTCGCTCCCAGCGTCCGGAGCGGCGCAACAGCAGGGATTCCATCGCCACGTGGGCATGGTCGTGGTGATCGTGGTCGTGGTCGTGGTGGTCGTCGTGATCGTGGTCGTGGTCGTCGTGATCGAGGTCGACCTCCTCCCGGCCGGGTCCATCCAGCACCAGAGAGGGATCGAGGCGACCCCGGGCCATCGGCAACACCACGGTGCCGGGGCGCAGGCCCGCCGCCAGGCTGGATTTCACCCGCTCGAAGGCCTCCGGCTCCAGCCGGTCAGCACGGCTGACCAGCACCAGATCAGCCGCACCGAGCTGGTCGGCGAACAGATCCTCGATGGCGCTGATGTGGTCGAGGCTGGGATCGGCCTGGCGCTGGGCTTCGACCGCAGCGGCATCGCCCACCACATGGCCGGCGGCCAGGGCCTCCCCGTCCACCACCGTGACCACCCCGTGGACGCGGGTGCGGCTGCGGATCTCCGGCCAGCCGAAGGCGGCGACCAGGGGTTCGGGCAGGGCCAGGCCACTGGTTTCCACCACGATGCCGTCGAGGCGGTCAGCGCGCTCCAGCAGGCGGGTCATGGTGGGCAGGAACTCGTCCTGCACCGTGCAGCAGAGGCAGCCGTTGGCGAGTTCCACCAGGCGGTCGTCGAGCTCCTCCTCGGGGCAGAAACCGCAGGAAGCGATCAGATCGCCGTCGATGCCCACTTCGCCGAACTCATTGACCAGCACGGCCAGGCGCAGGCCGCTCTCCAGCAGCAGATGGCGCAGCAGGGTGGTCTTGCCAGCCCCCAGAAAGCCTGTCACCACCGTGACCGGCAGTCGTCTGGAGCGGGTGGCCGTCATCAGAGCAGACGCGAAGGCAGCACCGAAACCTAGGGGAGGCGCCGCTGCGGGGAATCAGCGGCAGCCGAGGCTTTCGCTGGTGGCCACACCGGTGACGGGATGGCGGCCGGTCGCGCGGGCACAGAGGGCTTTCTGCTCGGGGAGGTCGAGAACCGCATCACTGAAGTCGGCCCCATCGATCTGGGCATCCCGGAAGCGGCTCTGCATGAGCATGGCGTTGCGGAACTGGGCCCCGCGCAGGTCGGCACCATCAAACCGGGTGGCGAAGGCCACGACGTCCTCGAGATCGGCGCCGCGCAGATCCGCCTGGCGCAGATTCGAGGAATTGAACACGGCCCCGCGCAGATCGGTATCCCTCAGATCGAAGCCCTCCATGGAGGCCTTGAGGAATTCCTGCTGTTGCAGGTTGCGGCCCCGCAGATCGGGATCGAGATCCTGGAAGGAGCGCTGGGCCCGCAGTTCCGGGGCGGTGATCGCCAGCGCCGGCGCCACCGGCAGCACGGACCAGCACAGCACCAGGGCGAGCAGGGGCCCCAGCAGCAGGGCAAACCGGCGGCCGTAGACGGCAAAGGACTGGAAGCTGGGGGCCATGCCACACCGGTACGCTGCCGGTTCAAGCTATGGCAGACGCAGCCCGTCATGAGCATGTCCCTGCGGGTGGTGGTGCCCCCCCATCCCCTCATTGGCCACTGGCTCACCCTGCTGCGTGATGGGGCCACCCCGTCGCCTTTGTTCGCCACCGCCATGGCGGAACTGGGCCGCTGGCTGACCTACGAATCCCTGCGCGACTGGCTGCCCCATCGCCGCGTGACGGTGGAGACGCCCCTGGGCAGCAGCGACGGCCAGGTGGTGGATCCGGAGATCCCCCTGCTGGTGATTCCGGTGCTGCGGGGCGGTCTGGGCCTGTGGCAGGGGGCCCAGACGGTGCTGCCCTCGGCCCAGCTGGCCCACGTGGGCATCGAGCCGTGCGGGCCGGAGCACAAGCCCCACTGGTTCCTGGATGATCTGCCGGCCACCATCGATCCCCGCAGCGGCGTGCTGGTGTTCCTGCCCTGCCTCGCCAGCGGCTCGATCCTGCTGGCCCTGCTCGACCGACTCCAGGGCCTTGGGGTGGAGGGCCAACGCCTGCGGGTGATCACGGCCCTGGCGGCCAACCCCGGACTGCAGGTCGTCGGGGAGCGCCACGGGCAGCTCACCATCTATTGCGCCGGCATCGACCCCGAGGTGGACGATCGGCACCGGGTCGTCCCCGGCTTCGGGGAGGTGAGTGAACGGCTGTATGGAATCGCCTCCGCCTCTGCCTAGGCTGGGTTTTCCCTTCCGGGTTCACCAACGCGTGCAGGTTCATGGCTGATACGAGGGAGCAAACGTCCGCCGGCGGCATCGTGTTGCTGGCGGCGGCCGCCGGCGCCGTGGCCGGAGCCGCGGGCCTGGCGGTCTGGCTGCTGCGCCGCGCCGAACGGCGGCACCTCGTGCAACGCCAGTTGCGGATGCTGCGCATCTCCCGGCTGGCGGAGGCCAGCGGCGAGCCGGTGGGCCGAGATCAGCTGCACGACCGCGTCCAGAAGCTCAACCAGGCGATCGACGAGGTGCGCCGCCAGCTGGAGCAGCTGCAGCCCCAGCCCTGAGGGCGCAGGCCCCTCGGTAGGTTGCTGCAGACCCGATCCACCCCGGCCATGCTGCGCTCCGACGCCATCACCAAGGGCCTCCAACGCTCCCCCAACCGGGCCATGCTCCGGGCCGTGGGCTTCGGGGATGGGGATTTCGGCAAGCCGATCGTGGCGATTGCCAACGGCTACAGCACGATCACGCCCTGCAACATCGGCCTCAACGACCTGGCCCGGCGGGCGGAGCAGGCCGCCCGAGTGGCTGGGGCGATGCCCCAGATGTTCGGCACCATCACCGTCAGCGACGGCATCTCGATGGGGACCGAGGGGATGAGGTACTCGCTCGTGTCCCGCGAAGTGATCGCCGACTCGATCGAAACCGCCTGCAACGCCCAGAGCATGGATGGCCTGCTGGCCGTCGGCGGCTGCGACAAGAACATGCCCGGCGCCATGCTCGCCATGGCCCGCATGAACATCCCGGCGATCTTCGTGTACGGCGGCACGATCAAACCGGGCAAGCTGGGGCCCTGCGATCTGACCGTGGTCAGCGCCTTCGAGGCGGTGGGCCAGCTCTCCGGCGGACGCATCGATGAGGCCGAACTGCTGGCGATCGAGAAGAACGCCTGCCCCGGCGCCGGCAGCTGCGGCGGCATGTTCACCGCCAACACGATGAGCTCGGCCTTCGAGGCCTTCGGTCTGAGCCTGCCCTACAGCTCCACGATGGCGGCGGAGGATCCGGAGAAGGCGGACAGCGCCGCCCGCTCCGCCGAGGTGCTGGTGCAGGCGATCGAGGCCAACATCCGTCCCCGGGACCTGCTCACCCGGAAGGCGTTCGAGAACGCCATCGCCGTGATCATGGCGGTGGGCGGCTCGACCAATTCGGTGCTGCACCTGTTGGCGATCGCCCGCACCGCCGGTGTGCCGCTGACCATTGACGACTTCGAGACGATCCGCCAGAAGGTGCCGGTGATCTGCGATCTCAAGCCCAGCGGCCGCTTCGTCACCGTGGATCTGCACCGGGCCGGCGGCATCCCCCAGGTGATGAAACTGCTGCTCGACGGTGGCCTGCTGCACGGCGACTGCCGCACCATCGAGGGGCGCACCCTCGCCGAGGTGCTGGCTGAGGTGCCCTCCGAGCCCCCGGCCGATCAGGAGGTGATCCGGCCCCTCTCCAACCCCCTCTATGCCCAGGGCCACCTCGCGATCCTGCGGGGCAACCTGGCCGAAGAGGGCAGTGTGGCCAAGATCAGCGGTGTCAAGAACCCGGTGATCACCGGGCCGGCACGGGTGTTCGAAAGTGAGGAGGACGCCCTGGCCGCCATCCTCGCCAAGCGCATCAGCGCCGGTGATGTGGTGGTGATCCGCTACGAGGGGCCCGTGGGCGGTCCCGGCATGCGCGAAATGCTGGCCCCCACCGCCGCGATCATCGGCGAGGGGCTGGGTGACTCGGTGGCCCTGATCACCGACGGACGCTTCTCGGGGGGCACCTACGGCATGGTGGTGGGTCACGTGGCCCCGGAGGCCGCCGTGGGGGGCACCATCGCCCTGGTGCAGGAGGGCGACAGCATCACGGTGGATGCCAGGCAGCGCCTGATCCAGCTCAACGTGGCCGAGGAGGAGCTGGCACAGCGCCGCAGCGCCTGGATCAAGCCTGAGCCCCGCTACCGCACCGGCGTGCTGGGCAAGTACGCCAGGCAGGTGAGCAGCAGCAGCCTGGGGGCAGTGACCGACCAGCCCCCGGATTGATCGGCCGCCGCGCGATCGGGTTTCAGAATGGTGCAAATCGCCCGTCTTGATGCAGACCTGCACTGCGGGTGCCTGACCCACGCTGCTGATCACAGCAGGCTGAATCGCTGTGCTGTCCTTGGATCTCGCCTTTAGATGGTATCCGTTGCCACAGGAACGGCTGCTTCCCTGCCAGGGCTAATCAGCCTAGATCTGTGGTGTAGCAGCAATGAACCCATGCGAAGCCAATCAACGCCCGGTCCCTTCCTGCGACCTGTGCGGGTCACGATCACCATTCCCTACAACGCTTACCAGGCCCTGATCGAGCGCAGCAACCACCAGGGTCGTTCCCTCTCCAATCTGGCCGCCTACCTGATCGAAACCTCCCTGCAGGCGCTCCATCCCCACGAGCATCTGCAGAGCCGCTCGGAGACGACGGATGTGTTCCAACGACGCAACTGAGGGCCATGGTCCCGGCCGCTACTCCGGCCGGGACTCTCTCAGCAATTGGGACGGCTTGACGTGAAAGCGTTGCTGGAAATCCACACTGAACAGGCCGAGGGAGCGGTAACCGCACTCCTTGGCAATGCTGCCGACACTGTCGGTCGCCGTAGGATTCTCCAGCCGCCGTCTGGCCAGGTCGAGACGCTGATGTTTGATCCACTGAGTGGCGCCGCAGCCCATGCGCTCGGCGAAGGCATACTGCAGGGCCCGGCGTGAGTAATGGCTCCTGGACTCCAGGACGGACAGCGTCAGCGAACTGCCGAGATTCTGCTTGATGTAGTCGATCAGTTCATCGAAGGCATCACGACCCTGGCGTTGGCGATGCCTGAGGCGATCGAGGGACTTCTCTTCGCGCAGATCCGGCAGCAGCATCGCCGCCATCAGCCGGTGAATCTGGTCGTCGAGGTGCAGGGAGTCGAGCAGACCCCGGCCATAGCCGGACAGCTGACCGGCCATGTCCATCGTCTGCCGCAGGGCCGACAGAAGCGAGGGCGCCGATGGGTTCTCCGGCGGACTCCAGCCATGGGCCTGGTCGAGGATGTCCTGCCACCCCGATGGCTGCTGGTGGTAGCCCCCCATGCTCATCGCCGCCTGCAGGAGTTGCTCATCGGAGAGGGCGAAGGCCACGGCGGAGGAAACGGAACTCTCCATCGTGCAAGGGGCTTTCGCCATCAGCAGACAGCAGCCGATGCCGCAGCGCCAGGTGCGGGAAGCCTGCCGCAGGCGCTGCTCGCCGCCATAGCCGAGCACGGCGATCCGATCGCGGCGATCGCTGAAGGCGGCGCGCATCGGCTTGGCCGTCCAGGCGGTGGCCACCATGGAGCCAAGATGAACATTGGCTCCGTAGAACCACCAGGTGGCGGCGGGCTCGAGCGGTTGCAACTCCATCAAGGGCAAGGCCTCCTGCAACAGCGCCGCACAGGCGCGCGGATCCTCGCTGAGGTGCAACTGGCGAAGCAGAGGATTCGAGAAGCGGGCCGCCTGTTGATGCCGCAGATTGGGATGATTCGCCTCGCTGCTCATCAGATGACGGACCTCCCTTCTCTTGTATAAGATATTCTATCATAGTTTGTACAGATTTCGATCAATGGCTCTAAAGGAGCGGGATGAATGCAATCAGAAGGCTTCAATGTTTTCGAGCGATATTGATTGGCGACAACGGACATCGGCTTGTTTGCCGGATAGGAGGCCAGGTCAAAAGTTCACAACAGCCGCATTCCGTCAGTTGTGAAAGCCCCTGAGCCCATGGAAGAGAACGTCATCCCATCCGATGCACTCCAGCGTCAGAACGGATGCTGGAGCCGCCTTGTCTCGGGGCGCAAAAGTGTTCAGCGGTTAAGGTGGCTGGTCCCCCCTTCATCACCTCTCTGCGGATGGAAGAATGCAGTGATGCAGAGTCCTTGCCTGCGCCATCCCCTGCGCCCTCTGCCGATGCCGATCCATCTTCGGGGTCGAAGGGAGAGAATGAAGCACTTGTTACAGAGTCATTGATGCATCTGATCGGCATCGGCGCCTCCGCAGGTGGCCTGGAGGCCCTGCAGTTGCTGCTGGGCAGCCTCGTCCCCGGCGGCCACGTGGCCTATGTGGTGGCCCAGCACCAGGCCCCCGACCACGGCAGCCTGATGGTCGATCTGCTCTCTCGGGTCACGCCGCTGCAGGTGCTCAGGGCGGTGGAAGGGGCCGAGTTGCTCCCCGACACCATCACCGTCTGTCCACCCAATCACGACATCCGCGTGCTGGGGAACCGGGTGGCCCTGGTCGATCCCGAACCGCGCTTCGGCCCCAGCCCCAGCATCGACCGCCTGTTCGAGTCGATCGCCGAGCACTGGGCGGAACGCGGCGCGGCCGTGGTCCTCTCGGGCACCGGTTCCGATGGGGCCCGTGGCCTGAGAGTCATCCGGGCCGCCGGCGGTCTCACCATCGCCCAGAGCCCCGAGAGCGCCCGCTTTGATGGCATGCCCAGGGCAGCCATCGCCATGGGTGGGGCCGACCTCATTCTCGACCCGGTCGCCATCGGTCAGCACCTCTGCGAACTGATGCATTCGAGCGACGACTGGGTGGAGCAGCACCTGCCGGAGCCGGAAGCCCTGAACGTCAGCAGTGCCCTGGAGCTGCTGAAGCACAACAGCGGCATCGACTTCAGCCAGTACAAGCAGTCCACCCTGCAGCGGCAGCTGTCGCGGCGCATGGCCCTGCGTCAGATGGACACGATGGAGGAGTATCTGCAGCTGCTGTCGGCCGACCGCAAGGAGTCGTCCGCCCTGGTCCAGAACCTGCTGGTCACGGTGACGTCCTTCTTCCGTGACCCCGAATCCTTCGCGGTCCTGGGGGACCTGCTGCGGGCCTATGTGTCCCAGCGCACGCGCCGGGATCGCCTCAGGGTGTGGGTGCCGGGCTGTGCCACCGGCGAAGAGGTGTATTCCATCGGCATGCTGATCAGTGAGGTGCTCGACCATCCCCAGGATCTGACCCATCACCTCAAGATCTTCGGCACCGATCTCGACGAGGAAAGCCTGGCGCTTGCGCGGCGGGCCACCTACCCGGCGGCCACCGTCATGGCAATCCCGGAGGCCCTGCGGGAACGCTTCGTCGTCCGTCACAACGGCGAGATGCAGATCAGCGAAACCCTGCGCAACTGCGTCGTGTTCGCCCGTCACAACGTGGGGATCGATCCCCCCTTCCCACGCCTGGACCTGATCTGCAGCCGCAACACCCTCATCTACTTCACCCCACCCCTGCAGGACCGGGTGCTGGGATTGTTCCGCTTCGGTCTGCTGCCCTCCGGGCTGCTGTTCCTGGGGCGGACGGAGTCCCTCGGCAACAGGGCCGAGGGGTTCGGCGTGGCCAATGCCGAACACCGCATCTTCTATCGCACCGCTGAAACCCAACCGAGTCGCTTTTCCACGTTTCCCCAGCCCGCCCAGCGGCCCCCGCAGCTGTTCAGCCCGGTCGGCCGCATCTCGATCCTGCGGGAAACCGTGGTCGAGGAGCACGTCGCCACCCTCGAAGCCCTGGTGCGCAACACCTGTCCCCCCTGCGTGGTCCTCGATGAAGCCCACGAACTGGTGGAGGTGATCGGCGATGTCAGTCCTTACTGCAGGCTCCCCGAGGGCCGGATCTCCAGTGCCGCCACCACCTTCCTGCTGCCGGATCTGCAGGCCGAGGCCCGCGCCCTGCTGCTGATCGTCCGGGCCGACGGCCAATCGGTGCGCAGCCGGGTGCTGCACCTGCCCGCCTTCAAGCTGTGTCTTCGGCTGGAGGCACGGCCCCTGGAAGTGAATGAGCGGCTGCTGACGCTGCTGAGCTTTCTGCCGGAGCAGGCCGAAGGTCCCGAACCCGCCACCACGGGCGAGTCGGCCACCCGGGCACCGGACTTCGACCAGCAGATCGCCCGGCTGGAAAAGGAGCTGCTCACCAGCCATGACACCCTGCGGCGCTCGATGGCCGACCTCGAGGGGGCCAACGAAGAACTGGAAGCCTCCGCCGAGGAGCTGCAGGCCTCCTCCGAGGAACTGCAGTCGTCCAATGAGGAGCTGGAATCCTCCAACGAGGAACTGCAGGCCACCAACGAGGAACTGGCCACCCTCAACCAACAGTTGCGGGCCAAGACGGAGGACCTGCAGCAGCTCAGCACCGACCTGGAGAACATCCAGATCTCCCTGAACCAGGGGATGGTGATCGTCGACCGCGACCTGCGCATCACCCGCTACACCCCGTTGGCGGTGCGCGTCTTCGCCCTGGTGGAGGGGGACATCGGCCAGCCCCTGCTCGGCATCCCGACCACGGTGGCCCTGCCCGGCCTGCGGGCGGCCCTGGGGGAGGTGCTGGCCGGCGCCTCACGGCGCAGCATCGAAGCGGTGAACGAGGAGATCGCCTACCTGGCCCAGGTGTTGCCCTACCAGGAACAGGAGGGCCAGCGCCGTGGGGCCATCATCACCCTCACCGACGTGTCGGAACTGCTGGCCCTGCGCACGGCCGCCGAGGCCTCCCTGGATTCCTTCTCCAGCCTCACCGATGCCCTCGACGAGGCGGTCTGGAAGCGGGACGACACCCTGCATCGCCTGCTTTATGCCAGCAAACGCATCCTGCCACTGACGGGCTGGACCCCGGCCGAGCTGTTCGCCCATTCGGAACTGCTCGATGACGCCATCGATCCGGCCGATCGTGAGCGGGTCTGGGCCAGCCGCAACCTGAAGCAGGGGGGATGGTCGGTGGAGTACCGGATCATCCGCCGCGATGGCCAGCGCCGCTGGGTGAAGGAAAACGCCCGGGTGCTCAACGAAGCCACCGATCGCTACGTGGTCGGCACCCTGGCCGATGTGACCGACCAACGCCAGGTGGAGAAGCATGACCAGGACCTCAGCGTGCTCTTCGAGACCCTGATCCAGAGCCCCAGCTTCGCCCTGGCGGTGTTTGACGCCGAGCAGCGGGTGGTCATGGTCAACGGCAGCCTCTGCGAACGCGTCGGCTTCGACCAGGCCAGCCTGGTGGGCTCCCCGGCATCCCTGTTCTGCGCGTTGCCGGAGGCGGTATGGGCGGACCCGGCCAGTGACGCCTCGGCCGCTGAACCGTTGATGCGCTGCGAAGGGCTCACCCTGCGGCATCGGGATGGCCGCGCCCTGCAGGCACCGGCCGAGCTCTGGCGACTGCCGACCTCGGTGGGCATCGGGGCCTTGCTGGTGGTCCTGCCGTCGCTTCAGTCCTGATCGGGCCGCAACAGGGCCCGGAGCCGGCGGGCCAGGGCCTCCAGCGGCGCGCCCCGGGGCGGACAGCTGCTGCGCAGCCCCGTGGCCCCGTCCATCCAGACCGGGTGGCTTCCCTGCCAGAGCAGCGGCTGGTCGTCCCCCTGGCACCAGGCGAGGGTGAGGTTGAGCGCGTCGCCGCTGCGGTAGATCTCCAGCTCCAGATCCTCCGCCGGAACCCGCTCCCCCTCTGGCGTGCGGGCCTCCAGGCGCAGGCAGAGGTCGAGGCTCGGCGGCGGCGTTTCGGCGGCCGCCTCCACGGCCGCACCACCGAGGCTTGGCGACACCACGGCATGGTGCAGGGGCTTGCGGCAGAGGTCGGCCGCTGCCGCCACCAGCCGGCTCAGGTCGGTGTTGGCGCTGCCGATCGAAGACTCAGGCGACGGCATCGATCGCCATGAGCTCCAGCAGGAGCGGGCCGGCCCGGAAGCCTGGATTGGCGGTGCCGTCGTCGCCGAACTTCGAATGCAGGATCTGCAGCCGGGTGATGCGAGCGGCGTCGAAGCGCAGTGGCAGCCCCAGGGGCAGGGCCTCGATCGGCTTGGCCCGGATGGAGGGACGCAGCTGATCAAAGGGAATCCGCAGCCGGCAGGGGCCATCGGCGGCGGTGGCGAAGTTGGCCACCCAGCGCACCCCGCCGGGGATCAGTTCGGTGAGGCCCGCCACGCCGTCGGCGCAGGCGACGGCCAGCTTGTAATGGCGGCCATCTCCCTGCAAGTCCAGTTCGAAGGCGGCCTGATCGGAGAGATCCAGGGGCGGGGAGAACACCGGCGAGCGGCAGCTGACGAAGCCACCGCCCTGCTCCACCACCTCAGCCTCCAGGCGCAACCCGCGGCTGCTGACCGTGCAGCTGCCGGTGCTGCGGCCGCCCATCACGGTGTCGTTGAGGGCATGCCAGCCGCTGAAGCCATCGCCACGGATCACCTGCATGGTTGTCTCAGCGGGGGGGAAGGTCGGCGGCGACGGCGGCATCGGCGAGGATCACCACCTCTGAGCCCGGCCGCACCAACCGGGCGGGGGTGCGCTCGGCGGGCTCACTCGGATCGAGCAGGCGTGCCAGCGCCTGGCGTTTGCCGGCGCCACTGACCAGAAAGATCACCCGACGGGCGGCTGAGAGCACCGGCGCGGTGAGGGTGATGCGGGCCAGCCCCGTGCCCTCACTGATGGTGACAGGGCGATCCACCACCCCGGTGGCCGCCGTGCCAGGGAACAGGGAGGCGGTATGGCCATCGTCGCCCAGGCCCAGCAGCACCACATCGAAGCAGGGGAACAGACCGGGACAGAGCACCGCCAGCTCGGCCGCATAGGCCAGGGCGCTGGCCTCGGGGCTGGGGCGGTCGGTGGGCACCGGGTGGAACCGGGCCCGGCTGGCGGGTGGCTGGGCCAAGAGCGTCTCCCGCAGCAGGCGGGCATTGCTGGAGGGGTCGTCGGCCGGCACCCAGCGCTCATCCCCCAGGAGTACATCGACCCGCTCCCAGGGCAGGTGCTCCTGGGCCAGACGGCCGTAGGCCGCCCGGGGGGTTGCGCCACCCGCCAGGGCGATCTGGGCCCGGTCCCGCTCGGCCAGGGCCAGGTCAATGCCGGCGGCGATCTGTTCGGCCGCCTGGCGGGCCAGCTCCTCGGGACTGGCGGCAATGATCAGGTGGTAGCGGGCGCTGGGTTCGGTCAATCGAGCCATTCGGTGTGGAACGCGCCGGGGCGGTCCGTACGTTCATAAGTATGGGAGCCAAAGCAGTCGCGCATGGCCTGCACCAGGTTCTGGGGCAGGCGGCCCGTGCGGTAGCTGTCGATGTAATCGAGGGTGCTGCTCAGGCAGGGCACGGGGATGCCGGCCAGGGCCGCCCCCGCCACCACCTGGCGCAGGCCTTCCAGGCGCTGGTTGACCTGGGTGGCGAACCAGGGATCCAGCATCAGGTTGGGCAGGGAGGGGTTGGCGCCGTAGGCGTCCTGGATGCGTTGCAGCAACCGGGCGCGAATGATGCAGCCCCCCTTCCAGATCTGGCCGATGGCCGAGAAATCAAGGTTGTAGTCGTGGAGTTTGGAGGCCTCCTGCAGCAGGGCCATGCCCTGGCCGTAGCTGGCGATGCAGGCCAGGATGCAGGCATCCCGAAGGGGCGCCATGCCCGTGGCCGGCTCTCCCAGGGAGAAGCTGTGGGGAGCGGGGCCGTGCAGCACCGATTCCGCCTCCATGCGCTCGCTGCGCAGGGAGCTCAGCACCCGGGCGTTGAGGGCGGCGTAGATGGTGGGGACAGGCACGCCCATCTCCAGGGCGCTGACCACGGTCCACAGGCCGGTGCCCTTCTGCCCGGCGGCATCAACGATCAGCTCCACCAGATCGCCACCGCTTTCGGGATCCTTGGTGCGCAGGCACACCTCGGTGATCTCCACCAGGAAGGAGGCGAGCTCTTCGGTCTGGTTCCAGCCCCCCAGCACGTCGGCCATGGCGTCGCCATCGAGGCCGCCGATGCGCTTCATCAGGTCGTAGGCCTCGGCCAGGATCTGCTCGATGCCGTACTCGATGCCGTTGTGGACGGTCTTGACGAAGTGGCCGGCACCACCGGGTCCGATGTAGGTGACGCAGGGGCCGTCCTCCACCTGGGCGGCCATCTTGGTCACCAGGCTTTCGATGGCGTCGTAGGCCGCCTTGGTGCCGCCGGGCATCATGCTCGGGCCCTCCAGGGCCCCCTTGGCGCCACCGGAGACGCCCATGCCGATGTAGCCGAAGCTCTTGCTCTCCAGCTCCTTCACGCGCCGCTCGGTGTCGGTGTAGAGGGAGTTGCCGCCGTCGATCAGCAGGTCCCCCTCCTCGAGCAGCGGCGAGATGCTGGCGATGGTGGCGTCCACCGGTCCACCCGCCTTGACCATCATCAGGATGCGACGGGGCCTCTCCAGCGCGCCCACGAATTCTTCCAGGGTGGCCGCACCGACGATGTCCTTGCCGGCACCGCGTCCGGCCAGGAAGTCCTCGGTCTTGGCGTAGGTCCGGTTGTAGACGACGCTCGAGAACCCGTTTCTCTCAGCGTTGAGGACCAGATTCTCACCCATCACGCCAAGGCCGATGAGTCCGAAATGCGCCTTGCCCATAGGACCGAGGTTCCCTTGATTCGTTGGCAGTGTGGCCAGCGGTCGGCGGCTCGTCGGTCTCCTGGGGAGGGATGTCAGCAACTGCTGGCCCAGCCCTCCCCCCGAAGCGGGCGTCAGATGACCGTGCCGTCGGCGATCGTGCCGTTTTTGACCACCACCACGATGCCGTTGCGGATGTAGAAGTTCAGCTCCGGCCGGTCGGCCTCCTCCACCCGGTCCTTGTTGACGATGGTGACGTCGCGGCCGATGCGCACGTTCTTGTCGAGGATGGCCCCCTTGACCGTGGTGCCGCGTCCCACCCCGATGGGTGTGCCGCCCCGCTCGCGCAGCACCAGCCGCTCCTCCGACGACTCGAAGAAGTCGGCCCCCATCACCAGGGTGTCCTGGAGCACCACCTCGTCTTCCACCCGGGAACGGACCCCCAGGACGCAATGGTGGATGCTGCAGGCCTTGAGCAGGGAGCCTTCGCCGATGATCGACTGGGTGACCTGGGCGTCCTGCAGCTTGCTGGGTGGCAGGTAGCGGGGCCGGGTGTAGATGGGAAACTTCTCGTCGTAAAAGGAGAAGGCCGGGTTGGGCTGTTCGGTGAGGGCCAGGTTGGCCTCGTAGAACGCCCCGATCGTGCCGATGTCCTCCCAGTAGTCGTCGAACAGGAAGGTCTGAAGATGGTCCCCTTCCCGCAGGGAGGTGGGGATGATCTCCTTGCCGAAATCCGTCGACTCCGGATTGCTGGCGAGCAGGTTGAACAGGGTGTTGCGGTTGAAGACGTAGATCCCCATCGACGCCAGGAAGGGCCGCTTGACGGCCTCCTCGGCGGACAGACCCAGGCTTTCGGTGTTGACCCGCATCGCCTCGAGGGCGTCCCCGGTGGGTTTCTCGCTGAACTCCAGAATGCGGCCGTCGGAGGAGGTCCGCATCAGACCGAAACCTTCGGCCTGGGCGCCGTCCACCGGCAGGGCACCCACGGTCAGGTCGGCGCCGCAATCGATGTGATGCTGGACGAACTTGCTGTAGTCCATCCGGTAGAGCTGGTCACCGGAAAGAATCAGGTAGTGGTCGACGTCCCACTCCTGGAACAGCCACTGGTACTTGCGCACCGCATCGGCGGTGCCTTCGAACCAGCTGGGGCTGTCGGGGGTCTGCTGGGCGGCCAGGACTTCCACGAACCCCTGGCCGAAACCGGCCGAAAGGTTGTAGCTCATCGTCAGGTGACGGTTGAGCGAGGCGCTGTTGAACTGCGTCAGCACGTAGATCTTGTTGATCTCCGAGTTGATGCAGTTGCTGATGGGAATATCGATCAGGCGGTACTTGCCCGCGAGAGGCACGGCGGGCTTGGCCCGCATCTTGGTGAGGGGGTAGAGACGCGTTCCCGCTCCGCCTCCCAGAATGATGGCCAGAACGCGTTTCATGAGCCCAGTCCTCGGTCCTTGGCTGGCCAGACCGTACTGGAGCGTGGTGACGCGAAGCGCGGGGCTGCGGCAACTCGGTTCATGTTCCGTTGCAGTGGTGGTTGGGGCTGGGGCCGGGTGATCCCGGGGACGGGGGCTCAGGCCTCCGGTAGGTCGTCGTGAAGCTCGAAGAGGTCGCGCAGCACCCCCATCGACGCCAGGCGCTGCTGGCGGGGCTGGGGGGCCCGCAGCTTGGTGACCGGGGTGTGCAGGATCTTGTTGATGATCCCCTTGCTGAGGGCTTCGACCACCTTCCTCTCCCGGGCGGAGAGGTCGGGGCCCATGCGACTCAGGGCCTTCTGGAGCTCCTGTTCGCGGATGTCCTCCAGCTGGAGGCGCAGGCGGTTGACCAGGGGCACCGCCTCAAGGCCGTCCCACCATTCCAGGAACAGCCGCGATTCCTCGGCCAGGAGCCCCTCGGCCTCGGCGGCCATCTCCCGGCGGGCCTCCTGGTTGCGGGCCACCACCTCCTGGAGATCGTCGACATCAAAACTGTCGACCCCCGACAGCTCGGCCGCATCCGCGCTGATGTTGCGGGGCACACCGATATCGATGAGCATCAGGCTGGAGCGGCGGTTCAGCCCCTCCAGCCGGCGGGCCGAGATGATCGGCTCCTCGGCGCCGGTGCTGGTGAACACCAGCGAGCAGGTGCTCAGGCAGTGGTCGAGGTCGTCCAGGGGACGGCACTGCACCGGCAGGGTGGGGAAATCGGCCGCCAGGGCTTCCGCCCGGGAGACGGTGCGGTTGAGCACCACCACGCCCCGGCATCCCTTGGCCTGGAGGTGCTGCAGCAGCAGCCGGGCCATGCGGCCGGCCCCAACGACGGCCACCTGTTCCTGGTCAAGGGGCACCAGTTCGTCCCGCCCGCGGGCCTGGCCCACCTTGAGCTGGGCCAGCTCGACGGCTGCGGAGCTGATCGAGACCGCCCCGGTGCCCAGGTTGGTTTCGGTGCGGACCCGCTTGCCGGTGCTCACCGCCTGGTTGAGCAGGCGGTTGAGGATCGGCCCCACGGAACGGTGCTCCTGGCCCAGGCGCACCATCTTCTTCACCTGGGAGAGGATCTGACCCTCCCCCAGCACCAGGCTGTCGAGGCCGGCGGCCACCCGCAGCAGGTGGCCCACCGCCTCCTCGTGGTGGTAGGTGAACAGATGGGGGCGCAGCTCCTCCACCGCCAGCCCGGACTGCTGGCTGAGGAAGTCGCCGACGGCGCTGATGCCCCGTTCGGGATGGCGCAGGAGGGTGTAGATCTCCAGCCGGTTGCAGGTGCTCAGGATCGAGGCCTCGATCACCTGCTCATCCGCCCGCAGACGCTGGAGGGAATCCTCCATGGTCTGCTCGGGGATGCTGAGGCGCTCGCGGATTTCCACCGGAGCCGTGCGATGGCTCAGACCGACGACGGCGATGTGCATGGAGGCGGGCTCCGGGGACCGGGCTCTTGTGGATTCAGCGCAGGGCGATGCTCTTGGCGCCTTCCTTGATATGCACCGTATCGGTGAAGCGGGCGCTGCGGTCGAGGGAGCTGATGATCAGGCTGCTGGTGCGGGTGCAGTCGGCCTCGAACACGACGCCCTTGAACAGCAGGCCGGGGGTGATGCCGCTGCCGGCGAAGACCACGTTCTCGCCGGAGGCCAGCTCCTCAGCCTCATAGACCTTGTCGACGTCGGTGATGCCCATCTCGTTGAGGCGGGCGATGTTGCCCTCCTTGGTGTAGTCGGCCCACTCACTGGTCTGGGCGACGGCGGGGTCGTACACCAGCTGGCCCTGGAAGTGGCCGCCGAGGCAGCGCAGGGCGGCGGCGGAAATCACACCCTCGGGGGCAGCGCCGATGCCCATCAGGCAGTGGGTGCCGGTGCCGGCGAAGCCGCAGGCGATCGCGGCCTGCACGTCGCCGTCACTGATCGGCTTGACCCGGGCGCCGGTGGCGCGGATCTCGGCGATCAGGGCCTTGTGGCGGGCGCGGTCCATCACCACGATGGTGAGGTCGCTGGCGGGAATGCCGAGGCACTCGCTCAGGATGGCGATGTTCTCGGTGGCGCTCTTGCGGATGTCCACCTTGCCCTTGGCGGCCGGAGGGGCGGCCAGCTTCTTCATGTAGAAGTCGGGGGCATAGAAGAGGCCACCGCGGTCGCTGGCGGCCAGCACGGCCATCGAGCCGTCCTGGGCGTTGGCGCAGAGGTTGGTGCCTTCGCAGGGATCCACGGCGAAATCGACGCCGGGACCGCTGCCGCTGCCGACTTCCTCGCCGATGTAGAGCATCGGGGCTTCATCCCGCTCGCCCTCACCGATGACGATGCGGCCCTGCATGGCGATGCTGCCCATGCGGGTGCGCATCGCCTCCACGGCAGCGGCATCGGCTTCGTCCTTCTTGCCGAGCCCTGTCAGGCGGGCAGAGGCGATGGCGGCCTGCTCGACAACTTCGAGCAGTTCCTGGATGAGAGTGCGATCCACAACGGTCCGGCGGGGGGAGGGGCCTCAACGAGGGGCCGGCACGCCGGAGGCGGACCGCAGGCAAAGCGGGGAAAGATCCAGCCGCTGCAAGGCCTCTCGGAGTCGAAGCGGGGCCATCGTATCAGCGCGCCCGGGAGCCCCCCGTGAGCCCCACGGTGGGCGGCTCCTTACAATCCCTTCATTCTTCCGCTGCGGTGGCTGTCCATGAGCACCAAGCCTCTGGTGATCTCCCCGTCGATCCTTTCGGCCGACTTCTCCCGCCTCGGTGACGACGTGCGGGCCGTCGACGCCGCCGGTGCCGACTGGATCCACGTGGACGTGATGGATGGCCGCTTCGTGCCCAACATCACCATCGGCCCCTTGATCGTCGAGGCCCTGCGGCCGGTGACGACCAAGCCCCTGGACGTGCACCTGATGATCGTCGAGCCCGAACGCTATGTGGCCGATTTCGCCAAGGCCGGCGCCGACATCATCAGCGTCCAGGTGGAGGCCTGCCCGCACCTGCACCGCAACCTCAGCCAGATCAAGGACCTGGGCAAGATGGCGGGCGCCGTGCTCAACCCCAGCACCCCCCTCGACACCCTCGAGTACTGCCTGGAGCTGTGTGATCTGGTGCTGATCATGAGCGTCAACCCCGGCTTCGGCGGCCAGAGCTTCATCCCCTCCCAGGTGGAGAAAATCCGCCAGCTGCGTCGCCTCTGTGATGAGCGCGGCCTTGATCCCTGGATCGAGGTGGATGGTGGCGTCAAGGGCAGCAACGCCTGGCAGGTGATCGAGGCCGGCGCCAACGCGATCGTCAGTGGCTCCGGGGTGTTCGGCCACGCCGACTACGCCGAGGCCATCACCGGCATCCGCAACAGCCGCCGCCCCGAACCGGCCCTGGTCTGAGGGTCCGGTTCGAGGCTTTCCAGGCCGCCCACCCGGGCGGCCTTTTTACTGAAACGGGCGGGGAGTGGGGCCGGATTGGACCCCAACCAGATGGGCGACCGCTCAGCTGCCCAGAAACCAGCCGTAGCTGTGCAGACCGATGCCCAGCAGGTTGACGCCGATGTAGCAGACGGCGATCACCACCAGGCCAGCGGAGGCCACGAGTGCCGGACGCCGGCCCTGCCAGCCGCGGATCAATCGGGTGTGCAGGTAGGCCGCATACACCAGCCAGCAGATCAGGGCCCAGGTTTCCTTGGGGTCCCAGCTCCACCAGCTGCCCCACGCCTCATTCGCCCAGACCGCCCCACTCACCAGACCGACGGACAGCAGCAGGAAGCCCACCGTGATCGTGCGGTAGCTGAGGCTGTCGAGTTGTTCGCTGATGCGGAAGCTGCTGCTGCTGAGGGCCATGGCGCCGGGGCCGTCGCTGGCCAGCTGGGCCTGGCGATAGCCACCCGTGCCGATCGAGCTGCCGCGCAGCTCCAGGTCCTGATTGCGGTCGACGAACAGCACGGCCACCGACAGCAGGGAGCCCACCAGCAGGGCCGCATAGCTCACCATGATCACGCTGACGTGCATCACCAGCCAGCTGGAGCGCAACGCCGGCACCAGGGGGGAGGCTTCCTGCAGGCGATCGGGCAGGGCAAAGCTGGCGAAGGCCACGCAGCCGAGGCCCATCGGCGTGGCCGCCGCCGCCACCAGCGGGTTGGGCCAGCTGCGTTCCACCAGCAGCTGGGTGAGGGTGCAGGCCCAGGCCAGGAAACAGAGGGATTCGTAGAGGTTGCTGATCGGGAAATGGCCCGATTCCCACCAGCGCAACACCAGCTGGGCCGTGAGGCAGAGGTTGGCCGATGCCACCAGGATCCTCACAACCGGGTTGCTTTGGCCGCCGCTGACGGACCAGAAGGCGATGGGCAGGACCAGCAGCAGCAGGACGAAGGCCGCCAGACCAAGACCGATGACCGGATCGTTCACCAAGGAGCGCAGCGAAACCGATCCACTCTGCCGTGTCGACGGGCGGCTGGGGCCTCAGCGGCTGGCCTGTCGCAGCAACCAGAGACCGCCGGCCAGGCCGATGAACACCGGCAACCAGGCCGCCATGAACGGCATCAGGGTGCCCGTGATGCCCAGGGAGCTGAAGATGAAGGACATCAGGTAGTACCCGAAGATCAGCAGCACGCTGATGCCGAAACCCTGGCTACGACTCGTGCGCGAGTTGGGGCGGACCCCCAGGCTGCTGCCGATCAGACCGAACACCAGGCAGATGGCCGGGAAGGCGAACTTCTCCTGGATGCGTACGCGCAGGCGGCGGGCTTCCTTGGCATTGTTGGCCTCCAGCAGGAGCCGCTCGGCCGTGAGCGCCTGGCCCACGGTCATGGTGCTGGCATCGGTGGGCAGCTGGGCCACCTCGATCGGATCCCTGGTGAAGGGGTAGAGGTAGCGATCGAAGCTGGCGGAAGTGGTGGTGCCACTGGCCACATCGATGTTGGTGATGCGGCCCTTGTTGAACTCCCACATGCCCTGCTCCTCATTCCATTTGCCCGTGAGGGCCGTCAGCATCTGGCGGTAGCCATGGCGGGAGAAATCGAGCAGGGTGACATCAAGCATCACCCCCTTGCGGAACTGGCGGGCATGGAAGATGTGGGTCAGCCACTTCACCGATTCTCCGTTCGCCAACTTGACGTCGGTGAAGCGGGAATAGAGGGCGTTATCGCTCTGCTCGGTGGCGATGGCCTTGCCCAGGGCCCGCTCCAGGCTGTTGGTGGCCTCCAGGTTGGCCCGCGGCACGATCGCGTCGTTGAACACAAACGTGAGCAGGGTCATCACCAGGGCCAGGGCCATGGCCGGCAGCACCATCCGCCGGGTGCTGACACCCACGCTGCGCAGGGCGGTCAGTTCGCTGCTCCCCGACAGGCGGCTGTAGGCCAGCAGGGTGGCCATCAGGGTGGCCATCGGGAACGAGAGCACCAGGAAGGAGGGCAACCGCAGCAGCAGCACCTTCACCGCCGCCAGCACTGGCAGGCCGGATTCGGCGACCCGTCGCACCAGCTCGAACACGGCCCCCACCGACAGGGAGACGGCGGTGAAGGCGGCGATACCGAACAGCAGGGGGCCCAGCAGCTCCTGCAGCAGCCAGCGATCCAGCAGGGGCAGATCCCGCCAGCGCGGGGTTCGCTGCCAGTCCCGCAGACGCTCGCGGCTGGGCAACTGCAGCCAGGTGGGACGCTTTTCCAGCAGAGCTCCCTTCAAAGCTGAAAACCCTCACCGAGGTAGTGACGCCGCACCAGGGGATCGTTGGCCACCGACAGGGAAGGACCGGAGGCCAGAATCCTGCCATCGGCCAGGATGTAGGCCCGGTCGGTGATCGCCAGGGTCTCCCTGACGTTGTGGTCGGTGATCAGCACCCCCATCCGACGATTGCGCAGGCTGTCGATCAGGGCCTGGAGGTCAGCCACTGCCATGGGATCCACCCCGGCGAAGGGTTCATCGAGCAGCAGGTAACGGGGACCCTGGTTTCCCACCGCCAGGGCCCTGGCCACCTCGCACCGGCGCCGCTCGCCCCCGGAGAGCTGGTAGCCGCGGCGGTGCTGAAAACTGCCCAGATGGAAGTCGTTGATGAGCTCATCGAGTCGCTGGCGACGTCCGGCCGGGTCAGAGCCGCTCTCCTGCAGGGCCAGCATGAGGTTGTCGCGAACGCTGAGCTGGCGGAACACGCTCGCCTCCTGGGGCAGATAGCCGATGCCCAGCCTGGCGCGACGGGGCATCGGCAGACGGGCGACGGATTCCCCATCCAGCAGCACGTCGCCGCAGTCGGGTCTGAGCAGGCCGGTGATCAGGTTGAAGGTGGTGGTCTTGCCGGCCCCGTTCGGCCCCAGGAGCCCCACCACTTCGCCGGGATGGAGATCGAGGCTCACATCGCTCACCAGGGGACGGCCTGCGAGGGTGATGGCCACCCTCTCCAGTACCAGGCTCACGGCTTGGTGATGGCAGGCTTGGGGCTGCCCTGCTGCTGCAGACGGAACTTGCTGAAGACCTGTTTGCCGGCCGGAGGCTCCGCCACCATGCGTTCGCTGTCGAGCAGATACACCAGCCGCTCGGCCCGCAGGCGCTGGCCGTCGCTGTCGATCACGTCGACATCCCCGGTGAGCACCAGGCGCCCTTCATTGCTGAAGTACTGGGCCTGGCGGGACGTGGCCGTCATGCCACGGTCGGCGTAGACGATGCGCACGTTGCCCGTCGCGGTGACGATGCCGTTCTGGTTGTCGGCCTGCTGCTTGTCGGATTCGATCGTGACCATGCCCGTGGCGGGTGCTTTCGCCCTGGTGGCCTGGGCCGTTTCCGCTGGTGCCTGGGCCGCGACAGGACGCGGCGGAATCACCTGCAGGGCAGCGGCGGCGAGCCCTGCGGCAAGCACGAACAACAGGGGGCGTGGGGGCAGGGTCAAGGTGGAAATCGTTGAGGCCTTGAGTGTGCTCAATGTACCGGCGACGTGCCCGCCGCTCGCGCCAGTTCCAGGCGCGGCAGGGGCAGGGCCTGGAGATCGGCCTGCTGCTGCAGGGCGCTGAGGCGTTCAGCGGCCCGCTGGCGCAGGGGAGCCAACGCCAGGCCGAGGGCTTCGTCGCCGCAGGGGCGCAGCCGCCCCAGGCCCTCCCCCATCAGCACCGTGGCGCCGCGTCGGTTGTCCCTCTCCAGGTGCAGTTCCGCCACGGCGATCTGCAGAAGGCCCTGCAGAACCGGGCGCATGGGGCCCTGGGTTTCATGCCACAACGCCTCGAAGCCGTCGTGGCAGGCGTACCAGTCGGCGGCGTTGAAGTCGGCGATCGCCTGCTGCAGGCGGGGATCGTCCTGCAGCAGGGTTTCCTCATCAGCGGGGGGAGAGCCGCCGCTCAACGCTTGGCGGGCTTCTTCACCGGCATCTTGCGCAGCCGGATCGACTCGGGGGTGACCTCCAGCATCTCGTCGGGGCCGATGTACTCAAGGGCCCGTTCCAGGGTCATCTGGATCGGGGACTGGAGGGTGTCGAGCACTTCGGCGCCGGCCGAGCGGATGTTGGTGACCTGCTTGGCCTTGCAGACGTTGAGTTCCAGGTCGGGCGGACGGTTGTGCTCGCCGACGATCATCCCCTTGTACACCTTGGTGCCGGGGGTGATGAAGAACTGGCCGCGGTCTTCGGCGCCCTTGAGGGCATAGAAGGTGGCCGTGCCTTCCTCGAAGGCGATCAGCACGCCGTTGCGGCGGGCATCGAAGTCCCCCTGCATGGGGCGGTAATCGAGGAAAGAGTGGCTCATGATGCCTTCCCCACGGCTGGCGCGGATGAACTCGCCACGGAAGCCGATCAGGCCCCGGGACGGCACCACGAACTCCAGCTGGGTGCGCCCATCGCTGGTGGCCTCCATGTTCTGCATCTCACCCTTGCGCATGCCGAGCTTCTCGATGCAGCTGCCCACCGCTTCCTCGGGCACATCCATCACCAGGGTTTCGAACGGCTCGTGGGGCGTGCCGTCGATGGTCCGGAAGATCACCTGGGGCTGGGACACCTGGAACTCGAAGCCCTCGCGGCGCATCGTCTCGATCAGGATGCCGAGGTGCAGTTCACCGCGGCCACAGACGGAGAAACGGTCGGGAGAATCGGTGTCCTCGACCCGCAGGGCCACGTTGGTGAGCAGTTCCCGCTGCAGGCGATCACGCAGCTGACGGCTGGTGACGAATTTGCCCTCCTTGCCGGCGAACGGTGAGTCGTTGACGACGAAGGTCATCTGCAGGGTGGGCTCGTCCACCTTGATCAGGGGCAGGGCTTCGGGGTGATCGGGACAGGCGATCGTCTCGCCGATGTTGACCTCATCGAAACCGGCCACGGCCACCAGATCTCCGGCCCGGGCTTCGGGGATCTCGACCCGCTGCAGCCCCTGGAAGCCCAGCAGTTTGCTGATCCGGCCGCGCTTGATGCTGCCGTCATCGCGGATCAGGGCGACACTCTGGCCACCGACGATGGTGCCGTTGTGCACCCGGCCGATCATGATCCGACCCAGGAAATCGGAGTAATCGAGGGTGGTCACCTGCAGCTGCAGGGGCTTGGTGGGATCCCCCACCGGCGGCGGAACATGCCGCAGGATGGCATCGAACAGCGGCTTCATGTTGTCGCTTTCGGTGGCCATGTCGGGCTTGGCATACCCGGCCATGCCGCTACCGAACAGGTAGGTGAAATCGCACTGGTCGTCGTCGGCACCGAGTTCCAGGAACAGGTCGAGGACTTTGTCAACGGCCTGCTCGGGGTCCACCCGGGCCCGGTCAATCTTGTTGACGAAGACGATCGGCCGCAACCCTTTCTCCAGGGCCTTCTTGAGCACGAAACGGGTCTGGGGCATGGGGCCTTCGTTGGCATCCACGATCAGCAGACAGCCGTCAACCATGCCGAGCACCCGCTCCACCTCACCGCCGAAATCGGAGTGACCGGGGGTATCGACGATGTTGATGCGAATGCCGTTGTAATCCACGGCCGTGTTCTTGGAGAGAATCGTGATCCCCCTCTCCCGCTCCAGATCGTTGGAATCCATCACGCAGGTGGGCACCGCTTCGCCTTCGCGGAAGATGCCGGACTGTTCGAGCAGGGCATCCACCAAGGTGGTCTTGCCGTGGTCAACGTGGGCAATGATCGCGATATTGCGTATCGGGGCGCCTTTGATCTCGCCGCTCATGGGGATGTCGTCCTGAAAAGTAAGGGGAAAGGATTCAACGGAATCGAATCGACGGTGGTCGTTTCCAGGGAAACGAGACGTTGATGGCGAGACGAAGAAGGCATGTCGCTGCCAACGAGCCAGAAAGAGGGGCCGCTGAAAACGGGCCGCTGATGATGGGGCCAACCGGCGCTCTGACGCTTCGACAGGGTTTTCGGTGAAACTCTGCCGCGCCGGCCCGAATGGACAAGTGGCGAACGTTGAAGCGAATCTTGATCCTACTCCCACCCCCTCCGGAAGCCCAGGCGGCGGGTCTCCGAACCCCCGCCTCATCGGGCCAGTCGCTGGGCCGGCTCAAACATCTCCAGGGCTTCGGTGGATCCCTCGAAGCGCCAGTGCCAGGGTTCGTAGATCACCCCCTGGGAGTTGCCCTTCGGGAAGGAGCGCACGAAGTGAAAGCGGGCGGCATGGCGATCGAGCCAGCGGTAGGCGTCGGTGTTCTCAAAGCTCTCCATCAGATTGGAGGCCGGCAGGCGGCCGTCACCCAGGTCGACCGCGAAGCCCGTGCTGTGCTCCGAGAATCCCGGCGGGGCGCTCACCCGGGCCCGGTCGGCGGAGGTCTGGTTGCGCTCGGCCTTGACATCAAAGAACAGTTGTTTCTGCAGGTCGACGCCGCGATAGGCGCTCAGGACGGTGAGGGCAATGCCATCGACCTCAGCCGCCGCCCGCATGGCCTCCAGGGCTCTGGCCGCCTCCGGCCGCAACAGCAGACCCGGGGCGATCGCCACCAGCTCCTCAGGCCTGGCTTCGGGGTAGGGAAAATGGCCGAGCAAACGTCCATCCGGCCCAAGCCTGGCGGCCAGACCCGGCACGGGCGCAGGGGTGATCAGGGTGCGGAGCGGACCGATCAGCAGCAGAACGGCGCCACCGGCCAGCAGGGCGCCGCTGAGCAGCACCTGGGCCAGACGCCTGGGCAGGGAGGCCTGCCGTCGTGGGCGGGGCGTGGTGCGCCTGGCCAGCGGAATGTCATCACCGAGGGTCATCGCCGAGGGGCATCACCGAAGCGCTGGCCGGACATTCCCTCAGCTGCAAGCCGGAGCCAATCTTAAGTGGGGGCTCATTTCAGTGGTTTTTGTACCGGGCGGATGCCGGCCCGGCGGTGTTAGCTTCCACGCCACATCCCAATGGCAGAGCAGGTTTCAAGATGTTGCGAGTGGCAGTCGTGGGCGGCGGCCCAAGCGGTTCCTGTGCTGCGGAAGTTCTCGCCAAGGCAGGCATCCAGACCTGGCTGTTCGAGCGCAAGCTCGACAACGCCAAACCCTGTGGCGGCGCGATCCCCCTCTGCATGGTCGAGGAGTTCGACCTGCCGGAATCCATCATCGACCGCAAAGTGCGGAACATGCGGATGATCTCCCCCTCCAACAGGGAGGTGGACATCCACCTGGAGAACAGCAACGAGTACATCGGCATGTGCCGTCGGGAAGTGCTCGATGGCTACCTGCGCAACCGGGCCGCCGACCTGGGTGCCCATCTGGTCAACGGCCTGGTGCAGAGCATCGACACCGGCAGCCAGCGCCAGGGTCCGTACACCCTCCATTACGCCGACTATTCCTCCGGCGGTCCCACCGGCGAGCTGAAGACCCTCGAGGTCGACCTGATCGTCGGGGCTGACGGTGCCAACAGCCGGGTGGCCAAGGCCATGGATGCGGGCGACTACAACGTGGCGATCGCCTTCCAGGAGCGCATCCGCCTCCCCGCCGAGGAGATGGCCTACTACGAGGATCTGGCCGAGATGTACGTCGGCACCGATGTGTCGCCTGATTTCTACGCCTGGGTGTTTCCCAAGTACGACCACGTGGCGGTGGGCACCGGCACGATGCAGGCCAACCAGTCACTGATCAAGGGCCTGCAGAAGGGCATTCGCGCCCGGGCCAGCCGCCGGCTGCTGCGCGGCGAGGTGATCAAGGTGGAAGCGCACCCGATTCCCGAGCATCCGCGCCCCCGGCGCGTGGTGGGCCGCATGGCCCTGGTGGGCGACGCCGCCGGTTACGTCACCAAGAGCTCCGGCGAAGGCATCTACTTCGCCGCCAAGAGTGGCCGCATGTGTGCCGAGGAGATCGTGGCGGCCAGCGCTTCCGGCAGCCGCATCCCCACCGAGAAGGATCTCAAGGTCTACATCCGCAAGTGGGACCGCAAGTACGGCGCCACCTACAAGGTGCTGGAGCTGCTGCAGAACATTTTCTACAGCAACGATGCGGCCCGCGAAGCCTTCGTCGAGATGTGCGACGACAAGGATGTCCAGCGCCTCACCTTCGACAGCTACCTCTACAAGCGGGTGGTGGCGATGAACCCCTGGCAGCAGATCAAGCTGACCGTGCTCACCCTGGGTGCGGTGCTGCGGGGCCAGGCGCTGGCCCCGGCCGGCTACAAGCCCGTGCCCAGCGCCGTGCGCTCAGCCGAAGAGGCGGAAGCGATTTTCCTGGCCGCAGAGCCGCGCTCCTCCATGAAGCCTGCAGGCGTTCATGCCGCCACGGCGTCGGTGGATTCCCAGGCCGGCAGCGATTCCTCCAAGGAACCGGAACTGGTGGCCAAGTGATCCTGTTCTCAGGCCAGCCCTTCTGGTTGGTCTGAGGCGGCCTCAAGCCGGCTGACCAGGAGCTTGTCGACCCGGTTGCCATCCATGTCCACCACCTCGATGCGCAGATCTTCCCATTCGAAGACCTCGCCGGAACTGGGAATGTGCTCGAGGTGGTGCATCACAAACCCTCCCAGGGTCTGGTAGCCGCCGCGGACTTCTTCGGGCAGATGGTCTTTCTGCACCAGGTCCTTGAAGTCAGCGATGTCGAGGGCACCGTCGAGGAGCCAGGATCCATCCTGGCGAACGACGACCATCGGGTCTTCCTTGTCTCTGGCGGCGGAAAGATCGCCGACGATCGCTGCCATCATGTCGTTGAGGGTCACCAGCCCCTCAATGCCGCCGAATTCATCGGTCACCAGGGCGATGTGCACGCCGCTGGTTCTGAATTGCTCGATCAGCTTCAGGGCCCTGGTGCTCTCGCCCACGTACAGGGGCGGCTGCAGGAACGCCTCGATATCACGTGGGCCTTCGCACAGCTGGGCGGCCAGAAAGGTGCGCCCACGCACCACACCCACACAGGCGTCGAGGCTGTCGCGCGCCACCGGAAACAGCGAGTGATTGACCGCCATGACCCGCTCCAGATGGGACTGGGGAGACTCGGAGAGATCCAGCCAGCAGATGTCGGTGCGTGGGGTCATGATCGCCTTGACGGACCGATCCGCCAGGCGAAACACCCGCTCCACCATGGCGTGCTCCGCCACGTCGAACAGGCCTGATTCCGTGCCCCTGCGCAGTAGGGTCCGGATCTCGTCTTCGGTGATCTCCGGTTCTCCGGTCTCGCCGATGCCCATCAGGCGGAGCAGCCGATCGGTGGAGGAGCCGAGCAGGTGGGCCAGGGGCGCCATCCAGCGCGACAGGGTCCGCATCGGAGGTGCCACCAGGCAGGCGATGCGCTCCGGATCACTCAGGGCGATGCGCTTGGGAACCAGCTCCCCCAGCACCAGGGACAGAAAGGTGATCAACGTCACCACGATTCCCAGGGCCAGAGGTTCGGCCCAGGCCCGCAACGGGGGCACCGCCTCCAGCAGAAGCCGCAGCGCCTCGGCCAACCGTGAGCCGCCCAGGGCGCCACTGAGGATGCCGATCAATGTGATGCCGATCTGCACCGTCGAGAGAAAATCGTTGGGCGATCGGATTAGTTTCAGAGCCACTTCCGCCTTCGGGTCACCAGCTTCCGCCTGGTGCTCGAGGCGCAGTCGCCGAGCCGACATCATGGCCAACTCCGAACCGGAAAAGATCCCGTTGATCAGGATCAGAAGGACAATCAGAACGCCATCGAACAGCATCGGCAAGTCCAGTGAAGGCCCCTCGGCCGGCAAACGGATGGAAAGGACAAGTTAGGGGACGACGGTTACAGCTTCTGGCCAGGAGCCCCTGCTTCCAAGAGGTCCTCAGGCCCCCTTCCAACCGATCTGGGCCACACCCGGCCATCCCCCCAGCGACCTTCCCCGATGCATTGGCAGCCCCTGGGCGAGCGGAACCGACAGCCTGAGTGGATGGATCAGAGCGGCCTCGACGCCGCTGCCCATGATCAGGCCCTCCAGGGTCTGCGCCGCATCAACGCCATCAGCGGGGCTGTGGGCTCCCTGTTCACCCCGATCCAGGCTCTGGCCGTGGCCCTGAACCTGTCCCGTCCGCTGCGGGTACTTGATGTGGCCTGCGGTGGCGGTGACAACACCATCGCCCTGGCGGAACGCTGCCGAAAGCAAGGACTGGCCGTTGTGATCGACGGTTGTGACCGGAGCCCGCAGGCGGTGACCATCGCCAGCCGCCATGCCGCCGGCGGATCCTTGGCCGGAACCTTCTTCCAGGCCGACGTGCTGGTGGATCCCCTGCCTGCGGACTACGACGTCATGGTCTGCAGTCTGTTTCTGCATCACCTCGACGACGCTGACGCCGTCGAACTGCTGCGCCGCCTGGGCCGGAGCTGCCGCCATCTGGTGCTGGTGAACGACCTGATCCGCAGTCCCCTGGGTTATGGGCTGGCCTGGGTGGGTTGTCGCCTGCTGAGCCGCTCCGCGATCGTGCATTTCGATGGGCCCGTTTCGGTGCAGGGGGCCTTCCGGATGGACGAAGCGCTGGAACTGGCGGCCCGGGCCGGCCTCGGCGGCGCCAGCATCCAGCGCAGCTGGCCCGAGCGCTTCCTGCTCAGTTGGCACCGTCCTGTCGGCTGGGTTGCGGCGCCATGACCGCTCCGGAGTGGGATGTGATCGTGATCGGGGCCGGGCCCGCCGGTGCCCTGGCGGCCCATCAGCTGGCCAGGCAGCAACTGCGGGTGCTGCTGGTGGATAAGCGGACCTTCCCCCGCTGGAAAGTGTGCGGCACCTGTCTCAACGGGGTGGCCCTCGGGGCGTTGGCGCAGGCCGGCCTCCCCGACCTGGTGGACCGCCTCGGCGGTGTGCCGCTTGTGCGGCTGCGCCTGGGTCTGCAACAGCATCAGATGGAACTGGAGCGGCCCCTGGGTCGCTCCCTCTCCCGGGGCTGCCTCGATCTGGCCCTGTGCGAGGCCGCGGTGGCGGCAGGCACGGTGCTGCGGATGGATACCGAGGCCACGGTGGCCGGTCCCTGCCCGGGCGGCCGGCAGGTGCGCCTGGGCAGCGGCGGCGCGCCTGCCACCACGAGCGCCCGGGTGGTGCTGGTGGCCACCGGGCTGGGCAGCCCGGGCCTGACCCCTGCCATCCCGATCCGCAGCCAGGTCCAGGCGCACTCCAGGGTTGGTGCCGGCTGCCGCGTCGAGGCCCAGGCCAGCGGCTATGCCCCGGGCACGATCCACATGGCGATCGGCCGGCATGGCTATGTCGGGCTGGTGCGCACCGAAGCCGGTGACCTGAATCTCGCGGCGGCCTTCGAAAGGGGCCATCTGATCGCGGCGGGAGGAGCGGCGCACGCCGCCGCGGGCGTGCTGGCGGAGGCGGGGTTCGAACCTGTGCCTGAGGCTGCCGCTGCCGCCTGGCTGGCCACCCCGGCCCTCACCGGCCGCCGTTGGCCGCCGGCGTCCGAGCGTGTGCTGCTGCTGGGGGATGCCGCCGGCTATGTCGAACCGTTCACGGGTGAAGGCATGGGCTGGGCCCTGCTGGGGGCTCTGGCGGTGGTGCCGCTGGTGCTGCAGGGCCAAAGCCAGTGGAGCCGGGAGCTGGAGCAGCAATGGGTGCGCCGCTACGGCCAGCTGATCGGCTCCCGGCAACGCCTCTGCCATGGCCTGGCCTTTGCACTGCGCCGTCCTGGCCTCAGCCGCTGGCTGCTGGGGGCGGTGGAGCGCTGGCCGGTCCTGGTGACCCCGCTCCTGCACCCCCTCGCTGGCAGCAGCCTGAACCCGCCTCTGGTCGCGCCATGTCCCTGACGATCCAGGGGCTGGGAACGGCCCTGCCCCCCGAGTGCATCGCCCAGGGCGATGCCGCCGCCATCGCGGCCGAGGTGGCCCTGCCCCAGCAGAGCCCTTCACCGGGCCAGCGCCGGCTGCTCGGGACCCTGCACCGCCGCTCGGGCGTCGCCAGCCGCCACAGCGTGTTGCTCGAGCCCTTCGGCAGCGACCCCCGGCAGACCTTCTTCGGCGCCACCAGCCCCGGCACCGGCGAGCGGATGCGGCGCTATGCCCGCGAGGCGCCGCCCCTGGCCCTGCGTGCGGTCCGGGCGGCCCTCTGCCAGGCCCAGCAGCCTGCGGAGCGGATCACCCATCTGATCACGGTGTCCTGCAGCGGTTTCCATGCCCCCGGCGTGGATCTCGCCCTGATGGCCGCCCTGCCGCTGGACGCCGGGGTGGCCCGGACCCATGTGGGATTCATGGGTTGCCATGGTGCCCTCAATGGACTGAGGGTCGCGGCGGCATTCACCGCTGCCGAGCCGGACGCCTGTGTGCTGCTGTGCGCGGTCGAGCTCTGCAGTCTCCATCTCCAGTACGGCTGGGATGCCGAGCGGATCGTCGCCAACGCCCTGTTCGCCGATGGCGCCGCTGCCCTGGTGGCCACCGGGACGCCAACGGCGGCGGCTGGGGCGCCAGCCATCGCCCCGCTGGGGCGTCTGATCGCCAGCGGCTCCCTGCTGGTGCCGGCCAGCTCGGACGCCATGTCCTGGGGGATCGGGGACCACGGCTTCGCCATGGGCCTCTCTCCGCAGGTCCCTGATCTGATCGGCGAGCATCTGCGGCCCTGGCTGGAGGGGTGGCTGGCCGGCCATAACCTCCGCCTCGACGCCATCGGCTCCTGGGCCGTGCACCCCGGCGGCCCCCGCATCCTCTCCGCCGTCACGAAGGCCCTCGGGCTTGATCCAGAGCTGATCGAACCGTCGCGGTCGGTGCTGCGGGACTACGGCAACATGTCGTCCCCGACGCTGCTGTTCATCCTCGAGCGCTTGCGGCGCAGCGGTGCTGCCGGGCCCTGCCTGGCCATGGCCTTCGGACCCGGCCTCTGCATCGAGGTGGCCCTGCTGGCGTGATCAAGACCCCAGGCGGGCGAAGTCGGCAAGCACGGCGGCCTGGTTGCGCAGCACGGCCAGCAGCCGCAGCCGGTTGCGGCGCACTTCAGGCTCATCGCACATCACCATGACGCTGTCGTCGCCATCGAAGAAGGCGGACAGGGTGGCGCCGCTCTCCCCCAGCAGGCTTGCGAGGGGGTCGTAGCGGGCGGTGCCGCTGGCGGCGGCATGCACCGCCAACCGCTCCAGCACCGCCAGCACGGCGGCCTCGCTGGGTGAAGCGAACAGGGCCGGATCCACCACCCCGGCGGGGCTGAGCAGGTCGGAGGAAAGATCGGCGTGTTCGGCCAGCCGGGAGGCCCGTTGCACCACCGCCTGCACCAGGGGCAGGCGCTCCTCTGCCCGCAGGCGCCGCAGCAGCTCCACCCGGGCCCGGGCATCGGCGGGGTCCCGCAACAGCCGCTCGAGAGACACGCCCTCACCGGCCACGGCCTGGACCAGATCAGCGCTGGAACCCTCCTCCTCCAGCAGGCTGGCGAGACGCTGACGCAGGAACTCGAGCAGGTCGGCCGCCAGGGCGGCAGGCTGGATCGCCAGGGCGGGCAGCAGCGCCTGCCAATGGGCGGTGGCTTCGGCCATCAGCGCCACCAGATCCAACGGCCAGCCGCGATCCCAGAGGATCTGCAGCAAGCCGTTGCCGGCACGGCGCAGGGCATAGGGATCGGAGGAGCCGCTGGGCCGTTCGCCCCTGGCAAAGATGCTGAGCAGCAGCTCCAGGCGCTCGGCCAGGGCCACCAGCGCCCCCGCCTCCGACCCCGGCAGCGCATCGCCGGCGCCGCGGGGCTGGTAGTGCTCCAGCACCGCCAGGGCCACGGCGCGGGTTTCCCCTTCCGCCAGCAGGTACTTGGCCCCCATGACCCCCTGCAGCTCAGGGAATTCCCCCACCATCTGGCTGACCAGGTCGTGCTTGCAGAGGGGAGCGGCCCGGCGGGCGGCGCTGGCGCCCTCCTCGCCGATCTCCAGGCTGCGGCAGAGCAAATCAGCCAGCCAGGCCAGGCGTTGGCTGCGATCGGCCAGGCTGCCCAGTCCTTCAGCAAAGGTGACCCGGTCGAGGGACTCCACCCGCTCAACGCTGCTCTGGCGGCGATCGGCCGCCAGGAAGAAGGCCGCATCCGCCAGCCGCGCCCGCAGCACCCGCTCGTTGCCGCGGCGGATCGTGGCGGCGGCGGCCTCCAGGCCATTGGAGATGCACAGGAAGCGCGGCAGCAGCACCCCATCGGCCACCAGGGCCAGGGGATCAGCCGTGGCCGCCGAGAGGCGCAGGGGCACGTAGCGCTGGTGGGACCGCATCACCGTGCTGAGCACCTCCGGGGGCAGGGCCAGATAGGCGGCATCGATGCGGCCCTCGATCAGGCGCGGGGACTCCACCAGGTCGACCAGTTCATCGAACAGGGCGCCAGGCAGGTCCAGTTCGGCCCCCGCCCGGGTCGCGGCCGCCTCCAGCTCACGGCGGATCATCAGTCCCCTGGCCTGGCGGTCGACCTGCACGTCGGCGGCGGCCAGGGTCGAGGCGTAGGCCGCGGCGGAAGGGATCACCACCGCGTCTTGGTGCAGACGGTGGCCGCGGCTGAGGCGGCCGGAGGCCAGGGGGGGGTCCACATCGGTGAGCTGCACCGGAACCACCGCCCCATCCAGCAGCGCCACCAGCCAGCGGAGGGGTCGGCTGAAGCGGCCGTCGCCATTTCCCCAGCGCATGAAGCGCCGCCCCTGCAGGGAGCGGATCCAGCCGGGGATGCAGCCGGCCAGCACCGCCTCGGCGGAGCGCCCGGCCTCGATGGTGCGGGCGAACACGAAGGGGCCCTTGTCGGTGTCGCGGATCTCCAGTTGTTCGGGATCGCAGCCACAGCGGCGGGCGAAACCCACCGCGGCCGGGGTGGGCTGGCCATCGCGGAACGCCTGCTGGGCCGGGGGCCCCTTGCGCTCTTCAATCAGATCCTGCTGGCGCTCGGGCAATCCGGCGATCGTCACCGCCAGCCGGCGGGGCGTGCCGCTGGCCTTGAGGCTGTCCCAGGACAGGCGAGCCTCCTGCAGATCCCTGGCCACGATCGCCTCCAGCTGGGGCTGGGCCAGGCGCACGAAATCGGCTGGCAGTTCCTCGGTTCCGATCTCCAGAAGAAAGGTGGCCATGCGGGGGGACGGGCAGGACGCGACTGTATGCAAAGGAGGGAGTTGGCGATCAGCGCCAGCAAACCGACACGTCCCGTTCGCTAGTTTCGTTGCAACAACTTTCCGCATGCCGATGTCCTCGACGACGGTCGCCGACAGCACGTCGCTCCCATCGGCATCCCCCGCCAAACCCCCCACCAAACAGGAGACCCTCAAGGCTGGCAGCGGCCACCTGCATGATCCCCTGGCCGCCGAACTGGGCAACGCCCAGCCCAGTTTCAGCGATCCTGCCGTCCAGATCCTCAAGTTCCACGGCAGTTACCAGCAGGACGACCGCGACAAGCGCCGCAAGGGGGCCGAAAAGGACTGGCAGATGATGCTGCGCCTGCGCAACCCCGGCGGCCGCATTCCCACGTCCCTGTATCTGGCCCTCGATGCCCTCGCTGATCGGCTGGGCAACGGCACTCTGCGCATCACCACGCGCCAGGCCTTCCAGATGCACGGCGTGTTGAAGACCGACCTAAAGGAGGTGATCGGCAGCATCGTGCGGGCCCTTGGCTCGACGCTGTCGGCCTGTGGCGACATCAACCGCAACGTGATGGCCCCGGCCGCTCCCTTCGAGCGCGATGGCTACCCGGAGGCCCGTCTGCTGGCGGATCAGATCGCCGACCTGCTGGCGCCCCAGGCGGCCGAGGGGTCTTACCTGGACCTCTGGGTGGACGGTGACCTGAGTTACCGCATCAAACCCAAAGGGCCCGTGAGGAAGGCGCGCAAGCTGCAGGAGAGCGGTGCCGTGTTCAGTGGGGATACGGCCGAACCCCTCTACGGCGCCACCTACCTGCCGCGCAAGTTCAAAGTGGCCGTCACCGTTCCTGGTGACAACTCCGTCGACCTGCTGACCCAGGACATCGGCCTGGTGCTGTTCAGCGATCCCTCCGGCCGCCCCCTGGGCTGCAACGTCTATGTGGGTGGGGGCATGGGGCGGACCCACAACAAGGAGGAGACCTTCGCCCGCACGGCCGATCCCCTTGGCTACGTGGCCGCCGCCCATGTGCTGGAACTGGTGCAGGCGATCGTGGCCCTGCAGCGCGACCACGGCGACCGGGAACAGCGCCGCCACGCCCGGATGAAGTACCTGATCCACGACCGTGGTGTGGACTGGTTCCGGACCGAGCTGGGCCGTTACTTTCCCCATCCGATCAAGGGGCTGCGCCGCGAACCGACCGCCGTCCTCACCGACTATCTGGGCTGGCACCGCCAGTCGCCGGGGCTGTGGTTCGTGGGTCTGCCCGTGCTCTGCGGACGCCTGCAGGGAGACCTCAAGACCGGCCTCCGCCGCCTGATCGAGACCTACCAGCTGGAGGTGCGGCTCACCCCCAACCAGGACCTGCTGCTGTGCAACATCGGCAGCGCCCAGCGGACGTCGGTGCGGGAGGCGCTGGCGGCGCTGGGTCTCAGCAGCCCTGAGGCCCCGCCCGCCCTGGCCCGTCACGCCCTGGCCTGCCCGGCCCTGCCCCTCTGCGGTCTGGCCGTCACCGAAGCCGAACGGGTCCTGCCGAACGTGCTGGGTCGCCTCGATGCCCTGCTGGAGCGGCTGGAGATCAGCAAACCGCTCCTGGTGCGCATGACCGGCTGCCCCAACGGCTGCGCCCGCCCCTACATGGCCGAGATCGGGCTGGTGGGGAGCGCGGTGGACAGCTATCAACTGTGGCTCGGCGGCAGCCATGGCCTGACGCGCCTGGCCAAGCCGTACCTCGAGAAGATGCCCCTGGAGAAGCTGGAGACCACCCTGGAGCCCCTGCTGACGGCCTGGCGCGACGAAGGCGGCGCCCGCAGCCGCTTCGGCGACTTCATCGACCGGCTCGGTGAGGAACGGGTCGGCCAGCTGCTCTCCCCCGCCTGAGTCCTGGCTGAACGACCCTGTTGATCGGCCCTTGGTCCCGCCTACCGTGGGACCTTTCTGGATCCTGCGCATGCGCAACCCTGCAGCCGCTGCTCTCCAGCCTCTGCTCTGGGGGCTGCTGCTGGGGCTGTTGCCCGGCGCCGGCCGCACCAGCGAAGCGGCGGAGCGCCCCCAGCCCCCCGAGGCGCGTGTCAGGTACTTCGAATCAGACCCCCAGGCCTGCAAACCGGAGGCGATCAGCGCCTCCTACAAGAGCCACCTGCAGCCCTACGCCGACCAGAGCCCCGAGGTGCTGGCCAAGTTGCGCCGCGTGCAGGATGACCTGACCCTGGCCAGCCTCAAGCGCTGTGTCCAGAAGGGGCTGCTGACCCGTCCCCAGGCCAGCGTGCTGTTCCGGTCACTGGGCCTGACCCTCCCCGGCACGGTCATCCCCGTGACCGCGCCTCAACCCTCCCCGGCGACGGCGCCGTAAGCAGCCTGCAGCTCCTGGCATCGCCAGGCCCAGAGCTGGTCACCGTGGCTGAAGTGCCACCACTCGTTGGGGTGCTGGGCAAACCCCGCCTCCCCCATCACCGCCGCCAGCAGGCGCCGGCGGGCGTGCCAGTCGGCGGCCTCGCTGCCAGGGGAGGCCCCGGCGTAATGGTCGGGATGGGAGATCGCACCGATCGCGTCGATCTCCCCGCCCATCGCCAGGGGTCGGCCGCCGGCGTCGGCCAGGGTGAGATCCACCGCCGCCCCGGTGCTGTGGGGTGGGGGGGTGGCCGGATCACGGCTCGGCGGTGCCCAGAAGCGATCCACCTCCGCCGCCACGGCCGTCTGGCCAGGCCCGGCCGCATCCGGGTCGAGACTCCGCTCCCGGCAGGTCTCCCGGAAGGCGTGGCGAACCATGAAGGCCTGGACGGCGATCGGTCTCCAGGCATCGAAGATCGCCAGTCGCCATTGGGGTTGCTGCTGCTGAAGCAGGCCCTGGGCCGCCTCCAGCCGGAGGATCACCCCTCGCCTCAGCCGAAACGGACTGGAACCGGCGCCGTAGGGCGCCCCCAGCACCTGGTAAGGGTGGGGCTCCAATCGCCACAGCGGCGCCGGCAGCTCGTCCAGGGGCTCACCGGTCTCGGCGATGGGAATCGGACTCCAGGGGCGCAGGGGGGGCATGGGGCAGTCAGTCCGGGCCGGCACGAGGGCGGGATCAATTCAACTGGGCCGCCTCGACCGAGCGGCGGCGCTGGGCTTCGAGGGCCTCGCGCAGGTGGGGGTGGCGTTCCAGGCCAGAATCTGTCGCCAGGATCCGCCGCGCCGCCGACCGGGCCTCCTCCAGCACGGCGCCGTCGTCGCTGAGGCTGGCCAGGGCCAGGTCCGGCAACCCCGACTGGCGGGTGCCGAGCACCTGGCCCGGGCCCCGCAGCCGCAGGTCCATCTCAGCGATCTCGAAGCCGTCGCTGCTGCGGGCCAGCAGCTCCAGTCGCTGGCGGGCCATGGCGTTGTCGCCCTCGTGCAGCAGCAGGCAGTGGGAGGCGGCGGCCCCCCGGCCCACCCGGCCGCGCAGCTGGTGCAGCTGAGCCAGGCCGAAACGCTCGGCATGTTCGATCACCATCACGCTCGCCTCCGGCACGTCGACCCCCACCTCCACCACCGTGGTGGACACCAGCACCTGGGAGCGCCCCTCCTGAAAGGCGCTGATGGCCCGCTGCTTCTCCTCGCCGGTCATGCGTCCGTGCAACAGGCCCACCGTGAGCGTGGGAAACACCTCCTCATCGAGGTGGCGGTGCACCTCCACCGCCGAGCGCAGGTCGAGCTTCTCCGATTCCTCCACCAGGGGCAGCACCACGTAGGCCCGCTGGCCCTTGGCCACCTCCTGGCGCACGAGCTCCCAGGCACCGGGGCGTTCTGATCCCCGCAGCAGGCGGGTGCGGATCGGGGTGCGACCCGGCGGCAGTTCGTCGATCTGGCTGATGTCCAGGTCGCCATGGATCGATAGGGCCAGGGTGCGGGGGATCGGCGTGGCGGTCATGGTCAGCAGGTGGGGCTGGAGCCCCTTGGCCAGCAGCCGGTTGCGCTGGCGCACACCGAAGCGGTGCTGCTCATCCACCACCACCAGACCGAGGCGGTCGAACTGGACCGGATCCTCGAGCAGGGCGTGGGTGCCCACCAGCAGGTTCACCTGCCCGTTGGCCAGGTCCTGCAGCAGCTGGCGGCGGCGGCGGGCAGGGGTGGAGCCGGTGAGCAGCTCGATGCTGACGTTGAGCTGGGGCAGCCAGCCGGCCAGCTTGTGGAAATGCTGGGCCGCCAGCACCTCGGTGGGGGCCATCAGCGCCCCCTGATGGCCCGCCTGGATGGCCCCCAGCAGGGCCGCCAGGGCCACCACCGTCTTGCCACTGCCCACGTCCCCCTGGACCAGCCGGGCCATGGGCTGGGGCCGCTCCATGTCGGCGCGGATCTCGGCCAGCACCCGGTTCTGGGCGCCGGTGAGCGGAAAGGGCAGCAGGGCCAGGAAGCGGCTCACCAGGTCTTGGCCACCCACGGGCAGCAGCAGCGGCGGGGCCGGTGAACGGCGCAGGCGCTCGCGCCGCTGGCCCAGGGCCAGCTGCAGCAGCAGGAACTCGTCGAACACCAGGCGCCGGCGGCAGCGCTGCAGCTCCTCCCGGTCGGCGGGGCGGTGCAGGCCCTGCAGGGCCTCGCCACGGCCCACCAGACCCAGCTCCAGCCGCAGGGGTTCCGGCAGCGGATCGGGCCAGCGGACCGCCGAGGGCAGCACCGCGGCGATGGCCCGGGCGAGGGTCTCGCCGTTGAGGCCCTCGGTGAGGGCATAAACGGGCACGAAGCGGCCGATCTGCTCCGAGCGCACCGGCGCCCCGGGGGCCTCCAGCACCTCCAGCAGGGGATCGGCGAAGCCCGGGCCATAGGGGCTTTCCTTGACCAGGCCGCTCACGGCCACCGTGGCCCCCACCGGATAGAGCCGCTGCTGGGACTTCAACCAGCCGGGGCTGCTGAAGCGGCGGCCCGCGAAGAAGCGCGTCACCTTGAGGCGACCGGTGACGTCCTGGAGGTGCAACTCCAGGATCGCCAGATTGGGGTTGCGGGGGCTGCCGAAGGCGTGGCAGCGGCGCACCGTGGCCACGATGGTGGCGGTCCGCCCCGGCTCCAGGGCCGCGATCCGCACCAGATGGGCGTAATCGAGGTAATCGCGGGGGTAGTGGTGCACCAGATCGCGCACCACCAGCAGCCCCAGGGCGGCCAGCCGGGTGGCGGTCTTCGGACCGATGCCGGCCACCTCGGAAAGGGGGGTCTGGGCCGTGAGCCGGACCGCAGCGCCGCTGGCGGCGGTGCCCGCTCGCTCCGCCGCGGGTGGCGCCCCCAGCCGCAGCCGTGGGGGCGCCACCGGCAAGACCTCCCGGCGGCGGCAGCGCAACTCATGCAGGGCCTGGCGCAGCTTGCGCACCAGGCCCTGGCGGTTCCCTAGGGGCTGCTCTCCATAGCCACCGAAGTCCCGGGCCAGGGCGGCCAGCTGCTGGCGTTCCCCGGCCTCAAGTCCCGCCACCGGGGCAGCGAGGCTGGCGCTGACGAAGCCACTGAAGCGGTCCCGCCGACCCTGGAGATCGCCGAAGCCGGCTTCGGCCTCCAGACGGCAGGCCAGCTGCAGGGGCGTGCACCAGGCATCGACAGCCGCCAGGGCGGACGCTCCTCCCCCCTGGCCGTCGGTGGACCGGGTCAGTCGCTCGGAATCGATGGGGGGCGGATGTCCTGCAGCCAAAGCTGTTCGGCCTGGTGGATCCGTGAGCGCCGTTGCAGGCGACGGAACTGCTGGGCCATTCTGCGAACCTCCTGGCGATGCTGCTGCAGTCGGCGCCGGCAGGTGCGCAGCCGGGGTTCCTCCAGTTCCAGTTCCACGGGCCGCAGCAGCACCGCCATCGCGTGCGCCTGGGGGGAACGGCCGGCGCCGAAGGGCAGGGGCAGTCGCATCAGGTTGGCCGGGGCGGCCATGGTCTCCAGCTGACCGTCGATGACCGCATCCAGCAGACTCACCGGCAGCAGACTGCGGCTGACCCCGCCCCGCAGCAGCTCCACATTGATGGCATGGGACAGGTTGCGGAGCCGCCGGCCCAGGGCCAGCTCCATGCCGTCCATCCAGCGCAGCACCTGCTCGGGGTCCTCCGGTAGCCGGCCCGCCTGCCACAGGGAGCCATCCCCTGGGGACTCAGGCTCGTCCCCGTCATCCTGCTCCTCGTCCTCCGTCTGGTCCTCGCCGTCGCCATCGGTGTCCTCGTCGGCCTCCTCGTCACCGGCAGAGGCGTCGTCACCAGGAGTGCCAGCCCCACGGGCCAGTGCCGCCATCAGGAAGGAGGCGCCGGTCAGGGGCGGAGCCATGGCGATCTGAACCGACCCCGGCGGCAGGGGGTCCGGCTCGGGAGAACGGTCTGGGGAGTCCCCATCCCAGGAGAGTTCCTCCAGGAGCTGCTGGCGCTCGTGGCGCTCCCGCCGCTGACGTTCGCGGGACATCTGGGAGGCGAGGATCACCAGCTGCTCCACCGTCAGCAGGCTGGAGCAACGGCTGACCAGCTCGTTGATCTGGCCGAGCAAGAGGCGACGGCGCTCTTCGGGGAGATCGACGTAGCGCTGGGGGTGAATCTGGGTGGCCAGATAGAAGCAGGCCTGCTGCACCCGCTGGGGCAGCACCTGGCGCAGCACCTGCAGATACAGGGCCACATGGCGGTAGAGCTCCGGGTTCGACGCGGTCAACTGCCGGGTCAGGGTCTGCAACTGACCCGGCAGATCGATCGCGTCGGAGGGTTCGCTCAACGGCTCCGGCTCAGGCCGCCTTGGCCATCGCCGCCACTTCCGCTGCGAAGTCGGATTGCTCCACCTCAATTCCCTCGCCGAGGGTGTAACGGGTGAAGCGGCGCACGCGGATGTTCTCGCCGGTCTTGCCGGCGGCCGACTTGACCATCTCACCCACCGTCTGGGTGTTGTCGCGGATGAAGGGCTGGTCCATCAGGGCTAGTTCCTTGAGGCGTTTGCCGATGCGCCCGGCCACGATCTTGACCTTCATCTCCTCCTTCTTGCCGGCGAGATCGTCGCGACCCATCTCGATGGACTTCTCGCGCTCCGCCACGTCGGGGGGGATGTCGTCGGTGGTGACGTACTCCACGTTGGGGCAGGCGGCGATCTGCATCGCCACGTTGCGCACCAGCTCCTGGAAGAGCTCGCCGCGGGCCACGAAGTCGGTTTCGCAGTTCACCTCCACCAGCACACCGACGCGGGCACCGGTGTGGATGTAGCTGCCGACGGCCCCTTCAGCCGCCGTGCGCCCGGCCTTCTTCTCGGCGGTGGCGATGCCCTTCTGGCGCAGCCATTCGGCTGCTTTGCTGGCATCCCCACCGGACTCGGTGAGGGCCTTCTTGCAGTCCATCATGCCCGCGCCGGTCTTGTCGCGCAGTTCCTTGACGAGCTTCGCTGTGATCTCAGCCATGGGTGGGTTGGGAGGGAGGTCGGGAGGGAGAGAAGGGCTCAGGCGTCGTCGTCGCCGCTGCGCTGATCCTGGGCTCCATGGCGGCCTTCGTTGATGGCATCCGCAAGGCGGCCCAGCACCAGTTGCACGGAGCGGACGGCGTCGTCATTGCAGGGAATGGGGACGTCGCAGAGATCCGGATCGCAGTTGGTGTCGAGCATCGACACGAGCGGAATGTCGAGCTTGCGGCACTCGAGCACGGCGTTGGTTTCGCGGCGCTGATCCACCAGCACCACAACATCGGGCAGGCGGCGCATGTTCTTCAGGCCACCGAGGTACTTCTGCAGACGGTCGAGCTCACGACGCAGGACGGCGGCTTCCTTCTTGGGCCGCATGGCGATGGCGCCGGAGGACTCCATGCGCTCCAGGTCCTTGAGGCGGTCGATGCGGGCGCGCATCGTGCTCCAGTTGGTGAGCATGCCGCCCAGCCAGCGCTGGTTCACATAGGAGGCGCCGCAGCGGGCGGCTTCCTGGGCGATCACCTCGGAGGCCTGCTTCTTGGTGCCGACGAACAGGAAACGCTTGCCGCTGCGGGCGGCACTGCGGGTCCATTTGTAGGCGTTGTTCATGCAGACGGCGGTCTGCACGAGGTCGATGATGTGGACTCCGTTGCGCGCGCAATAGATGTAGCGCGACATCTTGGGATTCCAGCGACGGGTCTGGTGTCCGAAGTGGGCACCAGCTTCCATCATCTCGGAGAGAGTGACGACAGCCATTTGGGTTGTAGGGGGTTTCGGGTTGGCCTCCACCTGCCAGGGATGCCGCGCCTGGGGAAGGCAACGGATCACCCGAAACATGCAGGTGTGCGGTGTTGGGATAACCCGATCAACCTACCAAATGGCCCTGCTGGCGGGCTTCGGCATGGAGGGCCCGCACCCCGAAGCGGTTGAGGGGCAGCCGCAGCAGCTCCATCGCCAGACCCGCCTGGCCACGGCGGATCAGCCAGCGCAGCAGGGGCCGCAGGCTGCGTTCGTTGATCAGGCCGCCCAGGGTGAGCAGCTCCCACAACGCCAGATGCAGCCAGGTGTACTGGATGATGAACCGCACCCGCCAGGTGGGGTGTTTTCGGTAAAAAACCAAACCCATTTTGGCCCGTTCCCGCTCCACGCGCACCAGGTTCGGGATCTGCTCCAGGCTCAGGGGCGGATGCCAGTGGTAGCCCACGGCTTCGGGGCAGCGCACCAGCCGCACCCCCATACGGCGCAGCCGTTCCCCCAGCTCCAGGTCCTCCCAGCCGTACAGGCGGAAGCCGGTGTCGAACAGACCCGACTGCTCCAGCACCCGGCGATCGATCGCCACGTTGCCGGTGGCGAAGTAAGCCCAGGAGAGATCGCGCAGCTTGTGGGGCTCCGCCGTCGGTGCCTCGAAATTGTGGGTGTTGATCACGGCGCCGTAGGTGAAGCAGAGCCGATCGCCGCTCTCCGCCCAGGCGCGCTCCAGGGCCGTGGCGTGGTGCAGCAGGAACCGCTCCGTCACCACCAGGTCGCTGTCGATGAAGACGATCACGTCGCCCCGGGCCTCGTCCACCCCCCGGTTGCGTCCTTCGGCGGGACCGCCGTGGTCCTGGCGGATCAGGCGCAGGTGGGGGAAGGCGGTGGCATGGGCATCCAGCCAGCGCACCGTGTCATCGGTGGAGCCGTCATCCACCAGCACCACCTCATAAGCCTGCAGCGGGCCGCCGGTCTCCTGGAGCTCCAGGGCCTGCAGGCACTGGCGCAGGATCGGCAGCCGGTTGTAGGTGGGGATGACGACGCTGATGAACATCGGGGTCCGGGGCGTGGCAGGGCCGCAGGCAGCGGCAAGGGGATGGGGGATGGCGGCCATGAAAAAGGGGGATCCCGATCGAATCCCCCCGGTGCCGCCATGACCGGACAGGCGTGATCAGTCGGCGGCGCCGCCGTTGTTGGCCGTGCCGGTCACGCCGTTGCCGGCCCCTTCACCGCGGCCGTCGTTACGCAGCTTGCGCTTCTTGAACTTGCGGGCGTAGGCCCGGTTGCGTTCCTGCTTTTCCTTCTTCAGGTTCCTGCGTTTCGACATAGGGCTTCGGCGCTTCGAAAAGACTGTGAGGTTCCACCCTACTCAACGGACCCGGATCAACCGGGCCGTATCACCCGAGGGTGGCTTCACTGGCCCAGAGCCGGCCATCCTCCATCCGCACCAGGCGATCCGCCACATCGAGGATGCGCGGGTCGTGGGTCACCATCAGCACCCCGCAGCCCTCATCACGGGCCAACCGCTTGAGCAGATCCACCACCTCGCGGCCGGTGCGGCTGTCGAGGGCGGCGGTGGGTTCGTCGGCCAGCAGCAGGCGGGGATGGGCCGCCAGGGCCCGGGCGATCGCCACCCGCTGCTTCTGGCCGCCGGAGAGGTCGTGGGGGAGCTTGCCGAGGTGGTCGGACAGCCCCACGGCGCGCAGCCATTCCCGGGAAAGGTCGCGGCGGGCGCGGTAGCTCAGATCCGGCAGCAGGTCGGCCCCCATCTGGACGTTCTGCTCCGCAGTGAGGCAGCGCAGCAGGTTGTGGCCCTGGAAGATCATGCCGACGCTGCGGCGCAGCAACTGGCGCTCGTGGCGGCTGGAGCCCTTCAGCTCACAGCCCAGCACCGTCACCGACCCCTCCATCACCTGACGCAAGGCCCCCACCAGGGTGAGCAGGGTGGTCTTGCCGCACCCCGAAGGCCCCGTGAGCAGCACCACCTCCCCGGGATGGATGTCCAGGTCGATGCCCTGCAGCACCTGGCGCTCCATCGAGCCGGTGCCATACCAATGGCTGAGGCCCCGCACCGACACCGTGGCGGGGCCGGCGCCCGTGCTGGCGGTGGGGGGGGCGGAACCGGGGTGGAGGGTGGTCATCGGCTCAGAAGATGTCCGCCGGGTCGGCGTCGCCCAGCTTGCGCATCGCCATCGCCGCCGAACCCATGCACATCACCAGGATCATCAGGAACACGGTGATGGCCCGATCGGCGGCCATGGCCACCGGCAGCTTGGTGGCGGCATGGATGACGGCGTACAGCACCTGGCCGGCGGCGTAGGCGGGCAGGTAGCCGAAGATCGCCAGCAGCAGGCCCTCCCGCGCCACCACGCCCAGGAGGGTCAGCAGGCTGTAGCCCATGGCCATGAGGGTGGCGTACTCCGGCAGGTGATCGCTGACATCGGAATAGAGGATCTGATAGACGATCACGCACCCGACAATGAAGCCCATGGCGGCCCCGAGGGTGAAGATGAAGCCGATGGCGGTGCTGCTGCGCCAGTAGTCCATCTCCAGATCGAGGAACCCCTGCTTGGTGAGAACGCTGACGTCCTCCGGCAGCAGGGCACGCAGGCGTTCGGCCACCCGGGCGGGGTCGGCCCCGGGCCGCAGACGGATCAGCCCCAGTTCGATGCTGCCGGGGGGGGTGTTGGGCAGCAGGCTGAGGAAGGTTTCCCGGCTGGTGAGGATGTTGCCGTCGGCACCGAAGGAGGCGCCGGCGGTGAACAGGCCGGCCACCCGCAGCCGTTTGCCGGCCACTTCGCTCTCCACGGTGCGCCCCTCACGGAACCACGTCGCCACCGGTCCGAACTCGTCGCGGGACTGGTCGTCGAAGAGCACCCGGCCTTTCTGGGTGAGCCGCGGCGCCAGGGCGGTGACGGCCGGATCGATGAACAGGGGATCGCGGGGCTCGAAGCCCAGGGCCAGGATCGAGCGGGTGCCCTTGGTTTTGGGGTTGCGCCAGAGCAGCAGGTTCCAGTGCACCGGCGTGGTGCCGGTCACGTCCGGATCGGCCATGGCCTGCACCAGCCGGCGCTGGGGAAAGCCGGTCATGCTGATCGAGCTCTTGGTGCGCGGGCTGAGCAACACCAGATCGGTGTCGAACAGCTTGTGCACCGTGATGCTGGAGTCGAACAGGGCATCGCGGAAGCCCAGCTGCATGAACATCAGGATCCCCGCGAAGGTGATCCCGGCCAGGGCCACGGCCAGCCGCATCGGCTGGCGGGTGAGCAGCAGCCAGGCCAGGGGAATCCGGCGTCCCTGCCAGAACGTCATGGCTGCAGGCGGGCGATCACCTTCAGGCCGGTGAGGGAGGCGACCTTGGCCCCATCACTGGGATCGAGACGCACCCGTACCTCCACGACGCGGGCATCGGCATCACCGGTGGGGTCGGTGGAGAGCACCTCCCGCTGGCGCACCTGGGGGCTGATGCGCCGCACCGTTCCCCTGAGGGTGCCGTCGAAGCCGCCGTTCTCACTGGTGAGGGTCACGGCCTGGCCGAGCCGCACCCGGTCGATATCGCTCTCATAGACCTCGACGGAGGCTTCCATGCGGTCACTGGCCCCCAGTTCGAGGATGCCCTTGTCGCCGGGGCGTTCGCCGACGCGTGACTGGATGCGCAGCACCGTGCCGTCGATCGGGGCCCGCAATTCGGTGTTGACCAGATCCGTGCTGGCCTTGACCAGGGAGGCCCTGGCCTCCTGCAACGCGCCCTGGAGCTCCAGGGTGCGCTGCTCGAGCACATCGAGATCGGCGGCCGAATAGGCCCCGTCGCTGGCCAGCTTGCGGTAGCGCGCCAGGTCCCGGCTCTGGATCGTGAGCCGGCGGCCAAGGTTGGCGATGCGGGTGCGGATCAGGGACAGCTCCGCCCGCTGCAGCGGCTGGTTGTCGAAGCGTGCCAGCAGCTGGCCGGCCTGGACCCGGTCGCCCTCGGCCACCAGCAGTTCGGTGATGCGGGGGCTGCCGCCGATGCCGGTGATCGGAGCCGCCAAAACGCGCACATCGCCGTCAGGTTCCAGCTGGCCCAGGGCCGCCACGGCCTCCACCGGGGCAGGCTTCCTGGCCACGGCGGCCACAGGGGCCTTGGCGGGCTGCAGGCGTTGAACCAGCACGACCCCACCGACCACCAGGCCGGCCACGCCGGCGAGGATCAGGCCGTTGCGCCAGGGGCCGGTGGGTCGTCGAAGAGCAGGTCTTCGATGTAGCGATCCGCCCACTGGGGGTTGAACGCCTTCTCCAGAACCCTCCGGGTCTTGTCGTTTTGTTTCTGTTGCTTGCAATACCTCAGCTGCCCTTGCCATCGGGCAACCGTAGCCGGATGGTCATGGGCTTGGGAAGGGCTCACGCTGGCGGCTTCGGCGAGCACGCCGAGGAAGCTGGCGACCTCTTCGACGAACCCCTGCTCCTCCGCTGGCGACACCGGCCGCACGAACAGCACATGGGGGGAGAAGATCGAGCCCCAGGGCGGTAACTCCCGCACCTGCTCGAAGCTCGGACGGGCGCGGGCGGCCAGGCCCGCGGCGATCCCCTCCGGCAGCGCCTCCCCGACCGGCGAGAGGTCGACGATGGCGGCACTCACCCCGGCCTTGCCCGCCACGATGTCGGCACCGAACACCGGCAGATCGTGGCGGGGATCGGGAAAGAACACACAGTGAAGGATCTGCAGTCCGGCCCCGAGGCGGGCCGTCTCCAGGTGCAGCTTGCGCAGGCCCCGGCAGCGGTGCACCTCATTGCGGATGAACAGGGCATCCCCGTCCAGACTGCCGCTGATGGCCTCCAGGTCGGGATCGATCCCCAGGGGGGCGAGATCCGGCAGCGCGTTGCGACAGAGGCGGATCCGCTCCGCCAGACCATCCACCAGGGGGTGGATGCCACCGTCTCCGGCCGGAGCGACCTCACCCATCGACACTCATGACAGCAGAATGCGGATCCTGCCATGCGTCCGTGAGTGTGTCCCTGGGTTGTTGCGGGTCCTTGCTGCCCGGGCTGGCCGACCCCGTCGGCCACACCCTCGCCAATGGCGTCGAACTGGTGCAGCTCGAACTGGAGGACGCCCCCCTGGTCTGTCTCGACTTCTGGTGCCGGGCCGGCAGCGCCTTCGAGAACCCGGCCGAGAGCGGCATGGCCCATTTCCTCGAGCACATGGTGTTCAAGGGCAGTGACGGGCTGGCGGCCGGGGAGTTCGATCGCCGCATCGAGGCCCTGGGGGGCAGCAGCAATGCCGCCACCGGCTTCGACGATGTCCACTTCCACGCCCTGATGCCGCCGGAGGGGGCCGCCGAAGCCCTCGATCTGCTGATGGATCTGGTGCTGCAGCCCCGCCTCGACCCCGACAGCTTCGCCATGGAGAGGCAGGTGGTTCTGGAGGAACTGGCCCAGAGCGAGGATCAACCCGAGGAGGTGGCCATTCAGCGCCTGCTCTCCCTGGCCTGCCCCGATCACCCCTATGGCCTGCCGATCCTGGGCCGTCGCGAGGCCCTGGTGGCCCACGACCCGGCCGCCATGGCGGCCTTCCATCAGCGCCAGTACGCCGCCGGCCGTTGCGTCCTGGCCCTCAGCGGCGCCGTGGCGGATGGGGATCTGCTGGCGCGGGCCGCTGCGGGCCCCCTCGCGGCCCTGGCGACCACCAGCGCGGCGATGGCCCCGGCGACCCTTCGCGTCACCCCGGGGGTGCACCGACTGGCCGTGCCGCGGCTGGAGGCCTCCCGACTGCTGATGCTCTGGTGGCTGCCGGCCGCCAGCGATGTGGAGGGGCTGGTGGGCGCGGATCTGGCCACCACCGTGCTGGCGGAGGGACGCCGCAGCCGTCTGGTCGACCGCCTGCGGGAGCAGCTTCAGATCGTCGAGAGCATTGACCTGGACCTGCACGCGATGGAGGGCGGCAGCTTCGCCCTGCTGGAGGCGGTCTGCGACGAGGAGGACCTGGGCGCGGTGCGGGGGGCCATCACCCAGGTGTGGCAGGAGCTGCGCCAGGAGCGTCTCGGCGAGCAGGACTGGTGGCGGGCGCGCCGCCTGGTCGCCAACGGCTATCGCTTTTCCCTGGAATCCCCCGGCGGCGTGGCCTCCCTGATCGGCAGCAGCCGCCTCTGGGGACGGCGTCAGCCCCTCGACCAGCCCCTGGCGTTGCTGGACCGGTGGTCGCCAGACCGGCTCCAGGAGCAGATGCTGGACCTGCTGGATCCGGCCCGGGCCTGCCTGCTCGAGGCGGTGCCGGCATGAGCCTCGCCACGCCTGCCAGCTCCGAGAACAACCGCACCCTGGACGGAGGTCTGCCCCTGCGGATCCTGCACCGGCCCGGCCCGGCGATCCTGGCGGCCCGTCTGGCGATTCCGGGCGGCAGCGGCCGGGATCCGGCCGGAGGCCGGGGTGCCCACCAGCTGCTGGCCGGCAGCATGACCCGGGGCTGCGGCGAGCTGGATGCCGAGGCCCTGGCCGATTGCGTCGAAGGGGCCGGCGCCGCCCTGCGGGTGGAGGCCCATGAGGACGGTCTGGTGCTGGCCCTGAAATGTGCCGCCGACGACGCCCCCACCCTGGTGCCGCTGCTGCTGGCGATGGTGCGGCGGCCGCGGCTGGAGCCCGAGCAGGTGGCGATCGAACGCCAGCTCAACCTGCAACTGCTGCAGCGCCAGAAGGAGGACCCCTTCCAGCTGGCCCACGACCAGCTGCGTCGCCTGCTCTACGGCGACGGCCCCTACGGCCATGACCCCCTTGGAATCGAGGCCGAGCTGGCCGGTCTCGGACCGGAGGACCTGCGCCCGCTGGTGGAGAGCCTCGGGGCTGACGGGGCCGTGCTCGTGCTCTGTGGCGACGCCCCTTCCTCCCTGGAGGCGGCCCTGGAGCGGGAACTGGTGGTGTCCCCCTGGAGCACCCATGCCCCCCGGCCGCAGGCCTTCGCCGGTCCACCACGGGCCACGGGGCACTTTGGCCAGCAGGTGCAGGACACGGAACAGGTGGTGCTGATGCTGGGGGCCGCGACCGTTCCCCTGGCCCATCCCGACGCCCTGGCCCTGCGGCTGCTGCAGGCGCACCTGGGCCTCGGCATGTCCAGCCGCCTGTTCATCACCATGCGGGAGGAGCGCGGTCTGGCCTACGACGTCGGCGTGCACCTGCCGGCCTATTCCGGCGGTCCGCCCTTTGTCATGCACCTGTCCACGTCGGCGGAGCGGGTGGCCGAGGCCACCACCTGCCTGCTGGAGGAGTGGCAGCGGCTCCTGGAGGAGACCCTGGACGAGGGCTCACGGCTGCTGGCCCTGGCCAAGTTCCAGGGGCAGGACGCCATGGGCCGCCAGACCTGCTCCCAGATCGCTGAACGCCAGGCCCTGGTGCTCAGCCAGGGCCTGCCCTCCGACCATGTGCGCCAGGTGATGGAGCGGGCTCCCGGACTCAGCCCAGAGGATCTGAGGGCGGCGGCCCGCCGCTGGCTGCCCGCCCCCAGCCTGAGCCTGGTGGGACCGGCCCCGGCCCTGGAGCGGGCGCACCAGGCCTGGCGGAGCCATGGACTCAGCGGTCCGCAGGAGCCGGTTCCAGATCGGAGAGGTTGATCAGGAAGGTGCCGCGGCGGAAACGGATGGCCCTCAGCTCCAGGGCCCGGATTTCCACGACCCGGCCCACTTCCCCCGGATCCACCAGATCCGGGGGACGCAGCATCGGCATCGGGTCGGCGGTCTTGAGGTAACGCAGGGGCTGGCGCAGCCGCACGGCATCGCCCAGATGGATCGCCGCCGGCGCCTCCAACGGCACACCCTCCCCTGGCGCGGGATCGGTGGGGGTGAGGTCCGGCATCGGTACGGCGCTCCAGCGGCCTGGGGGCCCTTCTCAGCCGAACCTAGCTGGAGCAGGATGGGCGCCAGCCACGGACGGTTCATTGCGGGCCCTTGCCACCTGGAGCGGAGCGATCGCCGGCCTCCTGCTCATCCTTGTCGGCGGTCTGGTGCCGGCGGCCTTTCCGGTTCACGAGGCCGGTGGCTGGGGCGTGCGGCCCCTGGGCATCACCCTGCAGGTGCCGGCGCTGCTGCTGAGCGCCCTGGTCTGCGGACCCCGCAGTGCGACCCTGGCGGCCGTGGCCTATCTCAGCGTCGGTCTGTTCCAGCTGCCGGTGTTCCACGAGGGTGGAGGGGTCGGCTACCTGCTGGATCCGGGCTTCGGCTACCTGGCGGGCTTCCTGCCGGCCGCCTGGATCACCGGCAAGTTGGCGCGCCAGCCGGGCATGGACGATCCCCTCACCCTCGCCGGGGCCGCCGCCATCGGCCTGGTGGTGCTGCATCTCTGCGGCCTCACCAACCTGCTGCTGGGCAGCCTGGCCGGCCGCTGGGGGGGTGACACGCTCACCCTGGTGGTGGGCTACAGCCTGGCCCTGCTGCCCCAGCTCCTGCTCTGCTGCGCCGCCGGCCTGCTGGGCTGGTTGCTGCGCCGGGTGCTGCTGGTGCCCTCGTGATGGCCCGTCCGCTGCGGCGGCGGCTGGGGATCGTGCTGCTGGCGGTCCTTGCCCTGCTGCTCGATCAGGTGAGCAAGGCCTGGGCCCTTGACTACCTCGCCAGTGGCAGCATCCGCCCGCTGCTGCCTGGCCTGCTCCAACTGCAGCGGGTCAGCAACACAGGGGCCGCCTTCAGCCTGTTCACCGGGGCGACGATCCAGCTGGGCCTGGTGAGCGCCCTTGTGAGCGCTGGTCTGCTGGTCTGGATCGTCTGGCGCCCTCCCGCCGGCCTGTGGAGCGGCCTGGCCCTGGGACTGCTGCTCGGAGGGGCCCTAGGCAACGGCATCGACCGCTGGCGCTATGGGGCGGTGGTGGATTTCCTGGAATTCGTCCCGATCCATTTCCCGATCTTCAACCTCGCCGACGTGGCCATCAACCTGGCCGTCGCGTGTTTCCTCATCGACCTGTTGCGACCCCATGCCGACCGCCATCCTTGAGGGGCTGGAGCGGCGGCTGCGGCCCCGCTCCCCCGCCGCAGGTCCCCAGCTGAGGGTGCTGCGACCCGGCCTGCCGGAGCAGAGCCACCCCCTGCACGGCAGTCTCTACCGGATCGGCCGCGCCAGCGACAACAGCATCGTCATCGACCACACGGCCGTGAGCCGCCACCATGCCCTGCTGGAAAACCACGGCGGCCATTGGTTGCTGAGCGACGCCGGCTCCACCAACGGGCTCTGGTGGCAGGGCCGCCGGGTGCGGGAGCTGGTGCTGCGCCAAGGGGATCAGGTGCGTTTCGGGCCCGCCGATCAGGCGGACCTGCCCACGCTGCTGTTCGCGCCTGAACGGGGCCTGCGCCGGTCCTGGATCGGGCGCTGGGGAGCGCGGGTCGCGGTGGCCGTGGCCGGTGCCGGCGGCCTGCTCCTGGCCCTGTCCCTGCTGCAGGTGCCCACCCGGGGCAGCCTGGCGACGGTGCGGGGTCCGCTGCTCCTCTACGACCGCAGCAACCGGCCCGTGGCGTCCGTGGCCGATCGCAAGCGCCGCGAACTCCCCGACCTGGACGCCTATCCCCCCGTGCTGATCGATGCGCTGCTCGCCAGTGAGGACAACCGCTTCTGGTGGCATCCGGGCGTGGATCCGATCGGCACCGCCCGCGCCCTGCTCACCAACCTGCTCGGCGGCCGGGTGCTGGAAGGCGGCAGCACCCTGACCCAGCAGATGGCCCGCAGCCTTTACCCGGAGCAGGTGGGACAGGGGGAAACCCTGGGGCGCAAGTGGCGCGAGCTGCTGGTGGCCCTGCAGCTGGAGGCGCGCTTCAGCAAGCAGGACCTGCTGCTGAGCTACCTCAACCGGGTCTATCTCGGCGCCGTCTGGGGCTTCGAGGATGCCTCCCGGCGCTTCTTCGGCCGGCCGGCAGCGGCCCTGAAACTCGAGGAGGCCGCCCTGCTGGTGGGCCTGCTGCCCTCCCCGAACGGCTATGACCCCTGCATCGATCCCACGGCCGCCCTGGCCTCCCGCAACCAGGTGCTCGACAAGATGGCCGCGTCCAACCGGATCAGCGCCGATCAGGCCCGGCGGGCCCGGCGCCAACCGATCCGGCTGGCGCCGGATGCCTGCCGCTCCGCCCAGCAGCGCGGGGCCCCCTTCTACACCGACCAGGTGCGCCGCGACCTGGAGAACCTGGTGGGCAAGGAGGTGGCCGCCGAAGGCAACTTCCTGATCGATACCCACCTCGATCCCCTGCTGCAGGAGCGGGTGGAGCTGGTGCTGCGGCAGCGCATCGATGCCAGCCGATCCCTGGGGGTGAGCCAGGGGGCGGTGGTGGTGATCGACAGCCGCACGGGGGGTATCCGCGCCATCGCCGGCGGTCGGGACTACCTGCAGAGCCAGTTCAACCGAGCCTCGATGGCCCTGCGCCAGCCCGGCAGCACCTTCAAGCTCGTCCCCTACGTGGTGGCCCTGGAGCGGGGCGCCCGGCCCGGCGACCGGATCGGCTGCGGGCCCCTGGACTGGGGCGGCCAGCACTTCACCAGCGGCTGTGGCGGCAGCCTCAGCCTGCGCCAGGCCCTGGCGATCAGCAGCAACACCGCCGCCCTGCGCCTGGCCCGTAAAGATGGCCTCGACGCCGTCGTCAGCAAGGGCCGGGATCTGGGCTTCACCAGTCCCCTGGCCCCGGTGCCAGGGCTGGCCCTGGGCCAGAGCGAAGTGACCCTGCTGGAGCTCACGGCTGCCTATGCCACCGTTGCCGCCGATGGGCTCTGGCGAGCGCCCACCACAATCCGGCGACTCACCGACGCCGAAGCCTGCGCCGCCTCGGGCGGAGCCGATTGCCGGGCCTCCGCCGGCAGCTCCCGGGCCGTCACCAGCCCCGGCCGCCGGGTGATGAGCTCCGCCACCGCCAAGGCGATGCGAACCCTGCTCGAAGCGGTGGTCAGCGGCGGCACCGGCAGCGCCGCCTACGTGGGCGCCGGCAGCTGGGGCAAGACCGGCACCACCAACGAGGGCCGGGACCTGCTGTTCGTGGGCTATGCGCCCAGGCGCCAGTGGGTGATCGGCATCTGGCTGGGCAACGATGACAACAGCCCCACCGCCGCCAGCAGCGCCCTGGCAGGCTCCCTGTTCGGCGAGATCGTGCGCTCCGCCCCACCGGGGTCATGAAGCTGCCCCAACGCCTCTGGATCTGGATCCTGCTGGGTCTGCTGGCGTTGGTGGTGCTTGGCATGGTGCTGCAGGCGGTCCAGCAGCTGCAGTGGACCCTGAGCACCTGGCTGCCCTACTGGATGGTGGGGCCGCTGATGCTCGTGGTCCTGGTGGCGTTGCTGCTGGCCCTGGCCCAGGTCGGCTGGCCCTGGTTGCAGCGGCTGCGTCGCCCTGGCCGGTCGGCGGCAGGCAAGGCCGTCACCGCGGCGGTGCCCTCCAGCCGCCGGGAGGCGGCCCAGCAAAACCTGGGCGCCATTGACCGCACCCTGGAGAAGGTGCGCCACGCGGTGGAGCGCGAAGCCCTGCGCCAGGAACGGCAGCGCATGGAGGCGGAACTGGAACGGGGCGACCTGGTGATCGTCGTGTTCGGCACCGGCTCGGCCGGCAAGACCTCGCTCATCCGCGCCCTGCTGCAGGAGCTGGTGGGGGAGGTGGGCGCGCCGATGGGTTCGACCACCGCCGCCAGCCGCTACCGCCTGCGGCTGCGGGATCTGCCCCGCGCCGTGATCCTGGAGGACACCCCGGGGATCCTCGAAGCGGGCCGGGAAGGCCGGGAGCGGGAGCGGCTGGCCCGGGGACTGGCCGCCAGGGCCGATCTGCTCCTGCTGGTGCTGGATGGCGACCTGCGCGCCAGTGAGATGGAGGTGTTCGAGGCCCTGGCCGGGCTGGGCAAGCGGCTGCTGCTGGTGCTCAACAAGTGCGACCTGCGCGGCGAAGAGGAGGAGCGGCGCCTGCTGGCGCTGCTGCGGCAACGCTGTGCCGGCCGGCTCGCCGCCGAGGATGTGATCCCCGCCAGCGCCGCTCCCCAGAGTGTGCCGATGCCCGGTGGCCGGCCGCTGCAGCCGGCCCCGGAGGTGGAGGCCCTGCTGCGCCGTGTCGCCAGCGTTCTGCATGCCGATGGGGAGGAACTGATCGCCGACAACCTGCTGCTGCAGTGCCGCCGCCTCAACCAGGCCAGCCAGGACCTGCTGGACCGGCAACGGAACAGCGACGCCAGCAGCATCGTCGATCGCTACATGTGGATCGGCGCGGGGGTGGTGATGGTGACCCCGCTGCCGGGCGTCGACCTGCTCGCCGCCGCCGCGGTGAACGCCCAGATGGTAGTGGAGATCGGCCGTGTCTACGGCGTCAGCCTCAGCCGCGACAATGCCCAGGATCTGGCCCTCTCGGTGGGCCGGACCCTGGCGGGTCTGGGGCTGGTGAAGGGGGGCGTGGGGCTGATCGCCTCGGCGCTCAGTCTCAATCTGCCCGCCCTGGTGGTCAGCCGGGCGATTCAGGCGGTCAGCGCGGCCTGGCTGACCCGGGTGGCAGGGCGCAGCTTCATCACGTACTTCAGCCAGAACCAGGACTGGGGCGATGGGGGGCTGCAGGAGGTGCTGCAGCGCGAATACGACCTCAACAAACGGGAGGGGATGCTGCGCAGCTTCCTGGAAACAGCCCTCAACAGGGTGGTGGAACCTCTGCAGCAACGCCAGAGACGGCGGCTACCGCCCCGACCAGGGCCTCGGGGGGGGGCGGCTGAAGGGGACCGCGGGAATCCAGCACCGTGATCAACACCAGGTAGGCCACCCCGATCAGGATCGAGAGCGCACCTGTGAGGATCGCCACCCACTTGCCGCGGGGCGTCTTCAGGGGGGACTTCGGTGGAATCGGATCCGGCATCGGTTCAGCCACTGGTTCAGCCATGGGTGGGCTCCGCCAGGCTTCGCTGCACCACCAGGCTGAGCCGATCAAGATGGTACGGGAGGGTGTGGGGGTTGCCCAGCACCGCCTTGAGATGGTGATGGCCCCGGTAGACGGGGCGCGAGAGCATCAACTGCTCAGCCAGCAGGGCCGCCCGGGTGGCGGCACTCCAGCGTTCCGCGTGCGCCCCTTGGCAGCCCTCGGGCCGGAAGGCGAGCAGGTGCAGGGGACCGCTGCAGAGGCTCAGGCCCCCGATGGCCCGCAACCGCTGCTCCAGCTCCATGCGGCGCTGGACGGCAGCGTCGATGAGGGCGGCCACGCCGTCGAGGCCGAGTTGGCGCAGACCCAGCCAGAGCTTGAGGATCTCACCAGGCCTGGTGCCCTGCAGACCCGCCTCCCCCTGGTGGCCGCCGCCCCAGCTCGGTTCCATGTAGGGCAGTCCGGTGGCAAAGGCCCGCTGCAGGTGGCGTGGATCCGCCAGCAGCAGCAGCGAGGACGTCTTGGTGATGCCGAGCAGCTTCTGGGGGTTGACCGTGATCGAATCGGCCAGCCCCAGACCGGCGAGCCGGGCTCGGAATCGGTCGCTGAAGGCGAAGATCGCGCCGATCGCGCCATCCACGTGCAGCCAATGGCCGTAGCGCCGGCACAGGGCCGCGATGGGTTCGAGGGGATCCAGGGCGCCCCGCACGGTCGTGCCGGCGGTGGCCACCACGGCGATCACCGGCGTACCAGCCCGATCGAGCTGCGCCAGCCGCTCCTCGAGGGCCTGGGGTTCGAGCGTGCCGGCAGCGGTCACCGGGAGCTGCACCAGGGCCTCGGCCGGCAGACCCATCACGGCGGTGGCCTTGACCAGCGAGACATGGGCCTCCTCGCTGCACAGCACCACCGCGTCGCCCCGGCAGGCCAGGCCACGCTGATGGCGGGCGGTGACCAGGGCCATCAGGTTGCTGAGGCTGCCGCCGCTGGCGGCCACGCCCCCGGCAGCGTCAGGGAGCCCAAGCCGGCCGGCCATCCAGGCGCACAGGGCCCGCTCCAGACGGCTGAGGCTGGGGGAGAGCTCCTCGGCCAGCAGGTTGTTGTTCAGGCCGGCGCAGATCAGGTCGGCCACGATCGAGGCCGACAGGGGCGGCGGATCGAGGTGGGCCAGGGCGCCGGGATGGTTGGGGTTGTAGGCCCCTTCCATGACCAGTTGCAGATCGGCCAGCAGCCTGTCGCTTCCCAGTCCAGCCAGCTCAGGTTCCACCGCCGGCAGCACACTCAACCCGGGAAGGGGGGTGCCGTGGCCGGCCTGGCCAAGCCAGCGGCAGAGGAGTCCGGACGCCTGCTGCAGGACCGCTTCCAGGGCCGGGTCCACCTGAAAGGGATCGGCGAAGGCGCCGAAGTCCCGTGGGGACGGCGATGGCCGGTGGGCGGGGGGGACGCTGGCCAACGGCGACTGTGGGGGCTTCGGCATTCTGGCGTCTGCCCTGGCGGAGGGATGGCTAGACAAAAAGGATGGTGAATGACGCCGTCAGCCTGCTGTGGATGGACCGGCTCCTGCGCCTGTCCGAGGCGGCCGGGGCCCGGGGGGAGATCCCCGTCGCAGCCGCCCTGCTGGATGAGTCCGGCCGCTGCGTCGGCTGGGGCAGCAATCGCCGCCACCGACGGGCGGATCCCCTGGGGCATGCCGAACTGCTGGCCCTGCGCCAGGCGGCGGCGACGAGGGGCGACTGGCGCTTCAACGGCTGCACCCTGCTGGTGACCCTTGAGCCCTGTCCGATGTGTGCCGGTGCCCTGATCCAGGCGCGGGTGGGCCGGGTGATCTATGCCGCCGGCGACCCCAAGCGCGGCGCCCTCGGCGGCAGCCTCGACCTCTCGAGCCACCCCAGCGCCCACCACCACATGGCGGTCAGCAGTGGGGTGCGGGGCGAGCGGGCCGGCCAGCAACTGGAGCAGTGGTTCCGGCAGCGGCGCCTGGCCCGTCAGGCGATGGCGGCAGGCACAGCTGCAGGGGACGGCTGAAAGGCGGGCAGTTCGCTGGCGAAAATGTCGAGCAGGCGGTCGACGTTCTCCGGGGTGCTGTTGTAGCCCATCAGGCCGATGCGCCACACCTTGCCGGCCAGAGCGCCGAGGCCACCGCCCACCTCGATGCCGAAGCGATCGAGCAGATGGCGGCTGAAGGCCTTGCCGTCGACCCCCTCGGGAATGCGGACGGTGGTGAGGGTGGGCAGGCGCAGGGGCTCGCTGACATGCAGTTCAAGGCCCAGCCGCTCCAGACCGGCCCAGAGGCGCTCGGCATTGCTGCGGTGGCGCGCCCAGGCAGCCTCCAGACCCTCTTCGGCCAGAAGCCGCAGGGCTTCGCGCATGCCGAAGTTCATGTTCACCGGTGCGGTGTGGTGGTACACCCGGTCGCTGCCCCAGTACTTGTTGAGCAGGGAGACATCCAGGTACCAGTTGGGCACCTTGCCGGAGCGGGCGGCCAGCTTGGCCTCGGCCCGCGGACCCATCGTGAAGGGGCCCAGGCCGGGAGGGCAGCTGAGCCCCTTCTGGCTGCAGCTGTAGGCCAGATCCACCTTCCAGGCATCGATGTGCAGCGGCACCGCCCCAAGCGAGGTGACCGTGTCGAGCAGCAGCAGGCAGTCGTGCTGCCGGCAGAGGTCACCGATGCCGTCCATCGGCTGACACACGCCGGTGGAGGTTTCGGCATGCACCATCGCCAGGATGGTGGGCTTGTGGGTGATCAGGGCAGCTTCCAGTTCATGCAGAGCAAAGGCCTCTCCCCAGGGCCGCTCGATCGTGACCACATCGGCCCGGTAGCGGCCGGCCATGTCGACCAGACGCTGGCCGAAGTAGCCCATGACGGCCACCAGCACCTTGTCGCCGGGCTCGATGGTGTTGGCCAGGGTGGCTTCCATGGCGGCGCTGCCGGTGCCGCTCATCGGGATGGTGAGCCGGTTGTCGGTCTGCCAGGCGTAGCGGAGCAACTCCTGCACCTCCCCCATCAGCTCGATGTAGAGGGGATCGAGGTGCCCGATCGGCATCCGGGCCAGGGCCTGAAGCACCGTGGGGTGGGCGTTGGAAGGGCCAGGGCCCAGCAGCAACCGCTCCGGGGTGGCGATGGGATCCAGAGCGAGCCTGTGGGTGCTGCTGACGGTGGGAGGCACTGGGAGAAGAGGCAAGACCTGGCGGAGCGGCAGAAGTGATCTGAGACTAGGGAACGGCCGCTCAGCGGGCGCGGACGTTGCTGGAGGAGAGGCCGCGGCAGAGGTGCTCGAAGGGGGCCCGAACCAGGCCGGTGTCCACCAGGCCGGCGTCGGCCAACATTTCGGCGATCACCTCGCCGAGCAGGGCGATGCTGCGGACGGTCGGTCCGGTGGGGACACCCAGGCTCTTGTAGGTGTCATCCAGCCCGTTGAGAACGCGCTCGTCGAGGATGGTGAAATCGTCCGCCACCAAGGCATAGCTGGCGTAGCGGAGGAAGTAGTCCATGTCACGCAGGCAGGCCGACAGGCGCCTGGTGGTGTAGGCGTTGCCACCGGGGAGGAGCAGCTCGGGGTCCTCAAGCCAGAGGCGCTGGGCCGCCTCGCGCACGATGACGGCCGCTTCCCGGTTGATCAGCTCGACGGCGGCGAGTCGCAACTCCGCCTGGCCGTAATAGGCATCGATCCGATCGATCGCGGAACGATCGAAATAGCGGCCCAGCTGGTCGTAGCGACCGATCAGACCGGTGATGGCATCTCGCATGGACGAAACGGATCGACGCACCTGCAGCGGAAGGTAGCACTCGCAATCCGCCAGATTCCTGTCCTGCGGCTGGTTCTGGGGAATCTGACAGAAACGGTTACGCGGCCACCGGCCCGCCGGGGGGGGCACCATCGTGGCGGCAGCCTTCCCAACCACCCCCGCCATGGCCACCTCCGCCCAGGACGTCCTGCGCCGCCTCGGGGAGGACGGCATCGAGCGCATCGACCTCAAGGTGAGTGACCTGCAGGGGCGCTGGCACTCGTTCAGCCTGGAGGCCCACCAGTTCGGCGACGGGGCCTTCCAGCGGGGTCTTTGCCCCGACAGCCATCCCTTCGACAGGCGTGCCTTCGACAGCCGTGCCAGCGGTCTGGTGCTGCATCCGGACCCCGCCACCGCCTGGATCGACCCCTTTCTCTCCCCCCGAAGCCTCAGCCTGATCGCCACCTTCGAGGCGCCGGCGGGAGCCGGGGCGAACGCCCGCCACTGTCCCCGCTCCCTGGCCGGCCGCGCCCTGGCCCTGCTGGCCGGCAGCGGCCTGGCCGATGCGGCCCGCTTCGGAGTGACGCAGGACTTTTTCCTGTTCAGCGATCGGAGCTGGCAGTCCAATGCCCAGGGATGTGGCGACCAGGTCGCCAACGGCACCGAGCCACCTGAGGCGCTCTGCAACGAGCTGGTGCTCACCCTGGCGGCCCTGGGCCTGCGGGCGCGCCTGAGTCAGCCGGCGCCGGCCTCCCCCCTCCATGGGCTGAGCCTGGGGAGTGACGACCTGCTGCGGGCCGCCGATGCCCTGATGGTCAGCCGCTACGCGTTGCGTCACGTCGCCCGGCGCCATGGCTGGAGCGCCACCGTGCTGCCGAAACCCACGCTGGAGCCCATCAGCGCCGGCCTGACGGTGCACCAGAGCCTCTGGAGGGCCGGCCAGCCCCTGTTCTGCGGCGAAGGCACCTACGGCGACCTGTCCCAGACCGCCCGTTGGTACCTGGGGGGGCTGCTGCACCACGGCCCTTCCCTGGCCGCTTTCACCAACCCAGGCCTCAACAGTTACCGGCGGCTGCGGAGCGGCCCCGGGGCCCCGAACCGCCTGACCTATGCCAGGAACGACCCCTCGACGGTGGTCGCCGTTCCCGACAGCGGCAGCGACCCCGACAAGCGTCGGCTGGTGCTGCGCCAGGCCGACGGGCTGGCCAATCCCTACCTGGCCTTGGCGGCCATGCTGATGGCCGGGCTCGATGGCGTGCGCCGCCAGAGCGATCCCGGATCCCCCGGCGATCTGGAGCCCGCCACCGCCACCGCCGCCACCGCCCCGGCTGATGGCGCCAGCCTGCCCACCGACCTGGGCGGATCCCTGGCGGCCCTCGCCGCCGACCAGGACTACCTCCTGGCCGGTGGCGTGTTCAGCCAGGAGCTGATCGAGGACTGGATCGCGCTCAAACGCCTGGAACTGGAGGAACTGGAGCATCGGCCCCATCCCCTCGAGTTCGCCAGCGACCCCATCGCCTGACTCAGGGACGCAGCAGCCAGGCCAACAGCAGCCCCAGTCCCCCCCAGCGCAGGGCCGACCAGAAACGTTCGCCGTGGCGGCTGCTCGGCAGCAGGGCGGTGGGGAGGGGATCCAGCAGCCGCTGGGCCAGCTCCAGCTTCTGCCGCCGCCGCCGCAGCGTCACTCCAGTGGGAGCGACGGCCCCCGGGCGGCCGGCGATGCTCAGCACCGCAGCCAGATGGTGCAGCAGTCCGGGAGGTGGTGAGCGACGGGGACGCTGGAGGCGGCTCATGGCGGCGCGATCGACAGGGCGGGGCCTGGAACGACAGGATGGGTCCACTGCGGTCCGATCGTCCAGTGGAAGCCACCAGCTCTCCAGCCGAAACGGCTTCTCCTTCCGGTGTTGTGATTCCGTCGCACCGCGCGTGGCCGCCGGAGGCCCTGCCCCTGGCCGAACGCCTGCATCGCCAGCTCAGCATCGGTGATCGGGACTGGCATGCCCTCAAGCACCAGCGCTCCCGGCGTGCGGCCGAACAGGTGGCGGCAGCCCTGGTGCAGCTTCTGGCCGCCGACGAGCCGGCCGCACGGGCGGCCAGCGAAGGTCGGCACAGCGCCATCGCCCTGCTGGAGAACGCCCAGGCCTGGCTGCGGGCGGAGATCAGCGATCCGGGCTGTCCGACCCACGGCCGCTGACCACCGCCCGCCGTGCCGCCAGCTGCAGCCGGTTGCCCCGGCTGCTCCAACGCACGTCATCAAAACAGTGGTGAATGAGGAACAGGCCCCGACCAGATGGGGCGTCCTGCTGGCAGGGCAGGGCACTGCGACGGGCATGGGGCGGAAGCCCCGGGCCTTCGTCCTGCACCTGCCAGATCACCCAGCGGGGGGTGACGATGCGGCGGACCCTCAGGCACTTGCCGGGATCACAGCCATTGCCGTGGCGGACGGCATTGACCAGGGCCTCCTGCAGACCGAGCTGCAGTTCCGCCTGGCGGAGCGCGCAGCCAATGGGTTCAAGCAGCAACTCCACCAGCGGGGCCAGCTGCAGGGTGGAGGGGGTGATGTAGTCGGCCCAGCGGAGCTGCATGCAGCAGGAATTCCAGTTCGCCTCACCGGAACCTAACGCGCACGCCCGGCTGGCGCCTCCCCCAGGCGGGCCTGTATGGCGGGATGTTGCAGAACCGCGTCCATCAACCGCACGCCCCGCAGCTGGTTGATCAGGGGCATGTGACCCTCCGGCGCTTCCAAGGACCACTGGAAGGACCCCGGGTAGCGGGTCCAGGTCCCGTTGCTCTTCCAGCCGAGCCGGGGCCAGAGCCGATCCCACTGCCCCTGACACACCTGCAGCAGGCGGGCCTGGACCGAGAAGCCGAAACGCCCCTGGGAGTAGCAGCACCAGAGACGGTCGAGGCTGGTGAGGTCGGTGGCTGGCATCGCCGCAACCTCGCTGTAATAGACGTAGCCGCGGCGCAGGGCCGCCTCTCCGGCCAGCTGGCGCAGGTGCTCGCTGGTGAGGCGATCGGCCGCCTCGAAGGCCTGCCGCATCAGCTGCTGTTGCAGCGGCGCGTAGTCGAGGCCGGCGACGCTGGCGACAGCCAGCCAGCCGTCCGGGTGGCGCGCCAGCCAGGCCTCCTGCCGGCCTGTTTCCCCGCAGGCCAGCAGCAGCTGGATCAGATGGCCGGCGGCCCAGTCGTCACCGGTGGCATCGAGCCGGTCGAGCCGGTCCGGGATCCGATCCAGCAGGTCGGAGCCGGCCTGTTCGAGCGGGCCCAGGAGACTGCGGCGCTGACGGGCCGAGCCTGCCAGGAAGCGCTCCAGCAGCTGATCGGCATCAACGGTGCTGGAAACCGGAGGACCGGAAAGCATGGGAAAACAACCAGCCGGGAAGGCAGCATGGTGGATCCCACTATGTCAGGGCCGATGGGCACTGGATCCCTGGGCGTGGGGGGCGGGTTCAGGCTCTGCCTAAAGTCCCCTTTTCAGCGAGTGCCATGGCCGCCGCCATTCAGTTCTTCCGCGGGGTGGACGAGACGGTCGTGCCCGACATCCGCTTGACCCGATCCCGGGATGGCCGCACCGGCCAGGCCACCTTCGTGTTCGAGGAGCCCGAGGCCCTGGCCCCCCAGGCGGTGGGCGACATCACCGGCATGTTCATGCTTGATGAGGAGGGCGAGATGGTGACCCGGGAGGTGAAGGCCCGCTTCGTCAACGGCAAGGCCAGCGCCCTGGAAGCCACCTACACCTGGAAGAGCACCGCCGATTTCGAGCGCTTCATGCGCTTCGCCCAGCGCTATGCCGACGGCCATGGTCTCGGATTTGCCGGCCAGGGTGACGAGCCGGCCGAGGAGGGCCAGGAGGAGGTTTGAAGTTCGGCCAGTGGCTGGGCCTGGTGGCCCTGCTGGCGTCGCTGCTTCTGCTGTGGAGCCTGCGTGACGCCCTGATCCTGCTGTTCGCCGCCGTGGTGCTCGCCATGGCCCTGTGCACCCTGGTGGGCGCCATCCGGGAGCGCCTCGGCGTGGTCAGGCCCATCGCCCTGCTCCTGGCCCTGCTGCTGGTGACGCTGGTGGTGCTGTTGGTGGCCACGGTCGTGATCCCCCCCTTCATCGCCGAGTTCCGCGAACTGGTGCAGCAGGTGCCGCGGGCCTGGGCGGAACTGTTGAAACTGGTGCGCAACGCCCTCGAGGGGGCGTCTCAGATGGTGTACGGCCGCAGGGACGGCAACCTGGACTGGCTCAAATCCACCCTCTCGATTCCCGCCACCCTGCCCCCCGACCTGCTGGGCCGCCTCGGCGGTGGGGCGATTGGCCTGGTGGGCGTGGCCGGCAATCTTGGCGCCGGTCTGCTCCAGACCCTGTTCGTGGTGGTCGTCTCCCTGATGGTCGCCGCCCAGCCCACCGGCTACCGGGAGGCCCTGCTGCTGCTGGCGCCCTCCTTCTACCGGCGGCGCCTGCGCCAGGTGCTGGTGACCTGCGGTACCGCCCTGAGCAGCTGGATGGTGGGGGTGCTGATCAGCTCCCTCTGCGTGGGCCTGCTGGCGGCCATCGGCCTGTCCGTGCTGGGGGTGAAGCTGGTGGCGGCCAATGCGCTGCTGGCCGGCCTGCTCAACGTCATCCCCAACGTGGGGCCGACGCTCAGCACGATCTTCCCGATGTCAGTGGCGCTCCTGGATGCCCCCTGGAAAGCCGTGGCCGTGCTGGTGGTTTATGTGGTGATCCAGAACCTCGAGAGCTATGTCATCACCCCCTCGGTGATGCACCATCAGTTGCAGCTGCTGCCGGGCCTGACCCTCACCGCCCAGCTCCTGTTCACCCTGCTGTTCGGCCCCCTCGGCCTGCTGCTGGCCCTGCCGCTGGCGGTGTGTCTGCAGGTGCTGCTGCGGGATGTGCTGATTCATGACATCCTCGATCCCTGGAAGCGGGAGCGCCAGCAGACATGAAGGCACGCACCCTGCTCGGGGCCCTGGCCCTGGTGGCGTTGTTCCTGCTGCTCTGGGAACTGCGCTGGGTGCTGCTGATTCTCTTCGGCGCCGTGGTGCTGGCGGTGGCGCTGGATGTGCCCACCAGCCTGCTGCGGCGGCTCACCCGTCTGAACCGGGGGGCAGCCCTGTCCCTGGTGCTGCTGGGTCTGCTCGTGATCGGCTGGCTGCTGGGACATCTGCTGCTGCCGGAGCTGATCGACCAGATCCGCCAGTTCAGCCAGCTGGTCCCCCAGTTGATCCAGCGGCTCGGCGACATCGCGCCCAGGACCCCCCTGCTGCGCGACCTGGAGAGACAGCTGGACGACGGAACCCTCTGGGACCGGCTCCAGCCCCTGGGCAGCCAGCTGCTCGGCGTGGCGGGTGGCGCCGCCAACAGCACGATCCAGCTGCTGCTGATGCTGCTGCTGGCGGTCCTGATGGCGCTGGATCCGGTCAGCCACCAGCGCCTGGTGATCGCCGCCACACCCCGCTTCTACCGGCGGCGCATGGAGCAGTTGCTGGGCGAATGCCGCGAAGCCCTCGGTGGCTGGCTGTCAGGGATGACCATCTCCGGCACCGTGGTCTTCCTCACCACCTGGGCGGGCCTGGCGGTGCTGCAGGTGCCCCTGGCGCTGCTCAGCGGCCTGGTCTGCGGCCTGCTGACCTTCGTGCCCACCATCGGCCCGACGGCCGCCACCCTGCTGCCATTGGCCGTCGCCCTGCTGATCTCTCCATCGAAGGTGGTCCAGGTGCTCGTGCTGCGGCTGCTGCTGCAGAACGGCGAAGCCTTCCTGCTGACTCCCCTGCTGCTGAGCCGCACCGTCAACCTGCTGCCCACCGTCGCCCTGATGGCCCAGCTGAGTCTGGGGGCCCTGCTGGGGTTGCCCGGCCTGCTTCTGGCCCTGCCCCTGGTGGTGGTGCTGCAGGTGGCCTGCGAAGAAGTGCTCGTGCGCGACGTGATGGACCGCTGGGATCAGACCTGACCATGGACCCATCCTTTCAGGACGGAAGGCCTCAGCGATGGGAGCGGCGGTAGTGGTGCCAGAGGGACGGCTGGGCCACCAGCACCGCCACGGCCAGCAGATGGGAGCGGACAGCCGCGGTGAGGGACGTCACGGTGAGGTGGTCCCAAAGCAGGATCAACTCCACCCGCAGGTCGATCAGGGCCAGCACCAGCAACACCAGCGGCAGCATGGGCCAGCCATGCCTGCCCCGCTCGACGCGTTCCTGGCCGCTCATCGTTTCGACAGCAGGGGCAGCAGGGTGGGCGCCACACCGATGCTCGACCAGCTGCCGACGGCGATGCCCACGGTGAGGGCCACCGAGAACCAGAACAGGGTGCTGCCGCCGAAGAAGATCAGGGCCACCAGGGGCAACAGGGTGGTGAAGGAGGTGTAGAGCGAGCGGGTGAGGGTGGCATCCACGGCCACGTCCACCTGATCCACCAGGGAAAGGTCCCCCAGGGTGCGGCGCTGTTCCCGGATCCGGTCGTAGACCACCACCGTGTCGTTGACCGAATAGCCGGCGATCGTGATCAGGGAAACGGCAAACAGGGAATCCACTTCGATGCCCTGGAGCAGGCCCAGCCAGGCGAACAGGCCGCAGGTGATCAGCACGTCATGGGCCAGACACAGCAGGGCCAGGGCAGCGAAAATGCCGCTGTAGCTGAAGGAGATGTACACCGAAATCCCCACGAAGCTGACCAGCAGGGAGATGAGGCTGCCCCGCAGCAGGCGCGAGCCGAGGGTGGGGCCGATCGTGTTCACCGACGTGCCGCTCTTGAGCAGTGGGCCGAACTTGTTCGCCAGGTCATCGACCAGGGCCGAGCTCTGCTCGGCCTCAAGGGCCGGCAGGCGCAGCAGCAGGGAGCGGCCGCTATCCAGCACCTGAACGGAGGCACTGCCCAGGTTGGGGGCGCGATCACCCTCGGAGGAGGGCAGGTTGAGGCCGCCCAGACCCTGGCGAATCTCGGCGGCGGTGATCGCCGTGCAGGGGGCACAATCGCGCTCCACCTGCACCTGGGTGCCGCCGGTGAAATCGAGGCCGGGTCGCAGGGGTGCGTGGATGGCCGGGTTCAGCCAGCAGAGCGCCAGGCCCAGCACACTCAATCCGCAGGCCAGGGCCGATCCCAGCCAGGCCAGGCGCCGGTAGCGGCTGATGCGGAAACGGGGGGTAGGGGCAGGGGTCATGGCAGTCATTCAGGCCAGACCCGCCTGGGCCGCACCGGACTTGGCGGGGGGCAGCTGGCGGGCAGGCAGGAAGTAGGTGGGGCGCCGCAGGGCGGGATAGCTCATCAACAGGCGCAGCAGGGTTCGGGTGCAGGTGAGGGCGGTGAACAGGCTCAGCAGCAGACCGATCGCCAGGGTGACGGCGAAACCCTTGACCAGGCCGGTGCCCAGGAAAAACAGGGCTGCGCAGCTGATCAAGCCAGTGGCGTGGCCGTCGAAGATCGAGGAAAAGGCCAGGGAAAATCCCGTGTCGATGGAACGGATCAGGGTGTTGCCGCCGCGCAGTTCCTCCTTGATGCGCTCAAAGATCAGCACGTTCGCGTCCACGGCGATCCCCACCGAGAGGATGAAGCCGGCAATGCCGGGAAGGGTCAGGGTGACAGGGATCAGGGCGTAGATCGCCAGGTTGAACAGGGCATAGAGGCTCAGGGCCACCACCGCCACGATCCCGGGCAGGCGATACACCACCGCCATGAACACGGCCACCAGCACCAGGCCCGAGAGGCCCGCCACCAGGCTGGAGCGGATGTTCTCGGCCCCGAGCGAGGGGCCGACCGTGCGCACCTCGACGATCTTCACCGGCAGGGGCAGGGAGCCACCCCGCAGCTGGACTTCCAGGTCACGGGCCTCTTCGGCGCTGAAGTTGCCCGTGATGGAAGCGGAGCCACCAGTGATAC